>NZ_CP184337.1:0-3101237 GCF_048595605.1 Haloarcula sp. KBTZ06
ATGAGCGACGACCCCGAGGACCGGATGCTCGGCTGGGACGAGTCCGTCTTTCGGGACGAACACGTCTTCGAAATCGACTGGCTCCCGGAGACGTTCAAACACCGGGACACCCAGATGGAGACGCTGAAGTACGCGCTCCGGCCGGCCGTCCGCGGGTCGCGCCCGCTCAACGTCATCGCCCGCGGACCGCCCGGAACGGGGAAGACGACGGCCGTCCAGATACTGTTCGACGAACTCACCGCCCAGACAGACGTGAAAACCGTGCGGGTGAACTGCCAGATGGACTCGACGCGCTATGCCGTCTTTTCCCGCCTGTTCGCCGAGATATTCGACTACGAGCCGCCGTCCTCGGGTATTTCGTTCAAGAAGCTGTTCTCCCAGATAACCGACAAACTGGTCGAGGAAGACGAGGTACTCGTCGTCGCGCTGGACGACGTGAACTACCTGTTCTACGAGAGCGAGGCCAGTGACACGCTGTACTCGCTGTTGCGCGCCCACGAGGCCCACTCCGGCGCGAAAATCGGCGTTATCTGTGTCTCCTCGGACCTCGAACTGGACGTCATCGACGCCCTCGATACCCGCGTCCAGTCCGTGTTCCGCCCGGAGGAGGTGTATTTCAACCCCTACGGACAGGCCGAAATCGCGGACATCCTGGGCGAGCGCGCCGACCGGGGGTTCAACGAAGGTGTCGTCGGCCCCACGGTGCTGGACCGCGTCGCCGAACTGACCGAAGAACAGGGCGGGGACCTCCGGGTCGGTATCGACCTCCTGCGCCGGGCCGGGATGAACGCCGAGATGCGTGCCTCCCGCTCTGTCGAAACGGAGGACGTCGAGGAGGCCTACGACAAGTCCAAATACGTCCACCTCTCCCGCCGGTTGCGGGAACTGTCGGATTCGGAAACCGCGCTTGTGGAGGTCATTGCCGCCCACGACGGCCAGCAGGCCGGCGACATCTACGACGCCTTCTCCGAGCAGACAGACCTGGGTTACACCCGGTACTCCGAGATCATCAACAAGCTCGACCAGCTCGACATCATCGACGCCGACTACACCAACGTCGAGGGTCGCGGTCGGTCGCGGGAGCTGACGCTCAACTACGACGCCGATGCGGTGCTGGAACGGCTGTAGCACATCGTATTAGAGCGTATTCTTCCGCTCCTCCGAAGCGGAACCGAGTCACTCCATCTTCTCGAACGTCGTCTCGGCCCACTGGACGGCGTAGTCAGCGCCGTACTCCAGATAGGCGTCGGTGTCGAGCGCGGCAAACGGCGCGGGCAGGTCGAGTCCGTGCTTGACGCCGCTACAGGCGAGTTCGGCGGCCGCGGCGAACTCCGTTTGGCCCTGGGCGATTTCGCTGGGGAGGTCTTCGAGGCGGGGCTGGAGGCGCTCGCCGGCATCCTCCCATGCCGCGTACAGCTCGGGGTAGTCGTCGGCCCAGTCGGCGAACTCCGCGCGGGTCTGGAGGCCCAGATACGCTGTGTACACCGCCGCTGCGAGCTGGTACCGGGCGTTGGCGTCGAGGTGGTCCTCGGTGGCGGCCACGAACTCCGGGTACTGTTCGCCGAAAAAGCCCAGAAAGTGCTCGGGTTCGTCGAGGCTGACCTCGACGAGCGCCTCCGCGACGAGAAACGAGACGAAGTCGTCCGGCGAGGTCTCCAGCCGTGGCTTGACAAACACGCAGGGGGGTTCCGTCTGGTGAGTCCAAGCAACGCCGCCGTCGCCCGGCATCCCGATAGTCAGGTCTCCGCCGATGTACTCCTGTAGCACCTCTGGCGCTGTGGTCGGCAGCCACGCGCCGTCGTAGGAAATCTGGTCGAGGCTGTCAGTCACCAGCAGGAGTTCCTCGGCGACTGCGGGGTCCAGCGTCTCGAAATCGCGGTCGCAGTTCAGTACGAGCGTCTCAGGGGCGTAGGCCGCACGTACTGCCGGCAGTTCGCCGGTCAGTGAACGCTCGGTGAACATCTACGCCGAGAACAGGACGAGGTTGATGACGATGCCGATGGACAGCAGTGCTGACATGCCGATTGTTCCGAGGACGATTTTCGTGGCCTTGCTCATGCCAATGAGTATCTCGGGCCGGACATTAAAACTTGAGAAACGATTTTGGGGGCCCACAGCGTCTATTGGGTATGGGTCGCGAACGATCTTCCACGGGCACAGACTGGGAAGAGCAAGTCGGCTACTCGCGGGCGATACGTGCGGGTGATACCGTCCGCGTTGCCGGTACCATCGCCACGGACGACGACGGCGAGGTCGTCGCGCCGGGAGACCCGTACGAACAGGCGAAACACGCCTTCGGTATCGTCGAGGACGCGCTCGCGGATCTCGACACCGCTATCGAGGACGTGGTCCAGACCCGGATGTACGTCACCGATATCGACGACCAGGAGCGGGTCGGCGAGGCCCACAGCGAGTTCTTCGGCGACGTGCGCCCCGTAGCGACGATGGTCGAGGTGAGCGGTCTGGCAACACCCGAGGCCGTCGTCGAGGTCGAAGCCGTCGCACAGGTCGAGTGACGCGGTCGACAGCGGGCCGGTGTGGACGATAGCGTTCGCCGTCAGTCGTCGGCCGCGCCCACGCCCGACCGCCTGGCTACCGCCCGCCACCCGCCGGACCAGAACCGGCCCGCGTTGACCGCGGCCTTCAGGTAGAAGTCACCGACGAGCGCGGCGAAGATCGCTGGCAGGCCGAGCCCAAGGCCCGGCGAGACGGCGATGTCGAGGACCGGAACCGTGACGACGAACGACGACGGGAGGGCGAGGGCAGCCACCGGGAGCCGGTAGCAGTAGCCGCCCAGAAACGTCCCGTACAGCGGCCAGCGGGTGTCACCAGCGCCACGAAGGCTGCCCCGCATCGTCCGGGAGATGGAGAAGCCGGCGACGAGCAGGCCGAAGACGCGAACGAACGCCGCCGCCAGGTCGGGGTAGGCGGTCCCGAACAGGGCGACGATGGGGCGGGCAAACACCACGAGCAGGACCGCCGCGACGAGCTGGACGGCGAGCGCGACGCGAAGCGTTTGCCAGCCGTAGGCGGTCGCTTCCCGCTCGTCACCGGCCCCCAGCGACTGCCCGACCAGCGTCGACGCGGCGGTCGCATAGCCCCATGCTGGCATCAGCGCCAGCAGCATCACCCGGCGGCCGATGGCGTAGGCCGCGAGCGTCGGCGTCCCCAGCACGCCGAGGATGAACAGGAACGGGAAGCGGGCGAACGTCTGGAGCAGTCGCATTCCGGACAGCGGGAGCGCGACGCGGACGATTTCGCGCATGAGGTCGGCGCTGAACTGCGTCCCGCCGGGCCGGAGCGTGACGACGTAGCGCCCGGACAGCAACAGCCCGAGGAAAATCACCGCCGCGAGCGTGTTGGCGATGGCCGTGCCCCACGCCGCGCCGGCGATACCGAGTTCGGGGAACGGGCCGACGCCGAAGATGAGGACAGCGTTGAGCGCGACGTTCGTCGGCAGCGTGAGCAGGCGGACGTACATCGGCGTCTTCGTGTCGGCGCTGCCGGCCAGCGCGCGGGCGGCGACCATGCTCCAGAACCGCGGGGCCAGCGACAGCATCACGATAGCCAGATACGTCGCGCCGAACCGGATGGTCGCCGGATCGTCGGTGAGAACCCCCACCAGAAGATCCGGATAGCGCCAGCAGAGCGCCGACAGCGGGATGGAGATGAGCAACGCGATCCACAGCGATTGCTTGACAGCGAGGTTCGCGCGCTCGGGCTGGTCGGCTCCCTGCAGCCGTGAGACGACGCTTATCGTCCCGGAGGAGACCGCCAGCGAGAGCCCGAACCCGACGAAGTAGTACTGGAAGCCGAGTTCGAGGCCGGCAATAGCCGCGTCACCGAGCGCTAGGCCGACCATCAGGAAGTCGGCGAGGCGCAGCAGGATCCGGAGCCCGCCGGTGACCATCACCGGCGCGGCGAGATCCGTCGCGGCAGTCGCCTTCTCTCGGTCGACGAGCCCTGCACTGGCCAGCAATGCGGGGAACGCAGTCAGAAGACGACGGAGGGGACCACCAGTCGACATCGCTCTGACCTGGGAAGTCCAGCCCCCTGTGGGTTTCGGGACGAGGCCATAGGCTTTTCTCCCGTAGCGCCGACAGGCCAGCACATGCCTTCCGTCGAAGCCGGCGAGACGTTCACCGAGACGCGGACGTTTCGACCCGAAGATGTCGACCAGTTCGCCGCTCTCTCCGGAGACGACCAGCCCCGCCACACGGAACCCGATGGGGACGGCCGGCGGATGGTTCAGGGGTTGCTCACCGCGTCACTGCTGACCAGTATCGACGGCGACCTCGAAGTGCTTGCCTCGCGGATGGACCTGCAGTTCCAGCGCCCGGTGTACACCGGTGAGACGCTGGTCTGTGAACTAACAGTTGTGAGCGCTGACCCGCATACCGATGGTGGCGTCGCTCTTGTGGGCGATGTGGCTGTCCGGCGAGTCAATCGCGACGATAACTCTGGTCAGGCTGACACAGCCGCCCCGAACTCGGCAGATAGTGCTCCCGCCGGAACCGTCGTGCTTGAAGCGACCGTCGAAGGACTAATCAGGGAATGAGCTGTTCGCCGTCGTCATCGTAGATCGTGATGGCGTCGACCGGACAGGTCCGGGCCGCGAACTTCGCGTCCAGTTCGGCGTCGTCTGGGACCTCCCGGACGAACACGTCCTCGTCCTGTTCCTCACTGTCCGCCAGCACCGCTTTGCCGGCGTCCTCGTCGCGCTCGAAGGCGTCCCACTCCGCGACACACTGGAACATCCCGATACAGGTGTCATAGTCATATTCGACTCGCATACCCTGTGTTGGCCGCTTGCGGCCAAAGGCGTTCCCCTCGGTGCTCGATGCGCCAGCGGACCGACGCGGTTGCAGTGCGACAGTTTAAATCGGGGCAGGACCCAAGCGGGGTGTAATGGACGTTGCGGACCTGCCGGGCGTGCCCGAGTGGCTCCCGGACCACCTGCGCGACGACGGCATCGAAGAGCTGTACCCGCCACAGGCCGAGGCCGTCGAGGCCGGCGTCACCGAGGGGGAGAACCTGGTCGCGTCGATTCCGACGGCGAGCGGGAAGACGCTCATCGCCGAGCTAGCGATGCTCTCCTCGGTCGCCCGCGGCGGGAAGGCGCTGTACATCGTCCCGCTTCGGGCGCTGGCCAGCGAGAAGCAGGCCGACTTCGAGGAGTTCGAACAGTACGGCCTCGACATCGGCGTCTCGACGGGGAACTACGAGTCCGAGGGAGGGTGGCTCGCGGACAAGGATATCGTCGTCGCCACCAGCGAGAAAGTGGACTCGCTGGTCCGCAACGACGCCCCCTGGATCGAGGACCTCACCTGTGTCGTCACCGACGAGGTCCATCTGGTCGACGACGGGGAGCGAGGGCCGACACTGGAGGTGACGCTGGCGAAGCTCCGGCGGCTCAACCCCGACCTGCAGACCGTCGCGCTGTCGGCGACCATCGGCAACGCCGAGGCGCTGGCGACGTGGCTCAACGCGGGGCTCGTCGACTCGGACTGGCGGCCCATCGACCTCCAGAAGGGTGTCCACTACGGGCAGGCACTCCATCTCGAAGACGGGAGCCAGCAGCGCCTCTCGGTGCACAACAACGAGAAGCAGACGGCGGCCATCGTCCGCGATACGTTGTTAAGTGAAATAGCAGAACTGGAAGAAAAACCGGACCGCCACCGGAACTTAATCGAAGAAGAGACTGGCGAGGTCTTGAGTCTCCAGGACGACTATAGCTCTACGATTAAAGAGGAGATACAAAATCTCTGTATCGATTCGCTTCAGCATGAAATCGGGAACGAACTCGGTGTTTTTGGAGTCGCTATCACGCACGACTCAGACTCTGCAGAGAGTCTCGCCATCCGTCTATCAGAGAGTACAGAGCCCTATATATCTGTGACAGAGAAACAAAACCTCAAAAAAATAGCAGAAAAAATCCGTCAGGTGGGTCATTCACCGTCTACAGACATACTATCAGAACTGCTACCGGCGGGAGTAGGAATCTACCACGATGGACTCTCTAATCAGGAGCGAGAGATAATAAAAGACTTAGCCAACGATGGACGGTTGAAATCATTGGTTTCAACCACTCCGCTCGCATTAAATAATGAGGGGGAAACTGAATCATTCACAGAAGGTGGTTCGATACTTGTATTCGTCAACTCCCGGCGCAACGCCGAGGCGGCGGCGGGCCGACTGGCGAACACCGTCCGGCCCCACCTTACCGCCGAGGAGCGGGACCAGTTGGCCGACATCGCCGAGGAGATCCGCGACGTGAGCGACACGGAGACGAGCGACGACCTCGCGGACGCCGTCGCGGATGGGGCGGCGTTCCACCACGCCGGCCTCTCGCGCGGCCACCGCGAACTCGTCGAGGACGCCTTCCGGGACCGGCTGGTGAAGGTCGTCTGTGCGACGCCGACGCTCGCGGCCGGCGTCAACACGCCCTCGCGGCGCGTCGTCGTCCGCGACTGGCGGCGCTACGACGGCTCGGCCGGCGGAATGGCCCCGCTCTCGGTGCTCGAAGTGCATCAGATGATGGGGCGGGCAGGCCGCCCGGGACTCGACCCCTACGGCGAGGCTGTTCTCATCGCGTCCAGCCACGACGAAGTGGACGAGCTGTTCGAGCGCTACGTCTGGGCCGACCCGGAGCCGGTCCGGTCGAAACTCGCGGCCGAACCGGCGCTGCGGACCCACATCCTCGCGACCGTCGCCTCCGGCTTCGCCCGCTCGCGGGAGGGGCTGCTGGAGTTCCTCGAACAGACGCTGTACGCCAGCCAGACCGACGATAGCGGCCAGCTCGAACGGGTCGTCGACGACGTGCTCACCTACCTGCAGCGCAACGACTTCCTCGAAATCGAGGGCGGAGAGCTGGATGCGACCTCGCTGGGCCACACTGTCTCGCGGCTCTACCTTGACCCGATGAGTGCCGCCGAAATCGTCGACGGCCTCCGGGACTGGGAGCGGGGGGCCAGCGACAGCACCTCGGCCAGCGGGTCGCCGGCTGACGCACCCGCTGAACCGCCGGCAGACAGCGGCTTCACGACCGCTAGCGAACTGGCCGAGGGTGCCGATGGGAGCGACGACGCCGACGCGGACCCGGATGACATCTCCGCGCTGGGCCTGTACCACCTCGTCTCACGGACGCCGGACATGTACCAACTGTATCTCCGGTCGGGCGACCGCGAGGAGTACGAGATGGAACTGTTCGAGCGAGAGGAAGAGCTGCTCGGACCTACGCCGTCGGAGTTCGAGGAGGGTCGCTTCGAGGACTGGCTCTCGGCGCTGAAGACCGCCCGCCTGCTCGAAGACTGGGCGACGGAGGTCGACGAGGCGACGATCACGGAGCGCTACGGCGTCGGCCCGGGCGACATCCGCGGGAAAGTCGAGACGGCCCAGTGGCTGCTCGGGGCCGCCGAATCGCTGGCCAGCGAGGTCGATCTGGACGCTGCGCGGGCCATCAGCGAGGCCCGCATCCGCGTCGAACACGGCGTCCGGGAGGAACTGGTCGACCTGGCCGGCGTCCGCGGCGTCGGCCGCAAGCGCGCCCGCCGGCTGTTTCAGGCCGGTATCACCGACCGCGCACAGCTCCGGGACGCCGATAAGTCGGTCGTCCTGGCGGCGCTCCGGGGCCGCCGGAAAACGGCCGAGAACGTGCTGGAGAACGCCGGCCACCGCGACCCGTCGATGGAGGGCGTCGAACCCGCAGCCGACGTGTCCGTCGACCTCGACGACGAGGCGGACACCGACACGAACGCCGAAGCGGCGGCGAACGAGGACCAGTCGAGCCTGGGTGATTTCTGATGCGGGTCGTCGAGGGCACTGCCGATATCGACGACGTGGGGGCGTTCGTGGAGACGCTCAGTGCAATCGGCGACAGCCACGGCGTCACAGTGCAGGCGTTCGACGCCCGCTACGTCGTGGACCGGGCCCACCTCGAACTGGCTGTCGAACTCGCAACTCGTGCCCACGACCGGGGCGACGCCATTGCTGAGGATTTCGGCGTCGAGATACTGCTGTACGCGGCCGGCCGCCGCCAGATCAACAGTGCACTGGCGATGGGCGTCAGCGAGGGGGCCTGTCCCGTCGTCGCGGTCGTCGTCGACCACGAACGGATAGATTCTCACGTAGGAAAAATCGAACAGAACGGTATCGAAGCAGCCGCGAGCGACGTTCGCGAGCAGCTTACGGCTGCGTCTACCCTGGGTGAGTACGACGAAGACCGCGTCCGGTCGTTCTTCGACGTGACTGACACCGAACTCGCCGCGACGGCCGGCGGCCTTCCCGATGCCGTTCGGGAGCGCGTCGCGCTGTTGCCGGTCGAGAAGTAGCGATAGAATTTTGACGATCTCTGTGCTATTCACGCACATGGACCCACAGCGGACGGCACGGCAGCGGGCCAGCGAACGTGCCCGCCGGGTCGAAGCGTCGGTCGACCGCACCACCGGCGGGGCCGCGTACCCGGTCCGCGTGGAGGAACTGGCAAACGAGTACGGCAGCGCCGACCCGCCCGCCGAGGACCTCTCGGCCGCGCTCGCGGGCAGCACCGACGGCGAGTTCGACTCGCCGACGGAGGTCCGGGCGGCGGTTCAGCAGGTGACACCACAGCACTGCGGTCGTACTGTGGCAACATTCGACGAGCGCGAGCAGTCGTGACCGCGCTGGAGACGCCGCTGTCTCTCGGTGGCGTCGAGGTCTCCCACCGGCTGTACCGCGCACCGGTACTGGAGTGTGCCGGCAACGGCGAGGCCGCCGTCGACACGCTCATCGACGAACTCGAACCCACGGCAGCCTCCGGTGTCGGCCTCCTCTTTCAGGGGGCGAGCATCGTCACCGACCGCGGCGGCTGTGCCGCGCCGAACATGACGCGGGTCCACGACCCCGCCTTCGTCGAGCGGCTCGAACGGCTCACCGGGGCGATTCACGACCACGGCGGTCGAATCTTCCTGCAACTGGCCCACGGTGGTCTCCGGAGCATGGCGACGTGGCACACCGAGTACCGCCGACAGCACCCGGACCAGCGCCAGCTCGCCGTCAGCCGCCCGCCGTGGCAGCTCCAGATGCTTGACCGGCTTGGCCTGATTTCGCTCCAGCCGGATGTGCTCTCGACAGAGGAGGTATGGGCCCTGGCCGAGCAGTTCGGGCGCTGTGCCGGCTACGCCGTCGAGGCGGGATACGACGGCATCCACCTTTCTGCGGCGAACATGAGCCTTATCCAGCAGTTCCTCTCGCCGTTTTACAACCGTCGGAACGACCAGTTCCGGGACGGCGTCCGCTTCCTCGAAGCAATCCACGACGCCGTTCGGGAACACGTCGGCGACGTGCCGCTGGTCACGAAGGTCCCAGCTGAGACCGCTGCGCCGAGTTTCGTTCGACGGCATCTCACTCGGAGGGATGGCGTGGCTATCGCGACGCGAGCGGCGGCTATCGGCTATGATGGTCTCGTTCCGGTCGAGGTGTCCCCGTTCTGGGACATGAGCATTGTCCGTGGTGCGTTTCCGGACCGGGCCTGGGACGCGAGTGACCTGCAGGACGACTACGCAGCAGTCTTCGGCGGCCGACTACGAGCGCGTGCCGTTCAGTTGCTTAATCGCCTGCAAGCCTGCCGTTTCAGCCGCGACCCGGGGTGGAACGCCGACTTCTGCCGGGCGGTCCGCGAGCGCGTGGACGTGCCGGTTCTGCTGGAGGGCGGACTTCGGACGCGGGCCGACTGCGACCGGTTCCTCGGAGCGACTGGAACCGTCCCCGCCGCCGATGCGGTCGGAATGGCTCGCCCGTTCTACGCGGAGCCGCGGCTCGGCGCTCGCCTGCTCAAGGGCGCAGACGCGCTGTGTGAGAGCTGTAACAACTGCATTGTCCCGCAGGTCACCGGCGAACCGGGTCGCTGTCGGACGCCGGCTATCGTCCGCGAGCAAGCCCGACTCCAGCGAGACGGTGCGTACGAGCGACCCGAGTGACCGATTTCGGACGCTCCCGCCGTGATAACTGGGCGGATACAAAGGCTCATACGCCCTCGGTCCCGAACGAACGCCGATGACGACAGGGATTTCGTCCGAGCGCGTCGAACTGTCCGTCGACGGTGAGGACGTCGATATTCACTACCGGACCGGCGGCGAGGGGCCGCCTTTGGTGTTTCTCCACGGCATCGGGCTGGACGCCGCGACAGTTTCGTGGCGTCACGCACTCCCCGCACTCGCGCCGGAACGGACGGTGTACGCACTCGATCTGCCGGGCCACGGCGACAGCGACAAGCCAGACCGCGCGTACACGACCGACTATTACCTTGAGACCGTGGCCGAGTTCATCGACGCGCTCGGTATCGAGGAACCCGCGCTGGCCGGCCTTTCGATGGGCGGCGCAATCGCGCTCGGACACGCGCTTGACGGCGGTCCGGTCGAACGGCTGGTATTAGTCGACAGCTACGGACTGGGTTCCGACGCCTACTGGCGCACAGCGGCCAGCAGCGTCTTGCAGACACCGATACTCGGAAATATGCTCTGGCAGGGTGTGGGATCGTCCCAATCGGCGATCAGAAACAGTCTCCGAAGCATGGGTCCCGGGGAGCCACCCCAGCAACTGGTCGAGGACGTCGACAGCGCCGTCGACCGCCAGACCGTCCGGGCGATGCGGCGCTGGCAGCGCAGCGAGTTCCAGTGGTGTGGCTTCCGGACCGACTACTCCGACCGGTTAGCGGAAATAGACGTGCCGACGATGTTGATTCACGGGGCCGTCGACCCACTGCTCCCCCGTCGGTGGTCCGAGCAGGCGGCCGGGACGGTCACTGATAGCACGCTGAAAATCTTCGAGAACTGCGGGCACTGTCCGCCGCGGGAACACCCCGACCGTTTCAACCGGGCCGTTCGAGCGTTCTGCTGACTATTCTGGCAGGTCGTCGATGAGGACGACCGCTTCGCCGTCGATGACGACTTCGTCGTCTGCGAGGACGCGCGTGGTTAGCCGGTACTGTTCGTCGCCGAGGTCCTCGACGATCTCACACTCGGCAGTGAGTCGGTCGCCGATACGGACCGGGTTGTGGAACTCCAGGTCCTGTGAGAGATAGATCGTCAGCCCAGGCAGGCGTGCCAGGGCCGCGCTGATGAGGCTGCCGACGAGCGTCCCGTGGGCGATGCGGCCGCGGAAGCGCGTCTGCTCTGCGAACTCGTCGTCCAGGTGAAGCGGGTTCGTGTCGCCGCTCGCGGCGGCGAACTGTTGCACGTCGTTCTCCGAGATCGTCTTCGTGAAATCGACGTGGTCGCCGACGCCGAGGCGGCCCGGGTGGTCTTCGGAGATCGAGACGTGCCACTCCGGGAGGTCTTCGTCCGGCTCGATACGGTCTGCGGGCGTGACGCCGTTCTCGTCCTCCTGCTGGACGCCGAACGCAGCGAACGCTGCCCGGTTAGCTGCAACGACGCTGTTGAACATATGTGACGATGTTTCAGTCCATGTGTCTAACAGCGGGTTTCGTGGCGATTCAGAACTCATCTGTTCTGCTAATTTATTGGTCGGAGTATTAAACCTTGGTGTTGGTTTCGCCTCAGATGTCGGTAAATACCGTCTAACGGGCGTCAGACGTGTATTTGGGGTTGAAGTTATCGGTGCTACAGAGCGTAGCACGTCCCTCGACGCTCCTCAATCGGTAATACCATTCTCTACCAATCAATGGTATTCAATGGGTTTCAGCGGAAAGTTTATATTGTTGAGGAGAGTACATGTAGTTGACCGATGGCCGACGAGGATGATGGCCTGCTGTGGCCTCCGATGTTCAAGGGGATGCAACAGGCAAGCGAGAACGCGATGGAACAGCAACAGCAGCTGATGAAACAGATGTTCGCCAGCGGTGGCATGCCGAGTTTCGATATGAATCAGCTCGGTGCCATGAGCCAGATGGCGACGTTCAAGACCCGCGTGCAAAGCGGGGGTCGGATCAGCATCCCCGATGCGGAGCGAGAGGCGCTGGGCATCGACGAAGGCGATATCGTTCAAGCCGTCGTCCTCCCGGTCACTAACAACAACAGCGAGTAATCCAACAATGGTAGACTACACAACCCCCGTCACGACAGCGTTCGAGATGCAGCGTACCACGATCGAGCAGAGCCAGAAGGCGCTCGAACAGAGCGTTTCCTTCCAGCAAAACGTCAACAGCGCGGTCATCGACAGCCTCGACACACAGGAGTCGGCACAGCGCCGCGGCGTCGAGCTTCAGCAGACCGCCTTCCACAGCTACCTCGACGCGATGGCGTCGACGATGCCCGGCATGACCGAGACTGTCGAGCAGATCCGCGAAACCGTCGACGAGCAGTTCGACTTCCTGCTCGAGAACCACGCCGAGATATTCGACAACATGGAAACGGAGCTCGAAGAGGGCGCTGACACCTACGACGAGATGACCGACGAGTACGTCACCGCCGTCAACGATCAGGTCGATATGCTCGTCGAGGCCCACGAGGAACTCGAAGCGCAGTCTGTCGAGGCCGCCGAGCAGTTCGGCGAGCAACTCGAAGAAGTGCAGGAGCAGGTCGAAGAGATTCAGGAACAGGTCGAGGAAGTGCAGGCCGAAGCCGCCGACGCTGTCGACGTCGAAGCGTAAATACGACAGTCGGTTTTTTTGTGCGCCCGCCGCCGAGGTACTATTATGAGTAATACAAACGACATTCAGGAGGAATGGACGGAGATGGTTGAGGAGATGAACAACGCGGTCGCTGACTCGATGGAGCAGAACATGAAGGCGCAGGCGGCCTTCGTGGAGTCGTGGGCTGACGCCGTCGAGGACACGATTCCCAAAGAAGAGGACCTTGCCGACGGGATGGATGGCTACAACCGCGCCTACGAGGAGTGGATCGACGCCGCCGAGCAGATGGTCGAGCGCTCGACCGACGCCGCACAGGGCGAGGACGTCGACCCCGCCGAGTTCCGTGATATCTGGCTGCAGTCCGCCAACGAGGCGTTCAAACACGTCATGGGAACCTCGGCCTTCGCGGCCGCCAACGGCCAGCTCGTCGAGTCGATGATGGAGATGCAACAGGAGGCCGACGACCTGAGTCAGGACGCTCTGGAGCAGATGGGTTTCCCAACGCGCAACGATGTCGACGAAGTTGCTGAGCGGCTCATCGAACTGGAGCGCCGTCAGCACGCGGTCGAACAGAAGCTCGACCGCATTCTCGAACACATGGAAGAGTAACTCATGTCCAGTAACCCGTTCAATCCGTTCGAGGCCGCGCTCAACTGGCAGCGCAAGACGCTGGAGAACATGACCGACGCCGCCGAGACCAGTCAGATCGCCGACGAGCGACTGGAGCTGATGGAGTCCGTCGAAGTCGGCCAGACGCCCAGCGACGTCGTCTACGAGGAGAACAAGCTCGAACTCCTCCACTACGACGCCGAGGCCGCCGGCATCGAGGTCGCCGAGGAGGACAAGGAAGCCGTGCCGATTCTCATCGTGTACGCGCTCATTAACCGGCCGTACATCCTCGACCTGCAGGAAGAGCGGTCGGTCGTCCGACGCCTGCTTGAGGCGGGCCACGACGTGTACCTCATCGACTGGAACGAGCCGTCGCGGCTCGACCAGCACCTCACGCTCGATGACTACGTCAACCGATACATGGATAACTGCGTCGACGTGGTCCGCGAGCGCTCCGGCCAGGACGCCATCAACATCCTCGGCTACTGTATGGGCGGCACGATGTCGGTGATGTACACCGCGCTCCACAAGGAGAAAGTCAACACCCTGGGCCTGATGGCCGCTGGGCTATGCTTCGATCACACCGGCGGCGTCCTCGAAGAGTGGGGCTCCGAGGAGTACTACTCCCCGCAGGACGTCGTCGATACGTTCGGCAACGTCCCCTCGGACATGCTCGACATCGGCTTCGCGCTGATGGACCCCGTCGAGAACTACGTCACGAAGTACATCCGGTTCGCGGAGAACATGGAGAACGAGGGCTTCGTCGAGAACTTCGGCCGCATGGAGCAGTGGCTCGGTGACGGTATCGACGTCGCCGGCGAGGCCTACGTTCAGTTCCTCGAAGACGTGTATCAGGACAACAAACTCTACAAGAACGAGCTTGAGCTCAACGGCAAGCACGTCGACCTGGACAACATCGACATGCCCGTCCTCCAGCTCATGGGCGAGTACGACCACCTCATCCCGCCGGAGGCCTCCAAGCCGTTCAACGACGTCATCGCCAGCGACGACACGCGAACCATCGAGTTCTCGACGGGCCACATCGGTCTCTCCGTCTCGTCGTCGACCCACGCTGACCTCTGGCCCGAGGTCGCCGAGTGGTACTCCGAGCGCAGCAAGGGGAGCGAGGAAGTCGACATCGAGGTCGAGTCCCCTGAAGACGACACAGTGGACCAGTCGGAATCCACTGATATCGAGGTTGACGCGACTGACGATGTCGATGCCGACGCTACCGAGGACGACGCCGACGCAGCCGACGAACCCGCCGACGTCGATAGCGTCTCCGGTATCGGCCCCACCTACGCCGAACGGCTGCACGCCGCCGGCATTCACAGCGTCGCGGACCTGGCCGAGTACGACGCGGCCGAACTGGCCGATATCGCCGAAACCACCGAATCCCGCGCGCAAGACTGGCTCGACCAACTGTAATCCGGCGGCGTTTTTCTGTTTCCCGTTGCACGACCAGCTATGCGCGTCTCGGTCATCGGCGGCTCGACAGTTACCGACGAACAGTACCAACAGGCACGCGAGGTCGGGAAACTACTCGGTGAGCACGGCCACGACGTCGTCTGTGGCGGTCTCACGGGTGTGATGGAAGCCGTCTGTCGCGGTGCGAGCGAGGCGGGCGGTCACACTCTCGGTATTTTACCCGGCGAGCGCCGGGCCGACGCGAACGACTACGTCCAGACAGCTATCGCGACGGGGATGGGAAACGCCAGAAACGTCCTCGTCGTGATGAACGGCGCGGCCGTCATCGCCGTTGACGGCGGCACCGGAACGCTCTCGGAACTCGGCCACGCCCTCGACATAAATCGCCCAGTCGCCGGGCTCGGTACCCACCGCCTCGACGGCGTGGCCGACGGCGACGCCATCGAACACGTCGACACCCCTGCCGAGGCTGTCGCATACGTTGAGTCTGCCGTGCAGTAGCCGTCGTTTCAGTCGAGTAGCCGTCTCAGTACCGCCGCAACAACGAGGTTCCCAACGCCAAGCAGCCTGACCCGACGATGGGCCCCGTCCTGTGGCGTGAACTCCACCGACAGCACCCAGCGATAGCCCAGCCGCGCCAGCGACAGTAACAGCCCCGGAACGAGCAGATGAAGCGCGCCCGCTAGTGCTGTTCCGACCCACAGCAACCGCCGTTCGGTCCGTGTCAGGTCCATACCGACTCAAAGGGATACGTCGGTTTGACCGTGGCGTCTACTTCGTGATAGTAGGATTCTTAGGGGCGAGACGGCGTTCACCGCGGCTACGCTATCGTCATAGCGTCGTTATCCACCTATACTGAAAACAAAAATAGAGAATCGCACCGATTCTTCACGAGGTCGACGGGCGAGGCAGGCATCCGCGGCCGAAGGCCGCGGTTCTCGGAATCGCCGCTTTGCGGCGATTCCGCCTTTTTCGCCCACGTTTTTGCGCGGGGGTTGAGGGCGCGAAGCGCCCGAGGCCCCTGCGCAAAAAGGTGGCTTACATCATGCCGCCCATACCGCCGCCCATGCCGCCCATGCCGCCGCCCATTCCGCCGGGCGCGCCGCCTGGGCCGCCGGGTCCGCCTTCGTCCTCGTCGTCGTCGCCCTGGCCACCCTTGAGGTCGCCAGCAGCGATGACGTCGTCGATGCGGAGGATCATGACGGCTGCTTCGGTTGCGCTTTCGACGGCCTGGGTCTTGACACGGAGGGGCTCGACGACGCCGTCCTCTTCCATGTCGACGACCTCACCCGTGTACGCGTCAAGCCCGGAGGTGACTGCGCCACCGTCGTGCTTGCTTCGGAGGTCGACCAGCGAGTCGATCGGGTCGAGACCGGCGTTCTCCGCGAGAGTGCGCGGGATGACGTCGATGGCATCGGCGAAGGCCTCGACGGCGAGCTGCTCGCGGCCACCGACGGAGTCGGCGTGGTCTCGGAGACCGAGGGCGAGCTGCGTCTCGGGGGCACCGCCGCCGGGCAGGACCTTGCCGTCCTCCAGCGTAGCGGCGACGACGCCGAGCGAGTCCTCGATGGCGCGCTCGACTTCGTCGACGACGTGTTCGGTGCCGCCGCGGAGGATCATCGTGACAGCGCGGGCGTCCTCGACGTCCTCGACGAAGATGCGCTCGTCGCCGGCGATGTCCTTCTGGGCGACGGAGCCGGCGAAGCCGAGGTCGTCGGCTTCGATGTCGTCGATGTTCGAGATGATGCGCGCGCCGGTCGAGCGCGAGAGCGCTTCGATGTCGGACTTCTTGGCGCGGCGCACGGCCAGAATGCCTTCCTGAGCGAGGTAGTGCTGGGCCATGTCGTCGATGCCCTTCTGGCAGAAGACGACGTCAGCACCGGCTTCTTTGAGCTGATCGACCATCTCCTTGAGCTGCTCTTCTTCCTGGTCGAGGAACTGCTGGAGCTGGTCGGGGTCAGTGACGTTGACTTCGGTGTCGAGTTCCGTTTCCGGAACCTCGATGGCCGTGTCGAGCAGGGCCACGTCGGCGTCCTCGACGGCGAACGGCATGTTGTCGTGGACGCGTTCCTTGTCGACGATGACGCCTTCGACGAGTTCGGACTCATCGGTTGCGCCGCCGACGACGGTTTCGATCTGGATGTTGTCTGTGTCGACGCTGCCGTCGTCGTCGACGACGGACTGTGCGGCGCGAACGACGAGTTCGGCGAGGATGTCCTTGGAGGACTCCGCGCCCTTGCCGGTCATCGCCGTCGCGGCGACCTTTTCGAGGGTCTCCGTGTCGTCGGCGTCGACGTCGATGGCGTTGTCCTCGAGAATCTCCTTGGCCTTCTCTGCGGCCTGGCGGTACCCCTGAGCCAGGATGCTGGCGTGGATGTCCTGGTCGAGGAGTTCCTCGGCCTTCGAGAGGAGTTCGCCGGCCATGACGACCGCCGTGGTCGTGCCGTCGCCCACTTCGTCTTCCTGGGTCTGGGCGACCTCAACGATCATGTTGGCGGCGGGGTGCTCGATGTCCATCTCGTCGAGGATGGTGACGCCGTCGTTCGTGACGACGACTGAGCCCGAGTTGTCGACGAGCATCTTGTCCATGCCCTTCGGACCCAGTGTCGTCCGAACGGCCTCGGCGACGGCCGTCCCGGCCGTGATGTTCATCGACTGCGCGTCCTTTCCGGATGTCCGCTGGGACTCCTCGGAAAGTACAATCATGGGCTGGTTGCCCATCTGCTGTTGAGCCATAGTCAAACGATGATTGAATGTGATTCTATATAAAAGCTGTGGTGCCGGACGCTGTATCGCCCGACTACATGCCACACTCGTCGGTGTGATACCGTATCACGTAGGTGGTTTATATACCCTTTCAGGGGCGCTCAGCGGCCCATTCCGAACCGCCGGTGGCGCAGTTCGGGGGTAATCTGGATGCGAGAGATGTCCTGGCCGGTTCGGTACCAGACAAACGCCGCTCTGGTGAACAGTTCGCGACACTCGATGCGGACCTCACGGGGGTTGCCCTCGGTCCGCTCGTGGATGTCCTCGATTGCGGCCCGCGTAAACAGGTCCGGGGCCTGCCCCTCGTAGGGGTCGCCCCGGAAGTACGCCAGCGAGCGAGCGGCGTACTCGGCCACGTCGTCCGGCGAGAACGGGTCGATGCCCTCGTAGTAGCGAAGCCGTGAGTCGAGCGTTCCCCGGATCTCCGCCACCCGCCGCTTCCCCTCCGGTGTTCCGGTGAGGAACAGCCGGACGCCGGCGTCGCCGGCCACCTGCAGCGGCGACAGCAGGTCCGCCTCCAGCACCTCGATTTCGTCGACGACCAGCAGAAGCGTCTTGCCGTCCTCGCGTACGCGACGGACGATTTCGTGGACGGCGTCTTTCGCTTCAGCGGTCGCCCACGGAATCCCGTCTCGGACCTGCGAGTAGTTGCGCTGGTCGATGGAGTAGCCCGCGGCGTAGGCGGCGGTTAGCACCGTCTGGTACAGTTTTCGCGGCGTCGTCTCGCGTGGATTGTCCAGATGCGTGATGACAAAGCCCTCGTGTTTCGAAAGGTCACGCAGGACGATTTCCCGGAAGGCCGTCTTTCCGGTGCCGTAGGGACTCACTAATCCGATGTGCTGGTCCTGCAGGAGCCAGGACGTGACCTGATTCAGCATCTCGGTGTCGTGGCGGACGTACAGCGGCTCGGGCATGTGGTCCAGCCCGGCTTCCTCGGTAAACGGGAGGTCTGTCACGGTATCGGCGGTCCCGCCCAGCGCCTCGCCGAAGGCCAATAGTCGCTGTTCGACCTCCTGCAACTGGTCCAGTAACACGCCGGCGGTGGCGCTCTCGGAACGTTCTTCTTCCTCGGACCGGAGCGATTCGAGCCGGTCCATTACCTCGGAAACCGACTGACCCGCGCCGCTGGTCCCCGATTGCTCTGTGTCGTCCACCACGGCTATCTCTCTCAGTGTTGCCCGTCCGGCGCGTTATATGTTACGCCCCGAATTTCGGGGAAGATAACGCGACCTACCGTCAGTTGCGAACTGACTACAACGGGAGCGGGAACGGAACCGAGCCGTAGGCGTACCCTTCCATGCTGCCGTCCGGCCGGGCGCGGAAGACGATGGTCGGCGAGTAGCCGACATCGGGCTGTTCGCCGTAGACCCGCCGCCAGTCGTCGTCCGGGAAGGAACTGCAGTCGACGACGAGGACGGCTCCGGGGTGGGCCGCTAGCTGGTCGCGAGTCTTCGCGTCACCCGATGCTTTGACCGCGGCGATACCGGTGTTGACCTGCCGTCGGGACGGCGGCCGTGGGCGGGTGACCTCCACGAGCGTGTCCTCGACTCGGAAATCGACGGAGTGGCCCGAGTTCAGTTCGACCTCGGGTCTGATGTCGTTGCCCGCGTCGACGAGCAGTTTGGCGACGTTGAACTCGCCCATCGTCGCTCGCATCCGCGAGAGGTCAAAGCCCTCGCTGGTCCCGAGTTTGCTCGCCATCGTGTAGCGGTAGTCGTCGAGTTCGCCAGTCGCGAGGAAGTCGTCGTAAAACGCCAGCCCGTCCGCCCGGTCGGCGTCCGGGAAGCCGCTGGCGTGGTCCCGGAAGAACGTCCGTGTCGACTCCCGGCCGTCCTTCGAGAGAAACACGGGCAGGAAGAAGTGCGCCAGCGTCTCGTACTCGGTGAGCCACGGGTCCTCCACCTCTAACTGGGCGAACAGCTCACGCTGGACCCACTCGCTAATCTCGTCGGGCACCTCGTCGAACGTGTACTTCTCCGTTCGCCACAGCGTCTCCGGGGTCTCGGTGTTCCCGACCCAGTACGCGCGCTGGCCGTTCCAGCAAAACAGCGCCAGATCGCCGTTGTCCATCTCCAGTCGGCGCGCGGCCCACCCCTCCGGCGGGGCGAACCACGGACCGTTCATCGTCGCACCGAAGGTGTTCTGCAGCGGTGTCAGCAGGTCTGTCCGGACCCGCTTCTCGCTCCATCGCTCGTTCGACCGTCGCAGACGTAAGGGACCAGCCACAGGGCCGTGTAGACGGTCAGTGGTCTTGGGCGTTCCGCCCTATCGAGACACCCCGGTTCGGACTGCTCGCACACTCTGTAGGTCGTGTGGTACGGTTTCTGGGACCACCGTTACATTGATAGTCACTACCAGCCAAGTTTCACCGTGGTAACCTATGTCGATGGGAGCGTACGACGACGACGAACACGAACGCCGTGAACGCAAGAACAGCGAGGTCGACCTGTCGGAAGACGACGACCGGAGCACGTACCACGGGAGTGTTGACTACGACGGTGACGAGTCGACAGAAGAGCTGCTCGACCAGTTCAAGCAGATCAACTCTGACTGACGGCGGCCGTTCTCGACCGGTAGCGCAATAGCCCGACAGAGGCGGCCGTCACGGCTGTGACGGCTATCACATGGCCGACCAGCGCCGCGAGCAGTACCGGCTGGTCAAGCACGAACGGAACGAGCACGAGCTGGAGGACGCCAAAGCCCCAGATCTCCAGGTCGGCCCGGATGAACACCCGCGCCGTCTCGGGGTCGAACCGGTAGCGCGCTGATCGCCACAGACCCGTGACGCTGGCCCACCAGCCCGTACCGATACGGTAGCTCACGTCCCAGAGGATGAGTAGGGTCAGATACACCACCAGTACCGGCGGCTCCGACCCGAACAGTTGGCCCAGAAGTGGCGTCGAGCTGACCTGCGGGTCGAAGACGAACAGGTGGGTGAGCAACGCCACGTACGCGAGGACGGACAGCACGACCTCGACGTTCGAGGCGAACAGCAGCGCGCGGTAGGTCGGTGGAACGTCGATACGGCGGATAAGCGTGCTGATTCGGAGCATCTCGGCGCTTCCGATGGTGGCGACGAACACGACGACCGTTCCGGCGATTGCGGCGCTCCAGACCTCGTAGTACCACGACAGAGCGACGATGGCGACCTCGAAGATGAGGAGCTGTATCGCCATCGCTGCCCACGTCGGTAGCCGAATCCCCGGCAGCGCGCCGATGATGCTCTCGTACACCCACGTTTCGCCGTATTCCGGACGGGCGCTATCCCCGCTCATCTGCCTGCACCACCCGTGGCCGCGGCCGCCTGCGCCGTTTCGCGACTCCGCGGTTCACTGAGGGCCAGCCTGACCGCGTCCGCGAACGGCGTCAGGTCGACGGCGAACTGTGCCTGAGCGGCCTCGGTGTCCGCGACCACTGGCGTCTTCAGCCCGTGGATGAGCGGCCGGGCGACGCTCGATGGCACGTCGGTCAGTAGACCGACCCAGTACGCAGACAGCTTCGGCGTCAGCACCGGTATCGGCACGATTTTCGGCTCGCCCGTGCCCATGATTCGCCCTGTCCGCCGCAGTATCTCCGCGTAGGTCAACACCTCCGGGCCGCCAATCTCGTAGGTCTCGCCGGCCGTCTCCGGCGTGTCGAGCACGTCGACCAGGTACGCGATGACGTCGTCGATAGCGATTGGGTGGCAGTCCGTGCGCACCCAACGCGGCGTCACCAGCACTGGTAGCCGCGTCGTCAGTTCGCGTATCATCCGAAAGCTCGCTGAGCCCGCGCCGATGATGATGGCCGCCCGGAACGTCGTCAGGTCGTACTCGCCCTCCTTGAGGAGGAACTCGACTTCGCGGCGCGACCGGAGGTGCTCGGACAGCGTCTCGTCGTCCTCGCCGAGGCCGCCGAGGTAGACGACTCGGTCGACGCCGGCCGCGTCGGCCGCCCGACGGAAGTTCCGCGCAGCGCGCCGGTCCCGCTCGGCGTAGTCGGTCCCGGCACGCATCGAATGGATGAGGTAGTACGCGACGTCGATTCCGGCGAGGGCGGCGTCGAAACTGCCCGCGTCGAGCAGGTCGCCTGTCGCCACGTCGACGCCGTCGGGCGGGGCGTACTCGCTCGGGTCGCGAACGAGCGCGCGGACGCTGTGGCCGGCCGCGAGGAGCGCCGGGGCGAGGTGGCCCCCGACGAACCCCGTCGCACCGGTCACGAGGACGTGCATACCCTTCCTGCAGGACGGGACGGGGTTAAAACCGTGGCCTGTTCGTGTCGCCCGTCAGGACTGTCGAACGAGCGGCTCGTACCAGTCGCGGTTGTCGCGGTACCAGTCGATGAACTTCGCGACGCCCTCCCGGATGGTGTGGTCCGGGTCGTAGCCGAGCAGTTCCTCGGCGCGGTCGGTCGCGGCGTGGGTGTGTTCGGCGTCGGCGTCGTGGCGTTCCTCGTAGACCAGGTCGAGATCCGGGTCGATCTGGTCCCGGATCTCCGTCGCGAGCGTCTTGATCTCGATGTTGTCCGTCGAGCCGATGTTCACGGCCTTGCCGTCGGCGGCGTCCTCGTGAAGCAGCGTCATGTTTGCGTCGATGACGTCTTCGATGTAAGTGAAATCGCGCGTCTGCGTGCCGTCGCCGTAGATGACCGGCGGCTCGCCGTTGTGACACCGGGAGACGAAATTCGAGATGGCCATGTTCGGGCGCATCCGCGGGCCGTAGACGGTGAAATATCGCAACGCGACGGCGGGCAGGTCGTACACCTCGCTGTAGGCGCAGGCGTAGCGCTCGGCGGCGAGCTTCGACGCACCGTAGGGTGAGACGGGCGTCGTGGGGTGTTGCTCGTCGTAGGGCAGGTACTCTGGCTTGCCATAAACGGAGGAGGAGGACGCCATCACGAACCGCTCGATGCCCTCGTCGCGGCAGGCGTCGAGGAGGTTCAGCGTGCCGTCGACGTTGACCTCGTCGTATTTGCGGGGGTTCTGGACGCTCGGGCGGACGCCGGCCTGGGCGGCCTGGTGGTAGACGTAGTCGGCGTCGGCGACGAGGTCCGTCACTAGCTCCGCGTCACGCACGTCGCCCTCGATGAACTCGTAGCTCCCGTCGCTGTTCCGGGCGGCCGCCTGTCCAGCTTCGATGTTGTGTTGCTTGATATCCAGATCGTAGAACGGGTCGCGGTTGTCCAATACGACCACATCGTGGCTGTCGGCGGCGAACCGCTGTGCCAGGTGGCCGCCGATGAACCCGGCACCCCCTGTGACCAGTATTTGCATTATCTGGACGGTGGCCATCGGACGACAAAAGTATGTCGAGAGTTAACTGTACTGAACTGTTCGAAGGGGCCAGCTACCTTGAAGTGTATACAGCGCATAAAAACTCGCTAATGGCATCTAGAGCCTGCGACGGGTGCGATACGAACGTTTCGATAGCCGGCGGTATCGCCAACATCTGGTCGCAGGAGTCCAGACCGACCGAGGGCATCGTCCTCGAACTCGGCGACGACACCGAGCATTTCCTCTGTTACGACTGCATCGACCAGCTTCCCGACGACCGCGAGGTGACGGCGGCGGACGTGGCCGCCCTCTAAGTCGTCACGTCTCCCGTTCGAATCCGGGCGTCCACCGCGTCACGCGCTCGTCGATTCTAAGACGGCCGTCGCGCCAGCGGAGAAACGTCAGTAGCAGGAGGCCGCCGACGACCACGAAGACCGAGTAGACGATCCCTTCTTCGCCCACCCAGCGTGCGGGGCCGACGATATCGACTGCGATCAGCTCGGGCGTCCGTTGTGAGTGGCCGAGACCGAACACCGCGCTCTGGGTGAAATTGTACCAGGCGTGAAAGCCGATCGGGAGGGCGAGGTCGCCGGTGAGGACGTACGCGCCGCTCAGGACCAGTCCGGCGAGCAGGTAATAGCCGTACTGGCTCGGGTGGTCGACCTTCCCGCCGTGCAGGAAGGCGAAGACGAGCGAACTCGCGAGCACCGCCACGCCGACCGCGGCCCACCGCGGGACGGGCCCGTCGGCCCCTTCGGCGAGGTTCTTCAGCATCGCCCCGCGGAAGACGATCTCCTCCCACGCCGACGCGAGGGCGACGTAGGTGAAGACGACGGCCATCGCCGGCAGGAACGGGAGATCGCCGGCTCCCTCCGCGACGCCGACGACAGTGGCCCAGCCCACGCCGACTGCGACGGCGAGCGCGCCGGCATTGATCACGGTCGCTATCGCACCGCCGACGGCGAATGACCGCCACCAGTGACGGTCGAGCGACAGGCCGTACTCGCCGACAGGTCGGCGGTCGAGGACCCGCGCGCTGACGAACACCGTGGCGACGAGGACCGCTCCGATCCCGGCCGCTTCGAGCGGTTCTCGGATGGGGTGCGTGAATCGGGCCCGAACGACGCTCTGTAGCGCCGCGAGGGCGAGAAACGACAGTACCGCCGGGAGAACCGCACGCAGTGGCGCTCTGAGCCTGCCGTCCGCGCTGTTCCAGATCGGCCAGACGAGGCGAGAGACAGTCCGCTCGACGACGCTCGGGGTCGTCCGGCTGTCTCTTTGCTCCGGTGACTTCGGTGGCATGTCCGGACGACCGGCCGGGACCGACGTATCACCGCGGGCACTGCTTCTGATTCGGAAGCCAGTGGACCGATTTTATTGCGTCTCGCTCGCTTTCAGCGAGCATGGACGCGGTCGGCGACGATGAACTGCTCGCGCTGCTCGAAGACGAGTACGCGCGGGCCATCATCGCCGAACTCACCACCGGACCGATGTCCGTCTCCGAACTCTGTACGGCCTGCGAGATGTCCGACCCGACGGCGTACCGCCGCCTCGACCGACTGGAAGCCGCCGACCTCGTCGCCGAACGGCAGGCCGTCGACCCCGACGGACACCACTACAAGCGCTATGTCGCGACCGTCGAGGACGTGACCGTCACGTTCGCCGACGGGTCGTACGACGTGGCTGTCACGCGGTCCTCGTCGGACCCGGCGGACCGATTCACCGACCTGTTCGAGGGGCTGTCCTGAGATGTTCGCGACGCTACTGCAGATACGCACGGGTGGGACCGATCCGGAAATTGCGCTGGCCGTCGTCGCGCTGTCGATACTCTCCGTCTTGCTCTCGGCCGCCATCGCCGTCGTCCTCGTCCGCGGCTATCGTCGCGGGCCGGGTCGGACGGGCATGCTGACGCTCGCCGTCGGGCTTCTCCTGCTCACGACTGTACCGGAGATCCTCCGCATCGCGCTCCCCACGGCCACCGGCGTCGGTGTCGTCGGGCGCTCGCTCCTCGTGAGCGCCTGCGAACTACTCGGGCTCGGAACGATCCTGTGGACCGTCTACGGGGGTGAGTCGTCGTGACGGTCCCGCTCGACCTGCTCGCGCCGGACGCCGTCGCGGAACTCTCGCGAGCCCTGACGGCCGTCGTCGGACTGTTCGTCGCGTCGCTGGCCTACCGGGGCTACCGGCGCAACGACGCGCCGAAGATGCGGTGGCTCGCCGTCGGAATCGGGTCGCTGACCGCCGGCGTCTACGCCACTGCCACCATCGCTGTCTGGGCGGGCGCTGGGGCTGGCATTGTGTTGCTCGTCAGGGGTCTCGTGACCGTCGCAGGGCTCTGTGCCGTGCTGTACGCGCTGTTCGTCGAGTGACTTCAGATAAGAACAAGTGTCAGATGTGGTCGCCCAAAGGCGACCGGAAATCTGCCTTAGTTGCGGACGACGTTCGTCGCGCGGGGGCCCTTGTCGGCCTGTTCGATGTCGAATTCGATCTCCTCGCCTTCTTCGAGGTCAGGGCCGCCAACGTCTTCCATGTGGAAGAAAACGTCATCGTCCGCGTCCTCAGTCGAGATGAAACCGTAACCGCCTGTGTCGTTGAAGAAATCAACCTTACCGTTTGCCATTGCAAATATACGTACAGGGGGTATATGTATAAGAGTTCCGAGAGTATCAGTACCACGACCGTGTGCCTGTGAACACGACCCACCCCCGTCATCTCGGCTAGCCGCCGACGCTCATCCAACGACAAGAAAGGTTTAGGCCGCCTCGTCCGTTGCTTTCTCGCGTGTACCCCGCGCGGATTACCGACGAGTTCCCGGCCCCGTCCTACCGGGGCAACCAGAAGCAGGCCCTCGCTGACATCCGTGCGGCCTTTGAGAGCGGCAAGGACGTGGTCCTCGTTCGCGCGCCGACTGGGAGCGGGAAGTCCCTGCTCGCTCGGGCTATCGCCGGCTGTGCCCGGACCGCGGGTGAGGCCGCCCCGGAACAGGTCATCGACGCCTACTACACCACACCGCAGGTCTCCCAGCTGGACGACGTGGCCGAGGACGCTCTGCTCGAGGACCTCTGTGTCATCCGCGGGAAGAACAACTACGACTGCATCCTCCCCGGCGAGACGGACACGCCGGTGAACCAGGCCCCGTGCGTGCGCGAACGGAAGTTCGACTGCCAGGTCAAACACCGCTGTCCGTACTTCTCGGACCGCGCCATCGCCTCGAACCGCCGCATCGCCGCGATGACACTGGCCTATTTCATGCAGACCGCCGGCAGCGACGTGTTCGGCAAGCGCGACGTGGTCGTCATCGACGAGGCCCACGGCCTGGGCGAGTGGGCGGAGATGTACGCCACCATCGACCTCTCGCCGCAGTCCATCCCGATGTGGAACGACATCGACGTGCCGGACATCGACGGCCTGGACGAGGCCGTCTCCTTCACTGAACGGGTCGAACACCTCGCCGAGCGCCGGGTGAAGGAACTGCGGAACAAGGCGGAACTCACCGGCGACGAGGTGGCCGAACGTGACTCGCTGAACACGCTCCGACAGGACCTCGGGTGGTTCCGCGAGGACTACACCGACACCGAGAGCGCGACCACCTGGGTCGTCGACCAGGCCGACGGCGAGAACGCCCCGGTGACGATCAAGCCGATGAACCCCGAGCGGTACCTCAAACACACCGTCTGGGACCGCGGCAACCGCTTCGCTCTGCTGTCGGCGACCATCCTCAACAAGGAGGCGTTCTGTGCGAACGTCGGTCTGGATCCCAGTAACGTCGCGCTCGTCGAGGTCGGCCACACCTTCCCCGTCGAGAACCGGCCGCTGTACGACGTGGCCCAGGGGAAGATGACCTACGAGCACCGCGACGACACGCTGCCCGACATCGCCCGGACCGTCGTTCGCATCATGGCACAGCACACGGACGAGAAGGGACTCATTCACTGCCATTCCTACGCTATTCAGGAGCAACTGAAGGACCTCCTCGACGACTTCGGCGTCGGCGCTCGCGTCCGCACCCACGATAAAGACGGCCGAGACGGGGCGCTGTCCGCCTGGAAGCGCAGCGACAACCCCGACGTGTTCCTCTCGGTGAAGATGGAGGAGGCCCTCGACTTGGAGGGCGATCTCTGTCGCTGGCAGGTGCTGTGCAAGGCTCCCTATCCAAACACCCGCGACTCCCGCGTCGCCCGACGGCTCGAAGACGACCAGTGGGGCTGGTACTACCGGACGGCACTGCGGACGGTCATCCAGGCCTGTGGCCGCGTCGTCCGCGCGCCCGACGACTATGGCGCGACCTACCTCGCGGACACGTCGCTCCTGGACCTGTTTGAGCGCGCCGAGCACGATATGCCCGACTGGTTCCGTGCGCAGGTCGACCGCCTCTCAGCGCCCGACCTGCCACGGTTCGCACCGGACCAGGCGCTTTCTGCGCTCAGTTCGGGGACCAAACGCCGGCACGACCGCTCGCGCTCGCGGTCCGGGGACGGCAACCACCCGCTGTCGGACGTGTGGGACTAGAAGAAGGCGAAGGCTAACCCGTAGACCACCGACGACCCGACCATCAGACCGACGAGAATGATGGCGATAATCTGCTGTCTGTCCATGCCGTTCCCTTGACTACTCGCCTAATTAGGCGTTACGACCGTCTGCCCGGGGCATGCTACCTGTTCTCACTTGTCTGGATTGCGTGCGTAAAGACGCCCTACTGCACCCGAGCGTCGACGACAACGTGGGCGACGCCCTCGCTGTACTCCTTGACGCGTTGGGTATCCAGAATCTCGACGTCCCGGCCGGCCTCGGTGGCGGCCGCCTCCAGTCGCTCGATGGGACGGTCGAACACGAGCGCGTCCGGCGTGGCCTCGTGCATGTGGAGGACGCCGCCGGGCGTGAGCGCGTCGAGCGCGCTGTCGAGGTACTCGTGGGAAGCGTCGGGCGGAGCCCGACTGTCCTCCGCGCGCGGCGCGGAGGCCTCGTAGTATCCCATCACGATTCGGTCGGCGCGTGCCTCCTCGGCGAAGCCCGGAACGACATCCCGGCAGTCGGCCCGGTAGGGGTGGACCCGCTCGTCCACATCGTTCAGCATGACGTTCTCGACCAGAAAGCGAAACGCCGTGGGATTGCGCTCGACGGCGGTGACCTGCGCGCCGGCACGGGCCATCGGGAGCGTGAAGTAGCCGATGCCGGCGAACATGTCCAGCACCCGCTCGTCTGCCGCGACGATGTCGCCCATCCGCGCCCGCTCGGCCTTGTTGCCGGGCGAGAACATAACCTCGGCGAGGTCCATCGCGTAGCGCGTGCCGTGTTCGGTGTGGACCGTCTCAGTGTCGCCGTCGCCGGCGATGACTTCGACGCTGGGTTCGCGGTGCTCGCCGGAGATGCCGTGGCGGGCCAGCACCGTTTCGGCCTCGCCGTGGAGCGCCAACAGCGCCTCGCCGACTTCCGCCGGCCGAGGGCTGTCGCCGATGTCGACCAGCACGACGGAGCCGAGGACGGCCCAGGAACTCGGCGCGGCAGCGATCTCCTCGTCGCTCCAGCTGCGCTCCCGGAGGTGGTCATCGAGCGTTCGGAGGCGACGCTCGCCGACCTGCCGGACGACCTCCCGGAACTGCGTCTCCTGTGGCGGGGCAGTTACCGGAACGGCGACGCTGTCCGCGGTCCACTCGGTGATGCTTCTGGTATCGTCGTAGACGCCCTCGGCCCGCAAAGATTCGATAGCGACTTGCGAGCGAGGCTTGGCGACGACAGCGGCTAGCTGCTGGTCGTCCGTCTCGCTCGACTCGCGTCTGGCTCCGTCCTCACTCATCGGTATCCGTGTTGTCTCCCTCGGCCGGGAGAATGTGCAACCCGGCGTGGCTCTTCAGCACCGGCACTTCGTCGGCGTCGGTGTCGAGGTAGTCGGGCCGCGGGACGGTCTTGCTCTCGAAGGTCTCGGGGTCTAACACCTGGGCGGCGTTGTCGTCTTCGACGGCGACGAGAGTGGTCGTCTGGGCGTCCTCGCGGAACCCCAGGCGGCGGGCGTCGGGCGTTTCGCCCTCTTCGAAACTGGCCTCGTAGTCTTCGCCCGTCGTCAGGCGGACGCCCTTGAGGTTCCCCTGCACCGAACGGACCAGCACCGGCCCGTCGCCGTCCTCCGGGTCGATGACCTCGCCCTGGCGGTACCGTGGCAGGCGGACGGCGTAGGTCATCCGGTACAGCTCCTGGCCGTCCTCGTCTTCGGAGATGAGACGCCGCGAATCGGAGTACGACCCGCCGAGCTGGGCGGTGATGCGCTTGGCGATGCCAAGCCCCATCTGGTTCGTCGAGATCTTCATGTCCAGCCCGTTGTCGACGGACTTCGTCTCGGTGATGAAGGCGTTGCGGTCGCCGGTCGCTTCACGGGCGGCGATGTACTCTTCTGCGATTTCTTCGGCCCGCTCGCGCTCGTCGTCGGTCGGGTCGCGCCCGTCGGCCCGCACCTGAACGATGCTGGCGAATGACCCGCCGGCGATCTTCCCGCAGCGCTTGCAGGTCTGCCGGGAGATGCGGACGGGGACGGTGACCTCCTCGGTGACCGGCGTCCCGCGGATGACGCCGGAGAACTCCGCGTGCATCCGGATGTTGTTCTTGTCGAGTTGCTCGGGGGCGACCTGCCAGGCGACCGACTGGGCGTCGACGTGGATACCGAGCGCCTCGCTGACCTGCTCGACGGCGATGTCGGTGTAGTCCTCCGCGCCGATGTCGACCCAGCGGTTCCCCTTGTGGACCGCGCCACACCGCGAACAGACCCGAACCTGGATGGTGTCGGGGGCGTCCA
This sequence comes from Haloarcula sp. KBTZ06, assembly GCF_048595605.1. Lineage (NCBI taxonomy): Archaea > Methanobacteriati > Methanobacteriota > Halobacteria > Halobacteriales > Haloarculaceae > Haloarcula > Haloarcula sp. KBTZ06. The sequence continues at coordinate 29,407 of NZ_CP184337.1, forward strand.
CCAGGTCGAACTCCTCGAAGTAGCAGGCGTCACAGAGGACGTGCTCGGAGTTACGCTGACCGCCGGCACCCGCTAACTCCGGGCGCTCGTCGGTGCCCTCCGGTATTTCGTCACCGCAGCGTGGACAGAACTCTCCCGACCGGCTCATTACCGGCCTTACTGTACTGAACTGTTTAAGCCGTGTGTTCCGCCGCCGCGTCAGGACGCCGTCGGCAGGTCCAGCACTGCTCCCAAGCGGTCACTCACCCGTGAGCGTCGGCGCTGGGACGTCGGCGTCGACGGCCTCACGCCAGTCGTATTCCGGCTCCCAGTCCAGCATGCCCTGCGCTTTCGCCGTCGAGAGCGCCGACTGGTCGTCGTCCAGTTCACACTCCGCGGGACGCTCATTCCACTGCTCTTCGACGAGTTCAGCCGTCGGCCGGCCGACGTAGTTCTCGGCGGCGGCGACGTTGAACGCTTCGTGACCGCCGATGTCGGCACCGAGCGCCGCCGCGACCGCTGTCGCCACGTCGCGCACATCGACATACGACCAGCAGTTACCGGTGCCGCCGGCGAGGTCCCCCGTGGCCACGTCCCGGCAGTTGTACTCGCCGGGGTACTGAATCCACGACGGCCGTATCGACGCCACGTCAACGCCGTCGCGCCGGGCGACCATCTTCGCCACCTCTTCGCCGGCGACCTTCGACGTGCCGTACGGGTCCTCCGGCGCAGTCGGATGTGCCTCGTCTATCGGGAGATACGCCGGGAGCGGCGTCTCCTCGGCGAAGGCCAGTCCGTAGGCGCTCTCGGAGGACGCCCAGACGACGTCCGCGCCGGCCCGACCCGCCGCGTCGATGACGTTGTACGTCGCCGAAACGTTGGTGTCGAACACCCGCGAGCCCGCGTGGCGCTCCGGCGCTGGCAACGCGGCCCAGTGGACCACAGCGTCCGGGTCGATTTCGCTGAACAAATCACGGACCTCCACCCCTTCAGTCACGTCGGCAGCCTTGAAATCAATGTGCTCCCGCGTCTGAATCTCCCATCCGGGGTGGTCCAGGTCCACGCAGACGACGCGATACTCGCCGGCGAGGTGGTCGCAAATCCAACGCCCGGAGCGCCCGCGCCCGCCAGTGACGACGACTGTGTCGCTCATGCATCCGGTTGTTGCCCTGAGAGTAAATGTGTGTGGACAGTTGCCCCGCTGACGGTCCTCTGGCCCCGACGTGTGGCACTTTCCCACGATAGCGAGGTTTTAGAGTGTCGACCGTCTATCACTGGGCATGGAGTGGCAAACAGACTGGGGGCTCCGCGGCCGAATGGCCCTGACGATGTTCCTGCTGTTCGCGCTGTACATCGTCTTCCTCGGAGTGCTCGTTGTGGCTTTCGAGAACCTCGCGCTTATCGTGGTCGTCATGGGACTGTTCCTCGGTGCGCAGTTCTTCTTCAGCGACAAGCTCGCCTTGTATTCGATGGGAGCCCGGACGGTCGAACCGGAAGAGTACCCCGAACTCCACCGGACTGTCGACCGCCTGGCTCAGCAGGCCGACCTCCCGAAGCCGAAGGTCGCCGTCGCCGACTCTCGGGTGCCCAACGCCTTCGCCACCGGCCGGTCGAAAGACAGTTCGGCCGTCTGCGTGACGACGGGCATCATGGACACGCTCGATCAGGACGAACTGGAGGGCGTGCTGGCCCACGAGCTGGCCCACATCAAGAACCGTGACGTGATGGTGATGACCATCGCGTCGTTCCTCTCGACCATCGCCTTCCTCATCGTCCGCTGGGGCTGGCTGTTCAGCGGCGGCCGGGAGCGCGGCGGGCAGCAGGTACCGGTCATCGTCGCCATCCTCATCTCGCTGGTCGTCTGGGTCATCTCGTTCCTCCTGATCCGGACGCTCAGCCGCTACCGCGAGTACGCCGCCGACCGCGGCGGCGCGATGATTACCGGCAAGCCCGCCGCCCTCGCCAACGCGCTGATGAAGATCGACGGCCAAATGGACAAAGTTCCGAAGGAGGACATGCGCGACCAGGCGGAGATGAACGCCTTCTTCATCATCCCCATCGACGTCGGCTGGATCGGCCGCCTGGCCAGTACCCACCCGTCGACGGAGAAACGTATCGACCGCCTGCAAGACCTCGAACGCGAACTCGAAAGTCGGTAACGTCTGTTTATTATCTGATTTGCCGGCAGTCGTCTACGCGATAGTGTGGATTCTCACCGTGACAGCTATACAGAGCCAGAAAGCCCCGGCTGTCTGAACTCGGGGGTGGTTCGAAAGACGCTACGCGTCTTTCGTCATCACGAGAGAGCTTCGCTCTCTCGGACGAACTCGCTGCGCGCTTCACTCACTCCGTTCGTTCCAGTGCTTACGTCGTCCGCCGTCGTTCAGCCAGCCGCCCCTTTCAGTCCCTCCTGTGGCTGATTGAGCAGCCGAAACGGGTGGGACTGAAAGGGGCGAGTCGCTGGGCGTACGAGGCGACGTAAGCACCGCAACGTAGTGAGTAGCGAGGGACCACAGGTCCCTCGGACCATGCGAACGGCGCAGAGCGCCGTGAGCAGAGAGCGCAGCGAGTCGCAGTAGCCCAGCGACTCGGGGCTTTCTGGCTGTTAGAACAGTTGTCCCTGTCTTCGTACGCAACCACAGCAACTAGTCGAGACGCAAACCACCTTGGGCTCCGGCCCATAGAGGCACACATATGGGATTGCTCGACGGACTCAAGAGCGTCCTCGGGGTGAAAGCCGAGGCAGACGCGACACGCGACGCCGACCCCGACGACCTGTTCGGGATGAGCACCGCCTACGTCACGATGGAGGCCGACCTGGGGTACGAGCCGACCGGCGAGGCGGCACTGTGTTTCGCCGACGTCGACAGCACGGACTTCCAGGACGCCGTCGACGAGGTCGAATCTATTCTCGACGCCGGGATGGTCGAGACGGGCACGCGGGCGACCTTCGAGACCGACGACCACGGCTACCAGTGGGTCGTGTTGCACGACGACGACTTCGAGGACCTGCTCACGTCGATCCACTTCGCCGCGGACACGCTCGTCGAGCGGCGCTACGGGTCGCGCCTGCTCGCAGCGCTGTTCGCGTTCGAGCACACGCGCGACGACCAGACCGTCTACTGGGTGTACTCCTTCCGCCGGGGCGCGTACTACCCGTTCGCGCCGGACCCACACGACAGCCACGAGCGCAACACCTCCGCAGAGTTCAAACTGGACAGTAACCTCAGCGACGAAATCACCGTCGAGGACGACAAGGAGTACTGGTATCCGCTGTGGCCGGATCGCCCCGGCTACCACCCCTGGGAGTGACATGGCCGACGGCAGCGTCGCTGTCGGTGACCACGTCCGGCCGACCGAGGCCGGCCGCGACGGCCGCGTTCCCGCCGGTGTCTACCGCGTCGTCGGTACGGACGAAGACGCTGTGACGCTACTGGTGGTCGGCGACGCGGCCGGCCGTCGGGTCCACACCGGCGAGATAGTGACAGTCGCTTGCGAGGAACTCGACACGTTCGAGCTCGCCGAGAACCCGGACGCAAGTCGCTCACTTGCCACACACATTCTCTCACAGCTTGCCGGCCTCCGGTGGTCGCTCTGGCTGTTTTGGCGCTCAATCCGCTCCAGGCCGATTTCCGGCACGACTGCGATTACGCTCCTCCTCGTCGGCACGTTCGGCGAAGGGATACTGCCGGTGTCCGAGACGGTGCTGACTGTACTCGTTCTGCTGGGGACGCTGTTGCTCGTCTATCTCGTTCGAGCGGGTCCGGCCTGAATCCGTTTCCACCGCCCACCGACCCTCCTTCCCATCTAAAACTCCCGATACCATCTCGAAGCGTCCCGCTGCCGTCCCACACTTTCACTTTCACTCTGGTGTTAACGAGGCTTTATACCCCCGGACGCACAAGGCACGTCCATGTCCGCAAGTGAGGACCTCGAAGAACTGCCGGGTGTCGGTCCGGCGACAGCAGAGAAACTCGAAGACAACGGCTACGACTCCTACCAGGGGATTGCGGTCGCCTCCCCCGGTGAACTGTCGAACACAGCCGACATCGGCGAGTCGTCGGCGGCAGACATCATCCAGGCCGCACGCGAAGCGGCCGACATCGGCGGCTTCGAAACCGGGTCGACGGTGCTCGAACGCCGCGAGCAGATCGGGAAGCTCTCGTGGGGTGTCGACGAGGTCGACGACCTGCTCGGCGGCGGCGTCGAGACCCAGTCCATCACCGAGGTGTACGGCGAGTTCGGGGCCGGCAAGTCCCAGGTAACCCACCAGCTCTCGGTCAACGTCCAGTTACCGGCCGAACACGGCGGACTGGAAGGCAGCGCCATCTTCGTCGACTCCGAGGACACGTTCCGACCGGAGCGTATCGAACAGATGGTCAAGGGCCTCGCCGACGAGGTACTGGCAGACACGATGGTCCTCCACGGCATCGTTGAGGAGGGGGACGACGCAGACCCGACCGATGAGGACCTGCTCGATGACCTCGTCGCCTCCGTGCTGGAGAAGATCCACGTCGCGAAGGCGTTCAACTCCAACCACCAGATTCTCCTGGCCGAGAAGGCCCAGGAAATCGCAAGCGAGAGCCAGGACGAGGAGTTCCCCGTCCGCCTGCTCGCCGTCGACTCGCTGACCGCCCACTTCCGCGCCGAGTACGTCGGGCGTGGCGAACTCGCCGACCGTCAGCAGAAGCTCAACAAGCACCTCCACGACCTGATGCGGGTCGGCGACCTCAACAACACCGCCGTCGTCGTCACGAACCAGGTCGCCTCCAACCCCGACTCCTTCTTCGGCGACCCGACTCAGCCCATCGGTGGCAACATCCTCGGCCACACCTCCACGTTCCGGATGTACCTCCGGAAGTCCAAGGGGAACAAGCGCATCGTCAAACTCGTCGACGCGCCGAACCTCCCGGACGGCGAGGGTGTCATGCGCGTCGAAGAGGACGGCCTGCTGAACGAGTAGTCCGGATCCGGCAGTCACGGCTCGCCGACTCGATCGACTGCAGACCGTTTTCTCCAGCGGCCTTTGACACCTGCGACAGTTTTCATCCGGACTGGTGTGTGGACTGCTCCCGCGGCCCGAACCCCTTCGTTTCATGTCGAACCGACCCCCGTCTGGCGTCTTGCGACTGTCAGACGCACCGTGGTGAATGTGAAACTTCGCCACCCCAATCGCAAGACGGCAGTACATCTCCTGTCGAAACGGAGGGGTAGCAACCGGGAACCGACAGACGGCTGTCTGGTCGTCGATGTTCGTCGGGGGTAAACTGTCGACTGGAGATATCAGTGCCTACTCCTCGGTGGTCGGACGATGCGAAAATCAGGTGCGCAGCGTCAAATCAGTCGCCCGTCTGTCTCTGCGTCGGCGCTAGAACGCCTCGTCAGTCCCCAGCAGACTTCATACCGGTCTCTTCGAGGTCCGCACCGCCGACCGACGAGCGCAGGGCGTCCATCCCGTCGTCGCGGTCGATACCGAAGTTGTCCCGGTACAGTTCCTGCACGCGGTCGTACTCCTCGTCGCTGAGCGGCGGCGTATCGGGCGCGCCGGCCCACTCGTCGATGTCGGCGTTCGTCCGGAACGTCGGAGTGACCGACGCCACCTCGTCGTTGTAGAGGAGCCACTGGATGGCCGCCTGGCCCATCGTCCGTGCTCCGTCACGTTCTAGGAACCGGATTTCCTCGACTTTCTCCCAGCCGGTCTCGTACCACTCGCTCGGCCGGTGCGAGCGATGGTCGCCCTTGCCGAGTTCCGTCTCGGGGGTCACCTGCTCGTTCAGCAGCCCCGAGGAGTGCGGGACACGAGCGAGTACCGACGTATCGGCGTTCTGCTCGCGGATAGTGTCGATGAAATGCTGGCCGGGAGTCTGCTCGAAGAGGTTGAAGACGGTCTGGAGCGCGTCGAATTCGTTTGCGACCGCAGCGTCGCCCTCGGCGAGCCAGCCAATAGAGGGGCCGAGCGCCCAGCCGATGGCCTCGACTTTCCCTTCCTCGCGGAGTTCGTCCAGCGCCTCCAGCACGTCCTCGTCGACCTCGTCGACGTTGGCGTTGTGGAGCATCAGAAGTTCGACGTGGTCCATGCCGAGGCGGTCGAGCGAGCGGTCGACGGCGGTGTGAACCCACTCAGGTGTGACCTTCTTCGGGAGTTCGCCGTGGCCGGCCTGGGGGTTGTTGTAGAAGTCGTAGCCGATCTTCGTCGAGACGGTGACCTCGTCGCGGTGTTCCGCCAGCGCCTCGCCGATGATCTCCTCGCTGTCGCCGTGGCCGTACACGTCGCCGGTGTCGAAAAACGTCACGTCCTCCGCGAGTGCGTGCTGGACCATGTCGATAGCATCGTCGCGGGTGCGGTCGCCCCACCAGTCCGTGCCGACGACCCAGGCACCGAATCCGACTTCCGAGACCTCGACGCCGGAGTTTCCGAGTGTCGCGTATTCCATACCCGTTGTAGCGGCGCTGTCCACTTAGCCGTCTTGGTTTGCGGTGTCGGACCGCGTCCGAATCCGGAGCTCGGGGGTGGCGATAGCATCGAGCAGTTCGACCGTGCCGTACTCGCGGTGGACCCACCAGTATAGCGCGGCTCCGCCGACGCCAAGCAGCGGGAGCGCGATGAGGCCGCCTTCGGGGCCAAAGTTGCCGCCGGTCACCAGCGTCGGGCCGGTCGCATCGGTTGAGAGCAGGGAGACACCCATGCGGAGGCCGCTCACGGGGAAGCCAAGCAGTGCCAGCGTGTAGTTCCAGGCGACGTGGAAGCCGCTGGCGACCCCGAGTCGCCCGGTCAGGACGTAACACGCACCGAGCAGGAGGCCGTAGAGGGTGATGTTGGTCACGCTGAGCAGCGACGCGCTGGGGTTCGTCCAGTGGAGAACGCCGAATAGCGCGCCGGTCAGCGCCGTCGCGGCGATGACCGCGCGGCGCTTCCCGACCCAGCCAGCGAGCCCCTCGGCCGCATTCGTCAACAGGTAGCCACGGACGAGCACTTCCTCTGCAGTCGCCTGGACGATGAAGAACGCTCCCAAGAGGAGGACAGCGACCGGCGGTCCGAACGCGGTCAGTGGGAGCGGCCCGCTGTCGACGGTAGCGAAGATGACGCTGACTTCCACGAACCCTGCGCCTAGCTCGACAAGCAGGACGAGCGTGGGAAGCCCCGCCCCGAGCGCGAGGCCGAACGCAGCGTCGCGCCACCACTGTCGGTCGAACCCTAACCCGTAGTCAGAGAGCGTCCGTCGGTCCAGCAGATAGCCGAGTACGACAGCGACGGTGGTTCCGGCCGCAAAGAGCGCAATCTGGCGCGCAACTGCGACCGCTGGCGTCACGCCCACCACGGACGACACCACTGCGACCACTCCTGAGAGCAGAACGAGGCCGAATCCGGCGAGAAACACCCACAGTGTGACCCGCCACGGCGCTCGCAGCCGGCGCTCGGAGGGATTGACGATGTAGCGCCGTATCTCCATGATGAAATCCGACCTGACCATGTCGTCGTCTGGAACGGCGGCGTCTTAACTGTGGCTTGCTCGCCGAATTCCGTGGTATATGGTGTCGTGACACGGGTGTTACTGGGTAGGTTTCAGGTAACGGAAACCCCTATCTGCCCGCGAAGCCACGTACTCGACATGACGAAGCGTCACGTGTCGCTGCCACCGCTCGCTGAAGAGGGGCTCAGGGCGTTCATCGACGAGGTCGACGAGCGCCTTTCCGGTGACGAGGACACCTGCGATGTTGTCACTGACGTGTTGGTCGACCTCCACGGCGACCGGGACGCCTACGAGCGCTGGCAGGACGGCGCGGATATCTCCCCGGCCGAGCGGGTCCGGCTTCAGGGGTATGACCCCTGTAACACGACCCTCGAAAGCGAGTACTACGCCGAGAAAGACGAGGAGCGGTTCAAACGCTCGAAACACCTCCAGTGGCTCTGGCGGCAGTTCGACGCGACGCCGATGGCGGACAACGTCGAGTTCGCGCTCCGGTTCCGGCGGATGCTCGCCGACCACCTCTTTGACTCCTGTGGCGAGGGCTGTCGCTTCTTCAAGGGCATCACGTTCACCTACGGCCACAACATCGAGGTTGGTGACAACGTCGTGGTCCACGACGACGTCCACCTGGACGACCGCGGGAAACTCACAATCGGCGACCGCGTCTCTATCTCCGACGATACCCACGTCTACAGCCACGACCACGACGCCGTCGACCAGACCCACGTCGACAACTACCACACCATCATCGAAGACGACGTGCGCCTGACCTACGACTCGATGGTCCGGGCCGGTGTGAAGGTCGGCGAAAACGCTATTCTCGCGGCGAAGTCCATCGCCGGCAAAGATATCCCCGCCCATCACGTCGCTGCCGGCACACCGGCGAAGTCGCTGACAGTCAAGGACGGCTGGGAGTCCGTCGCAGAGCCCATTGAAGGGGCGAACGTCGACCGCCGTGCCGAACGGCAACTGTCCGTTACCCTGCCCGATAATCTGGAGCAGTTCGACGAGTTCCAGCGGGACCTCTCGCCGCCGGACCGCCAGTAGCCGGTGCGGCCACGCCGGCAGTCCTTTTGCCGCACCGACCGAACCCCTGGTATGCGAAGCGTCGCCATCAACGTCGGAGCGAACACGAACGAGCCCGGCTTTCGCGGGCCACTGTTCTCCGACGGCACCTTCGAGTATATTCCCATTCCCGAATCGAAACCGACCAGCGAGCCAGTGCCGACCTACGGCGACCTTGACCTGCGGACCGACGTTTCTGCGGTGGCCGACCAGCCGGTCCACTTCGACCCGGAGTTTCCCGAGGCCGGCGGCGAGCGCTACACGTACGGCGACGAACACGGCGTGAAGGCCGGACCGCTCTCGGAGCTGTCGGCCGGTGACTACCTGTTCTTCTACGCGACGCTGTCGATGGCCGACGAGCGTTCGGCCTGGGCGTCGCCGAAGTGGGGGGCCCACGTCATCGGCCACTTCCAACTCGCTCGTGACGCGGTGACCGGCGACGAGTACCGGGACCTCCCGTCCGAGGAACAGGCACAGTTCGCCTCGAACGCCCATGTGAAACGCGACCCCTTCGACGCTCGCGTTCTCATTCGCGGCAACGCCGACGAGTCACGACTGTACGACACGGTCGTCCCGCTGTCGGCACCGAGCGGCGGCACCGACGCGAACGAACTGGTCACCGACCTGTCGTCCGACTCGGGGAAGGGGCCGTGGTGGCGACGGCCGATGCGGTTCGACGAGGGTGGCACGGAGCGACTGCTCGAACTGGCTGAGAGCCACCCCAGCGCCCTCGAACGCTGAGGCAGCCGAATGAGTTATCACCGGTGAAAATAGAATGTGAAAGCATATGTCCAGACGGACTCAGGTAGCTGATATGCGTCTCTCTAGTGGGGTCCCCGGCTTCGACGAACTCATTGAGGGGGGGCTACTCCCGAATCGTCTTTATGTGGTCAGCGGCCCGCCGGGCAGCGGGAAGACTACTTTCTGCTCACAGTTCATTACACAGGGCGTCAAAGAGGGCGAGACGTGCCTGTACGTGACGATGCACGAGACCAAGACGGAGTTGATGCAGGACATGGCCGGCTACGAGTTCGGGTTCGACCGGGCCATGCAGTCTGACGCCATCCAGTTCCTCAACCTCGTCACCGAGAGCGGAAAGCGAACTATCACGCAGTTCGGCAGCGAGGGCGGCCTGACGAACCGCCTCGTCGCTTATATCAGACAGAACGACATCCAGCGGGTCGTCATCGACTCGACGATGCTGTTGCAGCATTTCATGAACGACGTCGAAGACGAGATCACGGGCTTTCTCTCCGCGCTGAAACAGACGGACGCGACGACGCTGCTCATCTCTGAGATGACCGACCCGTCCTCCTACAGCGACGAACACTACCTCGCACACGGCGTCGTCTTCTTCCACAACTTCCTCGAAAACGGGAGCATGACCCGCGGCGTCCAGGTTATCAAGATGCGAGGCACTGCCATCGACTGTGACATTCGGGAGATATCCTTCTCTGACGCCGGACTGCAGGTCCACGCCGACCGGAAAGTGGAGACATGAGCCGCTACGAGCGCGAGTTCGGGACCGACTGGGAGACCCTCGACAAGGACGAGGCGACCGACCGGGCCTACGCCATCGGCGTCGCCGAGCGCCTCGGGGAGTACAACCGCGAGGAACTCGAAGCCATCTACGCCGAGATGAACTCGGCGTACCACAAGAGCATGGTCGAACTCGCGTACGACGAAGGCCGCAACGAAGCGAAGGAAGCGGCGGAGACGACCAACGCCGACCGGGACGCCCTCTGGGCCGACCTGATCAACGGCGAGAAGACGTACATCGACGAAGACGACGTGCCGACCAGCGGCCGCGACGGTCTGCCGTCGGCGCTCGACTCCTCGGAACTGCTCGACAGGCAGTCGATCGACAGCACTGACGCCGTCGACAGACCGGACTTTCTCGACAGGTAGCTGGCTCCAGTGTGTGCACTCACCGACAGCGATAGCGCTGCTGCTCGCCCGTGTAAAAACGAAGGAGACGGGAAACCCGTCCAGAGCTGGGGTGGCCGCAGGTAGTGCTGGGCCGTTAGAAGGAGACTTGGTCCGGCCCGTCTTCGCCCATGCAGACCGGGTCGCGGTCGGAGTAGCCCTTTCGGCCGATGGCCTTGCTCGACACGCCCGCGAACGCCGCGAACTCGGCGTCTTCCGCGCTCTCGAAGGTTTCCGGGGCCGACCGGCTCAGCGCGTCGCCCAGCCGTTCGGTGCCGTTTGGCAGTTCTAGCTCCATGTCGCCGTCGCCCTCGATGATCTCTTCAGCGGAAACCGGGTAGTCATACGATTGGAAGGCGTCCGTCGCGTTGCTTAGCATTCGCATATGTCCCGAAAGTTCATGGTCGATAATAAACCTTCACTATAGATAATCATAATGTCTCTTAATGCGTATAAGGAACTCACGTTTCGTGTGCCCACGACACATGGCTCGACCAGAAGCGGCTTGCTGCTGGGGATTGTGGGTGTTGTATGGTCGTCGCTGACTTGCACGTACACACGACCCGCTCCGACGGGACGCTCTCCTTCGACGAGGTCCCGGCCGCCGCGAGACGAGCGGGCGTCGAGGTCGTCGCCCTCACGGACCACGACCGACTCCAGCCTGCACTCGACAGCCCCGTTACCGACCGGGACGGCGTGACGCTGCTCCACGGCATCGAACTCCGCGTCGAAACCGGGACCCAGCGACTGGACCTGCTGGGCTACGGCGTCGACCCGACCGACGAACTCCGGGCCGAGTGTGAGCGCATCCAGCGGAACCGCCGAGAGCGCGGCGCGCGCATCATCGAGTGTGTCGAGGACCGGTTGGGCGTCTCGCTCCCCGTCGAACCGCGTGACGGCCTGGGTCGCCCCCATATCGCCCACGGGATCGCCGAGGTGTCGGATCACACCTTCCAGTCCGCATTCGACGAGCTAATTGGCGACGACTGTCCCTGTTACGTCGCCCGGGAGGTCCCGTCCTTCGAGCGCGGCTGTGCAGTCCTCTCGGACGCGTGCGGGCTGGTCGGCCTCGCCCATCCGTTTCGATACCCCGATACGGCGGCCGCGCTGTCCAAGTGTGCGTCGCTCGATGCCGTCGAACGGTGGTACCCCTATGGCCGTACGGTCGACGACAGCCTCGTCGACGACGCTATCGAGCGATACGACCTCGTGCCGACGGGCGGCAGCGACGCTCACGGCGAGACGCTGGGTGACACCGGTCTGGACGCCGCCGCCTGGGGCAAGGTAGAAACAGCGCTCAGCGTCTGACAACCGGCAGACGGAACCCGAGGGTTCAATGTCGTCCGGGGCTACTATTCAGGTATGCAGTGTCACTACTGCGACCGTGAAGCCGACATCGCCGTCGAGAGCGACGGCATCAAGGTCGGTGTCTGCAAGACGCATTTCCGTGAACAGATGGCGGAACTGGAAGACGCCGACTGGCTCGAAGACCTCGACGAAGAACTCGACATCGACCGACGCGAGTGACCGACGCTCCGTTTTGCTGCTTCTGCCGTGGCGTGCCCCAGTGGCACCGATGTGACTCGCCCTGACTAACGGTTAAGGACTGTCCGCTGTACATGGCAACTATGGAGAAAGTCAGTCTTGACGCCGTCGAGTCGCGAATGGGGCCGGCGTCGGTCAAGCGGGCGCTCGCCGGGTCGCTCGGCACCGATGCCATCGCGCTGAACTACTACGAACTGGCACCGGGCGAGTCCTTCGGCTTCGGCTACCACCGACACCCGGACCAGGAGGAGGTGTTTCTCGTCCAGTCGGGCACAGCGACGTTCGAGACGGAGGACGGCGACGTGCGCGTCGGAGCCGGTGAGGCGATCCGCTTTGCCCCCGGTGAGTGGCAACGCGGCCACAACGAGGGCGACGAGCGCGTCGTTGCGCTTGCGCTCGGCGCGCCACAGGAGATGGGCGACACGGACATGCTTCGGCACTGCGAGGAGTGTGGCGGTCGCACGCACAACTACGTCGAGATGACGGACGACCGGGACGCGCTGGTGACACGCTGTGAGGAATGTGATGCCGAGACCGGCCGGTTCACCTGACCGTCAGAAGGTACTTCGACGGCTTAGTCATCGGAAGCAGCGGCGGTGCCGGTCGCGTCACCAGTCTGACGCGCGGCGAACTCGGTGAAGTTGTCGAACAGTCGCTTGGCCTCGCAGGCGGCGCGGTAGTTCTCCTCCGTGACGCCGTCCAGCACCGCCTCGATGCGCTCGTCGGAGAGCTGGCCGTCCTTACCTTTCGTCACCGTCTCGGCCGTCCTGGGGTCGTACTCGGGGTGGAACTGCACCGAGAAGACGTTCTCTTTCCGGAACCCGTGGACGCCGTAGTCGTTCTCGGCGAACGTGGTCGAACCCGGCGGCACCTCGGCGACACGGTCCGAATGCGTCGTGAAGACGGTAAACGACTCGTCGACGTCGGCGAGCAGTTCGTTCTCGCCGTCGTGTTCGACGGTTCGGTAGCCGATCTCGTACTCGTCCATCGCCTCGACGGTCCCGCCGAGCGCGTGCGCCAGCAGTTGGTGGCCGAAACAGACGCCCAGGAACGCGATGTCGCGGTCGACCGCGTCGGTCACCCAGGATTCGAGGTCCCGTATCCAGGGCTCGTCCCAGTAGACGGACGCGCGGCTGCCCGTGACCAGACAGCCGTCGAACGCGAAGGTGTCGGGCAGTTCGCGTTCGGTCACGTCGTATTCCACGAGGTCGGCGTCGAGTTCCCGCCGGAAGTTCCGGCGGTTGTCATCGCCGTCGTGGGCCGCGTTCAGTAGGGCGATCCGTGGCCTCATTACCAGTATGCAGCGGCTCAAACGGTAAAAACGTACGTACTGACGGTAGTGATTGCCGCTCACAGTGACGGGACACCGGCGTCGAAGCAGGCGCGGGTACAGCGGCTATCGGAGATAACTGGCCATTCGGAACTGTCTCGCTACGGGGCGTCGACGACTACGATACGTGCGTTTACGTTTGGTCCGCTTCCGGGTTGTTCGTCCGCCGATAGGAGCCCACCATCTTCCACAGCGTGTCGTTGAAGTCGTCGTTGTTGGCTTCGCTCTCGATCTGCCGGTACAGGTTTTCCGAGACTTCGATACGGGGCATCAAGTACGTATAGAGAGCGGGAGTAAATAAATCTCCGCTGACACGGAATCGAGTAAAAGCTTCAACGACCTCCTCTAGGGGCCATATAACCATCTGGCACCGAAAGAGATGAACCAGGCCATCCAGACGCAGAATATGACCAGCCACGTCCCGTACTGGACTGTTGGGTCGGGAATCAGAACGTACGCCACGACAAGCAAAACGGCGATGCTTGCCGCGGCTGCGGCGTCCCAGCGGTCCAGTGCGGGCGGATCGACCATCTGGGACTACTGTGAAATGCCGTAAGTATCGTTGTCCCAGTCGTTGACGCCGGTGTCGTAGACCGCCTGCTCGCGTTCGATGGCATCGATTCGCTCGCGGTCGGCGGCGTCGAGTTCCCAGTCGAACAACGCGAGGTTCTGGCGGACGTGCTCGGGAGAGGAAGACTTCGGTAGCACCACCACGTCGTTCTCGACCGCCCACTTCAGGATAATCTGGGCCGGCGACTTGTCGTATTCCTCGGCTAACTCCTGAATCACGTCGTCGGCGAACACCTCGGTCCGACCCAGCGGCGCGGCCGCCTCGACGACGGTGTCAGTGTCGCGGCAGAACTCGACGACTTGGTCCTGGGTGTTCCAGGGGTGGTACTCGATCTGGTTGACGGCGATGGGCACGTCGGCGACGTGCTGGGCGGCACCAAGCTGGTACGCGCTGAAGTTCGAGACGCCGACGTTGCGGATCTTCCCCTGGTCGTGGAGCGTCGCCATCGCGTTCATCGTCTCCCGGATGGAAGTCGCGGGGTTTGGCCAGTGGACGAGATACAGGTCGAGATAGTCAGTCCCGAGGCGGTCGAGCGACGCCTCGCAGGCCTCGATGACGGACTCGTAATCGAGGTGCTTGGGCAGCACCTTCGACGTGAGGAACACGTCCTCGCGGTCGTAGTCGGCCAGGGCCTCGCCGATTTCGGCCTCGTTCCGGTAGCCTTCGGCGGTGTCGACGTGAGCGTAGCCCGCATCGAGCCCCGCTCGAACGGACTCCTGTACGGTGTCGCCGTCGATGTCCCACGTCCCGACGCCGACCATCGGCAGTTCGTCGCCACTCGGAAGCGTCACTGTTGGGGGTGTCACAGTACGTGCCTCATCCGCCGCAGTCAAAACCGTTTCGCGCTCGTCGTGTCGTGGCACACGCCCGATTTACGTTTCACTCGGGACTGGCGATGTCGACCGGCTGGCCGGTGTCCGCGCTCCGGGCCAGCGCGTCCATGGCGCGCATGTTCCCCAGCGTCTCGGCCCGGTCGATGGGCGGCGCTTCGCCGTTCTCGACGGCGTCCGCGAACGCCTCGACCTGCAACTGATAGTGGTCCACCGGGTCGAACGTCTCTGTGACCTCGCGGCCGTCGACGCTGTACGTCAGCGAGACTGACTCGTCGTGTTCCGGGCCGAAGCAGTTCGGCGCTTCGAGCCAGCCGTCGTCGGTCTCGACCCGGTAGTACTCCCGTCTCGGTCCGTCGAACCCGCAGGAAACCGAGGCGACCCCCCCGTCGTCGTACGAGAGGACGCCGCTGAAGTTCGTGTCCACGCCGCTGTCCCGGGAATCACGGGCATGGGCAAACGCCCGGTCCGGCTCGCCGAGGAAGCCCCGGGCCGCGCTGACGGCGTAACAGCCCACGTCCATCAGGCTCCCGCCGGCCAGTTCCGGGTCCAGCCGGATGTTACTGGCGTCGCCGAGCGAGAACTTGAACGACGCGTCGACGGTGTGTACCTCGCCAAGTTCGTTTTTGACGATTTCCCTTGCCCGCCGGGTCCGCGGGTGGAACTGATACATGAACGCCTCCATCAGCGTGACGCCCTGTTCGGCACAGTAGTCGAAGAGGTCCACTGCCCCGGCAGTGTCGACGGTCAGTGGCTTCTCACAGAGCACGTCGAGCCCGTGGTCGGCGGCCCGCTGGCTCCACTTGGCGTGGAGCGCGTTCGGAAGCGGGTTGTACACCGCGTCGATATCCGCCTCGGCGAACATCGTCTCGTAGTCGCCGAAGGCACTGTCTATATCGAGGGCCTCGGCGACCTCGCTGGCACGGTCCCGGGTTCTGGAGCTGATCGCCGCGACCGTGTGGTCCGACTTCTGGATGCCCGGAATCACGTCCTTGCGTGCGATTTTCGCCGTCGAAATAATGCCAAAGCGCATACCGATACCCGACTCTCCGTTGATAAACAATTACCGACCTTTCGCTTCTGACTCGACGCTGACTTCCTGTTCGGATACGGCGGCCAGTCCGTCCGCTGGCGGCTCGCGTCTGTCGGGCACGAGTTCGGCGGCCACCTCGCGTGCGCGCTCGAAGTGGACCGCCGCACCGTCACACGCGGCCCCGGCACTCTCTCGCTTTGACTCGTCGCTGCCCTCACGCAGCGCCTCTTGCCCCGCTTCACGGTGTGCATCGACCAGTTCGACGGCGATGTCCGCGAGCGCCTGTCGGAGCGACGCCCGGTCGCCGTCGAAGCGGCGGTCACGACCCCAGTCCAGTTCGTACGCCGTCCGGTATCGGTCGAGGGCGGCTTCCCAATGTGTGGCCCGCGCTGCCGGGTCCGTCGCGGCTCTGGCCGCGCCCGCAGCCGCCTGTGCCGCGTCGACCGGGGCCGACAGGAGTTCGGCGTATTCCGCCTCGACTGCGTCCCGTGCGTCCGTGATGGCTTCTGCCGACGGCTCCGGTGCCGTTACCGCCAGTGCTCGTTCGTACTCGACGCTGGCCTGTGCGTACGCATCCGCGGCCCGCTCGTACGCCCGGTCCTCCCACGCGTGCCGGGCCGCGTCGCGGTGCTCCTCGGCCGCCCTGACGTGCCGTCGGCGCTGGCTGGTGTCGATCTGTGCTTGCGTTGACTGGAGGCGTGCATCGATGGTCGCTGTCGCCCCCTCCCCCAGCGATTCGACCCGTTCCCGTCCGCTATCGAGTGCCTCCTGTGCGGCCGTGATGTGCGTGGCTGCTGCGTCGGGATTCGCCGCCTCCAGTGCCGCCGTTGCAGCCTCGACCTGGGATTCAGCCCGGTCAAGCTCGGTCAGCGTGTGCGTCCAGACCTGTGTGGTTTCGTCGACGAACGTCCGTACTGGCGCTAGATCGCCCTTGCATTCGAACGCCCAGCGGTCTTCGTCGACGGTGACGATTTCGAGTGTCGACGTACGGAGCCCCGACTGACAGTGTACGGCCACAATGTCTTCGCAAGGGAGCGAAATGGTCCGGTCGCCGTTGTCGTCGCCGACGACGAACACGACCCGGATGTTCGTTGCAAGCAGATACGCGCGGTAGTCGCCGGCCGGCGTGAGCGACTTGTCGTTTCCCCGGCCAGCGACGACGCCGGACCGGTCGTTGTACGCGAGATATCGTGGCGTCTCTGCCGCCCGTAGATACTGCCCCAGCGGCTGCTCGAGCCGGCGTGTGCGTCCGAACAGCCCGTCGGTGTTCGCTCGCTCGAATATCGCCGGTCGACCCGAGGAGCGTACGTCGATAACGGTTTCCACAGTCTACCCCCGTTCGTCAGTATATTCAAATATATATTCGGAGAAATAAATACTTTGGCCGACAGCAGCGCTCAATCCGGTTGATTCGACCCCGGCCTTGTAAACGGTCAGTACGGCTGGCTTCGATCCGTCGGCTGACGCTGCGGGCTCCCGCTCGTCAGGTCGGCGACGCACTGCCGGCAGAACTGGTAGTCCTGCTCGTTCCTCGCCCCGCAGTGGGGACAGTCGATGGATTCAGTGCTGTCGTCGGTGGCGCTGCCACGGCGCCCTTCGGTATCGCCCTGCCCGGTCGCACCGGCGGGGTCACCCCGGTGCCGGTACGCATACAGCATGGTCAGGACATGGAGCCCCACGAGAAGCGCGATAGCGCCGTAGAGCCACTCGCTCACCATCATATGTAATGATACGTGAACGTACTACTTGAGGGTTGTGCTGGGTTACCAATGGTCGGTGGTTTCGGTTACGCTGGCGGGCACTCGATAGGGATCCTGTAGGCCAGCGTTCAAATAGGACCACGGAGCCACGGAACCCCATGCCCGCTTACACGCTCGGTGGTCCCTGATGGGTCGTCGAACGCTCGTCGCTGTCACCCGTCCCGACGGCCGCTACGACTGCCGCATCGCACACTGGGGCGTCGACGCCGACCCCATCGCCCAGTCCCGGCCGCTGGGGAACGACTGGACGGCGTCGGCTGTTCTCGCTGCCATCGATGCTACCCACGACCGGTTGGTCGTGCTTGACGGGTCGGTCTGGACCTACACCGTTTGCTGGCTCGATCCGACGCTGTCGGACCTCGACGATATCGTTCTGGCCCGCACTGCCGACCCGGATGCGTTCCGGACGTGGTGGGTCGGGCGCAAGGACGAGGCCTGTCGCGCCCTCGATAGCGACGGCTGCGACCCGGAAACTGTTCGTCGCGCCCTGCTCGCGTCGCTCCGAAACCGCGCTTCGTCCGTCCACTGCCCTGACGACGCGTCCTTTTTACGCGGGGACCGCTAACCGCCACCCGTGACCGCCGTCGAGACGCTGACCTACCCCGACCCCGCTGACGCGCTGGACCTCGCGTCGCGCAACGCCGACCGCGGCGCGCTGGTGACGCTTGTCGGCACCTGTACGGTCGAGTACGAGGGCCGAGCGGCCAGTTCGCTGGGGCTCGGTGACCGCCATGTGATGCTCAAGCCCGACGGGGCCGCGCTGGTCCACACCGACGAGGGCCAACAGCCGGTGAACTGGCAGCCGCCGGGCTGTGAGCACAGCATCAGCGTCGACGACGGCTCGCTGGTCGTCCGCTCCACGCGGTCGACCCCCGAGGAGTCGCTCGAAGTGGTCTTTGAAACGGTCGCCCACGCCGCCGCCTTCGACGTGACCGACTCCAAGGACCTCGCACTCACCGGCACGGAGGCCGATCTGAAAGACCGCATCCTCGACGAGCCGGCGCTGGTGGAGTCGGGCTTTACGCCGCTTGCGACCGAACGCGAGACCCCCGCCGGCGCGGTCGACATCTACGGCGAGGACGCCGACGGCCGGACGACGATACTCGAACTCAAGCGCCGGCGCGTGGGTCCCGACGCCGTCGGCCAACTGGGTCGGTACGTCGATGCCCTGGAGCGCGACCTGCACGCCGACACCGAGGTCCGAGGTATCCTCGTCGCTCCGTCGGTGACCGACCGAGCGCGTCAGTTGCTCGCCGAGAAAGGGCTGGAGTTCGTCTCGCTCGAGCCGCCATAACCGCTATTTTCTCCTCTTCTCTGGGAGCTGTCAGTCTCGCGCCCGTACTGACTGCCGCTGTCGTCACACGGTTGGATGACGCAGTTATCCGTCTACAGTAACCGTTCCATCGGTGTCAACGACCACGCGGTAGCCGCTGTAGTCGAACGCCACATGACCGTCGGTGTTCGAATCAGCGATGCACGTCGTCAGTGCATCCGGATTGATACTGTCGGCCAGTGGAGGGAGTGTCTCGACCGGCCGTCTCTCCGCGGTCGCGACAGCGCGAACGACTGCCGTGACGATGGACTGGTCGGTGCCGTGGACTTCTATAACGGTTGGTGATATTCCGGACACGGTTCTCTGACCTCATGTTGTATTTGTCTTGTAGATGTAAAGTTCAGTGTGGCTAGCATAGTAAACGCCGAAACACGATATATGCCAACACTCTTCACAGTATGCCAATTACATTTACCTATGTCCCAACAGTCTGGTAACGGCCGGGCGGTCACCCGCGTGGAGTTTGCCCTCTCTGATGGGTCGTATCCCTTCGTCTCGGTGTCTGCAGCCGAATCGTGTTCCGTGATTCTCGAAAAATGTCTCCCCCAGACAGACGACACGTACGCCGAGTTTTTTTCGGTCGAGGGTGCTCGCCCCGGCCGGCTTGTCGAACGCATTGAGGACGAAAACGGCGGTACGGCGCGGGTGATTGAGTGCACCAGCGACGGTGGGCTCGTCGAAATCAACGTGCGGGACAACTGTCCCGTTGTCTCGCTTGCGGACGCCGGGGCAGTACCACAGACCGCCCGGAGCGTCGATGGACAGGGGACTATCGTAGCCGATGTCCCGAGCCAAACCGATACGGCCGCGGTTATCGATTCGTTCTTGACGGCCCACTCGGATGCCGAACTCGCGGCGAAGAAACAGCGCGAGTCCATCGTGCCGCTGTTCGGGTTCCAGAACTACGCGTCCCACACCGAGCCACTGACCGACCGACAGCAGGAGGTTCTCGCGACGGCCCACGAAGCGGGGTACTACAACTGGCCCCGCGGGGCGACGGCCGCGGACTTAGCTGAACTCCTCGACATCTCGGAGCCAACGCTGCACAAGCACTTGCGGGCCGCCGAACAGAAACTCGTCGCGACGATGTTCGCCTGCCCGCACGACGAACGGGCCACTGCCAGCGATAGCTGATCGCGGCTGTTATTCAAGTCGGTCCTGCAGGTCCGCGAGCGCGTTCATCGCCTCGATGGGCGTCATCGTCGCCACATCCAGCGACGCCAGTTGCGCTGCCACGCCCGCCGGCAGTTCGGCCTCGGGAGTCGACCCGTTCGTCCGAAGCGCCTCCTGTGTGTGGCCGTCCGCTCCACCCTCGCTGGCCGGGGCCACCGCTGTTCCGTTTTCCGTCGGTCCTATCTCCGCGGCGGCGGAATCCGTGTCGGAGTCAGCCGTCTCGGCATCTGTCAGGAGGTCCCGCGACCGTTCGACGACGGATTCGGGGACGCCGGCCATGCTCGCCACTTCGACGCCGTAGGAGGCCGCCGCGGGACCGGGTGCGAGTTCGTGGTCGAAGCGCACGTCGTCGTCCTTGCGGCTGGTCTCGAAGTGGCGGTTGGTCGCGCCGGGCAGCGCCGCGGCGACGGCCGTCAGGTCGTGGTGGTGGGTCGCGAACAGCGTGTACGCGCCCACCTCGTCGTGGAGATGCTCGGTGACGGCGCGGGCGATAGCCAGCCCGTCGGCCGTCGACGTGCCGCGGCCGACCTCGTCCAGCAGGACTAGCGAGTCTTCGGTCGCTGCGTCCAGAATCGTCGCCAGTTCGGTCATCTCGATCATGAACGTCGAGCGGCCGCCGGCGATGTCGTCGCTGGCCCCGACGCGGGTGAACACTCGGTCGAGAATCGGGAGGTCGGCCGCCTTCGCGGGGACGAAGCTCCCCGCCTGTGCGAGCAGGCAGATCAGCGCGACCTGGCGCATGTACGTCGATTTCCCGCTCATGTTCGGTCCCGTGACGACGGCGAGGAAGGGCTGTATATCGTCCGCGGTGACACCGTCGTCGCTTCCGTCTCTGCTCGCTCGGACTGGCCCGCTCCCGAGATGCGTGTCGTTGGGGACGAAGGCGTCCTCGGTCCGCTCGACGACCGGATGGCGGCCGGCGGTGATGTCGATGCCGTCGCCGCCGACGGTCGGCCGGCAGTAGTCGTACTGCGCCGCAACCTCGGCGAAGGAGACCAGCACGTCCAGGCGGGCGAGACGGTCGGCAAGCGCCTGCACGCGCTCGGCCTCGTCGGCCACCTCGTCCCGGACCGCACAGAACAGGTCGTACTCCAGGTCGTCGGCCGCGCTCTCGGCGCGCAGAATCTCGTCCTCGCGCTCCTTGAGTTCCGGCGTGTAGTAGCGCTCGCTGTTTTTCAGCGTCTGGCGGCGCTGGTAGTCCGCGGGCACGGCGTCGAGGTTGGCGTTCGTCACCTCGATGTAGTAGCCGTGCACCGAGGTGTGGCCCACCTTCAGCGAGTCGATGCCGGTGCGCTCGCGCTCGCTGGCTTCGAGGTCGTCGATCCACTGCTTGCCCGACTGTTCGGTCGAGCGCAGTCGGTCCAGTTCATCGTCGTAGCCCTCGCGGATGACGCCGCCTTCGGTCACCTGCTGTGGCGGGTCCGGGCGGATCGCTGCCTCGATTTCCTCGCGGGTGTCGACCAGCGGGTCCAGCGTGGCGTGCAGGTCCGCGAGCAGGCGGGCATCGGCGTCAGCAAGGTGGTCACGAATATCCGGCACGACTGACAGCGTGGCGGCCAGCGACCGGAGGTCACGGGCGTTCGCCCGGCCGCGAGAGACACGCGAGATGAGCCGTTCGAGGTCGTACACGTCCGCGAGCAGGTCCGAGAGCCCTTCGCGGGTCGCCGGGTCGCGCTGGAGTTCCGCGACCGCGCCGTGGCGGGCCTCGATGCGGTCCGCATCGAGCAGCGGCCGGCGGAGCCAGTCGGTCAGTTTCCGCCGCCCTAGCGCACAGGCGGTCTCGTCGACCGTGTCCACGAGCGTTCGGTTCTCGTGGCCCCGGACCGAGCGCCGTTCGAACAGTTCGAGGCTCTCGACGGCGACGGCGTCCAGCAGCATGTACTCCCGCGGGTCGTACCGCGTGAGATGGTTGAGGTAGTCGAGCGTGCCGGCGGGGTCCACGTCCGCGTCGACCGGTTCGCCGTCGGGGCCGACCGCGCCGCTGCTGCCGCGGGTGTACTCAGCGTAGGCCAGCAGGCCGCCACAGGCCCGGATTTCCGCGTCGCCGGCGAGCAGGCGCTCCGGCGGGCCGAAGTACTGCCCCACGCGGTCCTCGGCGCGCTCCCGGTCGAAGGCGGCCGCGTCGTAGCGCGTCACCAGACAGGCCGGACCGAACACGGCGTCCCGATCCACGTCGACCTCCGGCCCGACGATGGCTTCCGCCGGGCCGAACCGGCTGAGTTCGTCGGCGACGGCGCTTTCCGAGCCGACACTGGTCGCGTAGCAGTCGCCGGTCGAGATATCCAGTAGCGCCAGCCCGTATCGCTCGCCAGCGGTCAGGGCGGCGACGTAGTTGTTGTCCGCCCCGCCCAGCAGTTCGCTCTCCGTGAGTGTGCCGGGGGTGACGATTCGCGTCACCGCCCGCTCGACCACGCCGCTGACCTCGTCGGGGTCCTCGACCTGGTCGGCGATGGCGACCCGGTAGCCCGCGTCCAGCAGCGTCTCGACGTAGGACTCGGCGTTGTCGATGGGGATGCCGGCCATCGGGTACTCGCCGGTCGAGTCCTCGCGCTGGGTCAGCGTGATCTCACACAGCCGGGCGACCCGCTGTGCGGCCGCACAGAAGGCCTCGTAGAAGTCCCCGACCTGAAAGAGGACCAGGGCGTCGTCGTACTGCCGGCACAGCTCGTAGTACTGTGCCATCATCGGCGTCAGGTCCTCCTCGAGCTCGGCCATCTTCTCTGGCGGGCCAAGCGCAGCGTCCATACCGATGGGCAACAGCCGGCCACTCATAGGCGCTCCGCTCTCCTGTGCGTGCTCTGTTCGCTCTGGGTGACACTGCGACCGCAACTGACCACTGATTTTTATACCGCCCGGGAGACGTAACCCGTATGTCACGTCGTGCCAACTACGCGCTCTGTCAGTTCCAGCAGCTCCTCGGCCCGTCGGCGGACTCGCTCGACGTTCCCTGGGCCGAGTACACCGGTGATTCGACCGATCCGATTTCCTTCGACATCCCCACCTCGTCACCGGATGACCCGTACGTGCAGATGCAGGTGTTCGACGTCGAGGACTTTGACCACGAGATCGTGGTCAACGGCGAGGCGCTGTCGGGGTTCGACATCGCGCCTGGCGAGGGGTGGCAGCTCTGGATGGACACGATTGCGCCCGAGCGACTGCACCTCGGCAAGAACACGATCCAGTTCCGACGGGACACCGACTCGAAGGACGCCTTCGTCGTCGGGTCGGTCACGGTCCACTGGACGGAACCCGTCGAGTGAATATATAAACAGGTCGTCGCTCGCTTGATGGGGCGTGCCAACAGCTACCATTACCGACGGACCGTACTCCCTCTGTCTGGTGGTTTCACCTGTTCTGGCTGTCTCAACGGGTGACCGACGAACGTCCCATAACCCATACTTTTATATAGAACCACATGCAATCTTCGCTTGATTATGAGCCAACGCCAGATGCAGGGCCAGCCGATGATCATCCTGGGAGAGGACTCCCAGCGGATGAAGGACAAGTCTGCACAGGAACACAACATCTCGGCCGCTCGCGCGGTCGCCGAGTCAGTACGCTCGACGCTCGGCCCGAAGGGGATGGACAAGATGCTCGTCTCCTCGATGGGCGACGTGACCGTCACGAACGACGGCGTCACCATCCTCTCGGAGATGGACATCGACAACCCGACAGCCTCGATGATCGTCGAGGTTGCCGAGACACAGGAAGACGAGGCCGGTGACGGCACCACCTCTGCCGTCGCCATCGCAGGCGAACTCCTCAAGAACGCCGAGGACCTCCTCGAACAGGACATCCACCCGACGGCGATCATCAAAGGGTTCGACATGGCCGCCACGCAGGCCAAGGACGAAATCGCGGATATCGCCACGGAAGTCGACCCCGACGACGAGGAACTCCTGAAGAAAGTCGCCGAAACCTCGATGACGGGCAAGGGCGCGGAGCTCAACAAGGAGCTGCTCGCCCAGCTCATCGTCGATGCGGTCAACGCCGTGACCGTCGAGGCCGAGGACGGCTCCGTCATTGCCGACCTTGAGTACCTCAACATCGAGACCCAGACCGGCAGCTCCGCCGGCAACTCCGAACTCCTCGAAGGCGCGGTCATCGACAAGGACCCGGTCCACGAGGAGATGCCGACCGAAGTCGACGACGCCGACGTCCTGCTGGTCGACACGGCCATCGAACTCGACGAGACCGAAGTCGACGCGCAGCTCTCTGTCGACGACCCGAGCCAGCTCCAGAACTTCCTCGACAAGGAAGAAGAGCAGCTCAAGGGGATGGTCGACCAGATCGCCGACACCGGCGCTGATGTCGTCTTCTGCCAGAAGGGCATCGACGACATGGCCCAGCACTACCTCGCCGAGAAGGGTATCCTGGCCGTCCGCCGCGCCAAGAAGTCCGACATCGAGTTCCTCAAAGAGGTTCTGGGTGCCCGCATCGTCTCCGATCTCGACTCCGCGAGCGCGGAAGACCTGGGTCACGGCTCTGTCACCCGCGACGACGCCGAAGGCCTGTTCTACGTCGAGGGCAGCGGCGACGGAGCCCACGGCGTCACGCTCCTGCTCCGTGGTTCGACCGACCACGTCGTCGACGAACTCGAACGCGGCGTCACGGACGCGCTCGATGTCGTCGCGTCCACGGTCGCCAACGGCAGCGTCCTCGGCGGCGGCGGCGCACCCGAAGTCGAAGTCGCCCGCCGGCTCCGCGACTACGCCGACAGCGTCGAAGGCCGCGAACAGCTCGCTATCGAGTCCTTCGCCGACGCGCTGGAGATCATCCCGCGCACCCTCGCCGAGAACGCTGGTCTCGACAGCATCGACACGCTCGTCGACCTGCGCGCCGCCCACGAGGACGGCGATGTCAGCGCCGGCCTGAACGTCTTCTCCGGTGACGTCGAGAACACGCTCGACACCGGCGTCGTTGAGCCAGCCCACGCCAAGCGACAGGCGATCTCCTCGGCTGCAGAGGCCGCGAACCTGGTCCTCAAGATCGACGACATCATCGCTGCCGGCGAGCTCTCGACCTCCGGCGGCGACGAAGGCGGCCCCGGCGGCCCCGGTGGCGCCCCTGGCGGTATGGGCGGCATGGGCGGCGGTATGGGCGGCATGATGTAGGAGACGAGCGGAGCGAAGTCTCCGAACGAGCGAATCGCCGTTTGCGGTTCGGTTTTTTTGCGGTTCTGTAACGCGCCGAGTCATCCCAGCGTGTATATCGAGACGTGAAACCGGAGAAACAGTTAGGTACGTCTCTGCGAAGTATCGACTGTCCCGGTCCGTTTGGTGGGACGGACTGGTGACAGCGGGTGGGGGCCTCTCTCCGTTTTGTGACTGATTCGACGGCGTCCAGCCGTTGCTCGCGTCATTCGGGACGCGCTGTTCGGTTTCGATGGCGTTCGGTCCGCTGTCGGTCTTCGAACACCACGTCCGTCGTTCCGAGGTCGCTGTAGCGGAGAATCTCGGTCACTCTGTGGGTATCCGTTCCGTTCACGACCGTGTACTGGAGCGCGTAGCCTCGGACGACGCCGTTGGGCGTCACGGTCGCCGAGAGGGAGACGTTGGTCACACGGTCGACGGGACGGGTGGCAACCGCGCTGTCGTCGGCCGACCCGGTTCCTTTGATGCGATACAACGGAACGCCGTACAGTTGCTTGATGACCTCGTCGCCGGGGCGGATGGATGTGATGTTAGTGGCGGAAAGCAGCGCTATGAGACGCCCGTTGAACGTGGGTTCGAAGAACAGCGCGGCCCGAGGTGGGCGTGGCGGGCCACCGATACCGCGGCTGTCCGCGACTACTTCCGCCGACGTCGACCCGTTGACGGTCGTCCGCCTGAGCGTGCGGCCGTCCCGCCAGGTGCTATGGATCTCACGCGCTGTCACACTCTCCCCGGATATCGTTCGGGTGGCCGTGTACGACTCGTAGCCCGCGCTGATGCTGGCACGGGTCCGGACGCGGCTGTGCAGGCCGCTGCCGTTCATGACGGTCCTGGTGTGGTGGACGCGATAGGAGGTGTTCGAGAGCTGGGCGACGTGGGCGCGGCCGAGCGCGGTGGCGTTGACGACGCGGTCGCCGACGACGCCCGGGGCGCGTTGCGCCGGACTCGTCGGTGCGTCTGCAGTCGGGACTGGAGCCGGTGTCACCGTCTCTCTGGCGGCCGCGTCGTCGCCGAACAGACCGGCACACCCGGCGCTCAGTAGACAGAGACAGACCGCGGCAATCGCCGCCCCGCGACGCATACCCGTGACTGGTCGTGTGGCGATATAACCCCTGTGACGGCGGAGGGCTGAATATTGTCGAGTGTCAACATACCGTATGCAGACGCTACTTCTCGGCACGGACGCGGTCGAGGACCACGCGGCGATGCCAGCAGTCATCGCCGCGGTCGCCGCGGCCTTCGCCGCCGATGCCAGGGAGAACACCATCATGCCGGCCAAGTCCTACGTCGACCTGCCGCAGTACAACGGCGACTTCAGGTCGATGCCGGCCTACGTCAACGCGGAAACGTGGGACGCCGCCGCGGTCAAGTGGGTCAACGTCCACCTGGACAACCCCCGCGACCACGACCTGCCGACCGTCCTCGGGACGCTCATCTACTCGGACCCCGAGACGGCGTTCCCGCTGGCCGTGATGGACGGCACAGTCCTGACGCGCCTGCGGACCGGGGCGGCCGCGGCGGTCGCCACCGACCATCTCGCCGTCGCCGACGCGGACTCCCTTGGTCTGGTCGGGGCTGGCACGCAGGCGTACACGCAACTGGACGCCATCTCGTCGGTCCGGGACATCGAGACGGTGGTCGTCGCCGACCGGGACGCGGAGAAACAGCAGGCGTTCGTCGACGCCTTCGCCGACCAGTTCGACGTACGTGCGGGCAGTATCGAGGACGCCGCCGGCTGTGACGTGCTGTCGACGATTACGCCCGTCGAATCCCCCATCGTCAACCGGGAGTGGCTCGGCGAGCGCACGCATATCAACGCCATTGGTGCCGACGCCGCCGGCAAGCAAGAACACGACGAACGCACGCTGCTGGACGCGAAACTCGTCATCGACAACTACGAACAGTGCACCCACTCCGGCGAGATCAACGTCCCGTGGGGCGAGGGCGTCCTGACTGATACCGACCTCCACGGGGAGCTCGGCGACATCGTCGCGGGCACCCTCTCGGGGCGGACCGACGACGACGGCATCACGCTCTTTGACTCGACGGGGCTGGCCATTCAGGATGTCGCGGCCGCCCACGTCGTTTATCAGAACGCAAGCGATGACGGCGACGGGACGCCGTTCTCGCTCGTCGACACCGACACGTCCTGATTACGACGAGGGCGTGAGCATCTCGGTCACTTTCGAGATGCCCCAGACGATGATGATAAACGGAAGGAGCGGCATCAGCAGGACGAACAGGCCGGCGAGCATCCCCCAACCGATCACGTCCATCCCCTCGTTGGGACGGCTACGCGTCCCCGGCGTGACCGACCGGAGCGGTGCCGGCAGTCGTCCGCTGTCCTTCGTGTCGTCGTCAGGTGATTCAGACATACTTTCTCTTGCACTGAAACGTGTATAAGCCTAGGCCCCGGTGTAACTACATTGCGCCGGCAACGCCGCTACCGATTGCGGCCCCGCACTCGCCACAGGCCACGAGGTAGAAGCGTTTGGAGGCGGTGAAGAAGCCGGTCGTCGAATCCATGTCGAGGAACTCTACATCGTCCTGGTCGGCCATCTCCGCGTCGCATTCCGGACAGTGGACCATCAGGCCGCACCTCCGTTGGACTTTGCGCCGGCGACGCCGCTACCGATAGTGACGCCACAGGCCGCGCAGTTGGCGGTGTAAAAGCGCTTGGAGGCTTTAATCAAGCCGGTCTTGGCGTCTACTTCGACGAACTCGATGTCGTCGGCCGTTTCCAGCGAGGTCTGGCAGTCAGGGCAGTGTACCATACACTCCCGACACCAGCCGAGACCGGCAAAAATCTTGTGTGGGGCGCCGCTCTCTCGGCCGGAGTACCGGCGACGCTATCGGCTCGACAGTCCGGGCGACATCGCTGCACTGGCAGTTGTGAGCGGCGTCTGGTCCTCGAAACACCCGAAACAGTGACAGTCCACCACACGCAATAGTTTGGTCACTGGGAACGCACTATGGGTAGCAAATCTGTGCTCGTCGTCGCAGCCGACAGGCTGGATACCGGGACTCTCGAATCCGCTCTCGCTGAGACGCCGGCTTCGATCACGCATCTGTCGGACCTCACGGCCCTCTTTGACACGCTCACCCATTCGACGTTCCACGCTCTCGTTCTGCCCGAAACAGTCGACGGCCAGTCCGGAACCGATATCGCGTACGGCGTCAGGAAGCTGTTTCCCGACCTGCCGGTGATCGTCGCTGGCGAGGACCCGGCGGCGGTCCCGGATACCCTCGACGTGACGGCTGTCGAGGCGTCGACACGTCTCGAAGACACCGTCGCCGAGGCCCTCCGGGACAGTCTCGACGCTGAGCCACCGACTGTTGCCGGACGCCCGCCGTCCCCGATGGAGACGCTGTTGCTCTCCCTGTTCAACGAGTTGCCGGACCACCTGTACGCGAAAGACGAGCAGGCACGACACGTCCTGATGGGTCGGGGGTTCAACGAGCCGACCGACCGGCTTGGCCTCACCGACGTCGAGGTCCCGGAACTGGCCGATGAACACGCGAGAGCGGCCCTGCGTGATGAGATGGACGTCATCGAGGGCGACACGGACCGGATCGAAGTGGAGGAGTTCCTCGATCTCGACGCGTCGTACGTCCGCACCCGCAAGATGCCGTGGTACGATTCCGCTGGGAACGTTCGGGGAATCGTCGGACACACTCAGGATATCACGGAGCGAAAGCTCCGCGAGCACGCGTTTCGCCGCCAGCACGAACGGATGGTGAAAGTCGCACTCGTGGCGTCTCACGAGCTTCGAAACGAACTCCAGATCGCCTACGGGCGACTCGAAGAACTGGCTGACTGTGACGATTCGACCGCCGACATCGAG
The DNA here is from genome assembly GCF_048595605.1 of Haloarcula sp. KBTZ06. NCBI lineage: Archaea > Methanobacteriati > Methanobacteriota > Halobacteria > Halobacteriales > Haloarculaceae > Haloarcula > Haloarcula sp. KBTZ06. The sequence continues at coordinate 58,419 of NZ_CP184337.1, forward strand.
GAGTCGCTCTCCCAGATCTCGACGATTATCGATACCGTGGTCGAACTCTCCACGAGCGATCCGAATGGCTCGAGCCAGCGCGACGAGATCGAACAGGTCCCGAAGCGAAAACACGTCTGGCTCTCCCGTCTCAGTCGGGAGGTGTGGGACACCCTCGCCGGCAGTGAGGCGTGCCTGACTTTCGACGGGGACACCCGCATTGTCGCCGATCAGGAGTCCGCCGGGCTGTTGCTCCAGATACTGTTCCAGAACGCGCTCGAACACGCTGGCCCGTCGGTTACCGTCACCGTCGGTACGACGGCCGACGGCTTCTTCGTCGCCGACGACGGCCCGGGCATCGATGTCGAACCGCCGGAGCGCGTGTTCGACGCGGGCCACACCGCTGTCCCGGAGAACACCGGATTCGGACTCTACGTCGCTCGCCGGGTCGCCGCGGACCACGGCTGGACGATCTCCATGTCCGAGAGCGAGTCGGGCGGCGCTCGATTCGACATCGGCAACGTCGACTGTCAGGCATAGCGGGCGGCTGGTCGACCTGTGGCGACGTTACCGCTCTGTGGTACGCCGGTCCCCCGGATTCACATCCATTCGGCTTGTGGGCTCGTGCGGCGGCCCCTGATAGCCTCCCGAAGGGAAAGGTATAGCACGGTCGCTGCCGGATGTTCCGATATCATGACCACGACCGGTGAGGAACGCGAGCGGGGGTTCGATCACACGGAGATCGAACCCAGGTGGCAGCGCACGTGGGACGAGGCCGACGTGTTCCGGATCGACGACGACGAGAGCGACCCGGAGTACGTCCTGGCGATGTTCCCCTACACCTCCGGGAGCCTCCACATGGGCCACGTCCGGAACTACACTATCACGGACGCCTACGCCCGCTTCGAGCGGATGCGCGGCGAGAGCGTCCTCCACCCGATGGGGTGGGACTCCTTCGGCCTCCCGGCTGAGAACGCCGCCGAGGAACGCGACACCAACCCGCGGGACTGGACGATGCAGTGCATCGACTCGATGCGCGACCAGCTCACTGAGATGGGCTTTGGCTACGACTGGGACCGCGAACTCGCGACCTGTGAACCCGACTACTACCAGTGGAACCAGTGGCTGTTCAAACAGTTCCGCGAGGAAGGGCTGGTCGAGCGTCAGGCCGCCGAGCTGAACTGGTGTCCCTCCTGTGAGACTGTCCTCGCCGACGAGCAGGTCGAGGGCGAAGAAGAGCTCTGCTGGCGCTGTGACACACCAATCGAAGCCCGCGAGATGGACCAGTGGTTCTTCACCATCACCGACTACGCCGAGGAACTGCTGGAGGACTTAGACGACCTCGACGGCTGGCCGAACAACGTCCGGGAGATGCAGCGCAACTGGATCGGCAAGCAGGCGGGCGCGAGCGTCGCCTTCGAGGTCGGCGACTACGGCGAGGTCGACATCTTCACCACCCGTCTGGACACCATCCACGGGGCGACGTTCTTCTCGCTGGCTCCCGGTCATCCCGTCGCGCAGGAGATCGCCCAACAGAACGACGAGGTTGCGGAGTACATCGAAACGGCCGAACAGGCCGACGAGGACGAACTGGACGTGACCTCCGGCGTGTTCACCGGCGAGTACGCCGTCAATCCTGCTACCGGCGATGAGATTCCGGTCTACGTCGCGGACTACGTGCTGACCGACGTGGGGACTGGCGCGCTGTACGCCGTGCCGGCCCACGACGAGCGCGACCACGAGTTTGCGGAGGCCCACGACATCGACATCGTGCAGGTCGTCGAACCCACCGAGGACGCCGACGCCGACCCCGAGGACATCGACGTGCAAGAGGCAGCGTATCCCGAAGACGGCCTGTTGGTCAACAGCGGCGAGTTCGACGGGCTGGCGAGCGCCGAGGCCCGCGACCGGTTCGTCGAGGAGTTCGACGGCGAACACCGAACCGAGTACAACCTCCGGGACTGGGGCATCTCCCGCCAGCGCTACTGGGGCACCCCGATTCCGATGATTCACTGCGAGGACTGTGGCTACGTCGAGGTCCCCGACGAGGACCTCCCCGTCGAACTGCCGGAGTTCGTCCACACCACCGGGAACCCGCTGGACGCCGCCGAGGAGTGGAAGCACGTCGACTGCCCCGACTGCGGGGCCGACGCGGTGCGGGAGACGGACACGATGGACACCTTCGTCGACTCCTCGTGGTACTTCCTGCGGTACACTTCGCCGGAGATGGACGACGCCCCCTTCGACACCGAGCGGGCCAGCGACTGGATGCCGGTCGACCAGTACGTCGGCGGCATCGAACACGCCGTGATGCACCTGCTGTACGCTCGCTTCTTCACGAAGGTGCTGGACGACCTCGACATGGTCGACGGCGTCCGCGAACCCTTCACCAACCTCACGAACCAGGGGATGGTGCTGGGCGAGGACGGCAACAAGATGTCGAAGAGTCTGGATAACGGCGTCTCACCCCAGCGCATCATCGAGGAGTACGGCGCGGACACGGCCCGGCTGTTCATCATGGAGGCCGCCCAGCCAGAGAAGGAGTTCGCCTGGAGTCCTGAGGGTGTCCAATCTGCTCATAGCTTCCTCCAGAACGTGTACACGCTGGTTTCGGAATACGCCAACGGCGAGGCGGAGACAGCCACAGACTTGGCGAACGGTGACGACATCGCGGACTACGTCGCCCGCGAAATCGACGCCACCGCGGCGAACGCGACGGTCGAGTTCGAGGACTTCCGCTTCAACCACGCGCTCCAGGCCGTGCGGGAACTGGTGTCGCTGCTGCGCCGCTATCAGGAAGCGACCACCCCCGACGCCGACACCTTCGAGCGCGGGCTGGCGACGGCGGCGAAACTGCTCGCCCCGGTCGCGCCCCACGCCGCCGAGGAGATGTGGGCCGAACTGGGCCACGACGACCTCATCGCAGAGGCCGAGTGGCCGGCTGCTGAAGCCCCCGAAGACTACGAGATGGAGCGCCGGCTGGTCGAGAACACCCGCGAGGACATCCGCGATATCGTCGACACGGTCGGCATCGAGGACCCACAGACCATCACGCTCGCCGTCGCGCCCCAGTGGAAGCACCGCGTGCTGGACCTCGCTCGGAACGCCGACGGCAACGTCGTCGGCACCGTCATGCAGGACGAGGACCTGCGCGAGCAGGGCGAGGCGGCCGCGGACTTCGCCAAGGAACTGGCCGGCCGCGCGCAGTCGCTGGACGAGCAACTGCCACCCGAGCGCGAACAGGCGGCGCTCGAACGTGCCGCGTGGCTCGTCGAACGAGAGTTCGGCGCCGACGTAATCGTTCAGGGACCAGCGGAAGCGGACCCCGACCTCGTCGGCAAAGCCGGCCCCGGTCGCCCGGCCATCGACATCGACGAGTAGCCCGTCGGCGTGCTATCGCTTTCTGAGCCCTACTCGGCCCTGACCAGGCCGGTGTCAATGAGGTCCTCGAAGACGCTCGCCGCGTGGCCGTCGGGGCCGACCCGCTCGTAGACGGCGACGACGCGTTCCTTCGCGATGACGTACGTCGTCCGCTGGCTCCGCCTGTCGACCAGCGGCACGTCGAACGCTTCACACAGCCGTCCCTCGGGGTCGGCTAGCAGGTCGAAACTGATGTGGTTCTTTTCCGCAAAGTCACGGTGACTCTCCACGCCGTCGGTCGAGACGCCGTACACTGAAACGCCGGCGTCCTCGAACCGGTTTGCGTGCTCCTCGAACTGCTCCGCCTCCGTCGTACACCCCGGCGTGTCGTCTGCCGGATAGAAGTACAGCACCGTCGGCTGCTCGAAGGCGGGCTGGACCGGGTTTCCGTGCTGGTTCGTCGCCCTGATCGTCGGCACGTCCGTGCCGGGTTCGAGTACCATCGTCAGTTTACGGGGATATCCGTCCCGTTATCGTCCTCGCTGTGTCCGACCTTCGCCAGCCGAACGGTGAGGACGCCGTCGTCGTAGCTCGCGGTGGTCTCATCGTCGTCGACGGCTTCGGGGAGGCGGACCGACCGGCTCAGTGACTGCTGGCGGCGCTCGCGCTGGACGTACTGGCCGTCAGTCGACTCTTGCTCCCGGCTCGACGTGGCGCTGATGGTGACTTCTCGGTCCTCGACGAGCTGGACGTCGATGTCGTCGCTGTCGTAGCCCGGCAGGTCCGCGTGGACGACGAAGGCGTCGCCCTCGTCGACGACATCCACTGGAATAGCGCCCATGTCGACGCCGAATTGCTCTCCCAGCATATCGAACGCGCGCTCGATCTCGCTGAACGGATCGCGGTCAGACATACACGGGGGTACACGGGCCCGGGACTTAACGCTTGAACGGGGCCGGCGGTGTCCCGCTGACTCAGTTGACGACCGTCTGCGAGTCGTACGACCCCAGCCGGCGGACCCAGCCCTTCTCGGCGATGTCCTCGATGTCGGCGAGGGCGTCCTGCGTGCGCTGCTCGTAGAGGCCGGCCGAGATATCGATGTGGAAGACGTAGTCGCCCAGGCGCTCGCCGCTGGGTCGAGATTCGACGCGAGTGAGGTTGATGTCGCGGTCGGCGAAGGGCTCCAGCAGTTCCAGCAGCAGGCCGGGGTAGTCGACGTCGGGGTAGACGATGAAGGAGGTCTTGCCGCCGGCCTCGCTGCGCTCGCTCTTCGGGGCGACGACAACGAAGCGGGTGGCGTTCGAGGACCGGTCCTGGATGTCCTCGGCGAGCACCTTCAGTTCGGTCCCGTTGGTCGCGTTCTCGGGGTGGCCGATAGCGGCGATGTCCGGGTCGCCGCGGGCGCGTTCGACGCCGCGGGCCGTCGACGCGACGGCCTCGACGTTGACGCCGGGGTAGTGCTCGTCGAGCCAGCCGCGACACTGGGCCAGCGCCTGGGCGTGGCTGGCCACCAGCGAGAACGACTCGTCCTGTGCGAGCAGCGCGTGGCGGATCGGCGTGATAATCTCCTCGACGACGGCAACGTCGTACTCCGCGAAGGCGTCGAGCGATTCGGTGACGGAGCCTTCGATACTGTTCTCGACGGGGACGACGCCGCGCTCGGCCTCGCCGCTGGCGACGGCTTCGACGATGGCGGTCACCGACTCGGAGAAGGATATCTCGTCGTCGGTGACTGCCTGTGCGGCGCGGTGGGAGTAGGTCCCCTCGGGACCCAGGGTAACAGTGGTCATACCCGGGGTACAGCGGTGGGAACCAAAAGAACCGTGGTCATCGGCAAGCGCTGTGCCGGGGCGGTCGCGGTATCCGTCTGACGCTGTCTCGGTGGCGTCAGCCGCCGTTCAGGACAACCGTGCCAGGTCCTCGTCAGTGCGGTCGATGGGGATCACGCCCACGCTTTGTTCGAAGTGGTCGAGATTGCTGGGTTCGGGAATGTACTTTTTTCAGCAAGCGTGAACGAATAGCGACTGTATGTCAGCATCACCGCAAGTGACTGATGCAACCGCGTTCGAAGACGGATCGCTCGGCCTGCAGGTCGTCCTGTTTGTCGTGACTGGAACGCTCTACGGCCTGTACTGGCTGTACAAGACCGCCAAGCAACTCGATGCAGGGACAGACCAGAACCTGACTCCCATCTTGGCAGTCATTCCTCTCGTAAACATCATCGGGATCTGGCAGCTCTCAAACGCGGCGGAAGCCGTCACCGACCAGAGTGGTGTGGTCCTGTTCCTGCTGTTCGTCGTCTTCGGTCCCATTTCGTGGTTCTTGATACAGTCAGGTATCAACGACGTTGCGACTAACTGACGGCGTCCTCGACTTTTCACGGACGCGAAACCCCGCTCCTGCTGTATCGCTTCCGGTGGCACTCCTCACTTGTTGCTACGGTGGAACAGCGCGAGGTGAACGAGAAGGTATCGCGAGGCGTAAAAAACCGTCACGCTGGCGACGAAGGCGAGCAGCGAGACCGTTGCAACCGACAGGCCGAACCCGGAGTCGACGAACGGGTTTCGACCCGTGAACGCGACGTATGCGGACACTGCGTCACCGCCGCCAAGCCCCACAGCGAACAGGCAAAGCGAGAGCACGATTGCCAGTCCGCCGGTCCCGAGGCCGACGTAGCGCGCGAAGTCCTCGGCGTTGAGCGCCGCGTGCGCCTGTCGCTCAGTCAGCGGGGCAAGCCGGACTCGGTAGAGGACTGACCCGACGAGCAACGTCGCACCGAACAACTGCAAGAACCCGCCGAACAGCCCGAGCAACAGCACCTTCGGCGAGGCGACGGCGGGGTCAACTGCCGGGAGAAACGCCGCGGTGCTGTCCGGATACAGACCGTAGATCGGTAGTAACAGTGCCAGCGCACCAAGCAGGGCGCTCTGGAGTGCGAGCGTTCGCGGGACGGTCTGTCTGAGATACGAGTGGCGTTCATAACGGAGTCGCTCGTACGTCGACCCCGAAATGATCGCCTGGGCGATGGTATCGTCGGGCTCTGAGTCAGTAGACATATCTTACCGGTTCCTAGTCACCGACAGTTTACTCAATCCACAATATAACCCTTTTGCACGGCGCAAGATTCTGTCTCTCTGTCAGTAAACACCCACAGAGTTGTGTTTGACTGGGCCTTCGTGAACCAGCCCCACACGTTCTCAGCGCGTGTGAACGGCTTCGCCGCGTGCCGCCGCGGCCGCCTCGTGGACCGCTTCGGAGAGCGTCGGGTGCGTGTGGATCGTCCCGGCGATGTCTTCAAGCCGCGCGCCCATCTCGATACCCAGCCCGAGTTCGGCGATAAGCTCCGACGCTTCCGGGCCGACGATCTGTGCTCCGAGCAGGAACTCCTCGTCAGCATCAGCGACGACGCGAACGAAGCCCTCCTTCTCGTTGACCGTGAGCGCGCGGCCGTTGGCCCGTACCGGCATCTGCCCAGTGACCGGGTCGAAGCCCGCCGCCTCGGCCTCGCTCTCAGTCATCCCGACGGTGGCGATTTCGGGGTCGGTGAACACTGCGGCGGGAATCGCCTGATGGTCGAACGCGGCGGGTTCGCCGGCGGCGGCTCTCGCAGCGACCTCGCCTTCGGCCATCGCCTTGTGGGCAAGCATCGGCTCGCCGGCCACGTCGCCGACTGCGAACACCGACTCGTACGCCGTCCGGCACTGGTCGTCGGTCGGGATGACGCCGTTCTCGTCCGTCTGGAGGTCGATGTTCTCCAGCGCGAGCGTGTCCGTGACCGGTTCGCGCCCGACCGCGACAAGACATTTCTCGGCGTTATACTCGGTGACCGCGTCGTCTTCGTCGACGGTCTGGACGCGAATGCCCTCCTCTGTCTCGTCCCAGTCGTCGGCCGCCTCGCCGAAGTTGAAATCGATACCCAGGTCCTCGGCGCGGTCGCGGACGACCGCCGCGACGTCGTCCTCGTAGCCGGGCAACACGTCGCCGAGCATCTCGACGACCGTGACCTCCGCGCCCAGTTTCGCGAACACCGTCGAGAGCTCCATGCCGATGTAGCCCGCGCCGACGACGAGCAGCTTCTCGGGGACCGATTCGAGCGCGAGCGCGTCCTTCGAAGAGAGGATGTGCTCGCCGTCGAACTCGAAGCCGGGGACCGCCATCGGTCGGCTCCCTGTCGCAACGATGGCGTGTTCGAACGACAGCGACTCCGAGCCTTGCCCATCGCCGCCGTGGGCGACCCGGACCGTCCCGTCGTCGACGAACTCGGCGGTCCCCTCCACCAGATTGACGCCGGCGCTCTCACACAGCGACTCGACGCCCCGTGTCAGCCGTGTGACGACGCCGTCTTTCCACTCTGTCATCCCGGCCATGTCGACGGCCGGGTCCGCGAACACACCCATCGATTCGGCCTGCCGGGCGTCGTGGGCGACGTCCGAGGCCGAGATGAGCGCTTTCGAGGGGATACAGCCGTGGTTCAGGCAGGTCCCGCCGTAGGCGTCCCGCTCGACGAGCGTCGTGTCCAGTCCCAGTTGCGCGCCCCGGATCGCGGCGACGTAGCCGCCCGGACCGCCGCCGATAACAAGCAGTTCGGTTCCCGTAGTGACATCTCCGACGACCATACCGGTGCCTCGTCCGGGTCCGTGAAAAGCTATCGCCCTTCACCTCGCTGTCGTGTCTCGCGTGCGCCGGCGATACAGATAATAGCCGACGACCGGTACCGACACCGCAAACGCCGGGAGCAGTGTCGATCCCACCCCGTGGACGATGCCGGCGAGCGCATACAGCGGTGTCGGGGACCAGTCGCCGTCGGTCCGCCGGAGCTGTCGACTGTCGAGAAAGAGGCCGACCGTGAGAAGCAGGCTGAACAGCACACTCGCCCAACTGGCGAGGACGGTCAGAGCAAACGCGCCGAGGAACGTTCCGAGACTCGCTTCACCGGCCGACCCTGACGATATGAACAGGTCCATCGACAGCCGGGAGAGGGCCATACACCCCGGCGGCAAGACGAACAGCGCGGCTAATCCGTACCAGATCCATGTGTCTCTCGTGGAGGGCATCACCAGCCCTGTCGTTCCAGTGACCCGTTTCGGTTTCGATTGCGAACCCGAGCGGCTACTCTAACAGGAGTCGCGTCGGGTCCGCCAGGTACTCCTTGAGCGTGTTGACGAAGCGTGCGGCGTCTGCCCCGTCGATGACGCGGTGGTCGATTGCTAGCGAGAGCGGGAGCGTGGGTTTTGCGACGACCTCGCCGTCTTCGGCCACCGGCCGCTCCTTCAGCGCCCCGATCCCGAGAATCGCCGTCTCTGGGACGTTGATTATCGGGCTGGCGTACTCGCCGCCGATGGCCCCGAAGTTCGTGACGGTGAACGTCCCGCCCTGCATCTCCGACCGCTCGATGTCACGCTCTCGGGCCCGCCCGACGAGGTCGTTGATCTCGTCTGCGAGTTCGACCAGGCCCTTCCCGTCCACGTCGTCGACGACCGGCACGACCAGTCCGTGGTCGGTCGCTGCCGCCACGCCGATGTTGTGGACGTCTCTGTAGACGATTTCCTCGTTTTCGGTGTCCAGGGCCGTGTTGAGCACCGGGTGCTGGTCCAGCGCCGCGGCGACGCATTTCACCACGAAGGGCGTGTACGTCAGCGTGACGTCGCGCTCCTCGGCGAGCGGTTGTAGTCGCTCGTGTGCCTCGACGAGGCCGGACACGTCGACCTGGTCGTGGTGGGTCGCGTGGGGCACCTCTCGCCGGGACCGAGCCATCTGTTCGCCGATGGACCGACGGACGCCACGGTACGGTTCGCGGCGCTCGCCGTCGCCTGTCTCGACGGCTGTCGTTTCGGCCCCAGCGCCGCCCGCCTCGGCTGCCGTTCCCGCCGCACCACCTTCGGCGCTGACGGCTTCGGCATCAGCCGCCTGCGCGGCCTGTTGTGCCTCCGCGTACGTCCGAACGGCCGACTCGTCGACGTAGGGCTGGCCGTCCCGGGTCTGGTCGGTCGGGACGGCGTCGATGTTCACGTCGAGTTCGCGGGCGGCCTTTCTGGTTGCCGGCGTCGCCAGCGTCTGGTCGCGATTGGCGGCCGCCTGTCCGTCACCGGAGACACTTCTGACGGCTGACTTGACAGCATTCCCGTCGTCTGTGTCCGCATCGTCGACCTGCGAAACTGCTGTGGTCGGGCCGTCCCCGTCGTCGGACGCCTCCGAAACGACCGACGTGGGGCCGTCGTCACTGTCAGCCGTCTCATCGGCTGACGCCGTGGCCGCCTCGACGTCCCCCTCGGTGACGCGACCGCCCGGCCCGCTCCCGTCGACGGCCGCGATGTCGACCCCCTTCTCACGGGCGAGTCGGCGAACGCTCGGCGAGGCGAACACGCGGCCGTCGGCCGTGCTTGCGTCCGACTGGTCCGACGCATCGGCCGCTGTGGCTTCGCTCGCAGTGTCGTCGGCTACTGCCTCTGTGGTAGCTTCTGCCGATTCGGCGTCGGCCGCACTGCCAGCCGCCGCGTCGGCCGCTTCGGCATCGCCCGCCTCGTCGATAGTGATGAGCACCTCGCCGGTCTGTACCATCTCGCCGACTTCGGCGTGCAGTTCCTGCACGACGCCGTCGACCGGCGACGGCACGTCGACGGCGGCCTTGTCGGTTTCTACCTCCGCGAGGACCTGATCCTCGGTGACGGCGTCGCCCGGCGAGACGTGCCAGGTCAGCACCTCACCCTCTGCGACCCCTTCACCGAGGTCCGGGAGATTGAACTCGAACATGCGTCAGAACTCCACTGCCTCTCTGATACCGTCTTTGATGCGGGCGGGTTCGGGGAGGTAGTAGTCCTCTAAGGCGTACAGCGGGTAGGGCACGTCGAAGCCGGTCACCCGCGTAACGGGGGCCTCCTGATACAGCAGGACTTCCTCCTGAATGGTGGCGATGATTTCGCCGGCCAGCCCGCCGGTTTTGGGGGCTTCGTGGACGACAGTCGCTCGCCCGGTCTTCTTGAACGACTCGACGATGGCGTCAGTGTCCATCGGCGACAGCGTTCGCAGGTCGATCACTTCGGCGTCGATGCCCTCCTCGGCCAGTTCCTCGGCGGCTTCGACCGTCGGCCGGGTCATCGCACCCCATGTGAACACGGACACGTCGCTCCCCTCACGACGGACCTTCGCCTCGCCCAGTTCGACCGTGTAGGGGTCGTCGGGGACCTCCTCGCGGAACGACCGGTAGATGAGCTTCGGTTCGAGGAAGATGACGGGGTCCGGGTCCCGGATGGCCGCCGTCAGTAGCCCCTTCGTCTCCTTCGGCGTCGACGGGACGACGACTTTCAGCCCCGCCTCGTGGACGTAGAACGCCTCCTTGGATTCGGAGTGGTGTTCCGGCGCGCGGATGCCGCCGCCGTAGGGCGCGCGAACGGTGAGCGGGCAATTGTATCGGCCGCGGCTCCTGTTCCGTAGTCGGGCGGCGTGACTGACAATCTGGTCGAACGCGGGGTACATGAACCCGGAGAACTGCATCTCCGGCACCGGCCGGAGCCCGTAGGCGGCCATGCCGATAGCCGTCCCGACGATGCCGGCCTCCGCGAGCGGCGTGTCGATGACCCGCTCGTCACCGAACTCCTCGTGGAGCCCCTGCGTCGCTCGGAAGACGCCGCCGTTCTTCCCGACGTCTTCCCCCATCACGACCACGTCTTCGTTCCGTTCCATCTCGCCGTAGAGGCCGTCACGGACGGCCTGTACGAGCGTCAAACTCTGTGTGTCTGCGTTCTGTGTACTCATTCCAGTAGCACCTCGTCACCGTGTCGCTCGCGCAGGTCTTCGAGGTAGTCCAGTTGCTGTTCGAGTCGCTGTGGCATCTCCGCGTACACGTCCGCGAACATCTCCTCCGGTTCCGGTCGCTCGGTCGCCTCTGCCTCGTCGATAGCTGTGGCCACCTCCTCCTGAATCGATTCGTCGATGGCGTCGACCCGCTCGTCGTCGAGCAGGCCCCGGTCCCGGAGGAACGCCTCCATCCGCGGAATCGGGTCTTTCTGCTTCCAGTGCTCGACCTCGCTGTCGTCGCGGTACACCGACGGGTCGTCGGCGGTCGTGTGCGCGCCGAAGCGGTACTGCACTGCCTCGATCATCGTCGGGCGGAGTTCACCCTCTGGTGGGTCGTGCGCCTTGTCGACGGCCTCGCGGGTCACCTGATACACCGCCAGCGGGTCCATCCCGTCGACCTGGACGCCGTCGAAGCCGTAGGCGTTGGCCTTCTGGGCGAGCGTCTCGCTGGCCGACTGGCGCTCCCGTGGCACCGAAATCGCCCACTGGTTGTTGTTACAGAAAAACACCGCTGGCACATCGAACACGCCAGCGAAGTTCAGGCCTTCGTGAAAGTCGCCCTCGGAGGTCGCACCGTCACCGAAGTACACGAGGGCAGCGGTGTCATCGCCCTTGAGTTTCGATGCCCACGCGGCCCCGGTCGCGTGCGGGATCTGCGTCGCGATTGGGACCGCAAACGAGAACGCCTGAACGTCTTCCGGCGGCGAATTACCCGACTCCGACCCCATCCAGTACAACAGGTCGTCCGACAGTGGCCATCCCTTGACGTACATTGCGAGATGTTCCCGGTAGCTCGGGAACGCCCAGTCGCCGTCTCGCAGCGCGAAGGCGCTGCCGACCTGCGAGGCCTCCTGTCCCGACATTGGGGGGTAAGTCCCCATCCGGCCCTGCCGTTGCAAACTCACTGCCCGCTGGTCGAAGTGCCGGCCAAGTTTGAGATACCGGTACATCTCCACCAGTTCGTCGTCCGAGAGGTCCGGCACCGTTGCGCCGTCGACCACTGTCCCGTCTTCATCGAGAATCTGTACCCTGTCCGCTGGGTCGCGCTGGAGGACACTCATAGAAACCGCCTCCGTCGAAGTGGCATACGACGACTGTTCACTCGCACTACCTTTAGAGCTTTCGCGGGGCTGAAAAACATCTCCGACGTAGGTATTACTGGGAATATGGGTGCCTAAGACATTCTGAGCCGGTTTAAATTCTGCCCAATTTATTAGTGATAACTCCGATGTATCAGTTGTCAGCGCGCACTTTCGCCCGCGCCTCGTCTGCACTCTGGCCCTCACGCAGGACGCTCTCGACGAACAGTTCGCCGGCCCGGTATGACGACCGAACCATCGGTCCCGAGGCGCAGTACAGGAAGTCGAATTCCTCCTCGGCGACCCGCTGCCAGGTGTCGAAGGCGTCCGGATGGACGTACTCCGAGACCTCCAGATGCGAGCGGGAGGGCTGGAGGTACTGGCCGAAGGTGACCACGTCGACGCCGGCCTGCCGGAGGTCCGACAGCGTCTGGTACACCTCGTGGGCGTACTCGCCGACGCCCAGCATCAGGCTGGTCTTGCTGTAGCAGTCGCTCTCGCGGTCGACCTGCCGAAGCACCGAGAGGGACTGCTCGTAGCCCGCCCGGCGGTCCCGGACTGGCCACTGGAGCCGGTCGACTGTCTCGATGTTGTGGGCGATGACATCCGGGCCGGCGTCGATGATCTTTCGTACGAGCTCCGGCTCGCCCTGGAAATCGGGGATGAGACACTCGACGAGGATTGACGGGTCACGCTCTTTGATGGCCCGGATCGTCTCGGCGAAGTGGCCCGCGCCCTGATCGGGCAGGTCGTCGCGGTCGACGCTGGTCAGCACCACGTAGTCCAGCCCGATCTCCGCGACGGCGTCGGCCACCTGTTGTGGCTCGTCGGGGTCTAACGGGTCCATCCCACCGGTTTCGACATCACAGAAGTTACAGCCCCGCGAACAGCGGTCGCCCATTAGCATGAACGTCGCCGTCCCCGGTCCGTCGCGCCCACTCCAGCACTCTCCGAGGTTGGGGCAGTTGGCCTCTTCACAGACCGTGTTGAGGTTGCGGTCCCGGAGCGTCTGCTTGATATCGGTGAACCGCTCGCCCGACGGTGGCCGCATCTTCAGCCAGTCAGGCTTGCGCGAACGACTCATTACCGGCAGTTAGGTTGGGTCGGTCAAAAACGTGCGGGGGTCATGTCCTCTGTCACATCCCTTGTTGAAGGCCAGTCGGGCGGTCAGGCGGCTCAGCCGAACCGACCGCCACCTGCGCACTCAGGGACATCAACGCTACTGCCCGCGTGCCCACCTCAGGCACGGCAGACAGCAAGCATATGTGCGGACATATCCACGACAGTTCGGTCCGTCCGGAGTTCGTCGACGAGCGCTCGCACACCGGCCCGCTGGTGCGCTGACAGCTCGTCAGCGGTCCCCCGGAGCGGGGCGGCGGCGAGTACTGACGCCAGCCCTTCCAGCCCGACCAGCGTCTCGACGGTTACTCCGCCCGCCTCTAACAGCGCCTCGAACTCATCGGCGCGGAAAAAATGGGTCTCGGTGAACGCCGCGTCGTGCCCGAGTTGCGCCACGAACGGGCGGTCGTAATCGCCCGTCTCGGCGAGTTCGGCCGCATGGACGAGGTGTTCCGACTCGCCGACCAGTGAGAGTACCAGCCAATTGAGCCGCCCCATGACGGAGGCGAACACCGGACTCCCGGCTTTTGTTACCCGACGGACCTCCCGTACGGCGGCTGCCCGTTCGTCAGCGTCGAGTATATGCGAAAGCGGCCCACCCAGACACAGCGTCGCGTCGAATACGTCCCGTTCGAACCCGAGGTCGCGCACGTCGCCCGCCTCGACGGCCACCCGCTCTTCGTACCCGTGCTCGGCGATTTTCTCCTGTGCGATAGCTCGCTGGCCCTTGCTGGGGTCGACAAGCGTGACATCGTATCCCTGTTCGGCCAGCCAGACGGCGTACCGGCCAGCACCGCCGCCCACGTCGAGAACGTGTCCCGTGTCGGGGAGGTTCGCTTCGAGCTGTGCAACGGTCCCCGACCACTCCAACTGCCCGTGTAGCGTGGCTGTCAGGCGGTCCCACTCGCTCTCGTCGTTCTCGTCGTAATAGTCCTCGGGGTCACTGATAGGCACACCTGCGCACTATCAGCCAGCTGAGTTAATTTTTTGCCAGGTGTGCTGGACACTCACACCGATGAACTGCACAGCGAAGCCAGAGAATGCATCCGCTTTTCACACACGTTCGCTCCCCCATAGAAACGCCTTTGCCGTCGCGGAACCGCGACTGTGACGTGTCATCCAGAACCGACAGCGAGCCGACTGTGGCGGTCGCGGAGGTGCTCCCCGAGTTTGCCGACGCCTTCCCGTTCGAGGAGTTCAACCGGATGCAGTCGGCGGCCCTGCCGGCCCTGCTGAACCGCGACGACAACGTCGTCGTCAGCGCGCCGACGGCCAGCGGGAAGACCGCGCTGGCGGAACTGGCCATCTGCAAGACGCTCGCCGAGGACGGGACCGCGCTGTTTCTCGCGCCGCTACGCGCGCTCACCAACGAGAAGGAGAGCGAATGGGAGCGCTTCGAGGACCTGGGCTACTCCGTCTACGTCGTCACCGGCGAGCGGGACCTGAACCCCCGCCGCGCCGAGCGGGCCGACATCCTCGTGATGACACCGGAGAAGGCCGACTCGGCCACCCGGAAACACGAGACCAGCCGCTACTCTTTCATCACTGACGTGGACTGCTGTGTCATCGACGAGGTCCATCTGCTCGATTCGGACCGGCGGGGGGCGGTGCTCGAAGTCACCGTCTCGCGGCTCCGCCGGCTCTGTGACCCGCGGGTCGTGGCGCTGTCGGCGACGATGCCGAACATCGACGACGTGGCCGACTGGCTTGATGCCCCCGACGAGACGACCTTTGCTTTCGGCGAGAAGTACCGACCCGTGCCGCTGAACGCTGACGTGAAGACCTACTCCCACGGCGAGAACGCCTTTGCCGACAAGTACCGGCGGCTCTACCGGGCGCTGGACCTCGCCGAGCCACACATCCGGGAGGAGGGTCAGGCGCTCGTGTTCGTCTCCTCGCGCCAGGACACGGTCCAGGCCGCGAAGAAGGCCCGCGACGAAATTGTCGAGCGAGATATCCCGATGGGTGCACGCGGGGACTACGATTTCCACAACGACGCCGCCGACCTCTCGAACGACACGCTCCGCCAGTCCGTGCTCGACGGCGTAGGCTTTCACCACGCCGGCCTCGCGCGCGAGGACAAGAACAAAGTCGAGCAGTGGTTTAAGGAAGGGAAGATTCAGCTCCTCTTCTCGACCTCGACGCTCGCGTGGGGCGTGAACCTCCCCGCCCGCTGTGTCGTCATCCGGGACACGAAGCTCCACGACCCGCTTGAAGGCGAGGTCGACATGAGCCCGCTCGACGTGCTCCAGATGCTCGGCCGCGCGGGTCGGCCCGGCTACGACGACATGGGCTACGCCTGGGTCGTCTGTGACCGCTCGGACGCCGACAAGTACCGCCGCCTGCTCCGGGACGGCAAGGAGATCGAGTCACGGCTCGCGGCGGAACTCGACGCCCACCTGAACGCCGAAATCGCGCTCGGGACCATCGACGACGTGGACGACGTGATGGACTGGCTCTCCACGACTTTTTACTATGCTCGCTCGCAGTCGGCCCCCAACGAGTATGACGCCGGCAGCGATCTCCGAAACCGGGTCAGTGACACGCTTTCCGCACTCGTCGACGAGGGTTTCGTCGAACAGGACGGTCTCAACGTCGAACCGACGCGGCTCGGGCAGCTAGCCTCGAAGTTCTACCTCCGGCTCTCGACCGCGCGCCGGTTCGCGGACGTCGCCGAACGGTGTCAGGACGCCGCCGACCCGGACTCCGCTGTCTCCGTTGACGCGGACGACCTGCTGACCGCGGTGGCCGGCGCGACGGAGTTCGACAGCGTCAGCGCCCGCTCCGACGAGGAGGACGCTGTCCACGCGGTGCTGGGAGACAGTGTCGACGACAGTCTCGACGCCGGCCAGCGGAAGGTGCTTGCCATCCTCCGCTCGGGCATGACCGGGACGACGCCCACGGAACTCAAAAGCGACGCGTGGGTCATCCGCCAGAACGCCCTTCGCCTGCTCGCGGCGATGCGGGAGTTCGTCGACACGCTGGGGCCGGCCCGCTACGCGAACCTGGCCTGCCGGGTCGAAGCCAGAGTCGAACACGGTATCAGCGCTGATGCGGTAGGATTGACCGCTATCGACGGCGTCGGCAGCGGCCGTGCTGGTAAACTCGCCGCTGCGGGGCTCACGTCACCCGCCGACGTGGTCGAAGCCGGCGAGGACGGCCTCGTCCGTGCCGGACTCTCGGACGGCGTCGCCGAACAGGTGCTCGCGAACGCGCGGGAACTCCCCGTCATCAGTATCGACTGGGGCGATTTCCCCGGGACAATCGCGCCCGGCGACAACGACATGCGGGAGGTGACGGTCAGGAACACCGGCGGCAGCGCCCGCGCGGGCCTGCGAGTGACGGTTAACGGGCGCGAGATGACCGCCAAGCCGTCGTATCTCGGCGAGGCCACGCTTCCGGTTGCCGTCTTCGGCGCGGACGCGGACGAACTCACGTTCACCGTCGAAGTCGCGTTCCCCGCGCTACCGCTCCCGACGATTACCGAAACCCGATCCGTGCTGGTCCGGTAATCGACGTTTCGACTGTCTCTCTGAAACTCGATCAGATAGCTCGATAAAATTTATAAAGCAATCTAAAAGCGTTACAGCGCTCCGTGAAATATCGTTGAAAGGTGCTGAAATCCGGTTAACATTCCGAAAAGAGCACGAATTATCCCCAAGGGTCTGGCGTTTATATGGGGGTATGGGTTCTTACGAAGAAGTGAGGAAGCCCACAATGTCCAGTGCATCGCCCTTCCGTTCCCCGATGGAAGCCGCCCCCAGTAGCCTCATCCTCCGGTCACTCACTCGTCCCTTGCAATTCATCGCGTTCTGGCTGGCTATCGTCACGCCGCTGGCATATCCGCCGCTGTTGCTGGGCGGGCTGGACAGTCAGAGCTTCCTCATCTTCGTGGGTGTCGTTGCCCTCAACGTCTTCGGCCTGCTGGCAGGCCGAGGATACGGTGACCCCGCCTGACCTGGCCGGGTCTTTCCCCTCCACGCCGGCATTTCACGCTGTTTCGTGACGCTCGCATCTCTGTACACCGTACTAATACCCGAACAGTATCGCTTCCCGGTCTCCGGCCCAGTTCTGTATCGGATCGCTATTACCCACCGCTTCTGATACTGCCGGCTGTACGTCTGTGACGAATATCGCCACTTCGGGGTGGCGAATCTCTTGAAATAGTTACAGCCGGAGTATGAGTCTGCCCTCTCTCCGCCCCTGCAAACAGACTATACTCGGCTGTTATACACCGCCTAACAGCACCTCGTGCAGTGTCGCGGCGTCGTCCGCGATCTCGTGGACCATCGACAGGTCCGTCTCATCGCCGTCGCCCCGGAATCCGACGGTCGTCATCCCGGCGGCGACGGCGGCGCGTGCGCCCGCGGTGGAGTCTTCGACGGCCCAGCAGTCCTCGGGCGCGACGCCGAGTTCTGCCGCGCCTCGCTCGTAGATGTCCGGTTCCGGTTTGCCGGGGCCGTCGATGTCGCCGGCACTGATGGCGACGTCGAACTTCGAGAGGAGGTCGAAGCGCTCGTCGGCCACGTCGATCCAGGCCCACGGCGCGGAGGTCGTCAGCGCCAGCGCCACGCCAGCGTCCCGCAGGTCGTCCAGTAGCTCGTGTGCCCCGTCGAGGACGGTCGCCTCTTCGCCGTAAATCCGCTCGCCGTGTTTCTCGAACAGACTCTCGAATACCTCGCGGCTGATTTCGAGGTCGTACTCGGCATCGAGGTCCGGATACACTTCCCGGTAGTTCCGACCGGTAATGGCGGCGACAGGGATGTCGTCGTTCGGTGCGGCCGTCGGAAGAATGTCCTCGCGCTGGGCACGGACCCAGTGCTCTTCGGATTGGACGAGCACGCCGTCCATATCGAAACAGACTGCAGCCGGTGGTTCGCTCATTGCCCCCCTGTCGCTCGGCGACGGCTTTGGCTGTTCCGACTCCGGCAGCGGTGACCGTTCGACGGGGCCCTGTCGCCGACTGAGGGTTTAAGTACCGGAACCCGGCCAGGTTGGCCCATGCACGACGGAACCCGTGTGATAGCTGGCGAATGTACGACCGTTTTCGAGGGAACGCGCGAGCGGGAGCAGCGCGGCGACGTGCTCGTCGTCGTCAAGCCGGACAATACCGTCCTCGTTCATGATGCTGAAGGGTATCAGCCGATCGCGTGGCTCACGCGCGCCGAAAGCGTCACCATCGACGACGGGGCGGTGACCGCCCGCGACGGCGACGAACTCCTCCGGGTGGTCCCTCACGAGGAACACGGCAGTGCCCGCTATCCGGCCTCGAACGCTGGTGTCCCGGTGCGTGACTGCCCCGACTGCGCCGGAACGCTGGTCCGCACCCGAAGCGATGTCACCTGTACTGGCTGTGACGCCGCCTACGGAATTCCGAGCGATGCCGCGGTCACCGGCGGCCGCTGTGACGACTGCGGACTCCCCACGCTTCGGGTGGAACGCGGGCGGGCGTTCGAACTGTGCCTTGACCGGGATTGTGACTCGCTGGACGACGCTGTCACCGCGGCCTTCGACCGCGAGTGGGACTGTCCCAACTGCGACGGTGACCTGTTGGTGCTCCGCCGCGGCGGCCTGCTCGCCGGCTGTGAGCACTACCCCGATTGTGACACCGGCTTCTCGATGCCGTCCGGCGTCGTCGTCGGCGACTGTGACTGTGGCTTGCCGCTGTTCGAAACTGCCGGGGGAACGCGGTGTCTGGACAGCACCTGTTCGGAACTGGGGTGAGGTTTCAAGCCTGTGTTTGCTGGGGGTACAGTTCTGAACCTCCTGAAAGTCTACTTAGCCAGTATTACCCAACCGACACTGGGTGGGAATGAAAGGGGCGAGACGCTGGAGGAAGGCAGCTGGTTCAAGCACCGCAGCGAAGCGAGGAGCGCAGACCGGCCCCCGACTCCAGCGTCTCGGGGCTTTCTGGCCCTTTGTGTCCACGACTGTGAAAACAGACCGGACCCGCAGGGGCTTTGTCGCCGCGGGAGCCACGTCAGGGCATGGAACTGACGCTCGACGGTGATGTCGTGCGGGCCGGCTACGAGGCGCGCGAGCGGTTCTACGACTCGCGGGGCTACGGCCAGGTCCGTAGCGGCGACATCGACCTAGCCCCGGTGGAGGCCGCACACCTCCTCTACCGCGGAGATATCGAGAGCATCGACGGGATGGACTTCCGGGCCTTTCTGGGGTCTGCGGCCGTCTCAGAGGTCGATTTCGCCGTCTACAAAGACCTGCGGGACCGCGGTTTTTACCTCACGCCCGCCCGCGAAGGATGGGTCGACGACGCCGCGGGCGCGGACTTCGTGGTCTACCCGCGGGGAAAGGGGCCGTGGGACAACGAAGTGGCCTACCGGGTCCGGGTCGTCGGCGAGCGCGACACGGTTGCCGCCGCCGACCTCGGCGACTGCGTGCTGGCGGTTGTCGACGAGGAGAGCGAGGTCACGTATCTCGACACCGACCGGCGCGACGTTGCAGGGACCAGCGACGCCGCCGTCCCGACGACGGAAGGCGAACTGCTCGCCGAGCGGGTGGTGTGCTGGGAACCGCCGGCGGAGCTGTACGATCAGGCATTCTACGGGCAGCGGCTCGACGACGACGCGGTTCAGCTCTCGCTCGTGGAAGCCGCGTATCTCGCAGAGGAGGGACTGCTCACGGTCGACGGGGGGGCCGACGCTGTCGTCGAGCGGGGCCGCGAGGTCGAGGGCGACCGCTTCGACCGCCGGTTGGCCGTCTACGCGGCCCTGCGAGCCAGCGGCGTCGCGCCGAAGACCGGCTTCAAATTCGGCGCGGACTTCCGGACCTACGCTAATGTCGAGAGCGCCGAGAACCTCGGTCACTCGGAGCTACTCGTCCGGGTACTGCCGGCCGACCACCGCTTCGAACCGCGGGACCTCGCGCTGGACGTACGGCTCGCCCACGGCGTCCGGAAGACGATGGTGTTCGCGCTCACCGCAAACGGCGGTGACGCGGATATCGAGTGGGTGGCCGTCGAGCGATTGACCCCCTGAGCCGGTCGAGTGCAGCGGTGCTGGAGTAAAGCTCCGCTGCCGGTCCGGACAGCGCACCGAAACGAACCCTTTTTGCGCCGACCGGGACCAAAGCACCTGTAACGTGGCTCACCGCGAGCCGAGCACATCCATGACGACAGACGATTCCCACCACGACGACGCATCGCCCGACGAGGACCGCCGCCAGTCGGGCGGAGAGTGGCGGGAGTCCGACGCCCGCTCCGGCGGCGAGTCGGTGCTACCGGACGGCGGCACTGAAGCCGAAGGGGCCGACGAGGCGACGCTCGACCCCTGGGGCTCCTCGACTATCGCCGACTACCGCAAACTGTTCGAGCAGTTCGGCATCGAGGAGTTCGACGAGGTGCTCCCCGAAGTTCCCAATCCCCACTACCTGATGCGGCGGGGCGTCATCTTCGGCCACCGGGACTACCGGCCGGTCGCCGAGGCGATGCGCAACGACGATCCCTTCGCCGCGCTATCGGGGTTCATGCCGACCGGCGACCCCCACATCGGCCACAAGCTGGTCTTCGACGAGATCATCTGGCATCAACAGCAGGGCGGGGACGCTCACGCGCTTATCGCGGACCTCGAAGCCCACAGCGCCCGCGGGCTCTCGTGGGATGAAATCGACGAGCACGCGACGGACTACGTCCTCTCGCTGCTCGCGCTCGGATTCGACCCCGACGAGGGGACGCTGTATCGCCAGTCGGACAACCGCGAGGTGCAGGACCTCGCGTTCGAACTCGGCGCAGAGGCGAACTTCTCGGAACTGCAGGCCATCTACGACTTCGACGGCGAGACTGACATCTCCCACATGCAGTCGGTCGTCACCCAGATGGCGGACATCCTCTACCCGCAACTGGACGAGCCCAAGCCGACGGTCATCCCCGTCGGCCCGGACCAGGACCCGCACATGCGGCTGGCCCGAGACCTCGCCGCGCGGATGCGGTACTTCGGCGTGACGGAGGCGTTCGCCAGTTTCGAAGCCGGCGGGGTTGAGCGGACACTGCTCCGCCAGGCCTACGACGCCCGCGAGGAGTACGCCGAGGACGCCGACCGACCACGGTGTGGCGAGGCTGCCGACTGGCTGCGCGACCATCAGCCAGCGCCCGCCGACGCCCGCGAGTCCGTCGTCGCGAAACTCGACGAGGCCGGAAAGGAACCGCTCCGACCGCGAATCCGGTTCCTCGACCGCAACGCCACCGACGCGGCCTTCGAGGCGCTCATCGAAGCCATCGACGGGGAGAAACGGGTGTACGACGAGCACATCGACACGTTCGACCTGGACCACGCCGAGGCTGAGGAGCTGGCTCGCCAGGTCGAACTCGACAACGGCGGCTACGGGTTCCAGCCGCCCTCGTCCATCTACCACCGGTTCATGACCGGCCTCACCGGCGGCAAGATGTCCTCGTCGATTCCGGCCTCGCACATCTCGCTGCTGGATGACCCGGAGGACGGCTACGACAAAGTGAAATCGGCCACCACCGGTGGTCGCTCCACAGCCGAGGAACAGCGCGAGAAGGGCGGGAAGGCCGACGAGTGCCCGGTGTACGAGCTGTACGCCTACCTGCTCTCGGGCGACGACGACGAGTTCGCCAAAGAGGTCTACGACGAGTGTGTTGGCGGCGAACGGCTCTGTGGCGGCTGCAAGGAGCAGGCCGCCGAACTGATGGCCGAGTTCCTCGAAGACCACCAGGAGAAACGCGAAGAGTGGGAGGACAAGCTCGACGAACTTGATATCGACCTCGACTCCGACCGCGCGCCGACGAGCGCGGACTGAGAACCGAGCCGAGACACCCCGTCTCGTGTCGAGACGAGTACACGCGCAACGCTTTTAGGCGCTAATCACAATCGCTCAGATATGGCACCCGAATCCCACCCAGGCGTCGCTCGTCAGCCACTCGACAGTCCGGGGTTCGGCTTCTTCTTCGCTGCCTGATCGTGTGTGGACTCTGACGGCGTCGAGAGGCGAGGTCAGACGAAACCGCGAACAGGAAGTGAGAACCGTTAACTGAGCGACCCGCGGTTATCCCCACAAGACCGAGACACCCGTATGAAACGACCACAGGCACAGGTGGCCGTCCTGCAGGCCGCCGACGCACAGGAAGACAGGCGTATCGACGACGTGGCTGCGGAGGCTGACATCAAGCCGGAAGCGGCCACCAGAGCGGCGTTCGAACTCGAATCCGACGGGCTGCTCGCCGTCGCCGAGGAAACGCTGGAACACTACGAACTCACCGAGGAGGGCGACCAGTACGTCCGGGAAAGTCTGCCCGAACAGGACCTCTACGAGGCGGCCGTTGACGCCGGCGCTGCCGACAACCCGGTCCAGATGGGGCAGGCCATCGGCGCGTCCGGCCTCGAAGGCGGCGCGGTCGACATCGCGCTCTCGAACTACGCCCGCAAAGCCTACGGCGAGATCGACAGCGGCGAGATCACGGCCAACCCGGACGCCGACCCCGGGTCAGACCCCGAGATGCTTGCACTGGAGGCGGTCGCCGACGGGCGCGTCGAAGACGCCGACGCGGACGCGCTCGACCAACTGGAACGGCGCGGCCTCCTCGACGTGCGAGAGGAGACTGTCCGCTCGGTCCGGCTCACCGACGACGGTGTCACCGCGCTGATGGAGGGCGTCGAAGCCGCCGAGACCGTCGACCAGCTCACCCCGGAACTGCTCACCAGCGGCGAGTGGGCAGACGTGGCGTTCACCGAGTACAACGTCGAGGCCGACGCCGAGGACGTGAGCCACGGCAAGGAGCACATCCTCCGCCAGACGGCCAATCGCGTGAAGGACACGCTCGTCGGCATGGGCTTCTCCGAGATGGAGGGCCCCCACGCCGACGCCCAGTTCTGGATCAACGATTGCCTGTTCATGCCACAGGACCACCCGGCCCGGACCCACTGGGACCAGTTCGCCCTAGAGGAGCCCGAGGAAATCGGCCACCTCCCCCCGGACCTCGTCGAACGGGTCCGTTCGGCCCACAAGGAGGGCGTCGGCCCCGACGGCGAGGGGTACCACTCGCCGTGGACCGAGGACATCGCCCGCGGGATGGACTTGCGCGGCCACACTACCTCGCTGTCGATGCGCTACCTCTCGGGCCATCAGGTCGGTGAACTCGACCCGCCCGAGCGCTACTTCAGCGTCGAGAAGGTGTATCGCAACGATACGCTCGACCCGACCCACCTCCTTGAGTTCTTCCAGATTGAGGGCTGGGTGATGGCCGAGGACCTCTCCGTGCGGGACCTGATGGGGACGTTCACGGAGTTCTACGAGCAGTTCGGCATCACTGATCTGGAATTCAAGCCCCACTACAACCCCTACACTGAGCCGAGCTTCGAACTGTTCGGCACCCACCCCGAGACCGGCGAGGTCGTCGAGGTCGGCAACTCCGGTATCTTCCGCGACGAGGTGCTCACGCCGCTCGGCGTCGACTGCGACGTGATGGCGTGGGGCCTCTCGCTCGAACGACTACTCATGCTCATGTATGGCTTCGAGGACATCCGCGACGTGCACGGGACGCTCTGTGATCTTGAACTGCTGCGGGAGACGGAGGTGATGCGCTGATGCCGGTCGTCGACGTCGACCCCGATGAACTACGGTATCTGACTGGGCACGACGAAAAAGACGACGACGAACTCAAGTCGGACCTGTTCAATCTCGGGCTGGAATTCGAGGGCTGGACCGAGGACGACGAGTTCCAGCTAGAGTTCGCGCCCGACAGACTCGACCGCCTTTCCGTCGAGGGGGTCGCGCGGTCGCTGCGCTACCACTACGGCGACGACCGCGGCGTGGAGGTCCCCAACACGAACAGCGCTGACTGGACAATTGAGGTCGAGGACCAGCCCGACGAGCGCCCGTATGTCACCGGTGCTATCGTCCGCGGTCTGGATATGGACGAGGCCGCGCTGGAGTCACTTATCCAGCTGCAGGAGAAGCTCCACGCGACGATGGGCCGCAAGCGGGCGAAAGGCGCGATCGGGGTCCACGACCTCACCATGCTGAAAGGCGACTCGGTCACGGACGAGACGGGGAAGTCTATCACCTACACCAGCGCCGACCCGGACGAGGCGACGTTCGTTCCGCTGGACGCCGACGCAGAGATGACCCCCAGCGAGGTCATGGCGTCTCACGAAACCGGCCAGACCTACGGTGACCTCGTGGCCGACTTCGACCGCGTCCCGGCAATCTACGACGCAATCGGCCTGTTCTCGTTCCCGCCGGTCATCAACGGCCGCCGGACCGAGGTCAGCGTCGACTCCCGGGACCTGTTCATCGAGATGACCGGGACCGACCAGTGGACCATCGACCACATGTGCAACATCGTCTGCTACGCGCTCGCCGCCCGCGGCGGCCAGGTCGAGAAGGTTGACGTGTCCTACGCCGACGACGCCCCCGGCGAGTACACCGGCAAGACGCTGGAACGGCCGGACTTCTCCGTCCGGACGAAGACGGTCACGCACGACCGCATCGAGTCCATCCTCGGCGTCTCGCTGGATAGCCGCGAGGTCATCGACTACGCCGAGCGCGCTGGCCTCGACGCGAGCGAGACTGAATCTGACGACGGTGTGGCATACGACGTTGAGGTCCCACCGTACCGCGTCGATGTCATCCACCCGCTGGACATCATCGACGACATCGGCCGGGCGCTCGGATTCAACAGCCTCGGACCGACCTACCCCGACGTGTCGACGGTCGGCGGTCGGCATGAACGGTCTCGGCTTGAGGACGCCGCCCGCGACGCTCTGGTCGGGCTGGGCTTCGAGGATTTGCTGAACTTCCACATGATAAACGAGGCCGAGAACTTCGAGCGAATGGGCCTTGACCCCGACAACCCGGACGGGGATGTCGTCGGCCAGACCGACCCGGTCACCATTCAGGAGCCCTACAGCGAGGACTACACCATTCTCCGGACGTGGGCGCTCCCGTCCATCATGATGGTGCTGGAAAACAACACCCACCGGAGCTACCCGCAGGATCTCGCCGAGATCGGACTGGCCGCCGGTCTCGACGACTCGGAGAACACCGGCGTTGCCGAACACCGCACCGTCGCGGCCGCGCTCGCGCGCACGGACGCTTCCTACGAGGATGCGAAGGCTCGCCTCCAGGCGCTCGCCGACGCCTTCGACAAGGACCTCGAAACGCCGCCGACCACGCATCCATCGTTCATCGGCGGCCGCGTTGCCGAAGTGGTTCTCGACGGCGAGCCGGTCGGCGTTATCGGTGAAATCCATCCGAAGGTGCTCGTCGAACACGACCTGGAACTACCTGTGGCTGCGTTCGAGTTCCGGTTAGACGCGCTGGAATAGCTTCGACTGCGAGCGGAGCGAGCGTCCAATTCTCTCCGCGCTGCTCTACTTGTCGCTCGGGTACACGTACTCTACGTCGCTCGGTTTTCCTGTGGCCTCTTCGCCGGTCTCGATGACGATGGTCGAGGAGAGCTTGTTGAACAGCCGCAGCCCTTCTTTCTCGTAGGCCAGCCAGCCGACGAGGATGTCGAGGGGAAGCAGGAACGCCTTCCCGAAGCTTTCGATGGCCGCCGTGCCGTAGTCGATGGCGTCGCCGCGCTCGTCCGTGACGGCGATGTTCATGACCATCTTGCCGGCTGACTGGCCCTGCTGGCCTTCGAGAACTGTCCAGTAGACGAACAGGCCGAGGCCGTTCAGGCCGATGGCTGGGGTGGTAACTGAGAGCCCCGGGTCAGGAGCGAAAACACGCCAGCGGCCTCGCCCAGTGCGGAGAGGACGATACCGACGAGCAGGACGTCGAGGAGCCAGGCGAGAAAGCGGTCGTCCCAGGCGGCGATGTGGTGGGTGCGGGGACTGTCGTCCATGCCGGCGATTCACCGCACCTGTACTTCAAGATTCGCTAGCTACAGGTCCGCGCCGACGGCGGCCTCGACGGAGTCGAAGCCGTCCTCCGAAAGCAGGTCCAGCAGCCCTTCGTTGATCTCGCGGGCGATGGTCGGGCCGCGGTACACCAGGCCGGTGTACAGTTGGACGACCGAGGCCCCGGCGCGGATCTTTCGGTATGCGCCCTCCGGTGTCGAGACGCCGCCGACGCCGACGACCGGCACGTCGACGCGCTCGGCGACGAACCGAACCATCTCTGTTGCGTCGTTCTCGATTGGCTTCCCCGAGAGGCCGCCCGTCTCGACCGCGTTCGGCGAGCGCAGACTGGCGGGCCGTTCCGTCGTCGTGTTGGTCGCGACGACGCCGTCTAGGTCGAGTTCAGTCACCAGATCAAGTGCATCCTCAACTGCCGGCTCGGGGAGGTCCGGCGAGAGCTTCACGAGCAGCGGGGCCGCGCCAGCGTCCTGTAGCTCACTGAGGATCGCTTCCATCGCGTCGCGGTTCTGGAGCTCCTCGAAGCCCTCCGAGTTTGGACAGGAGACGTTGACGACGAAGAAGTCCCCGCCTTCGGCGACGTGTTCGTACGTGGTCCGGTAGTCGTCGGGGGCCTCGCTCGTTCCGACGTGTTCGGTCTTGGCGATGTTGACGCCGACCGGGAACGGCGCATCGACGTTCTTCAGTCGCTCGCCGATGACGATGGCCCCGTCGTTGTTCAGGCCCATTCGGTTGATGATGGCCTCGTCCTCCCTGAGCCGGAACATCCGCGGGCGGGCGTTGCCGGCCTGTGGCTCGGCCGTGACGCCGCCGACCTCGGCGAAACCGAAGCCGAGCGACGCCAGCGCTCCGGGGATGGTCGCGTTCTTGTCGAAGCCGGCCGCGACCCCAACTGGGTTGTCGAAGGTCTGGTCAAACGCCTCCACTGCGAGTCGGTCGTCAGCGACGGTGTAGCGGTCGGCCATCGCCTCGGCGACCCGCGTTCCGTCGACTGCCTCCAGCAGTCGGTGGACGCTCCGGTTGGCAGTTTCGGCTGGCAGTGAAAACAGGAATGGTTTCGCGATATCGTAGGGTCTCATTGTGATGGTAGTCCGGTTGGCCCGAAAAACAGTGGTGACCGGTTGATATCGGGCGATGGCTCCGGCATCTCCGCCCGGTGGCACTGTGTCACCGTCGATGGTGCCTCAAAAGTCGTGTTCGACCTCTTCGGGGTCGGCCTTCTGGATGATAATCTTGTTGTCACGGACGCGGACGAACACCTCGTCGCCGATCTCCATCCCGGCCACGGCCAGCTCGTCTTCGTGAATGTTGATATGTACGTTGTGGTACTCGCCGTCCTCATCTTTGGCGCCACTCGGGCTGAGCTTCTTCTTTCGCACCATCGCGCTATCCTACTCCGCACTTCACCGCAGGATACACTTAAGTCTACCGTGCCGCCGGCCGCTGGCTGGTGGTTTTGTGGACGCGCGTGACGATTTCGACCCGAATATTCGGCTTGAACTGGCCGGTTTGCTGGTTTGAACCGGTACGTGATGGCTTCAATTTATAAAGGTACCCCCCGACGGAGGGCGGATTGGGGGGTATATTTATGTTCTGCCATGTGCTGAATTGGCATGGAGCGGTGAAATCCATGGCACCCGACAGTGACAAGCGCAACTTCGCACTGCGCGAAGACGGTGACGAATCGAGCGTCTTCTCGGGCGGAACACCTCGACAGGCTGCGCTGAAGGCAGCACGTCGACTCGAGCCGGCCGACGGTGAAGATCAGGCTGACCCTGAGGAGATACGACTACGGGAGAAAGGAACCCACAAAGTCCACATCTACGAGGCGTGGGCATGGGTCGAGGAAGCACCCGACGACAAACCCGACTGGATGCCCGGCGACATCACGAAAGGGAACGTCTCGAAGCAGGGCGTCGAACACCTAGACGAGATCTAGGTCGCATTCCCGACATTTTCGGTGCAACGCCCGGCCGGTAGCGGCTGCTGTAACTGTTCGTGCGCGCGCGGAGTCGACGTCTGTTTCGGCGTCCCATTCCCGACACGCCGTACTGACCGTCTGCAGTCGTGTGCAACACTCTCCCCCGTGTAATCTTGTCCCGTAGGCGACTCCCTTCGACGGGGTTAAGTGTGGCTCACCCATCGGAATGAAATGCGAACGCGGACAGGGGCCGACGCCCCCGAACGAACGCACTCGTTCCGACGCCCTTAAGTGTAACAGGGCATTCGGAATGAACGCGAAGGTCGCTCGCGTCGTGCGGTTCGACGCGAGCCCCATCCGATGCCCTTAAGTGTAATAGGGCACTCGGAATGAACGCGAACGACGTTCGGTCGGGGTGTTGAACCCCTGCCGACACGGACCAGGCGGGATCGACTCGCCAACGAAACTCGAAGCCTTTATGGTGGCTTCGAGACAACAATCAGGCCCGAAGAAATGAGGATTCCACCCCTGCGGTCCGCCGTCAAGATGGGATCTGATGTTAGCCCTGATAGTTCGGTGACACTCGGTCGACGGGTGTCCTCGAACACCCTTCGATAGCGACCACACCCATTATATGGGTGTGATCCCGCCTAACCCCCCGGCATTGTGCCGGGATACATTCCGGTTGATCCTGCCGGAGGCCATTGCTATCGGAGTCCGATTTAGCCATGCTAGTCGCACGGGCTTAGACCCGTGGCATATAGCTCAGTAACACGTGGCCAAACTACCCTACAGACCGCGATAACCTCGGGAAACTGAGGCCAATAGCGGATATAACTCTCAGGCTGGAGTGCCGAGAGTTAGAAACGTTCCGGCGCTGTAGGATGTGGCTGCGGCCGATTAGGTAGATGGTGGGGTAACGGCCCACCATGCCGATAATCGGTACGGGTTGTGAGAGCAAGAACCCGGAGACGGTATCTGAGACAAGATACCGGGCCCTACGGGGCGCAGCAGGCGCGAAACCTTTACACTGCACGACAGTGCGATAGGGGGACTCCGAGTGCGAGGGCATATAGCCCTCGCTTTTCTGTACCGTAAGGTGGTACAGGAACAAGGACTGGGCAAGACCGGTGCCAGCCGCCGCGGTAATACCGGCAGTCCAAGTGATGGCCGATATTATTGGGCCTAAAGCGTCCGTAGCCGGCCGGACAAGTCCGTTGGGAAATCGACGCGCTCAACGCGTCGGCGTCCAGCGGAAACTGTCCGGCTTGGGGCCGGAAGACCTGGGGGGTACGTCCGGGGTAGGAGTGAAATCCTGTAATCCTGGACGGACCACCAATGGGGAAACCACCTCAGGAAGACGGACCCGACGGTGAGGGACGAAAGCTAGGGTCTCGAACCGGATTAGATACCCGGGTAGTCCTAGCTGTAAACGATGCTCGCTAGGTGTGCCGTAGGCTACGAGCCTGCGCTGCGCCCTAGGGAAGCCGAGAAGCGAGCCGCCTGGGAAGTACGTCTGCAAGGATGAAACTTAAAGGAATTGGCGGGGGAGCACCACAACCGGAGGAGCCTGCGGTTTAATTGGACTCAACGCCGGAAATCTCACCGGTCCCGACAGTAGTAATGACGGTCAGGTTGACGACTTTACCCGACGCTACTGAGAGGAGGTGCATGGCCGCCGTCAGCTCGTACCGTGAGGCGTCCTGTTAAGTCAGGCAACGAGCGAGACCCGCACTTCTAGTTGCCAGCAATACCCTTGAGGTAGTTGGGTACACTAGGAGGACTGCCGCTGCTAAAGCGGAGGAAGGAACGGGCAACGGTAGGTCAGTATGCCCCGAATGGACCGGGCAACACGCGGGCTACAATGGCTCTGACAGTGGGATGCAACGCCGAGAGGCGACGCTAATCTCCAAACGGAGTCGTAGTTCGGATTGCGGGCTGAAACCCGCCCGCATGAAGCTGGATTCGGTAGTAATCGCGTGTCAGAAGCGCGCGGTGAATACGTCCCTGCTCCTTGCACACACCGCCCGTCAAAGCACCCGAGTGGGGTCCGGATGAGGCCGTCATGCGACGGTCGAATCTGGGCTCCGCAAGGGGGCTTAAGTCGTAACAAGGTAGCCGTAGAGGAATCTGTGGCTGGATCACCTCCTACTGATCGGGATCAGGCCTCTGGCCTGACCCACCTTTCGGTGTTCGAGAACTCCGTCGACCGGGCACCTATGAACTATCAGGGCTAACAACCGTGCGGATCTGCCGGGCCCATAGCTCAGCGGGAGAGCGCCGCCTTTGCAAGGCGGAGGCCCTGGGTTCAAATCCCAGTGGGTCCATACGACGTGCCAGCCCCGAACCGTGCCCCTTAAGTGTGGGACGGCGATGGGATATGGTACGACGACAGATGCACCAGGCCGGGTGAAACCGAGCCTGGGAAGGGTCGATTCGCCCACCATCTCCACCTTGGGGGCGAGTATGAAACCGTGTGTACGTGCGATCCAGGCGTCCACTGGACTCGTTCAGTTGAACGAGTCACAACGACGTTGGCTACTATGCCAGCTGGTGGATTGCTCGGCTCAGGCGCTGATGAAGGACGTGCCAAGCTGCGATAAGCTGTGGGGAGCCGCACGGAGGCGAAGAACCACAGATTTCCGAATGAGAATCTCTCTAACAATTGCTTCGCGCAATGAGGAACCCCGAGAACTGAAACATCTCAGTATCGGGAGGAAAAGAAAACGCAACGTGATGTCGTCAGTAACCGCGAGTGAACGCGATACAGCCCAAACCGAAGCCCTCACGGGCAATGTGGTGTCCGGGCTACCTCTCATCAGCCGACCGTCTCGACGAAGTCTCTTGGAACAGAGCGTGATACAGGGTGACAACCCCGTACTCGAGACCAGTACGCTGTGCGGTAGTGCCAGAGTAGCGGGGGTTGGATATCCCTCGCGAATAACGCAGGCATCGACTGCGAAGGCTAAACACAACCTGAGACCGATAGTGAACAAGTAGTGTGAACGAACGCTGCAAAGTACCCTCAGAAGGGAGGCGAAATAGAGCATGAAATCAGTTGGCGATCGAGCGACAGGGCATACAAGGTCCCATGACGAATGACCGAGACGCGAGTCTCCAGTAAGACTCACGGGAAGCCGATGTTCTGTCGTACGTTTTGAAAAACGAGCCAGGGAGTGTGTCTGTATGGCAAGTCTAACCGGAGTATCCGGGGAGGCACAGGGAAACCGACATGGCCGCAGGGCTTTGCCCGAGGGCCGCCGTGTTCAAGCGCGGGGAGCCATGTGGACACGACCCGAATCCGGACGATCTACGCATGGACAAGATGAAGCGTGCCGAAAGGCACGTGGAAGTCTGTTAGAGTTGGTGTCCTACAATACCCTCTCGTGATCTATGTGTAGGGGTGAAAGGCCCATCGAGTCCGGCAACAGCTGGTTCCAATCGAAACATGTCGAAGCATGACCTCCGCCGAGGTAGTCTGTGGGGTAGAGCGACCGATTGGTGTGTCCGCCTCCGAGAGGAGTCGGCACACCTGTCAAACTCCAAACCTACAGACGCTGTTTGACGCGGGGATTCCGGTGCGCGGGGTAAGCCTGTGTACCAGGAGGGGAACAACCCAGAGATAGGTTAAGGTCCCCAAGTGTGGATTAAGTGTAATCCTCTGAAGGTGGTCTCGAGCCCTAGACAGCCGGGAGGTGAGCTTAGAAGCAGCTACCCTCTAAGAAAAGCGTAACAGCTTACCGGCCGAGGTTTGAGGCGCCCAAAATGATCGGGACTCAAATCCACCACCGAGACCTGTCCGCACCCGTTACAGGGTGATCGAGTAGATTGGCGCTCTAATTGGATGGAAGCGGGGGCGAGAGCTCCTGTGGACCGATTAGTGACGAAAATCCTGGCCATAGTAGCAGCGATAGTCGGGTGAGAACCCCGACGGCCTAATGGATAAGGGTTCCTCAGCACTGCTGATCAGCTGAGGGTTAGCCGGTCCTAAGTCTCACCGCAACTCGACTGAGACGAAATGGGAAACGGGTTAATATTCCCGTGCCACTATGCAGTGAAAGTTGACGCCCTGGGGTCGATCACGCCGGGCATTCGCCCGGTCGAACCGTCCAACTCCGTGGAAGCCGTAATGGCAAGAAGCGGACGAACGGCGGCATAGGGAAACGTGATTCAACCTGGGGCCCATGAAAAGACGAGCATAGTGTCCGTACCGAGAACCGACACAGGTGTCCATGGCGGCGAAAGCCAAGGCCTGTCGGGAGCAACCAACGTTAGGGAATTCGGCAAGTTAGTCCCGTACCTTCGGAAGAAGGGATGCCTGCTCCGGAACGGAGCAGGTCGCAGTGACTCGGAAGCTCGGACTGTCTAGTAACAACATAGGTGACCGCAAATCCGCAAGGACTCGTACGGTCACTGAATCCTGCCCAGTGCAGGTATCTGAACACCTCGTACAAGAGGACGAAGGACCTGTCAACGGCGGGGGTAACTATGACCCTCTTAAGGTAGCGTAGTACCTTGCCGCATCAGTAGCGGCTTGCATGAATGGATTAACCAGAGCTTCACTGTCCCAACGTTGGGCCCGGTGAACTGTACATTCCAGTGCGGAGTCTGGAGACACCCAGGGGGAAGCGAAGACCCTATGGAGCTTTACTGCAGGCTGTCGCTGAGACGTGGTCGCCGATGTGCAGCATAGGTAGGAGTCGTTACAGAGGTACCCGCGCTAGCGGGCCACCCAGACAACAGTGAAATACTACCCGTCGGTGACTGCGACTCTCACTCCGGGAGGAGGACACCGATAGCCGGGCAGTTTGACTGGGGCGGTACGCGCTCGAAAAGATATCGAGCGCGCCCTATGGCTATCTCAGCCGGGACAGAGACCCGGCGAAGAGTGCAAGAGCAAAAGATAGCTTGACAGTGTTCTTCCCAACGAGGAACGCTGACGCGAAAGCGTGGTCTAGCGAACCAATTAGCCTGCTTGATGCGGGCAATTGATGACAGAAAAGCTACCCTAGGGATAACAGAGTCGTCACTCGCAAGAGCACATATCGACCGAGTGGCTTGCTACCTCGATGTCGGTTCCCTCCATCCTGCCCGTGCAGAAGCGGGCAAGGGTGAGGTTGTTCGCCTATTAAAGGAGGTCGTGAGCTGGGTTTAGACCGTCGTGAGACAGGTCGGCTGCTATCTACTGGGTGTGTTATGGTGTCTGACAAGAACGACCGTATAGTACGAGAGGAACTACGGTTGGTGGCCACTGGTGTACCGGTTGTTCGAGAGAGCACGTGCCGGGTAGCCACGCCACACGGGGTAAGAGCTGAACGCATCTAAGCTCGAAACCCACTTGGAAAAGAGACACCGTTGAGGTCCCGCGTACAAGACGCGGTCGATAGACTCGGGGTGTGCGCGTCGAGGTAACGAGACGTTAAGCCCACGAGCACTAACAGACCAAAGCCATCATTCATACGCACTGTGACTCATTCACCGACGAATTATCTCGTCGCTGAACGAGTCCAGGCGCAAACTGGATCGCACGTAATCACACGGTGGAAAAGTTGATCGAGACTGGTGCTATCGCGGTTCGATTCCGTGACTCGACGTTAGGCGGCCACAGCGGTGGGGTTGCCTCCCGTACCCATCCCGAACACGGAAGATAAGCCCACCAGCGTTCCGGGGAGTACTGGAGTGCGCGAGCCTCTGGGAAACGCGGTTCGCCGCCACCATTCATACTTACATAGCCCACTCAGGAGAGGTATCTCTCCCGAGTGGGCTTTCTGTATTTGTACAAACCGAGAGCTACGTGGCTGGATCGAGAGTTCGCAGACTTGTGAAGTCGAATTGAACGAATTCACAGCACTCCTCGACGGTGTCGCACCTGCTGTCTGTCGAGATGGTCCGAGCGGATCTTGACGATGTACGGCTCGTGTATGCCGTTAATTCCGCCGCGGGTCGCACTACTTGCCAACGCGAGCAGTTTGGTTCTTTGGACGGGGACAATCATCAATCTACAGTACTATCCCGGTCGAGGGAACGGTGATCTGGATCAGGCAATGGCTAATCGAATTCGCTACGCTTAAACGACCGAGTTGACTACCTCTATTCGCGCCAAGGTGGCAGAGTCTGGCCTAACGCAGCGGCCTGCAGAGCCGCCCATCGCCGGTTCAAATCCGGCCCTTGGCTTCCTCGTCTCTTACACCCCCGAGAAGTGCCGGTACGTAACTGTTACCTGCCTTTCTCTATAGACTCGACGTTGTGAACTGTTGCTCGAAAACGGTTGCACACAGAATCAAGACTCTATCGAAGAATACAGTACGGGCAGGCCGCTCATGGAATCCGCTTTCGACGGGGCAACGCCCGACCTATCGGGGTCGCACGAACTATAGTAGCCATTGAAAACCAATGCACACCTGATCGCACTGCCGTCGTGCGATCAGTGTGTAAATCGTTTCGATTGTTACTATAGTGTACGGCCACAAACTGGTTCCCGGGACATTCGAAGCTGGAGTTAGCGGAGATGGGGGCGGCGGAGAAAGATGGATGACGCTGCTGACCCGGTATCAACTCTTATTTGTCGGCACCAGTATTACAGTTGCAATGGGGTTGTTGGGACGGGAAATACGGCGGACAGTCGTCGACAACTACGAACTGCTACTGATTTGTCTGATCGCCATCGCTGCGGTTGGCGGATATCTCACGTATACGGGCCACGTTGCTCCGGGAACGGACACGACTACGCGTCAGGTGTCGTCGTGGCAGTCGTCCGGATCGTTCTCCCACAATGCGACAGTTCGCAACGGTACCTCGGCGTTTCCAGAGGGTGAAGTACTCGAAGACCAACCTGTGTATCTCCGGACGGTCGCCCCCGTATTGGACGGCGCGTTCATGTACACGTACAGCGCCAGCAACAAAAGCGACCTTACGGCCTCGGCTGACGTGTTTGTTCAGTATCGCTCCGTCGAATCAACCCAGAACGGAGAGCTCGTCTACTGGGAGGTCAAACGACCACTGACACAAGGCACTGTGCAGTCGCTGGCCGCGGGTGAGCGGCTGACGGTTCCGTTCTCGCTGAATGTCAGTCGCGCAGCCGAAACTGTTCGACGTATCGATTCGGAACACGGCCAGACGTCCGGTCGACTTGAGATGGCGGTGGTCTCTCAGGTGGCTCTTTCGGGGACGCGCAACGGGCAGTCGGTCGACACGACTCGGACGTATCGCCTCCCGATTATCCCGAGGCAGAGCAGCTACCGGGTCGAAAACGCTGGCCCGGTTCCGAACAGTGGTGACCGAACCGTCGAAGCGCAGGTCGAAAAAGCGTATGGACCGATCTGGACTCTCGGTGGCCCAGTGCTCCTGCTTGGTAGCTTTAGTGGTGCTGCTGCCATCGTCTACGGGCGCACGACCGACTATCTCACACTGACCGACGCCGAGCGCCGATGGCTCGCATACAAGTCCGCCCGTGAGGAGTTTGACGATTGGATAACCGTCGGCCGGGCTGATCCAGTCGACGACGACGTCTGGACGACTTCAGTTGATTCGCTCGTCGGGCTCGTGGACGTCGCAATAGACACCGAGGAACGTATCATCGAGTCAGATAGCGATTCTGAACTCATCGTGTACACTGGTGACCGACTGTTTCGGTACGCGCCTCCGCCAGAACCCGGAACTGATTCGACTGTGGGAAACAGTGACGCTGAGACACCGGACTGACCGGATTGTTTTACTGCTTTTCGGTGCCGTCGTCGTCGGCTTGCAGTTCGGGCAGTGCATCGAGTTCTGGGACCAGCCGGTACCCGGTCACCGTGCCGACTGCAGCGGAGAACGCGAGCGCCGCAACCAGCTGCGAGACTGGGCCGAAGCCAGCGCCTGAGGCAGCTGCC
The DNA here is from genome assembly GCF_048595605.1 of Haloarcula sp. KBTZ06. Classification (NCBI taxonomy): domain Archaea; kingdom Methanobacteriati; phylum Methanobacteriota; class Halobacteria; order Halobacteriales; family Haloarculaceae; genus Haloarcula; species Haloarcula sp. KBTZ06. Next base: position 94,381 of record NZ_CP184337.1, read on the forward strand.
ACGACAAGAACCGTGAGTACGATTCCGGCAAGACCGATCGCGGTCTCGCGGACAGCGACGCGCCGGAACCGGCGACGGCGGTCACTCGGTTGCGTCTGGAGTACCGGGAGGACATCGTGATATCGCGTCTGCACGAGGTAGTTCGTCACTACGACGAGCAGGCCAGCGATGAACGCCCACGGCCCCCAGCTAATTCCGAATGCCGGCTCGAAGCCGAGCGTGAATCCGTTCGGTTCGGCTGACTGTTGACTTTCGGGTGTCGTCGGCACGGGCTCAGCGCCACCGCCGGCCACGGTTTCGGGTTCTTCTTCGCTGGTGGTGGGCGTCTCAGCCGGTTCGTCGGTCGACGTCCCGACACCAGTACCGCTGCCACCGCTTCCGCCGCCAGCGGCTGTTTCAGTCTCGTTCCCGTCATCGTTTACGGTCTCGTTCGTCGAGTTACTGTCCGTCGGCGTTGGCGTCGGCGTCGTGGGATCGCCCCCGCCCTGCGTACCACTCCCATCATCGTTACTGGGTGGCACACCGCCACCACCGCCACCGGTTGACCCACCGCCGCTCCCACCGTTGCTCTCGTCCCCTTCGGTTGACTGCTGTTCGGGAACAGGGGCGGTGATCGATATCGTGCCAGTGAAGTTGCGCTCCGCTGGCGTCACTGCCAGCCCAAAGCGCACTGATTCGTCGGGCTCCAGCGAGACAGTGTCGCCGGCGACTTGTGCTCCGGTGTCCATCCGGTACATGCGAACTGTTTCCGGCTCGCTGTCCAGTTCGACGGTAGCGGCACTATCAGTCCCCTCGTAGCCCGCAAACCCGACCACGAACAGGTCATCGACGCGGGTCTGACCGTTCGGGAGCACTGGTGAAAGACTGATGCGTAGCTGCCCTGTCTCGTCGTATTCGACGTACTGGTCCCCGTTTACCGTGTCAGCGGGAGCCAAGTAGACGCCGGAGTTCCGGTCGGGTGCAACCTCGTCGCCGTCGATGAAGGCACCTGTCGCCATAGCGGTCCCTGCGAGGAGGACGACCGTTGCCATGACAGCGATGAGAGTGCGATTCATAGTTGGTTGTGTCGTGCCGACTGCGTTGGATCTTCGTGTGTGCCTGTATCTGGGCCTGTTGGTCGGCGGCCAGCGCCGGAATCGCGTTTCACTTACTGCTGGACCGCCTCGACGACGAAGGTCACGTCGCTGATCTCGCTGAGATCGTCGCCATCGACGCCGTCATCTCGGAGGTCGACAACGATGTCCAGTTCCACGGTGTCGCTGTAGCCGCCGTCTGAACTCCCGCCGTCGGGGTCGAGCGTGATAGCCTGGTCCGAGCCGACAATTGAGACGCCAGCGGACCCCTCCCGGAAGTCCAGAACTTCACCGTTTGTGGGGTCATCCCCAACCCCGGTAGTGCTGTCATCAATATAGAGGTTGACCTTGGATTGGCTGTTGTTGTCGACCTCCAAAGCGTTCTCGAAGCTGGTCTTCGCTTGTTCGTTGAGATTCGTCTGTTCGAAGTTGATGATATCAACCGACTCGTTTGTGTCCGTCCCGACGATGCTCGTGGCACCGCTCCCCGGGCTGAACCCCACCTGTGCCGATCCGGTATCGCCGGTGACTTCGAGATTGACGTTCCGGTCTGCTTCGATAGAGGTGAACGCACCGGATCCAAACACCGCACCCGTCCCCACACTGGCTGCACCAATACTAAGGAGAAAGCCACGCCGATTCATTGGAAGCTAGTTCACGGCATAGTGGCTTAGTACTGAACAGCGTTAGCGGCTTCAATGAGTGCTTTAGCCGGGCTAATGCAACAAAATAGTAAGTGGTAACCTCTCGATAAGCGAACTGAACATGAAACTGAACCGTAGAAGCGTACTCGGTCTCATCGGGACAGTCGGTATCGGATCTGGCGCGGCGTTCGGCTCTGGTGCATTTAGCACTGTCAGCGCAACGCGTGAAGTCGAAGTCAATGTCGTCGGTGCTGACGGCAACGGCTCCGAGATCGCAACCGAATTTACTGACGTGCTTGTCGACGCGTCCGCCGATGAGGTTGCGCTTCGGAATAGCAACGACGATCTCGTTACCGATGCCACGACCCTGTTTCCGACGAGTTCTGACTCTCTTGCTACCGATGGCGGTACGACTGTTTCGACCGACTACGTAAGCCTCATCGCGAACGACGTATCTGTCGTCTTTGGATACGAGGACGGTGGAACCGACGAACGGCTGATGCCAAACAGTACGTACGACTATGACAGTGGGTTCTTCAAACTGGTCAACAACGACGACGGAAACTCGACGACGTTCAATGTTGATCTGAGTACCGGCAGTGGCCTTCTCTCCGGTATCGGCGGGAGCACGGATACCTACAGCGAAGATGTGTCTGCGGGCGGGGTTTCTGACCTCTCTGCAACCCTCGAAACGGGCGACAGCGCCCAGGAAACCGAAGACCTGACAATCACAATCACTGAAGTATAACGGGTTGGCTCTGCTGTTCGACTCCTTCACCTATCCATGCCCTGCTGCCGGCAGACGCCTGTCCCTGGCGGTGGATGTCTAGCGTAGAAAACACAGTTACTTACCATTTACAATCAAATACGAACAAAAAATCTATCAAGTAGTGCAGTCTAAACAGAAACATGGGACAGGTGGGGGTTAGCCGGCCAGAAGAGCGACAGCTATCGCGTGATGACGTATACGACATACTGAGCAACCAACGGCGCCGGTACGCTTTACACGCGATAAAACAGGAGGACGAGTGCGCCGAACTCTCTGACCTTGCCGAGCAAGTCGCTGCGTGGGAAAACAACAAGTGCATTCAGGAGATCACGTCCACGGAGCGACACCGCGTGTACACGTCAATGCAGCAGACACACCTCCCGACACTTGAACGCGCGGGCGTCATCACGCACGACAACGGGACAGTTACGATGACCGATACAGCTGACAGCCTTGACGTGTATCTTGATGTCGTCCCGGGGGATTCAATTCCGTGGGCGGAGTACTATCTCGGACTCGCCGCTGTTTCGCTAGCGCTCGTCGTCGCTGTCTGGGTCGGTGTCTTTCCACCGTCGGTTCCGTCGCTCGTGTGGCCGACGGTCATCACGCTGCTGTTTCTCGTCTCTGCGGCGTACCACGTCACGGAGACTCGCCGGCTGCAACTCGGCGCAGCCGATAAGCCACCGGAGTTGTCGGAATGAACAAGAAGTGGACCCGACGTGGTGCACTCGCGTTCATCGCTGGTGGGGCAGGCCTGCTCGCTGCTGAAACATCCGGTGTCACTACCATCGACGCAAAGCGGTCCAGTAACCTGAAAGCGACCGACGGCAGCGATGCACTGCTTGGTATCGACATCGGCCCAGTCAGTGGAATGGACGGCCAGCAAGTGACACTGCTAACGCTCACCAACAACTTCGACCAGCAACTTACGAGTGTTCGTGTCAGCCCCGGTCCCGCTCCACCGTTCGAAACTGTCCAGACGCCGAACAGGCTTCTGCCGGGCGAGAGCGGCGATGTCACAACGACGCTCGCCTGTGACTCAGAAGGGAGTACCACTGTCAACCTTGATATCACTGCTACCGGCGACGACCAGCGTATCGAACTGAGCCGATCGGTTTCAGTCGAGTGTCGCGACCCCAAGGTGTCGTGGTGGCACTTCGAAGATGTTAGCAGAACGGATATCCCGGATTCCTGGGCCGCTGGCAACGATGGCGAACGGGAGTTTAGTTTTGACAGGGACCGCGACCGCTTTTATGAACCAGACCTAGCGACATCCAGTCAGGGCCGCGGCGAAGTGCTCAATTTCGATGGTGACGATGCCGTCACCGTTCCTGACGACGATACGCTCGACTTGACTGATGATTTCTCGCTCTCTGCCTGGGTATTCCCCCGAAGCCAGAATGGCCTCACACGACTGTTCAGCAAGTGGAACTCCCGTGGCGACGATAGCTATCAGTTCGGCTTCGGTGGTGGTTGGAAGGGTTCGGACGACAGAGAACTGCTCATCGAGACCACCGACGATAACAAACTCACGGGTGTTTCGCTGACGAAGAACCGGTGGGCACACGTCGTGTGGACCCACGGATCACAGGACAGGGTGTACGTCAACGGGGCGCAAAAGGGGCCGACGTTTTCGCTCCCCGATGCGCAGGCGTCCGAACAACCGCTTCGAATCGGTACAGGACTCAATTCTGGCGGGAACGCTATCTATGGATTCGACGGTGCCATGGACGAACCCAAGGTGTACGACGCCGCGCTCACCGCCGAGCAGGTGAGCAATCTCTACAATTCAAGCACGGCAAGCGCAGGTGGTGGCGGCGGCGATATCACCGGCTGAACCCGCGATCATTCACGCCCAAGCAGGCGGCGTACCTGTCGCTTCAGCGGGACCGACCGGTCTCGGCTCCGCTCGCGCGTTGTTCCGAACCCGAAGGTCGCCCCAACTGCCGCTGTGAGGCTTCCTAACACCAGGAGATTGAACGCCCCGATTGCCACCAGCGGGTGGACTCGGTGCAGTCCCGCGATGACGCCCGGCGGTGCTAGCAGGAAGTATCGATGCTCTTCGACGGTCACGACCGCCTGTTCGCCCGGTGGTGGGGCAGGCACCGACAGCGTTGCCGTCGCGGACCCGCCGCGCTGGACGACAAGCCGGTTACGGTCCATCGTTGCGTCCGGGTTTGGGGATTCGAGGACGATGAGCATCGTCACCAGCCCGCCGTTTTCGGCAGTGAACTCGCTTTCGACGGTCTCCCCGGGCGTGACATCCTCGCTAGTGCTGTCGATGGTGACGCTGTGAGTGCCGCTCGGAGCGACCATCGCCGCGTTGGCTGGGACGAGAATCAACACTGCCAGTGCGAGTATAACCGTCCAGCCATTGATGGCGTCCCCATCGCGCGAACGAGTCCGTTCTCTGGTCCGCTCCTCGCTGGCCCGGAAGCTGTCGACGAAGACGAGTAGAAACAGCCCGAGCCCGATAGAGATGAACAGTCCACTGAGGCCCTGCCCGCTCGTCAGGTCGCTGTTGCCCGGCCCGCCAATCAATACCAAGCCGCTTTCTGCCGCCGTTCGAGCGGAGCTGATGGCGGTGCCGAGACCGGGGAGCCGGACGACCTGTCCGTTGATCTGGAGTGCTGTCGCGACGACTCGGTCGTCCGTGACAACCGGCTCACCTCCGCTCTGGTCTCTGAAGGGGTTGTTGTCCCCTTTCGTGATGTAGCCGCCGTCGGTCTCCGCGACGACCCGGTGTGTCGTCAGTCCGCCGCCCTGTAGCTCGACCGCTTCGAACACGATGACGTCCCCCGGCTCAATCTCGCCAGCGACGGGTGCAGGAACGGCGACGAACGCGTCGCCCGTGTTCAGCGTCGGCGACATACTCCCTGAGGTCACGTACCCCAGCAGGATCGGCTGCCCGAGGAGTTGCCCGATAACGAGGGAGAGAACGACGAGGACAGCAAGCAGGGTGAACGCGTCCTCGACGGCCTGCCGCAGCATACCTGCAGTAGCCGGTCACAGGTTTTCAACCCTCCGAACAGCGGAGCAGTCGACGCAGTCGCTCATTATCCGAAGCGTACGAAATCGGCGCATGTGGTCTCTGCGCGCGACGCACTGTCGTATGGCGACCGCGTGGCAGGCCAGTTCTGGTCGACCATATCACTGACCGTCTCGATCACTCTGTTTCGACAGGGATCGTGTGGACCTGCCGGAGCGGCGCGATGTGTGCTTTCGCCGCCTCGTCCAGTGGAAAGGTCCCGTGGATGTCGGCCGGGACCTGGCCGTGGACGACACGCCCGAACGGCGCGGCGGCGGTGGGATACACCTGCTCGGCCAACCGGGCGACAGGGGCCGCGACATCGAGGCCTTCCAGCGCTTCCTTCACAGCCGCTTCGCCGACGTGAACGGACTCGCCTTCAATCAGGATGAACGCAAACGGCAGGTCGTCGAACTGTGCCTGGAGAAACGCCTGAATCGCGTCGGACTCCCAGGGGACCGGCGTGATGTCCGTGGCACAGCGGGTTACCGTCTCGGCAGCGCGCCGGAACAGGTCGGTACTGCCGTCGTAGACGAGAAGCGACTGAGTCACACCCCATGTACGGGTTTGGGCCGTTTGAACGTTGTGTAGTGTCACAACGGCTTATGCTTCTGTCCCTCTACGCTTCTGTATGGACGCACGGGACGAACCGATGACCAGACTCGCCCGGCGACTCGAAACAGTACTGGAGAGCGCGCTTGCCGATAGCGTGTCGTGGGCGGTCACTACTGACGGCCAAGTCGTCGCTCGACTGCCCGACCGCGAGTTCGCGTTCGAGCGGAACGATAGCCCGGATGGGTACCGGTGGACAGTCGTGTTACGCGCGGACGGGGCGGTCGTGAGCAAGTTCGGACCGTTCGAGACGGTCGACGGCGTCGTCGAGCAGGTCGAATCGCTCGTTCACTCAGAGGTTCGGTACACGGTTTGCTGTAACGGCTAACTGTCCCAGCGCCAGCACTACCCATCACGCGAATTCAGCGGCCGCGTTTCGGTCAGCGACACGTCGCTCGTGGGTAATCTCTATACGAACCCCGCACCAACGGATAGGTGTATGAGTTTGCTCAAGAGCAAGCACCTCCTCAACGGGATCGTCTCACTGGTCGTCAGCGTCGGTATCACTGTCTGGCTGGCCGACGACGAGGACGCGCCGTGGAGCCTGACTGACATGGCCATGGCCGTCGCTATTTCGTCGTTCCTGTCCGGCTTTTTCACCAGCTACTTCGCCGACTAACCGGGGAAAACGGGGGAACACCGATGCCGTTCCGGCCCGTCCGACTGGTATGGACAAACCAGAACCCGTCGACGACTGGCCCCACCGCCCGTTCTCGCCGACGGAAGCCAGTGCCTTGCTGGATGACATCGATGGCGCTGTCGCGGTCTGGGTGATGCACCACGACAACGACGTTCGGTCGGCCGTCGTTCTCGATGACGCCCCCGAGGACGCAGTCATCGACATTGTCGTCGAGACCGAGGCTGCCTTCGAAATGTACAGTTACACGAGCGGCGTGTGGATGGACTACGGTACGCAGCGGAAAGACGATCCGGATGCCCCGTCGATGGCAGGGACGCTCGACAGCTACGACGTTCTCGCTGGCGAGTCCGATATAGCCTGATCGATGCGATACATCGACACCGCCGTTACTGGGGCGAGACGCCCGTGCCACCCGTCTATCAAGACACTCGAAAAGTAATCATTAAACGGCGCGGCGACTGACCCTCCTGATATGCAACGACGAGCCGCGGCGGCGTACTTCGCGTTCTTCCTCGTTATCAGTGTTGCTGCGTACGCCTACATCGGCGTCGCGGAGAGTCAGCGGCCGGCGGTGTCGCTCGACGCTGACGCCGAACTGACCAACGAGAGTACGTTCACTGTCGACGGAACGGAATACACAGCCACGAACATCCACATGTCCGGCGGCGGCGGTGGCGGCCACGGCGGCGGTGGCGGTGGCAGCATGGCAGCTGACCTCTCGTGGACGAACGAATCGTCACGGTATACAGCGACGCTAGAGCACAACGCCACGACGACCTACCAGAACGATACCTACCGCGTGCACACTGACAGCAACGAGAGTACGGTGACCCTCGAAGAAGAACTCAACGTCAGTGCGCTCCTCGCCGAGGACACCTCAGTCCAGAACACGCTGGCGACCCAGAACGGGACCGAGTACGTAGTCTACCGGTCGAACAACACGCAAGTCCCGCTGAGTGAATGGCTCCCAGAGCCGGAGACGGTGTCGTTCACCACCGGCGATACCTACCCGCACGCGACCGATAGCGGCACCCAGGAGACCACGATCTCCGAAGTGACCGACGACGGCGCGACCCTCGAATGGTTCGCACCGCGCGAGAACACAATCGAACTTTCGGAGGGTGGGAACGTCACGCTGAACGAGCAGCAGTTCTTCACGCACTTCCCAGACCATAGCACCGTCCAGATCGTCCCGATTCAGCAGTACGACCAGTACCAGACGACGCTCGACCAGCAGGACTACTTCCACGAGCGCAAGAACGGCATCTGGGGCGTCTCGATACTCTCGGGCATCGCTGCCGTGCTGATGCTAGGGATGGCGTATATGCCCGTCCGCGGATAACAAGACGTCTGTTTTCGGCTCTGTTCTTGGCGACTGACTTACGCGTCGGCTGCCCAGCTGATGTACGCCAGTCCGACACCGATCAACCCCATCACGACCGCTGCCGCCAGTTGTATAATTACCGCGCCCATCGACGCGTACGTCTGCCACGGCGTGCTGGCAATCGCAGCGAGCGTGGCGACGACGAGCAGTACGCCCACAGTCACGCCCAACGGGCGCAGCGGTTGCGCGAGTGCGCGCTGAATTGTACCGGTATTTCCGTCCATACTGGTGCCATCCGCCGTCTCGGTGGTAAATGAACCGGTCTCGAACTCTGTCCTGTCGCGCTGCTTCTTGTACACAGAACAGCGGGCCGGGCAGGAATTGAACCAGAGGAAGACATACTCGCTCACATTCGTTCGCTGTGCGTGCCTTCCAGGGTTCAACTCCTTCCTGCCGGTTCACTCACCGACTCGCGGTGCTCGTCGGTTCGTTGCACGGGCCGGGAGGGAGTTGAACCCCCGACCATCTGGTTAAAAGCCAGACGCTCTGCCTAACTGAGCTACCGGCCCTCGCTATTCGCTCGGGGGAGCGGCGATTAAGACCTTACGGTCCGTCGTCGAAGTACGATTCGATAGCCTCGCTGATGACTTCTCCGGGGGAGGCCCCATCGAGTGCGGCCTGCCGGCGGAGTCGACAGTAGGCGTCGCGGCCGAGTTGTGTCCGCAACTCGCCCAGCGCGTACCCGTTTCTGGCGAGCGCCGCGTCCACGGACGCGCCGTCGTTGACACTGCTGGCAACGGACCGGATCTGGCGGACGGTGAGGTCGTGGTCGAGGGCGGCCCACGCCAGCAGGAGGCGGGACTCGCCGGAGACTCTGGCGATGTGTTTGGCCGCCGTCGGCGCAATTTCTCCCTTGGCGACGTGAATCCGGACGGACCGCGGGAGGTCGTGCACGCGGGACCACTTCCGGATGAACGAGACCGAGGCTTCGCCACCGGCCCGTTCGGCAGCGGCCTTGTAGGACCCCTCACCACGGACCAGGGCTGCACACGCGGCCGCGCCGCGCAGAATGAACACGTTGTCGTCGGCGCCGGCGGTGTTCTCGGAGAACTTCTCGACCGTTCTGGCGGCGAGCTCGAGGCTCTCGGGGTCGTCGGGATCGAACTCGATGGCCTCCTCGGGCCGCTGGCCAGTGAGTGCCGGGTCCCCGCGGATGACCGGTTTACCGACCGGTGATTCACGGTCGGTCGATGGAACGTAATTGTCGGGCCCCTCAGGCATCGATACGTGCTTGGGGAGCACCGCACAAAAGTATCCCGTACAGGGGTGTCATACAGGCTATTGTAAGTCATTCCGGGATTTCGCCGACCCGGGCCGGCGCAATTAATACGCAGTCACAACAGTCTGTATCAGTCGTCAGAGGCGCTCTCGCGCTCTTCGCTCATGTGCTCCCAGATTTCTGTGCAACCGCAGCCATCCTCGACGTTGTCGAGGTGGTCTGTGGTCGGCTCTTCGCGTTCGGCGTCGTCGTCGTGGGTCTGTTGTGCGTTCGTCATCGTTTCTGTCACAGCAGCGACCTGCGTGGCCGCCGCGTGGTGTCGTACTCCTTCGTAACGCCCCCACTATCTTAAACACGGACTCTCCTGTAAGCTTGGCCCGCACTGCGACTTACAGGCAACATATGTTTGTATCTCGTACAGATCCCACCAAATAGTGGGTCATTATGTTCTGATACACTCACCGCATGACTGCGGTGGATTCGACCCGATCCGGTGATACTTGTGACCGCCGATGCTCTCAGGTATCTCTGGAATCTAATGATATGTAATGACGACCGACGTTCACCAGCTCGACGACGGGGCCTGGATTTCCGTCAACGACTCGCGGGAAGTGAACGTCTCGGACCTGTGGTTGTTGGCTCGAAGCGACTTCTGTGGGTGTGAGACGACGGATTTCCTCGCCGAGGGGTTCGTAAAAGTGGGCGTGGATTACCCGGATATTCAGGCGCGAATAGCCGGTCAGTGTATCGCCTGCGGTGAAAGCGGTGTTACCGACTGGCTGACGGTCGGCCGCGTCGTAGACCCCGATTCCGGCGAATTCTACGGTGTCGTCCACGAGAGCGTCCATTTTCCGGAGAAGCGAACCCGGCTTGCCCGTCCCGAAGAATAGGCAACAATTTCTTGTTTCGGGGAGTGGTGGCGACGGTTGACGGCAAAGTGTGTTGTATAAGTCTGTGAGACTTGTGGAAGAACACATTAGCTATGCCCAGTAAAGTCGAGAAATGGAAAGACGAGGTCTACGGTAACGAGATTCGAGAGCATCTGATGGAGTTCGCAGAGAAGGGCTGGGACGCCATTCCGGAAGACGAGCACGACGCCTGGTTCGAGCGCTTCAAATGGTGGGGGCTGTACCACCAGCGTTCCGGCCAGGAGTCGTATTTCATGATGCGCATCGGGACGCCAAACGGCGTCATCAAGCCCGGCCAGCTCGAAGTCATCGGCGAAGTCGCGAAGGAGTACGCGACCGGCCCCGTCGATAACCCCGAGTTCGGCGAGGCCTACTGTGACTGGACGACCCGCCAGAGCATCCAGCTCCACTGGATCAAACTGGAGGACATCCCGGAGATCTTCGAGAAGCTCGAAGCCGTCGGTTTGGGCACCCAGCAGGCCTGCGGTGACTCCTGGCGGAACATCGTCGGCTGTCCCGTCGCCGGCAAGGACAAACACGAGCACGTCGACGCCTGGCCCGTCGCCGAGGACCTCCACGAGACGTTCAAGGGCAACGACGACTACTCGAACCTCCCGCGCAAGTGGAAGGTCGCCATCGCCGGCTGTGACGAAGGCTGTGGCCAGGGCGACATCAACGACCTCGCCTTCGAGCCCGCCGAGAAGGACGGCGAACTCGGCTTCAACGTCCGTATCGGCGGGGGCCTCTCCCGCAAGGAACCGCGCCTCGCCCGCGATATCGACGTGTGGGTGCCGCCGGAGCAGGCCGCCGACGTGGCCCACGGCATGTCCGCGCTCTTCCGCGACCACGGCGACCGCGAGGACCGCTTCAACGCCCGCATCAAGTTCCTCATGGACGAGTGGGGGCCGGAAAAGATGCGCTCGGTCCTCCAGGACGACTACGTCGACTTCGAACTGCCGACCGCCGGCGAGGACATGCGCGACCAGTACAGCTACAACACCGGGTCCCAGGACGGGCACAACGACCACGTCGGGATTCACGAACAGAAGGACGGCAACTACTACGTCGGCCTGAACGTCCTGGTCGGCCGCATGGGCGCCGACGACGTGCTCGAACTCGCGGAACTCGCCGACGAGTACGGTTCCGGCGAGGTCCGCTTGACCCAGCGCCAGAACATCATCGTCACTGACGTCCCCGAGGAGAACCTCGACGAGTTCACCAGCGAACCCCTCCTTGAGAACTACTCCCCCGAGCCGTCGCCGTTCATGCGCGGCTCCATCGCCTGCACGGGCACGGAGTACTGCTCGCTCTCTATCGTCGAGACGAAGAACCGCCAGGTCCGCTACGCCCGCTGGCTCAAGGACAACGTCGAACTGCCCGAGGACCACAAGGACTTCCACATCCACCTCTCTGGCTGTACGGCCTCCTGTGCCCAGCCCCAGATCGCCGACGTGTCCCTGCGCGGCATGAAGACCCGCAAGGACGGCGAACCGGTCGAGGCGCTCGACATCGGTCTCGGCGGCGGCCTCGGCGACGACCCGCGCTTCGCCGACTGGGTGGAGATGCGCGTCCCGGCCGACGAAGTCCCCGGCGCGATCAAGAACCTCGTCAACAACTTCAAGAACGCCCGCGAGGGCGGCGAGACCTTCCGTGACTTCGTGGAGGACCGCGACGAGGAAACGCTGGCCGAGATGGTCGAGCCCGAAGAGACGGACTACCACGACCCGTACATGCACAACACGAAGATGACGTGGTACCCCTACGCAGAGGACGACGACATGCAGTCCTCGCCTGCGCCGACTGACGGCTCTGGTGAGCCCCTGCCCTCCGACGACTAAGGCGCACTGCTGGGCATTCGCGTCTCGACTGTTGTCGAATTGCGCTGTGACCCGCCTTTCTCACACAGTTTCTCCCGACGCTGTGGCCGGGAGCGCGCTCTGTCGCGCGACCCGGGGGAGGGCAGGTCTGCCTGAGGATGAGACACAATTTAAGTCACCGTGAACATACCGCGAGCGAAGCGAGCGGTTTCCCCGGACTCGCCGCGGTGTGGCGAGTCCGGCCTTTTTCGTCGACGTTTTTCAAGGAGTGGTTCGCGCTTCGCGCGAACCCGACGCAGAAAAAGGTCGTTGGTAAGCCTTATTCGCCGCACTGGCGTAGCAGTAAGTGGCAGCGGGAGGCCGGCTCCCGTGGCGCAAGCCATGAGGAAAGTCCCCCCACCTGTCGGACAGGTGACCGGGCGCAAGCCCGGGGCGGGAGACCGTCGGCTCTGGAACAGCAACGACACGTCGTTGCCGGACCGATGAGGTGTGCGAATCCCGAGCGAGGCTGGTCGTGCCCCACCAGACGGTGCGGCACGCGGCCAAAGCGAGGGAGAGTTAACCCACCGAGGGCAGTCGCGACCCGGTGACTCCGGGGCGCGCAGTTGTGGACCACATCTGTGCTCCACCCGTGGGCCGCAGACGCCCCACCCATTCCGTGGGCCGCTGATGCGCCCCACGCTCCCGGCGACGGACCGATGGAACGGCGAAACCTCACCGGTGCAAGGCCGCGTCGACAGGTAGTCCGACGCTGCGCGCAAGCGCTGGACGTGGCCGCTCAGCCGAATGCTGGCCCGAACAGAAGGGGGCTTACTCCCCGCAGCCACTGATTCTGATAGCGGCGGGTCCGATGGTTACAAGCCCGCGCCGGCCGCAGGCCAGTGTATGACCGCAGCCGACCTTATCGACGCAGTTCGTGACGACCAGCAGACGGAACTCTCCCGACTGGGCTCCTCGAAGACGCTCTATGCTGACACCCGCGGCGAGATGGAACCGGACGTAGTGCTTTCGGCGGCCGCCGCCCGCGAGCAGGCAGCTCACGACACGTTCGACGCCTGGAGCGACGACGGCCACGACGACGCGGCGGTGCTGTTCGCCGATGCGGCGGGCGAGACGGCTGAGCGCCGCGATAGCATCGACGCCGATCCGGTCGACCGGACGCCGGCAATGCACGGCGTGCTCGCTGACCTCGATGGGACCGTCGAACGCCTCGGCGGCTTCGTCGGCTGGTCGCTCGTCGACAAGAAGGTCAAAGAGCAGTACACCGGCTTCTTCACCGGCCAAGCGGACCCACAGACGGCGAGTACGTTCCGCAGCGCCGGCAGCGACGTGGTGGACCTCCGCGACGAGGCCGCCGAACTGCTCGATGCGGTGTGTGAGAGCGACGACGACTGGGACGCCGCGGAGGCTGCTGCTATCGATGTCATCTCGACGGCTTACGACGAATACTTCGAGACGCTCGAAGATCTCGGCGTGAACCCGAAGCCGGTCTGCTAACGCTTCACGAACCACGCGGCTCAAGTCCGTCCAGCCCGATGTGTGGGTAATGAGCGACACCGGCGGACCACTCTCTATCGACCGACCAGATGTCGACCGCGAGTTCCGTGTCGACGCCCCGTTCGAGCCGGCGGGCGACCAGCCCGAGGCTATCGAAGGGCTCGCGTCGGGCTATCGCCAGGGGATGGACCGGCAGACCCTGCTCGGTGTGACTGGCTCCGGGAAGACAAACACCGTTTCCTGGGTCGTCGAGGAGATTCAGCAACCGACCCTCGTTATCGCCCACAACAAGACCCTCGCGGCCCAGCTCTACGAGGAGTTCCGCGAGCTGTTCCCGGATAACGCCGTCGAGTACTTCGTCTCCTACTACGACTACTACCAGCCCGAGGCCTACGTCGAGCAGACGGACACCTTCATCGACAAGGACGCCTCCATCAACGACGAGATCGACCGGCTGCGCCACTCCGCGACGCGCTCACTGCTCACCCGGGACGACGTCATCGTCGTCGCGTCGGTGTCGGCCATCTACGGCCTCGGTGACCCGCGAAACTACATCGACATGTCCCTCTCGCTCGAGGTGGGCCAGGAGATCGAGCGCGACGACCTGCTCGGTCGGCTGGTCGACCTGAACTACGAGCGCAACGACGTGGACTTCACACAGGGGACCTTCCGCGTGCGCGGGGACACGCTGGAGATCTACCCGATGTATGCCCGCTACGCCCTCCGAGTGGAGTTCTGGGGCGACGAGATCGACCGGATGCTGAAGGTCGACCCGCTGGAGGGCGAGGTCAAAAGCGAGGAACCGGCCGCCCTGCTCCACCCGGCGGAACACTACTCGATTCCCGAACAGCGGCTCCAGCGGGCCATCGACGAAATCAAGGAACTGCTGGACCAGCGTATCAGCTACTTCGAGCGACAGGGCGACCACGTCGCCGCCCAGCGAATCGAGGAGCGGACCACGTTCGACATCGAGATGATGCAGGAGACGGGCTACTGTTCGGGTATCGAGAACTACTCGGTCCACCTCTCGGACCGCGAGACGGGTGAAGCCCCTTACACCCTGCTGGATTACTTCCCCGATGACTTCCTCACGGTCGTCGACGAGTCCCACCAGACGCTCCCCCAGATCCGCGGCCAGTTCGAGGGCGACAAGAGCCGCAAGGAGAGCCTCGTCGAGAACGGCTTCCGCCTGCCGACGGCCTTCGACAACCGCCCGCTCACTTTCGAGGAGTTCGAGGAGAAGACCGACCAGACGCTGTACGTGAGCGCGACGCCGGGTGACTACGAGCGCGAACACAGCGATCAGGTGGTCGAGCAGATCGTCCGTCCGACCCACCTCGTGGACCCGGCCGTCGAGATCGCGTCGGCGACGGGCCAGGTCGAGGACCTGTTGGAGCGCATCGACGAACGTGTCGAGCGCGACGAACGGGTGCTCGTCACGACGCTGACCAAGCGGATGGCCGAGGACCTCACGGAGTACCTGGAGGAGTCCGGCGTCGACGTGGCATACATGCACGACGAGACGGACACGCTGGAACGGCACGAACTCATCCGGTCGCTCCGGCTTGGCGACATCGACGTGCTGGTCGGCATCAATCTCCTCCGGGAGGGGCTGGACATCCCCGAGGTGTCGCTCGTTGCGATTCTGGACGCCGACCAGGAGGGGTTCCTCCGGTCGGAGACGACGCTGGTACAGACGATGGGCCGGGCCGCCCGGAACGTCAACGGCGAGGTCGTGCTGTACGCCGACGAGCGCAGCAACGCCATGCAGTCGGCCATCCAGGAGACCCAGCGCCGCCGGCGCATCCAGCAGCAGTACAACGAGGAACACGGCTTCGAGCCGACGACTATCGAGAAGGAAGTCGGCGAAACGAACCTGCCGGGGAGCAAGACCGACACCGGCGGCATTTCCAGCGACGGCGCGAGCGACGCCGACGAGGCCGCCCGCCAGATAGAGCAACTGGAAGAACGGATGCAGGAGGCCGCGGACAACCTGGAGTTCGAACTGGCCGCGGACATCAGAGACCGCATCCGCGAACTGCGCGAGGAGTTCGATCTGGACGGCGGCGACGACAGCGACGGCGTGCCGGCACCCGGTCCGGAGTTCTGACCCGGAATCTAGACTCTGGTCTGACCCGGGTTCTGGGCACCGCTCTGATACTGCCCGCTCGCGCTGCTGTCAATCGGCCCGCTGACTCGCCCCTGTCCGGCACCGATGCCGCTGTCATCTCGACTTGGATTAATACAACCAAAATTGTTTTACGCGCTACTGCAGTTGTATAGCGTGATGTCCCGCGTCTCGCTCCCACACGATGCGAAGGCCGGTCCCACCAAGCCGGAGGTCCGGGCCGTTCTCGCTAGCAAACTCGCTCTCACCGGGTCCGACCACTTCGCGGAGGTCGGTTCCTGTACCGGCGCCGTCACCATCACGGCGGCGCGCCGGGCCGGGCGGGTCACTGCGCTCGAACGCAAGGGGAACCGACTCGACGTGACTCGCAAGAACCTCGCCGCTAACGACGTCGACGCCGATGTCGAACTGCGTGAGGCCGAGGCCCCGGAGGGCTTGCCGGACGACGCCGACGCCCTCTTCCTCGGCGGGTCGCGCAACTACGAGGCCATCCTCGACCACGCGGTCGAGACCGGTGTCGACCGAATCGTGATGAACGTCTCGCGGCTCGAAGTCGCTGGCGCGGCGACGGAGGCCTTCCGTGAGCGCGACATTCTGGAGGAGGTCGTCCAGTTCCAGGTGAGCCACGGCTACGAACTCGCCGGCGCGACGAGTTTCAACTCGGAGAACCCGGTGTACATGCTCGTCGGCAGCGCCAGCGAGGACGTTGCCGCCGACGGCGGGTCGCCGGCCGAATCTGCGGCGCAGGACGGAGGCGACCGATGACGCTCTACGGCATCGGCCTCGGTCCCGGCCAGCCCGACCTGGTGACCGTCCGCGGGAAGCGCGCCCTCGAATCCGCCGACGTGGTGTACTCGCCGGGGCGGCTCTCGCGCTCGGTCGCGACCGAACACGTCCCCGAGGAGCGCATCGGCGACCTCGACTTCCCGATGACACGCGACGAGGAGAAACTCCGGGCGGCTTGGAAGGACGCCGCCGCCGAAATCGCGCCGACGGCCCGCGACGGCGACGCCGCTTTCGTCACGCTCGGGGACCCGAACGTCTACTCGACCTTTGGCCATCTCCGGCGGACGCTGGCGGCGTTCCACCCCGAGGTCGACCTCGAAGTGGTACCCGGCGTCAGCGCCATGTCGGCGTTCGCGACGGCGCTCGGCGTCGAAATCACCGCGGGGTCAAGCTTAGCGCTGCGTGAGGCCGACCGCGGCGCGTCGCCGACCGGCCCCGATCGGATGATCCTGTTCAAGGTGACCGACGCGCCGGCGACCCACGAGGGGCTGGTCGAGGCCGGCTACGACGTTGTGTACGGCCGCCGGCTGTTCATGGAACAGGGCGAGACAGTTGTCACGGACGACCCAAGCGAAATCGACGAGCGAGACTACTACACGCTGGCCTACGCCGAGAAGCCCGAGACCCGCGTCGAGCAGGCGACCGACGCCTTCCTCGAAGCGGCCGACGAGAGCGGCGTCGTGACCGACGGCGGCGAAAACGGGTCTGGGGCGGTAGTGCGACAGGAGCGCTCCGAAGCCGCTCTCTGTGGCGACGAGGTGCAGCATGACTGAGGAACCGAACGAGGCTGGCGAGACTGACAAGACGGACCCGCAGACGGCCATCGACTCCGTCGCCGGCAACCGCGACGACCGCGTCTACGAGCACAACGCCGGCGACGAACAGGAGGGCATCCCCTTCGTCGGGGCCGGACCGGGCAACCCCCGGCTGCTGACCGTCGCCGGCCGCGAGCTACTGGCCGACGCCGACCTCGTGGTCCACGCCGGGTCGCTCGTCAACAGCGAACTTCTAGAGGAGTACTGCGCCGACGCCGAGACAGTCTCCTCCATCGGCAAGGACTTAGAAGAGCTGATTCCGCTGATGCGCGACGCCTACGAGGCCGGCGACACCGTCGTCCGGCTCCACAGCGGCGACCCCGCGATTTATGGAGCCGCGCTGGAGCAGATGGATGCGCTCGAACACGAGGGGGTCCCGACCTACATCGTTCCCGGCGTCACCTCGGCGTTCGCCGCCAGCGCGACGATGCGCACGCAGTTGACGCTGAACGAGGTCGCCAACCACGTCGCCTTCACCCGCCCGCAGGGCAAGACACTGGACGAGGACGAGGATCACATCTCCGAGTTCGTCGGCATGGGCGACGTGACGACCTGTATCTATCTGGGAACCCACGCCGTCAGCGAGACGATGGACCGTCTGCTCGAAGACGGCCACGACCCAGAGACGCCTGTTGCGGCGATTTATCACGCTTCCTGGCCCGACGAGGACGTCATCGAAGGCACGATTGCGAC
The DNA here is from genome assembly GCF_048595605.1 of Haloarcula sp. KBTZ06. Classification (NCBI taxonomy): domain Archaea; kingdom Methanobacteriati; phylum Methanobacteriota; class Halobacteria; order Halobacteriales; family Haloarculaceae; genus Haloarcula; species Haloarcula sp. KBTZ06. The sequence continues at coordinate 112,394 of NZ_CP184337.1, forward strand.
CATTGGCGAGAAACTGGAAGACGCGGGGTATCGCGCCTCCGCGATGGTCGTGATTGGGGACGCTGTTGGTGGTGAGGACTACGAGCGCTCCTTCCTCTATGGCGACTGGGCGAACCGTGGAAGTGACTCGACTGACGGAACGCAGGAAGCCGACGACTAGGATGACTCGTCAAATTGGTCAAGCACAATTCGAAAGCCCCCGGTCGCTCCGGTCGAGGGCCTCGCTGTGCGCGCTCGCTTCGCTCGCGTGCTTGCTTCGGCCGTCTTTCCGGAGCGACCGGCCCCTTTCAGTCCACCCGACAGCACCGCGCTGCACCGCGAGCCACACGCCTCCCCAACCGACTCACTCCCGACTGTCGTCGGCCGTTCGTCCCTCGCACAGCATCGGCGCGCCATCCGAGCGCGCCAGCGCGCGCCGACAGCAGTTTCGCGTCACCTCGCAGTCGAGTATTGACTCACAGACATCACCCACGCGGCTGCCCGGCCGGTCGCCTGGGGCAGTTTCACCGGCCGGACCTAACTCATGAGCACTGACACAGACGACGACTCCGGTTCGCACGGTTGCAAAGCACCCGATTCAGACGGCGAAGTAGCCGAGAATATCGCTATCGTCGCGTTCGAGCGGAAGATGGACACCGCCGAGGACATCGTCGACGGCATCGGCGACCGCTACGAGTCCATCGACATCCTCGAATACCACGGCGACGTGTTCGAGGAACACTGGGGCGAGTACGACTGCTTTATCGGGCTGATGGCGAGTGGCATCGCGATGCGCAAGACGGCCCACTTGCTCGACGACAAGTGGGACGACCCCGCAATCTGTGTCGTCGACGAGGAGCTCACCTGGGCCATCCCCATCACCGGCGGCCACCACGGCGCGAATCAGGTCGCCGACGACCTCGCAAGCATGGGCGCGGTGCCGGCGATGACGACCGCGAGCGAGGCCGCCGACAAGCAGGGCGTCGAGAAGCAGGCCAAGGCGCTTGACGCCCACGTCGTCAACGGGGACTCGACGGTCGCGACGAACCTCGCCGTGCTGGACGACGAACTCGGCCCCATCGAGCGCCTCGACGGCCCGAAGGCCGTGTTGGTCGACGACGACGTGACGGTGCTCAAGCGCAACAAGGACGACGGCGTCGTGCTCGGGTGTGGCAGCGTCGCCGGCGCGGATGTCGAGCAGTTCCACGCGGCCTGGGAACAGGCGCTGGACGAGGCCGACCTCGACCGCGACGACGTGGAGTTCATCGCGACTGGCACCCGAAAAGCCGACGAGGAAGGCATGCTCGCCGCTGCTGAGGAGTGGGGGCTGGGTGTCATTGCCTTCGAGAAGGAGACGTTGGAGGAGTTCGAGGGACCGACCCCCTCGCGGTCGAAGGAACTCATCGGGTGGCCGGGCATCGCCGAGGCGTCGGCCATCGCCGCCGGTAGCGAGCACGATCTGCTGGCCGAGAAGACCCGCTATGACGAAGCTGTGACCGTCGCTATCGGGCGCTAATCTCGCTTTTTCTCAGGCATTGCGGTTTCAGTTCCGGTCTTCGGTCACCGAGCAGCTACTGAACCATCTCTGGCCGCGACTCCACAACTGTCCCGAGTTCTTGCCGCTGTACAACTCTAAACTTATTTATTATGTGGACCTGTGGTGACAAATGTCGCATGACAACACTACTCGAAGACAAGACGGCGGTCGTCACGGGCGGCGCGAGCGGGTTCGGCCGGGCCATCTGCCGACGGTACGCGGAGCACGGCGCAGACGTTATCATTGCGGACCGACAGCAGGACCCCCGCGAGGGCGGCAAACCGACCCACGAACTGGTCGAAGCCGAGACAGACCAAACAGCACACTTCGTCGAGTGCGACGTGACCAACCCCGACGACCTGGAGGTGGCTGTCACCGCGGCCGAGGAACTGGGTGGCATCGACATCATGGTCAACAACGCCGGCATCTCCGAGATAGCTGATTTCTACGAGACGACTGAGGAGGACTACGACCGGCTGATGGACGTGAACACGAAGGGAGTGTTTTTCGGCGCGCAGGTCGCGACAGAGGCGATGCGGGAGAACGGCGGTGGCACTGTCATCAATATGTCCAGCTCCGGCGGCATCCGCGGCACCGGCCTGCTGGTCAACTACTGCACTTCGAAGGGCGCAGTCCGACTGTTCACGTACGCGCTTGCGGATCGCCTGAGCAACTACGACATCCGGGTCAATGCCATCCATCCGGGCTACAGCAAGACCCAGATGTTCGAGGACGAGCGCATCGACGACACGACGAAAATGATGCTGAAGGAACTCATCCCCTCCGGCCGCTTCGGCGAACCGGAGGAGATCGCCGACGTGGCGACGTTCCTCGCCAGCGATATGGCCTCCTACGTCAACGGCGAGAGCGTTGTAGTCGACGGAGGACTGACGAACACCTGACCGAAGCAGCTATTACACTGTTTGCGCTGCGATTCGTCGACGTGAGTACGGTTGCACAGCCACCGCTCTCGACTCTTCCCCGAGCTCGTATACAACCAAACTACCCCTTCCCAACACCTTCGGTTGGACTAGTACAAGCACAATTGTTTTATGCGAAAGCGGCGTTGTACTCACCATGCGCCACAGTATCGAGATTCGACCGGCGGCCCTCGGAGACCGAGGATGAGTAGCGACGGACGCCAGTCGACAGCGGCCGCGGCTGAGGCGACGCGTCCAGCCGACTACGGGACGCTGTACGTGGTCGGTATCGGGCCGGGGCTCCCCCACGACATGACCCAGCGGGCGAAAGACGTTATCCAGACCGCTGACTGTATCATCGCCTCGAACCTCTATCAGGAGTTCCTCCGGAAGGACGGCACGCTCCCGCCCCAATCGGCTGAACTCGACGGCGAAACCGATGACGGCGAAATCGCTGGCGAAGAAGGGGCCGTACTGGAGCGGCCCGACGGCAGTCAGCAGACGCTCATCCGGTCGTCGATGGGCAAACAGGTCGAACTCGCCCGCGAGGCCTTCGAGCGGGTCCGCGCCGGTGAGGACATCGCCCACGTCTCCGGCGGCGACCCGAACGTCTACGGGAAGTCCGACCTGCTGTTTACGATGGCCGACGCCGACGACGCCGACGATGTCCCCATCGAAATCGTCCCCGGTGTGACCGCGGCGCTGTCGGGCGCGGCGAACCTCGGCGCGCCGCTGTCGAACGATTTCTGTACGATTTCGCTGTCGGACAAATGGCGCGGCTGGGACGAAATCGAGGAGAAGCTCCGGGCGGCCGCGATCAGCGGCTTCGTCGTCGTCCTCTACAACTGCTGGCGCGACTACGAGCGAGCCGTCGATGTTCTGCGGGAGGAACGAGCGGACGACGTGCCCGCCGCTATCGTCAACGACTCTGGCCGCGGCGAGGCCGGCCGGAACCTCGACGACGAGACGGAGACGATCACGACGCTCGGCGAACTGTCCGAGCACGACGACAAGGTCGGCGGCATGGGCTCGTCCATCGTCGTCGGCACTCACGAGACCGAAGTCTGGCGCAACGATTATCAGGAGTTCCTCGTCACCCCGCGCGGTGGGCGTGACGTCGACGATTTCTAACAATGAGCACTGACAACACTACTGACGCAAGTACCGAGACAGAATCGAAATGCGGGGCGAGCGAGGCGGGAAGCGCCTCCGAGAGCGCGAGCGAAGTAGAGACCGATACCACCTCGAAATGCGGTGCGAGCGCGAGTTCGTCGACAGAGACGAGTCCGGACACGGGCGACGACACCGCCTCGAAGTGCGGGGCCTCATCGTCGTCCGAATCGTCGTCTTCCTCCAGCAGTAGCTCCTGTGGCGCGTCCTCGTCGTCCGGTTCCTCGGACGAGGAGGAGGTTGGCGCGACGGTTGACGACTTCGACGCCGAACCGGGCCGGCTCATCGCCGTCGGCCTCGGCCCCGGCCAGCCTGAAGGAATGACCGCTCGCGCCCGCTCCGCCCTCATGGACGCCGAGCACATCGTCGGCTACACGACCTACGTCGAACTGCTGCCCGACGAGATTACTGAGGGAGCCGACGACATCTACAACACGCCGATGTGTGGCGAAGTGTCCAGAACGGAGGAGGCCATCGACCGCGCGCTGGCGGGCAACGACGTGGCCATCATCGGCAGCGGCGACCCGAACGTGTATGCGCTGGCCGGCCTCGCGCTGGAGATCATCGAGTCCAAGGGCGCGACGGCGACGATGCTCGACTTCGACGTGGTTCCGGGCGTCCCGGCAGCTCAGTCCTGTGCCGCCCGCGTCGGCGCGCCGCTGGTCAACGACACCGTCTCCATCTCGCTGTCGGACCACCTCACAGACATGCCGACCATCGAGTCGCGGCTCCACGCCGCCGCCAAGGAGGGCTTTACCATCACCATCTACAACCCCTGGAGCCGCAAGCGCCGGGACAACTACGAGAAGTGCTGTGAGATCTTGCTGGAACACCGCGACCCCGAGACGCCCGTTGGCGTCGTCCACGCCGCCGGCCGCGAGGACGAACAGGTCGAAATCGTCGAACTCGGCGAATTGCCGGAACTCGGCGAAACGGACCTCGTCGACATGACCACCACCCTGCTCGTGGGCAACGAGGACACCTACGTCTGGGACGACCGGATGGTGACCCCGCGGGGCTACGAAACCAAGTACGACTACTAATGTACCGAATCACCATCGACCGCGAGGCCTGCGACGGTATCTTCGCCTGTCTCGTCCGCGACGACCGCTTCGTGGAGGACGGCGACGGCCTGGCGGCCATCGAAACGGACGACCGGACGGCAATCGAAGCCACCTTCGACGACGACCGACGGGACGACGCCGAGCAGGCCGCCGCGGCCTGTCCGCTGGACGCGATTCACGTCGAATCCGTCGAGGAGGACGCCGGGGCCGTCGGCACACCGGCAAGTGACGCCGAGGAGGTCCAGCCATGAGCGTCGAGACCGGCGCGCCGCGGGACATGCTTGCGGCCCATCCCGAGACAGCATACTTCTGGGGCCGGGTCGCCGGCGACGGGGAGTGTGAAGACGGCTGTGTCACGGTCCGAACCAACGACGAGACGGCCGCCCGGCGGCTCGCGTCCATCGCTGGCGCGGAACGGGCTGACCGCCGCATCGTCGAGCGAGCCTACGCCCACGACACCTCCATCACCCGCCAGGAGGAGGAGTTCACGGTGCAGGTCGTCGGCGGGCTCGCCGACCGCGCCAGCGCCGCGCTCGGCCTGCCCTTCGACGGCGAGTCGGGCGGCTACCGCTTCGACGCGCTGGCCGACTACGACCGCCAGCTCCTCCGGGGGCTGCTCGAAAGCTGTGGCACGGTCTGTTTCAAGTCCGACGACAACGCCGTCGGCATCTCCTTCGTCCACGAAGACGAACGACTCCTCCGGACGATACAGACGCTGCTCGACCGCTGTCCGGTCGACGCGCCCTACGACGAGCTCTCGGAGACCTCGTCGGGCTACTGGTTCGGCGTGGCCGACGACGCGGCACCTGTCCTCGGTGACTGGCTGTACGAGGGCAGCGAAGAGACGGGGCTGTTCGCGCCGAGCCGCCGGCGCAAGCTCCAGAAAAGCATTGAACGAGTCCGATGAGTGAAGCTATCACCGCGCCGGAGACGCTGGACGACGAAGCGGTGCTGCTGGTCGGCCACGGCTCCCGGCGCGAGAAGTCGAACGAACAGGTCCGCGACCTTGCGGTCGAACTGGAGGGCCGACTCGGCATCCCGGTCGACGCGGCCTTTCTCGAACTGGCCGAGCCGGCTATCGACGAGGCCATCGCGGGGCTGGCCAGAGCCGTCTCGCAGGTATCGGTGGTCCACCTCTCCCTGTTTGCCGCCAGTCACGTCAAAAACGACGTGCCCCTGGCCGTCGAGCAGGCCCGCGAGGCCCACCCGGAACTGACCATCAACAACGGCGCGCACCTGGGCGTCCACCCGGCGCTGCTGGACCTGCTGGACGACCGCGCGGCGGCCGTCGAGGCCGAACTGGGCGTCGACCGGGAGGAGGACGACGTGGCCGCCGTCGTCTGTGCCCGCGGGTCCAGCGACCCGGACGCAAACGCCGACGTGCACAAGCTCGCTCGCCTGCTGTACGAGGGCCGCGAGTTCTCGCGGGTCGAAGCGTCGTTCATCGGCGTTACAGAGCCGCTGCTCGACGACACCCTGCACGACATCGCCAAGACCCGGCCCGACGCCGTCGTCGTCATCCCGTACATGCTCGGGGACGGCGTGCTGACCGGCCGCATCAAGGACGGCGCACGCGAGTTCGACGAGGAATACCCCTACGTCGACGCCGCGCCGGGCGAACCGCTCGGGACCGACACGCGCCTGCTGGACGTGCTGGGCGACCGCTGGCAGGAAGCTCGGACCGGGAGCGTCGAGATGTCCTGTGACACCTGCAAGTACAAGGTCGAACTGGACGGCTACGAGGAGGACCAGGGCGGCGCTCGCGCGATGCTCCGGGCGCTGACCCACCAGGCCGAACACGCCGACCGCGAGAACGTCGACGACGACCCCCACGTCCACGACGCCCCCGAGAAACACGTCGCCGTCTGTACGAACCAGACCTGCGCACAGGACGGCGCACCCGCGGTCCTCGAACGACTGCGCCAGGCCGCCCGCGACAGCGACCAGTGCGACGCCCGCATCACGCGGTCGTCGTGTCTCGGCCGCTGCGGCGAGGGGCCGATGGTCGCCGTCTACCCGGACGGTGTCTGGTACGGCGGCGTCGAAGACGAGGACGCCGCCGACATCGTCTCCTCGCATCTTGACCGCGACCGCATCGTGAGCGAACTCGTCGACCAGACGCTTTGAGAGTACACCCTTCCAACACTACAACCATGAGCTGCTACGAAATCGAGGCCCTCCGACTGGGCCTCATGAACGTTCTCGGTACCGAAGACGACCACGCCCGCCAGCACGCCGAACAGGAGCTGGAGGGTCACATGACCGGCCCCATCGAGGCCCTCGCCGGCGCGGAGACGCTGGCCGCCATCGAGCGCCACCTCGACGCCGCGCTCGTGGACCTCGAAGAGGAGATCGCCGCGACCCCCGAAGACGACCCCGAGTACGACTACCTCCGGGGGCGACTCGTGGCGGTCCGCGACGCCGAGCGGGCGGTGTCGCGCATCACCATGCAGGGCGAGGACGTCCTCGACGGGCTGGGTGAGGCCCACGACGTCCTCCACGAGGCGTTCCCGGTCGATGAGTAGCCAGCGCGCCCCGACCGCCGACCTCGGGGATGTAGCACCAGCCCGCTCGCGCCATCAGGGCCGCCGCTCGGCGGTCACGCTAACCAATGGCCTCGCGGTCGTCGGCACCGCTGATGGGGACCTGCAGGCGTTCGACGTGTCGGCGGACGCCGGTCCGCTACACCGGCGCTGGCAGTACGGCACGGACGGCGAGCCGAGCGTCGTCGCGGCGGTGTCCTTCGACGGCGGTGTCGTCGTCGGGGAGCGCAGCGCTCGCGGGCAAATCCGCTGTCACGATGCAGGCGGCGACCTGCGATGGCGGTACGAAACCCGCGGGGACCTCGGCGAGGCCCAGCAGGAGACCAGATTTCTGTTGCCGTTCGTCGCCAGCCTCGCAACCGACGGCGGCCGGCTCTATGCCGCCGCCAGACGGTACGAGCGACGGACTGACGCCGACGGGAACGACCTCCGCCACTTCGAGAGCGTCGTCTACGCGTTCGCGCCCGACGGCACCGTCGACTGGACGTACCGGACCGACGGTTCGCCGATATCCCTCGACGCCGACGATGGCCGCGTCGCAATCGCCTACAACCGCTGTCCTGGCGACCACCAGCACGGCCTCGTCGTCCTCGATGCCGCCGACGGTGACCCGCGCTGGATGTGGGACCCCGGCACCGACGGCCAGCGGCGTGTCGGTGACGTGGCCTTGCTGGACGACGGCGCTGTCGTCTCCAGCCACGGCGACTACTGTGGCTACCGGCTCGACAGCGGCGGCCGGGAGCGCTGGCGCGTCCCACTGGCGACGCCGACCGACGTGGCCGGTGACACCGTCTACGCGTACCCGAACCACGTCCACGCGACGGACGAGGGCGCGGTGTTCGTCACCGGCAACACATATCCAGAGGACGGCCGTGAAACGGACGCCCGCCACCCGAACGAGCACACCGCCGCTGGTGTCTCGCTCGATGGTGACCGCCGCTGGGACGCCCCTGTCGGCGGTTTCGCCAGCGGGTTGGGGACTGACGGCTCGCTGCTCGCCGTTCCCGGCGCGCAGAACTTCCGGGACCGCGACGCCGACGACCACGCGCTTCGGCTGTTCGATGTCGCAGACGGCCCCGTCGACACGCTGGACACCGACGGCGTTGTGACGGCGGCCGCAGTCTCCGACGGGACCGCCGTCGCTGTCGAGGAGCCGGTCGTTTACCACGACGAGGGGCGCGAGCGCGGCGCGTATCGGCTGCATCGCGTCGGGATAGCGCAGCCCTGTCGCTGACGCGTCGACGTAGCGATCTCGGCTGTAACGGCACTCCAGACGACTTTTTGCTGTCCCCGGTTTGGCTCCGATTACCGTGTTATGTGGTGTCAAACTAACCGTTCGATAGCCGTAGCGTCTCGGTATAGGAGCCCAGTATGGCTGATAACACAGACCCGGACCACGAGGAGGCACAGCCGGCGGCGGACTACGAAGCCGACGACGACAGCACCGTCGACGACAGCGCCGACGACAGCACCGTCGACGACCGCCCAACCGAGCGCGAACGGGAGTTCGCGCAGATGCAGCGACGGCTCAACGAGCGGGAGATGGGTCTCGACCAGCGGAGCGCGGAACTCGATCGGCGCGAAGAGAAGAATGACGCCCGCGAGGAGGAGCTTGACCGGCGAGAGGCGGAACTGGACGAGCGGGAGTACCGACTTGATGAACGCGAAGCCGCTCTCGACGACCGGGAGACGGCCCTCGACGAGCGCGAGGCCGAACTGACGGAGTACGATGCGCAGTTGTCAGAACGTGCCACGGAACTCGACGAGCACGAGAAGACGCTGCACACCTACCTTTCGGGGCAGATGACGGACGTAGAGGAATCGGTCACGGAGACGATGCACGACGCGCTGGACCGGTACGAGGCGGATCGGTCGGCCGGTCGGTTCGGCCCGACCGGCACGATGCTTGTCGGGCTGACCGGTGTCGCGCTCGTCGTTGCCGGGATCGGGTTCGGCGCGCTGGTCTCGGCCGGTACGGCGTCGTTCGGCGTCGGCGGGACGACGACGAACCTCGCTATCGCCGCCGTCGTCGCTATCGTCGGCCTGGCGCTGAATCTCGGAACGGTTGCCGGAAAAATCTGAGCCGCGTCGTCGTTAGTCCGCGGTCGCGGGATAGTCCAGGTCGTCCGCGGCTGGGGTATCACTGTCCCCGAGCCAGGCGTGAACCCCTGCGATTGTGGCCCACAGCACTAGCTGGCCGAACACGACCGTCCAGCGGTAGGCCGCGACGAGCGCGGCAGGCACGTCACCGTGGACCGGGTTTGCCGGTGCGAGCGCGACCGGAACTGCGAGCAGTGCGAGCGGCAGCGCCATGGCTCCGAGTCGAATGGCGGTGTGGTGGCGCGCTGTCCGCTGATACGCGAGCCCGGCGAGCACTGCGACCAGCGCCCCCAGTGCCATCAGGCCGGCGTACCAGGCGAGGCGCGTCTCTGTCCCAAGCGCCTGCTCGACGCCCGGCGGCTGTGGCGGCAGGACGAGCCACGGCGCGCCGGAGACGGTGAGAAAGCCGGCTCCCGCAAGCGCCAGTCGCTTCGTCGCGCCCGAGCCGGGGATTGCAGGTTCGAGGAAGAAATACGCCATCCCGAACACTGCGACGCCGAACAGCAGGCCCCAGAGGACGCCGCCGCCGATGCTCGCGACGGCCGTCGTGAGCCCGGAGACGACGGGGCCGCCGCCGTGGCCGTGCCCGTGTTCGAACGTCTCCAGTCCGGCAGTGAAGCTGTTCCCGACTGTCGCGACGAACAGGCCGTAGACCAGCCCGCCGGCCACGCCGGCCACTGCGCCGCGTTCGAGGTAGTCAGTCGCCATCAGTGGCAGGTGATCCCGGCGCTGTGTCGGAAGTTGTGCAGCGAGTCGTGCAGCATCGGGTCCTGCACGAACAGCAGCGTGAAGCCGAGCGCCGCCACCAGCGCGACGGCAATGGCGATCTGCGGGCCGGTCAGCGACGCTCTGGCGCGTTCGATACGGTCATGCACGCTGTCCGTAGCGCGTGCGGTGTCAGTGTCGTCCTGCATTGAAATCTCGTTTGTCTTAAGAACAAGTAAGATTGTAAAACTTCCGCCTGAGACAGCTCCGGCCGGGGGTTATCGCTTGCTGGCGACGGCGTCGACGCGCTCGGCGGTCAGCGCGTCCAGCGGGACGACCGACGCGTCCGTTTCGTCAGCAACGAGGTCGAGCAGACCGGCGCGACTCCCTTCGCCCGCATCCACGACGACGGTGCGGTCGGCTGCTTCGCCGAGCGTCCGCGCCGCGTTTCTGGTCGCTGCGACCGGACTCCCGTCGGCGGTGTTCGCCCGGCCGTCGGTCACGACGACGACAACGCCGGCGTCCGGGTCCGCCCGGTCGAGCACTTCCCGAGCGGCCGCCAGCCCGTCCGGCAGCGGCGTCCGGTCGCCGGTCGGGAGGTCCTTCAGGTGTCGGGCCGCCAGCGAGACGCTCTCGGTCGGCGGGAGGACCACGTCCGCGCCCTCGCCGGCGAAGGTGACAAAGGCGACCTGGTCGCGGGCTTGGTAGGCGTCCTTCAACAGTTCCAGCACAGTCCCCTTCGCGGCTTTCATCGCCGGGCGCATCGACGCGCTTGCGTCGACGGCGAACACGACCAGCGTCTCGGCGTCGCCTGCACGAACGGACTTCCGAAGGTCACGTGACTCGACATGGCCGCTCCCGCGACTGGCCGCCGCCCGGACCGACGCTGCGGCGTCGACCTCATCGTCCCGGCCGGCGCGCTCGGTTCGGACCGTTGCACCGCGTTTCGTCCCTGTCGCGCTCGCACGGCCGCTTGCGCTCCCACCGTCGGTGTCGACCGACGGGGCATCCACGTCGGGTGCGCCGCTGTCGCCGACTGTGGCGCGGGACTGGCCCGGCAGCAGCGGGGTGGCGTTTTCCGGGTCGTCGGACTGGTTGGACTCTCCCTCCCCACCGTCGTCTCCGGCCGCTCCTTCGCCGTCGCCGGCCTCTGCTTCCTGCCGCTCGCCGTCGCTGTCGGCCGAGGTGGGCGTTGGCTGCTCGCCGCGCTCGCCTGACTCGTCGTCGCCGCCCTCGCCGGCGTCACCGCTGTCGTCCGGCCGCTGTTCTTGCTGTTCGCTTCCGTCCTCACCGCCTTCGGAATCGGCTCCGTCGTTTACTGACTCGTCGCCGGCCCCCGCTTCCTCTCCATCGTCTTCCGCGTCACCTTCCTCGTCACCGTTTTCTCCGTCGTCGTCGGACTGCTCCTCGGATTCGTCCTCGCCGTCCTCGAAATGGTCGTCGAGCACGTCGTCCACGTCCGGCGCGTCCTCGAAGGGCCGGGAGGTGAGCCGGTGGGGGAGCGCGAACTCGGCGGCGCGCTCGATGTCTGATTCAAGAACCGTCGTCCGCCCGTCGAGCGCGGCGAACGTCCGGGCCGCCCGCGCGGTGGCGATGTCGCCGCGGTGACCGTCGAGGCCGGCGTCCCGACAGAGTTCGGCGATCTGCTCGCGGAACTCGCGGGCGAGGGCGACCTCGGGCAGCAGTTCGCGGGCGGTCCGCAGGCGCTCGCCCGGGTCGCGGTCGGGTTCGCTCTGCATCTCCTCGTCGCCGTCCTCTCCCAGTGCTTGGTCGATGATAGCGACACGGTCATCGAGGTTCTCGCAGGCCGACACCTCGGTCTGCAGGGCGAATCGGTCCCGCAACTGCGGGCGGAGGTCGCCCTCCTCGGGGTTCATCGTCCCGACGAGGGTGAACTCGGCGGGGTGGGAAACGGTGACGCCGTCGCGCTCGACCCGGTTCTGGCCGCTCGCAGCAGCGTCGAGCAGCACGTCGACGAGGTGGTCGTCCAGCAGGTTCACCTCGTCCACGTAGAGGATGCCGCGGTTCGCGCGGGCCAGCAAGCCGGGGTCGAACTCGTGGTCGCCGTCGAGCGCGTCGGCCACCGACAGCGTCCCGACGACGCGGTCCCGGGTCGCGCCCAGCGGGAGCGTGACGAGTGGCACCGACCGCGTCTCGACGGGTGGGTCCGCCCGCGTCCGGCAGTCGTCACACTGGGCCTCCGGCCTGTCCGGTGGACAGCCGTAGGGACAGTCCGCGACCGCGCGCTGCTCGGGCAGCAGGTCGGCGAGGGCGCGCACGGCCGTCGATTTCGCCGTCCCCTTCTCGCCGCGGACCAGCAGGCCGTCGAGGTCGTCGTCTGTCGCGACGGCCAGCAACCCGTCTTTGAGGTCCCGCTGGCCCACCACGGCTGCGAAGGAGGCCTCCTGCGAAGCTTTTTTGCCGTCGCCGAGTACAACCATACTTGTATTAGTGCAAACGGAGATTTAATAACGTTATGCCACAGCTAGGACTCTACACCGCGACGGAGAACGAACTCGGGGCCGTCCAGCGGGCCGCGGACGAGGTCGACGCCGACCTCGTCGTGCGCTCGGAGAGCGACCTCGACGACGAGCCAGCGGTCGAGGCGTTCGTCGACGAACTGACAGACGCCGACGCCGTAATCCTGTGGCTCCACGGAGCCGAGGACAGCATGCCCGGCTACGAGATGGCCGTCGAGCGATTGCGCGAGGCCGGCGTCCCGCTCGTGGTGAAAGCGACGGGCGACGCCTTCGCCTTCGAGGACACGTCGGTCCCCGACGAGCACCGCGACACCGTGTACGACTACCTCGACAAGGGCGGGGCGAGCAACGTCGCCAACTGCCTCCGCTACCTCGTGGCGCAGTACGGCGACGCCGATCCCGCGTACGACGACCCGGTGACACTCCCGACGGAGGGCGTCTACCATCCCGACCATCCGGGCGCGAGCATCGAGGACCTGCGGGCGACATTCGACCCGTCGAAACCGACGGTCGCCGTGTGGTTCTACGAATCGCACTGGACACACGAGAACACCCGCTACGTCGACGCGCAGGTCCGGGCCATTGAGGCCCACGGGGCGAACGCGCTCCCGATATTCTGTGAACCGGCGACCGACGCCGAGGGCCAGTGGAACGCCGAGCAGGTCACCGAAGAGTGGCTGCTGGACGACGACGGCAATCCGCTCGTCGACGCCGTCTGTTCGTCGTTCATGTTCTCGCTGTCGATGGACGAGCGCGGCCGCAGCGCCGACGACGAGGGCCAGAGCGCGGAAGACGTGTTCCTCGACAAGCTTGGCGTCCCGGTCATCCAGACGGTGACGACGATGCGCTCGCGGTCCCGCTACGACAGCAGCGACACGGGCGTGATGGGCTTCGAACTCGCGCTCTCGGTCGCGCTGCCGGAGTTCGACGGCAACGTCATCACCCACCCCATCTCGGGCAAGGAGCGTACTGACGACGACGCCGGCATCGGCAGCGCGCCGAAACAGCACTTCCCAATCGACGACCGCATCGACCACGTCGCTCGGCTGGCGGTGAACTGGGCCGAACTGCGCCACACCCCGAACGACGAGAAGCAGGTCGCCGTCGTCCTCCACAACTACCCGCCCAGCGACGACGGCATCGGGACCGCCTTCGGGCTGGATTCGCCCGAGAGCACGGTGAATCTGCTGGAAGAGCTGGACAGTCGGGGCTATGACCTGGGCGACACGATGCCCGACAGCGGCCAGTCCCTCGTCGAACGCCTCACCGCCCAACTGACGCTGGACGACCGCTGGGTCGCGCCCGAGGACGTGCGCGAGATGAGCGTCGACACCGTCTCGCCGACCCAGTACGGCGAGTGGTTCGAGATGCTTGACGACGACTTCCGTGAGAACGTCGTCGAGGAGTGGGGCGACCCGCCCGAGCGCCCGTTCGCAATTCCCGGCGTGGAGTTCGGAAACGTGCTCGTGACAGTCCAGCCGCCACGGGGCTTCGGCATGGACCCCTCGAAGGTGTACCACGACTCCGACCTCCAGCCGCCCCACGACTACGTCGCGTTCTACCGCTGGCTCCGCAACAGCTACGAGACGGACGCTGTCGTTCACCTCGGGACCCACGGCAGTCTGGAGTGGCTGCCGGGCAAGACTGTCGGGCTGGACGGCGAGAGCGCACCGGACCAGCTCATCGACGACATCCCGAACGTCTACCCGTACATCGTCAACAACCCCGGCGAGGGGACCCAGGCGAAGCGGCGGTCCTACGCCGCCATCGTGGACTACTTGACGCCGGTGATGGCCAACGCCGGGACCTACGACGACTTGGCCGACCTGGAAGAACTGGCCGACCGCTACCGCGAGGCCGGCATGGAAGACGCTCGGACCGACGACGGCGAGCACCTCGCCGAGCAGCTCCGCCAGACCGTCGACGAACTGGACCTCGCTGTGGAGCTGGGCATCGCTGGTGAGATTGACGAGAAGGCCGACGTACGTGGCCCTGACGAAGCCGGGTCGACGCTCGCTGAGGGTGACGTGGCTGGCGACGACCTCGACATTGACGCCCTCGTCGAACGGGTCCACGAGTACCTCACCGACGTGAAGACGACGCAGATCCGGAAGGGGCTGCACACGATGGGCGAGCCGCCGGCCGACGACCGACTGGTCGACTACCTGGTCGCGCTCACGCGCCTCGAGAACCCCGGCGCGCCGTCCCTGCGCGAGAGCGTCGCTGGCGTGCTCGGCGTCGATTACGACAAACTGCGCAACGCCCCCGGCGAGTACGACGAGGCGCTGGGGATGACCTACGCCGAGGCCGCCGACCACGTCCACGAGACCAGCAAAGACCTCGTCCGGACGCTGGCCGAGCACGACTTCGACGTGCCCGAGAGCGAACTCGAAGACAACACCTCGGAGGTGAATATGAACCTTCTCGTGGTCGACATCGAACCGCTCGGGGATGCCCGCGTGCGGTCTGGCGCACACGAGGACCTCCGCGAGGCGCTGGCCTACATCTGCGAGGAAGCGGCCCCGCGGGTGGCCGGCGCGGCCGACGAGATTCCGCGAACTGCGGACGCGCTGGCTGGCGAGTACGTCCCGCCCGGCGGCTCCGGCGCGCCGACCCGCGGCGGCGTCGACCTGCTCCCCACGGCCCGGAACTTCTACACGCTGGACCCGCGGAAGGTCCCGGCCAAGACGGCCTGGGACGTTGGCAGCGAGGTCGCCGACGGCGTGCTGGAACGCCACGAAACGGACGAGGGCGAGTATCCCGAGGAAATCGGCGTCGTGGTCTGGGGCACGCCGACGGTCCGGACCCGCGGTGAGACCATCGCGCAGGTGCTCGCCCTGATGGGCGTCGAACCGGTCTGGTCCGACGCCGGACGCGTCGAGGACGTGGAGCCGATTCCGCTCGACGAACTCGGCCGCCCGCGCATCGACGTGACGACGCGCGTCTCCGGCCTGTTCCGTGACGCCTTCCCGGCGGCCGCGGGAGTCGTCCACGATGCCGTCGACGCCGTCGTCGACCTCGACGAACCCCACGAGATGAACTACGTGAAGAAACACGTCGAGGAGGAGACCGACGACCTCGTCGCCGATGGCATGGACGAGGGCGACGCCGAGAGCGCGGCGAAACACCGCGTCTTTACGACCCGGCCGGGCGGCTACGGTGCCGGGACGAACAAGGCCGTCGACGAGGGCAACTGGGACGACCGCTCGGACCTCGCCGACGTGTACGTCCAGTGGGGCGGCTACGCGATGGGCTCGCGCGGCCGGGTCAGCGACGCCCATGACGCATTTGAGCGCCGCCTGTCCTCGGTCGACGCGACGGTCAAAATCGAGGACACCGCCGAACAGGACGAGTTCGACTCCTCGGACTGGTACGCCTTCCACGGCGGTTTCATCTCCGCAGTCACGGAAATCGCCGGCGAGGAGCCGAACTCCTACGTCGGGGACTCCTCGGATCCGGACAACGTCGACGTCTACACCAACGAGGAAAAGGTCCGGAAGGCGATGCGCGCCCGCGTTCTGAACCCCTCGTGGCTCGACTCGATGGAGAAACACGGCTACAAAGGAGCCGGGGACCTCTCGACGACGGTTGACGTGGTGCTGGGCTGGGACGCGACGACCGACGTGGTCAGCGACACGCTGTGGGAGGACGTGGCCGAGCGCTACGCCTTCGACGCGGACCGACAGGAGTGGCTCCGGGACGTGAACCCCTGGGCGCTGGATTCGATCACCGACACCCTACTCGAAGCTATCGACCGCGGGCTCTGGGACGCCGACGACGAGACGCGGGACCGCCTGCGGGATCTGAACCTGGAGGTGGACGGTGATTTGGAGGCCCGTGCCGGGGCTGGCTCCAGCAACGATTCGACAGAGGTGACCTCAGATGACGACTAACACAGACGACGTGACAGACGACGAGACGAACAGCGACGACGACTTCGAGGAGTACGCCGACCTCGGCGCGACCACCTCGAACGCGATGGACATCGCGGAGACGTCGATGGACCGCGTGCGCGAACTCGTGCCGGACGAGACGCTGGCCGACCGGATTCGCCAGAAGTCAGTCCACGCGACCGGTGACCCCGAGTTCCAGCACCTGATGCGGTTCACCGGGACGGACGACGACGAACCGGTCCGTGCGGGGGCTCGCGCTGTCCTCGATGAACAGCCCATCGTCACCGACATCACGATGGTCAAGGCCGGCATCACCGGTCGCGGTCACGACTGTCCGGTCCAGAAGGCCATCGGTAACGGCGCGGAACTGGCCGCCGAAACCGGGATGACTCGCACGGCGGCGTCGGTCCTCGAACTCGACAAGCAGGGCGTCTACGACGGGGCGATTGCCGTCGTCGGGAACGCGCCGACCGCCGCGCTCGCGCTGGCGGACTGCATCGAGGACGGCACGCGCCCGGCGGTCGTCGTCGCCACGCCCGTCGGCTTCGTCAAGGCCGCCGAGAGCCGAGAGCGGCTCCGCGAGGTCGCCGCCGAGCACGGCGTGCCGACCATCACGAACGTCGGCCGCCGCGGCGGGAGCGGACTGGCCGCCGGGCTGACGAACGAACTGGTGCACGTAGCCTCAGACGTACGAGACGGGGAACTCACGCTCGATGAGTAGCGACGACTACGACCTCGATAGCGGGCCGGACCCAGCGGCCATCGCGGCGAGCGCGCCCGAGGACCCCGACGCCGACCGGCCGGTCCACGCTGTCGGCATCGGCCCGGGGAACCTCGATTTCCTGACGCCGCGCGGTGAGCAGGCGATTCGCGAAGCTGACGTAGTCGTCGGCTTCGAAACCGTCGTCGACTTCGTCGCCGACCGGACCGACGCGGACCTGCTGACCTGTGGCTACCGGGACGAACTCGACACGCTGGAGACTTTCGCCGAACGCGTGGCCGACGGCGAGCGTGGGACTGCGGTGGCGATGGGTGACCCGAACCATTCGGGCTACCAGTTCGTCGGGAAGGTCCAGCGCGCCGTCGACCGGCCGGTTCGTATCGTGCCGGGCATCTCCTCGCTGCAACTGGCTGCCAGTCGCGCCCGGACGCCAATGGAGGACACGACCTTTGTGACGCTCCACAAGAGCGGCGACCTCTCCACCGACCTCGACCGGCTCCGGAGCGACGTGGGCGACCGACACCTGCTCGTGTTGCCGCGCCCCTTCGACCTGATGCCCGAAGACGTCGCAGCCGAACTGCTGGACGCTGGCGGCGACCCCGAGCTGCCGGTGCTGGTCTACGAGCGACTGACCCACGACGACGAGGACCGGACCGCGACGACGCTCGGCGATCTTGCCAAAGATGCTGGCGGTGGCGGCAGGGACGACACGCGGTTCTCGGACCTGTCGGTGTTCGTCGTGCGGCGAGACTGAGGCCGTTTTACTGCGGTCAGCTAACTGCGGCGGGCTCTTGCTGCCGCCGCCTGTATTCGTTTATCAGACGGAACGCCAGCACGTACCCGATAGCAGCGAACACGATGGCCAGGATGATGTTCCCCGTCCACAGTCGGACCAGCACGTCGCCGCCCATCGACATCGACACACCGTCGAATGACAGCCCGGGTATCGGCCCCAGAATCCGGTTGCCGAGCCAGAAGCTCGACGCGTACACGCCCCACTTGACTGGCGGATTGAGTATCAGCACCGAGGCAAACAGCGCGACCTTGCTGAGCTGTCTGAACAGGTACGCGAGGACGAGAAAGGCGATGAACCCAGTGCCAAGCGTCGGTAGCGCGGTGAGGAACACACCGACGCTGAAGCTCATCGCGACCTCTCGCGGAGAGTGGTCCTCTATCAGCGCGGTCACCAGCTTCTCTTTGACCTGTTCCCGCGTCTGCGCTACTCGTCGGCGAACCATCTACGTGCCAGAATGTACCGTGGGTACAAATCGCTTCCTCTCGTCGACGGGAGCTCGGCACTGCCGCCGCGACAGCCCTAATCGCCCTCGCCGTCGGTCGCCATCGGCCGGTTTGTGGCGGCCAGCGTCGCCTCGAACGTCTGTGGCGTGCGCGTGTCGGCCATCGTCCGTGCCGTCTCGACGGCGGTTGCGACGGCCTCGGTGACGAGCGGATGGTCGCCCAGCGTGTCAGTGTAGGCGAGCCCGCCTCTGTCGAGGTCGAGCTTGGCGGGAATCTGCGTCTCAGTTGCGTCGGTCGGCGCGAGAAAGAGCGGCACGGCGACGGCGTGGTCGTGGGTGAGGTTGTACCTGACACATTCGACGGCGGGGTTTTGCAGCAGATAGCACGGTTCGACCTCGCCGAAGGCTGACCGCTCGCGCAGGCGCTCGGCGTGGTACTCCGTCACCTGCCGCTGATACGGCTTGCCGCTGGAGCCGAAGGCAACGAGTGCGACGGACGAATCGGCAGCTTCCGGTACCGCAGCGGCGGCACGATCACGGAGCGCTTCGGTCAGCAGTGGGCTTCGCCCAACCGGTTCGCAGTAATGCGTCTCGGCGTCGACCTCCTCGAGCGCCGCCGGAACGTCCGTGACTGTCGTGTGGTCGTGAGCGACGGTCATCGGGAGCGCAAACACCCGGTCCGCATCGATGGCTACCAGTTCGTCGCGTAACTCCCGACGGGGTTCGTGGTCGTAGGTCAGCACCGTCACGTCGGTGGCTACCCCGCGCTCGCGCAGACGGCGAGCGTGTGTCTCGTAGGGCGTAGCGCGTGACGTGTCCCGACCGATGAGCAGGAGTGTGTCGTGTGGCATTGGTAGCTCCTAACGCTAAAACAAGCTGAGTTGTTTTAGCGAAAGTTGGCTTGCCTGAACGTTGGCAGGAACCCACTAATACCTTTGGGTCCCCCGTCGTACCGGCTATCGACGACCGTCTGTGCAGCGCAGCGGGCACCGGGTCTTATGGATGCTGGACCGCAATCTCGGGCTATGGACGTGACCGAGAGTGACCTGCCCGGCGTGGGAAAGAAACACGAGGTGGACATCGGCGGTGGCCAACAACTGGTCGTCGTGACCCACAACACGGGCACTCGCGAACTGTATCTGAGAGAGAGCGAGGACGCCGACTCTGTGAAGTTGCTCGAACTCTCTGACCGGATGGCTCGGATAGTCGGCACGATACTCGAAGGCGCGTACTTCCAGCCGGTCGAATCCAATCACGTCGAGACGATGCTGTCGGAGGGCACACTGCTCGAGTGGTACGCAGTCGAGGACGACTCGCCGCTAGTCGGTGAGACGCTGGCCGGCGCTGATGTCGGTCAGCGAACTGGCGTCACTGTCGTCGCGATACAGCGCGACGACGACGTCATCGCCGCCCCCGCGTCCACCGCCGAAATCGAGGCCGGCGACACAATCGTCGTCATCGGCGAACGCGACAACTGTGAGCGGTTCGAGCAGCTCCTTGGCGGAGAGCTGTAGACAGATGCCTGTAGCCGGCTCGTTGGGGGGCTACCGCCGTGGCTGACCTGCTCGGTATCGGCGTGTTGTTCGCCGCCGTCGCGGTCGCTACCCTCGTCGCCGTGTGGCTGAACAAGTCGGTGATTCCGTTCTACATCATCATCGGGATGGTGCTGTCGCCGTCGGTTGCGGGGCAATTCTCCGTCGCCGGCTACGGCCTCCCCGTCGTCGAGTCCTCCGAGTTCATCGAACTCGGCGCGGAGCTCGGTATCGTCTTCCTGCTGTTTTTCCTCGGGCTTGAGTTCAATCTCGACCGGCTGCTGGACCGCTGGGAGCGCATCACCAGAGCGGGGACCATCGACCTCGCCATCAACTTCGGTGCCGGTCTCCTGCTCGGGTTCGCGCTGTTTCGCGACCCGCTCGCGGCCTTTCTGGTCGCCGGCATCGTCTACATCTCCTCGTCGGCCATCATCACGAAGTCGCTCATCGACCTCGGCTGGATCGCCAACGACGAGGCCGACCCGTTGCTCGGGACGCTCGTGTTCGAGGACCTGGTCATCGCTGTGTATCTCACGATAGCCGCCGCTCTCGTCGCCGGCGGGTCCGACGTGGGGGCCGCCGTGACCTCCGTCGGCGTCGCGCTCTCGTTCATCGTCGCGCTCCTGCTCCTGGCCCGCTACGGGACGCCGTGGTTCGAGCGGGCCCTGCAGACGAACTCGAATGAGTTCACAGTGATACGAGCCGTCGGCATCACGGTTCTCGTCTCCGGCATCGCCCTCGCTATCGGCGTCAGCGAAGCTGTCGCTGCCTTTTTCGTCGGGATGGCCTTCGCCTCGACCACCCACACACATAAACTGGAGAACCTGTTGGAGCCTGTCCGCGACACGTTTGCGGCGGTGTTTTTCTTCTGGATCGGCGTCGAGACCGACCCCCGATTGTTCGCAAGCGTCGCGGGGCTGGTCGCCGCCGCTGTCGTCGTCACCACGCCGACGAAAATCCTGTCGGGCTATCTGGGCGGCCGCGCGTACGACCTCGACCCCCGTCGGTCGATACGCGTCGGCCTCGGCATGGTCACTCGCGGCGAGTTCTCTCTGATCATCGCCGCCGTCGCACTGACCGGCGCAGGCACGTCGCTGTCGTCCGAGCTAGCCAACGCCGTCTACTCCTTTACTGTCGCCTACGTGCTCGTGATGAGTATTCTCGGGACGATGCTGATGCAGTACTCTGCTCCCTTCGAGGACTTTGCAACGGCCCGCTTCGGGGCGGAGTAACGAGAAAAATGTGGGGGCGGCCCTACAGTTCGCTGTCGGGAACGACGACGACCTTCCCGAAGCCTTCGCGGTCCTCGATTATCTCGTGTGCCCGAGCGATCTCGCTCATCGGCAGCGTCTCGCGGACTCGCGGCTCCATCTCTCCTTGCCAGACCAGATCAAGCACTTCGTCGGCCTGCCCCGGGGTGGCCATCGTCGAGCCGATGACCTGCAACTGGTTCCAGAAGATGCGGTTGATGTCCGTCTCCGGGTTGCCGCCGGTGGTCGCGCCGCAGGTGACGACCCGGCCGCCCTTGACGAGGCTTTTGAGCGAGTCCTGCCATGTCTGTGCGCCGATGTGATCGACAACCATGTCGACGCCGCGGCCGTCGGTCAGGTCCCGAATCTCGCTCGCGAAGTCCGCCTCCTCGTAGTTGATGGTGTGGTCCGCGCCCAGTTCTTCGGCGTAGTCGAGCTTTTCCTGGCTGCTGGCAGTGGCGAACACCTCAGCGCCGGCGTGGTCGGCTATCTGGACGGCCGCGTGGCCGACACCGCCGGAGGCACCGAGAACGAGAACGGACTCGCCGGCCTTCAGGTCGCCGCGGTCACGGAGCATCCGCCAGGCGGTCTGGAACACCAGTGGCGACGCGGCGGCCGTCTCCCAGTCGACGCCCTCCGGGACTGGCGTGAGATTCTCCGCTGGCACGGCGGCGTACTCGCTGTGGACACCCCGGACGTGCTCGCCGATGATGTGGAAATCAGGCGCGAGCGTCGGGTCGCCCTTCCGCGTGAACTCGTCGCCACCGCCGCTCTTGCCGGCGAGGACGGCGACGCGGTCGCCCGGCTCGAACCGCGAAACGCCGTCGCCCACCTCGTCGACGACCCCGGCGGCGTCACTCCCCGGGATGTGTGGCATATCGAGGTCGATGCCGGGGAGCCCGCGACGGGTCCAGATGTCGAGGTGGTTCAGTGCGGCCGCCTTCACGTCGATGACGACCTCGTCGCGGCCCGGTTCGGGGTCGGGAAACTCGCCATACTCGAGCACATCACGATCGCCGTGACTGTCGAACTGAACGGCTTGCATCGTCATCACTTCCCGTGGCTCGCTTATAAACGCCAGCCTCCCGGAGGCTATTCTGGTTGTCGTCGCCAGTGTTCGGTCTACCAGCGCCGCTCAATCTGTGTCTATTGCTTATTCTATTCTGTCTATGCACTGTATGGTTACAGAATACACATCTTCTCTCTATCTAGCCGACTTCTATTATTATCTATCGTATATGCGGCCATATCAGCCTGAGATACTGTGGATATCTGGAGATAAAAACACAAAAGACGCTAATTCAGATATCTGAGCGTCCTTCTCGGCCTTGCAACACTGTCCGGGCTTGGTGTGTGCTACTACTCACCACTGCTGGCTCGATGAGGAGCATACTTATCGCTCGAACCCGTTCTCTACGGCACCAATGACACACACATCAAACACACCCACTGGTCGCTCTCGGGCCGTTCCGACACGCGACTGCGTGGCTCCTCGCTGTGGGACAGCGGTGACCGACCGATGAATCTCTCGCTCGTTATCGTCGCGACGATGACTGGCGTCGCAACCGGCGTCGTGTTCGGACTGCTTGACGTTCCCATTCCGGCCCCACCGAATCTCGCCGGTGTCATGGGTATCCTCGGAATCCTCGTCGGCTATCGCCTCATCGAGTACTTCGACGTCGGCGTCAGCCTGCTGTCGTTGCTGAAGGTCTGACGACGATAGAGCGCTTTTCGGACCTGAGCGTCCTAGCTTCTCGCTACCAGAACGACAGTGACGGCAGTGACGACACTGCCGCCGTCAGTGGTCCGCGTGCTCGGTTCCGTTGTGGTGCTGGTGAGTGCTTTCGTTCTCGCCGTGGTCGGTTCCAGCCTCCCCGTGATCGTGATCGCGAGTGAGGCGGCCGTGGTACGTGTCGAGCGTCCGTTCGAGGAGCGCGGTCCGCGTCTCGTGGCCCTCGACGACCGGTTCGACCCACCGCGATTCGGTTCGCCAGTAGCCCATCACGTCGCCGGACGGCTCGATCACCTCCGCGTCGAGGCCCTCGACCCCCCAGTCGTCCGTGTACGCCTGGATGAACGAGACGACGACCGTCTCGATGCCGGCCGCGAGTTCGTGGCCGCGCGTGCTCTTCGTGACGTACGTCAGCCTGACGCGGCTGTCTTCGACGGCGAGCGAGTCGATGTCGACGAACCACTTCCGCAGGTTGGACTCGAACGCGGCCAGTTCGGTGTCGGCAGTACCGTCGGCTTCGTCGTCGCTACCTGCGTGTTCGTTGCCGTGGCTGTGTCCCTCGCCATGGTCGTGACTGCCGTCTGTGTGCGTGTGGCCGTGCGCCTCGTCGTGATGTGGCCCATCGTCTCCCTGCGCGGGCGTTGGCGTCGAGCCGCCGGCCCCGATGTCGTCCGACTGGCTGTTCTGCGTCCCGCCGAGGCTGCTACAGCCTGCGCTGGTCGCCGCAGCCAGCGCGAGGGTTCCGAGGAACCCACGCCGACTCCGTCGCTGGCTGGTGTCCCGCATGAATCAGGTCCTCCGTCGTGTTGCGAGCAGCGCCGCGCCGACGAGCGCGAACAGTGTGACGACGGCGGTGAACCCGGGTCCGGACGCGGCGGTCGTCTCCGACTCCGCGGTTGCAGTGTCATCCGCTGCTGTTGCCGCTGACTCGCCCTCGGTGTCCGCCGGCGTTGCAGTCCCCGTAGTGCCGCCGGATTCGCCGTTGCCGTCAGTCCCGGATTCGGCCTGCTGGTCGGTCGAAATCCAGACCGGGCTGGTCAGCGCTCGGTCGCCGTCCTCGTCGACGACGCGGAAGGCGACCCAGGCGTTCCCGTCGATGTCCACGTCAGTGCTCATGGTGTCGTTCGTCCCGTCGAGCGTGACGTTCGAGACCGTCGTGCCGTTCCGGATGACCTCGGCGTAGGCCAGTTCGTCGAGGTTCCGGACCGTTGCGGACGCCTCTACGGACGACCCGGCGGTCGTGTTCACGGTCTCGCCAGGCATCCTGTCGTCGACGGTGAACTCGACGGCGGGACCGTACGTCGCGTACGTATGTCCGTCTTTCACGGACTGGGCCCACTTCTCAGGCGTGACGGGTCCCTCAACGTATGCCCGCGTGCGGGCGGTGCCGTATTTCGCCGGGAAGCACTGCGAACAGTGGTCGTCGCTGACACCGGTCGCCGTGATCTCGTAGCCCTCGTTCCAGAGGGTGAACAGCCCCTGAACGCTGGCAGCGTCGGATTCGCCGTACGGACCGTTGTACGCCTCGATGGCGTCGACCATCGGAAGGTACTCCTCGTGTTGGCCGGGCGCACTGTCGAGGCTGACAAAGCGGTCACCCGGATGGTTGATCTGGAACACCGTTGCGTTGTGTCGGTTCCGGGACTCCTCGATGAACTCCACGAGGGTCCCGTCGGAGTCGACCATCTCCTCGCCGTGCATCGGGTAGGGGTTGAAGTGCCCGAGGTCACCGGTGGTTATCTCTTCGCTCCGGATGAACATGATGTCGCGCTCTGCGGCCTGTGACTCCATCGAGCCCCAGCCGCCGATGGCGTTGTGGTCGGAAATGAACACCGCGTCGACGCCCGCCGATTTCTGGATGGCGACGAAGTTGTCGATGGGCGTCTTGCCGTCGAAGCTGACGCTGCTGTGGGCGTGGGGATCGATGCCGACCCAGTTGCGTTCGCTGGGGTCCAGCTCCTCGGTGAACGTCGCGTTGACGCTGACTTTCTCGCCGGGCGTCACCGAGATGTTCTTCTCGACTGGTTCGGCGATGTAGCCGGTCCCGTGGTTGAACACCAGCGTGTAGTTGCCGGGCGGAAGCTGGAACGAGGCCGTGCCGGCCGGCGTCGTCCGGGTGTAGACGGTCTGGACCGCGGTGCCGCCGTCGAGCACCGTAATCCGGGCATCGGCGGGACTGACCTCGCCCTCGTCGTCTATCGTTGCGGTGACGTTGACGGGAGCCGGTCCTTCTAGCGAGTCGAAGTCGGCGGTTGTCGTTTCGCCGCCGCTGACGGTGACGGACTTGGGCTCTGATGCTGCGAACCCGCTGGCATCGGCCGTCAGCGTGTACTCACCGGCGGGGAGTTCGAGTTCGTACGTTCCGGTCTCCGACCCGACGGTGTAGGTGAACGCGCGGTCGCCCTTCGAGGCGGTGACTGTGGCCTGTGAGACGGACTCGTTGTCCGTGCTTTCGATACTGCCAGTCACCGTCCCTGTCTCGGTTCCCTGCTGCTTGTTGTAGTACTCGCTGGTCGCGCTACTTGAACCGTCCTCGCCGACAAAGAGAGCGAACTCCGCTGACCGCGTTTCGCCGGGGTCGAGACGGTGTTCGAGCCACGGGTCAATCCAGGTTGTGGAACCCGTGTACGAGGTAAAGGAGTCGTTCCCGCCCCAGACGCCGTAGCTCACGCGGTCACCAGTGAGCGCGGCCCAGGGCTGGTCGAGTGTGTCGGCACTCACTGGCGGCGAGCGCGTCTCCTCGATTCTCCCCGAACCGGGGAGCCAGGTCGACTGCCCCTCGGAACTCAGTGCTGCCCCGCTCTGGAGACGCTCGGAATCATTGACCGGAAGGCGCTGGTCGCCGCCGTTCTCCATCGTGGTGTTGATCCAGATGTGGCTGGAATTGGCCGGCAGCGTGTACGTCGTCGTGACTGAAACGTTCGGGTTCGTACTGACGTGGCCGGTCGCGGTGACGACTGCTGCGTCGTTCGGACCGGTTGCGTTCTGGCGCTCGAAGGACTCGTAGTTCGGCCACGTTCCGAAGTTGTTGAACGCGAACTCGGCGACGCCGATCTGGTCGGTCGTCAGCCCGTACGCGTTGGCGTCGTAGATACCGCCCGGCAACGTGCCGAAAGGACCGTTAGTTTCAGTGCCGATAGCGGCGGCGACTTCGCTGTTTTTCAGGACGATGGTCTCGTTCGCCGGCGTCTCGCCGCCCTTGATTTGCTCGCCGGTGACGGCGACCGGCCTGTCCGGTCGCTCGACGTGGCCCGACGAGGCCAGCCACTTCACCGTTCGGAAGAGGAACGGCCGCGTATCGGTCTGCTGGTGTTCGGCCTGCCACTCGTCGGTGAGATACGTCGTGAGCGACTTCTGGCTGCCGAAGGCGACGACGCGGCCGTTGTCACCGATGTCCCACGTCGCGGCCGCACCGACGATGCGCTCGCCGCGGGGGTACTCTTTCTCTGTCGTGGAGTAAGTGTACTCGTAGGTATCGCTGTCACCGTACAGCAACGGGGCCTGCGTCCCGTTGTCCGTGTCGGTCACGTTGAGACTGACGCCGTCGTACTCCACGGTGTCCACGTTGTTCATTATCGGATGTTGGCCCGTGTTGTGGAGCACAACTCGCCACTCGTAGTCTTCGACTGTCTTGTTGGTCGGGTCCTGAATGTTCCGGAGCCACTTGTCGCTCTCGCCGTTGAAGTGGAGCCCGTACGGGTCGGTGATGTCGTTGAGCTTGCCGGCGTGACCCTGTAGCGGTGAGGTCCAATCCCCGACGACGAACAGGCTGCCGCCGTTTCTGACGTATTCGTCGATCGCATCCTGTTCGGCCTCGCTATAGGCCGTCTGAGGGACGGGAATAACGACCACGTCGTAGTCCGACAGCCCGTTCGCGGCCGAACTGTTCCACGAGGTCAGCCCGCCGGTCGTCGACCGTTTCGTGTCGACGTCGTACCCGCGTTCGCTGAGTCGGTTTGCGAACTTCGTGAACGTCGAGCCCTGATGACTCCCGTCGATCAACACGTCGACCCCGGCCCCACTGTTGTTGAGATCGACCGAATTATCAGGCACTGGACAACTACTGTCAAGCTGACAGGTCGCCCCACCAGCTGCGGCTGTCTGTGTCGCTGTCTGGCTATTCGCCGTTACCAACTCGTTTTGCTCGCTCGGTACAGCAGCGGCACTTCCAAGGAAGCCGGTGCTGACCACCGACAGAACGAGTAGTACGCTGAGTAGTACTGGTCGTATGTGATTTCTGTCCATCACTTCCCGTACAGTATTATGACTATATAGTTAAAATTTATGATAGACGCACTATTTCCGGATACTGACTGTTGTCTGTAACGAACGACCAACTTCGCCTCGTCCCTTCGAACCGTGGCTCGGATTTCGACTCTGGGGATGGACCGACTCTTTGCTGTCCCCTGCTATCACACCGCTTGGCCAGTATAAGACGGCGTTGACGGACACACCTAATCTGTCGGCCACACATTCCGACACACCGATTGTGGTAGCGACGATGGCCCGACAGATCGTCCACAGGTCTGTCTACAGCGGTGCTTCCGTGTTACATCCGGTACGTACCAGCCTTTAAGACCCGATGGGCGGAATTTCGGAGGTATGTCACGCAAAGTCTTCTTTGATACGGACCCTGGCTGCGACGACGCGGTCATGCTGGCGATGGCGCTCGGTCACGATGCAATCGACGTTGTCGGTCTCTCGACTGTCTGCGGGAACACGACTATCGAGAACACGACGCGAAACGCCCACGCGATACTGGGCCTCGGTGGCTACGACGTTCCGGTGTCCCGGGGCTGTGGGCGTCCGCTCGTCGACGATCTCACGACCGCCGAGTGGATTCACGGCGAGAACGGGCTCCACGGCGACATCCCCGACGCCGACGGCGACACGCGGGACATCCACGGGGCCGACGCAATCGTCGAAGCCGCCCACGAGTACGGGGACGAACTGACGATCGCAGCCGTCGGTCCGCTTCCGAATCTGGCGATCGCACTGGCCAAGGAGCCCCGGTTACCCGACCTCGTCGAGGACATCTATCTCATGGGTGGGGCGGCGATGACGACCGGGAACGTGACGCCGATGGCCGAGGCCAACTTCCACAACGACCCCGCGGCGGCCAGCCGCGTCCTGCAGGACGCCAACACGCGGATGGTCGGCCTGGACGTGACCAACCGCGCCACCGTCTCCCCCGAGTTCATCGAGGAGTTCCGCACGGCCGACGGCGTCCGCGGAACCATCGCCGAGTGGCTCGACTACCGACCCGACTCCGGGACCTACCCGCTCGCCGACGCACCGGCTATCCACGACGCCGCCGTCGTCGCCGATCTCATCGACGAATCGGTACTCACCTTCGAGGAGTACCACATTGAGGTAGACACGACCGGCGGTCCCTGCCACGGGGCCGTCATCTGTGACGAGCACGGCACGACCGACAACGACCCCAACAATCGTGTCGCTGTCGACATCGACGTCGACCGATACCGGGACATCCTTGAGACGGGCCTCCAAGCCTACGCGACGCAGTAGCGACCGCTTGCTGTGTCGGTTCTGCTATTACAACGCCCTGATAACACCCGTGAAACTGTCTTCGGGGCGAAAATCCGATGAGCCGACAGCCTGAAGCCACGGAAACCAGACCACTGAGGCGCGGACTGCTCCACCGCTGCAGCACGAGTGTGTCCGAACTTGCGCTACTGTGCTATTGCCGACCGAATGCCAATATGGCACAAGTCTGTGATTCACTTTGTGCAATATTACCACACCAGCGTCTGTGTGGATTATTTGTTGTAGTTCCGTCAAATTAGCACCCAGCAAACATTTTATATAAACGTTCAATCTAATGTATGCTGTGTCACGAAGCAACAAAGAAGACCTAGAAGCCGCTTCAGCGGACCGATCGGAGAACGATACGACGAACACACCAGTCGACCGGCGGAAGTTCCTCTCGGCTACTGCTGCACTCGGCGTTGCGGGAATCGCCGGCTGTGCTTCCAGTTCCGACAACGGCACCGAGCAGACCGACGAAGCATCTACAGATGCTGAGGAGACCACGACCTCATCTGGCACGGCCGAGAGCACATCTGAACCTGCAACGGGCGAGGTGACGCTCGTCCACGACACCCACGTCCACGGCAGTTATGGCGACCTCGAAGAGGCGGCGAACATCGCTACCTACTTCGACCTGATGAATCAGATCGCGGACAACAACGACCACTCAATAAAGGTCGGATCCGGCGACGACCTGGCCACCTCTATTCTCTCCGCACAGTTCGACGGCAAACACATCGTCGACGCGTTCAATGAGGGCGGGCTGGAGTTCGACACGTTCGGGAACCACGACTTCGACAGAGGGCCGGACGTGTTGCGGGACCGCATTTCCGACAGCGAGTTCCAGTGGGTGAGCGCGAACGCCCGCAACGCACAAACGGGCGACGTGTTCGGCGCTGAACAGGGAGCGAGCCAGTACGAACTCGTTTCGGCCGGCGATGTGACTGTCGGGCTCACGGGCATAATCAACGTCGAAGCGCCGACGATCACCACCATGGGCGAGACGACGGAGGTCCCGGGCCTCGAAGCCCCGGTCGAGGAAGTCGTGACCGAAATGCGGGACGACGGCGCTGATCTTGTCGTCGTGCTGTCCCACGTGGCAAGCCCGGCCGCCGTCGAGCTCGCGGAGTCTGTCGACGGTATCGACGCCATCGTCGGCGACCACGCCGCGACGTTCTCCGAGGAGCCCCAAGTCGTGAACGACACGGTGCTTTCCTTTGTTGACGACGAGTACGACTACCTCGGCGAACTGACGCTCACTGTCGAAGACGGGGAGCGAACCGACCACAGCCTGACGGTGTACGACACCGCTGCCGCGGTTGATGAGGGCCGCGTCGAACCGCACCCAGGTGTGTTCGAAGTCGCGGAAAGCTACGAAAGCAAGCTCAGCGACGAGCTCGACGTCGTCATCGGAGAGACAACCGTCCCACTCGATGCCCGCGAGGACACTGTGCGTTCCGAGGAGTCAAACTTCGGGAATTACATCGCCGATGCGCTCCGCAGCCACGGCAACGCGGACGTCGCAATCCAGAACGGTGGGGGTATCCGGACCGACGAACTCTACCCCGAAGGGGACATCACGAGACGAATGGTCTACAGCGTCCTCCCGTTCGGGAACAACCAGGTGACCATCGAGGTCACCGGTGAAACGCTGGTCGAGGCACTGGAGCTCAGTTCGACCGGCGGGGGCGGATTCCTGCAGGTGAGCGGTATGCGCTACACATACGACCCGGACAAATCGAAGGGCGACCGCGTCACGGAGGTAACAGTCGGTGGTGAGCCACTCGACACCGAAGCGACCTACACCGTCGCAACGAACGGCTTCACCGCCACAGGCGGCGACAGCTACACGATGTTCCAGGACGCCCCGAGGATTATCGACGCGAACGAGGGCGAACTGCTGTCGGTCATCGTCGAGGACGCAATCGAGGAGGACGGGACGATTTCGCCGTCGGTCGAAGGCCGAATCAAGACAGAGTAGCTACGAACATGGATTCGCTTGGCCGACCATGATTGTCTCGCCGCTGTGTGCGGCGTGTCCTACACTGGGCCGCATCGCCGTCGTGCGCTCTCTCGGCGTCGGTCGTCTGGCATCCCAGCGCCCGCCTTCCGTGCGATGGTTGTAGCCGGGTTCCGTCGTCTCGGCGGTAGCAGATTCTCTCCCGATGTGGCACTCTGGCCCGGAGTTGCATCTCGATCGTAGCTGACAGTACACGGCCAGGCCATGTCTGGCGTGAGAACTGTCATCTCCTCGCTGTGTCCCCGAGTAGCCCCCTACGTCCCGTCTCCGAGCGTGAGCGTCGTGTCGTCGAACTCCAGAAACGCAGTCTGGTAGCCGCGATGTCGCGCGACCTGTGGCGGGGCCCCGACCGAAAGCGTCACGTCGTCACCCATCGCGATAGCAGGGAACGGGGCACCGTAATGATACCCCAGTTCGGGGTGAATGGCTGCCTTCAGTGGCTCGCGGACCTCCTCGCCGGCGTTGGCCACAGTTGCTCGGAGACCCATGAACGGGAGGGGATACTGGTTGTACGGCGTTCGAGCGGACACGGCGAGATACGGACCAGAGCTGTCGATTCCGGCCGGAGCCCTACGCAGCACCTGCACCACAAATTCCGCAGCACCACTTTCGATGATCCCGCCGTGTTCACCCGGTAGCGACGCTGCATCCGCCAGCCTTCCGTCGGGCTGCATATCCGTCTCCATCGGTTCGAGCGCCCCCGCTTGTCCCGCCTCGTCGACGAACCGCTCGCGAATGTTGTTCGTGATGTCGGTTCTGAACAGCAGGTCGAACTCGGCGTCCACCGCGTCGGTGAACCGCCCGTGATACTCCCCTAACTGCCGCGCTGAGACCGGGTCAAACGAGAGTTGCACCGTGTACTCTCCCTCCTCCGGAAACGCGACGTTGTCCCCGAAGTGTGGGCCCATCTGCTGGGACAGCATCGGCCACAGCGACTTTTCGGTCACACTGTCGCCGCTCGCGGCATCTCGAACCTCGACAGGCGGGCTACCCAGCGGGATGCGCTGGTTGTACTCCGGGTCCCACACGGTTGCCATGAGATGCAGTCCCTGCCCGTCCTCGATCTGTACGTAACTCTTCTCCTTGCCAGTTAGTATCCAGAAGTCGTGAAGCAGTGTATAGGACATCGCCACCATATACGGTCCTACCTCCGCCATACCGACCATCCGCATCCCGTCTTGATGTGCCGGGATGTGCACTAATGGCCGTTCCTGGGCAGACGCTGTCGGGAGCTCATTTCCCCGTCCCTGTTCGGTTCCCTCGGGCGTCGATTCGGTACCGCCAGGTGCAGCCTCGGACGGGGTCTCGTCCGCGGCGTCATCCCCCGTTGCACAGCCGGCGACACTCACCCCAAGTGCTACCCCGCTCGTAGCGATGAAGTCCCGGCGCGTCGGGTTTCTCCTGGGCGACATGGTATCCCTCTGCTCTCGGAAAGGATAAAAAAACCTTGTCAGGGATAGACCGTCGCCGTCGTTCGGGCGGACTGTGGGGCCGGCTGGGTCACGACGGACGGGGGAACGAGCGTTTCGAGCGGGGCGGGAGCAAGTAGTTCCCGCGTCGAACCGTCGTAACGTATTGCAGTATCCCGTTGTTGTTCTTCGTACCGACGCCGCCGACATTCGCAACGTCGTCGCCGTTCATGCCGTTCCGGGTCCGGATAAAGTCCGTTATGCCCTCCTGAAGACTGAGGAAGTGTACTCCGGTTTGGCCATCGTCTACCGTCGCGAAATCGCGCCGGAGGAGCCGTGGGTCACCGCCCTCATCTCGTGCACGCGCGAGTTTCTGTGCGTGCCCGACCACTCCCTTCTCAAATGCGTCGTCCTCGACTCGGTCAGCGACGCCAGTCTCCGCTACGAGCGACGAATCACCGAGGTTGTCGCCCACGCCCTCGACCAGGTTCTTCGCTGCGTGCGTCGCCGAGAACATCTTGGCGACGCGCTGTTCCCGGGAGTCTTGGTTGTACCACTGTTCCAGTTCCGTGTGTAGCAGTGAGAGGTGTTGCGTGGTCCCGCCCGTGAACGGCCCCTCCGCGATCGTTACGCTGTCTTCCGTCGCCTGATTCTGTCGAAACCCCGATTTGAAACCCATGAACAGCGGTGCATCTTCGGGGACCGCGCCGTCCGGAACGCCATCCACGTCGTCGTGTTCCGCCGGGAGCCCCGCACCGATAAACCCTGTCCGTCGGTCGATCAAATCGACCGTCCCGTCTATGGTTTCGGTGACTTCGCTCCCGTTTGCGGTCTCCAGCTCACCGAACAGCGCTTGCTTGGCCTCCAGCACCGCCGAAGCGCGGTCGCTTGCCAGATGAACGAGGAGATCCGGGGTATCGAACGACGGGTCCTCGAAAGGGGCCAGCGCCGCTGGCTGTGGCAGGTCGACCAACTCGGAGAGCGGTTCGTCATACCGGTCGAAGTACGCTGGGGAGTAGCCGACAGTAAACAGAAGCCCGTCAGACCCCCACCGATACGTCTCCTCTAGCTCGCGAAACGCGTTCTCCGCTTGTGTCCGGTCGCCATCATTGACCGGTCCGTCGCCAACATAGTCGGCCAGCAACAACACATGGTGCCGAGCCGGCACCGGATTCCCGTGCTCGTCGGTTCGAGAGAACTCGTTCCACGCGTGCTGTCGACTCGGTAGTTCAGCCTCCGATTCGGTGCCAGCCGGCCGGTCGGTACCGCGGTCTGTCCCTCCCGCCTCCGTTGGCTGCCCCTCCAGGTCGAGGCAGGCTGCGAGCCCTGTCGACCCTCCGAGGGCGACGGCTGCGCGGAGCGTTTCCCGGCGGGTCAGGGTCCTGTCTCCGTCTGTCATCAACTACTATCCGTTCGGACGATTCCGGCATAAGTATTCGCCTGGGACCCAACAGGACGACGCTCGGCGGCCTGTCCCCGCGAACGACGAGACGGCTCGCTACTGCGGCAGTCAAAACGGACGGAGTGCGCTTACCGGGAAAAACAGTGCCGCTATTCGTAGACGTGGACGCTCCCGGTGGTGTTGTCCTCGATGTAGTCCCAGTCGTACTCCACGCCCAGGCCGGGGCCGTCGGGGACGCTGACTGTCCCGTCGTCGTCGACGGCGTCCATCAGGTCGGAGTAGCCGCCCTCGTACACTGGCGGCTGGGTGTTCTGGCAGTCCGGGTGGACCAGCGCCATCTCGTAGTAGTTCGAGTTCCGGCAGGCGGCGATGCAGTGGCGCTGGGCGGGGCCGGGTGCGTGGAACTCCACGTCGAGGCCGTACGCTTCGGCCATGCGAGCCACCTTGATCGCACCGGTGATGCCTGCATCGTACTCGGGGTCGGCTCGGAGGAAGTCGGTTGCCTCGCTGGCGGCGAAGTCGGATTTGATTTCCAGTCCGCGGATGTGTTCAGTCTGGAGGATCGGCGTGTCGAGTTTCTGTGCCAGCTTCTTGTGGGCGTGCTGTGAGATACCGCCGTCACGGAACGGGTCCTCGTACCAGAAGAAATCCTGTTCATCGAGCGCCCGGCCCAGTTCCAGCGCGTCGGCGAACGTCTCCAGTTCGCAGGCGGGGTCGTGCATCAGGTCCATCTCGTCGCCGACCGCTTCGCCGACGGCGTGGACTGCCTCGACTTCGCGGTCGAGACTTCGGGCGTCGTCGCCGCCGCCCCAGCCGTGAATCTTGAAGCCGCCGAAGCCCTCGTCGCGGCACTCCTCGGCGAAGTCGGCGAAGGCCTCGGGCGAGTCCAGCCCGCCCGCGTCGTCGCCGTGGTACGTCGACGCGTAGGTGGGGATACGCTCGCGGTAGGTCCCCAGCAGTTCGTGAATCGGTGCGTCGTAGTACTTGCCGGCGAAGTCCCACAGCGCGATGTCGATTGGGCCGATGCCCATCCGGTCGTACTTCCGGAGCGCGCGCTTGCATTCGGACCAGTGCTTCTCGCGTTTCAGCGGGTCCTTGCCAATAAGATACTGGGCAATGATGTTGTACTGGGCGGCTGCCGGCGAGTTCCCGCCGACGTACTCGCCCGTGATTCCCTCGTCAGTGTAAATCTGTACGCCGAACAGTTTCCGCGTGGTTGTCTCGCCCGGCGCATAGACCAGATTGAAGCCGTGCTTGTCGGTCCCGACGTCATTAAGGGGGTACTCGAACTCTCGGCTTTCGATCCTCGTTATCGTTGGCGACATTTGCCGGACATACTGTGGTGGGGATATTAAAGCTACCCCGCGACAGATACGCCGTCGCTGTTTGAGTGGTCGACACAGCAGCGACCGGAACCACGGTCTCACTCAGTCCAGCGCGTCAATACGGCGAATACCGGCCTCACCCAGCCGAACCGAACAGCCGATGTACAGCGGTTCGATGACTCGGGGGTAGTCGAACGACACCGCGTGCTCGTGGAGCACCTTCGGGTCGCCGGCTTCGCCCTGCCACATATCGTGATGTGAGGGGAGCAACCGGGATAGCTGGAGCTGATTTGCGGCCTCGATAATCTCGTTTTCGTCCATGTACCACTTCGTTCTGACACCGCAGTCCGGCTCGGGCTCGTAGATAGAGCCGACGGTGCCAAACGCCAGCGCGCCCACGTCGATGTCGAACCGTTCGCCGACGTCGGCAAACGCCTCGGCAGGCCGGCTATCGCCGGCGTGGAAGAACGTCCCGGCGTCGTGCTTGATGACGTACCCCACCGGTTCGATGGCGTCGGGGTCGTTGGTGCCAGTAACGTGAACGGTGAAATCGCCGACAGCGAACTCGTCGCCGACGGTGATTTCGTTGCGCTTCTCGTCGGGCACCCGCATCTCACCGTCGTAGTCCGGAGAGTCGTACGACGCCGACGGCGCATACAGGTCCGCTCCGAGGTCCTCGACCAGCGGGCCGTACGACGGCGGGTGCATGTGGTCGATGTGTTCATGTGTGACGAGCGTGGCATCACACTGGGTCGCGTCGGCGGGGTCCATCGGTACCGGAATCATGCGGATGAGGTTCGGCGGGTCGCCAGTCCCGAAGTAGGGGTCGATGTACAGCGTCGTCGACTGCGACCGGAGTACGAAGCCGTTACAGCCGAGATACCAGATTACGACGCCACCGCCGGGGTCTGTCGCCTCTATCTCGTCGTGGACGAACCAGTCGTCCCACGTTGACTGAACCATGCGCCGAACTACGCCTGGCCGGGTCAAAAAATCTCGTACCGCATTCAGTCGAGTGTGACTGTCAACTCCGTCTCGGAGGCCTCGTAGATTGCCTTGATCGTGTTGATGTCGACGAGGCCGTGTTCACCGTCGGCGTAGGGCTCAGTGTCGGTCAGCAGACAGTGGGCGAAGTACTCGAACTCTTCTTCCATCTGATCGATCTGTTCGAAGTCGATGTCGACCGTCGTTCCCTCGTGAGAAAGCTGGAGCGCGCGGTCGTCCCAGGGATAGAAGGCCGGTTCGACGCGGACCTTGCCCTCGGTTCCGAGTACGGAGATGTGACTGTCGAGATGGGCGTTCTGGCTGGCTGTACACATCGCGTACATGTGGCCGGGGAAATCTAACTGGAACGCGCCGTGTTCGTCTGGCACGTCGGCGAACTCTTCCTGTACCGATGCGACAGTCCCCCGGACGGCCACGGGGTCGGCATCCAGCAGGAATCGGCTCGTGTTCAGCGGATAGAGGCCGATATCCATCACGGCACAGCCGCCGGAAAGCTCCCCGTCCAGCCGCCACTGGTCGGGGTCGGGGACGAGTTCGAGGATGGGCTCGGTCATATTCCCGTGGACGAACAGCGGTTCGCCGATGTACCCTTCGTCGATGAGGTCTTTCGCCCGCCGGACGGCTGGCTCGGTGTGCATCCGGTAGGCGATCATCAGCGTCGCGTCGTGCTCGTCACAGACCTCGACCATTCGCTCGGCGCGCTCGATGGTGGCCTCCATCGGCTTCTCACAGAGGATTGCCTTCCCCAGTTCTGCCGCCGTCTCGACGTAGGGGAGGTGGAGCGCGTTCGGGGTGACAATGTAGACGGCGTCGTACGCATCGCTCGCAGCCCCGTCGTGGAACTCCTCGTAGGTGATCGCGTGTTCGACTGTCTCCGAATCAGCGGCCACATCGGCCGCCTTCTCGCGGTCACTGCTGACCAGCACAGTCGTTTCACAGAGGTCCCCCGCGTCGACGGCGGGCATCGCCTGTTCGGTGGTCCACCAGCCGACGCCGATCATCGCGAACCGTACTGGATCGTTGGTCTCTGTCTGTTCCTGCCAGTCTCGACGGTCGAATCCTCCCGTGAGCGCGTCAACGTTCATGCCACTGCCATCGACTGGCTGGATATTATCTTTTGTGTTGGCACGCCCGTGTCAGCTCCCGCTGTTCCAGAGTAGCGAATGGTAGTTCGTCTGTTGAGTAAACTAGTCCCAGCAGATGACATAGATGTTTGGTATTATGGAACGATATGACAGTCTCACCCGCATATATTCTACAGCGACCCGTCGATAATCCGGGCGGAAAATACTGTTTCACGGGCCGTCTGTGGACTGTCTTCGTCTACGCTCTCCGGTTTCCGTATCGAGAATAACGACAGTACAACCGTTACGGGAACATTCCATAATACTGAACGGACTGTCGAGGGCGGAGCGCCACGGTTCGTTTGACAAGGGGGCCGCTTCGAAGCTCCGCCCCGCTCGCTGTGTTCACACGGGGTGTCTACAATGACTGCCAACGACAGAACGGCGCTGCGCCCAATCGGATACCGGTCCCGTTTCTCGCCGTATTCTGACCGGTCCGGCTAGTGGCACTTCGCGGTAGTGAAACTTGCTTCGGATGCCGGGGCGCTAATAACGAGAGTGGAACGTCTGTACGGGACAGACAGTGTCGATGCTGGGACCGTTCCACCATCGTCGGCCGGTTGGGCTACGACCATGACTTTGTACGCTCGCTCTTGCGGTGGACAAGAGCAACAGGATATTAAGAATAATACTATATAACTTTATTGTAACAGAAACTACACTCCACCGTCAGCGACGGTGGCCGCCTCGATTAGCTGTTGCGGTACACCGTCTTGATGTAGCTGAAGAACTCCAGCCCGGCGTCGCCCTGCTCGCGGTAGGTGTTCGTCGAGGAGCGCTTGAGGCCGCCGAAGGGAACGTGCAGTTCCAGTCCGGTCGTCTTCTCGTTGACCTTGACCACACCAGACTCGGAGCGCTCGATGAACTCGTTTTCCTCCTCGATTCGGTCGGTCACGATGCTGGCCGAGAGCCCGTAGTCGATGTCGTTGGCGACCTCGACACCTTCGTCGAAGTCGGAGACAGGAATCACGGCGAGCACCGGCCCGAACACCTCTTCCTGTGCGATGCGCATGTCAGGTTCGACGTCGGAGAAGACGGCCGGCGAGATGAAGTTCCCGGCGTCGTACTCGCCACCAGCGAGCTCTTCGCCGCCCGTTTCGAGGGTTGCTCCCTCCGACTGTGCGATGTCGATGTACTCCAGGCTCCCCGCGAGCTCGTCCTCACTGACGTGGGGACCCATGCCGGCCCGGTCGAGGCCGTTTCCGATCTCGAGCGACTCTGCATAGTCGACGACGGCGTCGAGGAACTCGTCGTACACGTCCTCGTGGACGATGGCCCGGGACGTGGCCGTACAGGCCTGGCCCGTCCCGCCGAAGGCCCCTGCTCCGACGATGTCGGCCGCTTTGTCCACGTCGGCGCTCGGCATGACAACGGTCGGGTTCTTCCCGCCCATCTCTGCCTGCGCGCGCTTCCCGTTGCTTGTCGCCTGTTCGTAGACGTGCTCGCCGACGGCCGCGCTGCCGGTGAACGACACTACGTCGACATCCTCGTGGGTGGTCAGTCGCTCGCCGACCTCGCTACCGGGGCCACAGACGAGATTGATAGCGCCGTCCGGAATCCCGGCCTCGTCCAGCGCCTCGACGATCATCGCGCCGACGGTCGGCGCCTGCATCGCGGGCTTGATGACGACGGTGTTGCCGACCGCAAGCGCCGGGGCGATCTTCCAGGCCGGAATCGCGATGGGGTAGTTCCACGGCGTGATAAGCGCCGCGACGCCCATCGGCTCTTTTTTCGTCTGCAGACCGGCGCGGCCGCCGCTTGGCTGTTTGACAGTGCCGCCGAAGTCGCGGGCCTTCTCCGCGTAGTAATAGAAGATATCAATCGCACGCTGTACCTCGCCCTCGGCTTCGCCGAGCGGTTTCCCCTCTTCGCGGGTCAGCGTCTCCGCAAGCTCGTCTTTCCGGGACTTCAGGATTTCACCGGTCTCACGCAGGAGCACGCCGCGCTCCGGGCCAGACATTCCGCCCCATTCGTCTGTTGCTTCCGCCGCGGCCGCGACCGCTTCGTCGGCGTCCGCCGCCGAGGCCACCGGAACCGTGCTGACGACGTCAGTCTCGTCTGCCGGGTTCGTGACGTCCTGTGTCTCTCCGCTCCCGGTCCACTCACCGCCGATATAGTTCTCATACGTCTGCGTCATACGTTTGATTCATCTCATTCCCAATACTTACGCGTTTCCCATCCTTCGCTGTGCCGCGTCGTTCGACGGTATGGAACGACCGGTGGGTCACGGGGGAATGCTGGATAACAGGCACCGTAGCCAGTGTACCCAGCGTCGCCGGTCCAACCCCGAATTCGCGATGCCCGACTCACAGCGGAACCGCAATTGAAGGCACTAAAATAGCTACCGCTGTCAAACAGCACGACAATACGATCTGTGTGTTGCCAGATCTGTCACAACGTCAGCGTGGCCGCGTTGCGGTATCTGCGTTGCTTGGAAATTACTATTCGTCGGTCCGTACCGGTCTCCCTGAGCTATTCGCATTCTGTTGCCGTGTCGCTACGACTGATCGCTGCTGCGCCTCCTCCTAGTATATAAATCCATCTCATAGTATAACATGTGTATGTATGTTATTGATCCGCTGCTGGTAGTTGCTGGACTGGCCGCCGCCCGAGCCGCTCTCCCGACATTTGATATAGCGGTATTTAATTTATAGCGATAAACAGCACCGACGAAAAAATATCAGCCAATGCGCTGTAGTACGCCCAAAGGCTCTTGAACCGGGTCGAATCTACCACACGAACGGTGCCGGTGTTACCCTCAGATTTCAGAATATGGGTAACAAGTGGACAAGTGTGAACACAAATACTGTACTACTCTCTCCAGAATTAACTATTTAGTACTACCAGATGATACTGACGCCCGTACCGAAATTAAACCCGGGCCAACTCGTCGCTGTCCACTCTTTCGAGAAGGGCGTCAACAAGTGCGCTCTTCCGGTGTGAGACCAGCAGATGGCAGTAAATGTCGTCTTCGCTGTCCGCACCACAGTTACACAGCGGGCATCCGTATGTGTGGCTCTTTGCCCCCTCGGTCGCTCGCTGCGGGATGCTGGCTTGCATATGCGGATGTAAGGGCCTTGCCGAACATAGCGGTTTCTAGGACCGCTATGTTGCTCTCAATGTGCATATAGAGACTCTCCCCGTGTCAGCCTCAGACGCGACACATCCGGCTGCTCACTCACCTCGACGAGATTGGTGTACAATGTTCGTATCCCTCTCACGCCTCAAACGAGACTGTCGTTGGTCAGACACGCCAAAACCGACGTGTTTCGACCGGTATCTACCACGAAGAATACCGATTCTTAGTCATATATCTCCTATATGTTTACTGAAATGCAAGATATATCTCTAAAAGAGCTAGTGTGCATATACTACGGCGCTACCGACCGTCGCTGAACGACGCAGCTACCGACGGCTGCCTGACGACTCACTCACCCTCGCGGAACTACCGTGCTGCGATCTCCTGTAGCCGCTGTATCCGTTCGTCTATCGGCGGGTGCGTCGATAGGAGACGTGAAAGCTCGCTGTCCGCTTCGCTGTGAACGTATAACTGTCGCAGGAGACCGGTCTCCGGCTTCGACGCCTGCTCGATTTTCGTGAGGGCTCGGGCGAGTCCAACGGGATTCCCCGTTATCTCGATCGCGCGGTCGTCGGCTGCCAACTCTCGACGCCTGGAGTAGCCGAGTATCAGCAGCGTTACCGCGAACCCGAGACCAGCAACGACCTGTAGCGCGTACTGCTGTGCCCGCCCGAGCCAGGAACGCGACCACGACGACGGGTCGCCGCGAAGCAACGCGAGCGAACGGGCGATACCGCCGGTTAGCACCACGGTGGGGAACACCACGAGGCCAGCGAGCCCGACAAACGTCTGGACGAGGCTGTACGCGACAGTCTGAACGAGCGCGTCGCGGGTCTCTAAGTGTGCGAGTTCGTGTGCCAGCAGCGCCTCGAACTCCGTCACGGATAACAGTTGGAACAGCCGCCGGTCGACGACGATGACCCCAGCGCCGCCGCCGATGGCGAACGCGTTCGGGATCGGCAGCTCCGCCAGTAGCAACGTCGGCGTCTCGACGTCCATCTGATCGACGAGCGTGTCGAGGCGGCGGTAGACCTCCGGCACACGCGCCCGCGAGAGTTCGACTGCGTCGAGAGACCGCTTGAGCCGCGCCGTAGCAGCCCAGTAGTTCACGATGCCGAAAACAATTGCCGTCCCGATAACGACCAGAGCGGCTGTCAGTGGTGACGGACGGCTGTCCCACACTGGTAGAAGCAGCGCGTACCCCACGTATGCCGCCGAGAGATAGACCAGCAACGACAACACTCCGACGACGGCCATGAGGAGCCGTCGGGTCACAGCCATGTTCGTCGGTACGCCGCTGTGCGAAAAAATCGCTTCGGTGGCGTCACCACTGTTCCGTCCTTCGAATACTGCGATGCCAGTTTCGCGGCCATCGAGGATTTGATATAGCGATATCGAATTTACTTCGGCTCCAAAAACGGAATACCTACTTCGCCGGACCGGCGACAAATCAGCGTTTCAGGCCTTGCTGCCGGTGATAGATACGAAGCAGCGCACACTGTAGCCGACACGCCTTTTTCACCGCCACACGGACCACTCAGTATGCGAACCGCACGACTTCTGACCGAGGATGGACCGCTCACCGGCGAATACGTCGATGGCGTCGTCCACGCTGACGACGGCCAGTACGTGGTCGGTCGCGATGGACGACTGCTCCCGCCGTGTGAACCGACCGCGCTGTACTGCGTCGGCCGGAACTACGCTGCGACCAACGACCAGATGGATTACGACCGGCCCGAGGAGCCTGACTTCTTCATCAAGCCGCCGACGTCACTGCTCGCCCACGAGCAGGACATCTCCTACCCGCCGTTTACTGACGAGTTGACCTACGCCGGTGAGCTTGCCGCGGTCATCGGCGAGCGGTGCCACGATATCGACCCAGCTGATGTTCCGGACGCAGTCGCGGGATACACGATCCTGAACGACGTCGACGCGCTGGACCAGCAGGGCCGAACCGCACGCAAGGCCTTCGACGGGTCCGGGCCCCTGGGGCCATGGATCGAGACTGATGTCGACCCCACCGGTATCGACATGTACACCGATATCAACGACGAGCGCCGGCAGTCTGCCAACACCAGCGAAATGCTGTTCGGTCCCCATGAAGTGGTCGCGTACCTCTCGGAGCGGTTCACGTTCCGCCCTGGCGACGTTGTTGCGTTCGGCAGTCCGGCCAACCCGGGGACGGTCGCGCCCGGTGACACAATCGAGATAACCTACGAGGGTGTCGGGACGCTCCGGAACTCGGTCGTTTCGCTATAACGGCATTAAGACGCTGGAATAGCCATATAGCGGCCTTCTTTAGCCTCTTCTCGACAGATTAGTGAATCTGAGCGCTATGGCTCGATAAACCACTAAACGCTATACAAAATCACTGCAGCCGGGACCGAATCGTCTCCGCGGTTTGCTCGCCGATACCGTCGATAGCCGTCAGTTCTTCATCAGAGGCTGTCCTGACGTTGTCCACACTGCCAAAGCGCCGGAGCAGTCGCTTCCGCGTCTCGGGGCCGATGCCGGGCACGTCGTCAAGGGTCGTCGACACTTCGTCCCGTAGCGTCTGGTGGTACTGGACGGCAAAGCGGTGGGCCTCGTCGCGAATCCGCTGGAGCAGGTGGAGCTGCGGGGCGTCGCTGTCCCAGTCGTACACGCGGTCGGGCGCGATGACCAGTTCCTCGTCCTTCGCCAGCGCGATGGCCGGCACGTCCCAGCCGGTCTCGGCGAGGGCGTCGCGGGCCGCCCCGAGCTGGCCGTCGCCGCCATCGATGAGTAGCAGGTCCGGGTCCGGCCGGTCGTCCCGGCCTTCGACGGCGCGTGCGGCCCGCCAGCGGAGGAGTTCGCGCATGTTCGCGTAGTCGTCGTTCTGTTCGGTGAGCTTTTTCCGCCGGTAGTCGCTCTTCTCGGGCGTCTCGTCGACGAAGGTGACGTTCGAACCGACGGCTGACCGACCCTGTGCGTGGCTCACGTCGAAGCCCTCGATACGGCCCGGACGGTCGATGCCAAGGGCGTCGGCCAGCCGTCCGGTCTCGTCGTCGGTCCCGCCGCGCTGGCGGGCGTTTTTTAGTGCGAGGTCGACCAGCGTCGCCTCCCGTCCGGCACCCGGCACACCAAGCGTGACGCCTTCGTTCTCCAGCCACGCTTCGAGGTCCGGATCGGCGGGGGCCTCGGCACAGAGAATCCGGTCGGGTAGCTCCCGCTCGGCGTAGTACTGCGGGATGAACGCCCGATACACGCCAGCGGTCCCTTCACCGTCAGGTGCGTCGAGCGTGTGTCGGTCCCGCTCGACGAGCTTGCCGCCCTCGGCGTGGAGTCGAGCGACGATGGCGCGCTCGCCTTCGACGGCGGCCCCGAGTACGTCCGTCGTCTGGTATCCCCCGGAGTCGCTGACGGCAGTGTC
This sequence comes from Haloarcula sp. KBTZ06, assembly GCF_048595605.1. Taxonomy (NCBI): domain Archaea; kingdom Methanobacteriati; phylum Methanobacteriota; class Halobacteria; order Halobacteriales; family Haloarculaceae; genus Haloarcula; species Haloarcula sp. KBTZ06. Next base: position 155,563 of record NZ_CP184337.1, read on the forward strand.
GCCCTCGCCGTGGAGCGCCTCGACGGCCCCGAGCTTGTCCCGGAGGTTTGCGGCGCGTTCGAACTCTTGGTTCTGTGCAGCGGCCTCCATCTCGCGGCGCAACGGGTCCGCCAGAACACCGGTTTCACCCTCGAAGTACCGCGTGACGGCTTCGACGTCCTCGGCGTACTCGCCCTCGCTGATTTCGCCGGTGCAGGGTGCGGTACAGATGCCCATCTCGTAGTCGAGACAGGGCCGGTCCCGGTTGCTGTACTTGTGGTCGGAACACCCCCGGAGCCCGTACGTCTCCCGCAGTGCCTTCACCACCGTCTCGACCCGCCCCTTGTCGGTGAACGGCCCGTAGACGGTTGCGCCGTCCGCGGGGTCACGGGTCACCTCGATTCGGGGGACGGCATGGTCGGTCAACTGGACCAGCGGGTAGGACTTGTCGTCTTTCAGCCGGACGTTGTACGGCGGCCGGTGGCGCTTGATGAGGTTCGCTTCGAGGAGCAGCGCCTGTGTCTCGGTGTCGGTGACGGCGAAGTCGATGGTTTCGGCTCGCTCGACCATCTTGGCGATGCGCTCGCTCCGCGGGTCGGCGTACGAGCGCACGCGGTCCCGCAGGTCGACAGCCTTCCCGACGTAGAGGACCCGGCGTTTGTCGTCCCGGCCCTGTTCGAACAGGTACACGCCGGGCTCCCGTGGCAACGACCCCGCGCGCTCTCGAACCTCGTCGGCGTCCATTAGCACAGGGTTGGCGCTCGGCGGGGTTGAACGTCACGGGAGCGGGTCGTCTGGCGCCGACTGGGCCGCACTGCCGGCATCGGCAGGCGGAGCCTCCGGAACGATGGCAGCTTCGATCCGGTCGACGACGCTCTCGTCGTCCGGTGCAGTCAGCTCGATATCGTCGTCGCCGGCGACGCGCACGACGAGCAGTCGGTCGCGGCTCCAGAGGTAGACACCGAGGACGACGGCGGCAAAGGCCAGTGCGAGACCGCCGAACAGTCGCATCAGGTCGTCCAGTTGCGCCATCAGCGTCAGCATCGTCTGGAGCATTCCAAGCATGCCCCCGATACCGACGGCGCTCGCGGCACCGCCGCTGTCCAGCGAGACGTTGCCCACGAGGCTGTCGAGGCTCACGGTCATCCCGGCGGCCACAAGCACGACACCGACGACCAGCGCCTTCACGCCGAGTTCGAGGAACGACCAGTCGCCGCTGGTGGTGACGTCGACGCCCTCGACGTTGGGGCGGTCGACCTGTCGGTAGTTCGACCCCTCGCGGTCCGGCGTGAACACGAGGACGCGGTGACTCGTCACGACGACCCCGCCACGGTCCAGCCAGACGTCCGCTTCGATCACCTCGCCGTCGTACAGGAGGCTCTCGGCCCGTGCGACCCAATCCATACACCCCGTTTACCGCGGACACCTGTATATTCTCCCCCCGTAACCGCTAACTGTGCGCCCTCGAACATGACAGTATGACCGCCGACCCCCGCTGCCCTCACTGCTCGGAGAAGGTCAGTGCGACCGCGACGTGGTGTATGCACTGTGGCCGGGACTTCGAGAGCCCGGTCGACGCCGGAACCGGAACGACGGTTCTCGATGCCGGCGGCAGCCAGACCACGTCAGACCTCGAAGCGGCGCTGAACGCCGGCGACGTCGACGGTATCCAGAACGCTCTCGCACAGAGCGACAACGGGCCGACACTCGTCGGTGTCGTACTTGCCGGTATCGCGCTGTTTACCCTCCCACTCGTCTCGCCCCCGGGCGCTGCACTGTATCTCCTCGTCGTCGCCGGTGTCGGGGCAATTGCCGCGACACAGTCGACGTTCGACGCGGCGCTCAGAACCGGCGGGAAGGCACTCGCACTCGCTCCCTTCCTGCTGGTGTTTCTCGACGTGTTCCTCGGATATCTGTTCAGCGGAGCGGTAGCGACCAGTGCCACAGTTCTGTTCGGCCCGGCAATTTACGCCGGTCTGGTCATGTACGGCGTCCGCTGGTATCGTCGTCGCTGAGCGGTCTGCGGTGACCCGAACCCGAGTTGGCGTGCATCTCGACCAGCGTGTCGGCGACTTGCTTGACCGCTCTATCCGCGACGGCCGCTCGCTGGGCATCCGTGAGCGGGGTGTGGCGGCCCATGGACGAATGTGGTTATTCAACTGATAAATACTTCGTGGAAGGTACAACCGCCATCTGTGTCTTTTCCTCGTGAGCGGTCCGCTCTTCTCAGGCCGCACGCCGGTTCGCTTCGCCCGGTATCAAAACTACCATGCCTCCCGGATTCGAGTGGTCATCTACTACAGGTGGTTCTGTGACCGAAAAACGCGAATACAAAGACGACTATCAGGACAAGACGCTGTATCTCCCGGGGCCGACCGAGGTGCGCGAGGACGTTATCGAGGCGATGGCCGAACCGATGTTCGGCCACCGGATGGACCGGATGACGGACCTCTACACCACCATCGTCGAGGACACGAAGGAGTTCCTCGGCACCGACAACGACGTCATCGTGCTCACGGCGTCGGGCACGGAGTTCTGGGAGTCGACGACGCTCAACCTGGTTGAGGACAGCATGCTCGTGCCGACCTCCGGCGCGTTCAGCGAGCGCCAGGCCAACGTCGCAGAGCGCCTCGGCAAGGACGTCGACCGCATCGAGTACGACTGGGGCACGGCGGTCAAGCCCGGCGACATCCGTGACGCGCTCGAATCCGGTGACTACGACGCCGTCGGGGCCGTGATGAACGAGACCTCGACCGGCGTCCGGAACCCTATCGAGGAGATCGGCGACGTGGTCGCGGAGTACCCGGACACCTACTTCATCGTCGACGCGATTTCCTGCCTCGGCGGCGACCAGATCGACATCGAGGCACACGGCATCGACGCCATCTTCACGTCCACGCAGAAGGCCTTCGCCATGCCGCCGGGGCTCGCGGTCTGTGCCGTCAGCGACGCGGCCTACGAGCGGGAACTGGAGAAAGACTCGGCGTCGTGGTACGGCGGCTTCCAGCGCTGTCTGGACTACTACGACCGGAAGGGCCAGACCCACTCCACGCCGGCGATTCCGCTCATGCTCGCGTACCGCAAGCAGATGAAACACATGCTTGATGAGAGCCACGACGCCCGCGACCAGCGCCATCAGGAGATGGCCGAGTACACGCGCGAGTGGGCGCGAGAACACTTCGACCTCTACCCCGAGGAGGGCTACGAGTCCCAGACGGTGACCTGCATCGAGAACACGCAGGACATCAACGTCGCCGAGACGGTCGAGACCGTCTCCGAAGAATACGACATGGTGTTCTCCAGCGGCTACGGCGACATCAGCGAGGAGAGCTTCCGCATCGGGCACATGGGCGAACACACCGTCGAGAGTATCAAAGAACTAACCGACGCAATCGAGGACGTCGCCGATCTGTAAATTGAGAAATAATCGACTGAGGCCGGGGCTATAGGCCGTTCTGGGGCGGTTCGCTTCTACCACTTGGCGTTTTCACAGTTTGATAATGCTGGGAAGACTATATTACTGCCGACTACTTTGATGTAGATAGACGAACCATATGAGTAAAAGCAACAGGCGGAGTAGGGACAGCGACTCCTCAACACCGATGAACGTGACCAGAAAACAGTTCGACTGGAGCGAGACGCGACCGAGCGCGGCAGTGACTGAGTACATCTCCGCCATGACCGGCCGGGAACAAACTGACTTCGCACCGCTGTACGAGACTGTCGACCCCGAAGCGCTCGACTCACTCGTCGACTCCTCGAAGCGCTCGACGCCTGTCAGTATCTCGTTTGAATATGCCGGTCACTCGGTCACTGTCCGAAGCGACGGGGAACTCGTTATCAAGGCACCAAGCGCCAGTATTGGCCGATAACTTTCGGTTTGCGGAGTTTTTGCCCCTCCTCTCCTGTTTTCCCCCTGATAGCGATTGTGCTTGTGCAGGATCGAAACGCCCAGCTCCGAATATCTATAAAAAACCGTTTTTAGGCCTCGACACCCCAATTATCAGTGTTTGAATTCGAAAAGGTAGGCATAAGTCAGGAGGTCAGAAATTCGTACGTATGACTGGGACGAACGTGCGAGCGAGGGTTGTGACCCACTACAGCCGACGAATCGGGGTCGCAATCGGTGTGACGCTCGCAGTCACGCTCGCGTTCGGGGCTGTGTTTGCCGCGCACGCGGCAAATCAGGGGGCTGGACTCGCGGCCATTTCTGGGACGCTGTTCGTGGTAACGCTCAATCTCGGACTGCTCGCGATTGTTCTGGCCGGGAACGCGGCGGTCGAACTCCGGCGCCTGACCGACGCCGCGACAGCTATCGAGGACGGCGACCTTGAGACTAGTCCGGACGTCGACCGCGCGGACGAGTTCGGTCGCCTCGCATCGGCTTTTGACAGTATGCGCCGCTCTCTCAGCGACGCGTTCGACGAGTCCGAAACCGCACGTAAGGAGGCCGAACAGGCCAAGCAAGACGCACAGGCGGCGCGACAGGAGGCCGAGGAGTTCAACGAAACGCTCCTTGATCATGCGACGGACATCGGTGACGCAATGACGGCCGCGGCTGACGGCGATTTCACCCGAAGTCTCGACACAGACACCGGTGTCGATGCCGTCGAACGGATCTCGGTCGCCTACGAGGAGATGGCCGACGGCCTCTCGGAAACTGTCGTCGATATCCGGCAGTTCGCAACTGATGTTGAGGAAGCAAGCACGGCCGTCGCTGCCGACGCGACAGAGGTCGAGGAACTCAATCAGTCTCTTGCCGTCGATATCCGGGAACTGGCCGGCGATATCGAAGCACAGGCAACCCAGCTCGAAACGGCCATCGAAGAGACGAACGACCTGTCCGCGACCGTCGAAGAAGTCGCCTCGACGACTGACGAAGTCGCTCGACAGGCCGGGGAAGCCGCGAACGTAGGCGCGACCGGGACAGACCGTACGGCAGAGGCCATTGAGGCCATCGAAGGAATCGAAACCGCTGTGACCCACCTCGACGAGTTGGTGACTGACTTGGATGACCGCATGGACGACGTCGCGGCCACGACCGGGCTGATAGATGATATCGCCGAGCAGACGAATATGCTCGCACTGAACGCCAACATCGAGGCCTCACACGCCGGTGACGGCGGTGACGGGTTCGCTGTCGTCGCCGAGGAAGTCAAGACGCTCGCGGAGGAAACCCAGGCGGCGATCGACGAGATCGAGAGTATCGTTGAGGGGGCTCGCGGGGAAGTCGACGAGGTGGCCGACGAGATGGACCACACCAGAGAGCGCATCGACGCGGGCGTTACCACGGTCAATCAGGTCGGTGACGCCGTCGAGCGGTTGACTGACACTGTCGACGATGTCGACGCTGCGATGGCCGAGATCTCACGGGCGACCGACGACGGTGCCAGCGCGACCGAGGAACTGGCTGCGACTATCGACACCGTCGGCGAGGTCGCCAGCGACGTCGCCGAACAGTCCCACGACCTGGCCGATACGGCCCAGGAAACCGCCGAAACGATGAGTGCCGTCCGGCAGCGGGCAGAGGACCTCTCGACACGGACCCGAGAACTCATCGATCGACTCGATGCGTTCGAGACGCGGGCAGTCGGTCACGGTGGAACGGACGGGGCGACACCGACCGCCGGACAACAGCGCGTCGGGGGCGACGATGATTAGCGGGTCGGCCGTCTACGAGATCGCCGCGGTCCTGCTGGCCGTCGCGGCCGTCGTGCTCTCTGGGTGGCTCAGGCGCATTCCGTCGTCCCACCGACACTACTGCTACCCGGTGGTGGCCGTCGTCGGGATTTCGGCCGTGACGACCGCGCTGACGGCGGCTGGCGTCCTGCCAGTGCCCGGGTCCCAGCTCACTGTCCCGAACATCGTCGACGACTTCGTCGCGTACACGGTGCTGTGGACGCTCACGGTCGCGATAGCCGGGGCGTCCCGCCGAACGTTGGCTGTCGCCGCCGCCATCCCGGCGGTACAGGTCATCGCTTTCAACGGCGGGACGATCGTCGGCGGCGCTATCGGACTCGTCGGCTTTGGCGTCCTCGTTATCGGCCAGCTCCTGCTTGCGTACCTGTTACTCGGCCCAGTCTGGCGTCGTGCGGCCGACCTGCCCGACGACCAGCGGCTCCTGCACTGGAAGTCCCGGAACCTCCTGTTGTTCCTCATCGGGATGCTCATCGCCTACTCGTTGCTTGCGGTTGCGGACGTGTTCGACCCGTTCGTGTTGACCGTCATCAGCGAGTACATGGGGCTCCTGATCCGCGTCGGCTTCGCCGGGTTCCTGTTTGCCAACGTCGATGCTATCGCGGTCGACCGGACCGGCTTTGCCGACGTAGCATCGGAGTCGGCTGGCGCTCAGCGCGCTGATTGACGAGGGCCGCTGTTGTTGGTATAACACTCTGCAATCCCAGACGGAGTTGCTTAGTGGTCGGCACCCAGAACAGACTGTAATGGCTGTAGCCGACGACGCTGATCTCGCGGACAACCCCTATGTCGAGGGACCCCCGACCGAGTTCGAGGACACAACGACTCTCGACGAAGCGACGGCCCGCGAGCAAGCCGACCAGTTGCGCGAGGCGCTCCGCTATCACGACTACTGCTACTACGTCGAGAACGACCCGGTCATCGGCGACCGGGCCTACGACGCGCTGTTTGCCCGGCTCCAGCGACTCGAATCGGCGTTCGACCTCGACACCGACGGCAGTCCGACCCAGCGCGTCGGTGGCGAGCCACTGGACGAACTCCCCGACGTCGAACACGTCGCCCGGATGGGCTCTATCGACCAGGGCGGCGAGGAAGCGGACGTACGGGAGTTCGACGAGCGGGTTCGCGACGGGCTGGGAACCGACGCCGTTCAGTACTTCTGCGAGCCGAAGTTCGACGGCCTCTCTATCGAGATCGTCTACGAGGACGGCGTCTATCAGCGCGCTGCGACCCGCGGCGACGGCGAGGTCGGCGAGGACGTGACCGAGAACGTCCGGACCATCTCCAGTGTCCCCCAGCGGCTCCGCGGTGACTACCCCGACTTCCTGGCCGTCCGCGGCGAGGTGTACATCCCGCGGGACGCCTTCACGGCGTTCAACCGCGAGCGCGTCGAGCGCGGCGAGGACCCCTTCGCGAACCCCCGCAACGCCGCCGCCGGGACGCTCCGCCAGCTCGACCCGGCGGTGACCGCAGAACGCCCGCTGTCGGTGTTCTTCTTCGGCGTCCTTGACGCTTCGGTCAGCTTCGAGAGCCACAGCGAGATACACGAGCGGTTCCCCGAGTGGGGCCTCCGGGTGTGCCAGCGGACCGCTGTCGTCGACGACATCGACGCCGCCATCGACTACCGGACCGACCAGCAGCAGGCCCGCGACGACCTCGATTACGAGATCGACGGCGTCGTCATCAAAGTCGACGACATGGACGCCTGCGACGAACTCGGCTCGACCTCGCGCGCCCCGCGGTGGGCCTTCGCCTACAAGTTCCCGGCCCGCAAGGAGGAGACGACGGTGCGGGACATCGTCGTGCAGGTCGGCCGGACCGGCCGGCTCACCCCCGTCGCGCTGATGGACCCCGTCGAGGTCGGCGGCGTCACCGTCTCCCGCGCCTCGCTGCACAACCCCTCGCTCATCGCCGACCTCGGCGTCGACGTGGGCGACCGTGTCCGCATCAAGCGGGCCGGCGACGTCATCCCGGACGTCGTCGAAGTGCTCGATGACAACGGCGACGGCCACTTCGAGTTCCCGGACACCTGCCCAGCCTGTGACAGCCCGGTCGAGCGCGATGGCCCGATGGCGTTCTGCACCGGCGGCCTCACCTGCCCCGCCCAGCGCGAGCGCAGCGTCGAACATTACGCCAGCCGCGACGCGCTGGACATCGAGGGCCTGGGCGAGAAGGCCGTCCAGCAACTGCTGGACGCCGACCTCGTCTCGGACCCCGCGGACCTGTACGAACTCACCGTCGAGGACCTCACTGACCTGGAGGGCTGGGGCGAGACCAGCGCCCGGAACCTCGTCGAAGGGATGGACGACGCCCGCGAGCCGCCGCTTGCGAACTTCCTCGTCGCGCTGGGTATCCCCGAAGTGGGCACCGTCACCGCACGAAACCTCGCCCAGGAGTTCGGCACGTTCGAGGCGATACTGGACGCTGCCGACGAGGGCAACACCGACGCCTTCGAGGCCGTGTCCGACGTAGGTTCGACCGTCACGCGCTCAATCGTGGAGTTCTTCGAGGGCGAGGGCAACCGCGCCGTCATCGACCGCCTGCTCGACCACGTCGACCCGCAGGCCGCCGAAGAAACGGGCGGTGATGCACTGTCGGGCCAGACGTTCGTCTTCACCGGCTCGCTTGACGGCTACACCCGCAGCGACGCACAGGACCTAATCGAGCGCAACGGCGGGTCAGCGACGAGCAGTGTCTCCGGCAACACGGACTATCTGGTGCTGGGCGATAATCCCGGCCAGCGCAAACGGGACGACGCGGAAGAACACGGCGTCAAGACGCTCACCAAGAGCGAGTTCGAAGAATTGCTGGACGACGCTGGTGTCCTGTAGGCCTACAGGTCCTTGTTTTCGAAGACGTAGTAGCCGGCGACCAGCGGGACGACCAGCCACAGCAGGAGGTAGCCGATGACCGCAACCGTCCCGTACTGGGGCGGTAGGGCGGCGTTAGTACACTCGGCACCGGCCTGGGTCACTTCGAGTGTTCCACCCAGCATTTTCTCACACGTCGCCTGCGGACTCGACGTCAGGAGGAGCCGCGAGCGGATCGGCGAGCCCTGCAGGATCTCTTGGACGAGTGTGCGGTACGCCGCGATGGGGCTCAGCAGCGAGACGAACAGTTCGACGTGAAGCTGGGTCACCTCGCCGATGTTCGCGTGGTCCGACAGCAGGTTCCCCAGGCCCGTCCCCAGATTCGACCAGAACACCTGCAGGTAGACGTAGATCCCGAGCGACGCCGCCATCGCCCGGCGTGCAGTCTTCAGCGCCGCCGAGAGGCCGATTGCAAATGCCGTGAACACGACCCCGTAGGCCATCGTAGCGAGCGCAAACAGCAGGAATGATTTCCACGCAATTTCAATCTCCGACGGGAGTATCACCAGCAGGGTCGTCAGGAGCCCGACCGTGACCGGAATGAGCGTGATCGCGCTCCGGCCGACGAACTTGCCCGCGAGCAGTTCGCCGCGCGTGTACGGGAGCGAGAGCAGTATCTTCAGGGAGCCGCGCTCGCTCTCCCGGGCGATGGCGGCGTAGCCGATGACAATCGCGACTGCAGGTAGCAACGGTGCTGCAATCGGCAGTGCGAACCGGACGTACGCGTCCGTCGTCAGCGACGCCCCGGCCTCGGCGAACTGCTGGCCGACGTTGAAATACAGGCCAAGCAGTGCCGGTAGTGCGAAGAGGACGATGAATATGAACGAGAGGACCCATATCCACGGCGAGCGGACCGTATCGCGGAACTCCTTTTTTGAGATGGGGTACCAGTCGGCGAATTCGGAGTTCTTGATGCTCGTGTCGATATCGCCGAGGAGGCGCTTGGCGGGGTTCTGCTCGGCGCTCATGCGTCGACCTCCGGTTGCTCCTGGTCTTGCTGTTCGGTGTAGGCGGCGAACACTTCATCGAGCGAGGCCTCCTCTGTCTCGAAGTTGGCGACCTCGCCCCCGCTCTCCTCGACGGCGTTGAGGACCGCCATCTTCGCGTCGCCGTCGCAGGTGACTGAGAGCGTATTTCCGTCCGCGGTCACCCCCGACACCGCATCGATTCCCTCGATTGCTGCAATCACGTCGTCAGTGCCATCGCCGTCGGCCAGCGTCACACGGAGGACGGTGTCCCCGGCGGCGGCCTCGCGCAGCCCGGCGACGCTGTCTTTCGCGATGAGGCGGCCGTTCTGGAGGATACCGACCGTGTCACAGACGGCCTCGACCTGGCCGAGGATGTGACTGGAGAAGAAGACAGTCGCGCCGCGCTCGTTCTCCTCGCGGATGATCTCACGCATCAGCCGTGCGCCGTTCGGGTCGAGCCCAGTCGTCGGCTCGTCGAGGATGAGGAGGTCTGGCTCGCCGACGATGGCCATTGCGAGCACAAGCCGCTGTTGCATCCCCTTGGAGTAGCCGCCGGCCTTGCGGTCGATGGCGTCGGCGATGCCGACCCGTTCGGCCAGTTCGTCGGCGTCGGCGTCGGCGTCTTTCGATTCGATGACAAAGGAGAGGTGCTGGCGACCGGTGAGCCGGTCGTACACGTCGTAGCCTTCGGGGAGGACTCCAGTGCGGGCACGGATTCGCTTCGGTTCTTCGTGGATGTCGTGGCCGAGCACCGTCGCCGACCCGTCGGTCGCGCGGACGAAATCCAGGAGGATGTTGATCGTCGTCGACTTCCCGGCCCCGTTCGGGCCGAGGAAGCCGAAGATTTCGCCCTCCTCGACGGTGAGGTCGACCCCTTGCAGCGCGGTGAGACTCCCGAACTGCTTGGTGACGCCATCCAGTTCTATCGCTGCCATACGGCCGGTTTGTGACGGCCGCCTGTATAGTCTTTCGTGTTCCAGTTATCACGCAAGAAAGTCAGAACGCGGCGACACACCGCCTCAGGCCCGGTTATACTTCAGCGTCGGGGTCGTGGCGCTCGGCCATCCGTTGGGCCTCCGTGGCGTAGCGCTCCCGCGTCTCCTCGTCGGTTACGGGTTCGAGCTTGTCGACCTCGACATCCGTCGCTGCCGTAATCCGTTTCCGTCTGAGCAGGTTCGGTGAGAGCTGCTTGGTCAGGTGGCGGTCGCCCTCCGGGGGCGCGTAGATGAGCGTTACCATGCGCTCGTCGCCGAAACTGGAGCGCTCGACCAGCCAGCACTGGACCGTCTCCTCGTCGTCGGTCATTGCTGTGTCGTTTGCGGGCCGGCGGTTTATATCTTACAACGCCCCAGACCGCTGTTACCGGGTCACATTCAGCCCTTGCTCAATGTCCGCGGTGAACTCCTCGTCGATGTCGACCGCAGTCCCGGCGTTCCGGACCGTATTCGTCGCGACCACGCCCGCGTTGCCCGACCGGAGTCGGATGCCGGCCGCTGAGGCGTTGCTGACCGTGTTGCCCGTGATGGTGAAACTGTACGGTCGCTCTGCACTCCGTGCGTCGGTGTTGTCCGCATCCGCTGGGACCGTTCGCACAAGGATGCCAACCGGACAGTTGTCGACCTGATTACCCGAAATAGTGATGTCGGACGACCGGGCTTTGGGGGTCCCGGCTACCTCGTCCCGGAGGTGGGTCTCCTTGTACTCGATTTCGATGCCCGCCTCGCCGCCAGGGTCGGGTGCGAACTCCGTCAGGTCCTGACAGACGTTCCCGACAATGGTTCCGCGCTGGGCCGGCGAGCAGGCGATGAGGCTGTGGCCGCCGTCGACGGTGACGTTACCGATGACGGCGAAGTTCGCGACGTTATACGGCGCGATGTTATTGAACTTCACGCCGACGACGCGGTTCCCGGCGATGACCACATCGCTGGACTGCCGGAGGTCGCGGTCGCTGCCGGTCGGTGCGGCCCGGCTGGTGATACCGTACCAGTTCGGATTGACGGCCTCGTTGTGCTCGACCGTCACGCCGGTACACCGCGTGAACGACAGCGCCATCTGGAAACCGTTCACTGTGCGGTTGCGAGCGATGTAGACGCCGTCGCACTGATCGGCCTGAATGGCTTGGTTGTTCAGCTGTGTCCCGTTGGCGTCGAACTCGATGTCGGTGACGGCGACGTTGTCACCGCGCACGCGAACGAGGTCGTGGCCGGCCGGCAGCGGGTTCGACTGGGACTCGGACGGTGCGGGGTCCTCGCCCGTTCCCGTCTGTGACGCAACGAACCGGGTTCCCTGCTGTCCGGTCAGTGTGGTGTTGTCGCCCATCGTCGCCGGCTCGCCAAATCGGAAAGTATCGGCGCTCGCGATAACGGCCCCGCCGCTGTCCGGCACGTTGTCGAAGGCATACTGGAACGCCTCATCGGCAGTACCGCCGGTCGAGAACGCGACGCTGCCGCGGTCGCCATCGAGAACCAGATACTCCGTACCGTTGCCGTTCCCGTTCGACTGGCCGGCTCCGGTCGTGACGACGTACACTGCCCCTGTCCCCGATAGTCCAGCGCCCGTCTGTGCCTGCCCGGTTCCGCTGAACAGTCCGATGCCCGCTACGGCACCGATACTCGACAGAACGGACCGTCGTGACGCGCCCCAGTCCGACTGTCGCGACCCAGTACTAGCTCCATTTGTGTCAGCAGTCATTCAAGTACGGCTGCCCGGCCGTTCGCAATAACCGCTTATAATAGCGGTCTGAACCATACGTACCCGTCAATACCTGAACTGTCCGGGCCGACTGACGCCGACTAGTGAATCTCTGGGGTGCCAATTTGTTGGCGACGTGGTACTCCAGACGACAGAACGCGACACCCGGGCTCACTATCCCCACCGTTGACAGCAGATTTATGCCGACAGCGACGGGACAGTACGACAATCCGACGTGGGCTCCGACGACTCGCCGTTCGACGACGTGTCGGCTGACCGGGACTACCTTCGGGTCCTGCTCACTGCCGTTTGTGTCGTCGCCGTGGTGCTGGCGACGGCGACGCTCCCGATTCTGGCCCCTGGTGGGACACAGAGCCCGATGGAGTCCCTTATTCCCCTCCCGCAGGAGAACCCGTTCGGGGAGGCTGGGGGGACCTCGACTGGCGGCAGCGGCGGGCAACTCGGTGCGCTGAACCCGGGAAGCCAGACTGATGTTGGCGGCTCGCTCGATAGTGGCGACAGCGGCGACAGCCCGTATCAGTCACAGGACACGGAGCCGCATTTCACCGTCACGAGTTCGGAACCGGCGTACTGGCGGACTGGCGCATATGAAACCTACACCGGCACGGGCTGGGACGGGCAAGCGGACCCGCAGGCCTATCAGGGACCGATGGCGGTCGACGGGATGGCCGACTCGACGGTCGATTACGAGGTGCAACTGGCCAAGTCCGCCACGTCGCTGCCGACCGTCTGGCGGCCGAAATCGGTGTCCCGGGACGACGTGATGGTCACCGAGTACGGCGCGGTCACGTCCGAGCGACCGCTCCCTGCCGGAACGACCTACAGCGCGACCAGCGTGACACCCCCCGACGACCCAGAGGTGCTACGAACGAGTGGCCGCGACTACCCTGCGGACATCGAATCACGCTACACGGGCGTGCCGGCGTCAACCTCGGCGCAGGTGGGCCCGTTCACCGACCGGCTGACCGAAGACAGCGACTCGCCCTATCAGACCGCGGCGACCATCGAGCAGTGGCTAGAGGCGAACAAGAACTACTCGCTGAACGTCAGCCAGCCGCCCGAGGACGACGTGGCCTCGGAGTTCATCTTCCAGATGGACAAGGGGTACTGCGAGTATTTCGCCACGTCGATGGTGGTGATGCTGCGGAGTCAGGACATCCCGGCGCGCTACGTCGTCGGCTACTCGACTGGCGAGCGGACCGGCCAGAACCAGTACACTGTTCGCGGGATGAACGCCCACGCGTGGGTCGAGGTGTACTTCGAGGGCGTCGGCTGGGTGAAGTTTGACCCAACGCCGGGACAGGAGCGCCTTGCGTCCGAACAGCAGGCGATGCAAAACAGCAGTCAGGACTACAGCGCCGCGGAGTCCGGAAGCCCCGACGAGGAGTTCGCCGTCGGGACGCCGGCGGGCGAGCCACAGACCGAGACCCCGACCGACGGAGGTGGACAGGAGTCTGGCGGTGACGAAACTGAGGGCACTGAGACCGGTGCAGACGGGACCGGTGACAGCGACGGAACTGGCGACTCGGGCGACGGACAGACGGTCTCGCAGTCCGGTGAGTTCATCGTCGAACTCAATCGGACGGCGACGCCGGGCGCGGCGGTGGCCGCGACGATAACCCGCGACGGCGCGCCGGTTGAGGGCGCGACTGTCTCGTTCAACGGTGAGCCGGTCGGAACGACGGGACCGGATGGCACCGTTTCCGGGACGGTCCCCTACGAAGACGAACTGACGATTAGCGTCGATGCACCTGGCGACGAGGACGCACTCATCGCTCCGTCGGTCCCGCGTGACAGCACTCGTGCTTTCGCTGTGACCGGCCCGCAGACCCAGCAGTCGACGAACGCGAGCTACGAACTGAACACGAACGCGTCGGTGAGCATCACCGGCCAACAGGTCACCGGCGGCGAGGTGACCGTCACTGCGACCATCGACGGGGTGCCGGTGCGGGACGGTGATGTCCTGCTCAATGGCGAGCAGGTGGCGACGACGGACCGGCGGGGGCGGGCAACGGTCACGCTCCCGACCGAGCCGGGCAACGCCTCGATTGCCGTCGAGCGCGACGCTGTCAGCGGGAACACGACCGTCGTGCTCGAACAGCTCTCCGTGGCAACGTCGCCGTCGCTCCCGCTGGCCTTGCCCGTCGCTGGCCAGACGGTGAACGCGACGATGGGCGGAGACCCGGTCACGAACGCGACAGTCGCCGTCGGCGGGGAGCCGACAGCACGGACCGGCGCGGCCGGTCAGGCAACGGTCGGGATGCCGTTTGCGGCCAGCGCCGAAATTTCCGTTTCGAAGTACGGCCAGACGGCCACGACGACGGTCGGTGGCCTGCTCGTCAACGCCGCGGGCGTCGTGCTCGCTCTCGGTGTTCTCGTCGCTGGGACGGTCATCGGTGCTCGTCGGAGAAACGTCACGCCGGGGACGGTATGGGGCTGGGTTCGGGCCGCACGCGAACTCGCCGTCGGGGCGCTCGTCGGCGTTGCGGTGGTGGCCGATGACCTGCTGGGTCGCCTCCGAACGCGACTCGAACGCACTGTCACGGCGCTCCGGGACCTGCTCGCCGGCCGCCGGTCCCCTGCGGCATTGCTCGACGCGTTGCGAGCGTGGGTCAACGAACGCCTTTCAGCGGCCGAAGAGGCAGCCAGCGATGCGGTGGCGGCCGTCTCCACGACTGACTCGAACGGGGGCGACGGAACGCCCGCGGCTCGCGTCACCATCCGCGAGGCGTGGACGCGCTTCCTGACCCACGTTTCCCTCCGGCGGTACTGGACGCGGACACCCGGCGAAATCGCGACCCATGCCATCGAACGGGACGGCCTCCCGCCGGCCGCGGTTCGGACGGTCCGGGACGCGTTCCGGGCGGTCGAGTACGGTCAGCGAGACCCACAGGAGCACGTCGCGGCCGTCGAGGACGCGATCCGGACTATCGAGGCGGCCGCCGGGCAGCAGTCCAGCGCGACCGACGACACTGACGACGCGACGGAGGGGCGGCCCTGATGCGCTTGCGAACGGTCGTCTTCGGGACTGTGGGGCTGCTGGCGACCGCCGTCGCGGCCGCCCTCATCTTTGCGCCGACGGCCGCCGGCGAGTCCCTGGCCGCCGTGTTCGGCAGTGTTGCCCCGACGACCGCCCTCCTCGCCGGGAGCCTGACCGTCGGGCTCTGTGCGGTCCTTGCCGGCTGGCTCGGTGGGCTCCTCGGCGGTGGCTCGGCGACCGCCTTCGACGTGGCTATCGACACCCCACCGGAAGACGTGACGGCCACGGAGAGTCGGCTGTTCGCCGCCGACATCGACGCGGCCATCGACGACGCGGTTGCGGGCGACGACGAGGCGATGGACACGGTCACCGAGCGACTCGCCGCGGCGGCGACGACGGCCTACGCTGTCGGCAGCAGTGTCTCGCAGGCGTCCGCCCACCAGGCAGTACGCGCAGGGACGTGGACCGACGACGCCGTCGCGGCGGCACTCCTTTCCCCGACAGAGCCGCAGTCGCTGCTGGCCCGACTCCGGCTGTGGCTCGACCCGGAGAGCGAGCGCCGCCGCCGCATCCGCCGGACGGTCGACGCTATCGAGCGGGTGTCGGGGGGTGAGCGCTGACGATGCATCGCCGCGTGCGGCGCTGGAGCGGCGGCCTCGCGGCCGCGCTGTTTCTCGTCAGCGTCTCGCTTTTGACAGCCGAGCCGCTGTTGCTCGCGGCGACCGCGATTCCGCTCATCTACGTCGCCTACGGCTCGTTGTCCCGGGTGCCGGCGGGAACCGACTTGCAGGCGGCACGGTCCGTCTCCGACGCCCAGCCGACGCCCGGCGAACCGGTCGAGGTCGAACTCACCGTGACCAATACGGGCAGCAGTTCGCTGACCGACGTGCGGGTCATCGACGGCGTGCCCGAGGAACTGGCTGTCGTCGAGGGGTCGCCGCGGCTCTGTACGTCACTGCGGCCAAACGAGAGCGCCACACTGTCATACGCGGTGATGGCCAAGCGCGGGACCTACACGTTCGACGCCGCCGCGGTGCGGGTACGGACGCTGTCGGCCAGCGATGAAGTGACCGTCGACCTGCCCGTCGCCGGCGACGGGACGCTGACGTGCTCGAACACCGTCTCCGAAGTGCCGATGGCCGACGCCACGCTCCCGCGGGCGGGGACGCTTCCGACCGACTCCGGCGGGAGCGGCCTCGAGTTCCACTCCACGCGGAGCTACCAGCCCGGTGACCCGGTCAACCGAATCGACTGGCGGCGCTACGCCAAGACCGACGAGCTGACGACCATCGACTACCGGGAAGAACAGGCTGTCAGGACGGTGCTGGTCGTCGATGCGCGGCCGCCGGCCCGCGTGACACCGGAGCCTGGGTTCCCGACCGGAGCCGAACTGTCGGCCTACGCCGCCGAGCGCCTGTTCGATGCCCTCTCCCGGACCAGCGTCGTCGCGAGTGTCTGTGCTGTCGGGTTGGCTCCGGAGGACGTTCCCGGCGGGCTCGGCCCCGACGGACTGGCGTGGGTCGACGCCTCGGGCGGCCACGCGGCCGCCCACGCGAGACAGATATTCGATAGCGTGGGTCGCGCCGCGGCCCGACAGTCGGACACCGACGCGGCCGGTGACGCTGGCGCGTCCGAGGACGAGTCCCCACAGCAGCCTCACAGGGGCGACGCGCAGGTGACGACGGCCGACGGCGGGACCATCGAGGACCCGGGCCTGCTCGCCGTGCTCGCTCGGCTCCCGCCGACCGCGCAGGTAGTCGTGTTTTCGCCGGCCGCCGACGATTGGCCCGTCTCGCTGGTGTCGTCGCTCGCGGTCCGTGACTATCCGACGACGCTCGTGAGTCCGTCGCTGGCCCGCGGGGACTCGCTCGGCGCGGCCGTCGCCGGCACCGAACGCACCGCCCGGCTCCAGCGGGCCGAACTGTCCGGCGCGACCGTCATCGACTGGGACCTCGACAGCCCCATCGACGTGGCGCTCCGTGCCTCGCTCGCGGACCTGTTCAGCGTGTAACTATGGACGACACAATCTCGCTCCCGACCCGGATGCCCTGGACCAGCCTCGTGACCGTCGTCGGCGTGACGGCGCTGCTGGTCGCGGGACTGCTGGGAACCGTTTCCGCCGACCGGGCCGCGCTCGTCGGTGTGGCCACCGGCGTCTTGCTGGCGCTGTCGCTGTGGCTGAGCGGCTGGGATCACTGGCAGGCGGTCGGGACGGTTCTGGCCAGCGCCCTCGCGCTGCCGGTCGCCGTCGGGCTCATGGTCGCCACCGGCGGCACGGTCGCCTCGCTCGGTGCCGAACTGTTTCCCGTCTCCTCGCAGACTGGCGTCCGCCCGGCGGTCGTCACACTGCTGTCGCAGGTGGTCGTCGTCCTCGGCTGCCTGACCGCCGTCTTCGGTGCGACCGCGGCCACCCGCGGCGTCGTCGACACTGAGCGGGTTGGGGCCTACGGCGGCCTCGTCGTGCGGACGACCGCCGTTCCGTTCGCTGTTGCCCTCGTGCTGTTCACGCGAGGGGCCGTCGACTTCCTGCAGTCCAACACCGGGACGCCGGGCGTCCAGCAACTGACCGGCGAACTCCTCACTCGGGTGCTGGGACCGATTTTCGACCCGGTTCCGGGGCGAACGCATATCGCCATTTTCAGTCTGTTGCTCGCCCTCGCCGCGGCGGCGCTGGCTCACGGGCTCGACGCCTTGCCGCTGGCCGAACTCGTCCCGGAAACGAGCGACGCACCCGATATCGACAGGGCCGTCGCCGCCGCCGAGCGAACGCTCCGGTGGACGGGCCGACTCGCCTTGCTGGTCGCTCCGGTTGCCGGCCTGTTCGAACTGGGCCTCGGCCAGGAATCCATGGCCGAACTACTCCCTGTCGGACTGTACGACCTGCTCGTCACAGTCACGGCCGCGCCGGGCCTCCGCGGCCTCCTCTGGTGGCTGTTCCTCAGTGGGACGGCCGTCTCGGTGGCTGTCTGGTTCCTCCGGCGGACGGTCCAGAGTTCGGCCGACCGCGTCGGGACCGTTCTCGCACCGTACGTCGGCGGGGGCGTCATCACGCTCGCCGCGGTGGTGGTCGCGGGGCCGGCAGTCGATGCCATCGAAACGGCGCTCCGGGCGACGCCGGCCGCGGCGGCCGTCGAACAGTTCTTCGTTCCGATACTGGACGTGTACGGCCCCGAGACCGTCACGCTGTCACTGGCCGTCGTGGCGCTGTTTACCGTCGTCGGCGCAATTGGACAGCTGTGGCTGGCGCTGGCGACGAATTATCTGCGTGAGCGGACGGCCGGCGTCACGCTCGCGGCTGCTGGTCTGTTCGGTGCGAGCGCGTTCGCCGCGACGCTTGACACCTCGACGTGGCTGGTGCTCGTGGGGCTGGTCGGTGCGGTCGTCGTCTGGGACGCCGGTTCCTTCGGGACAACGCTGGGACACGAGGTCGGAACCGGGGCCGCGACGCGCCGCACCGAACTCGTCCACACCGGCGGAACCGTCGCGGTCGGCGGCGTCGGCGCGGCGGCGACGCTGGGTCTGGCCGGCGTCGCCCGGGGTTCTATCGCTGTCGAGCCGTCGGTCGCCGTGGCTGGTCTCGTGGTCTGTCTCGTCGCCGTGCTGGCACTCGTGGCCGCGATACGGTAGGGCGCACCGAACAATCCATTGTGGTGTGGTGACAAGCAAGTAGCATGACCGACCGGTCCCCGCTGGAGCGAGCCAGAGACAACGTGACGGAACTCACCTCTCTGGCGGTCACCGGGTTCTGGCTCGTTGCTCTCCTCACCGGGCAGGAGTGGTGGCTCGTGGCGCTGCTCGTCGGCTACGTCGTGGTCGTTCCGCTGACCGAACTGCTGTACGGCGATGCGGACGAGGAGGTGGAAGATATCGAGGAAGCGGACCCAGCACCGTCGAGCGATACTGGCGACGAAACACCGCTGGAGCGTCTGCGCTGCCGGTACGCCGAGGGGAAGCTGACCGACGAGCAGTTCGAGCGGAAACTGGAGCGGCTGCTGGAGACGGAGACGCTGGAGGACGTTGAGGACGCGACTCGGGACGAGCGGGAACGGGAGTTCGAGCGGAGCTGAGTGTGAGTAGCGTCGCCGGTCGGTGTCGTTCTCACGCCGAGCGGGTGCCGGGCATCGACTTCCTCGGCGAAAGCGATGGGTTCCGCCGCCTATGAGTCAGTGGGCGGCCATCGAGGACAGGACGTTGAGGCAGTACACGCCGGCGACGATGAGCGCGATTCCGACGACGCCGACGGGGTCGACCGGTTCGTCGAACACGACGGTTCCGATGGCCGCGACACCGACGATACCCAGGGCGGCCCACGTCCCGTAGACGACGCCGATGGGGAGCTCCTCCAGGGTCAGCGAGACGAGGTAGAACGCCACACCGTAGCCAAGGACGACGCCGAGGCTGGGAACGGGCTTCGAGAACCCCTCTGAGAGCTTGAGCGCGGTCGTTCCGAGCAGCTCCGAGGCGATTGCCGCTCCGAGCAACACGTACGGATTCATAGTGAGAACGCCGGCCGGCGGTGGGATGAACGTACTGAAACGCCCCGCCACTTTCGGTGTGTTTCGGCCGCTCGGCGGCTCTGGCGGCGCTTCCGGCGGCAGGGTGCCCACATCGGCGGCGCTCCTCGCGCCGGCCGCACCCGCGTCGAGTCCGGTCCTGTGGACCTTTGTACCGGCCGCTCGACCACCCGACGATGACCGAACTGGCCGAACTCGGGCTCTCGAACTACGAGGAGACGGCGTATCGGACGCTGCTGGTGACCGGTGCGGTGTCCGCGAGCGACCTCTCCGACGCGAGCGGCGTCCCCCGGGGGCGGATCTACGACGTGCTCAACGGCCTCGAAGCCCGCGGGATAGTCCGGACCCAGTCGACTGACCCGACGCGGTACACCCCCGTCGACCCGGAGACGGTCGTCGACAGGCTGCTCTCGGAGCGGACCCGCGAACTGGCATCGGAGTTCGATCGGTACCGGTCCGTCGCCGCGTCCGTCAGGGCGGACCTCCTGCCCGCGCCGCCCGTCGACAGCAGTTTCTGGCTCGGATCGCTCGGAAGCGAGGAGATGCGGGCGGCGATGAGCCGGCACGTCAGGACCGCCCGAGAGCACGTCCGGGCGACCGTCGGTCCGCCGTACGAGCGCGCGTCGTGGGAGACGCTCCAGACCGAGGTCGACGCGTTCCTCGACGGTGTGGGCGAGGACGTGCGGGTCGACCTGCTCTGTAGCGAGGCGGTACTCGACGTGCTTCCCGAGTCGCTCCCCGACCTGCTCGCCGACCGCAACGCGGCGGTCCGGGCGGTGCCGACGGTCGGGGTCTCCTTCGACGTGATCGACGCCGCGGCGGTGACGGTCGACGTTCCGGACCCGCTCTCGCCCGCCGACAGGCTCGGCGTGGTCGGGATCACCGATTCGGAGGTCGCGGCGGCGTTCGAGGCCCGCTTCGAGCGACTGTGGGTCGAGGCGGAGCCGTTGCTGGAGCGGTAATCCGGAACCGACTGACGGCCCCCCGTCTCAGCGGCCAGGGTTGACTGCAGGCACCTCGACGCGGTCCAGCACATCATCGACGACCGTCGACGGGTCGACGCCGCGGACGCCCGCGTCGGCGGTCAGGACGAGTCGGTGGGCGAACGCCTCCCCGACGACGCTTTTCACGTCGTCCGGGACGGCGTAGTCGCGGCCGTCGAGGACCGCGGCGGCGCGAGTCGCCTCGAACAGTCGCTGAATACCACGCGGGGAGACGCCGACGTCCACGCGGTCGTCCTCGCGGGTGGCCCGGCCGAGTTCGACGACGTAGTCCCGGAGCGTGCCGTCGACGGTGACTGATTCGACAGTCCGCTGGAGCGCCGGCAGGCGCTCGCCGTCGATGACGCTGGTGACGCTCGGGGCCTGTGCCGTCCGGTCGGCCCGCCGGTCGATGAGTTCCCGCTCGCCGCCGAAGTCGGGATAGCCCATCGACGTCTTGACGATGAAGCGGTCCCGCTGGGCCTCGGGCAGGCCGAAGGTCCCCTCCTGTTCGACGGGGTTCTGCGTGGCGATGACGAAGAACGGCTCGGGGAGGTCGTGGGTCACGCCGTCGACGGTCACCTGCTTCTCGCCCATTGCTTCGAGCAGTGCGGCCTGCGTCTTGGGCGGTGCGCGGTTGATTTCATCGGCCAGCACGACGTTGGCGAAGACGGGGCCAGGCTGGAAGTCGAACTCGCCGGTGGCCTCGTTGAACACGTTCGAGCCGGTGATGTCGGACGGCAGCAGGTCCGGCGTGAACTGCACCCGCTTGAAGGAGAGATCGAGCGCCGTCGCGAACGACTGGGCGGTGAGCGTCTTCCCCGTGCCGGGTACGTCTTCCAGCAGGACGTGCCCCCGGGCGAGAACCCCGGTCATGACGGTTTCGAGGAAGTGGTCGTCGGCGATGACGGCACTGCCGACCGCGTCGAGGATCTGTCGGCTGGTTCGTCCGGCAGTGTCGTGGTCCATACCGGCGTGTAGACAGCCACCGACAAATACCCTCTCCCTCGGGTCCACCGGTCGGCGTACCGATACCATGCCATCTTATCACAATAAGAGAGTATTGCCGTAACTCTGAGTTATAGATAGCTAGGGATATATGCATACTGCACATGACCAACGACTACGGATTCGGGACGCGCTGTGTCCACGCCGGCCAAGAGGAGCCGGATCCGGCGACGGGGGCACGCGCGCCGCCAATCTATCAGACCTCGTCGTACGTCTTCGAGGACGCCGACACCGCGGCCGACCGGTACGCACTGGAAGACGACGGCAACGTCTACTCGCGGTTCGACAACCCTACTGTCCGGATGCTCGAAAACCGCATCGCCTCCCTCGAAAACGCCGTCGACGCCGTCGCGACGGGGTCGGGGATGGCCGCGCTCGACGCCGGGACGTTCGTCCTCGCGGCCAACGGCGACAACATCGTGACGGCCTCCTCTATCTATGGCGGCACGCATTCGTACTTCTCGAAGGCCGCCAGCCGGCGGGGCATCGAGACGCGGTTCGTCGACACGCTCGACCCGGACGCCTACGCCGCGGCCATCGACGAGGACACGGCCTACGTCCACTTCGAGACCATCGGGAACCCCTCGCTCGTGGTCCCGCCGATGGAAGACATCGCCGAGGTGGCTCACGACCACGGCGTCCCCGTCTTCGTCGACAACACGTTCGGGACGCCGGCGCTCTGTAACCCGCTTGACCACGGCGTGGACCTCCTCTGGGA
The DNA here is from genome assembly GCF_048595605.1 of Haloarcula sp. KBTZ06. Classification (NCBI taxonomy): domain Archaea; kingdom Methanobacteriati; phylum Methanobacteriota; class Halobacteria; order Halobacteriales; family Haloarculaceae; genus Haloarcula; species Haloarcula sp. KBTZ06. The sequence goes on from NZ_CP184337.1 coordinate 177,989, forward strand.
GTCGACGACGAAGTGGATCCACGGCTCCGGAACGACCGTCGGCGGCGTCCTCGTCGACGGCGGCTCGTTCCCCTGGGACGAGTACCCCGAGAAGTTCCCGGAACTGGGCGGCGAGAACGAGGCCTTCGGCAAGAACTTCACCGAGGCATTCGGCGACCGCGCCTTCTCCGTCGCCGCCCGCCAGCGCGCCCTCCGTTCGCTCGGCGACGGCCAGAAGCCGTTCGACGCCTGGGCGACGCTTCAGGGGGTCGAGACGCTCTCCCTGCGGATGGAGCGCCACTGCGAGAACGCGATGACCGTCGCACAGCACCTCGACGACCACCCCGATGTCGCCTGGGTCACCTATCCCGGACTGGAGAGTCACGAGACCCACGACTTGGCACAGCAGTACCTCTCCGGTGGGTTCGGCGGCATCGTCACGTTCGGGCTGGAAGCCGGCTACGATGCCGGTCGACGGTTCTGCGAGGAGACGGACCTCGCCCAGTTCCTTGCGAACATCGGCGATGCCAAGACGCTGGTCATCCACCCGGCTTCGACTACCCACGCCCAGCTCAGTGAGGAAGAGCAACGCGCCAGCGGCGTGACGCCGGACCTCCTCCGGTTCAGCGTCGGCATCGAAGACCCCGAAGACATCATCGCGGACATCGACGACACAATCGAGCGAATCACATGAACGTCGAACACAACACAGTCTCGCTGGGCGAGTTCGAGTTCGACTGCGGCGAGACGATTCCGGATCTCGAAATCACCTACGAGGCCTACGGGGAGTTCGACGGCGACAACGCGGTGCTGGTCTGTCACGCGCTGACCGGTAGCGCCCACGTCGCGGGCCGCGACCGGGTCGACAGCGCCGACCAGGCCCGCGCCTGGTGGGACGACATCGTCGGCCCGGGCAAGGCCATCGATACCACGGAGTACTACGTCGTCTGTGCGAACGTGCCCGGCTCGTGCTACGGGTCGACGGGGCCAAAAAGCGAGAACCCGGAGACGGGCGAGCCCTACGGCACCGACTTCCCGCCGGTCACTGTCACGGACTGGACTGAGGCCCAGCGCGCGCTGCTCGACGAACTCGGGATTCCCCACCTCCACGCGGTCGTCGGCGGCAGCGTCGGCGGCATGAACGTCATCGAGTGGGCCAAGCGCCACCCGGACCACGTCGACCGCATCGTTCCCATCGCCGCGGCCGCGCGACTGGACACACAGTGCCTCTCGCTCGACGCCATCGCCCGACGGGCCATCACGACCGACCCGAACTGGAACCAGGGCCACTACTACGGCGAGGACCAGGACCCGCCCAGCGACGGGCTGGCGCTGGCCCGCCAACTGGGCCATGTGATGTACCTCTCGAAGGCGTCGATGGAGCGCCGCTTCGGCCGCCGCGCCGCCGGCCGGGACGCCGTCCGCACGTTCCCCACCGACGCCGCGGGCGCGTTCTTCCCGTACCGCGACGTGGAGTCGTACCTCGATTACAACGCCGAGAAGTTCACCGAGCGCTTCGACGCCAATAGCTACCTCTACCTGACGCGGGCGATGGACAACTACGACCTCGCCGCCGGGTTCGAGTCCGACGCGGACGCGCTGGCGGCCTTCGACGGCGACGCGCTGGTGATGTCTTTTACCGCCGACTGGCACTTCACCACCCAGCAGGCGGAGGCGCTGGCCGACTCGCTCCGGGCGGCCGACGCGAACGTCGCCCACCACGTCATCGACTCCGACCACGGCCACGACGCGTTCCTCGTCGAACCGGACAACGTTGGGCCGCCGCTCGCGGACTTCCTCGACGACGGCGTCGCGGGCAAGGCCGTCACCGACTCGGTGGTCGAGGACAGCCAGGAGAGTGACTTCGCACCTGTCCACAACAGCCTGTTCTCGCAGTAGCGACGCGAGTGCCGTTCGCCGACAGGCGGGTTCGCTGGCCCCGATTCGGCTCGTCAATCATGCATATTCTGTCTTACGGTAGCATTTAACATATTTCGGAACGACTAGCTCTATGTATGGCTGACATGACCACGAACATCGAAAGCGAGGAGTATTCGTTCGGCCAGACGGTGTACGACGAGGACGGGGACGCACTCGGGACCATCCGCGGGTTCGACGAACACGGCTTCTACGTCACGGTCGAGGACGGCATCGAGTCGCTGTCGAGCGAGCATCTCAGCGCCGGGGCCGCGGGCGAGGCCGAACTGATGTGGCGCTGCTGGGAATGCGGCGAGATGGGCCAGATAGAGGACATCCCCGACGAATGCCCGTCCTGTAACGCGCCCAAGGAAGACATCTACTACTGGCAGGAGGACTGAGGCGACGCCCGCGTGACAGGCCGGGCTTACGCCCGCTCGAATCGCTCGGCGACGGCCGGTCCGACTGACTCCCGCACGGTCTCGACGGCCGACGGCGGAAGCGAGAACCGAAGTGTCGTCCAGTCGAGTTCGAGAACCGCGTGCCCGTCCGCATCACCGATGACTACGTACACCAGCGTCCCCCCGTAGACGCGCGCCAGCGCGTCGAACGTTTCTGCCGTCATCGGCACCGTTCCGGTCGTGTGGGTGTCGGTAGCCGACACGTCGGTGTGGCCCGCGAGCGTCTCGACAGCGAACCGTTCGTGTTGGGGGGTGTCTCGCCGGCCGACACCGAGGTGGACAAAGGCCTTTTCCGGGGACCGCGGTGACGCGTCCAGCACCGCCGCGAGCACGTCCAGCCCGACCGCTTCGTCCGGGTCGGACAGTTCGAACCGACGTATGGTTTCGTCTTCAGGCCAGGTCGGCCCCGGTTCGACGCCGCCGATGCCCTCCCACGCCGTGACGATTGTCTCGGTCAGTCGGTCGATGCCGATTTCGTCGATCGCCCGAACTACCGCCTCGGCGTCGTCGGAGTCGCCCATGGCCCCTCGTTCGTCGCTCGCGGCAAAGTGCGTGCTGATTCCGACCGCCGGTGATGGGTTTTTGTTCGGGCCGTCCCTGCTCGTCGGTATGGATATCGTCGTCGTCGGGGCCGGAAGCCTCGGCAGCCTCGTCGGTGGCTTGCTCGCCCGCGAACACGACGTGACGCTCGTGGGCCGCGAGCCACACGCCGGCAGCGTTAGCGAGAACGGTCTGTCGGTGGTGGGAACCGAGGAGTTCCGGGTCCGTCCGGGCGCACAGACGACGATTCCACAGCGTGCCGACCTCGCGCTGGTGACGGTCAAGGCCTACGACACCGCCGCCGTTGCAGCGGACCTCGCGGACTGCACGCTCGACGCTTGCCTCTCGCTCCAGAATGGGATGGGCAACGAGGAGCGGTTAGCCGCCGAACTCGACTGTCCGGTGCTGGCGGGGACGTGTTCCTACGGCGCGCGGCTCAGGGAACCGGGCACCGTGGCGTTCACCGGCCGCGGCGACATCGTACTCGGGGACCGCAACGGCGGCCGGTCCGCAACCGCCGACGACGTCGGGGCGGCGTTCCGTGCGGCCGGTATCGAGACAACCGTCGCAGCGGATATGCCGACCCGCCTCTGGGAGAAACTCGCGGTCAACGCCGGTATCAACGCTGTGACCGCGCTCGCCCGCGTGGCGAACGGCGCGCTGGCCGACTCGCCGGCCGACAACATCGCGGCGGACGCTGTACGGGAAACGGCCGCCGTCGCCCGCGAGCAGGGGATCGACCTCTCGGACGAGCGTGCGGTATCGCTCGTCGAACGTGTCGTCGACGACACCGCCGCCAACCACTCGTCGATGTACCAGGACATCTCGGACGGCCGCCAAACGGAAATCGACGCCATCAACGGCTACGTCGCGGCGACTGCGACGGCACCAGTCCCAGTCAACGAGACGCTTGCCGGGCTCGTCCGTACGTGGGAGCGACACCGCGAGCGGTAGGTTCTGGAATCACACAACGACTATATACACGTCTCCTATGTGTGTCTCACATGACTCCACAGACCGACGGAGCGCGGCTCGACGCGCCGCGTAGTGCTCCCAGCAGGACTGCTTCGTGTACTACAGCGAGGGGACCACTGGTATGACAGCGGACGACGCGGCCGGGAACCGCATCGTCGACTACGAACTGTTCGAGGTCCCGCCGCGCTGGCTCTTCCTTCGGCTGGAGACGGCCGATGGAACCGTCGGCTGGGGCGAACCAGTCGTCGAGGGCCGAGCACACACCGTGCGTGCGGCCGTCGAGGAACTGCTCGACAGCTATCTCATCGGAGAGAACCCGGAGAACATCCAGGACCACTGGCAGGCGATGTACCGCGGCGGCTTCTACCGCGGCGGCCCGGTCCTGATGTCCGCCATCGCCGGCATCGACCAGGCGCTGTGGGATATCAAAGGGAAGCAACTCGGTGCGCCGGTCCACCAGCTTCTGGGCGGCCAGGCCCGGGACCGGATTCGGGTGTACCAGTGGATCGGCGGTGACGAGCCCTCCGACGTGGCGAACGCCGCTCGGGAACAGGTCGACGCCGGGTTCACAGCGCTGAAGATGAACGCAACGCCCGAAATCGAGCGCGTCGATAACCCGGCCACGGTCGAGGCCGCCGCGACGCGACTCCGGGAGGTCAGGGAGGCCGTTGGCCCGGAGGTCGACATCGGCGTCGACTTCCACGGCCGCGTCACGAAGCCAATGGTCAAGCGCCTGGCGTCCGCGATGGAGCCCTACGAACCGATGTTCATCGAGGAACCGGTGTTGCCCGAACACAACGACGCGCTGCCGGCGCTTGCGGCTCACACCGACATTCCGATTGCGACCGGCGAGCGGATGTATTCGCGCTGGGACTACAAGGCGGTGTTCGAGGACGGGGCCGTCGACGTGATCCAGCCGGACCTCTCCCACGCCGGCGGCATCACCGAGGTGTACAAGATCGCGTCGATGGCCGAGGCCTACGACGTGGCGATGGCCCCGCACTGCCCGCTCGGCCCGGTCGCGCTGGCGTCCTGTGTTCAGGTCGACGCCTGCTCGCCCAACGCTCTCATCCAGGAGCAGAGCATCGACATCCACTACAACGAAACCACCGACGTGCTGGACTACCTTGCCGACCCGTCGGTGTTCGACTACGAGGACGGGTTCGTCACTGTCCCCACCGACCCCGGACTGGGTATCGACATCGACGAGGCGTTCCTCCGGGAGCAGTCCCAGCAGGACGTCGACTGGCACAACCCCGTCTGGCGACACGACGACGGCAGCGTCGCCGAGTGGTAGCTCGGCGGCTCCTCATCGGTAACTGGCTAGGTGGCTCCCCCTCGGTAACTGGCTATCCCCTCGCACTCTCTCACCGGACAACTGTGAGACCGGCAGCACGGACACGCACCAAAGGAAAGGGCTCATATTCCGCGCCCGATACGTACCTGTATGGCCTCCTCAACGTCGTGGAAGCGCGATTTCGCGAGCGGCCTTATTATCCTGTTGCCGCTGCTGGTGACGGTTTACGTTATCATCTATCTCTACTCTATCCTCGCGTCCGCGGCGGTCATCCCGGCGATTGACGGCGAACTGCTAGCGGCGCTCGGACTCCCCTCGGGAACGTCGTCTGTCGAACTCGCACGGGTGTTCACGACGCTGATTATCTTCATCCTCATCGTGTTCTCTATCGGCTATCTGATGCGGACGGCCTTCGGCGACATCGTCGAACGGGCCATCGACGACGCGATGAACCACGTCCCCGGGCTCCGGGTGGTGTACAACGCCTCGAAGATGGCGGTCGAGACAGCTGTCGGGGGAACCGAAGAACTCCAGGCGCCGGTGAAACTCGAAGTGTGGGACGGGATGCGGATGACCGCGTTCAAAACGGGCCAGACGACCGAGGACGGCCGCGAGGTGCTCTTCTTGCCGACAGCGCCGAACATCACGACCGGCTACGTCGTCGAGGTCGAACCGCACCGCTACGAGGAAATCGACGAGCGCGTCGAAGAGGCGCTGACACGGATTCTCAGCGCCGGGTTCGGCGATACGGACCGTAGTACCGCCACGCCGATTCCGGTCGCCGACGAGGAAGACCTCGCGGACGATTAGCCGCGCGGTTCAGTACCCGCTCAGACGTAGTGGAACCACTCTTCGCGGTCGCCGCTCTCGATGACGTCGAAGAAGGCTGACTGGAGTTCGTCGGTGACCGGTCCCTTGGTCCCTTCGCCGATCTCGTTGTCGTCGACGCTTCGGATGGGCGTGACCTCCGCCGCCGTGCCGGTAAAGAACAGCTCGTCAGCGGTGTATAGCTCACCGCGGGAGATGGTCGCTTCCTCGTGGACGGTGTAGCCCATCTCCTCGGCGAGCGTGATTGCGGTGTTGCGGGTGATGCCTTCGAGGATGCTCTCGGCCAGTCCGGGCGTGTAGATTTCTCCGTCCCGGACCATGAAGATGTTCTCGCCCGGCCCTTCGGCGACGTTGCCTTCCTTGTTCAGGACGATAGCTTCGGTGTAGCCGTTCCGGCGGGCCTCCTCGCCGGCGAGCATGCTGTTGACGTACAGCCCCGTCGTCTTGATGTTGGTCGGAATCTGGCTGGAGGCGTGCTTGCGCCAGGACGACACCATCACGTCGACGCCCTCTTCCAGCGCTTCCTCGCCCAGATACGCGCCCCACGGCCACGCGGCGATGGTGGTCTTCGTCGGGCAGTCCTTCGGGCTCACGCCGAGCGAATCGAAGCCGTAGTAAACGATGGGGCGGATGTAACACGACTCGAACCCTTCCGTTTCGATGAGTTCCGTCGTCGCCTCGGTGAGTTCGTCCTTGCTGAACTCGATGTCGAGGTCGTAGGGCTTCGCGGACTTGTACAGGCGGTCGAGGTGTTCTTCCCAGCGGAAGATGGCCGGCCCCTGTTCGGTGTCGTAACAGCGAACGCCCTCGAAAACGCCGGTCCCGTAGTGCAGCGCGTGCGTGAGGACGTGGGTCTGAGCGTCCTCGAAGTCGACGAACTCGCCGTCCATCCAGATGCGGTCGGTTCCCTCGAACATCTCTGGACGGTCGCTCATCGCACGACCCCTCCGGTGAGTTGACAGTCGCGATGCCCGCGGGTGATGCCTCCTGCTGTCTCGTCGTGTGTCATATCTACCCCATTGATTCCCTTGGTTAAGAGTGTTGACGATACCCCCGCGGGTCAGGGTCGTGTTGTCTCGTACGGCCAGTACGGAGCACTGCCCCGGCGAGCACAAACGCTTTAGTGGAATCTGGCCGTCCGCACCGCACATGTCCTCCCTGAAGCGGTCGCTCCACCGCAGCGTCGCTGTCCTGTTGCTTCCGCTGGGCCTGCTCCTGATTCAGGCCGAGGTCATCACGCGAAATCTCTCCGGCGTCGTCGAATCACCGGTGCCCGGGCTCTCTCGGGCCGTGGGTATCGCTTTGTTCACTGGAGCGACGCTGTACCTCGTCGCCAGCGGTCTCAGACAACTTGCAGCGGCGGCGGATACTCCATTCTGACTCGCAAACCGGTCCAGTCCCGTGATTGCTGGAAATAAACACTGGCTGTCTGCTTCCCACACTGTCGGACGTTGCTCTCTCAATAATTCTGCGGCACGGAGTGGTGACTACTCTGTCTCAGCTACAGCCACCAGTATCAGTCGAATCGCTCTAGCAGGCTGGCACCTTCGACGTACACAAGCCCTTCGCGGTCGGCGTAGGCCCGCGCTGCTGCCGGGGGCAGCGCTGCGCCCGTCTCATCGTCCAGCATCTCACAGACGACGGCGGCCGCTGGCAGGTCGGCCGCGTCGGCGAGTTCGAGCGCGAGTTCGGTGTGGCCCTCGCGGTCGGCCAGGCCGTCCGGGGCTGCCCGGAGGAGGTGGACGTGGCCCGGCGACCGGAACGCCTCGCTGAACGCCTCTGGGTCGGGGTCCGTCGCGGCGGCAGCCAACTCTCGGATCGTCAGTGAGCGGTCGTCGTCGGTGATCCCGGTGAACGTGTCGCGGTGGTTCACCGTCAGCGAGAACGAGGAGCGCTCGTCGTAGGCGAGGTCGTGGTCGGCCGCCGTCGGATGGTCGAGGACCTCCTGCATGAACGGCAGTTCCAGCGCCTCGGCGACGCGGTCCGAGAGCGCGACGCAGACGAGGCCCCCGGCGTCGTTGCGCATCCGGGCGACGGCGTCGGGGCTGACGGCCCCGGCCGGGTAGACGAGGTCGGTCTCACCTTCGCGGTCGGCGGCGTCGTGGATCAGCACCGGCTCGCCGCGGGCGAAGGCGGCGACGGCGTCGGCCACGCTGTCGGCGTCAACGGCGGTTTCCTCACTCCGAGACATGCACGATCACCTCGTCACCGTCGGCCAGTTCCAGCACCTCGCGGAGCTTCTCGGGCGCGATTACTTCGAGTTGCTCCTCGCCGTGGTGGGTCCGCTCGGGGGCGATGACGTGGGCCGGCTCGTACTCGCCATCGCTCCCTTCTATCGAGGCGGGGTAGCAGTACGCGGGACCGTACGTCCGCTCGTCGTCTTCCCACCCCTCGATGGTGACCGGTTCGATGGCGCTCATCCGCGCTCGCTTGCGGACGCTCTCGGCCGTGAGTTCGAGGTTGAGCGTGCCCGCGAACGGCTCGTACCCCAGTCGCTCGATGAACTGCTCCATGTAGCCCGGCAGCGTGATGTAGTGTCGTCCCTCTCCCATCCCCGAGGTGACGACGCCGGTCAGGTCGACGCTGGCGTCGGACTCGAAGATCCGCCGGTAGTCGGCGTACTCCGACTGGAGGCGGCGTTCACCGTCCCCGGTCAGTTCGACCTCTTGCCCGTCGCTGACGATGTCCCGGGCCAGTAGCCCGGCGTCTTCGAGCCGCTGGAGCCGCCGCGAGGCGGTCTGGTTCGAGGCGTCCAGCCGTTCCGCGAGATCGGCACAGGACACCTTTGCCGACTCATCGAGCGCACCGTCGAGGGCGAGCAGTTTCAGCGTCGCCAGTTCGTCCCGACCGACGCCCTGTCCCGTTGATTCAGCCATGCATTGCAGTAGGGATTCCCGCCGGATAAGCATACCGAAGGTGGAATGCATTCCACTTTTGGAACGGAGAAAAACTGGTACGGGGTTGGTAGCAGAAGCGCGTCTTACCGTTTCTACTGGATACAATTCAAGCCGCTGCCTAACACGTTCGGCCCTATCACACTGCTGTGATAGATGATAAGACGCGGCTGGGAGACACTGGTCGAAAATGCATCATGAGACCGCGAAACCGGGTATCGGCCCCGATTCGTTTCGATTGGGCTATTCAGAGGCTGCCTTCGAGCAACGAGACAATGGACTCTGTCCGTTTGTCGACTTTGTCCATGTTGGTGCATGGCTCTTTATCAACCGTGAGGACTCCATCGCTGTAGTTGATCTCACCAGTCATCCCTGCGACGTTCTTGAACACGACCGACTCCAGCTCTGCTTCAAGCGCTTCCCGCCCCAATTTGTCGCTACAGATTGCCTCGAAGGCACTGATTGTCGGTAGAAAATAGACTTTCGTCCACCCTTCGAACCAGAGCTCTTCGTTGACTCTCTCGTCGATAAGTGATTCCCACTGGATATCGAGATCGACCTCAAAACCCGCTGCGTCGTCAATTGAATCCTTTAGCGACGGCATTTCTTCTTCCTGAAACTCCTTTACTTTTCGCTTACTTTTTAGATCCATTAATATTCACGCGATTGAAAATACGCCCCCTTATGTATTTAATACTATTCTTTCGGACTACGATCTTTCACTACGAGTGGCACTCCTGAGTGGTGTCTGGCCAGTTCTTTCCACTCCTACGCAAACTCGAAAAGAGCGCTCTCGATAGGACAGAATCAAACCCACCGGTTCCATTCCTCTGGATCTGTAAGAACAAGCGGATTAACCGCTATTCAACGGAGCAGGCGAAAAAGCGACTGCCTTCGCTCACGGTTTCGCTGTTCGCATTGTGGTCCCACTCCGCTCGACTTGCGTCCCGATGTCGTACATGGCACTCAGTACTCGACGAGCGAATCCTGCTCCCAGAACTCGCTCGACTTCTCCAGTTTCGGAACCCATGTGTTCTCGTCCTCGGCGAGCATCGCCACGCGGGAGTCTTCGACCTCCTTCAGCACGTCGTGGTCGGGGAGGTACTCGCCCATCTCTCGTGTGAACTCCCGGACCTCGCTGTGGTCGGGCATCGAGTCGCGGTCGAGACGGCCCCGCGAGTGGCCGACGTGCATGTACGCCTTCATCTCGACGAAGTCCGCATCGGCCCGGTCACACATCGCCGCGTACCACTCGGGGTGGTGCATGTTGTGGCCTTTGACCAGCGTCGTCCGGATGACGGTGCGGGTGTCGTCTTTCTCGGCCAGTACGTCCAGCGTGTCGATGAGCGAGTCCCAGGCGTCGTCCTCCATCGCCTGCACCGTCGAGTCGAACGTCTGGCGGTCGGCGGCGTCGACGGAGACGTACAGTTGCGTGGGGTCACACCGCTCCAGCATCTCCGTGTTGGTCCCGTTGGAGACGAGGAAGGTGGTGATGTCGCGGTCGTGGAACTCCTCGATGAGTTCCGGCAGGTGCGGGTAGAGCGTGGGTTCGCCGTCCAGCGAGATGGCGACGTGGCGCGGTTCCATCGCCTGGTCGAACACCTCGCGCGGGACTTCATCGTTGCCCCCGAAGCCCGACAACAGTTTCCGCTGGAGTTCCACGGAGGCGTCGGCGACCGCCGCGGGGTCGTCCCACTCCACGTCGCCGAGTTCGTAGGCGTGGCCGGCGTGGTCCCGCCAGCAGAACACGCACCGCTCGTTGCATTTCACGACCGGCGTCATCTGGATGCAGCGGTGGGACTCGATACCGTAGAAGATGTACTTGTAACACTTCCCTTCGCCGCGAAGGGCGTTTTTCGTCCAGCCGCAGGTCTGGGCGGCCGTGTGGTTCTCGCTGTGGTAGGCCGGGTCCGAGACCTGCTTCGGACCGCCGTCGGCGTCACTCATTGCTGTCGGCTTCAACAGCCAGCGGCAAAAACTCCCGGATGTTGCGCGTCAGTCACGATACGCTCGGACCGCGTGTGGCAACTTACGTCAGCTTGACGATGGGGTTGCTCATGTGGTGGCCGACGACGTTGCCGTTCTCCATGATCCGGTCGTAGCCATCGTCGTCAACTTCGATTCGGGTTTCGCTGTCCTTCTGCATCAGATAGAGTGTTTTGTTCATACACCTGTGGATGCCCCTGATAGGCAAGACCAGAACTACTAGGTGTATAGATACGCGCTGTGATGTATGCTATATGTATCAAATCCCGGCGGAGATGTATCTCAGCCGGAAGATTTTGGGGGCTCCGGATAGTGAGTACATAGTATGGGTGTGCTTGACACGGTCTCCGAGCTGTTCGGCTCCGGGGACCAGCACTACCGGTTCCGCTGTGACGACTGCGGGACCGAGTTCGCACAGCGCGTGGCGACAGTCGAGGACCTGACCTGTCCGGAGTGTGGCGCTGGGGCGGTGCGGCCGGCCGAAGCAGCGTGAGGTTGGGGTGCCACTAAGCCCCGAGTCAGCGGCCCAGATCGTAGAACTCGTCGTTCGGACGGATGTCGGCGAGCTGTGCCAGCCGGTTCGAGAGGTTGAAGAAGGCGGCGACGCTGCCGATGTCCCAGATCGCGCGGCGGCTGTAGCCGTGGTCCTCCAGCCGTTCGAGGTCTGCGTCCTCGATACGGGCGGGCGATTCTGTCAGCTTCACCGCGAAATCCAGCATCGCCTTGTGCGTCTCGTTGATGTCCGCAGTTCGGTGGTTCGCGGCGACCTGTTCGGCGAGCTTGGGTGCGTCGGCGTAAATACGCAGCAGCGCACCGTGGGCGACGATACAGTAGAGGCAGTCGTTGACGCCGCTGACGGCGACGATTATCATCTCGACTTCCTCGCGTTCCAGCGCCGTCTGCTCGACCAGCGCGTCGTGGTACGCGAAAAAGGCCCGGAAGTGCGAGGGACGATAGGCCATCGCCGGGAAGATGTTCGGCGTGAAGCCGGCGCGTTCGGTCTCCTCTTCGATGCGTTCCTGCAGGTCTTCGGGGAGGTCGTCGATGTCGGGGGTTTCGAACCGAGCCATCACTGTGTCGGAGTCTGCCATACCACACGTCCGTCCGGCCGCGGCTTGAAAGTTAGCTGCCTGTCTGGCCATGGCTGGCGAGAGCTGCTGTATAGTTCTTCCGGGGACGTGGCACGAGGTCGAACAGCCACGCCGGCTCTTTTGCTAGGCGGCGCGACCGTTCGTATGCATGTCAACGACGACAGAGACGACACAGACGTACGACGTCAGTACCGGCAACTGGAAAGCCGGCGTGCTCGGCGGTATCGCCGGGAGCGCCGTGATGGGTGCCTTGATTCTCGTGATGAACACCGCGACGCTCGCCGTCGCAATCCCGTCCCTGTACGGGCTCGCGCCGCCGCCGAGCCCAGCGGCTGGCCTCGTCGTCCACCTCTCCCATGGGGCCGTGATGGGCGTGATGTTCGCCGGGCTGGCGAGGGTCCTCAATCTGGAATCGTCCGGCAAACTGCTTGGGCTCGGCGTCGGCTGGGGCGTCGCCACCTGGGTGCTCTTTGCCGCGCTTCTGATGCCAGTCTGGCTCGGTGCGGTCGGCTCGCCGGCCTCCCCGCCGTTCCCGAACTTCGCGCCGCCGTCGCTGCTGTGGCACGTCGTCTACGGGGGCGTCCTCGCGGTCGTTTACGCCGCGACCGTGGACCGCATCTGAGACCCAACCTGAGCCGTCGCGGTCGCCGCTACTGCTCCTGAAACACGGTCCACTGTCGCTCGTCGGTTCTGGCGTCGGCTATCGCCTCGACCTTCTCGCGCTGCAGGTCGTCCAACTGCGCAGTCGCCAGCCGAATCCACGACAGGAACTCCCCGCGGAGCCGCTCACGCACTACTTCAGGCGGCTGTGGCGTGTAGACGTACACATGCCCGCCCTCCGGCCTGATTCGCCGGCGCTTCTCGACGACGCCGAACTCCGCGAGATGGTTGAGATGGCGCGCGACGACGCTCCGGTCGTAGCCGATCTGTTCGGCCAGTGCTGCCACGGTCAACTCACCGCCCTCCATCACGCAGAGACAGACGTCCAGCTCGGTACCGGACATCTCGAAGACGGTCTGCAGCAGGGTTTCGAGCGACGGCTCGCTGACCGCCGCGTCCGTCGCCTCGGTCGCCGCCATCGGCTGGCCACAGCACTCCGGCCGGTTCTCGCCGATACCGATGCCGCCGCAGGTCGCACACTCGAACAGTCGCGGTTCGTCGGCGGAGGGTGTCATACGACGGGCTACTCACCCCGCCGGTAGAAGCTTCAGGTATGGTCGGAGTAACTACGGGCGGGTGCCGGCGGGTCGCGGTTTCTCGCCCGTCATATAGATGTTAGTCCAAAGGTCTAAGCCCTCCCGGGACGGAATACAATTCACTATGAGCACTGACACAGAGGACGCCAACGACCTGCGCGAGCGAATCACGAACTTCCTGCGTCGCAACTTCCCCCAGATCCAGATGCACGGCGGGAGCGCGGCCATCGAGGAGATCGACCGCGAGGAAGGCAGCGTCACGATCCGCCTCGGCGGCGCCTGTTCCGGCTGTGGCATCTCACCGATGACCATCCAGGCCATCAAGACGCGCATGACCAAGGAGATCCCGGAGATCAACGAGGTCACCGCGCGCACCGGGATGGAACAGCAGGAAGGGATGTCCGGCGGCAGCGGCGGCATGAGCCCCTCGTTCCCCGGCGAGTCCCGCGGCGGCGACGTCGGCGGCGACGAAGACGAAGGCCCCGAAGCGCCGTTCTGAGGCCAGCTCTCGATCTTTTTTAGATTCGTGGCTAGCCGCAGGTGTGGAAGCGTCTCTGTGAGTCGCCGTCTCTGGCTCGTCGCATCCGAACCAGCGCAAGCAACCATCACTGCAGCAGCGAGTCACACAGATTAAGACGACGGGGCCAGACGGCGGGGATATGGAGACGGTCGATACGGTCGTTTGGGCGCTGTGGGCGATGTTGCCGGCGTACATCCCGAACAACGCCGCGGTACTCGCTGGCGGTGGCAGACCGATAGACGGCGGTCGGACCTGGGGCGGGCGGCGGGTGCTCGGCGACGGCAAGACCTGGCGCGGGACACTGATCGGAACCGCCGCCGGGACACTGCTCGCGCTCGGACTGACACAGGCCGCGCCCAGCGTGAGCGCTGCCCTGGGAACCGACCTCCCGACGTTTCCGCTCCGTGCGGGGCTTGGACTCGCCTTCGGCGCGATGCTCGGGGACATCGGCGCGTCATTCCTCAAACGCCGGACGGGCCGCGAGCGCGGCGCCGCGTTCCCCGGACTGGATCAACTGGATTTCGTCGTCGGGGCGTTGCTCTGTGCGCTTGTGGCCGCGCCGTCGTGGTTCACCGAGACGTTCACGCTCCCGGTGCTGGTCGTCGTTGTCGTCGCGACGCCGGTGTTACACGTCGTCACCAACGGTCTCGCCTACCTGCTCGGGCTGAAAAACGAGCCGTGGTAACAGTTGTAGCGGCCCGTGGCGTTTTCCAATAGAACTACTTCTATCGCCCACAACGCACACTCGATGGCCCTGGCCACCTCCCTCCCGGTCGGTAGACGTGCCCCGCCGATCATTAGACGTGCGACGGCTGCTGGCGTGCTCTGTACGGCGGTCTTTCTGCCGATCATGTACGTGCTCCTGCACGCGTACGTAGTCCTCACGGTAAGCGTCGGTCCCGTCGACACGCTCAACAGACTGATCGACTTCGCCCTCGTCGCCGGCGGCGCGACGACGTTCGCCGCGGGATTCGTTTCGCAGTGCGTGCTCGGAACTGTGCTCCCCGAGACGACTGCGTAACGACATCGAATCGACGAAGAAGTGCGTTTTTACGCGCTGACCGTGGAGTGTCGGGTATGACAACACGCGGGGAGACACTGCGACTGGCGACGCGGGGATCGGACCTCGCGTTGCGCCAGGCGGCGACGGTCCGGGATTCGCTGAGCAGTCGCCGGCTGTCGGTCGAACTCGTCGAAGTGGAGACGACAGGCGACCAGATACGGGACGAGCTCATTCACCGACTGGGGAAAACCGGCGCGTTCGTACGCAGCCTCGACGAGAAGGTTCTCGACGGCGAACTCGACGCGGCGGTCCACTCGATGAAGGACATGCCGACCGAACGGCCCGAGCGCCTCGTCGTCGCGGCGGTCCCCGAGCGGGCCGCCGCCGAGGACGTGCTGGTGACGCCGGACGGCCGCTCGCTCGATGAACTGCCGGAAGGCGCGACCGTCGGCACGTCGAGCCTGCGACGCAAGGCACAGTTGCTCGCCGAGCGCGACGACCTCACCGTCGAACCGCTCCGGGGCAACGTCGACACGCGCATCGCGAAGCTGCTGGCCCCGTCGCTCCAGCAGGAACATCAGGAGCGCCACGAGGCCGAACAGGAGCGGAAGGGCAACGCTGGCGACCCCGACACTGACGAAGAAGAAGAACACCCCTACGACCGCACGGTCGAGGAGTGGTTCGACGACCTCACCGAGTTCGAACGGCGGGCGATGGAGCGGGACCCGGACGTCGAGTACGACGCCATCGTGCTGGCGAAGGCCGGCCTCCACCGGGCCGGCCTCACGCGTTACGTCGGCATGTCCGACCTCGACCCAGACCGGTTCGTGCCGGCCCCGGGGCAGGGCGCGCTGGCGGTGACCGCCGTCGACGGCGACCTCGCGCTGGACATCAAAGACCGGCTGGACGACCCCCAGACGCGCGTCGAGACGACCGTCGAACGGACGATTCTCGAAGAGCTCGGCGGCGGCTGTGTCGCGCCCATCGGCGTCCACGCCCACCTGGAAGGCGGTGTCGTCCACACGCGGGTGCGCGTACTCTCACAGGACGGCACCGAGGAGGTCTCGGTCGGCCGCGACATCCCGGCCGAGTACCACATTGACGCGGCACAGGACCTCGCAGCGGAACTCGCCGAACAGGGCGCTGACGACCTCATCGCCGAGGCCAAGCGGGACTCGACGGAGGCAGACGACGACGCTTCGACGGCGCGGGAGGAAGACGAGGAATGACGGACGCTGCACCCGGCAAGGTGTATCTGGTCGGCTCCGGTCCCGGCGACCCGGACCTGCTGACAGTCAAGGCAAAGCGCCTGCTGGAGGAGGCCGACGTGGTGTTGCACGACAAGCTCCCCGGCCCCGAAATCATCGGGATGATTCCCGAGGAGAAACGCGAAGACGTGGGCAAACGCGCCGGCGGCGAGTGGACGCCCCAGGAGTACACTAACGCCCGACTGGTCGAACTCGCCGAGGAGGGTAACACCGTTGTCCGACTGAAAGGCGGCGACTCGATGGTGTTTGGCCGCGGCGGCGAAGAACTGGCCCATCTCGCGGAGAACGGAATTCCCGTCGAGATCGTTCCGGGAATTACGAGCGCTATCGCCGGCCCCGAAGCCGCCGGGATTCCGGTCACGCACCGTGATTACACGTCTTCAGTCTCCTTTGTCACCGGCCACGAGGACCCGACGAAGGACGAATCGGCCGTCGACTGGGAGGCCCTGGCCGCGACCGGCGGCACGCTCGTCGTCCTGATGGGCGTCGGCAAACTGCCGCAGTACACCGAGGCCCTGCGCGAGACGGGGATGGACCCCGATACGCCGGTCGCCCTCGTCGAACGTGCCACTTGGCCGGACCAGCAAGTCGCTACCGGGACGCTCGACAGTATCGTCTCGGTCCGCGATGAGGCCGATATCGAACCCCCCGCGATCACCGTCATCGGCGAGGTGGCCGGCGAGCGCGAGCGGGTGGTGGAGTTCCTGGAGGGGTACTGATGCGCGAGGAACCGCGCCTCCGCGTGGCTGCCTTCAGGCCTGCCGACGACCGCCTCGATAGCGCGGTCGAACTGCTGGAATCGCTCGGCGCCGACCCGGTCCCGGACCCGATGCTGGCGGTCGAACCAGCGGCGGCCGGCGACACCGACGGTGACGGCGACGACGGCCCGGTCACGCCGCGCACCGACGCCGACTACGTCGTCCTGACCAGCAAGACCGGCGTCGAACTCGCCGCCGAAGCCGGCTGGGACCCCGGCGAGATGACGGTATGTGCCATCGGCGAATCGACCGCCGAGGCGCTTCACGAGGCCGGCTACGGCGTCGACATCATCCCCGCGGAGTACTCTTCGACGGGACTTGTCGAAACGCTGTCCGGGGCGGTGGCCGGCACAAAAGTCGAAGTCGCCCGGTCGGACCACGGCTCTGCGGTGCTGACTGACGGGCTGGAGGCTGCCGGCGCGTACGTCCACGAGACCGTGCTGTATCGGCTGATCCGGCCGCCGGAATCGGGCGATTCAGCGGACTTGGCGGCCGACGGCGACCTCGACGCGGCGCTGTTCACCTCTTCGCTCACCGTCCAGCACTTCCTCGATGCGGCCGCGGACCGCGGCGTTCGCGAGGCCGCAATCGACGGGCTGAACGAGGCGACCGTCGGCGCGATCGGCGAGCCGACGCGGGAGACGGCCGAGGACGCCGGCATCTCGGTCGATGTCGTCCCCGATCAGGCCGACTTCGAGGCGCTGGCCTGCGAGGCCGTCGAGGCGGCCGCCCCGACACACTACGAGTAACGAGACTCGGACGGCGGTTTCGGCGTTTCTTCGGAGCTATTCTGCGGCCTCTTCGACGGCCTCGCGCTCGTCCATCTCGGCCCGCAGCGTCGCCAGTTCGTTCTCGACGGCCCGCTCGCTGGAGAGCCGGTCGAGTTCCTGGTCGATGGAGTCACCGTCGTCGAGTACCGATTCGAGCTGGCCGCTTTCTTCGAGTTCTTCGAGCGCGGCCGCGCGCGCCTCCATCTGCTCCGTGCGCTCAGTCGCGCGCTCGATGGAGCGGTGCACGTCGGTCATCGTGTCGCCAGCGCCGGTAAACGCCTCCGAAACCCGCGCCGACGCCTCGGCGGCCTGATAGCGGGCTTTCATCGTCTCTTTTTTCGTCCGGAACTGCTCTATCTGGCTGCTCAGTTCGGCCCGCTTGCCGACCAGCCGGTCCTGGGTCTCCTGTAAATCGTCTATCTGACCCGTCAGATCCGTTATCTGGCTGACGTTCACCTGCTTCTTCTCAAGCGCCCGGCGCGCGAGGTCGTCGCGCCCCTCCTGCAGGGCGGCCCGGGCCTGTGTGTCGTGTTTCTCGACGTTCGACCGCAACCGGGTTCGGTGTATCTCCAGCCGTTTCTTCTGGGTCGTCACGTCGGCGATACCGCGGGTCACGTCCTGCAGTTCGTCCCGCATCTGTTCGTATGAGTAGTCAAGTTCCGCCGCCGGGTCCGAAGTCCGACTGAGCAGGGCGTTGAGCTTGGCGCGGATGGCGAACGCGAACCGTCGGAGCAGACTCATCGGGATTGCTCCGGTCGGACAGGAACTCGAAGCGATACCGACTGCGGCTCGGTCGTGACAACACTCATGTCACCTCGTATGACTGTAGCCATTATAATAACAGGGTATTACTCGATTTAATACGGGGTTAATCGGCTAAAACGACGGAAATCCGCGGTTATTCGAGCTTACCGTCTGACTACTTGATGGGGTGCCGGAATCAATCGATGGACGACGATGACACGAACCCTACTGCGCACGGTCGGCACGCTGGTGCTCGCGCTGACACTCTTCACAGCGGCGGCCGCGGCTGCGCCCGCGGTGGACGGTGACGACGGGACGAACGCCGTCGGCCCGCCCGGCGGTCTCCCGGATCAGGTCCCTGACTTTGTGACAACGATCATCGAAGCGATTCAGGAGTTCCTCGCCGGTGGGAGCGACGACAGCCCCGGCTCGGACGTGAGTGGGGCGGCGACAGGGGCCGGGACGTAGACCGATGAACGGAAAGCTGCTCGCCGTCGGCGGCGCTGTCGTGCTCCTGCTCGCGGGTGTCGGCGGCGCGTTCGTCGCCGGCCTCGGCCCGTTCCAGGCGGAAAGCAGCGGGCAGGACCTCTCGGAGTTCCCGACGGAGACGCCTGATAGCGATACCGCCAGCACTGAGGACGGAACCAATGCTGACGGCGGCGCGGCCAGTACCCCGCCGTTTGCGTTCACCGTCGATTCCATCGAGGAGTGTGGCCAGACCTGTCGTGACGTGACTTCCACGCTGACGAATCAGCAGAACAGTACGGCGGCGGAAATCACCGTCTACACGCGGATTTACGCCGGGAACTCCACCGACGACGGTGACGTGGTCTGGGAGGGCTCCGAGGACGTGGGGACGCTCGAAGCTGACGAGTCCTACACCACGACCCGGCGCGTCGACCTGTCGTTCCGCGACGCCTACGCTATCGAACAGGCGGACGGCTGGATAACCATCCGGACGACTGTCGAGACGGCCGACCGGACCGTCACGCTCAGCGACCAGCGGAAGGTCGCCTGACGGGGCAGGCCGCTCCGGGACGACTGACTGCGCGTCTGAACGTTTTTATGCCGGAGCGCACCTATCCTCGGTACGATGACTACGACCGGCCCCGTTCCAGCGCTCGCCGACCGCGCGGCCGCCTGCGCCGACCGACTCCGGGCGGCCGACCGCGTGTTGCTGGCCTCCCACATCGACGCCGACGGGCTGACCAGCGCCGCCATCGCCACCGCGGCGCTGTCGCGGGCCGGCATCCCCGTCGAGACCGTGTTCAAGAAGCAACTCGACGCCGCTGAGATCGAGAGCATCGCGGCTCGGGAGTACGACACCGTGCTGTTCACGGACTTCGGGTCCGGCCAGCTCGACGTGATCTCCGAACACGTCGCCGCGGGCAACTTTGAGGCGATCATTGCCGACCATCACCAGCCGTCGGCCCCGGACGACTGCCACTCCGACGCGGTCGTCGACACCGACGGCTACGCCGACTTCGAGACGCATCTCAATCCGCTACTCGAAGGTATCAACGGCGCGTCGGAGCTCTCGGGTGCAGGCGCAGCGTACGTCCTTGCCCGCGCGCTCTCGACCGGGGAGACTGACAACCGCGACCTCGCCGCGCTGGCGGTCGTCGGCGCAGTCGGGGACATGCAGGCCGTCGGCGGGGAACTCGTCGGAGCCAACGCCGGTCTCGTCGAGGAGGGCATCGCCGCCGACGTGCTGGAGGAGGGCACCGACCTCTCGCTGTATGGCAAACAGACCCGACCGCTGCCGAAGCTACTTGAGTACGCCACGGAAGTTCCGATTCCAGGGATTTCGAACGATCAGGCTGGCGCGACGCGGTTCCTCGAAGGCCTCGGTCTGGACCTGAAAGCCGATGGAGACTGGCGGACGTGGGCGGACCTCTCCGACGACGAGCGCCAGACCGTCGCCAGCGGGCTGGTCCAGCGTGCCGTCGAGCGCGGCGTCCCGGCGGACAAGATCGAGACGCTCATCGGCACGACCTACACGCTGACTGCGGAACCGCGCGGCACGGAACTCCGGGATGCGAGCGAGTTCTCGACGCTCCTGAACGCCACGGCCCGCTACGAACGAGCGGACGTGGGACTGGCGGTCTGTCTCGGCGAGCGCGACGCACCGCTGGAGCGGGCGCGGACACTGCTGTCGAACCACCGCCGGAACCTCTCGGAGGGACTCACGCTCGTCAAGGAGCGCGGCGTCACCCAGGCCGGGACCGTCCAGTGGTTCGACGCCGGTGACGCCATCCGCGAGACCATCGTCGGCATCGTCGCCGGGATGGCGCTGGGGACCGACGGCGTCGATTCGGACAAGCCAATCATCGCCTTTGCCAGCACCGACGAGGACGAGACGAAAGTGTCCTCGCGGGCGACCGGCCCGCTGGTCGGCCGAGGCGTGGACCTCTCGGTCGTGATGCGCGACGCCGCCCAGGCCGTCGGCGGCGATGGCGGCGGGCACGACATCGCGGCGGGCGCGACTATCCCGACCGGCGAGGAATCGGCGTTCATCGAGGCGGCCGACGAGATTATCAGCGAGCAGGTATCGTAACCAAGCCGTCACAAACAGCGCGGTAGGGTGACTGACGACGCTGCCACCAGTATCAGCAATAAAAGCTATACGTCCGCTTCTCCGAACACCCCACGATGGACTCTCGGGGCCTGTTCGATATCGCGCTCGTCGTCGTCGCCGGCCTGCTAGCCTACACTGAGACGTTCGGCTTCGCGAATCCGCGGACGACGCTGCAAGAGATTATCGCAGCTATCGCCAGGCTGGACATCCGTGTCTTTCTCGTCCTGGGTGGCATCTTCGGCATCTGCTTCGTCGCGTATCTCACGATGTATCTCCCCCAGAAGGACGCACGCACGATACAACGGTGATACTGTCGGCTGTAACTATCTCTGGATAGTCGCCACCCCTGGGAGGCGAAATTCGTCACAGACGTACAGCCGACAGTATGAACATCGGGCCATCTTTATCCCCAGCCCTGTACCGTTCTGACAATGACAGAGTTCGACCCCGAGAAGTTCGAGGACAAGTACGCGAACTACTTCCCGGAGCTCCAGAAGGCCTACAAGAACGCCTTCGAGCGGATGAACGACGCGTACGACTCAGAACTGGTCCACGCGATCGACCAGCAGGTCCTCAACGAGTCGGAGCCGTTCTACGAGGACGGCGAGTTCAGTGTCGAACTGCCGGAGAACCCGACCGAGCGGCTCTCGGCGATCATCGTCGACGACGAGAAACTCGACGCCGTGCTCTCCGAATACGTCGACGAGATCGAGCGCGAACTGCGCCGCGTCTTCGACATCGACGACTGACTGCACTCGCCGCGGTTCGGCAATTGCTGCGTTATTCCTGTTCTGCCGGTATCTCCGACGAGAGCGGGCGGTGACGCCCTACTGGTCGGCCCTCATGGTCTCGTTCGGTTCGGGCGCTGGGGTTGAATCCGGCTCGGACGGCAGTGCGCCGCCACCGCCCGTTCCGGCACCGGGGAGCGAGCCGCCAGGTCCGGACTCGCCGGAGTCTGCGGGCTGTGGTGCGTCTGCGGGTGATTTCTCGCCTGTAACGAGGAAGTCAAGCAGATTCCCGACTAGCTGTTCGTTATCGGCCCGGTAGAGGAACTCCTGTGTGAATACGTTCGTGTCACCGACGGTGACGACGTTCCCCGAGCGGGCAACGACGCCGTACGTGTCCTGTCGCCGGGTCTTCGAGAGCGTTGTCTGTTCCGTCGTAGTGACCACGGTGTCGCCACCCTGAACGGGGAGTGCGGCGTAGAAGACCGTTCGGTCGACGCCCTCTGTGAGTTCCGTATCGCCCGTCGGCGTCGCGTAGACGTTCTGGTAGTTGGTGTCGTACTCGTGCATGTTGTACAGGTAGCCGTTCCCGTACGAGAGGCCGTACTGACTCGCCAGTGGGGCCATCGGCATGGTCACGCTATCGGAGCGAACCGGGCCGAACAGCCCCAGGCCGGCGGGACTCGCCTGTGACGGCTCGTTCAGCAAGAGCACGCGACCGCCTGCGTCGCTGAACGCGGTCAGACCGTTCATCTCACTCTCGGTGTAGCGCTGTTCCGCGCCGAGAACGACGAAGGCGTCAGCCGAACGCAGTGACTCGTTGAGCGGGCTTCCGCTCTGTCGCTCACCGACGTGGTAGCGTACCGTCGCTCCGTTCTCGGTCAGGGTCGATACGAGCGGTGTGAGCGCTTCGCGGTCGATGTCGCCGGCGTGAGCGACGTCGATAACGACGACCTTCCCGGACGCGTCAGCCGACATCGAGAGGTCACCGCTCTCGGCTGCCGGCGTCGCGACGGACTCGTCGCTGTTGAACGACGGGGCGTTCACCTGGGTTACATCGGGGGCCGCCTGACTGCCACCACCACCGCCGATTGCTACGGTGCCGACGACCGCCGAGAGGATGAGGATACCGACGAAGAATCCTGCTCGAACGACCGTACTTGAGCTATTGGCTGCCATTTCAGGCACCTCCCTGTGCGCTGCTGTTGTAGACGACTTGCTGATTTTCCGGCGTGCCGTATATCATGAGGAAGTGGACTGTGTCGACGCCCTGGAACGTGTACGGTGCGCCTTCGGCGGCGACGGTAGCGTTCCCACCGGCTTCACTCCCGCCACTGAGCAGGAACAGCCCCCGTGGGTCCGCGGGGTTGCGGTACACGACCTGATACTCCGAGAGGTCGGCGGCTTCGGCCGCGCCGGCTATCGCGGCTTCGAGTCCACCGACTTCGTCCGCATAGCCGGTCTGGACCGCGCGACCGCCCTGATAGGCTGACGCTTCAGCGACAGTCTCGCGGGACACGTTGAGCCTGTCACCGCGTTCGGTCATGACTGCCCCGACGAAGGCCCGCTTCATTGATTCGAGACTGGCGTAGTATTGGTCGCGCGTCATACCTCGATGGGCTTTGTCGGGTCCAGTGGTGGCGGCGGAGCTCAGACCGTCGCTCGGCGCGGTTCCGATGACGCCGACGTGGCCGACGAGACTGGCCGGCGTCACGTAGATGCGGTCGCTCGGGACCGCGGTGTAGTACGCGCCGGAAGCGGCGTACTGGTTCACACTCGTATACACCGGTTTTTCGGCCGAGAGCCGCTTGACCGCCAGATACATCGATTCACTGGCGGCGGCGCTTCCCCCTGGACTCGATACCCGGAGGACGACCGCTTCGACCGACTCGTTGCTGCGGAGTTCGCGGAGCTCCTGTATCGTGTCCTGTGAACTAGAGCCGGAGATTGTTTCGTCGATGTTCACTACAGCGACGTACTGTTCGTCACCCTCGGCGACCGACGCCGCATACGGCACGACGGCGGCACCAATGAGAATGGCGATAACCGCAAGTACCGTATATGATTGGAGGGCAGTTGCGACCCGTCTATCGATTGGGTTGTTCATGCGACAACATAGATTCGCTGTCACGTTAGCCTAATAAAAGCATAGCCTGAACTGCTGGGTCAGAAGTCGCCGGACCGGAACGACATGAGAAGTTTCCTTACTGTCGACCTGCAACTGATATCTATGGATCAACGAAAGCCGCCAGCCACGGAAGAGGGCTGGTACGCGCTGCACGATTGCCGGAGTATCGACTGGGACGCCTGGCGCGAGGCCCCCCAGCGAGTCCGCGACCGTGCGCTCTCGGAGGGGATCGGCTTCCTCGACGCGTACGAAGCCGTCGAAGACGCCGAGGAGGGACAGACGGCAGTGTACACCGTCATGGGTCACAAGGCGGACATCATGATCCTCCACCTGCGGCCGACGATGGGCGACCTCGACGCGGCCGAACGGCACTTCGAGCAGACGGAGTTCGCCGCCTTCACCGAACAGGAGTTCTCGTACGTCTCCGTGACGGAGGCCTCAGGCTACACCGAGAAGTCCCGCGAGTACTTCGAGGGTGAGGTAGACGACGACTCCGGGTTGGCCCAGTACATCCAGGCCCGACTCCACCCCGACGTGCCCGACGACGAGTTCGTCTGCTTCTACCCGATGAGCAAGCGCCGCCAGCCCGACCAGAACTGGTACGACACCTCCTTCGAGGAGCGGGCGGCCCACATCAAACGCCACGGCGACATCGGCCGCACCTACGGCGGCGACGTGAACCAGATGATCGCCGGCTCCATCGGCTTCGACGACTGGGAGTGGGGCATCACGCTCTGGAGCGACGACATGCGCCACATCAAGGAGCTGCTGACCGAGATGCGCTTTGACCCCTCGACCTCGCAGTTCGCCGAGTTCGGCCCCTTCTACGTCGGCCGGCGGTTCGATCCCTCGGAGTTGCCGGCCGTGCTGGCCGGCCAGCGGGTGCCGACCGACGACGAGTCGGTTCCGGAGACGCCGGCGGACGTTGCGGAACACGAGCACGCTCCGACTGATGCCGGCACGAGTCACAGCCACGCCGAAGAGCCGACGGCGAGCGACGCACAGGCCGGGGCACACGCCGGCGGGGACACCGATAGTCACGGCGGTGCCCACCCCGGCAGCGCCAGCGAGGGTGACCATCCGCATTCGGAGGAATCGTCCGACGGGGATGACTCGGGGTCGTCGAGCAGTTCGGGCGGCCGGCCGGACGTCTCGGCCGACTTCGAAGAGGTCGACGACGCCGCACAGCGGCTCGGTCGGCTGGGACTGCACGAAGGTGAGGCGTACGACGCCGGGGACTACGCGCTGGTGTTTCACTCCTCGGCGGATGCGGAGGACATCGTCGACGACGTGTCCGACCTCGAGAGCAGTTTCGACCACTACGACCGCCACGTCCGGACGGCCGTGCGCGCCGACAGCGGCCAGACCTACGTCGTCAGCATCTGGACGGCGAAAGACGCCGCCGAGACGGCGGCCGGGTTCCTGTCCGATATCGACGGCGTCGAGGAGCAACTCGGCGGCCCGCTCGGCGAGGGTGCCGAGAGTAGCGAGACCGAGGCCAACAGCGACGCCCAGACCGCCGAGTCGTCGCAGTCCATCCGCGAGTCGCTCGAGTCGGCGGGCGTCTACGCCGGGCAACCGCACGGCGAGGACGTGTACGCGCTGGTCGTATACTCCGAAGCTGACGCCGAAACGCTCGACGAGGAAGTCGCAGACCTCCGGAGCGCGTTCGACCGCTACGACACCCACGTCCAGACGACGGTGTACGGCGACACCGACGGCGATGTCGCGGCTGTCGCGTCGCTGTGGGACACCGAAGACGCCGCCCAGACCGCCAGCGACTACCTCACCGACCTGTCCGGTGTCGTCGGCCGCCACGGCGAGGGCGACGGGTTCGGGACGATGGGGATGTTCTACACGGTCAAGCCCGAGTACCACGACGACTTCGTCGAGAAGTTCGACACTGTCGGCGGCCTGCTCGAAGAGATGGACGGCCACCGCGAGACCTCGCTGCTGTTCAACCACGACGACGCGAACGACATGTTCATCGCGAGCCAGTGGGACTCACAGGAGGATGCGATGGCGTTCTTCCGCTCGGACGACTTCTCGGAGACGGTCGACTGGGGTCGCGACGTACTGGCTGACCGACCGCGGCACGTCTTCCTGGCCTGAATCAGAGGCCAACTGTTCGTTAGTGACTGGCGACGAACCGCAGCCGCCGGTAGTCGACGGTCCACGTCTCAGTCTCGGTGTCGTATAACGTCGGTCGCAGCCGGTCCTCGATACTGTCCAGAACGGCTCCGTGGTCGCGTTCGGGGACCGGAGCCAGCACCGAATCGCCGAACATTTCGAGCCATTCTCTCAAGCCCGCGCTACCGCCTTCAAGCGGTGTCGGACGGTCAAACAGCCACGCTGCGGTGACCTCCAGTCCGTGCGCTTCGAGACGCGACGTGTACTCGCCGAGGCTCGGGAAATACCACGGGTTCCCGGTCTCGTAGCCCCGTTCGGCGAGTACCGAACGGACCGCTGTTTCGACCTGTGAGACGTTCCCCTGGCCGCCAAGTTCCGCGACGAAGCGACCGCCTTCGTCCAAGGCCTCGGCGACCATCGACAACACGGCGTCGTGGTCGTCGCTGGGTATCCAGTGCAGTGCGGCGTTCGAGAAGACAGCGTCGAACGTGCCGGGGTCGTAGTCCCGGGCGTCGGCGACCTCGAACGTCAGGTCGGGGTACTGCTCGCGAGCCTGAGCGACCATCTCTTCGGCGGCGTCGATGCCGACCACAGCCGCACCCCGGTCGGCGATTTCGGCCGTCAGGTGGCCCGTGCCACAGCCGATATCGAGGACGCGCTCGCTCGGCTGCGCGTCCAGCAACTCGACCACGTCCGCTCCGTACTCGGCGACAAAGCTGTGTCCCCCGTCGTAGTCGTCGGGGTCCCACTCGTTTTCCGGCATTGACTGGGCTATCGCCCGAGTGGAATGAAAAGCGTACTGTCGGTGTGTGATTCCGTCTCAGTCGTCGTCTTCGGTCGTCGTCCGGTCGATGTCCTTCTCGCCGAAGTAGATCTCCGCTCCGTCCTGGGCCACCTTCTCGGCGAGGACGGCACATTTCACCCGCATCGGCGAGATGTCGACACCGAGCATCTCGGTGATGTCGTCGCGGTCCATCGCTTCCAGGTCCTCGACCGCCATCCCCGCCAGCTCCTGTGAGAGCATCGACGCGGAGGCCTGGGAGATGGCACAGCCGTCGCCCTGGAAGGCGACCTGCTCGATGGTCTCCTCGCTCTCGTCGAGGACGACATCCATCCGTATCTCGTCGCCGCACATCGGGTTCTCGCCGATGTGGGTAAACGTCGGGTCCTCGATCTCCCCGTAGTTCCGCGGGTTCTTGTAGTGATCGAGGATCTGCTGCCGGTACATATCCGAGCCACCGATACCCATAATTGAACTAAGATACGGCTGTCAGTCGGAAAAGCGTTCCGAGGTATCGGTTCGCATGTATTTTCCTTCGCCAGGGACCGCCCCGACGGTCTGTGAGCACTGACCGACGCTCTCCCGTCAGTAGGCAGTATTTACTATCGCAGCTCGTTCTGTCAACACATGGGGCAGAACGACGCTTCGGCTTCGACCGACTGTGCTGTCCGACCCGTGGGGTTCGTCAGCGATGCGCCGGTAATCCGACAGATTGGCGACCGGTCGCTGTATCTCGGAAACAAACACGCGGCACGACCCGAGACACACGACCAGTCCTTCGACTACGTGCTTTCAGCGACGAGCGAGGCGTACCCGCTCACGACCGCCCACCATCCGCTCACTGACGGCCCGGGGAACGAGTGGGCGGCGTTCGAGGCGGCCGTCGATACCGCCCGGCGCTTCGTCCGAGCGGACGGTCCGGCACTGATTCACTGCAAGGCTGGCGTCTCCCGGAGTTCGACGCTGCTTGCGACGGCCATCGCCGCCGAGGAGGACCGCCCGCTCTCGAACGCGCTGGCGGCTGTACAGGAGGCCCGGCCGATTGCGACGCCGAACCCCGCTCTCTATGAGCTAGCTGTCATTTACCTCGCTGCGGACCCGTGATTTCCCGATACGTACCTATTGGACCTACTCCGTGACGGCGTTCTCGTCTTTCGTGACGACTTCGTCGCGGACTCGGTCGACCCACAGCGCAACCGGCCAGTCCTCTGTCTGGTACGGCTCATTCCCTTCGAGCAATTCGAGGCGTCCGACCGAGTCCGACGGCATTGCGACCAGTCCCTCGTGACTGGTTTCTCCCACAGATTCTATCTTGTGTCGTGCCCCACCGGGTAGATAGACGAACTCGAGTCGTTCAGCCCGGATTACTTGCTCGCTTCCGTCTTCGCGTTTCAGCGTGTATCTGGCGGCACCATCGAGGCACAGACACACCTCGTCGAAACTGGGTGCGTGCGTGTGCCAGTCAATGACCGCGCCAGGGTCCATCTCGAAGTACAGCAACTTGAATTCGTTCGTGATACACACCGGGTACGTCCGGATGTCGTCCCCACCCTGCTCGAAGTGGCTGGCGTCGTCGAGCGACACCTTGTACATCGTTTGATCGGGAAGGTGCGTGTAATCGAGGGCTTCCGGCGTCAGCGGCCGCTCCGCTTCATCGGTATCAGTCATTGTTCCGCCGAAAGTTATCGGCGGTGTGTCATATAGGTGGCGTGCACCGCGGTAATGTAAAAAATTGCCAATAAATCACTCCGCAACTCCGACGGAGACTGCGAGTGGGATTACGCGAACAGCTGGCGGGCGTCGTCGATAGCTGAAACGAGCTTGTCCACTTCTTCACGCGTGTTATAGATGTAGAACGAGGCTCGTGCGGAGGCGGGGACGCCCATCTTGTCGTGGAGGGGCTGGGTGCAGTGGTCGCCGGCGCGGATGGCGACGGCGGAGTCGTTGAGGATCGAGGAGAGGTCGTGGGCGTGGACCGAATCGAGGTTGAACGCGACCAGACCGCCTCGTTCCGTTCCCGCGGACGGGCCGTACGTCTCCACGTCGCCTTCGTCCCGGAGTTGTTCAAGCGCGTACTGGGCGAGTTGTTCCTCGTGGCGCTGGATTCGTTCCATACCGATGTCGTCGAGGTAGTCACAGGCCTCCGCCAGCGCGATGCCCTGGCAGATGACGGGCGTGCCGGCCTCGAACTTCCAGGGGAGGTCGTTCCAGGTAGCGTCCTCGAAGGTGACCTTCTTGATCATCTCGCCGCCGTAGAGGTACGGCTCCATCTCCTCAAGCAGGTGCTTCTTGCCGTAGAGGACGCCGATACCGGTCGGACCGGCCATCTTGTGGCCCGAGAAGGCCAGGAAGTCAGCGTCGATGGCTTCCACGTCGACTGGGCGGTTTGGGACCGACTGCGCGCCGTCGACGAAGATGTACGACCCGTGGTCGTGGGCGATGTCCGCCAGCTCCGAGACCGGATTGACCGTGCCGAGCGTGTTCGAGACGTGGACGACGCTGACCATCGCCGTGTCGTCGGTGATGATCTCGCGGGCGTGGTCCATGTCGAGCGTGCCGTCCTCCTTGACGCTGATGTACCGACACGTCGCGCCGGTCTTCTTGGCGATCTGCTGCCAGGTGACCAGCGAGGCGTGGTGTTCCATCTCCGTGAGGACGACCTCGTCTTCTGGCCCGAGTTCGTTCAGGCCCCAGGCGTAGGCGACGAGGTTCTCACTCTCCGTCGTGTTCTTCGTAAAGACGATTTCCTCGCGCTCGCCCGACGCGCCGATGAACTCGGCGACGCGGTCGTGGGCCTTCTCGTAGGCGACGCTGGCCTCCTGGCTGAGTTGGTGGAGGCCGCGGTGGACGTTGGCGTTCGTCGTCCGGTAGTAGTCAGCGATGGTCTCGACGACCGGCTCGGGCGTCTGCGTTGTGGCCGCGTTGTCGAGGTACACCACCTGCTCGCCGTCGAATTCGCGCTGGAGGATGGGGAAGTCCTCGCGGATACGCTCTACGTCCAAGAGCTCGGATTCAGAATGTCCCATTACCTCTATACAGGGACTCGACAGGCAACATTCCTTCGGTCGCAGGTATTACGGAACGGTTCGACGAGAGTGCGGCCAGTCAATGTGACAGCCTGCAGACGGGCCAGTAAACGAGCGCTCAGCACCACCGCAGCCGCGTTGACGATTAGTGGCGTTCCGGAGCGCGAACCGGCGGGGTTTCCTGACAGGCGGGACAACTGACTGGCGTATCTCCGTCTACTCTACGGGTCCGCGCCCGACGGTGTAGACGCGATGACTGGTGTCAGACAGGGTCAGTGTGTCCCGTCCGTCGATGACGACTGAGCCCGCTGGTCGGCCTATCGAGTCCCAGTCTAGCGCCCCGAACTCGTCGTGCGGTGTGACCATGACGATAGCGTCGTAGTCCCGCTCTGACGCCCGAGAAAGTGGTAGCTGCTCCAGGTCGAACTCGGCGGTATCGTCGAGAAGCGGGTCGATCCCGTCGACGTCGGCCCCGGCCGCTGACAGCCTCTCTGCGATTGGACGGGCCGGCGATGTCTGCGTTTCCTCCACACCGGGTCGATAGGTCAGCCCGAGCACAAGGACGCTGGCCGCGGCCAGTTCCACGCCGTCGGCGGCCAGTTCCTCGCGGAGTGTCTCGACTGTAAACACCGGCATCGAATCGTTGACCTCGCGTGCGGTTTCGAGCAACGGCGCCTCGGTGTCAAACGGTTCGATGAGGAAGTGGGGGTAGACCGGGATACAGTGGCCACCAACTCCGGGTCCAGGATCGTGGATGTCACAGAACGGTTGCGTGTTGGCAGCCTCGATTGCTGCCCGAACGTCGACGTCAAGCTCGTCGGTGAACGTCGCTAGCTCGTTTGCCAGCGCGATGTTGACATCACGGTACAACCCTTCAAACAGCTTGACACATTCGGCAGTGGTTGCGTCGGCGACAGCGATAACACCGCTGTCGTTGATACTGGCGTAGATGCACTCTGCCAGTCGGGTGCTCTCATCGTCGACACCGCCAACGACCTTCGGGTACGCGCCGCGGATGTCCTGAATAGCGCGTCCACTCGCGGTCCGCTCGGGACAGAATGCGACACCGAACGCATCGGTCTCTAAGCCGGCTGCCGCAGCGATGCCGGGCCGGACGCGGTCAGCAGTCGTCCGTGGTGGAACGGTGCACTCAACGAGGACGAGGTCGCCGGGCGCGACGCCCTCCGCAATCCCGTCGATAGCAGCGTCAAGCATGGAGAGATCGGGCTCAGACGTGTCCGTAAGTGGTGTTGGTACGATGACGACGTGAACGGTCGCTGCAGCCGCCGCAGCGGCCGGGTCAGACGTCGCGCGAAGTTCCCCGGCGGCGACACAGTCTGCCACTAAATCGGGCAGTCCCGGTTCGCGCTGGACGTGGCAGTTGCCAGCATTGACACTTTCAACGACTGCCGGATCGATGTCGACACCGATGACAGCGCCACAGACGTCGGCAAACACAGCAGCCAGAGGGAGCCCCATCTTGCCGAGTCCGTACACTGCCACCGGAAGGGTTCCGTTTTCAAACGCGGTTTGAACCTGCTCGGCAGTGGCGTCGTTCCCGTAAACGCCACCTACTGACTCAGTCTGTCTGTGCATTGGTGGTGAACTCCCTTTCCGAAGACCCCGCGTCGAACGCTTTTCGGTCAATTGTCTGTGCTAACTCGACGGCTCGGATCCCGTCCTCACCTGTGACACGCGGTTGGCTGTTCGTCTGTACAGCATCGAGGAAGGACTCGAGTTCGCGTTTGAGTGGTTCCCCGGTGCGTACTGCCGGCTTCTCGACGATACTCTCATGGCGGTACCGGACCTCGTTGTCCGTCGCAACGTACTCCGGAACTGACTGGCGATGGACTTCTAGTGACTGATCAATGAAGTCAGCAGTCACGTAACAGGAATCCGCGGTGATTTTGAACTGGCGGATCTTCTTTTCTGTGACCCTGCTCGCCGTCAGTGAGCCGATGACTCCGGAGGAGAACTCTAACGTTGCTGTCGCGTATCGGCCCTGTGCAGCGCCGCTGACCTGAATATCTGATACTGCGGACGGCAGGAGATGACAGATCAGATCGATGTCGTGTATCATGAGGTCGGTGACTGCCGAGTCCTCAACGGTGCGATCGACTGACGGCCCTAGCCGTTTGGCCGACACAGAAATAACATCGATATCTGCGAGGATCTCCTCTAAGACCTCTGTCACAGGGTTGAACCGCTCTATATGGCCTACCTGAAGGGTCACGTCCACGGCATCCGCAGCGTCGATGAGGTCGCGTCCGGTCGCAGTCTTCACGACCAACGGCTTTTCGATCAACATCCCAGTCCCAGCGTCAATACACTGTCGAGCAACCTCGGCGTGGTACCGCGTCGGGACGGCGATTGAGACCGCATCGGCTTGCTTGCACAGGTCCGCGCTGTCACAGGCCCGGACCTCATTTTTGTCAGCGATCTGCTTTGCTCGGTCCGCGTTGGCGTCGGCCACACCGATCAGCGTCGCACCGGACAGTTCGTTGTAGACACGGGCGTGGTGTCGACCCATTGCTCCGACGCCAACAACTCCGACATCGAGCGTCTCACCCATACGTCTGGACCACCTCCCCAACTCGCTCGATCTCACGCTGCTCCAGCGCCGGATGTACCGGAAGTGAGCATACTTCCGCAGCTGCGCGCTTCGCTTCGGGCGTGTCGGCAGTAACACCGCTGTACGCCTCTTGTTCGTTGATCGGGGTCGGGTAATAAACACCGCATCCGATATCGTGTGCGGTGAGATGGTCGATCAATCCATCTCGGTCCCGACAGCGAACAGTGTACTGATTGTAGGCGTGCCGGCGGTCGGACGGTTCGACAGGAGTCGTTAGGTCAGTTGCCGAGAGTGCGTCAGTTAGTATCGTCGCGTACTCTCGCCGGGTCGCGACGTACTCTGGAAGGCATTCTAGTTGTGCCAGGCCGATAGCGGCGGCGATACTCGTCATCCGGAAATTATGCCCTACGTCGGTGTATCCCTCGTCGCCACGACCGTGGTTGACGAACCGCTCGGTCCGACCCGCGACCACAGGATCGTCGGTGACAACCATCCCACCCTCGCCAGTAGTCATGTTCTTTGTTGGATAAAAGGAGAAACAGGCCACATCGCCGAGACTACCGACCGGCTCGCCGCTGACGGCCGCTCCATGGGCCTGTGCCGCGTCCTCCACCAGCGGGATGTCATGCTCGTCAGCGATCCTTCGCAATCTGGTCATGTCGGCAGGTAATCCGTAGAGATGAACAGCGATGATAGCGTCGACGGCCCCATCGTGGGCCGCAATAGTCCGTTCAACGCTGTCGGGGTCTAAGGTGTACGTTGCCGGAGCGATGTCGGCAAATATCGGCTCCGCCCCGGCGAGGCGAACTGCGTTCGCGCTCGCGATGAACGAGAACGTCGTCGTCAGGACACGGTCGCCACTTCCGATGCCAAGTCCTTTCAGCGCGGCGTGGAGGGCTGTGGTCCCGTTAGCGGTAGCAACGGCGTGGGACACCCCACAGTGCGTGGCGAACTCGGTTTCGAACTTTCGCACCTGCGGGCCATCCGCCAGCTGTCCGCTATCGAGCACTGCTTGCACCCGCTCGCGCTCCGCATCCCCGATGTCGGGTGTGGCAAGGTTGATCATTGCTCTAGCCTGTTTCGTGTATCTAGTTCAGGCGGTAGTGGTTCGTGGCTGGCCGGGACGCCGACTGCCAAGCTATTCGGCGGAACATCCGTCGTGACGACTGCCCCTGCAGCAACAAAGCTGTGCTCGCCGATGGTCACATCGGGTAACACCGTGGCGTTCGCCCCGACAGTGACTCCGTCCTCAATAGTTGGCCCCGCCAGTCCACCGTCGCTACGCACTGGATATCTGTCGTTTGTCAGGACTGCATGTGGGCCGAGGAAGACGTTGTCCCCGATGGTTGTCTGAGACGGGACGTACACCCCTGTCTGAAGGCTAACATGAGAGCCAATGTCCGTCTTCCCATCGATAACAGCGTTCGTTCCGAGTACGACATCGTCACTGATGGTTGTATGCTCCCGCACCAGTGCGTTGTGTCCCGTGACAAACGATGCTCCAACGGCGACGTCACAGTAGATTACTGTCCCGGCACGTACTGTTGCCGCTGTGCCGAGGACTGTCGGTGAGACATCGTCATTGTACTCGTAGCCCACCGTCGCCTGTGGCGAAATAGTTGCGCTCTCACCCACCTCAGCTTGCATAGAATTCGATACCTCCGCTCACCCTGTTGCTCGTAAATACGTTGTTCAGCAGGAAAGGAACCAGCGTGTTACTGGCCGAGTACTGCTCTCCATACCACCAACAAGCCCTATGGTTAGAAGGCATGTCCAAGCGGCTATTTTTACTATACAGGTTTTATTATAAAGTATATATTCTATATAATACTACCATACCTAT
Organism: Haloarcula sp. KBTZ06; assembly: GCF_048595605.1. Taxonomy (NCBI): domain Archaea; kingdom Methanobacteriati; phylum Methanobacteriota; class Halobacteria; order Halobacteriales; family Haloarculaceae; genus Haloarcula; species Haloarcula sp. KBTZ06. Next base: position 211,999 of record NZ_CP184337.1, read on the forward strand.
CAGTAAGTTATTCTTTTCAACGAATAATTATATGCACAGTACCTGTAAAATCAGGAGTACTGTACAAACCACCGATACAGTTGCAGTAGTGAATCGATACCGGCTCCGCTCCGCTCCATAGAGTAGAATCCGGTTAGCTCGGGCCCGAAATGGAGTTTATACCTGTTTAGACGGGGGTCACCTGCACCCACCAGTTCATAGGCTGTTCGCCCCCGCTCGATCGCATCAGTAATCCCTCGCCAGATGAGCAACTCATTGACCGGGAGGTCCACATGATCGGGGGGCTTGACGTTCCCGAGCCAGCCCGAAATTGTGTCTCCGTCGTCGTAATAAATGTGCCCGCCGACGACATCGCCATCCACTCGGAGAACGTAGGGGCGGATTTGCCCCGGTTGAAGCGCTTCGTAGAGCCGCCCGGGGAACCCAGTGGGAACGGGGAACGGCTCGCCCTGCTCGTTGTACCGGCTTTCAACGTGGTGCATCACCGTCTCAGTCGCGTCGAGTCCTTCCTCAGAGATCGTGTACTCGGACTCCGACTCCTGCCCGATACGGAGCCGCCGACGCGCCTCGCTGGTAAACCGGTCTCGAACGGCGTCTTTTCCACCAGAGAGGTCGGTGACATACGTATACTCCGGCCGAACTGTACAGTCATTCCACTTGAATTGCCGGACGTCATCGAGCCCGGTTGGCGACCGCACTCGGAGGTACTTCGGATCAATCGTGTCTTCGATATACTCGAATGCCGCATCGATGAATCCCTGCCGACGTCGCTCCCGCTTGCGTTGTTTGGGGTCCCCTCGAACGACGAACGCCGGACCAAGTCGGGGAATCCAGAGGTTCGGTGGCGGGGAAAAAACAGCACTGAACGGCCCCTTGCGAAGCTCGAAGATCGGCAAGACACCGATCGGTTCCTGTCCCTTGAACCCCATCAGCCGGTGGAGTTCCGTCCCTGACTCGGCTGCCAGTTGCTCTAGAGCCGCACACCGGTGAAAGACAGTAGCGTGTGGCGAATGTTCAAGAGCGCTATCCCACTCTTCATGTCGGTCTGTCCCGACGCACTCAATCTCGATACTCATTGTCGTGGTTTGGTTCCAATTGTCATCTCAGTAGTTCTGTCCGCGATAGAGCCGGCGCCCGAATTTGAACGCACGCCAGGCGACCGCCGAAAGCCCTCTGTCCCACTGGACGATCGGGCGGACCGCTGGTCCGTACTGTGACTTGTACGAAAACAATCCGTCTCTGAAGTCCGCACCTGTCGTGCCGAAGTCGTAGCTCTCGAAGCCAGCGTCAATGGCCCACTGAATGGCCGCGCCATGGAGCTGTTCCGATGTCCCGTATTCGTAGGCTGACGTCTCCGGAACTGCCGAAAAGTAGTATCTGAGGGCTGACTGCTCCTCATCTACGATGCAGATGTGTCGGCCGAGGGTATCGCCCTCGCGGCGAGCAGTAAACACCTCGACTCGTTCGTCCATGTGTTCGGCAAGCGCCTCAAAGAAGGCCATTGGAAAGCTATCCGCTCCGATTCGCTCCATGTTCTGGACGTAGTCAGCATGGATCGAGGCCAGCATCGAGCCATCGAAGTCAGTCCGTTCGACGGTGACTGCGTCGTTGCGTAGTTCCGTCCGTCGTGTCCGGTCCATTCCGGACTCGATACGGTCCCACCCGGGCGTGAGGTCAAGTACGAGTCGGCAGGAAGTGACCGTCGATTCATACCCCTGACCGATGAGATACTTACTGTATCTGTTCTGTGCCTGGCTCCCCGTCCGGATTTTGTGCGAAAGCGCCTGCCGTGGCGCTGCTGTTATGAGTGCCGACAGCATCGCATCGAGACACGCCTCGTGGTCTGTGGCGATTACTGGACCGCCAGTGCCGGGATGGAGCGACACTAGACGCTCAGTTGGCAGGTGGCAAGCCGTCGCTTCCACAACCCGATCGGGGCCCGGTAGATCCGCTGGGTCGGGGGTTGCAACCGGTACCAGGACGGTCGGAAGCACGGCAACCGGGTTCGATCCTTTCGTCACGACCGCATGATAGGCCGGCCGATCCAGACCTGCTTCGACTGCCCGGAGCCATTCGTACCGGTGGAACACCGTTCCGAGGTCCGACTGTGTGACGAGATTGTTCCACTGGTTCGCGTTGACGGCTCTAACTGTACTGTGGATCGTCGTCTCGTGAGCAGTCATGCACACCTCCGGTCGATAGCTGATCGGTATACTGCGGTCAGACGCTCTGCCATCCGATTCAGACGTAGCGGCTCGACAGCAGCCCGTCCGTGGACAGCCTCTGACGACTGGAGGGTCGCTGTAAGTGCCGTCGTGAGTTCTTCGTCGTCCGCGCAGACGGCAGACCGAGCGGCCCCATCGATCAGACTCGCGACGTCACCGACATTTACCGAGACCACTGGTGTATTACACGCCAGCGCCTCTTTGACCGCGTTCGGTGACCCCTCGTGGGTCGAGGTCAGTATGAGCGCATCTGCGGCGTTCATGTATGTCGGGACCCGGTCGTGGGCGACCCCATGGACGACCTCAAGCGAGACCGGCGTGTCGAGACGCTCGTTGACCGCATCTATGACACGGACGGCTCGGGGATGGTCCTTTTCGGCACGGTCGGGGTCGTAAGGAAACAGCACATGATACCTGCTGTCATCCCAGCCCAACGTCTCTTTGGCAGTTTCGGTCGGGACTGGCTCGAACTGCTCGAAATCGACGGCATGAGGGATCACATGACACGCTTCTCCAAGCGCATCAGCCATGGCCGAAGACATTACGACGACTTCGTCAGCGAGCGTGGCACACTGGCGACTCAGCCGGTCGTACTGGCCGAAAATGTCCGATCCCCATAACGACAGGACGACCGGACGGGTCGGCTGTGCCAGTGCCATCGGCGCAGTCAATCCATAGTTAGCGTGGACGAGGTCGTATTGCCACGGGGCGGCACTGAGCGATTCCGTGTAGAACCGGAGATACGCCATCGGTGACCGAGTAGCTTCGTCGCCACCGGGCACCTCCAGAACCGTACAGTTGATGCCGTGACGCTCCAGCGCTTCGACTTGCTTGTGAAAAAACGGCCGCCGGGTTGTCACAAGCTGAAGAACGTCCATCGGGATTTACTCCCTCTTTGTGGCAGGAGTGGTCGCTGGGTCCTGCCAGAGACACTCAGTCACGCACATCCACCTCTGTCCCAGAACTCTTCCGGTGGTCGAGGACCACTCCGAGCGAAAAGACGAGGACGCCAAACAGGTTTGCGAGCGCCGCCGCTGTAAGTCCAGTGTCTTGTGCCAGCCCCAGTACGCCGGCGACCAGTCCGACGCAGATCGCACTGAAACCAGCGACGTAACACAGTACGAGCGGGTAGACTCCCTCTCGGACGTATGCTCGATCCAGTCGTGAACAGAAGTTCCGCACCAACAGCCACGAGACCTTTGGAATGTACTCCCGGTAGCGAATACTCGACTCGGCTTCATCGTACTTCGCTGGCATCGGAACATCTGCAACCCGCATCTCACTGACGCTGAGTTCCACAAGCAGATCGTTGCAGTACCCGTAGTACTCGTACATCTCGTCAAGGTCGATCGCCAACAGCGCCTGCCGTGATATGGCTGTATACCCGTTCTGGGGGTCTGTTATCCTCCAATAGCCCGACGCGACCCTTGTCAACGCTGTGAGGATCGCATTGCCGACAAGCCGGGCACGGGGCATCGATTCACGATACGCCGGTCTGTGGAGACGGTTACCCTTCGTGTAGTCCGCCTCGCCGTCGATGATGGGATCGAGGAATGAGTCGAGAATACTCGGGTCCATCTGCCCATCACCGCCCATCACGGCAGTTACGTCAATGTGGTCCCGCAACGCATGGCGGTAGCCTGTTTTGATCGCGCCACCGACGCCGCGATTGGTTTCGTGGCGTATCGGGCAGACTCGCTGTTCAAACCCACCATCTGTTTGCACGGATTGCTCCGGATTGGATGGGGCATCCGCCTGGTCCAGTCTTGCGTGTGCCTGAATTTCTGTCCATGTGTCGTCCATCGAGCAGTCGTCGATAGCGTAAATCCGGTCGACGTATTCCGGAATTGTATCGATGACAGTACCGACAAGTCCTGCTTCGTTGTACGCTGGGACAACCACACCAACAGTGTGCCCTCTATACATCCTCACCCATCAGGCTGAGACAGTCAACTGGCCCCACCAAGGCCTCGCTCGATCGCCTAGCACATATGTATAGTATCATATCTCTCTGCTAACTCCACAGATAGTGTGGCGATGGCTGACTCTCAGTTAATTATAAGTTCATTATCGGTAGAAGGATATCCTTACCAGGTCTGCTGCGGGGCCGAGCCGACAGTCCGCTGTGCGACTGTCTCCATGGTCCGGACCGCGAGACCCGGCCCACGCTTTTGATTGATATATGATAATACCGACTCCATCCGCTTGATCCCCGCGTCGTTGATGAGATTGTTTGGATGAAGCCAGAGGTGGAAGATTCCATCACCACCGTCGACCTGATCGACCCCTCGCTGGACCATTTTGACAACGGGGTCAGCCCACAGTGTCTCTGTTATCTGGCGAGCCCATCCTTCGAAGCAAAACAGTAACAGCGACGCCGGGATCTCAACGAGTCCATGCTCGTCGACACGAGGATGGACAATGGGCGGCGTAATTCCTAGCGGCGAGCCACTGACGGCCCGAACCAGTGGCGTCAATCGATTGTCGGTGTGCCAGCACGGTGGCTGCCGCCCACGGTAACAACGAAAACCCGATCTCGCAAGGACATCGCGATGTGCAACACGGTTACGTGGGAACACGAAACTGGACAACTCAATTCCGCAACGGTCGGCGAGCTTGTGACACCGCCCCAATTCGGCCGCCGCAACAGACTTCGAGGCCCTGCTAGACTGGAAATTAACGTGCGAAAAGGAATGACAAGCGATTTCGTGGTCGACTGTCGCGTCGGCAACTGTGTCAATGAGATCCGGCGCGCACCACAGTTCCTCATGCTCTGAGGGCCGTTCTCTGTCAAACCACGCCGCATTGAGCGGGTGGTTCGGGTGTCGACCATCACAGTCTTCAAGGAACAAGTGGCCAACGACCGCCCAAGTGGCGGGAAGATCATACTTTTCAAACAGGTCCAACAACTCTAGCCACATTTCTCGGGCGCGCGCGAGTCGTCGCTCCGGTAAGACCGGGAAATCGACAAACCCCCATGCGAGTTCGGCGTCCAGCGAAATGACGACGGTCCCCATCGATTGGGTGTCTTCAGAATCTAGGGTGTTAGTAACGTTCTCCTTAGAGTACTTTTTAGCGCCGTGGACACCCCACATCGCCGTCAGGAATGTTCTGTCCGTAGTGGTTGTTCCCGAAATGAAGGTTTGTTAATGATTCGACATGTGGCTGGATGACTGCTTCGTTACCCCGACCCGCCGATGGCTGCTTTGGGTTGTAAAACCAGTTGTGGTGGATCTCACCACGGTCTTCGGGGACGCCACGGATGCTGACGTGCGTTCCCGGTTCCTCAGGATGTTGACCAACGTGTCGGAGGGGCGTGAAGGTGTTATGATGGATCAGCAGCGTCGTTCCACCCGGCTGATGTGTTCCGACCTGGTAGGATGGTGTTTCGGTGCCGCCAAAGTGATTGTATCGGACCTCGTATCCGGCCTCCCCGGTCCCACTCGCAACAGAATGGCGATTAAAGTTGAATCTGTTGTACTCTATAAGCGTATTGTCCCCGTCTAAACATTGGATACCGTAGCCCAGTCCGCCCATGGGGTTGTCGTGGATATGGCAGTGATGGATATGTGTCGACGTTCGGAGTTTGAGTGCTGCGTGGTTGAAACCCCATAGCTCGGTGTTGTCGATTTCACAGCCTGCTCCCTCAACGGTGACGCCACTGGATACCGGGGTACCGTACTCGCGATATCCGGTTTCGGGTCCACTGATCCGGAGTCCGGTCAATCGGACATCCTCGCTCAGGCCCATGAGGTGTTCATAATCGATGACGCCAGTGGAGATCTGGCCACCCGACGCGCCGTCGATACCACGGTTAGAAGCGAGGGTTACTCCGGTAGGCACAGTTAGCCGGTCACTTCCGGTAACTGGTGAGGCATCAATGGTAGCGTCGCCAGCAACGTAGACAGTATCGCCGCGGCCGGCAGCATCCAGTGCAGTAAGCAACTCGGAGAGTGTCTCGACTACGTAGTTGGCATCTGACTCAGGAACCGTGTTGGCATACCCGCTGCCACCGCCGATCTCTGTAGCCGGATCTGGAGACCGCTCAAACGGCGAGAGGTCGATCTGCTTCCCATCAACGTATACCGCAGCGAACGGCTCAACGGGCCCGAAGTCGACAATCTCGCCGGAAAAGTAGTACTGGTCGCCGTAGCCGTTACCAGTATATCCGTCGATCGTCCAGGTGTCGTCGTCGTTACGGACGATGCTGTCATTGTCGTCAGCGGCGTTTTCCGTATCACCAGTACACGGAATCGGCTCACCCGTCGTCGTCAGTTCGTAATCGAGTTCAGAAGGGTCTTCCGTGGTCTGTATCTCAACGACGTGGTCAGCAGGCGCAACTACCTCCGAGACTGTCACTACCGCTCCGTCCAGCCGGATTTCGTAGTTCCCACTGGCATTGAAACCGGTAACGATACCGTTGATCTCGTAGCTATCGCCGAATCCATTGCCTGTCCGCCCAATTGCAGTCCACGTTTCGTCGTCGTTTTTCGCCACGCTATCGTTGGCCTCTGCTGCGTTCTCGCCGTCATTTACCGGGACGATCTCGCCTGTTGTAGTGAACTCGTAGCGCACGTCAAGGGAGCCAGTCTCGCTTTGCTGATCCGTTGAAATTATTTCGAGAGTACGAGAAGATGGCATTCCAAGTCCATTCGGAATCATCGGTACTGTACTTGCAGCCAGTATGCCTCCCAGTAGCTGCCTTCGTGTCAGTAGTGACCGTCCCTCTTTGGTGGAGTCCGCACTAGAACTGGCCCCATCATAACTGTGGGGTAGTATGTAATCCTTTTCGACCATTCAGGAGTACATTACTAATAATGGAATAAAGCGTAATTACGACTACCGCATCTTTCGAGGCCAAGTAACTACCAGTTACGATTCAGTTGGCAGGAACAGATTCAGACAGTAAGCCGAACCTTCCGCACGGATGAGTCGATAAGAGACAGCGGCTCGCCGGGAACCTGAATGGTTGAGTCGGTTATTAGGCACTCGTCTGCACTGGTGAACCTAACTCCATCGCGCCCCGCTCCCGACTGCTTGATTACGCAGTCCCGCAGTACTGTTCTGTCTCGATCAGCGATAACAACGGCAGCACCGCCGGCTGCGTCGCCAGTCACACTAACGTTCTGGAGAGTAAGTGGTGCCCCGGTGCCGCCACTGTCCCCACTGATGGCCCTGACCGCATTGTACTCGTCTTTGTCGACGTGGATCGTCGTGTTGCGAAGGGTTGCAGAGTCGTGGTCGGGGTGATAGACGATAGCACCGAATCCGGGGCCTGCGTCACTAGTGATAGTGATATCACAGTCGCTGATGAACTGCCCGGACTGGGCACGTAGCCTGATGCCGCGGACGTTTAGCTTCTCCAGTGACGGGTACGGTGGTACCGAATCGACGCGAACCGTGACTCCGTAAGCCGTCGATCCGGTTGATCCCAGCCGAACGTTAGCGATGTTGTTATTTGCGTACAGACCCCCTCTGACGTGCACAACGCCGTCCCGACCCGTATAGTTCCGACTGCTTCGGCCCGGTGCGGAGGCGTAGAGTCCGTTATTGGGGAAGTTAGCGACAGTGCAGTTCTCGAACCGAAGTGTCCCGGCGTGGTTTTTACCGACGAAGACACCAACACCGTTCCCCCCTTGATGTCCACCGTCGGGGGCAGAGACATCTCTCACAACCCCTGTCGAATCCGGGTCGCGCACGTCAAACCGGAACCCGACATGTGGTGTCGTCCGGTCCTGATCCGGCAATTGACCACGGATTCTGAGGTCCTGAGCCAGAAAGTCACCATTAGCAATCACCCTCAGGGTGTTTCCGAATCCCGGCCGTGAAAAGTCAAATGTCAGTCCTTTTAAAAGAAGGTCTTCGATACCCTCGAACGTAATGAGTGAGCGCTGATCGCTGGCTGGTGTCGCGGGCTCAAACAAGACCTGCGCCTCGGGCTTCGCTCGTAGACCCAAGTTACGAACAGGGCCGACGTCGAGGGAGCCAAGACGGTACCTTCCCGCGGGGAACTCGATGAGTGTATCATCATCGATGTACCCCTCGAGGACGTTGTCGATCCGTTCCGACCCATCGGGGTCTGCACCCGCTGCAATGGCGTTGACGACAGTGTCGAATCGCGACTGGGTCGTGACAGTCCCGGGGTAGCTAATACCGACTGTCAAGGCCGTAGCGGCGATCCCCTTAATAAATCTCCGCCGCGTCCGCTGACCTCCATTCATTGCTGCCTGTAGCCGTCTGAGGTATTATATAATACACCCCTTACCATCGATAGGTCGGGTGGCTCTCGCTGCCTTCCCGTGCGGTCTCCGGGTTGTGTGCGCATAACTCCCCTTTACTTATGACCGTAACCGTAGACTTTCGGTGCAAATGATAGCAGGAACAATCACACGAGGCACTCGACCCGTACCGGTGGGTCTGTAACCCCTGAGCCGATGGCACAGCGTCGCTCTCTCCTATTGATTCATCACCGCGATGTTAGGTCACCGTTCAGCGCGACTGTCCCACACTACATCTCGACAAAGCTTGCAGCTACACACACTGTTCATGTCATCTGTAGCGCCGACAAAGACCACGATGCAGGCGGTACTGGTAACACGTCAGTCGTTTACCATCCGATCCGAACCGGCAATACCCGCCTCTTTTCGACGATAGCGTTCTTCATCATCGCCACACTGTACGCGACCGTACTCGGGGCTCGGCATCGGTTCGATGCCACCTATGGCTTCCAGAGAACCCTCGTTCAGGCATGGGTTGGCGCTATTGCTGGTGACTCGCGCTTTGTCGCTGGTCTTCAGGTGGTTCCGGTCCGACAGAAGCGTGACTTTGTCATGTCTAGACAGGCAGATATGTCGCCCGCGGAGCGCCTCTCCGTCATGATCTGGGCAGGGTACGCCGCCGCAGTCAAAGTGGCTTTGCAGCGGTGTGATCAGGTCACCTGTTTGACTGAGGGGATCCGTCAAGTCACCGAACAGGAGTACGGGCTGGACCTCTCGTCGGCGACAGTCATCGGAATGGGCGTTGATACTGAGACGTTCGAGCCCGCTGACGGACGACAGACTGGTGACTCCTTCTCTAGACCACTGACCGTGACATACGTTGGATCGCTCGGCGCAGCCAGGGGGCTCCCACACGTTATTGAAGCGCTCGCAGAGTGTGGCGAGACGTTTGAGTTCCATATCGCGGGTGATGGCCAATCCGGTTACATCGATGCAATGCAGGCAAAGGCTGCGAAGTTGGGAGTGGCTGACCAGATCGTCTGGTACGGACGAGTGCCCCACAGTGACGTCCCAGGGCTGTTGACCCGGACTGACGTGGCCATTTCTCCGCTAGAGGATATCGAGTCGTATCGAATCAGTTACCCGGCGAAACTGCTCGAATACATGGCAGCCGGCGCAGTCGTCATGGCAACAGATATTCCGCCACACCAGCGCCTGATTACGGACGGAGACAATGGGCTCCTGTACGATGGAACAGCAACGGGGCTTTGCTCGGCGATCGAGCAGTGTCTCGATGACCCGGCTCTTGCCGGTCAAATCGAGCGCACGGCCAGAGAAACTGCTGAGGCGCATGACTGGGACACTGTTGTCGACAAACACGCCGTAGCGCTGTTCCCAACTACGCCCAACCAAGCGACCCCATAGCCTGCCGCAACTGGATTCGGATACCGGAGTTAGCCAACAACAGCCCGGCGTAACTCAACACGCCGACTCCGAGGCCAACGCTGAGACGAAGCCAGCCGGGATCGAAGGGACGAATCACCAGCGCAACCGTACCAGCCATCAGTGTCGCCGCGATAGCGCTCCAAACGATTCGTTTACGGGGGAGTGGAATGCGGACGAACTGCCGCACGTAATAGATTGACACCACGGCGGCCGCCGCCGCGCTCAGAGTCGTTGCGACCGCTGCTCCACGGATACCGAAAGACGGAATGAGCGCGAGATTAAGAACAACGTTCGCACTGATAGCGACGACACTGCCCCGGTAGCCCAGTTGCGGCGCATCCATTGCGTACAGTGCCGGACCGATAACAAGCTGTACTGACCGGAGGATCTTCTCTAGCATAAACACAACCAGCACAGGATAGCCCGCGGCAGCCGCGCTTCCGAAGATAGTAGTCAAAAGATCGGGGCCAAGGACGACTGCACCGGCGAACGCTGGAATAGTCGCGTACAGCGACAGCTGAACCCAGGTTCGGAAGGCGTCTTCAATGCGTTCAAACCGGTCCCGGTCGTGCCATCTTGAGATCTGTGGGAACAACGATGTGCGGATAGCGTTGGTCAACAGCAGCGCGACAGCGGCAACCCGCCAGGCGATTTCGTACACACCGACCAGTGATACCGGGACGAACAGACGGAGGATCGCCACGTCGATCCACTCGTAGACGATTCCGCTGACACTCCCGACGAACAGGTACCGCCCGAATCCAACGAGTGCGTGCGCCCGGTCCAGTCGAGGCCAGCCCACTCTGATATCGAGCCGTGCCATGGCTCCGAGCGCGGCCGCGAGGTCGCCCAGCACGAACCCGAGAACGAGGCCACTTGCACCCATTCCATTTACCACGAAAACGGCACCCGTTCCAACCCAGGTCAGCTTCCCGAATACTTTCACCGCTGCGTTACGCTCAACCTGGAATTCCCCCGCGAGCAGGCGCAGCGAAAGCTCTCGGACCTGTCTGATGACGAGGCCGGTGACCAGAATGGGTACAACGCCCGGAATGCCGATATACTGCTCAACATAGGAGGCAAATGCCACTAGACCGGCCAGCCACGGCAGCACCAGCAGTGTCTTGACGACGAGTGCCGTCCCGAGAACCTCGCCCATCGGGGCAGCAGCCGAAAGCTGTTTTTCAACCGCCTTCGAGATGCCCAGATCAGCGGGGATATTGAGCATCCCAATGACTGCCTGAAAAAGAAAGAACGACCCGATAGCCCCAGTGCCCATGGCTCGAGTGAACCCGGCAACCGCTGCAAACTCGATGATCGCGAGTGCGATATTTCCGGAGAATAACTTCAGGACGGCCGTTCTAACTTCCATATAGCAACACCAGTACCTCGTGGACTGCGCTGGTATCCATTTGTTAGCAGGGGATTATCTAGCTATAGCAAGGCGTACCGCGATTGAAACCGATGCATACCGACGGGATAGACGGTGCCTGTATCGGTTCAATCGTTACCACCAGTTCGGATAAGCTCGACCATGTGCTCCGTTACGTCACGCTGCTGTGCCAGGAGCCGCTTACGTTCGCGCTCCCAGCGCTCCGCGTCGTCGTCAGACAGCAGAGAGTCGGCCCGGTCGATGGCCGCTGTCCCATCTGTATACGAGTACAACAGCTCCCGCTCCTCCAGTTCGAGGAAATTGTGCATATCGTTGTCTCCGACGACGGAATTTATTCGGATAGCTGGTGTCCCCAGCAGGGCAGCCTCAGTTGGCATCGTCTGTGAATCACCGATATAGAGGTCGGCAAAGTAGAGGAGGTCATGGACCAGATGCGGCGGGACAGCGAGCTGATGCCGGTCGTACTCTGTCGGCAAGTCCCCCTCACAGGTAATATACACCTCGCCCCGATCACATAGCTGCTCAACGAGCTGTGACCTGGCGTCCGTGTCGAGTCCCTTTTCACCGATATCGTGGTACGCATCCCAGCCCGCCAGTCTGACCACGGTGTAGGTCGCATCTGGGTTGACACCGTGGGCTCGTAGACGCTCTGGGTCCGGCTTGAACCGGTCGGGGTGGAGGTACGCTAGCTCCTGGAACCCGACCGTGTGTGACTGTCCAAAGGGAACGTGAAAGTCCATCCCCGGTGGCGAACAGATATCGTCGACGAATGGGAGCGTGAGTCCGTGATACAGCAGCCGAACCGTCCGCGGGCGAAGGACTGTGTCCATGTACACAAGGTTCCGACAGCCAAGCGCAGTGGCGACGTGGACCGCTGGCGGGGCCAACCGCGCGACGATTACGGAGGGATCAAACTCACGGGCCAAGTTGTAGAGCCGCCGCTCTCGCTTCGCAAGCTCGGCTGTCAGCTCCACTAGCCCGTCGCTTTCGGTGGTAAGTGTGACGTAGTCCAGTCCCTCGGCCGAGAGCAGGTCAACCGTCATCTCCTTCTCGCGAGCAGCCACGAGCGTCTCGAAGCCCTCTGCTTCGAGCTCCCGGGCGGCATATTTGAAAAGATGGACCTGTGCGGGATGATTGACGCTGAACAGGACTCGTTCACTCATCGGCTGTCTCTCGTCGACGTTGCAGTTTCAGAACTGGGTCCCTCGTGGGCCAGTATCCATCGGTGCATAAGATCTAGTATTCCTGCAAGCGATGGCCAGTAATTTATACTCGAATTAGCTGTCGAGAGTCCGAGGCTATACGCGGATGGGGTCATGGTAATCGTACCTCGACAGGGACAGACACCACTCTGAGTGCATTGTCCCGCGTGGGTGTTTCCGGGGCTTGTCCCTCATACAGGAGCACGACGACGGTGCCGTTGCCCGACGGTCCATCGAGTTGCACGCTCACGTCGTCCGTTACCGGGATCGACGGTCGAGCGGTAACAGACGTCCGCTGCCTGACTGACCAGGAACCGGAGCCGTTCCCCGACTGGCGCTCAAATCCGACAACGTACGTGTACTCTTGGGACGTATCGCCGTGGTGTTCGATTTGGACTGTGTAGTTACCCGTATCACCCGGGAAATAGACGCCCTGGTAGCCTTCGATGGTCACATTTCCTGCAGCGTTCTCAGTTCCGATTGCGAGTTCGGCGTTCGCCGTTGCTCCGTTTCCATCGAGAACCACTACGCCAGCGACGGTGACCAGTACCACTGCAACGACGGCGGCCAAAACCGGTAACACGTCGATACGTGACTCGATGCCGAGCACTTCGCGTCCAATCCCGCCGTCCACCGGCGGCTCCCAGCCTGTAACAGTCCGCCGGCCCACAGCGACGGCACAGCACCCAACTGTCACGGTAGCGGCGACAGCACAGATCAGTGAGAGGCGAATCCGAGTCACCATCGAGAGGCCGTACAACACCATCGGGAGTCCCGATGCGCTTGCGACAACTGCGAGTGTCACACGTTCGACCGGGACAAGCCCGTTTAGTCGGTTACGAGGTCGCGTAGGCGGGGCTCGGCTATCGCTTGTGACTGATTCGACAGTCAAGCTCGGGAAGATCGCAGTGACCAGAGCATATCCCGGCGCGAACAGCAACACTGGCAGGGCAACGGGGATCCGTGCCGTCGGTCCCAGCCATCCCGGAGACTGCAACACCGAAGCCACCACGGTCGTATAGCTGGCGACGAGTAGCAAATCGGCGTACGGCCCCGTCCGGTGTAGCAGCCGGTTACACAGTGAGTGAATCATCGGTAGCTACCCTGACACCTCGAAAGTACGGCAGTACTGGACCGCCCCATTGTTATAAACTACGGCCGAATCGGACGGACAGACGAGTTCCCTGTCAAGCTGTACTTTTTTGAACCGACCGTTAGCAGTGATGATTGGCGACCCAGTGGACTGATAGCGCCGGTACACCCGGTCTCTGCTCTCAAAGCCACCGCTATCGGTGTCGTACTCTAACGGCCGCGACGACTGGTTTTGCCAGAGTGGAAACACCATCCGGTAAGGGTGATCGGTCACGACTGTACTCCGATCCTGTGGCCGGAGCGCTGAGATCGATTCCACCGCGGCCAGCTCAGATTCCGTGTGTGAGTACCGCGGGTATGCTTCCTCAAAGGCAGGGTTCTCGAGCGTCGCCTTACGTGAGACGAAGACTGACCCGGGGAACACAAGCGCGAGAATCAGCATACAGGCGACGACAGTACGGGTCCCAAACTGTTGTGTGACGTATCGCAGGCCAAATACGCCAACGATTGCCATCAGGACATAGAGGAACGCGAACCATCGATCCGGAATGAAGACGTTGATGCCAAACAATGGGAGCCCCAGTGTGAATACAAGCATAATCCCCGCGCCGACAACAAATATCGCGGAGAGTTGGGTGAGGCGGTGTCGCTGAAGCAACACCAGTAGTCCCAGCACTAGCAGACACAGCAGGATCGAGAACCCCATTGCGTCAACGAGAGTCACTGCAGTGGGGACATCTTGCACGATTGAGGCGGGCAGTTTTTCACTGGCGGCGTTACTGCTGCGCAGGTTGAGGAAGCCGGCACCTGAGAGGTCGCTGCTGAGCAGTACAATCATCCGGCCGATGAATGACTGGTCTCCATAGGGCGTAACCGACCAGAACCCCATTGCCAGTACCGTCGTCGTACCGAACAGTCCAATCGTGTTTACCGTTGGAATCTCCGAGGGGACGCGGTCCGCGACGCCACTGAGATAGTCCGTATGGTCTGTGACGAACTTGGCGACGACACCGGCACCAAGCAGTGTAAGCACGATGAACGTCGACACCTGATGGACCAGCACGACCGACAGACAGCAGTACAGCGTAAGCGCATACAGTGGGCGTCGGGTGTCGGTGTAGAACAGCTTCGTTAGTCCGAACAGGACGGCGGCGAAATAAACGAGCCCAAGACTGTTCGGGATAACGTCGATACTCCAGCGCAACATATAATCGCTCATCGTGAACAACGCTGCAGCGAGAAGCGAGCCCCGTACTGCCAGCATATACCGGGCTGTACTGTATACTAGTAGTGGCGTCATCGGAATGACGAGTGCGACGCTCGCAAACATGGCTGTCCGGAGACTGGATCCGAACAGCGCCGCACCGCTGACGACGAGTATGTGATACACCGGCGCCACCGAGTACTTCGACTCGGAGATAGCAGCGGTTGTTCCGGCGGACTGTATGTCCGCGATGAACTGGGTTACGTGAACCCATGTGTCGACGCCAATGAATCCTGGAGTGGTCAGCAGGGCGGTGTACTGGATCACGAGCAGGAGCCCGAGCAGTTCTGCGAGCACGACCCGGGGGCGCAATGCCGATGTCTCAGCGAAAACGATCTGCGCAATGATTGCCGTGCCAATGACGCCGCTCACGAGATGGAACTGAATCGTCCGGCCGTTCTGGAGAGCCCCAAGCAACGCCAGGGATCCAATTCCAACGATGACAGCCGTCTCTACGACCCGTACCGCGTTCTTTCCCACGAACGCTGTCGTGTGCGTGCGTGCTTCGTCGGTTCGTAGCCACCCCGCCAGATATGTCAGGCCAGCAACCCCACCACATAACGGGACTATGAGAACAAATATCTCTGTTGTGAACAGCACCAGTGGCGCGAGCAGTACTGTGGCAACTATTCCGACACAGGCGATAACAACGTCTCTCGGAACGGACTTGCGACTGATTTTCGGGACCGACGGCAGATTCATGTTTGGCCGTCAGCTGTCCTCCACCAGATCATGGTCCCCCCTTGCGTGATACGATACTTTGTTAACCAGATCTTTCGGCGTAACCAGCCTGAAAACGGCTACTTTCCGCGAATGAATGTGTAATAATACCACGGCACACAGGCGTGGTGAGCAAAGTCCGCAATCTCTCGCTAGTCAGACATTTCGGGATATGTTGTGTACCGCCTAAGAGGTGCTCTACTCTCTAAAAAACCGGTAATGAGGCGTTATTAGACTGATGAGGCTTCTTTCGGGGCACCCTGTACACTGGCTGTCGTCCGCTATCGATAGCGGGAACATATGGACCTACTCGGAGTCAGACTCAGCAGCCATCATGTGCTGTTCCCGGTAGGTATCAAGCAGGTAGTTGTCCCAGACGAGGTCTCCGAGGACGTGGGCGTACAGGACGAGGGCGGTAAACAGCGACAGCGGCTCGGAGACGAGACAGAGGCCGACCACGACCACGCCGCCGACGAGGTGATGGCTGAGGAGCCGCTGGAGCGGCCAGAGGTCCTGTGGGCCGAATATTTCGTCCTGGTCGAGCACCACTATCTCGGGGTTCCGGAGACAACGGCGGAGGGCGGCCCAGTCGCCGGTCTCCAGTCTGGCCACGGCGAAGTGGTCGAAGTCGATGGCGACGCCGACGACGACCGCGTAGCCGACGGCGGCCCACCAGGGGAGGGGGAGCGGCAGGACAGCAACGCCGACGGCCCCGACGGCCGCGGAGACGATGGCGTGGTCTCGGGAATACATACGTGTCCCTCTCGATGGGGGAGCGCAAAGACTGTCGGGGTCAGGCTTGCGGGAGCGCCCCAGCTACATCCAGAGCAGTTGCGCGTGGCGTGTCTCGCCGAGGTCGAGGACGTTCTCCTCGTCGACGAAGCCGTGTTCGACGGCGACGGTGACGGCGTCGTCGCCGACGATGTTGGCGACCGAACAGCGTGCGAGACTGTCGACGATTTCGTCTTCGGTAGCCGTTTCGCCGCCGTAGAACTCCTCGTTGACCGTGAGCGATACGGGGCCGTTCTCGAACGTTTCGCCCATGATGTCAGGGTCACAGACGGAGACGAGCAACCCCTCGTCGGTGTCGCGTTCGTTGAGTATCATTCAAGCAACTGCTGTTCGGCCTCCTCGCGCATCTCGTCGACCTCCTCGGCCAGTTCCTCGGCGCGGTCGAACTCGCCGACCTCTTCGAGGGCGCGGGCCTTTTCTTCGAGCACGTCGGCGTTGCGGAAGCCGAGGCGGACCGCGTTATCGAACGCGTCGATGGCCTCGTCGGCCAGGCCGCGTTCCAGCAGGAAGAAGCCGCGGTTGTACCAGCCCTCGCCGAAGCGCGGGTCGATTTCGACGGCGCGCTCGGCGTGTTCGAGTGCCTGCTCGGAGCGGCCGGACTTCCAGAGCGCGTACGCGAGGTTCGTCTCCGCTGTGGCGGCGTGGTCGGACTCCTCGTCGAAGTTGAGTGCTTCCTTGTACGCGCCGATGGCGGCATCCCACTCTTCGAGTTCCGCGTGGGCTGCGCCCTTGTTCGTCCAGGCCTCCTGTTTGAGCCGGTCGTCGTCCGTGTACTGGGCGACGCGCTCGAACGTCTCGGCGGCCTGTTCGTGGCGGTTGATGTGCATGTACTCCAGGCCGACATCGAGCAGTTGCTCTGGGTCGACGGCGTCAGAGGAGACGTTCCGCTGGTCCAGCAGGTCGGTGACGACACGCGAGTCGACGGGGTCGACCTTGTCCGGGTCCACCTCAAACTCCGGCGGTTCGAGATCGAACCCTTCGTAGGGGTCGTCGAACCCCTGGCCCTCGGAGAAGGCGTGGTCGTCGTCGTGGTCTGTCATGCCTCCTGATTGACGGCCAATCCGGTTAAGGGCTACGTCCACGGCTCGTGAAGATTTAGGTGTCCTGCGGTCGGATTCCCGGATATGCGGGACCCACTGGCAGTAGACGCGTTGCTCGTCTTCTTCGGGGGTGTGTTCGCAGTCGTTAGCTGGGCTGCTCTCACCTCAAACCAGACCTCGCTGTCGCTGTCCGCCGCTGGAGCGGGCGTTGCAGGAACGGTCGTTCTGGCGGTTCTCGTCGGACGCTACTACGCGCAGCTACCGGCGTTCGGGCGCTGGGTATCCAGTCCGGCAGAGACGCCCCGGGCACGAGCGCGTGTAGCCCTCCTGATTGTGGCGGCCATTCTCGTCCGGCTATCTCTCGGTCTCCTTCCCGACACCGCCATCCCCGCTCTCTTCGGCGTCGCGGTCGCAATGGTCGCTCTGGGACTCGGACATAGTCTCTGGCGGTGGCATACAGCCCCAGATCACAGCAGTCACTGACCCCGTCGTAGCTTTCTTGCGGACACGACCGGAACCGCTAGCTATGGCCAACCGCCTGTTCGTCAGCGTCGATCTGGACGGGCTCGAAGACGCTATCGAGAGCGTACAGGAACGCTTCGACGGCGTCTCTGGGCTTCGGCTGACCGACCCCGCACAGGCCCACATCACGCTGAAGTTCCTCGGCGACACCGACCCGGACCGCGTTGACGACATCGTCACTGCTCTCGAAGGGGCGGTCGAAGACAGCGGCGTCGAGCCGTTCGAAGCCGAGTTCGGCGGTCTCGGCGTGTTCCCGGCGCTGTCCTACATCAGTGTCGTCTGGGTCGGTGTCCGCGACGGACAGGGTGGCGCGGAACTGACCGCGTTGCACGAAGCCGTCGAGGCCCGGACCGTCGCGATGGGGTTCGACCCGGAGGACCACGAGTTCACGGCGCACGCAACCATCGCCAGGATGGACCACGCCGGCGGCAAAGAGACGGTACAGGACACCGTCAAGAACGAGGACCCGGATGTCGGTCGCCTGCGTGTCGAGGAAATCCGGCTGAAAGAGAGTGAGCTGGGACCTGACGGCCCGACGTACCGGACCGTCGAGTCAGTGTCATTATGAGTGTGTGCCGTCTCGGCCAGCGGGGTTGCTGTCGGTGCGTGTTCTACACGGACACTGTTGGCGTGCATTTGTTGTCATATATCTGTTAGAATGCGTGTTGTGGCGTCGGGACTATCGTAGCACTGGCCTATAACCGAGTGAGGGGCGTCAATTAGCCGCTTGAGAACCTATTTACAGCGTGCCAGCAGACTGTTTAGGCCGACCAAAACAATCAGGTTAGTGACAATTTTTATCGGTCCGAGCGGCGTAGGACCGATATGGTCGCCGTTGAGAACGTTGCTTTCGTGTTCGTTGCGGGGTTGCTTACGGCGCTTGCCACCGGCCTCGGTGCGATCCCGTTCTTTCTCGTTGATGAGTTCTCCGACAGATGGAACGTCCTGCTGTGGGGGCTGGCCTCGGGAATCATGGTCGCCGCATCGCTCTTCGGACTCGTCCGGGAGGGGCTGGCATACGGGTCGCCGCTGCTGATGATTCCCGGCATTCTCGCTGGCGTCCTGCTCGTCGTCGTTGCCCACGAACTTCTGGATGACTTCGACCAGTCACCCGAGCAGTTCGAGCGGGCCGACTTCAAGAAGCTTCTGCTGATTCTGGGCATTCTGACTGTCCATAGCTTCCCAGAGGGCGTCGCCGTCGGCGTCTCCTTCGCGGAACTCGGGCTGGAGTCGGCCACGCCCGAATCCGCTGTGGGTATCCTCGGCGTCTCTGTCCCGCTGCTGGCTGTGTTCATGACTGTCGCCATCTCCATCCACAACGTCCCTGAGGGGACTGCTATCGCCATCCCGCTCCGTTCGCTGGGTGTCAGCGAGTGGAAGATGGTCTGGTGGGCGGTGTTCTCCTCGCTGCCACAGCCGGTCGGGGCCGTTATCGCGTACTACTTCGTCACGCTGGCGAAGGCATTTCTCCCGTTCGGCTTCGGCTTCGCCGCTGGGGCGATGGTGTATCTCGTGCTCACGGAGTTCGTCCCCGAAGCGCTGGAGTACGGCGACGGCTTGCCGGGTGGCGGTAAACGCGAACTAACTGCCGGCGTCGCCGTCGGGGTGCTGGCGATGGTACCGCTGGCGTTCGTTTAGAAGGGCAGTTTGCTTCGGATGACGGTGAGGTCGACGAAGGCCTTCAACGGATCGTCGTAGTCATCGACGCGTGTTTCCATCCGGTAGTTCGAGTGGTCGACGGCGAAGAAGTACGGCCCGGGTTCGTCCAGTGACTCCCGTGCGCCGCCGTCGTCCGTGGACGCCTGATAAATATCCGACCCCGCCGGCTGGACCGCTGTCTGGCTGAACTTGGGGTTCCCCGGCGGTGTCTCGTCGGGCTCCCGACCCTTGATGAACGTGTCGTACTGCTCGAACTGCTCGCGGTCAGTAAAAAAGTACACGTTGAACGGGATGTCCGCTTTGACGATATACCGTAGCTCACCGCCGGGGTCAGACACGTCAGGGATCTCCTCCTTGATCCACGCCTCGTGCGGGTTGACTCTGACGTCCTGTTGCACGCTGACGACGACCTCACCGCCTCCACCCATGCAACCAGAGCCGACGGCTGTCGCACTGACACCCATTGTCTGGAGGAATCTCCGGCGCTTCATCCATTGATAATCAGGGCCACGGACTACTTAGTTCTACGTCCGCAGTTATAGCCGCTGATAACGGGCCGCGACCGGCTCGAAAAGGAAGGAATTTAAACCACGGCGCGGAACAAGCACCATACCATGGGTAAGAAATCGAAGGCTACGAAGAAGCGACTGGCCAAACTCGACAACCAGAACAGTCGAGTCCCGGCCTGGGTCATGCTCAAGACGGACCGCGAGGTCCAGCGCAACCACAAACGACGCCACTGGCGGCGCAACGACACTGACGAATAATGAGCGCCAGTGACTTCGAGGAGCGTGTCGTCACCGTCCCGCTCCGAGACGCGCGAGCCGAACCGAACCACAAGCGCGCAGACAAGGCGATGATCCTCATCCGCGAGCACCTCGCCAAGCACTTCTCTGTCGACGAGGACGCCGTCCGCCTCGACCCCTCGATCAACGAGGCGGCCTGGGCCCGCGGCCGCGCCAACACGCCGAGCAAGATCCGTGTTCGCGCCGCCCGCTTCGAGGAAGAGGGCGAAGCCATCGTCGAAGCAGAGACCGCAGAGTAACGTTGCTCCGCGCGGCTTTCTCCGGGTCGTCGTACGTGGGTGTGTTCGCCCGTGCGACCGACGACTGCGTGCTGGTTCGCCCAGACTTAGACGAATCGCTGCTCGACGACCTGAGCGACGAACTTGATGTGCCGGCCGTGCCGACGACCGTCGGCCGCTCCGGGACCGTCGGCGCGCTCGCGACCGGCAACGAGAACGGGCTGGTCGTCTCCGAACGCGTCCGTGAGACCGAAATCGAACGGATTCAGGATGTCGTCGACGTGCCCATCACCAGAATGCCCGGCCGGATCAACGCCGCCGGCAACGTCGTCTGCTGTAACGACTACGGCGCGTACGTCCACCCCGACCTCTCTCGGGATGCCGTGCAAGCGGTCAAGGATGGGCTGGACGTACCCGTCGAACGCGGCGTCATCGCCGGTGTCACGACCGTCGGGACCGCCGCTGTCGCCACCAACAAGGGCGTGCTCTGTCATCCGAAGGCCACGGACGGCGAACTCGACGCCCTCGAGGACATCCTCGACGTGCCGGCCGACATCGGGACCATCAACTACGGTGGTCCGCTCGTCGGCTCCGGGTTGCTCGCCAACGACCACGGCTACGTCTGTGGCTCGGACACCTCCGGGCCGGAACTGGGCCGTATCGACGCGGCGCTCGGTTACATCGACTGACGCGGTTTTCATTCTGCTGCCCGCTCAGGACGGATGCTGGTGGCTGAGTTTTTCTGCCACCACGCTTGGAACGGGCAGTCCGCAGTCCCCACACGCCCAGGCCCGACTGGTTCCGCCCCGCTCCAGCGTCAGGTCCTGCCTGAATCGCAGGGCCGCACCGCACTCGCACTGGTAAGTCGTCTCGCTCATAGCTGGCTGTACGTATTGCCCCGGGAAATCCATCGGGGCCGGCAACCATGACAGCTCGTGTCAAAGAATAATATAGTGCGTCCCCAAACGTCACGTATGGTCCAGCGAACACCGCCCGCGGAAGACCAGAACCGCCTCGTCTGCCGGAAGTGTGACTACTCGACAGGTGTACTTCGCCCGTCCTGTCCCGAGTGTGGCGGCGATATGGTGTACGCCCCGGCGTCCGAGGAGTAGGCCCGTCGCTCGTTTTCCAGCCGTGTGGCCGTCGCAGTCGCTGGGTAGCGGCGGCTACTCTTGTGGATGGTGGGACGGACGGAAGGGGAAGATACTTCCCTGCCCTGCCCGCACCTGCGTGTATGAGCACGTACACTGTTCGCGGTAGTTTCCCGGCCCGAGACGGCCCACAGCAGTTCGAGAAGGAGGTCGACGCGCCAAACGAGAACGTCGCTGAGGAGCGCGTTTACAGCGACTTCGGCTCCCAGCACAACCTCAAGCGCACGCAGATCACAATCGAGGAGGTGGCAGCATGATGGGCGGTGGCGGCGGTGGCGGCGGCGGTCAGATGCAGCAGGTCGCACAGGAGATCGAGCAGATGGAGCAGGAAGTCGACGCTATCGACGAGGAAATCGAGCGCCTCCGCGACAAGCAGACTGACATCGACGAGGCAATCGAGGCCATCGAGACGCTTGACTCCGGCTCCACGGTGCAGGTCCCGCTCGGCGGCGACGCCTACATCCGCGCGACTATCGAGGACATCGACGAGGTCGTCGTCTCCCTCGGTGGCGGCTACTCCGCGGAGCGCGAGCAGGACGGCGCTGTCAGCACGCTGGAAACCAAGAAGGAGACGCTGGACGACCACATCAGCGACCTGCAGGAAGAGAAGGCCGAAGTCGAGACCGAGATGGAAGAGCTCGAACAGCAGGCCCAGCAGATGCAACAGCAGCAGATGCAGCAGATGATGCAACAGCAAGAGCAGGAAGACGAGTAAGGCCGCCATGTTCGACGGACTGAAGGACAAACTCAGCGGGTTCACGAGTGACGTCGAGGAGGACGTCGACGACGACGCACTCGAAGCGGAGGACGAACCGGACGCCGACGGGGCTGACGGGGAAGCAACTGCCGACCAGGCGGCCGACGCTGAGCCCGCAACGGACTCGCAGCCGTCCGAAGACGACACGCAGGCGGCTGCGGTCGAGAGCGACCAGCCACAGACTGGTTCTGAACCGCCGGCCGCTGACTCCGACGCGATAGACGAGCCAGCCACAGCGTCGTCTACGGCAGTCGAAGACACAGACGCGATCCAGGATGAAGTTTCCCAGTCTGACGACGCCACAGAGGTAGAGGACGACTCGGCATCCGACACCGATTCGGAGTCCGAAGAAGACGACGACGGCGGCCGCGGTCTCGCCGCGAAGGCGAAGCTCATGGCGACCGGGAAGACGGTTATCGAGGAGGAGGACTTACAGAGCCACCTCGACGACCTCGAACTGGCCCTGCTGTCGAGCGACGTGGAGATGAGCGTCGCCAACGAGATCCTCGACGGCGTCAAGGAGAACCTCACGGGTCAGACCCGCCGACGGCTCTCCAGCACGGGGAACCTCGTCCGGGACGCGCTCCGGGAGTCGCTGTACGACGTTATCAACGTCGGCCAGTTCGACTTCGACGAGCGCGTCCAGCAGGCAGACAAGCCGGTAACCATCGTGTTCACCGGGGTCAACGGCGTCGGCAAGACGACCTCGATAGCGAAACTCGCCCAGTACTTCGAGGACCGTGGACTCTCGACGGTGCTCGCCAACGGCGACACCTACCGCGCTGGCGCAAACGAGCAACTGGAGAAACACGCCGAGAACCTCGACAAGAAGATCATCACCCACGAGCAGGGGTCGGACCCGACGGCGGTCGTCTACGACGCCGTCGAGTACGCCAAGGCCAACGACATCGACGTGGTGCTGGGCGATACGGCCGGCCGACTCCACACCTCGGACGACCTGATGGCCCAGTTGGAGAAGATCGACCGCAACATCGACCCGGACATGACGCTGTTCGTGGACGAGGCGGTCGCGGGTCAGGACGCCGTCAACCGGGCGCGCGAGTTCAACGATGCGGCCGAGATCGACGGGGCGATTCTGACGAAAGCCGACGCCGACCCGCAGGGCGGCGCGGCCATCTCCGTCGCGCACGTCACCGGCAAGCCGATCCTCTTCCTGGGGACCGGCCAGGACTACGGCGACCTCGAACCGTTCGACCCCGAGGAAATCGTCGACAGCCTCATCGGCGAGTAGGCCTCGGACTTCGCGGTTACTTTTGCTGCTACCTGCGGCACATGAGCGGCCATTGTCGACCCTGTTTGTGTAGAACCCGGCGAGTTCGCGCTCTTCCGACGGGAACGCACCGCGTGCGATGCGGAAAATACTGCCACTCCATCGCAGGTGTGGTCGTTTTCGCCGACAGGGGCGCGTTGAAGTCGTTTGCTGTTCATGACTGGTCCACACAGTATCGTAGCGTGATACCAATGCAGACAATCGAACGACGCGACGTTTCCGGCGATGTGAGGAATGGGGCTGACAGTGGTCCGGCAGAGGGAGCCACCGATGTCTGATGGACGCTACTGCCGGCAGGTCGCGCCGGCTGATGTCGCACCCGAACTCATCGTGCTGTCGTCGGGTGACCGTGGTCTCCCTGTTGACGAGACACGGCTCGTAACTGACGGAGGCGGACCGATACCCGGTGTTCCAGACGACGGCGGCGACAATTACGGCTACGGGAGTTCCCGCGGGCATGGGGATGCTGCCCACTGCGTCCAGGTTATGACGTTGCTAAACGGCGACTGAGCGATTTTGACAGCTAAAACGGCTGTCTGACTAACAACGCAGGGCCTGATATCGTGACCCGGGGACGAAGATACCTATGCGCTCGATAACCGCTCGGGAACAGTACGGATAGTTGTAACTCGGGTCTCGAACCACACCGCAACAGGCCGATGTTCGGCTATCGAGGTGTAGAACCACCCGTGAACTGGCCGAAATACCGGACTCGAACCATTCATGATCTGAAACAGATCGTTTATGTTTGCTTTGCGAACCGGCCCACCTTCGGGTGTTGCTAAGCCGTTCTGTCGGCTCTCCGTCAGACGCTTAGCAGGTCATTCATAAACTGTCCGGCTTCTCTTCGGGCAAACGCTATGGGACGACCCACATCTCGACGGAACGTTATCAAAATCGCAGGCGGCGCACTCGTGGCGCTGGCTGGCTGTAGTGACACTGGCGGCAGCGGTACGGAGACTGGCGGTGGCGGCGGTGCCGAAGCTCCGGGCACATCTACGGCAGCAGAGACTGACGCGATGACGGAAGCCGGTACGGAATCGCAGACGGAAACTGAAGCCCAGACCGAAGAAGGAACTGGGATGGATACCGAGACGGAACTCGGCGAGAACGAAACCGATGCCCTCGGGAACGAGACCGAGATTCCGGATGCTGAAACCGAACTGCCCGGCAATGAGACCGAAGTATCGGGCAACGAAACCGAACTGCCCGGGAACGGGACCGAGGCTCCGGGCAACGAAACTGAAATTCCTGGAAACGAGACAGATATTCCGGGCAACGAAACAGATATTCCGGGCAACGAAACAGATATACCCGGTAACGAAACCGAAATACCTAGCAACGAAACCGAACTGCCCGGCAATGAGACCGGCACAGCCGGGAACGAGACAGGCAACGAAACGACCGCGAACGAAACCGAAGCGTAAGCCGCCCGCGCCGTACCAGATCTTTTTCCCACCGGTCGGGTGAGCTACTCTCGGGCGGCCTCGACGGCGGCGACGAACTCTGCGGCCTGTTCGCGGACGCCGTCCATGTCGTCATTCTCGATTGCCTCGTAGTTGACCAGCGCCGAGCCCGCGCCGACAGCGACCGCGCCGGCATCAAAGAACTCGTCGACGTTGTCGGTCGAGACGCCGCCGGTCGGCATAATCGGGACGTCGCCGAGCGGACCCTGCAGCGCGCCGATGTGTGCCGGGCCGACCGTTTTCGCCGGGAACATCTTCAGGATGTCCGCACCCGCCTCCATCGCGTCGGCGGCCTCCGTCGGCGTCATGACGCCGGGGATGGCGAGGACGCCCTCGCGATTGCACACGTCGATGACGTCCTCGTTGAGGTTCGGCGCGAGGACGAACTCCGCGCCGGCCTCGATGACGTTGCGGGCGGCGGCGGCGTCCATGACTGTGCCGGCCCCGATGATGGCGTCGGTGTCGTCCAGAGCCTTGTCGACCGCGGCGATCATGTCCGAGCAGCGCTTCGCGTCGGCCGTCAGTTCCAGCGCTGTGACTCCGCCTTCGTGGACGGCTGTCGCCACGTCGACCATCTTTTCCTCGGGAATCCCGCGCAGGACTGCCGTGACGCCGCTGTCGACCAGTTCCTGTTGTACCGCCTGTTTGCTCGTCATGGGCGCAACTGTGATGGGGTGGCTGAAAAGCGTGTCTGAACCGCCGAGCCCCCTCGCTACGTGTCGGGGTCGTACGGCAGCGCGATGTCGGTCGGCGGCGCGCCGACGCCGAGGACCGTGACTGGCTCGTCGGCGTCGGCGGGGTTGTGCGCGCGGTGTGGGCTTTCCGGCTCGGCGACGAACACCTCGTCAGCGGCGACCACGAACTCCCCGTCGGGCGTTTCGACGTGGAGCGTGCCGTTGAGCACGTAAAACAGCTCCTCGCGGGTCTCGTGGTAGTGATAGGCCCGCGAGAGGTCTTCGCCGGGTGCCATCTCGTAGGTGGCCGCGTGGAGCGCGTGGAGTTCGGCGGCGTCGGAGACGCCGCGCCGGTCACAGGGGTAGTCCGCAGTTTCCGACAGGTCCTCGGGGTTGATCTGGTGATAGCCCATATCGTCGGTGGGGGCGTCGGCGGGCAAAAGTGTGACCACGGCGGGGCGTCAGGCGAACAGCCAGATCAGCACGGAGAGCGTTCCGATTGAGGCCACCGTCGAGGTGAAGACGTTCAGCGAGGCGAACGCGGCGTCGCCACCGAGTTCCGTCGTGTAGACGTACGTCGACACCGCTGTCGGGGTGCCGAGCATCACGACCGCTGCGCCCAGCGCCGTCGCGTCCATCGATAGCGAGGAGTACACCAGCCACGCCAGCGCCGGCATCCACAGCACCTTCAGCCCGACGACGCTGACGGTCTTCTGCAGGTCCGCCACCGGGAGGTCCGTGTCGAGCGTCGCACCGATACACAGCAGGGCGACCGGGAGCGCCAGTTCGGCCGGCGGACCGAGCGCACCGACGAGTGGCTCCGGAACGGACAGCGACAGGACCGAGGCCGTGATGCCGGCCGCCAGCGCGATGAGCACCGGGTTCGTCACGAGTTTCCTGCACTCGCCCAGCAGCGAGGCGTCGCTGCCGTTGATGCGGACCAGCAGGAACACCGTCACCGGGACGTGGGTCACCGCGCCGATACCGAGGATGACGCTGGCGACGGCCGTCGCTTCGCTGCCCATCGTCGCTGCCACGAGCGGCAGCCCGAGAAACCCCATGTTGCTGTGATACGACTGGACGACGGAGACGCTGCGGCGGTCGGGGGATTCCAGCCGCCGGTGGACGAGCCAGCCCAGCGTTATCGTCAGCGCGATGACGGCCCAGAAGCCCCCGAGCAACGCCGGCGAGATAATCTCCCGTAGCGGGCGGTTGTACGTGGACCGGAATATGAGCGCCGGCAGGGCGACAGTAAAGACGAGTGTGGTGAGGATATCCGTCCGCCGGTCGGTCAACAGCCCGAAGTGGCCGGCGGCGACGCCGGCCGAAAGAAAGGCGACCATGAATCCGAGCTGCCCGAGAACGCCCATATTGTCGACCAGTCGGTTCGACCTCTTCACCCTTTCGCCACCGGTAGACGTGGAATTAATCATGCAGATGCTGTCGCACACAGATAACACGTCTCGCCCGAAGATGGCCGGAAACGTGAGATGGACCTGCCGGTCGGCCTCGCTCCGATAGCAATGAGCGAATCAGCCTCAGCCGAACGGATACGGCAGTCATCCCAGCGGTTAGCGGGCGACAGCATGACAACAAGCCTTTACCCGCGCCGTCGCGTATCTCGCGCTAACAATGGTACTCGACGATCTTGGGAGTTCGCTCCGGGGGACACTTGATGACCTCCGGGGGAAGTCCCGGCTCTCCGAGGAGGACATTGAGGACATCGTCAAGGAGATTCAGCGGTCGCTGTTGCAGGCCGACGTGGACGTCGGGCTCGTACAGGACCTCTCTGACAGCATCGAGACGCGCGCGCTGGAGGAGGAACCGCCGGCGGGGACGACCCCACGCGATTGGGTCCTTCGGATCGTCTACGAGGAACTGGTCGACCTCGTTGGCGAGTCGACCGAACTACCGCTAGAAGAGCAGACCATCATGCTCGCCGGCCTGTACGGGTCGGGGAAGACGACCACGGCCGCGAAGATGGCGTGGTGGTTCTCGACGAAAGGGCTCCGGCCGGCTATCATCCAGACCGACACGGACCGGCCCGGCGCGTACGACCAGTCCAAGGAGATGGCCGAGCGCGCCGAGGTCGACTTCTACGGCGACCCCGACGAGGACGACCCCGTGAAGATCGCCCGGGACGGGCTGGAAGCGACGGCGAACGCGGACGTTCGCATCGTGGACACGGCGGGCCGTGACGGCCTGAACGAGGAGCTTATCGAACAGATCGAGCGCATCGAGCAGGAGGTCCAGCCCGACCGGGACCTGCTCGTGCTGGACGCGGCGATGGGCCAGAGCGCCAAGAGCCAGGCCGCCGACTTCGAGGCGGCGATTGGCATCGACGGCGTCGTCATAACGAAACTCGACGGGACGGCGAAAGGTGGCGGCGCGCTCGCCGCCGTCAACGAGACTGACTCCACCATCGCCTTCCTCGGCTCTGGGGAGACGGTCAAGGACATCGAGCGGTTCGAGCCCTCCGGGTTCATCTCGCGCCTGCTCGGGATGGGCGACCTCAAACAGCTCACCGAGCGCGTCGAGCGCGCGATGGAGGAAACCCAGGAAGGCGACGAGGAGGACTGGGACCCCGAGGACATGCTGGAGGGGCAGTTCACCCTCAAGGACATGCGCAAGCAGATGCAGACGATGAACAACATGGGGCCGCTGGACCAGGTGATGGACATGATTCCCGGGCTGGGCGGCGGGCTGATGGACCAGCTCCCCGACGACGCGATGGACGTGACCCAGGAGCGGATGCGGGACTTCGACGTCATCATGGACTCGATGACCGAGGAGGAACTGGAGAACCCCCGCGTCGTCGGCCAGTCCCGGACCAGGCGCATCTGCCGTGGGTCCGGTAA
Organism: Haloarcula sp. KBTZ06; assembly: GCF_048595605.1. Lineage (NCBI taxonomy): Archaea > Methanobacteriati > Methanobacteriota > Halobacteria > Halobacteriales > Haloarculaceae > Haloarcula > Haloarcula sp. KBTZ06. The sequence continues at coordinate 240,793 of NZ_CP184337.1, forward strand.
GCCCGAGGAGCGGGTGCGTGAACTCCTCCAGCAGCACAAGCAGATGGAGCAGATGCTCAAGCAGTTCCAGGGCATGGGCGACGGCGACATGGAGCGGATGATGAAACAGATGCAACAGGGCGGCGGAGGCGGCGGTGGCGGCATGGGTGGCATGGGTGGCGGCGGTATGGGGCCGTTCGGCGACTGACGCCACTTTCTCGGTCCGCGCGACGTGAGACGCGACGGTATTTTTGATGATCTATGCTCGAAATCCGGGCCAGAACTAAGGGTTGGCCCGTCCTACGGATGAAGCGAGCATGTACGAAATTGTCGCTGGGATAGACAAAAGTGAGGCTCGTGGGACCGCCATCGCGGAAGCGATAACCGAAGTTCCGATGGACACCAGCCAGGTCCGTGTTACGCTGCTACACGACTTCGAGGAGAACCCCGAAGGCGCGTCCGTCGATCAGGTGGCCTCTGTGCGCCGGGCCCGGGAAGTCCTCGAGGAGGCAGGCGTCGAGGTGGCGCTGGAAGAGTCAAGCGGCGAACCGGCCGACGCGATCCTCCGCCTGGCTGACGAGCAGGACGCCGACATGATTGTCGTCGCCGGACGCAAGCGGACGCCGACGGGCAAGGTGCTGTTCGGCAGTGTCACGCAGAGCGTGATTCTCGGCACGGATCGCTCCGTGCTGGTCTGCAGCGGCGAAGAGGAGTAACGCCGCAGTCAGACGCCGTACACTTCCTCGACCCGTTCAGCGAGCGGCGACGGGTCCGTCCGGCCAGTGATCCGCTCGACGGGCTCGCCGTCCTCGAACAGCACGACGGCGGGTGCCGCGTTGACACCGACCGACCGACAGAACTCCGGGGACCGCTCGCCGGCGACGCCGCCGACCGGGACGCCGTCCGGGAACGCGGCCAGCACGTCGTCTAACTGTTCTTTCATGGCTTCACAGGGGTCACAGAACAGTTTCCACACTGTAACGACACACCGGTCGTGGGCGTCGACGAAGGCCGCGTAGCTGTCGTCGTCGAGGTGTTCGACCGCGTCGGGGACCGGCGTCTCCGGACCTAGCTCGGTCGCCATCTGTGCCATCGTCGTCAGCTCCACGGTGGTGTACGAGTCGTCGACGTTCGACCGCAGGGTCAGGAACGTGGCGAACTCCTCGCGCGACACGTCGAGTTCGTCGACCCGCTCGGCCGCTTCGGCGGCCGAATCGAGGCCGAACACGTCGGCGACGGACTCGTGGAACTCCGTGTCGCCCATCGTCACGTAGGTGTCGTAGTACACCTCGCGGTCGGCCTCGAACGCTTCCGTCGTGCTGACTTCGTCCGTTTCCTCGTCGATGACGACGACACCTTCCGATTGCAGTGCGTCGAGTAACGCTTCGGGGGACTGTGTTTGGGACATTTAGACACCTAGGTACTTGTCGCGGGTCTCTTGGTCGTTCTGCAGTTCCTCGGCCGGTCCCTCGAAGACCACTTGCCCGCGGTCCAGCACGTAACACCGGTCGGCGATTTTCATCGCCGCCACGGCGTTTTGTTCGACCAGCAGTATCGTCGTACCGTCTTCGCTGATGCGTTCGATGGCATTCTCGACGGACTGGATGATCTGCGGAGCAAGCCCCTCATATGGCTCATCGAGCATCAACAGGTCGGTGCTCTGATGGAGCGCGCGGGCGATTGCGAGCATCTGCTGTTCGCCGCCCGAGAGTGTTCCGGCTTTCTGGGAGCGTCGTTCGTCGAGTCTCGGGAAGTACTCGTAGATTTCCGCCGTCGACATCCCTTCGTCGCGGAAATCGAGCTTCCGCCGCCAGGTGTTCGTCTTGTTGCGGACGGTGTCCGCGAGGTGCAGGTTCTCCGCGACAGTGAGATCGGTGAACACGCGCCGTTCTTCCGGGACCAGCGAGATGCCGCGGACGGCGATGTCCTCTGGCGGGTCGTTGGTGATGTTCGTTCCGTCGAACTGGATCGTGCCGCTCCGGACGTCGGGCGGCGTCGCCCCGGAGATACACCGGAGCGTCGAGGTCTTCCCCGCTCCGTTGCGGCCCAGCAGGGCCGTGATCTCGCCGTCGTCGACGTTCATCGATACGTCCTGAATGATGTGGCTCTCGCCGTAGTAGCCGTTGATGTTGTCCACGTCGAGCAGCGTCATTCTTCGACACCTCCGAGGTACGCTTCCTGCACAGCGGGGTCGTCCTGCACTTGGTCGGGGGTCCCCTTCGCGATGACTGACCCGCGGTTGAGGACGATGATACGGTCGGAGATGTCGAAGACGATCTCCATGTCGTGTTCGACCAGCAGGAAGGTCAGGTCGAGTTCATCCTTGACTCGCTTGATCAGGTCGACGGTCGATTTCGTCTCCTCGGGGCTCATCCCGGCGGTCGGCTCGTCCATCAGCAGCATATCCGGTTCGGCGGCCAGCGCAATGCCGAGTTCGAGCCGGCGCTTGTTCCCGTAGTCGAGGCTATCAGCTTGGTTCTCGCGCTCGTCGTACAGCCCGACTGATTCGAGGACCTCGTTCGCCAGTTCGTCGACCGCCGGATAGCTGTTCTGGTTCCGGAAGAAGTTGAACCGGAACGAGCCGTGCTCGGCCGCCAGCGCCGCGATAGTCGCGTTCTCCTTGACGGTCAGTTCGGGGAAGATAGAGGCCGTCTGGAAGGACTTGCTCATCCCCCGCTGGACGACCTCGTGTGGGTCCATTCCGATGATGGAATCCCCTTGGAACGCGATCTCGCCGTAGCTCGGTTCGAGCCGTCTGGTGACGAGGTTGATGAACGTCGATTTCCCCGCGCCGTTGGGTCCGATGAGGCTCACGCCTTCACCCTGTTCTATTTCCAGGTCCACTTCGTCGACGGCCGTGAGGCCGCCGAACTGCTTGGTGAGCCGCTCCGTTTTGAGGACTGTCATTCGTCCTCACCTCCGACGACCATGTCACGAACGTAGTCGATACCGCCCCAGATTCCGTTCGGGAAGAGGACGACGGCGACGACGAACACGATGCCGAGAATGAGGTGCCAGAACGGGCCGAGCGTCTCGAACCCGCTGACGATATTCTCGATGTACAGGTACAGGCCAGCACCGAACAGCGGCCCGAACAGTGACCCGACGCCGCCGAGCACAGTCATGATGACGATGCGCCCGGACTCGGTCCAGTACAGCGACTGCAGGGGGACGTAGTTCCCCTCGATGGTGAACAGGCTCCCGGCGATGCCGGCGAAGGCCGCCGAGATGATGAACGCCATGAGCTTGTACCGCCAGACGTCCAGCCCGACGAACTCCGCTCGGCGCTCGTTCTCCCGAATCGCGCGGAACACGGTCCCGTACGGCGAGTGCAGGATGCGGTTTGCCATCGCGACCGACAGCACAGTCATGACGGCGACGAACACGTACAGCATGTTGTCGACCAGCATCGACAGCGGGAACGGCACCCCGCCGTGGATGTCGATGACGCCCAGCAGGTGGCCGATATCCACGGAGGTGAACCCGTTCTCACCGTTCGTGAGGAACGCCAGCGGCGACGCCGCCAGATAGAAGGACATTTGGCCGAACGTCAGCGTCAGGATGGCGAAGTAAATCCCGCCGCGGCGCAGCGACAGGAAACCGACGATCCACGCTACCAACACTGCAAACACCGTGCCGGCGAGCAACACTAGCAGCGGCGAGCTGCTCACGCTCGCGCTGAAGATACCGGCGGCGTAGGCCGCGCCGCCGAAGAAGACGGCGTGGCCGAACGACAGCAGGCCGGTGTACCCCAGCAAGATGTCGAATCCGACGGCGAAGATGCCGTAGATGAGTATTAGCGTCGCCAGCTGCGTGTAGCCGTTGAGGAAGTTGTTGAACAGGAACGGGAAGACGGCCACACCCACGACCGTGAGCAGCACCGTCGATATCTCCCGGTCGCGGAAGCTGGCCCAGCGGTCACCGAGACCGCCGGTGACCTCCGCCTCGGCGTCGGCCGCCGCCGTGGCAGTCGCGTCGCGCGGTTCGTCGCTCACGAGACATCAACCTCCGAGCCCAGCAGCCCCTGTGGACGCACCAGCAGGATTATCGCCGCGAGCGCGTAGATGCCGACCTGGCTCCAGGCGGCGTAGCCGGTCTGGATTAAGAGTACCTGCAGCGTCCCGAGCATCAGCCCGGCCACGACGGCCCCTTCTATCTTCCCGACGCCGCCGATGACGACGGTCAGGAACGCCGGCACCAACTGTTCAGTGCCGATGTTGGGGTTGACGTTGGCGAGCGGGCCGCCGACGACGCCGGCCACGCCGGCGAGGGCGGCACCGATGCCGAAGACGACGAGGTACGGCCGGCTCAGTTTAATTCCCAGGAGGCGAACCATCTCGTCGTCGAGGGTACCGGCCTGAACGATGAGGCCGAAGTCAGTGTACTCGACGAGGGCGTACACGCCCAGAACGAGGACTGCCGTAATCGCGATGACGCCGAGTCGCCAGCGCGGGAAGTTCCCGACGACAGGCAGCGCGATGGGACCGGATGCCCACGAGGGCTGTGGGAACGGCTGGCTGTTCCCGCCGAGCATCGCTCTGAGCAGTTCCTGGACGATGATTGCGAGTCCGAACGTGACGAGAATCTGGTCGGTGTCGGGGCGGTCGTAGAACGCCTGTGCAAGGAAGCGCTCCATCAGGAGGCCGATAACGAACACGACAATCGGCACGATGACCAGTGCAGCAATGAATCCCAGTCCGATGCCGTATGACTGGATGCCCCATTCTACCAGTTGGCCGTCATTCAATGGAACACTTCCAGTTATGAACAGCCCCAGATACGCACCGACGAGGTACAGTGCCCCGTGCGCGAAGTTAACGAATTTTAGCGTCCCGAGGATAATCGACAGTCCGACCGCGAGCAGGACGTAAATCGCGCCCTGTTGCAACCCATTCAATAAGATGGTGAGGATGTCCGCGAGTAGCGTCACGCCGGATCCCCCCCACCGCACTCTTCTCGTACTCTCTGCGTATTCTTAATCATGCTAGTTTTTGTGTATCAAGTAAGGCAACCTCATGCACTATAAATCATGAGGGGTACGGTCCCCTGCCCGGATTCTGCCCTATTCGTCGCCGTACTCGCCGAGTTCACACTCCGCGGCCGGTCCGGAATCGCACCCGTATCCGACGTCGTCTCGGGACGTGATCTCGACAATCTCGATGAAGTTCCCGTCGCCCTGCTCGCTCTCCGGCAGCCCTTGTGCGACCGGAATGTCACGCTGGGCCTGGTGGTCGCAGGCACGCATCGTCTCCTGACCCATGCCGATGTTGCTGTACTCGTAGTCCTCCAGTTGGCGGATGACCTCCGGCGGGTAGAACGTGCCCGCTCGTTCGGCGGCGGCCGCGTACTGGAGCGTCTGGGCGTAGGCGAGCTGGGCCGGACCGGACGGGACGCGGTCGTACTCGTCCTGGAAGGCCTGCGTGAACGCGTTCGACGCCTCGTTGTCGATCTGGGAGTCCCAGGCGATCGTTCCGTAGATGCCTTCGATGGAGCCACCGGCGGCCTGTGCCATCGGGCGGTTGTACAACGGGACGACGAGCTCCATGTCCTCGTCGATACCGGCATCGACGGCCTGCGAGACGGAGTTCGCGCCGTCCAGCCCGTAGTGGTTCAGGACGAGCACGTCCGCGCCGCTGTTTGCGGCCTCCGAGAGATACGAGGAGAAGTCGCTGGTCCCGAGCGGCGTCGGCACGCTGTCGACCTCTTCCCAGCCGATCTCCGAGAGGAACTGGTTCATCGAGTCCTGTTGGGTCTGGCCCCAGGAGTAGTCGGCGTACAGCTGGTAGAACTCGTTGTCCGAGCCGTACTCGCTTTCAAGCACCGGCGCGAGTGCCTGCCCGGTCATGTACGCGTTGAACATCTCTCGGAACCCGTACCGGGCGCAGTCTTTGCCGGTCGTGTCGTTCGAGTGCGTCAGACAGGCCATGAACATGACGTTCTGCGACTGACAGAGGCCCTGCACGGCGATGGCCACTGCGCTGGAAGAGCCGCCCGAGATCATCACCACGTCGTCCCGGTTTATCATCCGCGAGGCGGCCTGTCGAGCGGTATCGGCGTCGGTCGCCGTGTCGCCGTTCACCGAATCGACCGTGTACCCGAGGACGCCGTCGCCGCTGAGGTCCTCGAAGCTGTCCACCCAGCCACCCCCGTTGTTGAGGTGCTTCTGGGCGAGCTCGTACGCCCGTAGTTCGTCCTGGCCCTCTGAGGAGTAGGGCCCGGACTGTGGAACGTTGAACCCGAACGTGACCGTGTCGCCCTCGACCGGGAAGTTCCCGAGCGACGGGTAGTCGTCGCCACCGTCGCCGCCACCGTCGCCACCATCGCCGCCATCGCCGCCACCATCGCCACCGTCGCCACCGGAACAACCGGCCAGTCCCGTCAGCCCCGCCACACCTGCAACGCCCGTACTCTTCAGCAACTGTCGTCGGTTGACCGTACTGCCATTAGTTGGCATGTTCCATACGGTGGTTCAATCTATCATAATAGTTTCGGTAGGTTAACCAACGGTTTCACATCCATGCACTGACAGATATCGGCTAAATGGCGATCCGTAGACTTATTCCGATCTGGTTGGTTTGCTAGAGCATGGCGAGGAATCTGCGTCGGCAGTTACTCGTCTTCATCGTCGTCGTTACCGCGGGCTGTGGGGGGTTCGGGTTCAGCGGCGGCGACGACTCGGCGACGCCGGTGACGCCCGCCCCGGTGCCGACCGACTCCGCGACCACGTATCCGGCCGGCGTCGGGGCGACGGGCGTCACCAGCCCATCTCTGCTCGGTTCCGCACACGGTGACCGTCTCAACGGAACCGGGTACACGCTGACGATGAACCGGACCGTCAGATATGCAAACGGGTCGTTGCGGTCCCACCTCCGAGTCCAGGTCGTGCTGGACGCGAACCGGACACACCTCGCCAACGTCACTGTCCGCGGCCCTGCCGCCCCGGTGCTCCTCGGTCGGCCGCCGGCGACCGCGTCGTTCTGGTCCGACGGCGATACGTATCTCCGCCGACTCGTGCGCGACAACCAGACGATCTACAACGAGTACGACCCGCCGGACAGCTACGCCGGAACGTGGCGGTACTGGGTTCACGCCGCCGCGTTGAACGGCCGTCCGGCCGCCGACGTCACTCGGACCGTTGCCCCGTTCCACACCCGGACCTTGCAGCCCCAGCAGTCAGACGGGACCACCTACGTCATCAGAGGGGACCGGCTACGGGAGAACACCTCGTCGACAGCGTGGGCGTCCCGGGAGAACGCGACGCTCGTCGCCCACGTCACGCAGTCGGGCCTTGTCCGGCACTACCGGACCGAGTATACGACGCTCACGGACGGCGACGAACCAGTCACTGTAACCAGAACTGTCAGGTTTACCGCGGTCGGCAACACGACGGTCGGACCGCCGCCGTGGCGTGACAGGGTGCAGTCGACCGGTTGAGGGCGCGCCAGCGCTATCAGGGGGCTTTTTTTCGCTCGCCGCCCTTCGCCCTGCAATGACTGTCCGCGAGGTGGCACTCGAAGCCTACCGGGAATCGCTCCCGGTGCTGGCGCTCAGTGCGGTCGGTGGCCTCTTCGCGGGCGTCGTCCTCGGCGGTATGGACGCGGAGCTACAGGACGTCGCCGGGCTGCTCGTGCTCGTGCCGGCGCTGCTCGCCACTCGGGGGAACGTATACGGCTCGCTCGGCGCACGCCTGGGGTCGGCACTCCATCAGGGGCTTATCGACCCTCGGTTTTCCTTCGACGACGACCGCATCAACGCCGCCGTCGCGGCGGCACTGGCAAACGGCGTGCTCATCAGCGGCGTCGCTGCGGTGATGGCTGTCGCCCTGCTCGCGCTGGTCGGTCGACCGTCGGCCCCGCTCACGACCCTCGTCGCCATCGCGCTCATCGCGGGCTTCGTCTCCGGACTGCTGTTGACCATCGCCGTCGTCTCGGTCGTGTTCGTCGGTTACCGCCACGGACTCAATCCCGACACGCTGGCCGGCCCGGTCGTGACGACGACGGGCGATGTGGTCGGTATCGCGACGCTGCTGGGCGCGACCCGCCTCGTCCTCGCACTGGGGGGTGGCTGAGTGGCGGAGTTCGCGTCCCAGTGGTCGGTTTCAGGTATCGTCCGGACGATGTTCCCCATCCTTGTCGTGCTCACTGCTATCGAACTCGGGAGCGGCCTCGTGCTCGATACCTTCGAGGGAACGCTGCTGCAGTACCCGTCGTTGCTCGTGCTCGTCCCGGTGACCATCGGGATGGCGGGCAACCTCGGCAGCATCCTCGCGGCGCGGTTTTCGACGGCGTTTCACCTCGGCCTCCTGTCGTTCGCGGCGACTGACGACCGGCTCGCCGGCAACGCAATCGCCACCGTTGCCCTCGCGGTGACGCTGTTCCCGCTCGTCGGTGCCGGTGCGTGGCTCCTCCAGGCCGTCATCGGCGGCACTGCGCTCCCGCTCCGGACGGTCGTTTTGGTCGCGCTCGTCAGCGGGAGTCTGCTGGCGGTGCTTGCTATCGTCGTGACGACGGTGACGACCTACGCCGCCTACCGGTTCGAACTGGACCCCGACGACGTGGTCATCCCCGTCGTCACGAACGTCTGTGACGTGCTGGGCGTGGTGGTGCTGTTCGGTGCTGTCCGCGTGCTCGTGTGATTTGGTGAAGTGGCTGTGCTAAGCCACATACGCGATTGCTCGCTCGACGCGATTCTGTCGCTACCGATGGGCATTTGCCGGCCAGACTCCTACTTTCGGGCGTGCAGTCGCTCGTCGCCGCGGTACTTGGCCATCCGGTCGTCGGTGTCCTCGGAGAGGTCGCTATCAGGGTCCTCCGCATCACGCTCTTCCTCTCCTTTGGCGTGTTCCTCGCGGAACTGGCGGTCGCGTTCGGCTTGGTCGAGAAAATCGCCGTCGTCTCGCGCTATCTCACGTCGCCGGCGAACCTCCCGGACGAGGTCGGCACCGCTATCCTGACGACGACGGCGTCGACGACCGCCGGCTACGGGATGCTCGCCGACTTCCGCGAGTCGGGCGTGCTGTCCGACCGTGCGACGATAATCGCCGTCACCATCAACACGTTCTTCGGCTTCGCCCAGCACATCATCACGTTCTACGCCCCGATACTCATCCCGATTCTTGGCTTTCGGGTCGGGGTGCTGTACGTCGCCACGCGGGGGCTCATCGCGCTGGCGATTACGCTGACCGGCATCGCCGCCGGCGCGGTCCTGCTGGACGCGTCCAACGTCGGCCGGTCGGCCGCCGGTGCCGGCCCAGCCCCCGACGGCGGGACGGCCGACGACGCGGGCGACGTGTTCGACGAGCGTCCGGAGAGCCGCCGGGCGGCCGTCAGGACGGCGTTCGACGCGACAGCCGAGAAGGTCCGCGATATCCTGCCGCGGCTGGCGGCCATCTACGCTGTCGTCTCACTGCTCGTCGCCTACGGCGACGAACTACTGGCGCTGGCTGGCAGCGACGGGGCCTCCGTCACCGCCGCTGCCGACGGGTTCGCTGGGCTGCTCGGCTTGCCCGGCGCGGCCATCCCAGTCATCGCCGCCTATGCTCTCGATACGACCTCGGGGGCGACGGTCATCGCGCCGCTCATCAGAAACGGAACCTTCACTGCCCGGACCGCCGTGGCGACGATGCTCGTCGGCGGTATCATCTCCTTTGCCGTCTCGACGTTCAAGCGCTCGATTCCCTTCCAGTTCGGCATCTGGGGCCGGGAGTTCGGCTCGAAAGTCATCGTCGTCAACACGGGGCTGAAAATCGTCTGGATCGCGCTGGCGCTGGCCGTCCTGCTGTAGTGAGAAACCGGTGGTCCGCCGTCAGTCGAACGTGTAGGCCATCATCACCTCGTCGACCTGCTCGCCGTCGATGCTGTAGTGGTTCCGGCGGATACCCTCGGTGTTCCAGCCGTGGTCTTCGAGGAACACCATCGCGTTCTCCGTGATCGCCGGCACGCTGTTGTACAGCTTCCGGTAGCCGTTGGCCTTCGCCCAGTCCAGCCCGCGTTGCATGAGCTGGCTGCCGATGCCCTGGCCACGCTGCTCTTCCCTGACGCCGACGGTGAGCTGGGCCGTCTCGCGGAGCTTGTCCAGTTGCGGGATATCGAGGTGACACCAGCCGACGACCTCCCCGTCGACTGTGGCGACGAAGAACACCCGCGATTCGACCGTGTTGTGTCGCGTGACGGCGTCCTCGTACAGCAACTGCTCGGCGACGCTCTCGGCGACGACGTACGTGCCGTCGCTGGAGACGTTCCGAATGGTCTGGACGAGCCCCTCGAAGTCGTCGTTGTGGGCCGGCCGAATCGTGTACGTCAGCCCGTCTGTGGTGTGTTGCTCGACCGAGCCGACATCGAGCGCCAGCGTCAGGGTCCCGCCGTCGTCCTCGATGTACCCCTTCGACAGGAGGTGTGTCAGTGCCTCCTCGAACGCCTCCGGCGAGAGGTCAACCATCTCACGGACTCTGTGCCGTGCCGCCGTCCCGTGTCGCTCGACGTGCTGATACACCTCCATCGCCGCGCTGGTCTCGAAAGTCGGCCGTTCGACAGCGTCCATAACAGACACATCTACTAGCAGATTATTAACAATTGTTATTTGGTAACACAAAACATGAAACGCGGTGGGAGTTCTGTCCGAGCAGCCCTGTTCGAACGTGACAGGATGCGCCCGACTGTCGGCTCAGGCTGTGTCCGGAATCGGGTCGGAGATGACGACGGCGTCGCCCTCGATGACGCAGTTCCCCTCTGAATCGTCAACGGCCGTGGCCAGGCGGAACCGGTTGTCCTTGATGCGCTCGACGACTTCGCAGTGGGCCGTGACTTCCTCGTCGATGTCGACGGGCCCCTGATAGCTCAGTTCCTGGGAGAGGTAGATTGTCAGCCCGGGGAGTCGTGCCAGGGCTGCACTGATAATTCCGGAAACGAGCGTTCCGTGGGCGATCCGGCGGCCGAAGCGCGTCCCCTCGGCGAACGCCGCGTCGAGGTGGAGTCTGTTCGTGTCGCCGCTCGCCTCGGCGAAGGCCTCCACATCGGCCTTGGATATCGTCTTGCTGAACTGGACGTGGTCACCCACGTCGATACCGTCGGCGGTCCCGTAGCTCTCGAACGTCCAGTCCTCGTTCTCGTACAGCGTGTCCGGCCGGGTGAACCGCTTTCGCTGGGTCTGGTCGTCGAACGCTCCCCTTGCCCGCGAGAGGTGCGGGATATAGTCCGAGAGGTCGGTCGTCGTGACGATGCCGACGAGAGACCCGTCCTCGACGACGGGCAGTTTCTTGATGTTGTTCGTCCGCAGCCGATCCACGGCCGTTTCGATGTCCGCGTCGGGCGTGACCGTCAACAGCGTCTCGGTCATTACGTCGCTGACCGACAGCGCTCTGGTATCTCCCTCGGCTGCGGTGACGGCGACGATGTCGCTCTCCGTGATGATGCCGACACAGCCGCCATCGTCCTCGACGACGAGCGAGCCGATATCCTCGTCGCGGAGGCGTTGAGCCGCCTCGATGACCGGAGCGTCGGGGCTGATCGTTTTGACCGGCGTCCGCATGATATCTCTGACTGGTAGCGGGACGAGCATCCTACCGGAACCCAGACATGGCAGACGTATAACAGTCCGCCCGACGACACCGGCACCCTTGTGTCGCCGGCCACCGACATCTCGACAATGCGTCGGCTCGCGTTCGGTCTCGTCGTCGTCCTCGTGGTCGCTGCCGGCTGCAGCGGCTTCACTACTTCTCCGTCTCAGCCCGCGGGGACCGCCGTTGACAGCCAGTCAGCAGTCGACGTTCCGGAGCCCGCTGTCACCGTGACCGTCACGGCTGTCGTCGACGGCGATACGATACAGGTCGCCTACGAGAACGGGACTGGTGACACGGTCCGACTGGTCGGTGTCGACACGCCCGAAGTCCACACAGAGAACGACCCCGCGGAGTTCGAGGGCGTCCCCGAGACCGACGCCGGTGCGTCCTGCCTCCGCAGGGCCGGCACAAACGCGTCGTCGCTCGCCAAGCAACAACTGCTGGGCGAGACAGTCGGGCTCGCGTTCGACCAGAATCTGGACCGCCGCGGCTACTACGACCGACTGCTGGCCTACGTCGTCCTCGACGGGACGCTGTTCAACTACCGACTCGTCGAGACTGGTCATGCGAGGGTATACGACAGTGAATTCTCCCGCACCGACCGATTCTACGTGGCCGAGGACGCTGCCCGCTCCGACCGACGCGGGCTCTGGCGCTGTACGGACCCGGACGCAGTGACCCACACGGCTATCGCCGACGGCGGGACCGAGAGTGCCAGCGGCGTCGAAATCGCGGAAATCCATCCCGATGCGACGGGCAACGACAACGAGAACCTGAACGACGAGTACGTCACGCTCACGAACACCGGTGACGCGGCTCTCGACCTTTCCGGGTGGACAGTCAGCGACGAAGCCGGCCACCAGTACGCGTTCACGGACCTGACCCTCGACCCGAACGCGTCGGTGACCCTCTACACCGGAAGCGGAACCGACACTGACACGGAACGGTACTGGGGCCGGAACGGGGCGGTCTGGAACAACGACGGCGACACTGTCGTCGTCCGGAACGCCAGCGGCGAGACGGTCCTGCGGCAGTCGTACTGACGCCGCTACGCAGGGATGGCAGTATAAACCGTTCCAGTGCTAACCGATAGCATGGCCATCCGCCGGCTGACGCCCACGCCACGGGCGGTCGACTGGGGGCTGTTCGCGGCGGTGGCGACGCTGCTTGCCACCGGTGTCGCCACCATCTTCGCAGGCATCCCCAGCAGCGCGTGGATAATCGACATCCACGCACTCTCCGGCGTCGTGCTGATCCTCCTCCTGCCGGTGAAGCTCCACCGCGTTTCCCACCGCGTCGCTCCGTCGCGGCTGACCGGGACTCGCGTCCTCTCGGTCGTCCTGGCGGCAGTCGCGCTGGGCGCGCTCGGCACCGGCGTCTGGTGGATATTCGGCGGCACGCTCGACCTCGGGCCGTGGGGGCTGTTTCACCTGCACGTCGCGCTCGGCCTGCTGGTCCCGCCACTGCTACTGGTGCATCTCCGTGCTCGGTTCTACTCTCCAAGACAGGCCACCCGTGGCGGCCGCCGGGACGTCCTCCGGTACGCCGGGCTGGTGACTGCCGGCGCGCTCCTCTGGCGAGTTCAGGGGCCAGTCAACGACGCGCTCGACTCGGCCGGCGCGGACCGCCGGTACACCGGTTCGCGGGAGGAAGGGACTGACGACGGCAACCGGTACCCCGTCACCAGTTGGGTCGCCGACGACCCGGACCCGGTCGACGCGGCCGACTGGTCGCTGTCGGTTGCCGGCCGAGTCGCTCAGGAGACCAGCTACGCCGCCGACGAACTCTCGCCGGACGCGACCGAATCGGCGATACTTGACTGTACGAGCGGCTGGTACTCCGGCCACGAGTGGCAGGGCGTTCGGGTCGGTGACCTGCTCGACGCCGTTGACCCCGACGACGCGGCGGCGTGGGTCCAGTTCCGCTCGGTGACCGGCTACCGGTGGAGCCTCCCGCTGTCGGAGGCCCGCGATGCCGTGCTGGCCACCCACGTCGACGGCGAGCGCCTGGCCCACGGGCACGGCTACCCGCTCCGACTCGTCGCACCGGGCCGCCGTGGCTTCCAGTGGGTGAAGTGGGTCGAGTCGGTCCGGGTCAGCAAGCGCCGCGAACTCGGTGAGTGGCTCGCGATATTCGTGAGCGGGCTCTGAATTTGTCCATGTGCTCCCAGCGGTAGCGCGGTCGCTGTTCCTTCAGGAAATCCCGTTTGGAAAGAGGAGATTACCCGCAGTATCTGCTCACTTCGGACGGGAACACCCCGACGCACTGTCTCTCTACGCTGACTCGGCGCTCAGCACAGTACGACAGGCCCAGCGGTCGAAAGAGCAGCTTACCACTGCAGTTGTCATTGAAGCTACCACTAACGAAGTGCTGTGGAGCAGTAGCGGGGGCTATGAACTGGCGGCAGCCCGCCCGACTCACCGGCCCGTCGAACACCGCCGTCGCCCTGTGGGTGGTTGCCGTCGCCTTCTTCGGCGTCGGCGACCTCGTCACGACGCTCGTCGGCTACAGCATTACCGGCGTGACAGAGCTCAGTCCGGTCGTCAAGCTACTGCTGGAACAGCACGCACTGCTGGTGCTGACTGGCCTGAAAGCCGCCGTGTTCGTGGGCTTTTTCGCCATCTGGAAGTACGTCTCCTGGCCGTACTCCATCGGTGTCCCGCTCGGACTGGCGCTGCTGGGCGTCGTGGTGACGGCGTGGAACACCGGCATCATCCTCACCGCCCTTCTGGCCTGAAACCGCCGGCTGACCGCCTCTGATACCCACGGCGTTCTGTGCCGGCAGTTGTATGTGCTACACCAGCGCGTCGATAGAATCCCAGAGGTCCGGCCCGCCGTCGTCGCCCGACTCGTAGTGAATCGGCACGAAGCCGGCGTTGCGGGCCCCTTCCACGTCGGTTTCGTACTCGTTGCCGACCATCACGTACTCGTCGGCCGGCAGTTCCTCTCGGACCCGGTCGAACGGTGCGCTGTCCGGCTTGTGTGCGCCAACCTCGTAGGAGGCGACGAAGCGGTCGAACAGGTCGGTTAGCCCGTGGTGGTCGAGCTTGCCGAGCTGGCGCTCCCGGATGCCGTTGGTGACAATCGCGAGCTGGTTGTCGGCAGCGAGTGCGGTCAGGCTATCCCGGGCCGCCTCGGGCACGGTCGTCGATGCGTATTCGGTCTCTCTGAGCGTCTCGACCAGTGCATCGAGGTCCACGTCTGCCCCGGCCGCTTCGACGACGGCGGCCATCGACTGCCGGTACGGCTCCGGCTCCAGCGCCTCAAAGGCCGTGTAAAACACGTCCTTGCTAACGGCCCGTAGCTCGTCCGTGTACTCGATACCGTGGGCCTCGAACGTCCGGCGGATGATGTTCTTGTACGGCTCCGGGTAGTGGACGACCGTGTCGTCGAGGTCGAAACAGATGGTCGTCGTCATGTCTCCTCGTCGTAGACCGGCTGGCCGTCCTCGGTCGGCGGCGCGACGTAGTCGATGTACTCCTCGGCCGTCGGTTCGTGGACGGTCACGTTCACATGGATGTCGCCCAGTTCAGAGGGGTCACCGACCGCGAAGTTGATTCGGCCTTCGAACGCCGCTTGCTTCTTCACGTCGAACGCGAAGGTGTCGCCCTCTAGATTATCGAAGAAGACCGACCGGGCTGTATCCAGGATTTCCCGCCGGTGGAGCAGCTCGGAAAACCCGTCCATCGTGTGGACTTCGGCGACGAGTGCACCCTGCTGGTGAGTCGGGTCAGCCTCAGGGAAGAGATTCCGGACCGCGTCAGCGACCCGGTCGGTCACTTCAGTGTCGTTGACGGGGACTTCGATTCGGATGTCGACGGAGTAGACGGCGCTCATTGGTCGAGTGCCTCCGGACCGTCCCGAATCAGTGTACGAACAGTCCGCTGGAACGCGGCCAGCGTCTCCGTGTTTTCGATGGTCAGGTCGGCCATCTCCATGGCCTCGCCCATTCCGAAGCCGAGTTCGCGAGCGTCGCGGTCCTCGAGCGATTCGCCGCCGTCCTCCGCCGAGGTGTCCCGTCCACGGAGGTCGAGGCGGTCGGCCCGCAGTTCGAACGGAGCGTCTACCTCGACGAGTAGGAACGTGTCGCCGAACGCCGATTCGAACGCTTCGACCTCTACGTCCGACCGGATACCGTCGACGAGGACGGTGTCGTTCGATTCGAGTTCTGCCTCGATCATCGGTAGCGAGCGCTCGGCGATAGCGGCGGGGCCGTTCTCCTCTCGGAGCGCCTTCGCGACCGTCCCGTGGTCTGTCGCGGGGTCAAGCCCGCGGTCGCGGCACTCCTCGCGGATGACGTCGCCCATCGTCACGACCGGCACGCCCATCTCGGCGGCGACGTTCGCTGCCTCGCTTTTCCCGCTGCCCGGCAGCCCGACGATACCGATAACTGTCATTGCCGGGCGTAATCGAGCAGCGGGCAAAAGCCCTCCCGTTCGGATCGGTCCTCACCGTTCGCGGACAACGACGAACTCCGCGAGGTCCCGCAGGTACTCCATCGACTGGGACTCCGGGGCGTCGATGGTCGACAGCGACTCCAGCGCGGCGTCGGACTCGGCCCGCGCTCGCTCGTTTGCCTCCTCGGTCGTCAGTTCCGTCACTTCCACCAGCGACGGCCGCTCCATCTCCGCGTCGGTCCCGGCCGGCTTGCCCAGCGTTTCGGCGTCGGCCGTCGCATCGAGTACGTCGTCGCGCATCTGGAAGGCGACGCCAACCCGTTCAGCGTACTGACCGACCGCCTCAACCGTGTACGGGTCCGAGTCGGCGGCGATAGCTCCAAGTTCCGCCGCAGCGCGGAACAGCGCCCCGGTCTTTCGGCGGGCCAGTTCCATGTACTCCTTCTCGTTGGAGGGCTCCGCAACCAGTTCCATCGCCTCGCCCTCGCCCAGTTCGACCATCGACTCGGAGACGGTCTGCATGGCGCGCTCGTCCGTCGAAAAGAGATTGAACGCTTCGCCGAGTAGGCCATCGGAGGCGATGATGGCCGGGCCGTGGCCGAAGGCTTCCCAGGCAGCCGGGGACCCCCGCCGGAGTTCTGACTCGTCGATGATGTCGTCGATGACCAGCGAGGCGTTGTGGACGAGCTCGATGCCGACCGCGAAATCGACGGCATCGGCCGGCTCCCCGCCCAGCGCCTCACACACCAGCACTGTCACCGTCGGCCGCACCCGCTTCCCCCCGGAAAGCGCCACATGACGCACTTCGTCTGCGAGTTCGTCCGGCTCCACGCTGTCGAGGACAGCCTCCAACCGCTCCTCGACCCGGTCCCGCCGGCGCTCGAGATACTCCATTACCGCTCCCTTAGGACTACCATAAAAAGTACCTTGTCACCCGCGATTCAGTGTATCGTGGCTACTGGAACTGCTCGATAAGTGCCGGGACGACCTCGAATAAGTCGTCCTGAATGCCGTAGTCGGCGATATCGAAGATCGGTGCGTTCGGGTCGGTGTTGATGGCGACAATCGTGTCCGAGCCCTTCATCCCGGCGACGTGCTGGACGGCTCCGGAGATGCCGATAGCGATGTACACGTCTGGTGTGACGACCTTCCCGCTCTGGCCGACCTGGCGGTCCTTCGCCAGCCAGCCGTTATCGATGAGCGGCCGCGAACCCGACACCGTCGCGTCCAGCGCCTCAGCGAGGTCGTGGATGATATCCAGGTTCTCTTCTTCTTCGATACCGCGGCCGACGGACACCAGCACGTCCGCGTCCGTGATGTCGATATCGCCACCGCCGACCTCCTCGAAGCCTTTCACGGTCGACCTGATGGCACTCTCGTCGATGGTCGCGTCGAACGCCTCGATGGCAGCATCCCCGTCCGCTTCGATGGTCGGCCACTCAGCCGGACGGATGGTCACGGCCGCCTGGTCGGCGTGGACGTCGATTGTCGTTTCGGCTTTCGAGCCGTACAGTTCTCTGGTTGCAGTGAGGCCGTCCTCGGCGTCGATGTCGACTACGTCGGTCACGAGCGGCCGGTCCAGCCGGTTGGCGACTGCCGGCGCGTAATCGAGGCCGTTGACGCTGTTGGGCATCAGGAGGACGGTCGGGTCCAGCTCCGTGGCCAGTTGGGTGACGACCTGCGTGTACACGTCGTGGTTGAACTCCTCGCCGATATCGACGGTGTGGACGGTGTCGACGCCCTCGCGGTTCAGCTCTGCCCCGAACGCCTCGACGTCACCGCCGATGACGGCGGTGTGTAGCTTGCCGCCGAGTTCGTCGGCGAGATCGCGACCGGCTGCTAACTGTTCTAAGCTCACCGGTCGGAGCTCCCCACGCCGGTGTTCGGCGATAGCGAGGACCGACATTAGCTGGTCACCCCCTTCTCCGCGAGCAGTTCAGCCAACTCGGTCGCCGTCTCTTCGGGACTCCCCTCGAACACCGTCGCCTCGCCCTCGGTTTCGGGCTCGTATAGCGAGGTCTGTTCCAGCGGGCTCTCGATCCCGGCCGCGTCGAGGCCGATATCCGCCAGGCTGTACTCCGCGAGCTCCTTGCTCTGGGCCTGCCGGATGCCCCGAAGGCTCGCGTAGCGTGGGTCGTTGATCCCGGTCTGTATCGTCAGGACGGCCGGAATCTCGATGTCGGTGAGTTCCTCGACGCCGCCTTCCAGTTCCCGGTGGACGCTCGCGACTCCTGCCTCCAGATCGAGGTCGAGGTCGTTGACGACAGCGCCCCACTCCATGTCGAGTTTGTCGGCCAGCGTGACGCCGGTCGCCCCGAACCCGTCGTCGGCGGACTGGACACCGGTCAGCACCAGATCGGGGTCTTCCTCGGCAGCGACGGCGGCCAGCACTTGGGCCTTCGTTTCGGGGTCCAGCAGGCCGGCGTCATCGAGTGCGTCGTCCCAGACACGGATCGCTCGGTCGGCCCCTTTCGCCAGCGCTTGCCGGATCGTTTCGTCCGTCTCGGACGGGCCGATAGTGGCGGTGACGACCTCGACGTCGTCGTGGGCCTCCTTTATCTGGACGGCCGCTTCGACAGCGTACTCGTCCCACTCGTTGAGGTCGGCTGTGACGTACCGGTCGTCGATAGCGAGTCCGTCGATCTCGAACTCGTCGTCGACGGCTGCCACCTCCTTCACCGTGACAAGGATTTTCATGCTGAGACGTCCGACCGGACAGCGAATAAACGTTTTCGAACCAGAAACCACGCCCGGCTCGTTTACAGTCAAATAGTCCGGACAGTTACTCGTCGAAGTCGGTGATCTCTTCGTCCGGGAACGAAATGAGGTTCTCCCGACCGATACGGAGTTTGTCGATGCGGCCCTCCTCGTCCATCGCTGAGAGCAACTGCGACACCTTCGCGTTCGACCACCCGGTCTCGGAGACGATGCGAGCCTGCTTCATCCGTCCGCCGTTTTCTTCCAGGAGCCGTTCGACGCGTTCCTCGTCGCTCAGCAGTTCGACGTCGACGTCGTCCGAGGCTGTGGTGTCGCTCACCGGGGCTGCCGTCCCGGTACTGTCGTCTCCGTCGTCGTCGGTCCCGGCAGCAACCGATGGCAGCGCGTCAGTGTATCCGGTCTTGAACATGTAACCGACGGCCCCGACGAGCAGCACCATCAGCACGACCCCGCCGATCCAGGTCGAGTCGACGCCGCCGAACATCGATCCAGGGGTTTCTGCCGGCGTCTGGGTATCCGGTTGTTCGCCAGTGTACACGACGGACAGGTACCCCGGCTCGAACGTCCGCCGTCCTTCGAAAACCAGCTTTCCGTCGTCGACGGCGCTCGGGGCGCTCTCCACCCCGTACTCAGGCGGTGGCGAGATAACGAGTCGCTGGTCCGCAGTTAGCGTCCCGAACCACGTACCGTCCGTTGAATTGAACGCGTCCCCGACGACGATGTTCTCGCCGGTGACGACTGCGAAGTTCGTCCACGTAAACTCGAGGATCAGTTGCCCCTTGCGGTCTGACACCTCGTACCGACGGTCGACGTCGGTAATCTCCATCTCGCGGCCGGTGACGGCACTGGCCTCGTCGCTCGCTTCCCGGAACGACGGCAGCCACACTGCCTCGGTGTCCTCGCTGGCGAACTGCTCACCGGTGTTCCTAAACCACTCAGTTTCGGATTCGTCGAGCGCGTAGGTGTCTGTTATCGTCCACTTGGCATCGCCGTTCGATTGGATCTGGAGAGCGAACGTCGTGTTCTCCGCGACCGGTGTCGGCGTCCCGGTCGTCTGCTGGGCGGGGACGGTATCTGTTGCCGCCGCTGTCGCAAGCGGCGGGGTCGCCAACAGGGCAAACAGGACAAGGAGGAGGAGGGCACCTGATACCCGCGGGGTCATTCTCGTTCACCGATGAACGTTCTGGGGGCAAAACCCTTTCCATCCGAGAATAAAACGTCAGCGGACGCTTTGAAAGGTCTCGTGGCTTCTCAGGTCATTATTGATACATGGAGAATGGGGAGATTTTTGTACGGTGGGCGAGTATTCGATGCTGATGCGTCCCCTCCCCGCAGTCGGTGTGATCCTCCTCATGGTCGTCTCCGTGGCTGCCCCAGTGACTGGGTTCGCCTCGCCGGCCCAGACCGCTGACGGCAGCGATCAGTTGCCACAGATCACGGTTGTCGACAACACGACGAACCATCTCACTATCCCGGCCAGCGACGTCAGGTCGACGACGTACAACCAATCGTCGATCGATGTCGGCGTCGCGGTTGCAGCCGGATCCAGTGACCTGCGGAGCGACTACGCGACGACGACGTTCGAACGGAAGTTCTTCCAGCAGGACAGCGAGGCCGCCCGCGACCGCCTCGTCGACGAGACATTGACCAACATCGAAAGCAAGCGAACGAGTCTGGAACAACGGAATCAGATCGCGATCCAGCAGTACGCAAACGGTGCGATAACCGCTAGGGAGTTCCTGCGACAGCGGGCGCTGCTCGACGCAGAGTCACGTCAACTGGCCACCCGACTCGACCGGATTCGGGCGACCGCTGGTACCGCACCGGACTACTCACTGTCACCGAACCAGCGCTTCCGGCTGGAAAACAACAGGGGCGTGCTCAAGACGTCCCGTGGCCCGATTAGTCAGCGTATCAGCGCTGAAACCGCCGGTAATACCGAGCCGAACACGGTATACGTCGAGGTTTCGTCCGAGGGGTACATGCTGTCGACGGTCGCAGACGGTCGGTACACGCGTGAGACGTATCTCGGACAGGACCGCGAACAGACGGCAATCGACCAGTTCGCCCGGACCAACGACTCCCTCCGTGCGGTCAACACGCGGGCGGAGACTCTCTACCCGTGGCTCTACAGCGAACAGTACCCGTCCGTCCAGACGTACGGCCGGAGTGCCATCTACCAGATTCAGGCCGATCACTCGAACGGACAGCTAACGGCCTATCTCGACGGCGGCACGACGAATGTCTTCTACGAAACCCAGCACCTCGAACTGACGACAGTCGACCGGTCGGAAGTAGCGACGAACGTGAACCAGTCAGTTCGCGTCCGAGTCGAGCAGTCCTTCGAGTCCGGACCGCTGCTCGTCACGGTCAGCGACAACAGTACGGGATCCACGGCGGATGCGACTGTCAGGATAAACGGTAAACGGATCGGGACGACCGGTACAGACGGCTCTCTCTGGACTGTCGAACCCCGTGGAGAGTACACGGTTACCGTCACCACACAGGACGGCGACCGAGTACGGGTTCCCGTCAGTGGATCGGCGTAGCACGGAAGAAAGCGGCTCTATGGTCGCTGTTACTCTGGTACTTCTGCAATCGTCGTAATCGCTCGCGGACTACCTGGTCGGGACTGCCGGACCACCTTTTTCCGGCTCGGGTAACCTCCGGTTACCGCTCACCGCAAAAACGTGGGCGAAAAAGCGGCTACTCGCTTTGCTCGTGGCTGAAGGGCTTACTCGGGTACTTCTGCAATCGTCGTAATCGCTCGCGGACTACCTGGTCGGGACTGCTGGATGTGGTGTTCGAACTCCTCGAATCCGGCCTCAGTGAACATCCGGTCGGCTTCCTCTTCGTCGTAAAACAGCATGATGGCGTCGGCCATCTTCTGGAAGACAGTCGAGTTCGGGTAGTCGGGGCCGACGATGAGGACCTTGCCACCGGGTTTGGTCAGTCGGCGACACTCCGCAAGCGCGTCGACGGGGTTGGGCCAGTACTCGATGGACCCCGAGGACCACACCGCATCGAAACTGTCGTCCTTGAACGGGAGTCGCTCGGCGTCACCGAGATGATAGCGCACGTCGCCGAACTTGCCGAACTTCTCGAACGCTTTCGAGAGCTGGTGGGGGCTCTGGTCGAGCCCGTACACCGTATCGACGTGTTCGAGCAGCCCCTCGGTGGCGAAGCCGGTGCCACAGCCGACATCGAGGACCTTGTCGTCGGGCGAAAGATCGAGCATCGCAATCGCCTCGTCGCGCATCCGCTCGTCCCAGATGAAGGGGTTGATCTGGTCGTACACCTTCGAGAGATACTTGTAGAACGTCCGCGCGCGGGCCTTGTTCTCGAGGACTCCCATTACTGCCAGCTTAGGACTTGGCGGTCATAATTCCCCGGATTTTGGCCGCTCTATCACACGGGGAAACTTCGCAACTACCAAATAGCCGCTCTGGCAACGCTCACATGATTAGAGAATGCCACGGCCAGAAGTTCTTGACAGGATACAGGAGGCCGAGCAGGAGGCCGACGAGATCGTCGCAGAGGCCGAACAAGACCGCGAAGACCGCATCGCGGAGGCTCGCGATGAGGCCGAGGAGATCCGCGAATCCGCGCGGGAAGAGGCCGAGGCGGCCGCCGAAGACCGTCTCGAAGCGGCTCGCGAAGAGATCGAGGCCGAGCGCGAGCAGATCATCGAAGACGGTGAGAGCGCTCGCGACGACCTCGAACAGCAGGCCAGTGAACAGATCGACGAGGTAGTCGAATACGTCACAGACCTGTTCGAGGAGGCGGTGCATGCTCAGACCTGAGAAGATGTGCCGCGTCTCGGTGACGGGGTCGAAACGCGCGATGGAGCAGACTATTGAGGCCGTCCACGACCTCGATATGCTCCACGTCACCGAGTATGACGGCTCCTGGGACGGATTCGAACCCGGGAACTCGCTCGACGGAACCAACGAGGTCTCGGACAAGCTCGTCACGGTTCGCTCGCTGCAGTCCATTCTGGGTGTCAGCGAGGAGGACGCCGGTCCGACGCGGGTCGTCACAGACGACGCGATCGAGGACCAACTCGAAACAGTCCGAACCGAGGTCAACGAACTCGACGACCGACGCGACGAGGTCCGTGACGAACTCCGGGCCGTCGAGGACCGTATCAACACGATGGCGCCGTTCGTCACGCTCGGCATCGACCTCGACCTGCTCCGTGGCTACGACTCGCTGTCCGTCGTTGTCGGCGAGGGCGACAGCGACGAGATCGAGGCTGTCCTCGCAGACAGCGACGTCGGGACGTTCGAACTGTTCACCGAGGACGGCATCGTCGCCG
Source organism: Haloarcula sp. KBTZ06 (assembly GCF_048595605.1). Lineage (NCBI taxonomy): Archaea > Methanobacteriati > Methanobacteriota > Halobacteria > Halobacteriales > Haloarculaceae > Haloarcula > Haloarcula sp. KBTZ06. The sequence continues at coordinate 263,762 of NZ_CP184337.1, forward strand.
TGTTCGCACAGGCCGAAGAAGACGCCCTGCAGGACGCGCTCGTCGGGGCGACGTTCTCCCGACTCGAAATCCCCGACGGCGACGGCGACCCGACGGCGTATCTCGAAGAGCTGGAACACGAGAAACAGCAGCTCGAATCGAAGCTCTCGACCGTCGAGGACGAACTCAACGAACTCCGACTCGACCACGCCGGGTTCCTGCTCGCGGCCGAGGAGAAACTGGCTATCGAGGCCCAGAAGGGCGAAGCGCCGCTCACCTTCGCAACGACGGAAAACGCCTTCATCGCCGAGGGCTGGATTCCGAACGAGCGCTACGAGGAGTTCGAGCGGGCCCTTTCGAGTACTGTCGGCGACGCTGTCGACATCGACAGGATCGAAATCGCCGAGTACGACAGCGAGGGGCACGCAGAGTCCCACGAAGAAGTCGAGCGGGAAGGCGGCAACGGCGGCGAACCCGTCGGAAGCTCCGTCGATGCTCCCGAACCGGAGAGCGAGCGCCAACCGCAGGAAACCGTCGCTGACGGTGGCGTCATCACGATGGGTGACGACGCGCCGCCAGTCATTCAGGACAACCCGAAAGGCGTCAAGCCGTTCGAGGACCTCGTCGAGGTCGTCAACCGGCCGAAGTACGGCGAGTTCGACCCGACGGTCGCCTTCTTCCTGACGTTCCCGGCCTTCTTCGGGTTCATGATCGGTGACGTCGGGTATGGACTGCTGTACCTCGCGCTCGGCTACGGGCTGTACTCAGCGGTTGACAGCGATGTGCTGAAAAGCCTCGGGGGTGTCGGAATGTGGGCCGGTGGATTCACGATGCTGTTTGGCCTGCTGTACGGCGAGATCTTCGGCCTGCACACAATCTCGAACGTCGTGTGGCCTGCCCTCGGGTTCGAAGGGGCGCCGTTCCACAAGGGACTGCAGCCGGCGTACGGCGAGTACGCGATCGGGTGGCTGACGCTGAGTCTGCTGGCCGGGATGCTCCACCTCGCTGTGGGGTGGACGTTCGACTTCATCGAGAACCTGAACCACGGCCTCTGGGACGCCGTCACCGAGAGCGGCTCCTGGCTCCTGATGCTGTTTGGCCTCTGGGCCTGGGTGTTCTCCGGCGCAGCGGGCTCGGCACCGGACTTCCTCTACACCGCTGAGGAAGGCATCTTTGCCGGGAACCCGTTCCCGCTCGGCTTCGCCGGGCTCCCGGCTATCGACCTGTTCAGTGTCGGTGGGTTCCCGATATCAGCGTGGTTGCTGGTGTTTTTCGCTGGCCTCGTGTTGCTGGCGCTCGCTGACCCCATCGAAGTCGTCGAGTTCCTCAACGTGTTCGTGAACGTGCTGTCGTACACGCGACTGGCAGCAGTACTCCTGGCGAAGGCCGGGATGGCCTTCGTGGTCAATCTGCTGTTCTTCGGTGTGTTCGTCACGGACGACGGAGCGTGGCACTTCGGTATCAGTCACGCACCGAGCTACTACCTCGAGGAAGGCGTCTACCACGGCCACGAAGTCACAGAGGTCATGTTCGGAGGCCTGATGCACTCGGGCATCGCTGGTCTCGTCGGTGGACTGCTCGTCCTTGTGCTGGGGCACCTCCTCGTCCTCGTACTGGGTATCACCAGTGCCGGACTACAGGGTGTGCGTCTCGAATACGTGGAGTTCTTCGGCAAGTTCTTCGAGGGCGGCGGCAAGCGGTACAACCCGTTCGGCTACGAGCGGACCTACACCACTGACGACTGACCGCTATCGACCTTACTTCCGATATTTGTCGGTACTCCGGTAGCTACTGCCCTACCGTCGCGTACTCGGGGGCTGGTACCAGATGACAACCGTGGTTGAGAGCGCGGCTAAACCCACGGAACAGCATCTTGACGAAGTGTTTTGGGAAGCTTTATGAAGTCCGTGGAGTCACATACGCCTGTTCGGACACGAGCAACCTCAGAGAGGATCTCAACAACATGATAGAAACTATCGCACTCGTTGTCAACGCTGTACTGCAAGAAGGTGGCGCCGCTGCTCCGGCTATCCCGGGAGAAGCTGCTGCAGCCCTCGCTGTCGGGCTGGCTGCGCTCGGTTCGGGATACGCGGAACGTGGGATCGGGGCCGCCGCCGTCGGCGCAATCGCAGAAGACGAGAGCATGTTCGGCCGTGGGCTCATCCTGACAGTCCTGCCGGAAACGCTCGTCATTCTCGCGCTGGTCGTCGTCTTCATCCTCGGTTAACCACTCTCTCCCTTTTCCAATAATGAGCCTTCAAACAGTCGTAGAGGACATCCGCGACGAGGCCCGCGCGCGTGCTCAGGAGATTAGCGACGCGGCCGACGAACGTGCCGAGGAGATTATCGCCGACGCCGAGGCCGACGCCGAGCAGATCCACGAGGAACGCGAGGCCGAGGTCGAGCGGACCATCGAGCAGGAGCGAGAGCAGCGACTCTCCTCCGCGAAGCTCGAGGCCAAACAGGCTCGACTCAACGCCCGGCGTGACATCCTCGAAGACGTTCACGGCGACGTAGAGGACGCGCTTGCGGCCCTCGAAGGGGACCGACGAGAGGAACTGACACGCGCACTGCTTGACGCCGCCGTCGATGAATTCGACGACAGCGACGAGCTGTCGGTGTACGGCCGTGCGTCGGACCAGTCGCTTCTCGAGGATGTACTCGATGACTACGACGGCGCGACGTACGCCGGTGAGCGGGACTGCCTCGGCGGCGTCGTCGTCGAGAGCGGTGAGTCGCGAGTCCGTGTGAACAACACGTTCGATTCCATCCTGGAGGACGTCTGGGAGGACAACCTGAAAGCAATCAGCGACCGCCTGTTCGAAGACCAATGAGTTCGCGAACGGGAACGAGCGGCCAGGGAAGCAACTACGAGTACGTCATCGCACGGGTTCGTGCCCGAAGCGCGTCCCTGTTCGACGATGACGATTACCGGAAGCTGGTCCGCATGGGGACGGGCGAGATAGCCCGCTTCATGGAGGAAACGGAGTACGAGACCGAAATGAACGCGCTCGGCTCCCGGTACGACGGCGTCGACCTCGTCGAGTACGCGCTGAACCGCAACCTCGCGAAACACTTCGACGACCTGCTTCGCTGGTCCGAGGGGGCGCTGTACGACTACATCGCCCGCTACCTGCGGAAGTTCGACGTGTGGAACGTCAAGACCGTCATCCGCGGGCTTTACTCGGACGCGGAGCGGACCGAGGTCGAGGACGACCTCATCCGGGCCGGCGAGTTCACCGACCGGCGTATCGAGGACCTGCTGAACGCCGGTTCTATCGAGGAGGTCGTCGAGCAGCTCGACGACACTATCTTCGGTGACACGATGGCCGAGGCGTTCGACGTGTACGAGGAAAGCGGCGTCCTCGTGCCCCTGGAGAACGCGCTCGACCGCGCCTTCTACGAAACACTGCTGTCCGGCTTGCCGGATAATCCGGAGATCGACAGCCCGACCGGGCTGTACGTCGAGTTCCTGGAGACGGAAGTCGACTTCCGCAACCTCCGGAACGCGCTCCGGCTGGCCCGCAGTGGCGCGGACCTCGACCCCTCGGAGTACTTCATCGAGGGCGGCCAGCTGTTCGACGCACAGGAGGTCGCACAGCTGTCGACGAATCTCGACCAACTGGTCAGTGCCGTTCGCGAGAGCAAGTACGGCGACGACCTCGATCAGGCGCTGTCGGCGCTTGAGGAGGCCGACAACCTCATCGACTTCGAGCGGGCGCTGGACGCGGCGCTGCTCGAATACGCCGACCGGCTCTCGAACCGCTATCCGCTGTCGGTCTGTCCGGTGTTGTCGTACATCCTCAAAAAGGAGCGCGAGGTCGACAACATCCGGGCCATCGCCCGCGGTCGCGAGGCCGGCCTCGGCCCCGACGAGATCGAACAGGAGCTGGTGATACTATGAGCCAGGAGATAGCTGTCATCGGAAGCCCGGAGTTCACGACGGGCTTTCGGCTGGCTGGCGTCCGCAAGTTCGCGGACGTGCCTGCTGACGAGAAAGACGAGCAGCTCGACGACGCCGTCGAGGAGATGCTCGACGACGACGACGTCGGTATCGTCGTGATGCACGACGACGACCTGTCGCATCTCTCACGCGGTGTCAGGCAGGACGCGGAGACGAGTGTCGAGCCGGTGATGGTCACGCTCGGCGGCGGCACTGGGAGCGGCGGACTGCGTGAACAGATCAAGCGAGCCATCGGTATCGACCTGATGGACGAGGACTAACCATGAGTCAAGCAACAGACACAGACGTCCGCGAGGACGGCATTATCGAAAGCGTCTCGGGACCGGTCGTAACGGCTCGGGACCTCGACGCCCGGATGAACGACGTCGTTTACGTCGGCTCGGAAGGGCTGATGGGCGAGGTCATCGAGATCGAAGGAAACATCACCACGATTCAGGTGTACGAGGAGACCTCCGGTGTCTCCCCCGGCGAACCCGTCGAAGGGACGGGCTCGCCCCTCTCCGTGGACCTCGGGCCGGGCATGCTCGACGCCATCTACGATGGTGTCCAGCGCCCGCTCGACGTGCTCGAAGAGAAGATGGGGTCGGCGTTCCTCGACCGCGGTGTCGACGCGCCGGGTATCGACCTGGAGAAGACCTGGGAGTTCACCCCTGAAGTCGAGGAAGGCGACGAGGTCGAGGCCGGCGACATCGTCGGCACCGTCCCCGAGACGCCGAGTATCGACCACAAGGTGATGGTCCCGCCCGACTCCGAGGGTGGCGAGGTCGTCGCCATCGAATCGGGCAACTTCAACGTCGAAGAGACGGTCGTCGAACTGGACAGCGGCGAGGAGATCCAGATGCACCAGGAGTGGCCGGTGCGCCAGCAGCGCCCGACCGTCGACAAGGAGACCCCGACGGAACCGCTCATCTCGGGCCAGCGCGTACTCGACGGCCTGTTCCCGATTGCGAAGGGCGGAACGGCCGCCATTCCCGGTCCGTTCGGGTCCGGGAAGACGGTCACCCAGCACCAGCTCGCCAAGTGGGCCGACGCGGACATCGTCGTCTACGTCGGCTGTGGTGAGCGTGGCAACGAGATGACCGAGGTCATCGAGGACTTCCCGGAACTGGAGGACCCGACCACCGGCAACGCGCTGATGGACCGGACCTGCCTCATCGCCAACACGTCGAACATGCCCGTCGCGGCACGCGAATCCTGCGTGTACACGGGGATTACCATCGCGGAGTACTTCCGCGACATGGGGTACGACGTGGCGCTGATGGCCGACTCCACCTCCCGGTGGGCCGAGGCCATGCGCGAAATCTCCTCCCGACTCGAGGAGATGCCGGGCGAGGAGGGGTACCCCGCGTACCTTTCCGCTCGCCTGAGCGAGTTCTACGAACGTGCCGGGTACTTCGAGAACATCAACGGGACCGAGGGCTCTGTCTCAGTCATCGGGGCCGTCTCGCCGCCTGGCGGGGACTTCTCCGAGCCGGTCACCCAGAACACGCTGCGTATCGTCAAGACGTTCTGGGCGCTGGACGCGGACCTGGCCGAACGCCGGCACTTCCCCTCTATCAACTGGAACGAGTCGTATTCGCTGTATCGCGACCAGCTCGACCCGTGGTTCGAGGACAACGTCCGGGCCGACTGGCCGGAGACGCGCCAGTGGGCCATCGACACGCTGGACGAGGAAGCGGAACTGCAGGAGATCGTCCAGCTCGTCGGGAAGGACGCGCTGCCCGAGGACCAGCAGCTGACGCTCGAGATCGCCCGCTACCTGCGCGAGGCGTGGCTCCAGCAGAACGCCTTCCACGACGTGGACACGTTCTGTGAGCCCGAGAAGACCTACCGCATCATGGACGCCGCCAAGACGTACAACGATGCGGCCTTCGAGGCGCTGGATGCCGGTGTCCCCGTCGAGGAGATCACCGACATCGACGCCGCGCCGCGGCTCAACCGTATCGGCGTGCAGGAAGACTACAACGAGTACATCGACGACCTCGAAGACGACATCGAGTCTCAACTGCGGGAGCTGTACTAACAATGAAAGAGTATCAGACAATCACGGAGATCAGCGGACCGCTGGTGTTCGTCGAAACCGACGAACCGGTCGGCTACGACGACATCGTCGAAATCGAGCTCAGCGACGGCGAGACCCGCCGTGGCCAGGTGCTCGAATCCGCGAGCGACTACGTTGCCATTCAGGTGTTCGAGGGGACCGAGGGTATCGACCGCGATGCCTCGGTTCGCTTCCTCGGCGAGACGATGAAGATGCCCGTCACCGAGGACCTCCTCGGGCGGGTCATGGACGGGACCGGTCAGCCGATCGACGGTGGGCCCGAGATCGTCCCCGACGAACGCCGCGACATCGTCGGCGAGGCGATCAACCCCTACTCCCGGGAGTACCCCGAAGAGTTCATTCAGACGGGTGTTTCGGCCATCGACGGCATGAACACGCTCGTCCGCGGCCAGAAGCTGCCGATCTTCTCCGCCTCCGGCCTGCCACACAACGACCTGGCACTCCAGATCGCGCGACAGGCGACGGTGCCGGAAGAGGAGGACGGCGAAGACGACGAAGGGTCAGAGTTCGCTGTCATCTTCGGCGCGATGGGTATCACGGCCGAAGAGGCAAACGAGTTCATGGACGACTTCGAGCGCACCGGCGCGCTGGAACGCTCCGTCGTCTTCATGAACCTCGCGGACGACCCGGCCGTCGAGCGGACGATTACGCCGCGGCTGGCGCTGACCACCGCCGAGTACCTTGCCTTCGAGAAGGACTACCACGTCCTGGTCATCCTGACGGACATGACCAACTACTGCGAGGCACTGCGCGAGATCGGTGCCGCGCGTGAGGAGGTCCCGGGCCGGCGTGGCTACCCCGGATACATGTACACTGACCTGGCACAGCTCTACGAGCGTGCCGGTCGGATCGAGGGTCGCGAGGGGTCCGTGACTCAACTCCCGATCCTGACGATGCCGGGCGACGACGATACGCACCCGATTCCGGACCTGACCGGGTACATTACCGAAGGCCAGATCTACATCGACCGCGACCTCAACAGCCAGGGCATCCAGCCGCCGATCAACGTTCTGCCCAGCCTGTCGCGGCTGATGGACGACGGTATCGGCGAGGGGCTGACTCGCGCCGACCACGCCGACGTGAAAGACCAGATCTTCGCCGCGTACGCGGAAGGTGAGGACCTGCGCGACCTCGTGAACATCGTCGGTCGCGAGGCGCTGTCGGAACTGGACAACAAGTACCTGGACTTCGCCGACCGCTTCGAGGAGGAGTTCGTCGATCAGGGGACCGACACGGCCCGCAGTATCGACGAGACGCTCGAACTCGGCTGGGACCTGCTCTCGATGCTCCCGAAGGATGCGCTGAACCGCATCGACGAGGACCTCATCGAGGAGCACTACCGCGAGGACGAGACCGCCGAAACTGTCGAAGCCGAAGCCTGACAACGGCCCTATATCTCACGGTTCTTCGCAATTTTTACCATATATTTTGGGTACGCGACTGTTTAGCGTTGACCTCCTATACTAGAGTGCACTATGCCAGAACCAGGGAGTGAAGCGATATGGCTGTGGTTAGGTACAGCGGGCATGTTCCTCGGCATGCTATACTTCATCGCGCGTGGCTGGGGTGAAACCGACAGCAGGCGTCAGAAGTTCTACATCGCGACAATACTGATCACGGCAATCGCGTTCGTGAATTACCTCGCGATGGCACTCGGGTTCGGCCTGACGTTCATCGAGTTCGGCGGGTCGGAACACCCCATCTACTGGGCGCGATACACCGACTGGCTGTTCACGACGCCGTTACTGCTGTATGACCTCGGACTGCTTGCAGGGGCAGACCGCAACACCATCGCCTCGCTCGTCAGCCTCGACGTGCTGATGATCGGTACCGGTGTGGTCGCGACGCTAAGCGCAGGGAGCGGCGTGCTGTCGGCCGGCGCGGAACGGCTGGTCTGGTGGGGTATCAGCACCGCCTTCCTGCTGGTCCTGCTGTACTTCCTGTTCGCCTCGCTGTCCGGTCGGGTCGCAGACCTGCCCAGCGACACGCGGAGCACGTTCAAGACGCTGCGAAACCTCGTGACGGTCGTGTGGCTGGTCTACCCGGTCTGGTGGCTCGTCGGCAGTGAAGGACTCGGCCTCGTCGGTATCGGGATCGAGACGGCCGGCTTCATGGTCATCGACCTCGTCGCCAAGGTCGGCTTCGGTATCATCCTGCTCCGTAGCCACGGCGTGCTTGACGGTGCTGCGGAGTCGACCAGCACCGGCGCAACGCCTGCAGACGACTAACGACTGCCGTTCGCCGACTTCGTTTTTTGGGTGTCGATCCGGAAGCGGCGGCGCTCGAACCGAAATAACTGGAAACCGTTAACTGCCTACGTCGAAAAAAGACCCGTAATGGCTAAGGACGTCAAACCCACGCGCAAGAATCTGATGCAGATCGAGGACCGCATCGAGCTGTCCGAGCGTGGGCACGACACGCTGGAGAAGAAGCGTGACGGCCTCATCATGGAGTTCATGGACATTCTGGACCAGGCTCAGGACGTCCGTGAAGACCTCGACGGTTCCTACGAACGGGCCCAGCGCGCGATCAACATGGCCCGGGCGATGGAAGGCGACGTGGCCGTCCGCGGGGCCGCCGCAGCACTGAAAGAACACCCGGAACTGACGACCCAGTCGAAAAACATCATGGGCGTCGTCGTCCCGCAGATCGAGTCCAGCAAGGTCCGGAAGTCACTGGACGAACGCGGCTACGGCGTCATGGGAACCTCGGCCCGCATCGACGAGGCCGCCGAGGCCTACGAGGAACTGCTCGAGAACATCATCCTCGCCGCCGAAGTCGAGACGGCGATGAAGAAGATGCTCGAAGAGATCGAGACCACGAAACGCCGTGTCAATGCCCTCGAATTCAAGCTCCTGCCCGACCTCTATGACAATCAGGAGTACATCGAGCAGAAACTCGAAGAGCAGGAGCGTGAGGAGATCTTCCGCATGAAGAAAATCAAAGCCAAAAAGGAAGAAGAAGAGGACGCGCTTGCGGCCGAAGAGGAAGCACAAGAAGAGCCCGAAGCAGTCACTGCTGACGACTGAACAGGGAGTCTGTCCTGATCGGTATCGTTTTTGCGCTTTCAGGTTCGTGCTTGAGTATGTCCTGTCCCGACTGCGGTGGCGACCTCGTTTCGTTCCCAGTCCCGTCTGATCTCCAGCAATATCTCCCCGGAGACGCACCGGGTGCCAGCGTCTGTCAGTCCTGTTTAGCTCTCCAACCGGAGACGGAGCCACCCACTGCTGTCCCGGACTTTCCTGGTCTCGATAGTTCCATCCCCGATAACGACGGCGCAGCGGTCCCGCTGGTGTTGCTCGTCGGGCTGCTCGATTCGCTCGCGATGCACCGGGCGGAGATCACTGCGTTGCTGGAACGAATCGAGCGTGAGGGCGTCGACCCGCTACTGGTACTGGACCGCCTCGACGCCAGCTACGGGGAGGCGGCCCACGTCGACCTCGGTCGCCGTCGTCGGCAACTCGAACAACTGTTATAATAGAGATAAGAGAACGACTGGCGCGCGTTAGACGCCCGTCGAATAGCGCAGCAGGCCGGCGACGCCGCCGAAAGCAGTCAGCAGCTGTTCGCCCTTCTCGAAGTCCGTCGAGATGAACACCGTCTCGGTGCCGCGCTGGTCGGCCAGTTCCATCAGGTGGTCGATGGCGTCGTCGCGCTCGCCGTCCTCGGCGTCGACGGTGGCGCCACAGCGGGAACAGTCGTGGTCGTCGGTGCTCGCGTTGCTGTTGATGAGTTCGTATTCGTCGTGGCCGTTCTCGCAGGTGTAGGCGACCACGTCCTTCCGGAGGTCCTCGGAGATGAGCAGCTGTTCGACCGCGCCCATGTTGAGGTTCTGGCGCGTCTGGTCGAAGCCGTAGGTGGCTTTGTCCCCGTTGTGGAGCTGCTTGAAGAAGTCCTCCATGAGCTCCTTGTCCCGGAGCATCTCGTGTTCGGCCAGCACCTCGTCGGCCGCGTCAACGAGATCGTACAGCCCTGACTCGTCCGTGTAGGCCACGTCGAACTTCCCGAGCACCATGTCCTGCAGTTCGTGGTGGAGGTAGTCGCCGTCGAGGAACTCGTCTTTCGTCGGTGAGGGGCCGCCGACGAGGATGCCGTCCAGTTCGTGGCGGTCGGCGACGAACAGGTCGTTGGCCATGCCGGCGACTTCCTGATAGAAGTTGTCGATGGCTTCCAGCCGGAGGCGGGCGAACCGCTGGGCGGACTGGCCACCTTTCCGCTGCTTGCCCGGCACCAGCGAAGAGGCTGACTTGACGGGCTCGACGCGCTTGCCCTTCAGCCAGCCGACGTTGGCCTCGCGTCGGTCGAGCACGATGAGGCCGAACAGCCCTTTGTCGGCCAGCATGTGCTCCAGGGGCTCGGTGAGGAACTCCGAGTCACAGTGATAACGGAACGACTCGATGGGGTCCGGCGGGGATTCGAGTACTTTCGTTACCATGTCGGTCCGACCGCCGCCGGTGTCGAATGCACCCGAGAACACGACCAGCCCGTTGTCAGGAGGTCGCACGTCGTAGTACCGGAGGCGGTCCTTGATTGAAGTGAGTGCGTCCTGCACCGCCGTCCGGGTGTCCTTCGATTTGATGTTCGAGGCTTCGGAGTGCTCCTGGGTGACGTGAGCGACGACATCGCTGATCAGCTTGTCCTCGGGCACGTAGATAGAGACGAGTTGGGTTCCCGAGCCCTGGTACCCTTTGAGTTCCTCTATGACCTTCCGGAACTCGTATTTCTGCTTGTCAGATTGTTCCTGTTCCTGCTGCTCGCTCATTACTCTATGTTGGCCGAGGTGGCGTAAGAACCTGTTGACAGCGAGGGGCGCGAACGAAGTGAGCGGCCCTCGTACCGAAGCGGCGACCGAAGAGAGCCGCGGAGGAAGCCAGTGCGATTCGAGCGAAGCGAGAATCGCAGGACGGGCGAGCGGGGAGGGACGACCCGCGAGCAGCGAAGGGCGCGAACGAAGTGAGCGGCCCTCGCACCGGAACGGCGACCAACGGGAGCCGTGGAGGGAGGGAGCGAAGCGGCAAAGCCGTGAGGCCGATACGACAGACGTGACAACCGAGATACCTGACTGGCCGTGAAACCACCTATTCTGAACGTCGCCTGGCCCGTCACGATCCAACAAATGACAGTCGCATTTATATGACTGCCTGCATTGTACCCAAGCAATCAGACTATGGCGGGGTATGTGTGTACGATTGCGGGCGGCAAGGGCGGCGTCGGAAAGACGACGACCGCGGTAAATCTCGGGGCTGTGCTTCAGGAGATGAGCTACGATGTCGCCGTCGTCGACGCGGATCTGGGGATGGCGAACCTCGGCTCGATGCTCTCTGTAGAGCCCGAAAAGAGCCTCCACGAGATTCTGGCCGGTGAGGCTGCCGTGAGTGAGGCTTTGACTGATGCGCCGGGTGGACTCACGGTGATTCCGGGTGAACAGTCGCTGGAGGCGTTCGCGGACGCTGATCCCGCAAAGCTCAGGAAAGTCATCAAGACGCTCCGAAATGCCTACGACGTGGTGTTGATCGATACCGGGGCTGGACTGAGCCACGAAGTCGCCGTGCCGCTTGGGCTGGCCGACGGAATCGTCCTCGTCACGACCCCCGACGACGTTGCGGTGGGCGATACGGTCAAAACGGCCCAGCTAGCGAACCGAATCGACGGGACCGTTCTCGGTTCGATCATCAACCGCGCGACCCGACACACTGACGTCGCGGCCATCGCCGAGCAGATGGAGTTCCCGCTGCTTGCGGTCATTCCGGACGACCCGCAGGCGACGACAGAGGAACCGCTCGTGCTCAACGCCCCCGAGAGCACGGCTGCCGACGCCTATCAGCGGCTGACCGAGGCGCTGGAGGGTGTGTTCTTCCGCGGCGAGAGCCCCGAAACGGATATCGAGACGATACTCGACGACGAGTGGTTCCTCGACGACACTGAGGATCACTCCGATGTCGACGACGACGAGGACTCCGGCGGTGTGTTCGGCCTCTTCAACTGACGGCTCTGTACCCGCCAGCCGGTCCGGTCTCAGCCCGCCGCTCCGACCGCATCTCGCTGTCTCTGACTCATTCCGGAAGCGGCGGCCACAGCGTCGCGACCGTTTCCTGAATGAGTTGAGTCTGTGCCCGGCGCAGTCGCTCCGAGAGCGACGACGCAGAGATGTCCAGTTCCTGGGCCACGGCGTCCAGCGACGTGCGCCGCGGAATCTCGAAATACCCCATCTCGTACGCCGTCCGTAGCGCTTCCAGTTGTCGGTCAGTGAGCCCGTTGCCGGGCGACTTCGGCTCCGCATCTCGGGTCAGCCGCTCAAGTCCGAAGTCCGCGTTTCGCTGCCAGAACGAGGCGAACTCGGTGAACGCCGCTCGGTCGGCGAACCATCCCAGTTGCTCCCACCCGTCTGCGGTCACGGTTATCCGTTCGATGATGGCGTCTGCCGTGGCGAGTGCTTCGAGTCCGTCCAAGTCGTCGATTTGGCCACCGAGTTGCTCCTCGAAGCTCAGTGCCGGCACTGCCTGATACCGACGGGTGTCGCCGGCCGTCCCGATCCGCGTCCACTCCTGAACGTCGTAGGCATCAGTGAACGCCCGCTCGATGGCCTGCTCGGAGCCACCCGTCACGGTCCCAATAAACAGCGGGCGACGACCGTGGTTGTACTGCAGTGAGAGGGTGATCGTCGCTTCGGGTACCGCAGCCGCGACCGACACGAGCGGCAATGAGTCGCAATCGATCTGAAATTCTGCGATAAGCCCCATACGGCATCGCTCGCTGCCAGTGCTGAAGCGCCTGTCGAAACAGAGCATCGGCGTGGCTGTCGGTCCTGCTCTTGACACCCCTACTTAAACGGCCCAATCACTGAGAGAACGGCTTAGCCCGACTGCGTTCGACCGTATGTTGTATGCAGCCGACACAATCCGCAGATGAGATCGGAGTCGAGTTCGAGCGCTACGGCGACGGCCAGCCACTCCTCCTCCTGTACGGCGGGATGGCCCCCACGGAGTACTGGGGACCGGTTATCCCAGAGTTCGAGGGCTACGGTGCTGTCGTCCCCCAGCGTCCGGGGTTCGGGACCTGTCTCGACTCCCCGGCGGAAACAAACGCCGACGAGGTGCTGGATCGTGAGGTCCGATATGTCCGGGCGCTTGCCGACGCTGTCGACGGCGACCCAATCCTGTTCGGCCACTCGTACGGCGCACTCACCGCTATCGAGGCCGCGGCGGGTACGTCGGTCGAGGCAGTTATCGCGTACGAACCGGCGGTACTTCCCGCCGAGTACCGGGCCGACGCTGACCTCGCTGACCGAATGGCATCGCTCGTACAGGATGGAAAGCGAGAGGAAGCGGTGAAACGCTACATCGAACAGGTCCTTCACCCAGACGGTATCGAGGACCTCGACGCCTGGCTTGCGGAGTGGCCTGTCTGGCCCGACTGCGTGGCCCTCGCTGAGGAGGTCGTTCGGATGAACCGGTCCGTCGAGCAGTACCGGCTCCCCGACCACTTCGATGTCGACACACCGACTCTCGTTCTGTCTGGCACCGGCGGGCCGGACTTCCTCCGGCAGAGTGCCCGGGCCGTTCACGACGCACTCCCACACAGCCGATTCGTCGAGTTCGATGGGGTCAGCCACAGCGGCCCCGCCGAGGCACCTGCACTAATCGCGGCGGAAGTCGACGCGTTCCTGCAGAATTAGGCCGGCTCGACGGACTTTTCGCGGCAATCGCGCCTGTCACATCGGATTCCCGACGCAGACCGCTCCTACATCGAGGTCGGCGCTTCGACGCCCAGCGCGTCGAGGGCGTTCGCAATCGTGGTCCGGGTCCCGTCGACGAGGGCCAGCCGTGCGGCGCGGGTCTCGCCGTCGGCGTCGAGAACCGGACACTCCCGGTAGAAGGCGTTGAACGTTTCGGCGAGGTCGCGGGTGTAGGTGGCGACGGTGTGCGGCGTCAGGTCGTCCGCGGCCGCCTCGATGACGGCGGGGAACCGGGCCAGTTCGCGGAGCAGGTCCCTCTCTTCCGGTTCCGACAGTGGATCGAGGTCGGGTTCGGCTGGGATGTCAGCCTCCACGTCGCCGAGGATGCCACAGCAGCGCGCGTGGACGTACTGGACGTACGGCGCGGACTGGGCCTCGAAGTCCAGCGCGCGGTCCCACTCGAAGGTGATGCCCTTCGTCGGCTGTTTCGAGACGATGTCGTAGCGCACCGCGCCGATGCCGACCTGACGAGCGATACGGTCGATATCGTCCGCGTCGAGGTCGCCGCGGGTCCGGTCGTCCAGTCGGGACTCAACCTCTTCGCGCGCGCGGTCAATAGCTTCATCGAGCAGGTCGTCGAGGTCGATGCCGGTCCCCTCCCGCGTGCTCATCCCGCCTTCGGGAAGGTTCACCCAGGAGTAAAACACCTGTCGGAGCTGGTCGGTGTCGTTGTCCAGCAGTTCCAGGGCCGCCGAGAGCTGGTCGGCCTGGAGCTTGTGGTCCTCACCCAGCACCGTGACGGCGCGGTCGTAGGTATCGAACTTCCACTCGTGGTGGGCCAGGTCGCGGGTGGTGTACAACGATGTGCCGTCGGAACGCAGGAACACGAGGTTCTTTTCGAAGTCGGGCAGGTCGAGCTGCCAGGCGTCCTCCTCGTAGACGGCGCAGTCGAGGTCCTTCAGCCGGTCGACCAGGTCGTCCGTGTCGCCGTTGCGCATGAACCGCGTCTCTTTGACGAACTCGTCAAACTCCGCAGGGAGGCGACCGAGCGTGTTCTGCATTCCGCCCAGCACAGTGTCGACGACCTCGGCGACGCGTTCGTACGTCTCTTCGTCGCCGTCTTCGAGGCCCTGCAAAATCGACTGGACCTCGGCCTCCGCTGCCTCGACTTCGTCGGGGTCGCCCTCTTCGAGGACAGTATTGCCCTTGCGGTAGTACCGAACCATCTCGTACTCCGGGGACTCTCGCTCGGGCTCGGGCAGGTCGGACTCGTCGAACGTCTCGTAGGCCCAGGTGAACACGGCAATTTGGCGGCCCGCGTCGTTGACGTAGTAGTGGCGGTCGACGTCGTAGCCGGCGTAATCGAGCACCCGAGCGACGGCGTCACCGATGATAGGGTTTCGTGCTCGCCCGACGTGGACCGGGCCAGTCGGATTCGCGGAGGTGTGCTCGACGACGACGCTGGTGTCGCGGTCGGGAAGCCGCCCGAACTCGCTCTCCGTGACTGACTGCAGGGTCTCGGCGAAGTACGCCTCGCTCGGGAGGAAATTGACGTACGGCCCTTGTGTCGTCACAGCACTGACGTAGGTGAGGTCGTCCGTGTCAATCGCCTCGGCGATGTCGCCGGCGACGTTCGGTGGCGCAGTACCGACCTCGCCGGCCAGCCGGAAGGCGACGCTCGACGCCAGCACGGCGTCGACGTCCTCCGGTGGTTCCTCGATACCGAGGTCCTCGGCCGGCAGGTCGAGGGCTGTGAGTGCGTCGGCGAGGGCGTCCTCGACCTCCGCACGGAGCTGCAGGAACATACGCCGGGCTTTCGCGGCGGGGAGTAAATGGGTAACGAAACCCCAGCCACGTTAGACCGATTCCTGTCTGTCTCAGGTCAGGAGCCGCGGGCCGAACACCATCAACAGGAGGCCGCCGATCATCGACACCGTGATCGCGATGGAGACGGCCGTCGTCACCCGCCGCCCGTCCGAGACGGGGAGCCGCGAGACGAACGACTCGGTCGATGCCCGCAGGATGTGGCCGCCGTCGAGCGGGAACGTCGGGATGAGGTTGAACTGGCCGATGACGAGATTGATCCAGCCAGTCCAGAACAGGACGTTCGCGAGCAGGAACACCGGCGTCGTTCCGAGCGCTCCGAGCGGTCCCTGGACGGTGTAGAAGTTCGTCGCGATGCCGGTGAAGCCGGCGAAGTTGTAGCCGAAGCCGCCGGCGACGCCGATAAAGGGGAGCAAGAGCGTGCTGAAAATCCGCTGGGCGAACGAGAACTCGGAGACTGACGTGGGGGTGTCAGGCGATCCGCCGAGGAATTCCAGGAACGCGGCGGCGGGATAGGCGTCGATGCCGAAGTCACTGACCTGGATGCCGCTGATACCCTGCTGGATGCTGACGCCGATGATACCGTTGTCGACCTGCTCACTCTCGGCCATCGTCACCTCGTAGGTCTCGCGTGCACCGTCGACGTAGCCGGTGACCGACACCCGGTCACCGGGTTCGCCGCCCTCAAGCGCCTGCATCAGCGCCGTCCCGCTGTGCGTTCGCTCCCCGTTGACCTCGGTGATTATCATGCCTTCGCCGCTCGGTGCCCCTTCCCCGGCGAGCGGGCCGTCCTCGGCGACCAAGACGTATGCGCCGAGCGGGGTCGTGACCGTCTCCCCGGACTCGGTTTCGACTGTTGCAACGGGATTGTTTCGAGCCGCCTGTTCGAACTCACTGCTGGTAGCCACGGCAGTCCCGTTGACCGAAACAATCGTCTCACCGGTTCCAAGCGGCGCGCTCTGGAGGGCCGCCGAGACGACGACGGACCGCTCGACGGTGACTGTTTCGGCATCCTTACGGGCCACTTCGACAGTCTGTGCGTCGCTTTCGGCGAGCACCGATTCGAGTTCCTGCTGGCTCTCGACCGACTGGCCGTCGACGGCCGTAATAACGTCGCCTGACTCGATACCCGCATCAGCGGCGGGGGTTCCGTTGATCGGACTTCCGACCGGCACGCCGTCGACGACGGCGATAGCGCCGGCGACCGGCCCGAACAGCAACAGGAGCGTGATGATCGCGAGCGCGAAGTTGTTGGTCACGCCGGCCGTGTACATCCGGGCCTGCGCACCGCGGTCGGACCGCAGGAGTTCGTCTTCGTCGGGTTCGACGAACGCGCCGATGGGGATGATCGCCAACAAGGCCAGCCCCATCGACTCGATGTCGATGTCCTCGACGCGACAGAAGAGCCCGTGGCCGCCCTCGTGGACGACGAGGCCGAGCAACAACCCGAGCACGATCTCGGGTGCGACCGACAGCGGGAGGAAGTCGTTGACGCCGGGAATCGCCAGCGCGTTCCGCGGCTCGTTCAGTGCGGAGGGCTGTGGGTTGACGAGCGCCTGGTAGGCCCCGAGCGCAACGAGGAGGAAGGAGCCGACCATCACCACGAGTCCGAACCCGACGCCGAGGTTCCCCCAGGCCCGCCAGAACCGCTTTGGCCGTGCAAGCCAGTCGAGGACAGCTTTGCCCTTCTGCGTGTGAATCGTCGTAATCGGGCCGCTAAAACGAATATACTCGGGGACAACGCCGCGGGTCCGCAACGCCATCGCGAGGAGGGTGTAAGCGACAAGGCCCGCAAGGACCCACGTCAGCGTACTCACCATTTACCCGAAACTAGGTTTAGCCAAGCAAGAGGGTTTGGTTTGGGACACACCGCCAGCAGCCAACGGTGAAGTGACCGCGCTGCAAACGACCACACAATGTACGACCACGTTCTCATTCCCGTCGACGGGAGCGACGAATCCACGGCAGCCGCACGGCGCGGCCTCGCACTGGCCAAGGACTTCGACGCGACTGCCGAGGCGGTTCACGTCGTCGACCAGCGAGCACGCAGGCTCACGCGAACGGATCGCGAGAGCGGACGCCTCCACGAACACGGCGAGTCCGTCCTCGCGGACATCGAATCGCTCGCCGCCGATATCGGCCAGCCCGTCACGACGGAGCTTCTGGAGGGGAAACCGAGCGTACAGATCGACAAGTACGCCCGCGAAACCGACGCAGGGCTCATCGTCCTCGGTCGACAGGGACTGACCGGTCTCGGGAAGCGACTCCTCGGTGGCGTCACCGAACAGCTCCTGCATCGAACTGCGGTGCCCGTGCTCGTCGTTTCGGGGGAGAAACAGGCGGAAAGGCGCGAATTCGACTACTCACGAGTCCTCGTCACAACTGACGGGAGCGAGAACGCAAACACGGCGACGCGACACGGCGCGGCGGTAGCAGACCGGTACGACGCGACAGTACACGTCCTCAACGTCGTCGATATCCAGGCCGCCGGCGGAGCGTTCAACGCTGGCGGACTGAACGAGGCGTTCATCGAACGACTGGAAGCGGACGGGCATGACGCCGTCGCAGCAACCGCCGACGACCTCGAAACGGCGGCTTCGGACGTATCGGTAGAAACCGCCGTGGAACGGACGGACTCGCTCGATGGCGTCGCCGCTGGCATCCGCGAGTACGTCTCCGATCGGGACATCGACCTCGTCGTGATGGCGTCACACGGGCGCTCGAACCTGAAGCGCCAGCTGCTCGGTAGCGTCACGTCGCAACTGCTCCGAACTGTCGATGTCCCCGTGCTAGTGACGCCCCGTTCGACCTGAGCGGATGGACGAACCACCCGTTCTATGTATCGTGGGAATGTATCGCAAGACGGTGCCGGACAATGCCAGAAACCTGCGGTATCTGTGGTGAGACGGTCCCCTTCGACGCTACCGTCCACGCGATGATTCACACGCACAGCGAGACGGGCGTCATCGACGTGTACGTCTGTCAGGACTGCTACGACGAGCGTCTCGGACCGATGTTCGAACGGGTCGACACGCAGGAACAGTCGCCCTGAAGTCGCCGTTTCAATAGCCTGTTACGGGTGGGTAGGACCCGCCTACCCCGGGACTACTCGTTCCGGCGGAACCGTTCCACAACGAACTCCTGGTCCAGTTTCGCGATGAACGTCCCGAGCTGCGGGCCTTCGGTGTCGTCGAACAGGAGCTGGTAGCCGGCCGAGAAGAACTCGCCGATATCGATGTCGTTTCGCTTCGCCGTCTCGTAGATCTCGGATTGAATCGCCTCGCCATCGTGGCCCTCGGCGATGAAATCGGCCAGTTCGTCCAGCGCGGCCGCCGTCGCGTCATCGAAGGACACGTCCGGAATCTCGGTTCGCTTGAGTTCGTAGTTGAATTCGTTGTTCGTCAGGCTGGCCCACTCCTGGGCGCGCTCGACGCGGGCGAGCGCCTGTTCGACGGCCCACTCCGGCGCATCGTCCGGGATGTGGCCCTCTTTCCGGGCGATCTGCTCCCGCTGTTCCGGGTCGTCGGTCATCCCGAGGACGGCGGCGAACGTGTAGGGGATTCGAACCCGCTGTTCACGCGGTTCGTCCACGACCATCGGATAGGCTCGCTCGGCGAGTTCCGCGTCGTCCTCGCTGGCCTCGGCCTCTCCGAAGTACCGTCGCTCGAACCGGTCGAACTCGTCGACGAGCTGGTCGACGTTCTCGACGGAGAAGTCCCGCTGCTTCCGCGGGTCCTTCACGAAGAAGTATTTGAACACCTCGGGTTCGAGGATATCCAGCACCTCGTCGACGGTGATGACGTTGCCCGAGGACGAGGAGAGCGGTTCGCCGTCGAGCGTAAACCACTCGTACACCATCGGGACCGGCGGCTGGATGTCCAGCACGTTCTCGGCGACGTCTTCGCCGGAGGGCCAGGAGCCCTCGGCGTGGTCCTTGCCGAACGGCTCGAAGTCGACGCCCAGAATTTCCCACTGGGCGGGCCACTCGAACCGCCACGGGAGCTTCCCGTCCCGGAGCGTCGCCGTTCCCTCGTGACCACAGCCCTCGATGGTCTGGTCGCCGGCTTCGACGTCCTCACAGACGTATTCGACTTCGCCGGCGTCGAGGTCGACATCGGTGACGCCCTCGGTGAGCTTGCCGCACTCCTCGCACTGGGGCAGGAACGGGACGTAGTCGTCGCCGACCTTGTTCTGGTATTCGGCGAGCACGTCGCGGGCCCGGTCGGCGCGTTCGAGCACGCGGCGGGTCACGGGTTCGAACTCGCCGTCGGCGTACAGCTCGGTGTTGGAGACGAACTCTACGTCGACGCCGACCAACTCGGCGCTTTTTCGCAGGAGTGTCGTGAAGTGCGCGCCGTAGGAGTCACAGCAGCCGAAGGGGTCCGGGATGTCGGTGTACGGTTTCCCGAGGTTCCGCCCGAGCGCGCCGGCGTCGACCTCGCCGAGGCCGACGACGTTCCAGTCGAGGTCGGCGAGCTGGCGGGGCACCGCCCGAAGCCGGTCTTTGTCGTCTGCGGTGAACACCTGTCTGACTTCGTGGCCGCGGTTCCGCAGGGCCTCGGCGACGTAGTAGCCCCGCATGATCTCGTTGAAGTGGCCGATGTGAGGAACACCCGACGGGGAGACGCCGCCCTTGATGACGATTGGGTCGTCGGGGTCGCGCGCTTCGATAGCGTCGGCGACGGAGTCGGCCCAGAACGCCCGGCCGCCGCCGCGGCCAACCTCGTAGGGGTCTTCCGCCATCTATGCCTCCGGGAGAATCTCGGACCCGTCGAACTCACCATCTTCGACCGCGCGCACGACGTGTTCGGGGTCGGTACCGTCGAGCACTATCGTCCGGATGCCGGACCGCTGGATGATTTTCGCGGCCAGCAGGTCGACGGGTGCGCTGCTGCCAGCGTCCATCTCGATGTCGGCGATCACGTCGACGAGTTCGCTCGCGCCGAGTTCGTCGAACCGCGTCGCGTCGTCGTCTTCGTTCGGGTCGGCGTCGTAGACGCCCGGGACAGACGTCGCGTACACGAGCAGGTCCGCGCCCACGTACTCCGCGAAGGCGGCCGCCACGGCGTCGGTGGTCTGTGCGGCGACGATGCCCCCGAGGACGGGGATGTCCCCGCGACGGATGGCTTCCCGGCCCTCGTCGTAGCTCTCGGCGGGTGTCGGCGCGGCGCGGTCGTCCAGGGCGGCGATCAGTAGCCGGCCGTTCAGCCGCGTGACGGCGATACCGAGCTGGTCGAGCTCGATTTCGTTTGCGCCGAGGTCGCGGGCGGTGCCGATGTAATCGCGTGCGGTCGGTCCGCCGCCGACGACGGTCCCGAGCGTGTGTCCCTGTGCATCGAGCGATTGGATGGCGCCGGCGTAGTCGGCGACCCGTTCCGCGTCGAGGTCCGGGGCCAGTACGCTTCCGCCAATGGAGACGACGACTTTCATTAGCCCGCCGTAACCGCGATGCACTCTTAAGGGTTGTCAAGGCCACTGACTGCTGTCTCTCTAGTCGGCCCTTTCTGGTACCCACTGCGATCGCTGTCGGTCGCGTCCCCGCGAGAATGTCCGTCTGACGCGTGCCCGACGTGCTGACGCGTGTCTGACGCTTCTGGAAAACTAACGGTGAAATGCGCCGCTTGTTGGCGCTACAGATGGTGATATCTCTCTTTCACAGACCGCTCAAAACACCACGAAACTTGCGTCGATTTACGGTCTAAGAAGGCTTTGTGAAATGTCTAAAAGAATCTGAACCGGTTGTAAAAAATGCGTTTTAGCTCGATTTGTCCTGAAAGTGACCGAAGTGACCTGAAGGTTCCTTCCTTTATATACTCCCGGCGGGGTTACGAAGAAGTGAGGTGACAAAGATGAGCGCTACCGCAACGCCCTCCGGCGAGGAAGAGCCCTCCAAAGAAGAGCGACTGAAGTCGTTCCTCGCAGAGAAGGCAAGTGACGGCGAGATGTATTTCAAGAGCAAGTTCATCGCTGATGAAGTCGGTCTCTCCCCGAAAGAGATCGGTGCCCTGATGGTCAAGCTCAAGGACAGCGCGTCCGAGATCAACGTCGAGAAGTGGTCGTACACGAGCGCGACCACCTGGCGTATCGAGCCAGCGTAGACGACCGGTCCCCGCGTACAGTTCTCGGACGATAGTACCTGCTATAGTAACAATTGAAACGATTTATACACTGATCGCACTGCCATCGTGCGATCAGGTGTGCATTGATTTTCAATAGCTACTATAGCTGTGTGATCGTTCGCGGAGTATTTGTGCCCGCAACGTTTACGAGTAGCCGATGAGTGGCTCCGCGGACCCGCCGTCGCCTGACCGACTGGCCGGCGTGTTCTCTGTCTCGTCAATGCGGCGGACGGATGGATCTGTCCAGTATCTCGGCGACCCGATAGTGCCACCAGCCGCCGCTGTCGAGCAACTCAGACCGCTGTTTCGACAGCGGGGCTACGACGTTCGGCTCGAAGAACTCGGCCCGGAATCCGGCGATACAGCAGCCACTACGAGCAACGGTGGTACTACTGTCGTCGGCAGTCCGGCGGTCGATGACTCGATGACCGCCACCGGTGGTGCGTTGAACGCGCGCCCGAACCAGTACGCACTGATCGCGGAGCCCGCCGACACGGACACTGGCGGTATCCCGTGGCTCAACATCGGGCTCCTGTTCGCGACTATCGCGTCGACCCTCTACGTCGGCGCGAGCGCCTGGTACTACATCCCGGTCGCGGAGGACCCGCTTCGGATTTTCGAGGCCTGGCCGTTCGTGGTCGCGATGCTCGGCGTGCTCGGTATCCACGAACTGGGCCACTACGCCGCGGCCCGATACCACGGTGTCGACGTGACGCTCCCGTATTTCATCCCGTTTCCGTCGTTTCTCGGAACGATGGGGGCGGTCATCAACATTCGCGGACGCATCCCCGACCGGACGGCGCTGTTCGATATCGGTGTCGCTGGCCCGCTCGCTGGGCTCGTCGCGACGACCATCGTCACGGTCATCGGCCTCTCGATAGACCCGATTACGGTGCCGGAACGCGTGGCAAGCAGCGACACCGGCGTCATCATTACGTTCAACTATCCGCTCCTGTTCCAGGCGCTGGAAGCCCTGGTGAACACGCTGGGACTCGGGACCGAGGTCGGCCCCGGCGAATCGGTCCACCCGATCGTGTTCGCCGGCTGGGCCGGGATGTTCTTTACGTTCCTGAACCTGCTCCCGGTTGGGCAACTCGACGGCGGCCACATCGTTCGGTCAATCGTCGGGCAGCGCCAGGAGACGGTCGCCGCCGCCGTTCCCGGAGCGCTGTTCGCACTCGCCGGCTACCTGTATTTCACCCGCGACCCGCCGCCGGTCGGTTTCGGCGTCTGGGGCCTGTGGGTGTTCTGGGGCCTGTTCGCCACCGGACTCGCGTATGCTGGTCCGGCCAGACCGACAGTAGATACGGAACTCGACCGACGGCGGGCGCTGCTCGGCCTGTTTACGTTCCTACTGGGGCTGGCCTGTTTCACGCCGGTTCCGTTCGAGATAAGTGCGATTTGACCGTTAGCTCGCGTCGCGGTCTGGCCGTTCTCAGTGTGAGTACCCGCGGTCCGGAAGCGTCTCCCCGTTGAGCGTGACACCGAGCTCGGTGGCCGTTCCGATCCGGTGGAGCGAGCACGGCACGGCTTGTCTTGCCTCGGGAACATCCGCCTCGGGCAGCGTACAGACCAGTTCGAAGTCCTCGCCGAAGAACACGCCCAGCTCTCTCCGCTTCTGCTCAGTCTCCGCGAGCGCGTCGACTTGCGCGTCTATCGGGAGCGGCTCTTCGACAGCAAAGCCACAGCCGTTGGCCTCGGCTAACTGGTGCAGCGAGCGGGCCAGCCCGTCGCTCGAATCCATCATCGCCGTCGCGTGCGGTCGGAGCGCGACGCCCGCACGTACGCGGGGTTCGAACTGAAACAGCTCGTTCGCCCGGTCGGTATCACCCCGGTCGAACAGTTCGAGCGCGGCTGCTGACCGGCCCAGCGTGCCGGTGACACAGACCGCGTCGCCGGGCGACGCGCCCGAGCGCCGGATTGGGTCCGCGGCCGCCCCGATGGCCGTCGTCGCGACGGTGAACTCGTCGTGGCTGTCCAGGTCACCGCCGACGTACTCCGCGCCGACCGCGTGACACACGTCCTGTGCGCCGTCGACGAACGCCGCGAGTTCGTCCGCTTCGAACGACGGCGCGCCGTACGCGGCCACCGCGGCTGTCGCGTCGGCCCCCATCGCGGCCACATCCGACAGCGAGGCGGCGACGGCCCGCCAGCCCGCCGTGTAGCGGGTCGTCCCCGTCGGGAAGTCCGTCCGCTCGTGGAGCATATCCGTCGTGATGACCTGGCCGTCCACGACGGCGCAGTCGTCGCCCGCGTCGGGAAGTCGGTCGGCGAGGTCGGCGAGTGCAGCCCGCTCGTCCATACCCGGTCGTCGGTGTCCCGGGGCAAAACCCTCGGGGTATCGGTCGGCGGGACAGGGTCGGTGGGTTGAAACCGGAGACTGCCAATCCCATCCACATGGATGGGAACCGGATGGCGACGGTCGTCGGGTTCGCGGCAGCACTGGCCGTCCTTGGGGGGCTGGTGTGGTTTGTCGGCATCGACGAGACGCTGGATGCGCTCACCACGGCGGACCCGTGGGCGCTTCTCGCTGTCGCGGGCATCGCCATGCTCTGGCTCGTCTCGTGGGGGCTGGCGCTGTGGACGGTCCTCCGAGCGCTTGACGCACCGGTTGCGCCACACACAGCCGTTCTCGTGTTCGTCGCCGCCGTGTTCTCGAACAACGTCACGCCCTTCGGCCAGGCCGGCGGCGAGCCCGTGAGCGCGCTGTTGATATCGACAGCCGCCGACACCGAGTACGAGACCGGGCTGGCGGCTATTGCTACCGTCGACACGGTCCACTTCCTGCCGTCGGTCGGGTATGCCATCGTCGGCTTCACGTTCGTCGCCGCTGGAGCGGTCCAGTTGACCCGAAACCTGGCGTTTGCCGCCGGTGCTGTCGCGGTGCTCGCGGTCGGCATCCCCATCGCCGCCGTCCTGGGCTGGCGACACCGGGACCGCATTCAGGCGGCGGTCGTTCGCGGTGTCGCACCCGCCCTCGCCGCGGTGTCGAAGGTCGTTCCCCGGTGGTCCCCGCCGTCCGCCAAAAACATCGAGACGCGAATCGAGGGGTTCTTTTCGGCCATCGAACGCATCGCGACGGACCGGCGGACAGTCCTCCAGACCTTCGGGCTCTCGGCCTTTGGCTGGGTCTGCCTGTCGGCGTCGCTGTGGACGTCGCTGTACGCCGTTGGGGCACCAGTCCCGGTCGAGGTCGTCCTGCTTGTCGTCCCTGTCGGGAGCATCGCCAGCGTCGTCCCGCTTCCCGGCGGGTCGGGCGCTATCGAGACGGTACTCGTGACGCTGCTGGTCTCGACGGCCCCGATTTCGGCCGCCCTCGCCACCTCTGCGGTGCTGATCCACCGCGTCGGGAGCTACCTGCTGCCGACGGTTATCGGCGGCGGCGTCGCTGCCGCGCTCAGTGTCGACCGGGCCGCGTCCGAGGAGTGACACTCACGGTTCCCGACGGGAGAGAGCATCACTGCCCTATGGGCGAGTGAACGGTTCACGCCCGCCGACTGCGAACGACGCGTTTAAATGACGGCGACGGAAAGGAATCTGCAATGGCTACACTCTACGACGTTCCCCCCGAGGAACTCATCGAGGCACTCACGGAGACGCTCGCAGACGAAGACGATATCGAAGCCCCGGACTGGGCCGAGTACACCAAGACCGGTGTCGACCGCGAACTCCCACCCGAGCAGGAGGACTTCTGGGCACGACGAGCGGCCAGCCTCCTCCGGAAGGTCGCCGTCGACGGTCCCGTCGGCGTCAACGCCCTCCGCTCCGAGTACGGCACCTCGAAGCAGGGGACGACCCGCTACCGCGTCCGGCCCCACCGGAAGACCAAGGGCTCGGGCAACATCATCCGAACGGCGCTCCAGCAGCTCGAAGACGCCGGCTACGTCGAGACCAGTGAGAACGACGGCCGCCGTGTCACCGGCGAAGGCCGCAGTCTCCTCGACGACACCGCAGGCGACCTCCTGACGGAACTCGACCGTCCGGAGCTCGAACGCTACGCGTAACTGACGCCTTTCTCGCTGTTTTTCAGCCGGCCCGTAGCTCCTGCTCCGAAATCGTTTTCCGACCGACTCCAGTACTCTAATACAACTATGAGTGGCGACCCCAGCGAGGAGGAGCTCGAAGAACTTCGGAAACAGAAGATGGAGCAGCTCAAGGAACAGCAGGGCGACGAGGGCGAGGCGCAGGAGGCGGCCAAGCAGCAGGCCGACGCCCAGAAGCAGGCAGTCCTCAAGCAGAACCTCACCGACGGCGCACGCAAGCGGCTCAACACGGTCAAGATGTCGAAACCGCAGGTCGGGGAGCAGATCGAACAGCAGGTCGTCGCGCTGGCCCAGAGCGGCCGCGTGCAGGGCCGGATCGACGAGGACCAGATGAAGGAGCTCCTCTCGGAGCTGACGCCCGACTCCAAGAGCTTCGACATCAAGCGCCGGTAGATGCGCTGTGCCCTGTTGTACAGCGGGGGCAAGGACTCGACGCTGGCGGCGCTCTTGCTCGACTCCTTTTATGACGTGACGCTCGTCAGCGGCTCCTTCGGCGTCTGTGACACTGCCCCCGCTCGGGAGGGTGCGTCGGCCGTCGGCTTCGACCACGCGACGGTCGATCTAGATCCGGACGTGGCCCACGACACCGTTGAGCAGATGTACGACGACGGCTACCCGCGCAACGGCATCCAGCAGGTCCACGAGCACGCCGTCGAAACCGTCGCCCGCGGTGACTGGATCGCCGACACCGACGGCATCGACACGTTCGACGCCGTGGCTGACGGCACCCGACGCGACGACCGGGTCCCGACCATCGAGCGCCCGCTCGCCCAGAGCGTCGAGGACCGCTTCGGCGTGGACTACCTCGCGCCGCTTGCTGGCATCGGCCGCGGGGCTATCGACGCGATGGCTGCAAACCGACTCGTGGTCGAGAGCGGCCCCAGCGCCGAGATTCCGAAGGCCGACTACGAGGTCGAACTCCGCGCGCTCCTGCGGGAGCGCTACGGCGAGGGTGCCGTGACCGACGTGTTCCCCGAGCACACGCAGTCACGCGTGCGGGGCCTGCGGTAGCCGTCAGCGGTTCGGTCCTGCGCGTGCGTTCGTCGGATCAGGCGATGTCCCGGCTGGTGTCCACGTTGATCCGGTCGGTGAGGTCGAGGAATATCGGTTCGGTGAGCGCTCGGCCCCCGCGGAACTTCGGGACGAAGAGCCTGTTTTCGATGGCGTCGTCGTTTCGCTTCGTTTCGAGATCGAACACGATGTCGCTCGTGTACTCTGTCCGGTGGCGCTGTGACGGCGTGGAGCCGTGTTTGAGCGCGTACAGAACCGCAACGCTGTCGGTCTGTGTGAGTCTGGATTGCAGCGTTTCGAGGAAGGCCCGAAACTCCCCCATGTCGGCGCGCTCAAGTGGTTCGACCGGATCGACGACGAGGAGCGACTCCTCCGTGACTCCCTCGACGTGGGCGAGCGCGTCGCTGATCGGGGCTTTGCGGTCCAGTTGGCTGACTGCGAGGTCGTCGTACGTCCCCCGCTGGGACCGCAGCGCCGACGTGACTGTTGTCGGTGCCTGTTCGCCGGAGAGATACACCGTCTCCTGCTGGGCGACGAACTCGGAGAGAAACAGCTCCGCCTGGCTCGCCGGTTCGGCGAGCAGCGTGACGAGGCTCCCTGTCGGAATGCCGCCGTCGAGCTTCCGGTCGAGTGCTCGAACCCCCGTCTCGAATCGCTGTGTCACTGTCTCACCCCGCGCGGCGTCCACCGATGCCTTGCCCATCCCATAGGGCCACCCTCGATAGACCGCGTCTTTGTTGTCCCCTCTCTAACACGGACCGTTCCCCGTGTAGCCGGCCACTAGCCCTTTTGACGCCAGCGCGTGCCGGCCACGCCCGTCTGTCACGGACGGACTACTGTCGAAAGCAGCAGCGAGCCCCTGTTTTAGTGAGTCTTTACTGGGCACGGTTCGTTGGTCACGGTCAGCGTGAACGAACAGGTTCAAGCGCGCCCTCGCTGTAGACGCGGGTATGTACGACTCCGTCAAGGGCTTTCGTGATTTCTACCCCGAGGAGATGCAGGCTCGGCGGTGGGCCATGGACACGCTGGAAGACGTCGCACAGCGCTACGGCTTCCGGGGGATCGGCACGCCGGCGCTGGAACCGACCGAGATGTACGTCGACAAGAGCGGCGAGGAGATCGTCGAGGAGCTGTACAGCTTCGAGGACAAGGGCGGGCGCGAGGTCGCGCTCACGCCGGAGCTGACGCCGACCGTCGCGCGGATGTTCGTCGCCAAGCAACAGGAACTCTCGAAGCCGATCAAGTGGGTTTCGACGCGACCGTTCTGGCGCTACGAGGAGCCCCAGCAGGGGCGGTTCCGTGAGTTCTACCAGACCAACGTCGACATCTTCGGGTCGGCGGAGCCGACGGCCGACGCCGAGATTCTGGCCGTCGCCGTGGACATGCTCACCGACCTCGGGCTCACCGCCGAGGATTTCGAAATCCGCGTCTCCCACCGGGACATCCTCGCGGGCGTGCTGGAGTCCTTCGGGGCCGACGTGGACGTGCCCGAAGCGATTCGCGCAGTCGACAAGCGGGCGAAAGTCGACCACGACGACTACCTTGACGCGCTCGTCGAGGCGGGGCTCAACTACGGGCAGGCCGACAAATTCGACGAGATGCTGCAGATCGATGCCGAGGAAATCGAAACGCTCGCGGACCTCACCGGCTCCGAGGACGTCCGCGCGGCGACTGACAATCTTCAGGCGGTGCTCGACGCCGCCGAGGACTTCGGCGTCCGCGAGCACCTCACCGTCTCGTTGACGACCGCGCGCGGGCTGGACTACTACACCGGCGTCGTCTTCGAGTGCTTCGATTCGACGGGCGAGGTGTCCCGCTCGGTGTTTGGCGGCGGCCGCTACGACGATCTCATCGAGGGCTTCGGCGGCCAGCCGACGCCGGCCGTCGGCTTCGCGCCCGGCCACGCCACCCTTCAGTTGCTCTGCCAGCGCGCCGGCGTCTGGCCCGCCGAGGAGCTATCGACGGATTACTACGTCCTGCAGGTCGGCGACACGCGCCCGACCGCGGCCCGCATCGCTCGCGACCTGCGCGAGCGCGGCCACGTCGTCGAGAGCGACGTCGCCGACCGCTCCTTCGGCGCGCAGATGGGCTACGCAGACGGCATCAACGCCGAGACGGTCGTCATCGTCGGCGAGCAGGACCTCGAAAACGACGAGGTGACGCTCAAGGAGATGGACGACGGCGAGCAGATCAGCGTCCCGCTCTCGGCGTTCCCGGGCGACCACGACCGGCCGACGTTCGAGAACTTCGCGGAGTAACGCGGCCGAGCCATCGGTCCGCGACAGTAGCTTTTTGCGACCACCGTGTCGAGTAGTCGACATGCAGCTCCCCTCCATCGCCCTCCCGAGGTGGAAGCTCGTCGCGACCATCGCGATACTGTCGACGGGCCTTGCTATGCTCGCAGGTGCGGCCGGCCTTGGCGGGTCGATTGCACCGGTGTCGATCATCCTCGGCTGGTTCATTCTGGCCCCGCTCGTCGCCCTTCTGGGTTCGAAACTACCGATGATCGAGTCCCCGGAAGACGAGACAGCCCAGGATGAAACCGATGCACCCAACGCAACGGAACCGACGGTGGACCCGGTCGATCACCTCCGAGAGCGCTACGCCCGCGGTGAACTGACAGACAGCGAGTTCGAGCGGCGGCTGGACCGCCTGCTGGAGACCGAATCGCTCTCAGCGACCAGCGAGGCAGAGAACACGACCGGTGAGGCCGACAGGGAAGTCAGCCTCGAAACCGAGTGAACTGGCGAGTCATCGCCATCTGGCCGTACCGCGGGTGCGTGTGCAGCCGAGGCACTTGCGGCCTCACTCCTTCGAGCTAACGACCTCGAGATCACTGTCGGTCAGGCGAACGTGCAGAAGCGCATCGTCCGGGCCCGGATCGACCACGTCGTCGAGTTCGGGCGCACAGCCGGTCATTCCGAGGTCGTTGAAGCCATAGGCGCCACAGATCACCGCGTCGACCAGCCGGTGATAAGTGCCGTCCCGCTCGGTCGCCAGCAGGTAGCCCACGCCCTCGATTGCCGTGTCACACGCCGTGCAGGTCAGTGTCTCTGGATGCGAGGGGGGTCCATAACTCCGCCTTCGCGTAGCCGCTACTTGTCGCTGTGTGCGGCTGTTCGTGAATTTCCCGGTCAGAGCGCCCGTTCCATCTCCATTTCCACGCGCTCTTTGGCGATCGTCTCGAAGCCGACCGACTCGTACAGCGCTCGTGCGACGTGGTTGGTGTTCGAGACGGAGAGCCAGACCCGTTCGAGGCCGTTCTCCTGGCCGTAGCCAAGCAGCACGCGGATGAGCTGTGAGCCGATCCCGGCGTGCTGGTAGTCCGGATGGACGAAAATCGCCAGTTCCGAGGTGTCCTGATAGGGGACGAGGACGGCGTGGCCGACGGATTGCTCCTCGTGCCAAGCGACGACGTTCAGGCCGTCTTCGACGAGATTCGGCAGCCAGTCGCGGATGTCCGCTTCCGTCCGGGGTGGGACGCCCTGTGACCGGGAGTCGGGCCCGAAGTCAACATACATCTCCACCAGCGGGTCGATGGCGCCGTCATAGGCCTCGATTGTCACCGTCCGCCCGTCGTTGTCGGTGAACGTTTCGGGCGGGCGGGGGAAGTCGTGATCCGCCGCGGCGGCGTTGGACATACTCCCACCTTTGTTCTCAGCATGCCTAAGTTCGTCTATCCTTCCCAGCGACTGAGATTCGGGTGAGACAAGTGGCTCGCAGTCGACAAATCGGTATGCGCGCCTATCGCGTGGCCTACGACGGCCGACCGTATCACGGGTTCCAGCGCCAGCCCGACGTCGACACTGTCGAGGGGCGACTGCGCTCGGCGCTCGTCCGCCTCGGCGTCTGCGAGCGCGGCGACGGCTTGCCCGAGTGCTACGCGGCCGCTGGTCGGACTGACGCCGGTGTGTCCGCGCGGGCACAGACAGTCGCCTTCGACGCGCCGGCGTGGCTCTCACCGGCGGCATTCAACGGCGAACTTCCGGACGACATCCGTGTGTGGGCCAGTGTCGATGTCTCCGAGGGCTTCCATGCGACCCACGACGCCACCGAACGCACCTACACCTACTACCTGTACGCGCCGACGGACGCAGACCGACTCGGACGCGAACCGGTCAACGACGAGCGGTGGGGCGAGGCCGTCGACGCACTCGCCGGGAGCCACGACTTCCACAATCTCACGTCCGACGACACCGGCACTGAGCGCACGGTGGACATCGACTGGACGCGAGACGGCCAGTTCCTCGTCGTTCGGCTCACGGCCGGCGGGTTCTGCCGCCAGCTGGTTCGTCGGCTCGTCTCGCTCGCGGCGGCTGTCGCGGACGGCTCCGCCCAGCTGTCGAAGGTCGACCGTATCCTCTCGACGGAGTCCGCCAGCGGCCCCGACGGCGTCCCGCCGGCCCCGCCCGAACCGCTGGTGCTGACCGACGTCCGTTACCCGAATGTGACTTTTTCTCGGGACGAGGACGCCGCTGCGGACGCACGGGCGGTCTTCGAACACCGACGCACCGAAGCCCGCACGACAGCGCGAGTCGCCGACCACATAACCGACGGGCTGTAGTCCCTCGTCGCTGAAACGAAGGCTTACTTCGGCCCCGTCCCAAGAGCGGGCTATGAGTTCGGTACCCGCACGGAGCGACATCGACGAGGCGTACAAGTGGGACCTCGACTCCCTCTACGCCAGCGACGAGGATTGGGAAGCCGCCTACGAGGAGGCGGAGGAACTGATCGAGGACCTGTCCGCCTACGAAGGACGGGCCACCGAGGACGCTGCGACGCTGTTAGAAACCCTTGAGACCTACGAGGAACTGATGCGGACGGTGTCGAACGTCGCCGCCTACGCCCGGATGCGCCGGGACGAGGACACGACAGACGACACGTACCAGGCGCTGACTGCCCGCTCGCAGTCCCTCTCATCCGAGGCCAGTTCGGCTGCCTCGTTCCTCGACCCGGAACTGCAGGAGTTGGACTACGACGATATCGAGGCGATGCTCGACGCGGAACCGGGGCTGGAGCCCTACGAGCATTACTTCGACGACGTGCTCCGGATGAAAGACCACACTCGCTCGGCCGAGGTCGAGAATCTCCTTGCGGAACTCGGTGAGGTCACCGGCGCGCCCGGCGAGGTGTACAACATGCTGGCCAACGCCGACATGGAGTTCCCGACCGTCGAGGACCCCGACGGCGACCAGCAGCCGATCACGCTCAACAACTTCACGACGCTGCAGAAACACCCCGACCGGGAGTTCCGCCAGCGCGTCTACAGGGCGTTCTACGACGAGTGGGAGACGGTCCGAAACGCGGTCGGCACGGCCTACAAGAACGCCGTCAAAACGGACGTGAAGATGGCCAACGCCCGGGACTACGACACCGCTCGCGAGGCAGCACTGGACGGCCCGAACGTCCCCGTCGAGGTGTACGATACGCTCGTCGACACCGTCCACGATAACCTCGACACGCTCCATCGCCATGCCGACCTCAAGCGCCAGTCAATCGGGGCCGACGAACTCCGGATGTGGGACCTCTACGTCCCGCTCGTCCAGGAGGAATCCCCCGAAATCGAGTACGAACAGGCCTGCGAGTACGTCACCGAGGCCGTCGCGCCGCTGGGCGATGACTACCAGTCCCGGCTCGCCGACGGGCTGGACTCGCGGTGGGTCGACGTCTACGAGACCGAGCACAAGCAGTCCGGCGCGTACTCCGGCGGGACCTACGACTCCCAGCCGTTCATCCTGATGAACTACCAGGACGACGTGGAGTCGATGTACACGCTGGCCCACGAACTCGGCCACTCGATGCACTCGGAGTACACCAGCGAGGAACAGCCCTACGTCTACTCCGGCTACGAGATATTCGTCGCCGAGGTCGCGAGCACCGTCAACGAGACGTTGCTGACCCACCACCTGCTGGATACCGTCGAGGACGAACGCCTGCGCCGACATATCCTCAACGAGTACCTCGAGCGGTTCCGGTCGACGCTGTACCGCCAGACGATGTTCGCCGAGTTCGAGCACCGCACCCACGAGATGTCCGAGGCCGGCGAGCCGCTGACCCCCGACCGCCTGGACGACCTCTATCGGGACCTGAAAGGCGACTACTACGAGCCGGCGGTGCTGGACGACCGCATCGCCCGCGAGTGGATGCGCATCCCGCACTTCTACCGGGCGTTCTACGTCTACCAGTACGCGACCGGGATTTCGGCGGCCGTCGCACTCGTCGACGGCATCCTCGATGAGGGCGAACCCGCCGCCCAGCGGTACGTCGACTTCCTCCGGAGCGGGTCGCGGCAGTACCCGCTGGAGCTGCTTCGCGACGCCGGCGTCGACATGGCCAGTCCTGACCCCGTCGAGTCCGCCCTCTCGACGTACAGCGAGTACCTCGACGAGTTCGCCGAGCTGCTGTAGGGCGGCCAGTAGCTATCCGGTGCCTGTCTGGCTGTTCGAGCCACCGGTCTAACCGAACGCTACAGCCCCGTCTCGACACGGATAACTGTTTCACCCCCTGTGACCCGAAGGCACTTTGTGTCTCAACCGTATAGTACCGACCATCCAAATGTCGCGCAGTCCCTCGCTTCCGGAACGACCACGGTTGGAACTTGATCCCGATATGACGCCTGACGAGCGCCTGGAGGCACTCCGGGAACATTTCAAAGAGATAGTACAGGTCAACGAACAGCTGACTGAGCAACTGGACGCCGCCCGTGACCGGCAGCACGATCTCACGGACGAGGTCGACCAGCTCGAACGGGAAAACGAGACGCTCAAAACCTCGTCGCTGTACATCGCGACAGCCGAGGAGCTGACCGACGACGGCGTCGTCGTCAAACAGCACGGCAACAATCAGGAAGTGCTGACGGAAGTCTCGCCGTCCATCCGTGACGGCCTTGAGGCCGGTGACCGCGTCGCCATCAACGACTCTTTCGGCGTCAAACAGATCCTCGATCCCGAAACCGACGCCCGCGCACAGGCGATGCAGGTCGATGGCTCGCCGGACGTTTCCTACTCGGACATCGGCGGCCTCGAAGAACAGATCCGTGAGGTCCGAGAGGCCGTCGAGGAACCGCTCGTCAACGCCGAACAGTTCCGTGAGGTCGGTATCGAACCGCCAAGCGGTGTCCTGCTACACGGCCCGCCCGGCACCGGGAAAACGATGCTGGCGAAGGCCGTCGCCAACGAGACCGACGCGACGTTCATCAAGATGGCCGGCTCCGAACTGGTCCGGAAGTTCATTGGTGAGGGCGCGCGACTGGTCCGAGACCTGTTCGAGCTTGCCGCCGAGCGCGAACCGGCTATCATCTTCATCGACGAGATCGACGCCATCGCAGCCAAGCGAACGGAGTCGAAGACCTCCGGCGACGCCGAGGTCCAGCGGACGATGATGCAACTGCTTTCGGAGATGGACGGCTTCGACGAGCGCGGCGAGATCCGCATCATCGCCGCGACGAACCGCTTCGACATGCTCGACCGGGCCATCCTCCGCCCCGGCCGCTTCGACCGCCTCATCGAAGTCCCGAACCCCGACGTCGAGGGCCGCGAGCGCATCCTCGAGATCCACACCCAGGAAATGAACCTCGATGACGACGTGGACCTTGGCGCGTTTGCCACCGAGACCGACGGCCTCTCCGGCGCGGAACTGGCCTCGCTGGCGACAGAGGCCGGGATGTTTGCCATCCGCGACGGCCGGACGACGGTCCAGCAGTCCGACCTCCACGACGCCTACGAGAAGATTGAAGCCGACGACGACGCCAGCAGCGTCCCCGTCGCGTTCGCGTAACAACCACCTTTTTCAGCGTCGCCTTTCCTCGCGCGCTCGTAGAGCGCGCTGTGGAAGGCTCCTTGAAAAACGTGGGCGAAAAAAGCCGGCCGCTCACGCTGCTCGCGGCCGGGGAAACCGCGGCCATTCGGCCGCGGTATGCTAACCGCACCGATTCTCATTGTCTATTCTGCGATAACTGTGTTCGGTCGTTTCCGTTCTTATCGTGACTGCCTCCCGTCCCCACGCGATTTAAGCCACCCCGCCCGGTATCAGCGCCCGTGACAGAGCGCGGACGGACGCGGCGGGCGTTTCTGGGGACGCTCGCGGCGACGATGGTCGGGTCAGTTGCGGGGTGTCAATCACAGTTCGATCCGCTCGCATCGACGGCGCTTGACGAACACGCCGCCACACAGTTCCGGCAGGGGCTCCTGAACCAGGGGTATCAGGACGTATCGGTTCCGGACGCTGTCGAGCGGGCCTGGGAACTCCCGGCCAACCGCGGGGACCACACCGCGGCAAAGGGGAGTCCCGCGCTGGCACCGACTGGCGACCTGATTCTGGCCGACGATACCGGCCGCGTGCGGGCCATCGCACCTGATGGCGAGGTCCAGTGGGCGACGACCATCACGCAGGCGACGCGCGGGAGCCACGGCACGCCGGCTATCGCCAACGACACCGTCTACATCGGGGCCTACGACGGCGCGCTGTCGGCGCTGGACCTCGAAACCGGAAAGCGGCGCTGGCGGACGGAACTCGGTGATGCCATCGGCGCGAGTCCGACCTACTACAACGGGTCGCTGTACGTCGCTGTCGAGCACGCGGCTCCGAGCGGGAGCGTCGTCGCTGTCAACGCCGCCACCGGCGACGTGCAGTGGCGCGACAGTCGACCGACCGACCATCCGCACTCGACGGTGGCGCTGGACCGCGAACACGGTCGTCTGCTGTTTGGCTCGAACGACGGCTACTGCTACGCGTGGTCGTTCCCGGGCCTGGAACAGGTGTGGCGCTATGACACCGGCGGCGACGTGAAAGCCCCCGTCGCCGTCGCTGACGGGACCGCTATCGTGCCGTCGTGGGCCGAGACGGTCACCGCCGTCGACGTGACCGACGGCTCGGAGCAGTGGACCTTCGAGGCCGACGCCGACGTGATGTGTGCGCCGGCGGTCCACGACGGCACCGTCTACGTCGGCAGCCACGACGACCGGGTGTACGCGCTCGACCTCGAAAGCGGCGAGGAGCAGTGGCGCTACGACACTGGCGGGTGGATTATCGGGAGCGTTGTCGCCACCCGAGACCACGTCCTCGTCGGGTCCTACGACGGGCGACTGTACGCGCTGGAGCGGGACACCGGTGCAGTGGCCTGGACCACCGACAACCGCGGCCATGTGACGAGTGCTCCGCTGGTGACCGCCGACGCCATCTACTACGCGGAGCGTGCGGCCGAGGGCGACCCGAACCGACCGGGAATGTGCTACAGACTCGTTCCGGCATAACGAAGCGAAACCCCTTACCCCGCGGACCGTCGAGAATCGCCTATGAGTACCATCCGGGTCGTGTGGGGGACTGCGACCGGCCCGACCGCACTGGCCGCGTACGACGCGGCACTCGCCGAGGCGGGCGTCCACAACTACAACCTCATCTCGCTCTCGTCGGTCATTCCTACCGAGCCGGCTATCGAGGTGACAGGGACGGCACCGGATCTGGGGCCGCCCGGCGAAGCGCTAGAGGTCGTCCAGTCCTCGGCGACAGCCGAGCCCGGTGAGAGCGTGGCCGCTGGTATCGGCTGGGCCCGCAGCGAGGACGGGCCGGGCATCTTCTACGAGGTCGACGGCACCAGCGAGGACGCGGTCCGGATGGAAATCCGCGAAGGACTGGCCGCCGGCCGGGACCTCCGGGATTGGGAGTTCGTCGAGGAGAACGTGTACGTCGAGTCGGCGACTGACGATGCCCAATACGCCAGCGCCGTCGTGCTCGCCACCTACGGCGAGAGCCACCCCGTCGTGTAAGCGGCGTTGCACCGACGGTTCCGGTCAGAACTGTGTTCGACCCTGGGTTTTTAGTCTTCCCCCCCATAGAGACAGAGAACGTTCATGTACGGTAATACGTCGTTTGGTGGGGAGACGGAAGAAGTGACGCTGACCGCGGAACAGCGCGAGGAGCTCCGCCGGGACCTCTCGAGCGTCGCCGCCCGGACCCGCGAACTCCTGCCCGGCGAGTTCGTCGTCGGCTCGGAGATCAGCAACAGCACGACTGGACCGCGGGCCACAATCGCGGTCCAGCCGCCCGTCGGATCGGTCGTCAGCGCCGACTACACGCCCGAGGACCCGGAGAGTGCGAGCATCTCCGACGCCGAACGCGACGACCTCGCGCAGGGCATCGCCGCCTCCGCCGCCCTGCAGGTCAAGCAAGTGATGGGCGACGACACCTCGCCGACGGCGCAGTAACAGTCGCTGCTCTCAGTTTTCTGCAGCACAGTCGTGGTGACGCGTAGTCGCTGATATCAAGCCCGACCGCCGCTGGTGACCGGCGGGTCATAAAACAGCGCGTAGCCGATGGAGCCGGTCGCTGGGAGGCTGCCGGCACTCAGCGCCGTGACGAAACTAAGCGAGGTGACGACGGCACCGAGCGACGCCAGTAGCATCGAGAGGGCGATGCTGGCAAGCACGAGGTCAGGCATCGACAGGGACCCAGGCATTCGTGTCTGTATGGAGACACGCCTCCTAATTAAATATTATTACTCGCGCAAACAGCGCACCGAGTACCGCCTATTTGCCCCAGAAGGGGTCGCGATTCCGGTGTTTCTCCAGATACATCGACAGCGCCTCGCGTTCGTCGACGGAGATGTCTTCCTTGAGTTCCTGTTCGAGAATCTTCGCGTGTTTCTCCGGTATCTCCACCCAGAGGTCGTCGCCTTCCTCGACCTGGCGGCCGACGGTCGGCCCCTGAATCGAGACGGCCATGCGCTCGCCGGCGCGGGCCGAGTCGACGTCTTCGCCCTCGTCCTGAATCGTTTTGAGGGTCCCGACGCGGTTTGCCTCGCCGTTCTCCCACCTGACGACGTTGACGTTCCGACGGAGTTCACCTGAGAGGATTTCGACGCCGACGACGGCGGGGTCGGACTGGCGGAAGGTGTGGTCCTGCAGAATCCGGAACTTCGCCGGGCGGGTGATGTTCTCCAGAATCTGCTCCTGCTGGGCCTCCTCGATGGCGGTGACGTGGTCGTCGTAGGACTCGACGAGCTGGTAGATGACGTCGTCCTCGAACAGCTCCACGTCCTCCTGTTCGGCGAGGTCCCGAGCGTCGTCGAGCACTTCGACGCTGAAGGCCAGAATCGCCTGATTGGTCGGCTCGCCGGCCGTTTCGGCGACTCGCACGTCCCGCGGTGCGACCGCGCCGACCTCGGCGCGCATGACGGGGATCTCTTCCTCTTCGAGGGTGCTTGAAAGCGCCTCCAGCGAGCCCAGCGTGTCGGCCTTGATGACGACCCCTTCTTCTTGGGTCGTCACCTCGATCTCGGCGAGTTCCTCCTCCACCTCGGCGATGACCTCGCTGCGGTCGCGGTCGCGGATGACGCGGATCGGCGCACCGGCCATCGCGTCGCCGAGGTCCGGCGCGGCGATCTTGACGCCGTCGGCGGCGGCGACCTGCTCGACCTGTTCGAACTCCTGTTCGGTCCGGATCTCTTCGAGCGGGCGTGGCCGGAGCAGCGCGCGGACGTCAGTGACAATTGGCCCTTGAAGGCCGCCGACCACGATGGTGTCGTCGTTGCGGATGGTCCCGTCGTAGATGATGGCGTCGAGCGTCGTCCCGAAGCCCTGGGTGTCTTTCACTTCGAGGACGGTCCCGACACCGGGACCGCTGGTGTCGATCTCCATCTCCTCTTTCATGTACCGCTGGGACAGCCCCATCATCACCGTCAGCAGGTCGGGGATGCCCTCGCTGGTTTCGGCCGAGACCGGCACGACGCCGATGTTAGCCTGGAAGTTCTGGACGCGCCAGTACATGTCCGCCGAGAAGCCGTTGTCCGAGAGTTCGCCGATGATCTCGTACAGCTTCTCGTTGAGGTCGGACTGGACGCGGTCGGACTGGGCGTCCATCGTCTGCTGGACCGGCTGTCCCTCGTTGGGGTTCCAGCCGGGGACGGTGTCAATCTTGTTCGCGGCGACGATAAACGGCGTCTGGGTTCGCTTGAGGATGTCGATGGCCTCCAGCGTCTGTGGCTGGAAGCCGTCGTTGACGTCGACGACGAGGATGGCAATGTCGGCGAGCGCGCCGCCCCGGGAGCGAAGCGTCGAGAAGGAGTGGTGGCCCGGTGTGTCGATGAACAGCAGGCCGGGCAGGTCGAAGTCAGTCGGGTCGACCAGGTCACCGGCGATTTCGGAAATCACGTCCAGCGGGACGGCTGTCGCGCCGATGTGCTGCGTAATCGCGCCCGATTCGCCGGCGGTGACGGCCGAA
Source organism: Haloarcula sp. KBTZ06 (assembly GCF_048595605.1). Taxonomy (NCBI): domain Archaea; kingdom Methanobacteriati; phylum Methanobacteriota; class Halobacteria; order Halobacteriales; family Haloarculaceae; genus Haloarcula; species Haloarcula sp. KBTZ06. The sequence goes on from NZ_CP184337.1 coordinate 302,655, forward strand.
CCGCGGATCTTGTCGAGCAGGCTCGTCTTCCCGTGGTCGACGTGGCCCAAAACGGCGACGATGGGCGTCCGCAGGGTGTCGTCGGTGGCTGTGGTGGGGTCCGTGTCAGACATAGATGGCTCCAGAAGTTGTCAGAACCGAGTCGTCGGTGGCAGTTAAGTTCGTCGTCATCAGACGCGCGCGACCGAACGTAGGGCTAAGCGGGCGTCACTCGGTTACAGTGAACGACCCCGTCATGCCGACGCTCTGGTGGGGGACGCAGTGGTACTCGTACTCGCCGGGGACCTCGAACCGATAGGCGTACTCGTAGCCCGAACTGTACGTCGTCCCATCGTCGCCGGGCGTCCCCGACCAGTCGCTGTCTTCCGGCGTCGCGGTCGGTTTGACGTTGTGGCCGCCGGCCTTCCAGACCCACAGAACGGTGCTACCGGCCGGGACCTCGAAGGTTTCCGGAGCGAAACTGAAGCTTCCCGGCGCGACGGCGACCTCCTGTTCGGCGTCCACCGGCGTTCCGGTCGGCGTGGGCGTCGCTGTCTCGGTCGGGGCGGCCGTAGCAGTCGGTGTCGGCGACTCAGTCGGAGTCGGTGTCGCCGTTTCAGTTGCCGTCGCGGTTCGAGTCGGCACTTCTGTGGCGGTGGCTGTCGGTGACGGTGTTCCGTCGCCACTACAGCCTGCCACGGTACCGATGACGGCGGCCGCGAGGCCCCCGAGAAACTGCCGCCTGTTACTGTCCATACGTCCCCATCGGCCGCCTCTCGCATAGGGTTGTGGCTCGCTGTAGATGTTCCGGGGCGTGGGACGGTCGAGGACGGCACCATGGCCGCCGATACTGGTATCCATCCGTCCCCATCGCCGCTCACCTGTCGGACATCCCCGTGGCGTTTATGTAACCTCGTTCGGAACAAGGGGGTATGGCTGCAATACTCGCAGAAAACCTGTCGGGGAAAGACGTGATGGGGACTGACGGCGCGGAGATCGGCAGTCTCTACAACATCACGATGGACTTTTCGTCGGGCGCGCTGCACAACCTCGTTATCGACCCTGCGGAGTCGCTCCGCAACACGAACTTCGAGTACAGTGACCAGGGCCGCCTGCTTGTCCCGGTTGAGCGGGTCAAGGCGGTGAAAGACCACATGATCGTCAAACGCTAGATGTACGTTCTTGACTCCTCGGCATTTATCAACGAGTATCACACCGACGAGCAGATCGCAACGATTCCGCTCGTCAGAGAGGAACTGGAAGACGAGGCCGCCTATCGCTTCGACGCCCTCGAAGGCTCGGGCATGCACCTCCACATTCCCGAGGACAACACCGTCGAGCGCATCGAGCGCGCTGCCAGCGAAACCGGTGACCTCGCGGAACTCTCGGAAACCGACATCCGGCTGATCGCGGCCGCGTTCGAACTCGACAGTCGACTCGTCACAGACGACTACGCGATGCAGAACGTCGCGGAGAAACTCGACGTGAGCGTCGAGGTAATCGCCCGCGACGGTATCACCGAACAGCGGGACTGGCTGTTCCAGTGTGCCGGCTGCGGCCGTGAGTTCGACGAGAACCGCGACCGCTGTCCCATCTGTGGCAGCTCACTATCGCGGAAGAACCCGGCTTAGACGGTCTGTTCGTCCCGGGCTTCGAGTCCGAGCTCGACCAACTGTGAAAGCACTTCCTCCTCTGTGATGCCGTAGCGCCGCGCAAGCGTTTCGATGATCCGCGCTTGGTCGTCATCACAGACGATGGTGAACCGCCGAGCCATGCCATCGCCTACAACGGTAGTTCGCATAAATACCCGTCAGACAGCAGTCAGACGGCTCAAACTGCCGGATTTCCTGTAATCTCGATGTACAATGTGAGAAACTGGATGGCGTTGAACGCCCCGTGGATGAAGATCGGGACGAGCAGGTTCTCGGTCTTGAGATAGCTGAGGCCCAGCAGCGTCGACAGGACGAACACCAGTAACAGCGAGAGGGCGGTCTGTGTCGGCGTGCCAGCGGCGTACTGTCCGAAGTGGACGACGCCGAAGACGGCGCTCGTGAGTATAATCGCCTGCAGATCACTGAAATCGTCGTAGAGGTACTTCTGGATGATGTTTCGGTAGATGAACTCCTCGCTCGGCGCGATAGTGAGAAACGCCAGCGGCACCATCACAAGCAGGAACGACGGGTCTCTGTTGGCTAGCTCTTCGACGCTGCTCCGAGCCGCTTCGAGTCCGAGCGCCTGAATGAGGTAACTGAAGCCAAACAGCGCGACCATGAGGACGACGACGCCGCCGACGCCGTAGCCAACGTCGCGGAGACTGGGTCGCCGCAAATCGAGATCAGCCCAGGTCCGGTCTAGCCGGTTGGCGACGGCCGCCCCGAAACCAACGAAACCGACGCCGATACCGATAGTGAGCGTGATGTACACTGGGCCGGTGACGGTTCCGCCGTCGAGCGCCGCGGCGCTGACAAGCCCTGCGGCCGCGGCTCCGAGCACGACGAACTGGGCGAACAGCGTGCCCACGAGGAAGCCGGCCAGCCCGATTCCTGTCGCGACCGAGAGCGCTCTGGCGACCGTGTACAGCCGGTCGTTCGGCACGTCGGACGCCAGCGCCCAACCCAGCGCAATCGTCACGCAGCCGGCCAGCACCGTGAGATACACGGCGATTCCGACGGTCGCTTCGACGCCGGTACGGAACTCCGGTCCGAAGAAGGCGACGAGCGTCGCGAGCGTTGCGACGACGCTTGCGCCCGTCGCGCCCAGGCCCGCCTGTCGGCGGTCGAGTGCGCCGTGACGGACGAGTGAGAAGGCGAGCGCCGCGACGACGAAGCCGGCGACGGCTATCTGTCGGGCGGTGACCGGGCCGACCGTCGTCGCCGGTGTCATCCAGCTAACGACGCCGGTTTCCGTGGCGACGAGTACGACGAGACCGAGGCCAGCGGCGAGAACACCCCAGTTCGCGGCAGTGTCGTCCATTATCGGCAGTCCGTTGCGCCGGCCTAAAGGGACTCCGTTTCGCCGATCCGCAGCCGCTCGCGCTCGTCGATAACCGCCGTCTCGTCCGTCGTTTCGCCGCGGATGAGCGCCCGCGTGGCGTTTTTGCCCCACTCGACGGCCGGCTGGGTGAATGTCTCCACGTCCGCGAGTTCGCCGACGAGGACGCAGGCCGCCTCCATCGCGTACAGCAGTTCGCCGACGCTCTCTGCGTCGAGTCGGTCGATCTCTACTTCCAGCGCCGGCCGGTCAGCCGCCGGCAGGCTCGCCACCGTCGCTTCGTACTCGGCGTCGATGAGGCCGCCGAGGTCGGTTCCGGCGAGATACGAGAGGTCATCGTGGTCCGGGTCGGGAATCGCCACGTCGGCGCGCTCGCGCGGTCGGACGAACGTGACGACCTTGTCGCGGTGGCCGGCGCGGTACAGCTGGAGCTGGGAGTGCTGGTCGGTCGCGCCCAGCGCCCGCGCCGGCGTCTGGCCCCGCCCGTCCTTGCCCAGGCTCTCGGCCCAGAGCTGTGCGAACCACTCGCCGAAGGACTCCAGCCGCTCGGCGTAGGGCATGAATGCGTTGACTTTCGCGCCCTCCTCTTCGAGTGCGTAGGCCATCGCGCCGTAGGCGTAGGCCGGCGAGTCATACAGCGACGGCGCGAGGTCGTCAGCCGCCTGCTGACCGCCGGCAAGCAGCCCCTCGATGTCGATGCCGAGGATGGCTGGCGGGACGAGCCCGACCGCCGAGAGCGCGCTGAAGCGGCCGGGGACGCCCTCGGGGACCGGCAGCGTCGGCAGGTCGTGCTGGTCAGCGAGCGCCCGGAGCGGGCCGGACTCGCCCGTGGTCACGACGATGCGCTCGGTCCAGTCGACGCCCCGGTCCTCGTAGGCCTCGCGGACGACGAGGAAGTTCGCCAGCGTCTCCGCCGTCGTCCCAGAACGCGAGACGACGTTGATGGCTGTGTCGGCGAGGGAGAGGCCGTCGAGCGTCCGCCGGACGTGCTCCGGGTCGACGTTGTCCAGCACGACGTGACTGCCCGGGTCCTCTGCCAGTGCCTCCGTGATGGTTTTCGCCCCCAGCGCGGAGCCACCGATACCGACGGTGATGACTGACTCGGCGTCGGCGACTGGCGCGACGGCGTCGCGGATGGTCTCGGCGTCGGTTGCTTCGGGGAGGTTCAGCGACGCGTAGCCGAACTCGCCCTCCTCCCGTCCCTGCTCGATTTGCTCGTGGGCCGCGGCCACCCGCTCGTCCAGGTCGTCAAGTGTCGCCCGCTCGACGCCCGGGTCGGCGGCACTGGCAAGCGCGGCTCCGATATCGACGTACATACTGGGGGTGTCGATGGGCGGGTACAAACAACTCCCGGACGGCATGGCAGCAGACGTGGCTCCGTTGTCACCGCTGGCCAGACAACACCGCGCTTAACCACGCGCTCGCCTAACCCATCGGCATGACAGACGCGACGGCAGAGCAGTCCGTCACAGCCGACGCCGACGACGACCGGCCCGAACCGTACAACGGCCTGCCGGGTGCGTTCCCATACGCGTTCCGGGCCAGCGACTCGCTGCTGTTCAAAGCCTACGTCCCGGTTGCGCTGTTGCTGTCTGTGGCGATTACGCTCGTGTTCTCGTTCGGATTGATAACGCAACTCGCCGAAACCGGGAGCGTCCGCGGCGGAACGTTCACCTTTTCGCGGAGCTTCTTCCTGTTCGTCGGGCTGTTGCTCGTCGCGCCGCTGCTGGCTCCAGTGCTCTCCGTCGCGCGCCGCCATCGACGGACCGCATCCTCGGTCGCCTACGACCGCGCCCTCGCCCTTTCGGCGTTTCTGTTCATCGGGTCGATATACCTCGCGCTGTTGACCTCCGCTCCGGCGGAGCTTCGAGAGCCGACACAGAGCGCTGTCGTCGGCTTCTTCTACTCGTTGCCGCCGATTGCCGGCGTCGTCCCGCCGATGCTCGCGACGCTGGGGATATATCTGACTCACCGACTGTTGAAGTAGCACCGCCAGTCCACGGCTGTCCACTCTTACGGCATACCACTCCAGCCCGTCCCCGGGTCGAAACGGGCAAGAACGCCCGTGCCGAACGTATCTCTATGACAGCCATTGAAGGGACATTTCTGGTCACGAATGCTGATGACGCGTCGGCGACGCTTCGGAACGTCGCGGACTCGCAAGTGCTGACACTGTCGGACAACCCCGGCGTCGAGGCCGGCGAGGTCGTGGAGGGGACAGTCGAGCCGGAGCCGCCGATGGAGGTCACGTACACCGTCACTGAAGTCGCCGAGCGGCGACGCATTCCCGTCGAGACGGTCGACCTCGCGCCGACGGCGCAGACGACCGAAATCGCGGCCGAACAGGCCCCCGGCGAGCTAACGACGGTCGAACGCGCCGGCGAGGGCGAGGTTCACGTCCTGACGGTTCCGGACAACGAGACGGACGAGGCGGCGGCGGATGTCGTCGACGACGAGGCCACCCTCTCGCGGGCGGCCAGGCTCGGCGTCGACCGCGTCGAGGTTCGGACGGCAGAGGGCGTCGTCAGTGTGCGCTACCTGCCGGACTGACGCGTACTCTCGTCCGCTCCAGTTTCCTATTCGGTCGGTCCGGCGGCGCTCTGGACCTGCCAGCCGCCGGCGACCCCGCAGGCCTCGCGCTCGGTGTAGACGAACGCGGTGTCTTCGGTCACCGCGGAGCCGCCGTCGACGGATTCGACCCGGAGCGGGAAATCTAGCGTGTCGCCACAGCAGCCGACACCGACGAACTCCGTCCACACGTCGCCCGGCGCGGCGGTGTCGTGTGTCTTCCGGAGGTACGCGCGGAACGGCGAGCCGTCGATTTTGTCGCGACCCCAGCCGCTGAGGTCCGCCGGATAGGAAAGTTCGACCCTGGTTGCGCTCTCGGGCATAGTCGGATATACGTGATAAACTGCCATAGATGTACGGCACGGCGGATGTCAGCGGCAGTGATTGAGAAGGCTTATTCGCCCCCGTCTCACACCGTTCCGTCATGTTCGAGTTCGAGGTCCCGGAAGTCGATTACACCCAGTATTCGAACCGCCAGCTGGTGGCGGTTCCGCTGGTGGTGCTTGCGCTCTCGCTCGCGGTCATCGGTGGCTGGTGGGCTGTCACCGGGGCACCAGTCGACCGGGGCATCGACTTTACTGGCGGGACGGAATTAACGATAGGGACAAACGCGACGCTCACAAACGAAGACATCAAAGCCACATTCGATGAGCCGGTTGTTTCGGTGCAGGGTATCACGACGACTTCGGAATCCACCTACGAGAATCAATATGTCGTCACGTTCGATAATTCGGCCAACGTGTCTTCGGTTCGGTCCGCTGCCCAGTCGGCAGAGGAACTGACGCTGTTGGGGAGCGGAACGACATCGCCGCTGTTTGGCGGGCAAAACCAGCGTCTCGCAGTCATCGGTGTCGGAGTTGCGTTCCTCGGGATGAGCCTGCTCGCCTTCGCCTTCTTCCGTACATTCGTCCCGAGTATCGCCATTGTTATTTCGGCGTTTTCCGACATCATGATTCCGCTCGCGATAATGAACCTCCTTGGAATCAAGCTTTCACTGGGAATCGTCGCAGCGTTCCTCATGCTGATCGGGTACTCTGTCGACTCGGATATTCTGTTGAATAACCATGTTCTCAGACGTTCAGGCGGGTTTTACGAATCGACGTACCGTGCGATGCGAACCGGTGTGACGATGACATTAACGTCTATTGCAGCGATGACCGTGATGGCGGTCACAGCGACACTATTCGGGATTGGCCTGATGGCCGATATCGGTCTGATACTGGTTCTCGGACTGACGGCAGACCTAATGAATACGTATTTACTCAACGTTACGCTGCTTCGCTGGTACAAATATGAGGGGGTAAACCGATGAGTACTCTTCGAGAAAATTGGCGAGTCGCTCTACTGGTCGTGCTTCTCCTGACCAGTGCTATCGCGCTATTCGTTCCCGGTGTCCCGCCGGGAACGAGTGCCGATGGACCGACCGACGAATCTGCCCCAGAAGCGGGCGAAGCCGAACAGTTGACAAACCTCAACTACGGTATTCAGCTCAGTGGCGGAACCCGACTTCGCGCCCCTATCGTCGGCATCACTGCCGAGAACGTCAACGTGACACAGGCGGATTCGACACAGCTTGAGCAAACAGTGGCCGACGAACTTGACCTCGACACGGTAGACGTCCGAGTCCGACCTATCACCTCCGAGCGAAGCACAGGGGCTGTGGAGGTCGTTACAAAGAACGTCACGCATCAAGAACTCCGAACGGCACTCGAGAACAACGGGTATCAGCCGACTACCGTACGTGACGGCGTGACCCAGGAGACGCGTCAACAGATGGTCGAAGCTGTTGACGAGAAACTCCGGACATCAGCGCTCAGCGGTGCGTCAGTCCAGATCGTCAACGTTCCCGGTGGCCAACACTTCGTCAGTATTACTGCCCCAGACCGGGACCGAGAAGAGCTCGTCGACCTGCTGAACGAGCGCGGGACCGTCAAAATATACGCCGTGTATCCCGGCGGTGAAAACGGGACCTTCGTCCGCGAAGAAGTGCTCAAGCGGTCTCAGATGAGTGATATCTCGGCTGCGGACAGGGAAGGCGTCGGTTGGGCTGTGTACATCACAGTCAGCCCGGATGCCGCCGACGAGTTCTCACAACGAATGGTCGATGCCGGGTTCGGCGACGGGGCTCCGTGTGGAAACTACAACCATTCGGATATTCAGCAAACGACTGCCGGTGGGTCGGCAGACCCAGCACTCGCAAACGACGAACCTGGCTGTCTGGTCCATACGTTAAACGGTGAGGTTGTCACAGCCCGGGGTGTGACGCCGGGCCTCGGCGAGAGCTTCGCCAGTGGCGAGTTCGCCAACGACCCTGTGTACGTGATGCAAACTGGAAGCTCGGAAAACCCCGCTGAGACGGCCAATAAAATCGAGCTGAACCTTCGTGCTGGACAGCTTCCGGCGCCGCTCGACCTCTCTGAAGACTCCGGCTCGTCGCTCGACCCGGCGCTTGCAGAGCGGTTCAAGCAGAATTCGCTGTTGACCGGATTGCTGGCTGTCCTCGCAGTCAGTCTCGTGGTCTACGTGCGATACAAACGGGTTGAGGTCGTCGTCCCGATGGTCGTCACGGCGCTGTCGGAGGTGTTCATCCTCCTCGGGTTCGTCGCCTTCGTCCAGTATCCGCTGAACCTCTCGCATCTGGCCGGGTTCATTGCGGTTATCGGCACGGGGGTGGACGACCTCATTATCATCGCTGACGAGATTCTCCAGCAGGGAGAGGTCGAGACGGGACGCGTGTTCCAGAGCCGCTTCCGCAAGGCGTTCTGGGTCATCGGCGCGGCCGCGGCGACGACCATCATGGCGATGAGTCCGCTGATGGTCCTACCACTCGGGGACCTTTCCGGGTTCGCCATTATCACCATCGTGGGCGTCCTCATCGGCGTACTCGTGACGCGCCCGGCCTACGGTGATATCCTGCGAAACCTCGTGCTGGACGAGGACTGAGCGGCTCTTGCTTTCTGACTGACACACCCCACGTTCGCTGTCGAACTGTACCCGTTCAAAAGTCGCCCAGCGACGCCTGTTCTGCCGCCGCCAGCACGTCGTCACACGTCGACCACGAGCGGCGAGCACACGCCGGTAGCTCGCCGTGGCGGTCGACGTAGTCCGCCAGGAACGCCCGCGTCGTCGGGTCGCTGGGGTAGCCCGACCCCACATCGCCGTACTCCTCGGCTAGGTCCGCGACGTGTGCGTCGCGGGCGACCTTCGCGACAATCGAGGCGGCACCGACCAGTGGGTCCGTCTCGTCTGCGCCGTGTTCCGCGGTCACCGCCACGTCAGTATCGACCGCGTCCGCGACCCGGCGACCGAACCGCGCCGCGTCGGTGTCGCCGGCGTCGACTGTGCCCGATAGACCGTCTCGGGCTACTGCCGATAGCGCCTCTGCCTGCCCGTCGACGGTCAGCGTGTTCATGTCCGTCCCGTCGGCATCGATACGTTCGACCGGAATCTCGGCGACACCGACGGCGTCGGCCGACTCGCGGATGTCGCCGGCCAGTCGCTCGCGGCGCTCCGGCCTGATGTCCTTCGAGTCGCCGACACCATCGGGTAGAGCCGCTGGGTCGGCCCGGACAGCGGCGGCGAACATCGACCCCAGAACCGGCCCTTTCCCGGCCTCATCGACGCCAAATCGCATGACTATCCTCTGGACGGCGCTGCAAAAACAGCTTCCGATTGGACGGCGGCCCAGCGCGTTACTCTCTGAGGAACTCGTCTTTCGCGAACGGCTCGTCCTCGCCCTGCACGTCGATTACGTCGAGCGCCGTCACCACGGCGTTGGTCTCAAGCAGGCCGGCCAGGCTCGGCTCCGTGCGCCCCTCGTCGCTGGAGACGAGTTCCTTCACGTACAGGCCGCCCTCGCCGTGGATGCGGAGTTCGGCGTGACGGTCGTCGGTCAGTTCGCCCTCGGCGTCGTACACCGTCCGCGTCCGGGTGATGTCGGCCCGGCGGTGGGTGACCCGCTGGGGCGTCTCCTGCTGGATAGTCGTCCCGTCCAGTTCCGCCAGCGCGTCCTGCAGGGCGTCGGCCTCAACCGGCTCCCCGAACTCCACGTCCATGCGGTAGGTCTTCGATGCGTCCAGTTCCTTGACGCGCTCGACCATCTCGTGGGTCGCCGGGTGGAGGTCCGTCACCTCGACCTTCCCATCGGCGAAGGCGTTGATGTCGGCTTCGAGTTCGTCGGCGTCCACGTCGCGCTTGCGGGGTTCCATCACCTCGATGACGAACGGGCGGCCCGAATCGAGCATCCGGGCGTCGACGTCCTCGCGGCCGGCGCCGTGGAACACGGCCTCCTCGCCGTCCATCGCCTCGCGGACGACGGGCGCGGACAGTTGCTCGACGCTCTCGTCGTAGCGGTAGCCGCTGCCGCCACAGCCGTCGCAGGGCTCGCCCTGCCACAGTCCGGTCCCGTTGCAGTCGTTGCAGGGCCACTTCGTCTGGGGAATATCGCGTTCGAGCTTGCGGTAGCGGCCGTAGACGAACGCGGAGTTGACGTGGGTCTCCACCTCATCTGTCGCGAGGTCGAGCGTAAGCTGGACCGCCGGACGGCCGAACTCGACCTCCGCACCGGTCAGGTCGCCGATCCGTTTTCCGACCTCGCGGTTGAGTTCGGTCTTCAGCGCTTCGCCGGCGTCGGGGTCTAGCCCGATGTCTTCCCGGAGCAGTTCGTCGTTCTCTTCGAGTAGTGGCGGCACCTTCGTCCCGACCTGGTAGGTGTCGAACTCGTAGCCGCGGACGGCGCTCGCGGCCTGTTCGGCCCACCAGTCGAAGCGGTCGCATTCGTTTTCACAGACCCAGCAGTCCTCGCCCGCCTCGAAGGGGTCGTCGTCTGCGAGCGCAACCGTCACCCGCAGGGCGTGGCCCCGTTCGGCGTTGGCCAGCCCGAAACTCCGGTCGGCGAAGAGTCGGCCGAGACAGGAATCACACAGCGGCCCGGTGGCAAGCGCCGCACGGGCGTCCTCAAGTATGCTCATTGCCTGAGCCGACGCGTCGCCACCGTAACTGCGTTTCGACCTCTCGGTCACCCGAGTCGGTCAGCCCTGCGACCTTGCCTGCGCTCACTTGCCAGCCATGCCGCCGTCGTCTGTGGCTTTGCCTTCCGACTGTGCTTGGTCGAACAGTTCGCCCGGAACCTCCTCGGCCGAGATGGAGATGGACCGCTGGGGGAACGGAATTCCGATGTCCTCAGCCTGGAACCGCTTGTAGATCGCGCTGTTGAGCTCGTGGGTCGCACGGGCTGTCAGGGCCGGGTTGCTGACCCAGCACAGGAGCTCGAAGTTCAGCGCGGAGTCGCCGAACTCCCGGAATCGGACCCGCGGATTCGGCCGTTCCTGCACGAGGTCTTCGGCCTCGGCTAGTTCCAGGAGAATCTCCTCGACGTGGTCGATATCCGTCCCGTAGGCGACGCCGACAGGCACGCGAATCCGGCGCTTGCGTCTCGGCGTCGACTCGTTGATGATGGCGGCATTGTTGAGCTTCGAGTTCGGCACAGTAACGAGGATGTCGTCGCGAGTACGGATGACTGTCGAGCGGACAGAGATGTCCTCGACGCGACCGCGCTCGCCGGTCTCCAGAACGACGAAATCGCCGACCGCGTACGTCCCGTCGAGATACAGCGACAGCGAGCCGAAGAAGTTCGCCAGCGTGTCTCGGGCCGCCAGCCCGACAATGATGCCCATAATCCCCGCCGAGGCAAGCAGTGGCGTCACGTCGATGTCCCAGAGGACCAGTAGGAGGAGGACGCCGCCGCCGGAGATGAGCGCGCTCCAGACGTTCTGGAGGATAGGGACCATCTGGCGGTCGATGTACGCCGAATCCGTCGCGATGGTTGATGCCTGGCGGCCGATACGCAGCAGAATCACCATCCAGACGATGACGACCAGCGAGAGCGTCCCGGCTTCCAGCGAGACGGCGACCGCCGGCCGGATGTCATAAATCTGTGCGCCAGCGTACGCGCCGCCGAGGCCGACTGTGACGTACACGGCGGTGTGGATTCCACGGAAGACGATGTCGTCGACGTCGCCCTCGATATGGGGTGTGACCCGTCTGAGCAGTCGGTCGCCGAGGACGCGGATGACCAGCGCGAGCGCGACTCCGCTGCCGACGAGCACGAGAAACCCCTGCCAGGCCGGTAGTCCCGACAGCAGGTCTACCACCCCGCTTCCCAGTTGCATACCCCCGTTTGGACACCAGCGCTATATATACTGCCACGTCGACGGCCCGAACCGAACGGCCTTTGTCCCGCGGCGTCCGCTCCGTGGGTATGAACCCGATTCTCGTCGCTATTCTGCTGGGCCTGCTGCAAGGGATACTGGAGTGGATTCCGGTCTCCAGCGAGGGCGGCGTCGCCCTCGCGTCGACGGTGGCCACTGGCGTCTCCCCGGCCGCCGCGACCCGCCTCGCGCTCTTTCTCCACGCCGGGACAGCGGTCGCGGCGACGGCCTACTACCGCACCGAAGTTCGAACCATCCTGCGTTCGATCCGAGAACTCTCCCGTCGCCCGTTCGCCGACGAGACGGCGGACCTCTCGTTTATCGTCATCGCGACGGCGGCGACCGCCGTCACCGGTCTTCCCGCGTATCTGGTGCTCGACGCGGCTGTCTCAAATCTTGAGGGCGGGCTCTTTCTGGCGCTGGTCGGCGGCCTGCTCGTCGTCACCGGTCTGCTCCAGCGCTTCGCCGCGGCGCTATCGCTTGGTGAGCGCGAGATTCCGGACGGGGTCGACGCCGTGCTGGTGGGCGTCCTGCAGGGCCTGGCTATCCTTCCCGGTGTCTCCCGGTCCGGGACGACGGTGAGTGCCCTGCTGCTCCGAGGCCACGAAGGCGAGTCGTCGCTTCGGCTCTCGTTTCTGCTGTCGATTCCGGCCGCGCTCGCCGCGAACGTACTGGTCCTCGTTGACGACGGCGTGCCGGCAATCGACCCGCTGCCGGCCGTTGTCGCCCTCGCTGTGAGTGCCGTGGTCGGCTACCTCACCGTCGATGCGCTGGTCCGCCTGGTGCGACAGGTCCCGTTCTGGGCGGTCTGTACGGTGTTTGGCGGGCTGGGCGTCGTCGGCGGGCTGCTCGTCGCGCTGTAGCGACCAGAGGGCGGCCTACTCCTCGTACTCGACTTCGGTGCCGCTGGCGACCGGCTGAAGGATGTACTCGCCTGTCTGGCCACGCTTGACCGGGGTGAAGTCGGCCGTGAACACGGTGCGGGTATCCGCGCGGATTTCGTACTCCTGCGTGAACTGTAGCGGCGCGTCGCCGGGCGTATCGACCGTCGCGTCACCGCCCTCTGCGAGCGTCCCGTCGACGCCTGTCACGTCGAGCTGGAGGAACTCGTAGGTGTCAACCTCGAGTTCGGTCTCGTCGACGAGCGAGGTGTTGCCGTCCTGCAACTGGACCAGGTCGGCTTCCTGGGCCTCGTCGAACTCGTGGTACTCGCGGGCGTCGCTCGTGTCCGCTGTCGTCGATTCTTCGGTCGCTGTGTCCTCCTCTGAGACTGGCTTTACCCAGATACCGGCCATCGTGATGACACACGATTCGAAATCAGCGATGTCGCCCGGCTGGTCGGTCACCTGTGTCGCGAGCGTGCCTGTTTCGGTACCGCTCCCGGAACAGCCGGCGAGGCCGACCGTGCTCGCTGCCGCGAGGCCGCCGGCGGCTTTCAGATAGTCGCGTCGAGACGTCGTTCCTGACTGCTGTGGATCGTGCATACACTTTTTTACAGCCGTCCCAGGGTAAAGGAGCCGGCAGATAGTCAGGCCGATTTCAGCCGAGTTTCGCCCGATTTGCCGGCAGTGAACGGTTTCTGGGTGACACAGACCGGGTGGTATCGACCAGTGCCGTGCTGGCGACGATGGAAGTTATTTATCCCTTGGCATCAAATCTGTAGTACCAGCGGCCATGAGTGGTGACGAACGCAAACTAGTCGACACATCGGGGGACTTCCAGTACGTCGTCCGCGATGGCGACACGGTGACCGACCCGAAGTGGCGTTCCTGTCGACTCATCGTCACCAACAAGCGACTCATTCTGGCGACGAACGGCTCGAAACAGCCTATTCCACACTCCAACATCACCCTCCCGTCGAACCCCGACGATCTGGTCCCCGACGGCGGGACCGGCGGTGCAACCGCGCTGGAGGTCGGCAACAACGTTCTGCTCGTCGACACGCCGAACCTGGACGACTTCGAGACGGAGTACGTCCGCGCCACGCTACAGGGCGAGGTCATCCTCGCGCGACAGCAGGCGGTCGTCGGCGGCGTCGTTCAGGAGGACGCCGAGTGGAGCAAGGCACGGTTTCAACTGGACGATGACATCATCCGCCTCCAGTTCCCCGGCGGCAAGAGTATGTCCTTCGAAATAGAGGACGTCGGAACCATCGAAACCGGGACCAGTACCGTGATGGGCCAGGAGCGGGAGGTCATCGAGGTCGAACACACTGACGACCAGGACCGCAGCGTCGAGACCCACATCTCGGGGATGGACCACCACACGCGGGCGCTGAAGACGCTCTTTACCCGCGTTATCGAGGACCGTGAGGACGATTACGAACTCTCGGAGATGGAGAGCCAGGTGTTGATGGCGCTGTACTCCGGTGTCTCACCGTTCGAGATGTCCGATTTCGTCGGAACGACGCCCGACGAAGTCGAGGAAATCTATCAGAAACTGCTTGATATTGGGGCGGTTGACGAGGTCCGGGTTCGGACCGAGGTCGCGTTGAACGCGCAGGGGCGGAATATGGCGAGTGAGGCAATGAGTGAGAAATAGCGAGGGGCCGACCGGAGGAGGGCCCTCGGATAGCGAACGAGGAACGCAGTGACTCGTGAGCGGCGTGGCGCTACGCGCCGTAGAACGACTTCCTCTGACGCCGGTCGATCAAAGATCAGGCGGGGACCGCTCCTGACCCGGAGCGGTGGGGCGGTACCGCCGAACGGCGCATCCACTGTGACCCACAGTGGAGGTTGGCCTGCCGATCATATTGTGGTCCAGGCAGTCCAGCCGGCCTCGCGTGCTGTTCCCGTCTCGCAGCCGTTACTCGCGCAAGAACTCGGTGTCTTCGGCCTCCGTCACCGACACCCCGTCCGGAAGGTCGGACTCCGGAACCGGCGTCAGGGTGAGGACGTCACCCGCCTCCGTCTGTACCCACTCCTGTCCAGTCGCTTGGCTCCAATCGTGTGGTTCCCAGAACCCCGACTCGAAGCGCATCCAGATGTCGAGACCACTGTAGTACTCTCCCGTCGAACTTTCGTATATCATTGCTGAACTCCACAGCGTCTGCTGCCGTCGAAAGAGTCAATGCACCTACATGGTCTTATTAGTACCGGCGAGACCGAAATTCTACGGCCTTGAGAATAGAGGGGTGCTTGGATGGCCCGGGTACGGAGGTGATTCAGCCACTATACGTGTATGTTTCACAAACCCCTCGTGAATTGGCTGTGAATCCGTCGCCACCGTGAAAAACGGAGCCCGACCTACTGCTGTTCCATCGCCAGCTCAAGCGACCAGAAGAAACCGTAGTACGCGACGACGCCGCCGGCGAGCGTCAGGTAGTAGACCCACTGCGGAGCCGACAGCAGGTCGAAGATGACGCTCACGGCGGTTACCCAGGCGATAGCGAACACGAGGTCGACGAACATCCCTCGCTTGTGGTCGCGGACGTGGTCGCGGAGGGTGTCGACGACGCTCATCGGCGGCCTCGCGAGGTCCGCAGCGATTGGTGTCGATTCAGTGCCATGGTACTGTCAGTCTTCAACGTCCGTCTCGCCGTGGACGTCGACGACGAGCACTGGCAGTCGCGTCCGGCGGAGCACTTTCTCCGTGACGCTGCCGAGGATGACGCGCTTCAGTCCCGAGCGGCCGTGGGACCCCATCACGACGAGGTCGATGTCGTTGTCCTCGACGAACTTCCGGATGGCGCGGGCCGGTTCGCCGGCGGTGATGTGCTCTTCGACTTCGAGGCCGTGTTCGGCGGCGCGGTCGCGGACGTAGCCGGTGGCGTCGTCGGCGTCTTGCTTTATATCGGTCATCTCCTCTAAGTTCCCCTGGCGGATGCGGTCGACCTGCTCTGTCCCCAGCGAGTAGCTGGTGGCGTCGACATCCACGACGTACAGCGCGTGGACCGTTGCGCCGTACTTCGAGGCGATGTCGACTGCCTGGTCGACCGCGTTTTCGGCGGTTTCGCTGCCGTCGGTCGGAACGAGAATGTTGTCGTACATGGGTTTAGTCGTCTGCGGGGGTGCCGCCGCTGGTGCTGTCACCGACGACGTCTGCGGCGGTTTCCTGTTGCCCCATCGGCTCGGGGCTGTGACACTGTCGAACCATCTTCTTCGTCTCCAGGGGCGGCTCGGGCGTCGCCAGCGAGACGGCGATGGTGACGATGAACACGACCGGCGTCCCGATCAGCGCAGCGCCGATGGGCGGGACGTACTGGGCGTATATCGGAACGAGTGCACCTCCCTCGCCAGCGGCTGCGCCGAGCGCACCGATGTAGTTCGGCAGGACGCTGTTGATAATCGAGGTGATCCAGATGAGCAGGCCGAGCACCATCCCGGCCAGCGCGCCCTGACGGTTCGTGTTCTCCCACCAGAGGCCGAGGAAGAACATCGGGAACAGGACGACGCCGGCCAGCGAGAACGCGTAGGCGACCAGTTCGCCGATGAGCGCCGGTGGGTTGAACGCGGTCACCGTTACCAGCGCGCCCATGCCAATGATCGTCCCGCGACCGATGAGCACCTGCTGTCGCTGGGTCGCGTCGGGGTTGATCAGTTCGGTGTAGATGTCGTGTGCGACCGCGGAGGAGGCCGTGATGAACAGCCCGGCAGTCGTCGCGATAGCCGCGGCCATCGCACCGGCCGCGACGAGGCCGACGAACCACGTCGGAAGTTTCGCGAACTGCGCGGCGAGCACGACGATCACGTCACCCTCAGCGCCGGACATCCCGCCTTCTGCGGCGTAGGCGCTCGCGCCGGTCGTCGCTTCGAAGAGGTCGACGCCGAAGGCAGCCATCGCGGGCGAAGCCCAGTACAGCAGGAGGATGAAGAACAGCCCCCACACGCAGGACCAGCGAGCGACGCGCTCGCTTCTGACCGTGTAGAACCGGACGAGGACGTGCGGGAGGCCGCAGGTCCCGACGATGAGCGAGAACGCCGTCGCGATCCAGAGGTAGAACGGCTGGTTCACGAACGGTGCGGAGAACTCGCGACCGAGGTCGGCGATCAGCGCGCCGTACTCGATCTGTGGAAGTATGGTCGAGTAGCCCTGCGAGAAGCCGACCACGTACACGCCCGCGAGGAACGCGACGATGAGGATGGTGTACTGGACGGCCATATTTTTCGTCGCCCCCAGCATCCCCGAGAGCGCGAGATAGCCGACGGTGATGGTCATCATCACGACGATCATCGGGATGATGTCGAGGCCGAAGACGTACTGACCGACCAGCCCCATGCCGCGGGCCTGGCCGACGGAGTAGACGTACGCGATGAGTAGCGTGGTGAACGCGGCCAGCGCGCGGGCGGTCGGCGAATTGAACCGGTCGCCGACGAAGTCCGGCGCGGTGTACTTCCCGAACCGGCGCATCTGCGCGGCCAGGAAGATGAGCAGGATGAAGTAGCCGGTCGTCCAGCCGACGATGAACGCCAGGCCGTAGAAGCCCGAGAGCGCGACCAGCCCGGCCAGTCCGAGGTACGAGGCGGCGGACATCCAGTTCGCGCCGATGGCCATCCCGTTCTCGATGTTCCCGATGCCGCGGCCGGCCACCCACATCCCCTCGGTGTCGGCCACCTTGAAGACGTAGCCGATGACGAGGAACGAGGCCATCATCAAGAAGACGATGATCGCCGGAACGAGTTTGAACGAGATGTCCAGCGCTTCCGCCTGTAACGGGACCGTCACTGCTCGACACCCCCGTCAGCGGCCGTCGCCTCGCCGGTCTCGGGAGCCGTGCTCTCGACGGAATCGGGGTCGATACCGTACTTCTGGTCGAGCCCGTCCCGGTATCGCGTGTACACTATCGCCAGGATGAGCGCACCCGTTGGCGCGCCGAGCGAGACGAGGAAGTAGTGCAGCGGGAAGCCGAATATGGGCGTCTGCACGGTCATCATCTCCGGCGCAAGCGCGGTCAGCGTCACCGGCCCGAACACGACCAGCGCCCAGAGCACGAAACTGCTCCAGATGATCTTCAGGTGGTCGCGCATGAACGGCGTGCTCGGCCGTAACAGGTTCACCTCCCTGTCGAGGTAGTCGATGTCCTCGTGGGCGGTCTCCGTGCCGCCATCTGATTGGATAGTTGACTCTTCTCGATCCGCAGGCGTGTCTCTTGACATGGGTTGATAGGTTGAAAATTCGTGGTGCTGTTCGCCGCTACGGCTCAGTCACCCTGGACTTTGGTCTCGATATCACTGACGACGTCAGGGTTTCGCAGCGTGCTCGTATCGCCCAGTTCCTCGCCGTTGGCGATGTCTTCCAGCAGGCGGCGCATGATCTTCCCGGAGCGGGTCTTCGGCAGTTCGGGCGTGAAGATGACGGCTTCCGGCCGCGCGATTGGCCCGATAGCGTCCTCGACGCCGTCGATAATCGCACTACGGAGGTCTTCGTCTTCCTCGTAGCCGTCCTCGGTGATGACGTACGCGTACACCGCTTCGCCCTTGATATCGTGGTCGCCACCGACGACAGCGGCTTCGGCGACGCCTTCCACGCCGACGATAGCGCTCTCGATCTCCATCGTCCCGAGGCGGTGGCCGGAGACGTTGATCACGTCGTCGACCCGCCCCAGCACGGTGATGTAGCCGTCGTCGTCGATCTTCGCTCCGTCCTCGGGGAAGTACACCCAGTCGTCGGAGTCGTCGCTATCGGTGTCCGAGTACTCGGCCCAGTATTCGTCGATGAACCGTTCGTCGTTCTTGTACAGCGTCCGGAGCATGCCGGGCCACGGCTTGTCGACGGTCAGGTAGCCGGCGCGGCCGGGTTCGACTTCCTTACCCTCGGTGTCGACGATGCGGACGTCGTTGCCCGGTAGCGGCGGCCCGGCCGACCCGGGTTTCATGTCCTTGACGCCGGGCAGCGTCGTTATCATCATGCCGCCGGTCTCGGTCTGCCACCAGGTGTCGACGACGGGGCACTCCTCGCCCCCGATATGTTTGTAGTACCATTTCCAGGCGCGAGGGTTGATCGGCTCACCGACCGTCCCCAGCAGGCGCAGGCTGGAGAGGTCGTGCTGTTCGGGGTACTGCTTGCCCCACTTCATGAACGCGCGGATGGCCGTCGGCGCGGTGTACAGCTGGTCGGCCTCGTATTCCTCGACGATGTCCCAGAGGCGGTCCTTGTCGGGGTAGTCCGGCGTCCCCTCGTACATCATCGTCGTCGTCCCGAGCGCGAGCGGGCCGTAGACGATGTAGGAGTGGCCGGTAATCCAGCCGATGTCGGCCGAGCAGAAGTACGTGTCCTCGGGTTTGATATCGAGCACTGCCTGAGAGGTCCAGGCTGCCCACGCGAGGTAGCCACCCGTGGAGTGTTTGACGCCTTTCGGCTTCCCGGTGGTCCCGGAGGTGTACATGAGAAACAGCATATCCTCGGCGTCGCGGTCGACCGGTTCGACCGTCTCGCCCTCGTTGTCGGCGATGACATCGTCGAAGGCGACCTGATTGCCCGCGTAGTCGTGGTCGAAGCCGTCGCCGTCCATCAGGCGCTCGGCGACGATGGCGCGTTCGACCTCGTGGTCGACGCCGCTCAGCCCCTCGTTGGCTTTGTCGAGGTGGTCGAGCGGGTCCCCTCGTCGGTAGTAGCCGTCGCAGGTGACAAGATACTCAGAATCGGCGGAGTTCATCCGCGTCGCGAGCGCGTCCGCGGAGAAGCCGGCGAACACGACGGAGTGTGGCGCGCCGATGCGGGCACAGGCCAGCATGGCTATCGGCAGCTGCGGGATCATCGGCATGTACATCGTCACGACGTCGTCCTCGCCGACGCCCATCTCCCGCAGGCCGGCCGCGAACTCGTTGACCTTCTGGTGAAGTTCCTCGTAGGTGTAGGTGATGTTGTCTTCCTCGACCGGCTCACCCACCCACTCGATAGCGGCTTCGTCGCCGCGCTCCTCCAAATGGCGGTCCAGACAGTTCGCCGAGGCGTTTAGTTTCCCGTCCGTGAACCACTCGTAGAACGGCGGGTTCGAGTCGTCGAGTACCTGATCGTAACCCTCCTCCCAGTCGAGCAGGTCGGCGGCCCCCTCCCAGCACTCCGGCCAGTTCTCGGTAAACTCCTCGTAGATACCCTCGTCCGTGACGTTCGCCTGCTCGACGAACGACTCCGGGGGCTCGAAAACCTCCTGTTCTTCGAGCCGTGCTTCGAGTTGGACATCTTCATCTGACATGGTCTATCATCGATATTTCACAGTGGCCATATAAACGGGGGGTCTAACTACGATAACATGAAACAGGGTTTCAGTTGTCGGTCGGCTGTCGCGGTTCGGTCGGCCGGTCGTCGAAAAACGCGGTCAGGACCTTCTGCTGGGCTTTCCTGAGGTGATTGTGTAACGTCGGCGACGAGACGTCTAGCGAGTCCGCTAGCTCTTCGGCGGTCGACCCGCGGGGCCACTCGAAGTAGCCGCTGTGGTAGGCCGCCTGGAGGACGGTCTCCTGCCGGTCGGAGAGCGTGTCGGTCAGTCGGTCGCGGAACCCTGTCTCTGTTTCGGCCGGCCGTTCCGTCTCTCGCTTCGCCGCTAACGACGTCTCCGGGTAGGCGTCGGTGACGGCGTTGACTGTCGGTCTGATGTCGGCCTCGCTGGGGAGCTCGACGGCGATAGTCGCCACGCCGTCGGTGGCCGTCACAGAGCGAACGCGGCCACCGCTCTCGACCAACTGGAGCGCTGGCGTGTCGGTGACTACGACCTCCAGTAGCACGCCGTCGCTGTGCTCTTCGAGGAGTCTGGCGTCGGTCACGCCGTCGTCGGTGTCCGCGTACGACAGTATCGCGTCGGCCGAGGCACCTTCGACCATCAGGTAGTACAGCAGCGACTGGCCCGCAACGGGAACGACGCCGGACAGTTCGACCGTACACTGCAACGCCCCGGACACCCCGGCGGTGAAGGTTCGCCCGTCCGCACAGTGGAACTCCAACTCGGTCACCGTGTCGGCAAGCAGGAGTCGCTTGCGTTCGGCGGCGACCTGTGCGTGGCCGACCTGAACCCCGAGTGCGGACAGTACGGCGCGTTCCGCGTCGGTAAGCTCCTCCCTGGAACCGACCCCGATGACACCGGAGACGGCGTTTTCTCTGACGAGCGGGACCAGAGCGACCGGTCCGGCGCTGTCGTCGACGACACGAACCTCGCCCACGTCTAGCGGCGCGGTGACCGACTCGATATGCTCGTGAATCTGGCGCTCGACGGCCGACTCCGAGATCTCTGTCGTCGTGCGCAGTGTCAGCCCGTCGCCGGTACGCTCGGCGAGCCAGGCGAACTCGAAGCCCGCCGTCTCGGTCAGGTGGTCACAGACTGCCGTCGCAATTGCTTCGCCGGTCGCGGCGGCCGCAAGCGCCTCGCTGACCGTCGTGATCCAGTCGAGGGCTCGCCGGGACTCGCTCGGGGCCGCCCGCTCGCCGGACTCATCCACGGCCGCGACGATGGTTTCGCGGTCCGGTTCGTCAAGCAGGGGGTCCAGTCGGTCGAGGCGGTCCCAGCCGCCGAGCGCGCAGACCACGTCCGGCGGGACGCCGTCGTCCAGCAGACTCGCAGCGAACCGCCATCGGAGGTCGCGCGAGGAAACCCCTCGCAGGTGCGGCGCCGTCTCGGCGGCCCGGTCGGCCACCTCGCTGACGAGCATCTGGAGCCGCCGCGGGGAAACGGAAACCAGCGGCTCGTCATCGGCTTTCCCGGACGCGTTTGCGTACTTCCGCATGTCGTGTTCGACCGAGTCCGGGAGGTACGTTTCGCGTACAACCTCGTTGCCGTCCCGAACGGCAAGCAGGCGATGTCCCTCGAACTCGGTGATATCGGCCAGCCGAACAGCCGTCATCTCCGCCGGACGGAGTCCGACCTCCGCGCCGAGCCGGAGCACGAGGTCGGACCGGTGTGTCTCGGCCGCACGCCGGAGCTGTTCGTACCCTCGTTCACCGATGCGGTCCGCTGCTCCGTCCATACGTTTCGGAAAATAAAAGAATACCGAAATAAGTATTGCGGTCATATCGTGCGTTTGTCTGAGAAAAGACCGATAAAACAGTCACTAAAGACACTATTGCCGCCCCAATGTTTCGGCAATATAGAAAAATACGAAACTTCTCACTCCTTTCTCGTCGTCGACTGGATTTCGCCGAGGATTTCGGGGTTCCGTAGCGCGCTGGTGTCGCCCAGGTCCTCGTCGTTGGCCACTGCCGTCAGCAGGCGGCGCATAACCTTGCCCGAGCGCGTCTTCGGAAGGTCGGGCGTGAACACGATTTCCTTGGGGCGGGCGATACCACCGATAGCGTTGACGACGCCCTCTTCGATGGCTGCTCGGAGTTCGCTCTCGGCGTAGCCGTCCTCCGGGGAGGCGAACGCGTACACCGCCGTTCCGGTCGTCTCGTCGTCGGCACCGACGACGGCGGCTTCGGCGACGCCGGTGACGCCGGCGACCGTCGACTCAAGTTCCTTGGTGCTGAACCGCCGGCCGGCGACGTTAATCGCGTCGTCAATCCGACCGAGAAAGGTGATGTAACCGTCGTCGCCGACCGAGACGCTGTCTTCGGGGTAGTACCGCCACTCCCCGGCGCTGTCCGGGACGCTGCCCCAGTCCGCTCCGTCGAGTAACGCGCGCGGCATCCCCGGCCAGGGGCGCGTCACGACGAGTTCGCCGGCCGTGTCCGACTCGACCGCCGCACCTTCGCGGTCGACGACGGACGCCTCGATTCCTGGCAGCGGCGTTCCCGCGGCCCCGGGTTTCATCTCGTCGACGCCGGGCAACGTCGATACGAGCACCGCTCCGGTTTCGGTCTGCCACCATGTGTCGACAATGGGGCACTCGCCGCCGCCGATGTGCTCGCGATACCACTCCCATGCGCGAGCATCCATCGGTTCGCCGACCGTACCCAGCAGGCGTAGACTGGAGAGGTCGTGTCGGTCGGGGTACTCCTCGCCCCACTTCATGAACGCCCGAACGGCTGTCGGCGCGGTGTAGAACACGTCGACGGCGTACTTCTCGATGAGTTCCCACAGCTGGTCTTTTTTCGGGTGGTCCGCCGTACCGTTGTACAGTACCGTCGTCGTTCCGAGCGCGAGCGGGCCGTAGACGATGTAGGAGTGGCCGGTAATCCAGCCGATGTCGGCCGAACACCAGTAGGTGTCCTCGGGCTTGATATCCAGGACCGACCGGGCGGTCCAGGCGACGTGTGCGAGATACCCGCCGGTCGTGTGGGTGACGGCCTTCGGCTGGCCGGTCGTCCCCGATGTGTAGATGCGAAAGAGCGGGTCGTCCGCCGCCCGCGAAACCGGCTCGACTTCCTCGCCCTCGTGGGCCGCCAGCAGGTCGTGATAGTCGTCGTAGTCGTCGCCTAAGTGCACATCACGGCCCAGCCGGTCGAGCACCACGACCGACACGTCGTGGTCGACGGCGATGCGCGCGTTATCCGCCTTGTTCTTTTGTGCGACGGCGCTACCGCGGCGGTAGTAGCCATCGCAGGTGATGAGGTACTCCGAGTCGGCTCGCTCCATTCGCGTCGCCAGTGCGTCCGCGGAGAACCCGGCGAAGACGACGTTGTGTGGCACACCCAGGCGCGCACAGGCCAGCATCGCGACCGGGAGTTCGGGCACCATCGGCAGGTACAGCGTCACCACGTCGTCCGGGCCGACGCCGCGCTCGCGCAACGCCGCGGCGAAGGCGTTGACTTCCCGGTACAGTTCGAGGTAGGTGTAGGTGCGGGACTCGCCGAGGTGCCCCTCCCAGACCAGTGCGAGCTGGTTCTTCCGCTCGGGGAGGTGTCGGTCGAGACAGTTGTATGCGGCGTTTAATCGGCCACCGGGGAACCATTCGAACGGTGGCCCGTCTGTTCCACGGAGCACCGTCTCGAACGGAACCTCCCAGTCAAGCAACGCGGCGGCCTCGCGCCAGCAATCGGGCCACTCCCGTTCGAAGCGGTTGTAGACGGCCGGGTCCGTCACGTTCGCCTGTTCGACGAACCAGTCCGGTGGTTCGACTGTCTCTCGCCCCGTCTGGGACTGGCCCCGATCCGGTTCGTCACCCCGTGTCATCAGTTGACAGTACACCGCCGTACTCAAAAAATATCCTATCTAATTGTGCACGATTCCGCTGTGAGTGGCTCACCAGTGCAGTCGGCCGTTCTCACTTTCGACACTGGCGACGGAACTTATATTGAGTCCTGCGGTCAACGAGTGTACGAGAGGCCGGTACGGGGTATGAGCGACACCGAAAAGAAGATCGCCGATACGAAGGGGCAGTTCCTTCAGGCGGTCTCACAGGGCCAGCGCCTCACCGACGCCGAGTGGCGAAACTGTCGCATTATCCTTACCACCGAGCGGGTCGCCCTGCTGGGTGACGACAAGCGACAGATTTCACTGACCGACATCGACCGTATCGCCGACCGGTTCGACGTGAACCAGCAGAGCGCCGGCGTCTCCGACTACGTCGCGCTCTACGTCGGCGAGGACGTTATCCTCGTGTCGGCATCGGACCACGGGACGTTCGAGACCGACTTCTACCGGGCGAGTCTCGACGGCGCAATCGTGCTGGTTCAACACCCTGCACTGAAAGGCGGCGTCGTCCAGTCCGCCGAGTGGACGAAGGGTCGCCTCAAAGTGACCGACGAGGCGCTGAAACTCGCGATGGCTGACGGGCAAGCCGTTGTCATCGACCGCGCCGACATCGGTGACCTCGCTGTCGAAGAGAAGCAGGTCAGCGGCGAGGAACGGACGGTCATTCAGGTCGAGCACAGCGAGGACGACATCAGCGTCGAAACACATCTCGCGGGCGAGGAGTTCCACGCAACCGTCCTCCGGACGATGCTCGAAGAGAGCGCCGAACAGAACCAGGCCGATCTGGACCTGAGCTCGACTGAGAAGCGGGTAATCATGGCGCTGCACTCCGGCGTGTCGCCGTTCGACATTCCCAACTTCGTCGGCATTGACGTTGAGAAAACCGAGGAAATCTTCGACCGACTGATCGAACTCGACGTGATAAGCGTGCTCCGGGAGCGGACGGAAGTGAATCTGACGACGAAGGGCCGTCGGGTCGCCGGCGAGCGGATGGGCGAGCAGTAGTCCGTACCCGGAACCAGTGAAGCATCGCGAGGACCGACTGTCTCGGACGCTCCCTCCCGTTCGGTTTCGACGCCACAAACTGGACATGCGTGGCGAGTAGACGCCGACCAATCTCGGTAAGGCCGCCATATTGAAGCCCCTCCTCCGTCTGCAACAGGTATGCACATCGATACGGCTGTGGTCCTCGCTGCGGGTGAAGGGACTCGCCTCCGGCCGTTGACGCGAAACCGGCCAAAACCAATGCTTCCGGCCGCGAACCGTCCGATCCTCGAACACGTCTTCGACGCACTAGTCGAGGCAGGCATCGAGAAGCTGGTCGCCGTCGTCGGCTACAAGCGCGACCGCGTTCAGGACCACTTCGGGCCGACGTACCGTGGCACTCCTATTTCCTACGTGAGCCAGACGAAACAGCTCGGTAGCGGGCACGCGCTCCTCCAGGCGCGGAGCGTCGTCGACGGCCCGGTTCTGGTGATGAACGGTGATCGTCTCGTCGACGCGGCCACTATCGAGTCGGTAGATACCTCCTACGCGGAGACTGGGCACACAAGCATCGCTGTCATCGAACGACAGGACACCAGTCGGTACGGTGCCGTCGAGGTACAGGACGGCGATATTGTCGACATCGTCGAAAAGCCCCAACACGACGAGTTCAGGCTCATCAACGGCGGCGTGTACGCCTTCGACGGCGACATCTTCGAGGCTATCGACGAAACGACGCGGCACGCCGGCGAGCTGGCATTGACCGACACTATCGAACTCCTGCTCGAATCTGACCGCATTCAGGCAGTCGAGGTCGACGGCATGTGGGTCGACGCGACATACCCGTGGGACCTGTTGACCGTCGCGCGCGAGGTACTGGCGCGGGGTCGGGTCGTCGAATCGGCCCGCGACGAGCAGGTATGGGTCGACAACTCCGCACGCGTTCACGACGAGGCGACCCTCCAGTCGCCGGTCGTCATTGGCCCGGACTGCGAGGTCGGACCGGACGCTGTCATCGGTCCGAACGTCGCGCTTGGCCGTAACACCACTATCGGGGCCAACAGTGTCATCCAGCACACCGTCCTCGACGCCGATACGCGTGTCGACCCGAGTTCGACCCTCATCGATACTGTCACCGGTCAGGACGTGAACCTGGGCGTCAATACGGTCGTCCCCGGCGGCCCGGCCGATGTCCAGGTCGGCACGGAAGTGTTCGAGGACCAGCGGCTCGGTGCCGTTATTGCCGACCGTGCTGTTGCGCTCGGGGACGTGAGCTTCGTCTCCGGATCGCTCGTGGGCCCCAACGCTCGGCTCGCCACTGGCGTGACAGTCGATGGAACCGTCCGCGAGGGCGCGGAGGTGGTCCGCTGATGTGTGGTATCATCGGCTGTGTCGGCCGCGGCGACGAGACGCTCGATACGCTCGTCCACGGCCTTTCGAAACTGGAGTACCGCGGGTACGACTCCGCTGGCGTCGCACTGGCGAACAGCCACATCGACCTGTGCAAACACTCCGGCAAAATCGCCGACTTGCGCGACGCGCTGTCGGAACGGACGCTCTCGGGCTCGGTCGGCATTGGCCACACTCGCTGGAGCACGCACGGCCCGCCGACCGACGAGAACGCCCACCCCCATCAGGATTGCACCGGTGAGGTCGCAGTCGTCCACAACGGTATCATCGAGAACTACCAGTCCCTGAGAGACGAACTCGTGAGCGCCGGCCACACCTTCACATCTGACACCGATACGGAGGTCGTCCCCCATCTCATCGAGGACGCGCTGGATGCCGGAGCCGACCCCGAAGACGCTGTCAGAGAGACGGTCAGCCGACTTGAAGGCAGCTACGCCGTCGCCGTCGTCATCGCCGGCTGTGACTCGGTGTTCGCCGCGCGGAACGACTCGCCGCTCGTGTTAGGCATTGACGACGATGCGACGTATCTGGCCAGTGACGTACCCGCCTTCCGGGACTTCACCGACAAGGTCGTCTATCTCGCTGACGGCGAGTTCGCCCGACTCAACGGTGATGGGTGGACTGTGACTGACATCGACGGCAATGTCGTCGAGAAAGACATCGACACTATCCAGTGGGACCCCGAGGAGACCGGCAAGAGCGGCTACGACCACTTCATGCTCAAGGAGATTCACGAACAGCCGCGCGCGCTCCGGCAGTGTCTCCGCGGCCGCGTCGACGAACTCGCCGGGACGGTCGACATCGGCGACCTCGGAGATCTCTCCCCGACCGGCGTCCAGTTCGTCGCCTGCGGGACCTCCTACCACGCCGCCCTGCACGGCGCGCAACTGTTCCGCGAAGCCGGTATCCCCGCCCAGGCGTTCCTCGCAAGCGAGTACGCCACTGCCACGCCACCCATCGGTGACGCGCTCGTCGTCGGCGTCACACAGAGCGGCGAGACCGCGGACACGCTATCGGCACTTCGGGCGGCCCGCCGCCGTGGCGCGCGCACGCTGGCCGTGACCAACGTCGTCGGCTCTACCGCGGCCCGCGAGTGCGATCACGCGCTGTACATCCGTGCTGGGCCGGAGATCGGCGTCGCCGCGACCAAGACTTTCGCCTCACAACTGGCCGCGCTGAACCTGCTCGCGCTCGGAACGTCCACAACCGGCGACGCCCGGCAGGTCATCAGCGCGCTCCGCGACCTCCCCGGCCACGTTCAGGAGGTTCTCGACGAATCTGCCGCTCAGGAGGTCGCTGAGTTGTATCAAGACGCCAACGCCTACTTCTTCATCGGCCGCGGGTATCAGAATCCCGTGGCGCTCGAAGGCGCGCTGAAAATGAAGGAGATTACGTACAAGCACGCCGAGGGCTTCGCTGCGGGTGAGCTGAAACACGGCCCGTTGGCGCTGGTGACCGAGAACACGCCCGTGTTCGCTATCGTGACTGGTGACGACGAGCGCACCCGCAAGACGATCGGGAACGTCAAAGAGGTCGAAGCAAGGGACGCGCCGGTGGTCGCGATTACGGACGGACAGAGCGACGTTGAACGGTACGCCGACCATGTGCTCCAGATTCCGGAGACCCATCCGCGAGCCGCTGCAGTGCTGGCGAACACGCATCTGCAACTGGTGTCGTATCACACGGCTGCGTTGCTGGGGCGGAACATTGACAAGCCGCGGAATCTGGCGAAAAGCGTGACAGTCGAGTGAGCAGCGCGTAGCTGGCTATTTGCGGCTCTCTGAGAGCTCTACCGGATCGGGGTTGCCACTAATTTAGCTGTTGTTGAACCGGAGCGGCTCGCTTTTCCAGAGCAGGCTACAGAGGTGGGGGCAGAATTTCTCTAGGGTCGCGCAACTTAAGATGTGACAGCACCGTGCATAGAGTGTATAACTCGTATGCTTCCCAGGGTTTGTGCCGCGATACCCTCTGCTGGAGCGTTTTTCGGAGATACGTGAGTTCACTACGAACGGTGTACTCCGGCCGATACTGGAGCAAGTGGGTCGTACAATGGCCTGCCAGTTCTCACCGATTTCTGTATGCCATCACGAGGTCAATAAGAACGCTCCAGACCTGCCTTGAAACAAGCTTCATATCATAGCTAAACGACTGGTCACGCACGTATTCGAGGTCGTATCGTAGCTTTTCGCTCGGCTCTTTTCCAGTCACATGATTAACCTGGGCAGGCCCGGTCAGGCCTGGCTTGACGAACCATCGTTTCTGCCAGTCAACGACACCGCTCTGGATATCCGAGTCCAGTTCCGGCCGTTCTGGCCGTGGGCCGACGACGCTCATATCTCCCCGTAGTATCGACCAGAGCTGTGGGATCTCATCCAAGTGCGTCTGTCGCAGCACTCGGCCAACCGATGTCACGCGTGGATCGATCCCACCCGCATCCTCGTCACTGATTTTCACGCCGGTCTCGTCTTCGGCGTTCTCGATCATCGACCGGAACTTGTAGATGGAGAAGGTTTCTCCGAAAACTGCTGTTCGGTCTTGCTGGTACAGTATTGAGCCACCGTCTTCTGCTTTTATCGCAAGTATAATGCCAATAATCACGGGCGATAGCGCGACCAGCCCAGCCGATGCAAACGCGATATCGAACGCGCGCTTGAGAATATAGTCCTGTATGTCCCATGGCTCGATCTCCACGTCGATCAGGGTTCCGACGCCACCGCTGGCGGTCAACACAGAGTCTGTATGGTCGCGATGGACTTTCGCGTTGACACCGTACTCGTAACAGGCGTCGAGAGCGCCGAAGAACTCTGCCCGGTCGGCATGTTCAAACGCTAGCACAACAGTGTCGATATCATACTCGACGAGTACGTCCTCGATTCGCGAGAGGCCACCTAGCCGTTCCAACCCACTGGTGTTAGTTCCGCCGTCAGCGATGGCTTCGGTCCGTTCGACTGTCGTAATGACACTCGTTGGACAGAGATAGCCCAGAAGCGTCCCGTCGACTTCACTTGCCACTTCTTCTATCACCTTGAGGTCGTCCCCAACGACGATGGTTCGTTCGCCGTTTGACGACGGCCGCTTGCGAATCCACACGAACCATGCGGGCAGTGCGACCAGTAATAAGGGAGTTACTAACACGACCGTCAAGCGCGGCAATCGGTACGTGTAGTCGAAGTAGCCGATTGTTGCCAGAACAAGAACTGCTACGAGCACCCGCTTCTGGGCCAGTGCTATAGCGTCGAGAATTCTTCGCGGGCGGGGTTTGTACAGTGGGAGGAACACACTAACGACGACTGCGATTGTGACCAACAGTTCAAACGTGAACTCCGACCCAGTTGGGGGGTCAGTCGGTAGCCGATTGAACACCGGGATGGTTGTCGCTATCGACTGGATGGTAGCGTTGTTAACAAGTGCGACGGCGGCCGCTGTCAGCACGACGACGCCGGCTACACTTGCGACCCGGTACCGCCAGCCACTATCCATTATCAGTGTGATTGCCGAGTTCCGGGATAAGTCCTGCGTCCCGGGACTCAAATACTGAAGCTACTGTAGTCAAACCGCCCTGAATAGACGGTGTGCTACTGAGAGACAGTATTGCACGAGAGCTGTTTGCGTACTGACGCACCCACGACGAACGTACCAGCGCAGTCGTATCGGCTATCACAGCGTCGATCCAACTACGTGACTGTGTGGTCCTCACTGGTTACTGACCAGGCTATCCTGTGTTGGCCTCTCACTCGCTTGCAGCGATGTTCTCGGCAGCCATTTCCGGGTCAATCTCGCCCTGCAGCCGTTTCTCGGCCTGGTCGCGGTCCGCTGGATAGCCGATATCGTTCCGCCAGCCGTCCATGCGGATCGCGTCGATCGTCCGCCCGGAGTGCAACAGGAGGTCAATCGCGTCACTGATCTCGTACTCGCCGCGGTTGGAGGGCTGTACCAGATGGCAGGCGTGGAAGATGGCCGGCGTGAACGTATAGAACCCGGTCATCACTAGGTTCGACGGCGGGTCCTCCGGTTTCTCGACGACTTCGGTGATCTCGCCGTACTTGTTGGTGTCACAGACACCGTACCGCCCGGCCTCATCCCATGGGACTTCCTCAACGAGGAAAGCGGCGTCGGCACGTTCCTCCGCCTGCCGGTTGACGACATCTCGGAGGTTCGCTTCGAAGATGTTGTCGCCGAGCATCAGCATGAAGTCGTCGTCGACGTGCTCCTCGACGGTCAGAAGCGCGTGTGCGAGGCCGTTCTGTTCGCGCTGGTGGGTGTAGGTGATCGGGACGCCTTCGAACTCGTCCTCGTAGTGATTAATGATGGCCTGCTTCTTGTAGCCGACAACTACCAGCAGTTCGTCAGCGCCTAGTTCGATCAACTGCTCGAAGCAGTGGGTCAGAATCGGTTTCCCCGCGACCTCTACCATTCCCTTCGGCTTGTCTTCGGTCAGCGGGCGGAGACGGGTCCCCTCACCAGCGGCGAGTACGACAGCTTTCATATATCTCAATTCGTTGGCCGTCCGATAAAACTCTTGTCGAATTATAAGATCCGAATTATAATATCCGCCCCTCGACTACTGCCGCCCGATGAACGTCAGTATTGTCGGGAGCGGATACGTCGGGACGACGGTCGCGGCGTGTCTTGCGGATCTCGGACACGAAGTGGTAACGATAGACATCGACGAGGACATCGTCGACACGGTCAACGACGGCCGGTCGCCGATACACGAACCTGGCCTCGACGAACTCGTCGCCGAACACGGCGGCGGTCGACTTCGGGCAAGTACCGACTACGACGAGATCCTCGATACTGAACTGACGATGCTGGCGCTCCCGACGCCCTCGAACGACGACGGGAGCATCGACCTCCAGTTCATGGAAGCCGGTGCGGCATCCGTCGGCGAGGCGCTGGCCGGTGCCGAGAACGCGGCAACGGATCCACACCTCGTCGTCACGAAGTCGACTGTCGTCCCAAACACGACCGAGGACCGGCTCGCCCCCCGTATCGCCGACGCCGGTCTCGAACGCGGGACGGACTTCCTCGTCGCGTCCAATCCCGAGTTCCAGCGCGAGGGGACGGCCGTGGCGGATTTCCTGAACCCCGACAAACTCGTCTTCGGGACGGACGACGACCGTGCGACGGCGCTTCTCAACGAACTGTACGAACCGCTTCGCGAGGCCGCTGACGATGATGTGCCGGTCGTCGAAACCGGTATCGCCGAGGCCGAGATGATAAAGTACGCCAACAACACGTTTCTGGCGACGAAAGTCAGCCTCATCAACGACATCGGGAACATCTGCAAGGAGTTCGGCGTCGACGCCTACGAGGTCGCCGATGCCATCGGACTCGACGACCGCATCGGCGACCAGTTCCTCCGGAGCGGCGTTGGCTGGGGCGGCAGTTGCTTCCCGAAGGACACGGACGCCATCATCGCCGCGGCACGGGAGCAGGGCTACGACCCTGCTGTTCTTTCTGCGGCCGTAGAACTGAACGACGACCAGCCCAAGCGCCTCCTCTCCCTACTTGACGACCACGTCGACGTGTCCGGCAAACGCATCGCCGTTCTCGGCCTGGCGTTCAAACCCGGAACGGACGATATCCGGAACACGCGCGCGGTTCCGGTCATCGAGGGACTCAAAGAACGTGGCGCGGAAATCGTCGCCTACGACCCCGTTGCCACCGAGAATATGCGCGAACGCTATCCCGACATCGAGTACGCCGACTCGGCCGCAACCGCTCTCGCGGGTGCGTCAGGCGCTGTTGTCGTCACTGACTGGGACGAGTTCGCAGCGCTCGACGCTGCGTTCGACGAGATGGCAGACTCCGTCGTCGTTGACGGTCGACGCATCATCGAGCGGCGCGACGGCATCACCTACGAAGGATTGACCTGGTAGCGCAGTCAGTTACCTGCCTGTATTTGCCTGTCGATGACGGCTACCGTGCCGGCAGCGAGTAGCGCCACAACGAGCACGGTCGGGTCCGAAGACACGTACAGGCTCGGCGTCGGCGGCCGCCAGTTCGTGAACGGATACAGCCAGGCGCTCGCTCGCCCGTCGGCGTACACTCGCATCCCATCGAGCAGCAGCGACGTGAGGCCGCCGAACGTCACGAGTCCGAACACGCGCCGCCAGTGGCGTCTCTCGAATGCGACGGTGATGACACCGGCCAGTAGCAGGACTCCGCCGAGTGTGGAGAGGGGCGCATAAGTGAACGGCATGCCCAGAAACGCTTCGACAGTGCTCCCGTCCACCACGATCCCGACTTTCACCAGATCGGGAATCGCCGCACCGCCCATCCCAACGATGACCCAGCGCTGATCGAGCCAGTCGATGCGCCAACTCGCGACCGTCAAAAGGATGTATGGTACGAGCAGGTGAGTCAGCAGGTCAGCCATCGCGGGCCTCCAGTGTCCACGTATCTCGGTCAATTCGCCAATACCGGAAGAACAGGAGCAGGAATCCGAGCGCGCCGACAGCCGAGGCACCGTACTTGTAGAACTCCGCCCACCGACTGCTGTTGACGACTTCGACGCGCTCGGCCGCTATCGTCTGATTCGATTCAAGCGTTCCGTACACCTGAACGACGCCACCGGGTTCGACGGCCGCTTCCGTCCCAGTGACCCTGAGCGTTATTGCCGTCCCGTCGCTTTCGGCCCTGATTGCCATTCCGCCATCGCCGGTCTCTGTCACTGTTCCAAACACCATGAGGTGCTGTCCGACGTACGACTCGTACCCGGTCGAAAGGTCCACAGCATCTGGATACGGGGACCGCTGCTCTTCTGTAACTGCCGCGTGGACGAACAGTCCACCGAGTATCAGACACAGCACAAGTACGATGACGGCACGAACCCAGACGCGCACACTCTCTGTTCTTTCGGTGGGTACAATGGTCGTTTCGCTTCAGAACCACAGCGTGTCTGTCTCGGAAAATCACTCGACAGTGACGTTGCCGCCGTCGTACACTGTCTGTTCTGTGACTTCGACGGTCGTTTCACTTCCGCTATCGGTCGTCACGGTGTACGTCCCGGGGTTTGCGACGGTAACAGTGAACGCACCGTTTCGGTCGGCCGACGTCCGGCGCTCGTAGTCGACCTCCCTGTCTGAGACGGCGACTGTCGTTGCGACCGAGACGGTCGAATTCGGGGCTGCAGTCCCCCGGATCTCTCCACCGGGAACGACCGCGAACGCCTTGTGGCTCCCGTCTTCGCTCGTGAAGAGCGGCCGGTAGCGGGCCAGTCCGTCCACATCTCCGTTCTGGCTTCCGAAGTGCTGGTGTAACCGAGTGTACATCGTGCTCGGTTCCTCCAGTTCCATCTCTGTCGTTACGACGTATCCGACTCGACCGGAAATCCGATTGTGGGCCTCATCAGGGTCCGTTGCTGCGACAAACGGCCCGTACGTCTGGCGGGCGTAGCCGTAGCTCCGTGACTCACCGTTGACGAAGTAGTTGTACACGCGGTTCTGTCCCCAGCGGCTGAGGACGTAGTTTTCGGGGTATTCGAGCCCGCGATCGGCGGCGTCTGCCTCGATTGCAGTCGCCGCGTCGTATGTCCCGTCCTCGACGAGCACCTGACTCGTCTTCACCGGCACCTGCACCATTCCGAGGGCCCCGAACAACAGGAACAGTACGACCAGCGACGCAACTGCCCGGGTGTCGGGAACGAGTACGTCCCGTAGGTCGCTGTCGCCAGTCGTCAGCACCGGTCGGGCGAGATCGACCCACGAGGCGGCCCAGACGAACGCGAGGCCGGCGAACAGTGCGAGAAACGGGGCCAGTTCGCCGACGAAACGGACCTGAATCACGGCGAGAGCGAACAGCACCCAGGCGTAGCTACTGGCGACGAGCCAGCCGCTTCGGTCGTTCCGAGCGAGGTCGATGCCCCACACCATCGCCGGGAGTGCCAGGAACAGCGTCAGGCCGAGCAGGAACAGGAAGCCGAAGGCGTCTGCGCTGAACAGTCCGTACGTCTCGGCGATCGCGTCGGACCGAAACAGCGTATCGAGCCGCCTGTCGAACGTGCCCCACTGTTCTGTGAAGCCGAAACGAAAGACGAGGAGGCTGACGACGCCAAGTCCGACATCGACCACAGCCAGTTGTCTGGCAGTGCCACCGAATCGTCTGGCCGCTTCTGCTGTCGCGATGACGACAACAGTGCCCAGCGTCAGCAGTGCTGGCGTGCTAGCGACGAGCGCAGTCTGCCAGCCGGTGACAGTATGAACACTCCAGGCGAGTATCGCGCCGAGGCTAACGCCGGCAAGGACCGGCGCGTTCCTGACCAGTGCCGACCGGTCGTTTGAGCCATCCAGCAGTGTCTGTCCAAGCACCACCAGACAGACCGGCAGGACAAGCAGCGGCCCGGCTTCCCACGCAAGTACCTGTCCGGCAATCCCGACACCGATACCGACCGCGGCGATCCACGGCTGTGGTCGACGAAGCGACGTTCGGCTCGTGGCCGTCGTTAGCGCGACCACGAGTGCAAGCGCGGTGAGTCCCAGCCAGGGATAGTCGAAGGCGTGGTGATCTGCGAAACCCAGGCTCGTCCGAAAGGCGTGGCCGGGAATAAATGCCAGGAAGAGGACCGATGCGAGACCGACACGCCGATCGCCGGACACCCGAACCGCGAGTAGATAGAGCAGGACGCCCGTGACGAGTGCCGACACGACCGGATACCAAGCGAGAACGTGGCCAATAACTGCTTTGCTCCCGCCGAAGAGGCTGGCGACCCACCAGAGCGTCGCGACCGTGAGTGGCTCCCCGTTAGTTACTACATCCGGAATCACGGAGAGCGCTCCGAAATCGGCCGCGCCGCCGGCGTTGGCCGCGACCTGCTCGACGTGATATCTGTAGTAATACGGATCGTTACTCGACAGGACGATGTCGTCGCCGCGGTAGATCGACCCGATGACGTACGTTCGGGCGACAAACACGACCGCTAGAGCAGCGACGAGCAGGCCAGTTGCTCGCGCGTCGAAATCAAACCGTAGCGCGTCACCGAGAGCCGTCCCGCTCTCGCTGTCGCTACCGACCTCGGAGTCGCCGCTGAGCGCGGCCCGCACAGCGTCGGGATCAGCGACGCGGTACTCGTCACCGTCTTTCTCGACGATGCCCGCGGAGACGAGTTCACCGAACTGGCCCGAATCGATGGGAATGTCGTCAAACGTCCAGCCGTCCTGTTCGTCGTCGACGGCCAGAACCGCCGCTGTCGTGTCTCGTAGCTCGGGCCGGTCATCGAGTACCGCTCCCGCCCCGGGCGTATCGCTCATGTATCTTCTCTTTCCGGTCTGGCGAATAAATCCATCGGGACTCGTCGTCTACGTGTTTGCCGACTCTAGCGCCGCTCGAATCGCCGATTCTACGTCGTGTTCCGGCGTCCAGCCCAGTACGTCCGTCGTTCGGCCGGTGTCGACCGGGAACGAATCGACGAGCGTCTCGTCGTCGCCACGCGGGTTCTCGACCAGTTCCACGTCGGCATCGATGTCGGCGATATCGGCGGCGATATCCCTGACGAGGTTGGCGACGGTATGGACGCCCGGGTCCTCGTCGCTTGCGATCTCGTATTTTTCGACGCCGGTCTCGCCGCGGTCCAGTTGCTCCAGTAGCCGTTCGCAGCTATCGACGTAGGCCCGGGCCACGTCCTTGACGTGAATGAAGTTCCGGGACTGCGTTCCGGGCTCGTAGACGGTCAGCGTCTCGCCAGCGAGCGCGCGGTTCACGAAGAAGTTGATAACGGTCCCCTTCGAGACGGTCTGGCCGTCTATCTTGTGGCTCCCATAGAGGTTCGATATCATGAACTGGTGGGCAGGGAACGCGCCGTCGGCGTACGTCTCGACATCGCGCTCGTTGAGCAGTTTCGTTCGGCCGTACCAGTTCAGCGGGTCCCGTGGGTGGTCGACTGTAATGGGGAATTCCTGTGGGTCGCCGATGACGGCCATCGAGAACGGGAAAATCAGTGCTGCGCCTGTCTTGCGGCAGAACCAGGCGACGTTGTCCGTTCCCTGTACGTTCACTTCGTACGCTAGGTCTTGTTTCTCCTCGCAGTCGTCGACGCCGGACACCGCCGCAAGGTGCATCACGACGTCGGCCCCGTCTAGCGCCGCTTCCAGACGGTCTCGGTTCCGGATGTCGACGTGTTCGATGTCGACATCGCCGACTGACCGCACGGTACCGCGATAGAAGTTGTCGATGGCAGTTATCTCCCAGTCGGGGTGGGCCTGCTGTAGCTCGTAGATGACGCGGCTGCCGATGTAGCCCGCACCGCCGGTGACAGCGATGTGGGACGTGGTGTCTGTGGGTTCTGTCTCAGGCATTGGTGGTGAATTTCTCCGCGAGGTCGCGAACGCCCTCGCGGAGCGTCCACGATGGTTCGAAGCCAGTCTGACTCAGTCGGTCGAAGTTGACGTGATACGACGGGCCGGGATGCTCGTCTTCGAGATAGGTCACGTCGACTGGAGCGACCTCGTCCGCGACGATGTCTGCAATCTCCGAAATCTGGTAATTCGATTCCATCGACCCGACGTTGTACACCGGTTCGTCCCAGGACTTGGGATCGCACACCGCCTCCGCGTAGGCGCGGGCAGCGTCCTGAACGTGGATGAACGGCCGCCAGTTCGAGCCGTCGCCGTAGACAGTGAGCGGGCGGTCGGTGAGCGCGCGGAACACGAAGTAGTTCACGACGAGGTTGAACCGGATGCCCGGCGAGTGGCCGAAGTTGGTAGCCATTCGCAGGGCGGTGCCAGTCATATCGAACTCGTCGCAGTACTCCTGCAGTAGCGTCTCGGACTGGAGTTTCGTCTCCGCATAGGGATTGATTGGGTCCGGGTCGACTGTCTCGTCAATGTCGGTGCTGGTCGCGCGGCCGTAGACGTTACACGAGGAGGCAAAGACGACGTGGTCGACGCCGAGCTTGCCCGCCGCGGTCAGGACGTTCTCAGTGCCGTCGTAGTTGATGGCGAACGTCTCCTCGCGGCGCTCGTGGGTACTCGACGCGCCAGTGATAGCCGCGAGGTGGATGACGCGGTCGACGCCGCGCATGGCGCTCTCCACGTCGCCGTACTCGCGGACATCGCCACGGCGGAACGCGAGGCCGTCGCCGAGCGTCCCCAGCAGCGCCCGCGGCGACCCCGAGGAGAGGTCGTCGAAGACGACGATGTCGTCGACGCGGGCGTCCTCTCGGAGCAGTGGAATCAGCGCGCTGCCGATGTAGCCACAGGCCCCGGTGACCAGCACGTCCATCGTCAGTCCTCGCTCAGGACGCCCGGCAGGAACCGGTCCTCGTGGGCTTCGATGGTGTCGGCGTACCGCGTCAGCGTCTCGAAGATGTCGCCGACGCCGTCCTCGAAGGACTGGGACTGGCCGCCGATGAGGTCGTCGTAGCGGTCGTTCTCGATCTCCATCTTGTGGGTCTCGTCCTCGTCGCGGGGGTTCTCGAAGTGCTCGACGTCGACGTCGAGGTCGTACTCGCCGCCCACGTCGGCAATCGTCTCGGCGATTTCGACGATGCTGATGGCGCGCGTGACCTGATTGTACACCGTCAGTCCGTCAGGACGTTCGTCAGGGTCGGTCAGCGCCACTTCAGCCAGCCCTTCGACGGCGTCCTCCAGCGAGATGAACGGCTTGCGCTGTTCGCCCTTGCCGTAGACGGTGACGGGGTAGCCCGCGACGGCCTGCGCACAGAAGCGGTGCGTGACCGTGCCGAAGTAGTAATCGAAGTCGAAGCGGGTCTTGAGCCGGTCGCCCTCGCGGGTCTCCTCGGTCTCTGTCCCGTAGACGATGGCCGTCCGAACGTCCGAAATCGGGATGTCGAACTGCGTGTGGGCCAGGCGCATGTTCTGTGCGTCGAAGCCCTTGGTCGCGTGGTACCAGCTCCCGCCCATGTTGGGGAACGGCACGTCGTCGCGCTCACCTTGGTTCTCCATCGCCGCACCGCCCTCCGGAATCGGGAACTCCGGCGCGCCGTAGACGCCCGTCGTCGTCGTCTCGACGAAATGGGTGTCCGTGAGGTCGTGTTCTTCGAGGCCCCACAGGAGGTTCCGCGTCGCCTGAAGGTTGTTGTGCTGGGTGTAGTTCGCCCGCTCGCCGTTGATCTGGGAGTACGGCGCGGACGGCTGCGCGGCGGTGTGGACCACGACTTCTGGTTCGTGGACCGCCAGCAGTTCATCGACGAAGGACTTCTCGGCGAGGTCGCCCTCGACGAAGGAGAGGTTCGTCAGCCCGTGGACCTCGCGAGCCGCGTCGAGGCGTTCGTCGATACTGGCGACCGGTGTCGCGCTCGTCGCGCCGACGTCCTCGACCCACTCTCTTCGGGCGAAGTTGTCGACAAGCAGCACTCGGTCGTCCGTTCGGTCCGCGATTCGCAGTGCGGCCGGCCACCCGACGTAGCCGTCGCCGCCAGTGATGAGGATGGTCATAGTTACTCAGTTAGTGAGTAACTGCGATGCGTAATCAATCTTCTGTTCAGTTGCCTGCTAGTCTCGTACAGCCTGACTACTCATGAAACACGTATTCGTCCTCAAAACAGCACTGTTCACCCGCTACTGGGTGATATCGAACTGCTCGAAGTATTCCGTGACGTACTGGTTCGCGTCTGCCGGAACCTCTGTGACGATGCGATACGAGTCGTGCTGGTCGTCGAGTGCTATTTCGGCCCCGTTGTCGGGGACGGCTCGATACACAATTGGTACCGTGTGTCGGGAGTCGACGCCATCAACTGAAGAAACGTCCCAGAAGTGTTCGCTGACACCGAGCTGTTCCGTCGCAACCGATGTGAGGCCAAGCTCCTCTCGGGCGATGCGCGCCGCCGCGTCGTCCAGTCGCTCCCCCTTGTAGAGGCGACTCCCCGGCCAGAACCACTCGCCTTTGGCTGGCTCGTTCTGACGTCGTGTGAGTACGATTCCGTCCTCGTACTCGACGACGAGGTCGACACAGGGCTGGGGCATGTTGTCGAGACAGGTGGCGAACGTCTCCGTCGGAATGCGTTCGTCGTGGCGGTCCATACCTCCCGCTTGCGGGCCGCCGGTGAAACCGCTCCGCTTCTCGCTGTTTCGCAACCGTTAAAACTGCCCCTGTCTTCTATCCGATTGCTATCGCACGGGCCGGTGGGGTAGCCTGGTATCCTTCGGCCTTCGGGTGGCCGTAACCGCGATTCGAATTCGCGCCGGCCCATACCATACAAACCCTTTTTCCCGGGTTTCCTAACAGTTAGCGGCCGCTCTACGGGGTGGTCGCTGTGAGTATTCAGCGGGCTCACGAGCTGTCCATCTGCGACTACTGCGGCGGCTACATCGAATCACCACGACAGCCGTGTCCGGCGCTAGACAAGGGGGTGTGTCGTCCATGAGCCGTGCCAGCCGGAGCTGGCAAGCGAGCGACGACCTGCCTCAGTCTGTTGGTGGCCCGTCGACGTTGTCGATGCCCGACGACTGGACGCTGTCGACGGCGTGGAAGCGCGCACAGTCCGAGAACGACCGAGGCGGCGCTATCAACGACGCCGAGCGTGTCGTCTACCTGAGCGACGGCGACAGCACTCACCGCGTGCTGTGGGCGCTACAGGGCCGCACACTCGTCGCAGACTGCGACTGCGCCGGCTACCAGTACCACGGCGGCTGGTGTGCCCACGTCGCTTCGCTGTGGTGGCAGTGGGTCCGCGGGCAGATCGTCGTCGCACATCTCGACACCGGCCGCGAGTACCCATCACCACCAGCATGGCTCCGCCTCGACGACGAACCGACCGCTTTCAACCAACTCACTCCTGCCGAACTCGACGCTTACCTGACCTGTGACCTCGGAAGCCTCGGGGTTCGGGAGTACGCCCGACTCTCCGGTCGCTCGCCCGGAACCATCGGGAACCTACTCCGCTCTGCCCGTGACGAGATGGAGGGCCGCCGATGACACAGGCGCGCACGCCCGCCCTAGCGCGTGACCTTCTGGCGACCCCATGGGGGGCTGTCCTACACGTACCAACATCGGCGTCCGTCACGCCGCCGTATGGGGATTCGGCCCCGTCTTACGGGGAGGTGGCTAGTCAGACATGACTGGTGGAAGCCAACTTCACGAAGAAGATGGGAGTGACAAAATCACCTTCCGTCTGTCGACCACGCTGAAAGAACAGTACAAGGAACAGGTCGACAACATGAGCGCCGATCTAGAGGAATACGTTCGTCAGCGCGTTTCGGAGCCGGAGACTGATGGCGGGCTTGAACCATATGCTGACCCGGACAATCGAGAACTTGCCATTGCCTACCGGACGCTCTGCGAGAAGCGCACTGATAACGGCATTGTCCGAGGAGAAAGCGCGAAGCGTGCACTTGCTCAGGCTGTCGATAGTATCGACCAACAAGACGCACAGCGCCTTCTTGCCCGGCTTGAGAAGCGCGGGTATGTCCATCTTCAGAACGGGATACCACCAAGCGACTACACCGCTGTCCACGTCCGACCGTTCTCACGTAAGGGTGGAACTCAGAACCAAACTGCCGATGCGTGATTTCCGTCTTGCTTAGTTAATTATTAACTAAGCAACAGGTTTTATTTTGTATATCGCCCCATCAAAGACTATGACTCGAAATACAACCGGTGTATCGATGCCCGAGTCAATGGTCGAAAACATAGACGAGAGCTACGTAGCGGCCGGATATCACAGCCGATCCGATTTGATCCGAGATGCGGTTCGTGACAAGTTGTCTCAGATTGAACGCCAGTCAAAGTAACCTGTTTCTCTATTCTCTGCTGTTGACAACAAGCGAGAACCCTTGGTAGTAGTGCCACTATCGCCGGCCGCATGGCCGCCAGCGAGGAAACAGACAGCTCCCAACCCGCGGACCCTTCTACAGTAGCGGAATTAGAGGCGCTACCGTACAGCGAGAAACAGCGTCTCGCCGGGGAACACGGGTACGGGCGAATTGTCGGTGTAGAGGAGGCAGAATTAGAGAATTTTCTCACAGATACACTCGCACTCAGTGAGAGCGAGAACGTCGACAGTGGCAACGATAGCGAACCGGAGGGAGGAACCCAGACAGTGACAAACTCAGAGAGTACGAGCGCGAGCACAGAGACACAGACAGACGCTATCTCCGTCGGTCACGAGGGGAAAGAGAAGCTATCCCCTGAAGGAGCGCCAGACGACGAAGGAACAGCAGTAGAACCACCCAGCGGTGTCGACTTAGACGGGCTGTCACCAGACGACCTCGAACCGAGTGAGTCGGCGTCACCAGCGAATCAGAGCGAGAATAGCGAACACGCTGAGAAACCAGAACAGCAGGAGCAAAACGACAGTAGCGAGAACAGCGAGGATAGCGGTGGCCTGTTGGACCGGATACGCGGCAATAGCGACCGTTCAACAGACGAAATCGTAGCGGAAGCAGATAGCGAGGGAGAACGACAGCGCCGCGAGGAAGTCCGTGAGACGTTCGCTGATGCCTTCGGGGAAGAGTCAGGAGAGAGCGGCGACAGTGCCGAGGGACAACCCGACTCCGGCGGTGACCACTCACCAGCGGGAACCCAGCAGGCCAGCGGCATGGTAGTTGATGAGACGGTCGTGAAGCACCTCATTGGAATGCCCTTCTCGATGACCGCGACGATGACTGACTGGGAGGGCTGGGAACTGTCTGAACAGGAGAAAGCGGCCAACGCAGAGCTGTTCATCGCCATGTGCGACGAGCACGATGTCGATGTCAGCCCGACAGCGATGTTCGCTCTATCGATGCTGGGAACCGCTGGGGGCCGAGCGATGCGCTATCGTCGCCATCGAGATACTGACCCGGTTGAGACTGACCGGAAACAGAGCGAAGACGCTCCTGAATTCAACGACGACGTGACAGCGGTACGCGGTCAGGACGGCCGCCGAGATCGCCGCGACACTCGCGCCGAACACAGAGCAGAACAGAGCGAGAACAGCGCAGAAAGCGAATTCGATTTTGAAGACAGCAGTACCTGGTAATCATGCAGGAAATCATTCAGCAGCTCGCGTTAGTAGCGAGTCAGGCAGACGAATCGCCCGAAGAACGAACGCAGCGACTCAAACAAGTTGCCGACGACAGCGGTGCAACGGCCCGGACACTCTACGAGGTGGAGGAAGACCTTCGCGGACTGGGATGGTCCGCCCTCGTCGACAATGAGGAAACAGTCGACCAGATCGAGGCGAAGCTACAGGGGTTCGCTCCGATGTTCGGCCTCGACCCACAACGCGCGGAGGACCAGTTCGGTCCTGAGACATTCATCCATCTCTTCTCGCAGTACGCGCTTGCGAGGCCGGAGGCGACAGCCTACGCTATCGCTACGCTTGACGACGTACTCACTCGGCGCGGGCTGTACGATGAGCTTGACGTCGACGTACCGGAACCCGGCGAGTACAGCGGCAGCGAGGGGCAATAGCAAGCGATGGATATTGACCTGAGCGAAATCTCGGTCATCCTCGGCCAGAAGAACTCGGGGAAGTCAGTGCTATTCGAGCACCTGCTGACCCAGACAGAGCGCTACATCTGTATCGATCCGAACGCCGAGCATGGGCCACCGGGTGCGGTGTTTCCCGATAATCCCGGTGACGTGCTCGACCACTGGATGCGCGGCAACACTCAGCAGGTAATTCGAGAAAATCCGTTCACCGAGGATGTCCTCGACGAGTACCTTCGAGCGTTCGGCCAGCTCAAGCGGTGTTACCTCTATCTCGATGAGGCACACAACTGGATGTCCGCACATCATATTCCCGAAGTCCTTCAGCACCTCGTGAAGTGGCACGTCACCCACGCTAACTGTGGGTTGGTACTCGCCGCTCACAAGGCGAAAGAAGTCCACGATCAGATCTGGACACAGACGGACAACTACCTGATTTTCGCCTACGGTGACCACGAGGACAGCAAATTCAGCAAGGTGAGTATCCCCGACAAGCACCGGGTGACCGAGATGGACCCGAACGCGTACCAGTTCCTCACGTACAAAGATGTGGCTGGAGCATCATCGACTATCAGAGGGCCGGTTGAGATTCCGGCGCACCTACGATAGCGTAAAATAGCGCGTACAGACTTCTCGCGGCCATCCGCTATCGGTGTTGTCAACAAACAAATACTGAATCATCCCTCGCGGCAACTACTGGTCGCATGGTTTCGACCAGCACAAGCGGAAACTCGGAGTCGGGTGGGTCACCCAGTAGCTCCGGGTCCAATGGTATCGTCGAGTTCCTGAAAACGCCCATCGGGATGGCTGCTGTGGGCGGGTTCGGGGCTGCAATCATCGCGGGCTACTTCATCATCTGAATTATGGCACTACAAGTCTCTGAACGGAACGCTGCTATCGGTGCCAGCGCGGCGGCAGGGCTTCCCGTTCTGATGTCGGCAGGAGGTATCAACATCGAGGATCGACTGGTGGACGTATCGAATGCAGTGTTTGAGGGCGACCTCGGCTCTGCATCGATGGTCACCGGTGGGGCCTTCTCGCTCATCGGGCTCGGGCTCATTGCGGCAGCATGGGTCGGCCCGCTTCGGGGCTCGCTCGGGATGCTCGCTATCGGTATCGGAATCGGCTTCGCTATGCTCGGTGTCCAGAGCTTCGACGCTGCACGGAGGGCCAACTGATGACCGACGAAACACTCAGCACGGAACTCCAGTACGCGACAGTCTCCGAGAACGTCGCGGGTACGCCGACGCCGATCACGACGTGGGACGTGCCGGAGGGAATCGCTATCTCTATCGCACAGGGATCGCCAGCGATTCTCGACGTTGAAGCCAAGGACGGCGGCAACGTCTCGCGCTCGACGAAGATCGGCTTCGGCTATCGGGAACCGAACGACCCGCTGGATTCGTGGACGGTCATCAGCGAGTTCGCCGTCTCACCGTTCAACACACTGTCGCTGAAGGACCAGCAGTCCGGCGAGAACGCACAACGCCGCCGGGTTCGGTTCCTCCGTGACCGAGTTCCGAATGGGCGGCTGACGCTGGAAGACGCTGACGAGCTGGCGCTTCTGGTGAACGGCCCCGACGTGGTCGACCCGGCAACGCTGTTCTTCAACTACCCCATGCAGGTGGACAACCGGTAGACCATGAGCGGAGCCAACGCACGGCCGGGGAAGACGGTCTACCTCGGTTCTGAGATGTTCGATTTCAAGAGCTATCAGCCCGGTTCAGAGGGAATCGTCGCCACGACGAAGGTCCCGAGCACACAGGTCTGGAAGGTTCCAGTCGGGATGCCGCTGGTGGTAGCACTCGTCGGCAAACAGACAGCGACGGCAGCAGGGGGTGACACTACTACGGTCGACCTCACTCCCGAGGCCCCGATCGTCGACTACATGGACGACGTGACTGCCGGCGAGTACACGACCGACGCCTCGCTCGTCGGCTACTTCGACAGCGACGGTGACGGTGACCCGGATACGCTCATTACTGACAGCACAGACACGCAGTACACTGGCACGTTCGGGACTGACGGCGATTTCGTTGCGTCGGCAGAGCTGAAAGAGACGACCGGAAACGGCGATGTCTCAGTCGCCTTCTACGCGGTGATGCGCCACGGGCTGACGAAGATACAGAAGCGCAACAGTGGGAAGGGCAACGTCTCGCAGGAACTTCAGAGCGAAGACAGTATCACATGGGCGTTCTCGAACCCGGATTCGCCGGAGACGGACCGCCAGATCACATGGGACGGACGCAACAGCGGGATGCGCGGTGTCCTCCCGCCGAAGTTCAACATGGACCTGCTGTTCTTCGACACAGAGTTCGCCACGGCTGTCGAGGCAGCCGACGCGGAGAACGTCG
This sequence comes from Haloarcula sp. KBTZ06, assembly GCF_048595605.1. Lineage (NCBI taxonomy): Archaea > Methanobacteriati > Methanobacteriota > Halobacteria > Halobacteriales > Haloarculaceae > Haloarcula > Haloarcula sp. KBTZ06. Next base: position 347,522 of record NZ_CP184337.1, read on the forward strand.
AGGTGAGTATCCCGGTGAATCAGCGGCCCCTTCGACCGGATGAGGAGGCTGCTGAACTCCGGCGAAAGGTGACCCAGACCATGGTGGCCTAACGGGCCACCGTTCCAACACATGGTGATTCTACACGACACTGACGACCCAGATAGCAGCAGTACCGATACTGGCTGCCCGTGTGACAGCGGCGGGAACGTGCTTGCAGGGCTTGCGGAGAAGGCCCGGATAGTGGCCGACCTGATAGCGCCGTTCTCGTCGCTGTTGACTTCGCTGGTGCAGGCTGCGACTGTTCTGGCACTGATTCGGGGGCAGTCGATATGAGCGGGTATGGACTCATCGGGACAGATACACCGATAGACGATCTGCTTGAACAGTACTTCCCCGGCGCACCGAGGAACGTGCTGTACGAGGCTTTCGAAGACGAAACGAACGCGCTGCTGGCGGCCCTGCTGATGGAGATGCGGGGCGACGACATCGACCAGAACGTTTCGGGCGACTCGGAAGCGGTGTACTACAGCGAACCCGGCGTTCCGGTTGACGATACCGACGAAGAGACGGTTTCGTGGGACTTCGCCGCGGATACCGTCGTCGTCTACGGATTTGACTCCCCGATAGTTGTCGCGTTCAAGTCGACAAATAAGGCTGACCGGTTCATCCCCCTGACCCCGTCGGACGCGCCGTTCTCTCTGTCCCCGCCGGGCGGACTGGGTGCCTCAAAGCTGTGGTATCGGAAGATGACCGAGGGAGACGCCAGTACCTCCCTGAACGTGCTGGCACTCAAGTAAAATGACGTTTACAGGACCAAACGCAGTTACCTGGGGCGAAGCGCTCGCGGCACTCCGCGACAACATCGACAGTATCAGTGGCTGGAGTATCATCGACACATCGGCCAACGGCGGTGCGACTCCGCTCACTGCTGGTGAGTGGTTCGTGCTGGAGACGCCGAATGGCGAGAACCATCGTCTCAAAATCCGAGATAACAGATATAGTAGTGGTATCATCATGGAATCCGGCCCCTCATGGGACGCTGGAAATTCGACATGGGCCGACCGCTACGCCAACGATATCGAAGCGAAAACCGGAGATGATGGATACGACACTCCGATGGCGTACGCTCCCGACGACCATGGTGGCGAGCGGATGTCTATGTCCCACTCTGTGAGTTACTATCTGGACTATACAGAGTCTGGATGGGTATTCTATGCGGAACGGAACGAGGGCGACGGTAACGACGAAGATCTCGCCATCGGAATGGCCGAACTCTCGAAGACGTGGGACTTCGACTCGGCGGCCAACCGCGAAAGTAACTACGCAATCTTGTGGCACGCACAGTGCTTCGACGGTGACTACGATAACAGACGAAAGAGGCAGTGGACGAACTTCCTCCCGGCGATGAGCGGCACGCAGTCGGGAAGCACACACCACGGCCGCGGGATGGTGAATCCCGACAACAACTACGCGAACTACACCACGACCGACAATGTCGTTGCCAGTTCGCAGTATCGGAACAACCGCAACAACGATGCAATCATCGGGACCCATGACCTGTGGATTCGGGAGGAAAGCGGTCAGGACGCAAGCCACGAGGACACGATACAGGACAGCGGTGCGAACAACCTGTACAAGCTCCTGAAGGCCCACAACGTCGCGCAGGTCGGTATCGGGATGAGGTAATCCGATGGCGACGTACACTGAAGTACCGGCCGGGACAACCGCAGGAAGCCAGACGCGCCCAATCCCGGCGAGGACGGGAGCCGCTGCTGACGGGGAAACACTGAGCACAGAGCGTCCAGCTCCGCAACGGGCGGCGACCGTCGCAGCTGGTGCGACGACCGACACGATACGGCCCCGTCCACGTCGGCCCGGTGACCGAGCAGATACGGTCACCGTCTCCCTCGACCGGCCACGGGTCACTCGTTCTCGGGACCACGCCACCAGCACCGACCGGAGCGGGGTACTTATTCCCGCAGCGTTTCGGCCGGTGAGAGTTTCGGTGGTGGACCCGGACGGGAATCCACTACCCGAAGTTGAATGGGTAATGTCGGCTGGTGTGTTCCCGACAGCGGCCGCTATCGACGGTAGCGCACAGGGTGACCTCCCGTGTCTTGCTACGACGTACAGCCAGTTTATGGGCGTAGCGCGCCGGGACGGTGGTCCTAACGGAGTTCAGTACACATGGTTCTCACCGGCTATCGATGCTGATGGGAACCCACTACAGGAGCCTATCGGCCCGCTTGATGACAGCGCTGAGATCGTTCTCGACCCGGTCGAGATCAAGGGTCTGTACGCTGGGACCGGGGCAGACTTCGGAGGGATGTTAGGATAATGGTGAACCTGAATATCGACCAATCAGAGCCGTATATCGACAGTATAGACGTACCGAGCGAGGCCCGCCCAGACGAGTCGTTCACCGTGACGGTCACAGTCGGAAACGAGAGTTCGATTATTGCCCCGCAGGATGGGACGTGTCAGAGCGGGATACTCCAGTTCAACACTGGATGGCGGACGCCGGTCATCATCTACGTCGACGGGCAAGAAGTCCATCGAGAAACGAAGTGCCTTGACGGCAATAGCGCCCCGAAGACGGTGACCAAGCGAGTGACGCTGGGTAGTGGAGAACACAGCGTCACCGCGGAAGTGCTGAAAGTTCCGAATGACACGGTTGCAGAAGAGCGGGCCGCGGAGGTAACCGTTCACTCTGATGCACAGGACCCGGCCCTGCCGACGACAGGTGACCGACTGACAGAGATGATTACCGATATCGCAGACGCACTTGGCGGAACGACCCAGCAGGTGATGCTGGGGTTCGCTCTAGCCGTCGTGCTGCTGGTGGTGATCTGAATGGTGACGTTCGCTGGCAGTATTCCAGACGGCGGGCTCGTACTGGAATCAGTCGGAACGACCTCGTTCGCTGTGTACAGTCCCGACGATCCGCGCGTCGACCGACGGCAGGAATATGAGCCCCAGCTACAGGCCGAAGTGACGAACACCTCGTTCAAGGAACGAGAGGCAGCGGTCATCTGGACATTCGATGAAACCCATGTCCAGAGTCAGACTGAGACGATTGAAGCCGGACAGACGGCTACAATCTCGAATCGGGTTCCGTGGGAGAGGCTACAGGAGAACTTCGACCTGATTCCGGGCGACTACGAACTCGGTGTGCAGCTGCTTGGCGGCCCGTCGTGGAAAAAGCAGACGACGACGTACGGAACGATGCACGTCTACGAGAAGCGTGTACCCGACTCCGGTGATGAGCCGAACGACGAACCCACGTACCCACCCATCAGTGACGGCGATCCGCCTGACGGAAGCAGTGACCCGCCGCCTGAGAACACCGGGCCAGAGTCTCCGCCTGCCCTGCTACCTGACGGGTTCCCGACGCTGCCGGCGGTCGGGCCGTTGACTGCCCCACAGACAACGCTCGCAGCCCTCGCGGTCGTTGCGGTGGTGGTGCTTCGATGACGGTAGCACGGCTACTGGGGCAGGTATTCGGTGCGTTGACCGGTACACTTGGTGTGCCCGGAACGCTGCTACTCATCGCCGTCGTCGTTGGCGCCGTGGCAATCTGGAGGGACGCTGATGGTTGAACCGTACACCGCAGCGGCATGGGCGGTCAGCGTCTCATCGATGCTCGTGGTCGGTATCACGGGCTGGGTCGGCCGCCGCGTGGTCGGCTACGTCGAGGAGACGCGCAACGAGGCGCAAGCGGCCCACGAAACCGCAGAGAAAGCCGTCCGTGTTCTCCGGGGTGAGGAAGGAATCGACGACGCCGGGCTCGTCGAGGACGTCCGGTCACACCGCCGGGCGCTCGTTGACGAAGGTATCTACCCACCGAAGGCAACGGACGGAGGTGAGAGCGATGCCTGACCTGACGTGGGTACAGCTGGGCGCTCTCATCTGGTTCTGTGTCACGTTGGCGGTCACCGACGGTGCGGCGCTCTCCCGGCTGGGAATCGCGTGGCTGGCGAAGCGGTTAGGACTACGGCCAGCCGAGATAGTGCGCTTCGAGGCGGCGGCTGGCGGTGGTGAGGAGTGACGGAAGTTCTCGATATCCGGTCGCTCCCTCGGACTCGACAGGAGCGGTTACAGCGGTCGAAGTCGTTTGGCGATGTTGCCGAGGAGATCGTGGCTGAGGTGTACGGCTTGGAGGGCCTATCGCTTGACCCGGACTGGTGGGACCTCAGACACCCCAGCAGGGCGACAAAATACCAGGTCAAATCGACATCAACGACAGTCGGCAACAGGTATCCCGGCGATGGTCGCTTTCGCGTCTGGGAAGGACAGACGCGCTCTCTCATCGCGTCGGACGCACAAGCGACAGCGTGGTACGCGTTTGTGTTCCTCGATGAGGCGGACGGCGTACTCCGAACCACGCGCATGAAGCCGTCGACGGTGAACAACCTCGTCCAAGAGCGGGGCGGATGGAACCGTTCGGGTCACTCGATGGGGAAGCAGCACAAAATCCCGTGGGACGAGGTTTTCTGAGTGTCCGGTTCTCGGGTGAGAGTCGGATGTCTGAGTTTATAACCTCCAAAACGGATATTTAGCTATAAATCCCCAAGCACACGACATATACCATAGATATTTAAACAGACAATATTAAATATGTAATATGGATTGGGAAAGAGGTACTGTACAACCCTCACTCAAAGAAGAGATACTGGATATTATGCAAAGTGATAAGGATCAGATTTGGAATCCTGCTGAATTACGGGGAGAAATCTATCCTGACCTCGAATTTCCAACGGGTGGTATATCTGATTTCGAAAACCAAATTGAGGCTTTCGGCGTTCTTAGAGCAACTTCTACAATTGAATCCCTCCTTGAAGTTCTGGTAGCAGAGGGAAAGGTAGAAAAGAGAGAATTCAAAGTTGATTCTATAGCAATGATTACAAAAAACGAAAAGGAATACGAGGAAGTGGCTAAACAAACTGAGGAGGAGGACGTAATGACTGTACAGACGTTCTATAAAGCTACTTGATAGGTCTGTCTCTATCTTCTCAGTCCGTTATATAATTCTGCGTGGACTCCTCACTCCAATGATCGTGTCCGCTTCTGTGGGGAGAGTCGGACAAATATTTTCCATCCACAATTGAATCCGAGCCCAATATTTACCATATGGTGGCATACTATTATAGACAATGTCTGACCCAATCGCGGGCGCAATTGCGGGTTCCGTTGCGAGCAAAGCTATTGAGAAAGTAGTGACCTATATTGATGAATCAGAAGATGAAGAGGCAGCATGGCGGCGGTCGGGTTTGGAAGTGGCTATTCAGGCAGAAGCATTCTATCAACAGGAACTCGTTGCGGGACGAACCTATGACCCTGATAAGATTGAGCATGAGCTAAATCAATACGGTCAAATGGCCCAACAGTTGGCTATTCGTGGAGAGGTAAGAGGATTTGAAGAAGAGTTTGTAAGTTTGCTTCGTGAGCTCGGTAATTCCCTTGGTGAGTTCGCTGATACACCCGGTGGAATGGGACATGATCGAACGGAGGATTGGGAGGATATGGTGAGCGAGCCACTGAGAGAACTAAAACAGCAAGTGGAAGCTTGAGACAAAACGAGAACGGACTGCAATTGTCCGATCCTCTGGCGAGCCGGATATTGTCGTGCCCGAGAACCCGGCATTCTGGTGCAATCTGGCCAAATCTGGCCCCTGTTACCCCCCGAGTTGACCGAAAAAACTAGATGTTTTGCAATAGAACTGGGGAACGAGTGCATGAGGCTGAAGGACTACGACAACGACGATGGGAAGCGGGTGTGGCTGTCGGACGACGAACTAACGCGATTTATCGAGCAGGCCGAAACGCCACATCAACGACTCGCGTTCCTACTGGCCGGTCGGGTCGGACTCCGGCGCTCGGAAATCATCGAGGTATGTCCGCAAGACCTCGTCGACGGACCGACTGGCGATCACATCCGAGTCTGGGAGAGCTACGCGAAGCGGGACAAGTACCGAGAGCCGCCAGTCCCGCAGGAAGTCGTTACCATCGCGGAGACGCTGGCGTACCAGCAGGACGACGACGAGCCGCTGCTGGACGTGGCTGGGTCAACTGTGTACCGCTGGGTCCGGCGTGCAGCTGACGCACTGGAAGAAGAAACCGGCGACAGGGGTTGGCAGTACCTCGACGTTCACGATCTCCGCCGGACTTGGGGCACGTACCTACTGGAACAGGGTGTGATCCCGTCCGTTGTGATGTCCTTCGGCGGCTGGGAGGACTGGGATACGTTCAGGAAGCACTACCTTGGAGAGTTCAGCCCGGAGGCGATTCGACGAGAGCGCGGGAAGGTCGACTTCCTCGAGGGCGGCGACGAGAGCGCGGAGGTGGTCCATCCAGGTACGATGCTGCCGGCCTCTCACCATACAGCGGACTAATTCTCTCAGTCACCGAAACAGATACCAACCTCTTGTACACAACGTATACATATGAGCACTATCCGAGTCACCGACGAAGTGAAAGAACGACTGCGTGACCTGAAGCGGGACGAGGAAAGCTTCAACGACCTTCTGGACCGACTCAGTCGAAGCGAGAAAGACGTAGAAGCAATAGCCGAGTCACTTCCCTCTGTCGACGAGAAAGAGATCGAGCAAATGGACGAAGCCCGCGAACGGCTGAATGAATCGCTGGAGGACCGCCGGTAGATGATTGTTCTCGACAGAGATATTCTGGTTAAGCTTCGAAATTCCGAGGAAGCGGTGGTTGAGCATTTGAAGCAGTACCGTACCGACGAATGGACAATCCCCTCTCACGTCGCGTGGGAGTCGTTTCAGCGCTACGACAGTCGGAGCGATATGCTTCAAGAGCAACAGCATCTCCGGTCAAGTCTTGACCGGATACTCCCGTTCACGTCGGACACCGCACTCGAAGCCGCCTATCTCGATGAGAAACTACAGTCTCAGGGCGTGACTCTCGATTCCGCGGACCTCCTGAATCTAGCAACTGCACACACCGAGGGTGGCACCTTCATTACCCACAACAAGAATGATTTCGACAAGGAGCCCCTTCTGGAACTTACCGACGTGGATGTTGTGCATACCGCCTAATCTTGCCGAGGCTTCATTTACTGGACGCTATGATAGTCTGTGACTGGAGCGGCTGGGACGGTCTACAGACGTTCCCTGACCACTACCGCGGGACGCACACGCCCGAGGCGAAACTGCGAGAGAGCGAGAAAGTGGGGTGGCTGTGATCCATTTTGTAGTATGCCATGTGGCATACCCAAAGGTCTAAATCAATCACTCACTAGGTTATTATAATGAGTATGAACTGGGAGTCCGAACGCGACATGGCGCGTGACGTTCGGGAGAACAAGGAACTGTACGAAGCCTGTGCTGCATCGCCTGAAGACGACGAATAGCTGTCTTATCGTTCTTCGGTTGGACTTCTGAGAACCGTTTTGAAGAACAGTATCCAGACGAGAAACATCCGGTCCCGTCTGTAGAGCGTATCCAGTCTGATATCCTCAATTTCTTTCCGGACTTTGTGTGGGCGAATGACTGTTTCGCGTAGGACCTGTGGCGGCCACTGACGGGTGCAAGCAGTCCAGCGTACTGAAGCCACTTGTACCTGTCCCGAATGTAGCCGGAAGAGATATCGAACCCACGTTCTCGTGAGAGGATGCCTGGTGATGCAAACCCCAGATTGAGTACGCTATTCAGCTAATTGGTATTCGAATTCTACTTCAACAACATCATTTGACAAGTTAGAGGGTGGTGCAGCTTCCCCTGCATTAGAATTGTCAAATATCAGTCTATATGTTCCACTTTCTAAAAATCCGCTCACTTCCTCACCTGTGCTATCAAGAGCACTAACATCGGTGAAATATTCGTACCTTTCTTCACCCTTGAATGAGGAATATTCTGATTCAGAGAGAACTAATACGTCAATTGCTGGTCCTTCTCGGACTATGAAATCGTACTGCAAACGGCCAGCCGAATTAAGTTCTAGAGTATAATACCACCACTCGTCTTCTTCTATATTTCTTGTATCGGACTCTGAAGCAACTACTTGGCTCAGGTTGCTATTTCCTGGGAAATCGTCCATTGAATCAGGAACACCATCTGCGTCCCTATCAGGTCGTGGAGTCGGTGTATCCTCTTGCTCTTGCTGCCCATCGGAACTACAGCCAGCGAAAGCGATTACAGAACTCGTCCCAGCGAATGTTTTGAGGTAGTCTCTTCTTTCCATGCGGGAAGACATACTGTCTTTTGTAATACCATAAATTTAGCTATATTATTCATGGCCTAATGCGGAAAGTGGCACCCAAATCTATCCAACCGGGTGGCGTGGCATATCGATCCTCGAAGACCTTGCTTGGTGTCGGCCGGGGACAGTGCTTCGCATTAAGCTCGCCCTTTAGATACAGAATGCCCTCGCTCGTCAGATCGTACAGATCTCCACTGACAGGTGAAACTAAACCGGCGTACTGGAGCCACTTACATCGATCCCGGATATGGCCGGACGAGAGGTTGAATCCACGTTCTCGTGAGAGGATGCCTGGTGATGCAAACCCATTCTCACGAATCCACTCCATGATACGCTCATCTACCTGAATCATCCAAGATGCGGGCTTTCGTGGTGTCATTCACGCTTGTTCGTGATTCTCGCCTACGCTGGGACCGTCGTCGCTATGCGACTCAACTTTATCAGGTGCATTCTCGGAAGTATCAATCTCACCTACTAGGTATTTCTCTCCCCGTTCTGTGATTCGATAGACACCGTTTCCAAGATCCTTCACAAGACCGTGTTCAGCCAACTTGTTCAAGCGGTTAGACACCTGCTGTCGACTCCGTACAATGAAATCCTGCTCGGATAGCTCTTTGGCGGTAGTTGTTTCAGTGCCCTCCAAATGTTCCAATATCCTATCATCAAGCAATACCATCCACTCGCCGCTGTATCTCATATTGATAACTAACTAATCGGCGTGCTAATATTCCTGTGGATAGCAAATCAGTTAGTACTTACCAACTAGGTTAGCTTGCGTAAAATATATTTGCTGTTGGTTAATTAGTTGCTAACGCAATGGCACAGAGAAGCCTGTCAGTGTCCATTTCGATGCCGGTAGAAATGGATGAAGATATCCAGAGAGAGGCAGAGAAGCACGATATGGGGTATTCAGAGTACGTTCGCCACGTTATCCGCCAGGCAACGGACTCACCATTTGAGTGCCCAGACGCAGTGCTGTGTAAGGACGAGAATCACGAAAAGGGGGCCGCGTAAATGCCTGGCAGCAATTCCCGGGGCCCCGATTTTTCTGAGGATACCCGCGACGAAAAGACTGACGACGACGCGGAGGACGGCCCATGAACGACGAGAAGATCGACCCTGAGGACCTGCCACTGCATCCGGAGTACACGCCGGCGATGGTCCAGATTCAGGGTCAGGGCGTCGTCTACGTCGCGGACTACCAGACGCTCGAAAGCGGCTGGGTACGTCTCACCGAATGGCGCGACCGCCGCGTCAAACTCCCGCCGCACAAGATCGAGGCAATTCGAGAAGTGCGGACGGAGTACTACGACGCTGGCACGGACGGCGAGTACGCGAAGGCGAAGCGCGTGGCCCACGACGAGCAGCGAGAGGAGGCCGGCGCTGACGACTCCGGCGGCAAGGTGGTGGTCGCGGATGACTGACGCCTATAGCCTCACAGTCGAACTCACGCGGGGCGGCGACAGCAACAACCGCGACAAGATGAAGGCGAAGGTCTCGGCTGACAGCGTCGACGAACTGCGCGAGAAGGTCGAAGCGGTTCGTGGCGAGATGCAGGAGTGGGCCGACGACTTCCGTAACATCCAGCCGCAGGTTCGCCGCCAGCTCCCGGACGACCAGAGCGAACTGAGTGAGTTAGAGGCATGACTCGCGGCGGTAGACGGCGGGGCGACCCTACAGAGCTATCTCCCCGCGAGGCTTGCCAGCGCTACCTTCGACGTCGCCGGTCCGACTCCACGGAAAAAAGCGTTCACGGCTGGGAGTACCGGCTGAAGCTCTTCGTTGAGTGGTGTGACTCCGTCGGCATAGAGACGGTCGGGGAACTGCGTGGCTACGATCTCGACGAGTACTACGAAATGCGGAGCGCGGAGATCGCGCCGGCCACGCTCGAAGGCGAGATGTGGACGCTGAAGATGCTCTTCGAGTTCCTCGAAGACCTCGAAGCGGTCGACCAAGGTCTATCAGAGAAAATCCGCATCCCTGACCTTGACCCAGAGGACCGGTCAAACGATACGAAACTTGCTGCCGACAAAGCAGCAGCACTGCTGTCGTATTACCGTGAGAGCGACAGAGACTACGGAACTCGGCAACACGCGTTCCTTGAACTCGCGTGGAACACTGGCGCTCGACAGGGCGGCCTGCGGGCCCTGGACCTGCGGGACACGGAGCTGGGAAGTAGCCCCTACGTCGAGTTTCGCCACCGACCGGAGACGGACACCCCGCTGAAGAACAAGCGCCGGGGTGAGCGTCCGGTGGCGCTTCCAAGAGAGACGGCCGACGCGCTGGAGGCGTACATCAACGGCCGTCGGTACGATGTGCGCGACGAGCATGGCCGTCAGCCGCTGCTGACAAGCGCGAAGGGGCGGCCGACGACCAACACCATTCGAGTGTGGAGCTACCTCGCCACGCTGCCGTGTAGCTACGGGATGTGCCCTCACGAGAAGGACATCGAGAAGTGCGACTGGAACGAGTACGCCCACGCCAGCAAGTGTCCGTCGAGCCGGTCCCCGCATCAGATTCGGACGGGTTCGATTACGTGGCACCTAAACCGAGGATGGCCGCCGGAGGACGTAGCTGAGCGCGTCAATTCTTCGGTGAGTACCATCGAGGATCACTACGACAAGGCAGACCCCGAACAGCGGCGGCGACGGCTTCGCAACCGGATGGAGGACCGTCGCCGACCACTCATCAATGAACTGGAGTTCACCCAATGACACCAACTGACCCATCAGCGACGATTCGACAGCGAACCGAGTATGAGCATCCTACGAAAGCGGTTAGTTCCGCGTCGCGCCGGCCCATTTCTATCGCAACGCAATCACGAGGAGCGACAGCGACGAGTGTCCGTTGTGAGGAAATGGCTCCGAGAATTCGAGCAGGGAAGTCGCAGCGCGAACGAAATGAGCGACCGTCTTCCCGTGTTCGACATTCGCGCCGGCCCCATTTTTCCACTTCCTACTGAGGAGCAACAGAACCGTCTCTCCGCATCGACTGTCACCCACCGCTCTGGCCTCGGGTGACTTCGTACGCCTGCCCGCGGAACCGGAACCGCCGACGACTCGTATCGTACCCGAGTACGCCGTCCACAGCATGCTCGTCGGTTTCGACGACGACGCGGCTCACATCGTCGGTCAGGAACGGGATGGCGTTGCGAAGCCCGCCGTCGGACATAGCGAACCGACCGTGTGCCATCACCTGTTCGGCGATGACCCGCTCGCTCGCGTTGTCAGTGCGAGTCAGCGTGAACGTCGCGTCGGCCGGCCGTTCGCCGTCGCCGTGGCGGTCGGTCGTCACCCTGACGGTGTCGCCGTCGCGCGCTGTCGGCACGCCGTCAGTCGGGGTCACTGCAGCACGGTCACCGACTAGCGCAACCAGAGCAGCACTCTCGTTCGTCGCGTGGCCGTAGCCAGCAACGATGGCGTACTCGCCGCCGCCGAGATAGCCCTGTGTGAGACCATCACAATGGCAGTCACCGGTACCACAACCAACAGCTGGTCCGTTAAACGCCCGGAGGCCCCACTGCTCCTGACTGCCCGGTTTTAGGAGCCGACAGTCGGCGGTGTGGGCTGCTGGTGCGACGTGAAACCACTCGCCGTCGACGAGTTTGTAGAGGTCCCAGTGGCCGCATTGCAGTCGCTCGTGGCTGTTGTTGACCATCTCGAAGCCGACTTGCGTATCTAGTTCCGCGCGTTCGGTGCTGGGCCGAACGAAGGCCGGGGTCGCCCTATCTGCTTCGTGGAACCACTGGACGTCGCCGGGAAGCGCCGGAAGCGAGCGGCCGGCGAACCGGGAATCGGTTTCCGGACCGGGACTTCGCGTGTCCCAGACGGAGACCGAGAGGGACCCGGCCTGACCGCGGAACTCGTAGGTGCCGGTCGGCCGCTCGAACTGACCCGGCTCACCGACAAGGGCGTACTCCAGCTGGACCCGTTCACCGGGATTTAGCCGGTACGTCTCTGGCATCCACGGGCCGACGTCGTCGACGCGCCAGTATCCCTCGTCTGTTCGGCCGAGTGAGGGCACTTCGTCGGCGAGGTCGTTGTTGTCCGTGGGTGCGAGATGGAGGCGCGCTTCGTGGTCGTAGCCGCTGGGTTGGCGGCTGTGTGTCTGTCCGACTCCTGGAATCCACTTGACCCTGAACGTGTTCTCGAACTCGTTGCTGTTCTGGAGCCAGCCCCGAAGCGTGGCCGGATGGTCGTCGGTCGCCGTCTGGTCGAACCAGAGCCCGACTCGCGCCCTGTCGGCGGTGTGGAGCCCTGGCGAACTGAGGGCATAGGTTCGCGGCCCGGTTTCCAGTTCGATGACGGTCGTCGGATTCTCGGGTCGGGGCGGGTCTCCGCTATCTGTCGGCGTCTCTGTCCCGCTGTCGTTCGCGTCGGTTGGTGACTGTGTCGGGCGTGGTGCGGGCGTTACGTCTGCGGTCTCGTCTGAGCCGAGGGTGCCGAACGAACAGCCGGCGAGTCCGGCCAGCACACCCGGGACCGACGCGAGGAGGGCACGTCTGCGCATAGTCCGCGATTCGTCGCACCCGGTAAACCCTTTCTGGACGCTCAGACGGCGTTTGTAGCGTCTTTCGTATCGGTACTGACAGCAGTCGACGGACGTAAATCGCCGTGGAGTGACGACTCAGTATGCGCCAGTTCGTCATCATCGGCCACGACGCCCCGACGACGCCGGAGTTCTCTCTCGACGACCTGGCCGGCGCGGCCGGCCGGCTTGACGTGCTCTGTCGGTGTGTCACCAGCGCGTTCTTCCTGAGCCACGCCATCCGCGAGGACGTTCGGGTCCATCTGATCCTGGCGGACGAGTACACCGTCACGTTCGAGGGGAGCGACCTCCGCCGACTGAACCCGGACGAACGGTCCACGGCGGCGCTGATCCGCAAGGCGCTGGAAGAGCGTGAGGAAGCTATCGGCCACATCCCAGTCGAAACCTCGCCGGGCGTGTCGCTCACGCGACGGGGGTTCGAGGGGACGCTCGACGACGCGGCGAGCCGCGGAACCGTCGTCCAGTTGCACGAGGACGGCGACCCCATCGTCGACGTTGCACCGCCGTCGGACCCGGTGTTCGTCCTCTCGGACCATCACGACTTCCGGGACGAGGAAGCGACGCTGCTGGCCGACCGCGCGGACGAGCGCGTCTCGCTCGGGCCGAAGGCCCTCCACGCTGACCACTCGATCACGGTCGCGCACAACTACCTCGATACGGACGGGTTCGAGCAGTACTGACGGGGCACACTGGGTGACTGCCAGAAGGGTTTTCCTCCGCGATTCGCTGAATAGTGTATGGATTATTGGGCTCGGAGACAGCGGCCGGTTGCGCTGTCGGACGACGCATCGACGCGACGAGGTATCGATGACTGACCGGGATGCGGTGTCACGTCGTGCGGTTCTGCAGACGGTCGCCGGAGCCGGCCTCGCGTCCGTCGCCGGCTGTTCGGCGTTCGAAGGCGGGAGCGACGACGCGGCCTCGACAGTCGAGGGCGAACGGGCCGAAGAACTCGCGCGCCGGTTCGCGCCGACGCTGTACTTCGATCAGGCGGAGCCGTGGTTCCCGACGGACCCGCGTCCGTACACCAGCGAACAGGACGGGGAAACCGTCGTCGACGGGTTCGACGCCTTCGACGGGTATCACGAGCGGATGACCGAAGGGGAGCCGCCGGACCCGACGGCGTTCTACAACGTTGTCGAGTACGAGAACTCGTCGCTCGCCGTCGTCCAGTTCTGGTTCTACTCGGCGTTCGACCAGTTCACGACGAACTTCCACTGGCACGACTGGGAGGTCCTGCATGTGTTCGTCGACACGGGGACGGGCGACCCGCAACTGTACGTCGCCAGCTCGCACTCCCGGAAGGTACCCAACAACGAGTTCCTCGACCCCGACCCGGAGATGGTCCCACGCATCCTCTCGGAACTGGGGTCACATTCTAGCGCGCTGTCGGTCAACGACGCTCGCGACCGGTTCACCCGGCTGCCGGAGGGCGACCGGTTCGCGGACATCACGAACAGCGCCGTCGAAACCATCGAAGACCTCGCGGAGATCCCCGTCGCTTACGGGCTCCCGCGCGACGAGGGGTCCCGGCTCCCCTACCTCGTTCCGGAGTACGAGGGCGCGCCGCTGTACGAACACGAGCGGCTCCCGTCGGTCAGCCGCGAGGACCTCATTTCGGAGTCGCTCACGATCCGTTCGTTCGACAGTCTCACCCAACCACCGACGGACCTGCCGACGCGGGAGACGGGGCTCGTCTTCCAGCACACTGACCGCGGCGAGGCCGACCCGGACATCGAGTACGATCTCGTGCCGAGCAGCGAACTGGAGCACATCGCCGATTTCACCGGCCCGCAGTTGAGCTTCGAGTTCGCCGTCCCCCAGTTCGCCGAGGACGCCGTCTCGGGCCACATCACGACGACGGGCGCACCCTGGAACCAGTCGCGATACGAGAACCCCGCCGCGGACATCTCCGAGCCCAACCACCGGGCGGCGCTGGCTGAACGATACGACGCCATCGGGGCACCGGCGGAGATACGGACCGTCGTTGCCAGCCTCTCGGAAGCGGTCTCGAACGACGACGCACCGGAAGACGAGGGACTGACGACCGAGGACACTGCCGTCGAGTCCGTCGCCCTGCTAGAGAGCGACCCCGAGGCCGTCCCGACCTTTTCTGGACTGGCCGTGGTCCAGGACGTGCCCGAAGGCGACCACCGGTTCACCGTCAACGGGGCTGGCGTCGCGCCACACAGCGAGACGGTGTCGGTCCACGACTCGGAGTCGGCTGACGGGCCGACGCGAGCCGGAGTCGATGGAGAACTCCCCCTGGTCGCCCGGGAGAACGCGACCCGCCTCGAAGTCGATCCGTCGGGAGCCGACAGCGACCTCACCGACCTCGCCGTTGAGGACGACTTCGCGGGCCGGCTGTACGACGCCCCGCTCTCGGAGCCCGATGCCGTCTACGTCCACGGCGGCGGCGCGTACACGACAGAGGTCCGGGATAGCGACGACGAGATCGGCGCGTTCCGCGTCAACCCGGACCCCGAAGCCGAGACTGCCGCAACAATCGACGAACCCCGAACTGGAAAGGCGTCGCTGGCGTCGTTCCTCGCCGATATTGCCGAGGAGACGCGGCAGGTGGTCGCCGACCAGGTGGACGACGATGATGACGACGATGACGGGACAGAGAACGGAAACAGCGGCAGCGGTGGCTCCGAGAACGCTATCCAGGGCCTCGAACGGGCACTCGCCGCTGTCGTCGAGGCCGCCAAGCGGGCGACGGAACGCGCCGAGGCCGGTGACCGCGGGAACGCTGACAAACAACTCCAGGCCGTCGCCGACCGACTCCAGCGCGTCGCGACCAGAATCGAGGACGCCAACGACGACCTTTCGGACCCACTATCGAACGCGGCCCGGAAGCGCCTCGATCAGGCCGAGCGGCGGACCGAGCAGGCGCAGGCCGCCGACAAACTGTAAGTTCTTCCCCTGCGCTCAGAGCCCGCCCCAGCGGGCTAGCGCGCCGGCGACGAGCACCAGTCCCCCGGCGATGAACGTTCCGGGGACCGGGAGGACGAACAACACGACACCGAGCAGGAGGCCGAACGTCGATATTCTCATTCCAACTACACATAGCACACCACGTCGTATCCGTCTGGTGCCTGTATATTCGTGGACCCGTGCCGGTTTTGCCAGTGGGGGCCACACTGCCGATATGGACGAGGAACTCACCTGGGAAACGCTCGGTGCCGAAACCGCCTACGCCTGTCCGGGATTCGATGTCGTCCGCGAGGACGTGCGCCTGCCCGACGGAACCGAGGAGGAGTTCGACTACGTGCAACACGGCGAGAGCGTCATCGTGCTCCCGTTTACCGCCGACGGCGACGTGGTCGTCATTGAGGAGTGGCGACAGCCGGTTCGACGGGTCAACCGCGGCCTGCCGGCCGGGACGATGGAGGACGGAGACGACGACCCGACCGTCGCCGCCGCCCGCGAACTCCGCGAGGAGACGGGCTACGAGGCCGACACGCTCGACCATCTCTACACGGGCGAACCGGCCAACGGCAACACCGATTACGTATTCCACTACTACGTCGCACGCGGGTGTGCGGCCACGGCCGACCAGGACCTCGACCACAACGAATCGATCCGGGTCGACACTGCTGATTTCGACTCGCTAGTCCAGTCGGTGCGCGACGGGACGCTCCGTGACAGTCGGTCTGCCGTCGGTATCATGTACTATGCCCTGTTCGAGCGCTGAACTGACGACAGTTTGAAAACCTGAGGGGTGGTACCATCTAACATATGGCATCGATCGAACTCGACAAACAGACGGAACGCCGGCTGGACAAACTGCGCGCGGCTGTCCGCCGTCAGACCGGCCACCCGATTTCGCGGGCGGAGTTGCTCGAACGGCTTGTCGAGGACGCCTACGGGTCCCGTGACGAGGTGGTCGATATGTTCCGGACGTCACAGGCGTACGTCGCCGACGAGGACTCCGGGACCGTCCACCGACCCGAACGGAAACTGGTTCCCGGCGGGGCGGACCGACCCGACGAATAGCGGCGCTGTGCCGGCCGGCGCGTCGCTCTGTCCACTGCTGCCCCCGATTTCGAACGGTTGCGCTCACGGGGGAACACAACCCTTAGGCGCGCTGACCGACGACGACGTGTAATGACGAATTTCGAGGTCCGCCAGTACGACGCCGCGGGCCGGCTGGGCGAGCTAACGGTGCCACGGGCCGGCGTCACCGTCGAGACGCCGACTATCCTTCCAGTGGTCAACCCACACGTCCAGACGGTCGCGCCGGCGACGCTGGCATCGGAGTTCGGCGCGGAGATCCTCATCACGAACAGCTACATCCTGCATGGCTCTGACGATCTCCGTGAGCCGGTGCTGGAGCAGGGCCTCCACGACTTGCTTGGGTTCGATGGGGCTATCATGACTGACTCGGGGTCCTTCCAGCTCGCCGAATACGGCGACATCGACGTGACTACCGAGGAGATTCTGGAGTTCCAGCACGAAATCGGCTCTGACATCGGGACGCCGGTAGATATCCCGACGCCGCCGGACGTGGACCGCGAGCGGGCGACCGAGGAACTCAACACGACCCAGAAGCGGCTCGAACACGCTGCCACCGTCGACACCGGCGAGATGCTCGTCAGCGCACCGGTTCAGGGTGCGACGTACCCGGACCTACGAGAGCGGGCCGCCGCAGACGCCGTCTCTACCGGACTGGACGTGTTTCCGCTGGGGGCCGTCGTCCCGTTGATGAACGAATACCGCTATGCCGATCTCGCCGACGTCGTCGCGGCCTGCAAGCGCGGGCTGGGGGAGGTCGGCCCGGTCCACCTGTTCGGTGCGGGCCACCCGATGATGTTTGCGATGGCAGCGGCGCTGGGCTGTGACCTGTTCGACTCGGCGGCGTATGCGCTGTACGCTCGCGACGACCGCTATCTCACGGTTCAGGGGACAGAACTGCTGTCCGAACTGACATACTTCCCGTGTCACTGCCCAGTCTGTACCGACCACACGCCGGCAGAACTCGACGCGATGGACGCCGACCAGCGCGAGGAGCTGCTCGCCAGACACAACCTGCATGTCACCTACGGCGAAATCCGGACGGTCAAGCAGGCGATCCGCTCGGGCAATCTCATGGAACTGGTCGACAGTCGCGCCCGCGGCCACCCGGCCATGCTCGACGGCTACCGCGCGCTGCTGGACCACGCTGAGCAACTCGAACGGACTGACCCCGTTTCGAAGGACGCTTTCTTCTACACCTCGAACGAAAGCGCTCGCCGGCCCGAGGTCCGCCGCCATCAGAACCGACTGGAGCGCCTCCCAGTCGAGGGCGACGAGGTGCTGCTGACCGAAGGCAGTTCCAGCGCACAGTACGACGAGACCTGGGGCGTCCGTCCCCCGTTTGGCCCGTATCCGCGCGAACTCGCCGACACATACCCCCTGACCGCGGAGGTCCCTGACCGGACCGACCGGGCGGCCTACGAGGCCGCAGCAGACGGTGTTCGGCGGCTGGTCGAACTCCATCCCGACGTGTCCTTCACGCTGGTCCACGACGACTGGCCGGCGACGGCGCTCGACCGTGTTCCCGACGGCGTCCGCCTGCGTGACTTGCACGCCCGCGACTGACGGCGCAGTTGTCTCGGCCGCTGCCGGTCAGACTGTCGGCACGGCCACGTTCTCGTCGGCCGCCTCGCGCCAGGAACGGGTCGGCTCCCAGCCCAGCAGTTCCGTGGCCTTGGCCGTCGAATACGCCGCAGCGTCTCCTTCGACCGTGCAATCGTCCGGGACAGTACCGTACTGCTCGCGCATGAGTTCGACCAGCGGCCGGCCCAGCGCGTTGTCGGGGCCGACGCAGTTGAACGCCTCATGGCCCGAAACCTCGCCCGCGAGCGCGGCCTCAACGAGGTCGACCACGTCTCGCACGTCCACGTAGGACCAGTAGTTGCCTGCGCCGGCCGCGAGGTCGTTGACGTACCCCTCGTCCCGACAGGGGTACTCTCCGGGAATCTGTATCCAGGAGGGGCGAATCGACGCCACAGCGATGCCGTCCCGGCGGGCGATTGTCTTCCCGATTTCCTCGGTGACGACCTTCGAGAGCCCGTAGTCGTCCTCCGGCCTAAGCGCGTGCTGTTCCGTAATCGGGAGTTCGTCAGGAACCGGTGTCTCTTCGGCGAAAAAGAAGCCGTACGCGCCATCCGAGGAGCCCTGCACCACGTCAGCGCCGACGCGGCCGGCCGCCGAGAGCACGTTGTGTGCCGCCAGCGTGTTGTTCCGGAACAGGTCTACCCCCGGGTGGTTCCCGGCGACCGGAATCGCCGCCCAGTGGACCACTGCATCCGGGTCGATGGCGGTGAGCGCGTCGAACACGCCCCCGGCGTCCGTCAGGTCAAGCGCTCGGTACCCGACGGCCGGATGCCCCCCATCGTCGGGGAGGCGGCGGTCGAGCACTGTCACGTCATGCGGTCCGGCGAGGCGGTCGACGATCCAGCGCCCGGAACTCCCACGGCCGCCGGTTACGACAACATCCATACCTGCACTGTGGCTGCTGGCATCCAAAGCGTGGTGGTGTGGTTGCGTTTCCGTGACTGGTGTCCGATTGACTCGCTACAGGTCAAGCCGGAACCGCTCACCGTGCGTGAACGTCGTCCAGCCGAGGATGCGCTCGTCGCGATGCGGTCGGTCGGGGTTATCGATTGCCGCCTGCTGGGCCGAGACGTACGTCGGGACGTTCTTCACCGGCTGGCCGCTCTGTTTGAGCGTTTCCAGATAGGTGTCTTTCTCGTAGTACGAGTAGGCCACCTCGTACAGCGAGGACGCAGCCTCCTGCTTTCTGGCGGGGAAGCCGTCGTTGTTGACGAACCGATCAGGGGCTCCCTCGCCCATCGCTTCCCAGGCCTCCGGGTCAGCCACGTACGGTGCGTGGGCGTCAAGAATACGTTCGATGGCACCCCTGTCACCGTCGAACTTCTGGTACTCGTACAGTGTGGGGCCGCTGAGTTTGTCGGCGTAGAGTCGGCTGAGTTCCGCGGCGGTGACCAGTGCCTTCGCCGCGTACAGCGAGTACGCCAGACTCGACGCACGAATAATCTCGTTTTCCAGCAGGCCGTCCTCGCGGAGTTGGTTGAAGCCGGTCTCGCGGTTCCGTTGGATGGCATCACGGAAGCGATCCCAATCCCGGAGATACACTGACCCGGCGGCGTGGGTCATCTCCTGCCAGTTGAAGATGTTCTGTTGCCCCATCTCGGTCGGAATGTTATGACCGACATCGTCTAGGAACGTTCGGACCCACTCCTGCAGGTCGGCCTCCGTGCCGACGCCGTCGTCGGTCCACGCCTCGTGGCCGCGAACGAGTTCCGCGCCCCACCACATTTTCGGGAGCGTAATGAACTGCTCGATGCTGTTCGTTTTCACAGGGGCCATATAGGTCTCCGAGCTCAGGAACCAGTGGTCCAGCAGTTCGACGGCTTTCTCGGCGTATTGATCCGCACCGGTGTACTGGTAGGCGAGGCCAAGATCCCGTATTCTGTCCCCTGTCCTGATGGCGGCAACGTAGTCCTTGCGCGCTCCGGGGTCCTCGGGGCCTTTCGTTTTGAACTCGTGGCCGTCGCCGTTGTCCGTGACGCTCTCGGGATCCGCTGCCATCGCGTCGCGGACATCGTCCATGAAGGCTTCGTGGGCCCCTGTCCACGGGCTGTCTCCGTTCTCGACACGGGACTGTATCGCATCCAGTGTATCGAGATGGACGAACATTGCGGGCCCGCTTTCCACTGTTGACTCGGCGACCTGTTCCGTCGGTGTCGGCTCCGTCTCGTGTGACGCGGCCCTCGCGTCCGAGTCCCCTGAGGAGAGGCCGGTCGAACAGCCCGCCAGCGCTACGGCTGTCCCCGAGAGGGCGAGCAACACGTCTCGTCGTGTCTGTCGCTGCACGAACGGTCAGTCGTCCCCTATAGATTTAGTTAGGGCCCAGCTAATCAGCGGATAGCGACCTGTCCGCGATAATCATGGCCACATAACTGTCGACTGGGACGAAGTATGGAGCGTTTGAACGTACCTTCGGTCGCCACCGAGGCCGGTGCTGGTACAAAGGCAAGATAGTTGGTCGCGCGTGGCTGACGCCATTGCATGACCGACTACTTCGAGATCCACGAGCGCGACAGCGCCGCGCGAGTGGGTGAGTTACGCCTCGCCGACTCCGTGACGACGCCGGCGCTGGTCGACGACGTGGACACAGAAACGCCGGGCGACTGCCGGCACGTCCTCGACGACGCCGGAAGCCGCTGGCCCACCGAGCAAGACGCCCCCGATGGCGACGACTCGCTGCTCACTGTCCTGCCCCACCGCGGACTCCCCGCTGGCACGCCGGACGAAGTCGCCGAGGCCTTCGCCGTCGACTATCCCGACGTGTCGTTCCCGAGCGCGGCCGTCGTCTCGCCCGATACCGCGACCGACCACGGCAGTGACGCCTACGTACTCGCCGGCGCGCCCGGCTACGTCGGGCACGCGTCGGCGTTCGTCGACGCCGTCACGACCGTCCGGGAGGCTATCCCCGCCGACACCGCGCTCTACCTGCCTGGCGTCGCCACGCCGCGAAACGTCGCGACGCTCGTCTACGCCGGCGTGGACCTCGTGGACCCCGACCGCGCCGTCGTCCGCGGGACTGAGGGTCGGTATCTCACGACCGACGAGGCGTATTTCCTCGAAGACCTCGACGAACTCCCGTGTGCCTGTCCAGCCTGCCAGAAACCGCGTGAGCAGTTCGACCGCGAGGACTGCGTCGAACACAACGTCAACGCCCTCGCTGCGGAACTCCGCCGCGTCCGCCGCCGCATCCGTGACGGTAGGCTTCGGGACTACGTCGAGGGACAGGCCAGACAGGACAACTGGCTCACTGCGACGTTCCGGCGACTGGACCAGCAGTACAGCTACCTGGAGGAGCGCACGCCGCTCATCCGGCGGGCCGACCTCTCGGCGGCCAGCGACGACTCGTTGCGTCGCGTCGAGATCCAGCGCTTCGCCGAGCGCGTCACCGACCGCTACGTGCCGCGCTTCGACGACCGCCCGCTTGTGCTGGTCCCCTGCTCCGCGCGCAAACCCTACAGCGACTCCCAGAGCCACAAGCAGTACCACGACGCGATCAAGTGGCGCGCCCACGTCGTCTCGATGACCTCGCCCATCGGCGTCGTGCCCCAGGAACTCGAACTCACCTACCCCGCCCAACACTACGACTCCGTGGTGACGGGCAACTGGACCGCCACCGAAATCGAGTTCGTCAGCCGCGTGCTTGAACGGTATTTAGAAGGCACCGACTACCCGAAAATTATTGCCCACGTACCCGGCGAAGGCTACCGCGACATCTGCGAGCGCGTGGCCGACTCGCTGGGCCGGGAGTTCACCTACACAGTCACCGACCACCCGACCACGGCGGATTCGCTGGGGAACCTCGCTGCCGAACTGGAAGGCTGGGACCGCTATCCGAAGCGGGAGCGCGAACACAACACCATCCGCGCCGTCGCGGACTACCAGTTCGGCGAGGGCGCGGGCGACGAACTGTTCGACGATCTGTCGACGCAGGGCCGGTATCCGCAACTGCGCGCCGACGACGCCGACGGCGAACAGCTGGCGGCGCTGGCCCAGCAGTACGGGGTCCTCTCGCTGACCACCGCCGGGGCGCGCCGCTGGGTCGAGAGTGACGTTCACACCAAAACGGTCGAAATCGAGCCGTTCGTCCCCCACGGTTCGGTGCTTGCACCGGGAATCACGGACGCAAGCGACGATATCCGCGTCGGTGACGACGTGGTGATTCAGGGCGACGCGGCCTTCGGTGTTGGCCGCGCCCAGATGAGCGGCCCGGAAATGCAGTCCTCGACGCGGGGCATCGCCGTCCAGATGCGCCATACCGAAGAGCAGTAGCACCACTGACCGACGCTGCATCTGACCGTCCGACTTATCTGCCGAACGGGAGAACCGCCAGTATGGACTGGTCGGGATCCCGCCGCTACCTGCCCGCTGTCGGGTTTTCGCTGTTATTACTCGTCACCTCGCTTCTCCCGGTTCCTGAAGGGGCGGGCGAGCAGGTCCCAGCACTCCTCGGTTTTAGGCTGGACAAGTGGGTTCACGCGGCGAGTTACGGGCTACTGGCGGCACTGCTCGCGTGGGGTCGACAGGCCCGCGATGTGACCACAGTTGTGGCACTCGTGACCGTCTCCGTCTGCTACGGGGCGGGAGTCGAACTGCTACAGGGGCTCGTCCCGTCACGCGGTGTGAGCGGTACTGACTTCGTGGCCAACGCTGTCGGGGCCGTTTTGGCCGGACTGGCGTGGCTCGTGGCCCACCGCTCCGGCGCACTTTCGGACCGAACCGACCCACGATCCCGGCAGTAACGAAGCGGCTTTACGCGCTCATCGGCTACCTCGCCGCAATGAGCAAGCCCAGTCCCGAAGTCTACGAGGAGGGCAAGGGCATGGACGCCCACAACTCCGTGATGCGTGACATCAGGTCGCGCAACGACTCGACCTACGACCCTCGTGAGCCGACCCGCGTGTGGCTCGACGAGGACAACACGCCGGACGGCGTCTACCAGAGCCTGACCATCATCCTGAACACCGGCGGCTGCCGGTGGGCGCGTGCCGGCGGCTGTACGATGTGTGGCTACGTCGCCGAAAGCGTCGAGGGCGGCAGCGTCGCCCACGAGGACCTCATGGCCCAGATCCAGCACTGTCTGGACCACGAGAGCGAGAACAGCGACGACAAAAGCGGCCTCATCAAGATCTACACCTCCGGGAGCTTCCTCGACGAGCGCGAGGTGCCGGCGGAGACGCGCCGGGCCATCGCCGAAACCTTCGCGGACCGCGAGCGTATCGTCGTCGAGTCGCTGCCGGACTTCGTCGACGAGGAGACAGTCGGCGACTTCGTCGATGTGGGCCTGGAGACGGACGTAGCCGTCGGCCTCGAGACCGCAACCGACCGCGTGCGCCACGACTGCGTCAACAAGTACTTCGACTTCGCCGACTTCGAGGAAGCCTCCGAGGCGGCGCAGGCGGCCGGCGCTGGCGTCAAGGCGTATCTGCTGATGAAACCGCCGTTCCTCTCGGAAGCCGAGGCCGTCGAGGACATGAAGCGGTCCGTACGGCGCTGTGCGGCCGTCGAGGGCTGTCACACTGTGTCGATGAACCCCTGTAACGTCCAGCGCTACACGATGGTCGAGGAACTGTACCACGACGGCGGCTACCGACCGCCGTGGCTCTGGTCGGTCGCCGACGTGCTGGAGGCGACCGCTGACGAGGATGTCATCGTCGTCTCAGACCCCGTCGGCCACGGCAGTGACCGTGGCCCGCACAACTGCGGCGAGTGTGACGACAAGGTCCAGCGCGCTATCAAAGACTTCGACCTCCGGCAGGACCCGTCGGTGTTCGAGCAGGTGAGTTGCGAGTGCGAGGCGACGTGGGACGCCGTCATCGAACGTGAGAAGAGTTACTCGCTTCCGCTCGCTCGATAGGCCCTTCGACCCGGAGAACCCGTGTGACGGCCTGCCGACCAACGTTTATCCGTCTTTCGCGCCTAAGACTGTTCGATATGACCCCGAACGGTGACCAGGACAGGCGCAGTTTCAATACACGCGGGACGGTCGCGGAATGTGACCTGTGTGGCGAACGGCGACAGTGTATCGACGACGATGGGATGGTTGCCTGTAGTGCCTGCCAGTCCGAGCTGCTGCCGTCTAACTGGGGTCTCTGAGGCGTCCCTTCGAAGTCACCGTGTTTCACTCGCTTACGACGACTCATCCGGCCCCGACTGTTCGATAGCGGGAATGACGCCGACGGTCGCGGTTGCCTTGAACGAGGCGACGAGTTCCGCGCCCGTGGTGATGTCGAGTTTGTCGAGGCTCGTATCGGTCACCACCGCCGACAGCGTCGTGTCCGGGTCGACTGCCAATGCGATCAGCGCGATAGAGGCACCTTCGTCGATACGCTCGACGGTGCCCGCAAACTGGTTCCGCGCGCTCGTTCCCGCCGGTTCGGGCGCAGCGGGCGGTGCGTTCAGCGTCACCGTGTCGGCGCGGATGCCGACTTCTACGGTGTCGCCGGCTTCGGCGTCGGTGTCGACGATGGCCCGGACCGTTCCCGGCGGCGTCTCGACGGTCGCCAGTTCGCCGTCGCGGTCCACGATGGTCCCTCGGAGGACCGTCTCCGCTGTCGTCGCCACGCCGTCGAACTCGGCTTGCAGGCGCTGAAAGCGGGCCAGCAGTTGCTCGGCGGTGTCCGTGAGCTCGCTGCCGCCGCCACCGCTGCCGCCGCGACTGCGGTCGACTAGCGGGCCGAAGGCGTCCTCCAGTTCGACGATTCGGCGCTGGGCGTGGGCGTAGGACCGGCCGAGCGCGTCAGCAGCGGCGTTCAGCGACCCGTGGGCGGCGACCGCCTGCAAGAGCGTCCGGTCGCGGGCAGTCAGCGCCACGTCGCCCTGCCCCAGTTGCACTTCGACGTCCGCGGTCGCGTCCATACCGCCACATGACCGTGCCATCACAAAGGCGTTGCCGCGCGGAACCTATGAGCCCGCTGAGGCCAGTGTGACAGACATCACCATCAACAATTAAGAACCCTGCCGCCGTCGTTGTGTCCATGTCGATGCAACGCCGACGCTTCCTCGCATCACTTGGTGCCGCCTCCGTCGTCGGACTCGCTGGTTGCGCCGGCGAGAGCAACACCAGCGAATCAACGGCGGCACAGACAGACGGTGGAGGGAACGGACAGTCCGGTGGGTCGCAGACTGGCTCGGGCCAGATCGGTGACGGCGAACTGGTCCTTGCCACAACGACGAGTACCTACGACACGGGGCTTCTCGACGCACTCCATCCCGTGTTTGAGGAGAACTACGGCGTGACGATGAAGACCATCCCGAAGGGGACCGGCGCGAGTCTCCGGACGGCACGGGATGGCGACGCCGACGTGATCCTCGTCCACGCCCGCAACGCCGAGGACAAGTTCATGCAGGACGGCTTCGGCGTCAACCGCCGGGACGTGATGTTCAACGACTTCGTCATCGTCGGCCCGGAGGACGATCCGGCGGGCATCAACGGGATGGGTAGCGCCACCGAGGCGTTCACCACCATCGCCGAGAGCGAGTCGACGTTCGTCTCGCGGGGCGACGATTCCGGGACGAACAAGAAGGAACTCATCATCTGGGATGAGGCCGGCACGGACCCAAGCGGCGAGTGGTATCGCGCTGTCGGCAAGGGGATGGGCGATACGCTTGTGCAGGCGAGCCAGACCGGTGCGTACACGCTCGCCGACCGCGGGACCTACCTCTCGATGCAAACAGAAATCGACCTCGTGATTCACGTTCAGGGACCATTGAACGACGGCCCGGTCATCCTCAAGAACCCCTACGGCGTGATGGCGGTCAATCCCGCGAAATACGACGACGTGAACTACGAGGCGGCGATGGCCTACATCGGCTTCCTGACGAGCCCGACCGGCCAGTCGATGATCGCCGACTACACCGCCAACGGCTCGCAGTTGTTCTTCCCCAACGCCATCGCCGAGGAGCCGAACTTCGGCCAGTACGTCCCGCAGGGGTACACGGCACAGCAGGCCAGCAGCCTCTCACCGCGCGACAAGGAGTATCTCTACTGGGTCGACGAGCAGGTGCCGGCGGACTACTGACCCCGATGATTCCACTGCAAGCACAGCTCCCGGACGGCGGCTGGACGTACGTCGTGAGCATCGTCACCGTCTCGCTGTACGTCAGCCTCACCGCCGTCGGTCTTAGTACGCTGTTCAGCCTGCCCGTCGCGCTGGGTATCGGCTTCACCGATTTCCGCGGGAAGCGGTTGGTCACAGCCGTCGTCAACACCGGCATGGGGTTCCCGAGCGTCGTCGTCGGGCTAGTCGTCCTCATTCTTCTGTCAAACAGCGGCCCGCTGGGGAGCCTCGACCTCGCGTTCACCCCGCGGGCGATGATACTCTCCCAGTTCATCCTCGCGACGCCGGTCCTGCTGAGCGTCAGCCTCTCGGCGGTCGAGGGCGTCGACCAGTCGGTCCGCGACGCGGCCTACGCGATGGGCGGAACCAGAGTCGACGTTGGGCTGGCGGTCATCAAGGAGGCCCGTTTCGGCATCGTTACCGCCATTCTTGCCGGGTTCGGCCGGGCCATCAGCGAGGTCGGATCGATACTCATCGTCGGCGGCAACATCGTCTACAGCGACGGACAGTCCTACACTCGGACACTGACGACGGCGATAACAGTCGAGGCACGGCAGGGGCGCTACGAGGTCGGTCTGGTTCTCGGCGTAATACTCCTCGCGCTCGTGCTGGCCGTCAACGGACTGGGATCGTGGCTCAGGAATCAGGGCCGGGGTGAGCGCTCGGTATGACGCTCTCCGTGACCGAGGTAAATGCTGGGTTCGGCGGCTCGACCGTCTTCCAGAACGTCTCGCTGGCGGTCGAACCGGGGGAAGTCGTCACCGTCGTCGGTCCCTCTGGCACCGGCAAGACGACGCTGCTGCGCCTGCTTGCGACCTTTCGCCGACCCGACGATGGAACGGTCGCATGGGACGGCGACGATATCTGGGCGATGGCTGACGACGAACGATTGAGTATCCGCCGGCAGGTGAGTATGGTGTTTCAGGAGCCGAGCCTCTTCAACGCGCCCGTCCATCGGAACGTCTCCTACGGCCTGCGCGTCAGAGAACCCTGGCGAGCCCGAGTTCGCCGGAGTCTCGGCGAACTCGTCGGCTCGTCACGGCCCGCCGATACCGTTATGGCCGCGCTCGAAACGGTCGGACTTGCGGAATCGGTCGACCAGAACGCGCTCTCGCTGTCCGGCGGCGAGGCCCAGCGTGTCGCGTTCGCGCGGGCACTCGCCGTTGACCCGGCGGTCATGCTGCTGGACGAACCCACATCGAACCTTGACCCGTACAACACGGCGCTGCTGGAAAACGCCATCGAGCGGGCGCGGGACCGCGGCGTCGGCGTCGTCGTCGCCACCCACGACATGCACCAGGCGAAACGCATCTCGGACCACATGGCCTTCCTTCACGACGGCGAACTGGTCGAGACCGGCCCGCCCGAGCAGTTGTTCGAGGACCCCACCGACGCCCGGACGGCACGGTTCCTCGACGGCGAACTGCTCGTCGGTGACCGGGAAGGGTCGCGTGTACCGCAGCCGCCGACAGCGGACCCATAACTGGCGATTTCACTTACACTCCGGTAAGCGTGCGCTTATACGGCTTGACCCACAAAGCTGGACTAGGGACCGCCGGACTATGTCACACGCTCCGCTGGTCCCTTCCCCTTTGAAACGAACTCCGTAGCGGTGCGACTACGCGTCCGGTTCAGATCTTCTGTGAAACCACCGCAATGAAAGTCGAAGTCGGCGGCGTTACTCGGCGAAGCCCTCGAGCACGCCCTGGCCATCGGTCCGGCCCAGGTCCGAAAGCGTCGCCCGCTCGGGATGGGGCATCATGACGGCGACGTGGTCGTCCTCGCCGGTGACGCCGGCCACACTGTGTTTCGAGCCGTTCGGGTTCGCCTCGGGGGACACATTGCCGTCCTCGTCGCAGTACTTGAACAGGATACGGTCTTCGGCTTCGAGTTTGTCCAAGCGGTCGTCGGAGATTTCATAGCGGCCCTCGCCGTGGGCGATGGGGAGTTCGACGACCTCGCCGTCCTCGTACTGGCTGGTCCAGGGTGTGTCGGCGTTCTCGACGCGCAGGTGGACGTGTTCACACTGGAACCGGGCGCTCTCGTTGGTCGTGAACGCGCCGGGGGTCAGCGACGACTCACAGCCGATCTGTGCGCCGTTACAGATGCCAAGCACTGGCGTGCCTTCGCTCGCTGCCTCACGAACTTCGGCCATGATGGGCGAGCGGGCGGCCATCGCACCGGCACGGAGGTAATCGCCGTAGGAGAAACCGCCGGGGAGGACGACGCCGTCGACATCCTCGGGGAGGCCGTCCTCGTGCCAGACGAGTTCAGCGCCGAAGCCGAGTGACTCCAGAGCCTGCACGGAGTCGCGGTCGCAGTTCGAGCCGCCGAACTGGATGACGGCGATGGTCACGCGGGCCCCCTCCGTGAGACAGTACTGACCATTGCCGTCAGTTTCGAGGCGATGGTCATTCTGCCTGTGCCACCTCGATGTCGTAGTCGTGGATGGTGGGGTTCGCCAGGAGCCGCTCGGCCATCTCCTCGGCGCGTTCGGCCGCGTCCTCGGCGCTGTCGGCGTCGAGGTCCAGTTCGAACACGTCCGCCGAGCGGAGGTCGTTCAGGTCGAAACCGAGGCGTTCTAGGGAGCGCTGTGTCGTCTCGGCTTCGGGGTCGAGGACGCCCCGCTTGAGCCGGACGGTGACGGTCGCGGTAAAGGCAGTCATTACTGGCAAGCGAGCGGGCAGCGGAGAAAACGCTTGTGTTCTCCCGGCAGGTCACGTCCCGGCGCTGACCGGCGTCCAGTCGGACGGCTGGTCGGTCAGCCCTTTGACCCGGATGTCGAGGTCGCCCGCGTCAGCGTGCAGATACCGGTGGGGACTCGCGTGTAGCCGCTGGCGTACGTCGAGATCGGTCCGAGTGTAGCGCCGCGGCTCGCCGTCGGTACAGTACACTGCGCCGATAGCCCGCCCCTCCTTGTCCGTGATTCGCACGCCGGCGTAAGACCTGCTGTCGAGCCGTTTCAGTGCGTCAACTTCGGCGAAGCGAGGGTCCTCGTGGGTGGCCTCGGCGACCATCGCCTCGCCCGAGAGAATCGTGTGGGTGCAGATGGAGTCCTCGCGGGAGCGCGTCGACCGTCTCCACACGCTCGTCGGAATCCGGCTGGGCACAGAGTACGGTCGGCGAATCACTCATCACGGCCATATATACACGGAGCGACACACAAAGCGTTGGTCTCCACGCTAGGTGGAAAACGAAGGCTTTTGCCGAGGGACTGCCGACTCTGGGTCAAATGAATCACGACGCTGTCCGGAGGTGGGAATCGTGACGCGCGGTCTGACCGAGATTACGGTCGTCGGCGAGGACGATACGGGCCTCATCGCCGAAGTGACCTCGCTCCTGTTCGAGCGCAGCATCAACATCGAGGACCTCGACCAGGCCGTTCGGGAGGGCGTCTTCCGGATGACCATGCGCGTCGACACGTCCGAGATGGTGACGACGGAGGAGAAGCTCCGCGAGGACCTCACCGAACTCGGCGACGAACTCGGCGTCGACGTGCAGGTCCGGTTCCCGTCCGACCGCGAGACCCAGACCATCGCCGTCCTCGTGACGAAGGAGTCCCACTGTCTAGAGGCGCTATTCGAGGCCTGGGCCAACGGCGACCTCGGGGCCGACATCGAGGTGGTCATCGGGAACCACGACGACCTCGAACCGCTGGCGGCCAAGTACGACGTCCCGTTCCACGACATCGGCGACGAGAAGGGGACGCCGGACGAGGACCAACTGCTCGACCTGCTCGCGCAGTACGACGCCGACCTCATCGCGCTGGCCCGGTATATGCGCATCCTCTCGCCGGACGTCGTCTTCCGCTACGAGAGCCGCATCATCAACGTCCACCCGAGCCTGCTGCCCGCCTTCCCCGGCGCGTCGGCGTACATGCAGGCCATCGAGGAGGGCGTCCGCATCGCCGGCGTCACCGCCCATTACGTGACGACGGACCTGGACCAAGGGCCGATCATCACCCAGCGCGCGTTCAACGTCCCCGACGACGCCACCGAAGAGGAACTCCAGCAGATCGGCCAGCCGCTGGAAGCCGAAGCGCTCATCGAGGCCATCAAACTCCACCTCAACGACGAGGTGAACGTCCACCGTGGCCGGACGAAGCTTCGGGACCCCGAGGAGACCTCGGCCCAACTCGGCGCACCGGAGAAACTCGACCAGCTGAACCCCGACCGTCCCATCGACGGCCTCGGCGAGTTCGTCGCCGAGGACGACGGTGAGATCGAGGCTGACGACTGAAAACGCGCTGTACTTTCAAACAGCTCAGAGTTCGCCAGCGGCGCTAACGGCTTCGTCGAGCGACGGCGCGTCGAACACGTCGCCACCAATGTAGGCGTTCGTGCCGGCACAGTAGAGGTCGCGAGCGACCTGGATTACGTCCTCATCGAGCGGTTCTGGCGACTCCGCACAGAGCGATTTCCAGTCGGCGACGCTCTCCGCGTCGGCCTGCTCTTTGGCCTCGCTCACGGCTTCGACCCACTCGGGCTGGGTGCGCTTGTGGTACTGTCGGATGACCTCCTTCGAGACCTGCTGGCCCCCGTAGGAGAAGCGGTTCTCGTCGAACGTGCCGACCACGTCGGCCACGCGTATCTCCCCGTCGTAGTACAGGCACTCGATTTTCCCGTCCTCGTGGACCAGATCGGCCTCGGCGGCCTGCTGGGTGACGATGTGGTTGACCGCCCGAGCCAGTTCTTCGAGGCGGTCGATGCTGGCCGTGCCGGCGATCCGGTCGGCTGCCTCCCGGTCGAGATACCGGTCCTGCTCTTCGTATTTCGTCGAGAACTCCACGATGGGCTCGTCGAGGTCGACGACCTCTTCGGGCCAGGTGTCGTAGTCGAGCCCGTGGTCGGCGGGCTCGGTCCGGGACCGTAGCGACGACCCGACGCCGACGCGGTTCCGGAAGACGATCTCCAGGGGAATGAGGTAGTTCTCGTCGGCAGCCCCGTGGTATGCGTCGTAGTCGTAGCGCCCGTCCTCGAAGGGGAGGTCCGGGACCTGCGTGAGTTCGATGACCATCTCCTCGGGGGCGGCGTCGGCCGACAGCGCCTCGCCGAGGTCCAGCACCTCGTCGCTGTCGGGGAGCCTGACGCCCTCGTAGTGTGTCGGGACGTGGTTCTCCTCCAGCAGTTGGAAGTTGTACGCGCCCATCGTACACAGCGACGCGCCCTTGTCGGGGATCCGGTCCGGCATCTTGCCCCAGTCGAACACGGAGTAGTCGTCCGTGAACACGAACGCGCCGCGGCCGAGGTCTTCGGCCGTCGCCGGTTCGTCCACGCGGAATTCCTTGACGCTCGTCATTGTGCCCGCCTTTCGGGCCGGGGACAAAGACGTTTCTCATACTGTCGGCTGTAACTATTGTGAAATGTTCGCGGTGGCGAAATTCGTCACAGACAGTATCACTCGCGCTCGGAAGGCAACGTTTTCCGTCGGGCTGTCGACTGACCTCCTGATGGCTACCAGTCTGTTGGTCGAGGCTGCGATCATCGTCGCCGCGACGGCAGCGATCTGGAAAGGGAGCGACTGGCTCGAATCCGCGAGCGAACGGCTCGCGACGTACTACGGCCTCCCGGAAGTCGTTCAGGGCGCAATCATCGTCGCCGTCGGGTCGAGCTTCCCGGAGGTCGCAGCGGTCGTGCTCTCGGCGCTGGACGGGTCGATGTCTCTCGGTGTGGGCGCAATCGTCGGCTCGGCGATTTTCAATATTCTCATCATCCCCGCAGTCGCGGGCATCGCCACGGACGACGAACTCGAATCGAGTCGGACGCTCGTCTACAAGGAGGCGCAGTTCTACATGCTCGCCGTCTCAGTCCTGCTCATCACGATGGCGCTCGCGGTCATCTACTATCCCGGCGAGGCGACGCTCACGGGCGTCATCACGCGGCCGCTGGCGGCGATTCCGCTCGCGCTCTACGGCCTGTACGTCTTCATCCAGTACCAGGACACGGCCGACCACGACCCGGGGGAAGACTGGACCGCCGGTATCTCTGTCGGGCGGCAGTGGCTCTTTCTCTTGCTCGGCCTCGCGGTCATTCTCGTGGCGGTGGAGAGCTTGGTCCACTCCGTCAAAGTCATCGGCCGGGCCGCCGGCGTGCAGGAGTTTCTGCTCGGCGTGACGATTCTGGCGGCGGCGACGAGTCTCCCCGACACGCTCGTCAGTGTCAGAGCGGCCCGCGACGACCGCGGAGTCACGTCGCTCGCGAACGTCCTCGGCTCGAACACGTTCGACCTGCTCGTCGCCATCCCGCTCGGCGTCTTCATCGCCGGCGCGTGGACCGTCGATTTCGCGATGGCCGTGCCGATGTTCGGTGTCCTGACCGGGGCGACGATTCTCCTGTTCACCGCCCTCCGGACCGACCTCGTGTTGAGCGAACTCGAATCCTATGCGCTGCTCGGCGCCTACGCGGTATTCGTCGCCTGGATCGTCATCGAGACTGCGGGCTGGGTCGGCGGCGTATTGCCGACCTGATCTCTCTTCCGGAACTGCAGCCGCTTGCGTCCCGAAACACGGGGACCTGTCGACCTTGTGGACCATGTGCGTACCCATACGTTTTTGACCGTTCTTTCCCTCCTGTCCAGCAATGCCGGACGTCCCAGAGACCGTCGGTACGCCGGACGGCTCCGTCGAGTTCGAGCACCGTCCGACGACTGCCCAGTCGTTCGAGAACGCGCTCGCCAAGGCGAGAAACGGGACGCGACTGACAGTCGACGACGCAGTCGAACTCCTCACGACGGGCACCGACCGGGACGGCATCGACCACTACCGGAAAGAGCAGGTACTCGAAGCGGCTGACCGACGCCGGGCGGAGGTCGTCGGCGACGAGGTCACCTTCGTCGCGAACCTCAACAACAACGTCACGACGGCCTGTAACACCGGCTGTCTGTTCTGTAACTTCAAGGACCGCTCCGAGCAGTTCCGCAGCGACTACCAGGAGGACCACGGCGGCTTCACGAAGACGCCGAGTGAATCCCGCGAAATCGTACGGGACGCCCTCGACCGCGGCATCTACGAGGTCTGTTCGGTATCGGGGCTCCATCCCGCGCTCGCGCTGGACGACGAGCACCGGGAGATACTGGAGACGAGCGACCGCGGCGACCTGAACTACCGATCGCCCGACAAGTACGAGAAAGACCCGGCCACCTACTGTGAACAGATTCGGGCGATGAACGTCGGCGACGTCCACCTCCACTCGATGACGCCGGAGGAAGCCTATCACGCCCGCCGCGGCACCGACTGGTCCTACAAGGAGGTGTACGGTCGCCTCCAAGACGCTGGCCTCGACAGCGTGCCCGGTACCGCCGCCGAGATTCTCGTTGACGAGGTCCGGGACGTCATCTGTCCGGGCAAGATCGGGACCGACGAGTGGCTCGAAGCGATGGAGGCGGCCGCGTCGGTCGGCCTCGACATGACCTCGACGATGATGTACGGCCACGTCGAGAACGAGCGCCACCGCGCGCTGCACCTGCAGCGCATCCGCGACCTGCAGGACCGGACCGGCGCGATCACGGAGTTCGTCCCGCTGTCCTTTGTCCACGAGGAGACGCCGCTGTACGAGCGCGGGATGGTCGACGGCGGCGCGTCCATCGACGAGGACGAACTGCTGATCGCCGTCTCACGGCTCTTCCTCGACAACGTCGACCACATCCAGTCCTCGTGGGTCAAATACGGCGACACGCAAGGGCTGAAGATGCTCACCTGCGGCGCGGACGATTTCATGGGAACCATCCTCTCCGAGGAGATCACCAAGCGCGCCGGCGGCGACTACGGCGAGTTCCGGTCGTTCCAGGAGTACGCCGACATGATCACCGCCATCGGCCGGACACCGGTCGAGCGGTCGACGGACTACGAACAGCGCCGCGTCATCGACCCCGACGCCGACGTGCTCGGCCCGCAACTCGGGCCACAGGCTGACGGAACGCCGTTGCTCGACTGAAGTAGTGGACCACGGCTGGGCACTGGCCGTGGTCGACGTGGTAGAGTATTCTGCCTGGCACTGCTGTCAGAGGCACGTCCAGGCATGATATGTATTGGTGTGCCAGTACATGTGTAGCTACGGCCTAGTCGACTAGGTGAGTAGTGTCCAGGATCCGTTCTGACCGTGACGGCTGTTCATGCGCAGAGGCCAGTGGGCGGGATCACACGCTCGCCGGATTCACGCCACGGTCCAGTATCGACCGGAACCGTTCGCCGTCGTCGTCCTCAGCCTCGATAGCCGCCTCGATGGGCTCCGAGAGCCAGCCGTCATCGACGAACCGGTCGTAGACGGGCAGCCGCTCTGTCAGGGGCACCTCGGCGGCGTCGGCGACGGCCGTCAGTTCCTGCAGCGCGGGCCACTCGTACTCGGGGTTGATGTGGTCCACAGTCACTGGGGAGACGCCGCCCAGGTCGTCGATACCGCAGTCGGTCAGGTCCCGGGCGGGCGCGAGGTTCGGCGGAACCTGTACCGACACCTCCTCGGGAAGCGCTGCGCGAGCCATCGCCGTTACCCGGCGCATCGTCGCCAGGTCGGGAGAGCCGCCCTGCCAGCGCTCGTTCTCGACGACGGGCTGGACGATGACCTCCTGGATGTGGTCGTAGCGCTCGTGCAGTTCACGGATGGCGAGCAGGCTCTCGGCGCGGTGGTGCCAGTCCTCGCCGATGCCGACGAGGATGCCCGTCGTGAACGGCACACCGAGTTCGCCGGCCACGCGGAGGGTGTTCAGCCGCTGGCCGGGGTTTTTCGCCCGCGGACCGCCGTGAGCCTGCACCTCAGTGGTCGTCTCCAGCATGACGCCCATCGAGGCGTTCAGGTCGGCGACGTGGGCCATCTGTTCGCGCGTCTGGTCGCCCGGATTCGCGTGCGGGAGCAACCCCTCTTCCAGGGCGATTTCGCAGGCCTCCCGGAGGTACTCGTGGATGGAGTCGTGGCCCCACTCGGCGAGCTGGTCGTGGACGGCGGTGTAGCGGTCGTCCGGGTCGTCGCCGAAGGTGAACAGGGCCTCGGTACAGCCGGCGTCGGCCCCGCGGCGACAGGTCTCGCGGATCTCCTCGCGGTCCATCAGCTCCGCCTGCCCCGGCGGGTCGTAGTACGTGCAGTAGGTGCAGGTGTATCGGCAGGCGGTCGTCAGCGGCAGGAACACGTTCCGGCAGTAGGACAGCGCCGACGCGGCCTCGACGTCCCCGGGCATCACCGACAGCAGTCGCTCGATGTCGGCGTCCGGGATCTCGATGTCGATATCGTGCGCGTCCGTGCCGGGTATCACGTCCCGGGGTGTGCACCCCACGAACAAAAACCTTCACTCGCGGCTCACGGTGACACGGCCGTCTGTGAGCGACAGACTGAAACCGGCGTCAATGAGCCAGTCCGCGGCCGCGCCGTCGCTGTGTAGCAGCACTTCAGCGAGGTCGCCCGGTTCGTCGATGTCGGTCGCGAGCCGCCGAGAGTCAACTTCGGTAACGCTGGCTCCCACGTCCCGGGCAATCTGCCGGTGGTCACGTATCGACGCGCCGTGGTAGTCGACCCTGAACTCGGGGTGGCGACAGACGAAGGCGTTCGTCCCGCCGCCCAGACCCGGGGCCAGCACGACGTCGGCGTCGGGGGCGAGCAGTCGCTCGATACTTTTCGGCGTTACGAGCGGCAAATCCGCCATCACGACGGCAAGTGCGCCATCGCCGTCAGTCACTATCGACGCGAGCAGGTCGTTGACGAGCGGGTCGAGCCCGCGGTCGTCGACAGTGAGCGGTGCGGCACAGTCGAGCGGTGCCGTCGAGATAACGTCGGGTTCGTGGCCCGCCGCTGTCACTGCGTCGACGACGTCTGCAAGCATCGCTTCGGTAAAATCACGGCGCTCGTCGGGAGAAAGAACGGACGCAAGTCGCGTTTTGGGGTCAGACCCCGAGACGGGGACGACGAGACGCATTACAGCTTGGAGTACTCGTCCTCACTCATCTGGGTGTACGCGTAGTAGCCGCCACCGACCAGCAACAGGAGGACGATGAGTCCGCCGCCGACCAGCAGGAGCGTTCGCTGGGTCTGAGCGCTTTGCTGGGCCTGCTGTGCCTGACTTTCGGCCTCCTCGGCGAGGTCCTGGGCGTTCTGGAAGTTCCCGTTCTCGTAGGAGGAGATAGCGCTACTGACTAGGTCCTCGGCGTCTTCGTTCCCACCGGCTTCGTCGATTGCGGCCTGCGCGTCGTCGATTGCCTGTCTCGCTGACTGGCTCTCTTCAGTGTAGTGACGGGCGGTGTCGTTGCGGAACTCGTCCTCGTTGCTCCCGCTGATACGACTGAGAGAGGCGACCTGATAGTTCTGTGCCGGGTCGTACGTGTAGTTCGAGATGGCCGGCGTCGTGCCGACGAGCTCGACGCGAACCTGGTCCCCGTTATTGTCGATCTCCAGGTCCTGCTCGAAGGACTGGTCGCCGTAGGTTTCCTGGCTCACCTGGCTACCCGCACGCAACACAGTGACCGTCCAGCTAACGTCCTGGAGTTCGGTCGAGCCGGCGAGCGTCCACTCGTTCGGTGCGTCG
The DNA here is from genome assembly GCF_048595605.1 of Haloarcula sp. KBTZ06. Taxonomy (NCBI): domain Archaea; kingdom Methanobacteriati; phylum Methanobacteriota; class Halobacteria; order Halobacteriales; family Haloarculaceae; genus Haloarcula; species Haloarcula sp. KBTZ06. The sequence goes on from NZ_CP184337.1 coordinate 384,433, forward strand.
GTGAACGGGTCGTCAATCGTGTACGTCACCGACACCTCTTCCTCGACGGCTGTCTCGCTCGGGACTCCCTCGGCAGAGACAGAGAACGCACTCGCTGTGCCGGCGGTCGCGAGCAGCGCGACAACACAGAGGAGTGCGGCGGTCTTGTTAGAACAGCGGATCAAGTTCATCTTCGTCGTCTTCGACTAAGTCCTCTAAGTTATCTTCGCTTTGGTTACGGATATCGTCGATATTGTCCTGGGCCTCGATGGCGACCTGCTGGAGTTCCTTGATGCGGGGAACGTTGTGGACGCCGGCCAGCAGGATGGACGCGGCCACTTTCGGGGCGTTGGTCGGATAGTCGCCACCGCGGACCTCCATCGAACCGGTCTGCTCCTCGAGCCACTTCCGGCCGCGCTCTATTCCCTTTCGATTCAGGTGCTCTGGCGGCCCTGCCATCACAAGCAAGGCACGCTCTGCACCTTCAATCTCACAGGGAAGTGTTAGCCGCCCGAGCGCGGCTTTCCGGACGAGCGACGTGATACGGTTCGTCGTGTTCGCCGTGTCCATCCCGTCGTCAGACGAGTCGTCGCCCTTGAACCGCGAGAGCAGGCCGCCGCCGCCGGAGGAGACCTCGACGTCCTCGGAGGCGTAGCCGACGGTGGACACGCCGCCGCCGTCGAGCGTGTTGATGATCTCGGAGGAGTCGACGACGCTTTCGGCGACGTTATCGCCGGCCTCGATCTCGCCGGCACCGAACAGCACGCCGAAGCGCCGGACGATCTCCTCGTTGATGTGGTCGTAGCCGCCCTCGACGGACTCGCCGGTCTGTCGCCAGGCGTCGTTGTCGAACACCATCAGATTGTCCACCTCGCGCACGAACGTCTGGAACGACCGAGCGGCGTTGAGGGTGTAGATGCCACCCTCGTCGCTGCCCGGCAGGACGCCCAGGCCGTACACCGGTTCGGTGTAGATGCGCTTGAGGTGTTTCGCGACGACCGGCGACCCGCCCGACCCCGTCCCGCCGCCGAGACCGGCGACGATGAGGAAGGCGTCGACTTCGTGAACAGGGATGTTGTCGATAGCGCCCTGTACCTCGTCGATGTCCTCTTCGGCGATTTCCGCGCCGAGTTCGTTGTCTGCGCCCACGCCGTGGCCCTTAACGCGGGCCTGGCCGATGAGCACTCGATTCTCTTCCGGAATGTGTTCTAGCCCAAGCAGGTCTGCTTTCGCTGTATTGACCGCAACAGCCGAGCGGACGATTCCCGAGCCGGTCTCCTTGTCGTACTCGAGGAATTTGTCCACAATTTTGCCCCCGGCCTGCCCGAAGCCGATCATCGCCAGTTTCATTATATAGTTCTCCGCTTAAAGGGTCAAAGAGCGATAGCGAGTATAAGTGTTTTGCCCGGATCTCAGCCCTGAAAGCCAGGATTGAAAATCAATACTATCCAACACAACACTCTTTAGGGGATGGCTACTGCCGGCGCTTATCCGCTGAGGTATCCGCTGAGTGTCGTTAGAGAGTCACTACTGACTCCGAACGCGTCGATTTCGTTCGTTGTCGGAGTGTTATCGAATTTGAGTGAGCGGTACTGGTCGGCACCCATCGGGAACCCGACGCTCCCCAGCACAGAGAGACCGACCTTCGCCAGCGGCATCGGGAGCGGGACGATGCTTACCGACGACCCGTCGGCATCATACACCTGATTGGTCACGTCTCTGAGCGTCAGCACTTCCGGCCCACCGATTTCGTAGGTCTCGCCGACGTGTTCTTCGGATTCGATACTGTTGACGAGCATCGGCACGAGGTCACCGACCCAGATGGGCTGGAACTTGGTTTGCTTTCCGCCGCCGGGGAGCGGGTACAGCGGGACGCCCGGCGCGAACATCCCCTTGAGGCGCTTCGTGAAGGAGACGAACTCTCCGCCCTCGCCGAAGACGACCGACGGCCGGAAGATGGTCCAGTCCAGCGAAGACTCCGTAACGACCTGCTCGGCCCGACCCTTCGACCGGATGTAATGCGTGTCGCCATTGGGGTCCGCACCCAGCGCACTCAACTGGACGAACCGGTCGACGTCGTGTTCTTCGGCGGCTTGCACGCTGTTTTCGGTCCCGCCGAGGTGGATGCGTTCGTGCATCTCGTCGCCGCCGTCCGGCTTGAACAGGGGCGACAGTGCGACCAGGAAATACACCGCGTCCTGGCCCTCGAACGCGCTCTCGATGCTGTCGTACTCCGTGACATCCCCGGCAACAGTTTCGACACCGCTGGGAAGCGTCGCATCTTCCGGTGACCGGGACAACGCAGTGACGGTGTGTCCCTGGTCGTCGAGTTCGCGGCACAGGTGTTGCCCGATGAATCCAGTCCCGCCGACGACAAGTACATTCATAGACTCCAGTACGGTCGGTAGAACCGTAAAGGTGGGCGTGTTTGTTCGGCTGACCGGTCCGCAGTCCGGCCACTTGTGTCAGCCTACGGATGCACTGTCCGGTCGGGGCGCTTACGTCCCCCCACACGGATTGTGAGGTATGCTCGTCACGCTCGAAGGATTGGACGGGAGCGGCAAGACGACTGTGTGGGAACGGCTCCAGAGCGACGACACTGTCCCCAGCGAGGCTGTGTTCACGCGCGAACCGACCGACACCTGGTACGGGGACGCCGTCCAGCGCTCTATCGACGACGACGACGCGGACTCGCTGGCCGAACTGTTCCTCTACACGGCCGACCACGCCGCACATCTCTCGAACACGGTCCGACCGGCGCTCAACGAGGACCGACTTGTCGTCTCCGACCGCTACAGCGACTCGCGGTACGCGTATCAGGGTGCGACACTCGAAGCTAGTGAGACGTTCGACGACCCGCTGTCGTACGTCCGGGAGGTCCACGCCCCCTGGACCCGTCCGCCGGACCGGACCGTGTATCTCGACCTCGATCCCGAAACCGCCGCACAGCGCAGCGGCGCGACGAACAAGTTCGAAACTGCTGACTATCTTTCGACGGTTCGTGACAACTACGAGCGACTCATCGACGCCGACCCGGAGCGGTTCGTACGCGTCGACGCGACCGCTGACCCGGACACCGTGTACGAACGCGTCCGAGCGGCGGTTCTCGATTAGTCCATCGACGCCGGCAGTTCGACCTCGTCGGGGGCAGGCATCCAAAAGTAATCGAACGTGATCCCGATAGCGAGCGGAATAACGACCGTCATGAGGATGACAGCCGTCTGACTCCCGAGATCCGCACCGAGTTTGAATACACCGCTCAATACGATGAGGATGACGACCATGACTACCGGACAGAGGAGCAGCGAGTAGACGATACTTCCCCACCGCGTGTGCAAACGGACGCGGAAAAAGCGCGTCATGAGCGCCGTCACAGCACTGTTGACCAGCACGATGACGAGCAGGCCGATAATACCGGCGACACTGACCATGTTCGACGTAGGGCGGCAAGTCCCTTTGCCGTGTCGGAACAACGTGACTCGCTCACTCTAAGCAGATGTACGTGCGCGTGTCAGCGACGCCGTTGAGATCACGGACGTGACCTGCGACCGACTGCATGATATCGTACACCTCCGTCCCGGTCGCTTCGGCGATGATATCGTACTGCCCGGCGACGATGTGTGCTTCGGTGATGCCCTCGGCGTCGCGAACTGCCGCAAGGAGTTCTTCGGATTTCCCGGCAGCGGTCTTGATCATAATGAACGCGCTAACCATGTTGTGGTGTGTCGTGTCATAGCACGAAAAAGCTTCCGTCAGGGGACAACAACGGCTTTGTTGTTTGATAGCGTGGTCAAGGCGTCCGGTGGTTCCACCGGGTGGGTACTTTTATTCACCCCCGTCCCATAGGAGCGTGTATGCGATTCGTTATCGTGGGTGCAGGTCGTGTCGGACTGCGGACGGCTCGCGTCCTGCAAGAGAGTGGCCACGAAGTTGTCCTCATCGAGCGCGATGAGAACGCGGTCGAGCGCGCGCGGACGGCTGGCTTCGAGGTGATCGCGGGTGACGGCGCTATCGAGGAGACACTCGGTGGCGCCGACCTCGAAGCCGCCGACGCGCTCGGCGCGCTCACCGGCGACTTGAACGACAACTTCGTCGCCTGTATGATCGCCAAGGAACACGGCTGTCGAACCGTTATGCGCATCGACGAGGACTACCGCGAGGAGATCTACCGACGCTACGCCTCCGACGTCGACGAGGTCATCTACCCCGAACGGCTGGGCGCTATCGCCGCGAAGAACGCGCTGCTGGGCGGGAACATCCGCGCAGTCGCCGACATCGCACAGAACCTCCAGCTCGTGGAGTTCACCATCCAGAAGCAATCGCCGATGGAGGGGTACTCACTGTCGGAGTTGGAGCTTCCGTCGAATTCCCGACTGATGGCGCACGGGAAAGGCGAAGCCCCGCTCGCCATTCCCGGCCCGGACGAAACACTGGAGGCCGGTGACCGGGTCGTGATACTGGCCGACTTCGAGACGCTCTCCGACGTCCGTAGTATCGTTGTCGGTGAATCAGAGCCTGCGACCGCGCTTGGAGGTGCCTGAACATGGTCATTGCGTACGTGATGGTCAAAGCCCACACCGGTGATGCGGATCGTCTGAAAAGTGATATCGAAGCCGTCGACGGCGTTGTCGAAGCCCACATCGTCGCCGGTGACGTCGACTTCATCGCAAAAGTGAACGTGGAGACACCCGCCGAAGTCAAGGACGTCGCAGCGACACATATCCAGGAAATCCAGGGCGTCGAAACGACACAGACCTACATCGCGATGGACTGAGGCTGGCTGTTACCCTGTTTCCATGCTCGACACGTACAGCTACAGCGGTGTCCCGCCGCGAGACCCCTCGCTCCCGCCGGTACTCGCCGAATTGAGCAGGTCAGCCACGACGCCGACATAGTCGTAGCCGGGAATGACGCCCTCGACGTACGTCCCCTCGACGTACTCGACGAAGGTTTTGGCGACGTCCGCGGCCTGCCGTTCGCCACCCATTGTGTACTCGAACGTGACCACGACCTGCTCGCCGGCCTCAACGACGCTGTAATCGTCCAGCTCGACAGCGGTTCGGGTCGCTTTCGGCGCATCCTCCAGCCGCCGCTCCAGTGTCTCGAACCAGCCGTCGATGACGGCGTCACCGACCTCGTCGCTTGTCGCGGCCTGTAGCGACGGCGCTCTGACCGTCACCTCGTAGTTCGTCCGCCACTTTTCGCCCTCAGTTGCAGTCACGCGGCCGTCGAAGTTCGTCGTCTCGACAGCGTAGCTATCCCCAGCCGAGACGAGCGCATCGTGTCGGTCGAACGCTTCGGCAACGTCATCTGGCACATCAGTCATTACGCCGGTATAGGCCACAGACGTGCAAAAACGCGTCGTGTCCGGTTCGTCTCCGTTCGAATTGCCATCAAAACGGTTCACACGCTCTCACATTGTTCGAGCGGATTCATGTGAGGGATGGGATTCGAACCCGATGCAAATCCTCACTTCGTTCGAATTTCCGTGATTCGAATCCCACGATGACATTCGTTGCTCACGGATTGTTCGCAACAGAATGCGAGGGATGGGATTCGAACCCACGGACCCCTACGGGAGCGGGTCTTAAGCCCACCGCCTTTGGCCAAGCTCGGCTACCCTCGCGCAGATTGAACTCTGCGGGGGCTAGTGAATGGTCCTTTCGGTCTCGGACTGCGAGGTGTCCTATCGCGTCCCACCACAGTCAGGTCGGCGGAACTCGATAGCGGCCGTGACACACTGGTTCAGCTGTCACTTCTCCTCTGACGCCCGTCTACTCCTCGACCGGGAGCCTGTCGGTCGGAAGGAACTTCGTCCGGTCGGCGTGGTCGAACGTTGCGACCGGCGTCCCGTCCAGTTTCCTGAGCAACGTCTGGAACGTCGCACCGTCGTTCGCGGCGGTAACCGTGTTCCCGGCATCCTGGAGTTTGTACGCGCCAGCGATGAACAGCGAGGCGGCGTCCGGATCGAAGTACTCGACGGCCAGAAACACCTGCTCCCCGACCGTCCGCCGGTACACGTCGTACGCTTCGAGTGGGTTCGATTCGACCAGTCGCGTCACTTCCTCGGCCTTGTTACCCGGAATGACGAACACGAGTTCGAGTCCGTCACCGTCGTCGACTGTCTGCAGGCCCGCGTCCCCGGCCGGGACGACGACGGCCTCGCGGCCGTTAGCGCGCCGCTGGTCAGCCAGCGCCTGTGTCTCTTCCAGCGTCTGTTTCCACGATGCTTTGCGGTCGTCCGAACCGGCGGCAAGCCGTTCGAGGTCGTCTGTCCCTTCGCCACCTGTCTTAACCATATCCTGTCGTTACGCCCGCGGGAGGTAAATGGTGGTGTCACTGGACGCCGAAGACGACCTCCATGCTCAGTGAAAGCCCGAGGACGAACAGACTCGCTACGAATAGCTTCACCGGCGGTGAGAGCCGGTCTTCGGGCGGGGCGAGCGAGTCGAGTGGCGGCACGACGCGGGCCAACACCGACTCGAACGGCGTCCGCTCCCGCGCTGATACGCCGAACGACACGCCGGACTCATCAGACTCGTCGGAATCGAGGGACGGCGCGCGCCACAGGGTGATCGATGCGTAGCCGAACAGCGCGAAGCCGATAAAAAACAGCACGAACTTCACCGTCACCCAGCCACCGCCACGGAGCGGCGAGAGCACGCCACCGATAAGCGTTGCTGTGAGTGTGACGCCGAGGGCGTACCACAGCAGATCGAGTCCCTTCCCCGCCAGGTTATCCATCGTGCGTGTCGTAGCCACGGCGACGCAGTTCTTCTCCGGGAGCGTCGTGGTCCGTCGCGTGCCGGTGACAGAAGCTCGTCCGTCTGTCGTCGACATCGTAGTACTGCGGCGTTTCGGTGTCACACCGACTGCCGAACGCTTCCTTGAGGTAGGCCCGTGCAGCGTCGGGGTCTCCATCACTGAGATACGTCACAGCCTGTTCGACGTGCTCTCGCACGTCCGGCGGGAGATCCACGTCACTGAACTCCTCCTCGACGATTTCATCGCCGTCGGCCAACGCGGTATCGAACCCGAGCCGTTCCTTGAGCCGCTCACCGATCGACTGTTCCGCGCGGGACCGCTCGCGAATGACGTCACGGAACTCCCGGATACGGTCCCACACTTCGTCGCTAGCGTCTATGTCTTCGGGCCGAATCCGGACGGGACACCGCGTTGCGAAGGGACACCCCTCTGGCGGGTCTCGTGGACTCGGCGGTGAGCCAGGCAGGGTAATCCGGTCCGCTTGAGCCGTCGGGTCCGGTTCCGGAATCGCGGACAGCAGTGCGCGCGTGTAGGGGTTTTCCGGGTTCTGGAACAGCTGTTCCGTCGGCCCGACCTCCATGAGGTTCCCGAGATACATCACCCCGACGCGGTCACAGATGTGCCGGACCACGCTCAGGTCGTGCGCGATGAAGAGGTACGTGAGACCGAACTCCTCCTGAAGTTCCTCCAGCAGATTGAGTATCTGGGCCTGGACGGACACGTCGAGTGCTGACACGGGTTCGTCGAGGACGACGAACTCCGGTTCGAGCGCGAGTGCCCGAGCGATGCCGATACGCTGTCGCTGCCCGCCGGAGAACTGGTGGGGATACCGGTAGTAGTGCTCCGGCATGAGCCCGACCTCGTCGAGCAGTGTCCGCACCTTCTCCCGACGCTCGCGGGCCGTCCCCTGTTCGTGGACGTCCAGCGGCTCGCGGATGATCTCGCCGACAGTCATCCGGTCGTTGAGGCTCGATTCGGGGTCCTGAAACACCATCTGGGCGTTGCGGCGCCACTGCTTGAGGTCGCCGCCGCTGAGTTCGGTTATATCGGTTCCATCGAAGGAGACCGTCCCGGACGTGGCGGTCTCCAGTTGGATGAGCGTCCGACCGAGAGTCGTCTTGCCACAGCCGGATTCACCGACCAGCCCGAACGTCTCGCCGCGCGCGATCTCGAAGTTCACGCCGTCGACGGCTTTCACCGGGTCCCCACCGAACAGTCCACCGCCTTCGTAGTACGTCTTCAGGTCCTGCACATCGAGCAACGTCTCGCCGGTCTGGTGTGACACAGTATCGACGATTGATTCACTCATCTGTGTCACCTCCCTCCAGCTGTCCGCCGGTGTCTCCGGCACTGTGGCCGTGGCCACCGTCAGCCCGGGCATCGCTGTCTTCGGACCCGGCCGGGCCGGTATCCTCACCGGCTTTTCGGCGCTCAGCCGGCCAGTCGTCCGCCGACAGCGCTTCGCTTGCCTCGGCGCCCGTCTGGTCTGCGTTCTCTTCGTGGTGTGTCACAGTGTCGTCGGTAGGCATATCTTCGGGATACAGGAGACAGGCGGCGGTGTGGTCTGCTGATTCGCCGACCTCCACATGGGCGGGATGGACCCGCTCACACTCGTCGAAGCCCTTCGGACATCGGCTGACGAACCGGCAGTACGACGCCGATTCGTGTGGCGTCGGCACGTCCCCTTCGATAGTGGGCAGCCGATCCGTACTGGGGTTCCGACCGGGAATACTCTGCAGTAGTCCCTGCGTGTATGGGTGGTGTGGGTTCGCGAACAGTTCCTCTACGGGTGCTTTCTCGACGACTTCGCCGGCGTACATCACGGCGACGCGGTCGGCGACCTCCGCGATGACGCCCATGTCGTGCGTAATGAACATGATACCGATGTCACGCTCCGTCTGAATTTCCTGTAGCAGGTCCAGAATCTGGGCCTGAATGGTGACATCGAGTGCTGTCGTCGGCTCATCACAGATGAGCAGGTCGGGGTCACAGGCTAGTGCCATCGCGATGACGGCTCGCTGGCGCATCCCGCCGGAGAACTCGTGGGGGAACTCGTCGACACGCCGTGCCGCGTCGGGGATACCGACTGCACGCAGCAGTTCGATGGCTTCCGACTTGGCTTCGGTGCCTTCCATACCGCGGTGGAGCTCCAGCGCCTCGATGATCTGGTTCCCGACAGTGTACACCGGGTTGAGCGAGCTCAGCGGGTCCTGAAACACCATCGCGATGTCCCCGCCACGAACTGACCGATACTGCTTTTCGGAAAGCGTCGTCAGCTCTCTCCCGTCTAATCGGATAGACGACTCCTCGCGGATTTCGCCCGGACTGTCGACCAGTCCCATTATCGAGCGTGCGGTGACGCTCTTGCCAGAGCCGGATTCGCCGACGATACCGAGCGTCTCGCCGCGTTCGATGTCGAACGAAACGCCGTCGACAGCGCGGATCTCCTCTCGGTCGCTGTGGAATACGGTTCGGAGGTTGTCAACGGCCAGCAGCGGCTCGCCGTCGTCGGTGTGGCTCATCCGCCACCACCTCCGGCGGCCGCGCCAGTCGCACCGCCTTCGGCACCCTCGCTCTGTGGGTCGATAGCGTCACGAATCCCGTCGCTGAATGCGTTGAAGCCGGTGACAACCAGCGTAATCAGGATACCCGGGATGAGCGAGATGTGCCAGGACTGACTGGCGATGTACTGTTGTCCGATGTTGATCGCCCGCCCCCACTCAGGAGTCGGGGCGGTGATCCCGAGTCCGAGGAACGAGAGTGCAGAGACGGAAATAATCACGCCACCGAGCGTCAGGGAGGCGTAAACCAGGAGATAACCGAGGATATACGGTGCCATATGTTTCCGCATAATCACAGTGGGTCGCTGGCCGTAACTCTTTGCCGCGTCGACCCACTCCTGTTCACCGACCTGTAGTGCAGGGCCACGGACCGCTCGCCACAGCCCCGGCCAGCGTATCAACGCGAACAGGAGGATGAACAGCATGGCCCCGCTGTATAGCTCTGCTATCCAGTGGTTCCTGAACACCACCGTCGCAAGAATCACCAGCAGCAATGCTGGCATTGCCTGGACGGAGTCGCTGGTCAGCACCACGATGAGGTCAGTCACCCCCTTGTAGTAGGCGGTAACTAATGCCAGCGTCGTTGCGATAAAGCCCGCAATCGCCATCGACCCGAGCCCGATGAACAGTGACACCCGTGCGCCGAACGCGAGGAAGGTGAACAGGTCCTTGCCGCTGACGAGCGTTCCGACAGGGTGGAACCGCCCGAAGTCGTCGTAACTCCAGACTCCGACGTTGCTGTCTCCGCTACCGCGGGAAGCGGAACCGAGGTTCGCTTCACCGATGGTAATCGTCTCGACCGTCTCCGTGTCCTCGTCGTAGTACTTCATATCGTGGGAGTACGGTCCCTCGATATTCTCTTCGGCCGTGGTTGGGCCGACAACGGGCGCGAACGCGGCCATCGTGACGAAGAAGACGACGACAGTGAGCCCGAACAGGCCCCAGTAGTGGCTTCGGAGTCGGTCGATGACGTCGTCAGTCGGCGTCCAGTCAGCAGCGCGGTAGTGCCGACGGAAAAGGACGTAGCCGTACCACAGCCAGCCTAGCAACGCTGCAACGTATGCATACACAAGCAGGAAGCGGATGAGCCACGCGTATTTCGGCTCAAGGCCGAGGAAGGTCCCCTGCCAGGCGCTCCCGTCGTAATACCCTCGGTTGGGTACCAGTTCCCGGCTCAACAGATGCGGCAGTTCGCTGAAGAAGGCTGACGCACTGGCGAACGCCTCGGCGCCGGGTGCTCCCGGGAGCAACCCGAGTCCGGCGCCTATCGCGCCAAGCAGCCCATCGAGGTATGTCGGTCCTTCAAGCAGCAACAGGATACAGAGTCCTGCTCCCCACAGTAGTGCCGGTCTGGGGTGTGCCCTGAGTCGGTCCTTCAACGGCTGATCGATGTCATCGGTGAGTTCTGTTTCCATCATCCGTCGTACCCCACACGCGGGTCGATAATCGTGTACGCGAAGTCCTGTACGATATTCAGGCCGACAATAAGCAGGATGAACAGGTACATCAGCGTCCCGACAAGCGGGAGGTCACCCTGCTTTGCCGCCTTGACGAACAGCAGGCCGATACCGTTGATAGAGAAGACAGTCTCGACGAGCACTGATCCGCCGATCAGGATGAACGCTTCCGCAGTGATGACCGGCACGAGCGGAATCAGGGCGTTCCGGAAGATGTGCTTCCACACCAGCACTCGCGGTGAGACGCCTTTGGCCTTGGCCGTTTCGACGTACTTCGAGTTGATTGTCTCAAGGACGGCGGTTCGGCCGATACGCATCTCTGTGCCCATCGACGCGGACCCGAGCACCAGTGCGGGCGGCAGTATCTGTTTTGTCGCTTTCGCCAGATTTGTCCATGCCTGCCCGGGATCAGTTATCAATCTCGTCGGGCTCCTGAGCACGGCGAGGTTCGGAGAGGTCACGACATTGGTCTCCACGATGAAGCTGGTCCAGCTGAACCCGAACAGCTGCTCTGTCTGTGAAAGCACCGTAACCAGAATCACCGCAAGCCAGAAGTTCGGCATCGCTCGCCAGACAATTCCACCGAAGGAGGCGAAGTAGTCAGAGAACGTATTGGGATTCAGGCCGGCGTAGAAGCCGAGTGGAATTCCGATTCCGAGGGCGATCAGGACCGCCCAGAACCCGAGCCAGATCGTCCGTGGGGCATAGCTGATGATGAGGTCGATGGCCGGCGTTCCGGAGTTGACGACCCACGATTGGCCCAGATCAAACAGGAACAGATTACCCATGAAATCGAAGTACTGCTCCCAGAGGGGCTCGTTCAATCCCAATCGTTGCTCGATCTGTCGAATCGCACGCGCATCGCCTTGCGGTCCGAGGATCGCTGCCGCGGGGCTAAGCGGCCCCAGCCGGATGATTGCAAACGTTACTGTCGTCCCGAAAATGATAACGGGGATTGACAGAGCCACACGCTTGAACAGGTATGTGAAGCGGCTCATGGCTTGTCTTGTCTCGGTTGTACGGGTATTTGTGAGTTCATAATCTTTGAGGGCTGCGAACTTGGTACCGTCACCGGGTATGACGGAAACGAAACGCTAGCGGGAGCGGGACTACTCTCTCTCTCCGAGAGACACAGTGTTCATCTTCTGGCGGCTCGGCCCCATCCCAGCCGGCGGGGTAAAGTCGACGTGGTCGTACCAGAACAGCTCCCTCAGTTCGTGATACACCGGCAGCATTGCGACGTCTTCCCAGTTCGCGTTCTCCAGTTTGATGTACGCGTCGTTCCGGGCGGCCTGGTCTTCTTCTGTCGGTGCCGGGTTATCGCTGAGCGACTGGTATGCCTCCTCTGCCTGCTGTGCGGCGTCGCCGTTCTCCGGCTGCCAGTTGACGTAGGAAATCGGGAAGTCGAGGCTCGTATCGGTCTGTGGCGGGTTCAGCAGCTGGAGGAAGTTGTCCGGGGCGGGCCAGTCGGCGACCCAGCCAAGCGAGTACATCTCTAGCTCGCCGTTGCGGCCACGTTCGAGCAGCGTGTTGAACGGCGCCTGATTGACTTCGAGGTCGATGTAGACGCTCTGAAGCTGGTCCCGGAGGATGCTTGCCGTTTCGCTCCAGACACCGGACTCGTAGATCGTCAGCTCGATGGCGACACGCTCGTTTTCGCCGTAGCCGGCCTCTTCCATCACCGAACGGGCCTGGCCGAGCTGGCTGTCGTCGTAGCCGTACGGGTACTCGTTTTCGGCGCGGTCGTTGTAGTTCTGGGCACCGCCGGGGAAGATGGACTTCGGCGTGAAATTGTACGCGGGCTCGCCGCGCTGCTTGAAGACCTGCTCGACAACGGTGTGCTGGTTCATCGCGTACGCGACCGCCTGACGGACGGGCTTGGGCACGTTGGCCATGTTAAATCCGAGGTAGAACACACCGATGGTCGACACACCGGAGTAGTTGGCCGTCGCGCCGTTACGCAACTCGCCGTAGGTCCCGATCTGACGACCCTGGTCGTCTTCTTCCTCAACGGATACCTTCCCGGGGTCGTACTGCGCCGTGGGCAACTCGAAGATGTCGGCATTGCGGTTCATCGCGTAGTTGTAATTGGCCGAATCGCTCTCGATGACCGCAAAGTGGACGCCGTCGACGCTCGGGCTCTCGCCGTAGTAGTCGTCGTATGCGCCGACTCTGGCTTCAGTTCCGGAGTCCCACGTATCGAACTCGAAGGGGCCGTTCCCGATGGGGTTCGAACTGGAGAACTCGGCCTGGGTCATCTCGCCGTCGTACCCTTCGATGTCGCCAACCAGGCCCTCGGGAACCGGTGAGAAGGAGGAGTACGCGAGCATCTCCAGCGTGGAGGCGAACGGCGCGTCTAGCTGGATCTCGAGCGTTGTTTCGTCAACGGCCGTGACGCCGAGTGTCCCGGGCTCGTACACTTCCTGTTCTTCGCCGTCGACCGTCTCGGTCGTCGTTTCGTGTGTGACGCCCAGCGAGTCCAGAACGAAGTAGGCACGACTGGAGTTGTCAGATGCAGTCAGCCGCTCGAACGCGTAGACGAAGTCACTGGCGGTTACGGTGTCCCCGTTGTGGAACGTCGCGTCCTTCAACTGGAACGTATAGGTCGTGAAGTCGTCGGATACCTCGTAGTCCGCAGCCATAAGCCCCTCTACAGCGGGCTGGCTGTTGGGATAGTTCATCAGCGGATCGAACATCTGCTGGATGACGATCCCCGACTGGGTGTCGGTCGCCTCAATCGGGTCCATCGTCGTCATCGTCCCCGTATTGACTCGCCAGAGGTCACCGTCCTCTTTCAGGTCGGTCCCGACATCGCCCCCACTGCTGTCCGTCGAGTCCATACCGTCTCCGGTCCCCGCCTCGTCCTCAGTTCCGTCACTGTCACTATCACTTGAACATCCCGCCAGTGCTGCGGCCGCCGCAGCACTGCCCGTCGCTTTCAGAAACGATCGACGCTCCATGCTACTTGAACGTGGCATATTGATACCCAAATTGCCCCCCATAAATAGAAGTTATGTCATACAGTAGCTTGAAATATTAAACTGCTTGCATCAAGAAATTCAGTTTATTATCTATAGTAATCTTACATGATATATCCTGTGGTGGCTGATTTCTGGGGGCGGAGATTCACCCCCGCAGAACCGAGTTCTCGGTGTCGCTGACCGCGCGCACGGGATACTACTGGACTGATAGGTGGCAGTAAAGCTGTCGCTATCAGAAACTGCGCTACCAGTCGACGGAGAGTGACCCGTCGCCGTTCGGGTCCGGGGCGATCTCTTCGTTCGTCCGCCGGTCGACGACGTGGATGATGCCCCGGTCTTTCTTCGCCGGGCAGGCCTCCGCGGCCGCGATGTTGTGATCGAGGTCCTCCTCGTCGATGAAGTAGGCCTCGGGCTTGGCGATGCCGGTGTCTAAGTCGAGCGTCCAGTTGCGTGACTTCTCGGCGCACTTGCCCGCGCCGAAGCACTTGTTGGCCTCGAAGATGATCTTGTAGGGCTTCTCCTCGACCGGGGGGCCGTCCTGTTCGCCGAACTCGCTCGGGTCGACGGGGTCGTCCGCGTCTGCCATTACTCCTCGTTCGAGGCGGACCGCCTTTCGATTGTCGGTCTCGGCCGCGTTCGCCCGCTACGTCTCGTCCGTCGACACGACCTCGACGAGGTCCCCGACGGCGAGGTCCGTACCGCGGTCGCCCTCGGGAACGCGGGCGATGAGCATCAGGGTGTAGAAGTGATCGAAGGCGTCCCGGTCGGCCCACTCCGGAAACGTCTCTCGCCGGCGTTCGATGAACCGCTCCCGGAATTCCGGGGTTTTCCTACCGGTGTCAGGGTCCCGCTGGGGGACGACACAGCGACCGCAAGGTGTCACCCCTTCGAAGCGGACGCCGCCGGCCCGGAAGGCAGGAGCGTCCGTACCGACGAAGCGGTCCTCCCAGAACGCCGGAACGCCGCCGATTTCGACGTTCGCGCGGAGTCGCCGTCGCAGCCCTTCGACGGTCACGTCGTCGAACCACGATGCCACGGTCTCAAGCGTCGCAGTGCTGATAACCGACGGTCCCATCTCCCGCCGGTCGACGTATCCGAGCGTTTCGTCGCGCTCGACGGTCAGGTCCACGTCGAAGAACGCGCTGAGCCACTCGGCTGCTCGGGCGCGGTCATCCGCATCCCGGAGTTCGAACGACACGCTATCGCCACCAGTGGTGACCGACAGCGTTCCCGTTCCAGTGTCGTAGCTGGTGTCGGTGTCGTGGACGCGGTCGGTCCGCTTCCCGTTGACCACGTCGCCGTCGGCATCGAACATGGCGAACTCGCGGTCGTGCGCCAGCGTCCCGCCCGGGCGGATCGATACAGAGTCGCAGTCCATGCCGTCCAGTGCCTTGACGGGGTAGACGGTGAGTCGCTCGACGTGTGCCACTATCGGTTGCTCGCTCGGAACAACGAAAACGTTGTGTGGTTACCGGTGAATCTCGACGGATTCGAGCAGCATCTCCTCGGTCGGTGCATCGTTGCGGTCGGTGTCGACGCTGCCGATGGACTCGACGACCTCCATCCCGTCGATGACCTTCCCGAAGACGGCGTGTTTGCCGTCGAGGTGGGGCTGGGCGTCGAGCGTGATGAAGAACTGCGAGCCGTTGGTGTTCGGGCCGCTGTTGGCCATGCTGAGGACGCCCGGGCCGTCGTGGCTGAGTTCGTCGTGGAACTCGTCGTCGAAGGAGTAGCCGGGGCCGCCGCGGCCGGTGCCGGTCGGGTCGCCCATCTGGATCATGAAGTCCTTGATGATGCGGTGGATGTCGATGTCGGTGTACAGTGGGTCGATGCGCTTCTCGCCGGATTCGGGGTCTTCCCACGCACCGGTCCCCGGACCGACTTCGGTCCCGTCGTAGTCGTCGGCACCCTCGGCCAGGCCGACGAAGTTCTCAACGGTGGTCGGTACGCGCTCGTCGTACAGTTCAACTTCGATCTCGCCCTCTGTCGTGTGGAGGGTCGCAGTCAGGTCACTCATACTCAATCGGAGGGAAGCCCGGCAGAAAAGCTTGCCCACTGACCGAGAGTTCAAGTACCGATACGAGGCCATCGCCGCCATGATCTGAGTAGCCGTCGCGTGGCGGGTCGCGGGAGCCCGACACGTCGCCACGCGAGCGGGAGTGTCGGCTGTTCGCTATTCCGGGCTACGGCAGGTGTGACAGTAGCAGCTTCGACACCTGCTCGGGGGCGTCGAACTGAACCCAGTGGCTCGCCGCCGGGAGCCGCTTGACTCGACAGTCCGGGACCCACTCGTCGAGGTCCTCAGTCAGGGCGAGCGAGAGCGCGTCGTCCTGAACACCCCAGATAAGGAGCGTCGACGCTGTCACCGGCTGGTCGCCGATGCCGCCTGCTGTGAGCGTCAGCTTTGCGTTCCGTCGGCCGAGTGCCCGGTAGTAGTTGACTGCGGCCGTGCGCGCGCCCGGCTGCCCGAGCGCCCGCTTGTACCGCGTCACGTCGGTATCGGTGAAGGCGTCGGGGCGGGTCGGCCCGTCAGCGAGGATGCGCTCCAGCACGGTGCAATCCTTCCAGCGGAGGCTGGCCTCGGGAAGGACGGGAAGCTGAAAGAACAGCACGTACCAGGACCGCAGAACCTGGTCGAACGAGCGGCGGAGCTCTCGCTCGTACGCCGACGGGTGGGGTGCATTCAGGACCGCTAGCTGGTCGACGATATCGGGACGGTCGATGGCGGTCTGCCAGGCGATGACGCCGCCCCAGTCGTGCCCAACAATGTGGGCCTGTTCGCGGTCGAACGCCGAAACGAGACCCGCGACGTCGGCGACCAGCTCGTCGATGTGATACGCCGCGACGCCGTTGGGCTTGTCGGAGTGATTGTACCCCCGGAGGTCCGGCGCGACCACGCGGTAGCCGGCGTCGGCGAGCGCCGGGATCTGGTGTTTCCATGCGTACCAGAACTCCGGAAAGCCGTGCAACAAGACGACGAGGTCGCCGTCCGGCGGCCCAGCGGTCACGGTGTGGAGCCTGATACCGTTGGTGTCGACCAGCTCGTGGACGCCGGGTGTTTCTGATGCGGGTACTGTCCACGCAGTGCTGTCGCGAGCGCTGGCGTGTTGTCCCATTAGAATCACTTCGCCCGCTCGGTAGAAGTGGGTTCCGCTCCGTACCCCGTCGCCGGATTAGAAGGCCCGGAGGTCGTCGAGTATCTCCGCTGCGCTGCCGTCGGCAATCGCTTCACGGGCCTGTTCGAGGCCGTCCTGAATACTGTTGGCGTCCTCGCGGGCGTAAATGCGGAGGGCGGCGTTGAGCGCGACAGCGTCGGCGAAGCCGTCCTCGCGCTCGCCGGCCAGCACGGCCTCGGTTATCGCCGCCGACTCTTCGGCTATGTCGTCGACCTGCAGGTCCTCGCTTTCGATGTCCATTCCGTACTCGCCGGTACGGATTTCGAAGTCCGCGATGTCCTCGTCGTCGGACTCCTCGCCGGTGACGGGCCATTCGGCCACGACCGTCTCGCCGGGGCGAACGTCGTCGTAGCCTTCCATTCCCTGGAAGAACAGGGCACGCTCGACGCTGCTGGTTTCAGATCGTGCGAGCGTTCGGACCATCTTCTTCGCGAAGGCCAGATGGTAGAAGCTGCCGAGATGTACGCTGGCGTTGGCCGGGTTCGCGAGCGTCTCGACGGTGTTGACGAAGGTCCGGACGCCCATGTTGTCGCGGCGCTCGAACAGGGCGTCGATGCCGGGATTGAACGCCGGCTGGTAGTAGAAGCCGAAGCCGACCTCGTCGACCATATCGGCGCTTTCGCTCGGTTCGATCTCCGTTCGGACGCCCAGTTCGTCCAGAACGTGCTTGTAGGCGTCCTGTTTCTGCGTGGGGACGCGGTCGCCGGAGTGAACGACAACGGGCGTGCCCGCGGCGGCGGCGACGACGCCCGCGGCGACGCCAAGAATCGCGGACCGACCTTTGCCGTCGTAGTTGGCCCCGCAGTCGACCGGGTCGGCGTCCGGAGCGGCTGTCTCGACCGATTCCTCGGACATCACGTCGACATAGGCAGCCAGTTCCTCTGGGGTGTTGCGCTTCCAGCGGTTGGCGAGCCAGAACGCGCCGAGCGTCGTGTGGTCGGGTTCGTCGCCGAGGATGCGTCGGAACGCCTCCCGGGCCTGCGTGCGGGACATATCGTCGGCCGATTTGTGACCGGAGCCGACGACTTCCGTCATGAGTCGTTTGAGCGGCCATTCGCCGTACTCCCGGGTCGCTTGCGCCATGGAAACGTGTTCGGGCCAGAGTTCAAAAGCCCCTGCGTTTCGTTCTCAATTTGCGGGAACTGGCTGCGGTCCCGAAAGGGATACACGACTACACTCCTAACCGAATACAATGAGTCTCCAGTCGGGCGAGTGGCGCGAGCAGATCGATGAGGTAGACGCTGCGCTCATCGACGAGTTCCAGAGTGACTTCCCGATTCAGGAACGTCCCTTCGAGGCTGTCGGTGAAGCGCTGGGGGTCTCAGCAGGGACAGCACTTGACCGGGTCAAAACGCTCCGTGATGACGGCATCTTCCGCCGCTTCGGCCCGGTTCTGAACCCGCCGGTCATCGGCTCTTCGACGCTTGCTGCTGTCAGTGCCCCGGAGGATCGGTTCGACGAGGTCGCCGAAATAATCAACGAGTACCGGCAGGTGAACCACAACTACGCTCGCGACCACGAGTGGAACATGTGGTTCGTCGTCACTGCAGGGTCCCGAAAGCGACGCGACGAGATTCTGGCCGAGATCGAGGAGCAAACCGGCTGCTCGGTGCTCGTCCTGCCGATGCTGACAGACTACTACATCGATCTGGAGTTCCCGGTCGTCAATGGGGACCGGTTCGCCCGGGAGAGTCTGGAGACAACTGACGCCAGTGCAACGCGAATAAGCGAGGACGCCGCCGTCGACCTCTCAGAACTGGACCGGCGATTATTGCTCGAAATCCAGAGTGGGTTCCCGCTCGTCGCGACGCCCTACCGGGACGTGGCGGACGCTGTCGATGCCGACGTGTCCGAAGTACTCTCGGCTATCAAGCAACTCCAGCGGACCGGCTGTATCAAGCGCATCGGCTGTGTCGTGAACCACATCGTTACCGGGTTCGACAACAACTGTATGGTCGTCTGGAACGTGCCGGACGACGCCCTCGACGAGCGGGGACAGGCAGTCGGGGAACTCCCCTACGTCACGCTCTGTTATCACCGGCCACGCCGCCCGGAGCAGGACTGGCAGTACAACCTCTTTACCATGATTCACGGGCGCGAAGCGAGCGTGGTCGACCAGAAGATAAACGAACTCGCCACCGAACACCTCCCCTACGAACACGACCGGCTCTACTCGACGGCGACGCTCAAACAGACCGGAGCGCGGTACGACGATATCGTCGGCCAGTAGGGCCTGGATAATAAGGCAGCCAGTTGGGACAGCCGGAATCCTTTTGCAATTCTGTTCTAAACATGCTAGCTAATGACAATGGGTCGGCAAGCGACAATCCTCGTCGTTGACGACGAACCAGCCGTGGCCGACGTGTACGCGGAACAGTTGCGGGACCGGTACACAGTCGAGACGGTATACAGCGGTGAGGCCGCCCTTTCGAAGCTTGATTCCGCAGTCGACGTTGTCTTGTTGGATCGGCGGATGCCGGACCTTTCCGGCGACGAGGTGCTGTCGGCGATCCGTGAGAAACGCTACGATACGCGCGTAGCCATGGTGACCGCGGTAGACCCCGACTTCGACATCATCGAGATGCCTTTCGATGACTACGTCCTCAAACCGGTGTCGAAGGAGGACCTCTTCGGGACAATCGAACAGTTGCTCCTGTACGCCGATTACGAGGAACGCCTGCGTGAGTGCTACTCGCTCACGGCGAAATACGCGGCACTGGAATCGTCGAAACCACAGGCCGTCCTCGATGAGAGCGAGGAGTTCTCCGAACTGAAGGCCGAACTCGCGGAGGTCCGGGCGGAGCTTGACGATATCACCGATTCCTTCGACGCCACTGACTTCGAGTTGCTGTTCCGGGACTTCGAGACGGGCGAATCGATGCCGGACAACACACAGCTCTGACCCGGTTCGGAGCGGGTCGTTTCTACGGTGGCGATGCTCACGGCGACCCGCCCACCCTTTCGAAAGCACTAACCGATTCTCTTCCATAGGAAGGGCAATGAGTCAGCAACTCCCGGACGTGCAGGCGTCGAGTCCGGACGTAACGGTCGGTCTCAATCGCGTCGGTGTGACGGGCGTCGAGAAACTCGTCAAACTGGGGCGTCGTGACCGCGACCCCATCGTACTCATGGCGGAGTTCGAAGTGTTCGTGGATCTGCCGTCTTGGCGCAAGGGGGCCGATATGTCCCGCAATATGGAGGTCATCGACGAGACGCTGGAAACCGCCGTGTCCGAGGAAGCCTATCGGGTCGAGGATGTCTGTGGCGACGCCGCCGAACTTCTGCTGGAGAAACACGACTACACGACGAAGGCGGAGGTCCGGATGGAAGCGGAGTACGTCACCCACGAGTCCACGCCGGCCTCCGGGATGCCGACGCAGTCGACCGCCGATATCATCGCCTCGGCGACGGCGACCGAAGACGGGACGAGCGAGGAGATCGGCGCTCGCGTCACCGGGATGACTGTCTGTCCGTGCTCCCAGGGGATGTCAGCCTCCCGTGCCCGCGAGACGCTCCAGCAACTCGACGTCGACGACGACGTCATCGAGGAGTTCCTCGAAACGAACCCGCAGGCCGGCCACTCACAGCGCGGCCACGCCACGCTCACAGTCCAGAGCGACGGCGCGCCCGAAGTCGACCTGAACGAACTCATCGAAGTCGCCCGCGACTCGATGAGCGCCCGCATCTACAACCTCGCAAAGCGGCCCGACGAGGACCACATGACCTACGAGGCCCACAAGGACGCCAAATTCGTCGAGGACTGCGTTCGTGCGCTCGCCGAGGGCGTCGTCGAGACGTTCCCGGACTTGCCGGACGATGCCGTCGTGACGATGAAACAGTCCAACGACGAGTCCATCCACCAGCACAACGCCCACGCCGAGCGTGTGGCGCAGTTGGGCGATCTGCGGCAGGAAGTTAGCGAGGACAGCGAGGACTGAGCGCAGCGAAGTACTCGGAACGTCGGAGCGGGGAGCATAGCGACCCGCGAGACAGCGGTAGTTTTTGAGCACAGCGAAGTCATCAGGACGTTGAGCGAGGAGCGCGAGACGCAACACGTCTCGGTTACGAACGGCGAAGCCGTAGGCGTAGCGACTCGCGAGATTGCGGTCGCTGTCTGTGACGCTGTTTCTAACTCTCTGCTGACCCAGCTACGGCGGGCCGACCGGCTTCGCTTCGGCCCAGTGTTCTTCAAAGGCCTGGCTGATATCGGCAGTGAAATCGGAGTCCTTCATGTCGATGACGCCGAAGGTTTCCTCGCGGCCGAGAGGGTGTGGGACCTCGATACAGACCTCGACGCCGTCGAGTAGCTCGAACGTGGTCCTGATGTTCGGGCTAGCGCGGGCGCTGTAGTTGTCGTAGTGGAAGAGGCGCTCGTAGTACTCGCGGTTGGCCTCCTCGGGAAGGCTCTCGAACAGATCCGGTCGGACGAGCAGGGACACCTCGACGCCCCGTTCCAGCGCCGCTTCGAGTTCATCGACGATCCGCTCGGTGCCGGAAAGAATGTCCACTTGCCGGGCGGGTGCCGAGCCGACCATGATGATCTCGTCGTCGGCGGCAGCCAGCCGTTCGAGCAACAGGTCAAGCGAGTCGTTGGGGCCGACGGCAGCCGTCCAGAACGGCTCCTCGACGGGGTCTGCCGACTCCAGTTGTGACGAGAGGTCGTCGACGATTTCCTCGTACTGGCCGACCTTCTCCTGGAGTTCGCGCTTCTTGTCTTCGAGCAGGCGGTCGAGGGCGGTGTCCGGCTCGACGGCGACGTATTTCTTGGGTCGGCTGGCGGTCTGGCTGCGGACGAGATTGTACGTTTCGAGGCTGTTGAGCACGTCGTAGATGCGGCCCATCGGGACGTCGCTGGCCCGCGATAGTTCCTTGGCCGTTGTCGGTCCCGTTTCCAGTAGCGACCGGTATGCTCTAGCTTCGTACTCGGAGAGGCCGAGATCTCTGAGACTGGACATACCCATACATCAGGGTACGTGTGCAAAAACTTGTCGGGGGTTTACCGTTTGTCCACGTTTGCTGCCGTTGTTCGTGTCAGCGTTCGCCAGTTATCGAGGCTTCGAGGTCGGTCGGCGTCGTCCCCTCGGCGACGATAGCGTCCCCGTCGAGGAGTCGCGCCGTGCCGTCGCCGTCCGGCTCCGGGACGACGGTGGTCTCGTGGTCGGCCAGCCGAAGTGCCGCGCGGTGGAGGTCCGTTCCCGCTTCGGCCCCGACGGTGAGCGTCTGGGGTTGCTGGAGGCGGGCCGCGACGCCGGCGTAGCCGGCCACCTCGACGCCCATCCGTTCTGCTGCGCCGGCGAAGGACTCGACGGCTGAAAGCGCCGCGTTGCGGTATCGGTCCTCGCCGGTGAGTGCCGCGAGGTCGACAAGGGCGTCAGCCAGTTCCACTGTCGCGTCGAGCGGATGGAGCGAGCGGTTACAGAGCCCCGCCCCGCTGGCGGGACCGTCGCGGAACGCGCCGCCGTCCTGTTGACGGTTCTCGATGGTCCAGTCGGCGACAGCTCTGGCCGGCCCCGGCTCACCGAGGACCTGCCAGCTCGTCGTCAGGCCCTGGAGGAGCTGGGCCTGGTCAAGCAGCAGACCGGTATCGCTGTCCGCGCCGTCGTAGTGGGCGACTTCGCCGTCGTCGACGAGTGACTCACAGACAGCGTCCCGGGCGCGACTGGCATACTGCTGGGCACGCTCGTCGTCCGTGTAGGCAGCGACCCACAGCAGGGCATCGATGGCGAGCCCGTTGCGGTCGGCGAACACCGTCTCATCGACGTTGGGCGACACCGTTCCTTCACGCTCTGTCGGCTCCAGCCGGTAGTACTCGTCCGAACCGGCCTGACTCGCCGCGAACGCGTCGCCGGCCCACAGCGTCGTCGTGAGGTAGTCGACGGTCCGCTGGGCGGCGTCCCGGTACGCCTCAGTTCCGGTGTACCGGTAGCCGTGCGCGAACGCCCGGACCAGGGCGGCGTTCTCGTCGAGCAGTTTCTCGCGCCGGGGGTTCCCCCAGTTGCGCTCCGTCGAGTATCGGAAGAAGCCGCCGTCGTAGGTATCGAGCAGGTGCGTGTGAATCGCTTCGAGTGTTCGGGTGGCCTGGTCTCGCGCCCGGACGAGAGCGAACTCGACGGTCCGTGGCAGCGGGAACTTCACGTCGGTTCCCCAGCCGCCGAACTCGTCGTCGAACGCGCCAAGCAGTTGCTCGACCATGTGTTCCTCGATGCGCGGCCGGAGCTCACCGGCCGGCGGCGATTCGTCCTGAAGCTGTCGGGGAACCGAGCCCGCCGCCGAGCCCTGTGCGTCCCACGATTCTCGCACGGAGTCCAGAATGCCGCGGAACCCGTCCGGCCCGAGGAACGTCGCGCCGGTGATAACCTCGCCGTCAGGAGTCAGAAACACCGTTGACGGGAACCCACCCATCGTGTACCGCTCGCGGACGCGCGGATTGCGGTCGGCGTCGACACGAACCGGAATGAATCCATCGTTGATGTTGGCCGCGATGCGCGGCTCGCCGTACGTGCCCCGGTCCATCGCTCGGCACTCGGCGCTCCACGGGACCGTCAGCGCCAGCAGCACCGGCTTCCCCGACTCGGCGGCGTCCTCGAACGGGGCTGTGCCCCACTCGCGCCACTCGACCTTGGTGTCGCGTGCGTATTCGTCCATACCAAGCCTGGGCGGTGGGCGTACAAAGGCCCTCTCACTCCCGGCGAAAGACCGATTGGCGGGGCGGCCCAAACGTCGGCGATGGATACCCAGCAGGCGATTCCCGAACCACCGGAGCCGGTCACGCCGGGCGACCGGCCGCCCCGTCTCGGCCGTGTCCCGTTCGTCGACAACACCGCCGCGATGTTGCGTGACCCGCTGGGGTTCTACGACCGCGCTGGTGGCCACGAGGCCGACGTAGTGGGGTACAACGTTGCCGGGACGACGGGCTGTTTCGTCTGCCATCCAGACCTCGTCGAGCAGGTGCTGGTAACCGATGCTGACGCCTACGAGAAGGGGCGACTCCTTCAGGACACCCTCGGACAGTTCATCGGCGAGGGACTGTTCTTGCTGGAGGGCGAGGAGTGGCAGCGCCAGCGGACGGCGCTCCAACCGGCGTTTTACCGGGAGCGCATCGCCGCCTACGGCGACACGATGACTGAGTTCGCTGACCGGACGGCGGCGGGCTGGAGCGACGGCCAGCGCATCGACGTGCTCCCGCACATGCAGTCGCTGACGCTGAACATTCTCGGCAAGACGCTGTTAGACGTGGACATCGAGACCACCGCTGACGCGCTGGAGCCGCTACTCGACGCGCTTCGCAAGCGGCTGGACCCGCGGTCGCTGTCGGCGTACCTCCCGCTGTGGGTCCCGACGGGAACGAACCGCGCCGTCAATCGCTCGCTGGCCGAGTTCCAGGCCACGCTCGACGACGTTATCGCCGCCCGCCAGCGCGAGAACGAGAGCGCCCGCGAGGCGCGCGACGACGTGCTCTCCCTGCTGCTCTCGCTCGACGACGAGACGATGGACCGCGAGCGACTGGGTCACCAGCTCTTGACCTTCCTCGTCGCCGGCCACGACACGACGGCGCTGACGCTCACGTACGCCTGGTTCCTGCTGGCGAACAACCCCGAGTGCCAGCAGCGCCTGCACGAGGAACTTGACGCGACGCTGGGGAACAGCCGGCCGACGCCCGATGACCTGTTCGAACTGCCGTATCTCGATGCCGTGCTGAACGAGGTCCTGCGGCTGTACCCGCCCGCGTTCACGGTGTTTCGCCAGCCGACGGAGCCGGTGACGCTCGGCGGGTACGAACTCTCGACGGACGCACAGCTCACCCTCCCGCAGTGGCTCGTCCACCGGGACGAACGATGGTACGACGCACCTGACGCGTTCCGTCCCGAGCGATGGAACGACGACCTCGAAGCGTCTCTCCCGGACTACGCGTATTACCCCTTCGGCGGCGGCCCGCGCCATTGCATCGGCATGCGCTTCGCCCGGATGGAGGCCAAACTCGCGCTGGCGACCATCGCCCAGCAGTACGCTGTCGAACCGGTCACCGAACCGCCGCTGTCGCTGGCGATGCAGATTACGCTGAGCCCCACAGAGCCCATCGAGGTCCGACTACGGGACCGCTGACCCGCTACCCCGGTGGCCGACAGCCGGGTCCCGCTCTCGAAAGGCGTTTGGGGGCGGGCCTGCAAGCAGTGGTATGCTCCGGGTCATCGGGCTGTTGCTGCTCATCCCGCTGTTCGACATCGTGTTGCTGGTGGCACTTGCAACAGGAGTTCTATTTCCTGTTCCACCGCTTGTTCTCATCGCGCTCGTCGTCCTGACGGCGCTCGTCGGCATGCTGCTGGTCCGCGCCGAAGGCCGTGCGACGCTTCGGAAGATCCAACAGCGGCTCGCCGTCGGCGAACTCCCCACCGACGAACTCATCGACGGCGGGCTCCTCATCGCCGCCGGCGCGTTCTTCCTCACGCCCGGCCTGGTTACGGACTTCGTCGGCCTTCTGCTTGCGGTGCCGTTCACCCGCTACCCCGTCCGTGCCGCCACACGCCGCTGGGTCGTCCGGCCCTACATCGACGCCAAGACCAGCGGTTTCGCCAGCGGCCAGGTGTACGTCGGCGGGTTCCCTAACGACGAGAACGGCCCGGCCGGCCCCGGTGCGACCGGTCCAGATGGCGGCCCCAGTTCGGGGTCCGGTTCCGGCTCCGGCACCTCCTTCGACCCCACCGAAGCCACTGACGTCGACTTCGACGATAGCGACGAAAACTGAAGCCCTGACGCGGTTTCACATCCCTAACCGGCCGCGAAACGTTACCCTTTTCAATACCCCTCGGGTACAACTGAATGCGTCGGGCCAATAGCTCAATCAGGTTGAGCGCTCGGCTGATAACCGGGAGGTTCGCGGTTCAAATCCGCGTTGGCCCATACCGAGTTCTTCCCGTTCTTTGCTTTACCAGAATCAAAGCTACAGCGTTGTAGCTTGACGATTTCGGCGGCATGAAAGATGTCGTTGAAGGAATTCTCTGTCAACTCGCAAGGGAACCTTGCGGACCCTGCCGCCGTCTGGCGTTTACTACGGCTCAGGCTGTTCTCACGAGGTGGTTCCGGTGACCGACTCGGAGTACCGAGAGACGTACGCCAACAAAGCTGCGACGTGGAAGCTGCACCCTATTAGACGGTAAACCGGCGCTTCTGGCCTTGCTCGGAACTGGTGACGGAAGGAATTGACCAGACGACCACACACAGTGTTGAACAGCTACGGGTGCGTTCGGCGTTGTCTAAAGAGACATCACATGACATACCACCGATAATACCATGAAGCCGTCCCACCGTGACGAACGTATGGACCTCGCAAAAGACTTTTTCGACGAGTGGGCGGGCTTTTACGATGCTAATTACGAGGATCAGGAAATCGGCGATGTTGAGTTCTACGTTGATCTGGCCGCAGAGACCGATGGCCCGGTTCTCGAAGTCGGTTGTGGAACAGGCCGCATCTATCTTGAACTCCTCCGGGCTGGTGTAGATGCGGACGGTATCGATATCTCTGCGGAGATGCTTGAGGTTCTAGAGCAGAAAGCCGACGAAGCTGGCCTCACACCCGCTGTCAGGCAAGCCGATATGACTGGCTTTGCTACTTCCCGGAAGTACGAACTCATTATCGTCCCGTTCCGCACCTTTCTCCATAACGTCACAGTAGCGGAGCAGAAGGCGGCGCTCCGACAATTCCGCGAGGCTCTCGCGCCGGATGGACGACTTGTCCTGAACTTCTTTGTCCCGAGTTTCGATCTGATCTCCCAATCCTATGACGAGCCACAAACACGGTCTGTGACATATCAGGGCGAGGAATACGTTGTCACCAACATATCCCGGCTTGTCGACGAAGTTGCGCAGACTGTCGAAACGGAGCGAACGATTGCACACGACGGAGATGTGGTTCGACGGGCAACGTTTCAACTGGCCCTCCTTTCGAAGTCAGAGTTCGAGCTCCTTCTGGAGACAACCGGATGGAGCGACTGGACTGGCTATGGCGGCTTTGACCGGCAACCGCTGAAAGACGGGGCAAAAGAGATGGTCTGGGTTGTGAAAAAATAAGCTGGTCCCTCGGCTCCGTTTCGGCGAACCATCCACACCGATTTCATCATATTCGCGGTATTTCACACGGGGGAACGACCACTAGCAGAAGTGAGTAGACATCCTGCCAGTCAGTGCGCACGCTCACTCTGTTCATAGCGATTACCGGGGGTGACACAACAGGCCCGGCCCGGAAGGCTTTCCTTCCAGTTGTCTGTCAGTAGCTGTATGCGACGACGCCAGTTCCTCGCGGGCGGCACAGCCCTCCTCTCGGCTGCTGTCGCTGGTTGTGGCCATCCCTCCGTCGTGCTGGACATGGACGACGGGACAGCGACCGATATTGCCGACGAAGTTTCGATATCGCCTGACTCCGAATCGGCGGAATACACGGTTGTCTCAGCGGCCATCGAAAACGGCTCCGCGACGCGCCGGGGCCGAAACGAACTGTTCGACCAGATAGATACCGTCCGGATCGATGAGACCTTCTACGAAGTTTCGGAGACGCCACTTGAGAGCAACGAAGTGACGGTGTACGAGGTGCGAATCGATTTCGACCCGGCTGATTCGACGGCTGAAATCGGTGAAATCGCCTATGAGGAGCTACCGGCGGTGGACCGCCAGCGACTTGACCCGATTATTTCAGACGACAACCCGCCCACCGGGGACGGGTACGACGTGGGTGTCGGGTACGGAACCGCCGAGGAAGTCGGCGACGGGTCGGTGTTCGTTCCGGAGCGCCAGTACGATATTATCGTCCACGACGGCGACCGCTATCGGGTTACGGTCAGTACACGAACGACAACAGAGACCGAATACCGGTACGAGGCGACGGAAGTCGCGTCGGGTGTCGCCTCGTTTGCTGACCAGATTCGAGACCAGTACTTGTTCACCCTCTCAGGCCTTTCCGACGCCGAACGAGAGGTCGTCGAGGAGGCCATCGACGGCGGATACTTCGAGGACAACGAAGCCTTCCAATCGGTCACTGACCGCATTCGGGAGCACGAGGGAATCGAGGTCACGGATAGCTACGGGACGTGGCTTCTGGCCTACGAACAGGGCGAGTATCTCACGTACGTCGAGTGGTAGCTATCCGGTGTACTCGTCGAACAGGTCGGCGACACGCTTCTCTATCTCGTCGCGGATTTCCCGCACCCGCTCGACCGACTGCCCGTGCGGGTCCTCTAGCGCCCAATCACGCACTGCGATGTCGGCATCGAGTTCGAGCATCGAACACCCCATCGTCGCAACGACGGTGCAACTGTTGAGTTCGTCGTCCGAGACCGGTCGTGGGGCCCGGTCAGACAGATCGATGCCCAGTTCTTGCATGGCTTCGACGACTTCCGGATGCACTTCGTCCGCGGGGTCTGTGCCGCCGGTCAGGATTTCGACCTCGTCTTCGAGTCCGCGTCGGGTGCGTTCTCGCTTGGCAAACGCTGTGGACATCTGACTTCGGCCCGCGTTCTGGACACAGACGAATCCGAACTTCAGGGGCGTATCAGTCATCGCGTAATAGTTCCGAGCGAGCGGAATAACCCTTCCTAAGACCGCTATTGTGGTCTATATATCCGAGACTCTCCACCGGCCGGTAGCAGCGGCTGGCGGGCCGACCGTGGGTGGAACGCCCCCACGTACGTATAGTCCCTCCACATTGAGGGGGCAGTTCCTTCGGCTATCCCAGTCCGTGCCTGAGTACATGCCGGAGTACCGCTTCACGTGCCCGAACTGTGATGCGTGTGCAACGGTCGACGGTGGCGTTCGAGAGCGCCTGTTGGTTGTTGGATGCCCAGTCTGTGCCGGGCCAGTCGATACCCCGGCGTTCGTCGAGGTTTCGCCACACAGCACCGATCGTACCTGAGCCACGCCGTTGCCCGCACTGAATTGGTCCGAGAGCTGCGATGTCTGGATCGCAGCTTTCACTGATTACACAACTTATTTGAACCTATCTTAAGACTGACTGAACATGATAGAAGACGCACTTCGCTACCAGACACAGGGCGATGACTGGGTCAAACGCGTCGCCCTCGGTGGCGTCGTACTGTTTTTCGGCTTTTTGCTCGTTCCGCTGTTCACGTTCCAGGGATATATGCTCGAAGTGATGCGCCGGGTCCTCAGGGGCGAGACTGACGCTCCACCCGCCTGGGACGAACTGGATCTGGTCGACATAACTGTCGACGGAGTCCGGCACGCGGTCATCGTTATGGGGTACGGTCTCTTGCTCACCCTCGTGCTCGCTCTCCCGGTCCTGCTGATTATCGGCGGTGGACTCGGCGACTCAGGGGGGCTGCTGCTCCTTGGCTTTCTCATTGCTGCCTTGCTCTACTTTATTGGCGTTCTCGCAATGGCAGTGATACTGCCCGTCGCGACAGGGAACTTCGTCCGGGCTGATAGTATCGCTGCGGGTTTTGACCGGGATGTTCTCTCGTCTGTCGGGACAAGTCGAACGATGCTGATGGCCGTGGTGATGGCGTTTGCGGTCAACGTCATCGTCTCCGTTGGAGCGACCATTCTGGGATTCACCATCGTCGGCTACCTCGCGGTTCCGTTCCTCGCGTTCGTCGGCCAGTCGGCCATCATGTACGTCTGGGGGCGTGGCTTCGCGGACGCATACGAGGAGGAGTACGGCGAACCGCCGCTCGCACCCACGACTGCGACCGGCGGGACACACGGGTCCGGGCCAGCCACGACAGGGACCACTCCGAGCGTGGATGAACCGATAGGAGACAGCGATACTGACCAACCGAGTTGGAGCGACGACACCGACGAGAGCGGATTCGGCACTTCAGCCTGGGACGACGCCGGTGACGGTGACAGCGGGCGACGCCGATAACGGTTGCTGGATACGGGTCGTTTACCGCAACGCGAAGCGCTGTTAGAAATCGCTTAACTGCGACTGGAGCCCGGCGACCAGTTCGGACTTGCGCCGTAATTGCCCGAGGGTGACGGGGAGTTGGTCGGCGATGGCCGTCAGCGTCTCCTTGAAGGACTGGGCGGTCCCGGGTTCGCCGTCGAACGCGTTGCGGACACCCTCGCGTACCTGCCAGACGCCGACCGGGGCCCAGTAGTCGTCGGTGATCTCCCGCAGCACCAGACACTTCGCCTGTCTGTCGCGCTCCTGCAGGTGTTCGAGGACGCCGAGTCGAGCCGCGTAGTACGCCCCTGCAGTCTCCTCAACGTAGGCGGTCCGTCCCTCGTAGCCCTCGTGAGCACTGGACATGTAGTAGCCCGTCTCGGGACGGGGGTTCCAGACGCTCTGGGGGGCTTTCATCTCGACGAGTTCGAACTCCCAGCGGCCGGGCGCAAGCACCACCCAGTAGCGGTTTCCCATGTACTCGTTGTACCACAACTCCGGCTTATCGATGGTGTCGGCGTTGCGGAGCGTCCCGCGGACGTACTGCCCGACCGTGTCGTCGACGGCGGTGATCGACCACCGCGTCGGCACTAGCGACCGCTCGCTGGCCTGCCCGAGCGCACCCGCCGAGAGGATGGTGTTGATGTCGTACACGTCGAACCCACGGCGGTACAGATACGCCATCGCACCCTCCGCGCGCCAGTCGTCGTCCGACAGCGTCTTTTCGACGGGTCGGGGAACGTGGGGGTTCTCCGCCAGATCGGCACCAGTCGCGTGGGCGCGCGGCCCCGTCGGCGTCCCGACGTCGTCGAAGTTCACATCCATCTCGGGAGTGCCGTCGAGACCCACCTCCACATCGACGGGATGGTCCGCGATAGCGACTTCTCGCTGGACGCCGACGAAGCCGTTCCAGACGTCGTGAACCCCGCCACCGCCCCGCCCGCCGCCGGCGCTGACGGAATCGACTGATGTCGTCTGGGTGGAGTTCACCATGCCGGTCCGGCGCTGGAGGACGTCCTCGATACCAAGTCCCTCCTGGTACCAGTCGCCGCTGGTCGCGAACCCGGCAGCGGCGGCGTCGGTATCGACCGGGGAGAGCAGGCCCGTCGAGACATTGGGATACCCCGACCGGCCGACGAATATCTCCGGGGCTGTCGATCCGAACAGCGAATCGCCCTGCACTGCGGCCTCGAACTGCCGCTCGACGTCTTCGAGGTGGTCCGTGATGGCGTAGGACTTCTCCGCCGCGAGGCGGCGCCGCTGTGCGGCTTCGTCCTCCTCGAACCCCTCGATGAACTCGTCGAGTTGCATCTGTCACGCCTTCGGTCCTCCCCGATAAGAACCTTTCCGGCGGTCCGTGGGAGAGCAACTCTTACAGGGTTGGATTGAGTAACAACAGGTGATATAAATCATGGTAAATACAACGAAGTGGTTCCTCCTCGGCGCGACGCTGGTCAGCATGGTCGTCGTATTCGTCTCTGCCGTCATTCCCGTCGCGTACCAGCAGGCGCTCGTCAACCTTCTCGTCGGAGAACTCGCGGCCCTCACGCTCGCACACTCCACCTACCGCGTCTCGTCGGGGAAACAGGTAAGCCCCGTTGCAGCGGCGATAGCCATTCTGTCCGGGATTGTCCTGTTTCTCTCACCCATCCTCATCGAGCCTGTCGACCCAATCCTGTCGATAATGTTCGCCGCCGGAGCCGTTGTCACCGTCGGCGGGCTGGTCGGTGTTCTCGGTCGGGTACTCGGCGGTGAAGAGGGTCGACAGACCGGTGCCGAGCGAATCAGCAGAAACGCCGGAAACTGACGGGCCGACCACAACGTCTATACCGACGGGTCAGCCACCCTCGGACAATGCCGGTCATCGAATGCGACGAGACGACGGCCCGCGAGCGTCTGGCGGATGCGGGACTCGACATTGACGCGGGAAACACCGACCACGAGCGCTGGCGCGTCGAATACGGCGGCGCGACGGCGGTCGCCTACGACGGAAAAGTCGTCGTACAGGGTGAGGGGACTGCACGACTTGAGGCCCTGCTGCGCGGCACTGACGGCGGGCGCGTCCATGCATATTTTGATGGCGCATCGCGGGGAAACCCGGGACCGGCCTCAGTCGGCTACGTGCTGGTTGACGACAGCGGGATTGTCACGGAGGGTGGAGAAACGATAGGAACGGCGACAAACAACCAGGCGGAGTACAAGGCGCTCATCCGCGCGGTTGAAGTCGCACGCGATTACGGATTCGACGATGTCCATATCCGGGGTGACTCAGAGCTTATCGTCAAACAGGTTCGTGGCGAGTGGGATACGAACGACCCAGACCTGCGCGAAAGCCGTGTCCGCGTGCGCGAACTGCTGACCGACTTCGACGACTGGCAGATCGAGCATGTTCCGCGGGAAATAAACGACCGTGCAGACGAACTAGCTAACGACGCACTCGACGATGACTGACCTGCCGACAGATGTGACCGAACAGGCCGAACGGCTGACCAGGCTCGCTCGCGAAGTAGTTGATGATGCCGAGGCCGACGCCTACAGGACTGAACGCGACGAAATCCTCGCGGAGTACGACTACACTGCCCGTATCAGAAACGACGAGACGGGTGACGTACTCGTCTGCCATCCCGTCGAATGGGTCGATGACGGCGTCATCCGTCCGGAGCGGGTCGACGACATCGACCGTGGCGTCGAGATACGGCTTTCGGGCCCCGGCGACCCGGACGAGTGGGCGGAAATCGACGCTGCAAACCGAGCCGTCGTCGAAGCTGTGACCGAAACACACGGTGAGACACACGGCGCCAACGCGGAGCTGCTCGCCGATTTCATGGGTAACCACTACGCGAAGCCCATCTCGGAGGCGACACCGGACGAAATTCAGGAGTTTCGGGACGACTACGTCCGACGGAACGCGTGGCCAACTGCGGAACAACAGTCGGCCCTCGACCAGTCGATCCGTCTCACTGTGGAAGAAGCCGGTGGCCGCGTCCCCGACGCGTAACCGTTCGGTATACCCGCCGGTAGCCAGGTTTGGTTCGCATTAAGAATTGATTAACAGTAGTTCGCAGGTGCCCAGATGCGAGTCTACTGCTGCGCCGCGATCAGGTCACGGAGTTCGTCGGCTCGACCGTCATCGGAGATGAACTTCCCGAACACCCATCCGAGCTGGTCGAGGACTGCGTCCTTGCCCGACTCGGTCAGGGAGTACTGGTTCGTTCGCTTGTCGAGTTCGCTCTTCTCGACGAGCCCCATCTCGACGAGGTCGTCGAGGTTCGGGTACAGGCGACCGTGGTTGACTTCGTCGTCGTAGTATTCTTCCAGTTCGCGCTTGATAGCGAGACCATACCGTGGCTCTTCAGCGAGTATTACCAGGATATTCTGCTGAAAAGCGGTAAGCTCTTTTGCGATGCCCGGACTGTCAGTAACTGTTTGTGCCTCTGACATAGTTGAGTAAATGTCAGCAAGCTATTTAACACTTGTTAACTCTGGCGCACAACGCCTGCTGTGGGGCATTAACCACCACACAACTAGCAGGTACAATAATATCGAGAAAATTATATTATATGGGTTCAGTTAAATTGAGTTTCCGATTAATCTGCTTTCAGATTGTCGTTTACAGGTAGTAAGTGTAATCTAAGAATATATCTATAGTTAGATATTATTGGGTTATATAGCGCATAATACCGAATAGCTGTGGCTATTACGAAAGGATTTTTTGACGGCGTCGCGCAGTCGCCGGTGATGACGAACCTCTGGGAAGACCTGGAAACTGGACCGAACCCGCCCGAAGAGATCTACGCTGTCGTCGAGTGCCTGAAAGGCGAGCGTAACAAGTACGAATACGAGAAGGACATCCCTGGTGTCGTCCTCGACCGTGTTCTCCACTCGAACGTTCACTACCCGTCTGACTACGGTTTCATCCCGCAGTCGTACTACGACGACGAGGACCCGTTCGACGTGTTAGTCCTCGTCGAAGACCAGACGTTCCCCGGCTGTGTCATCGAGGCCCGTCCCGTGGCCCTGATGAAGATGGACGACGACGGCGAGCAAGACGATAAGGTCATCGCAGTTCCGATCGAGGACCCGCGCTACGATCACATTGAGGACCTCGACGACATCCCGCAGCAGACCCTCGACGAGATCGACGAGTTCTTCTCGACCTACAAGAACCTCGAAGAAGGCAAAGAAGTCGAAACGCTGGGCTGGGAGGACAAAGAAGCCGCAAAGGACGCTATTGTCCACGCCCAGGAACTGTACGACGAAGAGTTCAACTGACGCTTCCGGGACCACATTTTTGCGGTTTTGTTCCACCGCCGCCGTATTTCCAGAAGTAATACCGGCAGGTGTCTCCGATTATGTATGAGCATGGGTAATTTTTTGTCCGTGTAACTACTATCGATATGTGTATGGCTACTGATGACACCGACGCGGCGCTGGACCACACGACTGTCGTTCCGCGAGTCGAGCGGCGGTCGACACCCGGAATCGCACATCTGACCGTGGTTCCGGAGAACGCGGACCAGTCGTCCTGAGCGTGGGCTGTATCGATGGTTTTGCCGCTTTCGGTGACGCGGCTCCGAAAAGAAGTTTCTTGTTCCTGACCTGACTAACGGGTCGTATGGGATTATTCGACCGATTGAAGGGAGACGACGCACCGCGTGTTGCCTTCTTCGGCATTGACGGCGTACCGTTCAGCCTCATCGACGAACACCCCGACGTGTTCCCGAACCTCACGGAGATGGCATCGGACGGAAGCGCCGGCCCCATTGACAGCATCGTCCCGCCCGAGTCTAGCGCCTGCTGGCCGGCTCTGACGACTGGCGTTAACCCCGGACAAACGGGTGTCTACGGCTTTCAGGACCGCGAGGTCGGGTCATACGACACCTACGTCCCGATGGGGCGTGACGTGCAGGCGACGCGCCTCTGGGACCGCGTCACCGACGATGGCCGCAATGCCACGGTTCTGAACGTGCCGGTTACCTTCCCGCCACAGCGGAACGTCCAGCGGATGGTGTCGGGCTTCCTCTCACCGGGCGTGGACAAGGCCGCCTACCCGGACGAACTCCGAGATCACCTTCAGGACAGCGACTACCGGATCGACGTCAACGCCAAACTCGGCCACGACGACGACAAGAGCGATTTCGTCGAGGACGCCCACAAGACGCTAGAAAAACGCTACGAAGCGTTCAAACACTACGTCGAGCAGGACGACTGGGACCTGTTTTTCGGGGTGTTCATGACCACTGACCGGGTCAACCACTTCCTGTTCAAAGACTACGAGCGCGACGGCGAGAACCAGGAGGCGTTCTTCGAGTTCTACAAGCAGGTCGATGCCTATCTCGGTGACCTACGCGACCGACTCCCCGACGACGTGACGATGGTCGTCGCCTCGGACCACGGCTTCACCTCCCTCGACTACGAGGTTCACTTCAACGAGTGGCTCCAGCAGGAGGGGTGGCTCGACTATGCGACCGACGACCATTCCGAACTCGGCGACATCAGCGAGGACACGAAAGCCTACTCGCTCATCCCCGGTCGCTTCTACATTAATCTGGAGGGCCGCGAACCGAACGGCAGCGTTCCCGAATCCGAGTACGAGTCCGTCCGTGCGGACCTCAAGGAGAAACTCGAATCGCTGGAAGGCCCGGACGGCAAGAAGGTCGCCGACCGTGTCGTGACCAAGGAAGACGCCTTCCGCGGCGACCACGACGACATCGCGCCGGATCTCACCGTCGTCCCGAACCACGGGTTCGACCTGAAGGCCGGATTCAAGGGCTCCGATGACGTCTTCGGTGTCGGGCCGCGAAACGGCATGCACAGCTTCGACAACGCGACGCTCCTGGTTGATGACCCGGACGTTCGCATCGAAGACGCCGACCTCTACGACATCGCGCCGACCGTTCTCGACCTGCTCGACCACGACTTCGACCGCGCGAAGTTCGACGGTAGCAGCCTCGCCTGAGGCTGCCGTCTCAGTCGAGTGATTCCGGTATCTGCGCCGAAAACAGCTTAGAACAGTCCGTCCAGTTTGTCGTTTGTGAACTCGTCCGGGTCGGTCGTCCCGCCCTGGGAGTCAGCCGCCTCGCGGGCGCGCTTCATGAACTCGTCGACCCGTTCGGACCGTTCGACGCCCGAAAGGACGATGAGTGACGCGATTTTGTCGGAGCCGAGCGGGAAGTCCCCGCCCCGGACCTCCATGCTCCCGGTCTGGTCTTCCACCCAGCGGCGCGCTCGTTCGACGCCCTTCCGCGAGAGGCGTTCGGGGTCGCCCGCGACGACGAGGAGGGCCGAGTCGGCCTTGACCGCGTTGGGCAGGCTCATGCTCGTGAGGAGGGCTTTCCGGGTGACGCTGGTGATGGTGTTGACGTTCTCGCCGGCGTCCTCGCTGGCCTCGGCGCTGGCGTAGCCGATGGAGGCGATGCCGCCGCCCCTGAGCGTGTTGATGATCTCTGAGGAGTCGACGACGCTCTCACCGACTCCCTCGACAGCCTCGCCGGAGGCAAACAGCAGGCCGACCCGCTGGGAGATAGCGTCGTTGACGCGTTCGAACCCGGCAGCGACGCTGTCGCCGCTGCCCCGCCAGGCGTCGTTGTCGACGAGGAGGAGGGAATCGGCCTCGCGGGCGGCGGTCTTGAGCGAGCGACCGGCGTTTGCCTGGTACAGACCGCCTTCGTCCCGGCCGGGGAGGATGCCGAGGACGTACACCGGCTTCTCGTAGATGCGCTTGAGTTCGCGGGCGAGCATCGGTGCGCCGCCGGAGCCAGTGCCACCGCCGAGTCCGGCGACGACGACGATGGCCTCGGCCTCGGTCGTGATGCGCCCGTCGAGTTCGTCGAGCACCTCGGTGGCGTTCTCCTGCATAATCTGGGCCCCGAGTTCGTTGTCACCGCCGACGCCGTGACCTTTCACGCGGTCCTGTCCGATGAGGGCCGTGTCGATATCGAGGTCCTGGAGGTCGGCTCGCGCCGTATTAACGGCGAGGGCCCCCCGGACAGCGTCGAACCCCATGTCGTAATCGAACTGGGCAAGCGACTGGGTTACTTTCCCGCCAGCCTGCCCGACACCAATCAGGACGACTTTCATACCAGATGTCTTGTGAGGCTGACTAATCAACGTTGTCCTCACA
Organism: Haloarcula sp. KBTZ06; assembly: GCF_048595605.1. Classification (NCBI taxonomy): domain Archaea; kingdom Methanobacteriati; phylum Methanobacteriota; class Halobacteria; order Halobacteriales; family Haloarculaceae; genus Haloarcula; species Haloarcula sp. KBTZ06. The sequence goes on from NZ_CP184337.1 coordinate 421,367, forward strand.
CTGTCAACGGGCGACAAGGAGCGGTAAAACGGTTCTTGGCGCGGAATACAGGGTTCGATTACTCGACGTGAGTCGTGTCGGGTGGCTACTCGACCTGCAGCGTGTAGATCCGTTTTCGCGCGTCGGCGAAGGAAAACCGGGAGTCGATAACGCCGACATCTTCGAGGCGGGAGAGTGCGTACCGGACCGTCCGCGGTGGCAGCAGCGTCTCCTCGGCGAGTTGGCTCTGAGTCAGAGTCTCGTTGTACTCCAGGACTTTCGCGACGAGTTTCGCGCTCGGCGGGAGATCGCGGACGGCGTCCCACCCGCTGGTCTCGTGCTCGCTGTCGGTATCAGCGGACTGGATATCGGATGCACTCATGGTACTGTCACCATATCCAATACAGAGTGATAATATTTTCTGTTCGTAATTATGCTCTGTGGAAATGTTTCGGCAAAAAGCGCGGCCACGGCCGGGGTTCGATGCCCGAAAGTTTACCTTCAGTACATCCGGTGTCACAGACGTGGACGAAGTCGAGGTCAGCACGGTCGTGTACGTCCCACCCGAAGAGGTCTACGAGTTTCTGTTGGACTTTCCGGGCTACGCGCGATACTCGGAGTATCTCGATCGCGTGGTACAGGACGGCGACGGCTCGCCGGGGACGAACTACGACCTCGTGTTCTCGTGGTGGAAGCTCTCCTACACCGCTCGGTCGGCGGTGACTGACGTTTCACCGCCGACGCGCATCGACTGGCGGATCGTCAAGGACATCGACGCCGAAGGGTACTGGGCAGTCGAGCCTGACCCGGACGGCGTCCCGGCGGACGTGGAGACGGCGTCACGGGTGCGGTTTCACGTTGCGTTCGACCCCGGGTCGGCCTCGGACAATGCCGTCGACCTCCCCAGACTCGTTTCGATGGACTGGGTCATCGAGAAAGTCAAGCCGCTCATCCGCAAAGAGGCGACCAAAATCGTCGAACGTGTCGTCGAGGACCTCGAAGGGCAGGAACGGGACGTCGATCTGGAGATTCACGCCGGTCCGGATTCGGTGTAACGCGGCGACGGAGCGTTACTCGGGCGTCTCGTAGTCGCCGCCGTACCGGATGAAGAAGTACGCGAGTCCGAGCGTCGCGACCATCACGAACGAGGTTGCGACGCCGAGCGTTTTCGCGCTGTTTGGCACTTCCGGCGGGCCGGAGCTCCCACTACCACCACCGCCGCCGGAGGACTTCGCTGGGTAGTCCGTCCCGACGACGACGGCCCCCTTCATGCCGAGGCTCTCGTGTGGCACGCAGACGTAGGGGTAGATGCCGTCCTCCTCGAAGGTGTGCTCGTAGTTGACGCCGGCGCTTGAGACAGCGCTACCGGAGTCCAGCGGCCCGTCGCCGTCCGAGACGACGTTGTGGCCGCCGCCGTTACCTGTCCACTCGAACTGGACGGTCGCGCCGTTGTCGACGTGAATTGCGGGCGGGCCGAAGCCGAAGGCTCCGCCGTTGGCCTGCACGCCGACCTCCACCGTCGCTGTGTCCTGTCCGGTTGCGTCGACGGTCGACCCGTCGAAGTTCCCTACCTGGTCCAGGAAACCGCCGTAGTCCGGCTCGCCGCCGCCTCCACCGCCGTCGCCGCCCTCGGTGCCTTCCTGTGCGGTCGCGGTGCCTGCTGCGGCCGACGCAGCCGTGGCCCCTGCCGCCGTCCGCAGGAAGCCCCGACGGGACACGTCCGCTCTACCGTCTGTCATACCTGACCGTTTGTGACTCCCCGTCCTGAATATGTCGGTTTCGAATCGGGGCAGTACTCTTCACAGCATATCACAACTGCCACGGCTGCCGTGAAACATTTAACGCCGGTAGAACGAAACCACCGGTATGTCTACCGGAAGCCACGGGGTCGTCGGCGGGATCCGTATCGACCTCAATAGATTACACGAAACGTGGATGGAACTCGTGTATCCACGTCAGCGAAACGCTAACGACACCGTCCTCGGGACGTGGACGCCGGACTCCTCGGTTGGGTTGGCCCTCTATCGCCTCTGGTCTGCGCTCGGGGTCCCAGTCATCGCGCTGGTGTATCCGCTGGTACTGTGTGGCGTCGTCCTGCGCTACCAGACCCGTCGCATCGACGGCACGGCGACCCGCCTGGGCGTCGTCGGCGTCGTTCTACTCTCCGTCGTCGCCTGGGGTGGCCTGGCGGCTCTTGCGCGACTCGAACCGGGGAGTATCGACCTCGTGTCGGGTGGGTTCACCGCCGTGGTTGTCGCCGGCGGCGTTGCGACGCTATCGAGCGCGCTCGCGGTCACGTTCCGGCGGGTCGGCGGCCGTGGGACGACGGTCGCGCTGGCATATCCGTTCGCTATGACGGCCATTTTCCTGCCGCCGGTCGTCGCAGCGCTGTACTCGACGACCGTCGCCTCGGTCGTCATTCCAGCGAGCGACTCGCTGTCGCGGTGGTTCCTCTACGAGGTGCTGGCCTCCGTCGGCGTCGCTGAGTTCTTTATCGAGAACTTCGACCGGGAAGGTATCGCCTACGTCATCATCTGGCTCGGCATCTCTATCCCGCTGGGGTGGGTGCTCGGCCTACTGGTGACGCTTGCGGACTTCGTCCGCCCGACAGAGTAACCGCAAAGCCAACGTTTAGACGACCCGGGCTCCAATGATCGGCTGTTATGGAATTCGATACGACAAAGACTGCAATCGCCTTTCTCGTCCTTGTCGGGGTAATGGTGAGTGGCTCGTTCATGGGAATGCCTTCGAGTATCGCACTTCCCGTCAGTGTCGGGCAGATAGTCGTCTTCGCGCTAATTCTAGCGCTCGGCGTCAAACACGGCGAGTACCGCGCGACTCGCTAAACGGCCCCGTAGCGGACGATTAAAAGGAGCTACGACGGCGTCGTGTCGTCTGGCCGAACAACGGTTTCTTCCGGCGCATCCCCGTCAGCAACAGCGATATCCCCAGTCTCGTCGCCACCGAACACCACCGTCGCGCCGGCCCGCATCGGCGCAAGCAGTCCGGCGACGATTGCCCCCGCCGTCGTCATCGGTGCCCGGAGCGCGACAGTCGTCTCCGCGCCGATATCGTAGTCTGCGACGACACGACCGCTTTCGGCCATGAGCTCGCCGTGCGTGTACGTTCTGTCGGCCGCCAACACGTCGTCCTCGGGCGCGACTTCGCCCGGCGGCTGGAGCGGGTTCTCGCTCCACAGCTCCCGCTCGAACTGGGCGATGGTGGGATCATCGACTGGGCCGCCGTATGCTAATCCCTTCGTCCCTGGCCCCTGCGTGTAGCGGTCGAGCCACGCCGCTGGTGCGATAAGCGCCGTCGCATCGACCGCATTCGGCGGGTCCATATCCACGACCGCGCCATCGAGCGCGGCCGCGAGGAAGGCAAGCAGCGCGTCCGGCCCGTCCCGAAGGTAGCCCGGCTGGTCCTCGTCAGTTGGCTCTTTCGGGCCGACGACGACGGCAACCCGCGTCCCGTGCCGGACGCCGTAGTGTCGCAGCAGATTTCCTCCTTTCCAGGCGTTCGTGGCGAAATCGGAGTAGCTGTACGGTGTCGACCGCTCCGGCGAGCGAAAGAGAACGCCGTCGCGGTCGCGGGCCTGCGCGACAAGGTCACCGAGTACCTGCATGTGTCGTCGTTCGGCCCCGCCGATGAAAAACAGCGCGGCCACAAAGCCGATATAAGTGGCCTCCTCCACGCTCTAGAAATGAAAAGACAACAACAAGTCGCCGACGTACTCAGATACAATGACTTCGACACACCGCCCGCCCACCGGCTGCTCGACGTGGTGGCTGAACTCGGTGACATCGCGGCCGAAGTCAACGAAACGACCGGCTACGGTACCGACTCGACGGCGCTGTCGATACGGGAGGAGGAACTCGGCGACGCCCTGTTCGCGCTGCTCGCGCTGTGTGAACAACTCGATGTCGATGCCGACGCCGCGCTCTCGACGGCGCTTGCGAAGTACGAGGGTCAGTCCGGCTCAGACGGGACGCCGGCGAGCGGCGACTGACTACAGCGAGTTCTTCAGTTTCTCGAAGAAGCCTTCCTCGACGTCGACCTCCTCGCCACCGGCCTCCGCGAACTGTTCGAGGGCCTCCTTCTGTTCGGCGTTGAGGCTGTCGGGCGTGACGACCTGCACCTGTACGTAGAGGTCACCCTTGCCGCGTCGGCGGAGTCGCGGCATTCCTTTGCCCTCCAGTCGGAACACCTCGCCGCTCTGGGTCCCGCTGGGCACGTCGACTTCGACTTCGCCGTCCAGCGTCGGGACAGTGATGGTGTCGCCGAAGACGGCCTGCGGGAACGAGATGGCCTGCTGGTGTTGCAGGTCGTCGCCGTCGCGCTCGAAGTCCGGGTGGTCGCGCACGCTCACCTCGATGAGCAGGTCGCCGTTCGGGCCGCCGTTCTCGCCGGGCGCGCCCTCGCGCTCCATCCGGAGCGTCTGCCCGTTGGCGATGCCGGCCGGGATCTCGACTTCGAGGCTCGCGTCGTTCTGGACGACGCCGTTGCCCCGACAGGTCGAACACGTCTCGTCGTACAGCGTTCCCTCGCCGTCACACCGGCGGCAAGTCGTCCGCTGCTGAACCCGGCCCATCGGCGTCTGCTGGACCTGCGTCGTCTGGCCCTGCCCGTTACACTCCGGGCAGGTCTCCGAGTCGGCCCCCGGCGGATGCCCGGCCCCGTCACAGTCGTCGCAGGCTTCCGGCCGGGTGACGTTCAGCTGCTTTGTCGCGCCGTTGTACGCCTCTTCGAGGTCGATTTCCAGTCGCGTCTGGAGGTCCTGGCCCTGCCGCCGTCGGCTGCCACCGCGCCCACCGCGGCCACCGCCGCCGAAGAACTGGTCGAAGATATCCTGCATATCGAAGCCGCCAGCGCCGCCGCCAAAGGGGTCCCCGCCCATGCCGCCGCGGCCGCCGCCACCGCCAGCGCCGCCGCGCTTCTCGGCCTGCTCGAAGCGCTCGTGGCCCATCTGGTCGTACATCTGGCGCTTCTCCTCGTCGGTAAGGACCTCCTTGGCTTTCTTGGCTTTCTTGAACTTCTCCTCGGCGTCGGGGTCGTCACTTACGTCCGGGTGGTATTCCCGGGCTTTCTCTCGATAGGCCTCCTTGATCTCGTCTTCGGAGGCGTCCCGAGAGACACCCAGTATCTCGTAGAAATCCTGACTCATTCGTTGTACGAGGCTTAGACGATTGAGCTACTTCAAAAGAACGGGTTGCCGACTAGTAGTGTTTGACTGTACTGCTTACACACTGATCACACTGCTGTCGTGCGATCAGGTGTGCATTGCTGTTCAATGGCTACTATAGCTCTTTACCGTGGTCCAATTGAACGGGTCCTCGAACATTCAACTAACGACTCCAGCGTTCGGACCGTACCGGGGCGCTTATTTCCGTGCCGGGGGAGGATTCGGGCAATGAATCCTGAGTCGTCGCGTGGTCACCGGGGTCTCGTCACGGTCGAGCGAGTCGCAGTCTGGGGGCTCGCGGCGCTGGCCGCTGTCGGGCTGGCCGCACTCGTCGTCGGCCCCGGTGCGGACCTGCGGACGGCGTCCCCGTCGGTCACCATCGACGGCCAGTTCGAGGTCGAGGCAGGGGCGGTCACGCTTACCCACGCTGGCGGGGACAGACTCACGGACACCAGCACGCACGCGCTGGCGCTCGTCGTCACTGATGCCGACCGGAACCGCTCGACCACGCTGACGTGGGCTGAGGCGGACCAGCTACCCGTCGAATCTGACGATACAATCGTTCTTGACGACCCGCGCGTGGACTCAGACGGTGACGGTAACTACCTTGACGGCGACGTCTCCGTCGGCTTCTTCCTCGACAGCGGCGATACGATTGCGGTTCGCTGGACCGGCCGCCCACTCGGTGCGCCGGGCGAGCGGACGACGACGCTCGACACAGTGACGCTCGGTAACGAGACTGGCTGACTGTTTGCACCTCACGGGCGGGTCCGTATAGCGTCTCCGGGAAGCGTCACCGGCCGCTATCGGTGGTGTGCCTGTCCTGCAAACGGTCACGAACGGACGGGCCCGGTGCGGACATACACGTCCCCGGCTCCGGTCACGGTCACTGCGTAGTCGTCCAGCTGAAACGAGAGCGAGACGGCTCTGTCCGGACCTGATGCATGGACAAATAGCTCGTCAAGCGCGTCCGGATCGAGCGTTTCGATGAGGGGCGATAGCTCTATGGCCTCTCGGTCAGCCGCGGTCGCGACCGTTTGCATCACTGCGACTGACGGTGAGACAACGTCCCAGTCGAACTCCGCGTGGAGGGTGTCCGGGTCGTCAGATGTCCGGTCGGGCCGCCTGTCGGACCCACTCATTACTGGAAATATGTCTATCTATCATATTAATTCTACTGTCAATTCATCAGTTGGATATGTGATGTATAATATAGCTATCTAATATCGGAGTGAACACCGGTTACATGTCTGTGAATACACGGTGTTGGTTACATTTTATAACCGTAGGCTGATACAATAGCTATCCGATGAACTTGCTTTTCGGAGTGAACTGTTTCCACCGAGAGTGAACACTGGGGTCGAAATACGGGCAGCGAGATGACTGCTGAGTTCCATCTTACAGCGATCTGCTTCGGGGAAACCACGTTCTGGACGCGCCGCTCAGAGCCTGTCGGACCGATCTTTTGAAAATAGCACGCAGCAGATGTGGTTGGGACACATAGATTGCTGCGTGCCAACTACTCATAGTCAGGACCCATGTATAACAGTTGTGTGATTAATTGAGTAAACATAGATGTCACGTTGAAATAACTTCGACGCAGATCGTCGATTACAACCGCTGGAGGCTCCTTCAGTCACAATACGCTATGGATCGTTCGTCGAACAACGCTCACTGAGACGAGAGCCGACAGTGTTACAGTAACAACGTCTTTTACCTGTGGGCGTCATCTCTCTACACATCCTCGGCTTCCACCGAGATGAAGGTTGGGACACATGACATCTGATGCAACACACGAAGAAGCAGTAAGTTTACTCCAGGAGTTGGGCCTGAAAGAGTATGAGGCGAAATGTTTTGTCGGACTCTCTCGGATGTCCAGCGGTACAGCGAAGGGACTGAGCGAGGTGACGGAGGTCCCGAGAACGCGGGTCTACGACGCCGTCCGGATTCTCGAAGCGAAGGGGCTGGTCGAGGTCCAGCATTCCAGTCCCCAGCAGTTCCGGGCCGTCCCGCTCTCCGAGGCCACCGAAACGCTCCGCGATCAGTACGAAGAGCGCGTCGAACGCCTCCAGTCCGCGCTACGCGAGATGGGAAGCATCGAGTCCGACGACGACGAGGCCGAGCTACAGGAGGTCTGGTCGCTCACCGGGTCCGAAGCTATCGAGAACCGTGCCGCGGCAATCATCGGCGACACGACCAACGAAGTGGTCCTCGTCATCGGTTCCGACGCGGTCCTCACCGAGCCACTGATCGAGCAACTCAATTCCATCGACTCGGATATCGACCTTATCGTCGGAAGCGGGTCCGCTTCGATACGGGACCGCGTGGAACAGGAAATCCCACGCGCGACCGCGTTCCTGTCGGAACTGGACTGGCTCCGCGGCGAGATGACACCGCAGGAAGACGCTGCTGTCGGCCGGCTCCTGCTCGTCGACCGGTCGGCAATGCTCGTCAGCTCAATCGACCCGCAGAATGGCGACGAACAGGCCATCTTCGCGACCGGACTCAGAAACGGACTCATCGTCATCGCGCGCCGCCTCCTCTCGCAGGGCGTCGTGGAAATGACGCCACTCAAACAGGATTAGCGAACAACGCAGTTCGGGATTTTGCCCACCCTATCTCTCACTCGTCGTAGTTCTCGGAGAGGAACGCAAGGAGCGGTCGGACCTGCTCGTACTCCGGGCCGCGTGTTACCCAGTGGGTCTCCCGGTCCCATTCGATGAGCCCTATCTCCGCTAACTTCGGGAGATGCCGGTGATAGAGGTCCGCCGGGATTGCCGGCTCGCCCACTGGTGTCCGACCGCCGTCGAACTCCGAGATGGACGGCCGCCACCGCTCCGTGTCACGTATCGCTAAGAGTATCTGCCGACGGTCTTCGTGTCGCACCGCGTCGAGGTGGGTGCTCAGCCGCTGCGCTTGTATCTGTTTCTGGTTGCTCACTGTGCGGCCGTACGCTCGACTATCTGATATATATGCGCTATTTTCATTATCTTATACTGTTTTGATTATCAGGGTTACCTGCGCTAGGCGATCCCTACTAATACTCCGATTCCTTGGTTAGGAGGATCGGAACAGCGATGTGCCCGCTCACAGCGATTGTCAACTCAACATGATGGAACGCAGCCATGTACTGAACAGATACTCCTACTGACCCAATCCGACCGCTTCGTGAATCCGACAACGCTCCCCAGACCCGTGGATTCAGCTTCAGCACTTCCGGCACTCAAAAAATATGTGCCGTTCACCGTTGCGAGCCCGCCAGACACGTCTAACGAGCTGGTGAAAACGACTTATTCTTCGTCATCGTCTTCGAGACGTTCGCTCCGCTCACGTCTCGAAACACCGGAAGATATCGCTTCGCTCATCTTCCGAGCCGACGACTCGGCCTCGTCCTGTTAGTCCTCGTCCTCGTCGTCGACGTCTTCGAAGTCGGCGTCGACGTACTCCTCGCCCTGCTCTGCAGCGCCGCCTGCTGCGCCACCTGGCCCAGCGGCTCCGCCGGCCCCGGCTGCGCCGCCCGGACCAGCGCCCGCGGCACCGCCGGCGGCCTGCTGGGCCTGGTCCTGGTACATCTGCTTGCCGATCTCCTGCAGTTCCTCGCTCAGGGTTTCGGTGACCTCCTCGTAGTCTTCCTTCGTGGCGTCCTCGTCTTCGAGGACTTCCTCGACGTCCTCGATTTTCGCCTCGATGTCGGACTGGAGGTCCTCGTCGATCTCCTCCTCGTTCTCGTCGAGGAGCGTCTCGGCACGGCGGACCGAGGCCTCGGCCTCGTTGCGCGCTTCGATGCGCTCGCGGCGCTGCTCGTCCTCTTCGGCGTGCTGTTCGGCCTCCTGTTGCATCTCCTCGATCTGGTCGTCGGAGAGGCCAGCACCGCCTTCGATGGTGATATCCTCCTTGTTGCCCGAGCCCTTGTCCTCGGCTTCGACGTTGACGATCCCGTTCTCGTCGATGTTAAAGGACACTTCAATCTGGGGCGTGCCCGCGGGGGCCGGCGGGATGCCGGAGAGCGCGAACGCGCCGAGCAGTTCGTTCTCCTCGGCAATCTCACGCTCGCCCTGGAAGACGCGGATCTGGACCTGCGTCTGGTTGTCTTGAGCGGTCGTGAAGATCTTCGACTCCTCGGTCGGAATGGTCGTGTTCTTGTCGATGAGTCGCTCGAACAGGCCGCCCTTGACCTCGACACCCAGCGATAGCGGCGTCACGTCGAGCAGGACGATGTCGTCCACGTCGCCCGAGAGGACGCCGGCCTGAATGGCCGCGCCCAGCGCGACGGCCTCGTCGGGGTTGACGTTCTTCTTCGGCTCCTGCCCGGTCATCTCTTCGACCTGGTCTTGCACCTGGGGCATCCGCGTCGAACCGCCGACGAGGATGACCTCGTCGATGTCGCTCTTGGTGTAGTCCGCGTCGGCAAGCGCCTGCTCCGTCGGCCCGACGGTGCGCTCGATGAGGTCCTCGGTAAGGGACTCGAACTTCGCGCGCGTGATCTTCTGTTCGAGGTCCAGCGGCCCGTCGTCGGTGGTCGCGATGAACGGGAGATTGATCCGAGTTTCCTTTCGCGAGGAGAGTTCGATCTTGGCTTCCTCGGCGGCTTCGGTCAGCCGCTGGAGGGCCTGCCGGTCGTCGCGCAGGTCGATGCCGTGTTCAGCCTCGAACTCGTCTGCGAGGTAGTCGATGATGGCGTGGTCCCAGTCGTCGCCACCGAGGTCGTTGTCCCCGTTCGTGGCGACAACCTCGTAGACGCCCCCACCGAGATCGAGGATGGAGACGTCGAAGGTGCCGCCCCCGAGGTCGTACACGAGGACGGTCTGGTCGGACTCGTCGTCGAGGCCGTAGGCCATCGCGGCCGCGGTCGGCTCGTTGACGATGCGCTCGACCTCGAAGCCGGCGATCTCCCCGGCGTCCTTGGTCGCCTGGCGCTGTCGGTCGTTGAAGTACGCCGGGACGGTAATGACGGCCTTCTCGATCTCGTCGCCGAGGTACTCCTCGGCGTCGTGTTTGATCTTCTGCAAGATCATCGCCGAGACCTGCTCCGGCGTGTACTCCTCCCCGTCCAGTTCGACCGAGTAGTCGTCCTCGCCCATGTGGCGCTTGATCGACTGGATGGTCTCGTCGGGGTTCTTTACCGCCTGGTTCTTCGCCGGTTTCCCGACGAGTCGCTCGCCGTCGTCGAACGCGACGACAGAGGGTGTCGTCCGCTCGCCTTCGCCGTTGACAATGATTTCGGGGTCGCCACCTTCCATGACCGCGAACGCGCTGTTCGTGGTCCCAAGGTCGATACCCAGAATCTTGTTGCTCGCCATCTTACCCGCTCATAGCGGATTGCGCCGGTTAAAAGTTGCTAGATGTACTGACCGGAAAAACGGACAAAGGGGCCTCCTCCGGGCGGTTTTATACTCGGTGGCGTTCCCTGACCGGTGATTATTTAATGTACCGCAATACGACCGCTATACCATCGTGGTCGCCCGCTACTCCTCGCTCTCGCTGACGGTGACCTGTGCCTCGCGTAGCACTTTGTCGGCCATCTCGTAGCCCGGCCGGTGGACATCGGCGATGGCTCCGTCCGGCTGGTCGCTGTCGACGCGGGCGAGCACCTGATGCTGTGTCGGGTCGACGTCTCCGCCGGGCTCGGGGTCGATGACCTCGACGTTCTCGGCGTCGAGCACGTCGTCAAGCTGCCGGAGCGTGGACTCGACTCCGCCCCTGATATCGGTGTCCTCGTCCTGTCCGAGCGCGCGCTCCAGATTGTCCCGAACGTCGAGCAGGCGCGTCACGAGGTCTTCGGTGGCGCGCTTCTGTTCCTGTTCGCGGCGCTTGTCCATCCGCTTTTTGTAGTTCTGGAACTCCGCTTGCTTGCGCTTGAGCTTCTCCTCTAGCTCCTCGATGTCGTCGTCCTGCTGTTCGACCTGCGATTCGAGACTGTCTACGCGTGTCCGCAGTGCGGAGAGTTCCCGAGCGACGTCTTCGGGGTCCGATTCGGCGACCCGGTCGACCAGATCGTCGTCGACGTCGAACTCGCCCAGGTCAACCTCGTCCGCGGTGACGTCCTCGGGGGCGTCTTCGAAATCCGCGTCGACGTTGCCGTCCGCTTGCGCCTCGCTCGCGGTCGACTCCTCCGTCGCGGCCGTGTCGTCGGCTGCGTCCTGCTCGGTCATACCCGATAGAAGTCGTCACATGGATAAAAGGATTCAGAAACGGTGTGGCGGTGACACTACCCACCGAAGCCGGCGTCACAGGAGGAAGCTAACGACCATCAGGACGAGGAACACGACGACGAGTATCTTCGCTATTCGCATGCTGAGCCCCGCCACGCCCCCCAGGCCGGCCAGCCCAGCAACGACGGCGAGGACGAGAAACAGCAGCGCCAGTTCGAGGAACCCGCCACCGGGCTGAAGCGGGACCGCAGTTAGTAGGTGCTTCATGCCGTTGTGTACCACCCCATCCTGATTTATTATAGATCCCCTAATCAGGGACCGATGGCGAACGCGCCGGGGTCGTACTGGAACCGCGTTCGATAGGCAGTCCACTCACCGAGTTCTTTCAAGCGGTATTTCGCGAAGGAGGGGTTCCGAACCAGTTCCAACTCTGCGAGCCGTTCCCGGACCGGGTCGAAAAGGGTCGCCCAGTCGAGTTCCCGGAGCGATTCGTCCGGGTTCGCCTCGCTCTCAGTGAACGTTAGTCCGTCGTCTGTTCGCTCGATGGTCCCGTACTGGTACCGGGTCCAGACGGTATACTCACCGAACGGAACGGTCTCAGTGGGTGGCGGCGGTCGACGGTACTGCGCCTGAAACCGCTGGTGTAGTTCGTCGCCACCCCACAGCACTCCGCGGGTAAGGAGCTTGATCCGTCGGTTGGCGTCAACACCGCTGTTGTAGACGATACGTGCGTGTTTGTATTCGCTGGACCGGAACTGCTCGGCGACGTCGTCGTCATGGTGGATATCGATCTCGTACTGATACGGCAGTGGCGTCCGACTTGCGCGTTCGAGCACTGAGACCGTCTCCTCGCCCCGGCGCAGGTCGTCGTACGGTCCCGTTCCACGCCACTGCGCCGGGTCGGCCTCGTCGGGGTCGACCCATCGGTCCATACTAGTACTATGCGTGAAGCGTTCTTAGCTTTTCCCGCGGCTCATGAGTCCCTGACCCGGAATTATCGACGTTGGCCCCGGAACGACGACCTACACCAGCACGCGGTCGAGTTCGACAACGAGGCCGCTGTCGGCGTCCGGGTCGCCGACGAGCGTTCCCAGACAGACCGCAGCGCCGTCGGGCGTGACACAGACAACCTGCGAACCCGTCTCGGGCGTCGCGTCGCCGGCTTCGGCCGGCCCAGTTTCGATGACACCCGGCGCATACACCGGCGCACCGTCTTCGACTTCCCGAGCAGCACTCGGTGCAATCGTGACCCGCGGCAGGTGGACCAGCGCGCGCTCCGCCGGCTGGACAATCTCGCGGAGTTTCCCCTCGTCACCCTCGTCGGCAAACGCTAGCGCGTCGACGAGGTCGTGCATCGTCGACAGCGACGCGTCGTCGAAGGTACCGGTCGCCGTCCGGCGGAGATCGCCCATGTGTGCGCCGGTCCCCGCCGCCAGCCCGATATCGTGACACAGTTTCCGGATGTACGTGCCCGAAGCGCACCGGACGCGCAGGAGCAGCCGACGCTCGCCCTGTTCGAGGATGTCCAGCGAGTGAATCCGCCGCGCGCGCAGTTGGCGCTTGACCGCGCTCTTCCGGGGCGGCTTCTGGTAGACCTCGGTCTCGAACTCGGCGACGATATCCGCGATGTCGGCGGGGGCCTGGTCGTGGAGTTCGAGCACCGTCACGTACTCCTTGACGGCGTCGTCGAACACCTGCGCCATCCGGGCGGCGTCGCCGAGCAACACGGGGAGACAGCCGGTCACCTTCGGATCGAGGGTCCCGCCGTGGGCGACCCGGTCCTGGTCGGTGGCGTTGCGGATCCAGGCCGCCACCTGGTGGGCCGAGGGTCCCGGTGGCTTGTCGAGGTTGACGACGCCGAACGAGCGAAGCGAATCGAGGTCCCGTTCGCCGGGCGGGGCACGGAGTGTCATCGGCTCAGAACTCGTACCGGACGTTCTCGACCGGTGCCTTCCCTTCGTCGCCGTCCGGGCTGTACGATTCGACGGCGTGCAGGGTCACGCTCAGAACGCCCTGCGGGTCCCAGCGAGCGGTGTTGACCGCCAGATCGTAGATAGAGAGGTCGTCGAAATCGATGTCGTAGTAGTCGCTGTAGCGCTGGGCCTCGCTCTCGCCGCGCTCCCGGGTTTCGGTCTTTGCCTGCTCGAAGGGCTTGTTCTCCCGCGTCGCGATGCGGTCAGCGCGCACATCGAGCGGCGCGGTCAGCCACAGTTTCATGTCGGCGTACTCGCCCGCCATCCAGCCGGCGAGACGGGACTCCAGTACGAGGTCGTCGCGCTCGGCGGCGATATCCCGGAGCCGGCGGTCCAGATCGCGGTCGATCTGATCGTCCTCCTCGGCGGCTTTGTTCAGTTCGAGCGGCGTCATCCCGCGCTCTTCGGCCAGCGAGCGGAAGATATCGCCGCCGCTGACGTGCTCGTAGCTCAGGGCGTCGGCCAGGCTCTTGGCAAGCGTGCTCTTGCCGCTGCCGGCCGGGCCGGAGACGGTAATCAACATAGAGGTGTTCGGGGGGCCCCGATAGAAAGGGCTGTCTCTTCGCGCCTACCCGGTCGGCGTCGTCTCGACGTTGAGCGCCTTCCGGATGATCTGGGTGAACGACAGCGAACACAGGAAGTACCAGACAATCCACGCCTGGACTGGGCCGGCGACGCTGTTGCTCCACGCTTCGACCTCGCCGAAGATGGGGAGCGTAATCACCGGGCTCGCGTCGACGCCGGCTCCGAAGACGATCCAGTAGAGCCAGAGGAACAGCGGAATGTTGACCAGCATGATCCACACCATCGGGCGGAACTGCTGTTTGAACATCCCCATCTGGTCGGTCATCAGCTCCATCTGCTCCTCTTCCAGACGGTCAAGCGCCTCTTGGTCGTCGCGTTCCTTCGCGGCTTTGCGGCGCTCTTTCAGGTCCTCCATCTTCTCCTGATGGTCGCCCATCCCCGACATATCCATGAGGTTGTCCTGGAGAATCGTCGAGGTGGTGCCGGTGATGATCGCAAGCACCAGGATGACGACATAAAAGGGAAGCATATCGTTGAGCGGCCCGAGGACAATGTCGATCACCCCGCCTGCGATAACGTCACGGACCGAGGTCATCGAGTAGCCTGCAAACAGGCCGAGCGTCCCGAGGCCGGCGAGCTTGTCCCACTTCGACCAGCCGCTGTCGTCGTCATCGTCGCTGGGCTCGGCGTCGGACTCTTCAAGCGCCTCGCGGACGCCCTCGGGATCGTCGATGACGAACCCCTCGCCGTCGGCGTCGATGAGCAGGCCGGATTCGATGAGCCGGCCCCACTCGCCGCTCGTGAGGTCGTCGCTCACGTCGCTCCAGGTAACGGTCCCGTTCTCTTCGGCCGCAGCGAGTACCGTCGAGAGCGCATCAGTCATTGCCTCGCCGTCTTCGGCGAGTCGTTCTACCTTCGGCGCGGTACGTGCCATTGTGTGTGCTTGAGGTGCGACGGCATATCAACGTTTTACTCTGACTGTCTCGACGATATCGGCCTCGAACGGCGGTTCCGTCGCGTCTCAGGCCGTCTGTGCGTCGACGGCGTCCTGAATGTCGCTCCAGACCTCGTCGGGCGTCTGTTCGCCATCGACGGCGACGAAGCCGTCGTGGTCCCCGTAGTGGTCGATGACCGGTGCGGTGTTGTCGTCGAACACGTCCAGTCGGTTGCGGACGGACTCCTCGTTGTCGTCGTCGCGCTGGATGAGGTCGCCGCCACAGTCGTCACAGACACCGTCCTCTTCGGGCTGATTGAACTCGACGTGGTAGTTCGTTCCGCAGTCGTCACAGACCCGCCGGCCCGTGAGCCGGTCGACCAGCTCCTCTCGCGAGACATCGAGCGAGAGAATCACGTCGAGGTCGGTCATCCCTTCCAGCTCCTCGGCCTGTTCGAGATTGCGCGGGTAGCCGTCGAGGACGAACCCGTCGGCCTGGGACAGCGCTTCGTCGACGATAGCGTTGACCACCGCGTCCGGCACGAGGTCGCCCGCTTCCATGTACTCGCGGGGCGTGTCGTACTCGGTGTCCATGTCGCTGATGTCCATGTCCTTGTTCGCCCGGAGCGCGTCACCGGTCGTGATGTGTTCGACGCCGTACTCTTCGGCGAGGTTGGCGCTCTGGGTCCCTTTGCCGGCTCCCGGCGGCCCGAGAATCAGGATTCGCGGATTCGACATAGGAACGGTTTCCGAGGGGTCAGTTAAATGGTTGTCCAAATCCTGCCGTCGGGTCGTGCTGCCGCCACCCAAAGGTGTGTAGGCCCCGCCGACCAACCGACGGTATGCTCGAACCCGGAGCGCCAGCGCCCGACGTCAGCGCCCAGAACCAGTTCGGCGAACCCGTCTCGCCCGACTTCGAGGAGCCGACGGTGGTGTACTTCTATCCCGAAGATTTCACCGGCGGCTGTACCATCGAAGCCCGCGACTTTCAGGAACACCTCCCGCAGTTCCGCGAGGGCGGTATCACCGTCTACGGCGTCTCGATGGACGACGTGGCGACCCACGACGAGTTCGCCGAGGAGGAGGGCCTGCTGTACGACCTGCTGGCCGACTCCGACGGGACCGTGGCCGAAGCGTTCGGCCTGGACACCAGTGGCGGCCGGACGGACCGCCGGACGTTCGTGCTGGCCGACGGTGAAGTCAAGTCCGTCTACGACCCAGCCCCCTCGAACCCCGAGGGCCACGCCGAGGAAGTGCTCCATGACGTTCGCAACGAGTACGTCCAGGGTGGATAGACGGCTGTAGCCTGTTTTGCCGCGACAGCATACCGACCACCAGTCTCAGAACACTTCAGCGCCGCCGCCGATTCGGGTCTGGTACACGCGGGCATCGACGCCGCGGTCGCCGAAGGCATCGAGCATCGTGCTCGCGATTTTCCGGCGGTCTTCCTCGGCGCAGGCGGCGATAACGGTCGGACCAGCCCCGGAGATGGTGACACCGGTCGCACCGGCCGCCAGCGCGGCCTCGCGGACCTGTTCGTAGCCGTCGATGAGTTTCGCGCGGGCCGGCGTCACCACGGTGTCGTGCATCCCCTGACCGACGAGTTCGGGGTCGTCGCGGTGCATCCCCGTCGTCAGCGACGCGGCGTTGCCGACCGTCTCTACCATCTGATCGACGCGGGCGGTCTCGGGGACGACGTTGCGCGCGTCCCGCGTGGAAACGACGATGTCGGGGAGACAGGCGACGAGGGGGATGTCGGCATCGACCTGCGTGACGCCCTTCTCGGTCGCGATGGTGAACCCGCCCATGATGGAGGGGGCCACGTTGTCGTCGTGGGCGTCCCCTGAGACGACGGCCTCGCCCTTGGCGGCGATGGGAACCAGCTCCTCGCGGGAGTAGCCGCGGTCGTACAGTTCGTTCAGCCCGACGGCCGCCGCGGCGGCGCTGGCCGCGGAGGAGCCCAGCCCCGATGCGGGACGGACGCCCTTGTCTATCTGAATACGTGCCGGCGCATCGAGCGCCTCGGCGACCGCGCCGACGGTGTTTTTGTCGGGGTCCTCAGGGATATACTGGCTGCCAGCGCCAGTCATTTCGATGGTGACCCGGTCGGCCTTCTCCAGACGGACGACATCGGCCGGACGCTCCAGTGCGACGCCGAACACGTCGAAGCCGCTCCCGAGGTTCGCACTGGTAGCCGGCGCCCGGACTGTCAGCATGCCTGCGAATTTCAGCAGTGTAGGCAAAAAGGTAGCGAACCGACACTGTGGCCGTTTCGCAGTACTGAGAACGCGGCCCAAAGGCATAATACAGGGAAACCTGACGTTGGAATAGGTATCGATATGGATGTCGACATCGCCACGGTCGCCATCCTCGGGAACGCGGGTGGGGCGCTCATCGGTTTCGCAATCGCTGTCGTCGCCGCCCGAAACCAGGATGTCCCCGGCGCTCGCCAGTACGGCTGGCTCGCGGTCGCTGGGGGCTGCTGGTGTGCTCTCTCGATATGGCAGATACTAGTTTCGGACCCCGCCGCTGTCAGGACAGTGTACCTGCTGTCGCGAACCGCCGCTATGCAGGTCATCGGACTCTGGGTCGTCTTCGCGCTCGTCTACACCGGCCGACAGTCGTGGCTTCGGCCATCGTCTCTCGTCCCGCTGTTTCTCGTGGTGAACGCGGACGTGCTGTTACTGCTGACGGACCAGGCACACGACCTCGTCGAAGTGGTGGCCGTGCCTGTCACTCAGCTCGGTACGACGCTGGTCGCCATCCAGCGTGGTCCCACGTTCGCGGTACTTCTCGCCGTCAGTTACGGGCTGTTACTGCTCGGATACGCACTCCTGATTGAGTTCTTGTTCCGGTCGCAGAACGTCTATCGGCGACAGACAGCGGCGATCATTATCGGAACCGGCCTTCCGATATTCGTCGCTGTGCTGTATGATTTCGGCTACACGCCGCACCCGGCCATCGACTTCACGCCGGTAGCGTTCTCGCTCAACGCGGTGCTCGTCGGCTGGGTACTGTTCAAGGACGAGTCGCTGTCTGTGACGACGCTGTCGGGTGACACCCTCGTCGACAACCTCCCCGACCCGGTCATCGCTCTCAACGACGACTGTGTCATCATTGATTACAACGCCGCGGCGGCCAGCGCACTGGATCAGCCGGACCCCGACGGAGAGTTGCTTGACGACCTCGTCCCGGGGCTCGTTGACCACATCGAGCGTGGCGAGGTGTTCTCGTTCGGAGATTCGTTCACGTACTACAACCCACAGACGACGAGCCTCACCGACCAGTCCGGGACGGAACGCGGTCGGCTCGTCGTTCTCAGGGACGTGACCGGCCAGCAGCGCCGCCAGGACCGACTCGAAGCGTTACAGGCCGCGACCCAGCAGTTTATCGAGGCCGAGACCGCCGAGGCGGTCGCGGAGATGGCTGTCGAGTTCGCGACGGCCGTCCTCGACCAGAACGCGGCGGGCGTGTTCCTCGAAGACGACGGCATCCTCGAACCGGCCGTCATTAGCGAATCGATTGCGGAACACGTCGAGGACGAACTGCTGTACGCCTCGCCGACGGACGAGCCCGAAAGCAAGCTCTGGAAGACATACGAAACCGGTGAGATACAGGCCGTCTCGCTCGATAAGGACGGACTCGACCCACTGGACAACGCGCTGATGCTGCCGCTTGGCTCCCACGGCGTGATGGCGATTACGTCCCACGACAGCACCCTCGCCACGGAGGACAGGCGATACGCCGCGATTCTGGCACAGACGACGCAGGTCGCCCTCGACCAGGTGGAACGCGAGCGCGAACTCCGCCAGAGCCGCAGTTCTGTCCAGCGACGCCGCGAGCAGATCGAGTTCTTCAACGGCGTCCTCAGACACTCGCTGCACAACGCGATGGTCGTCATTCGCGGCCGCGCGGAGCACATCAGAACCGACGTGCCGCGGTCGAAACGACGGCATCTCGACAGCATCAGCAACTGGTGTGGGAAGCTCACGGAGATGAGCGAAACGATCCGGGATATCAACAACACCGTGACGGCGAGCGAAGCTGAGCGGTTGGACGCCGTCGACCTCAACGCCACACTCCGTCGCTCGATTGAGTCGCTCCGGGTCGAGTACGATTCGGTATCGATCTCCTGTGAACTGGACGGAGACTACAGCGTGCAGGCGAACGAACTGCTCGAAGAGGTCCTCCTGAGCATCCTCCGGAACGCGGTCGACCACAACAACGCTGACACCCCGCAAGTGACCGTCTCGGTCCAGCAGGCCAGCGACTGGCTGCAGGTCCGTATCGCCGACGACGGCCCCGGAATGAGCGACGAACTGAAGACGACGGTGTTCGAACGCGGGCTCTCGCCCGACCAGACCGCTGGCGGCTTCGGCCTCTACTTCGTCTCGGTCATGATGGACCTGTACGGCGGGACGCTCTGGTTCGAGGACAACCACCCGACGGGGACCGTCGCGATCCTCGAATTCCAGCAGGCGGTGACGGGTGATGAGGCGGAAGATGACTTCGGACCCGACGACACGGAGACGGCGGCGACCGAAGCGCAAACTAAATCCCACGACCGCTGATAGGTCGGGGTATGATTGGCGTCGTCGGTGGCGGTATCGCCGGCCTCTCGGCAGCGTACCGGCTCCAGCAACGCGGCCACGAGGTCCGTGTGTTCGAAGCGAGCGAGGATCTGGGCGGCCTGGCAGCGACCTACGAGACGGCCGGGGACCCCATCGAGAAGTTCTATCACCACCTCTCGAAATCCGAGGAAACCATCGTCGAACTCGCCGAGGACCTGGGCCTCGGTGACGCGGTCGAGTGGCACATCGGGGAGAACGCCTACTACGTCGACGGCGTCGTCCACCCCATGGACAAGCCCTGGGAGATCCTCTCGTACCCGCATCTCTCGCTGTACGACACGTTCCGGCTGGGGATGCTCGTCCTCGACATCGACGTTCGCGGCGGCATCCCGTCGTTCGACACCTACGAACGCTTAGAGGACTTCGAGGACGTGCCTATCGAGGAGTTCGTGGTCGAACACACGACGCGGGGCGTCTACGAGAACTTCTTCGAGCCGCTGCTCGACGCGAAGTTCGGCGACCGGAAAGGCGACGTGAGCGCCGCGTGGCTGCTCGGGCGGGTCAAGTTCCGCGGCGAGCGGGACATCCTGAACGGCGAAATCCTGGGCTACTTCGACGGCGGGTTCGGCCGACTGCTCGACGCGCTGGTCGACGCCGTCGGCCCCGAGAACATCGAGACGGGCACGCGTGTGACCGACATCGAGACGAGCGGCGGGACCGTCTCGTCGTTGACGGCCACGGACGGAACCGAGACGACGGTTCACGAAGCCGACGACGTCGTCGTCGCGGCGATGCCGAACGTACTGGAGGAGTTGACCGGCTACACCTGCGATATCGATTTCCAGGGGACGGTGTGCTCGGTCATCAGCATGGACGAACCCCTGCTGGATACGTACTGGCTGAACATCGCCGACGACGCCCCCTTCGGCGCGCTCATCGAACACACGAACTTCGTCTCCGCCGAGCGGTATGGCGGCGAACATCTGCTGTACGTCGCGCGCTACATCCAGGACGAATCCGAGACTATCTGGCAACAGAGCGACGACGAGGTCGCCGAGACGTGGCTGGACGGCATCGAATCGCTGTTCCCCGAGTTCGACCGGGACGCCGTCAACTGGATTCGGACGGGGCGCAATCCCCGGACGGCACCGGTGTACGAGCGTGGCTATCTGGACATGGTCATCCCCTACGACCTCGGCGACGCCGTCGCGGACGGCCTCTACTACGCCGGGATGGCCTCGCGCGCCCAGTACCCGGAGCGCTCGCTCAACGGCGGTATCGTCGCGGGCTTCGAATGCGCCGACCGGATCGCAAGCGGACCGACAGCGGCGACGGACCACGATTCGCCGCTTTCGGAAGCCCAGCGCTGAGAGCGTCCTGCCGAAGAAACCCTGTAATCGCCGCCCGAGTCAGTCGCCAGCCGCGCCTTCCACGTCGTCCTCGTCGACGACCGGCGCGTCGGTCGGGCTCACGTCCTCTGGCTCCTCGCGGCCGCCGCCGACGATCATCTCGCCGTCCTCGGTTTCGACGTACACGTCGTCGGCGAACCCACCGACGGCGTGGGGGTGTTCCGGCTCGTCCAGTCGCTCCGGCGTCGACGGTGCGTCGGCAACGCCACCGGCCGGGCGGAACGTCCCGAGCGGGTCGTCGATGGTGATGTCGTGCGCGTCGAAGAAGTCCGCGTACCGCTCGTAGTGGGCTTCGAGTTCGTCGGCCGGGAACTCCATCATCTCCGTCCAGCCGTGGTTGTAGAAGTCGAAGTTCGCCTGGATGTGGGTTATCTCCCGGGCCTCTGCCTCCGAGTAATCTGCCTGGAGCGCGGCCACGTAGGTGTCCATCGTGGCGTCGAAGAAGTCGTCGAGGTGGTCACGCCGCTCCTCTCGGTGGGCTTCGTCGGCCTTCCCGAGGAAGATTTTGGTGTGGAGTTTCACCAGCCCGTAGTTGGCCACCGACCGGACGCCGGGCGTGGTCAGCGCCTTCTTGCTCGCCCAGTGGCGCGGGTTCTGGTATATTTTCATTTCGATCACCGATACGGGCCCCAGCGCCTTCAAATCCTCGACTATCGGCGTCCTTCGCGGTGTTCCGCGCAATATCGCAAACGATACGCAGATAGCAATCCACATTAAGCCCGATTTCGTATCGGCCGTACATGAGCACGTCGCACGTAATCATCGGTGACGGCATCGCGGGTGCGTCCGCAGCCGAGACAATCCGGGAAGCGGACCCGGACGCGTCGGTCACAGTCCTGACCGACGAGGGGGAGGCACTGTATAACCGGATCCTCATCAAGGAGTTCGCCAAGGGGAAGCTGCCGGAAGCGCCGATCTCCATTCACGAGCCGGAGTGGTACGACGAGCGTGACATCGACCTGCAGCTGAACACCCACGTAACGGACATCGATCCCGACGCTCACGAGATCCACACCCACAAGGGGGACACCTACGAGTACGACAAGCTGCTGGTGGCCACGGGCGGGACGCCAGCACAGCTACCGGTCGAGAACAGCGACGCCGACGGCATCCACCACTTCTGGACGTTCCAGGACGCGCGTGGCATCCGCGAGCACGCTGATGAGTCCGATCAGGGCATCATCGTCGGGGCGGGCCTGCTCGGCATCGACCTCGCGGCGGTCTGTGCTGCACAGGAAATCGACGCGAAGTACCTGATGCGTGGCAACCGCTGGTGGCGCTACGCGCTCTCGGAGGACGGCGCGGAGATCATCCACGAGGCCCTCGAAGAGAACGGCGTCGAACCCGTCTTCGAGTCCGGCGTCGACCACTTCGAAGTCGACGACGACGGCCACGTCACCGGTGCCGTCGACCCCGACGGCAACCACTACGACGGCGAGTGGGCCGGCGTCGCTATCGGCCTCGATTTCAACACCGAGTTCCTCAACGGAACGGGGCTCGAACTCGACGACGGCGTCGTCGTCGACGAGTACATGCAGACCAACGTCGAGGACATCTACGCCGCGGGCGACCTCACCAAGTTCTACGACACCATCCTCGACTCCCAGGCGCAAAACGGCGCGTGGGGCTCGGCCAAGGAACAGGGGTCGGTCGCCGGGACGAACATGGTCGCAGACGCCGAGGAGAAGGAGTTCCGCTGGGTCTCCTCGTACTCCATCACGCACTTCGACTTCCCGTTCCTCTCCTTCGGGCACCCGACCCGCGGCGACGACGAGGCCGAACGGAAGTACTCCGACAGCGAGTGGCGGCGTCTCGCCTTCGAGGACGGACAGCTCATCGGCGGCGTGCTGATCGGCGACCTCTCACAGCAGTCGGCGTTCAAACAGCTCATCCGCGAGGAGCGCCAGGTCGCGGAGAAGAAGGAACTGCTGCTGGAGAAGGAAGTGGACCTCGAAGAAGTGAAGGCACAGACGCCCGCACCGGCCGAATAAGGCTCGCCGACACCGATCTTTTTCAGCGCTGCGGACGTTAGCGATGCGTATGCGTGACGCCCTCTCCAGCATCGTTGTCCGGCTCATTCGTCGTGACAGCCAGTCGGGTGCGGCAGACGCAGCAGCCGATGACAGCGGTAGCTTCGCCGGCTCGCTGCTCGATGCGTCGGTCAATTACAGTCACGGCCAGAGCGACCGTCAGGCCTCCAGCGAGATGGCGGAGCTACAGGAGGAGGCTAACCGGCTCGCCGAGCAGGACCAGCACCGAAAGTAACTGCCAGCGGGAGAACGACGCTCTTTTTTCGCCCTAAGGCGGAGAGTCGCGTATGGATGGCGGCAGCGGCGATATGACACTCGCGTTCGACCTCGACGCCCTCAAGCAACTGGCCTACCCGGACAGCGTGTTCAACGACGCGCGCCAGTGGTCTGAGTACGTCGGCGTCATCTCCGAACAGCCCACCTACGTCGTGACCAACTTCACCCGGAAACACCGGATCAGACAGGACTTCTTCTCGGGGCCGCGCGGCCGCGAGGAGAGCCTCGAAAACGTCAAAGAGCAGTTCGACACTGACCGACACGTCTTCGTCGGCGCTGACGACGAGGACGCCGATCTCGCCGAGACGGCGGGCTGGGAGTACCTCCCCGTCACGCAGGCCGCAGAGGCGGCCGACTGGGACCTTGGCGAACCGGAGACGCCGGACGCGACAACCGACGCGGACGAGGAGCGCGACGACTGGCCGTAGGCGGCACGGCTCCGCTGTCGGCGGGAACCTTCGATTCGAATAGTTTTATATTTTCCCGGAGAGCGACTGAAGATATGGCCCTCCATACCGGTGACGCGTTACGGCGCGGTATCGACGATGTGACCAGCGAAAGCGGCCTGCTGGTCATGGGCGTTTTTCTCCTGTACAACCTCGGAAACACCGTCGCAAGCTCGTCGCTAATGGAAGTGCTGTTCGACGAGTTGATGGCACAGGGCGCCCCCAGTGGCGCGGGTGGCCCTGCTGGGGCGGGCAGTCCGGGGTTCTCGATGGCGGATTTCGTCGGACCGTTCAGCCTTGATCTGGCAGCTCCGGTTGCCGTGGTGTTGCTGCTGGTGTTCCTCGTGTTCGGACAGGTCGTCAAGTTCTGGGGTATCCGGCTGTTCGCAGACCAGAGCGAAATCAGGAGCGACAACGCGTCGGAGCGTGCCGTGATGGCGGCTGTCCTCGGTGGCGGCATCGCAATCGTGATGTTCGCAATCTCGATGAGCTCGACGTTTTTCCAACTCAACGGACAGGCTATACTAAGTCTCGTCGCGTCGCTCGGTAGCGTTCTCGCCTCTCTGGTCGTCGGCCTTGCACTCGTGTACCTGCTGCAGGCGATCGCCCTGTTCGACGGCGGCTACGTCCAGACAATCAAACACTGTGTCGCACGCTTCATGGACGCCCCGGCACAGATCATCGTGCTTCTGTTCATCCTGTTCCTTCTCGGTATCATTCCGGGCATTCCCTCGACGGCGTCCGTCATCTCAGTGGTCCTTCCCGGGTCGTTTGACCTGCCGTCCCAGTCGGTTCTGCAGGTCGCGTCGATGGTGCTGAACGCGCCAGTGCAGGCGTTCAGTCTCGCAGTGATTACGGACGCCTACGTTCAGGTGCGAGCGGACCAGGACGACGACGGGTTCTGAACACGGACATAGCGCTCCGACTGCCCCTGCTGATACCATCGCGCCAGCCATAACCCTCCGCTCGCAGGTCTGCGCCGCGATCAGAGACCGCGGTGTTTAACCACGCGAGCATACAACGACAAGCAATGGCTGAACCGCGCGTGCCCGGCGGCCGCGAGTCCGAACTCGAACTGGCCTGTGGCGAACGCGTCGACACGCATGACCTCCATCTGGGCATGCGGGAGTTCGTGTGCGACTGCGGGAAGACACACGCCGTCGTGCTCGACCCGCACCCGCTGGCACGCTTCGTTCCGGAGTTTCTCACCGAAGTGCTGCACGCGACTATCGAGACCAACGACGACTACGACGAGTTCACCACTGTCCACCTGATGGGCGTCGTCATGGAGGAGTTCCCGGAGAAAGTCGTCGCCGCCGACACCAGCGAGGACGGGTCGGTCGGCTTCTCGCTGGCGTGGGTGAGTGACTTCGATTCCCGCCGTCTTCACGAAATCGTCGTCGAACTGCTCGTGGAACTGATGGAACACGCAATCAGCCACGCCGAGGACGACGACGTGATGGCGGAGTTCGAGGAGCAGATGCTCCAGTTCGACGTCGACGCGTTCGTCGAGCAGTACCGGGACGAGCGGAACTTCGACGGGCGGTCGGACACCGCCATCTGAGGCCGACTGCGACCTGAGTACTTAGTGGGTCTGGCTCGCACACCCATGCATGGCGGGTCGTGTGGTAATCCTGCTCGTGCTCTTGCTTTTTGCGGGCTGTGGAGCCTTCGGCGGGGCGGAGCGACAGACGGTAACCCCGGTTCCGGTCCCAGAGCAGCCACAGGACAGCCGGGCAGCCTCCGCCCTGACCGAGAACACCGTCGATGCTAGGCGACTCGCGGCGGCCCATCGGCGTGCGACGTGGAACCGCTCGTACGTGCTGGAGATGCGGTTGTCGCTGGAATGGGGAACCCAAATCGTCAATCTCGTCGTCGAAGACAGGTATCACTACCAGTTTCGGACCGAAATTCTCGATCAGAACTACACCAAGCAGGTGTACACCAACGGGAACCGACGCTACGTCTACGACGTGCGAGCACAGGGGGCCTGGACCGCAACGAGGCGGCCAACTCCGGTCAGCGGGGTACTCGACCCCGACCCCGCGCGACTCATCGAAGCCTATCTCGCGACAAACGTCAGCGTTGAGCGACCCAGAGACGACTGCGACACCTGTCGCGTGACGCTGACGGCGACGGACCCACCGGCGGCGTTCGAACCGGCCGACAATTACAGCGCACGGGCGACTGTCCGGCCGGACGGACTCGTCCGGTCGCTCACCGTCTCGTACTGGGACCGCTCCAGAAACTCGCTGGTCAGCTACGAAATCCGGTACTCTGCAGTCGGCGAGACAACCGTTTCCCGACCGACGTGGGTCCGAAAGCGCTGGGGGAACGCGACAGACAGCGACCCCGAACTGTCCGACAGCCAGTGACTCGCCGCTGTCGGTCGATTTCCCGAAATCAGCCGTCTGACTGTTGTCTGACGGTGTTATATGATGGTTGCGGTGTTGTAACTGTGTATGGCTATACGTGAGGGAGAGTTCGAGCGCATCCTGACAGTGCTCGAAGAAGCTGACACCGACGGCACGCTGACGGCCCGCGAGATCTGTGACCTGCTCGAAGAGCACGACGAGGCGTTCGGGAGTGCCCACCGGGTAGCGACTGTCCTCGGTCGCCGTGCGCAGTCCGGCGAGGTCGAGGTCATTCAGGGCCAGCCCTACCGGTATCGCGTTCCCGACCGCGACAACTGACGCCTCTCAGCACCGCTGCCGTCGGAATTCTAACTTGTGGCCCCTCTATGAGACAGCCAATCGTGTGACACGCATACGTTACGATATTCGAAATTAGGCTTCGAGCTTCGCATTGTTTCGCCGGGCTTATTACGATGTATAGACTCCGCTCGTACAATGACAGCGGACGAGGACCGTACAATCCTACTCATCGGCAGCGGCCCGATCAAGATCGGACAGGCGGCCGAGTTCGATTACTCCGGCGCACAGGCGTGTCGTGCCCTTCAGGAAGAGGGTGCCCGCGTCGTGCTCGTGAACTCGAACCCGGCGACGATTATGACCGACCCGGAGATGGCGGACAAGGTGTATCTCGAACCCATCAACACCGAAGCCATCTCTGAGATTATCCGGAAAGAAAACCCCGACGGCGTCATCGCCGGTCTGGGCGGCCAGACCGGCCTGAACGTCACGGCCGAACTCGCCGAGGAGGGCGTCCTCGACGAGTACGACGTGGACGTGATGGGGACGCCACTGGACACCATCTACGCGACGGAGGACCGCGACCTGTTCAAACAGCGGATGGAGGACATCGGCGAGCCGGTGCCGCGCTCGACGACCATCACGCTCGACGAGGGCGAGTCGGTCACCGATCTGGACGAGGAATCGCTCGTGGACCGCGTCGAAGCGGCCGTCGACGAGGTCGGCGGGCTCCCCGTCATCGCACGCACGACGTACACGCTCGGTGGCTCCGGCTCCGGCGTCGTCGACGAGATGGACGAACTCATCGAACGCGTCCGCAAGGGCCTGCGCCTCTCGCGCAACAACGAGGTCCTCATCACCGAGTCCATCTCCGGCTGGGTCGAACTCGAATACGAGGTGATGCGCGACGCCGACGACTCCTGTATCATCATCTGCAACATGGAGAACATCGACCCGATGGGTATCCACACCGGGGAGTCCACGGTCGTCACGCCGTCGCAGGTCATCCCCGACGAGGGTCACCAGGAGATGCGCGACTCCGCGCTGAAAGTCATCCGCGACCTCGGCATCCAGGGCGGCTGTAACATCCAGTTCGCCTGGCACGACGACGGCACGCCCGGCGGCGAGTACCGCGTGGTCGAGGTGAACCCCCGCGTCTCCCGCTCCTCGGCGCTGGCCTCGAAGGCGACCGGCTATCCCATCGCCCGCGTCACCGCGAAGGTCGCACTCGGCAAGCGACTCCACGAGATCGAGAACGAGATCACCGGCGAGACGACCGCCGCCTTCGAGCCGGCTATCGACTACGTCGTGACGAAGGTGCCCCGCTGGCCCATCGACAAGTTCCGCGACACGGAGTTCGAACTGTCGACGGCGATGAAATCCACCGGCGAGGCGATGTCCATCGGTCGGACCTTCCCCGAGAGCCTGCTGAAGGCCCTTCGCTCCTCGGAGTACAACCCGGCTGCCGACTTCAACGAGATCGCCGATGCGGAACTCGAAACGGAGTACCTCGAAAAGCCGACGCCCGACCGCCCGTACGCGATGTTCGAGGCGTTCTGCCGCGGCTACACCGTCGAGGAAGTCGTCGATATCACCGACATCAAGGAATGGTACGTCGAGCGGTTCAAAGAGGTCGCCGACGCCGCCGACGCCGCCCGCGAGGGCGACTACGAGACCGCCGCACAGGCCGGCTTCACCGATCAGGAGATCACCGCGCTGGCCGGCGGGGAGTTCAATGACACGCACGTCTCCTGGCTCCCGGCGGACCTCGACGAGGACGGCGGCGACGAGCCGGAAGTCGAAGCGGCGACGGATGGCTCTGGTGTCACAGTGGACACTGTCGAGACGGAGACGACCGACCGCGACTTCAAACTGGTCGACACCTGCGCTGGCGAGTTCGAGGCGACGACGCCGTACTACTACTCGACCCGGGACCCACTGTCGGGTATCGACCGCGACGAACTCCAGATCGACCCGGACCTCGAAAGTGTCGTGGTCGTCGGTGGCGGCCCCATCCGTATCGGGCAGGGCGTTGAGTTCGACTACTGCTCGGTCCACGCGGTCCGCGCACTGGAGGACCTGGGCATCGACGCCCACGTCGTCAACAACAACCCCGAGACGGTGTCGACGGACTACGACACCTCCGACGGGCTGTTCTTCGAGCCGGTCACCGCCGAGGAAGTCGCCGACGTGATCGAGGCGACCGAAGCCGACGGCGTGATGGTCCAGTTCGGCGGCCAGACCTCCGTCGACATCGGCCACCCGCTCGAACAGGAACTGCAGCGCCGCGACCTCGACTGTGAGATCATGGGGACCTCCGTCGACGCGATGGACCTCGCCGAGGACCGCGACCGATTCAACAAGCTGATGGACGAACTCGGCATCTCACAGGCCGAAGGTGGCTCGGCAACGTCCAAGGAAGAAGCGCTGGACCTGGCCCACGACATCGGCTACCCCGTCCTCGTGCGCCCGAGCTACGTGCTCGGCGGCCGCGCGATGGACGTGGTGTACAACGACGAGGACCTCGAAACGTACATCGAGGAGGCCGTCCGCGTGAGCCCGGACAAGCCGATTCTCGTCGACGAGTTCCTCGCCGACGCCGTCGAACTGGACGTCGACGCCGTGGCCGACGAGGACGACGTCCTCATCGGCGGCGTGATGGAACACGTCGAGACGGCGGGTATCCACTCGGGCGACTCCGCCTGTATGATTCCGCCACGGTCCCAGGAGATCAAAGACGTGATGCCGCGCATCCGCGAGGTCGTCGAGGACATCGCCGACGCGCTCGACACCGTCGGTCTGCTGAACGTCCAGCTCGCCGTCCGTGACGGCGAGGTGTTCGTCCTCGAAGCGAACCCGCGCTCGTCCCGTACCGTCCCGTTCATCTCAAAGACGGCCGGCGTCCCGATCGCGAAGATCGCCGCCAAGGTGATGTCCGGCGCGACGCTGGCCGAACTCGACGTGCAAGAGCAGATTCCCGAGCAGGTCTCTGTCAAGGAGGTCGTCCTGCCCTTCGACCGCCTGCCGGGGTCGGACCCGCGTCTCGGCCCGGAGATGAAATCCACCGGCGAGGTCATGGGCACCGCCGGTTCCTTCGGCAAGGCCTACCAGAAGGCCCAGATGGCCGTCGGCAAGGCAATCCCGCTTGAGGGGACGGCCATCGTCGACCTGCCCATCCTCGGCTTCGAGGAGCACTTCGACGTACAGGACTTCGACGACTACGAGGACACCGACGCTATCATCGACGCCATCCAGAGCGGCGAGGTCGACCTCGTCCTCTCCCGCGACCGCGACGTGCTGGAAGCCTGCGTCGAGGAGACCGTGACGTACTTCTCGACCCACGAGAGCGCCGAGGCGGCGCTGGAAGCGATCAACTCCGCCGACCAGCCACTCGCCGTCCAGGCCATCGACGAACGGCCAAAGACCCAGCGCGAGTGGGGCGCTGAGTAACGCCGGCTAGCCTCGGGAGCAAACCGCTCACCGCGGCGGCACTGATTCCTGTCACTCGAACAGATCGGCACAAATACTTATTCGTTGGACACGCTCATATACTCTCCATGGCCGATGCAGTACGTGTCCTACACGTCGAGGACGACCCCGAGTTCGCGTCGATGACGGCGGCGTTTCTCAGCCGTACCGACGACCGCTTCGACGTGATTTCGGCAACATCGGCGAGCGAGGGGCTCACCCGGCTCAGCGAGGAGCCTATCGACTGCGTCGTCTCGGATTTCGATATGCCCGGCCAGGACGGCATCGAGTTTCTGGAATCCGTCCGGGCCGTCGACGAAGACCTCCCGTTCATTCTCTTTACCGGGAAAGGCTCCGAGGAAGTAGCCAGCGAGGCGATTTCGGCCGGTGTGACGGACTACCTCCAGAAGCAGCAAGGCACTGACCAGTACACGATTCTGGCCAACCGAATCGCCAACGCGGTCGAGCAGTACCGGTCACAGCGAGCACTGGATGCGAGCCGGAAGCGGCTCTCGCTGTTTATCGATAAGTCACCGCTCGGCGTCATCGAGTGGGACGAGAGCTTCGAGGTGGTTCAGGTCAACGAGAAAGGCGAGGAGATTCTCCGGCGTGGGGAAGCGGACCTCGTCGGCAAGGAGTTCGAGACGCTCGTCCCGGACTCAGCGCTGGATGCGGTCGAAGAGACGATCACGGCCCTACAGGAAGCCAGCGGTGGCTACTATACCGTGCTCGATATCGAGACCGGCGACGGCGAGCAGATCGTCTGTGAGTGGCACAACCGCACCATCCGAGAAGACGGGGAGACCGTCGCGATCTTCTCACAGTTTCGGGAGATAACGGAGCGCCGGCAGCGACAGCAGCGTATCGAGGCGCTGCACGACACGACCCGGAAGCTGATGCACGCTGAGTCACGCGAGGCTGTCGCCGAACTGGTCGTCGAAACCGCACGCGACCTGCTCGGGCTGCCGCTCAGCGCCGTTTTTCTCGCCGACGAGTCGGCCGACGCTCTCAGACCGGCTGCGGTGACCGACCAGGCACAGGCGATCATCGACGAGCATCCGACGTTTCGCGAGGGCGACAGCCTCGTCTGGGAGGTGTTCGAATCCGGCGAACAGCGTGTCTTCGACGATGTCTCCACTATCCCCGGCCGCTACAACCCCGACACCGACATCAGCAGCGAGATTCTGATCCCACTGGGCGACCACGGGGTGCTGATCGCCGCATCAACCGACGCCGCAGCGTTCGAGGACGCATCGGTCTCACTGATGCGGACTCTCGCTGCCAACACCGAAGAGGCGCTTTCCAGACTCGACCGGCAGCAAGAGCTCAGAACGCTCACGGAACGCCACGAACTCGCGCTTGAAGGTGCCGAACTCGGCGTCTGGGACTGGAACGTCAAGACGGATGAAGTCACCTTCAACGAGCGCTGGGCCGATATGCTCGGCTACTCGCTCGACGAACTCGAGCCGTCGGCAGACACCTGGGACGAACTGATCCACCCCGAAGACCGCGAGCGGACCTACGAAGCACTGAACGCACACTTCGACGGTGAGACGGAGATCTACGAGTGCGACCACCGACTCAAGACGGCCACCGGTGATTACCGATGGATCCGCGACATCGGTAAGGTGTTCGAACGCGACGAGAACGGCGACCCGGTACGTGCGGTGGGGATCCATCAGGACGTGACCGACCACAAAGAACGGAAACAGGCCCTCGAAGACACGAGCCGCAAACTGCAGGTCATTCTCGATACAGCGCCGACGTACATCCTGATGAAAGACACCGACAGTCGCTTTCTCTTCATCAACAGCGCGGCCCGTGACCTCTACGGGATCGACGCTGACGAGTCCGTCGTCGGGACGAGCGATTACGATATTCTCCCGGACCACATCGCGGAGCAGACCCACGCCGACGATCAGCGGGCCCTCGAACAGAAAGAAACCGTCGAAGTCGAGACGGTGATTCCTGTCGACGGGACGGAGCGGACACATCTGACACGGAAGACGCCGATACTCGACGAGGGCGGCGAGCCGTACGCCCTCTGTGTCGTTGCGACCGACATCACCGAACAGAAACGGCGCGAGCGGGAGTTGGCCCGCCTCACCGACGAGTACGAGGCGGTGTTCGAGAACACGAACGACGCCATCGCGCTCGTCGACATCGAGGACTCGGCGGACGATCCGACGTTCCGCTACGTCCGGACGAACGAGGCCTACGAACGACAGAGCGGATTCGAAACCGAGTCACTGACCGGTCAGACCCCAATCGAGGCTGCCGGCCCGGACACCGGCCGTCGAATCGCCGACCACTACGAGCGGTGTGTCTCGGCCGGCGAAACCATCACGTTCGAGGAGCGGGGCCTCCACCCGACCGGCGTCTGGGAGACGCAGGTGACACCGATCTTCGCTGACGGGGAGATCGACCGACTCGTTGCTATCTCCCGGGATATCTCCGACCGCATCGAGTACCGCGAGCAACTGGAGCGGCAGAACGACCGGCTCGAAGAGTTCGCGAGCATCGTCAGCCACGACCTCCGGAACCCGCTCAGCGTCCTCGAAGGTTCGCTCACCCTCGCCAGAGACACCGGCAACGACGAGCAGTTCGACCGCTGTTACCGTGCCATCGACCGCATGAAGGAACTCATCGAGGACCTGCTGACCCTGGCCCGTGAGGGGGACACGGTCTCGGAAACGGAGCCGCTCGCCCTCGAATCGACTGTCCTGTCCTGCTGGCAGGCCGTCGAGACGTCTGATGCCACCCTCGAAGTCACTGCCGAGAGCACGATCTACGCCGACGAGAGCCGCGTTCGCCAGCTCCTCGAGAACCTCATCAACAACGCCGTGACACACGGCGGCCCGGCTGTCACTGTCGAGGTCGGTGATCTCACCGATTCGGGCTTTTACGTCGCCGATGACGGCGGCGGTATCCCGGCTGAACAACACGAAACGGTGTTTGAGAGCGGCTACACCACCACTGACGGTGGCACCGGGTTCGGCCTCGCTATCGTCAAGGAGATCGCGGCGGCACACGACTGGTCGGTGTCCGTGACTGAGAGCGACGACGGCGGCGCACGGTTCGAGTTCCGGGGCGTCAGACAGGAGTTCTGAGCCTGTGGAGCTGTGATGACTGCTCGCCGTGGATACCTCTCTTCCTGGCCTTACAACTCAGCAGTATTACGCCAATATGGTGGCGATAGATAGTAACTATTCATATATCGGTGCCTATCTGTCTTGTTCTGGGACAATAATGGCACGTTCGTAACACTCATTCCTGCGGCTGTGGCAGTAGCTGTATGGATCGCGTTGCAATCACCGTCGCCGCTCCGGAAAGCCGATGATAGAAGACGTCACCGAGCGGGCGGAGACAGTTGCGGAGATGGCTCCCGGTAGCTCGGTAACGACGGCAGTCCTCGCCGGACACGAGAGTCGGTTCTCCGGGTCACCACCGCTGAACAACCCACCGCTGACGTACCTCGACGGCGCGGAAGCCCCGGCGTATCTCCTGACCAACGGGAAGCGCGGCATCGGGCGCGGGACGAAACGTAAGACCGACTCACCGGTCGGCGACCGTCGGACGGTCATTCTGATTACCGGCCGCCGGACGCTCTGTCTCATCGGGAAAGACGAGGACGACGAAGTCATCGAGGTCCCACACGAGGCGGTTGCCGACGTTACCACCAAGTCCGGATTCCGTGCGCACCGCCTCGCGCTCCGGACCCCACGGAAAATGTACCACTGCTGGGTGCACCGCAAGACCGACAAGACAACCCTGAACGCGGCCGCCGAGTTCATCGAAAACCATCAGCAGGACAGTCCGGACGCAATCGACGGCGACGACACCGCCAACCGGGTCATGTATCGCGGCCGCCCCGTCGCACCACAAGACACCGCAAACGAAGACGAAGACAGCGACCAGACCACGTACTACCGCGGACAGCCAATCGACGACGACAGCGACTGAGAGACGTGGCTTATGTGCGTGCGAACCGCGCTGCTCACGGTTCCTGTCGTCATCGTTCGCGTCTCGCGGTTCTCACTCGCTTCGCTCGCTCCGAACCGCGCTGCTGCTCGCGGGTCACTCCGTTCCCCGTCGTCGGGCGGCAATGCCGCCCGACTGCCTGCGGGACCAAAGGTCCCGCTCCCCGCTCACAATTCCGAGGGCCGCTCCTTTCAGTCGCGCCCCTCGCTACACCTCACGGCTCCTACCGTCGCCGTTCGGGCATTCGGAGACCCCTCGCTACGCTCGGGTTCTCCCTACTCCCCCGCCATCCCTAGCACATCATCAAAGAAGCCGAGCGAGTCGTGCGGGCCGGGGTTGGCCTCGGGGTGGTACTGACGCGTGATGATGTCCAGGTCGTCGTTTTCCAGCCCTTCCGGCGTATCGTCGTTGACGTTGACCTGGGTCACGTCGAGTTTGTCGCCGGGGTCGGCGACGGTGTAGCCGTGGTTCTGGGTCGTCATCACGACCTGGTTCGAACGCAGGTCACGGACCGGCTGGTTCACGCCGCGGTGGCCGAACTCCATCTTCTCGGTCTCGCCGCCGAGCGCGTTGGCGACGACCTGCTGGCCGAGACAGATGCCCGCGAGCGGCACGTCGCCGACGTAGGTCTCGACGAGTTCCCCAGCCTGCTCGAAGTTCTCGGGGTCGCCGGGGCCGTTCGAGATGAACAGCAGATCCGGGTCGACCGCGGCCACGTCGTCCTCGCTGGCGTCGTATGGGAAGACGTAGACCTCGGCGTCGCGTTCGACGAGCGACTCGGCGATGGAGCCCTTCGCGCCGCAGTCGACCAGCGCGACTGTCGCACCGTCGCCGCCCTCGTTGTGGACCTCCACGTCGTCGACGGAGACCTGCGCGCCGATGTCGGTGTGGTCGGACATGTGTTTGCACTCGTGGAGTTCGTCGAGCGCGTCCTGCTCGGTCACGTCCGGCCCGGCGGCGATGCCGCATTTCATCGCCCCCTCGTCGCGGATCTCGGTGACGATATCGCGCGTGTCGAGGTGGTCCACAGCGGGGACGCCCTCGGACTCCAGCCACTCGGCCACGTCGTCGGTCATCTCGCGAGCCACTGCCGCGCGCGGGTGGATGCGGTCGGACTCGAAGCGCTCCTCTCGGACGCCGTAGTTCCCGATGAGCGGGTAGGAGAACGTCAGCACCTGCTCCTCGTAGGACGGGTCGGTGAGGCTCTCCTCGTAACCGGTGTACGCTGTTGTAAAGACCAGTTCGCCACGGGCGGTGCCCGGAGCGCGAGCGCGCGCCTCGATGACGCGGTCGCCCTCGATTGCCACGTATGCGTCAGCCATTACGAGATGCGTACACTATAGTCGGCCATAAGGGTTGCTTTCGAAGACGAGTTTCGAATTTCGTAATCCTCAAGTCATGGCCGGTGATACTGTCACATCTCGATGGACGACCTCGACAGAGAGATACTCTCGATACTTCGCCGGGACGCCCGAACCCCGTATACTGAGATCGCGGACCGGGTCGGCACGTCGGAAGGGACCGTGCGAAACCGCGTCGAACGACTGGTCGAGGACGGTGTTATCGAACGCTTCACTGTCGCGACGCGGACCGGCAACGTGAAAGCGATGATCGAGGTCAGCGTCGATGTCAACGTCGACACGGCCGAGGTTTCGGACCGCATCGCTGACTGGCAGCAGGTCGATTTCGTGTGGCAAGTCTCCGGCGAGGAGGACATCGTCGTCGTCGTCGACGCCGCCGACACCGACGCGGTTAACGGGCTCATCACGCAGGCGCGCGAGCTGGAGGAGGTTGTGGGGACGAAGACGAGGCTAATTTTGAACGAGCGAGTTGGGTAACGCGCAGCACCGCCGCGAACAGCAGGCGGAGCCGTGGTCCCCACCAGCACCGACGTGGCACCCTGATTTCATATCTATTGGGCTACGACAGACAGTATGCAGTTCCCGGTGGGCCTGGATACCGACATCGTCTCGGCGTACGGACAACTCGCGACCGACGGGGCGCAGTTCCTCGCTGTCGCGGCGCTACTCTACGCTATCGGCCGGCTAATCGTCGTGCCAGCAGTTCGATGGCTGCTGTCACGAACCGAGACTAACAAGACAGTCGCCAGCGCGCTGACCAGCGCTGTCCACCTGATATCGGTCATCCTCGCGGTGGTCATCGGCGCCAGCGTCGCGGGCTTCCGGGGCGCGCTCGCGGGGTCGACCCTGCTGGCGGCGGGCATCACGCTTGCGGTGGGGTTGGCGGCACAGGACGTCCTCGGGAACTTCGTCGCCGGGGCGTTCATCGTGACCGACCCGGATCTGAACGTCGGTGACATCATCGCATGGAACGGGATGCAGGGCACGGTGGTCGACATCGACTTGCGGGTGACGCGGATTCGGACGTTGGACAACGAGCGCATCATCGTCCCGAACACGACGCTGGCGACGAGCGCGGTGACGAACCAGACTTCGACGGGTCCAATTGGAGTTTCCTATCAGTTCGGTATCGGCTACGACGACGACATCGACACGGTCCGGGCGATTATCGAGAACGCCGCCCGCGACCTCGACCATGTCTCGGAGAAACCGGCACCGACGGCCAGAGTCAGCGACCTCGCGTCGACGGCGGTCATCCTGACAGGCCGGATCTGGATCCCTAACGAACGGCGGAACCGCCTCGCATCGGTCAGATCGGACTTCATCCAGCAGGTCCAGGAGGATTGCCGCGCTGAGGGTATCGACCTCAGCGACACGAGCCAGCACGAACTCTCCGGCAACATCGGCGTCCACGACAGCATCGGGCCGGTGCGCGAGCGAACCGAGTAGCCACCGATTGGGACCATGTCCGGCCCCATGTTGTCTGTGAGGTTCCCTGCGCCCGTATGTTTATAACTGTTCATAAGCTGGTACGTATATGGACGAGAAGCGCTTCGTCGTCGCCCTCTTCGGCCTCGCTGTCGCGGTGGTGGTCGGCGTACTCGCATATCAGTTTATCGCGGCGTTGACTGTCTCCGTGTTCCTCTATTATTCGACGCGACGGTACTACAGTTCTTTGCGCAGACTCCGCCTTCCGTCGCGAGTGCGTGCGGTCGTGGTCATGGCATCGCTGGCGATTCCGCTCCTATTGCTCGTCAGCTATGCGGCCGTCCTCCTCATTGTCGAAGCCCGGCAGTTCGTCACCCAGTACGCGCTCATCGACGTGGCTGCGACGCACGTCAGTTGGCTCGACGGCGCGGAGTCCGTGCCGGACCTCACCGTCGAGGGGCTGTACAGCGCCTACCAGTCGGGACAGCTCTCACCGTTCGTCGACTTTCTCAGCGAGAACGCCATGGTGCTTACGTCGGTCGCCTCCCAGTTCGTCCTCAATCTGTTTATTACGACCATCGTCACATACTACCTCCTGGTGGACGGCCGGCGCATCCGTGAGTGGCTGCTCCGGTTCGATGACGGGGCCATTATCCGCGAGTATCTCGAAGCTGTCGACGAGGAGCTGGAAGCGGTGCTGTTCGGCAATCTCCTGAACGTGCTGGCGATATCGCTCATCGCCATCGCTGCATTCACCGGCTATAACGTCATAGCGCCGGCGGCTGTCGAGGTCCCGTATCCGACGCTCGCCGGCGCGCTGACCGGTATCGCGAGCTTGATTCCCGTAGTCGGGATGAAAATAATCTACCTCCCGTTGACCGGTTTCACCGCGCTCCCAGTGGTGCTCGACGGGCAGTCTTCGCTGCTCGCGTATGTGCTCGGATTCCTCCTCGTCGCGGTGGTCGTCGTCGACACGATCCCGGACCTGCTGCTTCGGCCACTTCTCAGCGGCGAGAGCACGCACGTCGGGCTCCTGATGCTCGCGTACACGCTTGGCCCCGTCGTGCTGGGCTTCTACGGTCTGTTCTTCGCCCCCATACTGCTCGTCGTCGGCATGACGTTTGCGAACACGGCCCTGCCTCGTCTGCTCGGCGCGAGCGAACCGGACGGTCTCCACCCCGACCAGTTACGTCTTGAAGACTTCAGCTAGCCCTCGTGGCCGATAACGGGGAGTCGAACGCGAACGGGGCTTCCGAACGGACGAGCATCGACGGCCAGGTGGGGTGTGTCCGTGTCACAGGCCTTGACGAACATTTATATTCAGGACGAAGTAAATGAGTAAAAATGGGGTCAAACTCCGACTCCCCCTGCTATCAGGCGACTCCGGAGGACCAGATCGGGGAGCTGTACGCGGCGACACGCCGGCTGATGACAGCCGAGAACCGGTCCGAAGTCGCGACTATCGCAGTCGAGACTGCGACAGCGATTCTCGACTTCCCGTTCAGTGTCTTCTGGGAGGCCACTGACAGCGGACTCAAAGCCGAGGCGATCTCTGAGCCGCTTCGAGAGCACGTCGAGGTCCCGGCCGAGCCGGGACGGAGAATGCGACACGAACGCGGGAGTTGGCTGTGGGACCATTACGAGAGTGACGAGACACAGCGGGTCCTCGTTGATGAAGAGAAAGCGGCGTCCGATGCACCCCTTCACGGCTGTATCTCCGTTCCACTCCCGGAGTACGGGCTCTTGACAGCCGGGACGGATGAACGAGCCGAACCGACCGAGCGGGAGACGCAGTTGGCCGACATCCTCGGGAAGAACGTGCTCTCGACCCTCGAACGGATCGAGCGCGAGCGGGAGCTGAAACGGCAGCGCGACAACCTCGACCTGTTGAACCAGATCGTCCGACACGACCTCACGAACCACTTGCAGACCATCGGTGGCCGGGCGGAACTGCTCCGGGACCAGTGTAGCGGTGACGCCCTGGAACACGCCGACGGTATTCAGGAAAGTAGCCAGGCAGCCGCGGAACTGCTCGAAACGGCTGGAAACCTTGCGACGGTAATGCGACAGACGGACTGGGAGACCGAGCCGGTCGCCCTCGGACCAGTACTGTCCTCGGTGTCCGAGGATATCGCAGCGACGTACAGCGACGCACAGGTCACTGTCCCGGACGAGTCCCCGTCGGTACGGGTGCGGGCCGACGAACTCCTGTCCTCTGTGTTTCGGAACGTCCTCACCAACGCCATCCAGCACAACGACTCGGCAGTGCCGTCGGTCGTCATCGACGTGATCGACGATGGCGACGTGGTCCACGTCACTGTCGCCGACGACGGACCGGGAATCCCGGACGAGCAGAAACAGGCGGTGTTCGAGCGCGGGGAGAAACGCCTGGACAGTGACGGTACCGGGGTCGGCCTCTACCTCGTCCGAACGCTGGTCGACGCGTACGGCGGTGACGTGTGGGTCGAAGACAACGAGCCGACGGGGACGGTAGTCGGAGTCACGCTGCGGAAGGCAGCGGGCGACGCCTGAGGCGGTTTTTCCACCGGGCGGTCACGCTACTGCTCTACCAGCCCGTCCAGTAGATGTATCGCGCCGTGTTTGTCCAGTGGGTCGTTTGCATTCCCGCAGTGGGGCGACTGCACGCAGGCCGGACAGCCGTCGGCACAGTCACACGAAGTCAGCATCGACAGCGTGGTGTCCATCAGCGGCCCGATGTCGTGGTAGCCGGCCCGCGTCAGACCGATGCCGCCGGGGTAGCCGTCGTAGATGAAGATGGTCGGCTCGCCGGTGTGGGGATGACGCGGCGTCGACAGCCCGCCGATGTCGCCACGGTCACAGAGGTACTCGAAGGGGAACATCGAAATCATGGCGTGCTCGGCGGCGTGGATGGATCCCGGGAAGTCACCGGGTTCGCTGCCGCCGTCGGTCGCTGCATCGCCGTGTTGACCGCCGCCCCCGCCACCGCTTCCGCTCTCGCTCCCGCCACCGGAGTCGCTTTCGGCTCCGTACGCACCCTGCCGAATCTCGCTTTCTATGTCCGATGGCACCGTATGGTACAGCGCCTTCGTCTCCAGCGTGGTCTCGGGCAGATCCAGCAGTCGCTGTCCCAGCACCTCTCCGGAGGAGCCGTCGCGGCGCTCGTAGCCGGTGATCTGCTTGCGCATCGTCACCGACGCGAACCGGACCGGCACGTCCTCGCGGGTCGGCAGTCGCCGCTCCGCCAGGTCCGCCTCGACGGTGATGGTCTTGTCGTGCAGGACGCGGGTGAAGTAGTCGGCCCACGTCCGGTCGAGTTCTGCCACACCCGCGTTGAGGTCGAGGTCCGTCACCTCGTAGCGCCGGCCCTGATGGTGGTAAATCGCGCCGGGGTGGGCGTCCCGCAATGCGTCCTCGACGGAGAGTTTGGCTATCACGTCACCCTTCGCCACCAGTTTCACCTCGCCGTCGTCGACGGTCCGCAGGTTCATCTCGTGGTGTGGACTACCCTTGCCGAGCCAGCGCATCCCCTGATCGGTCTGGCGGCGGTCGAGCTTCCCGGCCGATTCGAGGTCCGCGACCACGTCGGGGAACGGCTCGCCGAAGTGGCGGTCGTCGTCCGGCGAGAGCCAGTTCTCGCAGGCGGCCGCGTGGACGTGATTCGGAAGCAGTTGCTCGTTTTCGGGGTTTGTCACGGCCTGCTCGGCTCCCGTCTCGAACAGCGCGTCGGGGTTGCGCAGGACGTACTGATCTAGCTGGTCCTCGCCGCCGACGAGCGCGACCAGGGCGGGGTCCGTGCCGCGACCGGCCCGCCCGGCCTGCTGGAAGGCCCGCATCCGCGTGCCGGGGTAGCCGTCCAGCAACACGGCGTCCAGCCCGCCCACGTCGACGCCCAGTTCGAGCGCGCTGGTCGACCAGACGCCCCGCAGGTCGCCAGATTGGAGGCCCTGCTCCAGTTCGCGCCGTCGGTCGTCGGTCAGTGCGGCCTGGTACGCGCCGACGCTGTCGGCGAGGGCGTGCTCGCCGCGGCTCCGGAGTTCGTCCGCGCTGTCGCTGGCGTACCGTTCGGCTGTCTGGCGCGACCCGGCGAAGACGACCGTCTGGAGGCCCCGCTCGACGAGGTCGACGAACAGCTGTTTCGTCTCGACGTGATTGGACTTCCGGCGGCCGCTCCCCCAGCCGTCGCCCTCGTACTCCGGCGGATTCCACAGCAGCCAGTGCCGCGGCCCGCTGGCGCTCGCGTCCTCGTCGACCAGTGCGAACGACGGCTCGGGCTGGCCGGTGACGGCCGCCGCGTGTTCGACCGGATTGCCGATGGTCGCCGAGCAGCAGACCCACTCAGGGCCGCCCGCTGTTGCGCTGTCGCCCCTTCTGCCGTTGCTTTCGCTGCTATCGCCGCCGGCGTCGAACCGCTCGGCGATACGCTGGAGGCGGCGCATCACCAGCGAGACGTGGCTGCCGAACACGCCGCGGTAGCCGTGGACCTCGTCGACGACGACGGTTTCGAGCCGCTGGAAGAACCAGTCCCACAGCCGGTGGGCGTGGGGGAGGATGCCGTAGTGGAGCATGTCCGGCGTGGTCAGCAACACGGTGGGCTGGCGCTCCCGGATGGCCTCTTTCTCCGACTTCGACTGCCGGCCGGTGTACTGGGCGACGGAGACCCCGGAGGCGAAGCCCAGCCCCTGCGCGAGTTCCGACAGCGTCTCGGTCTGGTCGTTGATGAGCGCGACCTGTGGCGCGACGTACAGCGTCGTCGCCCGGCGGTCCAGCGCCCGCTCGAAGGCCGGCACGGTGTAGGCGAGGCTCTTGCCGCTTGCCGTCTCGGTCGCGAGGACGACGTTCTCGCCGCCGCGGACCGCCTCGATAGCGTCCACCTGATGGGTGTAGAGGTCAGTGATGCTTTGATCTTCGAGGACGCCAGCGAGGCGGTCCGCAATCTCGCAGTCCGCGGTCCGTGCGTCCCGACCGGGTACCGTCCGCTGGTCGACGATCTGTCCCTCGTAGTACGGCCGGTCCCGGAGCCACGAAATCGTATCGTCCACAGGCCGTATACGTGGACGAGAGGTATCGGTGTTGCTGTTTCTGCCGGAACTGGCTCGGCTGGCGGTGGACTCAGTCAGTGGTCGACTGATTGAGTGGCGGTGTCGCGTCGGGCTCCGCCGCGGACGGCAGGGACGCGACTGCCGCAGGGAGCGCAGCCAGCGGCACGGTGTCGTGACCGTTGCTGGTGTAGGCGCTCTCGTCTGTCTCGACGGCGAGACGGGGGCTACCTGCCTCAATAACCGCACTGTTTCCGTCACCGGTTTCGCCCGCTATCACGACGGCATCGGCCGCAGCGGCGAGGTCGGCGGCGCGCTGGCGTGCCGCGTCGTCGATGCCGGCGAAGGCCGGGACCGTGACCGCCTCGCAGTCGAGATCGGCGGCCCGCTCGGCAGCTGTGTCACCGGCGGGGACGACGCCGATGCTGACCCGACAGCCGGCCCCGACGAGCTTCGAGACGGCGGCAGCCGCTGGCGTGCCGGTCCCGACGACGTGGACGCGACGGGCGACCGACTCTTGTTCGGCCAGCGGGGTCACGAGCGGCGCGTCGGTGCCGGGCTGGGTCGTCACCAGCGTCTCCGCGTCGAAAGCGTCACGGAGCGTGTCGCTCGTGAGCACGTCCGCGGGGCGGCCCGCGGCGCGGACCCCGCCGCCGGCGAGCAACACCAGTTCGTCGCAGTACCGCGCGGCCAGGTTGAGGTCGTGAATCGCGGCGACGGCCGTCTTCCCGTCGTCGACGAGCGCTCGGACCAGTTCGAGCGTGCGGACGGCGTGGTTGATGTCGAGGCTCGCCGTCGGCTCGTCGAGCAGGAGGGCCGGCGTTTCCTGTGCAAGCGCCCGGGCGAGGAGGACCCGCTGGCGCTCGCCGCCAGACAGCGAGGTGAACGGCCGGTCGGCGAACTGGGCAACGCTCGCACGCTCCATCGCCGTCTCGACGGCGCGCCGGTCGCCGTCGTCCATTCGGTCGAATCGGCCGAGATGCGGTGTCCGCCCCATCTCAACGGTCTGTCTGACGCTGAAGTCGAACGACAGCGCAGTGCCCTGTGGCGTGCTCGCGACGAGGCGGCTCACTTCCTTCGCGGACTTCCTGTGGATGGGTTCGCCGTCGACACGGACTGTGCCGGCGTCCGGGTCGAGCGTCCCTTTCACCGTCCGCAGGACGGTCGTCTTGCCCGCGCCGTTGGGACCGACGAGACCGACGAGCGACCCGCGGTCGACGCTGAACTCGACGCCCGAGACGACAGACTGGTCGCCGAAGGACACCGCGAGGTCGGACACGTCGAGCATTGGCCCGGAGCGGTCCCGTCCCAGGTTCCCGCCGTTCGATGTAGCCGGCCCGCTCACAGCTCGTGCACCTCCCGCTTCCGGAGCAAGTACAGGAAGAACGGCGCGCCGAGGACGGCGGTGACGATGCCGACTGGGACCTCGGCGCTGCCCGAGCGTGCTAGCGTGTCCGTCGCGACGAGGAACGACGCGCCGGCGAGCGCCGCCGTCGGGAGCAGTATCCGGTGGTCCGGCCCGACGAGCAGCCGCATCACATGGGGGACGATGAGGCCGACGAAGCCGACGATGCCGGCGACGGCGACGCCCGCCGCCGTGATGACTGCCGACAGCGCGAGCAGGACCCGCTTGGTCCGTTCGACTTCGATACCGAGGCTCTGAGCGTCCTCCTCGCCGAGTAGCATGACGTTCAGGTCGCGTGCGTACGCGAGCAACACGACGAACGGGACGGCGACGAGCACGACGCTGCTGGTCACTTCAGGCCACGACGCGCCCTTGAGATGGCCCATCAGCCAGTACAGCGCCCGGCGGATGCTCTCGCCGCTGTGGAGCAACAGGAAGGAGACGACCGCGCCGAGAAACGTCTGTATCGCTACGCCGGCCAGCAACAGCGTCGCGACCGGCGTGCGGCCGTTTTGCGTCGCGATGAGATAGACGCCGAAGGCCGCGACCAACGCACCCGCGAAGGCCGCGCCGCGGAGGCCGAGTCCGAACGGGATCACGACCGGCGCGACGATGAAGCCGACCGCGCCGACCGCCGCGCCGGAGGAGACGCCGATAATAGAGGGGTCGGCCATCGGGTTCCGGAAGATCCCCTGCATGATCGTCCCCGCGGCGGCGAGCGAGAAGCCGACGACCGCGCCCAGCAGTATCCGGGGGAGCCGGACCTGCATCACAATCTGTGTCTGGAGGTCGCTCACGGCGTAAGAAAACACATGGGCCGTAGTCACGTCGACGGCAGGGCCGGAAACCGAGACGCCAGTCGGGACGACGACGGCGTTTAGCAGCACTTTCCCGACGATTTCGGGTGGAATCCACACCGGGCCGATACCGGCGCTCGTCGTCACCACGGCACAGAGGACGGCGACGAGCCCCGCCGACCACCCGACGGTCCGACCCGCGAAACGCATGTATGAAAGCCCAGTTGCAGTAGATAAGTATTTATTGCTCCTGACACCCGCCTAGAGCATGCGACGACTTTCTCTCGTCTGCGTCTTTGTCTTGCTCGTGGGCTCGTCCGCAGGTGTGACTTCGGCCGCAGCAACAGCCGACACGCAGGCGGACGACTGCTCGTTCCCGGTCACGATGACCGACGCGACCGGGACCGAGGTCACTATCGAGGAGCGCCCGGAACGGGTCACGACGACCAATCCCTCGGCCGCCCAGACGATGTGGGAGATCGGCGGTCGTTCTCAGGTTGTCGGGCTCACACAGTATGCAAGCTATCTGGACGGCGCTGAGAGTCGGACGAACGTCTCCGCGAGCTTCGGCGTCAACGTCGAGCGCGTCGTCAGCACGAACCCGGACTTGGTGATTGCACCGAACGCCAGCGCCGGTGACGTAACCCCGCTCCGGCAGGCCGGGGTCACCGTGTATCACCTCCCCGCCGCGACAACTATCGAGGACATTCGAGCAAAGACAACGACCAT
Source organism: Haloarcula sp. KBTZ06 (assembly GCF_048595605.1). NCBI lineage: Archaea > Methanobacteriati > Methanobacteriota > Halobacteria > Halobacteriales > Haloarculaceae > Haloarcula > Haloarcula sp. KBTZ06. The sequence continues at coordinate 465,682 of NZ_CP184337.1, forward strand.
CGGTCGACTGACCGGCAACTGCGAGGGTGCGAGCGAAGCGAACGCCTGGATGGACGCAAACGTCGACGCTGTCCGGCAGGTCACCGCCGATGTCGAGGACCGACCGACCGCGCTGTACCCGCTGGGTGGGGGGTACGTGGCGGCGGGCAACACCTTCGTCACGTCGCTCATCGAACTCGCGGGCGCGGAGAACGTTGCGGCCCGTAACCACACACAGTACCCACAGCTCAGCGACGAGGTCATCCTTCAGCTCGACCCGGACGTGCTCTTTGTCACCGAGAACACGGCGAACATCGCGGAGACCGAGCCCTACGCCAGTACGACCGCGGGCGAGACCAACTCGACGGTCGCCGTACAGGTGCGGAACATCAATCAGCCCGCCCCGCGGAGCGTGGTCTCGTTCGCACACAACGCCACCGCACAGCTCTATCCGGACCGCTACGACGCCGACAGCTACGTTCCCCGGTCGGCTGTGACGCCGGCCGAGACCAAAACGAGCGAGCCCACACCCGCGGACCACACGCCGAGTACTGACCAGTCCACGACCGACGCCAGCGGTCCCGGATTCACCGCCGTCGGGGCGCTTCTCGCAGTACTCGCCCTCGTCTGCACGCTCTCACGCCGGAGGCCGTAGCGCCATGGACAAGCAAACCATCCGCGAGACGGTCTGGGACGCGCTGGAAGAGCGCGGTATCGCCCGGTTCCCGTTCCCGCCCTAAGGTGAGGATATACTAGTGCGGGGATGCAAGATTGGGATATGGAGAAGCAGGAATTGCGCGAGCAAGTGTGGGACGAACTCGAAGAGAGTGGAGACGCCCGTTTTCCGTTTCCGCCACATGGGCGAATTCCCAATTTTGCTGGTGCGAAGCAGGCTGCTGAACGTCTCACCAAGACCGATTCCTGGAAAGATGCCGATGTCATCAAATCGAATCCGGATTCGCCACAGCGGGCGGTTCGACGACGGGCACTGGAGGCGGGCAAAGTCGTCTACATGGCCGTTCCACGCTTGCAGGATGAGAAGTGCTTCCTGCGGCTGGACCCACACAAAATAGATGATATCGACCACGCAACGACAATTGGCGGCTCTTCCGAACTAGGGGAGCAAGTTGGCCCAGAGGAGATGGAACCAGTCGACTTGATTGTTTCTGGCAGCGTCGCGATGACTGAGAACGGTGGACGAGTTGGGAAAGGCGAAGGATACAGCGACCTGGAATTCGCAATTCTCCGGGAAGTCGGACTAGTCGACGACGAGACGACTACCGTCACCACTGTTCACGAGATTCAGGTCGTAGATGAAGAGATTCCGACGACAGCACAAGACGTTCCGATAGACTGGCTCTTTACTCCGGAACGGTCAGTTCGTACGGAGGAAACTGACGGCAAGCCAGCCGGAATCGAGTGGGCTGTACTCAGTGAACAGCGACTTGATGATATACCGATTCTAGGACGCCTTGAGCCGACATAGCGGGGAAGTTCACTCATTTCGGTCTCACGTTTTTGTAGGGCAAATCTGAACCAGTTGTGTAGCTCTTCCCCGTAACAGCCTGTTACAATTCGTTCTGGAGGAGTTGGATGGCGAAAAATCGCCCCGCGTAACATTCGGTTGCTCTATAGTATACCAATCGTCGAAACACCCGGACGGCAAAGAGTTGAAATAGTGGCCGACCAACCGTAGGGCCATGACTCTCCAACAAATCGTAGCTGCAGATATTGCCGGCTGGGATTCTCTCGAAGATATCGCTTCTTCGTTTGAGGATCGCGGACTTAAACCCCGTCCAGATATGGGTGAAGACTACCAACTTCCTCTGCAGCTCTCCGACGACGAATTCATCATCCTCGTTGAGGCCGGTCCAGGGGAGAACGCGCGGGATTTCAAGCCGGATACTATGGACCGTCATACCAACCTTGTCGCAACGAACGATTTTGAGTCGTTCACATTCATAACGCGGGTTCGTTCGTGGGACCAGCAACACGGCCGTATCAAGTACCAGAAACTTTCCTTCGAGAAGGAGCAGTTCGAGCGTGACAGTGGCGAAAAGCGTACGATTCTGCAGAAATTGAACTCCATTGAGTACGGTTCGTCTGCAGCTATCTACGGTGACCTCTATGATACCAAGCGGGTGGTCAAAGAATTCTACGACCAGTTTGAGGACTTGCGTACGGACTTGGTTGAAGAGGTTGCAGGTATTCCTGACAACCAGAAGGATTCAAAACAACGCTATGTCCAGGTCGTTCTTGACCGGATGATTTTCTTGTACTTTATTCAAGAAAAGCGACTGCTCGATTATGACACGGACTATCTTCGTGACAGACACGACGAGATTGCAGCCGAAGATGGTGATGTCTATGAGGAGTTCTATGATCCGTTATTTTTTGAGTTGCTTGCCGAAGGTAAGGATGGTGGCGATTTCTTCGGCAAACTTCCGTATCTCAACGGCGGACTATTCTCTAAAGGTCCTGTCGAAAAAGAGTTTGAGAATGCCCGGCTTGGAAAAAAAGCCGAGGAAACCAACGCACTGTTTGACCAAATCTTAGATTTTCTCTCTGATTGGAACTGGAACGTTGATGAGCGGTTAGATATTGTTGACCCCAAAAACCTCTCTCCTGAGGTACTCGGTCACATTTTCGAGCAGACGGTGAATCAGAAGGAGATGGGGGCGTACTACACTCCCGAAGAAGTAACCGGATTCATGGCTCGACAGACGATTCACCCATATCTACTGGATCAACTAAATGAGACTACCGATTCAGAATACACTGGAATTGATGATGTGTTCGGTTTTCAGGAATCTGGTCCAGACACAGATTCCTTAGCGATTGCTGATGGCGGGACGATTACACAACAGGCTGCAACGGAGAATGTGGATACTAAACACATAGAGACACTCTATCATGATATCCTGAAAGACATCAAGATTCTAGATCCTGCCGTCGGGAGTGGAGCATTCTTACTTGCAGCTCAGGAGGTGCTGTTGGACATCTATATGCAATGTATCGAGTTTTTCCAGCAACTCAAAACCGAAGGTGAGGCTTGGCGGCTTGAATCGCGAACTCGTGAAGAGTTAGATACCATTATGTCTGGAAGAGGAACTCCGATGCTATACGCGAAACGGGCGATTATTCTCAATAATCTCTACGGTGTTGACATTGATGAGGGCGCGACTGAAATCTGTAAGCTTCGGTTGTGGCTTTCAATGGTCGCCGATATTGAGGATGAGCCGGGTGAAGTTGAGCCGCTTCCCAACATCGATTTTAATATTAGGCCAGGTGACTCGCTTATCGGGTTTAACAGTCCAGAAGTAGTCGTCGATGAGCAAAAACTCCTCATCACTGAACGACTTAAAGATGATCTCAAACAATATCGAGAGAGCATCAGGGAGTACAAATCTGCAGAGACAGAAATTTCAGACCGACGTGGAGAGTTAGATGACCTCCACGATGAAATGCAAAAAAAGCTTGACGACTGGTTTGCGGATCTACCTGATATCGAGGTGGAAGACGATATCTCGGGAGCAGAGGAGCTTCGAGAAGTCATCTCGTCATCGACTGAGAAAATAAAACTCAAATTAAAATTCAGTGATCCTATTGACGACGACCTCGATCAAAAGCTGAATGAGATGGGATTCCGGACTTGGAAAACTGCAGCCAATCTTGAGATGGGTAATGACGATGTCTTAGCAGGTAGGCCGGAAGAGATATTCGCGACTGTTGACCAAAATAAGCTGAGCCGGGTATTTGTCCAACGAGGACTACTTCGTGGTGACATTGAAAAGCTGAATCCCTTCCACTGGGTAATGGAGTTCCCCGAGGTATACGGGGCGGTCGGTAATGGCGGTATGAACCAGGACAAGAGTGGATTCGACGTAATTCTCGAAAACCCACCGTATGTCCGCATCGGCTCAGTAGACGAGCTCAAACGGGACATCTACAAGGACTTGTACGAGACTGCCACAGGCCGCTGTGATCTCTACGTCCCATTTCTTGAACGTACCTTTGACCTACTGTCTGACTCCGGCCGGACCAGTGTAATCACGTCGAACTCGTTCATGCGGACAGAATACGGTGAACCCCTCCGTGAGCATTTACTGAATAACTATGGGATGGAAAAAATCTATGATTTCACATCATACTCCGCCTTCGAGGATGTAACTATTTACAGCGCTATCCTCTTCGGAAACCAATACGCTGGTATGTCTATTGATGGCGTCTCCATCCGATCGAAAGCCGCAAAAGACGAAATAATCGATTCCCGATTCGATCCCGAAGACAGGGACGACATAGTGAAATTCAATTATCCGCCAGAAGAGCTCGGATCGGATCGATGGTTGATGCTGACTCAAGAGGAACGAACGGCCCGAGAGAAAGTCGAAGAAAACTGTAATCTCCATCTTGATGATGAGGAGGAATTCACTATCGGGAGCCCGCTTATTACTGGACGGAAAAGAATTCTCCAGAAGGATGTTATTGATGAGTCGGAGAATTCATTCACGATTGAGGGCAAAGATGGACACTGTGAGGTTAAAAAGGGGATATGGAAGAGAACGATTATACCAGAACACACTAAAAGATGGACTCTAACTCTCCCAGATAAAATAACGTTCTTCCCATATAAGACAATAAACGGAGAATATGAACTGATTGATGAGACAGAGTTCAAGTCTAACTATCCAGAGACATATGAACTACTCGAAGGATACAAGGAAGATCTATTGAGTCGGAAAGACTCCAGACGGACCTGGAAAGAACTAGGTCGGCCGTGGTATTCGCTTGTTCGCCGCGGCTCCCCAAAGTATTTTGAGCGAGATAAAATCGTGACTGACATGGTGGTCAATGGACCTCGCTTTTGTCTTGATACCAAAGGTCAACTCTTCAGGAGAGGACCGAGTATCGGTATTACGCCACACAGTATGGACCCATACTATCTAACAGGCCTGTTGAATTCACAAGTTATCTTCTCGTATCTTAAGCCGATTTGCTCGCCGATGGATAACGGCTACATGAAAATTGAGAGTGAGCATCTGAATGAAGTGCCGATTTATCGGCCAGATATAACGGATGAGTGCAGCCAGAAGGCGGAGGCAGTGTTAGATGATTATCAAGGAGACTATCAGGCTCTTAGCACAAAAATTAGGGATGAAGGGATTTCTTCAGTTGTCAGTGTAGATATGCACGAGAAAAAAATCGCGGCAAATATAGTCAGAGAGCTATCAAAAAGATTGGTTATAACCCCTGATACGCTTTCCGCCAAGGAGGTTAGCAATCTTGAACGTTTGAACGATTATCTTGTTGGCAGACTCTTTGAGCTGGAGAAAGCTGAGGTGGATGCGCTAGCAAACATTTAATTTGAGATATTGCTATCTCAGCCCCAGTATGACCTGTTCATTCTTCCATATATCTCCACTGTATTATAAATAGGCCATTCCAAATTTTGGCGCTGTCAAAACTTATTATTCACACTCAAAATATTATATTAATCGCTTTACTGATTAGACATCTGCAATTGACCACCGTGGAATCTTTACCCCCTCCTGTACCTATGCCTGTATAATGAATAAGAGTGCAATTGGGTTTGATCCTGAAGACCCTGACCCAAATTCAAAATTGGCAGATATTGTCAAGATGATAGACAATCAGGTAATTTGCGATAGTTCTGAAGAACAACATCCATTCTTAGGTGTGAAGCGTCAAGATATCCTTATAAATATACTTGTTGAAACAATCGCGGAAGATTTCGATCTGGAGATATCTCACGAATACGCGGAGGATCGAGTCCGCAAAACTCTTGCAGATATGTCAAGCCAGATAGAATCTCCAGGTGAGGGGTATGAGGATCCAGTTAGCCGTTTCCGTATAGATTGGCCGGAACTGAGCGAGGAAAATAATAAGAGATTTTCTGTATTTATCCCACTTCCTCTCCGACCAAAGCCAAAATCAATACCAGATCGCATGCAATATGGAGAAAATCTACTTTGTAGAGCTACACCAGATGATTGGAGAAAATACTTTGAACTCGCCAACGAGTCAACTCCTACTCAAACCCGGGGGTATCCCAACTCACCAGAGGAATTCATTCAAGGATCAAACCTCAACGGTATCAGCCCTGGGAGGTACACCTTCTGGAAATTCGAATCCACAGGGAATGATGCCGATTTTGTCATCCATGAATTAGAGTCCATCCTAGATGTCTTCCTCGGGAAGATTAACTATGCTACCAATGAGTATCATCAGCTCGAATTTGATTCTACTGGCAATCGAATCAAACGAGCCGGTCGGACGATAATCGAATACCCACCGATGTATATGATGTTCCAAGATGGAGCTTTCCACCGTCTTCAACCGAAAAATACGGATATCTTTTCACCGATTCCCTCCATTCAACCTGTTGGACAGTATGATACTGCACTCGACTCCTTTCCTGAGCTTGTAAATCTCGGAGACGCTGAGGACCCCATATTTGCGGAGGATAAAACAATACTCAACAAGTCGATAGAGAATCAACTCGGAGCGTCTTTCAGAACTATCGGACAGGCTCTGACAACACGTGATCCCGAAACGGCGTTCCTTTCCTTGTACCGAACTCTTGAGCATGTGACGTTTACCCGTAACGCTCAGTCTATTACGCCGCTTGAGCGAGCGCTCCGACTCGTGGATGCGAATGGCGACCAATATCTGGACTTGGTTGTTAAATCAATCAAAAACCGGCGTAATACGCTCGTCCACGAAGGTACAGATGTCGGTATCACTGTTGGCGACTTGAACTTCCTCAAGGGTCTCTGCATTACGTCTATGCGAACGCTTGGTCAAGTTGCAGACGAATATAGCCGGGAAGAGATTCTCACTTACATTACTACCGAAGATGTCGACTCGAAGATTCAGGACTTGGAAACGGAGATTGAGGATCTTGAGGAGGAATTAGAATGTTACGAGTGTATAAGCGATTGGAGATAAGCTAGCGCTCGTCTTTACGCGCCAGACTTTAGTCGGTAATTAGTGACACAGTGAATATGACTCGTGATTACACTCTACGCGACATCAAGACCTACATGCGGGAACGGTACAAAGAGACCTCAACGGGAGGGTTCTTCGAATACAAAAAACAGTCTGACTGCCGCGAGGAATTAGAATCTCTGAGTATTTCTCCAGATTCTGGCAAAGGTCTTCTGTTCACATTTGCTACCATTGCAGGCGGTTGGAAGCTGGACGTTGGAAGCCGGCTAGTAGGTGGGAAAATTGATGGCAAAAAGCTTGAGGATGATTTTGAAACTATCTCGAACGTTGATTTAAAGCGTGTAGACGAAGCTGGCTACGGTGGTCACCCGCACCGGCACGCGAACGGGGCATACCCTTCGAAAGCACTCAAGTCGCTGTCGACGCTCAATGTAGAGAACCAATCGGTTTCCTCTATGTCTGATTTGTTTGCATCTATCTTAGAAAGTGAACAGAGTGATGCAGAGCCCTTCGATGTCGCTTATGAGACGTTCAAAGATGTGAAAACCTTCCGCGGGTTAGCTGCCTTCGATTATCTTGAATTTGCCGTCAGGGTCAATGGGCAGGATGAATTGGTCCCAGATCAACTGAAGGTTGCCTATGTTGACCGGAATGGGCCAGGGAAAACCTTGGCACGCATCATCGAAAATCGGGAAGATGCTACCTCGATCTCTCAGTCCGAGGAAGCACCCAAAATTCTACACGAGCTTGTTGACTTCGCTAAATCTGAACTCGGTCTATCGCACACTGCGGCATTTTTCGATGTGGAGAGTTGTCTATGCACCTACCATGGTGAACTCGAAAATGAAGGCCCGGACTGGCGCGGAAGCTGTACTTGATGGCTGGGTTTTCGTTCCCTCATAGTAGCTAAATTGACGTTACTTGGTTTTAATTCGGTACGTATGGTTTCAGAAGCACAAATCGGGGAACTTCTCGTCGGTGCCTATCATAAGCTTGTCACCGACGCAGAGGTAGTTAGCTACAATCAGCGCTCCACAGAGCAGGGCGAGCAGATGGAAATCGACGTAGTAGCCATAGCATCTGAAAATGATAGACAGACTGTCTATGCTTGCGAGGTCATCACGCATCTGCACGGGACGCTTTACTCTGGGACTCCCGATAGCGATCGATGGCAAGAGTATGGCAGTGACGGGTATCAGTACACTCTTGAGAAACTCTGGAATAAGTTCCACTCCGACCACGACTATGTGAAGGCCGTTTTCGACGACGCTGACGAGTACGTCTTCCAACTCTGGTCGCCGTACATCCCAGATGGGATGCTCACCAGTGGCTTGGATCAACTGGCAGATGAGTACAATGATGAAACCGGCCACGAAATCGACATCTTCGTCAATGAAGACTACACCGAACGTATCGAGGCACTCCAGGAATTAGCATCTGAAGACAAGAAGAGCTACGGAGAGCCGGCATTTCGATTCCTACAGATATTGGAGCATATGCGCTGAATGAGGATCTACGCAGACCTGTATCTCGAATCTGCGTATCTCTACCTTCGGCCGACAACGCCCCAGCAGAGCAACCGGGCTTCGACTTCACTCTCACCTGCCAGCGTGCTCTGGTACTCCAGCCCTGCCTCGATTTTCTCGCTGAGGAACTCGTCAAGTTCGTCAAACAGTACCTCGACGGGCCACTCGCCAATCGAATCGTAGTTATCGTTGTGGCGGAACCGTTCCCGGAGCAATTTGTCCTCGTCGGTGTGTTTTAGTTTCACACTCTTCAACCGGTCGCGAAGGTCGCCAGCGCGTTTGCCAATGGTGTCGTGCTCTTCCGTCGGCTCGTTCAGGGGTTTGTCTCCGCTCTGCATCTCCAGGTGCTGCAAGTAGCTGAGTAGGGTTTCTTGTTCCATCGAGTAGTCTTCGCCCTGCTCGAATGCCGCCTCGACCTGACCTTCCCGAATACGTTCGAGACGGTCGTCAATATGCTCTTCAATCTCGTTACGGACTTCCATCACCTGCTCTGGATCGTCACTGAACTGCTCCCCGTCCAAATTCGGTGGGAATTGCAGCATTCGAACTGGACGTTCCTTCACTGCATCTCCGAACGCCCGATAGTAGAACGCTCGTCTAGTTCGTCCAAGTGGGGCGTCTTCCCCGTCACCGAACCATAGGTGTGCCAGACCGAAGACTCCCGGGCGAGGACCCTTCTCGTGCCCCAAAGCGTTTGTGTACAGCATCTCTCGCTCGGCCGGGGGTGTATCGAAGTAATCTTCAGCGAACTCGAAGTCGTCTGATCCCAGTCCGTATGTCTGGTTGAGTTCCCGCTTGAGGTGGTACCGTTCCAGTGCTTCATCCTCATTGCTGCCGGCATTACGGAGCAGCGGGTTTTTGCTAGTGTCGTCGAGATCGTTATAATCGTCTACCTCTCGTGACTCGCGAATAGTCGACTCGATCTCCTCAATTTCGAGCTCGCCGATGGTCTTCTTGGTCTCAACTCCGGCCTTGTCTAGCAGCTCGTCTTCGTTCGGGTCGAGTATATTGTTCTCCTTGCCGACGATGAGCGCGATGTCGTTAATCTTCGCTTGCAGGCGTTTGAGGAGCTTGATCGCAGCCTCGATATCTCCGTCCGGGAAGAAGTTGTGAACGTGCTTGTCGGCTGTTGACCCGATACGGTCGATGCGTCCGACCCGTTGAACGATTCTCATCGGGTTCCATGGGAGATCGTAGTTCACGACAACGTTGATATCCTGCAAATTGACTCCCTCGCTGAGGGTGTCTGTCGCGACCACGTACTGGAGCTCTGATTCTCCGGACTCGGCCAGTGTCTCTTGATACCCTGCAGCTTCAGGCGCGAATCGCCTGATAATCTCCTGTTTATTATCATCGCCGCCCTTGACCACGGCACTGTTGGCTGCAGTCAGCGGTGAATTCGGGTCGTCACGAAGCGAGCGGTAGACGTAGTCCGCAGTTGCGCGGTACTGCGTGAACACGAGGACCTTCTGGTCGTGCTCGTGAAGTACTTCGGCCATTTCGTCTATCTTCGGGTCACGGAACGACCGCAGGGTGAAGACGGACTCGTAGAACTCTCTGGTTGCTTCGTCTACGTCACTCAGGTCGCTGTTGGGGTACAGAGTCGGATTGAGTTCGTCCTCCGGAACATCCGGTATTCCGTTCGCGCCTCGTTTAGAAAGCCACTGACGGGTCGTCACGCTATGGTCTCGAATATCGTCGTCCCGTTCAGCTACGTCACCGATGAACATCGACAGGAAGTGTGCTACTAGGGCCAGGTCTTCTCTGATATAATTTCGCACTTCGCCAACGGTCGCATCTGCCAGCTCTTTTTCAGTTGATTCACCCTCATCATCTGCTCGCAGCGCACCGCTGTCAAATCCGAACTCTTCGAGCGTTTGTTCGAGGTCTTCTGCAGCGTCTTTCCCCTCAACGAAGTCGTCTAACGATTCTGGATGCTCTTCGTTACCCATTGCGCGGAGAGTATTGATATCGGTGTCCTCTGGGAGCCCTTCGAGCAAGCCGAGCAATTGGCTCTCGCTCCGGTGTAGTGTCTCGATGGACTGAACGAACGCGTAGGTCGACGATTCGAGCCGTTTCAGAAGGTTCAGCTTGTACAACGCTTTGAGTGTACTACCTGCTTCGGGGTTTCGAATCGTGATATGCGGCAGGTGGAGCGCGTCCATCACGTCCGGTAGCGAATCGTAAACCGGTCGATATGCTGGTGGCAGCGAGTACTGCTCTTTGTGTACCTTGGGCGGCTTGAAACTCATCTCGAAGTCCTCATCCTCTTGGATCTTCTCTTTAACGTGCTTGCGTGTCCGCAGCACCATCACCTCGTTCAGAATGTTAGATATCTCTTCGGACCTGTTCTGCAACTGTTTCAATAGCTGCTCCTGTTCCGCTTCTCCCATCTCTTCCTTATCAGCGGCAACTCGCTTCCTAGTCTCTGAAAGCTCAATATAGTCGTCGAAGGCACCGAAATCCAGATTCGCTTTGTTCCGAATCTCGTTCTCGTCGGTAAACAACGAAATGAGGTTCTTGAGGTCAGTAGCGCTATTATTGATTGGCGTTGCCGTCAACATGATCATCGTCTTCCCTCTCAACTGGCGGAGGTTCGCGTGACGGCGCGTTCCTTTGTAGTCGTTGTTGTGACTGGGCTCAGGACGCCACTTGCCGAAATTTCGGAACCGATGGGCTTCGTCGAGGAGTACAACGTCAAACTGTTCACGAAGGTCACGGACTTCCTCGTGGGCCAAGTTCTGGAACTTACTAATCGATATCACCCGGAGATGGTCTCCGTCAACGTCAAGCCCAAAGAATGGATTGCCATCTTCGTCAGTCTGGTTTTGCAAGATATCTGCCCACTGCCCAGTGAGGTTAGCCGGAACGATTAGCAGACACTTCTGGTTCTGATTGCGGTAGTCGTAGAGCAACTCCCCGCCGATGAACGTCTTCCCCAACCCGACAGAGTCAGAGATGATACAGCCGCCATACTTCGAGAGTTTTTCCCGGGCACTCTCGTAGCCGATTGTCTGGAAGTAGTAGAGAGGACTATCCCGCTCACTGACACTGCCACCGAGCGCATCGTACGACAGTAGTTTGTAGAGTTCGAACGGTTCGATGTACGTCCCAATTTCCTCATCAGTTCCCGATTCCTGTTCCTCTTTCCACTCTTGATACCTTTCGTGATTCTCGATGATTCGAATAATTTCTTCGCTGAATTCCTCGGCGTTGGCCCATTGGTTATCATACCACTCCTCAAACGCGTTACCCCGATCAGGGTCGTCGGAAGTGAGATTGAGTTCTATGTTGCTCCGGTGGCCGCTTTGAGAAAAATTCGACGAGCCTACAATCGTCGTTACTGGTCGTTCGTCACTCTTGTCACCCTGAGAACCCCCTTCAGATGGTTTTCGAAACGCCGCACCTTTTGCGTGAAAGTATCCCTCTTCGGGTATCCGCACACGAATTGCGACTTGTCCTTCGGCAATGAAATCACGCAGTCGGTCCAGCCTGCCAAGTTGTGCATTGTTCAGCTCTTCGATGTCCTCCACGAGACTTTCTTTGAGTCGGTCTCGGAGACTCTGACCCTCTTCGATTTCGTCTACGGTTTTACGATTCGTTTCGTGTCCCATAAGGATCCGAAACGGTGCTTGATCCATTTCACCAGGGTCGGCTAGCCCATCCAAATCATCGCTGTACAGGTCGAACCCGGACAAATAGAAGTATCCAGTCGCTATTCGGACCTCTTCACTTTCTCGAATAACCTCGCGGTATATATCCTCAAGATCCGATGTCGAATTGTCGATGAGAGGGTCCAAGGAATCCATCTTAATACCCAGAATACTGTCCCTTACTGAATTAAACGTGTGGTCGAAACGCGGTCATCTCAATCCAGAGGCTGTGTACTGAGATTTAATTACGAAAACGGAACCAATCGCCGTAGATGCCTGAACTAACAGATCTCCCCACCACGAAATCGGGGCATGTCCGAAAACGGGACGCTATGCAATGGTTGTCCGCCCTCCCAGAGCCGACGGAGGATTCACTCAAGCAAGCCGTTGTTCCGAAACCGCCTCAGTTCTCAGGAAGCAAGTATGCAACCGAGATATCGGGTATTCGGGTCACTGGAGATCCAGACTTCATAGAAGCAGTGGCTCGTCGTCTGAAACCATTCCAGGACTTCGAAAACGACTCTACTCGAATCGAACTTAAGCTCCAGCAGACGGAGAACAACGAAACAGGGGAGTTGACAGATAACTTCGCGCTCTATATTTCGGTTGCAGAACGTGGATAGCTGTCTCTGCTGCGTTGATGATGGCAACTTATCCACTAGATCGAGACCTTCGGTGACCGACCGCTCAATTTATCGGAGTATGAACCAGCCACCGAAACTGCGGGCGTGTAACATCGTGTAGACGCTATATTTGATTTGCTCGTATCAGAGCCGTTTGGGATTTTGAGGCAACTATCGTATCACATGTCGACGACTCTCGTATAATCAAAAGAGTTGATATGTGTATCCCAGTTCGGTCGGTAACAGTCTGTTACACAACTACCACACCGGCTAGTAGATCTTATATCCTACCGAGCGAAAGCTGCTAGCTTGGATTACTGTAACTCTTTCAGAGGTCGACCGTTGGGGAAATCACTAAACGAACTGTGAGTTCTTCGCGAACTCCTGGCCAAGAGATGCGTCCAAACTAAATACTGTGTAAATATCTGGTTCTCAGAAGGCGATTGTCGGGAATGCATCTTCCACTACAATTCCTCGCAGTAATTAATTGGTGGTTCTGCCAATTTTGCTGAATTGGCGCCAACCACCAATTAATTGGATAGTATATATGATTGGACTGGATGCGCTCAGGTGATGGGTGACCCATCTTCAAAGGCGTTCGCTACGCGCCTCCCGGCAGCAGAAGTTGAACAGCTAGAGGCAGCACTCGAAGAAACAGGGCAATCAAAGTGTGAGTTCGTTCGGGAAGCGATTCGGTACTACGTTTCGAAGAATCCGGACGAAATCGCAGCTCTCTACCCTGAGAACTCGGTTGGCAGATTCATAGCCGAACTGGGAGATAGCGATGCGTAACGAAATTCCAGCAATCGTCCAGCCGAAGCAGCCACGGGGGCGGGAATCCCGGATCGCTTGCAACAGCGACGATACCCCGCTCGGTGTCGCAGTGTACCTTACAGCCGAAGAACTCTCGGAGTTCGGCATGGATCCCGAAGTCGCCGACGCTGTAGAACTGACGGTCCAAGACGGTGAGATTTCGCTTACTCCGATTAGTTGGGGCCAGTCATGAGTGACTGTGTTTCGATTAGAAAAGTCGCCGCATTAGATATAACCATATATGGCAGCGTTACCATATTCGGTAACTTTATTTTCAGGAGACCGCATATGGTAAGGTGCAAGGCAACGAGTGCTCTCCCACGAATGCCAGACGACCGCAGAGGCCTCTTGACCCCGAGAGAGCGAGAGATTCTCTCTGGGGAGGCAGATGTGTCTGACGAGTACTACTACTCGGTCGTCAGTCGCGTCCGTAGTAAGATTCAGAAGGTGGAAGAAGACGCACAGCTCCTCCGAAGGAACCATCCTGACCTCCTTGAGGAGTTGATTGAGTCGATCACCGGGGAGTCCGGTGGGGACGAAAATGAGTAGCGATTCACAGATGGCCGCGACGTACGTTCCAAATCAGCAGTACACCCGCTGGAAGAGCCGCGCCGAGTCGCTCGATATGAGCGTCAGCGAGTTCATCAAGAGCATGGTGGAAGCGGGCAATAAGAAATTCAAAGCTACTGTCGAACCTGACGAGACGACCAGTGAACTCCGCGAACAGCGAAACCACTACCAGCAGGAATTAAAAAAGGCTCAGGAACGGGTATCCAAATTGGAGGTTCGCCTCGACCAGGGTGAACGAGCGGAAATCCGTCGATTCATCGAATCGAACCCAGGCGTCACCTTCGAGGAGATAACTACCCATCTCATCGAAACTATCCCTGAGAGGACTAACGAACTTATAGAGACTTTAGAGGGCGATAGCATCTCTGTGGAGGGAGACGCTTATTACCCCGTTTCAGAAGCCGAAGGGGGGCGAGACTGAATGCCCAAGATGACTACCGACCCTGGTGAGCGGGCCGGGGTCTACAAGCTTATCGATGATGTCCCCGACCGATACCGCCTGTACCAACACGCATCAGCTTACGAAGGACGGGACGTATGGGAGGAGTACCTGACTGAGTACTTTTTCGAGAACTTCGGCACGGATTACACGAGAGAATACACGCGACGGGCTGGGAGCGACTGGAAAGACCACATGACAAACCGGGGTCGTCATCATGCGCTTGCGACTCCTGAAGACGTTGAGACTTGGTGTATCACTCTTCTCGAACGGATGAAGGCGGCCTCTGCGTACCAGAACTACTGGTCGAAATTGGAACGGCTCTATTCTTGGCTACACACGCATACCGAACATCCACACGTTTACCATCCATTTCGGATGGCCGCCGCAGAGTATCCTAACGCCGGAGACATTTGGACGCAAAAAATCGATTCGTGGGAGGGCCGTGATGAGTGACCCCAGACAATCGACAGACACCCAGCGAGCCGAGCTAGCGGCCGCATTCGGTCGTGACCTTGACCCACTCGAAGAGTTTCAGGCAACGTTCCGCCAACGAGATATCGACCCTTTCCTCCTCTTTGAAGCTGATGTCCTTGAGACGAAGGACCTCGGCCGCCGGACACTCGACGGTTATCACAGCACCTTCCGGGACTGGCGTGAGTTCATGGACGCGCAAGGTCGCCACCCAGCCTGTCCGAACGAGGAGCACGTGAAGGCGTTTGCGAGGTTCGAAATGGACGAGAAAGGAAACGCGGCATCGACAGTCACGAACAAGTTTCAGCGGCTTAATACGGCCTACAAGTACTGGCAGGATGACCCCGCGTTTCCGCATCCGCAAGACTACAATCCATTCCAGCTTGCTCGCTCGAAACTTGACCTCTCAGATGACGGGAAGAAGGAACCGCCTCGGCTTCCGGTCGAAAAATTACGCGAGGTTCTTTCCGACGTGAACCACGTTCGGGATCGAGCCGTCATCGCTTGCCAGCTAAAACTCGGTCTGCGGGCGACGGAATTGTGCAATATCAAACTCTCCGAGGTCACGATTGAGAACGCGGAACTCAATCGGCATTACCCCGAAATGGGTACACACTCGGCGTTAGAGGAAATCCAGAATGCGGTCTACATCCCCCACGACCGTGATGGGAATAAGTCACAGCGGCCACGGTTACTCCCGTTAGACGATGAGATCCGTCGAGTGCTGCTTCGGTATCTCCTCACTCGTCCAGATAACGGCTCAGAGTGGTTATTCTTATCTCACACGACCTACGCTCAAATGCACCGTGATTACGTCGCGGACATTTGGGAAGAAGCGTTCCAACCCGAGTACGATGAGTCAGAGAACCATGCGGCGGTCACGAGTCACTTTGGTCGACATCGGTTTACGACCTACTGGCGGGTGGAGCGAGACCTGAACCGAGAGCTAATCAAGTACATGCGGGGAGACACCGCAGGGGCTGGGAACATACAGGAGCGGGGCGCAATTGACGAGTATATTCATACCTACTATGAAGATATTGAACCGACTTATCGGAAGAATATCTACAAACTCAGCGTCTGATTTCGTTCATGGATTCGTGTGGCGTATTAATTAGCTTCCTGTAATCGTTCTCGGCGTCCCAACGGGTATGATTGGTCAGATACAGAGATATGAGTACTAGCAGAACTCTACAATTCCCGCCCCACGACCGGATTCCGAACTTCGAGGGCGCAAGCGAGGCCGCACAGCGCCTGACCGAGACGGCGGTCTGGGACGCCGCCGAGACGGTGAAGGCGAACCCGGACTCGCCACAGCTCCCGGTCCGACGGGCGGCGCTGCGGGCCGGCAAGACGGTGTATATGGCCGTGCCACGGCTCCGGGACGAGCGGTGCTTCTACGAACTCGACCCAGCGGAACTGGACGATATCGAAGCGGCACCGGCGGTTTCGAACGTCGCGGACCACGCGCGACAGGTCGGCCCCGAGGCGGTCGGGAGCGTCGACCTCGTGGTGTCGGGCTCAGTCGCGGTCACCGAGGACGGCGCGCGAATCGGGAAGGGCGAAGGATACAGCGACCTCGAATACGCCGTCCTCCGGGAACTGGGGCTGGTCGACGAGACAACGCCGGTCGTGACGACGGTCCACGAACTCCAGATTATCGGCGGCCCCGAGGGCGTCGTCGACACCGCCGTGCCCGTCGACGACCACGACGTGCCGATGGACTGGATCGTGACGCCGGAGCGAACTGTCGAAACGGCGACCACGCACACGACACCAGCGGGCGTCGATTGGGACGCGCTTACCCCGGCGCGCATCGACGAGATTCCAGTGCTTTCGACCCGCCGGCCCGACTGAGATTGTGGCCGCTATAGCTGGGTTAGAACCCTGGTAATGGAAGCTTACCGGCGGTACAACTTTAGCCCCACACGCCTTGGAACGCATATGGATACGCCCGTGGCTACGCCGAACCGTCACGGGGCCGATGGGACCGCCGGTCGAGTGCGTGTCCTCTACGTCGACGAGGACTGCGACGACATCACGGCGGTCAAGGAGGCGCTGACTGGTAGCACTGACGAGTTCACGGTGACAGTGTGTGAGACGGCGGATGACGCGATCAGAACTATCGAGAACGCGTCGTACGACTGTGTCGTTAGCGAGTACCAACTGCCGGACCGAGACGGAATCGAACTGTTACGGGCCGTCCGGGACCGGTCCTTTGACCTCCCGTTTCTGCTCTTCACTGACGACGGCGACGAGAGCGTGGCCAGCAACGCAATCTCTGTCGGCGTCACGGACTACGTGACGAAGACGCCCCTTTCGGAGCAGACGGAACTGCTTCGACAGCGAATCACTGCTGCTGTCGCCCGCTATCAGGAGGACGCGGACATTCTCGACCGGATGACCGACGCGTTCTTCGCGGTGGACGAGAACTGGGAATTCACGTATGCCAACGAACGTGGCCGGCGCGTCATCGGCCGTGCGATGGCGGTGGACGGAGATACCACCGACCTGCTGGGGCGAAATCTCTGGGAGGCGGTTCCGTCTCTGGAAGGCACGGAGTTCAGCAAGCAGTACCGGCAGGCGATGACACAGCAGGAGCCAGCATCCTTCGAGGCGTACTTCGAGCCGCTGCAGACGTGGTTCGAGGTGTCCGTGTACCCGTCCCCAACTGGGATTTCGGTGTACTTCCGCGACATCACTGAGCGCCACAAGCACGAGAAGAAGATCAGGGGCAGAGAGCGGACGCTCCGAGAGATTTACCGGGTCATCTCCCGCAAGGACCTCGATTTCGAGGACAAGGTCGAGCGCCTGCTCGAAATCGGACAGAACGCCCTCGGGACCGAAACGGCCGCCCTCTCGCGCATCGATGGCGACATGTACGTCTTCGAAATCGTTCGCGACCGGACGGGGGCCATCGAGGCGGGCGATGCAGTCCCGCTGGACGCGACGAACTGCGAGCGGGCCGTCGTCGAGGAGAAGACGCTGGTGCTCGCTGATATCGCCGAAGACCGGCCAGAACTGACCGACAGAGCGGGCTACACCGAGATGGGCGTCTCCTGTTACCTCGGAACGCCAGTTGTCGTCGACGGGTCGGTGTACGGCACGTTCTGCTTCTACGGCACGGGGCCCCGTGATTCCTTTTCGGAGTGGGAAGTCACGCTCGTGGAGTTGATGGGGAACTGGGTCAGCTACGAACAGGAGCGCGAACGGCGCGAGCAGGAACTCACACGCGAGCGAAACCGTCTGGAGGAGTTCGCCAGCGTCGTCAGCCACGACCTCCGGAACCCGCTCAACGTCGCGTTCGGCCGGCTCACGCTCGTCGACGAGGCGTACGACGGGGACCCGGAGCACGTCGAGGCGCTCCGGCGGTCGCTCGAACGGATGGACGAACTCATCGACGACGTGCTCGCGCTCGCCCGTGGCGGCCACAAGGTCATCGACGCGACCGAAGCGTCGTTAGACGATATCATCACGGCCGCCTGGGACACCGTCGAGAGTTCGGACGCGACGCTGGAACGGCGCGACACGGACGTGCGAATCACGGGCGACCAGACCCGCCTCCAGCAACTGTTCGAGAACCTCTTCCGAAACAGTGTGGAACATGGTTCCACAAGCAGTCGGACGGAGTCCGACGACAGCGTGGAACACGGGCACAGTCTGACGGGGGCCGACGACAGCGACAGCGACGAACATGTGACCGTCCGAGTCGGGACGCTCTCGGACGGACGGGGGTTCTACGTCGCCGACGACGGCCCCGGAATTCCCGAGGACGAACGCGACGAAGTGTTCGAGCGCGGCTACACCACGAGCGACGACGGGACCGGGTTCGGGCTGGCCATCGTCTCCGAGATCGTCGACGCGCACGGCGCTCGGATCACCGTCTCGGAAAGCGAGGACGGCGGCGCGCGCTTCGACGTGACCGGTATTCAGGTCGAGTGACTACAGCTGGTCGACGCAGTCCCGGATGAGGCCGTCGACGTTTTCGGGGAGCGTCGGGTGGTAGGCCCGGTCCGGCAGGTCACGCACGTCGAGTCCCAGCTCGACGATAATCTGGAACGCCTTGGCGAAGCTGTCCGCGTGGTAGTGCATGCCCTGCCAGCCGAGCACTGTCCCGTCGTCGGCGTCGACGACGAGCTTCGCCAGCCCCTCGGGCACGTCCTTCGATTTGAACACGCCGTCGTCGCTGGCCTGTCGCGTCGCCGTGACGACGTCGTAGCCAGCCTCTTTCGCCGTCTCCTCGTTGTGGCCGACGCGGGCGAACGGGTAGACCCCCAGCCCGGAGAAGATGACGTGGTGGTGGACGTTCCGGTAGTCCTTGAGCGAGCCCCCGGCCTCCTGCCGGACGATGTTCTCGGCCGCGGTGAAGCCCTGCTCCTTGGCGACGTGGAGAATCGGCTCCTTGCCGTTGACATCGCCGACGGCGTAGATGTGGTCGGCGTCGCGGGTCTGCATCGTATCCTTTGCCCAGTCGCCCTCGACCGAGACGGACGTGTTCTCCAGGCCCAAACCGTTGACAGTCGGCCGGCGGCCGGTGAAGAGGAACAGCTGGTCGGCCTCGAACGTCTCCTCGCCCCCGTCGTCGTACTCGACGGTGAGGCGGACGCCGCCGTCCTCGGTCTCTTCGAGTTCCTGCTCGTAGCAGTTTGTCGGGATGGTCACGTCCCAGTTGTCCTCGTAGATGTCGAGTGCCGCGTCGCCGAACTCGGGGTCGCCTTCGTCAATTGGCCGGTCGTCGTGCTCGATGACGGTGAGTTCCATCCCGCCAGCCTCCGCCAGATACGGGACCATCTCCATCCCGATGTATCCGAAGCCCATCACGATGCCGGAGTCGGGGAACTCCGTGGCGTCGAGCACTTGGTCGCTGGTCATGAAGTCGACTTCGTCGATGCCGGGCGTGTCCGGGACGTTCACGCTGGACCCGGTCGCGATGACGACGTAGTCGGCCTCGTGCTCCTCGCCGCCGGCCCGGACCGTGTGCTCGTCGACGAACGTGGCAGTGTCGTGGATGAACGTCACGTCGTCGCGCTCGGCCATCTCGTGGATGGAGTCCCGCCGGTGGCCGGCCCAGTCGAGTACATGGTCGTCCTTGCGCTCGACGACGGCTTCCAGGTCAACCTCGGGCACGTCACCGACGAGCCGTTCGTCGTGGCGCGCCTGGAAGCGGTGGGCTCCCGCCGAGAGGACTTCCTTGGACGGCATACAGCCACGAAGAATACAGAGGCCGCCGCCGGGCTCGCCGTTGTCGACGAGCGTGAGTTCGATGTCTTCCTCCTCGACGAGGTCGCCGGCGACTGCGGCCCCGGCACTCCCATACGCGCCGATAATAACGACGTGAGTCATACCAGTGCTAGGACGATGCCAGCAAATAAAGGCTTCAGTGGCGTGTTTTGCTCGAACACGACCGGCGGTAGTTCTGCCGCCAGGGCCGCGGACTCAATCGTCGCCTTCGACGGGCGCGGGCGGACGCGACCGCCCGAACCCGAGTAGGCCACGAACCGACCAGTCAGCGTTGAACACCCGGTCCCAGACGACAAGTGCGGAGGGGATCACCAGCAGGGACGCGAGGAACGCGTACCCGATCGACAACGCCGTCAGGATACCGAACTGGCCGATTGCGGGGAACACAGCCAGCCCGAGCACGCCGATGCCGAACGTCGTGGTGAGCATACTCCCGAACAGCGCGCCACCGGTCCCGCGAACGGTCCGGTCCAGTGCCGTTTCGAGGTCGTTTTCGTCGAACTCGTCGGCAAACCGGTGGGTGACGTGGACTGAGTAGTCGACCCCCAGTCCGATAGTTATCGCCAACATCGTCGCTGTCAACGCGTTGAACGGGATGCTGAGCACCCGCATCGTCCCGCCGAGCCACGCCACCGTGACGACGACAGGAATGATGTTCACGAGGCCGAGCGACGGCCGCCCCTCCAGCATATTGTAGATGAGGACCAGAAACACTGACGCGCCGATAAGCGCAATCGCCAGGGACTGGATTGCGGACTCCAGAATCAGGTCCGAGACGGCCTGGAACACGACGACCGAGCCGGTTGCCGTCGCCTCGTACCGGAAGTCGTCGGCAACGTTTCTCGTATCGGCGGTCACCTCTGCGTCGGTTGCGTCCGATTCGACTGTGTAGACGACACGCGCGCTCCGGTAGTCCTCGGTGATGTACTCTAGCGCCGTACTACGGGCCGGCGAGTCGAGCAGATACTCGTAGATCTCTTCGAGGTTATCGTCCGGGACGCCGTTGTCGTTCTGGTCGTTGCGCTCGACCATCCGACGGAACTCGGGGTCGCGTTCCGCCTGGTCCTGAATGACTGTCACGATGGATGTCGAATCGGCGCGCCCGTCCTCGCGGACAAACGAGTCCGGCGGGTTGTTACCCGCCCGATACATCTGTTCGAGCGCCGCATCGTTCCGCATTGGCCCCTCTACGTACACCGTCGCCTGACTGGACTGGGTCGTGTCGAATCGCTCATCGAGGAAGTTCGTCACCTCCGTTACGGTGTATTCGCTCGGGGCGAACGGCTCCGGCAGGGCCTCGACGAAGTCCGGGTTCTCCTCGGGCGGCAGGAAGTCCTCCTGACTGAACGACGTCGAGACGCCGGTGGCGTAGTAGCTGGCGCCGACCGTGGACACGAGGATGAGAACGAGGAAGATGATCGGGGCGCGGTTCGCGATGACGACGCCGCCGCGCAACACGTCACTGAGTGCGGAATCCTCTGCACCCAGCGGCGTCTCGCTGAACGTCGGGATGGGGTAGGACTGTCTGAGCCGGTCCAGCTCCACCTTCGCGGCGGGCAGGAACACCCCGAAGATGAGGAACGTGAAGGTGATACCGACAGAGGCCACGTAGCCGAAGTCCTGAATCGGCGGCAGCGCGCTGGTGAGGTTCGCGGCGAACCCGATGACTGTCGTCCCGGTAACGATGAAGAAGGCGACAAGCAACTGGTCGGTCGTGATTCGCATCGACTTCTGGATGGACGCCCCGGTCTCGCGCTCCTCGCGATACCGGTTGACGGCGTGAATACCGAAGTCGATCCCGACCGCCAGCAACAGCGGTGGCACGGCGATGAGCATCTGCGAGAAGGGGATACCGGCAAGCCCCATGAAGCCGAACGTCCAGACGACGGCCATAAACAGCGCGAGCAGGCCAAGCGCCATGTCCGCGAGGTCGCGGTAGGCAATCGTCAGGAAAAACAGGATGAACAGCACTGCCGCGGGCACGGTCAGGATGAGCGAGTCGCCGACGACGTTCGAGAACTCGTCTGCGACGATACCGCTGCCGAACAGGGTGATGCCACCGTGGTCAGCGCTGGAGACAGTGAACCCGGCCTGTTTCTGGATGCTCGTCAGCGGACTCGAACCGCCCTGGCCTGACCCGGAGGAGATTCCGGCTGGGACCTCGTGCGTGACGACCCCGATGGTCGCCGACGCCGAGGCGGCTTTGCGGTTGAAATCCTTGCTCAGTAACGATTTGAACCGGGGGCTCTGCTCGGCCGCGCGCCCGACAGCGGAATCGATCTCACCCGGCGTCGCTGATTCGACAGCGTAGATCTGTTGTTCAGTCGTCGTCGCTTCCGGGTCTAGCTGCTGGGCGACAATGCTGGCGGCGCTTGCGGTCGACGTGACACGGAGTGCTCCGTGCTGTTCCAGCCGATGCTGTGACCTGAGCATCCGGAGCAGCGCCGGCTTCGAGAGCACGTTGTTCTCCTGCTGGATGAGCTGTGTGCTCCCTGTATCCGGCGAGAAGGTCGGCGAGAACTTGTCGTTGACCTCCTGCAGTGCCTCCTCGGCCGGAAGCCCGGTCGTAAACTGTGACGTCCCGGAGTTGGTCGAGACGCTCCCGAGGCCGGCGCTGAAGACCACCGTCACGATCAGGAAGAGGAGCACCACCTTCCGTGAATCGTGGACGATTCGGTCGTCCGCCCAATCGATGTAGCGCTGGTAGTCCATGCGTTAGCGGAACCTGAAGTAGCCGCCGATGGCCAGGGCGGCCACGAGTGCGACGCCGATAATCGCCGTCAGCGGCGAACTGCCACCGCCGGAGTTAGTCACGGAGACCGGAAGGCGGTAGGTGTCGGACACCGGCGTATCTCCGTCCGGCTCCTCGTACTGGAAGTCTACCGAGACGGGGTAGTTTTTCGTCATCGCGGCACCGCTTGCGCTGATACCGAACTCGATGGTCGTCGACTCGCCCTGGTCGAGGCTGTCGACGTACGCTTGGTCGTCCGACACGGAAATCGGTGACTCGGCGAACAGCTTTGCCTCGATATCGGTCAGTCGCTCGCCGGCGTCGTTGGTGATCGTCACTTCGAGTGTGCTGGATCCGCCAACGTCGACGGACGCGTTCGTCGTCTCGACGATGAACTCGTCAGCGCTGCCGTCGACGCTCTGCCGGATTTCGAGCGTGTCGCTCTCGCGCTGGTCGCCCTCGCTGTTGCGGTAGTTGGCGACGAAATCGAACTGTCGTGGGCCGGAGTTCGCGTTGTCCGACACGTCGGCGTCGAACGAGACGGTCGTGGACTCGCCCGGTTCGAGGTCGCCGACCGCGTACTGGGTCTCCTTCGGCGAGATGTTGTCGTGGGTGCTCGCCCAGTTCAGGACGACGTTACGGACTGTTCGGTCGCCGGTGTTGGTCAGTGACGCTTCGATGGTTCCGTCATCGCCCGCCTGGAGGGTCGACTCCACGTCGCCCATGGCGAAGGACTGTTCCGGCTCGGGCGTGAGTCCGAGCGAGATGTCGTCAGCGACGCCGGCATCGCCTTCGGGGTCGTCGTAGCTTACCGACGCCGACAGGGCGTAGCTCTGTGTCTTGGCGTCGTCGCTGGCGCTTGCGTCGACGCTCACCGTTCGCGTTTCACCGGGCTCCCAGGAGCCGACGAACTGCGACGTGGACTCGGACTGTCCGAACGTAATCGCGGTGTTCTGCGTGGCAAGCGACACTGTCGCGTCCGAGACCGTGACAGGACCGTCGTTGCGCAGGGTCACGTTGTACGTCCCGGAATCGCCGACAGCGACGTCACTGTCGGTGCTTTCGACGGTGAACGTTTGCTCGGGGTCGGGCGTAATACCGAGGGAGGAGGCGGTCGTGCTCTTTCGCACCCCGTCCGTGTCGTCGAAGTCGACCTGGAGGTCGAACTGATACGGTTCGGCTCTCGTATCACCGCTCGCACCGACGCGGTACCGGAGGGTACGCTGTTCACCGGCCTCCCAGGTGTCGATAAACCGGGAGCTGCTGGCGTCGCCACCGACTGTGAGTTCGGAGTTCGTCGATTTCAGCGTTACCGAGGATTCTCGGGCCGGCTCGTCACCGGTGTTCTCGACAGTGACTGCGACCGTGCCGGTCGAGTCGACGCGCGCGTCGGAGTCGACGCTTACCACGTCAAAAGCCGCGTCGTCGTCGATGTCGAGTTCGAGTTCGATTCGTTCGGTGGTGGTCTCTTCGTCCCGTGCACCGTCGCTTTCCGAAATGTAGCTCGTGTACTCGTATTCGACGATGACAGGAACAGTGTAGCTCCCGGGACTTGCGTCGTCAGCGACGCTGATGTCGAATGAAATGGGTTGGGTCTTCCCTTCCGGGACGGAACCCACAGCCTGTTTGCTCGTTGTCACCGTAATCGGGGCGTCACCGTCGTTGACTTTGACTGTGGTCCCGCGGGCGGTCGTCACCTCGCTGCTCTGGACACCCTGGGTCGAAGACCCGGAGTCGATCGTGCCGCTGTTGACGAGGACGACGTCGAGTGTCGTCTCCTCACCGGGCGTGACGGTATTATCGACGAACGTTGCGTCGAAGTCGGGGCTCCCGGTCACGGCGGCGATCGCCGTTCCGGATGCCATGAGCAATGCGACAACAGCCAGCGTCAGTAATGTTCGTGGTTTCATGCGTAGGGACACTTCGGACATTCCTTGCCGTTGTTTCTGTCCGGAACGGACGTCATGCTTGGGAGATCGGGATATGTACCCACATACGTCTGTGCAGACTCCCGCCCGAACCGTGTACATCGAACGAACGTTCGGTCGCCTATCAACGTTGTGGTTCAGTAACAGTGGGAAGATATTTACTGCCCGAACGAATATTCGGTCGGGATGACTGATGGAATTCCGTTCGCCGGGGAGCCAGCGGACTCGCACGAGGCGATAATGCGGGCCACGTTCCGCGCCCTCCGGGAATACGGGTACGCCGGACTTTCGATACAGCGAATCGCGGACGAGGCCGACCTCAGCAAATCGACGTTCTATCACCACTTCGACGGCAAGGAGGACCTCCTGCTGTCGTTCCAGGAGTTCATCCTCACGGAATTTAACCGCATCTTTCAGGTCGAATCGACCGGCGACCCCGAACAGGACATCAAGACGTTTGTCAGCCTCGTTCTCGACGATTTCCCGGACTGCGTCGAAACGCCGGACAAGAACGCCGTCCTCGGGTCGTACGTCGAGATGCGCGCCCAGGCGGTTCAGAACCCGGACTTCCGCGAGAAGTTCACCGAGACGGACGAACTGTTCGCCCGGCAACTCGTACAGATCATCGAGGACGGCATCGAACAGGGCGTCTTTGCCGACGTCAACCCCGAGACCGTGTCGCGGTTCATGATCACGATACTCGATGGCGTGATTCTTCAGAGCGCAACTCGTAACGACAACCCTGTCGCCGAGGTTCGGGACACTATCGACGAGTATATCGAAGAGACGCTGATTCTCGGTACCTATAGTAGCCATTGAAAATCAATGCACACCTGATCGCGCGACGGCAGTGCGATCAGTGTGTACATCGTTTCAATTGTTACTATAGCTTCGGCTGATCGACTGGTACGTCTCCTTCAGCTCCTCGAAATCGTCGTTCTCGGCGTGCAACACCCACTCCAGTTCTCTGGCCCGCTCTTTCAGCCTGGTGTACTCGTCGCTCGCCTCCAGTTGTGACGTGGATTTCTCTCGTTCCAGCACGGAGAGTTTCGAGGAGATCCGGAAGTACTCGTCGAGCCTGTCGTCCTCGTCGGGCCTGTCGAGGTGCTGGTCGAGCGCCGACAGAAGCGTCGACTGGTCGACCGGCTTCTGGAGGTAGTCGTCGAAGGGCATCTCCAGAATGTTCAGGTCGGCGTCGACCGCGGTCAGCATGATGATGATGCCGTCGTACCCCCGCTCGCGCAACCGCGAAAGCACGTCGTCACCGTGCACGTCGGGCATGCGCCGGTCGAGCAACACGGCGTCGAACTCCGGGCCGGCAGCGTCGAGCGCGGCCTGGCCACTGTACGCGACAGTCGTCTCGTAGCGCTCGCCGAGTTTCAGGGCCTGCGTGTCGGCGACGTCGTGCTCGTCGTCGACGACGAGCACCCGCGGCGGGCCGCCTGTAGTTCTTGACACGGTATTACACCGTTCTAGGGCTGGCAACTGTATATGTTTTATCGGCAGCCGCCTCTCGAAAAGCGTTAACCGATGGCCCATCGAGTGTGTACTGATGAGCAAGTCGTCGGCGGGCACAGGCGGTCGACATCGCCTTGGGAGCCTCGCGGCCGTGGTCGGTTGGATAGGGGCAGGAGCGGTCGTGCTCGCCACCGTCGCGCTGGTGGTGCAGTCGGTGTTCTCGCTCGGGCTCTCGGAACAGGTCACCGTGGGCCTCGGCCTGGCGCTCGGTGGAGGACTGGGTGGCGTCTCCTATCTCCTGGTGACTGATTCGCCCGGCGAGACGACCGACGAGACGATGACGGTGTCGGCAGATGTCGACCGAACACCGGAGCCACAACCGGTCGATCTCTTCGACGGTCATCCGGACCCGGTGTTGTACTTCGCCGACGAGGGCCACGGCCCGGTCGTGCGTGCGGCCAACGAGGCGTTCGGGACCACGTTCGACGTGCCGTCCGACCGCCTCGACGGAACGGCGCTCTCCGAGGCGCTGCTCGTGGCTGGTATCGACGAAGTGGACGCCGAGACAGTCAGTACAACTGACCTCGATGTCGTGGCCCTCTCGACGGCACTCGACGAACCGAGGCAGTTCCGGCTGCGGACGGCCGGCGTCCCATCGACCGGCTACCTCCTGCTCACACCATTGGGGACGGCGAGCGATTGAACGGTCGAACGCCGCCCGCAGGTCGGCGGCGTAACGGAACTTTAAAGATTCCATCCCGGCGAAATTCTGGATAGGAATGCTCGCGTCACCGCTGCAACTCATCGATAGTTTCCTGCTGAACTACACCATCGGTGATGTCCTGCTACTCGGCTTTGTCGGTGGGCTCGTCGCAATTCTCCCGCAACGGTCGCTCCGGATGCTGGGGCTGCATACGATTGCGCTGGGCGCACTGCTCGTGATTACGCCGGCGTCGGCGATGGAACCAAGCAGTGCGAGCGTCCTCGCGTCGTCGTTCCAGTACAAACTGTTCGGCCTGGTGCTGCTCGTCCTCGCACCGGTGCTGTACGCCGTCGGTCGGCGTTAGGCTAGCTTGTCCAGTGCGGTGAAGAAGTCAAGCGGCGGCCCGGCGAGCCGGACCGGTTCGCTCGCACGCGAGACCGTAATTCGCTCCGGCGGGACCACGTCTTCTCTGACCCGTCCGTCGCTGACGACGACGCCGCTGTCGGCGTCCGTGAGTTCGACGACGATTTCGCTGTCGACGTCGACGACCAGCGGCGGCGTCCCCATTTCGTCTGCCATCCCGGTGATGATGAGGCCGGCCACGTCGGGATGGACGAGCGGGCCGCGTTCGCTGAGGTTGTACGCCGTCGAGCCGGTGGGTGTCGCCACCAGCACGCCGTCTGCGTGACCGGACGTGTACAGCGAGTCGTCGATGTACACGTCGAGCGTCGCCCCGCCGCCGTGACCGCGGCGCTCGCCCTGGACGACGACTTCGTTCAGCGCCGGCGATAGCTCCCAGTCGTCGCCGCTGGCCTGGAGCCGCGGCTTGGCCCGCGTTCTGGCGCTGCCGGTCTTCTGGATGTGTTCGACCTCCGCGACGACTGTCTCGACGGCTTCTTCGGGTGCGATAGCGTTCAGAAAGCCGACCTCGCCGAGATTGACGCCCAGGATCGGCGTCGACCCCGCGCCGCGGGCCGCGTACAGAAACGTCCCGTCGCCGCCGATGCTCACGACGAGGTCACAGGCGGACATCTCATCGACCGGGGCCGAATCTGGTACGGCGGCCTCCCACGCGTCGTGGTCTCCCAGCGCCCCGGCGGTCGTTTCGTCCACCACGACGGCCGCCGACGTGGCGCGCAGTCGGTCACACAGTGTACTCGCAAGCGACATGGCCCGGTCGTTGTCCCGCTGCGCGACGATACCGACAGTCATTGCCGGACGTTCCCGCCGGCCGCATATAAACCCTCTACGACGGCAATTATATCCGTCCCGACGCGTATCCACTTCCATGAGCCGTTCGTGTGGCTGGTGGTCGTGCGTATGAGCGGGGACGACGGGTCCGACGACGACTGGTTCGAAAGTGCGCTGGACGACGAGGACGGCGACAGCGAACAGACGGATACCGACGATACTTCGGCGATACAACCCGAAAGCGACGCAGCGGAGTCCACATCCGCGGACACTGGGCCGTTCGACGCCGACGGCGACGACGGGCAATCCAAGCGCAGTGGTGGCGACAGCCCCTTCGACGACGATGGGGGCACTCCCTTTAGCGAGGAGAGTGACAGCAGCCCGTTCGACGACGGCGGCGATGACCCCTTCAGTAGCGAGAGTGGTGCCTCCGATACCGACGCCGGGTCCTCCGGTGACGACGGCGGCGGTGGACTCTTCGACGACGACTTCGCCACCGCGTTCGAGTCTGCCGGCAGCGGTGACGGTGACAGCGGTAGCGACTTCGAGGAGGAGTTCGAGTCCGACATCCCGCGGGTCGACATCGGTATCGAGGGGCTCGACCAGATGATTCAGGGCGGGATTCCACAGCGCCATCTCATCGTCACTATCGGCTCGGCTGGAACCGGGAAGACGACGTTCGGGCTGCAGTTCCTTCACCACGGCCTCCGGAACGGCGAGAACGCGGTGTTTCTGACGCTCGAACAGTCCCACGACGCGATACTGGACACTGCCAGTGAACGCGGCTGGGGGTTCGAGGAGTACGAGGAACAGGGCCAGCTAGCGATTGTCGACCTCGACCCGGTCGAGATGGCGAACAGCCTCGACAACATCCGGGGCGAACTGCCGGCGCTCATCGAGAAGTTCGGCGCCGACCGGCTGGTGCTTGACTCCGTCTCCCTGCTAGAGATGATGTACGACGACCAGTCCCGGAGACGCACCGAAGTGTTCGATTTCACCCGGTCACTGAAACAGGCCGGCGTGACGACGATGCTCGTCTCCGAAGCCAGCGAGAACAACCCCTTCGCGTCCAGACACGGTATCATCGAATACCTGACTGACGCGGTGTTCATCCTTCAGTACGTCCGGTCGGACACCGGCGAGACGCGACTCGCCGTCGAGATTCAGAAGATACGGAACGCGAACCACTCGCGGGAGACGAAACCCTACGAGATAACGAACGACGGTATCTCGGTCTACCAGCAGGCCAACATCTTCTAAGCCGTCGCCGTCCCGACCGACTCCGGTTCGTCCCGCTCGTCGAGTGCGGCGTTGTAGCCGCCGGCCCAGAGGTCCGTCGCGACGACCAGCACGTAGAAGGTGGCGAACGGGCTGAGAATCACGGCGAGGAGCGAACCGAGGAACGGTATCACATTGAGCAAGTTCACCACGACGTTGACGGCGATGAACAGCGCAATCGAGACCAGCCACGGCGTCGCGTACTTCGGGGACAGGACTAACTTCCGTAGCGTCCCGAAATCGAACCCAGCACCGAACTCGCCGGTACAGGCGAAGTGGATGATGGCGGCCGTCGCCACGTAGCCGAACACCAGCGACAGGACGAACGAGATCACCAGCCCGCCGAAGAGGCCGGCCAGGCCGGCACCCGCTCCGGCGCGGGTCCCCGTCGCCATCGCGAACAGGCTGCCGCCGACGGTCACCCCGAACACGACGAGCGGGACGAGCATGTACACGATGCCGATGACCCAGGCCTTGAGGCCGCCGACGAACAGTTCGCCCCAGTCCTCGAACGCCGGCGGCTCTGTCGCCCCGTCTGCCCGTTCGCGGACTGCCTGAACGAGATAGCCGTACACGAGGATACCGGGTACGAGGAGAAAGGCGAGGAGGCTGAGAACGCCGCCGATGAGAACGGTCACGGTCCAGTCGTCGTCTTCCATGGGATATCTGAGTGTCTCTTCGAGTGATTCCATGTGTCTTGGTCACGCCCTACATAATTAGTTACAGACACCTTGCCGGGTTATTCGCTCGGCTTACCGCAGGACTGCGATGTGTCGATTCCAACACGATTCCACTCAAATCGCGCCAGCTTGCGGAACCAATAAATCACAACCGGGCGACAGGAGGGATATGGTACTACTCGTGCCCTTCGACGGTTCGGACCTGTCGAAAGCCGCGCTAACGCGGGCGATGGAGTTCGCGGACTATCGCGACGAGGACATCACTGTGCTGTCCGTTATCCCGGACGATGCGGCGTACGCGCGGGAACGCGGCTGGATCGATGCGGACGAGGTGTTCGATACTGGGACCGTCGCCGACCGAATGCGAGAGCAAGCCGAGTCGGTCGCCCCGACGGCGTCGTTCCGCTACGAGGTCCCGGAAGACGTGAGCTCGATGGCATCGACGACGACGGACATCACCCGGACCATCAGAGAAGTCGCTCACGAAGCGGGGGCCTCAATCGTGTTTATCGGCAGTGAGAACGCCGGACGGGTGTCGACACCGGTCTGTAGTGTCGGCTCACCGGTGTCGGAAGACCCCGAGTACGACGTCCATATCGTCCGGCACCCGTAGCACTATCTGACGACGGTTACGGGGACGGACGCTCGTCTGACGACGATTTCGGCGACGCTGCCCAGCAGGATGCGGGACATCCCCGAGCGGCCGTGGCTTCCCATGACGATCTGGTTGATGTCGTGTTCGTCCGCGTACTCCACGATGACCTTCGTCGGTCGCCCGACCTCGATGACGCGTTCGACGGACTCGACACCGGACTCGGCCACTTCAGCTTCGAGTTCGTCGAGCAGGTCCTCCGCTGTGGCTTTCTGTTTTTCGTACCACTCCTCGGAGAAGGATGGAATCGAGGCCTCCGCGCTGTAGCCGGCCTCTGCGGGGTTGATGACGTGCAGGAGAACGACCGTCGCGTCCGGATACTCCTCGGCCGCGAATTCACAGGCTACTGTTGCTTGATCTGAACTGTCGACCGGAACGAGGATTCGCTTTGCCATATGCCCACTTCCGCTGGGGCCGGTTTGAATCTTCGGCCCGCTGCAATCGGTGAGCGGGCCGTCGGTTTGTCAGTCTCGCCCGTGACGGGTCACACACGTCGACAGACCGATCAGTTCGACCGGTTCGGAGTTATCCGGCGAGTAGACGACCCGCTGGCCCTTCTCCATATAGGGAACCTTCGATTCGAGGTTGCTGGGAATGTTTACCGCCGAGATGGCGTCTTCGTCGCCGAGATTGAGCACCATCGTCGTGTTGATCTGCTTGAACACCGGGTCGGCGATGTCCTGGGGGTCCTGCGTGATGAGGTACAGGCCGAGGCGCTCCTTCCGGCCCTGTTTGGCGGCCTCGGTGAACTTCCCGATGACCTTGCGGCCCTGGACGCTGTCGGCGTCGGTGAGGAAGTTGTGGGCCTCGTCCATCCCGAGCACGAGCGGCGTCTCCTTGATGCGGTCGTAGTCCGGGTCGTTCGAGAGCTTCTGATCGATGAGCAGGCTGGAGACGGCCAGCACGATGGTCGATGCGGTCCGGGAGTCCGTGATGTGGTACGTCGGGATGACCGTCAGCCCGCCGTCGCGGACGAACTGCGATATCTGGTCGGTGATGGGGCGGGCGTCCTGGTCGAAGACTGCGCCGAAGCCCTGAACGCGGCGCTTGACGGCGTCGAACGTGGCCTCGTGCACGTCGCCCGCCTCGTCCAGTTCCTCCTTGAGTGCGGGGTCCCCGAGGAAGGTCCGGAAGTCGCTGTACGTCCCACTCTCGCCGTATTCGCGCTCGAACCGCGGGAGCAGCGTGTTCACCAGCGCGCCGTACTGGTTGTCGTTCAGGCTGGACCCGGCGATGAGCCAGGGGTTGTCGTGGACGAGCGAGAACGGGATGGTGAACTCCACCTGCTCGGCACGGTGGTGGCTGGCGTTGTAATCCGCGCCGGCCACCTTCGGGACGAAGGCGATGGTGTCGTCGTGCCCGCCGTAGACGACGCCCTCCCGCTCGCAGCGGCGCTCGAACTCGTCGGTCATCGCGGGGTTGTCGTCGTGCATCTGGGCGTACTCGTCCTGGGGGTCGAACTGGACGACGGCGAGTTCGGGCGTGCGGCCGTCGCCCATCTCGTAGGTCCGGCCGAGATACTGCCGCAGGACGTTCTTGGAACTGTGGGTCTTCCCGGAGCCGGTCCCGCCGGCGACGAGGGTGTGCCGGAATACGAGCGGGTCGCCGGCGTCGTAGTCGTCTTTCAGCCGGTAGTCGATGGTCGGCGGCTCGGCGGCCGTTCGGACCTTCTCGCCGCCGACGGCGAGATGGCCCAGGAAGACGCCGTCCTCGGGAATCTTCAGGCCGGTCTTGATCTCGGATTTGTCGGTGGCCTCCCGGACGACGGTTTCGGGTTTGGGCACCCGGTCAGTCATCCGCCGCTTGAGTTCGCCACCGTCGCTGTACAGCACTGCAACCGGCTCAAGCTCGGCGATGAATTTGAAATCCCGCTCGTCGATGCCCCGCTCGCGCATCGCTCGCCGGGCGTGGATTTCGGTCGCGTCGTCGGCGTGGAACTCCTGCGCGTACTCCAGGGCCTTGATGCGGCAGAACAGGCGCTCACCCCCAGGGTAGGGGACGAGCAGATAGGTCCCGATGCGCAGGCGCGAGCGGTTCCGCGCGGTGACGTACGCCCGGAGGACCGTTTCCTCCGCTTCCTCGCTGATTCGGAGGCCGTTCGCCGCCGAGAGGACACCGAGGCCGGTGTCTGTGCCGGCCGGTGTCACATCCATATCTTCGAAGTCATCGTCTGCAGACTGTGTTGTCGGGTCGGTTCCCCCCGACGCGTCGACAGCCCCATCACCGTCATCGGCCGTCTCGGCCGACTGTGCGGCCTCGTCGTCAGCCGCCGCGTCGTCGCCGTCGAAATCAGTGAAATCCCCGAGGTCGGACATACCCCAGTTCAGGGTAGCCGGGGATTAACACCTTTCCCCAGCAGCATGAATGTGAAACCTTACCCGGATGGCTGTCAACGAACGCATATGAAGCCGACGCGGGTGATGTCTTTCAATGTGCGGTACGACACCGCCGGGGATGGGGTAGACGGGTGGCCTCACAGGCGGCGGCTGGTGGCGGGGATAATCCAGTACCACAACCCCGATATTATCGGGGTTCAGGAAGCGATGGCACACCAGCTCCGGGAGCTAGAGGTGTTGCTGGACGGCTACGAGTGGGTCGGTGACCCACGGGAATCCGTCGATGCCGGCGGGGAGCACACGGCCATCGGCTACCGGGCCGAGCGCTTCGACTGTGCGGCCACGAACACGTTCTGGCTCTCCGAACAGCCCGCCGAGCCGAGCAGCGTCGGCTGGGACGCCGCCTACCCCCGCGTAGCGACCTGGGCCCGCCTTCGTGACCGCGACACCGACGATGACCTCCTGTGTCTGAACACGCATCTGGACCATCAGGGGGCTGACGCGCGTGTCGAGGGTATCGAACTGGTGCTTGACCACCTCGATTCCATCGCCCGCGAGGCCCCCGCAGTCGTGACCGGCGATTTCAACTGTGTCGTCGGCGAGCCGGCCTACGAGCGGGCCGAGGGCCACGAACTCCCGGACGGCCGCACGCTCGTCGACGCCCGCGACACAGCGACCGTCACCCACGGCCCGACGACGAGCCGGACCGATTTCCACGCTCTGCTCCCCGAGATGGGGATCGACCATGTGTTCGTCAGCGAGGACGTGGCCGTCGACACCAGAGCGGTCATCGCCGACCGCGACGACGACCACTACGGCTCCGACCACCTGCCCGTCGTGGTCGACTGCGAGCCCTGACCTGGGGGAGAATCTTTTGCCTGTGTGGCCCCTACAGTGAGCTATGTTGCTTATTCGGGGGACAGCAGGCGGGACGGCGCTGACCGGGACGCTGTACGAACCGGGCGAGGAGCCGCCCGAGTTCAACGGCGCGCCGGACGAGGGGACGCCCTACGTCTGGCTCTGTGACGCCTTCTACGAGGTCGAAAGCGGCGGTCAGGTCCAGTCTATCGGCGACCGCGAGATCCGGATTGCTTTCGAGTCCCCGATGCCCCGCGGCTTCGAGACGCGCGATGCGGCCATCGACGCGGCCAAGGAACACGTCAGAACGCAGTTCGCCCGGCTCGGCGTGGCTGGCGAGACCGTTGACGTGACGGTGCAGCAAGCTGAGACGGCGTAGCTGCACAGGTCCGCTGTAATCGACCGTCCGTTTTCTGAGTCAGCGAACGACCAGTGAGTTATACCAATGTGACGGGTGAACCCACTGCGCGTGGCCGAGGACCCGTCCCCGACCGAGGTGTTCGCCCTCCTCGACGATGACTACGCTCGCGCGCTCCTTGCAGCCACGAGTCACAGACCGATGACTGCAACTGAACTCAGCAACGACTGCGACATGTCGCTCTCGACCGTGTATCGCCGCCTTGACGCCCTCGAGGACAGCGGCCTCGTCGCCGCTCCGACGCGACTCGCGGACGACGGCCACCACCCGGACGTGTACGAGGCACAGATGGACGAACTCACCGTGCGGCTTACCGACGGGACCTTCGATGTCAGCCTCTCCGTCGAATCGACGACACACGAGTTCGCCGACGCGCTGGTGGATCTCTGGGAGGGGCTCTGATGGACGTTGCCGGCCTCTCCGCCGAAACGTGGGTTACCGTGAACACTGCTTTCCACCTCGCACAGACGGGGGTCGGGCTGCTCATTGCTGCATTGGCGCTCGTCGGCTACCGTCGACAGCGGACCCGCTCCATGCTCGCGCTGGCCGTCGGAATCAGCCTCCTCACCTTCGTCTCGTACCTCGTTACCCTTGGTGCCGTGCAGGTCTTCCCGCGAGTGGTGTTTCCCCTTCCGGGCACTATCACAGAACTCGTCGGGCTCCTCGTCCTCCTGTACGCCATCGTTCTGGCCCGCCGCGGATAGCACGCTTCAGAACGATTCTTCGACGGCTCCCCACCGGATATCGTTGAACTCCCGCTCGCGGTCGGTCTCGAAGGTCCGCTCGATGCGGCGGGTGAGTTCCTCGCTGCCCTGGCGGTCGATCTTCGCTAACTCGTCAGCCTTCCCGATAGCCAGCGGCGGCCCCTGTTCCCGGGCCACGTCGTGGAGTATCTGCCGTGTGAGTTTGGCCCGACACTCCGGGTCTTTGGTGAACGCGTACGGGGCCTCGACGCGGAACACGAGGTCCGAGCGCGGGTCGTAGAGAACGAAAAACGTCACCTCGTAGGCCTCGGGGTCGAGCGACCGCTCGATGCCCAGCGCGTCGCCGTCGGCGGCCATGATGCCGTCGGTGCCGCCCCGCGAACGGAACCAGTTCGTCGCGGTGAGACAGTCGGTCTGCCGCTCACCATCGTCGTCGCGACGCTCCAGGATTCGGCGGAAGAAGGCGGTGTCGTTCACCCACGGCGCGTTGGTCTTGCGCCGGAGCGCCCGCGTGAGGGCCTTCGTTGAGGAGTTCTTGATGAACCCCACCATCGGGACGTCCCGCTCGACGAACCGCTCGACGAGGTCGACGTAGTTGTTCACGACCGTTTTGGGGCGGTCGTCCTCCGCGAGCAGGTCGGCCAGTTCGGTGTCGCGGTCGGCCCATCGGAGGACACCGGTCGGATAGATAGGGCCGTCGAGGATGAACAGGTCCTCGACCACGTCGGCGTTGGTCAGCGCGTGCTGGCTCTCGGCGAGGTATAGTGCCAGCGCGTGGACGACCCGCTGCTCGTAGCGGTCGACCTGGGGCACGTCGAGGACGCGCCGCTTGGCGTAGCCGCGGTCCCCGCCCTGCCACTCGCCGTCGAACCCCAGCGTCGCGTCGTTCGAGTGGACGGCCATGATGATCGTCCGGCCGCGATGCAGTTCGACGTCGGATGGCACGCTGCCCATCGCCGCCTGCGCCACGTCCAGCACCAGTCCGTTCTTGAATGTCGTGGGATTGATAGTCCCCGAATCCAGGCCGTGCTGGGTTGGAAACGGCGGGTCCGCCAGCGCGATGTCCTCGATGGGAACCTTCCGGCGGCGCTGCTCGCCTAGCGGTTCCAGAATCTTCGTCCCGTCCTGCCACAGCGGGTCGAGAAAACTGTCCCAGACTTCCTCGGCGGCCGCCTCCTGGTCGCTCGTCTCGACGGTCTCGCGCACCTGCCCGGCGAGCTTGGCGATGCCGTCGACGTGGACCGGGTCCAGCGTCATGCCCGTGCGTTCGCGGGGACGGGGATAACCCTTTGGTCACCTGCCGATTCGGTGGTTACTCCTTGCCCGACTCCTCGCGGAGCAGGCGTTCGATGGCCTCGGCGATCTCCTCGTAGGACTGCATCGTCAGGCCGTCCGTGGTGATGAGCACGCCCTGGCGC
The DNA here is from genome assembly GCF_048595605.1 of Haloarcula sp. KBTZ06. Classification (NCBI taxonomy): domain Archaea; kingdom Methanobacteriati; phylum Methanobacteriota; class Halobacteria; order Halobacteriales; family Haloarculaceae; genus Haloarcula; species Haloarcula sp. KBTZ06. The sequence goes on from NZ_CP184337.1 coordinate 502,324, forward strand.
TCGGTCGTCGCCCGCAGGAGGTAGCCGTTAGAGAACGCGCGGACGGTGAAGCGGTAGTCGCCCAGTTCGGACTCCTGATATGCGTTTTTCGTTTGCTTGTACCCCTGCCATTCGTGGCCCACGAAGTCGTTGAGGTCGGCGTCCTGTTCAAGGTCCTCCCGCAGGTAGAGTTGCTCGAAGTTCGCACGCGTGAAATACGTCACTGAACGGAGCGAGTCACCCGTCGCTGTCCGGGCTGTCGTGACGATTGCGTCGGCCAGATCGTCCGAGAGAATGTTCCGAGTCATGCCAGACCGAAGGCGGGCCACCCTCTTAATTTCAGGGTTCCCGATACCGGCAGCGATAGCGGAGTAGCGACATGGAGTACCGACACCAGAGCCGCCGAATTTCGCATTATCGACCGTCACGTTCGGGACTGACCGACAGTGTATTAGGCCGGTCGCGTGACCCACCGGGTATGGACGTCGGACTTATCATCTTAGACGGCTGGGGCCTGAATCCGGACGACGATGTCCGGGATGCCGTCGCCGCCGCCGACACGCCGAACTTCGACCGCTACCGAGACGCGGGCGCAGCGTCGACGCTTGCCACCCACGGCCGCCGGGTCGGCCTCCCGGAGGGCCAGATGGGCAACTCCGAGGTCGGCCACCTCAACATCGGGGCCGGCCGCGTCGTTAAGCAGGACTCCGCCCGCGTCAGCGACAGTATCGCGCGCTCCCGGGGCGAGTCGCCGCCCGATGACGCCGCACAGGACCCGCCATTCTTCGAGAACGAGACGGTTCTGTCGGCCTTCGAGCACGCCGAGGACCACGGCGGCCGGGTCCACTTCATGGGTCTCGTGTCGGACGGCGGCGTCCACTCCTATCAGGACCACCTCCACGCGCTCATCGAACTCGCTGGCGAGCGTGGGACTGACGCCGTCTCGCACGCTTTCACCGACGGCCGCGACACCTCGCCGACCGGCGGCGAGGACTACCTCGCGGACCTACAAGCCCACGCCGAGGCGCACGGAACTGGCCACGTCGCCACCGTCTGCGGGCGCTACTACGCGATGGACCGCGACCAGAACTGGGAGCGGACCCGTCGGGCCTACGACGCCATCGTCCACCGCGAGGGCGACCACCACGCGGATGACGCCGTCACGGCCGCTACGGAGTCGTACGCCCGTGACACCACGGACGAGTTCATCGAGCCGACGACCGTCGGCGACCACGCCGGTCTCGAAGACGGCGACGCGGTCATCTTCTTCAACTTCCGCTCGGACCGCGCCCGACAACTCACCCGGATGCTCGGCGACATCCGCCCGGACGACTGGGGGGCCGACACCGAGCCGCCGGACACCCGGCTGGTGACGATGACGCAGTACGACGAGACGTTCGACCTGCCGGTCGCCTTCCCGCCGAACCAGCCCGAGGACGTACTCGGCGAGGTGCTTTCTGAAGCCGGGAAGATCCAGATCCGGCTGGCCGAAACGGAGAAATACCCCCACGTCACCTACTTCCTCAACGGCGGTCGCGAGGTCGCGTTCGACGGCGAGAGCCGAGAAATCGTCGACAGCCCCGACGTGGCGACCTACGACCTGCAACCAGAGATGAGCGCGCCGGAACTGGCCGACACCGCTATCGAGTTCATCGAGACTGAGGACCCCAGCGCGATGGTCCTGAACTTCGCGAACCCCGATATGGTCGGCCACACCGGCGACTTCGACGCGGCGGTGACCGCCGTCGAGGCCGTCGACGAACAGCTCGGTCGACTGGTCGAGACGATTCAGGATGCCGGCGGCCACGTCCTCATCTGCGCCGACCACGGTAACGCCGACGATATGGGGACCGAAGACGACCCGCACACAGCCCACACGACCAACCCCGTCCCGTTCATCTATCTCGCCGCCGACGGGACTGCCGGCGGACGGACCGCCCGCGATGGCGGGACGCTGGCCGACCTCGCGCCGACGATGCTCATGCTCATGGGCATCGACCAGCCGGAGGCGATGACCGGCACGCCGCTTGTCGAATAGCGGGCGACGCGATCACGCTATTTTTCGAGCAGTGAGAGATACCCCAGCGGCACGCGGTCAGTCGTGTACGTCTCGGTCCCGCGCTTGACGATTCGGCGGTCGTCGGCTTGCATCGCCGCGGCGTCGACGACGAACACGACGGGGTCGGCGGCGTGGCGACGCCCCACCTCGCGGGCCGCCGCGACGGAGTCCGAGAGGTGGACCGTCTGTCGCCCCATCGGCTTCAGTCCCGCGTCGCGTATCGAGGCGACGTTTCGCGGGGCAGTTCCGTGATACAGCGTCGCCGGGATGGGGTCGTCGGTCGCATCCAAGGTTACGTCGACAGAGTGCCCGTAGGCCGCCCGAACGCGGCCGCCAGCGGCCACTGTACTTGACTCGTCACTGGTTCCTGTCCGCTCGAACCGCCCTTTCGGGTCCGTGGCGATGACTCCAGCCAGCGCCTCGCCGTCGGCCCAGTCGTACTTCCGCTCGACTGCGGCCTGGAGGGACGCGAACGCCGTCCACCCCGCTTCGTCTACCTCGATACCGGCGTCCTCGGGAAAGTGTCTGAGCGCTCCCGAGGTGAATTTCGAGAGCTGTCGCCGCCGTTCGCCGTCGAGAACGAGGGTCCCCTCTCTGTCACAGACCGGGCACGCATCCCCCTCGAAAAAGCCGTCCTCGGAACAGCGACGGACCGCGTCTGGCATGGTCGAGAATGAGCCACGACCATACAAAAGCATCACGCGGACGTGACGACGGCCCGCGTATCGACAGCTGCCAGACGCTTTCACCGGCGGCCACGGCATCGCTGCTGGCAAGTCGACATAAGCTCTCAGACTAACTTCTCGGGAATTTTCAAGTGGATACAGGCATCAGTGAGCCATAGCGAAATGCCGTCCCCAACAGACCTCGAACTCGGCGGTGAGCGGTCCGACGTGTATCGGTTCGTGGAGCGGAACGGCCCCGTCGCGCCCGCCGAGGTGGCCGAAGCCATCAGCGTCGATCCCGAGCGGTTCCAGCACCATGTCTCCATTCTCAAACGGGACGACCTCATCGAGTCCACCGAGGACGGGAAGCTGACCGTGGCGCTCCACCACGGCGAGACGGCCGAACACTACGAGGCCGGCGTCAGCTACGAGATACGACCTTCCCGGCCGTCGGACCTCTCCGGCGTCGTCGGCACGATACGCGACGTGACCAGCGAGGCACCGTACATCATCGCGGCCGGTGTCGCCGAGCAACTGGCCTACGAGGACACGCTCGTCCGCTGGGGCCCAAACCGCTGTCGCGTCGTGTTCGTCGCCACGGTCGACGACGACGTCGTCGGCTGGGTCCACGTCGCCATGTCCGAGGTGGCCGAACTCGCGTCGACGGCCGAACTCACGCTCGGAGTAATGGAGACGTACCGCCGCCACGGTATCGGCAGCCACCTGCTCCACCGCGGGGTCGAATGGGCCGCGAGCCGCGGCTGTCGAAAGGTGTACAACAGCCTGCCGGCCACAAACGAGCGGGCCATCGACTTCCTGAAGGAGACCGGCTGGACGGTCGAGGCTGTCCGCGATGGCCACTACGAGATCGACGGCGAACTGGTCGACGAGGTGATGCTGGCGCGCCGGCTGGACTGAGACGGACTGACGGCAAGGGCCACCCTTGTGAGCGGAGAACCCGGGGCTAGCGCCCTATGGCTTTATGATTATCTACCGACAAGTGACGACATGACAGTTACCGAACTAGAAGACTACGGAATGCTCCGGATGAACGTCGAGGACATCGAAAAGACCCTCGAACGGAAGAGCATTGGCGTGCTTGGCGTCCCGACCGATTCCGCGCCGCTACTGCGCCCGCTTGGTTTCTGGTACGACGGCGAGTCCGCGCTCTACTTCGTCTACGTTCTCGGTGCCGACAGCCGGAAAGTGACGGCAAGCGACCACGCGGACGTTGCCCGGTTTCTCATCTACGACGTCGAAACGACGTTCAACTGGCGCAGCGTCCTGCTGACGGGGACCATCGAACGAGTCCCTGACGACGAACGCAGGGCAATCGAAGAACAGATAGACACTTCCTGGACGCCCGACGTGTTCGAACGGGCGGCCGAGACGGAAGCCACAGCGCTGTATCGGTTCCGGATCGACGACCGGGTTGGTATCAAGCAACTCGAACTCCCGCCGGAACTCAGAACCGAATTCTCGACGAGCGGGCCGGATTGACCGGTACCTAGCCCGTGCGGAAAGAGAAATCCAGCGTCGGCGCGGAGTGGGTCAGCGACCCCATCGAGATGATGTCCACGCCCGTTTCGGCGTAGGCCGGCACGTCCGCAACTGTGATACCGCCGCTAGCCTCGGTGAGCGCGCCGGAAGTAGACGCTGCCACTCTGTCGACGGCCCGCTCAGTTTCCGCGGGGGACATGTTGTCGAGCAGGACGATGTCCGCGCCGGCCTCGGCGGCCCGCGGGGCGTCCTCCGGAGCTTCGACCTCGACGTCGAGTTTCGTCGCGAAGGAGGCCCGCTCGCGGAAGTGCTCGATGGCGTCGACCAGTCCCATCTCGGCGATGTGGTTGTCCTTGACCATCACCATGTGCGAGAGGTCCAGTCGATGGGTGTCGCCGCCGCCGGCCGCTACCGCCCGCTTCTCGATGCCGCGCAGGCCGGGAGTCGTCTTGCGCGTGCCGGCGATACGAGGGGTGGAATCTGTCGCAGCCGATTCCGCCGCATCGACGGCGGCCCGTGTCTTCGTCGCCACGCCCGAGGCATGGCCGGTGATGTTCACGGCGACGCGCTCGCCGCGGAGGACCGACTGCGCGGGGCCGTCGACGCGAAGCACTACGTCGCCGGCGTCGATGGCCGCCCCCGAGTCGACCGGTGTCTCAACTGCACAGTCCAGATACTCAAACACCGCGGTGGCAGCGTCAAGGCCGGCGACGACGCCGGACTCTTTTGCCACCAGTCGCCCCTCGGTCGTGCCGGGCACGTCGTTGGTCACGTCGTGGTGGCCCACGTCCTCGCGGAGCCACCGCTCGATGTCGCTGTCGGCGAGCATCAGTCAGCCGTGGACTCCGGTGGTTCCTCGCTCGCATCCACGAGATTGTGCGTGCCGACGCTCTCCTCGTTCTCGGCGGCGTGGCGCGCGATCAACAGGGCGGTGACGCTGGCGTGGCGGAGTTCGTACAGCGAGCGACTGGTCCGCGTGCGGACGTAGGCGTCGACCTCGCCCTTGAGCCGGCGGAGGACGGCCATCGCCCGCTGGAGGTCGGCCGGGTCGCGCTCGACGCCGACGTTCTCGTCCATCACGCGGGTCAGCCGCTGGAACTTGTCGCGGGCGAACCGCTCGGGCAGGTCCGGGTCGCGTTCGAGGAGTTCCGGCGCTTCGATTGGCTCCGGCTCGGCCCCGGCGGCGTCTTCGCCGGCGCGCAGGCCCCAGACCAGCCCTTCGAGCAGGGAGGTGCTGGCGAGGCGGTTCGCGCCGTGGACGCCGGTTCGAGAGCACTCGCCGACGGCATAGAGCCGGTCCAGTGTCGTCCGGCCGCGGTCGTCGACGTTGATGCCGCCACAGAGGAAGTGCTCGGCGGGCGCGACCGGAATGCCGTCTGTCCAGTCGATGCCGTGCTCTTTACAGCGGTCTGCGAGGTTCGGGAACTCTTCGGCGAAGTCAAGCGGCGAGACATCCAGCGTCACCTCACCGGTCGCCTCTCGCTCCGCCTTGACTGCCCGGGCCACCACGTCGCGGGGCGCGAGTTCGGCGTCCGCGTGGTAGTCGGGCATGAACCGCTCGCCCTTGTCGTTGCGTAGCAGGCCGCCCTCGCCGCGGACGGCCTCGCTGACGAGGAAGGCGACCTCAGCGCTACCGGAATTACCTTCGAGTACGCACGCCGTCGGGTGGAACTGCACGTACTCCATGTCCTCGACCTCGGCCCCGGCGAGTGCGGCCATCCCGATGCCGTCCCCAGTGGTGTTGTCGGGGTTCGTCGTCCGCGGGTAGAGGTCGCCGATACCGCCCGTCGCCAGCACGACGCTGCCGGCGAAGTACGGGTCGACCTCGCCGTCGGATTCGAGCATCGCGCCGTGGACCCGCCCCTCGTGACGGATGAGTTCGAGCGCGGCGGTGTCGTCCAGAATCTCCACGCCGTCGTGGTCGTCGATGTAGTTCAGGAACGGGACGTGGATGTGTTTGCCCGTGGAGGCATCGACGTGGAGGATGCGGTCTTCGCTGTGGGCGGCCTCGCGGGTGAAGTCGTGGCCCGAGCCGTTCTGGTCGAACTCGACGTCCAAGGTCTCAAGCAGCACGTCCTCGACGGCCTCGTTGGCATTCTCGACCAGCACATCGACGGCGTCGGGGTCGGCGGTGCCGTCGGAGGCGGCCATGATGTCGTCTTTGAATTCTTCGGGCGTATCTCGGGAGATGGCGATGCCGCCCTGAGCCCACCAGGATGAGGAGCCTTCCGGACGGGTCGCCTTCGTGGCGAGCGTCACGTCGTCGCCTTCACGGGCCGCGGCGAGCGCCGCCGCCAGCCCGGCGATGCCGGAGCCGACGACCAGCACGTCCGTCGTAATCGGGTCGTCCGTCATGGTTAGATCTCCAGCATTCGGTCCATCGCGACCTGTGCCAGTTCCTTCTCCTCGGGCGCGACCTCGATGACGTTGCGCTCGCGACCTTCGACCAGTTCCTCAAGCACCCACGCGAGGTAGTTCGGGTCGATCTGGCGCATGGCATTGCAGTCCATGCAGGCGTCGCCACACAGCGGGACGACATCCACCTCGGGGTGCCACCGCTGGAGGTGGTGGGTGAGGTGAATCTCGGTGCCGATGGCCCACGTTTCGCCGGGATCAGCCTCGGCGACGGACTCACAGATAGTCGACGTAGAGCCGGCCACGTCGGCGGCCTCGACGACCTCGCGGCGACACTCGGGGTGAACGATGACGTTCGCGTCGGGGTAGTCCTCGCGGATCGATTCGATGTGGTGCTCGCGGAAGCGTTCGTGAACCTGACAGTACCCCTCCCAGAGAATGACGTCGTTTTCGACGGCGTCAGCGGCGTCGGTGCCCTCGGCGTCCCACGGGTCCCACTCGACGGTTTCGTCGGCCATGCCGAGCCGGTGGGCCGTGTTCTCGCCGAGGTGCTTGTCGGGCAGGAAGAGTACTTTGTCGCCCTTCTCGAAGGCGTACTCGAAGGCCTTGTGGGCGTTGGAGGACGTACACACCAGGCCGCCCTGCTCGGCACAGAAGGCCTTCAGGTCGGCGTAGCTGTTCATGTACGTGATGGGGATAATCTCTTCGTCGTCGTCGAGCGCCGCGGTCAGTTCTGCCCACGCGGCGTCGACCTGCAGCGCCTCGGCCATGCCCGCCATCGGGCAGGACGCCTCCATCGACGGGAGGATCACGGACTGGTCGTCGTCCGTGATGATGTCCGCGGATTCGGCCATGAACGTCACGCCGCCGAAAATCACGTAGTCGGCGTCGGACTCGGCGGCCTCCTTCGAGAGCTGGTAGGAATCGCCGATGAAGTCGGCGTGTTCGACGATCTCCCGGCGCTGGTAGTTGTGGCCGAGGATGACCACGTCGTCGCCGAGGGTATCGAGCGCGCTCTCGATGCGCTCGGTCCGCTCGTCCGCCTCGAGGTCCCGGTACGCCGGCGGGAGTTGCTCGAGGTTGTCGTACTTGAAGAGGCTGAGGTCCGTCTCGAACGCGGCGGTTTCCATTTCGGGCACGATGTATCCACCTGTCGGTACTCACACTTCAGAACTCCTTCGTGAAAAGATTTTATCTTCAAAGTCGAGGGTTGGTGGGCAAGGAAATTGCATACCTGATATTGGAGGTAACTACAGTTCTGTTTCAGGTGTTGGTGGCCTATCGGGTTTTATATCCGGGTTTGGCGATCTAACTGCTTCTATATCCCGTACTGTCGAATTATGTTGTTTGTTACCGAGAAACAGGAAACGTGACGCGTCGATACTGCCGTCTGTCGGACTTACTCGCCGGAATCGAACACGACCTCGCCGTCGCTGACGGTCAGCGTGACGGCTACGTCCGAGATATCACCATCCGGTACGCTCCACGGAGAGGCCGATAGCACGGCGAAATCTGCAACCGATCCCGGCGTAATCGTGCCCATCCGGTCCTCGTCGAAGCCCGCGTACGCGGCACCGCTGGTGTACGCTCGGAGCGCCTCGTCGACTGTCAGGCGCTGGTTCGACTCCGCGCGGTGACGGCCTGCTGGACGCCATACAGCGGGGAAAGCGGCATACAGTCGCTCCCGAAGGCCAGTTGTGCGCCGGCATCCACGATGTCGCGGAACCGGTTCGTCAGCGCGCGGCGCTCGCCGAGTCGCTCGTCGTACAGGCCGCCCGGCACCGCCCAGCGGTGGAAGTTCGGCTGCGCCGAAACGACCAGTGGCGACGCCGCCAGTCGCTCCGCCAGGTCGCCGGTGAGCACCTCGGCGTGTTCGACGCGATGGCGCTCGTCCGCGGCGTCGACTGATTCGATAGCCGAAAGCAGCGCGTCGATAGCCGCGTCGCCGATGGCGTGAGCGGCGAACTGGAGGCCCGCGTCGTCGATCGCTGACACGAGTTCCCGGAGGGCATCTGGGTCCGTTCGCCACTCGCCGACGCTGTCGCTGTCGGCGTACGGCTCCCGGAGCCGCGCGGTGCCGGCCCCGAGCGACCCGTCGATGTACGTCTTGATCGCGCCCGTTTGCACTCGGTCGCTCCCGTGGTTCGTCACCAGGCCAAGCTCCCTGACTGCGTCGAGGTGGTCTGCCCAGTAGTTGAGCCGCACTCGCAGGGAGAGTGCGTCCTCGGTGTCTAGGTCGCGGTACACTCGCGGGGCGTGAGACTGCCGCACCATGTCGTGGACGGCGGTAATTCCTTCCGAGAGCGCCACCTCCTGTGCAGCCAGCAGATACTCCCGTGTCTGTGTGTAGTCGGGCGCGATGGCGTCGAAGACGGCCTCAGCGGCTTCCTCGACGAGCACACCGGTCGGCGCGCCGTCCTCGGTGCGGACACCGTTGTCGGGCAGATCCAGTACGTCCAGCGCGGCGTGGTTCACCGACACCGTGTGGATATCTTCGCGTGCGGCCGCGACCGGACGCTCAGCGCTCACCCGGTCCAGCGTCGCCGCCTGCAACAGGTCTCCGTCCCAGTCGCTCTCGTCGTAGCCAAAGCCCAGAACCCAGTCCTCGCCGTCGTCGGCCGCCAGCAGCCGGTCGATGCAGTTGTCCGGGCTGTCCGCCCCGGCGAGGTCGGCTTCGACCGCACGCCGGCCGACGATGTCAAGATGCGTGTGGGCGTCGACGAAGCCGGGCAACAGCACGCCACCGCGACAGTCGACGGTCTCGGCACCCGCGGTCGAGAGGTCATCCGGGTCGCCGACGGCTGTGACAGTTCCGTTCGTCACTGCGACCGCCGATGCCGGACCGTCGCCGGACAGCGGCCGCACCTCACAGTTCGTGAATACGCGGTCGACCATACAGACTCCGGGCGCGGCGACTGCAAAACGCTTGGCCTGCCAAGAGCAACTGTTAGGAGTCCCGAAGCCACACCGGTCAGTATGACCGACTCCGACGCTACGGCGCTCGCGGAGCGCGTTCGTGACGGTGAGTTGCGGCTCTACGAACTGGAAGACCACGCCGACCCCGACACTGCGGCGGCGGCCCGTAGACACCTGCTGGCCGAGGAGACCGGCGCGGACCTCTCAGCGGTCGGCGACTACACCTTCGACGCTGCCGACGCCGAGAGCAACATCGAGAACATGGTCGGCGCGGCGCAGGTCCCGATGGGTGTGGTCGGCCCGCTGCCCGTCGACGGCGGGGCCGCCGAGGGCGACCACCACCTCCCGCTGGCGACCAGCGAGGGCGCGCTGCTGGCCTCCGTCAACCGCGGCGTCTCGACGATTCGCAACGCTGGCGGCGCGACCGCTCGGGTCCTCAAATCCGGAATGACCCGCGCGCCGGTGTTCCGCGTCGAGGACGTGGCCGAGGCGGGCGAGGTGTCGGCCTGGGTCCGCGAACACGTCGATGTCCTCGCCGACGCTGCCGAATCAACGACGAGCCACGGCGAGCTACAGGACGTGACACCCTACGTCGTCGGCGACAGCGTCTTCCTGCGCTTTTCTTACGACACCAAAGACGCGATGGGGATGAACATGGCCACCATCGCGACGGAGGCGGCCTGCGACGTTGTCGAGTCCGAAACCCCGGCCGACCTCGTGGCGCTGTCGGGCAACCTCTGTTCGGATAAGAAGCCCGCCGCCATCAACGCCGTTGAGGGCCGCGGCCGGACCGTCGCCGCGGACGTGCTCATCCCCCACGAGCAGGTGGAGGAGCGACTCGATACGACTTCCGACGCTATCGTCGAGGCCAACACCCGCAAGAACCTCGTCGGCTCGGCGAAGGCCGGCGCGCTGGGGTTCAACGCCCACGCTGCCAACGTCGTCGCCGCCGCCTTCCTCGCGCTCGGGCAGGACATCGCGCAGGTGGTCGAGGGGAGCAACGCTATCACGACCGTCGACGCCCGCGAGGACGGTCTGTACGCATCGGTCACTATCGCGTCGCTGGAGGTCGGCACTGTCGGCGGCGGGACGGGTCTCCCCACGCAGTCCGAGGCGCTTGACGTGCTGGGCTACGGCGGCGGCGGCGACCCCGCCGGCAGCAACGCCGACGCGCTCGCGGAGGTCATCGCCGCCGGCGCACTGGCTGGCGAACTCTCTTTACTTGCGGCGCTGTCCTCGCGCCACCTCTCTTCGGCGCACGCCGACCTCGGGCGGTAGCGCCGCTCCTGTGTCAGTGCGCTACCGCTGCCGGCGCTGACTCACCAGAAATCCCGCTCCGGCCACCAGCACGACGACGCCGGCGAGCAGGAGTGCTTCCTGCCCAAGCAGTGGACCCAACACCAGCAACGCCCACGCGACGGCGAAGACACCGTGTGCGATGGCGAACAGCCGCTGGCCCCGCCGGGCGAACACGACCGTCCCCAGCGCGAATCCGAGCGTGAGGACGACCGCCGAGAGCGCGACCGTGCTCACCCGTAGTGAACCCACAGCAACCGGCTCGACGACCGGCGTGAGCAAGAACAGCAATCCCGAGAGACCGACAAGCGTCCCGACCGCGACTGGGCCGGGCTCGAAGTCCAGCGTCGCGGTCATAGCAGCCGGTACTGCCCCCGGCTCTCCGATGCCTTGCCGGCGCGAACCAGCTTTGTCAGTGCCTTCCGGGTGTACGACGCCGGGACGCCGCGTTCCTCGGCGTAGGCCACGATATCGTCTTCGGTCGGCTCGTCCAGTGCCCGCAACGCGTTCGTTACCGTCTCCTTACGGCTCGACCCGCCCGTCGCCCCCTGTTCGGCGCGCTCGGCAGCCGCCGACACGGCGTCGGTGTCCACCCCCGAATCTTCGAGATACGTCTCGTCGTCCACGCCCGCGTCGTCGACCTGCCGCTCCATCTCGGCGTAGGAATCCAACTCCGCGAAGGCGTCGCCCTCCCCCTGGCGGTTCGCCAGCATCGACGCTCGAACCTCTCGGGCGTGGGCCTCGTCGTCTGTCTCGACGAACTTCCGACGCTTCTCGTGTTTCCGGCGCGTGCCACACCGCGGGCACTGGGTCGTCTCCGGCCGCCCCTCGGTGACCCACAGCGCGCTGCACTCGCTACACCCGACGACCGCGTACATACCTCTCTGTCAGGGCCGGACGGTACTGAATCCACCGACAGAGAACGCCGGACCGTGTGGCGCGTCTGGCAGTAGTGAGACCAAAACGCCGGTTGGTCAGCCGCCGTGGGTGGGACTGAAAGGGGCGAGTCGCTGGGCGTTTGAGACGAAGCAAGCACCGCAGGGAGTGCAGCAACCAAGGAGCGCAGCGAGTCGGGGCTTTCTGGGTGGTAGTGGCGGCTACGGCCAAGCTATCACCGATGTTGAGCGGACGAACGCTTAGGTGGGCCGGGTACGACAGCATAGCGCATGAGGGAAGTACCACAGGCGGCCTGTGAGACAGTCGAAGCAGTCGACGGCGTTCACCTGACACAGTTGGCGGTCGGAGAGCAGATGAGCGTCCAGCAGTTCCACATCGACCCCGGTGCGGCCGTCCCGGAACACAGCCACCGCCACGAGCAGGTCGGCTACGTTGTGAAAGGGACCTTTACCTTCCACGTCAACGGCGAGGAGTACGTCATCGGCCCCGGGGACTCCTACGTGGTCCCGAGTGAGGAGCCACACGAAGCGCGCAACGACGGCGAGGAACCGGTCCGGGGTATCGACGTGTTCAGTCCGCCCAGATCGAACCCGGACTGGCAGGACTAGCCACAACTGTTTGGGGCCGGCGGCCGTAGCGCAATCAATGACGCGAGCAGTGGCTGCTGTCGTGACGCTCGCGCTCGTACTCGCCGGGTGCTCGGGCTTCGTCCAGCAGGACAGCCCCGAAACAGTCACGCCGGCAGCGGTGCCGACCGATGGGGTCGGGTATCCGCCGGGCGTGAGCGACGAGGCAGTGGTGCCGCCAGTGCTGGCCAGCGCCCACGCGCGGACGCTCGCGACGACAAACTACACGCTGGTCTCCCGCCAGCGGGTCACCGACAGCAACGGGACGGTACTCCGGCGGTCCGACCACACACGCCACGTCGCGGCGAACAAGACGACGTACGCCGGGCAGTTCCGCCAGAACGGCACCGAACTGAACACTTTTACGACCCGCATTGATTACTGGACCAACGGCTCCATCGTCGCGGCCCGGTACGACGAGCGATCGAACGGGCCCCAGCGGGTCAAGTGGACTGTCCGCGACGACGGCCCGGTCTCAGACCTCTCGGAGCGGCGGATGATACGCGGTATCGGGGAAGCCGTCGATCTCTCCGTTGCCGACCGGAGCGACGGCGGCGTCGTCCTCGTCGGCACCCGTTTCACGGACCCTGACAGGCTCAGTACACCCCTGTTCGTGAGCGCCCCTCGCAATGTCTCTGTCCGGCTCCGCGTCAGTCACGACGGTACCGTCTCGGCGCTTCGGCTGGCATTCGATGCCGAACGGAGCGACCAGCAGGTCCGTGTCACGCAATACCTGCGGCTACGAAACGTCGGGTCTACGACAGTGACACAGCCGGTGTGGGTCGCGAACACGACCCAGCGGTCGCTTCAGGAATAACCGCCCGCAACGAACGAATTCAGGCGCTACCGAGCGCGGGCAGGACTCGGCGGGAGGCGAGCATATAGCCGGCGTACAGGAGGACCAGCCCCATATATACTTCCCACGCAGCGAACGCGGAGATGCCGCCGGACAGGTCGGCGAGAGCGGCCTGTTCGGTGAGTGCTCCTCCCACAGTTAGCCCGGCCGCGAGAACCGTCGAGAGAAGGAGTTCAAGTAGCTCCGGAAGCGATTCTGAAACCATGTATGCGCAGATATCAGTGTCAACCCGCTTGTAGCTCTTTCGATCCGAGAGAGCTTTGTAGGCTCGCGAGAACGGACCTGTATGAGCCAAAACTGGAACGCGGACTACGCGACACTCGCAAAGCGCGGGTTCATGCTTGGGGCGGGGCTGTTCCTCCTCGGCATCGCGGGGGAAGTCGCCGGAAGCGCCGTTCTCGGGACGCTCCCCGCCTGGGGCGACACGCTGCTGGTCGACATGGAAATGCTCGGTATTCTCGTCGGTCTCCTCTCACCGCTCGTGTTCGGTGTGGTCCTTCCGCTGACCGAGTAACCCTTCTCTGACGGATACGCTCGATAAAACGACTCCCGAGCTACGGCCCCGTTCTCCCGACAGCACGACCGCTCGTCTCGCCAGTCCCGGCTGTTGTGCGCGATAAAAATGTAGAGTTTGGGTGATCAGCGCGACTCGCTTACGCGAGCTTCTCTATATTCTCGACGACCTTCTCGGCGAACTCGCTGGTGGCGAGCTTGTTGCCGCCCTCGATCTGGCGTTCGAGGTCGTAGGTGACGTCGCCCGAAGAGATGGTCTCCTCGACGGCGTCACGAACGAGCTGGCCGGCGTCCTTCCAGCCCATGTATTCGAGCATGAGGCGGCCGGAGAGAATCATCGCGGTCGGGTTGACCTTGTCCTCGCCGGCGTACTTCGGCGCGGAGCCGTGGACCGGTTCGGCGAGACAGCGGGCCGAGCCGAAGTTCGCACCGGGGGCGATGCCGAGCCCACCGATCTGTGCGCCGGCGGCGTCGGACATGTAGTCCCCGTTGAGATTCATCGTCGCGATGACGTCGTACTCGTCGGTACGGGTCAGGAGCTGCTGGAGCATGTTGTCGGCGATGCGGTCGTTGACGACCAGCGCGTCCTCGGGCGCTTCGCCGTCGTACTCATCCCACAGCTCGTCCTCGGTGATGACGTGCTCGCCGTACTCCTCTTCGGCGACCTCGTAGCCCCAGTCGCGGAAGGCACCCTCGGTGAACTTCATGATGTTGCCCTTGTGGACCAGCGTGACGCTGTCGCGGTCCTCTTCGAGGGCGTAGTCGATGGCCTCGCGGACGAGGCGCTTGGTCCCGAACTCGGTGATCGGCTTGACGCCGATGCCGACCGGGCCGTCGTGGATGGTCTCGTCGAAGTCCATCTCGTCCTCGACGAACTCCTTGACTTCCTCGACTTCGTCGGTGCCGGCCTCCCACTCGATGCCGGCGTAGACGTCCTCGGTGTTCTCCCGGAAGGTGACCATGTCCATCTCCTCGGGGTCCTTGACCGGTGACGGGACGCCCTCGATGTGGTAGGTCGGGCGGACGTTCGCGTAGAGGTCGAGCGTCTTCCGGAGCGCGACGTTCAGCGAGCGGAAGCCGGCGCCGACCGGCGTCGTCAGCGGCCCCTTGATAGCGACGTTGAACTCCTTGATCGCCTCGACGGTGTCGTCAGGGAGGTTCTCGTCGTACTTGTCCCGGGCGGACTGGCCGGCGTAGACGCGCATCCAGGAGATGTCACGGCCGGTGGCGTTCGCGGCGGCTTCGAGCACCTTCTGTGCGGCCGGACCGACGTCCGTCCCGATACCGTCCCCGTGGATGATGGGGATGATCGGGTTCTCCGGAACGTCGAGTTCGTCGTCCTCCGTGACCTGAATCTGCTGTCCCTCGTCGGGAACCTCCACTTTATCGTAATCGTAGCCCATATTCCGCCAATTGACAGTCGCCCCTAAAGGCGTGCCGCTTTCCCTCAGACATGGTAACACAGTCCGTAAAGAAAGGGCTTCGACCGAACGTCGGGACGACACTAACGTCATAGCCGGAGGTGATATGCCGTTCGTGTGTCAACGGGGTTGCATGCACGTCATCGTCCACGGCGGCGCGGGCAGTCCACCGGAGTCACCGGCTACTCGGCAGGAAACACTCACTGACGCCGCTGAACAGGCAACGGCGGCGGAGGGTCCGATGGACGCGGTGCTGGCCGCGCTTCGACCGCTCGAATCCGATCCGGCGTTCAACGCCGGCGTCGGTGGGGCCGTCCAGAGCGATGGGGAGGTCCGGACCGACGCCGGATTGATGACCGACGACGGTCGGGTCGGGGCGGCGTGTGCAATGTCTGGCGTTGTACACGCCGCGGACGTGTCCTATACGGTGGCAACTGAGACACCACACGTCTTGCTGGCCGGTGACGAGGCCGGCGATTTCGCGGCAGGCATGGGTGTCGAAACCGGTCGCGACCTCACGACTGCGGAGACACGACAGCGATACGAGGCCGCTGACCCTCCCGATGGCGGACCCGCAGATCATCTTGAATGGGTCCGTGAGCATTTCAGCGGCACTGACACCGTCGGCGCGGTCGCGACCGACGGGGACCGGCTCGCGGCGGCGACATCGACCGCCGGGCGCTGGTTCGCGCTGGCCGGTCGGGTCGGCGACGTACCGCAGATCGGCGCTGGCTTCTACGCGGACGACCGCGGCGGCGCGAGCGCGACCGGCGAAGGGGAGGCTATTGCCCGGTTCGGCCTAGCCCGCCGCGCCGTCGAACTGCTCGACACGTACGGCCCGCGACAGGCCGCCGAGGAGGCGATTGCGGACTTCGAGGACGCCACTGGCGGGCGCGCCGGCGTAATCGTGCTCGACCACGCCGGCCACACCGGAGCCGAACGCAACACCGCCGCGATGCAGACCGCGAGGCGATAGCCAGAGGGAAACCCCTTTGCCCGCCACCGACTAACCGCCGTGCATGACTGACGTGGACTTCGATTCCGAGCAGTACGAGAAATGCCGTGAAGCAGGCGAGATTCTAGCACAGGTACGTGACGAGGCAGCCGAACGCGTCGAGGTGGGCGTCTCCCATCTCGAAGTCGCCCAGTGGGCCGAGGACAAAATCAAGGAGTTGGGCGGCAAGCCGGCGTTCCCGGTGAACATCTCTATCGACGAGGAGGCGGCCCACGCCACGCCCGAACGCGACGACGACGCAACCTTCGGCGAGGAAATGGTCAACCTCGACATCGGCGTCCACGTCGACGGCTGGCTCGCCGACACCGCCGTGACGGTCGACCTCTCCGGGCAGGACGAACTCGCCGAAGCGCCCGCCGAGGCCCTGGACGCCGCGCTGGACGTTGCCGGCCCCGGTGTCGATGTAGGCCAGATCGGCGCGGCCGTCGAGGAGGTCATCGAGGGGTACGGCTACAACCCCGTCGTGAACCTCACCGGCCACGGACTGGGCCACTGGGAGCAGCACACGTCGCCGAACATCCCGAACCGCGAGGTGGCACAGGGTGCAACGCTCGACGTGGGCGACGTGGTCGCCATCGAGCCGTTCGCCACCGATGGCCGCGGTAAGGTGCAGGAAGGGGCCGACGAGGAGATTTTCGCCCTCGAACGGGAAGGGTCAGTTCGGAACCGGCAGGCTCGACAGGTCCTCGAACAGATTACCGAGGAGTATCGGACCCTCCCCTTCGCGGCCCGCTGGCTCGATTCGCCGCGAGCGGAGATGGCGCTTCGCCGCCTGAAACAGCAGGATATCGTCCACGGTTATCCAGTTCTTAAGGAGCAGGACGGGGCCTACGTCAGTCAGAAGGAACACACCGTTATCATCACCGAGGACGGCTGTGAAGTGACGACCCGTTCGCGGTAGCGTGAACACCGGCTTCGAACCCGCTGGACTGACACCGGACTCCGCTTCTTGAGCATCCACAGCGACATCTCTCTGTGGCCGGTGTGAAAGGGTGTGATGGGTGGGGGGTGTGGCCACGCAGTCAGAGACCGCGCGGCGTATGGAAACGGTGGGGTGGGGGGTGTGTGGCCACGCAGTCAGAGACCGCGTGGCGTATGGAAACGGTGGGGTGGGGGTGGGGTGTGTGGGATGGTCAGGCGTTGTTCATCCGCGTTGACGTGGTTGTACCACAGATCTGACACTCGCTGACCCGATACGGCTCTCGGGAGAACGCCGCGTTCTCGCGTTTATCGGACTCTGTCTGTATCTGGACACGCACGGCGTGCGGTGTCTCGCGGTCACACGTCGAACAGTGTTCAGCCATGTCAACGCCGTCGTTTATCGCTGCCATCCCGCCTGATACAAGCCGGGTACGGAGTATAAAAACCACCTTCAGTTCTGGTCCGTTCAGCACTGTTTATCGCCAGATAGCGGCCGATTTTTTCGGATTGCTGCCTTAGAGAGGACAAGAATGTTTAAAAGCCCATCTAAGGCTATAGAATCCGGTCTACGACCGTGAACGGCCAACACTTTTATATAGAGCTTCTGCGGCAACAGTCACGTTGTTTTTGCTGGTGGGTCGACAACTGGCGGTATGGACAAGGTGTTCGCGCCGTGGCGCATCGAGTGGGTCGAACGCGAGGAGACGAACCCCGATGTCGACTGCGTGTTCTGTGCGTTTCAAGCGGGGGAGGACGACCGGGCGAACAACCTCGTGGCACGAAGCGACCACGCCTTCGTCCTCCTGAACAACTACCCCTACAACCCCGGGCATGTGATGGTCATTCCCCACACCCACACCGGCGAGTACGGCGACCTCGACGACGAAACCCTGCTCGATCACGCCCGACTGAAACAGCGGACCTTCGATGCTCTCGAAACGGCGCTGTCCCCGGACGCGTTCAACGCGGGGCTGAACCTCGGTGGCTCCGCGGCCGGCGGGTCGATTGACGACCACCTCCATACTCACGTCGTCCCGCGGTGGAACGGCGACACCAATTTCATGCCGGTCATCAGTGACACGAAAGTCATCGTCGAGGCCGTCGAAGAGACGTACGACCGGCTCTACGCTGCGTTCGCATCACAGGACGGGACAACCGCTCCTGACGACGGGGCTGTCCGAATCGAGTAGTTCGGCCGGCCGTACCGACAGAGACGCGGTCTTCGTCCGTGGGACTGTGGTGAAACGGCCGATTTCCGGTAGCTGAAAAGCATCGGGTGGGCCTTTTTCAGTAGACGCCAAACTGTCGTATGGTCCCATGACGCAAGAAGCCCCTCCAAATCACGGCCAGCGTGATAAGTACCCAGCCCCGTCCGGTCGCCGCCGCTTCGTCAAAGGACTGGTCGGTGCCAGTGCATTGTCGGGAGTGACGACTGTCGGCGGCTTCGCAGTCGACGCAGCGACTGACCAAGGCGGTGTCGGTGGTGGTACCGTGTCCTATATCGGCATCCAGAACATCGCTGGCCCGGCGAACCGACCGATGCCGCTCGTTCCGCTGGAGATATCCGATGGCGCACTCCGCGGAAAGTGGCCGTCCGTCTCGGAAGTGACCACGGGCGGTGATACCTTCCGTATCGCCAAAGCGGAGTTGGGCGGCGTGACGTATTCCCAGCAGTGGTTCCAGTACTGCGGGCTCGAAGTCGCCGCGGGACTCGAGCCAGACCCCGAGCGTGACGGGTTCCTCAGGTCGAAGGCGGCATATGACTGGCAATCACAGCTGAATGACGGAGATAAACTCCGTGTCGAGCACTTCGAGGACTACGAGTCTTGGGGGAACGATATCGGTAGCGACGGTCTCGGCAAGCCAGCGGTCGCGACCTGGCGTTCACAGGGCGAGGACGTCAAAGAGATACAGGTGCAAGTGTTCCGGACACCTGCTGTCTCGAAGATGGTCGCCGGTGACGACGAGTATGCCGACCTTGCCGGTGAGATACGCGAGTTCCTGGACGCGGCCACTGCTAAGGATTTCATCGCATGGGTGAACCGCTGTACGCACCTCTGCTGTAATCCCGGGTATAAGACGATGCCCGGAAGCGCGAAGTTCGAGGCTGCCGACAAGGTGTACTGTAACTGCCACCAGTCGGTATACGATCCGTTCTCGCCGACGACGGCAACTTTTGCGTCGCGGCCTCGGCCACAGGGATAGCTCAGTGTCGAAGCGGCTTTGACGGCGGCCCGACAACGGGGGAGCAATGTCACGCCGCGCGACGCTCAGGCGGGTCGGCCTGCTCGTTCTCGGCGTCAATCTCCTCCTCGTGCTGCTGAAAGCCAGCGTCTGGCTCACCACCGGGAGCTTCGCTGTCCAGTCCGAGGCGGTCAACAGCGCCGCCGACACCGCCTACTCGCTGGTCATCGTCGCTGGGCTGTACCTGACGACGCGCCCGCCGGACTTCGAGCATCCCCACGGCCACGAACGTATCGAGCCGTTCGTCTCGCTGTTCGTCGCCGCGGGTATCTTTTCCGCTGGCGGGTTCGTCCTCTGGAACGCCGGTACTGCCCTGCTGACCGGGAACATCTCGGTAACACAGGGGCCAGCCGCCGTGCTCGTGCTCGCCTTCTCGGCCGTCGCGAAGTACGCCCTCTACCGCTACTGTCTCCGCGCGGGCACGGACCGTAACTCCCCGGCGCTCATTGCGACGGCGAAGGACAACCGCAACGACATCCTCACCGCGGGAGCGGCGCTGGTCGGCGTCGGTGGTGCGATGGCCGGTTACCCCATCGCCGACCCGCTGGCTGCGCTCGTCGTCGCCATCGGCATCATCTACACCGGCATCGAGGTCGTACAGGAAAACGTCACCTATCTCGTTGGCGGCGCACCACCGGAGGACCTCCGGCGCGAAATTCTTCGCCGCGCGCTGGACCACCCGCAGGTCCGAGGCGCACACGACGTTATCGCCCACTACGTCGGCCCCGAAATCGACGTGAGCCTCCACATCGAGGTGGAAGGCGACCTGACGCTGTTCGAGGCCCACGACATCGAGACGGCGGTCATCAAGTCCATCGAGGAACTCCCGGAGGTCGACGACGCGTTCATCCACGTCGACCCGAAGGAACTCGGCGAGTGGAAAGACGACGAGGAAGTGGAACGACTCGCTGACCTGGAGTGACGTTTTAGTAGCTTCCGTGCCATGACGTAGCATATGGGTGACGACTCATCACGTAGCTGGCTCGCGCTTGGACGACTGTTGTTCGGCCTCGGTGTGGCCCTCCAGGCCGCTGAGGACTTCCGCGACATGGAGGATGCAATCGAGTACGCTGAGTCTGCGGGTGTCCCCGCGCCGGACCTGCTGGCCCCGCTGGCCTCGGGGATGATGCTGGTCGGCGGGCTGGGGACGGCATTCTGGCGGCTCCCGCGCGTTTCGACCGGTGCCGTCGCCACGTTCCTCGCCGTCGTTACCCCGACGATGCACGACTTCTGGAACGCCGACCCGGACGACAAGAGTGGTGAGCGCCTGGCTTTCTTCGGCAACCTCGCGATGTTCGGCGGGGCGATAGCGTTCCTTCGTGAAGCCTACAGCGGTGACTGACGGCTCGGTCGATTCCGACTGAAAATTCGGGCTGCCGACCCGCTCAGTCCGCGACCTGCGCCCGCTCGATCGGCTCGCCGAAGGCGTAGACGGTGTTGTGGCTCGTGATCTCCACGTCGACCGTGTCGCCGATTTCGAGGCCGCGCTCCTGTGCGTCGGCGATGACGACCTGTCGGTAGGCCTCGTCGTAGCCCACCAGCGACTCGTCGGTACCGTCCTCGACGAGCAACACCGAGGACGTGTGGCCGACCATCTCCTCGTAGGCCTCGGCCATCAGCTCCATCTTCGCCTCGCTCATCTCCTTCGAGCGGTCCTTCTTCGTCTGGCCGCCCAGGCCTTTCATGTCGGCGGCGTCGGTGCCGGGCCGCTTGGAGAAGCGCGTGACGTTGATCTTCTCGGGCCGGGTCTCGCGCAGCAGCGCCATCGACTCCTCGTGGTCGGCCGGCTCCTCGGTCGGGAAGCCGACGATGAAGTCCGTCGACAGCGTCCAGTAGTCCAGATGGTCGTCCAGCGTCTCGACAACCTCCAGGTACTCCGAGACGGCGTGCTGGCGGCGCATGTCAGCCAGCACGTCGTCGCTGCCGGACTGGACCGGCGCGTGGATGAAGTTGTACAGTTCGTCGTGCTCGGCGAACACTCGCGCCAGTTCCTCGCGGACGCCGTGGAGGCCCTTCGGGTTCGCCATGCCGACCCGCACTCGGAAGTCGCCGTCGATATCGGAGCAGATGCGGTCCAGTAGCTCCGGCAGCAGGCTCGTCCCCTTGTTCGTGTCCCAGCCGTAGACGCCGGTGTCCTGGCCCGTGATGCGGATTTCCTTCGCGCCGGCGTGAACGAGCGCGCGGGCCTTCTCGACGTTCTCCTCGACCGACGGCGACTCGATTCGCCCGGTCGCCTGCTTGGTGATGCAGTAGGAGCAGTCCGACATACACCCCCGTGCGATGGGAAGGATACCAACGACGCCGTTGAGCACCGTTTCGGTGTCCGGCGTGATTGTCGGGCACTCGCCGTTGAGGACGTACTGGGGCACGTCGTCCCAGTGGAGTACCTCCGCGTCGACGTCGGCGGTCTGGAACTCCTCGCCCTGTGCGAGCGCCATACAGCCCGTGATGACGAGGTCGGCCGGCGTTTCTTTGTCGAGTTCTTTGGCCCGTGCGAGCATGTTCCGCTCGGTTTTCTCAAGCACCGTACAGGTGTTGAGAATCGCTACGTCAGCCGACTCCGGCCCGTCGGCGGGATGGTGCCCGCCCTCCCGGAGCGCCTGCTCGATCTGCTGGGTCTCACCTCTGTTCGAGGTGCACCCGTACGTCTCGATATGATACCGGGCCATTCATCCAGACACTATCGCCAGGACGGCAAAAGGGCGACGGATTAGACCGGTCAGTAGCCGTCGGTTGTGTCCGCGTCGTCTCGGTCTGTCTCCGGTTTGGTTGGAGTTTCGCCCTGCGTTTCGGCCTGCCACTCTCGGACGATAGTATCGCCGCTAGAGGCCCCGATACGCTCGGCCCCGGCCTCGAACATCGCCTCGGCGTCGGCCCACGACCCGACGCCGCCGCTGGCTTTCACCGGGAGGTACTTGCTGAGGATCTCCACGTCGTGGACTGTCGCGCCGCCCTCGCTGAACCCCGTCGCGGTCTTGAGATACGCGGCGTCAGCGTCTGCGACCAGTTGGCCGACCCGTTCGAGTTCGTCGTCAGAGAGCAGCGGCGCTTCGACGATGACCTTCACGGGAACCGGGACGCTGGCGACGACCTCGGTGATGTGGTCCCGGACGGCGTCGTCCTCGCCGGCCTTGAGTAGGCCGATGTTACACACCATATCCAGTTCGTCGGCCCCGGCGTCCCAGGCCAGTTTGGCCGCCTGACAGACGCTGTCGGTCTGGCCCTGGCCGTGAGGGAAGTCGATAACGGCCGTGAGTGGGACGTTCGCGTACTCCGTCGCCAGCGGGAGGTAACACGGCGGAATACACGCCCGCATCCCGTACTGCAGCGCCTCGTCGAGGCAGGTTCGTACGTCGTCCGGTGTCGTCGTCGGGCCGAGGACTGTATGCTCGATGCGGTCTGGAATGTCGTCCATACCGCGGGGTGACACGCGGTGTCTACGTAAAGACGGCGGGCGGCGGACGGTGCGGGCCGGGTGTCCCGCTGTAGTGGCTGTCCGCGATAGCCGCTCGTACCGGTGTGCCCTCCGTCGGTCTCGTTCGGAAGGTTTTCCCTCGTCGGCGTCGGCGTGAGGGACATGGTACTGCCTTCGGGGTTAGCGCTCCCGCCGCTTGAGTACACCGTGGCGCTGCTTGCGGGCACACTCGTGGTGACAGCGCTGTTGTACGCCCTCGAACCACCGATCGACCAGCGGACCGTGGTCGCTCTGACGCCGTGGATGGCACTCGGCGGCGCGCTCCACGCGTTCCACCAGCCACCGATTGAAGCGTACAGGCCCGTGGTCGCACCGCTGTTCGGCGCACCGGCGGTGTACCTCACGACGTTCGTCACACTGGGTGTCGTCTGGATCACGCTGACGCTGTTCAGCGTCCGGCGCGGCCACAGCGAGACGATATCGCGCAATCTGGGGTACATCGGTATCGGACTCCTGACTGTGTTGCTCGTCATCGCCGTCGTGATGGCACTGGAGTCCGGCCTGCTGGGGCTCATCTGGCCGACTGTCGCCGTCGTCGTCGCGACTGTTGTCACCGCTGTAACGGTGCTTGCGGTCGCGCTGTGGCGGACGCCGGTCGTGGTTCGGATGCGCTATGCGGCCCCGACTGTCGTGTTCGCGCATATGCTCGACGGCGTCTCGACGGCGGTCGGCGCTGACGTTATCGGTATCACGGAGCGAACGCCGATCCCCGCCCGTATCATGGAGTTTGCCGGGACACTCCCGACAGCGCCGTATCTCGGCAAAGGCTGGCTGTTCGTGTTCGTCAAACTGCTCGTGGCGATTGCGGTCGTCTTCCTGCTCGATGACTACCTCGAAGAGGACCCGGTCGAAGCGAGCCTCCTGCTCGCGCTCGTGACCGCCGTCGGTATCGGCCCGGCCACGAACAACATCGTCCTGTTCCTGTTCAGCCCGGTCTGAGGGCGGCGTTATTCTGCCACCGAATCGCTGCGTCGCTCCTGCCGTTCCTGTTCGAGCCGCTGACACCCGAACACGAGCGGCTCCGGCATGTCCGTCGCGTTCGACTGCAGCGATTCGAGCACGACGGCCACCTCCTCGAACCGTGGTCCGCGACCGGCGACCAGTGGCTCTGTATCCCACGTAATGAACTCGTGGTCGGACAGCATCGGCAGGTGACAATGGTACAGTTCCTGTCGAAGGACCGCCGGGTCGCGCGGGACGTTGGGGTTTACGGCACTTTCGGGGAGTGGGACTGTCTCGTCGGGGTGGGCGTCTGACAACGAGATGACGAGCTGCCGCCGCGGCTCGGCCGTAACGGCCTTGAAAACCTCGTCCCAGCGTCTAATCACCTGCTTCCCGTTCTGGTAGCGTTGCTGTGTCATAGTATAACTTACCACATATAACTGGCCGGCGACATATATATCACCGTGGTGTAATATATTGAGTGAATTGAACGGCGAGGACAGCCGTCCCCGATTGACCCGAAACGACACAGCTGAGGGTGTTGAAACGGGTGTGATAACACCTGGGTCCGCATACCGCACTATCTCATCACCCTATGTATCCTGTCTGACTCTGCGGTACTACACTCGACAGTGCCAGAGCCGTCGGTGATATCTCGGGATGGTATCCTCGCAACGGACTATCCCGCCACCAGACCTGTCGTTTCTGCTCTCCCCAGCCGCATGACACAATGCTCATTGGCACTGCGAACAAGGGACGATACGTGCTTGACTACCCCCTCACGCAGTGGGCGTTCGTCTGTGTCGTCGCCGGTGCGGTCGTCGGTCTGTTGTTGAACATCCCGATGATGACACAGGACCAGGGGTACCTGCCGGCGCACGTCGCCGCGGCCGGCCTCACTCGTGCTGACCCGGCCGCAGTGGGCCGTCCGCTCGCCGCCGTCGTGCATCACGGCACCGCCCTCGTTGCGGCACTGCTCTACGGCGCGGTCGTTGCAGGCCTCTCGTCCGTGCTTCCGACGGCAGTCTCGCTCAACGGCGTCCCGCTGCTACCGCACATTATCGGCGTTGCGGGCGTCACCGCGTTCATCTACTACTTTTTCGCCCGCATCGCCATGCCTCGCTTCGGCGGCAGCGTCCGGGACGATGCCGACGAGATCATTCGACAGTGGGCGCTCACGGCGTTCATCTTCGGGACGGCGCTCGCGCTGTTCGTCCCGGTGCTCGTCACCTGGCTGTAAGCTACGTATCCTCGACCCGCTTCGAGAGGTTTCTGTAGGCTCCGAGATACAGGAATACGCTGGCAAGGAGCGCGAACGGGACGACGAGGGTCCACGAGGGGCCGTCCGGCGTTCCCGCGCCGACGGTGTAGCCGGTCAGCAGTCCGAGGACGACTCCGGCGGCGAGAGCGATACCCGCCGGTCCTCGCATCCGCCTGTCGAACAGCGAGAGATCGTCTGCCATACGTCCGCTCTCGCGGCCGTCCTACCTCACTGTTGTGAACGACGGGAATCCACTGACTACTAAATAGTTCCGTGCGACTGGCCTGTATGGCGAAACAACCGCATCTACTCGTCGAACCGGGTGACCTGACAGACATCGCGCTCGTGCCGGGTGACCCCGGGCGTGTCGACCGCATTGCGGGCCTCTGTGACGACCACGAGGTCGTCGCGGAGAACCGCGAGTACAAACTCGTCAATGCGACCTACGACGGCCGCGAACTGACGATCTGTTCGACCGGCATCGGGTCGCCCTCGACGGCCATCGCCGTCGAGGAACTGGAAGCTGTCGGCGTCGAGACGCTCATCCGCGTCGGCACGACCGGCGCGCTTCAGGAAGGCATCGAAATCGGCGACATGGTCGTCGCTAACGGCGCTGCCAAGGACGAAGGAACGTCCCAGCGCTACGAATCGAAGTCCGTCCCGGCCGTCCCGGATTACGACGTGCTCTCGTCGCTGGTCGACGCCGCCGAGGCGAACGACGAGGACGTCCACGTCGGCCCCATCGCCACGGACGACGCCTTCTACGCCGAGACGGACGAGTACATCAACGACTGGGAGGCCGCTGGCCTGCTGGCCGTCGAGATGGAGGCCGCCGCGCTGTTCTCGCTGTGTCGTCGCAAGGGCCTGCGCTCGGGCGCTATCTGTACCGTCGACGGAAACCTCGTCGAGGGGACACAGAAGGGCGAAACTGAGGACGAGGAACTCCCCGAGAAAGCCAAGAACAACGTCGAACGCGCCATCGAAATCAGTCTGACGGCGACCACGTCGCTGTAAGCGTCGGAACCGCTGGGTTCTGCGAGCGCCCGTCGGGGGTGTCCCGTGTGATCGGTCGGTCGCGCCGCTTCCCGGCGGAGGGCTTAACAGACGTTCTCCCGTGGGAAACTGTATGCTCGACCAGTTCCGGAAACGACTCCGCGCGGCGGTCAGACGGCTCCGGCGGGTCGAGCGCCGCGAACTACAGGACTTCAGACGGTGGGCCGAGGTGACCGAAAACCTCGTCCACCTCTCCATGCTGGTGTTCGTCCCGCTGGCTATCGTGCTGGTGACGACGCTGGCGAACGCCGTCCCACAACTGAGCTTCCTGCTGTTCCCGCCGCTTGCAGCGGGGTCGTACACGCTCTTCGTCGATCCGACGAGCAAGTACTCCGACCCGAAGCGGTTCGTCGCGGGACTCACCATCGGTGCGGTCTGCGGGCTGGGCGCGCTCGCCGTCTCGAACAGCTACCTCACAGCCCCGGGCGGCCAGTTCGGCGTCAGCGCGCTCGGTGCCGGTCTCGCCGTCTTCGCGACCGGCGTGGTCACCTGGCCGCTCGACATCGAGGAGCCGTCGTCGTACTCCACCGCCCTGCTGGCGCTGCTGGTCGAACCGAGCCAGCGGGCGGCGTTCGTTGTCAGCATCTTCCTCGCGAGTTCGCTCGTGGCAGCCCTCTTCGTCGTCTGGCGCGAGGAGTTCTACGAGCAGCGGGCGACGTACCTGTACGAGTCGATGTCCGGCGACGACCACGTCCTCGTCCCGATGCGCGGCGACTCGGCTGGCCAGACAGCGATGCTGGGCGCGCGGCTCGCGGCTGCCCACGAAGCCGGGAAAGTCGTCTTGCTGGACATGGTTTCGGACAGCGACGCCGCCACAACCCAGCAGTCGCTCATGCGGGACACGATACAGATGGACATCCGGTCGGAGAACGGGTCCGGCTCGCCATCGGCCCGGACTCGTCCCGTCGCTGACGGCGGTAACCCAGCCAACGCGTCGGTATCACCCGACCAGACTGACCTCGAAGCGGAGGTCGACTGGCTAGAGACCCACGCCGACCGCATCGAGACGCGAACGGGCGTTTCCTGTCAAGTCGTCGTCGCGAGCGACGACGGGTCACCGGCGCAGACGACGCTGCAAACCGCGGCCGAAACCAACTGCGACCTCATCGTCGCGCCCTACGAGAGTCGACACGGGGCGCTGACGTCGTATTTACAGCGGCTGTTCCGCAGTGAGAGCGACATCGTCGTCCATCGGTCACGGAGCGACCGGACCCGCTGGAAGCAGGTCATCGTCCCCGTGCGGTCTGTCAGCGACGTGGCCCACAATATGGTCGACTTCGCCACGCGACTAGCCGGCCGGAGCGGGCGGGTCGCCGTCGCGACCTGTATCGGCTCCCGCGGGGACCGCCGCCGGGCCGAAGAGATGCTCGCGGACCTCATCGAACCGTACGAGGGGGCGTTCGAGACGCGAGTCCCGCGGACGGACATCCAGACGTTCCTGACCGATACCGCCCCACAATACGACCTGGTCATGATCGGGGCGAGCCGCGACCGGAGCAAGGCGTCGCGGTTCATCTCGCCGCCGACGTTCGAACGGTTGGAGGACGTGGAGACGGACGTCGCTATCGTCGACCGCGGCCGGGCCTAGATATCTGCGTCGTCCTCGTCGTTCACGTCGAGCAGGTGGTCGGCGATGTTCTCCATCCCCTCGCGACCCAGTGCAGACTGGACGATGAGGTGCCCGCCCAGCACCGCCGGGCTGATGACTGTGTCCGCGCCCGCCCGGCGGAGCTTCTCGATGTTTTCGCGGTCGGTCGCCCCGGCGACGATGTTGACCTCCGGATTGAGCGTCTGTGCCGTCAGTATCGCCAGCGCGTCCTGTGCGTCGTCGTTCGTCGCCGCGACGACCGCCGCGGCCTCCTCGATACCGGCCCGTTGCATCGGCTCTTCGTCGCTCGGGTCCGCGGTCAGAACGGGGATGTCCTGTTGTTGGAGCCGCGTGGCCGTCTCCGTGTCCGGCGTGATGACCACGAAATCGATTGCGCCGGTCAGTTCCTCGATGATCGGTTCCGTCAGGTCGCCGTGGCCGAGCACCAGTACGTGGTTCTCGAGCAAGTCCAGTTGTGCGTCAGTCATGTTTCCGAGTGCCTCCGAAAGCCGCTTCTCGATTGCCGGGCCCAGCAGCGACCCCAGCGCGATGGCGAAACTGGCCGTCCCGAGGACGACCACCGACATACCGAACAGTATCGCCTGCTGGCTCTGTGGGGTCATGTCGCCGTACCCGACGGTACTGGCCGTGACCAGCGTGTAGTAGAACGCGTCGGTCGCCGTCGAAAGATTGGTGAATTCGTCCCGGAGCGCGTACGATCCCGCCGTCCCGTACATGAGCGAGCCGAGGAGTGCCGCGCCCGCGGCCAGTTGCGCTGTCGAGAGGTCGACCGACCGGTCGAACCGCCGCCGGTTCAGCAATATTACTGGGAGCGAGAGCAGCGAGAGCGCGACGAGCGGTATCGACACCGCCGAACTCGGCACTGGGCCGATAAACGGGAGCGGCACCTCCGAGTTCTGCACCAGCCCTTGAACCGCCGCGACGGGAAGTAAGACGACGGTCGCGTACCACGCGACCCGCAGGCGGCGACGGAGTCCGACGACGCTAACGAGTAGCGTGAATCCCGTGAGCGCACCGGTAAACCCGGCGGTGCGCTGGATGCTTCGCGGAATGAGGTCCCCGAGCGGCCCGCTGATCGACACGGCACTGATGTTGACCACACCAGTGACGAACGACAGCACTGCCACCAGGACCGGCAAGAGTATCGTTGCGCGCGCTCCCAACCAGTTCCGCGGCCTGTCCATACCCATCCAGATTACAGCGGTGGGTGTAAATGTACTGTCCGCGGGCCGGAAGCGATTTACTACCGGCCACGCAGGATGTGGACATGGCTTCGCTCCCGGTCGAGGTGCTGATGGGGATCTATCTGGGGCTGTTGGTGGGAGTGATTCCCGCGCTCGTGTCGTGGGCGCTGGGGTTCAGTTTCAAGTACTTTACCGGCATTACCGTGCCGGGGTTCGGTGTTGTCGTGCTGGCAATCGCACTTGCCGGCGTCAGCGGGGGCCTCATGGCACTGGCGGACAAGTCGATTACGCAGGCCCCCAACGCCGAGCGAATCATTACTGCAATCGTTCTCGTCGGGATGGTGTCGCTGTACGCTCACAGCAAGGGCGACCAGCTCGGGGCGGAGTTCCCGAAGCGGCTCTCTTTCCAGGGGCTACGCGAGAAGAAACTCTCGGCGGACGTGGCCGAATTCGTCGGTGGCCGCGACGAGGTTCGTATCCGCGTCGTCGGCGACGTGGCCGACATGGAAGGGTATCCGCCGCTTTCGGAGCCACTCCGGGCCGAGATACGCACCGAAGAGTGGCGGTTCCCGGCGGACCTCCGTATCGGCGAACTCGAACGCCGGATGGAGGAGCGGCTGAAATCGGAGTTCGATCTCGGCGACGCTGCCGTCTCGATAGACGAGCAAGGGCGGGCGACGGTCGTCGCCGCGCCGCCGTTTTCGGGCCTCTCGAAGCGCGTGGGCGACAACCGCCACGCCGTCTCGGTGGACGCGCTGTTGCCGACCGGGCTGGCCCGCAACGACGAGGTGACGGTGCTGACTGAGGACGCACAGGTCCGGGGGACCGTCGTGAGCGCGCGGTCGACTCCGTCGGCCGACGAGACGCCCGCCGAGACGCCGACGGAACCGGAGATCGCCGACGCCGAGCCGTCCACAGCGCCGGTCCAGGCACCGACGACCGACGGCGGCGAGGGCCGGCTCACGGTCGCTGTGACCCGGACGGACGTGCAACCGCTCCTGCGGTCGGCCCAGCCGAAGGTCGTGGTCGAACCCCGTGGGACCCACCGAGAGTACGAACTCGTTTCGCTGCTCCGTCGGGCCGGGAGCCGGTTTCGCCGACTCACGGTTCGCGCCGACGGCCCGCTGGATAGGACGACGCTCCGGGACGCCAAAGTTCGGGAGGTCTACGACGTTGCCATCGTCGCTATCCGGACGGCGGACGGTTGGCAGGTCGCGCCACGCGGCGACGCGGCTGTCGAGGCCGGCGACGAACTGTACGCGATTGGCCGCCGCGCCGACCTCGACGCCTTCGCGGAGGCGGTCGCATGACGCCGCTCGGCCTGACACTGCTCGCACAGGTCGGTGCGAACCTGCAACTGGGGACGGTGTCGCGGGCGCTGGTCGAGGGCGTTGTCTGGCTCCTCGTCATCACGCTGCTCGCCGCGACGCCGGCGGGCGCTATCGCCGTCTTCTATCGCTGGTACGTCCGCGAACGCATTCAGACCGGGCTGGCGGTCCTGTTCGGCCTGACCGCGGTCGTCCTCGTTATCGGCGCGACGACGGCGCTCAGCGAGGTCATCGCCCAGCGCGAGGACGTGCTGGCGGCCGGTGCAGTCCTGTTGAACCTCGCTGCGTTCCTCGCCGGCGGCGTCGGGGCCTACGGCGGGATGCGTATCGGGGACCGACTGGGCGTCGACCTCTTCGCCGCGACCGGCGGCCGGAACATCGACGCCGACGTGAGCGAGATCGTCCAGACCGTCGGCCGCGTCACGTCCGTTCGCCTGCCCGAGGATGTCGACGACATCATCGGTTACGACCCGATGCCCGACGAGACCAAAGAGACGCTCGCGAACCGGCGCTTTCTCTTCCCGCGGCGGCTGACGAAAGACGAACTCCGGGACCGCCTGGTCGTCCGCCTCAAGACCGATTACGGCGTCGGCCACGTAGACGTCGAACTGGCCGACGACGGCAACGTCGACTACCTCGCCGTTGGCTCACGGGCGGCCGGCATCGGCCCGACGCTGCCGCCCTCGACGAACGCCGTCGCCATCCAGGCCGATCCGGCCCACGCCGCGAGCGCCGGCGATCTGGTTCAGGTCTGGGAGCAAGCGCCGGCGAAGCGCGTGCTCACCGGCGAACTCCGGGGCGTTGCCGACGACGTGGTGACAGTCGCTATCGACGCCGCCGACACGCCGAAACTCGACCCGCAAACGCAGTACAAGCTCGTCACGCTCCCGGTGCAGGACCGCTCCGACCGGGAGTTCGCCTCGCTGCTTCGTGCGGCCGACGAGACGATGGGCACCGCCACCGTCGAACCGGGGAGCACGCTCGACGGTGCGGCGGTCGGCAGTCTGGCAGTCACTGTGGTCGCGATTACCCGCGACGACCAGCAACCGGAGACGATTCCGTCTCGCGGGCGTGTGCTGGCGGCCGGCGACACTATCTACGCAATCGCCACGCCGGACGCGTTGCGGCGGCTGGAGCAAGCCACGGAAGGGACCACGACAGCGACTGTGACGGACGAGTCGGAAGACGATACTGCTGACGAGGACGGCCAGTCAGGCGCGTCTGACCCGGCTGCTGGAACTGAGCAGACTGACGGGGCGGCTGAACCAGCGGCCGACACGACTGATGCCGATGCCCACGACAGCGCGGGGGATGTCGACGCGGCCGAGACCGATGCCGAGGATACGACCGACACCGACGCTGAGATAAACAGAGCTGACACCGACACTGCCGGTGAACCGGCTGACACCGCCGCTGAGGATGGGGCGGCTGATACTGCTGCTGACGCTGGCCTGGCTGATATCGGCGCTGACGACGGGACAACCGAGACCGGAGACGAACCCACGGACGACGACCCGCTGGCGGCGCTTCGGAACGCCGATGTGGAGGACGCAGACGACGAGCTGACTGCGGACGAGGCGTTCGAGGACTTGCCGGCAGACGACGGCGACGACACCGTCGAAGTGTGGGACCCGGAAGAGCGAATCGACGGGGCGGACGACGAGCTGACTGCGGACGAGGTCGACGACAGCGACTCGGCGGACTCCGAAGCGCCCGCCGAGGACGGAGACGGCGTCGACGACGAATC
The DNA here is from genome assembly GCF_048595605.1 of Haloarcula sp. KBTZ06. NCBI lineage: Archaea > Methanobacteriati > Methanobacteriota > Halobacteria > Halobacteriales > Haloarculaceae > Haloarcula > Haloarcula sp. KBTZ06. The sequence continues at coordinate 534,186 of NZ_CP184337.1, forward strand.
GGGCGCTGGTGACGACTCGGAGAAGTCAAACTGAGAGGCGGGCCTCCCTATTGCTGGATGCACGCCGTCGCCGGCTGCCCTTCCCCGGTCCACCTGAACGGGCCGGACACACCTCGGTCCGGAACCCTCTTTTGCCGGACGCCCGGAGTACGGCTATGGAGTGGAAACTGTTCGCACACCTCCGGGACGCGGCCGACGGCCAGTCGGTCAGCGTCGATATCGAGGGCGAGGCCACGGTCGAAACGGCGCTCGATGCGCTGCTCGCGTCGCGACCGGCGCTCGCCGAGGAGGTGCTCGACGAGAACGAGGAGTTGGCCGACCACGTCCGGGTGCTCGTCGACGGCGAGGACCCGTTCGCCGCCGGTGAGGGGCTGGCGACGGCAGTCGACGAGGAGACGGAACTGGCGTTGTTCCCGCCGGTCAGCGGCGGTTGATACGGCTCGTCGGAGCGGTTTTCGGGTATGTGTCGACTTTGGAGCCGGCACTCTCCCGAAACAATCTTCGACAATCCGTATAGCACGACCTGTCGTCTGTGTCAGCTTTCCAGCGCGCCCGCCACCGTCACGTTCGAGATGACGATTCGCACGCCGTCCTGATACTCAGTATCGAGCGTCACGTCCCAGCCGTGGGTCCGGGCGAGCATCCGCAGGTTCGGGAGCGTCATCCCGGCTTCGGCGTCCGGCATCGCACCGCCGTACTCGAAAAAGGCCTCCGCCGCTGTTTCGCCCGCCGGGGTTCCGTCGTCGGTGATGACGATCTCGTCGGCCTCTCGCTCGACGGTGACCGTCGACGCGTCGTTGTGGGCCGCGAACGTGAACCCACTCTCGAAGAGGTCCCGCAATCGAGTCGGATCGGCGATTATCTGTCCCTCCACGTCGGCCGCCATCGTGAGGCCGTTCGTGTCGGCACGGTCCCAGGCTCCGTCGATGACCGGCTGGAGGTCGACAGCTGTCGTTTCGTCGATTGTCTGCCCGTGTCGGGCCAGCGTCGCGAGTCCGTCCACGATTTCGGACATCCGCTCGGCTGTCTCGGACGTCGACTGGAGGGATTCTTTCGCCAGACCGACCTTGCCGCGGTCTAGAGCGTCTCCGGCGACGGAGACGCGGCCGGTGATTATCTGGAGCGTGTTCAGAAGCTCGTGTCTGATCGCGGTTGCGAACCCCTCCAACTGCTCGTTCTGTCGGTCGAGTTCGCGGCGACGTCGCTCGCTTTCGGTCACGTCGGTGAACACGAGCATCCGACCGATGTCGACCTGCCCCAGCGAAAACGAGGTGTCGCTGACGAGGTAGTACTCCGTCCCGCCGTTCCGGTTCCGTTCGAGAATCTGCTCGTCCGTTTGCAGTATCTCAGTGACGGCCGGCAACACTGTGTCGAGCTGCTGCCCGCGGCTCCCGGCCAGCGCCGGGAAGAGCCGCTGTGCCTCGCCGTTAGACTCCTTGATGTAGCGGTCATCGTCGAGATATACGACAGCATCGTCGACGCCATCGGTCAGTTGCACGGCGAGAAACGCCTCGTCGTACACGTAGAGGACACCGAACGCGAACAGTGCGACGCCGAGCGGCTCGTGGTTGATATCGAGCAGGATGTCGGTGACGAACCCGACGATATCGAGGACCGCCGGGATCGCCGTGACACCGACGAGAACGCCCAGCGGACGGGTGTCGTAGTCCGCTTCGAGGAACAGTTCGAACAGCATGAAGAAGCCGACGGTGACGAGCGCGTAGGAGAGTCCCGTCACCACCCAGTGAAACACGCCGTGTGTGATTGCCAGATGCGGGAACGGCTCAGAGACGAACTGCGTGGCGAAATAGAGCCCGTGAAGCGGATTGGTCAGCTTCACCGTGACGATACCGAGGTACACGCTCACGGCGACCACACGGTATAGTCGGTTCCGGTGGAACGCCCGCCCGGTGTACGCCGAACAGAAGTACAGCCACGCACCGACCGTCGCGAGACCGACGATGAGGCTGCCGAGGTAGAACGCGTATCCAAGCGTCCCGGGCGTGATCAGGAACCCGAGTTGCAGCGCCGCCCAGCCGCCGCTACAGAGAAGGAGTCCGACCATCCCGCGGCGGGTATCGGGATCTTCCATGCGAGTCGCTCTGTAGAGCCCGACGCCGCAGCCGACCGCCGCGAGGCCGTACGCCGCGACGTATACGAGAAATGCCGGCGAACTCCCAACAAGATCCATCTATCGGTGACTGGGCGTGTATCTGAATGAGTGTTGCGTCCGCGTTATCGGTTATGATAACTCTCCGAGGCCGTCTATCTCGAACACGAAGTCCGGGCGGCCGTCGATGTTCCCGCTGGCGTACGCGGCCTGGGCCACATGGCGCGGTGTCTCGGGGATGAGGACCCGCGTCCCGTCAACGCCGAGCGTAGCTGCGTCGGCGGCTATCGCAGTGAACAACGCCCGCGCAGCGTCGACGTCGCTCCACACCCCGACAGCGTACTCCGCGAGCCGTTCGCCGTCAGCTTCGGTCGTCCGGACGCGACACGCCAGGCCTCGTGGCTTATCCCCGACGGTCAGGACCGCCTGGTCAGTCGCCAGCCGGTCGAGCGTGTCCCGCGTCAGCGTCGAGAGCGCCCAGCTCTCCCCGCTGTCGAGCGCGAGCCCGGACAGGACGTCTCGTCCGTCGCTCTCCTGCCAGTAGCGCCACGCTGTCGCGGGGTCGTTTCCGACAGTCATCCCGGGCGTCTCGTCCCGTGGCTCGGGGTGTACCCAGCGGAACGACGTGACCGCCTCGAAGCCAGCAGCCAGCGACTGCCCGAGTCCGGCCTCGTTCCAGGAAAACACCATGCTTCGGCCGACTGACGCGCCGGCATCGGCCGCCCATTCTATGAGGTGGTCGGTCAGCAGCGACCCCAATCCCTGCCCTCTGTAGTCCGAGTCTATACGCATGCCCTGAAACCACGCCTCGGTCTCAGTGAGCATGACGGCCTGCGCGAGGCCGACGGCGTGACCGTCAACATCGACGACGAGGGTTTTCCGGTCCGCGCCGTCGTCGTCGACCCAGTCACGGAACACGTCGGGGATGTAATCGGCCATCGCGCGGTCGGCCCAGACATCGCTTGTCAGTTCGACAATATCGTCGTAGTCGTCGTGACGAGCCGTCCGAACAGTCGGCGACATACGGGCAGACTCTCCCGCGACGGTGAAAAAAGGGTCGCGTCGATTTGCCAGCCGGGAACGGCCCGTCCCGCCGAGGCTACCACACCGTGTTCGGTGCTACAGCCACGGCGTCGAGCGCTGCTGAATCTCGCCGGCAAGGGGCTCCTGCATGGCGTCGGCAACGTCGTCGCTGTTTGCCAGCGCCCACATGAGCTTGACCTTCGCTGTGCCGGGGAGCATGTCCTCGCCCTCGATGACGCCGGCGTCGAGCAAGTCCCGGCCGGTGTCGTAGACGCGGTCACAGACCCGCCCTTCGAGGCACTGGCTGGTCATGACAAGCGGGATGTCCAGGTTCTCGATGGTCCCGATCCAGTCGGTGTTGACGTGGCCGAGCCCGGTTCCCTCGATGACGACGCCCTCGCTGTCCTCGGCGGCGGCTTCTAGCAGCGACGGGTCCATTCCGGGGGAGAACTTCAGGAGTTCCACGTCTGTCTCGATGTCGTCGTGCAGCGCCAGGTCGACGGCGTCCCGTTCGGCGTATTCGCGGTGGAACGTAACTGTGCTCTCACCGTCGATGTCGTAATCGACCTCGCCGAGCGGCTTCGCGCCGACCGTCTCGAAGGCGTCCCGGCGCGAGGTGTGGTTCTTCCGGACGCGAGTGCCGCGATGGAGCGCACAGCGGTCGTCGGACTCGTCGGCGTGCATACAGACCAGCACCTCCGCGCAGTCGCTCGTGGCGGCCTCGACGGCGGAGACGGCGTTCATCACGTTGTCCGAGGACGGTCGGTCCGCCGAGCGCTGGCTGCCCGTAAAGACGATGGGGACCGGCGTGTCGAGCATGAACGACAGCGCCGACGCGGAGTACTGCATCGTGTCGGTGCCGTGCATGACGACGATGCCGTCCGCGCCGGCCTCGATTTCCTCGTGGACCGCCTGCGCGAGGTCCTGCCAGACTGCCGGGGTCATGTTCTCAGAGAGGATGTTGGCGACGACGCGGCCGCGGTAGTTCGCCATCCCCGCTAGGTCCGGCACCGCCCGAAGCACGTCCTCGGCGTCGAACTGGGCCGTCACCGCGCCGGTGCGGTAGTCGACCGTCGAGGCAATCGTGCCGCCGGTGGAGATCAGCGAGACCGTCGGGAGGTCGTCGTCGAACTCGATGGCGGACTGGCTCTGTTCGTCTTGTGCGCTCTCGACGTCGTACACGTCCGATTCCAGCACGTCGACGGACGCGTCCTCTCGGTCGATGCCGACGTTGTACCCGCCGTCGAGTTTGACGACGAGGTGGTCGGGCGTACTCGACGGGAGCACCACGCCCTCGTAGGTCTGGGCCGCGCGCTCGACGCGGACCCGGTCGCCTGCGTTCATGCGCGGCACTTTCCGCCGGTGGGACTTGAACCCACTCGTTTCGGCGAGCGCTCTCAGCCACGCGCCGGATCTGGCGACCGGCCGGCGGTTGGGGCGCTCGCCGCGGCTCTGGTCCGGGATATCTACGTCCGTTACTGCGAGTTACAAACGCTATCAGACCACAATGTTATCCCACTAGACATTCTCCTAACAAGTATGGCAGACAACAAGAACGGCCGTGAAGCCCAGGCCCAAAACGAGGAGCGCCGCCAGCGGGAGCGCGCTATCACTGAGGAACTTGAGCGGGCGGACGAACCCGAGCCGCCGGTCGATCCGACGGAACTCGCGTACTTCGAGACAGAACTCGAATCGCTCGAATTCCCGGCGACAGCGGCTGACGTGGTCGCTACGGTCGGCGATCACGAAATCGAGTCGGCCGACGGGACGTACACTGTCGCGGACCTCTTGCCCGATGCGGAGGTCGAGTCCTTCGAATCGCCGGCCGAGGTCCGGACGCGGGTCCAGCGGCCGACGGTAGCCGGGGCGATGAAACGCGTCGTCGAGGCCGCCGACGAACACCAGAGCGCGTCCTTTGGCGCCTCACAGCGCGACGGCTACGAGCGGACGTTTCGGGAGCTGCGGGCTATCGACGCGGATGACGACGACGAGGGTATTCGGGCCATCGCTGACTGGATTATCGAGCGCATCCACGAGAAAGAGACGCTTCCCGGGTCCCGCGACGTCCGCCGACAGGCGGCGAAGTTCTGCCGGTCGAACGGCTACTCGGTTCGCAACGACGAGTGGCTCGGTATCTGAGCGACACACCACTGTATCCCTGACTGCCGGCGGCCCCCACAAGGACCATACTGCTCGCGGTCACACACTCTATATGGCCGAACGAACCGAGGAGCGGACCCGCGACGCGGACGCAAAATCGGGCAGTGACCTCGGCGTCGATGTCGGCGTGACGGAGTCAGCGGAGACGGACGTCGCTGTCGGGGAATCGCGCGATGCGGAGTCTTCTGTCAGCGACTCCACCACCAAAGACAGTGGGAGCTACTTTTCGCTCCGAGCGCTGTTGTTCGCCTTCGGTGCGGTCGGCGGTGGGATGGTGCTCGGCGGGCTGATACCGCTCGTCCCGTTCACCGAACTGGTCGGCATCCTGCTTGGCGGATTCGTCTACGGACTGCTCGCCAGCGAGCGCCGATACGCCGAACTGGGTCTGGCGGGCGCTGTCAGCGGCGGCGCAACGGCTGTTCTGTCCCTCCTCCCACAGCTCGCCGCGGGACTGAACGGCACCAGACTGTTCGCTATCGCTGGCGGGGTCGGCCTCGTGCTCGCGCTTGTCGGGCACTACTTCGGCCGCGACCTGCGGAGCGGGCTGACGAAGGACTTGTGATTCCGCTGACTGCATATTCCGGTTAGTACCGGGGCCGTGGCTGCTGCACTCGCTAAACTGTATTTCACGATCCCGTCGTTCCGTATGCAGTATATCCTACTCTCCCGCCAAGTTATAGCGATGTCTGATGTCGGTACCCCCTGTTTACGAGAGCGACAGACCGTAGCAGTTTCGACGCGAATGAACTCTTTGTCACGTAATCTTGGTTGTCACGGTCTTGTCAGTCAACCCCAATATAACGGCATATGTCCAGAATAAAGTGCTAGTTCTGGGTAGATATTCCGTCTTCTGGGTTTTCACACCTAGTATCTCAGGTTGATAACGCTTATAAATCTCGTATGTAATCCCAGAAATAGAACGCATGGCACCAGAGACATACGGGCTCATCAGCCTGTTTCCGGCGATGCTCGCCATTGTACTGACGCTGTTCACTCGCCAAGTACTCCTCTCGCTGTTTGCAGGTATCTGGATCGGTGCGACGGTGCTGGTTGGCTGGAATCCGGCCGCCGGAGCCGCCCGGAGCCTCCAGTTCGTCGTGGATAACGTGACCGAACCGTTCAACGTCAAACTGCTACTGTTTACGTTCCTCATCGGGGCAATGCTGGGGATGATCTTCCTCTCCGGCGGGATGAACGCGCTGGCGTCACAGATGGTCAAGCGCATTCGGACCCGCCGGCAGGCGGCGCTTGGCACGTCGCTACTGGGAATGACCATCTTCGTCGACTCGTACGCCTCGACGATGATTACCGGGTCGGTCATGCGCCCGATCACCGACAAGTTCGACATCAGTCGCGAGAAGTTGGCGTATATCCTCGACTCCACCACTGCACCGACCGCGTCGATATCAGTCGTCTCGACGTGGCTCGGGTTCGAAGTCGGACTCATCGCCGAGCAACTGACCACAATCGGGGTGGACCGAAGCGCGTTCCTGCTGTTCCTCGAATCGATTCCCTATCGGTTCTACAGTCTCCTTGCGCTCGCAATGGTCTTTATTATCGTCATCGCGGACCTGGACTTCGGCCCGATGGCGAAGGCCGAACGCAGAGCCAGAGAGGAGGGGAAAGTCCTCGGCGACAACGCGGACCCGCTGATGGAAACACAGGAGGACGATATCGTGACGCCCGACCACGTCGACCCGCGGTGGTGGTACTTCGCCGCGCCGATCGCCGCACTCGTGGGGGTGACCGGGTTCTCGCTGTATTACTCCGGCGGCGGGTTCGCCGGGCGCAGTCTCACCGACGCACTGTCGAACGCGGCCACCGCGGACGCCATCGTCTGGGCCTCGTTTTCGGCCTGTCTGGTCATTCTAACAATTCTGGTCGGGCACGCACGCATCGCGGTCGACGAAGTGAGCGACGCCATCTTCGAGGGGTTCAAAATGGTGATGTTCCCCGTCGCGGTGCTCTCGCTCGCGTGGTCTATCGGCGCTGTGAGCCAGGCACTGGGTGTCGGCCCCTACGTCGTCGCCATCAGTGAGGGGATTATTACGGCCGGGATGCTGCCCGCTATCATTTTTCTCAGCGCCGTCATAATCAGCTTCAGCATCGGCACGTCATGGGGGACGATGGGTATTCTGTTCCCGGTCGCGATCCCGCTCGGACACGCGCTCGGCGCGCCGCTGGCACCGGCCATCGCGGCGATCCTGACCGGTGCGCTGTTCGGCGACCACTGCTCGCCCATCTCCGACACGACGGTGATGTCGAGTATGTTCGCCGCGAGCGACCACGTCGACCATGTGAACACCCAGATTCCCTACGCAGTGCTGGCCGGCATCGTCGCAACCGGGCTGTTCCTGATGGCCGGCTACGGTGTCCCGGCGTACATCGCACTCCCGATCGGACTGGCCGCTGTCGGGTCTGTGACGTACCTGCTCTCGGAACAGCTGTCGGTCGAGGTTCCGAGTTCGTACGGGTCGAAAGCGGACTGAGACGGTCCGCTGTTTGAACTACTGTTCTGTTCAGACGATTTCCCAGCCGTCGTCGGTCCGTTCGACCACGTCGTCCTCTGCAAGCCGAGTGAGCGCTTCCTCGACGATTTCCGGCGGGGCCTCGATCTCTCGGGCCAGCGCCGGAACGGTATCGATACCGTTTGCGAGCCCGCTGACCAGTTCTGCGTACAGTCGTCCGTCGCCGTTCGCGAAGCCGGAGTCGATGCGGTCCCGTACGTCGGTCATGCGGGCCTGCACCCATCGCTGGGCCAGCGACAGTTCGTTCTCTAACTGCTGGAGATGCTCCAGTTCCCGCGCCAAATCGTGAAAATCCCCGTCGGACGCGGCACCCACGTCTATCGAGAGATGGCGACACGAGGGCATCTCGAACTCGGGGTTTGCCGGGTAGGCGCTCTTGGTACCGAACTCGTAGGGAGAGACTCGGACTTCCAGGCGGAGATTCCGGGCGATAGAGAAGTACTTCCGGCGCTGGTCGTCCGTCCGGGAATCGACGAGCCCGGCGTCTTCGAGCTTCTGGAGGTGGTCGATGACCGCTTTCGGGCTGACGCCGATGTATTCGCTGATTTCGGTGACGTAGCAGGGCTTGTGTGCGAGGAGTTTGAGAATCCGCCGGCGGTTGGCGTTTCCAAGGAGATTGAGTAACTCGGCGGAGTCCATCGATACGTAGGTAGCGGGTCACGGTTCAAAAGCATGACTCTCGTCGGGCGGTTTACTGGTGTCTCCCGGCTACGTTAGCAGGTCAATCCACGACATGCTCTGTGAGCCGCTGTTCCCGTTCCCCTGGCCGCTTCCGCCATTACCGCCCTGTCCGCCACTGTTCCCTTGCCCGTTATCGTTTCCGCCGTTATTCGCGTCGCCGTTGTTACCGCCGGACGCGCCGCCAGAATCATCAGCACCGTTACTATCAGAGGTGTCCTCAGCACCGTCACTGCCAGAACTCCCGTCAGAGTCATCGGAACTGTCGTCAGCACCGTCACTGCCAGAACTCCCGTCAGAGTCATCGGAACTGTCGTCAGCACCGTCACTGCCAGAACTTCCGTCAGAGCCATCGGAACTGTCGTCAGCACTGTCGTCCGAGTCCGATGTACCGGCTGAATCATCCTCCCCACCACTGTCGGCTTCATCTGAACCGCTGTCGTCTCCTGCGGTATTGTCGCCGCTGTCATTGCCGTCCCCATTCCCGTTGCCTCTGTCGTTGCCCTGTTCAGCCCCGTTTCCCTGTGTGGACTCCCCGGTTTCGTTTCCGCTGTCGTCAGGCCCGTCGTCCGGTGGCCCCTGGTCGCTCTCGTTTCGTTGTTGTCCGGGGGCGTCAGCAGGCGGTCCCTGTTCACTCTGGTTTGCACCCCGTTCGGACGTGTTGGCTGGTGGTCCCTGTTCGCTCTGGTTGGTCCCAACATCGTCCGGCGGTCCCTGCTCACTTCGATTGACTCCGGCGTCGTCCGGTGGTCCCTGCTCACCTGGGCCGGCGGTCTCTGGTGGTCCGGCGATGCCGCGAGCAATCGACGAGACCTGCTGGCCGGAGAGCTTGCTTGCGTTCTGTTTCAGTCGCTCCAGTGCGGTGTCGTTCACACCGGTCTGTTCGGCGGCCGTGTCGGTGTCGTTAATCGCGGTCTGTAGGCCCGCGATCTCCGCCGTGAGGCGGCTCTGCTGAGCTATGTACGCCTGCTCACTGATGTTTCCGTTCTCGTATCGCTGTTCAAGCGTGGCGTTGCGCTCCTGAAGCCGTTCGAGCCGGCGTTCGAGCGAGCCAGCTCGCTCCGTGACCAGTTCGGCTCGTTCAGTTCCGTTCGATTGGTTGTACGCCGACCGCCACATCCCGTTCTCGACCGTGTCGTTCGCGGCGGCAGAGTTCGACTGGAGGAACGCCGTGAGTTGCGTCCCCATCCCGCTAGTAGAGTCGTTCTGCGTGGCCACTGTCTCCGTCGCGGTCTCCTGCGCTGTCACGGCCGGGAGGCCGACAGCGACAGTCCCGACGATTACCAGCACTGTGAGGAGCGTGGCCTGACGTGGACTCATTCCTATCCATACCTCTACCCTCCCACATCAAAAAGAAACGCCTTCGTTCGTGTCGTTCACAGACGACTGAAACAATCGCAGATAGTCCAAGAGTGTTTAAGCTGCCTTTTGCATCGGCCTTTCCATCGGCAGCAGCTGCCAGGCGATCACTACCGACAGCACCGAGAGCGCGACGGTGGCGAGCGGTAACACGAGACCTGGGTTGTACCGGAGTGGCGGATGATAGCCGAAGCCGTAGTCGAGCACGTCGTTGCCGAGCGCCAAAACCAGCGCAGTCACGAGCGCACCCTTCGTCGTCCGGGCGTAGTGAGGGACTAACAGCCCCTCGGCAACGAACCCGAGGTGGGTGACGATGATGCCGAAGTACGCCCACGGAGCCGGGAAATAGGCGTCGAAGCCGATGTTTAACGCCACGACGGTCCACAGACCCATCTTGACTAGCCAGACAAGCGCGATGGTATGGAGGTACGCCAGCGGCACCGTCAGCGGCACCTCGTCGAGCGACTTGCCGAGGAACGGCAGGAGGGTAGCCACCGACAGTGTCATCAGGAATAGTGCAGCCGGCGAATCAGCATAAAGTGGCCAGAGAAACGTCGACACGTCGGGCATCGTTTCGACGTAGTACCGGACGCCGACGAGCATCGCGACGGCGTTGACGACCAGCAGCCACACGAGGCTCGGTGTCTGTTCCAGGTAGTACCGCGCGTACCGACGTGGCAACGGCCCCCGCTGCTCGCTCATGGGTCGAACCGGGGCCGCTCGCGGCATAGCCCTGTCGGACGGGAGCCGACACCGCGTCGTCCACCCACTGAGTCCGCGCTGTTTGCACGACGGCAAAAGGCTGCCGGCGAACACTTATGTATGTCAATGACACACATCCAGATGCACCGATGTTCGAACAGTTTTCGCGCGGATACTACCTCGGCCGCCTCTACGTCGAACCGAGAGACGACGCGGCGGCCGCGATGTGTCGCGAGCAGCACGAACGAGTGAACGAACAGTTGTACGCCTCCGGCGAGGGGGTCGAACGCACAGACTATCCGCTTGTAATGAAGCTCGGTTCCCAGCACTTCGCCGTCCACGGGGACGAACAGGTCCCGGCAGACACACTCGTCGTGCCCGAATCGATGCTTGAAAACGCCAACGTCCGGAACCCGCCCAGCCTCGAAGAAGTGTTCCTGGCGAAAGCGGACCACGCCGCACAACTGCTCTCTATCTCCGAGGGGACGCCGACACTGCCCGATACCGCGGTCTGAGGTCGTCGAACCCCCGCTCTGATGACAGTCTCCGTTTTCACTGAGCGGGCAGAAAGCGAGCGACTTCTCGCGGGCCGGTATAAGTAGGTTATACGCTTAAGCTACAGAGCAATGCAGTCAGGGGACTACTATTCACCTGATGCCACAGCGGAACCTTGCAGACGATCAGGACAGAGCTACGGAATCCAAATTCTACCTCCCCGCAGGGACCACCCCGTCGTCCGAAGCCGGCTGGTTCGAGCGTCTCTGGGCCGTGCTGTTCAATCATCGCGTCTGAACCATCGATGTGCGGGACTGTGCTGAACAGTGGGGTGATTTCTGATCGGGTCTCCCAGGCTGACCGGCTCGTATCGACGTGCAAACCCTGACCGCAGTCCCGTGCGCAGAAACCACGACCAACCGACCCAGTTAAGCTACCGCACGGCTACCGTTATAACGCCTACTTGTCCGCGTTAGCGCACCAAACCACGATACAGAACAATGACCGATATCACGGCGGTCGTCCGAGCCGAGCACCCGGACATCGTGCTCACGGAGACCGTTACTCACGACCGCAGTTCGAAAGTCAGGTCGGTGTCAGAGGCGGGAACAGACCCGACCTCGGGGAAATTCTTCTATCACATCGAATCGTCCGATTTCCAGCAGTTCGAAGACGGATTACGGAACGACAGTACCATCGGCGAATTCGAGCGAGTCATCGAAACCCGAGACGACGAGGCCATCTACAGCTTCGAGTACACGGACGAAGCGAAAATCCTCTCACCTGTAATTTCCTCCGCGAACGGTGTCATACTCGACATGGAGAACGACGGGAGTGCCTGGATTCTCACAGTGTGGATGCCCGACCGAACGGATCTAGTTCACCTCTGGGACTACGCACAACAGAACGGGATTGATATCGATTTACTGCGCGTGAACGAATACGCCAGTTTGGGGAACACCGACGCCGGGTTGACCGATAGCCAGCGAGAGGCGCTCCTCGTCGCATTCGAAACAGGGTATTTCGAAGAACCGCGGAACGCGACCCTCAGCGATGTCGCCGCGGATCTCGATATCTCTCAGCCGGCTGCCAGTGGGCTCCTCCGACGCGGCATCAAGCGACTCATCATATCGTCACTGCGTGATGACAGCGAAACGCCAGATTGACTGACGGCTCCTCGGTGCAGTGGCGGTCCGGGAAGTCACTTTTAAGCCCGTCCCCGTCCGCCATCCAGTCGATGCTTGACCGGTTGCTGGGCAGAGCGTCGCTGAAAGAGCGGGTGGCCGAACTCGAAGAGGAGAACCATCACCTCGAACGACAGCTCGACGCCGAGAAGGAACGCCGCGCCGACGCAGCGACCGAGCGCCAGCGGGCCGAGGCCGAGGTCAACCGGCTGGAGGACCGCGTCGCCGAACTCCAAGACCGCGTCGAGCGGTTGCAGGACGAAGAAGGCGAATCGACGTTCCGGGCCGAGGAGACGCTCAGCAGGTCGCGGCTGAGTGAGGTCCTCGACCGGCTGGAGTCCTTCGAGACGGAGCCGGAAGGCGTCTTTACTGCCTACGTCGACGGGGAGCACTCCCTGCCAGGCCCGGTCCGGGATGCCTTCGGCGACCGCGCGTCGCTGGTCGCCAGCGCCGCGCCGTGCCTGGCTGTTACGGATGACGCAGGCCTTCTGTCGGCGTGTCTGTCCGTCCCCGCGCCGCCGTCGCCGTTCACCGAGTGGGCCGACGCCGTTCGACTGGAGCGGTCGTGGTTCGAGCCCACCGGCAAGCACGTCGTCGCGCTAGTCCGTTCCGACCTGTTCGCCCTGGGCGAGTACGACGGCCGGGAGCAGACTGCCTTCCACGGCTTCGACTCGGAGCTAAAGAGCCAGCACTCCAAGGGCGGCTTCTCACAGAGCCGGTTCGAGCGGCTCCGGGACCAGCAGATCGACTCCCATCTTGACCGCTGCCGGGCCGCTATCGAGGAGGTGTCCCCCGACCGGCTGTACGTCGTCGGCGAGGGGTCGGTTATCCACGAGTTCGAGGACCTTTCGACGGCGATGAAACCGGTCGACGCGACTGGGGAGCCCGACACAGCACTTGACGATGCCGTCCGGTCACTGTGGACCGTTCGGTTGCGCGTGCCGTAGTTTGGGCCCTGTTCATTCCGGCACCCTCGGTGCCGGTTCCGTAGCTTTTTCGCGGGGCGGTGATTCTGTCCGGCCATGGCCGTAGCCATCTTAACACACGACGCCTTTCCCGACCGAGCCAAGACGGCTGTCGGGCTGTTGCGGTACGGCGACCGGGAAGTACGAGCACTCGTCGACCGCGAGCGGGCCGGCCAACGCGTCCACGACTCGCTGCCGGACGTACAGGACGCCCCAATCGTCGCGTCGATGGCCGACGCACCCGACGTCGACGCGCTCGTCATCGGCATCTCGCCCATCGGCGGCGAGTTCGACGAGTCCTGGCGCGCTGACGTGCGAATGGCGCTCGAACGCGGCTGTGACGTGTACTCGGGACTGCACTACTTCCTGGCCGACGACGAGGAGTTCGCCCGCCTCGCCGCGGAACACGACGCCGAACTGCACGACCTCCGAAAGCCACCTGAGGACCTGACTGTGGCGGCGGGGACCGCCGGCGACGTGGACGCGACGGTCGTGACGACCGTCGGCACCGACTGCTCGACGGGGAAGATGACCGCATCGTTCGAAATTCGCGACGCGGCGCGGGAGCGCGGCCTCGACGCCGCCGTCGTCCCGACCGGTCAGACCGGCATCGCCATCTCCGGCCGGGGCATCGTCGTCGACCGCGTCATCGCCGACTACGCCGCCGGCGCTGTCGAGCGACTGGTCGAAGCGGCACAGGCGGCGGACCTCCTCGTGGTCGAGGGTCAGGGCGCGCTTGCCCACCCGGCCTATTCGGGCGTGACGACGAGCATCCTCCACGGGTCGGCTCCCGACGCGCTCGTCATGTGCCACGAGGCCGGCCGCGAGGCGATTCACGGCTACGAGTCCTTCGACATTCCACCGCTCCCCGAGTACGTCGACATCTACGAGCGGCTGGCCGCGCCTATCTCGGACGCGTCAGTCGTCGCGGGGATGCTGAACACGCGCCATCTCGACGACAGCGAGGCCGCGGATGCTGTCGCGGGGTACAGCGAATCCCTCGGCGCACCGGCGACGGACCCCGTCCGCCACGGCGTCCCCGACGAGGTGCTGGACGCCATCCTATGAACTGGACTGTCGACCGCCACGACCTGCCGCTGTCGAACCCGTTCGGCATCTCGCGGGAGACCAGCGAGACCAGCGAGACCGTCGTGGTCGAACTCACCCACGAGGGAACCACCGGCATCGGGGCTGTCACGCCGTCGGCGTACTACGACGAGAGCGCGCAGTCAGTGGCCGAAACGCTGCCCTCGCTCTGTGAGACCGTCGCCCGCATCGGCGACCCGCACGCCCAGCAGCATATTGAACGAGAACTCGGCGAGCAAGCGCCGAATCAGCCTGCTGCCCGGATGGCACTCTCCATCGCCGTCCACGACCTCGCCGCTCGAAGCCTGGACCTGCCGCTGTACCGCCAGTGGGGACTCGACCCTGACGCTGTCCCGCCGACGACCTATACGGTCGGCATCGACTCGCCCGAGCGGATGGCCGAGAAGGCCAGGAAAGCGGCGGGCAACGGCTTCGGCCACCTGAAGGTCAAACTCGGAACCGACGACGACCGGGCGCGACTGGACGCGGTCCGGGACGCGGCCCCCGACGCCGAGGTACGCGTCGACGCCAACGCCGCCTGGACCGCCGGGGAGGCTATCGATAAGACTGCGTGGCTCGCCGACGCCGGCGTCACGATGCTCGAACAGCCGGTCGAAGCCGACGACATCGACGGCCTCCGCCGCGTGACCGACGCGACCGATATCCCCGTCGCTGCCGATGAGTCCTGCGTCACCGCGTCGGACGTCCCACGGGTCGCCGACGCCTGCGACATCGTCAACGCCAAACTGGTCAAATGCGGCGGGCTCCGGCCCGCAACCCGACTGCTCAACGCCGCCGACGCGCACGGTCTCGACTCGATGCTCGGCTGCATGGTCGAGTCAAACGCCAGCATTGCCGCGGCGGTCCACCTCGCGCCGCTTGTCGACTACGTCGACCTCGACGGGGCGCTCCTGCTGGCATCGGACCCCTACGCCGGCGTGCCGCTTGACGGTGCCGTGTTCGACCTCGCTGCGGTGTCGGCCGGCACCGGTGCTCGGCGGGCGCGAGACGCGTAGCTGTGAGACAGTACCGATAAAAATTCGGTTCGGAGTATTATGTGGCCCGTTTACGCCGACTCGACGGCGTCCAGCAGTTCGTCGTAGTCCGGCTCGTTGGTCGGGTCGTCGGCGACCCAGCTATAGGAGACTTCGCCGTCGTCGTCGACGACGAACACGGCGCGGTTCGCGACGCCGAGCAGCCCGAGGTCTTCGATGTCGATTTCGAGGTCGTAGTCCTGAATCGCCGACCGGCCCATGTCGCTGACCAGGTCGAACTCCAGACCGTGCTCGTCGCGGAAGGAGTTCAGCGAGAACGCCGAGTCGGCGCTGAGGCCGAGCACCGTCGCGCCGGCGTCGTGGAAGTCCCCGAGATGCTCCTGCAGGGCCACCATCTCGTTGGAGCACGGCGGCGTGAACGCACCCGGGAAGAAGGCGAGCACGACCGGCCCGTCGCCCAGGTGGTCGCTCAGTTCGAAGTCCGCTACCTCACCGTTCGCGATTGTCGCCGAGATGTCCGGCGCTGTGTCGCCTGTGGATACCATCACCCGAATATAACGGCGTCACCCGAATAAATACCCGCCATCCGGCAGGGTTGCCGACTCCTTGCCGCCGTGGGACTGGTCGCTTACAGCCACTCCGCAAAGGAGTGGTGCTCGCGGCTCGCCCCGATGTAGTCCCGCTGCATCGACTGGATGGCCGTCGAGAGGTCGTCGCCGGAATCGAGGGACTGTCGAACCCGGTCGATCTTCCAGTCGCTCGGGGTCATGCCGGCCTCGTAGCGGGCTTCAATCGGGTCGAGATACTCGTCGATGCGAGCCTCGGGCACGCCCTGCTCGGCCAGCCCCAGACGGGCGTACTCGAAGATTTCGTCGTAGATCTCGTCGTGGTCGGCTGTTCGCTCGCCCTCGGCTGTCACCCACGAGAGGTCGGCCTCAGAGCCGTCCTGCGCGGCGCTGTAGAAGCTCCGCCTGGCCTCCTGCCAGGGCAGTTCCGCGGCGGGATGGTCGGCGACGACCAGCCCGCGGATGAGACCGACCGTCAGCGCCTGCAGTCCGATCATGTCTTTGGCGTGGGGCTGGGTCGGCAGCGGGCGGTACTCGATGCGAAGCGACTTTTCAGTGCTTGCCCCGTCGACGGGGGCTCCGCCGACGACACAGCGGAGCCAGCGCCAGTAGGTCCCGCGCTTGTGGTCGAACTCCCAGAACTCGTCTTCGAACGCCGTTCGCTCGTCGTCGTGCAGGAACTCCCGCAGGAACGGCGCGAACAGGTCGTCGTCAACGACGCGACCGACGACATCCGTCGTGTCGTCGAGGTCCCGCGGGACCCGCACTTTCGGGTTCTCGCTGGTGTTGACCGACTGCTCGAAGGCCGCGATGCGGAGTTCGTGATGGGTGTTGTCACAGAGCCACTCGCCGTCGGTGTCGTCGTACATGTCCGCGGGGAGGAACGGCGAGTTCACCGAGAGCGCGAGCAGCGGCCCGAGCGTCCGTATCGCGGCGTTGTAGTACTCGGGGAACGCCTCGGCATCCGGAACCTGAAGGTGTGGCTGGATCGAGGTGGCCAGCGACTCGAACAGAATCGTCGGGAACGACCCGCTGTGCCCCGGCACGTCGAAGTCGATACTGCCGCCGGCGTGGTCCAGCGCCTCGTTGTCCAGCGCCACGTATCTGGGAGCCTGCCGCATGTTGTCCGCGAGGACGACGCCGTCGTTCGTCTCGTGCGCCGAGAGGTACTGCTCGCTGCCCTCCTCGGGCGGGATGGTCCACATCGCGTCGAGGACGAGTTCGCAGTTGTGCTTGCTCGCCTGCTGGCGGGCCTGTTTCGTCTGCATCTCCACCGCCGTCGTCTGGACCTCCATCCCGGTCTGGTCGAAGCTGTTCGGTTCGGTGTTGACCTCGGCGTTGTGCAGGCCCAGTTCCTTGTTGGCCTCGCCCTCGAACACCACGTCGGGCAGGCGGGTCAGCCGCCCCTCCCAGTCCTCGGGGTCCATGTACGGCTCGTCACTTTCTTCCTCGACTGACGACTCGACGGCCGGTTCGGCCTCCTCCTCCTCTGGCGTCTCTGGTTCGTCCTCGGCCAGCGGGCTGTCCGGGTCGATGTCGAGCGACGGTCCCTCTCCGGGACCGAACGAATCCTCGGACTCGGCAGCGGTTTCGCCGGCGTTCTGGTCCAGTGACTCACCGCCGGCTGGTTCCAGCGGGTCGCCTTCGTCTGGCTCCAGCGACGGCCCGTCGCCATTTGGTTCCAGTGATGCGCCAGCGCCGTCTTCTGGCTCCGCCGGCGCGTCGAGCGACCCGCTCCAGGCCGCCCCGCCCGATCCGCTCAGGTCGTCGTCGAGGTCTTCTTCGGCGACCCCCTCGTCGTCTGCTTCCTCGTCTGGCTCGGGTGGGTCCGGCTCCGCGTTGATGGCGTACAGTTCGATCTCCAGGCCGACGGAGAACGCTTCGTTGTCGAACTCTCCGGCCTCGATGGCTCTCCGGAGCTGCATCGCCTGTTCGTCGACCCGCTCGGTGAACTCGGCGGCAGTGTCGTCGGCGAGCGACCGGGTCACCAGGTCGACGATATCGTCCATGCTCGGTACTGTGTGGGCTCTTCCACTATAAGTGACCCGTCGTGTGTCTCCAGCGTTGATACCCGGTGTTACTCGAAGAGATCCTCGTGGCGGGCCGCGAGGTTGGCGTAATCGCCGGAGCTGAACGCCTCGAACACCTCGTTCGGGTCGATTGTTGTCTCTGACAGCGGTGTCACCGTGGCCGGGCTCCCACGGACGAACGACTCCGCAGGAACCTCGTAGCCCGGCGGGACGACCGTCCCCATCGCGACGATGGAGCCCTCGCCGATGGTGGCGTCGCTGACTGTCGAGTTGAAGCCAACGAGCGCCCCGTCCTTGACCGCTGCGTCGTTGAGGACGGCTCCGTGGCCGACCATCACCTTCTCGCCGACGGTCGATGCGTGGACGATAGCCCCGTCACCGATCGCCGATTCACGGCCCACCTCGACGGGCGCCACGTCGCCGCGCAACACGACGCCGGGCCAGACGTTCGCGTTCGGGCCGACAGTGACGTCGCCCACCAGCGTCGCCTCGCGGCTGACGTGGGCGTATCCGTGGATGTCCGGCGTGGCTCCCTCGAAGGTGTACTCTCGGCTGTCCATACTGCTCCCATCGTGTCGGCGGCTCGAAAAGATACCGGTCAGAACGGGGTGCTACTGGTGGTCTGTCCGCCGTCAAGCACGTCCGCGATACGAACGGTACCCCACCTGAGCTATTCGATGTGGACCACGAGGACGGGGACGGGCGCGCTCTGCACAACGCGCTCGGTGACGCTCCCGAGATTGGCGACCCGGTCCCGTCCGGTTCGACCGTGGGTCCCCATCACGATGAGATCTATATCCTCCTGCTCGGCGTAGTCGGTGATCGTCTTGTGGGGAATGCCCTCTTCCATGGTTGTGACGACCTCGACGCCGGACTCCTCGCCGCTGACCACGATGTCGTCGAGCGCGACGTCCCCCTCTTCCTCCAGCGACTGCCGCACTTCGTCCTGATTGGATTTGTCGGCCGCGAGGTACAGCCGCTTGTCCACGACGTACAGGCCGTGGAGGGTCGCGTCGTTGTCGCGCGCGATAGAGGTGGCGTGTGCGAGCGTCTCCGTCGTACCCGAACTGCCGTCTGTGGCTACGAGCACCGAATCATACATATCCGGCTTCTCATGCGAACTGTGCCCACATAGTACTCCCTATCACGTTGACGCGGTCCGTGGCTGTCCAACCGACGGTGAAACCGTTGATTCACCTTCCGTCGTTCAGTGTATAATCGTTCTAACCATTATTTGTCAACAGGAATACTTTTGCCGGTCGCTGTCCATTAATTTCTATACGATGCAGGGGAGCACGCAGCCAGACGAGACACGGGCAGAACTGTACGTTCGTTCACTCCTGCCCGACGGGCACACGCAGCAACAGGCTGCGGTCATCGACCGGCTTCAGGGACTGTCGGACGCTGACGTTCTGTCAGATATTGCCGTTCAGGTAATTGGCCGGCAGATCCCGTCCACACCAGCGGAGGCACGGACTGAGCTCGGGCTATTCGCACTCAACCGAGTTAGCGTCTTTCAGGAGTGGGCAAAACGAAACGACTGTTCACTCGACCCAGCGTTCCGGGTGCGGTCGGTAGATTCGGAAATAACGGGAGAGCAGTACCGCGCGCTCGTGTTCCCGATCCAACTATTAGCCGAGTACGACGGAGCGAAGCTCAGGTGCGTGACGCCGCACACAGCCGACGGGGAGACGGTCACTGTCAGGGACCGGCTCACCATGCTCGAAGGGGAAGACGAATCGACGTTTTCATCGCTGGAACGGGCGAGTGCGGCGCGGCCGCCAGCCCAGTCTGACCTGCCGGCGGCCGACGCTATCGACGAGGACTCGGACCCGCTGTTGCCAGAGTAACGCCAGCGTCGCCCGCGTCTCAATACACTTATCCCCGGCCGCCGTCGTATCCTCGGATATGAGTACGGTCACGGTCACGCTGCCCGACGGGACCCCACTAGAGGTCGAGCGCGGCAGCACGGTCGAGGATGTCGCCTACGAAATCGGGCCAGGGCTGGGTGACGACACGGTCGCCGGCGTCGTCGACGGCGAACTTGTCGACAAGCACGCGCCGTTGACAGCCGATGTCGAGCTCGAAATCGTCACCGAGAGCAGTGACGAGTATCTCGACGTGCTTCGGCACTCCGCCGCCCACGTCTTCGCACAGGCCCTACAGCGCCTCTATCCTGATGCCAAGCTCACAATCGGGCCGTGGACCGACAACGGGTTCTACTACGACATCACCGACGTCGACATCGACGAGGACGACCTCGAAGCCATCGAGGCCGAAGCCGAGGCGATAATCGAGGAGGACCTCGACATCGAGCGCGAACTCGTCGACCGAGACGAAGCCTTCGAGCGTTACGAGGACAATCAGTTCAAACAAGACATCCTCGAAACCGAGGCCGCGGACGACGAGGACGTCTCCTTCTACACCCAAGGCGAGTTCGAGGACCTCTGTCAGGGCCCCCACGTCGAATCGACCGGCGAGATCGGTGGCTTCGCCCTGCTCGAAATCTCGGCTGCCTTCTGGCGCGGCGAGGAGGACAACGAGACGCTGACCCGCGTCTACGGGACCGCCTTCCCGACGGAGGACGCGCTCGACGAGTTCCTCGAACAGCGCCGCAAGGCCGAGGAGCGCGACCACCGCAAGATCGGCCAGGAGATGGACCTGTTCTCCATCGACGAGACGACCGGGCCGGGCCTGCCGCTGTACGAACCCAACGGCAAGAAGATCCTCAACGAGCTGTCGGACTACGTCGCCGGCCTCAACCGCGACGCCGGCTACGACGAGGTCGAGACGCCCCACGTCTTCCGCACTGAACTGTGGAAGAAGTCGGGCCACTACGAGAACTACGTCGACGACATGTTCCTGCTCGACGTCAACGACGAGGAGTACGGCCTGAAGCCGATGAACTGCCCGGGCCACGCCACTATCTTCGAGCAGAATTCCTGGAGCTACCGGGATCTGCCGGTGCGGTATTTCGAGGACGGGAAGGTGTACCGCAAAGAGCAGCGCGGCGAACTCTCCGGGCTCTCCCGGACGTGGGCCTTTACCATCGACGACGGCCACCTGTTCGTCCGGCCGGACCAGATAGAGGAGGAGGTGCTGGCGACGGTCGACATCATCCTCGACACGCTCGACACGTTCAACCTCGACTACACCGTCCAGTTCGCCACCCGGCCCGAGAAGTCCGTCGGCGGCGACGAAATCTGGGAGAAAGCGGAGTCTCAGCTCGAAGCCGTCCTCGACGAGCAGGACATCGACTACGTCGTCGAGGAAGGCGACGGCGCGTTCTACGGCCCGAAGATCGACTTCGCCTTCGAGGACGCGCTCGGTCGCCACTGGGACGGCCCGACTGTCCAGCTGGATTTCAACATGCCGGAGCGGTTCGACCTCTCCTACACCGGCGAGGACAACGAGGAGCACCGCCCGGTGATGATCCACCGCGCGCTGTATGGCTCCTACGAGCGGTTCTTCATGGTGCTGACCGAGCACTACAACGGGAAGTTCCCGCCGTGGCTCGCCCCCGAACAGATCCGCTTGCTGCCGGTCAGCGACGACAACATCGCCTACTGCGAGGAGATTCAGGACGAACTCGACGACTTCCGGGTCACCATCGAGGACCGCTCCTGGACGGTCGGCAAGAAGATCCAGCAGGCCCACGACGACCGCGTGCCCTACATGTGTGTCATCGGCGACAACGAGGAAGAGGCCGGGACCATCTCGGTCCGGGACCGCAAGGAACGCGAGGAGAAGGACATCGATATCGCCGAGTTCCGCGACCACCTCGAAACCGAGGTCGAGCAGCAGCGGACCGCTGTGACGTTCCTCGCCGGCCGATAGCTGCAGTTCGTTCGGCCGATTCTCACCGACGGTGTACTGGCTTTCTGGCATCTGCCAGGCACGCCCTTTTATCCCCGGCGGGCGAGCCGACCTGTATGACCACTGACAGTGGAGCGTCGAGCGATACCATGCGGGAGCGCGCCACCGGTGACACCCGACTTCTCTGGCTCCTGCTCGACGCGGACCGCTGGCTCGTCACTGCCCTCCTCTCCGGTGTCCTGTTCTGTGGGATTCTCGCCGTCGGACTTTTGCATCCCACACCGGCATTGACGCTGTTGACTCGTGGTGACCCGGTCGAAACGCTGTTTCAGGCGCTGATTACGGGGACTGTAACCGCCGTTACGCTGGTTCTGACACTGAACCAGCTCGTCCTGTCACAGGAACTCGGGGCAGTGGGCGATCAGCGCGAGCGGATGGACGGGTCGATGCAGTTCCGCGCCGACGTGGCCGACGCCGTCGACACGCCAGTCAGTCCGGCAGAGCCCTCGGCGTTCCTCCGGTCGCTGGTCCGCGGGACCGCCGAACGGGCCGAGAATGCTCGGAACGCCGCCGAGGAGGCGGCGCTCGATGACGACCTGGCGGCGTTGCTGTCGAACTATCTGGCGGACGTGCTGACCAACGCCGACAGCGTCACCGCTCAGCTCGAAGACGGGACCTTCGGCGAGTTCGACGTCGTCAAGGCCGCGCTGGACTACAACTACTCCTGGAAGCTGTACGCCGGTCGACGCATCCGCGAGGCCTACGCCGACGAACTCACCGACGAGATCGACGACTCGCTTGCGGAACTCGTCGAGACGCTCGAACTGTTCGGCCTGGCCCGGGAACACTTCAAGACGCTGTACTTTCAGTGGGAACTGTCCGACCTCTCCCGGACATTGCTGTACGTCGCTATCCCGGCGCTTACCGTCGCAATCACCTCGTTATTGTTCCTCGATGTGCAAGATTTCGTCGGCGTCACGGCCGGCGTCCCCGACGTGTTGTGGCTCCTCGCGGTGACGACGACAGCATCGCTGCTTCCGTTCACGGTCCTGATATCGTACATCCTCCGTATCGTCACGATAACCAAACGAACGCTCGCTATCGGCCCCTTCATTCTCCGCGAGACGGACCGGCGCGTCGACGTCGACTGGGACTGACGCCGCCGCACATCACCACGGTATAAGTGCCGGACCGGACTCGCTAGTACCATGCAGATTGGCTCGCGTCGGTGTATCCTCAACCCCGTCAGTGGCGACGGCGAGCACGCCGACTACGTCCCGCGGCTGATGGCGGCGCGCGGGTTCGAGGTGTACGAAACCGAGGCGGCGGGCGACGCGGTCGAACTCGGCCGCGAGGCGGGTCGAGCCGAAGCTTCGGAGGTCGCCGTCTGTGGCGGCGACGGGACGGTGAACGAGGTCATCCGTGGGCTCGACGACGCCGGCCACCTCGACTCGGTGACGCTGAGCGTCATCCCGGCCGGAACGGCGAACCTCCTGGCCGGGAACATCGGCGTCACGGACATCGAACACGGTGTCGAAATCGCCGACACCGGAGACACGCGGCCGGTCGATGTCGGTGTCGCCGACGACGAGCCGTTTCTCGTCTCCTGTATCGCCGGCCTCCCCGCCGACGCCAGCGTCTCGACACCGGGCGACCTCAAAGAGCGGTTCGGTACGCTGGCGTTTCTGCTCACCGGGGCACAGGAGGCGCTCCGCTTCGACGGGTTCGACATCACTGTCGCGGCTGTCGGCGAGGACGGCCCGTTCACATGGTCGGGCGAGTCCGCCTGTCTCCTGGTGGGCAACGCCCGTAAGTTCGTCGCGGAAGGCGGGCAAGCAAACATGGAAGACGGCCTGCTGGACGTGGCTATCGTCGAACAGATGCCAACGGGGAACCTCGTCGCGGAGGCCATCGGTCAGCGACTCCTGTCGCTCGATACCGACGGGGTGACCCACGTTCGTGCGAAGGAGATCTCGGTTAGCGGCGACGGCGACGAACTCACGTTCAGCCGCGACGGCGAACTCAGCACGCACGAGGCGCTGTCGCTGTCGGTGCGCGAGCGCGCCCTCACGCTTCGCGTCGGGGCGGGCTACGCGCCGAACCCGGAGTGAGACCGGTCGCCTGTCCCAGCCGTCCACCGGCGGGGTGATCGGTCGGAATCGCCCCCGACGCTTTTGCCCCCATCCATCGAGGGCAATGGTATGCCCCCGCTCTCGATGGGTGCGCTCGTGGTCTTCGCGCTCGTCGCCGCCGCCCTGACGCTGTTCGTCACCGAGTGGCTGCCGCCTGACATGACGGCCATCGCCGTCCTCGTCGCGCTGGTCGTGCTGGAACCGTACACCGGTGTCCCGGCACGGACGTCCATCGAGGGATTCGCCAGCCCGGCGGTGGTCACCATCGTCGCGATGTACATCCTCAGCGCCGGCGTCGAATCGGCCGGCGTCGTCGACTGGCTGGCCGGGAGGCTGGCGGCGCTGACCGGCGGCGACGAGCAGCGCCTGCTGGCCGCCATCGTGGGCACGACGGGCGTCAGCGCGGGGTTCGTCAACAACACGCCGGTGGTCGCGGTCTTCATCCCGCTGGTCACCGGGCTCTCGGAGCGATACGGTATCTCGCCGTCGAACCTGCTGTTGCCGCTCTCTTTCGCCGCGATGCTCGGCGGGACGCTCACGCTGGTCGGTACCTCGACGAACCTCCTCGCCAGCGACCTCTCGGCGCAGTTGCTTGGCCGACCGTTCTCGATGTTCTCGCTGACGCCCGTCGGCGTCGTCATCCTCGCCGTCGGCGTGGCCTACCTGCTGACAGTCGGTCGGGCGCTCGTTCCCGAACGGGTCCACCCCGCGGCCGACTTCACGGAGGAGTTCGACATGGACCGCCACCTGTCGCAGTTACAGGTGCGGGACTCGTCGCCGCTGGTCGGACTGACGGTGCAGGAGGCGCTGGAAGGCGGCGTCCCCGACGACGTGGTCGAAGCAGTCGCGGACGTAGTCGATGCGGGAGAGTCGCTGCCGACCGAGGCCACCGTCGAACAGGTCCTCGCCGCGAGCGACCCGCTTGACATCGATGTGCTCCAGATCGACCGCAACGGCGAGTCGTTCTTCGCGACGGCCACCGACCGACCGCTCGAACCCGGCGACGTGCTGACCGTCCGCGGGAACCGACAGGCCGTCAATCAGTTCGCCCAGACGCTCGACCTGCGGGACCTCGCCCGCGAGTCCGTCACGGCGGACCTCCTGGCAGAGAGCGGCCATCCGGCCGTTCTCGCGGAGGCCGTCATTCACAGGGAGTCCCGGCTCCGCGGGCGGCGGCTCGCCGACGTGCAACTGCGCAGTCGGTTCGACGTGACGGTCCTCGCCGTCCGCCGCGGCGACGAGATCATCCACGAGAACCTCGCGGCGGTCGAGCTGTCCGCTGGCGACCTGCTCTTGCTCCAGACGCCTCTCGACGAGGTGGGCCACCTGCAGGACGAGGGGTACCTGGTCTTGACCGAGGGTCCCCCGGAGTTGTTCGACGCGCTCGACGGCGGCCCGCCGTCGCTCGACGCCGCGGCGGCGGTCCCGCTCGCGACCCTGCTCGCAGTCATCGCGCTCGCGGCGCTGGATCTGCTTCCAATCTACATCGCCGCACTCGGCGGCGTCGTCGCCACGGTCGCGACCGGCACGCTGAGCGCATCGAAGGCCTACGACGCGGTGAGCTGGAACATCGTGTTCCTGCTTGCCGGACTGCTCCCGCTGGGGCAGGCGATGCAAGCGACCGGTGGGGCCGCGTTCGTCGGTGGCCTCCTCGTCGACGCGGCCGGCGTCCTCCCGCCGCTGGCGCTGCTGGCGCTGGTGTACCTCCTGACGGCCGTCCTCGCCAGCGTCATCACTCCGGCTGCGACCGTCGTGCTGATGATCCCGATCGCCGTCGCCACCGCCGCCGAGATCGGCGTCGCCGGGTTCCCGTTCCTCGTCGTCGTGACGTTCGCAGTCGCAACGGCGTTCCTGACACCCATCGGCTATCAGACGAACCTGATGGTGTACGGCCCCGGCGGGTACCGCTTTACCGACTTCCTGCGCGTCGGCGGCCCGCTACAGCTCCTTCTGTGCGTCGTCACGACGCTCTCGGTGTCTGTCGTCTGGCCGCTGTAAAAATCCCGCGGCGGCGGCGCTACTTTTCGTCTTCTTTCAGTTCGTCGAGTTCTGACTCGACCTCGCTCTCGTCGACGTCGACCTGCGTACTCTCGTCCGTGAGTTCCTTCTCCAGTTCGGCCTCGGAGACGTCCGCGTCGCTTGACCCGCTGTCGCCGTCCTCGGCTTTCCCCATCTCGGCTTTCAGCGTGTCGAGTTCGGCGTCGACTGAGCCTTTCTGTCGGACTTCCTCAAGCTCCCGCTCCAGCGAACTCTCATCCGATATCTGACTTTCGAGGACGCCATCCTCGCGGAGTTCGTCCATCGCCTGCGAGCGGGCCTCCATGTCCTCGGTGCGTTCCTCCGCGCGCTCAATAGCCTGATTGATGTCTTGCATCTCGTCGCCAGCGCCGGTCATTGCCTCGTTGACGCGCGCCGACGCCTTCGCGGCCTCGTGGCGGGCCTTCATCGTCTCCTTCTTGGTCCGGAACTGCTCGATCTGTTTCTGGAGTTCGTCTTTCTGCTCGACTAGCTGGTCCTGCTGGCTCTGCAGGTCCTGTATCTGGCCCTCCAGATCCTCGATCTGGCTCATCTTCTGCTTTTTCTTCTCCAGCGCCTGACGGGCGAGGTCCTCTCGGTCCTGCTCGACGGCCTGGCGCGCCTGCTCGTTGTGCTTCTCGACGTTCTCTTCGAGGCGGCGCTTCTGTATCTCCAGTCGTTTCTTCTGGGTCGTCAGGTCCGCGATGCCCTGCTTGACGTCCTGCAGTTCGTCACGCAACTGCTCGTAGCTGTAATCGAGGGTCTCTGTCGGGTCCTCCGCTCGGTTCAGGACGGCGTTGAGTTTCGAGCGGATGACGTACGACGCGCGCGAGAGGATTCCCATATATGCGCATTGGTCTCTCCAACCTTAAATTTCTTACAGAGGGCTGGCGAGTGAACACGTATGACTACCGTCGGGATTCCGG
Organism: Haloarcula sp. KBTZ06; assembly: GCF_048595605.1. Classification (NCBI taxonomy): domain Archaea; kingdom Methanobacteriati; phylum Methanobacteriota; class Halobacteria; order Halobacteriales; family Haloarculaceae; genus Haloarcula; species Haloarcula sp. KBTZ06. Next base: position 560,957 of record NZ_CP184337.1, read on the forward strand.
GCGGGCGAGACGTCACCGCGACGCTCGACCGACCCGGGTCGGACGCTATCGTCGTTGCGTGCCCGCCCCATCCACAGTACGGCGGTAAGCGGTCGGACACGCGCCTGAACGCGGTCAGCGACGCACTGGCCCCTGATGTCGGCTGTCTCCGCTTCGACTACGGCGCGTGGGACGAGGGCCGCGGCGAGCGGGTCGACGCCGAGAACGCCCTGGCGTGGGCGAGCGAGCGGGCCGACGCTGTCGGCTTGTTCGGCTACAGTTTCGGCGCAGCTGTGGCGCTCTGTGCGGCCGCCGAACTCGATAGCGAGTCCGAGCCGTCGGTCCTCTCCGTCCTCGCTCCGCCGGCCGGACTGACCGCCCATCTCGATGCTGTCGCCGCGCTCGACGCTATCGACTGCCCGGTACAGGTCGTGGTCGGCGAGCGCGACGACACTGTGGACTGGGAGCCGGTCGTCGACCGGGCCACCGAACTGGGACAGGCCGTCGAGCGACTGCCGGCCGACCACCACTTCGTCGGCCAGAGCGGCCGTGTCGGTGAGACTGTTGGGCCGTTTCTCCGTGACCACCTGTAGCCGGTGTTGCATCCGACTGCCGGGACCCGAGACTACCGGACAGTATCGAAAGACAGAGACGCTGTCGGCCCAATCTCCGATCATGAACCGCCCGCTCGCGTTCGCTGCCGTTTCGTTTATCGCCACACTGGTGGCGCTGCTAGTCCTGATGCAGACGGCGCTCGTCGCGGGCGGACCAGCCCGGGCGCTCGTCCTCGCCTCGCTGGGGGGCCTCGGGACCTACGTCGCTATCAAATCCGGCGTGCTCAAGTCCTGACGACCAGCCGAAGGTACATTTATACTATATACTGATAAATAATGAACTATGTCAACACGAACCAGGGCGGCGGTGTCGCACTCGACACGGCACGGCGTCGTCTCGCTTCTGGGTGGATTCGTCGCCGGCTACCTGTTGTTCATCGCCATCGGCTCTAGTCCCGGTGATGCGCTGTTCTCGGCGCTGACGCTGGCTGTTCTCGTGGCGGCATGGCGCGTCCTCACACAGCCGTCACTGTAGCCCCGTTGACACTGCGACGGGGTGGCGAACAGTGCGCGCTCCGAAACCGTTTAGACTACGCGGGGTTCACCGTCGGTATGCCGACCGAACCCGAAACGGACTACGACCCGGAACTGGGTCGGAAGTTCATCTTCGTCACCGGTGGCGTGATGTCTGGCCTGGGGAAAGGCATCACCGCCGCCAGTACAGGTAGATTACTCAAAAACGCCGGGTTCGACGTTACAGCGGTCAAAATCGACCCGTATCTGAACGTCGACGCCGGTACGATGAACCCCTTCCAGCACGGGGAGGTGTACGTGCTCAAAGACGGCGGGGAGGTCGACCTCGACCTGGGGAACTACGAGCGCTTCCTCGACATCGACATGACCTTCGACCACAACGTCACCACGGGGAAGACCTACCAGCACGTCATCGAGAAGGAGCGGTCCGGCGACTACCTCGGTCGCACGGTCCAGATTATCCCGCATATCACCGACGACATCAAGCGCCGCATCCGCGAGGCCGCCGAAGGAAACGACGTCTGTATCATCGAGGTTGGCGGCACCGTCGGCGACATCGAGGGGATGCCGTATCTCGAAGCGCTCCGTCAGTTCGCCCACGAGGAAGACGAGGACGATATTCTCTTTACCCACGTCACGCTCGTTCCCTACTCGAAAAACGGCGAGCAGAAGACCAAGCCGACCCAGCACTCCGTGAAGGAACTGCGCTCTATCGGGCTCCAGCCCGACATTCTCGTCGGCCGCTGTTCGGACAAACTCGATATCGACACGAAAGAGAAGATCGCGCTGTTCTGTGACGTGCCGACGGAAGCCGTCTTCTCGAATCCCGACGTCGACGACATCTACCACGTCCCGCTGATGGTCGAGGAGGAAGGCCTCGACCAGTACGTGATGGAGGAACTCGACATCGCGACCGAAGCCCTGCCCGAGGACGAGCGGGAGAACCGCTGGCGCGACCTTGTCACCCAGAACACCGAGGGCGAAGTCGATATTGCCCTCGTCGGCAAGTACGACCTCGAAGACGCCTACATGTCCGTCCACGAGGCGCTGAAACACGCCGGCCTGGAGAAGAACGTCGACGTGAACGTCCAATGGGTCAACTCCGAGAAGATGAACGACCACCACGCTGACCGGATGCGCGAGGCCGACGCCATCGTCGTGCCGGGTGGCTTCGGTGCCCGTGGTACGGAGGGTAAAATCGAGGCGATTCGGTACGCCCGCGAGAACGATATCCCATTCCTCGGGCTGTGTCTCGGATTCCAGATGGCCGTCGTCGAGTACGCCCGCAACGTACTGGACCTCGACGACGCCCATTCCGCCGAACTGGACGAAGACACCCCACACCCCGTCATCGACATCCTGCCCGAGCAGTACGAGATCGAGGACATGGGCGGGACGATGCGGCTGGGTGCTCACGAAACCGAAATCGACGCGAACACGCTTGCCGCGACGCTGTACGGCGGCGAGTCCTGTACGGAGCGGCACCGCCACCGCTACGAGGTCAATCCCGAGTACATCGACGACCTCGAAGCCGCCGGGCTGAAGTTCTCTGGCTACGCCGAAAACCGTATGGAGATACTCGAACTCGCGCCCGAGGACCACCCGTACTTCATCGGGACGCAGTTCCATCCGGAGTTCCGCTCCCGACCGACACGCGCCAGCCCGCCCTTCGTCGGCCTGCTCGAAGCGGTGCTCGGCGACGACCCACACACTGTGACGACTGAGGAGGTGAGCCACTGATGGTGAACGTCGACGAGTTCATCGCCGACGCCAAGGCCGAGATCGCCGACGAGATCGGCGACAAGAACGCCGTCATCGCACTGTCGGGCGGCGTCGACTCCTCGACGGCCGCCGCGCTGGCCTACGAGGCCATCGGCGACCAGCTCACCCCGGTCTACGTTGACACCGGGCTGATGCGGAAAGGCGAGACCGACCAGATACGCGAGACGTTCAGCTACATGGACTCGCTGCGGATCGTCGACGCCCAGGACCGCTTCCTCGATGCGCTCGGTGATGAGACCGACCCCGAGGAGAAGCGCCACATCATCGGCGAGCAGTTCATCCGGGAGTTCGAGACCGTCGCCAAGGACGTCGACGCCGACTACCTCGTTCAGGGGACCATCTACCCCGACCGCATCGAGAGTGAGGGGACGATCAAGTCCCACCACAACGTCGGCGGCCTCCCCGAAGTAGTGGACTTCGAGGGCATCGTCGAGCCGATGCGGGACCTCTACAAGGACGAGGTCCGCGAGGTCGCCCGGGCGCTCGACCTCGAGGAGATAATCTCAGAGCGGATGCCGTTCCCCGGCCCCGGCCTCGCCGTCCGCATCATCGGCGAAGTCACCGAGGAGAAACTGGAAGTGGCCCGCGAGGCCAACCACGTCGTCGAGGAGGAACTGGAGGAGTACGAGCCGTGGCAGGCACTGGCCGCCGTCATCGGCAAGGCCACGGGCGTCAAGGGCGACAACCGCGTCCACGGCTGGGTCGTCGCCGTCCGCTCCGTCGAGAGCCGGGACGGGATGACCGCCCGCGCACAGGAACTCGACTGGGACACGCTCCAGCGCATCCAGTCGCGCATCACCGGGGCGCACGAGAACGTCGCCCGCGTCGTCTACGACGTGACCCACAAACCGCCAGCGACTATCGAGTACGAATGAAGGTGGTTCTCGTCGGCTCGGACCCGAACGCGCTCACCGACGCGCTCGAAGCCGAAGGCCACACGGTCACAGTCGCCGACGTCGGTAACCGACCCGGGCTCGAAGAAGCCGGCATCCACGAGGCCGAGGTCTACCTGCTGACCGAGATGTCGCAGGCGACCTCCATCGCCGTCGCCAAGGACCTTGCCCCCGACCTCCGGGTCGTCGTCTACGCGGCGGGCTCCCTGCCGGACTTCGCCAGCCGACAGACCGACCTCGTCGTCGACCCGGACCTGCTTGACGCCGAGGCGGTCGCCGAGGAACTGTAGGCTCGCCCGGTCTTTTCGTGTCTATGGTGTCCGCCCAGCAGTACCAACAGCCGGTCCGGCCGCACCCTCTTGCTGTTGAAGGGCATAATTTAACATATTCTTCGACGGATTTAATAGATAGATTAAGAGAGTAACTACTGGATACACCTATGCTAGCGATTCAGGCCGTCACGGAACGACCGCTGTTGCTGCAAGCGAACGTCGCTAATAGAATTGCCAAATATCTGTCAACATTCATCGCCGACGGCGTATCGGCCGTCGGGACGATACTGATTGCGGCAGTCATCCTCGCCATCGGCTACGGGGTCGGCGAGTACCTCGACAGCGCGGTGTACGACTGGACGCTCGAACGCGGGCTCGACGACCGCGCCGAGGAAACGCCGGTGTCTGCCGTCACAGCGGAGTCGGACCCGGTCGCGTCCGCAGCAGGTCTGCTCGCCCGATATCTCGTCTATCTGGTCGCTGTTCTTGCGGCGGTCAGAACGCTGAACATCAGCGAGCTCCGGACGCTCGCCGCGACGCTGTTCGGGTACGTTCCGAACATCGTCGCCGCCGCAGTGTTCCTGGTCGTCGGGTTCGGTCTCGGCCGACTGCTGGGCACGCTCGTCCCCGGCCTCGTCTCCAGTCCCGGTATCACGGAGAACTTCCCGGAAACGCACCTCGGACAGCTGCTCGACGCTGACAGCGGCACCGTTGGCAGAGTGGCTGGTCTAGTCGTCGAGTACTACGTCTACGCGGCGGCCGTCTACGTCGCTGCGGCGACGCTCACTATCGCTCCCGTCGCGGCCCTGCTCCGTGATGGATTGACCTACGCGCCGACCCTGGTCGGTGCCCTCGTCGTCCTCGTTCTGGGGGCACTAGTTGCTGATCACGTCGCCGACGTGATCACGTCGGTCGATGCCGCCGAAGAGTGGGTCTCGAAGCCGCTCCTCTCGGGAACGCTGCAGGCGCTCGTCTACCTGTTTACCGCCGTTATCGCGCTCAACCTCGCGGGCGTCGACTCGCTGCTGCTCGCCGTGTTGTTGCTCGCGGTCGTGTTCCCCGTCGGTATCGGGTTCGCGCTAGCGGTCGGGCTGGGCGGTCAGGATTTCGTTGCTGGCCGGCTCAGTAGCGACTAGGCCAGCCGTTTCACAGCGTCGCTGCCAGCTTACTGAGTTTCGCGGAACCCCCTTCCTCGAAGGGGACGCCGTGGCCCGGCACAGCGAGTTCAAACCGCGGTGCGCGCTCGGCGAAGTCTCTGATACTCCGAGCAACGGCGTCGGTATCGTAGCTCACCAGCCACGGCGAGGGCTCGGAGCGGCCGCTGTCCTCCCGGACGAGGTCACCCAGCAGTCCAAGCGAATGGTCTTCGCTGACGTAGCAGACGTGCCCCGGCGTGTGGCCAGGGGTATCGTAGACAGTGAAACTGCCGACGGTGTCGCCGTCGGCGAGGGGGACGACGTCGTTGTCCGGCGCGTCGAGGAACGGCGAGACGAGTCGCTGGAACGCTCCCTTGTGGTTGCCCAGCGGCGGAGCCTGCTCGCCGGTGACCAGCGGGGCGTCCCGCTCCCCGACGTAGATAGTCACGTCGATGCCGTCGAAGGCCGACAGCCCGCCGACGTGGTCGAAGTCGAAATGCGTCAGCAGAATTCGGTCCAGGTCCCGGAGTTCGTAGCCGGCGTCGCTCAGGCCGGCGATGAGCGCGTTGCCGTGCCAGGGAAGCCCGGTGTCCACGAGCGTTAGCGCTCCGTCGTCGTCGACGAGCGTTGCGTTGACGCCCGTGAGGTCGTACCACCAGATATCATCGGCGAGCGCCGTTACCATAGCGCGGGGTTGGAACGGCGGCGTCAAAACGCTTGACGAATCGGTGTGGCCGCAGAACCAGTCAACTGTGGCGCTCAGAACGGCAACTGCGACCGAACGAACTGCACGCCGGTCTTGACCTTCGACGGGTCCCGGATCCGCTCCATCTCCGCGCCGGTCAGTTCGAAATCGAAGACTGCCATGTTCGCTTCGAGGTGGTCGCGGCTGGACGCTTTCGGAATCGCGGCCACGCCGTCCTGCTGGACCAGCCACCGAAGCGCGACCTGCGCCGGGGATTTCCCGTACCTGTTACCCACTTGGACGAGCGCGGGGTCGTCGAGGACGCCGCCGCGGGCGAGCGGGCTGTAGGCAGTCAGGAGCACGTCGTGGATGCGACAGTAGTCGAGTAGCTTCCGCTGGTCCCAGTAGGGGTGGTACTGCACCTGGTCGGTGAAGATAGGGGCCGCGGAGATGTCCCGCGCCTTGTCCAGCAGCGACGGCGAGAAGTTGCTGACGCCGATGTGCCGGACCAGCCCCTCCTCGACGAGGTCGTTCATCGCCCCGAGCGTCTCCGACAGGGATGCCATCCACGGCGTGTTCGGCCAGTGGATGAGCAGGAGGTCGATGTAGTCCGTTCCCAGTTTGTTCAGGCTCTCCCGCGTCGACCGGCGGACGCTCCGCTCGTCGCGATTGGAGCCGTCGAGCTTCGTCGTCAAAAACACGTCCTCGCGGTCGACCGCGGCGGCGTCCATCCCCAGTCCGACCTGCCGCTCGTTGCCGTACGCCTGTGCAGTGTCGATGTGGCGATAGCCCATATCCAGCGCCGTTTCGACGGTTTCACGGCAGGACTGGCCGGTGAGCTGCCACGTCCCGAGGCCGAGTGCGGGGACCGACGTACCCTGGACCTGAATGTCGTCCATGCAGGGTGTTGGAGGGGGTCGGTGAAAAGTCAGTGGCTCCGGCGCACCGCGGTCTCGAACCGGCCTGCCCTACTGTACCGTCGCTACTGCTCCAGGATAGTCCCGCCCGAACCGACCGCGATGTCGGTGCCGCCGCGGACGATGGCTTTCAGGTTCTCGCCAGCGGGCGTCTGTTCCTGGGTCCAGCCGCCATCGCCGAGGGCGTACACCTTACCGCCGCCGCCGACCGTGTAGCCGGTGCTGTCGTCGCCGGTGACCTCGATGTCACGCAGGCCGGCGTCGCCCGTGTCGGTCGGCGTCCACTCGGACCCGTTCCAGTGGAAAATCATCCCGCCACCGCCGGAGACCCACACGTCATCTGGGCCGTCGGAGTCGACGCCGTAGAAGTTGACGTTGGCGTCGGCGAGGCCGATCTTGTTCCACGTCGAGCCGTCGTCGGTGGCGAAGACGCTCTTGTTGCCGTCGACGATGTGGCCCGAGCGCACGCCGTGGAAGTCGACGGCGTTGATGGCCGACCCGGAGCCGGGCGTGGTGTAGTCCCACGTCTCGCTCGCGCCGTTCTCGAAGCTGTAGTACATCTTGCCGGAGTCGCCGGCGACGTAGACGTTCGCCTCGCCGGCGCTCCCGGTCACGGACACGTCGTTGAAGTTGTTGGTCACGCCCATCGGGGCGCTGTGGTCGGTGAGAACGCCCGATTCCACGTCGTACTCGCCGATAGCGCCCGAGGCACCGACGAACCAGAGGGCCTTGCCGTCGTCGGTTACATCGGCCCCGTAGAGGCTGTTCCCGTTGCCGGTCGGGCCACCGCCGATGACCTTCTGCCAGCCCCTGCTAGTCCGTTCGAGGACGATACCGCCACCCGCCACCGCGTACGCGCCGGTGGCCGTGTATTCGACGTCGTGGAGGGTGTTCCCGGTCGGGGACTCGACGGACTCCCAGGGACCGGCCGCCGCAACCGTCCCGGAGATGGCTGCCCCACCCAGTGCAGCTGCAGCTGTCGCGCCGATACCCGTGAGCACGCCGCGTCGTGTCGCGTTGTGATCGGACATGACACACGAGCCTGTGGGCTGTCTCTACTTCAATGGGTGACGGAGTTAACGACTTTTTCACGCCGCTTTAAACGTTTAAACGGCCGATATTTGGGAGAAAAGCCGTCGGAAGTGGGAAAATTAGCGACCTGGGACGAACCGGCAAATATCACGTTAAGCCGGCTAAACGGTCACAAGACTGATACCGCGAGTTCGTCGTGTCGGCTCAGGACAGGTCAGCGACGAGAGACGGAGCTTCGGCCGCGATGATCTCGTCGATAGCGATACGAACCGCTGCCGGGTCCGCGGGCAGGCAGAACACCGGCGTCTCTCCAGCGATCCCGGCAGTCGCACGGATGGCGATGACACCGGTTCCCTGCTGTTCGAAGAGGAGGCTCCGGTACACTTCCTCGAACCCCGGCAGGGCCTTTTCGAACAGTGGGTGGACTGCTTCGAGCGTCTGCGCCGACGGGGCGACGCCGAGGCCCCCCGCGGTGACGACGACCTCCACGTCGTCGCGCCCGACTAGTCTGTCGACGGCACCCTGAATGCCGTCGTAGTCCCCTCGCAGGCGCTCGCGGGCGGTGACCGTCTGTCCGGTCGCTTCGAGTGCTGTCTCTACCGCCTCGCCCGTCGGGTCGCCCGTTTCCGTCGCTGTCCCGACCGTGACGACGGCGGCGGCAACCGACTGTTCTTGCGACGCGTCGTCCCGTGGGACTGTCTGCGCTGGTGGTTCATCCGCTGTCGGCGGCGTCTCAGCCTGCGATGTGTTTTCCGGTGGATCGCCTGCCTGTGTCTCAGAAAGGGGGTCTTCGTGGGGGCCCTCGTCGGGTCGCTCCGCCCCGCCGGCCCCTTCAGCGTCCTGTGTTTCGGCCGCTGGATGGCTGCTTTGCTCTACCGCCTCGTCGATTCGTTCTGCGACGGCGCTGTCGGCTTCAGGCTCCGACGTGGAGCCGTCACCGTCCCCCGTCACGTCGTCCGCCGCAGAAGTCTCCGTTCCGTCACCCCCACTTGCTTCTCTGTCGTTGTTTTCCGCTGCTGTATCCGTTGCTTCGGTTGGCTCTGAACTGGCGGCCTCGGAGTCGGTATCGACTGCCGCGGATTCCTCGTCGTCTCCCGTTTCGCCCTCGTCCTCGTCTGTCTCGTCGTCTTCCCCGTCGGTCGGACCCCGGCGTGTGTCACGGGACTGGAAATCCACCATACTACTCCATCGGTCGCGGTCGATAAATACCCTGACGACCGTTTGCGGGACTGCAATGTATATAATATCTGAAAACGGTAGGCTTAAAATATAGCGATATGAAACAAAATGTATGGCTGGGAGCTACCACGTCGTCTGCCATGAGTGTGCGTTCGAGGGACTGTACGAAGACTCGTCGGTCGCGGAGGGCCAGCGGGACGCACACGCTTCATCCAGCGGGCATCGGATGAGCCTGCGTGACATCTCGAGCCAGGAAGCACCTGGTCTGTCGCAGTAGCGGGACCGTTAGCGTTTTGCGCTCGCTTGCCTGATGCCGAGACATGCAGCCACGTTGTTTCGTCGGTACTCCCGGGGGAGGTCCCATCGTGACGCACCGTTCGAGCGGGCGCGACGGGGTGCGTGCCGATGGCTGACGACGAGTCCGGCTACGTCCACCGTCCCGACACGGAGCCACAGTCCGCAAACGCCCCATCTGCGGACAGTGAGACGGGTACGGAAGCCGCCGACGGTCCCGAGTTCGGGACGAGCGGCTGGATTCTGGTCGGGATGATCGGCGTGGCGTTCCTGTTCGTCCCCGGCGCAATTTTGCTTTTGCCGTCCGCACAGGGCGTCATCAGCAGTTTCGGGCTCACGCTCCGGGACGCATATCTCACACTCCCGCTCGTTCCGGCGTTCGTACTTGGTGCCCTCGCCGTGTGGTCCGCGGTTCGCTCGCAGTCGAAGTGACCGAGAATAGTTATATCAGGGACGCCATTACTACGCTACTGAATGGTCCTGTCGCCGCTTACTGTCGTTTTATTGTCGGGTGTCGTCGGTATGGGCGTCGCCTTTCTGGTGTGGCTCCACCGGGACCGGCCGGGCGCAGGACCGCTGGCAGTGTTCGTCGTTGCGGCGAGCCTCTGGGCCGTGACGTACGGTATCGAGCTCGCTGTGCCGGGATTGGCCACCATGGAGCGACTCGTCCAGGTGCAGCTGACGCTCTCGGTAATCATCCCTGTCGCGTGGCTCGTGACGGTTATCGAGTACACGGGGCATCCACACTGGCTCACCCAACGCCGAACAGCGCTGTTGCTCGTCGAACCGGCGGTGTTTGTCACGCTCGTGTGGTCGAATCACGCCCACGAACTCATCTGGTCCGGTCATGGGACACAATCCGTCTCCGCATCGTCGGTGGCGCTCGCTCCCGCGTACGAAGTCATGTACTGGGGGCACATGTCCTACATACTGCTGTTGATTCTCGCCGGCGGTGTCCTCCTGTTGCGGATGCTGTTCCGGTCGAACCAGGTGTTTCAGGGCCAGGGGATCGCACTGTTGCTCGCCATCGCCGTCCCGACGGTCGTCCAGTCGCTGTTCGTGCTCGGTGCGCTACCGACTCCGTTCAACCCAACAAGTCTCGGGTACGTCGCCTCGGGGGCGGTCCTCTCAGTCGCCATCCTCCGCGGGCAACTGCTCGACGTGGCACCGGTGACCCGGGAACTGGGCCGGGAAGCGATCTTCACCGAAATGGACGACCTGGTCATCATCGTCGACGACGAGCGCCGCATTGTCGATGTCAACGCGGCTGCTACGGCGCTGTTCGACGGCGACCAGGACGCGCTGTTGGGCCGTTCGCTACCACAGGTGTTACCAGCACTCGCCGAGGCGGTTCCCGATCCCGGCGAGCGAACGCAGACCGAGACGACCCTCGAACACGAGGGCAGCGTCCGGTACTACGACGTACGCGTGATACCGCTGTACCGCGCGTACGGCGTTGTCTCGGGCCACCTCATCAGCCTCCGAGACATCACGGAGCGGCGACAACGGGAACAGCGACTGGACGTACTCAACCGCTTGCTCCGGCACGATATCCGAAACGAGATGAACGTCGTCAAGGGGAACGCGGACCTGCTCCGGGACACGGCCGACGCCGACGAACGCGAGCGACTCGACCGTATTATCAGCACAGTCGACGACATCGTCGACCGCAGTAACAAGATCGGCCGAGTTACCGAGGCCCTGGAGACCGAACAGCACAGCCCGACAGCGCTCCAGAGGCTGCTGGAATCGGTCGTGAGCGATGCTCGGGACCGCCGCCCCGACGTGGCGATCACGCTCACCTGCGAGGATGATCTCTGGATACAGGGCGGTCCGTCGATCCTCATCGCACTAGAGGAACTGGTCGAGAACGCCGTCGAACATCAGGCGACCGATGGGGGTCCTGTCGAAGTCGAGATTACGGCGACGCGGACCGACGGAACGCCGGGCGTCCGCGTGGCCGTTCACGACAACGGTCCCGGTATCACCGACCACGAGCGCGAGGTCATCCGCTCGGGAACCGAAACGCCGCTCAAACATGGCTCCGGCGTCGGGCTCTGGCTCGTCAACTGGATCGTCCGAAACCTCGGCGGCCGGATGTCGTTCCCCGATACGGCCGAGCCGGGAACGACTGTGGAACTGCAACTGCCGGCGGCTGAGCCCGCCCACGCGACAGACGAGCCAGCGACGGCCGGAAGCGAGAACGCTGACTGATCGCGGCTGCCTACCACTCGATTTCGGCCCTATCGCGCCAGAACCGCCCGCTCGGTGCATCGGGTCGGAAGCGAGCGAGCCAGACTGGCGTCTCAGCCCCCTTTTCGGGCGTCCGTGGAGCGCTCCCCTCGGTCATGTCCGTCTGGACGTAGCCCGGACACACCGAGTTGGCGATGAGGCCGTCGGCCGCGTACTCGCCGTCGAGGTACTTCGTCAGTCCGTTGACGCCCGTCTTCGAGATGCGGTAGGCCGGCGTGCCGCCCGACTGGCTCTCGGTGATGGCTCCCAGCCCGGAGGCCATGGTGACGACACGGCCGCCCTCCTCGGCCAGCAACAGCGGGAGGGCGTACTTCGTCATGAGGACCGCCCCCCGGAGGTTCGTGTCGAGGGTGTGGTCGATAACATCTGTCGGCATCTCGTCGAGCGGCTCCCGTGAGTCCATCACGCCGGCGTTGTTGACCAGCACGTCGAGCCGTCCCTGCTCACGCTCGATGCGGTCGACCGCGGCGACCATCCCGTCGTCGTCGGTCACGTCGAGTTCGATGGCCTGGCGGTCCGTGGCCGCGATGTCGCCGGTATCGCGAGCGCCGGCATACACCGTTGCGTCGAGGTCGACCAGCCCGTCGGCGATTGCCTTCCCGATGCCCCGCGTGGCTCCGGTGACGAGTACGACCTGACCGTCGAGAGAGTCGTACAGCGGAACGTCCATACCCGGGGTTGGGTGGCCGGGCCGAAAAGGAAACGGGTCGGGGCGGCGTCACTGCGATGCCTGCCGCCCGCGCTGATGCTGACCGTCGGCGTTACCGTTCCTCGTCCCGGCGCATCGCGATCTCGAACCAGGGACAGAGGCGGAGCTGGCGGTAGTACTCGGGATGTTCACGCAGTCGCTCGTAGGGGACCCACATGAGGCCGTCGACCTCTTCGGGGTTCGGTTCCAGCGAGGTGTCGTGGAGCGTGGCCTGCAGCACCGCACACACTTCCCATTCGAGGCCGGCGTTCTCGTAGTAGCGCTTGTACTCGAACCGGTCGGTCACGCGGAGGTTCTGGTACTGCGAGGGGTCGATACCCAGTTCCTCTTCGAGTCGCTCCTCGGTGGCTTCGACCTGTGTCTGGCCCTCAACTGGGTGGGAGGCGACGGTGCCGTCCCAGTGGGTGTCCCAGAGGCGTTTGTTCGCCGCGCGCTGGGCGAGCAGAATCCGATCGTTCTCGTCGAACAGCAGGGCAGTGAACGCGCGGTGGCGAACCCCCTCGCCGGTGTGGGCGTCGAGCCGATTGACCAGCCCCTCCTCGTTGTCGTCGGCGTCCACCGCGATGACCTCCTGTCGGGCGTTTTCGTGCGTCTCGTCGACCGCGTCGGAACTCATATGTCGTACCTCTCACAGAGGCGCGTATTACGCGCTTCGACTTCCCCTCACCGCGCGGGGAGGTCCGAGACGAACTGTTTCAGGATCTGCTCCTCCGCGCGGTGGAGGGTTTCACTGCAGGTCGACTTCGCGATACCGACGCGGTCCGCCAGTTCCGTTAGCGAGCACTCCCGCGGCGTGTCGTAATAGCCCGCGTCGATGGCCTCCTGTACCAGTTCCAGTTGGCTCTCGGTGAGCACCTGCTCGGTTTCGAGGTGTTGCTGGATGCGGTCGACGCTGAAGGAGATACCGAACTCCTCCAGTTGCTCGCCGAGTTCGGAGAGCCGCTCCTGTGGCGCCGATATCTCCCAGACGGCCTCGCCGTTGGACAGGGTGAACGGCATCTCAAGCGGGACGCCCGAGCCCTGGACTGGGAAGAGCAGGAGCGGCATCGACGTCTCGAACTGAATCAGCGCGCTGTCGTCCCGGTGTGAAAGTATCTCAAGGGTCGTGACCGATTCCCGGTTCTCGATATCACGGAGGACCGCTGGGAGGTCGTCCGATGTGATCTCCGCGAGCCCGACACCGGAGTCCTCGCCGGGGAGGGCAGACAGGATGCGAAACGTCGCGTCGTCGTACGCTCGCGAGATGTCGCCGATCCAGATCTCGTCCGGAATCGTGAGCGTGAGTTCAGCGTGTGGCATTGGTGTATCCGAATATATTCGCCCGACCCCCGCGTCCGTAATCCCGAACATGTTCGCATAGTCGTGATGGGGATAAGAAACTTGGGGAGTGGTGTCACACACTATCACCACGAGATCAGGTCGCGCAAAACCATTGAGCCGAACATCTCCGGGTATGGCGAACGCTTATTCCGCCGGCCGCTGGCCGTCCGGTATGGAACGCGTCTCGCTGACTCGGACGGTCCCAGCCGACCCAGAGACAGTCACCGACCTGATAACTGACGTGGAGCCGTTTATGCTTGCGGCAGGGTTCGACGAGGTGACACTCGACGGGGACGACCTCGGCATCACGAACCGTGTCGGACTCTTCGAAATCGAACTGGACCTCGAAATCGTCGAAACTGACGCAGTGCTGCGGTACGAGCAACGGCAGGGCATCTTCGAGTCGATGATGACGGAGTACACGGTCGAGGCCGTCGACGGCGGGACTGAAGTCACGGCGACGACGGAGTACAGCGCGCTCGACCTCCCGGTGCTCGGCGAGATGATCGATTCGACCGTTATCTCACGACAGCGCAAGAAGGAACTGAACAAGCAGTTCGACTGGCTGGTCGAACGGGTGTCGTAGCAATACGTGTGATAAAGTCGCTCAGACGAATTCCTCTCTGCAATCCGTTGTGTATAATAACCCGAACATCTTCGGGATAGGACCGAGGGACGCCCGCCGTCAACCGGTACATATGAGCCATTCCCACGAGGACGTGCCTCCGGTTACAACCGAGGTTCACGACAACTCCTGGTCGGCGAACCTGGAGACGCCTGCACACGCCGAAGACCCCGACGTGGTCGTCGAACAGGCCATCGACGCCGTCGAGATGACGACGGCGGGGAACCACGTCAATCTGGTGAGCCACGCCGACCACGGCCACCCGGAAACCTACCTGTTCGATGCGCTGGCGGAGGCGTTCGGCGAGACCATTTCAGTGGAGTACGTCCAGCAGTGTGGCTGTGGGGGCCACGTCACCCGCGTCCATCGGGAGGCATAGATGCGGGGGAAACTCGACCTCGACGAGCAGCCGCTCGTGCTGATCTGGGAGGTGACGCAGGCCTGTGAACTGGCGTGTAAACACTGCCGGGCCGACGCCCAGCCGCGCCGCCACCCCGACGAGCTATCGACGGCGGAGGGGAAGGCACTGCTGGACCAGGCCCGCGACTTCGGCGACGGCCAGCTGGTCGTCCTCTCGGGCGGGGACCCGCTCGCCCGCGAGGACCTCCCGGAACTCATCGACTACGGGACCGAGCAGGGCCTCCGGATGACGCTGACCCCAAGCGGGACGAACTCGATCACGCGGGACCGACTGGCCGAACTCGACGACGCCGGACTCCGGCGGCTGGCCCTGTCCATCGACGGCGGCGACAGCGAATATCACGACACCTTCCGGGGCGAATCCGGGAGCTTCGAGGCGACGATGGCAGCGGCCGAGGCGGCCCGCAACCTCGATATCCCGTTGCAGATCAACACCACCGTCTGCGCCGAGACGGTCGAGCAACTGCCGGCGATCCGGGACCTCGTCGCGGACCTCGATGCGGTGCTGTGGTCGGTGTTCTTCCTCGTCCCGGTCGGCCGCGGGCGGGTGCTGACGCCGATTGCCCCCGAGCGGGCGGAGCGCGTGCTGTCGTGGCTCCACGAGGTCAGCGAAGAGGCATCGTTCGGCCTCAAGACGACCGAAGCACCCCATTACCGGCGCGTCGCGATTCAGAACCAGGAGGACGGTGCCGGCGGGCTCAAACGCCGGATGGGTATACGCGCCGGCAAGGGCTTTGCCTTCGTGAGCCACACCGGCGAGGTGTTCCCCTCCGGGTTCCTTCCGAAATCGGCGGGCAGCGTTCGAGAGGAAAGCGTCGTGGACATTTACCGGGACTCACCGCTGTTCCAGCAGCTCAGGGACGACGACGCGCTGACAGGCAAGTGCGGGGCCTGCCGGTACCGAACAGTCTGTGGCGGCAGTCGGTCGCGAGCGTACGCGACGACGGGGGACCCGCTGGCGGCGGACCCCCTCTGTGATTATCAGCCGGATGGGTTCGAGGGGTCGGTTCCCGATCAGCACCCAGCAGATTGAGGGGGTTTTTCACTCCGTGGGAACGCGCCTCGCCCGTTTTGTAATGTGGTGTCACAGTAACTCATATGAGCGACTCCGGCATTAGAGTAGAGCTGTCGGTCGACACCCCTGGGGCCTGTCCGGTGGCGAGCGTCTCGGACGAGGCGGGCGCGGCCGTGACCGACGTCGCCCGAAGCAGCCCAGATGAAGACGGGCAAGTCATCGAAGAGTTCACCGCGACGGGCACTGACGAAGGGGCAATCGAGGCCCGGGAGGACATGGACAAGGTGTTCGCGACGGGCAACGGCTCCCGCTACCAGTTCTCACGGTCGCGAACTGAGTGCGTCTGCGAGGCGGTCGAAACATACGACTGTCCGGTCGCTGATATCCGCGCCGAGGGCGGACAGCTCCACCTGACCTTCCACGCTCCCGATGTCGACCGGGTGCGCGCTATCGTGACACGGCTGAAAGAACTGTACGACGGCGTCTCGCTCCGGTCGATGCGGCGGAACGGCGACGTTGACCCGGTGGACTCGATCCTCGTCGACCGAAGTAAACTCACCGACCGGCAACAGGAGGTACTCGAAACCGCCGTCGAGATGGGGTACTTCGAGTATCCGAAAGGGGCCAACGCCGGTGACGTGGCGTCGGAACTGGATATCTCCGTCTCGACGTTCGCTGAACACCTCGCAGCCGCCCAGACGAAACTGCTCGACAGTATCATCGCGGAGTAGGCCCACAGCGCGTCGCTACTACTGCCATCGACGGGCGAACGCCGCTAACAGGAGATACGTATAGAGAAGTGCACCGAGAGCTCCAGCCGCTGTGCCGACCGATATTATCCAGCCGAACCGACCGATAAGACCGAGTAGCTGAACGCCGAGCCCACCACCGAGCAGTCCAATCGTCACCAGCGCTGTCCGGTCGTTCGCGTAGGGCCAGACGCCGACCGCCGGTGGGTAGAACTGGAATGCCGCCCCGACCACGGTGAGTCCGAGAAAGCCCGCCAGCATCGCCCGATAGTGTGCGGTGACCAGCGCCGGACTCCGACCGGTTACGGCGAGAACCAGTCCGAGTCCGATACCGACGACCCCGGCCACGACCGCCAACAGCACCGCGTAGAACCCGACGCGGCGGCGCTCCGACCGCAGGAAGAGAACGATATACGACAGTACGAATCCAACGACTGCGACAGCTTCGATGACGCCACCGACAAGGAGGAGTTCGGGGTCGAACAGCCCGAAGGCAAGCAGCGCGGGACCGCCAGCGCCGGCAGCGATGACCACCGTAACGACTGGTCGCGGCGCTTCAGCGACCAGGAACCGGGGAAACAGCCGGAAACCGACGCCGAAGACGAACAGCGCCGCCGTCCCTGCAGCGAGCAGGTGCGAGAGTTGCTGTGGGAGAATCGACTCGAAGCCAACAGCCGTGGCGAGCGCGCCACCCGCGGCGAATGCGAGGTAGCCGAGCGCTATCGGGACCGCGACGTTGGCGGTTCGGTCGACCGGCTCCCGATGGGCGTTTGGACCGCCGGTCCCAGTCGCCGCGCCGGTGACGTTGCCGCGAATCGTCCACCCCACCGTCCCGAGAAACACCGCGACGCCGCCTGCCCAGAGCGTGGTTCCGACGGGCTGGAGCCACGGTGGACCGAACGGCGCGAGCGCTAGCCCTGCTGTACCGAGGACGGACAGCGGGAACTGCACGGCCGGCCCCCGATCCCACGCGAGGTCCCGGTTGAAGTACGACGGTACGAGCGCGTAGGCCTTTCCGAACAGGACGTGCAGGACGAACCCGTACAGGCCGAGCGTGACGACGACGCGGCGGGGCGCGGCGACCGCCATCGCGGCGTGGAAGCCGACGAAAAACAGCGCGCTGGCGGTGACGAACCACCGCGAGACGCGCTCGGGACGCATCTCACTCCGGCCGGATCGTGACGTGCCACTCCTCGTCGGCGACCTGTTCCGTGTCGTACTGGTATCCCTTTCTCGTGAGAACGTCGTACAGCGGCACCGGTTCGAAACTGTTCACCAGCCGGAGCGCCTCGCTCTCGCCGACGGAATCGAGGGCGTTCATGATCTGTTCGAACGGTTCTCCGTCGACGTCCCGAACGTCGAGTTCCTGTACCGACTCCTGGTGATCTGTGCTCATACGTTCGACGACGGTCCCCGCCAGTCAGGCGCTTGTCCCGAACATGTTCGTCTTCGTGGCGGTACAGTACTCGTGGTCCGAGCCCGAACGGATCGCCAATACCACTGCGTTACTCCCGGTATCGCGCTACCGCAGCGTGGTGTAGCTCAGTCCAGCAATCGCGACGAACTGCAGCGAGCGCAGGACCAGCACGGCCTGCTGGACGTGTGGATCGCCGGCGTAGAAGCTCTGCATCGAGAAGAAGAAGTAGACCGCGATGGCGTTCTCGGCGAGCATCGCGACGGCGAAAGCGATGAGACCGGCGACGAGTCCCGTCCGGAACGTCGCGTAGTTGCGGAGCCAGACGCCAAGCAGCGGGAGCAGCAATAGGACGTTGAGTCCCGCGAGCGCTGCCGCGGCAGTGATGAGCGGTCCCATCGCCATCAGCGACACCTCTCTATATCTGTCCCCGTCATTCGTCCATCTTCTCCACGATTTCCTCGAAGGTGTCGCGGTAGTTGTCGAACCGGTCGGTCAGGAAGTAGAGTTTGGCGTACTCCTCGTCGCCGGACTCGACTACGTCGTGGTCCTCAAGCTGTTCCATGTGATGCCTGATCGTCTTGTAGCCCACGTCGAGTTCGTCGGCGAGTTCGTTGGCGTTCATCGGTCGGTCCGAGAGGGCGTCGATGATACGCGCCCGGTTGGCGCCGCCGCGCGTCGCCGTCAGCAGATACCAGAGCGCTTTCTCCATCCCACTGTCCTCCCGGGACCTGCGTCTGCCCGTCGTATAGTCCTGTCTCTCCCCGTCGAACAGCGCGCTGGACTCGGATGCATATGCCACGATGGGATACCGGAGTCAAGACCGGCGGCGGGTAAAGCGTTTCTTCGCACTCTCTACCGAGACTGTTCCAATTTCGGGGCGACTGTCCGCGTCGGCTGCTGACTGCTGGCCACTCAGCGAACCGCCGCCGTCGCGTCGGCCATGATGTCGATGGCCTCCTTCAGCGTCTCCATGTCCGTCGCGTAGGAGATTCGGGCGTAGCCCGCGCCGTGCTCGCCGAAGGCGTCGCCGGGAACGACTACGACGCCGCGGTCGATGACCTCGTCCACCCAGCCGTCGGGGACCTTCGGCATCGCGTAGAACGCGCCCTTGGGCGTCGGACAGTCGAGTCCCATCTCGTCGAGGCCGTCCAGCAGCACGTCCCGGCGCTCCTGGAAGGCGTCGCGCATCTCCGAAACCTGGTCCTGCGGCCCGCTCAGTGCTGCCTCGGCGGCGTACTGGGCCGGAGCCGACGCACAGGCCTGCGCGTACTGGTGGACGCGCAGCATCCGCTCGATGCGGTCGGTCGCGCCGGTGACCCAGCCGAGCCGCCAGCCCGTCATCGAGTAGGCCTTCGAGCAGGCGTTGACGACGACGACGTTGCCCGTGTCGCTGAACTCCGCCGGCGAGCGGTGCTCGCCCTCGAACACCTGGTGTTCGTACACTTCGTCGGAAATACACAGCACGTCGTGCTCGTCGGCAATGCGGGCGAACGCCCGCATGTCTTCGGGTGACTGCACCGCTCCAGTCGGGTTCGCCGGGGAATTGACGACGAACGCTGCCGTGTCGTCGGTGATGGCCTCCTCGACGGTTTCGGGGGCCATCGTGAGATCCTCACGCAGCGGGACCGGTCGCGGCGTCCCCCCGGCCAGATGGGTCAGCGCGTCGTAGGAGACGAACCCCGGGTCCGGGAAGATGACCTCCTGCCCCTCGTCGACGTGGGCCTCCAGCGCGATGTGCAGCGCCTCGCTCCCGCCCGAGGTGGCGATGATGTCCCCGGGGTCGACGTCGAGGTCGTTGTCCCGCTTGTGCTTGGCGGCGATGGCCTCCCGGAGTTCCTCGGTTCCCTTGTTCGACGTGTAGGCGTCGACTTCCCCCGCCTGAATTGCCTCGACGGCCGCCTGTCGGGCGTGCTCCGGCGTCGGGAAGTCCGGCTGGCCGAGGCCGAGGTTGATGGCGTCCTCGCCCGCCGCCTCGAACACTTCGCGGATGCCAGAGATCGATACCTGCTCTACCCGCCGGGAGAATCCAGTCATATTCTGTTTGGGGGCGGCCGGCCCGATAATTCTTCCTTGTGCTGCGGTAGCATTAGCGGCGTCCGTCTGTTCTGTCGCTATTGCCGACCGGTATAAACTATTATAACGTTCATAACTGTACCTTTATATATCAGAAAACAAGATAAACACGTATTTATAAAGTAGCATATATAATTTTGTTTATTAGACACCGGGCTGCATGAGGAATTATATATTAATTTTATAACCCACCCATATTTAGTGGGAGTCGGATGTCCCGACATACCCTACCGAAACCGTCCAGAAGATCAGTTATCAAGGCACTCGGCTCCGCTGTAACCGTCGCAGCTTTTGGTGGAGAAGCCACTGCATCACAAGAATCTGATACAGAAGAGTATCTGATCGGTGTGTCAAATGATAGGAACGCTTCAGACGTTCATGACAAAATAAAAGAACGGTCTGACCTCGAACAGCTCGATATTATCGACGTGAACGAGTCACTTTCGTATCTTCGCTCAGCAGTCCCGCAGAAATTCAAGGGCGAAATCCTTCCGACAGTCGAAGGAATTGACGGGGTCAAATATACGGAATTCAACCACGTTCGCGAGCCGATCGCCACGGTTCCGAACGATCCGAGGTTCGGCAGCCAGTACGCGCCACAACTGGTCAATGCCCCGAAAGCATGGGACATTACGTTCGGAAGCGAAGACGTCACCATCGCCGTCATAGACACCGGTACAGATTACACCCATCCCGACCTCGACGGGCAGTTCGGGAGCCAGAAAGGACGGGACTTCGTCGACAACGACGACGATCCCGCCCCGCAATCCGCTCAGCACGGGACACACGTCTCCGGTATCGCTGCCGGCGAAACGAACGACGAAACCGGTATCGCAGGTGTCAGTAACTCTCGGCTCCTGAGTTGCCGTGCACTCGGCCCGAACGGGGGCCGAACCGCCGATATCGCTAACGCCGTCCAGTGGGCGACTGAGCAGGGGGCGGACATTATCAATATGTCTCTCGGTGGCGGCGGCTACAACCAGACAATGAAAAACGCGGTCTCAAACGCGTGGGATCAGGGTGTTCTCCTCATCTGTGCAGCCGGGAATCATAAGGACAGTGATCCACCAAGCCAGCAGGACGTGTCGTACCCAGCGGCCTACGAAGAATGCGTCGCCGTTGGTGCCGTCGATAGCAACAAGAGTCCGACCGAGTTCTCGAACTACGGCGAGAAGGTCGACATTGCGGCACCGGGCAATGACATACTCTCATCCGTTCCGGGGGGAGACTACGCGCAGTTCCCCGGGACGTCGATGGCGAGTCCTGCTGTCGCCGGCGTCGCTGCGCTCGGTCTCGACAAACATGATTGGTCCGTCAGCCAGACCCGACAGAACCTTCTCGACACCGCCCAGCCTCTGGACGCAGACGGCCAGTTCGTCGGTTTCGGCCTCGCGGATGCATACAACTTCGTAACCGCCGGTGGCGGAACCGAAAACGAACCGCCGATCGTGACGCTCAACGACGATTCACGAACTGTCACTGTGAATAAAGAGATCATATTCGATGCCAGCGGCTCCCGTGATCCCGACGGCTCGATAACGAACTACCGCTGGGAGTTCGGCGACGGCTCTGAACCCATCGAGGGTGCGGACGCGACGGAGGTCAGCCACACGTACACCAGTACCGGCGACTACACCGTCACCGTCACTGTGACTGACAACGACGGTGCCGAGGCGACCACGTCAGTCAGCGTCTCCGTCACCGATGAATCGAAGGACCGTCTCACCGAAGAGTTGTCCGGGTCACTCGATGGGATGCTCGATTATGACAAGCAGACGTACTCCCTCAAGACGGAGTCGCCCATGCAGCTGATCCTCAGCCTCGATGGCCCATCTGACGCCGACTTCGACCTCTATGTCTCCTTCGACGGTCGCACGCCCACTCCGAACGACTACGACCGCGCGTCCTATACGCAGGACAGTAGCGAACAGATAATCATCGACGACTTCTCACAGGTCAGCGAGATCGGCATACTCGTGTATGTCTACAGCGGAAGCGGAGACTACACACTCACACTGGAGGAAATCGGAAAAACGGGCTCGTAATCTAATTGCTGTTCTCTCGTTTCGACTGGTCCCGTACGTAGCGCTCCTCTCGCTCTTCCACTTTCAGTTCAGCGGGATTTCACGCTGGCTTTGACATCGCAATTGCGCCGCCACCGCCGACGCTCACTCGCCTCGCCGCTGGCGGGGCCTACCGGACCACGGACATCGCAATTGCGCCACCGCCACCAACGCTCACTCGCTTCGATGGCGGCGGTTCATTAGCGAACCACAGACATCGCAATTGCGCCACCGCCACCGACGCTCATCCCCACGATACCGCGGTGATGATCCGCTCGCTCCATCGCGTACAGCATCGTGGTCGTGAGGATACCGCCGCTGGCTCCGATAGGATGCCCGAGCGCCACCGCGCCGCCGAGGGGGTTGTGCTTCTCGGCGGGGATGTCGAGTTCGTCGGCGACGTACACCATCTGCGCGGCGAAGGCCTCGTTGAGTTCGAAGTGGTCCACGTCGGCGACGGCGAGGTCGTTGCGCTCAAGCAGTTTAGCGACGACGTCCCGAACCGCGATGGAGAACTCCGACGGGTCGCGGTAGGCGACGGCGTAGTCCTCGACGTGAGCCATCGGTCCCAGCCCCTCGCGCTCTACCGTCTCGGCGTCGGCCAGCACCACCGCTCCCGCCCCATCGGAGAGTTTCGAAGCGTTGCCGGCGGTGATCGTACCGCCGTCTGCAAACGCCGGTGGGAGCGCCGCCAGCTGGTCTACCGTCGTGTCCGGCCGCGGTCCCTCGTCCTCCGTTACGAGGCCGTCAGCCGTTTCCACCGGGACGAGTTCCTCGGTGAACTTACCGGACTGGATGGACTCGACGGCCCGGTGGTTGCTCCGTCGAGCGTACTCGTCCTGGGCCTCGCGGCTGATGTCGTGCTCGGCGGCGAGTTCCTCCGTCAACGTGCCCATGTGGGCGTCGTAGTGCTTGTCCCACAGCGAGTCCCAGATCATCGCGTCGACAAGTTCGCTGTTCCCGTGTCGGCGGCCGCCGCGCATGTCCGGTACGAGATACGGCGCGTTCGACATCGACTCCATGCCGCCGGCGAGACACACCGATGCCCGACCGGCCTCGATGCGGTCGGCGGCGGTCATAATCGCCCGCAGTCCCGACCCCGAGGCCTCGTTCAGCGTCGTCGCGGCGACGCTGTCTGGAAGCGGTGACTCGACGACGACCTGTCGGGCCGGCACCTGGCCGACGCCCGCCTGTACCGCGTTTCCGAGGCCGACCCAGTCGACACTGTCTTCGTCGACGCCGGTTCGGTCGAGCAGTCCCTCGACGGCTGTAGTACCGAGCTCTATCGCGCTTCGCTCTGCGAGCCCTCCCAGCAGTTCACCGTGTGCGGTGCGTGCGCCGTCTACCAGAACCACATCCGTCATACGGCCTACATGAACCTGAGCCTACAATACTGTTCGCCCGACGATGGACGGCGTCTTACAGCGGGAGCAAGGCGAAAGCCCACCCCTTCAGGGGTGTGGATGAAGCCGACAACCCGGCAGCTTCGCCTGTAGCCTCACTCAGCCGGAGTTTTATAACCGGTGACACCGTATGCATGACCACACCGAGGCGGATCAGCCGCCCAGATAAACGGATAATATCGGGATTCGGGCCACGCTACGTCCAAAAGAATCCCTTTCGGGCCGCTGGCTGTGGATTCCGACACACGGTAACTCTGAATCCCCATACCGGGGATAGGAGTAACGGCAGCTTGGCCCCGCCAGGAGTCCGGTCATGCCGACCTGGCTACAAACCTGAAAATCCCAACCTAGCGGTGCGGTGCCGCGGGAATCCCGCGCCTTCAGGCGTGGGAGGAGGTCAATCCTCGGTTGCCGTCCGCAGTTCCTCGATAGCCGTCTCCAGTCGCCGGAGCGTCGCATCAGCGTCGGTGTAGCCTTGCTCGTACTCGCCGTAGGCGTCGTCGGCCTCGTTCAGGAACGCTTCGACGGCGTCGTGCATCTCGTGGTCGCTCATGGCTGTCCCGACGGTAGCCGACCGGAAAAGTCCCGCTACTTGCTGGTTACTGCGTCACATCGTAGTCGACGCTCGCGTCGCGGAGGGCGTCGGTCACACGACCGACGGTGTCTTGTGTCGCCACGACGACAGCGTCGAGTCCCCGTGATGCGGCAGCAGCGGCCACCTCGCCCGCCGCGAAGTGCGTCGTCGGTTCGATGTCGGCATCGCGGAGCGCGACGACGGACTCGACGCCTGCGGCGGTGACGATGGGGGCGTCCGCACAGGCCGCGGCGATGTCGTCGACGTTCTCGACCGGCCCCGACCGGACCGGCGGGACCTGTATCACGCTGACGTGGCCGGGGTTGAGGTCGATGACGCCCTCGAAGCCCGTGACGCCGACGACCTCGCCTTCCGCGGCGCTGGTCGTGGTCACGCCCGTCGCGTCGCCACCGCCGGGATGGGCGTGTAACAGGCCGTCCGACAGCGAGAGCGTCACCGTCTCGCCTTCCGCCAGGTCCGCCGTGGCGATGGCGGCGTCCTCCTGCACGCTACCGAGCACGTCGTCGGTGACGTGGTCGGCGAACCGGCGCACGTCGGTCGCGGACTGGAACACCCAGTCGACGCCCTCCTTCGTGACGCGGTAGCGCGACCGCCCTTCCTTCTCGACTAAGCCGTCGTCGACGAGTTCACGGATGTACTCGCTGACGGCCTGGCTCGTCACACCGACAGCGTCGGCGATTTCGCCCTGACTCACTGCGGGCTGGCGCTCGGCGATCTCCACGAGGACCCGAAACCGCGTTGCGGCCCGCTTGTTCTCCAGGACGTCGACCATACAGGAATCACGGGAGTCGCAGGTAAAAATACCACCGACACTGTCAGGCCGAGATATTCGGCTGCAGTCCGGCCACCTGCGATGTGTCTCGTCCCCATGCCCGACAATATAAGCCTCCCCGGTGCTGACTGGACGGCGATGACAGCCAGCTACGACGACCGGGCGCTCCTGCTCTGGGAGACGCTCGTCGTCGCGGACCTCCACGTCGGCCGGGGCACCGGCGGGAACCTCGAACTCCCGGTCGGGTCCGGTTCGGACATGGTCCAGCGGTTCCAGTCGCTCGTCGAGCGCCATGACCCAGCGGAGGTCATTATCGCCGGCGACCTCCTCCACTCGTTCCAGACGGTTCCCCGGTCGGTCGAAAGTACCGTGGCAGGGCTCAAAAGCGCCTGTCAGGCGGCCGGGGCTCGCCTGCTTGTGACGCCGGGTAACCACGACACGATGCTCGACAGCGTGTGGGACGGCCCGACCGAAACGACGTATCGCGTCGGCGAAACCGTCGTCTGTCACGGCCACGAGGCACCCGACGTTGATGCCGAGCGCTACGTCGTTGGACACGACCATCCGACGATCAGCATCGAGGGTCAGCGCCAACCCTGCTATCTCGTCGGGAGCGGCCAGTACCGCGGCAGCGACGTGGTGATGCTCCCGTCGTTCAACAGGCTGAACGCCGGCGTGGAGGTCAACGAGATGCGGGCCAGCGACTTTCAGTCCCCGCTCGTTACTGATGCCGACCGATTAGAGCCGGTAGTCTGGGACGAGAGCGGGCGGGAGACCCTGTCGTTCCCGCCGCTGGGTGAGTTCCGTCGAATGTTATAACGGTAAATATTTGAGCTACGACGGTGGACGCTGGAACATGGTTCAGACAGAAATCGCGCTGGGTCTCATCGCGATTACGCTGCTTTCGCTACTGTTGCTGTACTTCGCGACGATAAAGTACGTCTCGGAAGTCCTCGAAGGGGAGGGACACGACCACGAGGGAAACACGAATAGCGGCGGTCCGGCCGCATAGGCCGCCGTTTCCTTCCTGAAGTCGTATCGGCGTTTTCCTTATCGAAGCAGATCAGCGGCGACCTTGCCGCTTTCCAGCGCGCCCTGTATCGACGACCAGCGGGTGTAGTCGCCGGCCAGCACCGCGTTTCCGTCCGGCGCTGTCGGGTCCGGGAGCGACTCCCGGTACCCCGGCGGCTGGGCGAACTGTGCGAACGGGACGCGGTCGGTCCGGAGCAGTTCCAGCGCCTCGAAGCTCGCGTTCGGGTACCACGACTGAAGCGCGTCACGGACCTCGGCGGCCAGCTGCTCGTCGCCCGCTTCGGGCGTCCCGAGGAACGTGGCGCTGTACAACTCCATCCCAGCGGGCGCGTACTCGCTGGCGACGGCCGACAGCGGCGCGACGGTGTTCGGTCGGTCGTCCGCCGCGTTGAGGATGATGCGCTGTCCGGTCGTCGGCGCGCGGTTTGTCGGGAGCGCGAAGTACTGGGTGACACAGCCGACGGGCTCGGTCGGGATGGCGTCGATGTCCGTCAACTCCGCCGCGGTCTGCGGGTCCGTCGCGACGACGGCGCTCTCGGCTGACACCGTCTCGTTGCCCACTTCGGCAGTGACCTCGCCTTCGTGGGTTTCCAGGTCCGTCACGGCCGCGTCGGTTTCGATGGTCGCGCCCGCCGAGCGAGCGCGGTCGGCGAGCTGTCGCGGCATCGCCTGCATCCCGTCGGCGGGGACGAATATCTCGCCCTCGCTCAGCATCTTGTAGGTGTACTCGAAGATGCTGCTGTCGGTTCCGAGCGAGCGGTCGAGCGTGATGCCACCGTAGAACGGCGCGGCGAACCGCTCGACGAACCGCTGTGAGAAGCCGTAGTCGGCGAGGTACTCCCGGATGGTCCGCCCGTCACGGGAGAGCAGTTCGACGGGCTCGACGTTGGCCAGCTCGCGCTGGAGCCGGAACAGCCGGAGCTTGTCGGCCGTGCGAACGTCCGTGTTGAGTAGTGTCTGTGGTGCTGCCGAGGGATTGCGGAGCGGGTCCGACAGCACCGAACGGTGGTTCGGGCTGGCGATTGTCGCCCCCGGCGTGAACGTCCGCGGCGACAGCGCCTCGATGTCGAGTTCGCGCTTCGCCGCGGGGTAGGCGGTGAACATGACCTGAAACCCGCGGTCGAACGTGTAGCCGTCTTCGTGGGCCGTCCGGACGCGACCGCCCACGTCCGAGCGCTGCTCGAAGACTGTCACGTCTCGGCCCGACTCGGCCAGGTGCCGGGCGGCGACCAGTCCGGCGAGCCCGCCCCCAGCGACGACGACATCTGTCATACCTCCCAGTTCGGCCGCCCGGGACAAGAGCGTGCTGAAGCGGGACCGGACCACACTTGGTTGTCCCGTCCACAGAGAGAACCATGGAGACGACTGCGGCGTTTCGCGGCCTTATCTGCACGGCGTGTGGCGAGGAAACCGACAGCACGAGCGACCGCTGTCCCGACTGCGGCGGCGTTCTCGTCGGCGACTACGGCGTTCCGGACCTGACGCCTGCGGACCTGCCAGACACGACCGGACCCGGCCGCTACGAGCCGCTGCGGCCGTTCCCGCAAGACGCGACCGTGACGCTCGGCGAGGGGGCGACGCCGCTGGTCCCGGTTCCGGATCTGGCAGAGGAACTCGGCGTCGACTCGGTGTACGTCAAAGACGAGGGGCGCAATCCGACGGCCTCATTGGGCGACCGCAAGGTCTCGCTCTCAGTCACTGCCGCAGCGCAGCGCGGGGCCGAGCGCGTCGTGACGCCGTCGACCGGCAACGGCGCGCAGGCCAACGCCGCCTACGCGGCCCGCGCGGGAATCGAATCGAAGGGGTTTGTCCCCTCGCGGTGTCCGTTCCTCAACAAGGCGATGGTGAACGTCCACGGCGGCGACATGCGCGTCGTCGAGGGCCGGTACGACGACGCCGTCTCGGCTTTCGACGAGGAACTGGCCGAGGCGTCTGACGGCTGGGTTACGGTCGCGCCCGGCCACCCCTTCCGAATCGAGGGAGCCAAATCCGTCGCGTTCGAGGTGATCGACGACCTCGAATGGACGGCCCCAGACGCGGTTGTCCACCCCACCGGCCACGGTGAGACCCTCGTCGGTCTCGAACGCGGCTTCCGGGCAGCGACCGACAGCGGGCTCACGGACTCAGTGCCACGAACCTACGCCGCACAGCCGGACTCGACGGCCGCCATCGCCGACGCCGCACGCGAGGGGGCGAGCGAACCGGCCACCATCGAGCACCCCGACACTATCGTCGGCCCGCTGGAGGTGCCCGACCCCGCCGCCGGCGCAGCGGCGCTGGACTCGCTCGACCGCTCGGGCGGCGACGGCGTCGCCGTCTCGGACAAGGACATCCTGGCCGGTGCCGTCGATGGCTGCGAGATGGGACCGGAGACCGGCGCGACCGGGGGGACGGCAATCGCCGGCGCGAGAGCGTTGGCTGACGAGGGAGCTTTCGACGATGACGACGTCGTCGTCCTCGTGAACCCCGTCGCCGGAAGCAAGGAGGCGGACCTGCTGCGCAGTCACCTCATGAGCCAGGGTATCTGAGGGCGCGGTCGGCCGGAACGCTGGCCGTCGTGGCACACCACCGCATACTTCGGTGTTGTTTAGCCCGTCGTGGCACTACCCAGACCCGATGCGCACCGCAGCGTTCAGCGAACTCACTGGCCCGGACGGCGTCTCGATTGTGAACCAACCGACCCCCGAACCCAGACGTGGCGAGGCGGTGGTCTCCGTCGAAGCGTGTGCCATCAACCGCCACGACCTCTGGGTTCTGGAAGGGGATTCTGCGATGGTCGACACCGACGACTTGCCGTTCGTCAGCGGACTCGACGTTGCCGGAACCGTCGACGCCGTGGGCAAGGGCGTTACGGCTGTCGAACCCGGAGACCGTGTGGTCCTCTGCCCGAACGAGACCTGCGGGACGTGTCGCTACTGCCGCGAGGGGCCGGAGAACCTCTGTGAGAACTTCTCGCTGTACCACGGTGGCCTCGCCGAGGCGGCCCGCGTCCAGGCCGACCGCCTCGTCAGGCTCCCCGACGGCGTGGGAACGGTCGACGCGGCCGCGCTTCCGACGGCCTATATGACTGCCTTCCACATGCTCCGCAGGGTTGACGCCGGACCGGGCGACCTGGTGTTCATCCCGGGCGTAACTGGCGGTGTCGGCGTCGCAGGCGTGCAACTCGCGTCCGTTCTCGGTGCTCACAGCGTCGGGACCTCGTCCTCACAGGCGAAACTGAACCGGGTCGAATCGCTCGGCCTGGACTACGCCATCGAGAGCACCGACCCGGACGAGATTCGAGCGGCGGTCACCGACATCGGAACCGTCAACGGCGTGCTCAATCACCTCGGTGGCGAGTACACGCAGCTCGGTCTTGACGTTCTCCAACGTGGCGGCAGCATGGCCGTGTGTGGACGGACGGCCGGTGGCACATCCGAGATCGATATTCCCGACCTGTTCCTCGGCCACAAACGTATCATCGGGAGTACGATGGGGACCCAGGGCGACCTGGAGCGACTCGTCGGCCTCGTCGCCGACGGCGAGCTCACCCCGGAAATTGATGCAACGTACCCGCTCGAAGAGACCGGTGCGGCGTTTGCGGCGATGCAGGACCGCGATGGCGTCGGGAAGCTCGTCGTGACGCCGTAGTCACCCCAGCGACCCGGGACGGTGTTTCTCCGGACCGATTCCGGTGGAAACGGGGCAAATGTGTGGCCGTCAGTTCATTTCTCAGTCTCCGCCGATCACCGAGCGACGATGACTGGAACGGGTGAGTTACGGAACACTTTCTGGGCGACGTTCCCGACGACCAGTCGATCGGCCAACGCGCCGCCGTGACTTCCGAGTACGACCGAATCGAAATCGTCGGCTCTATTCAGAATCGCCCGAGCCGGATGTCCCAGTTGTACCTCGGTGGTGATTTCGACATCGTACTCGGCAGCGATCTCCCGAGCGTCGTCGAATACCGCCTCCGAACGCTCCTCCGCGGCCGCTTCGATGTCGTCCGAAAGAGCCAGTGCCGTGGCCGCTCCCCCCAACGGTGACGGTCCGCCCACGACGTGTAAGACAGTAATCTCCGCCCCAGGGTGGTTCTCAAGGGCGTACTCGAGCGCCCGCTGGGCCATCTCCGAGTCGTCCATCGGAACGAGAATCTGTGAGATCATATCCCGACTACGATCAGGTGGCTGATAAAACGGTGGTGCGCTTGTCTCATACTGTTGGCTGTAACTATTTCAAGATATTCGCCACCCTGAGGTGGCGAAATTCTTCACAGATGTACAGCCGACAGTATCAGGATAAGCGACGTATTACTACTGTGGTGATCTTCTATCTCGCTACGGCTTTTGTCGGGTACTGTGTCGGTTGAACGAGGCGTGCGAGATGCAGCACGCGTACGCGGCATAAGATGATTCTCGAATGGACGACGCTACTTCGTGGTGAGAATCGAACGTAGTGTTAAATCAATAGCCTGTCAAACTGTGTCCATGAGCCGAACGATCGACTCGATTCTCGTGCCGACCGACGGCAGTGACGGCGCACGGATCGGTGCCCGGCGAGGTATCGATCTCGCTGCCACAATCGGTGCCGACCTCCACGTACTGTCAGCGGTTGACTCCCGTGACATCGAACCGGATCTGAATTCTGACGGGCAGACTGACCGGGAGCGTCTCCTCGAAGCGGAGGCAGAACGAGCGGTGGATTCCATCGCCAGACTCGCCCGGGCACATCTCTCTGGGCACATCACGACCGCTGTCGAGTCGGGCATCCCGTTTCAAGTGATCAACGACTACGTCGATACCCACGATATTGATCTCATCGTTATGGGGACACAGGGACGGACAGGGTTCGAACGGGTTGTCCTCGGGAGTGTCGCAGAAAAGACGCTCCGGACCGCAGATGTCCCGATTGTCACGGTAACGCCGGACGGGGACATCGTCGAAATCGGCGACCAGCGGTACGACAACGTTCTGCTCCCGACTGACGGCAGCGAGGGCGCAGAACTCGCGATCGAGTGGGGAATCACGCTAGCTGAGGTGTTTGACGCAACGATACACACGATGTATTCCGTCGATACGAGTCGCTTCGGCGGCGTTGAGGGGGCAGCCGAGATTCACGACGCGCTTGAGCAGACCGGCCAGGAGGCACTCGAGACGGTCCATGAGCGTGCCAGAGATGCAGGCGTCAGTGTCGCGGGTAATATCGCAAGCGGCCCGGCTGCACGCGCTATCCTCTCCTACAGCGAGGAACACGATATCGACCTCATCGCGATGGGAACACACGGTCGATCCGGCCTCACGCGATATCTGACCGGAAGCGTCACTGAGACGGTTGTCCGTAATGCGGCTGTACCGGTCTGTTGTGTCCCGATGCAGTGACAGGTGTTCAGTCTCTCCCTACGATGCGCGCTGTCTCGACGCACCAGACGCGTGCTGTTTTGCAGTGGTGTACGCTTCCCGGACACGCTTGAACTCGTCCTCGTTGCCACCGTGGTCCGGGTGGACCTCCTTGACGCGCTCGCGGTAGGCCGATTTCACGTCGTCCAGCGACGCGCTCTGGGTCAGGCCCAGTTCGCTGAACGCCTGCACTGTCGGGTGTGGTTCCTCCTCAGGGTCCGGACCGAGGTTGACTTCGGGCGTCTCGAAGGGCAGGCGCGCGCCGAGGTAGACGCCGGGCATCTCGTGTTCGACCAGTACGGGAACAGTCGGCGACCGTTCGATGCGGTAGTACGCCCGGGCGTCGAACGTGATCGCCACGTCCCGTTTCGGCAGGTAGAAGGCGACGTGTTGCCCCTCGACGAAGTGGTTCTCGGCGAACTGCTCGTCGATGGCGGTGAGGTACTCCCGCAGCTCCGCCCGGCGTCGCATCTCTCCGCCGTCGGTCGCCTGCCGGTTCGGCCGCTCGGCCGGAAACACGCGGTTGGCGAGGACGAACAGCCCGGCGACGACGAGGGTTCCGGCGACACCGAGGACGAGCCCGAGGAGCAGCCACTCCGGTAGGACGCCCGGTTCTGTCTGCACGCCCCTCCGTTAGGCTCCAGTGGTAAAGAAATTCCCGCTCTCCGGTAGCAACGACTCCGAGGTCACCAATACCGAGCCACGGGAACGGCAATCTGGCTCAGCCGATATACCTGAGGTCCTCGTCGGCGGGCGACGGGGAGTTCTGCTGTTCCATCTCCTGAATTTTCCGGACGACCTCCTCCATCTCGTCGGCGCGGTCCTCAAGCGAACTGTAGTCGACCTCGAACCCGATGACGTCCTGAAGGATTTCGAGGACGGCCTGCGCGCTCTTGGGATCGACCAGGTAGCCCGACGTTTCGCCCATGAGACAACTGGCCGGCACGTCGCGGCGCTTGCTCAGGCCCAGCAGCAGGCCGGAGACGCCGACGATACCGCCCGCTGGTTCGTCCTCGCGGAAGGCCACGCCAGCGTCCTCCAGCGTTTCCTTGAAGTCTTCGGTCGTCGTCGCGCCGAGTACGTCGTACTCCTCGATGAGTTCACCGGTCGGGACGCCGCCGAGGGCGAACACCCGCTGGACGCCGAAGTCGTCGGCGATATCGAGGAACGTGTCGGTCAGCCCGTAGTGGCCCTGGTTGTCCTGGGCCTGGTGGTCCCCGGAGAGTACGAGCAGGTCCTGGCCCTCATCGGGGGTGACAGCGTGGAACTCGGCGCAGGCGAGCTGTGCCTGGCCTTCGTCGATGCTGACCTGTGGGGGGAAATGTGTCGAGTAGACGCGGCGGACGAGCTCGCTTTCGAGCTCCTCCAGCAGGTGTTCTGCGGCGAGTTTGCCGACGTGGCCGACGCCGGGCAACCCCTCGACCAGTACCGGCTCGTCGAGGTCGGGGTCCGCTACGCGCTCGATGTCGAATTCGTCCATACGGCTTATTCGCGGCTGCGGCGCTTAAGAGAACGTCGATACTCACCGTAGCTGTCTTCGGGCGAGAACGGCGCGGGTGCACTGTTGACCGCCTCGTGCCCGCACTCCGGACAGGTGTCGTCCAGCGTGTACACCGGCCGGTCGTGTTCGGATTCCCAGGCGGCACAGACGCGGATGTCCGATTTCATCGATGGGAAGTCACTGGCGCGACAACCGATTTACTCGTCGTCTTCGCTACGCTCGCGGTGGAACTGCCCCGAACCACCGTGTTGCTCGACGACCTTCGCAGCGCGGTCCGCGCTCTCTTCGAGCGCGTCCTCGGCGGTCTTGTAGTCGGGCGCTTGCACCTGGATGCGGTACTCGGGCGAGCCGACGTAGGTCACTTCGAGCTCGATCTCGTCGGGGACCTCGCCGTTGCCCTCCGCGGCCTGGAGCGCCTCCTTGATCACGTCGACGCCGTCGCTTTCGGGACAGGAGAGGTCGACGTAGCCGGTGACCTGAACGTACGGCACAGAGACGTTGTTCCGAGCCGTCTGCACGATGGCGTCGATTTCCTCCTCGGAGAGGTCGACGTCTTCGAGGGCGTCCTTGCCGTGGATAGCCGCCGACTCGAACCCGTCGTACATCGAGCCGAACTCCGCCAGCAGCTCGTTTGCGATGGCGGCGTAGGTCTCGTCGTCCAGGTCCTCGCCGAAGGCCAGTTCCATCCAGTTGTCGGCCTTCTGCTCGTTTTTCCACTCCTGGATCTTCTCTTTTCGCTGGTGGTCGTTGACGTCCTTGATCGAGAGGTCGATCTGCTGGGCGCTCTCGTCGACGTCAAGCACCTTGGCAACGACTGTCTGCCCTTCGTTGACGTGGTCGCGGACGTTCTTGATCCATCCGCTGGCAACCTCGGAGATGTGACAGAGGCCGCGCTTGCCTTCGTACTCGTCGAGGTCGACGAATACGCCGAAGTCCTCGATCTCGTCGATCTTGCCGACGACGAGTTCGCCCGGTTCGGGCCAGCCGCTGTATTTCATCCTATCGGGCCTCGACGACGGCGGTCACTTCGCCTTCGATGTCGGCCTTGCCGCCCGTCGGGCGGGCGATAGTGTGGCCACAGACGGCACACGAAACTTCGCTCGCGGCCTTCTCGAAGAGGGTCTGTTCGTTCTCGCAGTCGGGGCATTCGACGGTGATGAAGCTTCCTGCCATCGTTACTCCTGGAACTCCAGTCGGCCGGCGCGCCATCCCTCGCGGAGGTGGGCCTTCCCACACTCGCCACAGCGGTACTTGAGGTCCGTCTTCTTGGTGGGCTTGTCGCCACCCGGGACCTTCGAGAACTTGCCGTCGTTCCCGATACCGGAGTTACGCTCGCGCTGGCGGTCGATCCACTTCATGCCGGTCTGACGGCCGCTACGGACTTTCTCGACCTCGTGTTCCTGGTGCTCGTTACAGTGCGGACAGTACGTATTGAATCGTCGTGGCATCTGCATAGATATCGGCCTTACCGAGCGATTTGACGTGGCCGCTTAAAACCCGTTTGGTTCGCACCTGTTGTGCGGCGCTCGATTCCCCGCTGCTGTGACTGAGTGACCGGCGCTACGACAGCTATCCCACACCGTTACCGGAACCGCGCGGAGGGACCGGTCGACTCGATTCGGACCGCGCCGAACACGTCTGACGTGTCTGCCCCGGCCACCAGTTCGAGGTTCACCGCTTCGCCGGTCGAGAGCGACCCCAGCTTCGCCGCCAGTTCCTCGTCGATGTAGTCCACGACCTCGTAGACTTCGTCGGCTTCGACGTCCCGGAGTTCCATCCGTCCGTCGTCGTCCATCGGGCTGACGACGACTGAGGCCCGCTCGCACGACCGCTGCTGTTGTTTCAACATACACGACTGTCGCTATTCCGGATATATAAATATCCGCTATCAGGATGTTTACCATCTAAACACTATCGGCAAGAGTATAAGGTCATTCTAGTCACAGGTAGTTCACCTGTCGCCCGCTGTCGGCTAGTGCGTCGTGTCGCAATCGCCTTCGAAGTCACTAAGTACGCTGTTGGCAAAGGAACGGGCATGAAGAAGCTCATTATCCACGGCGACCCGGGGCTGCGAAAGGGCGGCCGCATCGAGTACGAAGACGAGGAGTACGAGGTGTTCTCGGTCTCGCGGCAGGGCGACTGGCACGGCCCGGACCGACCACAGCTCTGGTGTACCATCGGCTCGGAGGACGAGGAAGAGACGTTCAAACGGCAGGAGTACATCCCGATGCATCTGGACACGGACGACATCGAGGCCGAGGCCGTCACCGTCCTCCGCGAGCGCGCGCCGCCGAACGCCGAGTCCTGACTCGGCCCGCAACGCTCCCTGAAAAATCGTCCTTCGCCCACAGTACTCCGCTTCTTTTTCAGAAGTACTCCGGTCGGACCTGATAGATGACGACGCCGTCAGTTCGCTTCGCCACGGTCACGCCCTGTAGCTGGTCGACAGTCACGTCGCCGTAGCGGGCCCGCTCTGCGGGGCCGACGTAGACGTAGCGCACGTCGTACGCTTCGAGCAGGCGACGCTGCTCGGTCGCGTCCCCGGTGTAGATCGTCTCCACGTCGTCGACGCGGCGGTCGTACACCGTGTCGTTGCGGTACTGGGCCTCGTGAGTCCAGCCGGCGACGGTCGGCAGGCCGGTCAGGCTCGACGGCGCGCTTGCGCCCTCACCGTCGTCAGCATCCCACTGGTAGCCCGCCGGTGCGGCCGTGACGATGGTCGGCCGCCCAGCCGTGTTCTCGTCGAGCCACCGAATCGCCTCAGCTTCCTCGG
Source organism: Haloarcula sp. KBTZ06 (assembly GCF_048595605.1). NCBI lineage: Archaea > Methanobacteriati > Methanobacteriota > Halobacteria > Halobacteriales > Haloarculaceae > Haloarcula > Haloarcula sp. KBTZ06. The sequence continues at coordinate 596,309 of NZ_CP184337.1, forward strand.
GATGGTCGTCGTCGAGATAGGCCAGTCCGTCAAGCGTCGGGTCGCCCGCGGCCTCGACGTGGTTCGAGAGCGCGAACACGCCGTACAGCGACGCTGAACAGACGAGCAGGGCGACGAACGTACGGACGCCGATGCTGGTCCATGCTCGCGCGCGGTCGTCGGTCGGCCGCCAGCGGGTGAGCAGCCACGCCAGCACCGGGCCGGCGGCGACCCCCCAGAGCACCCACACCTGCATGTACGTCTTGAAGACGGTGTTCATCCGGCCGATGTTCTCCCTGACGAAAACGAACTCGACGAGTAGGACCAGCCCCGAACCGGCGAGAATCAACACCGCCTCAAAGCCGACGGGTTGGTCGCCGCCGTCAGCGAGCGCCGGGACCGCATCGACGGTTCGGTCGAGCGTCGGCGAGCGCGCGAACAGCCACGCACCCAGCAGCAGGGGGACGAGCAGGCCGACCGCCGCAATATCGAGTGTGGCCGCGAGCGCCGCCGCACCCACGGTCACGAGACCGACGATTCGGGCCGTACTCCGCCCGACGGCACGCCCGGTCTGGGCGTACAGGTACAGCCAGAACGGGGCGACGAACAGGCCGTGAACGGCCAGGAGCTCCAGCAGTGAGGTTCGGTCGGGCAGGACCGCTATCTCGCGTCCGCTCGCCGGGCCGAGCCAGAACGGGAGCGACCAGAGCAGTCCCAACGCGATCACGAAAGCAGCGACGGCCAACCCCAGTCCGATTCGGACGCCCTCCTGGCCCGGCCCGTTCAGTCGGAGCCGCTGTCCGACGTGCTTCGGCAGGAGCGTCGTCGGATCGGCCGGCGCGACGGTGACCGTCAGCAGGGCCAGCCCGCCCATCGACGGGAACGACCAGGTGTTCGTCACGGCCATGATGCCGGCGACGGCCGGGAGCGCGCCGAACAGCAGTGCGAGCCGCCGGCGGCGTTCGGCGGCCGGCGTCTGGTAGTAGCTGAAACAGAGCGCGGCGGCTAGCAACAGGAAGCCCGTGCTCATCATGTGGGCGTGCATGTCACCGTTGAGCCAGGCGAACAGCGGGAACTCGTCGATGACCAGCGCAGCGCCGGGCTCGTACGTTCCGAAATCGGCCGCGCTATCTTCGATGACGCGGCTCGCGTCCCAGTAGCTAAACGAGTCCGGACCCGATGCGAGGCCGTCCAGTTCGTAACCGCCCCGCTCGACGACTGTCTGGCTCAATCCATCGGGCAGAAGCCAGATGACGAACTTGGCGGGTGTCGACAGATTGCTCGCGATGCCCACACAGAACGCCGTGAGGCCGGCTGCCAGTCGTCGTGGGAGACCGCGTTCGCTCGCGACAGCGCCCGCCAGTCCGTACGCCGCCGTGACAAGCGTCGCGTAGAAGCCCGCCAGCGCGAGATTGTACGCGAACTGTCCCGCGGTTCCCGTTATTCTGGTGAGAATCGCCGCGACGAGGTGCCCGCCGTAGTAGTACGCGACCGGTTCGCCGGCGAACCACATGTCCTCTAGCGGGAGGCTGTCGGCCCGCACGAGCGACTGCAACAGTCCGAAATCGAGGAACTTCTCGCCGCCAATGGGGACGATCCCGGGGTCAAGCGCGCGGATGCCGACGACGAACAGAAACGCGACTGTGAACACGCCGGCCGTCTCGGCATAGGTTCGAGCGTTCGGTCCGCCATCAATCCACCAGACAGCTAGCGTACTCACAGCGAGAACGCCGACGCCGAGCCAGACACCGACTGTCAGCGAGAGGCGACCGACGAAATAGGTGACCAGCCACAGTATCGATACCGCGACCGGGACGCCGAAGGCGACTCCGCGGTCGGCGAAGCGAGGGAACAGCAGTCCAGCGACGGTCCCGCCAGCGTACAGTAACAGGAGGTAGAGGGCGAGCCAGGTGGCGAGGAGCCCGTATTCCATCAGTGAAGGGACCGGTTCGCTGGCCTATACGCTTTTTCGTTGCTCCCGGACTTATGACCTGATTAGGGACCGGTAGCTTCGAACTGTTTTTACTTCCGCCTGTCCGATTACTCGGCAATGTCGCCGACCGTTGGGGTTGTCCTCCCAGCCTACCGTCCCGACATGGACCAGCTCGGGACCTATATCGCCGCTATCGACGATGCCCTCGATCCGCGGACTATTGTCGTCGAACTCGATGCGCCACGAGACGGCGTCCCTGCACAGCTCCGGTCGCTCCCGGCAGCGGTCCACACTGTGCCCTACCGTCGCGGGAAGGGCGCAGCGATCACCGCCGGATTCGAGCGACTGGAGACCGACGTGTTGGCCTTCGTCGACGCCGATGGGTCGACACCGGTCCGCTCGCTCGAACGGATACTGGACCCGGTCACCGGCGGCCGAACGGACCTCGCTGTTGGCTCCCGACGTCACCCGGACGCGACGGTCGCCACCCATCAGACGTTCGCCCGGCGGTTCCTCGGCGACGGCTTTGCGTGGCTCGCCGGCCGGTTGCTCGACGCGCGGCTGTACGACTATCAGTGCGGTGCGAAAGCCATCGACGCAGCCGCCTGGGAGCGCGTCCGTGACCATCTGTACGAGCCCGGCTTCGCGTGGGATGTCGAACTGATAGCTATCACCGCGGCGCTGGACCTGTCTATCGAAGAGGTCCCAATCGAGTGGGAGGACAAGCCCGGCTCGACGGTGTCTCCGATACGGACGTCGATAGACCTGCTTGAGGCACTGTTGACAGCCCGCCACCGGTCGAAGCAACTGCGCGATGATCGCTTCCACACGGCTCTGGCCGATCACCTCGACGAACCAACTGCCCTTGTCGAGAAAGACCGATGATGGACATCGAACAGCAGGTTCGCCGCGTCGTTCCCGACCGGTTCGAGTCACTCGTGTCGGGCGTCCGGTTCGGCCAGTTCGTCTCCGTCGGTGTCGTCGGCGCGATCAGCGACAACACGGTCCTCGCCGTACTTGGCCTGGCGTTCGGCGTCAGCGATATGTGGGCCAAAGCCGCCGGCGTCGAGACGGCCATTCTGGTGATGTTTCTCGTTAACGAACACTGGACGTTCGCCGGCCAGGGTGACACCGGCCGCCGTTCGTTCGCCAAACGGCTCGGGAAATCCCATCTGGTCCGGTCCGGCGGCGTCGCGGTACAGCTCGCCGTCTACTGGCTGCTTACGCAGTGGCTGACGGTTGAACTCGTCGTCGCCGGAACTGACCTGTGGTTTATCGCTGCGAGCCCGCTCGCGATTGGAGTCGCGATGCTGGTCAACTACGTCGCCGAGAGCATCTTCACCTGGCAGGTCCACGCGGACGAGTGAGAATAGCGCGTTACTAACTCACGGACGGCACTCGAATCACAACCCTTAATGAGGGGACCGGACTACGAGAAAGTAGCGGGATGGGATAGCCAGGAGATTCCGGCGGGCTCATAACCCGCAGATCGGTAGTTCAAATCTACCTCCCGCTATATTCTGTCGCTCACAAATCCGTGAGCGACTGGAGAAGTCCAGTAGATTTGACCGAGAGAACACCGAGCGATAGCGAGGTGGTCGCGTTGTTCAAATCTACCGCCCAATGTTCTCGCGCTGCAGACTGCTTTCAGCCTGTTCACCGCTATTGCTCCCTGCTGTACCCTTCTCCGGCCGCTGTGAGTGTTCGGTACAGCGTGGCGACCAACGCCGCGACGAGCAGCACGCCAAGGACCTGTGCAGCCGTGTTCTGCGTCTCGAATGCCCACGGGAGCGACAGCGCTACAAACCCGACAGAGACGATAAGTCCGGCGAGTGTCGTGACGGTGACTAACAGATACCGGGCAGCACGTTGAAGTGAACCGCCGCGGTCCAGCGTAGCGAGCCCGTGTCGCTGTACCATCGCCCCCTCCAGCGCCAGCCAGAGTGCCAGCAGTGCGGCCACGCTGAAGCCGATGGTTCCAATCGGGTCCGGAACCACGACTCCTGTTAGATGGGTGGTGATTCTGCCCGCGAAGACGAGCAGCCCGAGCGTCAGTGGCCCAAGCAAGACAAGTGAACTAAACAGTGCGGCGAAATCCTTCGTGAGGGACCGAATGGAGGGGGACACAACAGCCAGTGTCGGCTCAGGTTTTTGTAAGCCTACTGGTGACTACTGGCGGCTCGCCCTCGCCTCGCTACAGAACCGTATCAACAACCGCTCTAGTCGTCGCCGTGCTCGTCGACGATGGTGACCTCGCCGTCGATGACCTGAACGTTGATCAGCGTCTTGGCGTCGTACCCCGCCTCGTCGAGCTTGTTCGTCCCGTCGGCTTTCTTGATGACACAGACGATGTCGCGGATGTCCGCGCCGATGTCTTCGAGCGCGCCCGTGAGTCCGGCCAGCGTCCCACCGGTCGAGAGCACGTCGTCGAGGACGAGCACTTGGTCGCCCTCGTACACGTCGTTGACGTACATCTCGCTCTCGGAGTAGCCGGTCACCTGAGACAGCGATACCTCGCCGTCGAGTCCGTACTGGCGCTTGCGGACGACGACGAGTGGGATGTCGGTCATCAGCGAGACGGCTGTGGAGATGTGGATACCCATCGCCGCCGGTGTGACGATCTTGTCGACGTCGTCGAGTTCTGCCTTCCGAATGATCTTGATGACGATTTCGCGCAGAAGTTCCGGTCGAAGCATCGGGACCCCGTCGCTGATGGGGTGGACGAAGTAGTGATAGCCTTCCTTCTCGATAATTGGCGCTTCGAGTAGGGACTTCTTGAGTCGGTCCATGCCGTCGGTACTACAAGCCCGTACTAAAATTCTCCGTCACCGACTCAGTAGAGTGCCAGCAACTCACCGAGCGCTCGCATCATCGGCAGGAGGTGCGAATCACCCAGTGCGTAGTACTCGACGGTGGTCAGGAGTAGAAACACCGTCGCAACGCCCGTTGCGGCACCGAGAAGCACTGCACCGGCCTGCCCGGCTCGGTCTTCGGAGCGACCACACAGTGCCCAGATACCGAGTGGAATAGCGATTCCAAGCGCGAGCAGCGCGTGCAACTGGAACGCTTCGCCGATGCCGTTCACCGTCAGCGCGACGAACACTACGGTCACCTGCCCGCCGATCAACACTGTCCCCGCAACTGTCCAGAGGAACACGTCCCAGTGGTCCGCGAGGCTCCCGCGTACCGCTGGGAGCCGCACGAACAGATACACGCCGAGCGGATAGAGCGGGAACAGATACCGGGCAGTCACCTGCGCGTGCAGCGGCAAGCGGCTGTTGTACAGCAGGACGACGCCGACGAACGCCGTTATGGCGAACGCGTCCACGACACGGTCGGCGCTGAGCGTTCGGTCGGCCATCGACGAGGGCAAACGCAGCCGTCGGAGGACTGGAAGCGCGCCGAGCATAGCAACGAGTACCGGCGCAGATTCGAGCAGCGAGAGATTGACGGATTCCTCACCGGTGTTATCGAGCGCACCGTCCGCGCTTCCCGACCGCACGAACGCGTGGTACACGTCATCTGGTTGCTGCTGGAGCGTTTTGAGTCCCGAAACGAGTTCGCCGCCAAGCAGCAGCAGTGGCCGCATCCCGCTTTCGAGGGTTCCGAGCAGGGGTGCCAGCGGCGTGAGCAATCCACCGGACCCGCCACTGCCGCCACCACCGCTCGTGCCGCCTGTTCCGTCTCCCCCGAGGGAGCCGCCACCGGAGATCAACCTCGGGGGTTTGATCGGCGATCCGGAGATGGCGATATTAGTGAGGATGAACGGCAGCAGGGAGAGGGCGAAGACGATGCCGATACGAGCAAGCGTTCGTGGGCTGTTGTCCGGGGCTGTCGGGATATCGACCAGTGCCAGGGCGACACAGAGCAGGAGCGCTTCCGGAGCGTGGACCCACGCGTACAGTCCCACAAGTGCGTAGGCCAGCGAACGGAACGTCTGTCGCTGCGTGATAACTGCCCCGTCTGCTGGCTCGCGGCTCCGATAGAGGCAGTACGCGATGCAGACGACCACCGTCCCGGTGACAGCGTGGCGCTTTGGCACCGTCGCCCAGAAGGCCAGCGGTGTCCCGGCTGTGAGCACCACGGCGCTCAGGAGCCCCAGCCGGCGTGTGTGCATCCGACTGAGAAGCCGATAGAAAACCACCGGCGTAAACGCCGCGATGAGGAGATGCGTCAGTTGCAGCGCGTACAGATGGGTTCGGCCGGCGTCGAGTGGCTGTGCCAGCGCGACGTTCAGTCCGAACAGTCCCAGCACGGCAACGGTACCGCTGTAGAGGACCCAGTCGCCGTCGGTGTAGTGACTGCACTGGACCACCAGTGCCAGCAGCGCGAGCGACCAGAGCGCGACCAGTGCAATCCGGAGTTCGACGACAGCGGTGAGCATGTCGAGCACGAACACGGCCGGCAACGAGAGCACGATGACACCGTAGTTGCGCGCGTACCACTGGCCGCCGTACCTGCTCGCCCCCGGCGTATCGAGTCCGGGGCCGTAGGCCGCCTCGGTCATCGCTAGCTGTCCGTTCGAGAGGCTGTACAACCCGTTAGCCAGCGTGTAGGAATCGTTTATCAGGAATGCCGTCCGCCACAGTAGCCCGAACAGCACGACCGTCGCGAGAAACACAGTCAGGCCGAGCCGGTCGCCGAACAGCACCGAGTATGCCGTCTCGCGGGTGTTCGACAGCGCGGGCGTCCGCTGTCGGAGACGCCCGACGAACTCCGTCGCCGTCATTCGACCACCGATATCGTGACGTTGCGCGTCGCCACTACGCCGTGGCCCGCCCCGTCGCGCTTGCTCACGGTCACTGTTCCGTTGTACTGTTCGCGCTCTATCTCCCCGTCAGTGAACGTGTCCGAGGCCAGCGTCAGGTCGTAGGTATCACCGGTTGAGTCGTCCAGGAAGTGATTCGTCGTCCGCGTGTACCCCAGTTCCTCGATTGTGAGTTCGTAGACGAGTGTCGGCCGCCCGGTCCGATTCGCGAACTGTATGCGGACCGGCGGTGCATCGAGGTAGTAGCTTGCCGCGCCGTAGGACCCTTTCTCAATCGTTACTTCGTCCGGCATTTCAACTGTGGAAACCGTGACATTGCCAGATTCGAGTGCGACCGACTCTGGCTCGGATGCCAGCGTGACGCCGGGGACCAGCGGGCCGGAAAGCAGTGTGACGCCGAGTATAAAGGCTATCACACTGGTGACAACAGCCCGCGTTCTTTCCATTGTTACCAGTCACTAGATATCTGGCAATAAAAGTATCGTGGAGAAAGTGCTGTAGCTTGGTACCCTGATAAAACAAGAATAGAGACGCAGTTATGCGTCAGGTCCGCTGTCGGAACCCAGCGTTGCAGACGAATCGCCTTCAGGCGGTTCATAGACGACATTAACATCGTAGTTGCTATACACACCAACATCCAGAGTCGAGCCGGCTGAAACCTCGCTATCCTTGGCGCCGTAAGCCGACGTACTGGACCATGCCTCATCATCGGCATCGTAGTCTGCCTGATCCGGGCTGGAGTCTAAGCCTTCAGTTGAGAGGTCTGAGTCTGTCACCATGTTCTCTCCTCGGATATACAGACTGCCTGCCTCAATAGTATCGCCACCATCATGCGAGACCGTTAGGAGGCCAGAATCGGAATTTGAACCTGCACTTGCGTCATACTCAAAACTGAAACTAGCCTGCGGCGTGGCCTGCTGCGCCTGGTCACCGAGACCAAGCACAAAGGAGGCGATTACTGCGGCCAGAATGACCGTGATTGCGACCATCAGGATGACCCCGATGACCGGCGACACTGCGTCGTCGTCGTGGATGAGTTGTTTGATATCCATGGTTTGTTCGACGCACACCGCGAGTGTGACCCGAGTAGGAACCCCCTATACATCGAAGGATTTCCTTACCGGCTCGCGGGGTGTGCTGACTCAACCACATGAGATGTGCCCACTTATACTCACAACACGTTTTAGCCGTTCAACGTTGCCTTGAAAGCCTTCAAGGCTGGCTGTACCGCCGAAATTCGATAGGCGGTGCGTGGATAGTTCAGCGGTAACTGAGACAAACGAAACAGCGCAAGCCGTGAAACAAACTGGGTGTGTCAGTCGTCCGATTCGGCTTCCTGTGCCACATACTCGGTCAGTGTCATCTCACGACCGGCGTAAGTGTGATAGCCCGCCGAGACGCTGAGTACGACCGCGATCAGCGTGGCCCAGACCAGCGGCGGAATTGCCGTGAACGGATAGACGCCGACCCAGAGGATCGTCACGATTGCCAGACTGACCGCGCCGAACGAGAGGTAATACTCGCGCCAGGGGAACTCGCTTCCCGGCACGATTTCGAGATAGACGGTGAGTTCCTCCGTGTGTGCAGTCTTGGAGATCGTCCCGTTTTCATCGTCGTAGTCGATGATACCCGTTTCGTCCATCCGCGGGAGATGGGACTGCTGTAACGTGGTGTAAACGCGCTTCCGTTGCGCGCTCGTAACCTCGGTATCCGGGCACTCGTACTCCTGTGCGGCGACGTGTGACGCGAGGTCGCCGAGCTGTACTGGCCCGTCGTGTGCCCGTAAATACTGCAACGTGTAGCGACGCCGTTCGTTCTGCAGGACGTCGAATATCTCGCCTTTGGAAAGGTCCTCGTCCGTCGTGGAGTCCGACCGTTCTACCTGCTTACTCATATCATATTCTCCAGTTCCCCACCACCCATCGCAGGGAATACAGCCAAACTCAGAGTGTGCATTAGTTATAAACTCACGGATTTCACTGCCGGAAAAAACGATATGTCGCGAGCTTATGCGTTTGGTCCGGACGCAGTCGCCAGTGTCGCGGAGTTGTCGCCGGTAGCTGACTGATACACAACATTTAGTGTGTAGTCGCCAGCGCTAGTCACGCCCACGTCGACTGAGTCACCGGCGACGACTTTTGAATTGCTCCCGCTCGTGCTACTCGCCGGCCAGGAATCGTCGCTGGTTGTAATGTCCTGTGAACCCAGATTAAGGTTTGACCCTCTAAAGTAGAGATTGCTTGCCTTGATTGAGTCACCACCGTCGTGAGTGACTGAAACCAGGTCGCTTCCACTATCGTAGTCCGTACTAAAGCTGGCTTGCGGTGCCGTGTTGCTGACCTGATCGCCCAGACCGAGGACGAATGTTGCGATAACGGCCGCGAGGATGACCGTGATTGCGACCATCAGGATGACCCCGATGACCGGCGACACAGCATCGTCGTCGTTGAAGAATCGTTTGAGTTCCATTGTTGTGTCCGCACGCATCAACAGGTCCCCCTGTTATGCCGTGCTTATCGAATCGTGGCTATGGAGATATATAAGTCTGCACCTGTATTATCAGAGCCTGTAATTACCTCATCTGTTAACACCTATTCTGGGGTGTTTGAACCCAAATATCCCCGATTAAACTCGCAATTATCACAGAAGATGTTTTTAGAACGTCATGAAAGGGCCAGCAGTGCCACCGTAACGAAGACTGCGAGGATGAGGATGCTGAGTCCGATACCGGCCCGCATCGGATGTGCGAGGCTGTCGTCGTCACGAAGCCGTGCAACCACGTCGTTCGGGGAAGTCACTGTTCGCGTGATGATGCCCGTCGCACGGACCACTGCACGGTCGACGGCGGCGTACAGTTCGGTCACGCCGACGACGAGGCCGCGGGAGCCATAGAAGACGGCGGGGTTGTACAGCGAATCGACGTCCGGGACGCGGCCGAGCTTCGAGAGGGGCTTCTTTGTCACCGCGAAGCCGACCAGTCCGAGGACAGCGAGCGCGACTCCTTCGATGAGATGGGGGGTGGTGTAGGTCTCGTAGACGTGGTCGACGACGGCCCCGCTCGTCACGTCGAACGGAAGAATGGTGAACAGAGCTGTGTCGTACACACCGTAGATGATACAGAGCGCGGCTACGGACACCATGGCGATGCTTTGGCCGCGGTTCGCGTCCGGCACGCTGTCGTCGTATTCGCCGTGGAAGAACGCGTAGTAGCCGAACTTGATGAACGACATGAACGTGCCGACGCCGCCCAGCAGCAGCATCCACTCGAGCGTATAGAACTCACCGAGTGGGAGCGGTCCCTTGCCGAAGGTGTAGTGGCTTCCAGAGATGATGATGCCCTTGCTGACGAACCCGTTGAAGCCGGGGAAGCCGGCGATAGACAGCGCAGCGACGGAGAACGCCCCAGCGGTGATAGGCATCTCTCGCCAGAGGCCGCCGAGTTTCTTCAGGCTCTCCGTACCGGTTCGGTAGATGACGACACCGGCGGTCATGAACAGCAGCCCCTTGTAGAGGATGTGGTTGAATACGTGCGCGAACGCGCCGGCCTGAGCGAGCGGCGAGCCGATACCGACGCCGGCGACCATGTACCCGACCTGGGACTGGATGTGATAGGAGAGGAGCCGCCGCATGTCGTTCTGGAACAGTGCGAACAGCGCGCCGAAGATAGCCATCCCGCCGCCCATGTACGCGATGGCTTCGTGGCCGTTGGGGAACGCGCGGTACATCCCGTAGACGCCGGTCTTTGTGGTGAACACGCAAAGGAACACGCTGGCGGCGATGTGCGGGCGCGGATAGGTGTCGGGTAGCCACGCATGCAGGCCGATGAAGCCGACGTTGACGCCGATACCGATCGCGGCCAGCGCGGCGGCCAGCCCGGACGTGATGCCGGCCGTCTCCGGGCCGCCCGGCACCGACGCGAACAGGAACGTCTCCACCTCGACGTAGTGCCGGAGGATGGCGGCCATCAACAGCGTGCCGCCCAGGCCGTGCAGCAGTGCGTACCGGAAGCCGGCCCGGACTGCCTTGCCGCCGTAGTGCCACACCAGCAGCGTGCTGGTGACGGCCATCAGCTCCCAGAAGAAGATGAGTGTGAGCCAGTCGCCGGCGAACACGGCCCCGAAGCTCGTCGCAACATACGAAAGCGCGAACGCCGTCTGTGTGGTGTCGGCCTCACTGGCGTAGGAGTAGAGCACGGCGACCGCGGCGATGAGCCCGAAGATGATGCCCATCAGCCGCGAGAACGGGTCGACGTTCAGTAGCACGGCGTCGAACCCGAGGAACTGGGTCTGGAGGTGTGCACCCTCAGGGACCACGACTGCCCATGGCACCGCCAGCGCCGGGACGAGCGCACCGACGGCGTGCCCGGCCCGCCGCGGGAGTCGGGACACGACGATTGCCAGCGCGAGCAGTATGACCACCGGCGGAACCGCCGTCAGCATCGACATTAGACGACCACCCCCGGGAGATTCTCGACGATAGCATCGACGATTTGCAGGAAGATCACTGTGTGTGGCACCGTCCCCAGCAGGAGCGACAGCGTGGCTGCGGTGAGTATCGGCCCGAGCATAAACCACGTACTCTCGCCGCCGCGCCAGCCGCGGTCGTCCCAGCCGCCTGCGGGCGGGCCGCCGTGGTGTTCGTGTTCTTCGTGGTGCTTGCCGAGATGGTCGACGTGCTGTGGGTCCGGAACATCGCCCTCGTCGGAGTGACCGTCGGCAGCGCCCGATTCGTGGTCCTCACCGCCGTCGGCCCGAACCTCGTCTCGCCCGCCAAGTGGTCCCCCGATGAGCGGCTTCTCGTCGTGGCTCTCCGGCGACTCGAAGTACGCCTGGTAGACGATGGGCCAGAAGTACGCGATGTTGAGTACGCCCGAAACCAGCAAGGCTGCGGCGAAGATGAGCCCGCCATCGAGGCTCAACGCGCCGATGACGAGATACCACTTGCTGACGAACCCGGCGACCAGCGGAATCCCGGCCATCCCGGCCGCGGCGACGGCGAAGGCGGCCATCGTCAGCGGCATCCGCTTCCCGATGCCGGCCATGTCGCTGATGTCGTCGGTGTGGGTCTCGACGTGGATCGCGCCGGCACAGAAGAACAGGGTGAGCTTCATGAACGCGTGGGCGGGGATGTGGAGCAGGCCGCCGGTCAGCGCCTGTCCGTGGAGTAGACCCAGTCCCAGTACGATATAGGAGAGCTGGCTTATCGTCGAGTACGCCAGCCGCCGCTTGAGGTTGTCCTGTCTGAGCGCGATGATACTCGCTGTCAGGAGGGTAAAGGCCGCAATCGCGGCGAGCGGGAGGCCGACGCCGAGTTGCTCCATCGTTCCGGTTCCGTACACGTCGAGGACGACCCTGGCGATACCGAACACGCCGCTTTTGACGACGGCGACGGCGTGTAACAGTCCGGACACCGGCGTCGGCGCGACCATCGCATCCGGGAGCCAGGAGTGCATCGGCATCAGTGCGGCCTTGACGCCGAAACCGGCCGCAAGCAGGGCGAAGGCCGCCCGCGCTAACGTCGGGTCGGCCGTCGCGAGGCCTTCGAGGCCACCGGGCGTGAATGCGGTCGTCCCGGCGAGGACGAACACGAGGACGGTCCCGCCCAGCACAGCGACGCCGCCGCCGAAGGTGTACGCGAGGTACTTCCGGCCGGCGGCGCGGGCCTCGTCTGTCTCGTCGTGGGTGACGAGCGGGTACGTCGACACCGTCAGCAGTTCGTAACAGACGAACAGCGTCAGCAGGTTCGACGCGAAGGCGACGCCGATAGCCGACGCGAGGCTGGCGGCGAAGGAGGCGAAGTATCGGGTCTGGGCGTGTTCGTTCAGCCCGCGCATGTAGCCGATGCTGTAGAAGCTCGTGACGATCCACAGCAGACTCGCGAGCAGGCCAAACAGCAACCCGAGCGGGTCGACGCTGAACGCCAGTTCGATTCCAGTGGCGAACTGTCCGATTGCGAACTCGTACTCTGTCCCGCTCAGGACGCCAGGGACCATGCTCGCAATGATCCCGAACTTCGCGAACGCGACGAATAGGGTCACCCCCTCCCGTACGTTTGGTCGGCCCTTGAGCGAGAGAATCGCGGGGATGGCCACCGCCGAGACGAGGATTGCCAGGATTGGGCGTAGCGAATCAGTCATTGGTTTAGAAGGGGTGGAAGTGTGTCCTCAAGCATTGCTTGTAACTCCGGTACGGCTGCGGTCAGCGCGACCGCGAGTGCGGCCGCGATGACGACGACGGCGATCATCCCGAACGAGACCGCCTGTCCGCTCCCGTCCGTCACGGGAGCCTCAGCAGGTGTCTCCTCCGAGTGGATGGTCGCCTCGGCGAAGTAGAGCCGCTCGACGAGGCGGGCGAAGTACGCGAGCGTCAGCAGGGTACTCGCGAGTAACACGGCCACGACGGGCCAGTTCTCGGCGTTGACCGCGCCGAGGACGATGTACCACTTGCCGACGAAACCGACCGCCGGCGGCACGCCGACCATCGCCAGCGAGAGCACGGCGAAGCAAAACGCCGAAATCGGGACGCGGCTCCCCATCCCGGCGTAGCCGTTCACCGTCGTCGCGCCCGTCTTACGCTCGATGACCCCCGTTGCCGCGAACAGCCCGCCTTTCATCACTGCGTGGCCGAGCAGGTGGACGGTCGCGCCGACGACGGCCAGCGGGGTCGCGATGGCGAATCCGGCGACGACGAGGCCGAACTGCGACACCGAAGAGTACGCGAGCATCCGCTGGACGCTGTCCTGTGAGACGGCGAGTGCGCTCCCCGCGATGATGCTCACGCAGGCCAGGCCGACCAGTGCCCAGCGAGCGACGGGCACGGCCGTCAGGAACTCAACGGTGAACACGGAAAACAGCAGGCGAGCGAGCGCGTACGCCGAAACCGTCGAGACGAGCGCCGAGATGAACGCGCTCACGGTGTCCGGCGCGTTCGCGTACGCGTCTGGCTGCCAGGTGTGCAGCGGGAACAGGGCGACTTTCACCGTCAGCCCGCCGATCATCAGCCCGAACGCGGTCAGGACGAGCGTCGAGTCGTAGGCCGCCATCTCCCCGAGTTTGCTCGCCAGATCGGCCATGTTGAGCGTCCCCGTCGCCGCGAGCAGGTAGCCAACGCCGAGCAGATACAGCGAGGCCCCGACGGTCCCGATGATGAGGTACTTCAGCGCCGCGACGGCGGCGCTCGCGTCCCGGCCACTGGCTACGAGGCCGTACGCTGCAAGCCCCGTGATTTCGAGGAACACGTAGAGATTGAACACGTCGCCGGTGACGGTCATCCCCGTCAGGCCGGCGACCAGCAGCAGGTACAGGCCGTAGAAGGCGTTCGAGTGCGGGCCGGCCTGTCGGGCGTACGCGAGCACGCCCAGTGACACGACGGCCACGAGCAGGGCGACGGCCCCCGAGAGCCCGTCGACGACGAGTTCGATGCCGTACGGGGCGGCGAAACCACCGACCGCGTAGGAAACGGTCCCGCTCGTACTGACGGTCCACGCCAGCAGGCCGGCCAGACCGGCCTGGCCGACGAGCGTCAGCGTCGCGACTGGCCACCCTGCCCGGTCGCTCACGAGGCTGGCGACCAGCGGCACCGCGCCGCCGATAATCGGCAGGACCACCAGTAACACAGGGAGTTGTTCAATCATAGTAGAGCTGTTTGAGTTTATCTTCGTCCAGCGTCCCGTACTCGGTGTAGATGCGGATGATAAGCGCCAGCGCCACGGCGGTCAGGCTCACCCCGACGACGATAGCGGTCAGGATGAGGACGTGTGGCAGCGGGCTCACGTAGGGGCCGCCGCCCTCCTTGATTATCGGCGGATCCCCGCCGGCCCGGAACGCGAGCGTGATGAAAAACAGGAAGATGCCCGTCTGGAAGATGTTCATCCCGATGACCTTCTTCACGAGGTTCTGGGACTCGATGAGCATGTAGAGGCCGATACCCAGCAGGAGCATCACCGCGAAGTAGTTGTAGTGTGAGTTCAGCAGTTCAAACATTAGCTCTCATCCTCCGGTGAGTCGACGGCGTGGCCGAACCCGGCCGCGAGCAGGAAAAAGAGGCCGATGGCAACGCTGGCGACGATACCACCGATGGCCAGTTCGACGAGCTCGATGGCGTAAGCGACCACATGCGAGATGAACTGTTCGTACAGGTGGTATTCGAGGAAGTTCCCGCCCAGGAGCATCGTTCCCAGACCGATTGCTGCGAACGTGAGCACGCCGCCGGACGCGAGCGCGGCGACGACGCGGACGTCGAGCCACTCCCGGGCCGCATCGATGCCGTAGGCGAAGGCGAGCATCATCACGACCGACCCGGCGATGACCCCGCCCTGGAATCCCCCGCCGGGGGAGTTCGCGCCGTGGAACATCACGAACAGGGCGAAGGTGAGGACGAACGGCGACACCACGCGGACCGTCGTCATGATGATCGTGCTCTCGACGTACAGTCCGGTTCGCTCGTCGCTACTCATGCGAACACCTCCTGTCTGAGGACGGTCAGTGCCGCCACGCCGGCGGAAAAGACTACGACCGCCTCACCCAGCGTGTCGAATCCACGGTAGGCCGCGAGCACGGCCGTCACACCGTTTTTGACTTCCGTGTCCGCGTATGCGTTGTCGATGTAGTGCTGTGTTACCTCGCCGCTGACGACGGGGTTTGCCGCGCCCTCCGCCCCAACGGCGGGCAGCGACGGGACCGTCGCTATCATGACGACGACGAACGCGCCGACCAGGACGACGGTCGGGACGCTGATCGACTCGAACAGGCCGTTTTCCTGTGGCCGAACGGTGTTTGCCAGCGCCAGGATGAACAGGATCGTCATGATGCCGGCCCCGACAGCCGCTTCGGTCAGCCCCACGTCAGGGGCCTCAAGCATCACCCAGATAATGGAGATGCCGAGGCTGTAGGCGGCAAACGCCATCAGCGACGCCAGCACGTCACGGAGTACGGCCGCGCCGATAGCACAGCACAATACGAACACCAGCAACACTCCCTCGATGAGCGAGAGCGTCATGACTCGCCCTCCTCATCGCCGGCAGTCCACGGCTCGATACCCTGGTCCTGTGCCGCCCGTGCGACGGCGTGGGCGGCGGTGGGGTTCGTTAGAAACATAAACACCAGCAGGAAGACGGCTTTGATCGTCGCGAGGTCGGTCTGAATCGCGAGCGCGGCGGCCCCGATAGCGAGGACGGCACCCAGCGTATCGCTCTTCGAGGCCGCGTGCGTCCGAGTGTACACGTCCGGCAGTCTGACGATGCCGACCGAGGCGACGCCACCGAAGAACGCACCGACCAGTGCGAGTACGACGATCCCCCACTCCAGCGGCGTCATAGCACACCCCCGTGTTCGACGTTGAACTTCGAGAACGCTATCGAGAGCAGGAAGTTCAACAGGGCGTACACGAGCGCGATATCGAGGAACAGCGGCTTATCGAGCGCGCCGGAGACGAGCGCGATAGCGATGACGGTGTTCGTCCCCATCACGTTGACCGCGATGACTCTGTCGTGGTCCGTCGGCCCCGCGAACACGCGGTACAGCGACACGATAGCGAACAGGACGAACGCGCTGGCGATCGCCAGCAGCGCCGCCTCGAACTCAATCATCGTCGGCCACCTCCGGGTCGTCGATATCGCTCTCGATTGTGCCGTCGCCGTCCCCCTGCCCCCGTTCGCGCGGCGAGGGAATCGCTGCGGCCTCCCGGCCGTAGAAGACGAACCGGACGGCCCGTTCGAGGCCGCCGTCGAACAGGTCCTCGCGCGCACTTCCGGTGAGCGAGTGGATATCGAACGCCTGTTCGGAGACGCTGACGGTGAGCGTCCCGGGCGTCAGCGTGATGCTGTTTGCCAGCGTCGTCACCGGCCCGTCTCCCCAGATGGCCGCCTCCAGTTCGACCATCTCGGGGTCGATTGGCAGCGACGGGTGCAAGACGACGTAGGCGATTTCGAGGTTCGCAATCGCGATCTCTTTGAGGAGGTACGGGATGTAGAGGGCCATCCGGGCGAACTGCCCCGGAACCCGTGTCAGCGACGGCTGGCGACTGAACGCGATCGGCGCAAGCAATGCAGTGACGATAGTCGCCGTTATCGCGCCAGTGAGGAAATCCAGCGGTTTGTACGAACTCAACAGCAGATAAAACAGGTACGACGCCCCGAAAATGGTGAGATACTTCGGGAGCGTCGCGGCGCGAGCGAGCGCGGTCGACCGCGCCGGCCGCTCGACGGGTGCGGTCTCGACGTCGATATCGCCCCGGACGAGTTCGACTTCGAGCGGCCGGAGCATCGGCGTCGTGCCGCCCGGGTTGAACTCCGGATCGAGGACGACCCGTTCGATGCTGTGTTCGTCGGCGTAGGCCAGTATGACGTCGGCGTAATCGCCGGGGCTGAACAGGTAGCGGTCGGCACCGATGACGCCCAGTTCCACGTCGAGGTTCGACGGTGGGTCAGCACCCAGATCCTCGTCGAGCCAGACCTCGATGCGGTCGAGCAGGTCTTTGGCCTGGCCGAGTTCCGTCTGCGCGTCGGGGTCGACGGCGCGCGTGCTTGCGACGGCGACGAGATGCAGGGATACCTGTTGCTGTCCCTCTCTGGCCGCCGATTCGGCCTGTTCAATGGCGTAGGCGACGGTGTTACGGACCGTCACCGAATCGGCTACTGGCACGAGCAGGCGACGGGGTGGTAGTACAGTCACAGTATCTGTTTAGAAACTCCGAATAGCGGTTCGTCGGGCAGTACTGTCGTTATCGGACCGGAGCAACGGAACACGCAAAACTATTTCGTAATCGGTTACGCGGTCAGCCACGACTGGACAGATGGTCACCGATTTCGTCGGCGACACGAGCGCCGAGTCCCTCCTTGTCCCCGACGTACTCCGTGGCCGTGTCCGCGTCGACGAGCAGGGCGCGCGTCTCGTCGGCCCCCATCACGCTCGCGTCGTTGGCGACCACGAAAGTCAGCCCGGCCCGCTCGCGTATCTCGCGGGCGCGCTCGATCAGCGTCTCGTCGTCACCCTCCGTTTCGACCTTGAACCCGACGATAGGGAGGTCGGGGTGGGCCGACCGAACGGTGTCGATGAGCTTCGGCGTCGGTTGCAGCGTCAGCGTCAGTTCCGCCTGCCCGCTCTTGATTTTCTCCGGTGCCTGCTCGACGGTGTAATCCGAGATGGCGGCCGCCGAGACCAGCGCGTCGGCCGAGTCGGCGACCCGACGAACGGCCTCGGTCATCTCCGCGGCTGATTCGACCTGCTCGACGGTGGCGTACGGCACGTCTGGCCCGTCGTGGACGAGCGTCACGTCGGCCCCGCGGGCGTAACAGGCCCGTGCGACTGCCCGGCCGGTCCGCCCCGATGAGCGGTTCGAGAGCGTCCGCACCGGGTCGACTGACTCCGTGGTCGCACCTGCGGTCACGACGACGTGTTCGTCTGCAAGCGGCCGGTCGTCCGCGGCCCGTGCAGTCGCCGTGACGATGGCCTCCTCCGTTGCAATCTTGGCTTTCCCTTCCTCGATCCGCGGGTCCACGAAGTCGACCCCCCAGGACTCGACGCGGTCGATGGCGTCCAGCACGCCGGGGTGGTCGTACATCGGTTCGTGCATCGCCGGCGCGACGACGACCGGCACGTCCGCGCCGAGAGCGGTCGTCGCACACGTCGTCACAGGTGTGTCGTCGATGGCTCCCGCAACCTTCCCGACGGTGTTTGCCGTCGCCGGTGCGAGCAAGAGCACATCCCCCCAGCCCGAGCGCCCGCAGAGGTCGACGTGCTCGACACTGCCCGTGATTTCGGAAACAACCTCGTTGTCCGTGGCGAACTCGAGTGCCCACGGGTGGATGATGCCCGTCGCGCTGTCGGTCATCACGGCCCGGACGGACGCCCCCTGTCGTCGGAGTTCGTGTGCGAGCTCCACCGTCTTGACGGCCGCGATAGACCCCGACACCCCCAGGACGACGTTGACTCCGGTCAGCATACCTGCCGGTTCGCGGTGCGGGGGTAAAAGCCCCTGTCTCTCCGGCGGGCCTAGTCGCCGTCAGTAGCGGGCTGCTCGTTTCGCGTACCACTCCTGTCGCTGCTGGTACGTGGTCCCCCGTCGTGGGCGTTCAGCGCGAGGGTGAAGGCGGCTATCGCAAGCAGGACCAGTCCGAGCGCGACCACCGAGCTGAGCGAGAGCCCGGCCGACGTGGTCGGAACCGCGACCGGGATGAGCACGTACCTGACGAGCATCACGAGCAGGATAGCCCCGGTGAGGACGGCCGCAGTGCCGGTGACGTGGACGAACTCGCTGTCCGTCGTTTCGGCGTCCCGGCCCAGCTGGTGGCCGATACTGCTGGCGTGCGCGCCGGCGTCCCAGACCAGCAGCGCCGCCGCGCTCCCGACGAGAACGAGTATCGGTGCGAGTCCGCGCTCCGCTCCGAGCAGCGTCATGACGAACAGGAGTCCGCTCCCGGCCGCGAATCCCGCCACACGTCGGGACAGCAACTCCGCACCGACTAGTTCGGACAGCACCGTGACGAGTCCACGAAGGACGACGACCGAAACCAAGACGCCGAGAAGGACCACGGTCGCCGAGCCGTAGTGGCCGCCCCCAGTATAGGTCGGTGCTACCCGCCGGGTCACGCCAGCGGCCGTAAGGACCAGCGCGCCCAGCAGCAGCACCACTGGGAGCACGATACTGCCGGTCTGCCGCGCCAGCAACCGTCCGGGGTTGTCCCCCAGCCACTGTAGCAGCCACTGCCGGAGCCGTTCGACGACGAGGATACTCAGTAACGCCAGCAGTCCGGCTACAAGGTGGAGGTGGAGCGGACCACTGAGAACGACCCGCAGGGCCGAGCCGAGCACCGGGAGGCTATCGAGGAAGCGGTCGAACAGTCCCTGTGCTGTCGGGACAAACGCCACGAGCAACTGCAGGCCCACGGCGGCTTTGACGTAGCGGTCGACGTCCCACCAGCTCGTCCCCAGCAGGTCCAGTCGGCCGAGCGTCCGGTCGGTCGTCGCCGTGGGTGCCGGAATCCACGATTCCAGCGTCTCCGTGACCCGGTCCAGCAACAACAGGGCGAGGAGGACACCAACCTGTAGCGTCACGAAGCCCACGAGCGGCTGGACCGAGAAGCCGGCAACGACACGGACGAGCACCCAGGGCAGCCTGACGGCAGCGGCGACGGCACAGACGATTGTGGCGCAGATACCGACCACCAGTACCACGAAACTCTCGTCGAGCATCGCCGTGAGTTCGTCCGTCGCGTCGGTCGGCGGCACCAGTCCGCTACTCGCGTCGATGACGACGAGTGTGGCGGCCAGCGGGAACCCGAGCGCCACGACGAGCGACCAGTAGTCAGTCGCCAACAGCGCGGTTCCACAGAACACGCCCGCGCCGATGACGACGGCAACGCTGCCGCCGGCGATGCGTTCGTGGGTATCGCTACGGAGCGCCCAGACCCCAGCTGCGATACAGAGCCCGCCGACGAAGCCGGTCAGGACTAGTATCGGGTCCACGACAGCGACGGCAAGGGCGAGCGAGACGAGCACCGCGACTGTTCCGGCCAGCGCCGCGCTCGATGCCGCCGGCCGACTGTCGAGTTCCGTCATGCCCACCGCTCCGTTGCGCGAATGAGGGCTTTGGCGAGCGGTTCCGCGGGCGTCCAGTCGGCGACCCGAACCCTCCCTCGAAGGTCGTCGAGGCGGGCCGTTCGGTCGATTCGTTCGACGGTACTGCCCGGACTGTCCCCGGTCGTCATGTCCGGGCTGACGACCGTGACCGCGTGCCCGTACGCGGCGAGCCGTTTCGCCGCATCGGCCGCCCGGTCGTCGAGCAGGGGCGTACAGAACACGACCTGTGACTCGCTCGGTATCGAGCGGTCGAGCGTCGCCACCGCGTCGCCGCCGTCGGCGATGCCGTACCGGTCTGTCATCCCGGTCGGCGACTGCATCCGCCGGGTTCGGGCGCCGGTGTCGAGCAGCGACGAACTGCGGGTCCCTGCCGACCCAGTGACTGACCCGCTCACAACCGTCTCCAGAAACGCCTCCAATCGCTGTTCCTGTGCCCGATTGGCCGACGGCTGGAGCGTCTCACAACTGTCGTAGACGGCGGCACCCACCCGGTTGTCCATGTCCAGCAACGCCGAGCCGACCTGCTGGGCCGCGTAGGCACAGAACTGGACAGCCGTGGGCGTGCCCGTCTCGCCCGCAACGGGGTGTCGGGAATCCACGAGCGTGATGACGGTGGCCGCCCGCGTCTCCTTGAACTCGACTGTCGCCAGCTCGTTGGTCTTCGCGAGGCGGTTCCAGTCGACGCGGTTCATCGGGTCTGAGGACTGGTGCTCGCGGATGGCGTAGAAAGCGAGGCCGTTCCCGCCGGCGTCCGTCGGCACGCGTCCGGACTGGGAGAGTGTCTGTCCCGAAAGCGGGACGGTGTCTACGCTGGCACTGCACGAGAGCGTCGTCTCGACGGCGACCTGCTCGGCGAACTCGACGGTCCCGGTCAGGTTCCGGCAGACGACCGCCACGTCGGTGAACGCGTGGTCGCCGCGTCGGGCTTCGACGGTGTAGGTGACCGAATCCGACGCTCCGGCTTCGAGGTGGGTGCCAAAGCGCGGGGAGCCGTCCACGACTTCGAGCCGCTCGGGGACGCCGTCGAGGACGCGAACGTCGGGCAGGGTCGCGTCCCCGTCGTTCGTGAGCGTCAGCGTCACTGTCACTTCCGAGCCGGGGAGCGGGTCGGCCGGTTCGACGTGACGCTCGACTGTGAGCGTCGGTTCGGGGTCGCCGATGGCCGCCTGATAGGCCGCGTACACAAGCGCCACCGCCGCGACCATGAAAATCGCCGGGTTCCCGGTGACGATTCCGGCCCCGCCGGCCACCAGCGCGGCCGAGACACCGACGTTGCGCTGTGTGGTCTCTCGGGTGCTCATGCACCCTCACCTCGCTGGAGCCGGCGTATCTCGGCTGCCGCAGCCTCGACTTTCCGGTCGAACCCCTCGCCGCTGGCCCAGTCCCGTAACTGCATCTCGATTGGCGGGTCAGGCGCGTCCGGACCGCCGAGGAAGGCGGCCGCCCGGCGGTCGTCCGTCCACGAGCCAGTACGGACGTCCCGGGCCGCCGCCTCCGTCGACATGTCCGCCGTTTCGACCAGCACCTGTCTCGCGGCCTCGCGGAGCCTGTTCCTGACTTCGGACGCATAGCTCGCTTCGAGGCCGTTGTAGGGGTCGACACGCCCGTCGATTTTCGCGAGTAACTCGTCGATATCCTCGCCGACCATATCGCCGGATTTCGCCTGTGTCGCCTCGGGTTCCAGCAGTTCGTCGAGCAGTTCTGCCGGCTCGTCGTCTGTACCGTCGTCACGATACGGGTCACGCGGCTGGCTCCCTTTCACTGGCGGGAGGTCCGACTCCTGTGTCAACACGACAGTATACAGACCGAAGAGGCCGATTACGACGGCTCCGATACTTGCACCGAGCCGGAGCCGTCTAGCCGTCCCGCTGCCGACATCTGGGAGGACTGAGGGAAAAGTAACGACGAACACCGCCCCGGCAAGTGCGACGAGTCCCAACAGCGTGTGCCGGACGAACTTGCGCCCCGGCGTCGGGCGTTCGACGCTGACGTCGATGGTTGCGCTGGCGGTCTCACCTTGTCGTGACTCTGAATCGCTCATCAGTCGTCACCTCCGCCGAGGAGCTGTCTGAGGGCGTTCCGGGCCGATTCGGCTCGGGCACCGGTCGCCGACCGCCCGCCGTACTCGACCTCGCGGAAGAGGGTTGTTAGCCGTCGAACGGGCTCTGCCGGAAGTCCGCTGTCGATAGCCCGGCGGGCGTACTCGCCGGGCGTCGCCGTCTCGGGGTCCGACACGGAGACGCGGTCGGCCAGTAGCGCCCATGCCTCTTGGATGGACAGGCTATCGATGTCCGGGCCGTCGTCCGCCTCTGCCGTCGATTCGGTGGCCGTCGACTGCCGCTGCTCCGAGTCCGACGAACCAAACAGCGGCGGGCTATCGACGCCACTTCGGACTGAGGCGAGGAAGCCGCCGGTCCCACCGAAGCCCCTGAGGGCTCTGAACGGCGCGACCGAGAGCGACCCGAGCGTACTCGGCAGGCCGGCGACCCCTCGCAGTGACATCGTGCCGACCGACCCGATTCCCGTCGCCAATCCGGTCAGGACACCGCCGGAGACGGCGCTGATACCGGCCCCGACTCGTGAGAGCGCCGACGACCCCGAGAGCAGCGCGGCGGTCGTTACCTTCGGAATCCGGCCGATGGTCCGCCCAACCGCGCCGTTCGAAACCGCCGAGACGACTGTCCCGGCCAATCTGTCGAGGAGCGGGTGCAGGAGGAATCCGGCGTCTGTCGACCCGTCGCGTTCCGGGTCTGATGCCGCCCGGATGACACCGACCGCGACGGCGCCGAACCCGCCGATAAGCGCCAGCCCGAGCAGTTTCATCAGAACTGGGGACCCGCTGTCTTCGCCTTCACCGGCTACCGGCGTCGCTGTCGCCGTCTCCGTCGGTGTTGGCGTCGCTGTCGCCGCCTGTTCGTCGCTCGCGCTCGGCGTCGTCTCTGTCCCATCGCTCGTCGCTACCGGCGTCGGCCCACCGTCGACTTCCTCGGGCGCTGTTCCGTCGGGTGTGACCGGCTCGCTCGCTCGGCTGTCGAGGGGACCGCTCGACTCGAACTCGACGCCGAGCGCGCCGGGAAACAGTGCCGTGCCGAACAGGACAGCGACTGCACAGAGGAGGGCGAGGGCGGCACGTACCAGCTTTGTTGACACTACGAGACCGTTTCCGGCGGCACAGTAAATATTTTCCCTCACTGCTGGGCTGTCGGAGCAGAAAACCTTTCATTCGCTGTGGGTATAGCAGAACCAACCCTATGCGGACACTGACCCGCCGTATCCTGTTGACCCTCCTGCTCCTCCTCGCTGTCGACCTCGCTGTGGTCGCTACCGCGGCGGTGCTCCTGACGCCCTGGCTTGCGCCGGTGCGGGACGCCGTTGCGTCCTCGCTTCCGTTCGGCGGGGCGTCGGCACGCATCGCCTGGTGGGTGGCAATTCTCGCCCCCGCCCTCGTGGCGTTTGTCTGGGCACAGCTCCGGTACACCAGCGCCCAGACGATGGCCGAGGTCGACGCTCGCATCGTCGGCCCCGAGGAGTACCCCGACCTCTACGAACGAGTGCAGCGGCTCGCACAACTGGCCGACCTCACGCCGCCACGGATTGCCGTCGCGGACGCCGACGTGCCAAACAGCTTCGCCATCGGGACGCTCGGCGGCGCGACGGTGGTCGTCAGCGAGGGACTGCTGTCGACGCTCGGAGGTGACGAACTCGACGCGGTGCTGGCCCACGAACTCATGCACGTCGCCAACCGCGACGCGACCGTCATGACGCTGGCCAGCTTCCTCCCGTCGCTGACAAACGGCGAGTACGACCCGCTTGATGACCTCCTCCCCGGCGGGAGCGGGAGTCGCTATGCGCTCGGGCTGGTCGCGCTCGGGTTCGCGTACGTGTGCAGCGCCCGGGTGCTCGCGGCCCCCGTCGGG
Organism: Haloarcula sp. KBTZ06; assembly: GCF_048595605.1. Lineage (NCBI taxonomy): Archaea > Methanobacteriati > Methanobacteriota > Halobacteria > Halobacteriales > Haloarculaceae > Haloarcula > Haloarcula sp. KBTZ06. Next base: position 620,482 of record NZ_CP184337.1, read on the forward strand.
AGCCTCTCGTTCACGCTTGGTTTCCTGTTCCTGTTCGCGGTGACGGTCCTGTTCGGCGGCGTCGCGCTGGGCGTGTTCACTGCCCCCGTCGTCGTCCTCGGGCGGTCGCTGTCGCGCGCTCGGGAGTTCGCCGCCGACCGGAGCGCGGCCCAGTTGACCGGCGACCCCGCCGCGCTCGCCGGGGCGTTAGAGACACTCGACGGCGGGGGCGACGACCGTCCGGGGACCGACAAGCGCTCCGCGTACGCGGGCGTTCGCGGACTGTGCTTCCTTCCACACGGCTTCGACACCGAGGCGTCGAGCGATTCCCTGTCTATCGAAACGCGGTCACACCCGCCGACGGCCGAGCGGATTGAACGGCTGCAGTCCGTTGCACGCTCGCTCGAAACGGGGTCAGTCTGAGACCTCGTCCTGGTCGACGCTCGGGTGCATCGTCGGCTCGCCCGGCATCGGTTCCTCGAAGTACCGCCGCATGACCTCCAGTGACTCCTGTTCGCGCTTCTTGCGTTCTTCCTCGTCGATCTCCTCACATCCTGGCGGAACCGGGCGGTCGCGGCCGGTGAAATACCCCTCCGGTGCGGTCCAGTCGTGATAGAAGTCGATGTCAGAGTCTTCCAGCAGCGTGAGTCCGACCTGTGCGCCGTGGCCCGCGGCGACGATGGTCTGGTGGTGCTGCTCGGCCAGCCGGCCGGCGGCGTACAGCCCCTCGATATCGGTCCGGCCCTGGTCGTCGGTCGAGATGAACTGCTTCGAACCGCGGTCGATAAGCGAAACTTCCAGCCCCTCCAGATACGACGGGTCCGACCAGGAGGCGGCGATGAGGTACGTCGCGTCGTAGGACTCACCGTCGGCACAGGTGACTTCGAATCCCTCCTCGGTTTCCGCCACCTGCTCGGCTTCGCCGTCGATGAACCAGACGCCGGCGCGCCGCGCCTGTGCCCGCATGAGTTCGAGCAGGAGCCGAGGGTTGATTCCCGCCGGGAACCCCGGGTAGTTCTCCAGGTGAGCATTGCGGTTCAGTATCGACTCACCGGTCGAGATAATCCGAGTCGACAGGTCGGCGCGAGCGGTGTATATCGCCGCCGATAGCCCGGCGACGCCCCCGCCCACGATGATGACTTCTTCGCGGTCGGTTGGCATAGACAGATGTTTTCGATGGGGGTCAAGAAACGTGCCGGTTTGAGACCTACGGACAGGAAGCGGCCAGTAGCGGCCCCCTCCGGACGAACGCCGGGCGATACAGTTTCTGGGACTACCCGAAGCCTCATAACGGTACACCTACTAAAGGCGTCGTAATGACCGACACCGTCGATGAGGTCGATATGCCGTACGACGATGACGCGTCTCAGCAACAGAAGATAGAGGCGCTGCAGGAGCGGCTGGAGGTGCTCGAATCCCAGAACGAGGAGATGCGCGACAAGCTGCTGGACGCGAACGCGGAGAACAACAAGTACCAGCAGAAGCTCGAACGGCTCACGCACGAGAACAAGAAGCTCAAGCAGTCACCGCTGTTTGTCGCGACCGTTCAGGAACTCTCCAGTGACGGCGTGATTATCAAACAGCACGGCAACAACCAGGAGGCCCTGACAGAGGTCACTGACGAGATGCGGGAGGACCTCGAACCCGACGACCGCGTCGCCGTCAACAACTCCCTCTCTATCGTCAAACAGCTCGACGACGAAACCGACGTTCGCGCCCGCGTGATGCAGGTCGACCAGTCGCCGGATGTCACCTTCGCCGACATCGGCGGCATCGAAGAGCAGATGGAGGAGGTCCGGGAAACCGTCGAAATGCCGCTGAAGAGCCCCGAGATGTTTGAAGACGTGGGCATCGACCCGCCGAGTGGCGTTCTGCTGCACGGCCCGCCCGGCACCGGGAAGACGATGCTGGCGAAAGCGGTCGCCAACGAGACCGACGCGACGTTCATCAAGATGGCCGGCTCCGAACTGGTCCACAAGTTCATCGGCGAGGGCGCGAAGCTCGTCCGAGACCTGTTCGAACTGGCCCGTCAGGAGGAGCCCGCTGTCGTCTTCATCGACGAAATCGACGCGATTGCGGCAAAGCGGACCGAATCGAAGACCTCCGGCGACGCCGAGGTCCAGCGGACGATGATGCAACTGCTCTCGGAGATGGACGGCTTCGACGACCGCGGCGACATCCGCATCATCGCGGCGACGAACCGCTTCGACATGCTCGACCGCGCCATCCTGCGGCCCGGCCGCTTCGACCGCCTCATCGAAGTCCCGAACCCCGACGTCGAGGGCCGCAAGCAGATATTCCAGATTCACACCCGCAGCATGAACGTCTCCGACGACGTGGACTTCGAGGCACTGGCCGAGGAGATAACGGACGCCTCCGGTGCTGACGTGAAAGCCATCTGTACCGAGGCCGGGATGTTCGCCATCCGCGACGACCGCACCGAGGTCACGATGGCGGACTTCCACAACGCCTGGGAGAAGATCCAGCAGGAGGAGACCGACGACGAGGACGTCTCCCGGACCTTCGCCTGATTCGGCCACGCTTCTATTGCAGTTCTTTTCTGTTTTCCGAGTCAGCAGCCACCGCTCCGGCTCGCAATCGCGCCGCTGTTCCCGCCCGTTTCAGAACACAGTTACCACTCCGGTCCTGAACTGTTGCTATGGCCGTCGCAGACACACTCCAGTCGCGTGCCCGCGCTCGTCCGCGGCTCGTCACCGCTGTCGTCTCGGTCGTTGGCTACGTGCTCGTGTTCGGCGCGTTCGGTGGCGTATTACCCCTCCCCGAGTTCTCGAACGACACCGTCATCCTGCTGGGTGACGCAATCGCCGTCGTCAACAGTATCGCCTTGCTCGCAATCGTCGCCGGCGTCTACTTCATCAAGAACGACCAAGTACAGAAACACCGCGCGGCGATGCTAACCGCCTTCACCCTCATCATGGTGTTTCTGGCGCTGTATATTCTCAAAGTCGGCGGCGGCTTCGAGAAGGAGATCGTCGCCGAGGGGATCGTCTGGACGGCGTACATCGTGATGCTCGCCATCCATATCCTGCTGTCCGCGGTGTCCGTGCCCGTCGTCGTTCACGCGGTCGTGCTCGGGCTGACACACTCTCCCGCTGAACTCAGGGAGACGATTCACGCTCGCGTGGGCCGCATCGCCGTCTCGGCCTGGGGGCTGAGCCTCTTTCTCGGACTCGTGACCTACGTCATGCTGAACCACATCTACGGCTGGGTCCCCCGGTAGGCGACGACCCTCCCGGTGCGTGCGGTGGCGAACGATTTTGCCGGCCGCCGCCGTAGGCCCGGGCAATGACCACAATCAAGGACAGCGTCCACGACCACATCGAGATTCAGGGCGTCGCGGCGGCGTTGCTCGATACACCGCCGGTCCAGCGGCTTCGGCACATCTCCCAGCTCGGCACGGTGACGCTAGTCTACCCTTCGGCGAACCACACTCGATTCGAGCACTCGCTGGGTGTTTATCACCTCGCGGACCGGGCACTATCTCACCTCGGCATTGAGGGCCAGCAGGCCGAACGGGTCCGCGCCGCGGCACTGCTCCACGACGTGGGACATTCGCCGTACAGCCACAACGTCGAGGCGCTCATCCACCGTCGGACAGGCAAGTACCACGACGACGTGGACGAACTGCTCGGTGACGGCCCTGTCGCGCGGGTCCTCTCGGAGCACGGCCTCAATCCGGACCGCGTGGCCGGCCTCGTTGCTGGTGAAGGCGAACTGGGACAGCTCGTCTCCGGCGAACTGGACGTCGACCGGATGGACTATCTGGTCCGTGACGCCCACCACACGGGCGTGCCCTACGGGACCATCGACCACGAGCGGCTGGTCCGGGAGCTGTGTTTCGTTGACGGCGAACTCGTCTTGGACGAGGGGAACGTCCAGACGGCCGAGTCGCTTCTGCTCGCGCGGGCGCTGATGAACCCCACTGTCTACCAGCACCACGTCGCCCGCATTGCCAAGTCGATGCTGCGCCGGGGGACTGAGGAACTGCTCGCCGCGACTGACACGACGGCCGAGGCGCTTCGCCGATGGGACGACAACGACCTGCTCGTGGCGCTCCGACAGTGTGACGCGACGGAAGCGTACGCCCGGCGGCTGAGTCAGCGGGACCTGTACAAGCGCGCCGTCTGGGCGGAGTGGGGGGCCGTGCCCGACGAGATTCTGGCGGCCGACCACGACGCGGTCGGCGCGATGGAGCGGGCTATCGCCGACGAAGCGAACGTCGACAGCGACGCTGTCGTGCTCGATATCCCGCCCGAACCGTCGATGACCGAGTCGAGCAGCCGTGTCCTCGTCAACGGCGACGTCCGCCGGCTCGGCGAGCAGTCGACCCTGGTCAACGCCATCCGCGCCGCCCAGCGCGACCAGTGGCGACTCGGCGTCTACGCGCCGGCGGACGAGAGCGAGCGGGTCGGTTCGGCGGCGATCCGCGAACTCGGACTCGATCTCGACGGGGCCAGAGTCCGGGACGTGCGGACGGGTATCCATGCCACCCTCGATGAGTTTAACTGAGAGAACGGGCGAACGGAGAGTATGATTCTCGAAGGGACGATTCTGACGGGACGGTCGTTCGAGGCTGTCGAGGGCCGCGTCGTGGTCGAAGACGGGGAGATAGCCGCCGTCGAGGAGACCGCGGTCGACAGCGACGACATCGTGGTCCCGGCGTTCGTCAACGCCCACACCCACATCGGCGATTCAATCGCCAAGGAGGCCGGAGAGGGGCTCTCGCTGGAAGAACTGGTCGCGCCGCCGGACGGCCTGAAACACCGGTTGCTCCGCGATGCGAGCCGGGACGAACTGGTGGCCGCGATGGCGCGGACGCTGTCGTTCATGGAGCAGTCCGGGACTGGCGCGTTCATCGAGTTCCGGGAGGGCGGCGTTGAGGGCGTCCGCGCGATACAGGACGCGCTGGCGGGTTCAGACCTCGACAGCGTCATTCTCGGACGCGAGACGACCGATGCAATGGAATTGGCCGACGGCTTTGGCGCGAGCGGGGCCAACGACAGCGAGTTCGGGGCGGAACGGCGCGCGACACGACAGGCCGGGAAGCTGTTCGGCATCCACGCGGGCGAGGTCGATAGCTCCGACATCAACCCCGCGCTCGACCTCGACCCCGACTTCCTTGTCCACATGGTTCACGCCGAGTCGCTGCATCTCGAACGGGTCGCCGACAGCGAAATCCCCGTCGTCGTCTGCCCCCGGTCGAACATCGTGACCGACGTTGGCCGTCCGCCGGTCGAGGAACTGGCCGAGCGGACGACAGTCGCGCTCGGGACGGACAACGTCATGCTCAACAGCCCGTCGATGTTCCGCGAGATGGAGTTTACCGCGAAGCTGTACGACATTTCCGCCCGTGAGGTACTGCGGATGGCCACAGTCAACGGGGCTGAAATCGCTGGGCTTGGCGGCGGTCTGGTCAAGCCCGGGCAGCCGGCACGCCTGCTCGTTCTCGACGGGGATTCGGACAACCTCTCCGGGGCGCGAAACCCGGTTCGGGCTGTCGTTCGCCGGGCGGAGACGGCCGACGTTCGGCGGGTCGTCCACCCCGGGACGGAATAATTCTTATCACTGCGGGAATAGTATCCTTGGGCGATGCCCTCCACCACCGACCGCGCCCTGAGCACACCACTGAAGATACTCCTGTATGGCCTGCTCGGAGTCGTGTCGCTGATTGTCGTTCTTGCCGCTGTGAGACTCGTGTTCGGACTGTTCTGGGGCCTTGTCGGCCTCGCATTCGGTATCGTCTCCCTGGCGGCTACTATCGGGGTGCTGGCGGCTATCGGCTACGCCGTGTACTGGGTCGTGTCAGAGGTCTTCGGTCAGGACGAGGCAACGGCGTCGGCGACTGACGTGTCACGGGCACAGGCCGCACACACGACTGGCGAGGCCAACGAAACAGACCCCGTTGATCGGCTCTCTGAGCGTTACGCCAACGGGGAGATAACCGAAGCCGAACTGGAACGACGGCTCGAACAGGCCCTCGACGAACCGGCGCTGGATGGCTCCGGGGCAACAGAGTACGAACGGGACCGAGAGCTGAACTGAGCCTTATCCTGCTCGATTGTTGTATGTTGCCTGTTACCAAACTATATCCCTTCAGCCAGACAATAGTACAGCATGTACGACAGGATACTGGTGCCGACAGACGGCTCGCCGGGGTCGGAAGCGGTACTCACACACGCTGAAACACTTGCGACGACCCACGACAGCGAGATTCACGCGCTGTACGTCGTCGACACCGGCCGGTTCTCGACGCTCCCGCACGAACCGACGTGGGAGAGCGTCACCGATTCGCTCCACCGCGAGGGCGAGATGGCCCTGGACATGGTGGAGCGTCTCGTTGCCGACGATGTGACTGTCACGCGAGCCACGGCCGAGGGAAGCCCGAGCCGGGAAATCATCGACTACGCGAGCCAGCACGACTGTGACCTCATCGTGATGGGGACCCATGGACGCGGCGGCATCGACCGCCTGTTGCTGGGGAGCGTCGCCGAACGGGTCGTCCGGTCGGCCCACGTCCCGGTCGTCACTGTTCCGGTCGAGACGACGCCACAGGATATCTCGGAGGACGAACAGCCTACCGGCGTCCCACAGTGACGTGTCTCCTGTCGTCGCCCTCACTCCGTAACCGGACGGAGATGTTCGCAATCTCCCGCTGAAACGACTTCTGTCCCAGATTCTGTCTCGATGACGAGCGCGCCCGGGAACTGGATATCTACGGCTTCGCCCTCGATGGGGCCGCCCGGCGTCTCGACCCGGACCTGTTGTCCCAGCGTCGTCGCGTACTCCCGCCACGCCTCGACGACCTGCTCCGTGTCCTGGCGCAGCGAGTCGAACTCCTCCAGCAGTCGCTGGGTGAACAGCCGTCGGTCGACCGGCTCGCCGCGCTCGGCCGAGAGACTCGTCGGGTTCGCTTCGTCGGGCAAGTCCGCGGGGTCGACGTTCGCGTTGACGCCGATGCCCACGACGACCCACGAGACGCGGTCGGCCTCGCCTTCCATCTCGGTGAGGATGCCGACTAGCTTGCGTTCTTCCTCGCCGCGCCGGACGAGCACGTCGTTGGGCCACTTGATGCTGGCGTCGACGCCGGCCTCGCGGGCCGCCCGCGTCACCGCGACGGCCGCCGCGAGCGTGAACACCGGCGCGTGGGCCATCGGCACGTCGGGCCGGAACAGCACCGAGAGCCAGGCCCCGCCGCTCGGCGAGTGCCAATCGCGGTCGAGTCGCCCCCGGCCGCCGGTCTGTTCGTCGGCCAGCACTACGACGTCCGACGCCCCCTCCGCCGCGAGGTCGCGGGCACGAGCGTTCGTGCTGGGGATGCTGTCGTGGTACTCGACGGAGAACGGCGCGTCGAGGCCGTATTCGACCGCGCTCGCCCCGAACTCCGGTACCGAATCGAGGACGTAGCCCGCATCGTCGCTGCGGATCTCGAACCCCTCGTCACGCAGGGCTTCGACGTGCTTCCAGACCGCAGAGCGGGAGATGTCCAGTTCGTCGGCGAGGGTCGGCCCCGAGACGGGGCCGTCCGCCAGTGCGTCGAGCACCCGGTGGCGTGTCTCGTTCATATGCGGGGCTTCGACCGGCCGGAATAAAAGGCGTCTGCAGCGCGCGGCGGGCAGGCCGCTCGCTCACCCGATCACAAAGAGCAAGTCGCCCATGTCGACGGATTCGCCCTCGCTGACGGCTACGTCGTTGACAGTGCCGCCGCGTTCGGCGACAATGTCGTTTTCCATCTTCATCGCTTCCAGCACACAGAGGACGTCGCCGGCCTCGACCTCGTCGCCTTCCTCGACGTTGACCTCCAGAATCGTCCCCTGCATCTCCGCGGCGACTTCCTGCCCTTCGGCGGCGGTGGCACTGCCGCCTCCGCTGTCTGAACTACTGCCGCCCCGTGGCCGCTGTGGCTGGCTCCCGCCGTCGGCGTCCACGTCGCCGACGTTGATCGGGGGTGCGCCGCGCTCTTCGAGGTCGACTTGGAACCGCTTGCCGTTGACTTCGACGGTGAACTCGCGTTCGACGACTTCCTCGTCCTCGTCGCCATCGGATTCGGTGACTGTGCCCCACTGCTCCTGCGCCTCTTCGATACGCGTGCGGTCGAGGTGTTCGTCGAGGTACTTCGTGGTGTGTGTCCCGGTGACGAACTTCTCGTCGGTGAGCATCAGGCGGTGGAACGGAATGACAGTCGGGATGCCTTCGATGTCGAAGTCCTTGAGCGCCCGTTTCCCGCGCTCGATACACTCCTCACGGTCCCCGCCGTAGGTGATGAGCTTCGCGATCATCGAGTCATAGTCCGTGACGAGGTCGTCGCCCTGCCGGAGCGCGTCGTCGAGGCGGACGCCGATACCGCCCGGCGGGTCGTAGGTGTCGAGGCTGCCGCCGGTTGCGGGCGCGAAGTCGTCAGCGGCGTTCTCGGCGTTGATGCGGAACTCCATCGCGTGACCTTCGATCTCCACGTCGTCCTGCTCGAAGGTGATCTCCTCGTCCATCGCCACCCGAAGTTGCCACTTGACGATGTCGATGTCGGTGATCTCCTCGGTGACGCAGTGCTCGACCTGAATGCGGGTGTTAACCTCGAGGAAATAGAAGTTCGCCTCCTCGCCGAGCAGTTCCCCTTGCTCGCGGTCGGTGTCCTCTTCGACGAGGAACTCGACAGTCCCGGCGTTGTAGTAGTCCGATTCGCGGACGCCGCGTCGGGCAGCGTCGCCGATCTTCTCGCGGAGCGCATCGTTCAGGGCCGGCGATGGCCCCTCCTCAATGACCTTCTGGTGGCGGCGCTGGAGCGAGCAGTCACGCTCGCCCAGATGCCGGACGTTGCCGTGGTGGTCGGCGATGATCTGGACCTCGATGTGGCGGGGGTTCTCAAGATACCGTTCGAGATACACCGAATCGTTCGAGAAGTACGCCTCTCCTTCCCGCTTTGCGCTTTCGAGTTGTTCCTCGGCTTCCTCAGGGTCGTGGACGATTTTCATCCCGCGGCCGCCACCGCCACCCTCGGCCTTGATGGCCACCGGGAAGCCGTTTTCCTCGCCGAACTCGACGACTTCCTCGGGGTCATCGACCGGGTCGGTCGTCCCGGGGACGATGGGCACGTCGGCCGACTGCATGATCTTGCGGGCCTTCGTCTTCTCGCCCAGTGCCTCCATCGACTCGCTCTCGGGGCCGACCCAGGTGACGCCGTCCGTCTCCTGGACGCGCTCCGCGAAGTCGGCGTTCTCCGCGAGGAAGCCGTACCCAGGATGGATGGCGTCCGCGTCGGCCTGCTTGGCCGCGTCGATAATCGCTTCCTGGTCGAGATAGGAGTCTGCGGCACGGGCCGGACCGACGTTGTACGCCTCGTCCGCATACCGGACGTGCCCGGCGTGCTTGTCGGCGTCAGAGTAGACGGCCACTGTGCCGATGCCCAACTCCTCGCATGCGCGCATCACGCGCACCGCTATCTCCCCGCGATTAGCGACGAGCACCTTATCGAACATACGCCCTCATACTGAGAGTCGGCCCATAAAACTATGCGCAGATAGCGGCCAAACTTACATATATAATCATGTTAGTATGGAACATGGACACAAATCCAGATAGGGCACCGCCAACTGATACGGATTGTTGTAGATCATTTCCGGATAGCTCCGATACCGGAGTCGGAGCATCCCACTAACTCTCCCTACCAATCCGTATGACAGAAGAGCTGTCCGCGGTCAGAACCGTTCGGTGCGGCCGGCGGCACTCCAGGGGTCGGTCGGAGCGTCCGAGCGGACCCGGACGGAGCGCTTTTGCGTGGCTTCGACGCGCCCGGAGAACGACCACTGCTTGCCGTCCCAGGAGTCCCCGTCGTCTGCCGCCGCAGCCGCCGCGGCCGCTGCCGCCGCGCGCTGACGGTCGGTGAGGTGTGCACCGATGGCGACGGCGATGGCGGCCGCCTCGTCCGTCGACGCGTCGTCGAGCTGGGCAGCGATCTCCGCGACCAGTTCGGCGTCGACAGCCGAGTCAGTGTCTGCGGCCATCGTTACAGTGGGATGTTGCCGTGCTTGCGGTCGGGCTGGTCCTTGCGTTTCCCCCGGAGGAGGTCAAGGTCGTCGATGAGCCGCGGGCGGGTTTCCTGGGGTTCGATGACATCGTCGACGAAGCCGCGCTTGGCCGCCGTATAGGGGTTTGCGAAGGCGTCGCGGTACTCGTCGATGAGTTGTTGCCGGCGGGCCTCCACGTCGTCGGCGTCTTCCAGTTCGTCGTCGTAGAGGACGTTCACCGCGCCCTTCGGCCCCATCACGGCGATTTCGGCGGTCGGCCAGGCGTAGTTCATGTCCGCGCCGATGTGCTTCGACGCCATCACGTCGTAGGCCCCGCCGTAGGCTTTCCGCGTGATGACGGTCACCAGTGGGACGGTGGCCTCCGAGTAGGCGTACAGGAGCTTCGCGCCGTGGTTGATGATGGCGTTGCGCTCCTGGTCCTTGCCGGGCATGAACCCGGGCACGTCGACGAACGTGAGAATCGGGATGTTGAACGCGTCACAGAACCGGACGAAGCGCGCGCCCTTCCGCGAGGCATTGATGTCGAGCGTGCCGGCGTTGACTCGTGGCTGATTGCCGACGACGCCGACGCTGTGGCCGTCCATGCGGGCGAACCCGATGACGATGTTGCGCGCGAAGTCCTCGGCCACCTCGAAGAAGGAGTCTTCGTCGACGATGCGTCCAACGACATCCGTCATGTCGTAGGGTTTCTGTGGTGCGTCGGGAACAGCCGTCTTCAGTGCCTCGTCCCGCCGTTCAGGGTCGTCCCAGGGTTTGACCCGCGGCGGGTCCTCGACGTTGTTCTGGGGGAGATACGAGAGGAGGTACCGGATGTCGTCCATCGCCTCTTTCTCGTCGGCGGCCGTGAAGTGAGCCACCCCGGACTCGGAGGCGTGGGTCTTCGCGCCGCCGAGTTCGTCGAAGCCGACCTCCTCGCCGGTCACCGTCTCGATGACGTCGGGCCCGGTGATGAACATGTGGCTGGTCTCCTCGACCATGTAGACGAAGTCCGTAATGGACGGGGAGTACACTGCACCGCCGGCACACGGCCCCATGATGGCCGAAATCTGTGGCACGACACCGCTAGCTTGCTGATTGCGGTGGAAGATATCGGCGTAGCCCGCCAGCGAGTCGATCCCTTCCTGAATCCGCGCGCCGGCGGAGTCGTTCAGCCCGATAATGGGTGCGCCCGTTTCGATGGCCTTGTCCATCACCTTACAGACTTTCTGTGCGAACGCCTCGCCCAGCGACCCGCCGAAGACGGTGAAGTCGTGGGCGAAGACGTACACCCGGCGGCCGTCGACTTTGCCGTAGCCGACGACGACGCCGTCTCCCGGTACTTTCTTGTCGGCCATGTCGAAGTTCGTCGAGCGGTGTTCACGGAGCGAGTCGATCTCGACGAAGGTGCCGTCGTCGAGGAAGTAATCGATGCGCTCACGCGCGGTGAGTTTCCCGCGGTCGTGTTGCGCCTCGATTCGTTCCTCGCCACCACCTCGTTCGGCCTCGGCTTTTCGTTCCCGAAGGTCCTCGACACGGTCATCGTGGCTCACGCGATATCACTTCTCCCGGACCGGAGCATATCCGACTCCTTGCGGGCATCCGAGAAAAGCGTTATCAAACTTCACCATTATTTCTCGTATTCGATAACGGAAACCGGCGGAGTTTTGAGCGATGGCCCGTTGCTTTCGCGCGTGAAGAACGTCACGGCCCGCCAGCACAACCCCTTCGGCTTCGACGCACCGTGTGAGCCGTTCGTGCCCGGGTACGGCGACGCCAACGCCCACTTTCACGTCATCGGCGACCATCCGGGTGTCCACGGTGGCGAAACGTCCGGCATCCCCTTTACCGACAGCGCTGCGGGCGAACGCCTCCAGCGGGCGCTTGTCGAGGCCGGACTGCTGGCCGAAGCCGGCACGCCGCCGACCGTCGAAAAGACGTATCTGTCCTATCTGTATATGTGCGGCGGCGAACCGCCGACCGAGTCGGACTACGACGACTTGGAACCGCTGTTCGACACGGAACTCCGGGCCATCACCGCCCACGTTCTCCTACCTGTCGGCGAGCGCGCCACGCGACATGTGTTCGCGAACACGACATCGGAGCCGACCGAGTCCATAGACATGGACGCGCGCCACGCCACGGAGGTCGTCGGGAGCGGCTGGCTCGTCTACCCGATCAAAGAGCCCGCGGAGTGGAGCGACGACGACGAAGACGCCCTTGTCGACGTCCTGACTGCGCTACTGAAGACCGACTATCGCCGCGAGGCGGACCTCGGGCGGTTCCTGCCGAACGACGACCCGTATCTGGTCCGGTAGCGGTTCTATTGATTCTTACAGCGGCTCCGACGATCAGAAACAGTGGCTACAGCGTCCACTCGTCCGAGAGCGGTTCCGCGGACGCCCAGTACGCGTCGAACGCCTCGATAGCCCACTCGCGGACGGCCGGCGCGGTCGTATCGATCGACGCCTGTAGAACGCCGTTGTCGTCCCGCAACAGCAGATGGACCACGTCGTCGGCGATCATCACCGCAAGTGGCACACCGTCGGTTCGCACCCGGACTGACGCGTCCGGTTCGGCACGCAGCGATTCGAGTCGTTTCCGGAGTCGGTCGTCCGCCGCCAGTGCGTCTATCGCGCCGGGCGAGAACACGCCCGAGAACCGCTGTTCGCCGGCGGTGACCCGTTCCTGAACGACTCGAATCGCCTGGTCGTTGAACGCATGGGAGAACGTCCGGACTTCCTCGGCATCTCGAAGCAGGTCGAGCAATCGCTGGACCGGCGCGTTCGGGCGCGTCTGACTTGGAACGGTTATCGTGGCGTCGGCCAGATGTTGCAGGTCGAAGGCCATCGCATCGGTGGGGAGATACTGGACGATGTCGCGCAGCCGCTGCTCGGTTTCGAGGCTACCGAGGAGGTCGGTGAACCCGTTAGCAACGATGCGGCCCGTCGCCGTGGCGACGTACTCGCCCCCTGTTCGGCGAATCCACGACCGCTCTTCGAAGTCAGCGATGATCCGGCCGAGCGTCGCCTGTGACGCGCCGGTTTCGGCCGCCAGTTCCCCGCGTGAGTGTGGCTCCGTGGCCAGAAGCCGCAACACCTCGACCCGGTTTGACGAGAGCGCGAGGAACTCGATCTCTTCGAGCGCCGATTCCATACCGCCACGTTAGGAAGTCCGTCCTAAATCGCTTTCGTAGTATGAAATAATTTCACACCGTGCACATCCGCCACGGGTGTTCGGCCGTTTCGCGTTATGTAATATTTTCTAAACGGGCCTATAAGTATCGATACCGTACTGTAGAGTACGATGATTCAGGTTTCTCCACGCGTTCTCTCTGTCGGCTGTGCAGTCATTTCAGAACCCAAATACGAGGTGGCGGTATGATTTCGCGCCGCACCCTCGCCCTCGCTGCGGTCGCCAGCGTCCTGCTCGGCGGGACCTTCGTCGGCGCGAAGGCCGGCCTGTCGTATCTCCCGCCGCTTCTGTTCGTCGCCCTCCGATTCGACATCGCCGCCGTCGTGCTCCTCGGCTACATCGGCGTGACCCGATCACGGGACGAACTGCTCCCGCGAACCCGTGGCGATGTGCTGGCGATTCTCTCGACGGGGCTATTCGCCCTCGGCCTCGCGAACGCGCTGCTATTCGTGGGCCAGCAGTCCGCCACCAGCGCGGTCGCCGCCATCGTGTTCAGTCTCAACCCGATACTGACGCCGGTGTTCGCCGCTATCCTGCTCTCCGACGAGCGGCTCTCGGCCCGCGGCGGCCTCGGCATGGTTATCGGCCTGCTCGGCGTCGGTCTCGTCGTCAGCCCCGACCCAGCGATGCTCCTGAGCGGCGGCATCGGCAAGCTCGTTCTGTTCGCCGGCGCGACCAGCGCCGCGCTGGGCAGCGTCCTCATCCGGTGGTCCGGCGGCGGCCTGTCGAGTACAGTCCGGACCGCGTGGGCGCTCCCCGTCGCCGCTGCGCTCTGTCACGCGCTGAGCATCGGCATGGGCGAATCGGCGGCCACGGCGGTCTGGTCTCCGACTGCGATAGCGGCCCTGCTGTACGTCGGTATCTTCTCCGGGGCAATCGCCTACATCGCCTACTTCGGCCTGCTCGATGTCACCGGTGCGATCCAGGCTAACCTCATCTTCTACGTGGTCCCCGTCGTGTCGACGCTCGGCGGGTGGGCCGTGCTCGGCGAGGCTATCACCCCGACTGCAGTGGCCGGCTTTCTGACCATCTTCACCGGGTTCGCGGTGCTTGGCAGCGAGTCGGTCGATATCCACGCACTGCTCCCGGGTACCGCCGACGAGGGTGACACTGCCCCCGAGAGTCTCGGGATTGCGGACGAACCGCGCGGGTTCGAATCCGACTGAAATCGGCTAGTAGGGTGTCGTATAGCTGCTGTCTAGTTTAAATCGTTAGTACACCGAGTCCACCAGTCATAGAAATTCAGCAACGCATTCATACCGCCATCATGTGTCTACAATGGTGTGAATTTCAACGAAAACGGACGCATTCGACAGCTCTTGATACCGATTGGCGGATTGGCTCTGGTCATTCAGTCGATAGCGTTTGAATCTACGTTTGAAATCGTAGAAAGTCCCGGTGTTTCCGGGACCCTCAGAGACGTGCTAAGCGGTGGTCTGTTGCTGGTGGCAACGGTCTGCCTCTTCGGTGGCGTGTATCTACGTCTACGCGAAGCGTGACAGAGACACAGCCCTATGGTACAGTCGACTCAGACTCCTGCGGCCGAAAAAATACTACTCTGGAAAAACTGTCTGGACCCCCGTCGGACCACTGCGACTGTTTTTCGCAGCAACCGCACACACTGGGCGGTCACCGCGAACTGCGGAAAAGAAGGTCCGCCGGAAACTGATACCGTACGTCGGTTATATCGGCGGGATGATCGCCGGGTCCTCGGCGAGGAACAGCGTCTGCAGGCCGAGCGCCAGCGTCAGGATGACGCCGAGGATGACCACCGTTCGGACCATCCAGAGCCAGGTCGGGCCGAACGCCCGGAGCCCACCCGTTCCCTGTCGGAGCTCGGCAACTGCGCTGGAGGAGAGCACCCAGCCGACAAACACCAGAACGAGCAGCACCGACAGCGGGAGGAACAGCTTGTACGCGAGCGTGTCGAACCAGCCGAACCACGCCAGGTCCCAGGCTGACGGCAGACCCAGAGCGAACAGCCCAACTCCGAGAATTGCCGACAGCTGCACTCGCGAGTACGGCGTGTTGTCGACACCGTAGGAGACTGCAACTTCGAGCAGGCTGATCGCGGAGGAGATCGCGGCGATGAGGACAACGCCGAAGAACACGATACCGAGGAGTCGACCCCCGGGGAGCTGTGGGAACGCCGACGCCATCGCGACGAAGATGGCGGACGGGCCGCTGGTGTCGGGACTGATGTTGATGGCGAAGAGAATCGGGAACACGACGAGACCCGCCAGCACACCGACGAGCGTGTTCGTCACGACGATGATGCCACCATCGACCGGGAGGCTCTCGTCGTCACCGATGTACGAGGAGTAGGTGATCATGGCTGCCATCCCCAGCGAGAGGGTGAAAAACGCCTGTCCAACCGCGAACGGGATCAGGTCGCCGGCGTTCGCCGCCAGCGTGGAGAAGTCCGGCGAGAGGAAGTAGCTGTAGCCAGCGCCTGCTCCCTCGAGTGTGGTGACCCAGGCCGCCATCCCGATCATGAGGATGACGATGCTGGGGACCATCACCTTCGTCGCCTTCTCGATACCGTCCTCGACACCCACTGCGACGATGCCGACACAGATTAGCAGGAACAGCGCCTGCCCGGCGACAGCTTCTGGCCCACTTGAGATGGCTCCGAAGTACTCCGCGGAGTTTCCGAAGTATGCGCCCGTCGCGCTACCGAGGATATACCGCATGACCCACCCGCCGACGACGTTGTAATACGAGAGGATCCAGAATCCCGTAAAGACGCCCAGGCCACCGACGACCCGCCACTGCTTGAACCCGAGTTCTGCGAACGCGTCGACGGCATTACGGTTCGTTCGCCGACCGATGATGAACTCCGCCAGCATTGCCGGGAAGCCGATGAGCAACACGGCGGCGAGGTAAAAGACGAGGAACACTGCGCCGCCGTTTGTCGCGGTCTTGAACGGGAACTGCCAGATGTTTCCGAGACCGACTGCGCTACCGATCGCTGCGAGAAGGAACCCGAGCCGTGAGGCCCACGTTTCTCTGTCACTCATTGTGATGCGGCATATTCTTTTGGGGTATAAAAACCACCGTGATTCCGGTTCGCAATACCATCCGATAGTATGACCAGTCTGACATCATTTGCGACGGCGAACAGCAGCAGCCGAGAGGTCCACACTGACACCTCCTTGCTGGTCATTTCTCGACAGCGTGGATATGTGACTTCGAATCTACCTATATGACCACGTCCAGAATCTGTACCTCAAATAATCAAAAACAAGTCCACGGTGAAAATTGTTGGGTTTGATTCATGTTCGCCGCGTACTGTGGAACGTAGGGACCGAACCCCCGGTTCTCGGACAACAGACATGGACTATTCAGATACAGAGCGGATTGTTGATGAATCGCTCGAGTTCCCAGCGACGCATACGGCTGTGATTGAACAGATCGGTGCCATTGAAATAACGTCTCCCTCCGGTAACTCGGTGACTATTCAGGAGACGTTAGACCCGGTCGAAGAGGAGAGTTATCTGACCGCGGATGCGCTTTACACCTCGATTATCGGCAATCTCGACGAGACATTCATTGGACGCAAGTACTATGATGATCGCGGGGGGATTGCAATCGGAACTGAGATCAGAGACGAATCTACCGTCTCCTTCTGACGATTGCTCCCGCTCATCCAGACCCCCGGTCGTCGTTCTGGACACGATATCGGTGGGTGACCAGGCAATCGCACCGATACCCTAAATAGTCAAACGTGAGTGGAGTGGTTCGTGCTGTCGGTGGAAGACGCTGTCCGACGGTCTAGCTAACAGTATCAGACCTCGCCGTACACCGGCACCGCTGCGCCGCTGGTCACGGTGGCGGCGTCCGAACAGAGGAACAACATCACGTCCGCGATGTCTTTCGGGTCGACCCACGTTTCGAAGTCGGAGTCGGGCATCATCTCGCGGTTCATCGGGGTGTCGATGACGCTCGGCATCACGGCGTTGGCTCGCACGGCCCCGAGGTTCTCCGCCGCGATGGTCTCGGTCAGGAGTCGGACACCGGCTTTCGATGCGCGGTAGATACCGTCGCCGTCACCGCCCTCCAGTGACGACCGCGCGGAAACTGAGACGATTGCGCCCTCGGTCTCCCGCAAGTGTGGAACCGCGTGTTTCGACGCCAGAAACATCGTCTTCAGGTTCACGTCGAACAGGAAGTCGAACGTGTCCACGTCCGTCTCGTGGATCGGTGTGCCACCCCGCCACGTTCCGGCGATGTTCAGCAAGTAGTCCAGCCGCCCGTGTTCGTCGACGACTGCGTCGACAGTCTCGGCGACAGCCTCCTCGTCGCTGAAGTCTGCCTGGTAGAAATCCACGCTGTCGGGATCGGACAACAGGAAGTCCTCGGTATTCGGTTCGATGATGTCGCTTCCACAGACGGTCGTCCCGGCTTCGAGGAACGCGTTTGCGACCGCGCTGCCCAGCGCCCCGCCGACACCCGTAACCAGTGCTATCTCACCGCCGAAATCAAATTCGACTGACATATATCTGTCAACGGATAGCAAGGGGATAAATGCCAATCCCCGGAAACGCGAGGACCGGGCCGGTAAACCGACGACGGGGTCCGCAGTAGCCGGGCTACGGCGTGACGACGAGTTTGCCGAGGAAGCTGTCGTTCAGTACGTCGTTGTGAGCGGCCGGGACGTCGTCGAGGTCGTACCGGCGGGCGACGACCGGCGTTAGGTCGTCGTCGGCCATGAGCGTCGCCAGTCGGGAAAGCACCGCGCCGAACTCCGGTGTGTTGAACATCGAGACGTGGTGAACGCTGAGGGCTTTGGCCCGGCAGCGCGGGACGTTCTCGAACGTCGCCGCGAGGTCGGTGTTCCCGATAGCGGCGATTCGAGCGCCCTGGGCGGCCACCTCGGCATCGAATGCGAGGTAGTCGTCGAGTCGGTGGTCGAGAATCACGTCCGGCGCGCCGGCGTCGACCACCGCGTCGGCGAGGTCGTCCCGGCTGTAGTCGAACACGTCGTCCGCGCCGAGGTCGGCCAGATGGTTGTGGTAGGCCGGCGATGCTGTCGTCGTCACCTGCGCGCCGTTCGCCGCAGCCAACTGGACTGCAACGTGGCCTACGCCGCCGCTGCCGCCGTGAATCAGCGCCCGCTCGGCCGGTTCCAGCGAGCAGGCGTCGACGAGCGTCTGCCAGGCGGTGACGCCGACGAGCGCGACGGCCGCCCCCGCCTCGGCGGACACCCCGTCGGGGAGCCGCGCCAGATGCGATTCGGGAACAGTGACGTACTCCGCGCAGGTCCCCTGGAGCCAGTTCCCCAGCCCGGTCGCGAACGCCCGGTCGCCCTCGGTGACGGTGGCCACGCGCTCGCCGGTCGCGGCGACGGTCCCGGCACAATCGGAACCAGGTATCCAGGGCAGTTCGCCCGGCTCGTAGTCGCCGGTCCGGAAGTACGTATCGACCGGATTGATCGCCGCTGCCTCGACTTCGAGCAGGACCTCCTCCGGACCTGGTGTGGGTCGTTCGATGTCGTCGACGCGGAGCACGTCCGTCCCGCCGTATTCGCGGAATCGTACAGCACGCATTGGGGTATGCGTCAGGTGGTATCGGGAAAACCTTTCCCCACGGACTGAGCGGCCCCGAATACGCTTCTCAACATATCGCGGTACGTTGAGTGACAGCGCCGACAGCGAACGAGTTGGGTCAGGACTCATATCGGCGACTGCGGATGATATTATCAGAAAAACACAACTAACCAACGTTAGCCGTACCGGGGCTATGAATTTCCACAGTGGCCACAGCGTTTATCATCGGTGAAAATTGCGCACCAACGCTTTATTAGCACGTTTGCGTAGCACTGGATGATGGAATCAGATAGGGACTCGCCGCTCCCGAGTTTTATTGCTGGCAGTTACGCTGCTAGACTCGGGTTGGCGCTTTCATTCGCGATAATTGTTATTATCGCCGCCGGGGTCCTGACAAGCGTGCAGGCGTCCGCCACTCTCGAGGAAGACGTTGCGGACGACATCACGGCGCTGTCAGAGACGCAGGCCGCACAGTTGGACGAATGGTTGACGACATCGCAGCGGGATGTCCGATCAACGTCGCGACTCCCCGTGTTCACTGACGGGACGAACACGGAGAAACAGCAACGACTGGAGGAGTTACGGTCCAACGAGGAACTCCCGCCCGGTGTCGTCGCAGTGCACTACTTCGACACCGAGACAAACGAGATCCGTGCCAGTTCGAATCAGGACTTCATCGGGGTCAACGCTGCCGAGCAGGGGGCACCGTTCGCTACGGACCCGCCACAGTTCGACGGTCCCGACGACACGCATGTGACGGAGCCGTTCTCCGTCTCGGTCGTCGACCATCCGATAGTGGCCGTCGTTTCGCCGGTCCCCGGTGACGAAGACAGAGCGCTCGTGTATATGATCGACCTCCGGGAGAAGGCCGACCAGATATCGAACCAGCGCGATGGGTCGTTTACCACGGTCGTCAACACTGACGGCGAGTTCGTCTCCCACCCCAACACCTCGATGATCGGGTCGACAGCACCGATCTCGGAGATGGAGTCGAACCCGCTGGGGACGCTCGAACCCGGCGAGAGCGCCTTCCACGAAACGGACAGTATGCTGATGGGACTGAACCGACTCGAATCACAGGACTGGGTCGTTATGGTCCACGCTGATCGCCAGAACGCGTACGCCCTGAGCGACCAGATCAACTCTGACCTCATCGGGCTCATTTTGCTTGCCGTCGTCAACCTCGGACTCATCGGAGTCACGATCGGCGGAAACACGATCGCTTCGCTGCGACGGCTTTCGGTGAAGGCCGAAGCGATGGCCGAGGGGGAACTCGACGTCGACCTCAGCACGTCACGCGAGGACGAGTTCGGAACGCTGTACGCCGCCTTCGACAATATGCGGGCGAACCTCCGGACGCAGATATCCGAAGCCGAAACCGCACGGCAGGAAGCCGAGGAGGCCAAAGAGCAGGCACAGACGGCCCGTGAGGACGTCGAATCCGAACGCAACGAGATGGAGGCGCTGACCGGCCACCTCGAACTCAAGGCACAGCAGTACAGCGACGCGCTCGCCGCCGCCGCTAACGGTGACCTCACCGCACGGGTAGATACGGACAGTATGAACGAGGCGATGGCGGAGGTCGGCGAGGACATCAACACGACGCTGGATGCGCTCGAAGACACCATTGCCGACATGAAGGCGTTCGCGGCCAACGTCATCCAGTCCAGCGACCGCGTCAACTCGAACGCGGAGCGGGTCGACCAGGCCAGCAAGCAAGTGTCGAAGTCGATAAACGAGATTTTCGAAGGCACGACCGAGCAAAACGAGGGGCTCGAATCGGCGGCCGCCGAGATGCAGAACCTCTCGGCGACCGCACAACAGGTCGCCTCCTCCGCTCAGCAGGTTGCCGACACGTCCCAGTCGGCCGCCGAAGTCGGTGAGGACGGCCGCGAAGCCGCCCAGGAGGCTATCGCGGAGATGAGCGCCATCGAGGACGAGACCGGCGAGACCGTCGAAGAGATCAACGCGCTCGACGACGAACTCGACGAGATCGGCGAGATCGTCGGCGTCATCACGAGCATCGTCGAGCAGACGAACATGCTCGCGCTGAACGCCTCCATCGAGGCCGCCCACGCTGACGGTGACGGCGAAGGGTTCGCCGTCGTCGCGGACGAGATCAAGGGCCTCGCAGAGGAGACCAAAGAGGCCGCCGCCGACATCGAGCAGCGCATTGCGGGCATCCAAGAGCAGGCCGGCGACACCGTCGAGACGATGGAATCGACCAGTAACCGGATTACTGAAGGCGTCTCGACGGTCGAGGAGACCGTCGATGCGCTGGAGACCATCGTCGAGTACACTGAAGAGGTCGACACCGGCATCCAGGAGATCGACCGGGCGACCGAGGAACAGGCCCGGACCGCACAGGACGTGATGGGTACCATCGACGACCTGACGACGATCAGTCAGCAGACGGCGACGGAGGCCGATACGGTGGCTGGCGCGGCACAGGACCAGTCCGCGTCCATCGACGAAGTGTCGGACTCCGCGACGGAACTCAGGCAGCGGGCTGACGACCTCGAATCGCTCCTGGACCGCTTTACGGTCGAAAACTCGGCCGGGACGGACACCGACAGCACGGCTGTGGTGGGGGACGACTAACAATGGCAACCATAACGACCTGGTTCACGCTGGGACTACTGGGTGAACTGCTCGGGACGGCCGTGCTGGCATACGGCTACACGCTCGTCCCCGAAAAGACGCGGAAGCGGTACCTGCTGTTGATCGCCATCCCGGGTATCGCCATCGTCGCCTACGCCCTGATGGCGCTTGGCTTCGGCTCGATACAGAGTGGCGGCCACACGGTGTACGTGATCCGCTACATTGACTGGCTGTTGACGACGCCGCTCAACGTCTGGTTCTTGGCGCTCCTCGCCGGTGCAAGTCGGGAGGACACGGTGAAACTCGTCGTCCTGCAGGCGTTGACTATCGTCTTCGGGTTCGCCGGCGCGGTCACGCCATCGCCGATTAGCTACGCGCTGTTCGCGGTCGGCGCAGCGCTGTTCGGTGGCGTCATCTACCTCCTCTACCGGAACATTGCGGCGGCTGCGAAGTCGACCCTGTCCGACATAGAGATCAGCCTGTACCGCACCCTCCGGAACTTCGTCGTCGTCCTCTGGATGGTGTATCCGGTCGTGTGGCTGCTCGGTGCGGCAGGAGTGGGCCTCATGGATGTCGAGACTGCGACACTCGTGATCGTGTACCTCGACGTGGTCACGAAAGTCGGCTTCGGCGTCATTGCCTTGCTGGCAATGATGGACCTCGGCTCAGTCGGCGAGAGTGCCGAGGAGCCGACAGCGGTTGCAGGGGACTAGCGAGGGGCGCGAACGAAGCGAGGGGCGCGAACAGAGTGAGCGGCCCTCGTTGTCGCGAGCGGGGAGGAACGATCCGCGAGCAGTGAGCGGCCCTCGTTGTTGCGAGCGGGGACGGAAGGAGCCGTGAGCACTGAGTTGCCCTCAAAAATGCGGGCGGGGAGGAACGACCCGCGAGCACTGAGTCGGCCTCGTTGACGCGGTCGGCGGCCGAAAACCCGCGAGCGGTCCCGATTTTGCGAGAAACTCACGGCACGTCGTTGTGTCGCCTCAGCAGTGCCGGTCTTTCAGGACCGGTCCTCATTGACGCCACCAGACGGCTCTGCTTCGTCAGTCGCGTCGGCTGCCTCGGTCTCCTCGACAGTATCGAGTGCCTCCGGAAGCTGGTTCTCAATCAGCCAGAACGTCAACCGGTAGACGCCGTAGCCGAGCAGGACGAACAGCACTAAGTCGATGAGATACAGTTCGACGAATTCGAGGAGCGAAATTTCGCTGAGCGCGAGGTCACCGGACAGGATGAGAAACTCCAGCGTGGCGACGACGAACAGCGCGGGTGCAAAGAGGATCACCAGTCCGATGACGAGAAGTGCGATCCGTTTCTGCGACGAGGAGACAGGCATACTTACGGTATCGGTGTCCAGACAGATAGTTCTGCACGCCTGTCGTTCCCAGTCCGGTAACGAACGTATAAGCTGCACTACCGGTGCCAGTACCTGCATAATGAGAGCGAACAGAGAACGACGCTACCGCACAACAGGGAACGCGGCCAGTCAGTGGATGCCCATCGCTTCGATCTGCTCCTGATACCGGTTCCGGATGGTGACCTCTGTCACCTGGGCCACGTCGGCGACCTCGCGCTGGGTCTTCTTCTCGTTGCACAGCAGCGAGGCGGCGTAGATGGCCGCGGCGGCGTAGCCGGTGGGTGATTTCCCCGAGAGCAGGCCCTGCTCGGCGGTCGTGTCGATGATCTCGTTGGCCTTGGACTGGACCTCTTCGGAGAGTTCCAGTTCGGAGGCAAAGCGGGGCACGTACTGCTTGGGGTCGACCGGCTCCATCTTCAGTTCGAGTTCCTGGGCGACGTACCGATACGTCCGCCCGATCTCCTTCTGCTCGACCCGGGAGACGTCCGAGACCTCCTCCAGGCTCCGTGGGATACCTTCCTGTCGACAGGCCGCGTACAGACAGGCCGTGGCGACGCCCTCGATGGAGCGACCGCGGATGAGGTCCTCGTTGAGCGCGCGTCGGTAGATGACTGACGCGACCTCTCGAACCGACCGTGGCACACCGAGCGCGCTGGCCATGCGGTCGATCTCTGACAGCGCGAACTGCAGGTTCCGCTCGCCGGCGTCTTTGGTTCGGATGCGCTCCTGCCACTTCCGAAGGCGGTGCATCTGGCTTCGCTTCTCCGAGGAGAGTGACCGACCGTAGGCGTCCTTGTCCTTCCAGTCGATCTGTGTGGTCAGCCCCTTGTCGTGCATCGTCTGGGTCGTGGGGGCTCCGACGCGTGACTTGGACTGGCGTTCAGAGTGATTGAACGCCCGCCACTCCGGCCCGCGGTCGATGTTCTCGTCCTCGATGACGAGGCCACAGTCCTCGCAGACGAGTTCACCACCGCCGTCGCTAGATATGGACTCCGACTCACACTCGGGGCAGGTCTGCTGGCCCGTGCTCTCGGACTCCTCCTCGCGTTCCTCCTGGTCAGAATCCCGCTGGCGCGTCGGCCGTTCCATGTGTTCTTTTACGGAGAAAAGCCAATCACGTATAAATGTTTGGGCGAGACCAACAGTTTTGCCTGATCTGGATGCTGGCCGCGGATGCTAGCTGGAATAATCATGTTAAATTTAGCTAGAACTGTCTATGTTTCGAACGAGCGGTGGGTGTAACCGGCTGACACTCCCCGTTCACACTCCGCGATGATGATGGAGCGCGGACGGATCGGTAGCGGTCGACCGGCATATCGCGCTCTTTTAGTCCGGGACTCTCCCACTCTGACGTATGAGCAAGGTCAATATCGGGCTTCGTGGCTGGCGCTTCGACGAGGACGTACTCGGGCCGGACGGACGGGTCCGGCCGCTCAAGACGATGGAACCGGAAACCCGCCAGCGGCTGCTGGTGCTCGCAGAGCGGGTCGTCGACCCCTGTGACGCCTGCTGGCTGATTCACGGCGACGAAGACATCGAGCAGTGCAACGTCGCGGATGCTATTTACGGGGAGCCGATGGGCGAGGTGGTCGTCTGCTCGGACCACGAGACGGACTTCATCTACTGGTTCCGCGAGGAGGGCGGCGAGGCCCACGCCGGAGAGACGGACCTGGCCTCGGCCTTCCACGAGTGGTTCCTCGACGGGAACCGAGCCCCCGAGGGATATGTCGGCCTCGAACACGTCGAGGAGGACCCGACAGCGTTGCCGGAGGCCCCCGACAGGGACGAAGCGATTCCGGGACTCGAAGAAGAAGTCGAGCAGATGGCCGAGGAAGACCTCGACACGATTGATATGGACCTCAGTGACCTGGACGTATGATATCGGTCGCCGTCGTCGACGCGGAGACGCCGGGCAACGTCGGCACCATCGCCCGGTCGATGAAGAACTTCGGCCTGTCGGAGCTGTTACTTGTCGACCCGCCGGAACTGGACCCCGATGGCGAAGCGTACGGCTTTGCCGGACAGGCCCGCGACGACATCCTCCCGAACGCCCGGACGGTGACGTTCGACGAGATCGTCGAGAACTACCACACCGTCGCCTGCACGGCGACGACGAACGAGGACCCCGCCAACCACGTCCGGTATCCGGCGACGACGCCGGCCGACCTTGCCGACTCGCTTCAGGATGTCGAGGGCGACATCTGCGTCGTCTTCGGCCGCGAACGGGTCGGGCTCTCGAACGACGAACTCGCACGGCTGGACGTCATCTGCTCTATCCCGGCCAGCGCGTCGTATCCGGTGTTGAACCTCGGCCAGGCGGCTACAATCGTTCTCTATGAACTGCGTGAGCTAACTGTTGCCGAGACCCAGCACCCCGAGGAGCTGCATACGCTCGCCGAGACGCCGGCGGTCGAGGGCCTACACGAGGAGTTCGACCGATTCCTCGGCGCTATCGGTCACCCCGAAGAGAAACAGCACAAGGCTCGGCGGCTGTTCCGCCGAGTGCTCGGGCGTGCACAACCCACTGGTCGGGAGACGAAGACGCTTCGCGGCCTGTTCCGGCAGGCCCGACAGCGAATCGAGCGTGCCGAAGACGACTGAGGGTCAGTCGAGCTTTTCAGACCCAGTGTCGGAGTCGAACAGCGAACCGATGACGGCGTCGTGGGCCTTCCGCAACCGGTAGTGCAAGGTCGGCGCGGAAATGTCGAGTGTCGCAGCCAGTTCCTCCGCGGAGCTCCCTCGCGGCCAGTCGTAGTAGCCGCGTGCGTAGGCAGTCTTGAGTGCGGCGGCCTGTTTCGGCGTCAGCCGGTCGCGTATCCGCGTCTGGAAATCCGTGGCCGTCGAGACTGGCTGGTCGACGTACTGCTTGCTCCGCAGTTCTGTCCCGGGCGCGATCTCCTGAATCGCCTCGACGACGGCGCGGACGTTGATATCCGGTGCCATCTCCGCTGTGAACCGCAGGTCGCCGTCCGCTGCGACGGCCCGCCGTACGGCCCCGCCGTAATCTGTGAGCGTGTCAAGCGGCGATGCGGATATCTCGTCGAGCGCGACTTCGAGCAGGGGCGCTCGGTTCTCCGCCGCCGTTTCCACGACGGTACAGGACTCGACCGAGGGCGTCTCAGTGAGCGCCTGACACACCCGGTCAGTGTCCACACCGCTGATGCGAACGTAGTGGAGGCAGTTCCCGGAACTGGTCGGGACGCGCCGTTCGAGCGTAAACGAACAGTCGAGCATCGCTGAGAGGCCGGCGAAGACGTCGTCGGAGTCCGGCGTCAGGAATTCGAGTTCGACCGTCGTCGCCGCCAGCAGTGACTGCTGACTGTGGACGCGCTGGATAGAAAGCGCGATAAGTCGCCCTAGATCGGCCAGAATACTCGACTCACGGCAGCCAATCGTGGCTTCTGTCGATGCGTACACCATCAGGACGCCGTACGTGGTCTCGCCAGTTGTCAGGGGAACAGCCGCGACGGAGCAGCGGTCTGTGAGTAGTGGGCGGTCCATCCCGGTGTCCGAGGGCGTCGACACGTCGGTGATATCCTCGACGACCTGTACCTCGCCGGTGTCGATGGCGTCGATGGCGAGACTGTGCTCGCCGGGCGAAATCTGCTCCGGCGTTGCCGTGTCGATCCCAGCGGCGGCACTCAGTGTTATCCTCGTGGCACTCCCGCGGCTCCCGGCCCACACGGCCTGGTACAGGTCCGATTCAGTGAGATGCGTACACACTGCCGATTCGATTTCCTCACGCGTCTGTGTGTCCTGTAGCGCCTTCGCGATCTCTCTGCCCAGCACGTTGAGCCGCTGTGTCTGTTCGAGTTCGTCACGCTGTCGTTCGAGTTCGGCCTGTCGGTCTTTGTGCGCAGTGATGTCCCGAGCGACGAAGATGACGGTGTCGAGGTCGTACGCGCGACTTTCCAGCGGCGCGACCCGCGCCTCGAACCACCGCTTGCCACTGGGAACCTGCAGTATGTACTCCACGGACTGGAACGACCCGGTCCGCAGGGCCGCACGAACGGTCGCCAGTAGCGAATCAGCGGTGTCGTGGGGAAGAAACTCGTGTAGCGTCTGACCGACAAGCGTGTCCGTATCGTCGACCGTCACCATCGTCTCGGGATCGGTCGGACAGTCGAGAAATCGCCCTTCCGCATCAATGATGAAACTGGGGTCTGGGAGGGCAGTATTCAACGCGCTTCGCTGTTCCGTGTGGCGCTGTCGTTCGAGTTCGTAGCCCGCCCAGTCCGAGAGCAACCGGACGAACGTCAGATCCCACTGCGTGAACACTGTCTCGCGTGGTTCCAGCCCGTAGAAGCAGAACGTCCCGTACACGGCCCCATCGACGACGACGGGCGCGCCGATGTAGTTCGCGATTCCCCACTCCGGGTCAGCGAGGTCCGGCGCGTCCGCAGCAACGTCACTGATCGCGAGCGGTTCGCGGTGTTCGACGACGTGTCTGCAGTTCGGGAGGTCCTCGATGCTGGTCGTGCTGCCGGCTTCGAGGTCGGCAGTCGCCGGTGCAGTGACTGCCTCGAACACGTACTCGTCACCGTGGACCCGGGAGAGCGTCCCAAACGACGTATCGAGCGTCTCACAGCCGAGTTCTAGCAGCGCGTCGAGTTGTTCTGTGAATGTCCGGTTCGCGTCGGTACAGATATCGTAGGCCGCTTCGAGCACTGACTCCCGTTGCTTGCGGGCCGTGATGTCGATATGTGCGATGGACGCATACGTCTCCCCGTCGATAGTGAACGGGGCGGCGTACAACCGGAACCACCGTTGCGATGACGGGGCGTGACATGGATATTCAAGTTCGAACGTGGGTTGTTCGCCAGCGAGGACGGTTCTGATCCCGTCGGCTGCCTGTTGCCCGGTCGCGTCGTCAGCCATGTCAGCGACGTCGAGGTAGTTCACGCCCAGCGTATTCGGTGTCAGCTCTGTTCCGTTTGCCCGGCCGAACTCGCTCCACGTCTCGTTCGTCGAGAGGATCACCCCGGACTCGTCTACGATCGCAAACATGAGTGGTAGTGTATCCATGGCTGGCCCGTACAGGGCTGGGATATCATGGCCATCCATGACACTTGGGACCATGAGTCAAAGTGTGGCGGCGAGCTACTTAACGCCCGGTGTCTAGTTAGAATAGTAATATTTTCTCGGGGAACACGTCTGTGGTGAATACTATGCAGAAATCGAACTCCAGAGCTCTATTCGGGCTGATTTGAACACAAACTTGGCAAAACAACTACCAGATATTCACATACTAACCAATTACCGATTGACCCAGATATATCACCCATGAATCCGATTCGTCCCGATTTATTCTAGGGGCCTAGAGAGAGTGCTTAGGACAGTTACCGCTGTATCGAGGCACAGGATACTCAACATCTCACTATGGATTCCACTGCCAATCCGGTTCGCGTCGAACTGTTCGTCCGGTCCCTCTGTCCGGGAGATGCAACGCAACAACAGAACTACCTGATTGACCGGTTACAGGCTCTCGAGGACGCGGGCTATATCGAGGATCTGTCGATATTAATCTGGGGGCGCCGGATCGAACCGCGGCTCGCACAGCGGACTGCGGAGGGACGACACCTGTTGGAGCGGCTTTCCATGTTCGAACAGTGGGAGCGCGACGCCGATGCCTCGCTTGCCGCCTTCGACTGGGAGCACCCGCTGACGAACATGGTTTCTGACGAATCGGTCAGCGTGATCACGCTGCCGACGCTTGCCCTCGCCGAATACGTTGATGATGACCTCACGCACGTCGCCCCCTGTACGCGGGATGGAACGGTCCACCGCGTCACCGACCGTGTCAACCGTCTCGCGGATGCCGCAGACCTAGCCGACGAACTCGAGCACGAGCGTACCGTGGTACAATAGCGTTCGAACCGCCCCAAACCTGCCACGATAGCTGTCCCCATCCAGCACCATACCAATCAAAATGAATACGAAACAAACTGAGATCCCCGACTCGCTTCCGCTGGACGACCGACTGTCGCTCCTGTCGTCGCACTACCGGCGGTACCTCCTGTACGGGCTTTCACAGTACACGACGCCGGTTTCACTAGCCGTACTCACGGATACGGTGACCGAATTCGAACACGGGACACCGGCCGAACAGCACCGCGACGAGCGACTCAAGATTTACACGGCCCTCTATCACAACCACCTTCCGCGGCTGGTCGATGCCGGTGTCGTCCAGTACGACCAATCGGAAGATATGGTCGATATCGGGCCGAACGCGCCGGCCCTCGTCCCGTTGCTCGAGTCGACGATCGAACACGACCTGTCCGCGAGCGGTAATGGCCTCTCATCGAACGCCGTCGATATCGACTCTTTACGCCCCGAACGGAGCAATTAAGCCCGCTTCTGTATCTCCGAGCGCAACACGTCGCTAACTGTATCGCCGTCAGCTTTGCCACGGAGTGCGCCCATGCACTCGCCCATCAGCGCCGAGAACGCCCCCATCCCCTCTTCGGCGATCTGGTCCTCGTGGCGCTCGACGACCTCGACAACGGCGTCCCGGACCTCCGACTCGTCGACGCCGCCCAGTCCCTCCTGCTCGACGGCTTCCTGGGCCGTCAGCGACGGGTTCTCTGCGAGGGCTGTCAGGAGGTCCTCGATCCCCTCACGCGGCACGTCTCCGCCATCGACCAGCAGGATTGCGCCCCACAGGTGCTCGTCGGTGAGGTTCCCGACGGGCACGTCGTCGCGGCGGAGTTCGGTCAGCGTCGACTCCAGCGTCCCGGCGGCCAGCGTCGGGTCGACGCCCTCGCCTTCCACAAGCGCCTCGAACAGCGGCCACCGCTGGCCGTAGGCGACCTGTTCGGCGAGGCCGGAGCCGAGGTCGAACTCGCTCTCGTACCGGTCGACCTTCTGGGTGAGTAGCTCCGGAGTCTCGACTTCGGTCACGTCGGGTTCGACCGGTGGCACGTCCGTCTCGGGGTACATCCGGGCCGCGCCGGGGAGCGGTCGGAGGTACCGCGACGTGGCGTCCTCGTTCGCGTCCCGCGTCTCCTCGGGGACGCCTTCGAGCGCGGTCTCGGCCCGTTCGGCAACGGCGTCGATAGCCAGTTCGGCGGTCTCCGGGTCGTCGGCGACGATGGCGACAGCGTCCTCGGGACCTGCGCCGACGGCGTCCCGAAGTGCCTCGACTTCCGCCTCGGTGACGCCGTAGGCCGGGAGTTCGTCGGTGTGGAAGATGCCGCCCGCGCCGTGGCGCTTGGCGTGGTCGGACAGCTCCGTCCCGAGCCGGCGGTCGGGCTGAATCTCGCGGCCGACCAGGCCGTCGAAGCCCGAAAGCAGGAGGCCCTGTACCTCGCCGCCCGAGGAGAGCGCGCCTTCGATGACGCCCGACTCCGTGTCTTCGAACACCCCGGTCACGTCCTGTGGCTCGCCGACGGCGGCGTCGCGTCCGGCGAGTTCGTCGGCGATGTCCAGCAGTTCGACCTGCCGGCGGACCTCGTTGCGGACGAGGTCGTCGATGTCGTCGAGGCTCTGGACGCCCTTCAGTTCGATTCGTGCGCCCTCCTCGATGGAGACGTTCACGTCCTGTCGGATGGTCCCGAGGCCGCGCTTGACCTTCCCGGTCGAACGGAGGAGCATCCCGATTCGCTCGGCGGCCTCGCGGGCCTGCTCGGGCGAACTGATGTCCGGCTTCGTGCCGATTTCGACCAGCGGAATGCCGAGCCGGTCGAGCGAGAACCGGACACCGTCGGCGGTCTCCTCGACGCGCTGGCAGGACTCCTCCTCCAGTAGCATGTCCTCGATACCGACCGGGCCGGCGCTCGTCTCGATGGCCCCGTCGTTAGCGACCAGCATCGACCGCTGGAACCCCGTGGTGTTCGACCCGTCGACGACGATTTTTCGCATGACGTTCACCTGGTCGACGACGGACATATCCAGTAGCTGGGCGATTTCCAGCGTCGTCTCCATCGCCTCGCGGTCGACGCGGTGGGGCGGCTCGTCGTCCTCCTCGACGAGACAGGTCGTGTCGTAGGCCAGGTACTCGAACTCCCGGTCGACCATGCTCTCCTCTAAGGCCGCCTGGTCGATCTCCCCGAGTTCGCTCTTGGTCGGGTGCAGATAGCGGGTAAAGGAGCGCTCGCTCTCCTCGGGTTCGCGGATCGTCGTCGGACAGTCACAGAACAGTTTCGTCGCGGTGTCGAGTTGCTGGTGGATCTCCAGCCCGGCGACGAGCCCCAGCTCCTCGTAGTCGTACTCGGTCATTGTCGAGGTGTCCGGGACCGGGGGCCAAAAAACGCACCCTTCCCGCGCTCGCCGCCGTGCTTTTGACGCTCTCTCCCTCACTGTCAGTATGCGCTGGCTGTCGACAGCCGCGGTGGCCGTCCTGCTCCTGACAGCCGGCTGTAACGCCTTCGTCGGCGCTGACACCGCCGATCAGGGCACCGTCACGCCGGTCCCGATTCCGACAGCAGCGGAGTCGGACACGGCAACGACGCTGGACTCGCCGCCCGGCGTTACCACGGAGCGCCTCGAAAACGTCGCGCTCCTGTCCGCCGCCCACCGGCAGGCACTCAACGGCACTACCTACACTCTGAACGAACGCTACACCGAGCTCACAATCGGGAACGACAGCAGCTCCGTCCGGCGCACCGAGACTGTCGCCGTCGAATCACCGACGCGGTATCGCGACGAGATGGTCAGAGTGACGACTGACTCGAACGGGACCGTCGGGCGGTACGAGCAGTCGACCTACGCCGACGGCACCAACTGGTACGAGCGGCGGGAGGACGGCACCGTCGAGCGCCAGCGCGGCGAGGTCCGCTTCAGCCGCGACAAGTACGCTTACCGGACGGCGTTCTACCTGAACCGCTACGCTGTGGTCAACCAGAGTTCTACGACCGTCGTCACCAGTGACGGCAGCCAGGCCTACCGGATTCGCGGTTCCGGCGGTGAGATTCCGACTACAGAACGGCTGGAGGAACTCCGAATTGAACTGCTGGTCGAACCCGCGGGCCTTGTCCGCCGATTCAGCGTTTGGTATCGCACCGAAGACCGCATCGTCGAATACAGCTTCTGGTACGAGGACATCGGCGAGACGACGGCGGAGCGGCCGGCGTGGCTCAACGAATCAACGCCGATGAACTGAGTCGGGCCAGCACGCGGCACCGCGCATCCAGCGGCTAGAGACGGTCCGTTTCCGTTCGAACTTCGTCGGTTCCGGACGTGCTCCCGGCCCGGTCGTCGTAGTACTTCCGGCCGATGAAATCGTCGTCGAGGTTTCCGACGAGGGAGTTGTACAGCCCCTCTGCGGACTGGTACGTGGCTTCGCTGGTCCGAGCCAGCACCTCACTCATTTCGACGGAGTCGCCGTTCTGGGCGACCAGCTCGACGTCGCCGAGCTGGTGGACGATAGTGGTGTGGTCGGCGGGGAACTCACAGGCCTGGTCGAACAACTGCAACGTTTCCGAGTAACGCATCTATATCACATACTCCGCTTCATAATTAAAAAACATTATGAATTTGGATTGTCCGGTGATCATCCTCGCCGACCAGATCCGGTTGTTGAGGCGAGACCTGATATTTCGATCCACTTGCGCGGGAAAACATATCACACATCGTGACATACGTTTCCATATGACAGTCAGTCCGGCAACTCCGGATGATGTGACGGCAATCAACCAGGTTGCGACGGCTGCCTGGGAGACGGATTACCCGTTGCTCACCCAGGAAACAGTCGAAGACGGCGTTGGCGACTGGTATTCGCCCGAGCAGATCGAATCGGAACTGGTCGAATCGCAGACGCTCTTGTTCGTCGCCGAGCGCGAGGGACGCGTTGTCGGGTTCGCACACGCGACGTGGCACGAAACCGACCGCGTGGGGTACATTCTCCGGCTGTACGTCCATCCCGACTACAGGCGCGAGGGCATCGGCCGGACCCTGCTAGAACGGACCTGCGAGGAACTGTTCGAGCACGACATCGACCGGATCAACGCGATGGTCCTCTCGGCGAACGAGCCCGGAGCCGAGTTCTACAAGGGGTTCGGGTTCGAGTTCGCCGACGAGAGCGAAACCGAAATCGGCGACGAGCGCTACCCCGAGAGCCGCTACGTCCTTGCGGACGAGTCGCGGGTCTAGAAGCATCAGCCGTGGTGGCCCAATGCTGTTTCCCGCGGTGACGGCTGTCCGTCGGCACAGAACCGACCAGAAAACAGAGACACAACAGGGGTCGTGCCACCCCGCGGCTCTGTCAGTCGTTCCTCGCGTTTCGGGGACCGGGACCCTCACAGCGCCGTTCCGGTACGAGAAATCTCACTCCGTTCGGCTCTCGCTGCTCACGGGTCGTTCCTCCCCGCTTGCCTATCCGAAGGCTTCGCTTCGCTCAGCCTTCGCTACTCCATCACGGCTCCTCACGTCGCCGTTCCGGTACGAGGGCCGCTCACTCCGTTCGCGCCCCTCGCTACTCATCGCCGAGGATACCACGCTTCGTCATCTTCTCGGGGTCGAGCACGTCGTCGACCTCGTCCTCGTCGAGGTACCCCTCTTCGAGGACGACCTCGCGGATAGTCTTCTCCTCGGCGAGTGCTTTCTTCGCGACCTTGCTCGCCTTGTCGTAGCCGATGGCGGGGTTGAGCGCCGTCGCCAGCGCCATGCTCTGCTCGACGCGTTCGGCGCAGTGCTCGGCGTCGGCCTCCAGTTTGGCGACGAACTTCTCGCCGAACACCGCGCTGCTGTTGGCGATGAGCTTGGCCGACTGCAGGAAGTTCGAAGCCAGCACGGGCTTGTAGAGGTTCAGGTCGATCTGGCCCTCGGCAGCGCCGGCCGAGACGGCGGCGTCGTTGCCGACGACCTGCTTGTGGACCTGATTGACCGCCTCGGCGACGACGGGGTTGATCTTCCCGGGCATGATCGAGGAGCCGGGCTGGTTCTCCGGCTGGTCGATCTCGCCGAGGCCGTTGCGGGGCCCGGACGCAAGCAGTCGGAGGTCGTTTGCGATCTTGTTCAGCGAGCCGGCGACCGTCCGGAGCGCACCGTGGGCCTCGGACATCGCGTCGTGGGCGGCCTGGGCCTCGAAGTGGTTGTCGGCCTCGCGGAACTCCAGGCCGGTTTCCTCGCTGATGTACGCCGCCGCTTTCGCCGGGAACTCGGGATGAGTGTTCAGGCCGGTCCCGACCGCGGTTCCGCCGAGGGCGAGTTCGGCGAGGCGACCGTGCGTGTCCTGCACCCGGGAGATTCCCTTCTCGACCTGCGTGCGGTAGCCGCCGAACTCCTGGCCCAGCGTCACCGGGGTCGCGTCCTGGAGGTGGGTTCGACCGGTCTTGACGACGTTCTCGAACTCGTCTTCCTTGGCTTCGAGTTCGTCGCGAAGCGTCTTCAGGCCGGGAATCACGTCCTTCTCGACGGCCTCCAGCGAGGCGACGTGCATCGCCGTCGGAATCACGTCGTTGCTGGACTGACCGAAGTTGACGTGGTCGTTCGGGTGGATCTCGCGGGTCCCGATGTCGCCGCCGTACAGCTCCGTGGCGCGGTTGGAGATGACCTCGTTGGCGTTCA
The DNA here is from genome assembly GCF_048595605.1 of Haloarcula sp. KBTZ06. Taxonomy (NCBI): domain Archaea; kingdom Methanobacteriati; phylum Methanobacteriota; class Halobacteria; order Halobacteriales; family Haloarculaceae; genus Haloarcula; species Haloarcula sp. KBTZ06. Next base: position 654,678 of record NZ_CP184337.1, read on the forward strand.
TGTTCGAGGACGTGCCTGACCCGGTCTGGAACACGTCGACGGGGAACTGGTCGTCGTGTTCGCCAGCGATGACCTCGTCGGCGGCCTCGACGATACAATCCGCCTTGTCTTCCGGTATCGTTCCGAGGTCGCGGTTCGCCTGCGCGGCCGCCTTCTTGACGACGCCGAGCGCTCGGATGAACCGCCGCCCGAAAGTCACGTCGCTGATCGGGAAGTTCTCGACGGCGCGTTGCGTCTGTGCGCCCCAGTACGCGTCGGCTGGCACCTGCATTTCACCCAGACTGTCCTGCTCTGTCCGGTACTCGTCGGTCATACGTCCGGGGGGTGGTCCGCCCGGTCGTAAAACCCACCGGTACGAGTCGGGACACCACTCGGCACAGGCCTGGGGCTGCCGGGACAGTCGCTCACTGCGCACCACGGGTCCCCGGTCGGACAGCGGAGACCGTAGGGCTCAGAACCCGTGACCTGGATAAACGTGTATTATCATTCGGAAATATTAAGTAGAATCTCTCTCCACTTACCATGAGTTCGACGCCACAGAGACGTTCATGACTGATGCCCCCACAATGTCCGGTGACGGCGGTGTGTCGCTGCCGTCGTCGGCTGTCGGGGCCCGATGGGACACCGACGGACGTGACACATCGCGAACGCTCGCAGCCGGTGTACCCGCCGCGTTGCAACCGCTCGCCCGCTCGGCACGACGACGGGATGGCACACCCGTCACCGTGCGTTCCCACGCCGCCTGCCAGCCTGTGTTGGTGCGACAGGCTGGCCGGGTCGCGTGGTTACGCGCGTGCTGGCTGGCGAGACTGTGTGACTGACGACACATCCGTCGGGACGATGGACGGCGAACTCACGTCGGCGAACCACTGAACAACCATGCGCGAGATACTCAGTAGACTCCTCGCCACCGGGGGTAGGCTCCGGTCGGCGGTATCGAGAGACGAATCGGACGGCGACCAACTGGCAACAGACGGGGGGGCGACCGTGAAGACGACCCGGGGCGACTCGCTCCGGAACTCACTGCCGGTCGAGTGGGAACTCGTCGAATCCGCCCCGTTCTGGCTCCCACCAGTCCTGTTTGCGGGCTTTTTCGTCTACGGCGCTATCGCCTGGAACTTCCTCCTGTCGCTGACCGATTACAACGGCCTCGGCGGTGCACAGTACGAGACCTTCGACCTCAGTATGTACAGCCGTATGCTGAACGACGGGGCGTTCTGGCAGGCAGCACAGAACACGGTGGTGTTACTCGTCGTGTTCACCGTTCTCTGTCTGGCGCTTGGCCTGTTCGTGGCCATCCTCATCGACCAGCAGATACGCTTCGAGAACACGTTCCGAACGATATACCTGCTCCCAATGAGCCTCTCGTTCGTCGTCACAGCGACGATGTGGGCGTGGGTGTACAACGCCCGCAACGGCGTGCTCAATCAGCTCCTCCGAGTGTTCAATCTCGAAGGTGCCATCGTGGGACTACTCCGCCCGGCCGGGGTCAACGCCGAGGTCATTCAGTGGCTCTCCTGGAACACGACCGCCTTGGCGGCGGTCATCTTCGCGCTCATCTGGCAGTTCAGCGGCTACGCGATGGTCGTCTTCCTCGCCGGCCTTCGAGCAATTCCGACCGAACACTACGAGGCCGCGCGGGTCGACGGTGCGTCGACGGTTCGGATGTATGCGCGGGTAATCATCCCGCAACTCCGTGCCTCCGCGGTGTCCGCGTCGGTGGTGCTGATGGTGTTCGCGCTGAAGGCGTTCGACTTCATCTACGCGCTCCGTGGCTCACAGCCGGGGGCGAACATGGACATTCTGGCGACGATGATGTATCGGGTCGCGTTCGACAGCCTCCAGTGGGCGTACGGGTCAGCCGTCGCTATCGTGCTGTTTGCCCTCGCGCTGCTGGTCATCGGCCCGTACCTCTACAGCGAATACCGACGGGGTGAACTATGAGTATCAGAGGCGGCAATTTCATCGACGAACTCCGCAGTACAGAGAACAGTCGTATCGGCCTGTATGCCCTCCTGCTGGCGGGTATCGCCTTCTACCTCTTCCCGGTAGAGACGGCCGTGATGACGATGTTCAAGACCGAGAGCGCGTTCGCCCGGACGCTCCCGTTCGCGCCGCCGGGCACTGACGGCTTCACGCTTGAAGCGCTCAGCACCGCCTGGAACACGCTCCGGCCGGGACTTATAAACTCGCTGTTGATGGCGATCCCGGCGACGATTATGTCTGCGCTGCTTGGAAGCCTGACCGCGTACGGACTGACGACGATTAGCTGGCGCGGCCAGGTCGGCGTGGTCGTTCTCATCATCGCGGGCATCTTCATCCCCTACCAGGCCGTGCTGGTCCCGCTGGCACAGTTCTGGTTCCAGGTGTTCCCCGGACTAGTCGAGGGTTTCGTCAACACTCTCTTCGGCTTTATTACGGGCGGCAGTTGGCAGTATCCGAGCCGTAACGGCTACGTGCAGTTGCTGCAGCTGTCGGTGACCCACGCTGCGTACGGGATTCCGATCTGTACGTTGCTGTTCCGGTCGTACTACCAGAGCATCTCCGAGGAGATGATCGAGGCCGCTCGCCTCGACGGCGCGAGCGCGTTCAGCATCTACCGCAACATCATCCTCCCGCTGTCGCTGCCGATGTTCGCGGTGACGCTCATCTACCAGTTCACGCAGGTGTACAACGACCTGCTGTTTGCGCTGGTGCTCATCAACGAGCCGGCCTCGCAGGTGGCGACCCAGCGCCTCGCGGCGCTCACTGGCGGGGTCGTCCAGTCGTTCAACACCACGATGGCGGGCGCCATCGTCGCAGCACTGCCGACGCTGCTCGTCTACATCGTGTTCGGCGAACAGTTCGCGAAAGGCGTCGCTGGAGAGTAATTACGGAGGTATTCACAATGGCACAACTCACACTGGACGAGGTAACGAAGACGTTCCAAGACGACGACGGCGAAATCATCGCAGTTGACGAGGTATCGGTCGACATCGAGGACGGCGAGTTCCTCTGTGTCGTCGGCCCATCGGGCTGTGGGAAATCGACGACCCTGCGGATGATCGCCGGGCTCGAAGACATCACGCGCGGCGAGATCCGGCTGGACGGCCAGATAATCAACGACCAGCCGCCGGCCCGCCGGAACGTGGCGATGGTGTTCCAGTCCTACGCCCTGTACCCGCACATGACCGTGCGGGAGAACATGGCGTTCGGGCTGGAGGAATCGACGGACATGCCCGACGACGAGATCAACGAGCGCGTCGAGAAGGCGTGCAAGGACATGGACATCTTCGAACTCATCGACCGCAAGCCCGGCGAACTCTCCGGCGGCCAGCAACAGCGCGTGGCGCTCGGCCGCGCTATCGTCCGGGACCCCGAAGTGTTCCTGATGGACGAGCCGCTGGCGAACCTTGACGCGAAGCTCAAAGCGGAGATGCGGACGGAACTCCAGGAGCTCCAGCAGGATCTCGACGTCACCACTGTCTACGTCACCCACGACCAGACGGAGGCGATGACGATGAGCGACCGTATCGCCATTCTCAACGACGGCGTCCTCCAGCAGTGTGCGACGCCGCTCGAGTGTTACCACGAGCCGAACAACCTCTTCGTCGCCGGCTTCATCGGCGAGCCGTCGATGAACTTCTTCCCGACGACTCTGGAGGGGTCGACGCTACGGGGCGAGTGGTTCGAGTACGAACTCAGCGACGAGACGGTCGCCGAAGTCGAGGGGACGACCGACATCACGCTCGGCATCAGACCCGAAGACATCGAGTTCGTCCAGACTGACACCGGCCCGAACGTGTTCGATTCCACGGTCAACGTCGTCGAGCCACGCGGGAACGAGAACACGGCCCACCTGCAGTTCGACGAGTCGATGGACGACCAGTTCATCGCGACGGTCGGCGGCATGAAACAGCTCAAGGCCGGACAGCGCGTCAAAGTCCGGTTCCCCGAGAACGCGATTCACCTCTTCGACACGGCCAGCGGTGAAGCCATCCGGAACCGCACGCTCGACGAGATCGAAACGGTCGAGTCGGTCGTCTGAGCTGAAATCGTCCGCGGTCGTTTTTAGTGCGCTATTGGTCAGTCGTGGGTTTTCGCTGTCACGCCCAGCGGTCTAGCCCCGTCTGGACGACCGACTCGTCGATGCGCTCGAACCCGCGAGCGACCTCGTCGGCGTCGACCTCCCACTGCTCGGTGACGAACGCGCGGGCGGCGTCGACGTCCGGCTCGATGCTGTCCGGAATCTCGTAGTCGTCGGTGACTTCGGGGTCGAGAAACAGGTTCCGGATGCGGTCGGCGTGGTCGATGTGTTCGTCCCGGGCTTCGAGAACGGCGTAGAGGTCGCCGTGCTCGTGAAGTTCCTTGACAGCAGTCTTGGGACCGATGCCGGAGATCCCCTCGTTGAAGTCCGTCCCCATCAGGATAGCGGCGTCGACCAGTTGCTCCCAGGTGAGGTCGTGCTGTTCGAGTGTCGCCTCGAAGTCCATCAGCTCGGGGTCACCCTTCGACGTAATCTGGCGGAGCGTCATCGGCGCACCGAACAGGAGCGCGTCATAGTCCTCCGTCCCGACGTAGTCCACGTCGCCCCGCCGGGCCATCACCGACGCCTGCCCTTCGCCTTCAGCGGGGGCGTCGACGATAGGCACGTCGAGCAGTTCCAGCAGGTCCCGCGTCGTGTCGACGATGGTATCGGTCAGCCGCTGCGTGCGGGAGTCAAGCTTGGCGACGCGGGTGCTGTCACCCGCTTCCCGGGCTGCCTCCAGTTCGGACTCGTACTTCTCGCGTTGCTCGCGGCGCTTCTCGACCTCGTCGTCTTTGAGGTCCGTGACCGCGCCGTCGAAGACGAACACCGGCGTGAGGTCGTGTTCAAAGAACTTCGGTAGCCCTTGGACGACGCCGATGAGGTTCGCCACCTCCTCGCCGTCGCCGGTGGTGTACTTCGACTCGCTGGTGAACTTCACCGTCGTCGTCAGATAGCGATAGAGCCAGTTGTGGGCGTCTACGGCGACGACGCTCCCGCCGAGGTCGCCGAACGACACGTCCGACAGCGCCGCGAGCGACCGTAAATCAGCGTTTCCCATTGGCAGGCCTTTGGCCGACAGCCGCTTGAATCTCTCGGAGATGGGACGACTCTACAGGCCAGTCGACTCGATCGGGCCGATCAGCCTGATGTGGTTGTCCGTCCGGACGGCGGTTCGGCCCAGTCGTCGAGGACCGACGGCGGGTCGGCGTCGGCCTTCGCCGCGAGAAACGACTCCTCCTCTGGCGAGAGATCGCGCTCCCGAAACAGGTCCAGACCGGCCTGATACCGTTCGGTACTGCGGTCGCCCGGCCAGACGAGGTCGAGTTCGGCCATCCCCGACTCCGCGCCGCTGAAGCAAAACCCGGCCCGGTAGGCGGCCTGGTAGGAAAACGGATTGTTGACGCCGATGGACACGCGCTCGAAGTCCCGCTCCGTAGCGCGGTCCCGAACGAACCGGAGGAGGCGGGCACCGAGCCGGTCGCCCTGCCGGTCCTGCCGAACGGTGATATACCGGACACAGAGCGTGTCGGGGTCGGTCCGGTCGGCGTCGAACGCGGCCGCGGCCACCACGCCATCGTCCCCGACGACGGCCTTCCCGGTCGAGGTCATCACGAACTTGCCCGCGTACGCGAACTGCTCGTGATCTAGCCGGAGCCGGTGGCCGTCCTCGGGCCAGCCGAGCAGCGTGAACTCCATACACCGACACTGGGGCCGCCCACTGTAATCAGTGCTGGTCCCTGTTTTAAGGCACCAACCGCCGTCGTCGAATCCGGGAGAGCGAAGTGCCCGGAGCCGGAACTACCTGTATGAGCGTCTCGACGGTGGGGAACGGTCGTATCGAACTGTCCGCCCGGACGGCGCTGGTGGCCGTCGGCGACCTGCTGGCGATTGCCCTGTTCGTCGGTATCGGTGAGCTGACCCACGGCATCAATCCGATACTGAGCCCGGCTCGATTCGCTGGGACGCTGACGCCATTTTACGTCGGCTGGCTCCTCGTCGCCGGACTCGGGGGGCTGTACACCGCCGCGGCGACCGGAACGGTGCGGGCGGCTCTCGGCCGCACTATCGTGGGGTGGGTACTGGCAGTCGGGATCGCGCAGGGGCTCCGTTCGACGTCGATGTTCCCCGGCAATGCGGCAGTGACGTTCGCGCTCGTCTCCGTGCTCGTCGGTGGCACACTGTTGCTGTGCTGGCGCGGTGCGATTGCAGTCGCAAAATAAGCGGCCTGTAACAGAGCTGCGGTGTCGCTGACGGACTATCGCAGGTCGGCGACTTCGAGCGATTCTGTCGACTGAATCCATGCCTGGTGGTTCTCCCGGTCGTAGATTACGAACTCTTCGTCGCCGATGTTCAGTTCTGCGTATCGTCGTTCTTGCTCGTCGGTCGCGGCGTCCGTCGTGTTGTCCGTTGCGTTCGTGCTCATTGTCTCGTTTGGGAATCGGCGTTCCGTTTTTCTCCGATTCAACGTATCTTGGCGTACCTAATAAGCACATGGACCCAGTTATCATCGGAGAAAATAGGGGGCATTACCACACCATGAATCACCTAATCCAGTTCTCAAATTCTGAAAACAGGTGAGTCGGTGGGCTCTATCCCGAGAAACAGATAACCGTCACAGCAGACATCACATCCCGGCCGGCAAACACCGCATTCCAGCTTTGGGGTGAAATATCATATCCTGCGTACGGCTGCGGGCCAGCAACAACAAGTCGTCCCCGCCCTTATATTGTGAATCGTTCACAAGAATAGGCATATATTAATCTTTCCCCAAAATCCAACTCATAACTTATGAATTTGTTACTCAGCGGGTACTGAATAAATTCTCAGGGGCCATTGAGTGTATTATCCCGTATTTTAGGGAAACATTCATATACTCCGCTATCGTAGACTGATTCATACTTATGACGGGATATTACGACATCATTCTTGGACTCATTCCGCTCGCCATGGCCGGCATCACCGCCTCTCTGTTCGTTGTCGGCTTCGAACTGACGACGGCGATTCCGCTGGCCTCTGTCGTAACAGTCGGCCTCATCGGCCACGCGATGTTCGTCCGTGCCCCCGTCGACCCGGTTCCAAACGACACGTCGACCCAACAGAGCCCGCAGTCGGACCCGCTACAGACTGCGGACTAGGCGCTTTCCTGTCCGTCTACTCTCCCGTTTTCGATAGATATCCGTAACCGGTCGTACAGATTGGCACTGCCGGGCAGTATAAGAGTCGGTCGCCCAAACGACGGAGTATGACGACAGATGCGACAGCGCTGTTCCTGCAGAGCGACGAAGTAGCTGATCTCGCTGAACCCACCGAGTACGTCGACGCCGTCAGAGAGGGGTATCGCCAGCGTGGCGAAGGTGCCCCGGCGACTCCCAGAACAACGCTGTTCTCGGACGAGCCCGCGGGAATGTTGACGGGCTATCTCGCGATTCTCCCCGACACCGGTGCGATGGGCGGGTACACCTACGCAGCCGGTTTCAGCGGGCAAGATGCACACTTCACGCTCCCGATTTTCGACGCCGACAGCGGTGACCCGCTTGCTGTCCTCGACGGTGCGAGCATGAACCCCCACAAGACTGGCGCGGCCGGGGCGGTCGGTGTCGACGCACTGGCCCGTCGGGACGCCAGCGACCTCGCAGTCATCGGCAGTGGCGCACAGGCTCGCGGCCAGGTCCGTGCGACGGCGACAGTCCGAGATTTCGACCGCATCGAGGTGTACTCCCCGACGGCCAGTAGCCGCGAGTCCTTCGCCGCGGAGATGAACGACGCGCTGGACCCGACAGTGGCTGCTGTCGCGTCCCCGGCCGCAGCAATCGAGGGGGCCGATGTCGTTATCACGGCGACCAGCGCGAGCGAACCGGTGTTCGACGGCGATCTACTCGAGCCGGGAACTCACGTAACCGCGATGGGCCAGTACCACCCCGAGAAGAACGAACTGGACGCGACGACGATCGAACGCGCCACGTACGTTCCGGACTTGCGCGAGCGGGTGACACAGGACGCCGGGTCGTTCATTAACGCCCTCGATGCGGGCGTCATTGACGAGGACCACGTCCACGCCGAGCTAGGTGATATCGTCGCCGGCAACGCGCCCGGGCGGCAGTCACCCGAGGAGATTACAGTCTTCGACTCCGGCGGCACAGCCATCGAAACCGTCGCCGCGGGCCACATGCTGTACGAGCGGGCGAAGGCAGAAGGCCGGGGTGAGGAGATCGATTTCGCGCCCGCGAGCAAGGCCCTGACCGGACGGTAGCGGCTGCAGGAGAATTAGAGGTACGGGCCGAGACCGAGGGCGTCTATCAGACTAATACCGGCGGCGAGTGCGCCGACGATGTAGCCGGCGATGGTTCCACCGTTCAAGAGTGGGAGTCCTGCGTGTGCGCGCCCCTTCAGCACCATCCACAGCAGTATCGCCAGGCCGACGTAGGACCCGAGCATCGCGGTCAGCGCCGGCAACGGGACGCCGAACACTGACAGTACGTCCGACGAGGCGAAAAAGGCGGCGCTGGCGACGAGTATCGACGGGATGATGGCGTCACCGAGACCGATAAACAGCGCGTCGCGCTCTAGCGGGTCGGCGTGAACGTCAGCAGTTTCGTCTGCTTTGCCAGTCTCTGTCGCGTCGTCGGGACGCTCCGCCGGCTGGCTCCCATCCGCAACCGCCGGACCGTCTGCGTCGGCTCCGTGTTCTGTGGTCGCCGGCTCCTCGGCCGCGTCGTCCGCCGCCGTTGCGTCGTCGTCAGTCTCGTCTTCTGCTACCGAATCCGCCGCCGTTGCGTCGAGATAGGAGTACGACAGCGTCATCGGGATCACGAGGACGACGGGGACCTTGAGGTCCATGACGCCCGAGGCCAGCGTGAGCATGTGCTCAGTCCCGTAGACGCTGATCGCATCGTACACGGCGAGTACAGTCAGCAGGACGAGCGCTGGCAACACCCCGAAACTGATGCCAAACAGGCCGGCTGCGGCAGCACCCATCACCGCACCGGCGGCGTCGATGACGTACCACTCGGGATAGACCAGCAGTGCCGTCCCCAGGCCCAGCGCCAACAGGACGGCAACGACGTTGAGGCCGGCGTACGTGAGCACCGGCGGGACCAGCACCTGAAACACGTACAGGGAGAGCCAGGCCGACGAGAAGACGATGAGCCCGCGAATGAGCTGGTCCACGTCGTAGCGGAAGGCAAGCAACATGACCGCCGTTGCGACCAGAATCGCCCCGATGTACATGAGGCTGTTCGTGGGGTCAGACGGGTCTTCGACGGCCTGGTACCCAGCCGACTCGAAGGGCTGGACCAGCGCCAGTGCGCCGAGTTGGACGAACAGGAAGATACCAGCGATAAGGCCACAACCGCCGAGGATTCGCCACCGTCGCTCCATGCACACACGTCCTGCAGGAACCGGTTTGAGCGTTACGAAGCAGATGTTGACAGACGTCGGCGGTTCGGAGGGCTCTTACCGCGCGTACAGGACTGTGCCGACCAGCGCTGGGAGATGCACGCTGTCGTTCGGCGAGACAGCGAGATACGGGCGCTCGACCGGACCGAACACGTCGACGACGGAGCCAACCGTCTGGAGTTCCTCGTCGACCACGTCGGTTCCCACGGACGCGTACTCGTCGTCGGGTGCCCGGACGACGGCCAGTCCCTGTGCGACCCGCGAGACAGTGCCGATGCGTTTCATTCACGTAGCGCCTGCATGTAGGCCGCCACAGCCCCGAGCAGGTCGCTTTTCGTCGCGTCGTCCGCGTCCTTGACGACGACTCGCCCGCGGGCTTCGTACTCGCGTGGATACGTCTTGTCCCGCTCGATGACCGCGTCGTAACCGACCTGCTGGACGGCTTTAGCGATCTCGTCGACAGTCGGGTCCTCGACGGCCAGATCCAGTGACACGCGACGCCCGTCGCTGCGCGAACGGTTGGCGTCGAGTGCCGCCGGCCAGATAACGTTCTCGACCATACCGGCAGTGGCCGCCCGTGGCATATATGGGTTATCGTCACCGGCGACAGTAGACGAAATGAAAATCAGATGAAGTATATGAAGAATCAAGCTTACATACCTCTGTAATCTATCCGTTGTATATGGTAAAGAAAGGGTTACTCGCTATCGCCGCCGTGGTGCTCCTCGTGGTCTTGGGGACGGGAGTGCTTGTCGGAGCACAGTTCGCAGGCGGGACAGCGGATACGACGACACAGACAACTGACTCACAGAGCGACGACGGTAGCGGTGGCTCAACGACGACGGCGACGGCGGGCAATAGCACTACGCCAACACCGACGCCAGGAGCAAACGGGACGGCGACACCGGCCGAGACTGCGACCCCGAAACAGGAGTCGATCCCGGCACGGAAGTTCAATGAACAGAACGTCTCCGACTACGTCCGGCAGTTCCTCAACGAGGAACGCAAGGCTGCAGGTGTCCCAGCGTTCGAGTCGGGACTCCGGACTGAAGAGGATCTGAACGAGATGGCAAAGGGCCACAGCGAGCAGATGGCCGTCGAAGGGCAGGCGATCCACAAGATCGACGGTGTCTCCAGCAAAGACCGATACGAAAACACCGGGCTCTATGACCGGTGTACGTTCGACTCTGCGGAGGGTGAGTACATAGAGCAACCGGACCGAAACCGGTTCGAGGCGGTTGAGCAGACAGTCGCCGGACAAACGTACGAAGAGGACGGCAAAGAGCGGTTCCACGCCACCGACAAGGAAGTCGCCAGAAAGATCGTCGACGACTGGATGGCGTGGCCGGACTACCGCGAACGGCTCACGCTCCGCAACGCTAATCTCGTCGGCATCGGCGTGGAGATAACCGATACCGGCAACGTGTACGCGACTGCCAACATCTGCGGATAGCGGTCGGACTGGACGACCGACGCGGCAATTGTTCTGACCACCGGGCTGCTCGTGAGTGCTGTCTTGCTGCCACCGTCCTCTCTCTGTTCAGATTCTACGCTTTTCGTCCAAATGCAAGCAGCGCCGTCGCTGTCTCGTTGTTCTCTGTGGTCGGGGAATCGCTGGTGGCAGTACTCAATCCGTCTATAGCGTTCCCCGGCATGCTGCTGCCCCTCATAGCGTGGCTAAACCAGTGGCTGTTCTCCTGCCCCTCACAAGACCCTTACACAACCGGTCTCACCAGCTATCATGCATCGCCGACAGTTCCTCTCAATCTCAGCACTTTCCAGCTCTCTCTCCGGTTGTGTTGAGTGGAATTTTGACGGTACTACCGAAAACAACTCTTCAGCACCGAAGGCGACAGAAACGCCGAACGACACTGCCACTGAAACCGGGACGCCGCCTTCCGATGTATCGACACCGGAATGTTGGCCGTCGATGTGTGCCGGATCGAAACTCGTGGCAGTCCAAGTCGCAGGTGATTTTTCGGGCGACGTTGTGCTAACTGCCACCTGTCAGAACAAGGAGTTTTCAGTTCAACCAGGCGAATCAGTCCGGATCAACCGCGAGGCGGACGCTGAGGTCTGTGGAATCAGATTATATATCGACGGCAAGCACGCATTCAGTGATAGGGTTAGCAGCCACCAAAGCCTGAACCTGACAGTTGATTCGAGTGGCGAAGTGACTGAAAGATGGGTCGTTCAGTAACGGACTGACAGGCCGCTTCAGCGCGGTACTTCAATCTGACCGTGACTCCCATTCACCCTGCCGGAAATTCGTGATCTGCTGGCTGAGAATAATCTTCCGTAACCCGGCAGTTCTCGAAGGGAAAAGACGCCCAGTTACCGCGCTACTTGTCGCTGCCTTCGGAGTCGTCGCCGCCGCTCTTTTGCTCTGCCAGCCAGTCCTCGTACTCGTCCTGCGGGACGACCTCAACGGTCCCGAGCATCTGTGAGTGACCAGAGCCACAGTACTCGGCACAGTAGAGCTGGTACGTGCCGGTGTTACCCGCGTTGGTTCGGAGACGGTTGTACTGGCCGGGGAACGCGTCGGATTTCAGTCCAAGTCCGGGAACGTGGAACGCGTGTAGCCAGTCAGTCGACGTAACCCGCAAGGATACGTCCTGATTAGCCGGTATCTTCATGTTCGTCGTGGTGGTCACCTCCGCCTCGCCATCCCAACTCGATTCGTTGTAGTAGAACGTCCAGCCGTACCGCTGGGCTTCGACGGTAATGAGTTCAGTGTCCTGTTCCTGTAGTTCGGCCTGGTCACCGGCCTCGGCGGTGACGTACGGGCTCGCCATCACCTGGTAGGAGGCGACCCCGACGAACAGGAGAATGATCGCCGTCGCGATGGTCCAGGTGACTTCGAGTCGGCGGTTCTCCTGCGTGGGAAGCGCCTCTTCCTGATTACGGAACCGCCAGACAGTGTAGATCAGAATCCCTTCGACGAGGACCGTAATCGGGAGAGCGACGTACAGGAGGTTCATGTTCAGCCCCCAGATGAGGCTATCCGTCGTCGAGTCCTGAATCTGTGCGGCGGCGGCCGGCTCGGCGGCGAGCGCGAGCAACGCAGCACCGAACAGAGCGACCAGACCGGCGCGTTTCCGGGTCATGGATGCGGCTTAGGATTTCGGGGATAAATAACTGCTGTCTTCGCCGCAGGCTCCCGATTTGTAGCGATAGGGCAGCGGAACGGCTCCGGACGGAGACAGCGGAATCGCGAGGTCTAAGTGGCCAGCATCGAAGGATACAATAATGGCAGAGAGCCGGACCTTCACCGGGCTGCTCGCCGCGACCGCCGTCGGCGTGTACTTGCTAGTTCTCGCCGGCGCGACGACAACGCTCACCGATGCGGCAGCAGCCTGTACTACATGGCCGCTGTGTGACGGACCGGTCGACGTGACGAACACGGCCCTGCTGGTCGCCTGGGGACACCGACTCGTCGCAGCCGCCGTCGGACTCTTCGTGGTGGCTGTGGCCGTTATCGGGCTCCGATCCAGCTGTCGCGGCCGCGTCAAGGCAGCTATCCTCCTCGGCACCGCGCTGTACCCGGTCCAGATAGCGCTCGGTGCCGTCGTCGCGACGAGCACCGAGACGGCGCTCCCCGGCGCCCACCTCGCTCTGGGGATGGGTATCTTCGGCTCGTTCGTGCTGGCTCTGGCGTGGCACCTCGAAGCTGAGACGGGCAGTGATGACGAGACCCCCGTGAAGAACCCGACACTCGCGCCGGAGCCAGCCGACGACGGTCCGGCACGGTCGCCGACGCTCTCCACCCGCGAGCGCATCGTCGAGACCGCATCGGCGTACTTCCGCCTGATGAAGCCCCGGCTGATGTGGCTCCTGTGTCTGGTCGCCGCGGCCGGAATGGCACTCGCCGCCGGGCAGACGCTCACTGTTCGGACGGTGTTGCTCACGCTCGGGGGTGGCGTCCTCTCTATCGGCGCGTCGGGGACGTTCAACCACGTTCTCGAACGGGACATCGACAAGCGCATGGACCGGACCTCGGACCGTCCCATTGCGACCCATCAGGTTCCGGTCCGGAACGCACTGACTTTCGGCCTGCTCCTGTCGCTCGCCTCGCTGTGGCTGTTCTGGCAGGTGAACGCACTCGTAGCGGTCCTCGGATTGACCGCGATTGTGTTCTACAGCGTCATCTACACGCTCGTACTGAAGCCCAACACCGTCCAGAACACCGTCATCGGCGGGGCCGCCGGCGCGCTGCCGGCGCTCATCGGCTGGGTCGCCGCTGACGGGTCGGTCGGCCTCCCGGGAATCGTCCTCGCCGTCGTCATCTTCCTCTGGACGCCAGCGCACTTCTACAATCTCGCGCTCGCGTACAAGGATGACTACGAGGCGGGCGGCTTCCCGATGATGCCGGTCGTCCGCGGCGAGACCGAGACGCGCAAACACATCGTCTACTATCTCGGGGCGACGCTCATCGCAGCAGGTGTTCTGGGCGTGCTCACGCCGCTTGGCTGGCTGTACGCCGTCACGTCGGTGTTGCTGGGTGCAGTGTTCCTCTGGGCCGTCATCCTGCTCCACCGCGAGCAGACCGAAGCGGCGGCGTTCCGGGCGTTCCACGCGTCGAACGCCTACCTCGGGGCGGTCCTGATCGCCATCGTTGTTGATGCACTCGCACTATGAGTACCACGACAGCAACCTTCAGGGATGTAATCCCGGACACACGCTCGCTGGTGACCTGGGCAGCCGTATTGAACGCGGAGGCCATCCTCGTTCTGGGCTACGTCCTCAACACGGCCCAACCCGCAACGGACCCGTTCCTGCTGCTGTTCCCGTTCATCTGGCTCAACGTCGCCGGTCTCGTTGTCCTGCGAGTGCGCCCGGAACTGACCAGTCGCCGGCGGACGCTCGGCAGTGCGGTTCTCGCCCTGGGCTACCTGCTCGTGCTGGGGTACGTCGGCGGCGTGTACGGCACAGGCGGTCAGGGAACTGGCCTCCGGCTGGTCACACAAGCCCCGCCCGGGTTCTCGCCGACGGTCGTGTTCAGCGGCGCAACCCTGAGCGTGGTGCTCATCCCGTGGAAGATCGCCGGCTATCTGGCGCTTTCGTACCTGGTGTTCGTGACTGCTGTCGATGCAAGTGGCGGCGCAGTGGGCGGCATCGTCGGCCTCTTTTCGTGTGTCTCCTGTGTCCTCCCGATTATCGCGTCGATACTGGGCGGGTTCGTCGGCGTCGGGGCGACGCTGTCACAGGCGGCACTGTCCCAGTCGTACGGCCTCTCGACGGTAGTGTTCATCACCTCGGTCGGACTGCTGTACGGCGTCCACCGCTTTGACGTGACGCTCGTCGGTCGGCTCCGAACGCTGGTCGACCGACCATAGAGCTTTCACGCAGACAGCCGTGAAAGCCGGTATGAGCTCTGTCGAAATCGAATACTGCGTCCCGTGTGGGTTCCGCGAGCGAGCAGTAGATGTTCAGCAGGCGATTTTATCCGGACTGGAGCTGGAACTCGACAGCGTTCGGCTCGTCATGGGCGACCACGGCGTGTTCAGAATCAGTGTCGACGACGAGACCGTCTACGACAAAGCCGAGGCCAGTGAGGAGTTCGACGTGGACGCTATCGTACGCGAGGTCCGGTCGCACGTCATGTAACAGGGTATCGTGATGTCAGTGGAATCCCGTGCCGGAGCTGCCATCGGTTTGCGAAGATCTACCGCACAACAACCTATTTATTGTTCTGCCGTGACATATTCGGCAAATGGCGACGAAAACTGAGTTCTGTGATCACTGCGAAGACACCCAACCAGTCGTCACGGACAAGCCGTGGCTTCCGGCCGTCTGTCTGAGATGTGGCCGTAACGTGTAGCCGATAGTCGCGCGAGAACGGAACTGCTTTCGGCCACCCGACCGGACGAGGGCGCATGGACGAGGTACTGGTCGCGTCGGATGTCGGGCGGCGCTACGGCGATACGGTTGCACTCGACGGCGTTTCGTTGACGGCGACCACCGGAGAGGTGCTCGCGCTGGTCGGTCCCAACGGGGCTGGCAAGACAACGCTGGTACGGGCGTTGACCGGAACGACAGACGCGACCGGCGAGGTTCGGCTGTTCGGCCAGTCGCCCAGAACGGTCGCCCGCGACCGAATCGGTCTGCTGCCACAGTCGTTTTCGCCCCACGAGCGGCTGACGGCGCGGGAGCTGCTGGAATACTACGCCGGTCTGTACGATGACACTCGCGATGTCGAAGCCGTCCTTGACGATGTCGGTCTGACCGACACTGCCAGCACGACATACGAGAACCTCTCGGGTGGCCAGCAGCGACGGGCCTGCGTCGCGACGGCGCTCATCAACGACCCGGACCTCCTTGTGCTGGACGAACCGACCACCGGCATCGACCCGGCCGGTCGGCGTGACCTCTGGCGACTGCTGGAGGGGCTTGCCGACCGCGGCGTGACGATACTCGTCACGACCCACTACATGGAGGAGGCCCAGCGGCTCGCGGACCGCGTCGGCCTCCTCGCCGACGGGACACTCATCGCACTCGACTCGCCGGACCAGCTCGTGGCCGAACACGGCGGCGACAGCCAACTCATCGTCGACGGAACTTTCGACGAGGCCGCCGTTTCAGCCATCGACTACCCGGCGGAGACAGCGATCCGGAACGGCCGGCTGGTCGTCTACGGCATCCGCCCGGAGTCCATCGGCAACATCACCGAGCAACTGGGCCAGGCGGGCATCGAGTACGACAGCCTCACCTGGAAACAGCCTGACTTAGAGGACGTGTACCTCGAACTCACCGGAACGGCTGTCGGCCAGCGCGGTGAACCGCGCCGGACAGAGCCGGCGGCAGGTGGTGTCCAATGAGCCGACTGGGGCGACTCGCATCGGAGACGCGCGCGGCGTCGCTGGCTTTCCTCCGGCGACGGACGGCCGTCTTCTTCACGTTCTTTTTCCCGGTCATCATCGTCGTCATCTTCGGTGTGCTGGTCCAGACCCAGCCTGGCGGCGGCGGCCTGTTCACGGAACCGCCGAGCTTCTACGCGCCGGGCTATCTGGCCGTCGTCGTCCTGTTTACGCCACTCTCCCGCGTCGGTAGCGAGGTGGCGCGGCATCGGGACGGCAACCGCTTCGAGAAACTGGCGACGACGCCGCTGACCCGAACTGAGTGGCTGCTCGCTCAGACGCTCGTCAACGTCGTCATCATCGGCATCGCCGGCCTCATCATACTCGGCATGATGGTGTGGCTGACCGGCGCGACCATCCGCCCCTCTGTGCTCCTACTCCCCTTTGTCGGCCTCGGCGTCGCGCTGTTCTGTGCCGTCGGTGCGATGCTGGGCAGCCTTGCGGACTCACAGGACGGCGTCATCGCGGCGAGCAACGGCCTCGCGCTCCCGCTGCTCTTCCTCTCGGAGACGTTCGTCCCACAGACCCTCCTGCCCGCGTGGCTCCCGACCTGGCTCTCGCCGCTGACGTACTTCTCGCGTGGCGTCCGTGCGGCGACAACCGGAACCGGTGAAGCACTCGCCCCACTCGCCGTTCTCACAGTCTGTGCCGTCGTCGGCTTTGCCGTCGGCGCGCGGCTCCTCCCGCGGACGGACTGAGCACCGACGGGGCCTTTTACAAGCGTGCGACCGACGACAGCAGACTGGACAGCTCCGCTTCAGTCGCGTTCCCCGATTCGATAGCGTCTTGCGGGTCACGGCCCATCTCTTGGACAGTTTCGATGGCGCGGTCGGGGCCGTAGTCGTAATGATACACCAGCCACGCGGCGAGTACCTGTCCGGTGCGGCCGATGCCGGCCAGGCAATGAACGACGACCCGCTCTTCTGTCTCACAGGCGTCAACCAGGAACGGCAGAATATCGTCGTGGAGGCGGTCTTGGGGGATGAGTTGGTGGTCGGGAACCGGTACGTGGCGGACTGATGACGCTCCGAAGGCCTCCCGATAGCGCTGGATGTTGGCCCCAGCGTCGTCGAGCTGTTGTCCGGGAAGCAGACAGCAGACCCGCTCGATGTCGTGTGCCTGCATGTGTGCGATCCAATCGTCGAGCGCGTCCTGGTGCGTGGCGGCCGAATGCCAGCCCGGCGCACAGGACCCGTAGACGTACTCTTCGTTGGAGGCTGCAGGCGCGAAGCGGTGTGGATTCACGATGGGCATAGCACCCGTTACCCTGCCTATCCTACCGATACCCTTCACTCTACCCACCCAATTCTCAGCTGTGATTCTCTGAATAGAACACTGTCTCCGCCAGACTGCTTTCCAGCTCCGACCAGTTTCAGTGGCCACGTTTATACTGTCAGTTCCCCCTACGTCGAGACATGGTGACGTTTCTTGCCGGCGGGACGGGAACGCCGAAGCTCCTCGCCGGTGCCGACGACGTGTTTTGGCCGGCGGCGACGACTGTCGTCGCCAACACCGGCGACGATATCGAACTGGGAGGCCATCTCGTGTGCCCGGACCTCGATACCGTCCTGTTTCTCGACGGTGAGGTCCTCGACCGGGAGACCTGGTGGGGTATCGCCGACGACACCGCCGAGACACACAGTGAACTGACGCGGCTCGCCGACGCCGCCGGGCTCGATGGCGGCCCACGATACCTCCCCGACGACGCGCAGACTGAGGGCCGAGATATCGCCCGCTGGCGACGCTTCTCCGGCGTTGCGGAGTTCATGCACATCGGCGACCGGGACCGCGCGGTCCACGTCACGCGCACCTCGCTCCTAGACGAGGGCCAATCACTCACAGCCGTGACGCGGACGCTCGCCGACGCATTCGGATTGGCCCGGACACTGTTACCGATGAGCGACGACCCGGTCGCTTCCATCATCCACACGCCGAGCGGTCCGATACACTTCCAGGAGTGGTGGGTCGGTCGGAACGGGGAGCCGCCGGTCGAAGATGTTGAGTTCAGGGGCGCAGAACGGGCCAGCGCGACGGATGCCGTCCTGACCGCACTTGACGATACGGTTGTCATCGGCCCGTCGAACCCCGTGACCTCGCTCGGGCCGATGCTCGCCATCGATGAGTTCGAGCAGGCGCTACACGAGACAACGGTCGTCGCCGTCTCGCCGTTCATCGAGGACACGGTGTTTTCCGGGCCGGCGGCGGACCTGATGGCCGGCGTCGGGCTGGAGCCCAGCACTGGCGGCGTGGCCGAGGCGTACCCCTTCGCTGACGCGTTCGTACTGGACGACGACGATTCCACGCCGCTCGACGTGCCGGTCATCCGAACCGACACGACCCTCGACGACGCGGCCGACGCTGAGCGGGTGAACCGTGCCGTCGAAACGGCCCTCTCGGAGGTGGCCTGATGTTCGAGCCGCGACTCGCCCTCGCGAGTCTGAGCGGCGAGGCCGACGCGTCGTGGGCCCGCGCGGTCGAATCCCACGTTGGGTGTGCGTTCCTCGGCGGTATCGCACTCGACGACCGGACGCGCGAGGCCGCCCGAGCGATGACGGACCGCGACCGCTCCGAGTTCCTGCCGGACGATCCGGTCGTGTTCGTCGACGACCAGTTGGCTGCGCTTGCGGACGCACCGCTGCGCCCGGCGTTCAACGTCCGGAGCGCGACGCTTGGCCCCGTCGAGCGTGTCGCCGCCGTCTGTCAGCGCCACGACGCCATCATCGAGATCAACGCCCACTGTCGGCAGGACGAGATGTGCGCCGCGGGTGCCGGCGAGGCGCTGCTCCGGGAGCCGGAACGACTGGCGGCGTTCGTGGAAACAGCAGCGTCGACAGGGGCGACGGTGTCGGTGAAGGGCCGTGCCGAACTTGATGGCGTCTCGCTCCCAGCTGTCGCTCAAGCCATCGAAGACGCTGGTGGAGACCTGTTCCACGTCGACGCGATGGACTCCGAGTCGGTCGTCGCCGACGTGGCCGACGCCACCGACCTGTTCGTCGTCGCGAACAACGGCGTTCGAGGGAGAGAGACGGCACGGGAGTACCTTTCGTACGGCGCTGACGCCGTCAGCGTCGGTCGCGCGAGCGACAAGCCGGAGACGCTCGACGAGATCCGAGCGACGACAGCGGAGTGGTTCGCGTCGGAGGTGCCACTGTGAGCGAACGGTCGGTTGCACAGAACGCCCAGCTTGCACTGCTGCTGGAGGTCTCCGGGACGCCGAAGCCCGGCAACGTCGACCGCGAGCGGGAGTACGATGACCTGCGGTTCGAGCATTTCATGGCCGGGGCTGTGGGGGCGCGTCCGGGGCTTGACCGCGCGGCCGCGGGCGACCCGGTTGGTCCCGCGTTCGAGGCCGCCGTCGACGGGATGGCGGACCAGTCCGGCGGGAACACCCAGTTCGGGGCCCTGATGGTACTCACACCCCTTGCCGCCGCGGCCGCGGACGGGCGACTGTCACCATCCGATGTCGATGCTGTGGTTCATGAGACGACCGTCGAGGACGCGGCGGCGTTCTACCGCGCCTTCGAACATGTCGACGTGGCCGTCGACGACCCGCCCGACGGGCTGGAGCCGCTCGACGTTCGCCGCGGACGCGACGCGATTCCGGAACTCCGCGCGCGTGAGATGACGCTGTTCGACGTGATGCAGTCCAGCGCGGATGTCGATGGCGTGGCCGCCGAGTGGGTGTCCGGTTTCGAGCGCGTGTTCGAGGCCAGCGAGTGGCTACTGGACGGATCCGGTCCGGTCGCCGACCGCGCATCGGACGTGTTCATCGAACTGCTCGCGGCGGAACCGGACACCTTCATCGTCACGCGGCAGGACCGCGAAACCGCTGAGGAGGTCCAGCGACGGGCACAGGCTGTCCTCGAGGGTGCGGAAACCGCGACCGGCCTCGCCGAGGAGTTCGTCGAGCGGGACATCAACCCCGGAACGACTGCTGATCTCGTTGCGGGCGCGCTGTTCGTCGCGCTCGAACGGGGGCTCGAAGTGTGACCAGGGATTCCTCTGGAGATGGCGGCCCGGACTCCGGTGGCTCCGGGACGGAGTGGCCGGTCGCCCTTTCCGGCGTCTCCGAGACCGTCGTCACTACCCTGGGGCCGAACGAGCGCTGGAACGTCGCCGCACTGGGTGTCCATGCGCCGGACGGCGACGGACCAGCCACGGCGACGACGTGGGGCCGGACCCGGACCTGGCGGAACTTCCGGGAGCGTGGGGGCGGCTACGTCCAGTTCACGCGCGACCCGGTCGACTTCGCCGAGGCGGCGCTGTCGGTCCGCGAGGAAGACGTCCCTGTCCTCGATAGCGTGGACGCGTGGGTCGAAGTCGATGTGGAGCGGCGTGACTCTGGCTCGAAGGGGGACACCCAGTGGGTCGAGTGGGAACTGCATCCAGTGGACAGCGCCGTCGAACGGCGCGTCGTGCCGACGACGAACCGCGGCCACGCCGCCGTCGTCGAGGCGACGGTCGCGGCTTCGCGGCTGGACGTGCCGAGCTACGACAGCGAGACGCTGCTAGACCGTCTCGCGTACTTCGAGTCCGTGGTCGAAACGGCCGGCGGCGAACGCGAGCGAGCGGCTTTCGAACGCGTACGCGAACTGATCGATGCCGAGTGGTAGGGACGCCGCACGGAATGAGGGGCACACAGGCGACACACGACGACCCGTGACAGACTGTGTCGCACTCTCGCGGACCCTGCCACGGCGACGTTCAGCGCACGGTAACGGATCGTTCCACCCCTACTGATAAACGTTCGCGTGCGTGGTCCGTTCCGAACCCTTTTTGAGTGCGACCAAGCAAGTAGCGCGCATGGCAATCAAACCCGCCTACGTCAAGAAGACCGGGACGCTCCTCATGGAGCGATACCCTGACGCCTTCGGTGCAGACTTCGAACACAACAAAGACGTCGTCGAGGAACTGACCAACATCGAGTCCAAGGGTGTCCGCAACCGCATCGCCGGCTACGTCACCCGGAAGATGAACAACCCGGTCGAAGCGTAATTCGGTTCTTTCTCTCTGTTTCTTGCCGGTGACTGAGCCGCTGCTGTATCGGCTCTGAACCCTTACTGCTCTGGCTGGGCGCGCTGGCTGTCGCTCTGTCGCTTTCGGTGGATAATGCCCTGCATGTTGGCGGTGCGGGCGGCGATGTCGCGGAACGACTCGCCGACGTCGCTGTCCTCATCAAGGACGAGCGGTTCCCCGGTCGCGCCCCCTTCCCTGACTTCGGGGTTGAGCGGGATCTCCCCGAGGAACGGCATCTCCGTCTCGTCGGCGAACTCGCGGCCGCCGCCGCTGCCGAAGATGTCGTGCGTGCCGCCACAGTCGGGACAGACGAACGACGACATATTTTCGACGATGCCAAGCACTGGCGTCTCGTGGCGACCGAACATCCGGAGCCCCTTCCGGGCGTCATCGAGGGCGACTTCCTCCGGCGTGGTGACGATGACAGCCCCGGAGACGGGCACTTGCTGGAGCATCGTCAACTGCGTGTCGCCGGTCCCCGGCGGCAGGTCGACGACCATGTAGTCGAGTTCGCCCCACAGCACGTCGTCCCACAGCTGCGTGAGGACGTTGTCGACCATCGGGCCGCGGAAGATAACCGGATCGTCCTTGCCGACGAGGAAGTCCATGCTCATCAGCTTCATCCCGTGTTTCTCGACGGGGATGATCTCCTCGTCCTCGGTTGCGCGGGGCGATTCGTCGGCGTCGAGCATCCGCGGGACGTTCGGCCCGTACACGTCGGCGTCGAACAGGCCGACGCGGGCGCCGAGCCGCGAGAGGCCGGCGGCGAGGTTCACCGCGACGGTGGACTTGCCGACCCCGCCCTTCCCCGAGGCGACCGCGATGACGTTCTTGACCTTCGGCAGTGGGTCTTCGGCCTCCGGGACACCGCGGTCGACGCTCGCGGAGAGGTCTATCTCACGGTCGATGTCGCCCATCGCCTCGCGGACCTCGTTCGCGATGCTCGTCTCCGTCGGCGAGTACGGCGCACCGAGCGCCAGGTCGATGCTGACCTCGTCGTCAGTCACGTCGATGCTGTTGATCAGCCCGAGTGAGACGATGTCGGCTCCCAGATCCGGGTCCTCGACCGTTCGCAGGCGCTCGCGTACGTCGTCTGTATTCATGCACAGGAGTAGGTCCCGGAGGTGCGATAAGGATTGTGACCCGTCGAATGCGGGCAGTCCGCTGCCCCGGCCCCGCAACAGCGGATAAGTTCTAAGGTCACTCTCGCGTGCGCGAAGAACACATCTCTCTATGGATGTCGAAACACATAGACGTTCTCTCCGTCCAGTTCGGCGCGCAACTCGCCGCTGTCGTGGTCGAACACGAGCCGCTCCGGCGTCCCGGCAAACGAGTGGAGCGGCATCCCGGTGTCTATCGTACCATCGGGAGCCACTGCGACGTGGGTTCGGCCGCTGAAGTCGGCCCGGAGCGTGCCGTCGTCCGTTTCGGTAACCGTGCCGGACCCTGCGAACCGTTCCAGGTGGTCACGGACCGCTGTTCGGTCGGTCGGGTCGACGCTGTTGCCGCCGTCAGTGATGCACCGACGCATACGCCGACATGGGCGCCTAGCGACGAATGTGTTGTGCTGGCACCTGACAAGTGCAGCGATGCTTGCGATTCCATGTCTCTGTGGGTATGTCCCGAAGTCACGCTGTCGGGCCCCTTCGTTGCGTTTAAATACAACCCCGGAATAGAATCGGATAGACTCGTGTAGGGGGACCAGCCCCCGAGTCCGCGTGCTGCGGGCGCGAGTGTCATAGAACGCGTGTCGTGGTAGCCAAGCCTGGCCCAAGGCGCAGGGTTGCTAACTCTGTGGCGTACAGCCTCCGGGGTTCGAATCCCCGCCACGACGCTCACCCATCAGTACCTACATATGAGTGCAGAAGACCCCAACGCGGGCGAGGACGCGGATGCCGAAGAGGAGGAGGACATCCGCTATTTCGTCCGTATCGGACAGACAGACCTCGACGGGACGAAATCCGTCGAGCGAGCACTGACAGAACTGAACGGTATCGGCCACCGGGCCGCCCGAATCATCACCCAGAAGGCGGACGTGGACCGGCGCGCGGTCTTCGGCAAGCTCGACGACGACGTCATCGAGCGCGTCGTCGACCACGTCGAGAACTTCGCCGACGAGGTGCCCGAATGGATGGCCAACCACCAGAAGGACTACTTCACTGGTGAGACCACCCACGAGACTGGCAACGACCTCCAGCTCACCCGCCGGCAGGACATCAACCGCATGAAGATGATCGACTCCTACCGCGGTGTCCGCCACAAGCGCGGCCAGAAGGTCCGTGGACAGCGTACCAAGTCCACCGGCCGGACGGAGGGGACCATCGGCGTCAACGTCGAGGCGATTAAAGAAGAGCAGGCTGAGGAAGCCGCCGCGGAGGATGACGAATAATGGCGCTTGGTTCGAACACGAAGTTCTACGAGACGCCGAATCATCCCTTCCAGGGCGAGCGAATCGCCGACGAGGCCAACCTCATCGGCCGCTACGGCCTGAAGAACAAAGAAGAGCTCTGGCGCGCACAGTCCGAGCTTCGTGGCTACCGCCGTGAGGCCCGGAAGCTGCTGGGCAGCGCCGGCGAGCACGAGACCGAGTCCGAGGAGTTCCTCGCTCGGCTCAAGCGCTACGGCATCCTCAACGAGCAGGACCAGCTCGACGACGTGCTGTCGCTCGACGTGACCGACGTGCTGGAACGTCGCCTGCAGACGGTCGTCTACCGCAAGGGCTACGCGAACACGCCCGAGCAGGCCCGCCAGTTCATCGTCCACGGACACATCGTGCTGGACGACGCTCGCGTCACTCGACCCGGCATGACGGTGGAGACCGCCGTCGAGAGCTCGGTCGGCTTCGACGAGCACAGCTCGCTGTCGGACGAACTCCATCCTGAGCGCGCGGAGGCCCAAGAATGAGCGAAGAAACCGAAGACATCTGGGGCATCGCCCACGTGCACGCATCGTTCAACAACACGATTATCACCATCACCGACCAGACCGGCGCGGAAACGCTCGCAAAGAGCTCCGGCGGGACGGTTGTCAAGCAGAACCGCGACGAAGCGTCGCCGTACGCGGCGATGCAGATGGCCGAGGTCGTTGCGGAGAAAGCCCTCGACCGCGGCGTCGAGGGCGTCGACGTTCGGGTCCGCGGTCCCGGCGGCAACCTCCAGACCTCGCCCGGTCCGGGTGCGCAGGCGACGATCCGCGCACTCGCCCGAGCGGGCCTGGAGATCGGTCGCATCGAGGACGTCACGCCGACCCCGCACGACGGCACTCGTGCACCCAAGAACTCCGGATTCTAACCAATGACACAGGACTACGAGGTTGAGTTCGTCGAACGCGGCGAGCGCGAGGCCCGCATCCTCGTGCGCGGCATCACGCCGGCGTTTGCCAACGGCATCCGGCGAGCGATGGTCGCGGACGTGCCGACGTTCAGTATCGACACCGTCCGCGTCATCGAGAACACCAGCGTGATGTTCAACGAGCAGATCGGTCTCCGACTGGGACTGGTCCCGCTGACGACCGACCTCGACGACTTCGAGATCGGCGACGAGGTGACGCTGTCGCTGTCCGTCGACGGGCCGAGCACGGCCTACTCCAGCGACCTCGTCTCCTCGGACCCGATGGTCGAGGCGGCCGACGACAACATCCCGATCATCGATCTCAAGGAGGGCCAACGTCTCGAAGTCGAGGCCGACGCCGTCCTCGACACCGGTCGGGAACACGCCAAACATCAGGGCGGCGTGGCCGTCGGCTACCGACACCTCCAGCAGGTGGAGGTCGTCGGCGACCTCGGCGAGTTCGAGGACGACGACCCGAACATCCTGCGTGGCGTCATCGAAGAGCAGGCGGCCGAACACGCCGCCGGCGACGCCACCAACGGCGAACTCGTCGCGACAGACGAGTTCGACAACGACCTCCGGAACCGCTACCCCGGCAAAGACGTCGAGGTCTCGGACGTGCCGAACGCGTTCGTGTTCCACGTCGAGACGGACGGGTCGTTCACCACCGAGGAACTGGTCCTGCGCGCGGTCGAGACGCTGCGTGACCGCGCGACCGAACTGAAAGACGCAGTCCAACTGTAACGACACAATGCCCCGACACACCCCACCACTACCGATGACCGCCCGCTCCCCGAGCGCGAGGACCGAAAGGGGTTTTACGGGGCACGCAAAACGAACAATCGCGCGCAGGGATAGCCAAGTTTGGCCAACGGCGCAGCGTTCAGGGCGCTGTCCCGTAGGGGTCCGCAGGTTCAAATCCTGCTCCCTGCACTTTTCCCACAACGGAGGAATCATATGAGTAAGACGAACCCGAGACTCAGTAGTCTCATCGCCGACCTGAAGTCAGCCGCCCGCAGTTCGGGCGGTGCTGTCTGGGGCGACGTCGCCGAGCGCTTAGAAAAGCCACGGCGCACACACGCGGAAGTCAACCTCGGCCGTATCGAACGATACGCCCAGGAAGACGAAACCGTCGTTGTGCCCGGCAAGGTGCTTGGCTCCGGTGTCCTGCAGAAGGACGTCACCGTCGCCGCTGTCGACTTCTCCGGAACCGCCGAGACGAAGATCGACCAGGTTGGAGAGGCTGTATCACTCGAACAGGCAATCGAAAACAACCCAGAAGGCTCCCACGTCCGGGTGATCCGATGAGCGTCGCAGAATTCGACGCGGATGTCATCGTTGACGCCCGCGACTGTATCATGGGCCGCGTCGCATCACAGGTCGCCGAACAGGCTCTCGATGGCGAGACGGTCGCCGTCGTCAACGCCGAGCGCGCTGTGATCACCGGCCGAGAGGAGCAGATCACAGAGAAGTACAAGAAACGTGTCGACATCGGTAACGACAACGGGTACTTCTACCCCAAGCGACCGGACGGCATCTTCAAGCGCACCATCCGTGGCATGCTGCCCCACAAGAAGCAGCGTGGCCGCGAGGCGTTCGAGAACGTCCGTGTCTACCTCGGCAACCCGTACGACGAGGACGGCGAGGTCCTAGACGGCACGTCGCTTGACCGACTGTCGAACATCAAGTTCGTCACGCTGGGCGAGATCAGCGAAACGCTTGGAGCGAACAAGACATGGTAACGAACACGTCTGGCAAGAAGAAGACCGCCGTCGCCCGCGCGACCGTTCGCGAGGGCGAGGGCCGCGTGCGTATCGACTCGCAGCCGGTCGAACTCGTCGACCCCGAGCTGGCGCAGCTCAAGATGCTGGAACCGTTCCGCATCGCCGAGGACGACCTCCGCGGCGAGGTCGACGTCGAAGTGTCCGTCGAAGGTGGCGGCGTCATGGGGCAGGCAGACGCCGCCCGAACCGCCATCGCTCGCGGGCTCGTCGACCACACCAACGACGCCGAACTCCGTGACGCGTTCATGGAGTTCGACCGCTCGCTGCTGGTCAACGACGTTCGCCAGTCCGAACCCAAGAAGTGGGGCGGCCCCGGTGCGCGGGCCCGCTACCAGAAATCGTACCGCTAAGGTGATACAGGTATGATGGTACCGGTTCGGTGTTTCACGTGCGGTAACGTCGTCGGCGAGCACTGGGAAGAGTTCAAAGCACGCACCCGCGAGGCCGAGGAGCCCGAGAACCCGGAGAAGGTCCTCGACGAACTCGGCGTCGAGCGGCACTGCTGTCGCCGGATGCTCGTCTCGCACAAGGACCTCGTCGACATCGTCTCACCATACCAATGAACGCACAGGAAAGCCGCTACGAGAAGGCCCGCAAACTCGGCGCACGAGCGCTGCAGTTGGCTCACGGTGCTCCCGTGCTCATCGAGACGGAACACACCCAGCCGATACTCATCGCCGCCGAGGAGTACGACGCTGGCGTCCTACCGTTCACGGTCAACAGGAGTGATTAACGATGACGCTCATCACTGACATCCGACTCCGCCGCGTCCTCGACTCCCGCGGGAACGCGACTGTCGAGGCCGACGTTCTCACCGAGAGTGGGGGCTTCGGTCGTGGCAAGGCACCGAGCGGCGCAAGCACGGGCGAGTACGAGGCCATCGAACTCCCCGCCAACGAGGCCATCGCCAAGGCCCGCGAGGAGGCACTCCCGCGACTCATCGGTGAGGTCCACGCCGGGAACCAGCGTGACGTCGACGCGGCGCTGCACGCCGCCGACGGCACCGACGACTTCTCCGGCATCGGAGCCAACAGCGCCGTCGCCATCTCGATGGCGGCCGCAAAGGCCGGTGCCGACGTGCTGGGCGCACCGCTGTACCAGCATCTCGGCGGTACGTTCCGGGGCAACGAGTACCCAACGCCGCTGGGCAATATCATCGGCGGCGGCGAGCACGCCGCGGATGCAACCAATATCCAAGAGTTCCTCGCAGCCCCCGTCGGCGCACCGAGCGTCGAAGAGGCTGTCTTCGCCAACGCCGCGGTCCATCAGGAGGTCCACGACATCCTGGCCGACCGCGACCTGCCAGCGGGCAAGGGCGACGAAGGAGCCTGGGCACCGTCCGTTTCGGACGACGAAGCGTTCGAGATTATGGACGAGGCTGTTGAGACCGTCGCCGACGACTTCGGCTTCGCTATCTCTTTCGGCCTCGATGTTGCTGGCGCGGAACTCTACGATGACGAGGCGGACGGCTACGTCTACGACGACGGCGTCAAGTCCACCGAAGAGCAGATAGAGTACATCGCCGGGAAGGTCGAGGAGTACGACCTCGTCTACGTCGAGGACCCACTCGACGAGAACGATTACGAGGCCTTCGCGGACCTGACCACACAGGTCGGTGACCAGACGCTCGTCTGTGGCGACGACCTGTTCGTCACCAACGTCGAGCGCCTGCAGGCCGGTATCAACGCCGACGCCGGGAACTCCATCCTGATCAAGCCGAACCAGATCGGGACGCTTACCGACGCTGTCGACGCCATCGAACTGGCGACGGCAAGCGGCTACGAGTCCGTGGTCTCTCACCGCAGCGGCGAGACGGAAGACACGACGATTGCACACCTCGCTGTCGCCACTGACGCACCGTTCATCAAGACCGGCGCGGTCGGCGGCGAGCGCACAGCCAAGCTGAACGAACTAATCCGTATCGAGGACAACGCAGTATGAGCGGCAACGAAAAAGAAGGTCTCGACGCGTCAGACTCCGACTTCGACCCGTCCGACGAGGACGACGAAGCGGTCGACGCGGAGACCGAAACGGAAGCCGAACAGCCCGCCGACGACGCCGCGGAGGCGACAGAGGCCGAACCAACCGATGCAGACACGAAGGCCGACGAAGCGGCCGACGCCGACGAGGCCGCCGGCCCACAGCTGGACGAGGACGTCATGCCCGACGAGCAGTCGGAGGCCGACCTCCTCATCCCCGTCGAGGACTACCTCGGCGCCGGTGTCCACATCGGGACCCAGCAGAAGACCCAGGACATGGAGCGGTTCATCCACCGCGTCCGGACTGACGGGCTCTACGTGCTGGACGTCTCGATGACCGACGAGCGCATCCGCACAGCCGCGGACTTCCTGGCCAACTACGAGCCGGAGCAGATCCTGGCCGCGTCGTCGCGCCAGTACGGCCGGTTCCCGGCCGAGAAGTTCGCCGAAGCGATCGGCGCGCGCGTCCGCACCGGCCGGTTCATCCCCGGCACGCTGACCAACCCCGACTACGACGGCTACATCGAGCCTGACATCGTGGTCGTCACCGACCCGATCGGTGACGCCCAGGCTGTCAAGGAGGCCATCACGGTCGGCATCCCGGTCATCGCGATGTGTGACTCCAACAACACCACGTCGAACGTCGACCTGGTCGTCCCGACGAACAACAAGGGGCGCAAGGCGCTGTCGGTCGTCTACTGGCTGCTGGCCAACGAGACGCTCGACCGCCGCGGTGCCGAGCCGACGTACGGACTCGACGACTTCGAGTCCGACATCTAACGTCGCTGAACTGTTTCGTTTTCTCGCTGTCGAAGTGCGAGTGGCGATGCCAGTATCGCCAACACAAGACCTACCACAAGCCCCGGAGTAGGGCTGGCAAATGGCAGAGGGAGACACACTCGTTAACGCGATTATCGGTGCCGTCGCAACCGCTCTGCTGAGTGGATTCGTCCCGCTTGCGCCGCTACTCGGTGGTGGCATCGCCGGCTATCTCGAAGGCGGCGAGCGAGACGACGGCGTCCGTGTCGGATTGCTGTCCGGCGCCGTCGGGCTGGCGATATCGCTGGTCTTCTTCGTGGTCGTGTTCGTCTTTCTGGCCGCATTTCTGGCATTTGTGCCCGAAGCACTGGGCGTGTTCGGCGCGGTGGGACTGCTCGTGCTCGTCCTCGGAACAGTCATGACGGCCGCGTATTTCCTCGGCTTGAGCGCGCTCGGCGGCTGGCTGGGTAACTACGTCAAGCACGACACGACCATCGGCGACTGACTGGCCAGCCGCGCTGTCGGTAACTACATCACGGGGGACGCCACTACCGAGAACGCATATGCGTGAGTCGGTGACCAACGCCGGTATCGGGGCGCTCGTCACGGTTGCGCTGTCGTTCGTTCCCTTTTCGTCGGTGGCTGGGGGTGCCGTGGCCGCGGCGAACCACGGCGGCAGCTACCGGACGGGGCTCTGGCTGGGAACGCTGGCCGGCGTCTGCGCGATGGTTCCCTTGCTTGCCCTCTTTCTCCCAGCGCTGTACATCGCTGG
The DNA here is from genome assembly GCF_048595605.1 of Haloarcula sp. KBTZ06. Lineage (NCBI taxonomy): Archaea > Methanobacteriati > Methanobacteriota > Halobacteria > Halobacteriales > Haloarculaceae > Haloarcula > Haloarcula sp. KBTZ06. The sequence goes on from NZ_CP184337.1 coordinate 684,577, forward strand.
CCTCCTCGGGTTCGGGATTCCGCCCGGCGCACCGGGGTACGACTTGTTTCTGGCGCTCGTGTTCACGTTCTTTCTGCTGTACACTGTCGGTCTCAGCGCTCTCGGTGGTCTCGGCGGCGTCTGGATATCGGCACACACCGACTGGGACCTAGATGCCAACCGCTGGCTCTGAATGCACGTGAACCGCCCGCTGCCCGACATTTGGCATACCATTCAAGCGTGTCCGACACTAACGTCAGCCGATGTCAAAGACGCCGCCCGGACCGAAGGGCGAACCGCTGTTCGGCAGTAGTCGCACGTACGCTCGGGACCCGTTCCGGTTCATCTCGGCGCTGGAGCGAGCATACGGCGATGTCGCCCGCTTCGACATGGGGCCGATGGATACGGTCATGCTGTGTGATCCGACGGCAATCGAGCGCGTGCTGGTCTCGGAGGCAGACCGGTTCCGCAAGCCCGACTTTCAGGGAGATGCGCTCGGGGATCTGCTGGGTGACGGACTGCTGTTGAGCGAAGGGGAGACGTGGGAGCAGCAGCGAAAGCTCGCCAACCCCGCGTTCTCGATGGCTCGGTTGTCGGGGATGGCCGACCGCATCACCGACCACGCGGAGGACCGGATCGCCGACTGGTCCCACGGCGACGTCATCGACGCCGAGCAGTCGATGACCCGGGTCACGCTGGACGTAATTCTGGACCTGATGATGGGCGTCGAGCTTTCCGAGCAGCGAGTCCGGACCATCGAGGAACAACTGTTGCCGCTTGGCCAGCGGTTCGAGCCGGACCCTATCCGGTTCGCCATGCCGCAGTGGATGCCGATGCCCGACGACGCCGAGTTCGACCGCGCCGTGCGGACGCTGGACGAGGTGCTGGACGACATCATCGCGGTCCGTGAAGAATCGCTTGGGACGGCTGAGGACGGCCCGATGGATTTCCTGTCGGTGCTCCTGCGTGCCCGCGACGAGGGGAACCAGTCGCCCGACCAACTGCGCGACGAGATGATGACCATGCTGCTTGCCGGTCACGACACGACGGCGCTGACGCTGACCTACACCTGGTTCCTGCTGTCGGAACACCCCGAAGTCGAACAGCGGGTCCACGAGGAACTCGACGACGTCATCGGCGACGACCGGCCGGGGATGGAGCACGTCCGCGAACTGGACTACCTCGAATGGGTGATTCAGGAAGCGATGCGGCTCTACCCACCGGTGTACACCATATTCCGGGAGCCGACCGAGGACGTGACGCTGTCGGGCTACGAGGTCGAGGCGGGGACGACGCTGATGGTCCCTCAGTGGGGCGTCCACCGCTCCGAGCGGTTCTACGACGACCCAGAGACGTTCAATCCGGAGCGCTGGAAGCCCGAACGAGCGGGCGAGCGCCCGCGGTTCGCCTACTTCCCGTTCGGTGGTGGCCCGCGCCACTGTATCGGAAAGCATCTTGCCATGCTCGAAGCACAACTCATCACCGCGACGACGGCTAGCCAGTACCGACTGGAGTTTCAGGGGGAGACGCCTCTGGAGTTGTTGCCGTCGCTGACCGCCCATCCTCGGCAGGAAATGTCGATGCGCGTGCAGGAACGGTAGCGCGGACTCCGATGTGACCACTCCGGTGTCGTCGTCGCCTCACAGTGCGGGATCGACGTGACAGGGACTTGGTCATCAGCTATTTACTGCAGAACCCCGTGTAAGCGTACAAGAACAGCGGACTGAACGTCTCTCCGGTGACCGATTTCAGCCGCGGTCACGGTGGGAGGGCCCCGTTCACAGCCGACTACTCGACCATCATGACACTGCTGCAGAACACCACTGGCGGCAATCGTCCCGCGCCGTTTGCAGTTGTCCTGCGACCGGACCTGTCCCGAGACAGTTCCCAGAGCCATATCACTCCGACTGCTCTTGAGCAGGGAACGATATCTATCCCGGCGCAATGGCCAGACTCGAACGGGATACCGAATGACGTCTGAGACCGCTGTCAACGGGGACGACAGGGTTCAGGTCCTCTACGTCGGCACCGATTCGGACGACGCCGAAACGCTGTCGACGGCGCTCGAACGCGAGAACGGCCGTTTCACGGTCGAAACGGTGCGCACTGCTCCCGAGGCTGTGGCGAGGCTGGCTGACGATACCGTAGACTGTCTCGTCTCCGACTACGACCTGCCCGAACGGAACGGTGTCGAGCTTCTGGAAACGGTCCGTGACGAGCATCCGACCCTCCCGTTTATTATCTACACTGCCCGGGGGAGCGAGGCGGTCGCCAGCGAGGCGATTTCGGCCGGTGTCACGGACTACCTCAGGAAAGAGCCGGGCACCGAACAGCATGTGGAGTTGACGAACCGAATCTTTGACGCCGTCGAGCATCACCGCTCACAGCAGGCGACCACCGAGCGGAACCGAGCGCTCCGGAGCTACGAGCGGATGGTCAACTCCATGCAGGAGGCAGCCTGTATTTACGATGCGGAGGGGCGGTTCGAAATCGTCAACGAGACCATAGCAGAGTGGTACGACACGACGCGCGCTGCGCTCGAAGGACAGACAAGTAGACTCGTTCCGCGTATTCGAACCGAGGGTGAGAGAGACCGCTACCAGGAACTGCTCGACGGAACGCGGGAGCAGCTTAGCGGCGAAATCGAAGCGGAGTTCCCCGGCCACGGACACGCGGTGGTCGCGTACCAGCTAACGCCGCTGGTCGTCGATGGTGTTATCGACGGCATCGTCGGCGTCGCTCGGGACGTCACCGACCGGAAAGAGCGCGAACAGAAGCTACTCCGGAACAAACGCGCGATAGACGAGGCCCCGGTCGGTGTCGTTATCACCGACCCTGGCCAGACGGACAATCCGCTGATCTACGCCAACGACCACTACCGCGACCTGACTGGCTATTCGCTTCCGGAGTTACTCGGGAAGAACTGCCGAATGCTACAGGGCGAGAACACCGATCCGGAGTCCGTCGCTACAATGCGGGACGCGATTGACGCAGAGGAGCGGGTGACGGTCGAACTCAGGAACTACCGGAAGAACGGGACCGAGTTCTGGAACAGGGTTCGGATCGCGCCGGTTCGCGATGACGACGGGGCAGTCGTCAACCACGTCGGGTTCCAGCAGGACATCACGGAGCGGAAACGACGCGAGCAACGGTTAGAGGAAACATCGTCACGCCTCGAAGCCCTCTTCGAGAACTCGCCGGACATGATCGACGTGCTCGACGCCGATGGGACGATCCGCGACGTGAACCAGCGGTTCTGTGCGGAACTGGGGTACGACGAGAGCGAGGTGCTCGGGCGGTCGATCTGGGAGTTCGACCTGACGTTCGACGCCGAGGACGTGCAGACACAGCTTTCGGGGTTCAGTGTCAACGAGCGCCGCAAGTTCGAGGGCCTGTACGAACGCCGCGACGGGTCGACGATGCCGGTCGAAGTACATCTGCTCCGACTCAGCCTCGACGGCGAGGACCGGTTCCTGGCGATCAGCCGTGATCTCACGGAGCGCAAGGAGCGCGAGCAGGAACTCGAACAGCAAAACGAACAGCTCGAACAGTTCGCCAGCGTCGTCAGCCACGACCTCCGGAACCCGCTGACTGTCGCTCGCGGCCAACTCGAACTCCTGCGAGAGGAATCCGATAGCGAGCATATCGACGCCATCGACGGCGCACACCAGCGGATGGATACACTCATCGACGACCTGCTCACGCTCGCACGCGACGGCGCGTCACCCGCTTCGCCCGTCGTGGTTGACCTCGAACAGTTTGTCCAGACGTGCTGGCAAAACGTCGATACGAAAGCCGCGACGCTCCGCACTGACATAGACCGGCCCATCCGCGCCGACGAGAGCCGCCTCAGACAACTGTTCGAGAATCTCGTCCGCAACGCGGTTGAGCACGGCGGTGACGGCGTGACCGTGACCGTCGGCGAACTGGCCGACGGCTTCTACGTCGCGGACGACGGTCCCGGTATCCCTGTGGCCGACCGCGGGGACGTGTTCGATGCCGGCTACTCGACGGCGGTCGAAGGGACCGGCTTCGGCCTGAGCATCGTGAAACAGGTCGCTGACGCCCACAGCTGGGCGGTCCGCGTCGGCAGCGGCAGCGACGGCGGCGCCCGGTTTGAGTTCACCGATGTCGACACTGTCTCTGAGTAGTATCCCGAGGGTCGTCCTGACCATCGACTCCGAAAACGCCTAACGCCCTGGGTGCACACGAGCGGGTATGGTCACGTCGAGCGCTCCCGGGAAGGTGTACCTGTTCGGGGAGCACGCGGTCGTCTACGGTGAGCCGGCGGTGCCCTGCGCCATCGAGCGGCGAGTGCATGTGACGGCAACCGAGATCGACGAGGGATTGCGAATCCACGCGAACGACTTGCAACTGGACGGCTTTACCGTCGAGTACACCGGCGACGGGGAGAGCCATCCGGACGTAGACGTCGCCGAATCGCTCGTCGAAGCCGGCATGGGGTACGTCAACGAGGCAGTGGCACAGGCCCGTGACGCGGCCGACGCGCCGGAAGCGGGCTTCGAGATTTCCGTCGAGGGCGACATCCCGCTCGGGGCGGGGCTGGGGTCGTCTGCCGCGCTCGTCGTCGCGGCGATAGACGCGGCGACCCGGGAACTCGGCGTCGAACTGCCGGCGAGCGAAATCGCCGACCGCGCCTATCAGGTCGAACACGAGGTACAGGACGGGCAGGCCTCGCGGGCGGACACGTTCTGCTCGGCGATGGGCGGGGCGGTCCGCGTGGAGGGCGACGACTGCCGGCGGCTGGACGGCATCGACACCCTCCCCTTCGTCATCGGCTACGACGGCGGGGCCGGCGACACCGGCGCACTGGTCGCCGGCGTCCGGACCCTCCGCGATGAATACGACTTCGCTGCCGACACCGTCACGGCAATCGGCGATATCGTCCGCGAGGGCGAAGCGGTGCTGGAAACGGGCGATTACGAGCGGCTCGGGGAACTGATGGACTTCAACCACGGACTGCTCTCGGCGCTGGGCGTCTCCTCGCGGTCGCTGGACTCGATGGTGTGGGCGGCCCGCGACGCCGACGCACACGGCGCGAAACTCACCGGAGCCGGTGGCGGTGGCTGTATCGTCGCGCTGGACGAGACGGACGACGCGCTCACGGCGCTGAAGTACACGCCGGGGTGTGAGGACGTCTTCCGGGCCGAACTGGACACCGACGGGGTCCGGCAGGAATGACGGCCGTCCTCAAACTCGGCGGGAGCGTCATCACGGAGAAAGACGAACCCGAGACGGTCGATACGGCCGCTCTGTCGGCGGCGGCGTCGGCTATCGCCGAATCGGCAGTCGGGGAGGATATCGTCGTCGTTCACGGCGGCGGGAGCTTCGGCCACCACCACGCCGCCGATTACGGTGTCAGCACGACCGCGGGGACCCACGACGTGGACGGCGTACAGGCCATCCACGGCGCGATGTGTCGGCTCAACGCCGCCGTCGTCGATGAACTCACTGGGCAGGGAGTTCCGGCTGTCCCGATCCACCCGTTCTCGGCGGCCACACGCGACGCCGACAGTGACCTTTCGCTGCCGACGGCGCAGGTCACGACGCTGCTCGACGAGGGGTTCGTCCCGGTCCTCCACGGCGACCTCGTCGCACACGCCGGTGCGGGCGCGACGGTTCTGAGCGGCGACGAACTGGTCGTCGAACTCGCGCCCGCTGTCGACGCGGACCGCGTCGGCGTCTGCTCGACTGTTCCCGGCGTCCTCGACGAAGACGGGACCGTCATCGACCGCATCGAGACATTCGAGGCCGTCGCATCGGCGCTGGGCGGGAGCGACGCGACGGACGTGTCGGGTGGGATGGCCGGCAAGGTCCGTGCGCTGCTCGCCCTCTCGGCCCCCGCCGTCGTGTTCGGGCCCGACGCACTCCCCGCGTTTCTCGCCGGTGAGAGCCCGGGAACGACTATCGCTGGTGATGACGACGACTGGTGAGACTGCTACTACTGTCGTCGACTGGCCCGTCCCAGAAAGCGATTTAGTCCATAGTGTGCCCAGGCTGGCTGATGCAGGGTATCTCTGCCCAGGTCTGGCAGACTGGTAGCTTAAATATCACTTCTTCGGCTGTCGTAACATATTTGTCCTCTGTTATCAATTATGCGACTATGTCTGCAGTAGGTCTGACCGACGTCTATCGATACGGAACGAGGTTTCTCGGGACATTGCTTGTCGTCGCCGGCGTCGGTGGCGGCCTCATCGCTGCAGGGTACGTGCTGATACAGAACGGCTCTCTCGACTCGTTCTCGGGGACGCAAGGCTATCGCGCGGTACTCGGCGTCGTTGTCGGTGCGCTCGGTGGGCTCCTGTTGCTCTCCGGCCTGCTCGGCCTGAGCCACAAGCTCATCGCCGACGCGACGATGGCGGGCACGCTCGCGGCCCAGACAGCACAGCGTGGTGCGAGCGATGTGGCAGCCGCCAGTCCTCCAGCGAGCGACCAGGCAGCAACTGAAACTGCCGATGATAGCGCCGCAGCGGCGACCGAATCGGCCACGGAATCGGAAGAACCGACGCCGGAGCCGGCCGGGACTGAACCGGCGGTTTCTCAGGAGACGGAACCGGCCGCCGACTCAGCGGCTGTCGAGCCGGCAACGGCCGAACCCGAGGTATCGGAGCCGGTCGCTGACTCCGAGACGGACGCCGACTCGTCCGGAGACTCGGGAATCCACGCGTCCGCACAGGAACCCTCCGACCCATCCGACGGGGCAGCGGCGTCCGCTACGTCCGACGCTGCGGCGGCCGGGACTGATGACGCACCGGCGACGGCAGCCGACGAAGATCCGCTGGCGGATGCTGACCCGGCGACAGCTGATGACCCGGTGGCAGGCGATGTCCCAGTGACAGACAAGGACCTTCTGGACACCGACGACACTTCAGAACCACCGTCGACCGACGACACGATGGCCGCGGCGACGGACGGAGACGCAGTGGAGACGGCCCAGAACGAACAGCTATCGAACCAACAGCCGGCGGAAAACGTTGCTGGACCGGAATCCGAAGCAGTGGACGACACTACTGCGGAGCCATCCCCGACAGACCTCGCCGGTGAGTCGGAAACGGTAGAGCCCCAGTCTGAACCCAGCGAGCAGTCGGACCGCGACCTGCTTGCTGAGGACGCCGCCGAGGAACCAGAATCGAGCACGGAACCACAGGAGTGGACTCCGCCGGACCCCGCGGAGTTCGACACGCAGAGCGAGGAACCCGCGGCGGCCGACGACTGGGGAGACGACGAGCCAGCACCGGCCGACGAATGGGAAACCGAACCCGAAGCCGATAGCGACCCCACTGGCGTCGGCACGCCGGATGCTGACGAGGCGGACCAGCGCGACGCCGTGACTCAGGACACCCGAATACTCGACGAAACCGACGGGACAGACACGTCCGGTGGCCCGCGGACGACGGACGACCTGTTCGGTGGCGGCACCGGTGACGAGCAATCCGACTCCGGGGTCGACGAGAGCGTGCAGAGCGAGGCGGAGTCTCAGGACGCGGACGCGACTGACGACGAGGACGCGACGCTCGCGGACGACGGTGTCACTGGTTTCGACGTCTCCAGTGACGACGACCCGCTCTCGGACCCCTTAGACGACGAGTAGCGACGAACCCACACCGTTTTAAGAAGCGCCGTTGTAGTCCGGAGTAACCGAGCGCACGGCCGCCCGCGGACTGCGGTTTGGCGGCCGGCAGACGGCGGATGTAAGTTGCGGGACGGAAGTCCCTCCCACTGCGGTTGCCCAGGCTACGGGCGTACCCGACTGGCCTGGAGCGCCGACGCGGACGAAGTCGCCTACATTGCAGATACCGTCGTTGCCGTGCCCCACCGGATGCCCGCGGCCGGCTTTCCACTCGGAGCTACAACTATGGAAGTCGAAATTGCGACAATTGGCGGTTACGAGGCTGTAGGCCGACAGATGACGGCCGTCCGTGCAGGGGACGACGTCGTCATCTTCGACATGGGCCTGAACCTCTCGAAGGTACTGATTCACGACAACGTCGAGACGGAACGGATGCACTCGCTGGACCTCATCGACATGGGTGCCATCCCGGACGACCGGGTCATGTCCGACCTGGAAGGCGACGTGAAGGCTATCGTGCCGACACACGGTCACCTCGACCACATCGGCGCGATTTCCAAGCTCGCCCACCGCTACGACGCACCCATCGTCGCGACGCCGTTCACCATCGAACTCGTCAAACAGCAGATCAAGAGCGAGGAGAAGTTCGGCGTCCAGAACGACCTCGTCAAGATGGACGCCGGCGAGACGATGTCCATCGGCGAGCGCAACGAACTGGAGTTCGTCAACGTCACACACTCCATCATCGACGCCATCAACCCCGTGCTTCACACGCCGGAAGGCGCAGTCGTCTACGGGCTCGACAAGCGGATGGACCACACGCCGGTCATCGGCGACCCCATCGACATGAAGCGGTTCCGCGAGATCGGCCGCGAGGGCGAGGGTGTCCTCTGTTATATCGAGGACTGTACGAACGCGGGCAAGAAGGGCCGCACGCCCTCCGAATCCGTCGCGCGTCGCCACCTCAAAGACGTGATGGACAGCGTCGCCGACTACGACGGCGGCATCGTCGCCACGACGTTCTCCTCACACATCGCTCGTGTCAAGAGCCTCGTCGAGTTCGCTGACGACATCGGCCGCCAGCCGGTGCTGCTCGGTCGCTCGATGGAGAAGTACTCCGGCACCGCCGAACGACTCGACTTCGTCGACTTCCCGGAGGACCTGGGCATGTACGGCCACCGGAAATCCGTCGACCGGACGTTCAAGCGGATCATGAACGAAGGCAAGGAGAACTTCCTCCCCATCGTCACCGGCCACCAGGGCGAGCCCCGCGCGATGCTCACCCGTATGGGCCGCGGCGAGACGCCATACGAGCTAGACGACGGCGACAAAGTCATCTTCTCGGCCCGGGTCATTCCGGAGCCGACCAACGAGGGCCAGCGCTACCAGTCCGAGAAGCTCCTGGGCATGCAGGGCGCGCGCATCTACGACGACATCCACGTTTCGGGCCACCTCCGCGAGGAGGGCCACTACGAGATGCTCGACGCGCTCCAGCCGAAGAACGTCATTCCGGCCCACCAGAGCCTCGAAGGGTTCGCACCGTACGTCGACCTCGCGGAAAACATGGGCTACAAAGCCGGGCGGGACCTCCACATCACCCGCAACGGCAACATGATCCAGCTCACCGAGTAAATCGATGTCCGAACGCCATCAGCAGGTCGAAGACGCGATTGTCGCCCGACGAGACCGGGTCAACGACGCCCTCCCCGAGGACCTTCCGGTGCAGAAGCCGGACCACCTCTACGAGGCGTCGCGTTACCTGCTGGACGCGGGCGGGAAACGGCTCCGCCCGACGGTCCTGCTGCTGGTCGCGGAGTCGCTGCTCGACGTCGACCCGCTGACGGCAGACTACCGTGACTTCCCGACGCTCGAGGGCGGGCAGGCCGATATGATGTCGGCCGCGCTCGCCATCGAGGTCATCCAGACGTTCACGCTTATCCACGACGACATCATGGACGACGACGCGCTCCGTCGCGGGGTGCCCGCCGTCCACAAGGAGTACGACCTCTCGACGGCGATTCTCGCCGGCGACACGCTGTACTCGAAAGCGTTCGAGTTCCTGCTCGATACCGGCGCGGCCCCCGAGCGGACCGTCGACGCGAACAAGCGACTCGCGACGACGTGTACCCGCATCTGCGAGGGCCAGTCCCTCGACATCGAGTTCGAGCAACGCGACGTCGTCACGCCCGAGGAGTACCTGGAGATGGTCGAACTCAAGACGGCCGTGCTGTACGGCGCGGCCGCCTCGATTCCGGCCACGCTGCTCGGGGCCGACGCGGAGACAGTCGACGCCCTGTACAACTACGGGCTCGACGTGGGTCGCGCGTTCCAGATTCAGGACGACCTGCTGGACCTGACGACCCCCTCGGAGAAACTGGGCAAGCAGCGCGGGTCCGACCTCGTCGAGAACAAGCAGACCCTGGTGACGTTACACGCTCGCCAGCAGGGCGTCGACGTCGGCGACCTCATCGACACGGACTCCGTCGAGGCTGTTTCGGAAGCCGAAATCGACGCGGCCGTCGAGCGCCTGCGCGACGTTGGGTCCATCGAATACGCCCGCCAGACCGGGCAGGATCTCATCGCGAGCGGCAAGCAGAACCTCGAAGTCCTGCCGGACAACGAGTCCCGGTATCTGCTCGAGGGTATCGCGAACTACCTCGTCGAGCGCGACTACTGAGCGCTCCGACAGTCCGTTTTTCCCGCGTCTTTCGACCCTGAACAGTGCTGGTCAGCAACTAAGACCTGTCAGCCCCTAGGCAGTCGTGTGACTCGGTTCCTCCTCTACGGCGGCAAGGGCGGCGTGGGCAAGACGACCGTAGCCGCGGCGACCGGCTACCGGCTAGCAGCGGCGGGCCACGAGACACTGGTCGTCTCCACTGACCCCGCGCACTCGCTGGCCGACGCCGTCGAGGCCGAGGTCGGCGGCGACCCGACGGAAATCCAGTCGGGGCTGTGGGGTGTCGAGATCGACCCGCAGACCGGTATCGACCGCTACCGGTCGCTGTTCGAGGCGCTGGCGTCGGAGTTTTCCGACGCCGGGGTCCGGATTGACGAGGACGAAATCGCCGACCTGTTCACGACCGGCGTGATGCCCGGCAGCGACGAACTGGCGGCCATCGAGGGCATGGCGACGTACATCGAGAGCGACCGCTGGGACCGCGTGGTGTTCGACACCGCCCCGACCGGCCACACGCTCCGCTTGCTCGACCTGCCGTCGGTGATGGACCGCGGCGTCGCGACGGCGATGGACCTCCGGGATCAGGTCCGCCGGAAGGTCAACACCGCCCGGACAATGATGTTTGGCCCGATGGCGAGCCGACGCGACGACGGTCCGGACGACTTCACCGCGATGCGCGAGCGGATGGAGCGGGTCGGTACAGTGTTGCGAGACCCAGAGCAGACGGCGTTCCGGGTCGTCACCATTCCCGAGACGATGGCCGTCCGCGAGACTGAGCGGTTGGTCGAGAAACTCCGCGAGTTCGACGTGCCGGTGACGATGCTGGTCGTGAACAAGGTCATCGAGGATGCCGGCGACTGTCAGCGCTGTCAGGGGAAGCAGGCGGTACAGCAAGAGTCTATTGCCGCGCTTCGGGAGTCGCTGCCCGAACTGGGCCTGTGGACGATTCCTGACCAGTCCGGCGAGGTGACTGGTCTTAGCGCGCTGGAACAGGTCGCGGACTCGTTAGGTGCTGTGGAGTGACCACTCTTCGTTTGTGGGTAAACCATCCCGCGTAGAATACGCAGGCGTCTGCGAACTTACCAACCAGAAAACACATGCGGCCAGAGATGAGTTGCTTGCGTCATGAATCTCCGTCCGATTCTTGCGGTGTTTCTCATTATCACTGTCGGCATCGTAGCTTCGCTACTCCTGTTTCCCACCCTTTCTGCCCACAGCGGCCCGCCCGATGTAACGACGACTGACACGCCGACGATTGAGCCATCTGTTCCGGCTCCATACCAAGGAACGAAAGCCGAACCCTCTGTCGTCATTCAGGTCGGTGCCACTGGGAATGGTTTGCCGATTCAGGTTTGGAATGCTAGCCCGATGAATCGAACCGTATCCGTCGAGATAGTACATACTGACAGCAATTCTTCAGTCCTAACCCGGACAGAAACACTGCCACCGAACGGGACACTTTGGTTGGAAATTCCGTCCCCAGGGTACCTCCTCACAGTGACGGACGAAGCAACACAGACGACTGGAACGTACCCAGTAACAACTGACCATTTCGACTGTAATTCCCGGTTTGCAGAAGTCCGTATCGGTAGCAACGGAACAGTGGATTCTCGGACCGTCTCCACAAGTATGGGCTGTTGACGGTGCTCGCTGTACTAACCAGTATGCCTGCACCCTGTACTGTGTGGCGAATCGTTGCAGACCAGGGACCTAAGTGAACTGCTTGCTGACACCCTGCCCCCATAGCTGGCTGAACCCGACGGCGTTTTGACCCTCCCAGTCGCAGGTCCCGGTAATGGACGACGAGCTGCGAGACCGAATCACGGAGGCGGCGGAGACAAGCGCCCTCCTGAACGCGGTCAAACACGACAGCGAGGCACAGGTCGGAGCGATCATGGGGCCACTCATGGGCGAGAACCCGGAGTTCCGCGAGTACGGCGACGAGATTCCGGGCGTCATCGCGCCGGTCGTCGAGCGGGTCAACGGGATGAGTAGTTCTGAACGCCGCGAGCGGCTGGCCGAACTTGCGCCGGATAAACTCGAAGAACTGGAGAGCAAGGACGAGGGCGAGGACCACCCGCTGCCGGACCTGCCCAACGCCGACGAGTACGACACTGTCCGGATGCGAGTCGCGCCCAACCCCAACGGCCCGTGGCACATCGGCCACGCGCGGATGGCCGCCGTCGTGGGGACGTACAAGCAACGCTACGACGGGGAGTTCATCTGCCGCTTCGACGACACCGACCCCGAGACCAAGCGGCCGGACCTGGACGCCTACGACGCGATTCTGGACGCCATCGACTACCTGGGCTTCGAGCCCGACGACGTGGTCAACGCCAGCGACCGGGTGGAGACCTACTACGAGTACGCCCGGGAACTCATCGACAAAGGCGGGGCCTACACCTGCTCGTGCCCGCAGGGTGAGTTCTCCGACCTGAAGAACAACGGCGAGGCCTGTCCCCACCGCGACAAGGACGCCGAAACGACGCGCTCGGAGTTCGAAGCGATGGTCGACGGCGAGTACGACAGCGGCGAGATGGTGCTGCGGGTCCGGACCGACATCACCCACAAGAACCCCGCGCTGCGGGACTTCGTCGCCTTCCGGATGGTCGATACGCCCCATCCCCGGGAAGCGGCCGAAGAGTACCGCTGCTGGCCGATGCTGGACTTCCAGAGCGGGCTCGACGACCACTTGCTGGGCGTCACGCACATCATCCGCGGCATCGATCTGCAAGACTCCGCAAAACGCCAGCAGTTCGTCTACGACTACTTCGACTGGGAGTACCCCGAGGTCATCCACTGGGGCCACGTTCAGGTCGACGCCTACGACGTGCCTCTCTCCACGTCAAGCATCGCCGAACTCATCGAGGACGGCGAACTGGCGGGCTGGGACGACCCGCGAGCGCCGACCGTCGCCAGCCTCGAACGGCGTGGTATCCGCGGCGAGGCCGTCGTCGACGCGATGATTCAACTGGGGACCTCCACTTCGAACGTCGACCTCGCGATGTCCTCGATCTACTCGAACAACCGCGACCTGATCGACGACGACTCGGACCGGGCGTTCTTCGTCCGGGACAGCGACGACCACGGCGGCCTCGTCGAGCGCCAGATCGTCGGCGGCCCGGACGCCGGCGAACCGCCGCTGCATCCGGATTTCGAGGAGCGTGGCCGCCGCGAGATTCCGGTAACCAGCGGTGTCGTCGTTGAAGGCGACGACCTGCCAGGTCACGGCGAGCGTATCTGGCTCAAGGGGTACGGCTGCGTGCGCCACACCCGCGACGCCTTCGAGTACACCGGCGACGACATCGACGCCGTCCGCGAGGAGGGCGTCGACGTGATTCACTGGGCACCGGCTGATGGGCCACAGGTCCGCCTCCGGACGATGGACGGTGACGTGTCAGGCGTGGCCGAACCCGGACTACTCGATTACGACGCTGACGAGGTGGTTCAGTTCGAGCGCATCGGCTTCGCCCGCCTCGACGAGGTCGCGGACGACCCGGACACGGAGTCCGTCGCATACTTCACCCATCCCTGAAGCCGCCGTCACGACGACTCAGCCGTCGGTTCTTCGCCCTGTGTCTCGATCTCGACGCCGCTGAACTCGAACCGGGCGCCGCCGTCCTCGCTGTCGGTAATTTTCAGTTCCCAGCCGTGGGCCTCGGCAATCGTCTCGACTATCGACAGGCCGAACCCGGTGCCGTCATCGTTCGTACTGTAGCCCGATTCGAGAACGGCGTCGCGCTGGTCCGGCGGAATCCCCGGGCCGTCGTCGGCGACGTAGAAGCCGTCCGGCGTGGCTCCGAGCGTTATGGTGACCGCCCCTGCCCCGTCGGCCGCTGGCCCGGATTCGGGAGTATCACCGTCTCTGCCGTGTTCCACAGCGTTTCGTACGAGGTTCTGGAACAGTTCGACGAGGCGGTCGGGGTCGGCCAGTACGCGCTCCGGCGGGTCCCGAATCCGGCGCTCGGCCGCGCTCGTTGGCGCGGCGTCCCACGCTCGAGCGAACGTGTCTCGGAGCGACACCGGTTCGGGGTCGCCGATGTCACGCCCCTCGCGGGCCAGCGTCAGGGTGTGGTCGATGAGCGTCTCCATCCGATTGAGGGCGTCCGTTGCGGCCGTTATCGACTCGCGTACGTCCGCCGAAGCGTCCTGTGACGCCAGTTCCAGATGGCCGCTGGCGACCTGCAAGGGGTTCCGGAGGTCGTGGCTGACGAGGCTGGCGAACTCGTCCAGCCGCTCGTTCTGGAGTTGGAGTTGTCGCTCCCGCCGCTTCTGGTCGGTGATGTCCGTGATGACGGAGACGCTACCGACCACAGAACCACTGAGGCCGCGAATCGGGGCGGCGGCAAGACTCACGTCGACACGGCTCCCGTCTTTTCGCTGGAGTTCCGTTTCGTGGCCCGCCAGACGCTCGCCCTCGAGTACCTGCGCGTGAAGTTCGGCGGTCTGCCGTCGGTTCTCGGCCGGGATGACGGGGACTGTTTCGCCCAGAACCTCGTCGGCAGACCAGCCGAACAGCTCTGTCGCGGCGGGGTTCCAGACTTCGACGACCCCGTCGGTGTCCGTCGCAATAATCGCAAGCGGGGCAGCCTCGACGAGCGTCTCCAGACGCTCGGTCGTCACTGCGAGTTCGGACTCGATTTCCTTTCGCTGTGAGATGTCACGGACGATGCCGACTCGGCCGGACTCACCGCTGGCCAGTTCGATGTCCGCCGCATCGACTTCACAGGGGACCTGTTCGCCGGACGCGGTCCGGATCAGGAACTCTCCCGGCTCGTCGTCCATCGGTTCGGTTTCCATCTGTCCCAGCACCGTCTCGAAGCGTTCGCCGACGAGACTGTCCTCGACGGTACCGACCAGTTCGGCGAACGGGTCGTTGTACGTGACGAACCGGTCGTGCTCGTCGAGGACGTAGACGGGTTCGCTGACGCCCTCGAAAATCGTCTTGTACTGCGCCAGCCGCTGTTCGCGCTGTTTCCGCTCCGTGACATCCCGGAGGACGACGAGCCGGCCAACGAGTCCATCGAACCGGTCGGTAAACGGGGTCACTTCGAGCTCGACGAACCGCTGCTGGCCGTCCACGGAGAGCGCGAGTTCCGACCAGTCTGACTGTCCGTCGTCGTCGACCGTGACTTTGTCCCAGGTCGGGATGACGGCGTCTACTTGCTGGCCCACGAGCGTTTCCTCGGGGCCAGCGAGGAGGGTCTCGGCCGCTGGGTTCGCGTGGCTGATACAACCGTCGACGTCCAGAACGAGCGTTCCATCGCCCATTTGCTCGACGATGGTCTTCTGGGCGGCTGGCACCGGGTCGAGTGTCTTGAACGTGTAGAGCCCGGTCGTCATCGCTATCCCGGAGACTCCCCAGGCGAAAATCGTGGCGTCTTCGGGAATCTGTAGGAAGTACTGCTGGGTCAGCGCAATGGTCCAGGGAGCCAGCGCCGCGACGAGGACGGCAGCGGCCTGTGTTCGGTACAGGTGTCGCGAGCGGACGAACAACTGAACGAGAACGATTGTCCCGGCGAGTGCCGCAATCAGAATCGTCGCCATGTGGGCGACGAACACCGCTGTGAGGCCGGTCCCGGGCGTCACCACCAGCGACCCCACGGAGCCGCTGGGCGGGAGGTCGAACAGCGATACGCCCGGAAAGACGAACACGGCCATCAGCATCAGTAGATCAAGCGACAGTAGCCCGACGGCCCGGCGCGTCACCGCCCGGTCGAAGTCGGCGTACTGCAACGCGGCGTGCAGCCAGGAGATGGCGACTGCACCCTGCGCGATGGTCGCGACCTGTCGGGCGAGCAACTGGGTCGACAGCGTCGTCGCGGTGATGTCGACGGCGTAGCTGGCAGCACCGACTGACAGAGCGAGGTGAAACACCACCATCGGCGTCCCGCCAGGGTCCTCCCGCTTGCGCCACGCGAGCAGTGAAAACACCGCGGAAAGGCCCGTCAGGACCCACAGGGCCGTCACGAAGCGGCCGTACATCGTTCCAGTAACGATACTCCTATTCCCACTTTATCTTATCGATAGATGGGTATTATTAGTAAAAAATACGCTTGCCTGTAGTCGGTCTCCTCATTACCCGAATCATGCCTTCTAACCCGACTGGGGCTACTTGCAGTGGTTATTTTAAACTCTCGATGAGCTGAATTACTGTTTGTTGTCATATACCATGGTTAGTAAGACTTTTTACGAACTGCAACACTAGTGTCAAATGGACACGAGGTGATGGCCAATGGCACTGCCAACAACCACACCGAGTTCCTGGATGCGCGGTCTTGACCTCCCGTCCCGCCTACTCGAAACCGGTAGCGACGACTACGAACTATATGAAGAGGACGACGAGTTCGTCCTCAACGTCGAGCTCCCGGGCTTTGACGTCGAGGACATCGACGTCTCCTGGGACGACGGCATGTTGAACATCGCCGCCGAACGTGAGGACGAACAGCGCGGCGAGCGTCGGACGTACCACCGACGCTTCCGGTTCCCGAAGCGGGTCGACGACGAGGGTATCGCCGCGAACTACACCAACGGTATCCTCAAGGTGCGCCTGCCCGTCGAGGTAGGCGCGACGGCCCGCGGCAAGCAGATCGAGGTCGAAGGCTGACCGTCGGGCCACAGGCGTACCGCCCGAGAACCGAGCTTTTTCGCTTCGTTCAGAACGATGCAACTGACTGTCAGGCCACTCAAGAACAGAGAGCCGGGGAGTGGGATGGCAGTCATCGACCGGCAGGCTCCGGCGGACAGCGAGTTCAGCAGCGGTGACTTCGTTCGCCTGCAGGAACGCAGCAGTGGCCAGTCGGCTATCGCGACCGTGTGATCCAGCGACTGTGGTGGCACTGGTCGGTGCTGAGGCGTCGTTGGACGCCCGCGATGCCGACGCCTCGCTCGACCACGGCGTCGAGAGCGAATAGCGTCGGGCTTATGTCCGCGACGGCCCGACTGTAGCCCGTGACAGATACCGCTCCCGAGTCGGTAACCGTCCAGCGGGATATCCCGTTCCACGAGATGGACGGCGTGACGCTGACGCTTGACCTGTACGACTCGCCAGCGGCCAGCGGCCCGAAACCGGTTGCCGTGCTCGTCCGCGGCGGCGCGTTCACGTCCGGCGACAAGGGCGAGTTCGCACGGCACGCGCTCGACCTCGCGGCGGACGGCTTCCTCGTCATTGAGCCCCAGTACCGCCTCGCGCCGGAGTGGACGTTCCCGGCGGCGTTGGTCGACGTGAAAGCCGCTATCGAGTGGGCCAGAACGGAGGGCGAGAGCTACGGCGCGGACACTGACCACATCGTCGGCGTCGGCCACTCGGCGGGCGCGAATCTCGTTGTCCTGGCAGCGCTGACGGCGGATGAACCCGGGTTCGAACCCGAACTGTACCCCGGTGCGTCCTCCCACCTGTCGGCTGTCGTCGGCTACGCCGGCATCTACGACTTCCACGCACTCGATAACGCCGCTGACGACGAAGCCGACGCGCCCCACCGCGCGTATCTCACCGGCGGACCCGACGACGAACCCGCGGCCTACGACCTCGCCTCGCCGGTCGGGCAGGTGAACACCGACGCCCCGCCGACGCTGTTGCTCCACGGGACCAACGACGACGTCGTCCCGCCAGCCCAGTCCGAGCTACTGGCCGACGCGCTCGGGCCGATGACCGATGTCGTCCACGAGACGGTGCCGTCGGATCACGGCTTCCCCTTCCACGGGGCGAACTACGATGACGTGTACGAACGGACCGTCGAGTTCATCCGGCGGGTCGGAGTCGGCGGTCCGGATACTGGTGACAGGGCCGGTGCAGGCGAGAGAACCGGCTTGCCCGGCGGCGACCTGCCGGGACCGGCCGACCGTATCGATGATCTCGGACCGGGGGACACTCGGGGCCCGGATCGCCGCGACGGCCCCGGATTCTGACGGTCAGGTCGAAAAGTTAAGTAGCTCCCAAAAGTGAGATAAGATACCAATGGCCATAGATCCGGAGTTCGAGGAGAACCGCGACGTTGTCGAACAGCACGACGGACACGACGTTTGGGGGCCGGTCGACGAACCCGAGGAACTGGGTATCCACGGGACACACGTCGCCGTCGACTTCGATATCTGCATCGCCGACGGCGCGTGTCTGGAGGATTGCCCTGTCGACGTATTCGAGTGGGTCGACACGCCGGATCATCCGGAGAGCGAAATCAAGGCCGACCCCGCCCACGAGGAGCAGTGCATCGACTGCATGCTCTGTGTCGACGTGTGTCCGGTCGATGCCATCGACGTGGACCCGGGCCGCGCCGGTCGCATCTGAGCTATCGGACCCCCTGTTTCCGCGGGATTACAGCATTCCACACCCTAAATATAAACGCCCCATAGCTGTCAGGCTGTCGTCATACAGCGTGTTACCTGGATTCTACAACCCCTGAGACAGATACGCCTACCTGTCATACAGATTTGTAAACATACATTTATTATAGATTCTTGTGTGAGATACACTCACGAGGGTCGTGATACCATGCACACAGTCGTTATGACGAAAGGCGTTCCGGACTTCCGCGAGGGACAGGTATCGTTCGACGAGGATGGCCATCTCGAACGCGGGAAGACACCGACGGTGATGAACCCCAACGACAAGCACGCGCTTCGGGCGGCGTTCCAGACGAAAGTCCGCAACGGGGGGCACGTCTCGCTGATGAGCATGGGGCCGCCGGGATACAAAGAGGTCTTACAGGAGGGGATGCGGGACGTGTACGCCGACGACCTCTATCTCCTCTCGGACCGCGAGATGGGGGCCGCAGATACGTGGGCCACTGCGATGACTGTCGCCACTGGCCTCCAGAACCTCGACGACCAGCCGGACTTGGTGTTTGCCGGGTTCAAAACTGCTGACGGCGAGACGGGTCACACCGGCCCACAGACCTGCTGGTGTCTGGACTGGCCGATGATTACCCACGTCGTCTCGCTCGACATCGACGAGGACGCCGGTACCGTCCGGGCCAAGCGGCTGGTCGATGGCGACATCTCCGAGATCGAGACGGTCGAAGCGCCGATGCCGTGTTTCATCGTCGCTGACCCCGAGTTCGAACCGACCTACCGGAAGGCGAGCCACCGGCTGAACCACAAGGACCTCCGAGAGGAGACCCAGAAGCGGGCCGAAGAGTACGAGGACTATCTCACGGTCTGGGACCACGAGGACCTCAATCTCGACCCGGACTACATCGGTCTCGACGGGTCCCCGACCATTGTCTCCGGTGTCGACCCGATTCCGAAGGCTCCCTCCGAGCGTGAGGCGACGATTATTGAAGCCGACGACAGCGAGGCGCTGGAGCCGATACTGGACGAACTTACGCCGTACGCGGTAGGTGACTGACCATGCCTGACATCGACCCCACGGAACACGAGATCGCCGAGCTAGGCCCGAAAATCAAGGACGTCGACGACGCGGACGAACTGCGGGCGATGCTGGCGCTGGAGGAAGACGGCGAGGATCGAGTCCCGGTCAAGACGCTCATCGAGGACCGCATCGAGAAAGTCGAGGACGAGGGCGACGGCGAGATGGACCCGGAAACCGTCGACCTCGCTGACCTCACGGTTGCCGACGTGGCGAACATGGTTCGAGAGGTCGACGACGGCGACGTGCTCAGAGACCTGCTCGAACGCGAGAAAGCGGGCCAGGACCGCAAGACGGCGAAGTCCCAGATAGAGAGCCGCATCGAGTCCGTCGAGGGGACCGAGGAAACCGAAGGTGAGGAGACGGCGGAAGTCGAGTACGTTCCGCCGGAGGAGAAGTATCCCGAACTCGACCACCCGACCAACGACAAACAGTGGGTCGAAGGGACCGTCGGGGCAGAGTACCGCGACATGTGGGTGTACTGCGAGACCCAGGCCGGCGAACTCGTCGACGTCTCGAAGGAGATGCTCGGGAAGGCCCGGGAACTGATGGACACCTACAACGAGGACTACGATGAGGACGAGCGCGTGGTCGCCGTGCTCATCGGGTCCGACGCGAGCGACCACGTCGAGGACGTCATCGCCTACGGCGCGGATCTCGTCGTCTACCACGAGGACCCCCGTTTGGAACGGTTCCGCCACCAGCCCTACACAGAGATTTTCTGTGACATGGCCCGTGCCGGCGGCGAACTCGCCGCCGAGGGCCGCGAGGACGTCGCGTGGAAGGACTACCACGAGCCGCGCTACACCATCTTCCCGGCGACGAACAACGGCCGGGACCTCTCGGCGCTCGTCCAGGGCGAACTCGACTCCGGGCTGGCCTCCGACTGTTCGGGGCTGTACATCGAGAGCGCGATGATCTCCAACCCCGCGAAAGTCGGCACCGCCGGTGACAAGAAGGAGTTCGAACGGGTGTTGCACATGAAGCGCCCGGACTTCTCCGGGTTCGAGTACTCGACGATTCTCTGTATCGACAAGCCCAACCGGGACTTCCACCCGCAAGGGGCGTCGGTGATTCCGGGGAGCTTCGAGATGCCTGACCCAGATTACGAGCGCGACGGTGAGGTCGTCGACTACGAGATGGACCTCGACGAGGAGTGGTTCACAGTCGAGGTCGAGGAGTACGACCGCCTCTCCGGCGGCGTCGACCTCACCGGCAACGACGTCGTCGTCGCCGTCGGCCGGGGCATCGGCGACGACCCGACACAGGGCATCGAGCAGGCGCTGGACCTCGTCGACGCCTTCGACGAGGCTGACCTGGGGCTGTCCCGTGGCGTCATCACCTCGTCGTACTCCTTCGACGGCCACGTCGAGCAGTACGTTACGGAAGAGCGCCAGATCGGCGAATCCGGACAGGAAGTCGAACCCGACGTGTACATCGCGGCGGGCATCTCCGGCGCGATCCAGCACAAGGTGGGCTGTGACGAGTCCGATACAATCATCGCCGTCAACACCGATCCGGATGCCGACATCCGGGACTTCTCGGACTACCTCATCGAGGGCGACCTGTTCGAGGTGCTCCCGCGGTTGACCGAGGCCGTCGAAGCCGGTGAACTCGGTGCGATGATGGAGGCCAGCGATGACTGACGCCTACGAGGAGTACGAGGCGGTCGTCGTCGGTTGCGGACCGGGCGGAGCGGCCGCGGCGGCGACCCTCGCACGGAACGGCGTGGAGACGCTGGTGCTCGAACGCGGCGTCGACGCCGGCTCGAAGAACGTCTCGGGCGGGCTCATCTACGCGGAGGAGTCGGCCCCTTACACCATCGACGGGCTGTTTCCCGACTTCCGCGAGGAAGCGACGGAGCGGCCGGTGACGGAGAACCTCATCCACAATATCGCCGGCGACAGGGTGAAGTCCTTCGACATCGGCGACCTGCACCACCACGACACGGCGTGGGCCGACGCCGTGCTCC
The DNA here is from genome assembly GCF_048595605.1 of Haloarcula sp. KBTZ06. NCBI lineage: Archaea > Methanobacteriati > Methanobacteriota > Halobacteria > Halobacteriales > Haloarculaceae > Haloarcula > Haloarcula sp. KBTZ06. The sequence continues at coordinate 706,163 of NZ_CP184337.1, forward strand.
GCCGGAAGATGGACTCGTGGCTCGCCCAGCAGGTCCACGAGCGCACCCGCGAGACCGGCGGCGGCCTGCTGACCGAGGTCCACGTCACCGGCCTGCTCCGCGAGCGGGGCGAAATCGTCGGCGTGACGACCGAGGAACTAGACCCAATCAAAGCCGACCTCGTGGTGGCGGCTGACGGCGTCAACTCCGAACTCGCCCGCGACGCCGGGCTGATGGACTGGGAAGAGCCCGAGGAGTGGTTCCAGGGCGTGAAGGCAGTCGTCGACATGGAGCCCGAGGTCATCAACGACCGGTTCGACGTGGCTCCCGACGACGGCGCGGCCCACCTGTTCTCGGGCGACCTGTTCGACGGCGTCCGCGGCGGCGGCTTCCTCTACACCAACGAGTCCTCGCTCTCCATCGGCACTGTCTTTCACCTCGACTCGATCGCCGAGGAGCGGGCCGAGCCCCACGAACTGCTCGACAGCCTGCTCACGCATCCGCTCATGGCCCAGTGGCTCGGCGACGAGTACGACGAGCGCGAGTACAGTGCGAAACTGGTTCCGGACTCGAAGAAGGCGGCCCATCCCTCCCCGCACAAGGACCGCCTCGTGCTGGTCGGCGACGCCGCCGGTCAGATGCGGGCTCAGGGCCCCATCATCAAGGGGATGAACCACGCGGTCACCGCCGGGGCGCTGGCCGCCGAGGCGTTCGCCGACGCGAGGGCACGCGGGGACACGTCTCAGGCCGGCAAACTGTACGAAAAGAAACTCCACGACGAGGGCGTGATGGACAAGCTCCGGCCAACCGGATACAAGGTGTTCGGACAGCTCGGCGAACTCGGCCCCGTCGACGACCTCTCGAACGCTATCGCCGAGTCCGCCGTCGGCCGGTTCGGGGTCCGCGCGGCAGGCGGACTGCTCGAACGGGCCTACTCGTCGCCGCGCATGGTGTCGATGATCCCCGACACCAAACTGCCCTACGTGACGCTGCCAACGGTCATCGCGGAGGAACTGGGCGAGCCCGTGACCGACGAGAACACCGTCTCGCCGCCGGACCTGGCCGACCGTATCGGCGACCTGACCTACGACGTGGGCGACCCGCACATCGAACTGGTCGACAAGTCCTTCGAGGCCTCGGGCACCGCCGTCACGGCCTGCCCGGTCAGCGCCGAGGACTTCGGCGGTGGCTGTTACCGCGACGAGATGGTCCAGACCAACGGGACCAAGGAACACCTCGTGAGCCTCGATACCCAGCCCTGCGTCGAGTGTGGCACCTGTGCCATCGTCGCCGACACCGAGTGGGAACACCCCGCCGGCGGCAAGGGCGTCGAGTTCAAGCAGGGGTGACCTGTTCGGTGATGAGCGGCCAGTACGACGACCGGATTCGGGCGCTCTCCCGCCGGGCCGAGCAGGTCCACGAGTCGCTGGACCCCGACCCGCCGGACGAGGAGCGAGCGATGGAACTGTTGCGTGAGGGGTTCGGTCCAACGGTGGCTCTGTACTGCGAGGCCCGGACCGGCGGGTCGTGGGTCCGGTTCTCCGAAGCGGAGTTTGAGCGGCTCGAACGGACGATGAACGACTGGCTGGACTGCTACGCCGCCTGCTACGGCGTGGAGTTAGCCGGCACCTACAGCGTCAGAGCGGCCGCAGAACTGCTCGTCGACACGCATAACGCCCGTGACGTGGCAGTCCTTCTGACCGGCGTTCCGGAGCAGTAGCGACCGTTTACTGAGAAGTACATGGTTTTTGATAAAGGATTAAGTACTGTCTCGTGGTAGCAGATACCATGGAGTTAACAGAGCCACTGCAGTTCGACCACGAGGACCGACGGGACATCTACGAGTACATCGAATCGCACGGGTCAGTTGAGCCACGAGCCGCACGGACGTCGCTGCAGATGGACCCGCGCCCGTTCGGCCATCACGTCGCGATACTCAAACGGGACGGCGTGCTGGCAGAAATCGACGGGGAACTCCGCATCGCGTACAACGACACCGTCGAGGAGGAGTTCGAGGCCGACGACATCGAGTTCACCATTCGGCAGGCCCGTCAGGAGGACCTGACCGGCCTTGTCGGGGCCATCCGAGCCGCTATCGGCGGCGGCGAGTACGTCGACGCGGAGACCGTCGCCGACGTGGTGGACAGCGAGGGCGTGCTGCTCCGGCACAACGAACTGGAGTCGCGCATCTTCTTCGTCGCCTGCATCGACGACGACGTTGTCGGGTGGGTCCACCTCAAACACCCTGAAGTGGAGAAACTCAGCCACACCGCAGAGCTAACGCTGGGCGTGCTTGACCGCTATCGGGGTCACGGCATCGGCTCCCAGCTGCTCGCCCGGGGCACCGAGTGGGCGGCGTCGAACGGCTACGAGAAGCTGTACAACTCTGTCCCATCGACGAACGAAGACGCGATCGAGTTCCTCGAAGGCCACGGCTGGGACACCGAAGCCGTCCGTGAAGACCACTACAAGTTCGGCGACGAGTACGCCGACGAGGTGATGATGGAGATCGACCTGTAGCGCGCTACGTCCGCCCCAGCGCCCGAATCGTCGTTCGAGCAAGCTCCCCGTCGACCTGCTGTGGCACAGTTAGCAGAAGCCGGTCGATGACAGCCCTGTCCGCAATTCTATCCCGTTTCTCCTGTGCCTGTTCCGGCGTCCCGGCGATGCCGAGGTCAGCCGTCATCTCGTCAGTGACGAGCTCCGTCGCCTCCCCGCGGTCACCCGCCTGCCAGGCGTCGGCGATGCGCTCCGCTCGGTCCGGATACGTCTCCGCGACAGCCCGGCGATACCCCTCGCCGCTGCCGACGTAGTAGGCGATGTGCTGACGGAGTTCCTCGGTCGCCCGCTCGGAATCCTCGTGGACCACCGCCGGCACGTACGGTGCGACGGTAATCTCGCTCGGGTCGCGGTCGGCATCGCGTGCCGTCTCCACGATGTAGTCGAACGCCGACTCCAGTTCGGAGAACGGGATCATGTGTGGGAGCCAGCCGTCGGCGAGTCTGGCGACGACTCGCCTGTTCGCCGGCCCGAGCGCGGCGTGGTACACCGGCACGTCGCGGTCTAGCGGCGGAACCCCCCTCACCGACGCAACCTCGCCGTCGTAGGTCACCCGCTCGTCGCTCGTCATGAGCTGTTTGACGATGTCGATGGTTTCGTGGGCGCGACGGACCGGTCGCTCGAACTCCATGCTGTGCATGTTCTCGATGGACCGGGCTGTACTCGTTCCCAGGCCCAGCACTGTCCGTCCGTCCGAGACCCTGTCGAGGGTCGTCGCTGTCATCGCCAGCACGGCCGGTGATCGCGAGAAGACGTTGAGTATCGCGCTGCCGATTTCGATGTCGTCGGTCCGTGTCGCGATGTCCGTGAGTTCGACGACGGAGCTGGCACCCCACAGTTCGTTCAGCCAGACCGAGTCGTAGCCCCAGTTTTCGGCCTCGACAGCCAGGTCGATTGTGCTGTGGTCCTCGACGCGTGGCACGACGACTCCCAGATGCATGGTGTAACCGACCGCTGGAACCCTAATAAAGAATCGTGTTGATATCTCGGTGCTGTTCTTCTCTACTCCGGCAGGCTCACTCCTGGCCGATCATCCGCTCCTGTTCCTGCCAGTATTCCTCGCGGAGTTCGTACTTCTGGATTTTACCGGTCGCCGTTTCAGGGAGCGAGTCCCGGAAGTCGATGCCTGCGGGGACCTTGTAGCTCGCGACGCGTTCCCTGAGGAACTCGAGAATATCCTGTTCGGTCACGTCGCTGTCGGCCGTCGGAACGACAATCGCCATCGGCGTCTCGCCCCAGTCTTCGCTCGGAGCCGGAATGACCGCGGCTTTCAGGACATCGGGGTGATCGTACAGTTCGTCTTCCAGTTCGATAGAGGAGATGTTCTCGCCGCCGGAGATGATGATGTCCTTCCGGCGGTCCATGATCTGTATCATCCCGTCCTCGTCCCACGTCGCGAGGTCGCCGGTGTGGAAGTACCCCTCGACGCGGTCGTTGAACGCCTCCTCGGTAATCTCGGGCTTGTTGAGATAGCGGTCCATCACCTGGTTGCCCTGCACCACGACCTCGCCGATCGTCGCCCCGTCGCGTGGCACGTCGGTTCCGTCCTCGTCAACGATTCGGATGTCGGTACACAGCGCCTCGGACCCCTGCTTGACCTTGAGTTCACGGCCCCGTTCGGCGATGCGCCGCGGGGAGTTGCTGGTCGTGATGATCGGGGCCGTCTCGGTCAGGCCGTAGATGTGGATGATGCGCCAGCCGAACTCGTCTTCGACGCGTTCGATAGTCGCCGTCGCCGGCGCGCTCCCGGCTGTCGCGATCCGCACGTCGCGGTCGCCCTGTGTCACGACGTCGCCGTCGTTAGCCCGGTAGTGCTGGATGAGTTTGTTCAGCACCGTCGGCGCGCCGCACATGAACGACACGTCGTACTCACGGACCCGGCGGAAGGTGTCCGCGGCGTCGAAGGTCCGCTGACAGACGTGGGTGCCGCCGGTCCCGGTGATGGCGTAGGTGTGGCCCCAGCCGTTGCAGTGGAACATCGGGAGCGTCCAGAGGTACGTGTCGTCGTCGCGTATCTCCATGTGCTGATTGAGCACCAGCGCGTGCCAACTCTCGGTCCGATGGGTTCTGACCACGCCCTTCGGGTCCCCCGTCGTGCCGGACGTGTAGTTGATGCTGGCGTCGTCGTCCTCGGTCATGTCCGGCCGGTCCGGTTCGGCTGTCGGCTGCCCGTCGAGGATACTGCTGTAGGCTTCCCATTCCCCGTCGATACGGTCGGGCTCGTACCCGATGAACGTCTCCGCAGGGATGTCGTCCCGTACTGGCTGGACCTTCTCTGCGAAATCGTAGTCAGCGATTACCGTTGCGGCTTCACAGTCGTTCAGAATATACTCGATTTTCGCGGGATCGAGCCGGTAGTTCAGCGGGACGAACACCGCGCCGAGTTTGTTCGTCGCGTACAGCGTCTCGATGAAGTAGTGTGTGTTCGGCGCGAGGACGGCCACGCGACTCTCCTTCGAGACGCCCCGCTCCGACAGTGCGTGTGCCAGCCGATTGACCCGCTCGTTTACCTCAGCGTACGTGTACTCGGTACCGTCATGGGCGACAATACCGGTTACGTCGTCGTAGATGTCCGCTGCACGGTCGATGAAGTCGGTGGTGAGCATCTCGCGTTTCATGATAACATGCCTCACTTGTCGTATTCAAACCCAATTATTATTATATTTTCTTCGTGAACGGTTGACAGCCCTGATTAAATACCTTCGTGTGAACTACTACGGCTATCGGGAGAACAACAGTCTACGGCCACTCGTCCTCGTGGCCGTCCATCGGCGCGGGGACGACGCCGTCCTTCTGCGCCCAGACACGAGCGTGGTCCGGACACACTTTGCGGTTGGCGTCCCAGGGGATGTGGAGTTCGACCGCGGCCTCGTTTTCGCAACCGTCCTCTGCGCACTGCGTCATAGGAGCGCGACGGCAATCATGGTGACCAGTATCGACGCGGTCAGCAGGGCCTGGACAACGCCGGAGGCCAGCATTCCGGCGGTCGTCACGAGCGCGGCCTTCGCGCTCCCGCGAGCGTCCTCCTGCCGGTAGAACTCGACGACGAACACCGTGCCGGCGACCCCCAGCAGGATGCCGAGCGGGCCGGTGACGAAAAAGAGGACGAGCGCCACGACGCCGGCGAGGGCCGCCGTCCAGTTCGACGCCCCGCCGACGCGCGCGGCGACGGCCCCGCCTGCGATGTCGACGGCCCACGTCAGCAAGCCGACCAGCGTCAACAGGGCCAGCAGGACCGTCCCGGGTTCGGTCATGCCACTGGCGATCCAGTAGAGATAGACGCCGGCGAGCGAGACGAGCGCGCCGGGGACCTGAGGCGTGAGGCTGCCGATGACACCGCCGACTAGCAGGGCGAACGCGAGTACAAACAGCAGCGTTTCGAGGCCGAGCAGGCTCATTGGTGTCTATCGAGTTCCTCCTGTACCCAAGGGTCGCCGTACAGACGCGTCAACCTTTCGACTATTCCGCCCAGCGTTCGCATACACTCCCGCTCAGAGACGAACGCCAGTTCCTCGGTAACGGCCGGCCACGGCTGCGCTTGCAAGACCTTTCGGACAAGCAGGCGCTCCTCCCGTGGCGAAAGCGCGGCTGGGTCGGCCGGGTCTGAGAGGTGTCGCCGGCTGAGTTCACGGAACGGCTTCGGGTTCGTGTCGAGAACCGACGCACCGCCGGGGACGCCGGCAACTAGCCGCCATTCCCACTCAGAGAGGGAGAGGGACGGTTCGCTGTCAGTCGCTCGTAGCACTGCCCGAACCACGTCGGGGTCGCAGTCGTCGAGCGAGTCTGACAGCACCGCCGCGATGCGGTCCTGAAACCATCCACCGTGTCGGGTCGAGAGCGCCGCCCCGTCGTCGGAACAGGGGTCCAGCATCACGACGGAGTACTCGCCACTGGTCGCGTTCCGCGAGGTGGCGAGGTGCACGGTACTGTAACCGTTGTCCGCCCAGAAGCGGACGAGTTCCGGCGTCGCACCGTAGCTGACCCCAAGCCAGTCCACTTGGTCGGCGAACTCCGTCTTGATTTCCGAGAGGAGTTCGGAGCCGAGCCCGCGGGACCGGACCGCGGCGTGGGTCGCGATGCGGAGGACCCGCTGGCCGACCGGAATCCCGGCGGCCTCGTCCCGGAGCTGCGTCGACAGCACGTCCGGGAGCATGTTCCCACGGACCCGCCCGCCCTCGTACATCGTGGCTCGCGTGTCTGCCGAGAGCCCGCCCTCCTGTGCCAGCAACGCCACCGCGACGACGTGGCCCCCGTGGGTCAGCGCCCGAACGGTGAGATTGGGCGCGTCGAGCAGCCGGGCCAGGTCCGAGGGTTCCGTCCGGTAATGTGCCAGCACGAGCAGGCCGAAGACCTCCCGGAGCAGGTGTTCGTCGGCGAGCAGGTCAGCCGTCGAGAGCCGGCGATACTGTACGCTCTCCGGCGTCGCATCCGCGATGAGTTGGTCGGCTGGCGGGCGGGCGTCCAGCAACAGCGCCCGGAACGCCCACACCTCCACGGGGTCGGCGTCGCTGTACCTGATCGGTGTCGTCATCGACACGTCGGTAACCGTGTGGTCGCTTTCGGCAAGTCGGTCACGGAACCGGACGGAGAAGCCCCGGCCTGCCCCCTCGTAGCCGTGGACCGTCGTCGTGAAGGCGACCGCTGGGGCGTCGAGGAACTGTTCGAGTCGCCGGACCGGCAGGGCCGCGGCCTCGTCGACGATGACTACGTCGGGGTCGTCCGGTAACGCTGCGGCCTCGTCGGGGGACGAGTACCGCACACAGCCCGCCCCCGCAATGCCGAGCCGCTGTGGTCCGGATGCCTGGTCGCGCGTGAAATCAGCGCCGAGCGTCTCCAGAAGATGTCCCGCCCGCGCGAACACCTCGGCGGCGCTCCGGTACTGCGGCGCGGTCACCAGTACGTCCCGCCCCTCGACGGCGAGGTTTCCGGCGGCCAGTCCGGCGGCGCTGGATTTCCCCCGGCCGCGGTCGGCCTCGACCACGACTGCCTCGCCCTCGTTCCGCAGCGTCTCGAACGCCTGGACTGCGTCCCGCTGGTCGTCGGTGAGACACTGGGCGTAGGTCTCGGCGCGGAACCACGCGTCGGTTGGCGGGGTCGGGCTCGGAACCGGGCGGCTCGGTGGCGGGTCCGTCAGGCCGTCCTGCTCGACAGTGCCCCTGTCGACGTCGACGATAGCGATACCTCGGTGTGCTCGCAGCGTTTCGACGAACCGACGGCGGAAGTGGCCGCTCACGTCTTCGACGCTGAACGGCGGGACCGCGAGCGAGGCATCGAACTCATCCCGCTCCTCGGGCCATCGGTCCAGCGGCGGCGCGAGAATAACGTAGAGGCCGCCGCCGTCGACTGCACCGACGGTCCGCCCGACCGCGTCCGGCCGCAGTTCCTCGTGCACATCGACGACGACGGCCGTCCGGGTCCGCCCGAGGAGTTCCTCGGCGCGGGACTGCTCGTGGTGTTCACAGTCGAGGAACGGCTCCGGCCCGACGACGGTCGTCTCAGCGCTGGGGATATCCGCAGCGTCGAGGGCTGCCCTCGCTCGCTCCCGCGTCCGGTCGGGGTCGCCCGCCAGCACGAGCAGTCGCCGCTCGTTTGCGCGGCGGGCCTCGGCTCGGAGCGAGCGCGCGATGTCCATACCGGTGGTGGCGGACGCGCCAGTATGGACCTGACGGTCACGGCGCTATCGAGGTACGCTTTTACCGGATCGGACATAGTCGCCGGCATGGCACCCCTCCAGACCCCGCTCTGCTCTGCGATAGGTATCGACCACCCAGTCGTACAGGCACCGGTCGGGAGCGTCTCCACACCGGCACTGGCTGCGGCAGTCGCGGACGCGGGCGGCCTCGGGATGCTGGCGATGTCGTGGCGCGACGCCGACGCGATCCGTGATGCGTACACGGCGGCCGCGAGCGCGACCGACGGCGTGGTCGGCGTCAACGTCGTCCTCGACGAGTCGACGGGCGTGCTCTCGCCGTCGGCATGTCTCGATGCGTGTCTGGACGCGGGCGCGTCGGTTGTCTCCTTCTCTTTTGGCGATGCCGAACCGTACATCGACCGGGTGCACGAGGCTGGTGGGACGGTAATGGTCACGGTCGCGAGCGCGGCCGAGGCCAGGGCGGCCGTCGACGCCGGAGCCGATGTCGTGGTCGCACAGGGTCGGGAAGCCGGCGGCCACGTTCAGAGCGACGTGACGACTTTCGCCCTGCTCCCGCGGGTGGCCGACGCGGTTTCCGTCCCGGTGGTCGCGGCCGGCGGTCTCGGCGACGGTCGCGGCCTCGCGGCGGCGCTGACACTTGGGGCTGACGGCGGCTGGTTCGGCACTCGGTTCGTGGCGACCACAGAATCGGGGGCGCACGAGACCTACCGGGAACGCATCGTCGACGCGCCCGAGACGGCGACGCGGTTCACCGAACTGTTCGACCGGGGCTGGCCGGACCAGCCACACCGGGTACTCGAAACTGATGAGGTCAGGCAGCAGGCCGGTGCCGATTCAGGTGGGGAAAGCGACGGTAACGATTCCGAACAAGTCGCACAGATGCCCGACGGCGAGCCGATTAGTCGGTTTGCTGATATGCCCCCGCTTGCGGGGATGACCGGCGATGTCGAGGCCCTGCCACACTACGCCGGGCAAAGCACCGGTCGCGCACAGGACGTCCGGCCCGCCGGTGAGGTGGTGGCCCGTCTCGTCTCGGACGCGCGGGCCGCGCTGGCCGATGCGTCGGCGGCCGCGGAATAGGCAGACCCCCCGACAGCACCCGTGTGGCGGCCTGGCACGCGATTTCGGCTTCGAAAGCGCTTTTAGGGCCGGTGGCACAGAATGGGGTACAGCCTGCGCCGAGTTGATGATGCTCCCAGCCTTTTCAGGATACACACCATCACGGTGTGACGGGCCCCGCGGCCCGGACACGGCGGGGGAGCCTGAGCTCGCGCGCAGGAGGTGAACATACAAATGCCAGTATACGTAGATTTCGACGTTCCCGCGGACCTCGAAGACGACGCCCTCGAGGCGCTCGAGGTCGCCCGGGACACAGGCGCTGTAAAGAAGGGTACAAACGAAACGACCAAGTCCATCGAGCGCGGCTCCGCCGAGCTCGTCTTCGTCGCCGAAGACGTCCAGCCCGAGGAGATCGTCATGCACATTCCGGAACTCGCCGACGAGAAGGGTGTCCCCTTCATCTTCGTCGAGCAGCAGGACGACCTCGGACACGCCGCCGGGCTCGAAGTCGGCTCGGCCGCCGCAGCCGTCACCGACGCCGGTGAGGCTGACGCCGATGTCGAGGACATCGCCGACAAGGTCGAGGAGCTTCGGTGAGGTGACCTCGGATGAGCGCTGAGGAATCCGAAAGCAGCGGTTCCACGCCCGCCGAGGTTATCGAAGTCGTGGGCCGGACGGGGATGCACGGCGAGGCCATGCAGGTCAAGTGCCGCATCCGCGAAGGCGAGAACCAGGGGCGCATCATCACGCGCAACGTTCTCGGTCCGGTCCGCGAAGGTGACGTGCTCCAGCTCCGCGAGACGGCTCGCGAGGCCGACACCATCGGAGGGCAGTAACCATGCCCCGGACACGCGAATGTGACTACTGCGGCACAGACATCGAACCCGGCACGGGCACGATGTTCGTCCACAAGGACGGCGCGACCACGCACTTCTGTTCCTCGAAGTGCGAGAACAACGCCGATCTGGGCCGCGAGGCCCGCAACCTCGAATGGACCGACACCGCCCGCGGCGAAGCCGGTGCGGTCGAGACAGAGGTTGAAGACGAAGCTGAGGAGGCGGAAGCAGAGCCGGCAGCTGACGCCGAGGAAGCTGACGCAGACGACGAGGAAGCGGCTGCGGACGAAGCTGACGCCGACGACGCTGACGAGACCGACGCGGACGAAGACGTCGAGGACGAAGAAGCCGAGGAGGCTGAAGCGTAATGTCCGAGCACGAGCGCACGTTCGTGATGGTCAAGCCCGACGGCGTCCAGCGCGGCCTCATCGGGGACATCGTCTCCCGTTTCGAGGACCGCGGCCTGAAGATGGTCGGCGGCAAGTTCATGCAGATCGACCAGGAGCTCGCTGAGGAGCACTACGGCGAGCACGAGGACAAGCCGTTCTTCGACGGGCTCGTCGACTTCATCACCTCCGGTCCCGTGTTCGCGATGGTCTGGGAAGGTCAGGACGCGACCCGGCAGGTCCGCACCATGATGGGCGAGACCGACCCGGCCGAGTCGGCTCCCGGCACCATCCGCGGCGACTACGGCCTCGACCTCGGTCGGAACGTCATCCACGGCTCCGACCACGAGGACGAGGGCGCAAACGAGCGCGAAATCGAGCTGTTCTTCGACGAGGACGAACTCGTCGACTGGGACCAGATCGACGCGCCCTGGCTGTACGAGTAACGACAGATCGGCTGTCGCGTTTTTTCGAGCACAACCACCTTGAGGGCGGCGTCCGTACCGCTCAGTATGAGCCTGACGCTCTACCAGCTCGACGGCTGTCCGTACTGCGAGAAGGTCGCCGACCGACTGGACGAACTCGACATCGACTACGACAGCGTCTGGGTCGAGGCGCTGCACTCAGAACGTGACGAAGTGAAGCGGGTCTCCGGCCAGCGGGGCGTCCCGGTGCTGGTCGACGACGACCGCGGGGTCACGATGGCCGAGTCCGAGCGCATCCTCGAATTTATCGAGACGACCTACGCGCCCGAAGCCCAGTCGGTGTAGAGGTAGCGGGCGGCCGCGCCGAGGCTCGCAAATATCAGTGGGAGGAAGAACATCAGAATCAGGAGCCACAGCACCGCTGGCGCGGCCTGTCCCTCGCCCCCGCCGTCGAACATAACTGTCCGGACGAATACGAAGCTCCCGATAAACCCAGTGACGACGTAGCCAAAGCCGATGCCGGTCCCGACGAGCGCCGCCTCTTCGAGCAGGCTGTCCGACCGGGAATCGCCGCGGTAGCGTTCGAACAGTGCGCCGACGGTGAGCAGCGAGACGATTGGTATCAGGAAATAGACGATAGGGGGGATGCTCGCGTTCTCAACACCGTACAGGACGTTCCGCGCGGCCGAGCCGTACACCTCGGCACCTGTCGCAGTCACCAGTGTCGGCACATGATGGGCGTTGTACAGCACGAACCCGTACTGGATCAGCCGGTCCGACAGCTCCTGCAGGCCGACCTCCGGCGGGCCGACGAGAAACAGCAGCGTGACGAGCAGATACTCGACAGCCAGCGTCCCGGCGGCGACGCCGGCAGCCCGGAGCCACGGAAACGTTCGGAGGCTCTCAGCTAGCAGGTGACTCTCCGGCTGTGGCTGCTCGGCAGCGGCGGTCGGTGGCTCGTCCACCAGCGACTCGTCGACCGGCGCCCCGGCCCCCTCGTTGTCCGCCTCGTCGGTCCCGTGTTCAGTCACGTCTAGCCGTATCAACTTCAATGACGGAAAAAAGGGTTCCGGTGGTCGCTACTCCGACTCGAAGTCGAGCGCCGCGCCGTTGATGCAGTATCGCTTCCCGCTCGGCTCCGGTCCGTCGTCGAATACGTGGCCTAGATGACCGCCACACTCGGCACAGACGACTTCCGTTCGCTCCATCCCGTGGCTGTTGTCCGCCTGTGTCTCGACGTTGCCTTCCTGATACACGTCCCAGAAGCTCGGCCAGCCAGTCTCCGATTCGAACTTCCTGTCGCTATCGAACAGTTCTGTCCCACAGCCGGCACAGGTGAACACGCCCTCGTCTTCTACGTCGATGAGGTCGCTGCTGAACCGCGGCTCTGTTCCGGACTCGCGGAGGATTCGGTACTCCTCGTCGGAGAGAATTTCGCGCCACTCTTCGTCGTTGTCCGGGAGTTCTCCTTCGGATTCACTCATGCGCCACCGTATGCACCCCAGCGGTAAAAACGTGAAGCCAGGGGTGGGATTTGAACCCACGAACTCTCGATTACAAGTCGAGTGCTTGGACCACCCAAGCTCCCCTGGCGCGGTTGCATACCTGCGTTGTGTGGGGACCGTTTAGAGAGTATCGTTTTCGGTCGGCTTTTCGAGCTCGATCCGGTGTGGTGCGTAGCCGTGTGCTCGGTAGAACTGTCGGGCGGATTCGTTGTCCGCCATCGCCTCCAGCGCGAGGATCTCCGCACCGTCTTCGCGAAGTAGCTCCTCCGCCGTATCGAGCAGTTCGCTACCGACTCCCTGACTCCTGTGGACCGGTTCCACGAAGATGTTCTCGATGATGCCCCGCGTCTCGTCTTGTTCGTACCGGCCGCTGTCGATGGTCACCATGACGAACCCGACGATCTGCCGGTCTATACGGGCGATACGGACGTTCTCGGCGACAACGCGCTGTACGACAGTCTCCCGGACCGCGGTCCGGTTCCGGTCCCCGAACAGATGTGACCCGTGGGTACGTTGGCTCTCCGCCAGTCGGACCCACAGGTCGACGATGGTGTCCACGTCGTCCATCGAGGCGGTGGCGATTTCCACGGTGGTGCTCCGTGTCGTACGGTCAAAACAGTTCGGCTACGCCGCCGTATCCGTCCGCTGTGAGAGGCGGGGCCGGCTGGCGTGGGTCAGACGTCACGACAGTCCGCACAGAGGAGTTGCCCGTTGAACGACGCCAGGTCCCGTGTAAACGTGCTACAGGCGGAACAGATGCCCTGATTATCGAACGAATCCTCGACGGCGGACTGCATCCCGTCGGTGGTGGCTTCCTGCCCAGTTGTCGCAACCGGCGAGGGCTGTTCGACGACGTCTGTCGACTCGCTCTCTAATCGTGCAGTCGAGAGGATATCGTGCTCAGTCAGCGTCCCGAGCGGCTCTCCGTCAGCCGTTACTAGGAGGAACTCGGCGGACCGTGTCGCCATTCGGTCCCGGGCCGCCGGGAGTCCAGCATCGGGGCCAATTGTCGGAATGGATTCACGCATCACGTCGCCGACGGTGGCAGTCTCCGGGTCACCGCCGTCGACGATGTATGCCAGTACGTCTCTGTCCGTCGCGACACCGACCGGTTCGTTCCCCCGTAACACGAGAATCGGATGCTGGTCCTCTCGGATCAGCAACTCCGTCGTTTCGAGGAGGTCGTCGGACTCGCTTGCGCCGACGTACTCTCTGTTCATAACCTCCCGCACAGTGACCTCACCGTTCATGTGTCTAAGTACCACACGACCGGTCTAAAAGATACCTCCACTACGTTTATATCGCGTGGTTCACAACTTACTCGGTTGTCTCGGTTTCGATGGTAACGGCCTCGCCAGTCGCCCGACAGGTCTCTAACGCGTGCTTGGCGTCCATCCCGGCCGTAGCTGCCGTCCGCCCGCGTCCGACACCGACTTTCAACTCTACATCGACCGCGTCACGGACGTGGTTGATTGCGTCGTGGTAGTCCGCCTCGTCCAGGTCCGGACAGACCGCGATGACGTTGTCGCCGCCGACGAAAAACGACAACGAGTCGTGGGCTTCGCGCATATACTTCATGAGCGCCGCGTACCCCTGCTCGATCTGGATGAACGTGTCGAACTCGTTGAGCTGGTCGGTGTACTTCTCGGTGGCGTCGTCGACATCGAAATGCGCGAGTTGCACGTCTGTGGGCTTCCGGAACTCCTCGTCGATCGTCTGACCGCGTAGCACTTCTCGCCGGCCCTTGTCCTGTGCGCTACCGGCCTCCTGTAGCTGCTCTGTTGCCGTTCCCAGCGCCGAGACGGGTGTCGTTCCCGTCGCGACCGAGAGGCTCATCGTCACCGGGTAGCGATTGCCGACGGACTCCTGAATGAGTGCGTGTGCCGCCTCGTCCAGTCCGTTCGTCACGGCGATCATGTTGTCGAACCGCGAGAAGAAGATGTAGCCGTCGCGGTTCCCGAACAACTGTGCGAGGTCAGCGTACAACCGGGACTGGAGCGTCTGCAGGTCGACTTCACGGCGGGGCTCAGGCGTCACAGTCCACGGCCCGTAGTTATCAATCTGTATATGGGTGATCTGGGTGTTGGTCACTGTCCATCGTTCGTTTAGAAGCAACGGGTATTGCTCTGTCGAAATTAACCGGCAGAGTGGACTGAAGGCCGGTCCGGCCGGTGTCGGACTCCGGACATGCGAGCCGATTCAACGGGGGTCAGTCGGCACCGCGTCGGGGCGCTGTATCTCGACGGTCCCGACCATCGAATCGTATGTTACGATATCTGTTGCCGTCAGTTTCGGGAGGTGTTCGGTGAACAGTTCCTCGGTGAGTTCGTCCCTGTCAGTGTCAGGGACTGCCGCTGGCTCGATGTCACGCTGGGCCGCCAGAACCGCCGCCGCGAGGTCTGCTACGACAACCGGTTCACCGCGGTCTGCCAGTATCGAGAGCGCACGACGGCGAGTGTCGTCCGACAACAGATCGGCAACAACCTCCTCGGGGAGTCCCTGCTCGGTGCGGTCGCCGCTTGAAGATGTCGTCGCCATACGCGACGCTACATCGGCCTCCCACAAGTATGTGTCGTGCCCACACACTTCGCAGTCAGGCCTGTTCGAGTCTGTACGGCCACCAGTCCGCTTCGCGCAGCGCGCGCCCGAGAGATTTGTGGAAGTCCGGGAAGTCTTCGAACTCCTCCTGATCGACGTATTCGAAGATGTCCGCCACGCTGACGACCGTCTCGTAGTCGATCCGAACCGGGTGGTCCCCGTACTGTTCGACGTATTCCTCGGCAGTCAGTGGGAAGTCCTCGTCCTCGTCGACTTTCTTCGCCAGCACAGCGTGGCCGTACTTGCGCCGGCCCTCGCTTCCTTCCTCACCGTCCGGATCGTGTGGCCAATCCATACGCGGTTCTCTGGACACTGGCACAAAAAGGGTTTCTCTCCCCGCCTACAGTTCGAAGCCGCTGTCGTTCCGGCTGCCACCCCGTCGGAGGAGCACGATGACGACGCCGAACAGGAGCAACGCACCGAGAAGTCCGCCGATGACCAGCACTGTACTGAGGCCCATGACCGTCGCCGGGAGCGGCCCGAGTCCGCCGTCACCGTCACCCGCGGGTTCGGTCTGGACTGCTGGCTCCGTTCCCGTCGGCTCTGTCTTCGGCTCGGCACCGCCGTTCTCGTCGGTCTGGAGCTGGCTCTCGGTTACTTTGATTTCACCGGCGTTGGCGTCGTTGAAGCTGATCTGGAACGTCCCCGGCGTCGTCACGACCGTCGACAGCGTCACGGTCTGTTCGGTGTCTGCCGGCACAGTCACTGAGGTCTGGTTGACGACCTCGTCGTCTACCCGCATCTGCGCGTCGTACGTGCCTGGGGCACTGCCGGCGTTTTCGACAGTCCCTCTGACGCTGACCCGATATCCGTCTGTCGCCTGTTCGCTGACGACTGACGTTCGTGTGACGGAGAACGACGGCTCAATTTTCCCGATGGCGTAGGCCGTCGTCCCTGCGGTATCCGCCTCGTAAACGATACGGTCGGGCTGCTCCGTGGCGACGGTCGTTTCGGCGGCTTTCCAGGATCCGTTGATGCGATGATACACGCGGACATCCTGTGGTGCTATTCCGGCTGACTGGAGTGTTGAGCGGTCCAGCGCGAACTGCATCGACGACGGCTCGACGCCGTCCGACGACCCGACAGTCACCACACCGAACACCGATGCGTCGTCACCGGACGGTACCGCAAGGTCTGCCGCGCTGGGATCAGTGTACTCGGTCACGTCCTGCGTGAATGCCTGCCGTGATGCGTTGACCGTCCAGGACTGGACGGCAAAGGATCGGTTCGTTTGTTCCGATACGTTCAGTTCGTAGGGTTCGTTCGTCGGGACTGTCCCACCGCGTATCTTGAGCTGCCGCGTAGTCGAGTCCGTACGCGTTGTCTCGACTAGTGCCGGCTTGACCTTGACTCGCCCAGCTGATTTCCCTGGGCTCTGGACCTTAATCCTGTACGTTCCGGGGGCATCGAACTCCAGTGCCCGCGTCCGCTCGACCGACGAGTCGGCGTCGACGACCACCCGTTCGGTCGCTCTAGTCGTGCCGTTTACTACGTACTCGATACCCATCGCACCGCCCGAACTGCCGGTGTTATGGACCGTTGCGGTAACGTTTACTGATTCACCGGCCAGTATCGTGTTCGCGTCTTTCGACGCGCCGGACACGAACAGACTCGGTTCAGCAACAGCGGGGCCCGCTACCGTGGCTGCGAGGAGGAGAGAGACGACACAGACGATTGGGAGGCCCGGAAGATGCTGTCTTGGGGACCTATCTTCACGTACCATTACACGGATATAATCCGGACCACCGACATAAAACCGCCCGATTGCTTCGATTCGGTAAACTGTGCCTACACATCGGAAGGCAGCGAATTCTGTCCACCTCTTCTGTAGGCTCTTAGACTGGACCGAACGTTGCTGTAGTTGCATTCGAACCAGAGCAAGACGGTCGCACTCACTGTGTGCGCTGCGACTTGCAGGGTTCAAACCGCCAGTACATACCGATGGCTCCTCGCGCATTTGCTCGGAGCAATACGGTGGGACTGGGATTTGAACCGAGCCGAGACGGTCCTGCTCACGCCGTTGCGAGGGCTGCGACTCGTCGGCTTCAAATCTCAGCTGGTGTACTTGCCACTCACGGTTTGTTCGTGGCAAAATACGGTGGGACTGGGATTTGAACCCAGGAATCCGTGAGGATACCTGCTTTCAAGGCAGGCGCAATAGGCCGCTCTGCCATCCCACCGCAGTCGGGCATACTGCGTGGGCCTTCTAAGACCTGTCGGTCTCTCGGACCACGGTCGGCTCGCCGTCGTTGTCGACAACACGGATTCCGAGGTCATCGAAGAACGTCATCGTCCGTTCCGGTACGACCCGACCAGCTCGGTTCCGGGCGCGTAGCAGCGGAACCATCGTTTTGAGATCCGATTGCGTTTCGAGGACCGGCGTTGACGGGAGAAAGTCCACGTCGAGGCCGGCATCCGCGGCGCGCTCGCCGATGGTTTCGACCGCCGGGGTGGCGTAGCTGTCCTCGAAATCTATCGGCTCACCGAAACCCGCGTAGTAGACACGGCCGCCCTCAGCAGGGCCGAGTACCACGCCGCTGGATCGGAGTTTCATCGCCGCGCTGTCGATGAGTTGGCGGTTCAACAGTGCCGCTGTCGGTTCGACGGCGGCGACGGTTGCGACGTCTTCCCGGTTGAGGAGGTGTGTGACAGTGTTCCCGACCCGACCGGCGAACGTCGAGCCGACCTGTACCTCGAACCGGGCGTTGCCCGGTGATTCGAGGGCCTCTGTCACTGGCTCTCGCACCGCGGTCTCGGGGTCTACGCCGTCCGGGACCTGCTCCGAGGCACGGTAGTTCACCAACAGCTCGGCCCCGCTGATCTCCACCGCACGACAGACGTCGAGCAGCATGGCTTCGTACAGCTTGGCCGCCTCGGCGTCGTCCAAGAGGTCGCCCGCCAGGTCCTGTAACACGAACCCTTCGACTGGCGGATCAGCCAGTACAGTTACCGTAGTCATACTGTCTTCTCGGCCCGACTGTGATTAGTCGCTTGTGTTCCGACGCAGCTACAGAACAATTATAAGATGTGAGCAGTATTTGATAACTAAGAGAAACTATATGGAGCAATCCCAGACCTACAGATGTGACGGATGTGGGTCGGAGTACCGGGTTCTCGGGGAGCCACGACCCAAGATCGTATGCCGCGACTGCGAACGCGAGGCCACGTTGTCCGGGACTGCGGCGGCACAACGGGCGTACCATATCGGCTACACGCGGTATCGCGAAGCGCGCCGGCAGCTATCCGACGCGCTAGCGACCGTCGAAGACGGGGAGATGGCGCTCGCTCGCGGTGGGTTCGACAGTGCCGCGTCGGACTTCGAGGAAAGCGTCGAGGAGTTCACGACGACTGTTCGCGAAGCGGACGACGACTCGCTGACCGAGTTAGCGGAACGGGCGCGCAAGAAAGCGACCTGTCTCTGGCAGGCCGCCGAGTGGCTCAGCGGCATGACTTACGCCAGCGAACAGGGCGAATCGACACAGGCGAGCCAGTACCGCCACGACGCCGAAAACCGGCTACAGGCGGCAACTGAGTACGGGACAGTGTCGAGCCCGGAAGAGTTGCTCCAGACCGCTGAGACCGAAGTCCAGTCCGATACCTGACTACCGCCCGCGTCGGCCCTTCGTCTGCCGGTAGTCCTGTCCGAGCGTCTCGCTGAGGTGCTCCAGAAACGCTGTCCGTTCCGCATCGGTCTGTTCACTCGGCGGCATCATCGGAAGGATCTCGAATCCCCGACCGCGGATCGTCGTCGCGTGCCGGTCCTCGATGTCGAGTTCGTCCTCGCTCATCGTCGTGTATTCGAAGGCTAACTCTTCGAGGGGACGCTGGCCGACCGGTAGCAATATCTCGGGATTTATCATCCGTATCTCGCTGTTGAGATACGGTTCGCAGTTGACGACCTCTTCGTCGGTTGCGTCCCTTTCGGGATGGCGACAGCGGGTCACGTAGGTCAGGAAGGTGTTCTCTAACTGCGGCCTGTCGGCGTCCGGGTCCGAGCACATGTCGACTGCGGCGAGGATGTCGAGCAGTTCGCGCTCACTCTCGTCGGTGAACGGGATGCCGGACTCATCGGCCCCGGCCGCAGGCGAGTCGCCGAGGACGATGAACTCAGCGCCCACGTCCCCGTAGCCGTGGACGACGTTCTCTCGCGTCTCACACAGTGCGGGGCAGTTCTGGCACTCCTCGTCCATCCCGAACGGGTTCGACTTTGACTCCTGATGTGCGTCCATCTTACTCGTCGTCGATGGTTTTCGCGTGGGTGTCCGCGTCCTCGGGGTCGTTCTGTGGGCTGGACGGGTGGTAGTCGGTGTCGTACTCGCCCGGTCGGTCGTCGAGCCGGTCGGGGTTGATGCGGCCGCCGAGCAGCATGAAGTCGAGGACCGTACAGGCCAGCATGGCCTCGACGACCGGGACCGCCCGCGGCGGCAGGACCGGGTCGTGGCGGCCGGTGACGGTAATTTCCTTGCCTTCGCCCGTCTCCCAGTCGACCGTCTTCTGGGTCTTGGGAATCGACACCGGCGCGTGCCACGACACCTCGCCGTAGATTGGCTGGCCGGTCGTGATGCCCCCCTGGATGCCGCCGTGGTCGTTGCCGACAGGCGTGGGGTGGCCGTCCTCACTAAACTCCCAGTTCTCGGTGTACTCGCTGCCCTTCGTCGTCCGGGCCTCGCGGCCGATGCCGTACTCGAAGTCGTTGACCGCCGGAATCGAGTACATCGCCTGGCCGAGCCGGGACGGGAAGCTATCGAACCGTGGCGCGCCGAGGCCGGACGGGACGCCGCGACATTCGAAGTAAATCGCGCCGCCGATGGAGTCGCCCTCCTTCTGGTGCTTGTCGGCCAGGTCGCGCATCTCCTTGGCCGCGTCGGGGTCGGCACAGCGGACCTCGTTTTCCTCGCTGTGTTCGAGCATGTCCTCGAAGGTCACCGGGCCGGCCTCGACGTCGCCGATCTGGCAGACGTGGGCCTTGATCTGGACGTCGTAGTCGGACTGTTCGAGAACCTGCTTGGCGACGCCGCCGGCGGCGACCCAGTTGACGGTCTCGCGAGCGGAGGAGCGACCGCCGCCGCCCCAGTTCCGGGTCCCGAACTTCGCGGAGTAGGTGTAGTCGCCGTGGGACGGTCGCGGAGCCGTGATGAACGGCTCGTACTTGCCCGAGCGGGCGTCCTTGTTCTGGATGACCATCCCGATAGGCGTGCCCGTCGTGTACCCGTCCTGAATCCCGGAGTTGATCGTCACCTTATCCGGTTCGCCCCGGGAGGTGGTAATCATCGACTGGCCGGGCTTGCGCCGGTCGAGGTCTTTCTGTATCTCTTCCGCTGAGAGTTCGACACCCGCCGGGACGCCGGAGACGGTACAGCCCATCGCCTCCCCGTGGGACTCGCCGTAGGTCGTCATGCGGAACAGACGACCGAACTCGTTGCCGTTCATTACAGTGGTGTCGGGGTTGGGGGCATTTGAACCTTGTAGATGTGGCCGGTGCTTGTCCCGCTATAGGCGACGATAGCGTCGGTATCCCCGCTATCTACCGCTCGACGGCCGCGCCGAGCGAATCGAGCACGTCGAAGAAGTCCGGGAAGGACACGTCGACGTGTTCCGCGCCGGTCACAGTTGTCTCGCCGTCGGCGACGAGGCCGGCGACGGCCAGCGACATGATGATGCGGTGGTCCGCACGGCCCTCGACGGTCGTGCCGACGAGGTCGCTGTCAGCGCCGTAGACGAACAGTTCGTCCTGGTGTTCCTCCACCTCAGCGCCCATCTTCGTCAGTTCTTCAGCCATCGCGCTCACGCGGTCAGTCTCCTTGTACCGGACGTGCTCGGCGTCGGTAATTCGGGTGACGCCGTCGGCGGCGGCCCCAAGCGTCGCGATGGTCGGCAGGAGGTCCGGCGTGTCTTCGACGCCGACCTCGATACCGGTTAGCTCGGACTGTGTGACGGTGATTTCGCCGGTTTCCTCGTCCCAGTCGAGGTCGGCCCCCATCCGGTCGAGGATGTCGACGATGGCGGCGTCGCCCTGAGCGCTGGGGAACGCCGACGTGACGCGCAGGCCGTCCTCGGCGGCGAGCGCACCGGCCGCGAGCAGGTAGCTCATCGACGAGAAGTCCCCGGGGACGTTGTAGTCGCCGCCCGCTGGCGTGTAGGACTGACCGCCCTCGACGGTGAACCCGTTATCTGTCTTCTCGGCGTCGACGCCGAAGTCCGCCAGCACCTCAAGCGTGATGTCGACGTACGGCGACGATTTCAGCTCGGTCGTCAGATCGATGTCGACGCCGTCCGGCGAGACAGCGCCGGCCATCAGCAACGCAGTGATGTACTGCGAGGACACGTCGCCGGGGATCTCGACCGCACCGCCGTCGACGCCGCCGCCGACGACCAGCGGGGCCTGGCCGTTCCGGCGAGTCGATTCGGCGTCGCCGTTCAGTTGTCCGATGGCATTGAGCAGCGGCCCCTGGGGGCGCGACCGGAGTGAGCCGTCGCCAGTTAGCACCGCGAGATTGTCCTGCAGCGCGGCTGTGGCGGTGACCAGCCGCATCGTCGTCCCGCTGTTGGCACAGTCGATAACGTCGTCCGGCGTCCCCGGCCGGCCGTCGAAGCCCGTGACTTCGACCGTCGATTCGTCTTCAGCGAGCGAGACGCTGCCGCCGTAGGCCTCGACGGCGCGCATCGTGGCTTTCGTGTCTGCGCTCACGAGCGGGTCGCGGACGACCGCGCCGTCGGCGTAGCCCGCGGCCAGCACCGCCCGGTGCGTGTAGCTCTTCGACGGCGGCGCTTGCGCCGTCCCCTCGACCGTCGATTCGGCAATCGTGATGTCCATGCCCGGTCGGTAGCGGGCGTTCGACAAGAGGCTACCGCTCTCTCACCCCACCGACGGCGGGAGCAACGACCTTGTGGCTGGCAGCGGTACCACCGCTATGGTCCCAGCGATGGACGGCGCGACCGCTGTCGTCACGGGTGCGAGTAAAGGTATCGGCGAGCAGATAGCCCACGCGGTAGCGGGTGCGGGCGCACATACAGTCATCTGTGCTCGCGACGCGGAGGCCCTCGAACGTGTCGAAGCCGATATACGGGATGCAGGCGGCTCCGTGACCGCGATTCGGACGGACGTGCGCGACGAGTACGACGTAGAACGACTGGTCGAAACTGCGACGCGGGAGGGGAACGGTGCGATACAGTACGTCGTCGCCAACGCCGGCGTCTACCACGGAATCGCCGGCGAGACACCGCTCACCGAGGAATCCTACGCCGCATTCGACGACCACCTCCGGACGAACGCTCGGGGCGTGTTCTCGACGATCCGCGAAGCCGTCCCACACCTCGGTCCGGACGCCCGCATCGTCGTCCCGACGGGCGTCGTCGCCCGCGAAGGGATGCCCGGCTACGGCTCCTACGCCGTCTCGAAGGCCGCCGCGGAGGCTGTCGCCCGCGGGTTCGCCGCCGACCTCGACGTCCCGGTCGGTGCAGTCGACCCCGGACAGGTCGCAACGGACCTCTCCGGCGACGGCGGACGCGACCCGGAATCCGTCGCCGAAATGGTCCTCTGGGCGCTCCGGGACGCTGACCCGTCAGCACTGGACGGCGGCGTCATCGACTGGGGCGACTATCGGTCGGCGACCCGGTGACCGCCACCGATGGGTTTATTAGCAACAGCCCAGTGATTGTAGATAATGTCTATTAACTCGAACTCAATTTTTAATAACTCTGGCCGAATCTCCACCGCCGGCATCGCGAGTGTCGTCGGCCTGGTGATCCTGTCCGGCGTCGCAGTCACCGGCGGGGCGAGTAAGGTTCTGGTCATCTCCTGGGTCGCGTTCGTGGCAATGGCACTGGGCGCGTGGCTTGGGGCGCGGGCCGATGAAACGAACCCCTACCGACTGGTCTGGGGCTACGGGCTCGCGAGCGGGGCGATGGTCACCTCGGCGGCCATGTTCCTCGTTCCACAGGCGATGGGACTGGGCGGCCAGGCCGGCGCAGCGCGTATCGGCGGCGTCGGCATCGCCGCCGGACTGGTCACCGGCTACGGCACCCACACTATCGGCCACCGGCTGACCCACGTCGAGACTGCCTTCGACATGACGACGCTTGCCATCGCCGCCCACGCCCTCTCGGCCGGCCTGGTCATCGGGCTGGTCTACGCCTCGATGCCCCAACTGGGTATCCTGCTCGGGCTCGCTATTGTCTCACACAAGGGACCGGCCGGCTACGCTGCTGCCCGGCGGCTCGGACGCAGCGGCAAGTCCGCCACCGCGCTGTTACTCCCCGCGGCCGGCGTCGGCCTGACGGCGATCCCGTCCGCGCTCCTGCCGGTCCCGGAGTCCGCCCTTCTCAACGCAGTTATCTTCGGGTTCGCCGCCGGCATCTTCCTCCACGTCGCGATGGACTTCCTGCCGAACTGCGAGGCCGGCAGCGAGATCGACGAGGTCTGTGAACTCCACGACCACTCCCACGACCTGCTCGACGAACTCCGTACGCACGCCGTCGCGTCGACGGTGGTCGGCGCTGCCGTCATCGTGCTGGCGTGGGTCGCCATCTGAACGCGTGTTCGTCGTCACCGCACGGGCATAGTCACGGACACACTCGTCCCGTCGGTATCGACCCGGATGTCGATATCGCCACCGACGTAGCTGACGAGCCAGTACGCGAACCACAGCCCCAGCCCGGACCCGTGTTCGAGCGGCTTCTCTTCCGCCGCCTCGATGACCCGCCGCTCTTGATCCGGGACCCCTGGCCCGTTGTCCACAATCGTCACTGTCGCTGTCGAGTCGTGGCGCTCCGTCCGGACGGTGACCCGCGGTGCCGATGCGTCGGAGTGCTTGATACCGTTCTCGATGAGTTCCTGCAACGCTGGGACTACCTTTGCATCTATCGCGGACGACGAGACGGAGTCGCTCTCGACGACGAACTCGGCGTCGGGGTATGCTGCGGCCAGCCCGTCCGTGATGTCACTGAGGACGTCTTCGAGTTCGCGCTCGACATCGTCGGTAAGCGAGTCCGCGAGCAGTTCCTGTACGTGGTGCGCTTTCTCGCTGATGTCGAGCAGGGACTGCACGTTCGCTTTGATCGTCTCGAGGTGGTCGAGAGCGGCGTCGTCATCCACTAACTCTGACAGAATATCCGCACGTCCACTGATCGTCGTTCCGTTGTTCCGGAGATTGTGCCGGAGAATCCGATGGAACACGGTGAGCTGTTGCTCGCGCAGTCGGCGACCGGTGATTTCGTCCTGCATCCCGACGAACCCCTGGATCGTCCCGTCCGCGTCCTGAATCGGGGCGATGGTCTGGTTGATGATGAACCGCTCGCCGGACTTGCGCTCGTTTACGATCTCGCTCGTCCAGACCTCGCCGCGACAGATCGTGTCCCAGAGCCGTTCGTAGAACTGTTCGCTCTGTTCACCGGACTTGAGTATCCGCGGTGTTCGACCGATTGCCTCTTCGGCGCTGAATCCGGTGAGTTCCTCGAACGCCGGGTTGACGTACTCGATGACGCCGTAGGTGTTCGTTATCAGAATCGCGTGGCCCGCATGCTCGACGGCGTTCCTGAACCGCCGGAGTTCGCTGTTTTGTTCTCTGAGGTCCGCAACGAGGTCCTCGGTGTGGCTGCGCCGGGCGAGGAGGTTCGCGATGGTTCGAAAGAGCGCCTGCGTGTCCAGCGGCGCTGTCATGATATCATCGACGACGAGTGGCTGCTCGGCCGCGTCGATATCGGGCAGGTCAATCCTGACTGGCGTCCCCTCACGACGCACCAGAATCACGGGGCAAAACACCGGATCTGCCCGGTGTTTGTACTGCTCTATCGACTCTCTGTACTTCGGAAACGACGACTCGTCGACGATGTGGAGGTCGACTTCCCGGAACTCGTCGTCCGTGATCGGCGTGTGGTGTTCGGCGACGACGGAGGCGAGTGCCTCCCGGTTGCCGTCGCCGGCCAGCAGTAATTGGACGTCGGCCATCGGTGGTTAGCGAGTGGATGAGCGTCCGCCGCTGTCTCCATGCTGTTCGGGCACGCCCTCGAACACGCCGTGCATCCCCGAGACGGGGTCGCCGACCTGAAGGCCGTCGGCGGTTATCTCGAACCGGCGGGGGACCGCCTCGAACCCGCCGACGCGCTTTTTCAGCGCGCCGACGACTCGCTGGAGTTCGCCCCCGACCTCGATGTAGTTCTCGAAGACGATGTTGTCGGCGAGGTAACTGACGTTCTCGCTCGTGGGTTCGTGAAGCCCCGTCACGTCCCTACGCTGGTCGATCAGGATCACAGCGGTGTTCCCGCGCGTGAGATGCTGTGTCAGGGCGTGGAGCCGCCGACGCAGTTCCACGTCGTCCTGTCCGTGCTTGATCGCGTTCTTGTAGCCCGCGATGCCGTCGATAACCACGAGTTCGGCCCCGCGCTCCGCGGCCTGTGTCTTCACGCGGTTCGCGAACTCCTCGGGCGACATCGCCAGCGACTCGATCTCCTCGACGAGAAGTGTCCCCTCGTCACGCAACTCCGAGAGCGGTATCCCGAACGTCTCACAGCGGTGTGTGAACGTGTCGATGGATTCGTCGAACAGGTAGGCAAGCGCCGGGGACCCGTCTGCCGCTGCGGAGGCCAGGAACTCCGTCGCCGTCGTCGACTTGCCGACGCCGGAGGGGCCACTGAGAATCGTCACCGTCCCGCGTTCGAGTCCGCCATCGAGGAGCGAGTCCAGTTCCGGCACGCCGGCGGAGAACTGCGTGGGGTCGAACGACCGCGTCCGCTGTTCCGGTTCGAGCGCGGGATACACTTCGACGCCGGATTCCCGGATTTCCATCCCGTGTGAGCCGTCCTGTTGGCCGATGCCGCGATGCTTGCGCAGTCGAATACGCCGACCCGCCTTCTCATCGCCGTAACTGAGCGAGATGATGCCGTCACTGAGCGACCGAAGCTGGCTGTCCATCTGATTGCTCGGCGTCTTGGTCGCCAGCACGGTCGTCTCCCTGTCTTGCAGAAAGCGCGCGAAAGAGATGATACGCTTCCGAAACTGGTACTCGGTCGGTTCGAGATACTGGAAGTGTGTGATCGGGTCAATGAGGACGCGGTCCGGGTCGACCCGCTCGATAGCCTCGCGGATATCCGAAATCAGGTGGCCGTCCTCGACGTCTCTGGGCTTGACCACGTCGTACGATTCGGCCTCCATGAAAAACTCCGAATCGGGGCCGACATCCAGAAACGTCGCATCGGCGATATCGATGCCGAGTTCGGCAGTGTTCGCCAGTAAATCGGCAGCCGATTCTTCGGCGTGAATGAACAGCACGTCGTCGCCTGCTTCGAGCCCCGCTTCGAGAAACTGCGTGCCAAGCAGTGTTTTCCCGGTCCCGGGCGGTCCGATAACGAGATAGAGCCGCCCTTCCACAAGCCCGCCTCTGAGAAGCGAATCAAGGCCTGAGATCCCGCTGGAAAGCCGCGTGAACTGCCGCAAAGGAGAGGGCATAGAGAGAGTATCGGATGGCGGGTAATAAGCATCTCGCGAGAACGCGGGCGTGACAACCGAGGACACGAAACACCGATTCGCGTCTCCTCGCTCTTTCGACTAACGTGAGCGAAAAAGCGACCACTCGCGCTGCTCGTGGTCGTCCTACTCCTCGTCGAGCAACTGCTCGGCCAGAATCGGGACGAAGGTCCGCAATCCACCTTTTTTACCCTCGGGTGTGCTCCCAGTGGTCGCACACCGCTCGGTAAAAAACGTGGGTGAAAAAGCGACCACTCGCGCTGCTCGTGGTCGTCCTACTCCTCGTCGAGCAACTGCTCCGCCAGAATCGGGACAAACGTCCGCAATCCACCTTTTTTACCATCGGGTGTGCTCCCTGTGGTCACACACCACTCGATAAAAAACGTGGGCGAAAAAGCGACCACTCGCGCTGCTCGTGGTCGTCTTACTCCTCGTCGAGTAACTGCTCGGCCAGAATCGGGACAAAGGTACCGATATCGGTGACCATCCCGACCGCCTGCGCGGAGCCACGGTCGAGGAGCTGTGTCACCGTCGCGGGGTTGATGTCGACGCAGACGACCCGCGTCGTCGAGGGGAGACAGTTCCCGACGGCGACCGAGTGCAGCAGCGTCGAGAGCATCAACACCATGTCGGCCTCGTGGGCCTGCTCCCGGATGGCGTTCTGGGCCTCGACGGCGTCGGTGATGGTGTCCGGGAGCGGGCCGTCGTCGCGGATAGAGCCCGCGAGAACGAACGGCCGGTCGTTTTCGATGCATTCGTACATCACGCCGGAGCCGATGGTGCCGGACTCGACGGCCTCCTCGATGCCGCCCTCGCGGATGACCTCGCTGATGGCGTAGATGTGGTGCTTGTGGCCGTGGCGGGGATGGTCAAGGCTCTCGGTGTCCATGCCTAGCGAGGTCCCGTAGATGTCGCGCTCGATGTCATGGACGGCGAAGCCGTTGCCGGCCGAGAGCATATCGACGTAGCCCTCCCGGACGAGGCGGGCGAGGTCCTCGCGCGCCCCGGAGTGGATGAGGGCTGGCCCACAGACCGCCATCACTTTGCCACCCTCCTTTTTCGTCTCTTTGATGGCGTTCGCGATCTTGCGGATGGTCGACTCCGAGGGCCGCTCGGAGGAGACGCCGCCCTGCATGAAGCCGAACGCGCCGCCCGAATCGCGGGGCCGCTCCGGCGGCTGGACCTTGATGCCGGTTTCGTCGGTGACGACCATGTCGCCCTCCTCGATAGCGTTCAGGACCTTGGTGTAAGCTCGGGGGTAGTCTCTCGGTTCCTCGTCGTCACCGTTCGACTGTTCCGAGGCGCGGTGCGCTTCGCCATCTTCGACGACCACGGCGCAGTCCATCTCCATGTCCTCGACCTCGATCCACTCGCCGCTGTGGCGGATGAACGTCGGGTGGTTCGTCGTCGAGTAGAACCCGTGCGGGACGACCTGGTCGTCGGGTGCGGGGACGAGCGTGGCGTCTTTCGGGTCCGAGGGGTTGACGCCGTGCTGGTGGAGTTCGTGAACAATCGACTGCAGTTGGTCTTCGTCGTCAGCCTCGACGAGCATCCGGGCGTAGGACTCCTCGTCTTTGTGACGGCCGATATCGAACTCCTGAACGGAGAAGGAGCCGCCCAGATCCATGATGATGCCGAAACAGGACTGCATCATCCCGGAGTCGATGATGTGGCCCTCTAGTTCGACTTCGCGAGAGACGGTCATGGCCAAGACATGGAGACAGGTGTGTAAGACGGTTTTGGGTCTGCACCACTCCGGCGACCCGGCTACCGCCCGTCAACGTGTCGTTGCACGGCCCACGACTCTCCCTCGCTGGCCTCACGCAGCCGCTCGAAGAACCGCTGTAGCCCGTCGGACTCCGTGGTCGGCAGGACGTGCAGTCGGACCGTCCCGTCGCGGACGGCGACGCGGAACACGTCGGTCGTCTCCTCGTCGCGGACCAGCCACAGCGGCATCGGCAGGTCGTGGAAATCACCGTAGCGGTACGGTCCGGCCTCGAGGATGTCGACGACTGTCTCGGCGAGTTCCGGCGTCGACCGCTCCCGATCCGGGATAAGTCGGAACTCCGTCCCGCCCTCGTATTCGACCCCGCTCCCGTGGGGAAAGCGCCGCTGTGGGTGTGCAGGGATGCTGAACGGGGGGTCCGTGGTCATCTGTCACGTAGTTGGGCGCTTTCGGATTTAAATTCGCGGGCCATGCAGGGCTCGATAGTACAACCGCCCCTGCGTCTGTGGCGTCGATCCGACGCGGTCTAGCATGACCGGTGGCGAACTAAAGTCATGAGAGTGAATTGTCTTCGGAGTGAGGAATCAGTATGCGCGTTAGTCTGGCGGTGGTAGACCGTCTCGTCGCGAACGGCATCGATACCGTCTTCGGAATCCCGGGGAAGCAGTCCCTCCCGCTGAACGAGGCCATCGGCAAGCGAGACGACATCCGTTTCGTCGTGGCACGGCACGAAACTGCGGTCTCACATCAGGCCTGGGGCTATGCAGAGACGAGCGGGCAGATAGCGAGCACTGTTGTCGTTCCCGGTCCGGGCGATATGAACGCGATGAACGGCCTGAAAAACGCGCTGAACGACTGCACGCCGCTGGTGCACTTCGCCATCGAAACCGAGCCGGCGCTCCGGGGCGGGGATGCGATTCACGAAACCCCGCCGGACACCTACGACAACGTCGTCAAAGAGAACATACTACTGAAGAACCCCGAGACGACAGCGGCGACGATTGACCGAGCGGTACAGATCGCTAAGACACCTCCGAAGGGGCCAGTCAGAGTCGGACTCCCCAAGAATTACTTGCAGATGGACGTGCCAATCGCTGGTGCAAGCACACCTTCGGCTCCGTCCACCAGCACCGTCCCGGAGCAGGCGGTTGCGGAAGCCGCTGAGCACCTGCTCGCGGCCGAGATGCCAGTTATCATGGCAGGCGGTGGTGTGCGAGCGTCGGGTGGGACGGCGGCGCTCCGAAGCCTCGCCGAGCGACTTGACGCGCCCGTCGTGACGACGTACAAAGGCAAAGGCGTGTTCCCGGAGGATCACGACCTCAGTGCCGGTGTCCTGAGCGGGAGTGCAAGCCCAGAGCTACTGGACTGTCTCGCCGACTCCGACGCCGTACTCGCCGTCGGCTCCGACCTTGATGCACACGGGACACGCGGGTGGTCCGTCGAACTACCTGAGACGCTCGTTCACGTCACGATTGACGCCGACGACCTCGGCACGGGCTATGACCCGACTGTCGGCATCCTCGCAGATGCCGCGGACGCGATGACGGCGGTCGAGAACAAAATCGCGGCGGCTGATACCGCTCCTGCTACGAAGGCGGACGGCACCGAACGCGCACAGGCTGTCCGCGATGCTACTGCGCGTCGTATCGAACCGCTCGTGGATTCGGAACCACCGCTCACCTCCGTCCATGTGCTGCAAACTCTCCGGGACGCAGTCCCTTCGGATGCTATCACGGCCGTCGACGCCGGGGGGTTCCGCGTCTGGGCGCTGAACACGTTCGAGGCGTACGGGCCGCGCAGCTACGTCAACCCCGGGTCGTGGGCGACGATGGGAACCGGACTGCCGTCGGCGATTGGGGCACAGCTAGCCAATCCGGACACGCCCGTCGTCGCGTTGACCGGTGATGGCGGCCTCATGATGTGCGTGCACGAGCTCCACACTGCGGTCGCCGAGGACCTCCCGATCACCGTCGTCGTCCTCAACAACGACGATTACGCGATTATCAGTGAGGAGGCCGGCCGGAGTTACGACCTCGACCACCAGGCGTACGGATGGGACACGACGCCGATTGACTTCGGAACTGTCGCTGCCGGAATGGGGATGGAAGCCGTGCAAGCCGACACGCCGTCCGAAATCCGCACGGCGGTTCGCGAGGCGGTGCAGACGGACGCGCCGACGCTCGTCGAGGTCAGGACCGACCCGACGGAGCCACAGGCGAGCGAGTGGATGAGCGAGTAGTGGATTTATCCAGCGGGAACGCCAAAAGCAGGTCATGTGTGGCCGCTACAGTTTGTTCTCTCCTCGCGAGGAAATTGAGACGCGGTTCGACGCCGAGTTTTCTTTCGACTACGAGCCGCGATACAACGCCGCTCCGAGCCAAGACCTGCCGGTCATCACTGCCGAGTCGTCCGGCACAATCAAGCGGATGGAGTGGGGACTGATTCCGTCCTGGGCTGACAACCGCACGGACCACGGGCACATCAACGCCCGCGCCGAGACGCTGGCGGAGAAACGTTCGTTCGCCGAAGCCTACGAGGCTCGCCGCTGTCTTGTCCCTGCCGATGGGTTCTACGAGTGGGTCGAGACGAGCGACGGCAAGCAACCGTATCGCGTGGCGCTGCCGGACGACGACCTGTTCGCGATGGCGGGGCTGTACGAGCGGTGGGAGCCGCCACAGCGACAGACCGGGCTGGGGGAGTTCGGCGGGAGCGGCGGCGATTCGGGCGGCGAAGACGATATCGTCGAGTCGTTCACGATTGTGACGACCGAACCGAACGACGCCGTCGCTGACCTCCATCACCGGATGGCCGTCATCCTCGACCCGGCTGAGGAGTCGACGTGGCTGCGCGGCAGCGCCGACGACGTGTCCACACTGCTTGACCCGTACGACGGCCCGATGCGGACCTATCCGGTTTCGTCAGCGGTCAACAGCACTGCTAACGACTCGCCGGAACTCATCGAACCAGTCGGGTAGTGACGGCTGGGTAACGGCGCTACTCGCTCGGCGTGTTCTGGCGCTTGAACTGGTGCAACATCTTCCAGAGCGTCTCTTCTTCGACCTGGTTTTCGGCGGCGGATAGCTGGCGGTACAGGCCCTCAGAGACGGTAATCTCGGGCATTACTGGAACGCTCGTGTGGAGGCAACATAAGCTTCTGGAGACTCGGAACCGAGTGAATGTATCCGCCCCACAATATTCTGGGTACGTCGTTACGGGGGCTAATCGCCTTCTCCCGGTGTATGCAGTCGTACGCCCAGCGAGACGACGGTACTGTCGCGTCCAGTGTGACTGAGCTCATCGGCGACACGCCGCTGGTCTGTCTCGACAGCTTCGCGGACAATCTGCTCGGCAAGGTCGAAGCGGCCAATCCTTACTCCGTCAAGGACCGCATCGCGCTGTACATGGTCGAGGCGGCCGCAGAGTCCGGAAACCTACCTGACGACGGAACGGTCGTCGAGGCGACCAGCGGCAACACCGGTATCGGGCTGGCTGCTGTCTGCGCTGCACGGGGGTACGACTGCGTGCTGACGATGCCCGAATCGATGAGCGAGGAGCGCCGGCAGTTGCTGTCGGGGCTCGGCGCGGACCTCGAACTCACGCCGGCCGATGGCGGCATGAGCGGCGCGATCGAGCGCGCGAACGAACTCGCAGATGCGCCCGGTACCGTACGTGCCCGGCAGTTCGAGAACGAGGCGAACCCGCGTGCCCACCGCGAGACGACGGGTCCGGAGATATGGGCCGATACCGACGGCGACGTGGACGCCGTCGTCGCCGGCGTCGGGACCGGCGGCACGATCACCGGTATCTCGGAGTACATCGAGGAGGAGGTCGGCGCGGATCTCACATCGGTCGCCGTCGAGCCTGAACAGTCCAAACTGCTCTCGGCGGATGCCCCGGACAGCCACGACATCCAGGGTATCGGTCCCGGGTTCGTTCCGGACATTCTCCGGCGCGACCTCGTCGACGAGGTGCGGACCGCGAGCAAGGCGGAATCCATGGAGGCGACCCACCGACTCGCCAGCGAGGAAGGGATTATGGTCGGCATCTCCTCCGGTGCGGCGCTGCACGCGGCCGCGGAGTACGCCACCGAGAACCCCGACGAGACGGTGGTCGCCGTCCTGCCGGACACCGGTGAACGATACCTCTCGACGGACCTGTGGGACTAAGCGAGAACCGTCGCTGCGATGCGGCGAAAACAGCCTTCAGGCGACCCGGCCGAACGCCAGCGTGCCGCTGATGCTCTCGATGTAGGCCTCGACGACCTGCCCTTCGCGCGCTCCGGAGACGAAGATGGTGTACTTCCCTTTCTCGGCGACACCGTCGCCCTCGCGGCCGGTGCCGGTGATCTTGACCTCGTAGGTCTCGCCCTCTTCGAGCGTGGGTCGGTCCTGCTGCGTGTTCGAACTCGCGCCCTTGGCGACCGGGCGGAACGCACCACAGGCCTGACAGCGCAGCATGTCGACGCCGTCCTCGTTCTTGAGGACCGTGTCGGGCAGGCCACACTCGGAACAGGTGACGTACTCGGCGACGTACGCGTCGATGGCGGCCTCGAAATCAGCGGTGTCGAACGACCCGTTGTAGCGGGCTTCGCCGCCGTCGAACTGACCGTTGGTCCCGAACTCGCGCTGGATGGCTCGGTGGAGATGCTGGGCGTCCCGCGAGACTGCGTCGGCGATTGCCTCTAAGTTCGTCAGGCGTGTGAACGCACCGTCGGTCTGGCCCTCGGGGTCGGGAATCGAGAGCCGTTCGCCGGCTTCCCGGGGTTGGTCTGGTAGTACGTCGTACGCACGCTGTAGGGCGGACTCGTAGTTCATACATCTTAGACGGTGCTGGCACGTAAATGGATTCCGTCACATCTGTGATCTCCTATCGGCCAATGATATTAATACTGAGAGTGGATAATTGATTGACATGGATCAGCACGAACAGCCTGTGGAGACGCCGGGACTCGCGTCCGAGCGACTCGATACGCTATTACGGGCGCTGGCAGCCGAGCCCCGGCGGATGATATACACTTACCTCGCCGAACACGACTCGGCCTCAATCGCGGAACTCACTGACGTGGTCGTGGGCTGGTCCAGCGCGCGTGGTCGAGACACCGACGCCCGCAACTGGGACGATACCCGCACGTCGCTCCACCACCGCCACCTCCCTGTTCTCGATGACGCTGGCGTTATTAGCTACGACGCTGCCCAGCGGACCGCGACGCTGGCATCGCTGTCGCCATCCACGGCCGAGGTTCTGGCGACGATAACCGATCTGGATACCGCCGAGACAGACCACGAGGACTGATCGTGGGCCGATGACAGTTCGTACCCTCCTCCGACGCTTCGAGGACTCGGACGTGGAGATAACTGTGTACGGTCCGCCCGCAACGAAGACTGTGGTAGAGCGTCTGGCAACTCAGGGAATCGACGCCACCTGGCGGAAACTCCCGACTGGACACCAGAACGCGTTTGTCGTCGTCCGCCGCGACGGCGCGTTCGCCGGGACACCGCCACTCACAGCGCTGCAGGCGTTCTTATGTAAGCCGACGACAGAGCCCGACGACAGCAGGGTGCCTGACAGTGACCCGGACCGGCAACTTCTCTACTCGGCGCTCGCGAACACGCTCCTCGCATCGCTCACGCCGGCACAGTTGCTCGCAACGTCGCACGAGTTCGAGGACAGGGCCTACCGCGTCGGGGAGGGAACGCTTCGAGTGAGCTTCCAGTCGCTCTCGATCTTCCGCTCTCAGCGCGCCCGATACCAGACGCTCGCCAGCGACACGGACCTCGACATCCACGTTTACGGACGAGACGACTGGGAGCCGCCAGCGATTCCCGGAATCTCGTTCCATCCGCTCACAGACACCGTGCTCGAACAGGTGTGGCTGCTGGCGTTCGACGCCGCCGGCGACGACCAGAACAAGTGTGCACTCGTCGCCGAAGAAACCGAGGACGGACCGTTTCGTGGTCTCTGGACGTACAACGCACGGCTGGTCGACGAAATCATGACGGCGGTTGTGGCTGTCGACGAGTAGCAACTGACCACGAGTCGGCCCGGAAACACCCAGCGGATGCTATGCCGGACATGACAGCGGGACCCGAAGTCCGAGGCCATTACGCTCGATAGCCGTTCCGAAGGGCCGAGAGCGCTCCCGGAGTGTCTCACGAAGCCACTCAGCCACCGCTTCGTCGGCGCGTCCGACCTGTGTGTACGCGTTCTCGACCGGCGTGAGTTCGAGCGCGGCCAGCCGGCCGTCCTCGATATGGAGTTCGAACAGGAAGCTCCGGTCGTTGCGGTAGCCGTCCTTGACCGCGTAGTCGTCGACGAAATTACCGGTGTCGTACATGATGGGGCGACCGCGGTACACCTCGACCCCCTGGATGACGTGGGCGCTGTGGCCGTGGACCACGTCGGCCCCGTTGTCCACCAGCCAACGGGCGAAGGCCTGCTGTGTCTCGCCCGGTTCGGTCACCCAGTTCGGCCCCCAGTGAGCGGTGACGACGAGCAGGTCGGGGTCGGCGTCGCGGGCCGCCGCCAGCGCGCCCCCGACGCGGCGGCGAGTCAGCGGGTGGTTCGGGTCCAGCGGTGCGTATGCCGTGCCGGGACTGTCGCCGTCGGCGGCGTAGCTGGGTGACTGGTCAGTGACGGCGACGACGGCGATCGAGAGGTCGCCGATCTCGACGAACGCCGGCTCGAATGCTGTCTCGCTATCGACGCCGGCCCCGGCTGAGGCGATGCCAGCGTCGGCGAGGTGAGCCGGCGTGTCCGTGAGTGCCGCCGGTCCGAAATCGAACAGGTGGTTGTTCGCCAGTCCGGCACAGGAGACGCCGGCGCGGTCCAGCGCGGCCACGGCCCATTTCGGGCTCGCTCGGAAGTGGAACGTACGGCCGGGCCGCGGTTCGCCGCGGTCCGAGAGACAGCATTCGAGGTTCGCCACCAGCCCGTCGAGTGACTGGAGTTCGTCGAGCATCGACCCCCAGACGGCCGTCGGTCCGTCGGGGGCATCGCGCCAGCGTTCGTCGACGCTCCGGCCCAGCATCACGTCGCCGACGAACCCGAGGCGTAGTGACGCGTCCGTCGGGACAGACGGCGGACACGACACGTCCGCGTCGTCGTCGGCACCTAGACACCCCGAAACGGCGGTGAGGCTCCCGAGTGCGGGGCCGCCGCTGGCGAGGACGGTTCGGCGGGTCGGTGCCACAGTGAATAGAACATCGGCTGGGACCGCCTTGAATTTCAGTGACGTAAAAACCATCCAGGGTGTGTCGTATTGAGACACACTCCGGACGGTTACTTTTAGTTACCAATCCTCTATCCAGGTATGTCAAGCGACACTGCACGGGACTACGACGGGGACGAAGAGTGTACGACCACGGAGTCGTTCGCCGACCACGGCCTCGACGACGGCAGCGTCCTCATCAGCCGGACGTACAACCGAATCGCGGCGGACGGCGAACCCACGTTCGAACCGCCCTCGGAGTTTTTCGACACGCTGGAGGCGGCGTTCATCTGGGCCTACATCGGCACGATTGACGAACCTGGCGTCCCGCCCCATGTCGAAGCGGCCATCGAAGACGCTCGGGAGTTCACGCGCCAGGAGTTCGAAGACGACCCTGACGTGGACCTTCGAACGGACGTGATTCCGACGTTCTACCAGCAGGTCGCCGGCTTCCACTGCGCCTATCGAGATTAAAAGAGCAACCGCAGGCGGACTGTTGGGTGGACCGCTCTATTCGAGGTGGTGATAGTCGAGTTCGTAGCCGACGTCGACCGCCTCGCTGACTTCGTCGCTCGGTTCGGCGACGCCGCGAGTCGTCAGTTCGAGCCCGGTATCGCCGCGGTCTACGAGGATGTTCCGCCGCCACTCGGGGTCCACGTTGGGCGCGTCGGTGCGGTAGTGCGCGCCGCGGGACTCGTCGCGCTTGCGTGCGCTCAGCAGCAGGGCCTCGGCAACCGTGAGGCTGAAGAACAGATCGACGGCGAGTTCGAACGACAGGCTGGTCCGGTCGCCGTCGATACCGATGTCCCCAGTCCGTTCGCGAAGGGCATCGAGCGCGGCGAGGCCGTCCGACAGTGATTCGCCGTTACGGAGAATACCGGCGTGCTCCCACAGCAGGTCGCCGAGGTCCGCGAGTAGCCCTCCGGGCGTCTCGTCTCCGTCCGACGCCGCCAGTTCCTGCAGCGACCGGAACTCGCGCTCGGCGATGGCACGCTGACCAGCCGGCAGGGCGTCGTCGCGGTCGTCGTCTGTCACCTGCGCCGCGACGTGGTCGCCGACGAGCGCGCCGATGGCGACCGTCTCCGCCAACGAGTTCCCGCCTAGGCGGTTCGCGCCGTGGACGCCTGCGACCGTCTCGCCGACAGCGTAGAGCCCACTGACGCCGGTTTCCCCGGTCTCGAAGTCGATGTCGACGCCGCCCATCGAGTAGTGGGCGGTCGGCGCGACTTCCATCGGCTCCTCCGTGATGTCGACGCCGAGGTCCATGAACCGCTCGTACATCCGCGGCAGTCGGGACTTGATGTACTCGTCGTCGCGGTGGGAAATGTCCAGATAGACGCCGCCGTTCTCGGTCCCACGGCCCTCGCGGAGTTCCTGTGCGATGGCACGGGCCACCACGTCGCGCGCGTCGAGTTCCATCTGGTCCGGCGAGTACTCCTCCATGAACCGCTCGCCGTCGGCATTGAGCAGCCGACCGCCTTCCCCGCGGACCGCTTCGGTGACGAGGCGGCCGTCCCAGTCCTCGCCGTAGCGGTCGCCGACCATCCCCGTTGGGTGGAACTGGACGAACTCCATGTCCATCAGCGACGCGCCGGCTTCGAGCGCCAGCGCCGGGCCGTCGCCGTTGTTCTCCTCGTCGCGCGAGGAGTGGCGGTTATACAGCGCGGAGGAGCCACCCGCCGCCAGGACGACGTGATCCGACTCGAAGAGGATGAACTCGCCGCTCTCCATGTCGTAGCCGGCCGCCCCGTAGACGCGGTCGCCGTCCGAGAGCAGCCGCGTGATCATCACGTTGTCGCGGTAGGGAATTTCGAGCGACTGGGCCCTGTCGACGAGCGTGTCCAGCATCGCCTCGCCCGTGCGGTCACCGACGAAGCAGGTCCGGCGGAACGACTGCGCGCCGAAGTAGCGCTGATTGATCTTGCCGTCTTCGGTCCGATCGAAGGGGGTCCCCCAGTCATCGAGTTCCCGGATGCGGTCGGGCATATGCTTGGTCGTCAGCTCGACTGCTTTCGGGTCGTTGATGAAATGGCCCTCGTCCAGCGTATCGGCGGCGTGAATCGTCCAGTCGTCCTCGGGGTCGAGCGATCCCAGCGAGGCGTTGATGCCGCCGGCGGCCCACGTCGTGTGTGCGTCGCCGTGATCCCGCTTGCCGATGACCAGCGGCTCGACACCGTTCTCGGCGAGTCCGATAGCGACCCGCGCCCCGGCAGCGCCAGCGCCGACGACCAGCACTGGTACCGACACCGTCTCGTAGTCGACCGCCGGGCCTACGTCGGTCGCCCGACCGTCGGCAGCCTGCTCGCCGTCAGCGGATGGCTTCTGTGGTGTCATCGTCTAACGTAGGGGCTGTGGACTTATCAGGGCTTCGCGCGCACGCGCACGAGAAAGCCGCCAGCGTTCAGTCACGATCACACATTCACGACTGCTGGCAGCGCAAGGCCGATTAGTCCTCGCCTGCCGTCACCGACCCGCCACCACCGGACTGCACAGTCGTCTCTTCCGCGCCAGTTCGATCCGCATAGACGATCTGCCAGCCAGTGACCCCCATGAACAGGAGCACGAGCGGCGAGAGAAAGCCGAAGAAGTAGTACGGCGCGTATTCCAGCGTCGGGACGCCGAGCGTCCCGGCCATGAACAGACCGCCGCTGCTCCACGGGATGAGCGCACTCGTGGTCGTTCCCGACGCTTCGATGGCTCGGGAGAGATTCTGACTCTTGAGCCCCTGTTCGTTGTACAGATTACCGAGCGTCATCCCCGGGACCACGATACTCACGTACTGTTCTGCTGCGAGAATGTTCATCGAAACAGCGGAAACAGCGGTCACGCCTGTGAGGCTCGCGACGTTGTGACAGAGTCGCCCGAGATGGTGAGAGAGGACCGCGAGCACGCCGGCTCGTTCGAGCAGTCCGCCCAGCGCGAGCGCGGCAATCGCAATCGTCACGATCCACGCGCCGCCGGTCAGCCCCCCGCTCTCTAGGAGTCCGTTCACGAGTTCCATGCCCGTCTCCGGCGCTGTTCCGGACTGTGCGGCCGACCAGGCGGCACCGAACCCGGTTCCCTGCACGAGCATCGAGGTTGCGACGCCAGCGAACACGCCCGTTCCGAGCGTCGGCAGTGCGGGGATGCCACGCAGCGCAAGCCCGAAGGTCACAACGACCGGTAAAAATACGAACGGCGAGACGACGTACGTGCCCTCGATTGCCGCCTGGATGGACGCAACCCGGTCAGTAGGAATGGCCCCAGCGGCCCGCAGTCCGAGGCCGGCGTACAGGAGGACGGCAATCGTGAACGCGACGAGCGTGCCGGCCCGCATCGCGTTGATGTGTTCGTACAGGTCCGTGTCTGTCACTGCGGCGGCCAGGTTCGTCGTATCCGAGAGCGGGGACTGCTTGTCCCCCGTGTAGGCCCCGCTGAGGATGGCACCGGCGGTCATCGGCTCGGAAATACCCAGTCCCGAACCGATGCCGATGAGCGCCACCCCGAGTGTCCCGGCCGTCGTCCAGGACGAGCCGACGGCGAAGGAGATTATCGCAGAGAGGATGGCCGCTACTGGGAGAAACACTGTCGGCGTGAATAGCTCTAAACCGAAGTACATGAGGCTGGGAATCGTGCCCGCCTGAATCCACGACGCGATGAGCGCGTAGACGGTGAACATGATGAGAATTACCCGCATGCCCATGAGCAGGCTGCTGGCGATCCCGTCGTACAGGTCTTCCCACGTCAGCCCGAGGTGATACCGTGCGAACAGGCCGGTGAAGGCGATCCCCCAGAACAGCGGGAACTGTGGGTCCAAGTCGAAGGCAATGAGGCCCACACTGAGGAACACAATCATTCCCGCAATCGGCACGAGAGCGGCACCCAGCGACGGCCGCTCAGACGGGTCGATATCGTCGAACAGCCGGGGTTCGAACTCGACCATCACTGCACCCCGTCGCGCCTAGCTGGCCGGACTCCGACATGGCTTTGGTTTGAAGCTGGGTGTTCCCGCCAGCCCTGTCGACACGCTCCGATACGCCTCTGCCGACCACCTGCGACGGCCCCGCGTGTCATATTTATATCGGCGATAACCACAGGTGGGTTAAAACAGGCTCCATTCCGGCGTGGGCGTGAGGATTGGTAGCTTACTACTGTCTGTCGACAGTGTGTGCGTCCGCCGGGTCGAAGCCGACTGTCACCGTGCCCGTCGGCGGGTCTTCGGCTCGTAACAGGATTTCTCGACCCTCCCAGTCGAGATGAACGCGCGTCGTCTCCCCGAGGAACTCCGCGCTCGTGACGGTCGCCGTCAGCGCGTTCCGGTCGGCATCGAGGGTAAGCCGCTCCGGTCGCACACAGAACGTGAGCCGGTCCCCGGCCGAGACAGCGGCCTCCGGGTCGCTGTCACCATCCAGGGCCACTGAGAGCGTCGTACTGTCGACCGTCACGTCCGCGATGGATCGTCCACTCTCGTCGCTGGAATCGTCAACCCTGTCGGTCGACCGAACTGCCGTCACCTCACCGCTGAGGACGTTGTTGTCGCCGACGAAGGTGGCGACGAACTCTGTCGCCGGCTCGCGGTAGATGGTCCGCGGCGGCGCGACCTGTTCCGGCGTCCCGTCTCGCATGACTGCCACGCGGTCTGAGACAGCTAAGGCCTCCTCCTGGTCGTGGGTGACGTAAATCGTCGTAATGCCCAGTTCCTGTTGAATCTCGCGGACCTGCACGCGCAACCGTTCCCGGAGCTTCGCATCCAGGGCGCTCATCGGCTCGTCGAGCAGGAGCACGTCGGGGCCGGGGGCCAGCGCGCGGGCCATCGCCACCCGCTGTTGCTGGCCGCCGGAAAGCGTGTCTGGGTCCCGGTCCTGCATACCGTCGAGGTCCACCAGCTCCAGCAGCTCACGAACCCGCGCTTCGTCGCTGCCGCCGCCGGGCGGGTCGGAGAACGAGAGGCCGTAGGCGACGTTCTCCCCGACGGTCATGTGCGGGAACAGCGCGTAGTTCTGGAAGACGACGCCCACGTCGCGGCCCTCCGGCGGGACGCCGGTGACGGACTCGCCGCCGAACCGGACTTCGCCCTGCGTCGGGTCCTCGAAGCCGGCGATGAGCCGGAGCGTCGTCGTCTTCCCGCAGCCGGAGGGGCCGACCAGCGTGAAGAACTCGCCGTCCCGAACGGAAAGCGACAGGTCCTCGACGGCGGTCGTCTCGCCGTAGCGTCTGGTGACGCCGTCGAGTTCGACGGCCGGCGGGGCGGTCCGGTTCACGGCAGCACTGTCCGACGGCGACTCCTTAGAACCCAACGTCGTCACCCCCCAGCCGGTCGATGAGCAGGAAGCTCGCGCTGGTGACAACGAGCAGGACGACGCCCATCGCTGTCGCGGGACCGAGACGGCGGCCGATGAACCGCTCGATGGCGATGGGCATCGTGAACTGGTTCGTTCCCGAGGCGAGGACAATCGTCGCCGAGAACTCCCCGATAGAGATAGCGAACGCAAAGGCGGCCCCAGCGAT
Source organism: Haloarcula sp. KBTZ06 (assembly GCF_048595605.1). Taxonomy (NCBI): domain Archaea; kingdom Methanobacteriati; phylum Methanobacteriota; class Halobacteria; order Halobacteriales; family Haloarculaceae; genus Haloarcula; species Haloarcula sp. KBTZ06. The sequence continues at coordinate 747,044 of NZ_CP184337.1, forward strand.
GACCGCTGGCCACACGAGCGGCAGTTCGATGTCCAGCAGCGCTCTGGCACGCGGCGCGCCGAGCGCGCGGGCGGATTCGACCAGCGTGTGGTCGACTCCCTCGAGTCCGGGCGCGACCGTCCGGACGACGAACGGGTAGCCCGCGACAGCGTGGGCGGAGACGATGGCGAAGCTGCCGCCGACGGCGATTCGCGAGCCGCCGACCTCGACGCCGAAGACGAGGCCACGAAGCAGGCCGAGGCCGACGACGATACCCGACACGGCGAGTGGGGCCATCGCGACGGCGTCGACGAGCTTCCGGCCGCGGTAGTCCCGCGTCGTGAGAACGGCCACGACGACGCCCATCGGGAGGGCAACGGCCAGCGAGGCGACCCCGAACAGCAGTGAGTTCTTGACCGCATCCCACGGCTGGACCTGGAACGATGCGCCGGTCGTCTGGCGGTCGATGAGGAACTGATAGTTCGCCAGCGTCAGCCCCTCCGGGCCGCTGAGGCTGGCGAGCACCATGCTCGCTATCGGCGCGACGAACACCGCCAGCGCGACGACGGCGTAGACGGCGAGCCCCAGCCGGGGGAGCAGTTCCCGGACCGAGAACGACGGCGGTGTCAGCGGCCGCCGCGGAAGCGGTCGAATCCCCCGCGACCGGACAGTATGCTTGGCCTCGTACCGGAGGTACGCGTACAGCAGCCCCAGCGAGATGCCGAGTTCAATCAGCGCGAGGGCGGCCGCCTCGGCGTACTCCAGGTCTCGGATGAGCCGGTAGACGAACACCTCGACGGTCGCCAGCTGGAACCCGCCCAGCGCGAGGACGATGGGGAACGTGCTGAAGGTGAACACGAAGGTCAGCGCCGCCCCCATCAGCACCGACGGGTACAGCTGCGGGGCGACCACGTCGCGGAACGCTCGGACGGGGCTCGCGCCGAGGCTCCGGGCCGTCTCGACCGCACTGGCGTCGACGGACTCCCAGGCGGCGGTGGTCACCCGCGCCACGAGGGGCGCGTTGTAGAACGCGTGAGCGATAACGACGGCCTCAAGCGTGAACAGGAGATTCACCTGCCCCAGACCGAGCGCGCCGAGCACGGCGTTGAGCGTCCCGTTCCGGCCGAACGTGGCGACGAAGCCCACCCCGACCATTATCGACGGGAGGACGAAGGGGAGAATCGTTAGCGACCGGAGCGTTCGCCGACCGGGGAACTCATACCGAGCGAGCAGATACGCCGCCGGCAGGCCGAGAGCGACGCTGGCGACGGTCGAGAGAGCCGCCTGATACGCCGTGAAGCCGATGACGCCCAGCCGCCGGTCCGGCGACAGTGCGTCCTCGATGACGCTCGCTATGGGTTCGCCGGCGAGCAACCGCGCCGGCTCTCCGAGGTAGAACGGGTCCCGCAGTATCGAGACGAACACCCGGCCCGTCAAGCGGCCGTCGACGAGGACGCTGTCGATGAACACCGTCGCCACCGGGTAGTAGAAGATGCCAAGCAAGAGGGCGATAGTTGCGACCGCGAGCCCGACGATTGCCCGACGCTCGATAGTGTTGCGGACGGTCCGGCCCCGCTCGCGGGACGGACTGTTCGCTGTCCCTGTCGACCCCCCGCCGCCACCATCGGCACCGCCGTCTGAATCTCGGGCCACAGTCGGTCGTCGTTAGTTCGAGGCGAACTGCCGTTCCCAGTCGGAGATCCAGCCCGAGACGGAGCCCTTGAGTTCGTCGTAGCCGAACGTGACCGGCTCCGGGGGCTCCTGAGCCAGTTCGGCGTAGTCCTCGGGGAGGTCGGCGGATTCGGTCGCCGGGAACTGGACGTTCCGGACGGCGATTTCGCCCTGAATCTCCGGGCGCAGCAGGAAGCCCATGAACTCCCGGGCGAGGTCGGGCGTGTCCGCTCCATCGAAGACCGCCATCCCTTCCGGGTTGGCGTAGCCCTGGTCGTTCAGGAAGCGGATCTGGTGTTCTTCCAGATTGGCGTCGTTCTGGTCCGCGAACACCTGGTCGGTGGAGTAGGAGACGACCATCGGCGCTTCGCCGCCCGACCACGCACTGTAGGCATCGCTCCATGAGCCAAGCACCCGAACGTCGTTCTCTTGCAGGTCGCTCCAGTAGTCCAGATAGCCGTCCGGGCCGAACTGCTTGACCGTGTGCAGCAGGAACGCCCGGCCGGTAGCCGAACTGGACGGATTCTGCGTGATGAGGTCGCCGGCGTGTTCCTCCGCAAGCAGGCCGTCGAAGGTCTCCGGTGCTGTGGTCTCCGTGCCGTCGAACACCAGGCTGATGTAGCCGGTGTCGTAGGGTATCGCCCGGCCGTCGGGGTCGAACTGCAGCCCCGGTTTGATGTCGTCCTGGCCGGCCACGTCGCCGACCCCGGCGAACAGCCCGTCGTCGAGGTTCTCGTCGACCCGGACGAGGTGGTCCGTGTTCAGCCCGAGGTACATGTCGGCCTCGATGTCGACGCCGGCGTTCCGGCGTTCGATGTAGTGGTTGACCTCGTTGCTCGGCGTCTGCCAGATCAGGCGGGCGTCGAACTCCTCCTCGAAGCGCTGTTTCACCCACGCGCCCGGACTCGTCGACGGCGAGTCGACGAAGGCGCTGTAGGTTCCGACGACGAGCGTTTCCTCTACATCGCCGGCGTCGCCGGTACTCGTTCCGGTCGCGGTTGACTCGTCCGTACTCGATGCCTCGGTGCTCGACTCGTCGCTACCGCCCAGCCCGGCACAGCCGGCAAACGAGACGGACACTGTCACACCGGCCGCTGTCAGGAAGGAACGTCTATCCATTACTCCGTGGTCACACCCAGTGGTACTTAACGCCGGTGTTCCCGAATCCTAACGCGTCACCCCTCAAAACACCGCAACAGCCGTTATCACCCCGCGGTACTGCAGGATGGTGACGGCGTTGTAAGCAACGACCGCGAGCGTCACCACGGCGAACAGGGCGAGAAACACCGTCGCGTTGTGTTCGGAGAGCAGTCGCCACCCGGCGACCAGCCACAGCATCGCCCCGAACTTCACCAGCCAGAGGCCCGCCAGCCCGAACTCCGCGAGCATCGTGCTGACGACGACGTTCCCCTCTTGCAGTCCGACCGTGAGCCCAGTCATCGTCAGGAGGATGTCCCCGACTGTTGCGACGAGGATGACGGTCCAGAGTACTGCATGTGTGTGCGACAGGTGGTGTTCCCACCAGAGTGTCACCGCACTCTCGTCCGTCTCCGGGTTCGCTTTGCCGGGCATCACCGACATATTGGACGGAAACAGCATGAATACTCGGGCCAGTCGTGTCGACGAAGGGACTGTTTTATTTTCGCCGTCGTGGAATCTCCCTCCAATGAATATCGTCGGCAAGTGCCCGCCGACCACAGCCAAGCTCGACGCCGCGGCCGACCGAGGCTTCGACAGCGTGGAACTCCACCTCCGGCCGTCGGACCTCGACGACGTCGGGGCTACAGCGGCGATGGTCAAACAGTCACCCGTCTCGGCGGCGTCGGTCCACACGCTTCACGCCCGCCCGGACGATCCGGAACCGTTCCGCCGGAGCGATGCGCTTGCCGAGCGACTCGACGCCTATCTCGTTGTCCACAGCCAGTACGCCCAGCACACGCACACCGCCCTGCTGGACAGCTACGACTTCGCCGCCCCCTGCGGCTACGAGAACAACCCCGGCGCGAGCCAGTTCTCGCTGGCGAATCTACTGCTCGACCGCGGCCACGATCTGGTGCTCGATACGGCCCACCTGTTCATGTCCGAGCCAGCGTATCTGGAGTCACTTTCGGACCTCTTGAAAAGCTACGGCGACCAGATTCAGGTCGTCCACTTCACCGACGGAACGCTGTTGAACGACGGCCTCCCCTTCGGCGACGGGGAGATACCCCTCGAACGAACAGCCGAAATTTTGGCTTCGGAGTTCGACGGCAACGTCGTGCTTGAGGTCATGCCCGACGACCAAGCCGACGCCCGCCAGCGCGTGCTGGAGTGGCTCGACTAAGCGGCGATGGCGGCCGTGGTCTGGGAAAAGGTCATTGAGACTGACGAATCCTTGTTCCGTCAGTGAATCATGGCTCAGACACACCTTTTTGCCAGTCCGCACCGAGTGTGGTGATACGACATGGCAACCGACGTGCTCGATAGGGCGTACGACGACCAGGCGCAGGCGCTGGACGCCGATGGCGAGATCGTCGACCCGGACCTCATCCCGGACCTCTCTGACGAGAAACTGGTTTCGATGTACCGCGATATGCGCTTTGCGCGGCAGTTCGACGAGCGGATGATAAGTCTCCAGCGGCAGGGTCGGCTCGGCACCTACTCCTCGCTGGCGGGCCAGGAAGGGTCTCAGGTCGGGTCGACGTACGCGCTGGCCGACGAGGACACAATCTTCTATCAGTACCGGGAACACGGCGCGCTCGTCGCCCGCGGGCTCCCCTGGGAGTACGTCCTCTACTGGATGGGCCACGAAGCGGGCAACGCCGCTCTCGGCGACGTGAACGTGTTCCCGCTGAACATCTCCATCGGTGCACACCTGCCCCACGCCGTCGGGTGGTCGTGGGCGGCAAAGCGAAAGGGCGACGAGCGCGCCGGTATCGTCCACTTCGGCGACGGGGCCACCAGCGAAGGGGACTTCCACGAGGCGATGAACTTCGCCGGCGTGTTCGAGACACCAACGGTGTTCTTCTGTAACAACAACCAGTGGGCTATCTCCGTCCCGCGGGAGCGCCAGACCGCCAGCCAGACGCTGGCGCAGAAGGCCGACGCCTACGGCTTCGACGGCGTGCAGGTCGACGGGATGGACCCGCTGGCGACCTACACCGTCACCGAGGCCGCACGGGAGCGGGCCGTGGGAGCCGACGGACAGGAGCGGGGACCCGTTTTCATCGAAGCCGTCCAGTACCGCTTCGGCGCACATACGACCGCCGACGACCCGGACGTGTACCGGGACGACGCGGAGGTCGAGCAGTGGCGCGAACGCGACCCGCTGGACCGCATGGAGCAGTTCCTCAGGAACTGCAATCTGCTGGACGACGAGAAGATCGACGTGATGGACGACACCATCGACGAGCAACTCGGCGAGATTATCGACAACGCGGAGGCTCACGCCGCTGAACCGACGGATCTCTTTACCGACGTGTACGCCGAGTCCACGCAGAACATCGACGAGCAGCAGGAGTACTTCGAGGCGCTCCGCGAACGCCACGGCGACGACGCCTTGCTGGAGTCAGAGTAGCCGACCGAGCCTGTTATTGCCGTCCCGTCGCTTCCGTCTACTGTGACAGAGTGGCCACCGGTGGACCCTGCCGACGCAACGGCCGTTGCACAGCAGCGTGACGAACTGGTCGCGGCGGTCCGGGACCACGCCGGACAGGTCGCCTACCAGCTCGCCCGGCTGGAAGGCGGCGACTACGGGCAGGCGGACATCGAGACCGACCGCGGCGAGTGGACCGTCAAGTACGAGGGCGGCGATCTGGAGTATCTGCGGTTCTCGCCGTCGCGCGGCTCGGACACGTACGTCATCTCGACCAAACAGCCACCCGAGCCGGAGCCGCTGGCCGCCGCACTCGCCGACTACGACGCCTTCGTCGAGGGGTTCAACGACTACGTCGCGTCGCTCGACGGCGTGCTCGACGACGTATCGACCGAGTTCCCGGAAATTGCCACCACCGACGGCGTCGTGGCCGAGCGCGACCGTGTCCTCGGCCGCATCCGCGAGATTTGCGACCAGATTGCCCGGGAACTCCAGCGCTACGAGGGCGGCGACTACGGGACCTTCACCGACCGAATCGGCGGCACGCGCTGGGAACTCAAATGGGACACCGACGGCGCGTCGTACCTCCGGGTCGGCGGGAGCAACGGGCTCTATCTCCTCTCGCAGTACGAACCGCCGTCGGCCGCCGACATCCGGGAGTACGCCCCCCAGTTCGCGGATTTCGTCGACGCCTACAACGACCACGTCGACGAACTGGAATCGGACCTCGGAACCGTTGAACTCTGAGTCGGAGCGGTCTGTCCTGCTCTCGGTAGCGTTCCGCTCGGTGAGCGTGTGGTGTGTCAATTCGGCCAGCGCTGTCATTTTCGCATAATCGCTTTACTGAAGTCGAATTACCGTAGAATACCACCGAACAATATGTCGGCAGGGTTTTCAGGGGGCCTCACCCAAGCCGGAGGTATGAGTTCGACCGAAACCGTCGACAGTTCGGCTGTTAGCAAGGGAACACTCGGTGAATACGCCGAAGCGATGGGGCCGTCCTGGATCGCGGGTGCAATCGCCGCCGGCCCGGCGACGATTGCCAGCCTCGTCACCGCTGGCGGTGCGTTCGGCTACAGTCTCCTGTGGGTCGTCGTCCTCTCCGCGGGGGCGGGAGCGCTGGCCCAGTACCTCGCGATGCGGCTGGGACTTCTGACCGAACGGGGCATCGTCGCCGTCGTCGAGGAGCACCTCGGCGACGCGTGGGCGTGGCTGCTGGTCGGCGACGCGGTGCTTGCGGCCGGCGTGGCACAGCTCGTAATCATGAAGACTGTCGCCACGGTCTCGGCGACGGTGACCGGTATCGACGCGCGAATCTGGGGCGTCGCCTGGGCGCTCATCCTCGCGGCGGGCCTGGCCGGCGGCGGCTACCGGTTCCTCGAACTCGCCGCGAAAGTCCTCGTCCTGCTCGTGGTCGTCGCGTTCGTCGCCAGTCTGTTCGTCGTCCCCATCGACGCCGGCGCGGCGGTGACCGGACTGATTCCGTCCGTCCCGTCCGGGAGCGCGCTGGTCGCGGCCGGCATCCTCGGCGGCGCGGTCCACATCACGCTCATCACGATGCACTCCTACACGATGCGAGCGCGGGGCTGGACCCGCGAGGACTACGACCTCGCGACGGTCGACGTGGGGGCGTCTATGCTGGTGGCGTTTGGCATCTACAGCCTCGCCATCTTCCTGGTGACGGCGAGCGTGCTCACTTCCGGCGACCTCACGACGGTCGGCGCTGCGGAGGCCCTCGGTCCATTGGTCGGCGACAGCGCTCGCTGGCTGTTCCTGCTCGGCCTCTGGGGCGCGGCCGTGTCGACGCTTGGCGGCAACACCATCGTCCCGCCGTTCCTGCTCGCCGACAAGCTCGGCTGGGGCACCACTATCGAGGACAGCCGCTACCGCGGGCTACTCGTCGCCGTCGCGCTGCTCTCTGCCCCGGGCGCGTTCATCGGCGGGAACGTGCTCGGCCAGCTCGTCCTCGTGCTTGCCCTCGGCACCGTCGGCACTCCGTTCGTCATCGCCCTTGTCCTCTATCTCCTGAACTCCGACGCGGTTCCGGAGTCGAACTCGCTGGCGGCGAACGCCGGCGGGCTGGCGCTCATCGCAGTTTCGGGCGGGCTCGCCGGGAACTTCGTCGTCGAACAGCTCGGCGGCGGCGTCGGCCCGCTCTCCGGGTTCGTGCTGGCGTTTGCCATCGTCCTCGGCCTCGCCATGGCCGGCCTCGGCGGGAAGTTCCTCCGGGAGGAACTCCTCGCGTGACCGGCGTTGGATTCCCACTCTCTGGGTCGACGCTCGTCACCGGTCCCTCCAACGCCGGCAAGACGCGGACGACCGCTGCCGCCATAGAGGCATGGCTCGACCGCGAGGGCACCGAGGGCGTTGTCGTCCTCGATTTCGCGCCCGAAATCGAACTGGACGGGACTGTATTAGGCGGCCGTCTTGATCGATTTATCAGCGTCCCGGAGTCGGTCTGGGTCGGCCGGATCGACGCCAGTGCGCCCCGCGCCGAGAGCGAGACGGCCGAGCAGGCGGTCGCACTCGCCCGGGAAAACGCCCGCCGTGCCGAGCGACTGATTGACGCGCTCCCGGAGAATCCCCGCGCGGTGTTCGTCAACGACGCGACGATTCCGTTCCAGCACGACGCCGCTGCGGTCAGCCGGCTCACCGAATACTGTAAAAAGGCGGACGTAGCCGTCCTCAACGCCTTCGACAGCGACGAACTGGGCGTCGATAATCCGGTGTCCCGGGCCGAACGGGACGCGCTCGATAGGCTCCGGCGCTGGGCCGACCGGATCGTCGATCTGTCGTAGCGTCCCGTCGAACGGTGACCGGACGCGTCAGCGGCTGGCTACGACCCGCCGCGTTTCCGGAACCAGACGCGCTCGCCGACCGGATCTTCGTCGTCGCCGATGTCGAGCCGACTGACGAACAGGTCGCGAATGGCCATGGTGACGACGAGTTCAGTCGGCGCACCGGACTTGTTTTCGACGGTGACGACACAGTGGCCGTCTCGCTCCGCTATCTCGGTGATTGTACCGACGGTCCAGCTGTCGCGGTGGTGTGACGGTTCCTGCGCGTGAATGCGGTCGTGATTCATCGGGACTGCTGTGAGTTATCTCACCGGTTCCACTCGTAGAACCACCACGCGCCGCCGAGCACCATCAGGCCGATACCCAGCGTGGAGGTGGCCGGCTCAGGGATGATGAACAGTACGAGCCCGATGAGTACCATCCCGACCGGTTCGAGTTCGTCGAGATACTGGATGATGTCCATACGCGGTAGTTCACCCGCCTGCCGTATAGAGGTTCGTCCGGCTATCGGGGAGTGAGAACGAACCGGGAACGGCGACTGGATCAGCGGAAGCGGAACGTTTCGAGGTTCTCCGGCGCGAAGGTCCGGATGTTCTGGTCGTGGTACAGCGACGAGGAGAGGTCCTGTGTCGCGGATTCGTCGCCGTGGACACAGAGGATCTTCTCGGGTCGGGGGTTCATCGTCTTCACGAAGTTTTCGAGTCCCTGTCGGTCGGCGTGGCCGGAGAAGCCGTCGACCGTCTCGACGGTCATCTCCAGCGGGACCGTCTCGCTGCGCCCGTTGCCGCCGACGGGCGCCTCGTCTACGCCGCGCTGGATACGATTACCAAGCGTTCCCTGCGCCTGATAGTCGACGAAGGTAAGCGTCGAATCCGGGTCGGGGCCGAGCTGTTCGAGCCAGGACATGACCGGCCCGCCGGTAAGCATCCCCGAAGTAGAGAGGATGATAGCGGAATCGCCATCGGCGATCTCCTGTCGTTCCTCGTCCCCGCCGTCGATGTGGTTGAACTGATCGGCCAGGAACGGGTTCTGGTCTTCGTCGAAGATACGGTCCTGCAGACCGTCGCGGAGATACTCGGGGTAGGTCGTGTGAACGGCCGTCGCCTCCCAGATCATCCCGTCGAGGTGGACCGGCATCTCGGGGATGTCGCCGTTCCGCATCGCCTCTTCGAGGACGAGCATGAGTTCCTGTGACCGCCCGACGGCGAAGGTCGGAATGAGCACTTTCCCGTCGCGGTCGTAGGCGTTCTGGATGATCTGTTTGAGCTTTCGCTCTGAGTCTTCCTGATCGGTCTGGTAGTCGTTGCGGCCGCCGTAGGTCGACTCCAGCACGAGCGTTTCCACCCGCGGGAAGTCGTTGACCGCGCCGTCGAACAGGCGCGTGTCGTCGTAGTGGATGTCGCCGGAGAAGGCGACGTTGTACAGGCCGTCGCCGACGTGGAAGTGACACACCGACGAGCCCAGAATGTGGCCGGCGTTGTGCAGCGTCAGTTTGATGTCGGGCGCGATGTCGGTCACGTCGCCGTACTCCAGCGGGATGGTGTGTTTGATGGCTTCGCGGACCATCTCGGAGTCGTACGGCGGGGTCCGACCGTCGTCCGCGGCAGTGTCCAGATAATCCAGCGTCAGCAGGCCCATCAGGTCCCGCGTCGGCTCGGTGCAGTAGATGGGGCCGTCGTAGCCGTATTCGAACAGTAGCGGGACCAGCGCGGAGTGGTCCAGATGTGCGTGGGTCAGGACGACGGCGTCGATACCGTTGGTCCCGGCCCCGAACGCCTCCGGGATGTCCAGATACGGTTGCTCCCCGTTCGACCCGGGCTTGTTACCACAGTCGATGAGGATGCGCGTGTCCGGCGTCGAGAGGATGAACGCGGCGCGGCCGACCTCTCGGCAGCAGCCCAGTGTCGTGATACGGACGTACTCGTCGTCGGACATCGGCTCGCGGTGGATCTGCCGGCCGACGCGTTCGAGGATGTCCCGGCGGTCCTCACGCTCCTGTTTGAGGAAGTTCCGGACGTTCTCGACCGTCGAGGACTCGATGGGGGGCGTTCGAACGACTTCGGGCGTCCAGCCGACCTCTTGCGTGATGTCACGCAGGGTCGAGCCGCGCCGGCCAATGACGACGCCGGGCTTCTGGGCCTGGACGACGACTTCGCCGGTGTCGGTGTGGAAATTCAGGTCCATGACGCCGGCCTCCTCGGGGATGAGTTCCCGAATCGCCTCCTCAGCCTCGGCTGGCGGGGCCAGTACGTCCGGGTCCGGGCGGACCGTGATTCGCTTGCGGAGTTTCGACGCGAGCCGGCGAACGAGGTCGCTGTTCGCGGCGAACTCCTTCGGGTCCCGCGTGTATATGACGAGTTCCGGTCCCTCGTACGTGACATCCGAGACGGAGATACGGCGCGGGACTTCCTCGTCGATCGTTGCCTTCACGTCTTCGAGTTGCTTGTCTACAGTGCTCATAGCTCAAAACGGGGTGTCATCCCGGTAGCGGGGCCGTCCACGGCTGGCGCGGGCCGACCTGGTGCCGCGGGATGTACGCTCTCTAATAAAGTCATCAGTTATCGGTGAGTTGCCTCCGGACGTGGAGAGATGTCCGGAAAACCGTCCTCTATTTCTCAGTATTCCCCTCGTGTTATAAAAGCCTTCGCAATACGGAGGGTAGGGGGCCGGACCGTGGTCGACGCGCTGTTGCCCAAAGGAGTAAACGCACACCGTGTGAGACGCCACCATGCGACTGACACCGGACACAGTCCGCGACGAGTACGAATGGGTACAGGACCGTCGTAGCGACGTCGTCCCGCTGGTGAACGAAACGCGAGCCCATCTCGGGTCCCAGTTCGACGTCGACGTCGAGCCGCTCACAGACGACGCCTACACGGCCGCCATCGACGAGGTGTTCGCCGACGGCGACCGTGCGGTCAACGTCGCAGCGCTGGTTCATCTGCTTCGAGAACTGGACGTCGAGAGCGATTACCCGGGCTTCGTCGTCGACGAACTGCTGGGCCGTGAGCTGGCAGCGATGATTGCCGGCGAGCAACCGCTCCGGCTGCTCGCGGAGGCCACCTTCCACGTCGCGGACGTGCGAACCCACGGGGACGACACAGCGGCCGCGGGTGCTGACGACCTCGACGCCGCACTCGCGGCCGGGGTTCAGACGCGGGTCCCGGGCTGGCCGTGGCAACAGACGGAGAGTCCGTTCGCCGTGGAGTGAGCCATGGTCCGCTCTCGCAACCGAACGACTGGTCGAGGCGGTCAGCCTCCCGAAAACGAGAACGAGGGTGTCGTCAGGAACGCCGTCTCGTACCCCTCGTGGCGGGACACCTGTGGCGGGGCGACGACGTCGACACCGACAGACGGCTCCTGGGTCGCCGTCTCGACGACTGCGCCGTAATGATACCCGAGTTCGGGGTGGACCCCAGCGGTCAGCGCGTCGTCGAACACCGTTTCGCCGTCGGCCTCAACACTCCCGTCGAGGGACATCATCGGGAGGGGAACGCGGTTGTACGGCGTCCGAGCCGAGACGGCGAGATACGACTCGCCATCGGAGAGGAACGCGGCGTCCTGTACCCACGTCACGGCGTACACGCCGTCGCTCCCTTTGTCCGTCCCGAGGACCGTTCCGGGCAGGGCCGACACTTCTGGGACCTGCGATGTCGGTACCATGTCCATGTTCATCAGGTCGACCGCCCCGCGCTCGCCCTGCGAGTCCGGGAACTCCTCGAAGGAGAGCTGGTCGCGGGTGGACTGTGCGAAGTCGAACTCGACCGTTGCCTCGCCGGCCTCGCCGAACCGACCGTCGAAGCCCCCCAGTCGGCGTTCCCCCATCCCGTTGACGCGGACGGAAAGCTGGTAGACACCGTCGCCGTCGAGCGCGTAGTTGTCGCCGTAGTGAAAGCCCATGTTCTGGGAGATCATCGGCCACGGGGACTTGTCGGCGACCGTCTCGCCGTCGCGTTCGATGGTGATCGAGAGGCCGGCAGACACCGGCAGCACCATCTCGGTCTCGGGGTCCCAGATGGTTGCCATCAGGTGGACGCTGTCCTCGCTCCGGATGTCGACCTTTTCGGCCGTCGTCCCGGTGACCGTCCAGAAGCGGTGGGGAAAGGAGTAGCTCAGCCCGACCATGTACTCGCCTGCCTGTGCCATCCCGGCCATCCCCATTCCCTCGGCGTGGGTGGGGCGGTACGTGGCGTCGGGGCGGTTCTCGACCAGCGGGGGAGCGCGTGTCGACTGGGAACTCAGCGAACCACACCCCGCCAGGACCGTCGTGCCGGCGAGGCCGGCACTGGCGAGGAACTCTCGGCGATTCATGGACCGCCTTTGGGTCCTCGTCTGAAAGACCGTTCTGGTACGATAGCCGAATGTCGTGGCGAGACCGAAACGGCACAAGACATTTGCTATCGGTCGGTGCAATCCCGGCCGTGTCCTCCAGAATCGCCCGTACTGCGGTCCTCAGCTTCGTCGTCTTGGCCGCGGGATGTTTCGGTGGACCGTCGCCGGAGTCAGCGCCCCCGTCGGAGGCAGCGACAACCGTTGCATCCCCGACAGGGACTGTCGAGTTCCATGACGGTCCAAAGGACCCGCCCGACCAGCCCGCGACGCTGAACGAGTCCTCCGCCCGTGAGTTCGTCTACGAGTACCAGTACCGGAGCGTCTACAACGGTCTGTGGCAGGGCGAACACACCGAGATGACCCTCGACTGCCGCATCGACAACGTCACCGAGCGGTCGTGGGGGTACGACGTCGTCATCACCTGTACAGGGTCGTCGACGACCGACCCGCCGGCCGGCTCGACAGCGACGGACGGTCCGATATCCGACTACTTTACCCAGTCGTATCGGTACAGCGTCGGCGCCGACGCCCTGGCTCGTGAGACAGTCGAGAACCGTGACGCGGTCTCCTGACGACATCGACCCGTCAGGCTGGGTCGGCCGGTGGGAGCGCCCGCAACGAGCGCGGGGGGAGCAGGTAGTTCCCGCGTCGCGTGACTGTCATGTACTGGAGGATACCGTTGTTCACTCGCTGACCGACGGCGGAGTCGTTAGCGACGTCCGTTCCGTTCATCGCCTGTTTCGTCGCGACGAAGTCGGCGATAGAGCGTTGTAGCGAGAGGAAGTGCAGCCCCGCTTCGCCGTCGTCGGTCGAACTGAAGTCCCGGCGGAGGATGGTCGGTGTTCCGTCGTCCCTGACGCGGGACATCTTCTGTGCATGACCGACGACGCCCTTCTGTCGCCCGCTTTCGACCACGTCCTCGGGACACTCGCTGGCACCGTTGTCGGTGCCGAGGTTCTCGCCGACGCCTTCGACCCTGTCCTCGTCAGCGTGGGCCGGACAGAACATCTTCGAGACGCGCTGGTCCCGAGAGTCCTGTTCGTACCACTGCTGGAGCTGCAGCCGGATTTTCGAGAGGTGCTGGGTCGCGCCGCCGGCAAACGGTCCCGAATCGACCGTCACGCGGTCCTCGGAGGCCTGGTTTTCCTTGAACCCGGATTTGAACCCCATGAACAGCGGGGCCTCTTCGGGGACCGGGTCGGAGTCCGGAACCCCGTCGACGTCCTGGTTCTCGGCGGGGAGGCCGGCCCCGACGAACCCCGTCCGTCGCTCTGCCTCGCGCAGGACGCCCTCGAAGGTAGCGCTCATCTCGTGGTCGTTCGCAGTGTCCCGATTCCCCTTCAGTGCTTCTTCGGCCTCGATGACGGCTCGCTCGTCGTCACTGGCGAGGTGCAGGAGCGCGTCGGGCGTGTCGAGTTCCGGGTCTTCGAAGGGGGCAAGCGCCATCGGCTCTGGCAGGTCGACGCCGGCTACGTCGGCTTCAAAGCGGTCGAAGTAGGCCGGGCTGTACCCGAGCGTGAACAGTAGCCCCTCGTTGCTCCACTCGTAGGCCTGTTCGAGGTCGCGGAGCGCCGTATCGACCTGCTCGCGGCCGGCATCCGTCGGCGTTCCGTCGCCGGTGTAATCCAGCAGCAGGAGGACGTGGTGGCGCGACAGTCGGTGGTTCCCGGCGTCGTCGGTCGCCAGCGACGCGTCCCAGGCGTGCTGACGCGCCGGGAGAGACGAGGGGTCGTCGGTTCCCTTGGGTACCGTCCCCGACCCGCGGTCGAGACAGGCGGCCAGCGCCGCGGTGCCGCCGATGGCGACGGCGCTCTTGGCGAACTCGCGTCGGGAAATTCCGCGTTCAGTCATCACCCACCCTATGGACTGCCCGTGCAATTGGGTTGTGGTACGGGACTCGAAATCAGCCACTGTCCGCGGATAGTCGAACTAGCTGCTCTCGAAGAGTCGGTCGAGTAACCGGGTGAAGCGGTCCGACAGGCGGTCGGGGGCCGTGGGGTCCACCGTCGCGAGCAGCTCGACCGTCTGGTCACGCCGACAGAGCGCCAGCGTCACCCGTCCACCGTCCCGACGCTTTTCGACGATATCGTGTTCGACCAGGCCGCTGAGGTGGTGTTCGAGCGTGCTCCGAGCGATGTCGAGGTGGTCGGCCACTTCGCCGGGGCGAGCGGCTTCGCGCTCTACGAGCGTGACAAGAACGTCTCTCGCCGTTTCGCGACGGAGGAAGGCGATGGCGTGGCGCTCCCAGGGGTCGAACGACGCCGTGTAGTAGTGCGTGCGCCCGTTGATCGACTCGCTGGTGATGCGGTCGAGTCGGCCCAGATGGTACTGTACCTGTCCCGTTGCGAGGTCCAGCGCCCGGGTTAGCTCCCGGAAGTGAACTCCCGGATTGGACTCGATGTGCCGGTAAATCCGCGCTCTGGTGTCGCTCATAGCCCCTCCTCGTCGAGGCGTTTCTCGACTGTCCGGGCGTAGTACACTGCACCGAGGACGAGGACGACAAAGAGGGTATCGAGCGCGTGTTCGAGGAAATGGTGGGTCGGTCCTGAGACCAGTTCGAATCCGGACAGCAGCGCGATGAGTGGGCGGGCAAACAGCGCGGCGAGTGCGAGCACAATCAACAGATACGCACGCGTCCCGCGCTGGCGGTACGCGACCAGGGCAAGCCCACACAGGACCGCCCCGGCCACAGCGGAGAGGACGACGACGGCGGCGATGTCCCAGCTCCCGGCACCGAGATGGCCCCCAATACTGAGCGGTTTCATCAGGCGTTTACTTCGGAACCACGGTGCCTCAGTCGTTCGGTTTTGCGCGACTTTTTTATCGGACCGCTGAGACGTGGCGGTATGGACTGCATCGGCTTCATCTGCGAGCCTGAACACCCGGTGTTCGGTGCCGTCGCAGAGCGGCTCTCCGCCCGGGGGTTCGACGTCCAGTTTCTCCGCCCCGGAAACCCGGTGGCCAGAGCCGATATCGACGACCTGGCCGCACTCGTCAACACGACGCTCCGGCCCGAGTCATTCAGCGCCCTTCGCTACGCCGACAGGGTCGGCGTCGAGACGTGGAACGGGTTCCTGCCGACGACGGCGCTGGCCTGCCGACTCGTCGCCCTCCACGGGCTGGAGCAGGTCGGCTGTCAGGTCCCGACCGTCTGGTTCGAAAAGCCGGATCACGACTACATCGCCCGGACTCGCTACGCCTGGGACGGGATGCCGGCGAACAGTGACGAGGGCGATTTCTACCAGGCCCGGGTTCGGGAGGAGCCGGTGGAGTACAAGTACTTCGCCGTCAACGACGGCCGCGAAACCCATCTGCGGGCGATTCAGGTCCGGTCGGAAGTGTCCGGGCTGGACCACGTCATCAGCGAGGAGACTGTCGAGGTGACGCTCGCGGCCCGCGTCCGGGAGTTGCTGGACCGCTTTGGCGCGCGGGCACTCTGTGTCGAGTTCGTCGAGAGCAAGGAAGGGTTCTACGCGCAGGCTGTCGACCCCGCGCCGGGATTCACCGGGACGGGAATGGAACGCCGTGTCGCTGACTCTATCGCCTCGCTGACGACAATCGGTGCCTGAGTGTCGGCGCGGGGTGCGTTTGACAGCGCTGGCTCTGTTACCAAGGCACAAGATTATACAGGTTCACCGACGTGGTAGCGACCGGAGCCTTTCATGAGCACGTTCGTCCATCTCATCGCGGACTACGGCCCGGCCGATCCGGCATTCTCGGAGGTCGTCCACCGTCTCACTGCCGCCGACCCGACGATGACCGTCCAGTCGACCGAAGTCAAGCCGTTCTCGACGGTCGCCACGGGGTTCTGGATTGCGCAGCTCGGCATCCACAATCCGTCGTTCGACGACCTGCTGATTTACTCGAACACCGCGCCACGAACCACGGAATCGACGCCGGAGCGGGCCGACACCGGCGGGCCCCTGTGCTATCTCGAACTGGACAACGGCGTCCCCGTCGTCGCCGTCGACGCCGGCTACAACCTCTCGTTTATCGCCGGCCGCGCGACGACCTTCCGCGAGATCGAACTGCCGGCCGACACCGGCCAGTTCCGCTCGCGGGACGTGTTCCCGCGCCGGGTCGCCGAAATCGCGAACGGGAACCGCTCGTCGCTGGGCGCGGAGCGCTCACTCGACGACGTCCCGGCCCCGCCCGAGTCCGTGGTCTGTCACGTCGACGGGTACGGGAACGTCAAGACCTCGATTCGAACCTCGGAGTTCGAACCCGGTAGTGACACAGTCGCTGTCGAACTCAACGGTGAGTCCCGTGAGGTCGTTGTCAGGGATGCTGTATCGAACGTTCCGGAGGGAGTCCTCGCTATCGTCCCAGGGTCGGCTGGTGGGAGTGACCCCTATCAGGAGCTGTTCTTGCGCGGCGGGTCCGCGGCATCGGCCTTCGGGACCCCGGAGCCCGGAGACAGTCTCTCTATACGGGCGGAATAGAGCTGAGATCGACCTCCGCTACGATGGTCCTCGCGGCGCGAAGCGGGGCATCGAACTGGTCCGGTCGGCGTGCCAGCGGCTCACCACCCTTCGGGGAGTTTATTAGCGCCGTGGGCCACGACACACCTAATGAGTGGCGAGCAGGAACTCGGCATTACCGAGAGCAAGGAGCATTCACCCGGCGAGTGGTACGCCGAGGTCGTCCAGAAGGCAGGCCTCGCGGACTACGCCCCCATGGGCGGGTTCATCGTCACGCGACCACGCGGCTACGCCATCTGGGAGCGTATCCAGAACAACCTCGACGGCTGGTTCAAGGACACCGGCGTCCAGAACGCCTACTTCCCGCTGTTTATTCCCGAGAGCTATCTGGAGAAGGAGAAAGACGTCGTCGAGGGGTTCGACCCCGAGGTCGCGTGGGTGACCCACGGCGGCCACGAGGAACTCGAAGAGCGCCTCGCCGTCAGGCCCACCAGCGAGTCCATCATCGCCCCGTTCATGGCCCAGTGGACCCGCTCGCACCGGGACCTCCCTTTGCGGTTGAACCAGTGGTGTTCCGTCGTCCGGTGGGAGGCCACCGAGACGAAGCCGTTCTTCCGCACCAAGGAGTTCCTCTGGCAGGAGGGTCACACCGCCCACGCCGACGAGGACGGCGCGTGGGAGGAGACGATGACTCGTCTAGACCAGTACGCTCGCCTCTACGAGGAGGTCATGGCGATGCCGCCGCTGAAGGGCCGCAAGCCCGAGCACGACAAGTTCCCCGGGGCACACACCACGACGACCATCGAGACGCTGATGCCCGACGGCAAGACCGTTCAGGCCGCCACCTCTCACTATCTGGGGACCTCCTTCGGCGAGGCGTTCGACATCACATACGCCGACGCCGACGAGGAGGAGAACACCGCCCACACGACCTCGTGGGGGCTGTCCTGGCGCGCGATGGGCGCGCTCATCATGACCCACTCCGACGACCAGGGGCTCGTGCTCCCGCCCGCGCTCGCACCCGATCAGGTCGTCGTCGTCCCCATCTGGCAGGAGGACAACAAGGACGAAGTCATCGACTACGCCGCCGACCTCGCTGCCGAACTGGACGAGGCCGGCGTCCGCGTCGAACTCGACGACCGCGAGCACCGCAATCCCGGCTTCAAGTACAACGAGCACGAACTACACGGCGTTCCTCTCCGAATCGAAATCGGTCCCCACGAGGTCGAGGACGGGGAAGCCACGCTGGTCCACCGGCCCGACGGTGAGAACGCGACCGTCGACCGCGAGGGCATCGCTGACACCGTTACCGACCACCTCGACACTGTCCACGCCAAGCTGTACGCCGACGCCGAGGAGACGCTGGAGGGCGAAATCCGCGAGGCTGAGTCCCGTGAGGAGATTCTGGGCACTATCGGCCAGCACGGCGGCTACGTGAAGTGTGGCTGGTGCGGCGACGCGGACTGTGAGGAACCGATCAAAGACGCTATCGCGGCCGAAATCGTGATGGTTCCCCTCGACCGCGACGAGGAGCCGATCCACGACGACTGCGCCATCTGCGGTGAGGACGCCGAGGAGACGGCGTACTTCGCGAAGAGCTACTGAGAAGGCGGGTGCTTACTCTGGTATCCGGTCCAGAAACGCGCCGGCTTCGGCCCGGCCCGTTTCCATGAGGTCCTCGATGAACCGAGGGTCGCGGTCGCGCTTCGAAGCTGCTGTCAGCTTTTCATCGAGTCCCAGTCGCCGTATCTCGATGTGTTTGAAATCGTCCGGGAGATACCCCTTTTCGACCCATTCGTTGACCTTCCGGACGAAGAACAGCTCCTGATTCAGCGAGAGATTCCCCGATAGTTCCTGCCGGCGGTCGGTGATCTCCGCAAGCGATGTCGGTCGGTCGTCGCGGGTCTGTGGCTCGATCTGGATGACCCAGATCTCGTCCGGTTTCGGTCGGTCGCTGGTCAGGAACTCCCGGATCGGTGGGTTCTGTGAGAACAGGCCGTCCCAGTGCCAGTGACCGTTCAGTTCGACGGCTTTGTACAGCAGCGGGAACGCGGCCGAGGCCAGCACCGTCCTTGCTGTGATGGCATCGTCGGTGAACGTCTCGAACACGCCGCTGTTGACGTTGACCGTGCCGACGGTCACATGCGGTGGTACCTCGTCGGCGAGACTGTCGAACTCGTCGAACTCGATGTGGCGGTCGAGCAGCGATAGGAACCAGTCGTGGCCGACCGCTCCTGGCGTCGCGTAGGGCGAGATGTCGGCCGCAGGGACCATGAGATTCTGTAGTCGCTTGCGCCAGACGAGCGACTCGTTCAGCAGGACCGAGGGCGGTGTCGTGGCGGCGACGTCACACCAGACGTCTCCCAGCAGCTTCTCGGCGTCGTCGGGGCCATCACTGAGCAGTCCGTACCAGGCCGTGACCGCACAGAGCGCGCCACCGGAAGTACCACTCAACCCCACGAGATTGTACTCGTTGTCGACAGTTGGTAGGAGTCGTTGCAGCACACCGGCGGTAAACGCACTGTGGCTGCCGCCGCCCTGACAGGCGATGGCGACGCTGGGTCCATGACCAGACATGGTTTAATTCATATACGAGGGGCTTGCATAGATAGTTGCCGGCCCACCGATACTGCCGGCTGTGAGCCGGTGAAGTGTCTTGCCACCTCTGGGTAGCGGGCATCTTCACTAACACAGCCGGCAGTATGAAGGAAGGATGGGGTCGGGGAGCGTGTGACATTTTCCTCCGTGCCCCCGATGACCACTGCTGTCTCTATGTATATAAATCGCCGTCAGACTACAGTCATACAAACGCCAAACGGCGAACAGATACCGTCGTGGGAACCGTGGATGTATCGCCCATTCTGGGTCATCAGCGGTGGGCCGACAGCCCCGACGTGATCGACCAGTCGGGATGCGGCGTCGGGGAGACAGCGAGCGACTGGTTGGGTGGTGCATTCGTCGGCGCGAGCGCGGAATATTAAGACCTTATATATTTCTCTGCATCGCTGCAATCGGTAAATATCCGGAACCAACACGGTTATACCTCGCCCTATGTTATCGGCTGTCATGGACGACGTGTTTGTCGGACGAATTATGTCATCGCCTGTCACCACTGTTGCTGCTGACGCGAACGCGAAAGCGGTCGCCAAGCGGATGCTCGACGAGAACATCAGCTCTGTTGTTGTCGTCGACGCTGACGGAGCGTTGTTGGGGATTCTCACCTCCACGGATTTCGTCGAAATCGCCGCAGAAGGTGGCGATACGACGGCGCTAGACGTGTCTGACTTCATGACGACGGAGCCGGTTACAGTAACGGCAAACGACCCCATCGAGGCGGCCGCAAGCCTGATGCTGGACCACAGTGTCCACCACCTCCCTGTCGTCGATGAGACGGAAGGAGTCGTCGGAATGTTGACGACGACTGACATGACGGCCTACGTTTCGGGTATCGAGCAGTCATCCGCTCCTGTGCTCGGCTGAACAGCGTGTGAACCGCCAGCCTGCGGACGACCGTTTATAAACCATGATACAGTCCCAACAATCGTTATAAATATATACTCCCTAATGTGGGGTTAAACAACACTAATACCATTAGGATTACCCTCTTATAGTGGCATCCCCAGTCGTGAAACACATGGTTGAGCGACAGACAGGTCTCTCTGCAGGCGACGCCGGGCTTGCAGATCCCACGGACGAACGGTCGAACTGTGGCGTCGGGGTCGTCATGGACCTCGACGGCCAGAGCGACCACTGGGTTGTATCGGACGGACTCGAACTCCTCGACAACCTCGAACATCGAGGGACGACAGGAGCCGAGCAAGATACGGGCGACGGAGCGGGCATCATGCTCCAGATCCCCCACGAGTTTTTCGCTGCCGAAGTCGACGCCGACCTGCCGCCCGCCGGCGAATACGCCGTTGGCACGCTCTTTCTCCCGAAAGACGACGAGGTCGCCGGGAGTCTGAAGGACCTCGTCGAGACGGAACTCGCCGCAGAGGGCCTGGACGTCCTCGACTGGCGCGACGTCCCGACTGACAACAGCGACCTCGGCGCGACGGCGCTCGAATCTGAGCCAGACATCGTCCAGTTTTTCGTCACTTCCGCGACGGGCAAGACCGGCGACGCCTTCGAGAATCAACTGTATATCGGCCGCCGGTCGCTCGAAAACACCGTCAAGGAAGCGAAACCACCGGGTCACGAGCGCTTCTATGTTGTCTCGCTCGCGACCGACGTAGTGGTGTACAAAGGCCTGCTCAAGGCCGAACAGCTCGAAGACTACTACCCTGACCTCGAAGACGAGCGGCTGCAGTCCACGTTCGCGATGGTCCACGCCCGCTTCTCGACGAACACGCTGGGCGCGTGGCACCTTGCCCACCCCTACCGCCGTGTCATCCACAACGGCGAGTTCAACACGATTCAGGGGAACATCAACTGGATGCGCGCTCGGGAGACTGACATCCAGAGCGACGAGTTCGAGGGCGACTTAGAGAAAATCAAGCCGATTATCGACGACCCCGAGCAGTCGGACACCGCGAGCGTCGACAACGCGCTCGAACTCCTGCTGCAGGGCGGCCGCGACCTCCCCCACGCGCTCCGGATGCTCATCCCGGAGGCCTGGCGCGGCGAGATGAACGACGTGACCGGTGACCGGCGTGATTTCTATGACTACCACGCCTCGCTGGTCGAACCCTGGGACGGCCCGGCGCTCGTCGCGGCCACCGACGGCGACCGCATCGGTGCCGTGCTGGACCGGAACGGGCTGCGCCCGTGTCGCTACGACGTGCTGGAGGACAACACGCTCGTGATGTCCTCGGAAGCCGGCGCGCTGGAACACGACGCCAGCGAGATTCAAGAGCGCGGCCGGCTCCAGCCCGGACAGTGTTTCCTCGCCGACCCCGAAGAGGGGCGTGTCATCCCCGACGCCGAAGTGTTCGACGACATCACGGACGACAAGTACGGCGAGTGGGTCGCCGAAGAACAGGTCGCCCTCGACGAGGTCGCCGACCGCGGGGACAACGCGCCCCGGGACCCCGCGGATGCCCTCCGAAGCCACCAGGCCATGTACGGCTACACGTACGACGAGGTCGACCACCTCATCGAGCCGATGGCCGAGAAAGGGAAAGACCCCGTCGGCTCCATGGGCGACGACACGCCGCTGTCGGTCCTCTCGCAGTTCAACCGTCCGCTGTTCACCTACTTCAAGCAGCTGTTCGCCCAGGTGACGAACCCGCCGCTCGACTACATCCGCGAGGAACTCGTCACCTCGCTGGAATCCCGGCTCGGGTTCCAGCGCAACATGCTCGACGAGAGCCAAGATCACGCCCGCCAACTCGTCCTCGACTCGCCGATCCTCACCGACGAGGAGACGGCGTCGATCAAGGACCTGAACGCCAACGGCATGTCCACGAAGGTCATCGATATTACCTACAAAGAGGGCGGCGACCTTCGGCAGGCCGTCGAAGACGTGCGGGCCGAAGCCGACGCCGCTGCCAAAGAGCACGACATCCTCGTGCTCTCGGACCGTTCGGCCAGCGAGGACCGCGTGCCGATTCCGAGCCTGCTGGCCGTCGGTGGCGTCCACCACCACCTCGTCCGCAACGGCCTCCGCAACCACGTCGGGCTCGTCGTCGAGTCCGGCGACCCGCGTGCGGTGCATCACTTCGCGACGCTCATCGGCTACGGCGCTGGCGCGGTCAACCCCTACCTGGCTTACCAGACCATCGAGGATCTGGTCGCTGGACCGGACGGCGCGGACCTCGCCGACGCTATCGACGCCTACATCACCGCCGTCGAGGACGGCCTTCTGAAGACGATGGCCAAGATGGGTATCTCCACCGTGGAGTCCTACCAGGGCGCTCAGATCTTCGAGGCCGTCGGCCTCTCCTCGGACTTCATCGCCGAGTACTTCGAGGGGACGACCTGCCGGACGGAGGGTATCGGCATCGAGGAGATCGAGGACGACCTCACCCAGCGCCACGAAATCGCTTGGAGCGAGGAAGAGCCGGAGATGCCCCGCCAGGGCGAGTACGAGTTCCGCTCGAACGGCATCCACCACCAGTGGAACCCCAACACGGTCGGCAAGATCCAGCAGGCTGTCCGCATGGGTGACTACGACACGTACAAGGAGTTCGCCGAGCTGGTCAACGACCAGAACGAGGAGCTCCAGACGCTCCGTGGCCTGCTTGAGTTCGACTCCGACCGCGAGTCCATCCCCATCGAGGACGTCGAGCCGGTCGAGGACATCGTCGAGCGCTTCGAGACGGCGGCGATGTCACTCGGGTCGCTGTCGCCCGAGATGCACGAGAACAACGCCATCGCGATGAACCGGCTTGGGGCCAACGCCAACACCGGCGAGGGCGGCGAGCCGCCCGAGCGGTTCGACACCGAGAAGGAGTGTACCACGAAGCAGGTCGCCTCCGGCCGCTTCGGCGTCACCTCGGATTACCTCGCGTCGGCCGACGAGCTCCAGATCAAGATGGCCCAGGGCTCCAAGCCCGGCGAGGGCGGCCACCTGCCCGGCAAGAAGGTCAACGAGATGATCGCTCACGTCCGGTACGCGACGCCGGGCGTCGGCCTCATCTCGCCGCCGCCGCTGCACGATATCTACTCCATCGAGGACCTCAAGCAGCTCATCCACGACCTCAAGGCCTCGAACCCCGAGGCTGACATCAACGTCAAGCTGGTCTCCGAGGACGGTATCGGGACCATCGCGGCCGGCGTCGCCAAGGCCAACGCCGACGTGGTCCACATCTCGGGCCACGACGGCGGGACCGGCGCGTCACCGAAGACCTCCATCAAGAACGCCGGTCTCCCCTGGGAACTGGGCGTCTCCGAGGCCAACCAGATGCTCCGGGCGACCGGCCTGCGCTCGCGCATCAAGGTGACCACCGACGGCGGCATGAAGACGGGCCGCGACGTGGCCGTCGCCGCCCTGCTCGGTGCCGAGGGGTACACCTTCGGGACCGCTTCGATGGTCACCTCCGGCTGCGTGATGGCCCGGCAGTGCCACGAGAACACCTGCCCGGTCGGTATCGCCACGCAGAACGAGAACCTCCGTGAGCGGTTCCCCGGTGAGCCACAGCACGTCGTCAACTACATGACGTTCGTGGCCCAGGAACTGCGGGAGATTATGGCCGAACTCGGCTTCGAGACGGTCGACGAGATGATCGGCCGACCGAGCGTGCTGGCACAGCGCGACGACGTGTCCCAGCCGAAGGCCCAGAAGCTCGATCTCTCGGGAGTCATCGCGGAGCCGGCCGACAACGACGGCCGCTACAAGCAGCGCGAGCAGACCCACGAAGTCGACGAACAGCTCGACTGGGACCTCATCGACGCCGCCGAGGACGCCATCTACGACGGTGATCCGGTCGCTATCGACACCGAGATCAACAACGTCAACCGTGCGGTCGGGGCAACCCTCTCGAACCGCATCTCCCGCGAGCACGCAAGTGACGGCCTCGCGGACGACACTATCCGGGTCGACTTCGACGGCACGGCCGGCCAGTCCTTCGGCGCGTTCCTCGCACAGGGCGTGACGATGGAACTGACCGGGACGGCCAACGACTACGTCGGCAAGGGGCTCTCCGGTGGGAAGCTCATCCTGAACACGCCGGACAACGCTCCCTTCGACCCGGCGGAGAACATCGTCATCGGCAACGTCGCGCTGTACGGCGCGACCCAGGGCGAGGCCTACGTCAACGGCATGGCCGGCGAGCGCTTCGCCGTCCGAAACTCCGGGGTCAAGGGCGTCGTCGAGGGCGTCGGCGACCACGGCTGTGAGTACATGACCGGCGGCGCTATCGTCGTGCTGGGCGAGACGGGCAAGAACTTCGCGGCCGGGATGTCCGGCGGCGTCGCCTACGTCTACGACCCCGACGGCGAGTTCGCCGAGAAGGCAAACACCGGCATGGTGTCGCTGGCTGATACGCTCGAAGGCAAGGACCGCCAGATGATTACCCGACTCGTCGAGAACCACGCCGCCTACACCGACTCCGACCGCGCGGCGGAACTGCTCGATGACTGGGACGCCGAAGTGGAGAACTTCACGAAGGTGATGCCCGACGCCTACGCCGAGGTCATCGCCGACCGCGAGCGCGACGACGTGCGCAACGAGCCGCCGGCCAAGGCCGCGCCGAGTGCCGAAGCCGCCGAAGCCGACTTCGCCGCCTCGACAGACGACTGACGCGCGGTTATTCGTCGGTTTTGGATATCAGTTGGCAATAGCTCGCTTTTTTCGATCACAATTGAGAGGGAGGTCCGGTAGCCCTAGTGCGACACTGTGACAATCAACCGCTGGCTCTATAGCCGTCGGGCCAAAGTGCGGGACATGGTCCCTGTAAACCAACCGTGGTATCGCATCGGAGCACAGCATGAGTGACATCCCTGACCCTGGCCCTGATTCCGGGTCGGATATCGACATCGATGTCGGCCGCGGCCTCCGTATCGGCGTCAGCATCGTTGTTGCCCTTGCCGTCGCAACGGCCCTGTTCGGTGGCTATCATCAGGTCCCCGAAGGCCACGTCGGCGTCCAGAAATCGTTCGGCGCGGTAACCGGCGCTGAATTCCAACCGGGCGCACACATCATCGTGCCTGTCAAGGACTCGGTCCAGGACGTGGAAATCCGGCCACGGACCTACACCATGGCCAACACCGAGGGCGAAGGCGACAGAGCGGCCCAATCCGATGCGGTGACCGTCCAGACGATAAACGGGACGACGGTCGACATCGACATCACCGTCCGGTACAAGGTCGAAGAAGCGGACGCGTCAGGGTTCGTCACGGAATGGCGGAACGTCGAACAGGCGGAGGAACGGCTTATTCGACCGTCCGTTCGGTCGCAACTCCGTGACGAGGCCGCCGGTATCCAGACAAGCGAAATATACACCAACAGCGGCCGCGAGCGGCTTGGTGAGGCGGCACAGCAGAAACTCGAATCCGCGTTTGAGGGCGAAGCGCTCGTCCTCGAAGAGGTACAGGTCCGTGACGTCGACCTCCCGGACTCGTACGACCAGGCGCTCAATGACAAGGAAATCGCCAAGCAACGCGTCGAAGAGAAGAAGTTCGAGATTCAACAGGCCGAACGCGAGAAGAAGCGTCAGGAGATTCAGGCCGAAGCCGACGCCCGGGTTATCGAGATTCGCGGTGAGGCACTTCGGGACAACCCGGTCGTGCTGAAACAGCAGTACGTGCAGAGCATCGACGATTCGGATAAGGTCATTCTGGCGACTGACGACGAGGGGACACCGATTATCCTGCAGACTGGCAGGAGTAGCGGCGGAAACACTTCCAGTGCCGATACGGGGTTCTCGACAAACGTGACGAACGCAACGGGCGGGAACTGACCACAGGCAAGAAGGAGCGCCTCGTTCGTTTTTGTCCCGCTGTGCCGGGTACCTGTCGAGTCATGCAGTTAATTCCTGTCGGATAATAACCGCGTTCGACGGGGTGTGCACGACTCGGACGGTTACCGTGTCGCCCGACTGCAAGTCACAGTCCCCGCCTGCGATTCGGAAGATGATAACGTCACCGGGGCGGAACTCGTCCGTAACCAGTGCCCCGGTATCATCGGCACCGCGCTCCGTGAGCGAGCCAGTGCTCTCGTCGAAGAGATCGTCGCCCTCGATGTTGTCACTCTGTGGCCGGTCACCGGATTTCGCCGGCAGATTGACTAACCGCCCGTGCTTTTCAGTTCCGTCACCGCTACAGTCGGCACTGACTGCCACTTCGATATCCGAGACACGGACGACATCTCCAGCAACGTGCGTGATACGGACGATGCCCCCGTCGAACCCATCCTGTGCGGCGAACTCACCGTCTGATTGGCCGATTACGGGCGCTGTATCATCCAACGTCTCCGCGAGGTCAACCGTCGCCATAGACAGCACTGCCGCGAGAACGACAGTTACCGCCACGAGAAGGATAACTGAAATGACCGAAGAGACAGCACGCAACTGACCCGTCACTGGGTCTGCTACTATCCGGTTACATAAAAACACCCGCAACGGGACTGGCGTGAGACGTCGTCTTGAACCGTACATTGCCGGTTCTATCATCGCATTCTGCGGAGAAACCGGTCGTCTTGCCGCCCCGGCAAACAATCGGTATCGACTGTCGGACCTGCGGCAGACTCCGGCGGTGAGCCACACTGTTTTGCTGGTCCCGTCCGAGCACAGCGTATGGACAGCGTCCTCGTCATCGGCGGCGGCAGGTTCATCGGCCGACACACGGTCACCGAGTTCCGCGACGCGGGCTACGACGTGACGATGCTCACCCGCGGCCAGCGCTCGAATCCGTTCATGAACTCCGATGTCACTCACATCAAGGGCGACCGGAACGAGCGGGACACACTCGAAACCGCCCGCAAGCAGATCGTTCCCGACGTAGTCGTCGACTGCGTAGCGTATTTCCCGGAAGATGTCCGGGCGGCGACCGACGTGTTTGCCGACGTCGACGCGTACGTGTATATCTCAAGTGGTGCGGCCTACGGCGTCGAACGGACGCCCAAGCGGGAGGGGGAGACGCCGCTTGCGGGCTGTACCGAGGCGCAGGCGACAACCGACAGCGCGGAGACCTACGGGCCACGGAAAGCTGAAGGCGACCGCGAGGTGTTCGCCGCCGCGGAGGACGGCGTGCGGGCGATGAGCGTCCGGCCGACCGTCGTGTACGGCCCCTACGACTACACCGAGCGGTTCGCCTACTGGGTGGACCGCGTGGCCGAGTACGACCGAATTGTGGTACCTAGCGACGGCCTCAGTCTGTGGCAGATGGCCTACGTCGAGGACGTGGCGAGCGCGCTTCGCCTCGTCGCGGAGCGAGGGACGGCCGGCGAGGCGTACAACGTCGGCGACGAGCACGCGCCGACGCTCCGGGAGTGGGTTGACCTGCTCGCCGGAGTACATGACACGTCCGTCGAGACCATCGGCGTCGGCGAGCGTGAGCTCGCGGCGGCGGGACTGGACCCCGACGACTTCCCCATCTACCGCGACTCGCCGCATCTGCTGTCGACGGCGAAGCTCCGCGACCTGGGCTGGTCGTCGACGCCCCACGAGACGGCGCTGGCCGTGACCGTCGCCGAGCATCGGGAGAACGACCGAACCGGCCGGGAGTTCGGCCCGGACCGAGACACGGAAGCGACGCTTATCGACCGCCTGACCGGGTGATCACTACGCCCGGCGGAGCGTCGTGTGCTTGACCTCGTAGTCCTCCAAGAACGCGCCGTATCCGCCGACAGCGATGTGGTCTTGTCCGGTGTCGACGACCAGCGAGTTCTCGAACCCGAAGTCGCTGTTGTGCGGTTCGACGAGGTTCTGTCGGACATCGACCACCTCGCCGGATATCACTTCGAAATCGTCGTCGGAGCCTGTCGGCCGCGCGTACAGGTCGGCGACGACGGACTCGCCGGCCCGGAGCGCGAGCGTGATCGTGAACACGACGGGGCGGAACATGTCGTACCGGGCCGGAAGCGATGGCGGCCGCGAAAGGAGGACCTCCTCACCTATCGGCCAGTAATTGCCCAGGTAGGAACCGACTAACACCGCCGCGACCGCCTCCTGCGTGAACGTGATCGCGTTCGTTTCGTCGTGGTCCCAACTGAGCATCGTCGACGGCGAGACGAACCCGCGCTGCTGGTCCGTCGCAAGCAACGAGGGCGCGCCGTCGAGGCCGAGACGGACGGCGTTGGCGACGCCCTCCAGGTCCAGTTCCATCGTAGCCGCGTCGTAACTCGACAGCGTCAGGAGCACGAGGATGCCCCGCTGCCGGGCACGGCGGAGCGTGTCGCGGATCTCCGGGAGCCGACGGGCCGGGACCTGGAGCACGACCTCGCATTCGGCGGCTTCGATGTGCTGTTTCAGGCGCTTGATGATGGTCGGTCTGGATTTGACCACCTCGAAGGAGTTGTCGTCGGCCGAGTTGTTCTCGTACCGGGTCTGCACCGCCGTTTCCAGCGTGTCGAGTTCGCGTCTCAGCGTTCCGAAGGCCTCCGACGGGGGCGTCGCACGGATGACCGTCGGCGTCCGGTGGTCGTCGACGGTGACGAAGCCGTCCGCGGCCAGCGAATCACAGATGTCGTACACGTAGCTCTTGGAGACCCCCGCTGTTTCAGCCACCGTCCGGGCTGTCGCCGGTCCCGTTTCGACGACAGCGAGGTACGTTTCGGCCTCTGTTTCGGAGAGGCCGTACTGCTGGAGTCGGTCCCGAACGGTCGCGTTGGGTTGGCGTGTGGAGTCAGGCATAACTGTCCCGCTCAAACCGTGTTAGCTGGCTTCGTGTCATTGGATCGCTGTTTCAGATAGTATCACTGAGTATATATAATGATTTGTGGGCGTGCGAGCGGGCCGGCGTGCCTCTGGACGTGGCGGTTCTTTGATGTCCGGTGGCCAGCGGAAACACTGCGGAGTCGGTCGCGGGAACCGTCTCAGGAACGCTGCCGAACCTCGTCGAGCAGGTCGACGACGTCTTCCATGGTGGGGTCGCGGCTGGTGTTGTCGCCGTTGCCATTTCCGTTCCCGTTGTTGCCGTTGTTTCCGCTCCCGTTCCCATTGCTCTGACCGGGGTTGCCCCCTGACCCGTTCGGGAGGCCCGGAACAGGGTCCGGTTCGGTGATGCTCGCCGTGTTCTGGACGGTGAGCGTGGTCGTCGGGCCGTCCTGGCCGACAGTGAGTTCGTACTCGCCGGCTTCAACGACCTTCGGGGCGACTCCGAGCACGTCACCGGGGACGATTTCTAACGCCGTCAGGTCGGCGGTCACGTCCACCGTGGCTGACTCGCCGGAATCCAGCGAGACGCGCTCGTAGCCGAGCAGGCGGCGCTTCGGCTGGAGCACCGAGCCGTAGGACTGGGTATTGAACACTTCGACTATGTGCTCGCCGGCCATCTCGCCGGTGTTCGTCACCTCGACGCTGACGGTCACTTCGGACTGGTTGGCCGGGTTGCCGACGGTCGGCTGTGTGACCGAGACGCTCCCGTACTCGAAGTCAGTGTAGGAGAGGCCGTGGCCGTACTCGTAGATCGCAGTGTTGTCCGTTCCGCCAGTCGACGTCGGCTCGTAGCGGTTGTACTGCACGGGCGCCGTGCCGACGTTCTCGGGCCAGCTGAACGGGAGCTTGCCCGAGGGGTTGTACTCGCCGACCAGCGTCTCGGCGATGGCGACCCCGCCGTCGCTGCCGGGCTGGCCGGCAAACAGGAAAGCGTCGAGCCGGCTGAACGTCTCCGGGGACCCCCGCGGCGCGCCGGCGAGCATGACGCCGATGATCGGCGTCGAATCGTCGGTGGACTCGACGACGGTGTCCAGAAGCGCCTGCTGGGACTCGTCGAGCACCAGTTCGTCACGGTCGCCGAAGCCTTCGTTGTGGGTCCCCTCGCCGATAACGACGACCACGGCGTCGGATTCGGGGGCCGCCGACTCGACCTGTGACCGCTGTTCATCGGTGAAATCGAAATTCCCGTTCTCGTCGCTCTGCTGGTTCTCGCCGTCGCCCTCGCCGGCCCACCAGGTGGTGTTCTCGTATGAGGTGGGGACGTGGGTGAGACTGCCGACGCGGGATCGCAGCTCTTCTTCGAGGAGATTCTGGCGGGGATACGGGCCGCCGGCGCTGGCCCCCTGCCAGCCCAGCGTCCAGCCGCCGTGTTGCATCAGCGCGCGGGTGTTGTTGCCGTCGCCGTCGACGCCGGGGCCGGTCAGCAGGACGCTCTCGTCGCCCGACAGCGGGAGCGTGTCCGCGTCGTTTTTCAGGAGGACCAGCGACTCCTTGGCCATCGTTTCGGCGGTCTCCTGTGCGCCGCCGAGCACGTTGCCGATGCGGGACTCGTCGACTGTCGGCTGCTCGAACAGGCCGAGGTCGGCCTTCAGTTCGAGGATGCGGCGGACCGCTTCGTCGATGCGCTCCATCGGAATCGCGCCGTCTTCGACGAGAACGACCACGGTGTCGATGAACTGGACCGGTCCCGGCGCGTCGCCGCCGTTGCCGATCATGTACATATCGACGCCGGCGTTGATCGCCATCTCCGCCGCCGTTTCGAAGTCGGGCGCGTAGTCGTGGTTCGTGAGCATTCGATTCAGGTCGTCCCAGTCGGAGACGACCATCCCCTCGTAGCCGTAGGTGTCCCGGAGCAGCGTCGTCAACAGCCAGTGGGAGGCGTGGGCCGGAACCCCGTTTATCGAGCCGCTGTTGACCATCACCGTGCCGGGCTCTGATTCCAGTGCCTCCCGGTACGGCGGGAGGATGTTCGTCCGGAGGTCACGTAGCGATGTCGAGGCCGGTGCGCGGTCGTTGCCGTTGTTCGGGACGGAGTAGGCCGCGAAGTGTTTGACACACGCCGTCAGCCGGTCGTCGTCCTCAAGCGCTCGCGCCCGCGCCCGCGAGACATCCGCTTCGAGTTTCGGGTCCTCGCTGATGCCCTCGAAGAAGCGGCCCCAGCGGGGGTCCCGCTGGAGGTCCGTCGTCGGTGCGAACGTCCAGTGTGCCCCCATCGACGCCGTCGCGTCGCTCGTGTGCCGTTCGGCCTCCGCGATCAGACTCAGGTCGCGCGTCACACCCATGTTCAGCCGCTGGGGGAACACCGTTGCCCCCTCCAGCAGGCCGTTTCCGTGTGTCGCGTCGACGCCGTAGAGGAACGGAATGTCGTGGTCGGCGTTGTTGAGGTTGTACTTCTGGAGGGCGTTGATGCCCTCGACCACGCTACTGGCGTCGAAGCTCGGCGGCTCGGCCCCACCCGAGAGGATCGACCCGACGCCGAGTTCGCTGAAGTACTCGCCGACCGTGTCGACCCCGAAGCTGTCGGGGACGTTCGATCCCTTCGGCTCCGCCTCGAAGGAGCTGATCGCGACCTGTGTCATCTGGGCCGCTTTCTGTTCCAGTGTGAGGTCGCCGACGAGCGAATCGACGTCCGGTTGCGCCGCGGCCGTCCCAACACCTGCGCCGGTGGCGGCCGCTGCCGTGGCCACACCGGTCGCTTTCAGAAATGTCCGCCGAGACGCCCGCATACCGTCGTCAGTCGTGTCATGTGCCATGACAGGCGCACCCAAACAGTGATGTTAATAATTGTTTTTGGAAAACTGGCGTGTGATTGTTGTTAAAAGATTTCGGTTGCCGCGCAGTCGGACCGCCAGTTGCACCTAAACTGTTTTCACGCGTGCCCGGAGACAGGCAACCATGTTCGAGAAACGCACCTGGATTCGCCTCCCCCGGAACGTCGTGGTCGGGCACGGAGTCCTCGGGCAGACGATAGAGGCCGTCAGCGAACTCCACCTGACCGGCCGACCGCTCGTCGTCTCCAGTCCGACGCCACACGATGTCGCCGGCAAGCGGGTCGTCGCACAGTTCGAGGACGAGGGGTACGACCCATCCGAGATCGTCATCGAGGAGGCCAGTTTCGATGCCGTCCAGCAGGTCATCGACCACGCGAGCGACATCGACGCGGGCTTCCTGCTTGGTGTCGGCGGTGGGAAAGCTATCGACATCACGAAGATGGCGGCCGACGACCTGGGACTGGGCTTCGTCTCGGTCCCGACGGCCGCGAGCCACGACGGCATCGTCTCCGGCCGCGGCTCTGTCCCCGAAGGTGATACGCGCCACAGCGTCGCCGCCGAACCGCCGCTGGCCGTCATCGCCGACACCGAGGTGCTGGCAGAGGCCCCCTGGCGGCTGACCACCGCCGGCTGTGCCGACATCATCTCGAACTACACTGCGGTTCGGGACTGGCAGCTCGCCCATCGCCTGAAGAACGTCCACTACTCGGAGTACGCCGGCGCGCTCTCCCAGATGACCGCCGAGATGCTCGTCGAGAGCGCTGACTCGATAAAGCAGGGGCTCGAGGAGTCATCCTGGATTGTCGTGAAAGCGCTCGTCTCCTCCGGCGTCGCGATGTCCATCGCTGACTCCTCCCGGCCGGCGAGCGGCGCAGAACACCTGTTTTCCCACCAGCTGGACCGGCTCGTCCCCGACGGCGCGCTCCACGGCCATCAGGTCGGTGTCGGCTCGATAATGACCGAGTACCTCCACAGCGGCCAGAAAGGCAAGTGGAAAGACGCCAGAGACGCGCTGGCGGCCATCGGCGCGCCGACGACGGCAGACGAACTTGGTATCGACGACGAGACGGTGATCGAAGCGCTGACCACAGCTCACCAGATCCGCGACCGCTACACGGTGCTCGGGGACGGTATGAGTGAAGAAGCGGCGATCGAAGCGGCGACGGTCACCGGCGTTATCTAAACCAGTTCCGCGACCGCGACATCGCTTGAGTCGTCCCATCGAATCGACGCTTCGGCCTCAGCGACCGTCTCGGCGTCACTGCCGCCGGGCGCGGCCCTGTTGATTTCGGCGTCGAACACGATACTGAGTCGATACACCGTCTCGGCGTCCGGGTCTGCCTCGTTTCGCACACCACAGATGGTCGCCCGAACCGCGTCCCGAATGGTACACGAGACGCCGGCTGTTTCGGTGACGACTCGTTCGGCCGCTGCCGCCGGCCGCTCGGCCCCCTGTGTCTGTCCCTGTGGTATCTCCCAGGACCCGTCGGCGTCGCTGAGTAGCACGTCGCCCGACTCGTTGTGGACGAACGCGTGTACGTCCACCTGTCCTTCCCGTGAGCGCTCGACAGCACGCTGGTACGCCTCCGAACCCACCGAAAAGGTGGTCTGGTCCACCGGCGTCGAGCCGAACTCCTGTTCGAGCCGGGCGAGGCGTTCCTGCACCCGCGCTCGCGAGCGCTCGGCTATCTCCATACGAAACGGTGCTTCGGCAGCGTAATAAATCCGCCTGAACGCTCTCACAGTTTGAAACTACCCTGTGCGCCGGCTGTGATGCCCCGTAATACCGTCCGTCACAGCATTCGGCCGGACCTCTCAGACGTGCTCGTTGAGGAACTCGACGACAGCGGTGTAGGCCTCGATGCGGTTCTCCCGCTTGCTGATGCCATGTCCTTCGTCGTCGAAGACGAGCTTCTCCACGGGAACTCCCCGTTCGGCCGCCTGCTCGGCGATCTGCTCGGCCTCGCCGACCGGAACACGCGGATCGTTGGCCCCGTGGAGGACGAACAGCGGCGCGTCGATGCGGTCGACGTTGTTGATCGGCGAGATGGATTCGAGGAACTCCCTGTCCTCGTCGAGAGAGCCGTACTCGGCCTCGCGGAGTTCGCGTCGCCAGTCACCGGTGTTCTCCAGAAACGTCACGAAGTTGGCGATGCCGACTACGTCGACGCCGGCCGCCCAGAGGTCCGGGTACTCAGTCAGTGCCGCAAGCACCATGAAGCCGCCGTAAGACCCACCCATCGCCACGATTCGGTTGGGGTCGACAGCCGGGTGGTCATGGAGCCAGTCGACGCCCGCTCGCAGGTCCTTCACGGAGTCCATCCGCTTTTCCACGTCGTCGAGGTGCGTGTAAGCCTTTCCGTAGCCGGTCGACCCGCGGACGTTGGGCTCGAAGACCGCGTACCCCCGCGAGAGGAAGTACTGGGTCAGGCCCGAGAACGACGGCCGGCGCTGACTCTCCGGGCCGCCGTGGATGTCGACGATGACGGGCGTGTCGCCGTCAGCACTGGCCCCGTTCGCACCGTTCGGCAGGGAGAACAGCGCTGGAACCTCTCGCCCGTCGAAGGAGTCGAACCGGACGACCTCTGGCTCGATGAACGTCTCGCGCGGGATGCCGGCCGTCGAAGCGGCCGTCCACTGTTCGCTCTCGCCGGTTTCGGCCTCGACGACGAACACGTTGGTATTGACCCGCCGCCCGGTGACGCTAACGGCGAAACGCTCGGCATCGGGGCCCCAGGCGACGCCGCCAGCCAGCCCGCCCGGCAGGTCCGGCGTCGGGAACGTCTCGATGGTCGTCGGCCCCGTCAGTTCGCCGACGGTGAGTTCGTTGTAGCCGTCGACATTGCGCGAGTACACGAGACGGCCACTGTCCTTATCAAGTGCGACACCGTCGATGTTCCACTGGTCGTCCGAGCGCACGATGTCGAGGTCGCCTTCAAGCGAGAGGCGGGCGAGTTCGAGCGTGTCGCTCTCGGCGTCGGTGACGAGATACACCGCATCGCCGTCCGGCCCCCACGACGCGCTCGTGTAGCGGACCTTCCCCTCGTGCGGCGTGAGATGGCTGAGGTCCCCGCTGTCGATGTCCAGCACGTAGATGTCCTGGTCGAAACTGGAGTGGGCCTCGCTGACCAGCAGTCGCTCACCGTCGGGCGAAAACCCGCCCACGGAGAGCCAGCCGTCGCCCTCCCAGACCAGTTCTGCGTTGTCGCCGGTCGCGTCGCGGTCCTGCACGTAGATGTCGAAGGCGGCTTCGTCGCGGCGGTTCGACGCGAAGGCGAAGCGCTCGCCGTCCGGCGACCAGCCGCCCCAGCGGTGTTTCGCGTCGGGCATCCCGGTGAGGTCGTGGACGCGCCCGTCCGCGTCGAGCCGGTACAGTTGCGCCCGCTCGTTGCCGCCCTCGTCCATGCCGAAGACGAGTTCCTGGCGCTCGGGCGAGTAGTCGACGAAGCTCACGGTGTCGTCATAAAAAGTCAGTTGCTCGGGCCAGCCCTGTGGCTCGGTAAGCGACCAGGCCTGGGCGACGCCGGTCGTATTCATCAGGAAGGCGAGCGTCCCGTCCGGCGCGAACGAACTGCCGTAGGCGCTCCGGACGTTCAGATAGCGAGAGAGGTCGTACGCGGTCACAACCGGTGGGAGGGCAGGGACCGGCAAAACCCTTTGTGGCGGCCGTGGTCTGATTCAGCGGAACGCGGCGGCTGTTATCCAGCTAGTCGCTTGAGTGGCTCCTCACCCTGCCAGCGGGCGTACGCGTACGAGGCGACGAGGAGGATGCCACCCAGTACGAGGAACGAGAGGGTCCGGGCGAGCGTATCGAGCCCCTGCGTGTCGTAGAGGAACACCTTGGTCGTCACCAGGCCGAGGACGACGACGCCCTGGAGTCGACGACTGCGGTCGTCCAGCGCGAGGCCAACCCCGACGAACGCGAGCCCCAGGACGGCCCACGCAACCGACAGCCCCGCCCCCGAAAGCTCCAGTCCCAGAAGCACCACCGCGAGCCCGGTCGCCGTCCAGACGTACGGCGCAGCCACCGAGAGTTCGCGGTCAGTGCTTGGCACCGTCGTCGATGCGCCGCCGAACCTCCGACCGAGCGCGTAGAAGACCGCGATTCCCAGCAGGTATGCGGCTGGTCGCCCCATCGCGGTCGCCAGCGGGTCCGCGAGCGAGAACGCCGGTAATTCGGTCGCGTCCACGGCGAGCAGTTTGGCGACGGTCCCGACGGCGACGAGGTGCCCGCCGATACGAACTGCCCTCGCGTCGCGGCGAGATCCGAGCGCCAGCGCCCCACAGAGCAGGAGGAGGAGCCCAGCGGTCGCGAGGAACGGGTCGGCCCCGAGGACGACGCTGACGGCGAGTAGCACGACGGCCAGCACCCCAGCCGCGCTGTCTTGCTGTCCGAGGCGTGACTCCGTGACGGCGTAGACGCCGCCGAGA
Source organism: Haloarcula sp. KBTZ06 (assembly GCF_048595605.1). Classification (NCBI taxonomy): domain Archaea; kingdom Methanobacteriati; phylum Methanobacteriota; class Halobacteria; order Halobacteriales; family Haloarculaceae; genus Haloarcula; species Haloarcula sp. KBTZ06. The sequence continues at coordinate 783,278 of NZ_CP184337.1, forward strand.
GCGAGTCCGACTGCGCCGACAGCCACCCCGTCCGGCGCTGTCGGGATGAGTCGACGAACGACGCCTTCCAGCAGGATTGCGGCGAACACGGCATTGAGCCCCGTCGTCGCTTCCACCAGTCGGCGGTGCCATCGGTCCGTTCGGTCGCTCGCACGGAGCACGTACACACCAGCGGCGTAGACGGCGAACGTCGCGACGAGAACAGCGGTGGCAACCGCTTCGGGTGGCTCTAGCCTGTTCATCCAGGCGATGTGGAGCACGTAGGCCGGGAGGACGCTGCCGAGGACGAGCCGGCTCCACGGCCGGACGGCGGCGATGGTCACCAGCCCGGCCGTGAGAAGCACGACGTAGGCCGGCGAGACGACGAAGGACGCGGCGTCGAGTCCGACGTAGGCCGTGACGTATCCCAGCAGGAACGCCTCACCGGCGACGGCCGGCGCGTGGTCCCGCACCGAGACAATCGCTGTGGCGGCCACGAGGGCTGTCAAGACCAGCAGCACCGCCCACAGTGGCGCTCCGATGGCGGTGCGGTACGACTCGAAACCGTAGGCCGCGTAGACGCTGAAATACGCGATTGCGAGGCCGGTTCCCGCGACGAGCCGGCCCCATCGGTCGTAGCCCTGCCGCTCGGCGGCGTACCGACCGCCCGCGAGCAGTATGAGCCCGCCCGCTGTGCCGGTGAGCACACGCCCGAGGGGGCCGAGGTAGCCCGCTTCGATGGCCAGACGAATGAAGAAGACGACGCCGACCACCAGCGCGAGCCCGCCGACCCCGCCGAGCCACTTCATCCCGATGTCGCGCTCCCAGTTCCGCTCGTCGACAGGCGCGTCGCTGTCGGCTGTCTCGCCGGTCTCTGGCGCTGTCTCCGAACCGTGTGTGGCCTCCGATTCGGGAGCCGCCGTGTCCGCTTCAGTGGTTGCAGTTTCGTCCCCGACAGACGGAGGCGGGTCGGTGTCCAGTTTCGATTCCAGGGCGGTGATGCGTGTCTGGAGGGCATCGACCTCGGCGCGGAGGTCACGTACTTCCGCTTCGAGGTCGTCATCATCGCTCATACACTGACACGTTGCGCAGTCGCTGTAATAAACATCCAGTCGAACGACAGTTCCGACGGCCAATCCGCCATCTGTCGCCGTCAACCGCGAACGGGTGGATTTTTGAGCGGCCACGTCGTCGCACCTGTATGCGTGTCGCGGTCGTCGCCATGGAGACGAGTCAGTACCGGGACACAGTGGGACGGACCCGGCTGGAGCGGGTGGCTACCGAACTCGCCGCTGCCGGTCACGACGTGACCGTGTTCTGTTCGCAGTGGTGGCCGGGATTCGACAATCAGCGCGAGCGCGACGGCGTCACGTACCGCGCCGTCACCGTCTCGCCGACCGTCCCCTCCTTCTGTGTCCGCCTTCCGGCCATGCTCGCCCGGTTCCGCCCGGATGTCGTCCACGTTCACCCGACGCCGTCGTCGGTCGCACTCGCGGCCAAGACCGGTGCAACGCTGTCTCGCGCGCCGCTTCTCACGGAGTGGTATGGGGACGAAGACGTGCCCGAAAGCCGCCGGGCCAACCTCGCGCTCCGCGCGTCGGACTGTCTCGTCACCCCCTCCGAACTCGTCCGCACGCGGGTCCGAGAGCGGGGCGCGACGGCGGACCAGACCACGGTCCTCCCACAGAGCATCGACATGGACCTCGTCCGGGACGCCGACACGGATGAGGAGATCGACGTGGTGTACGCCAACCGGCTGGACGGCAGCGCGAACGTCGAGTCGCTGTTGCTCGGGCTGGCGGAACTCAGACAGAAGGGCTGGTCGGCGACGATCATCGGCGACGGCTCGGAGCGGGAGTACTACGAACAGGAGGCGGCCGACCTCCGCATCGACGACCGCGTGACCTTCGCCGGCGCGTGCGACATCGAGGAGCGCGTCTCGATCTACAAGGGCGCGCACGTATTCGTCCAGACGGCGTTCCGAGAGTGTTTCGCAACGGACCTCCTCTGGGCGATGGCCTGTGGCTGTATCGGCATCGTGGAGTACCAGGCCGAGTCGTCGGCCCACGAACTCATCGAGCAGCGCGACCGTGCCTTCCGGGTGACGAACCCACAGGAAATCGCCGACAAAATCGCCGAATCGGCCGACTTCGAGCGCCGGACCGTCGACGAGTCCTGTGCCGAGTTCGACCACGCACAGGTCCGTGCAGAGTACGAGGACCTGTACGAGTCACGTATCGAGGAGACCGGTCTTTTCTAATCGGAACGCCGTTCAGACGCGCTGACGACGGGGACAAATCGCCACCAGTCAGTACGGGATGACGCGGAACCCTTCGGGGAGCACCAGCCCGAACACGAGGAACAGCGCGGCCGCGATACCTGCCGCGATGAGAGCGTAGGGCGCTTGACTCCGGACGTGGACCATGTGGTCGCTCCCGCTCGTCGACGACGCGAGGACGGTCGTGTCGCTGATGGGCGAGGTGTGGTCGCCGAAGATGCCGCCGCTGAACACCGCGCCGAGGACGAGCGGGAGGTTCGCGCCCGTCGAGAACGCGAGCGGGATGGCGATGGGGAACATGATGCCGTAGGTCGACCACGACGAGCCATCGGAGAAGCTAACAAAGGAAGTCACGAGGAAGACGCCCACCGGAATGATGAACGCCGGCACGCCGCCGAAGACGTTCGTCACGAACGACGAAATACCCAGTATCGTCACCGCGTTCTGGATGGAACTGGCGAACATCAGGATGACGGCCGCAAGGAGGATGCCCTTGAAGCCGACCATCATCGCGTCGGTGGCATCGTCGTTGGACGGGATGTCGCCCTTCCAGCGATACAGCAGGAAGGCGAGGATGAGTGCCGAGAAGGACGCGAGACCCAACTGGACGCCGCCGATGTTGAACGCCCACGGGCCGCTCGGCGGCGTGATGAGCTGCCAACTGCCGAGCTGGAGCAGCGTGGCCCCCATCCCTTCCTTCCCCTTGACGTAGATGACGGGGCTGGCCCGCCAGAACATCGCGCCGAGGCCGACGACGATCATGGTGAGAATCGGCCAGGCGAAGTTCCGCCAGTCCGGCGTCGCGGTCTCTGACACCTCGTACTCGTCCATCTCCGCGGAAATCATCGGGTCGGCGTCGTCGCCGACGACTTTCCCCTCGTTTCTCGCTCGGGATTCCTCCGTCCCCATCCCGTAGATGTTTGGCACGACCTGCCACGCGACGAGTCCCGCGAGACCGAGCGCGATCCAGGAGTAGAAGCCGGTAAACAGCGTGTTGAAAAACAGCGGCCAGACGGCACCGGTCGCCGCGGTGACCTGCTCGCCGCCGGTGTTCACGAAGTTGGTCATGCCCGAGGGCAGCGTCCCCTGCTGCTGTGCCTCGACGAGGCCGCCTCCGATGAAGCCGACCATCGCCGCTCCCCACGTCGAGTAGAACGCGAGCCGGGACGCCGGGGACCCCGCTGAGTCGACGTAGTAGGCCAGTTTGGCCCGCGAGACGTCGAACTTGTCGGTCAGCGGCCGCATCATCGAGCCGACCACGAGGCAGTTGAAGTAGTCATCGATGTGGATGGCGATCCCGGCCAGGAACGCGGCCTTCTCGGCGTCTGCGGCGGATTCAGCCCGCTCCACCAGCGCCTCCAGCACGCCCTGTATCGCCCCAGCTCGGATCATCAGTCCGATCAGCCCGCCGATGGCGAAGATGGCGAGCAGGACGTTCTTGACGTACCATTCCCCGAACAGCGGGGCCGTGGCGATGATTTCCGGCACGAGCTTCAGCCCGAAGAGCGCTCCGAGTACGATGCCACCGACGCCGACCGTCCAGGGACTCCCGTCTTCTGCCTGTGGCTGAACGGTCGCCACCTCACCGCCGGCGGTGATCAGATCGGACGGGACCCCGACAGCCTGGGGGTGTAATGCGCCGACCAGCACGCCTGTGATGACGATGCCCACGAACAGCCCGATAAGAGCGTCCCGGGTGTACCAAGCGAGACCGATAGCGACGAGCGCGGGAACGACAGACCACGGTCCAGCCGCGATTCCCTCAACCATGCCGGCAGGTCTAGGTGGCGCTATATTAAGGTATGTATTCACACCCGCGTCAGGGACGGTCCAGACGAAACCCGTTTGAGCGTCGGTCCCCTCCATTTGGTAGTGACAGTCGAGGAGCCAGCAGACCGAGACGAGGACTCGGACCCCGCAGAACTCGAACTCGACGCCGTCTACGACGCTATCGATGCCGTCGGCCGCCCACATCTGACGGCGACGGAGTTCTCCCGGAAAACGGACCTGACGCCAGACGAGGCCCGGGAAGCACTGGATCGCCTCGCCGACGACGGCGACATCGAGCGCCAGGACGTGTCCGAGGTCGAGTCCGTGTGGTACCCGGCGGACATCGCCGAGGTGACAGACCGCGAGCGCGTCGTTCTGTTCCCCGACCGCCGCGAAGTGGTCGTCGAACACCCCGACCAGTTCACGCGGGCGCAACTCTCACAGTTCGCGCGCCTGCAGGACACCAACCGTTCGGGTGGGTACGTGTACGAACTCCGCGAGGAGGACATCTGGGCCGCGCCACACGAGTCCCTGGACGCCCTCCTGACGACGATGCGGGACGTGCTGGGCGAGCGCTCGCCCCACCTCGAAGAGTGGGTGACGAGCCAGTGGGAGCGCGCCCGGAAGTTCCGCCTGAAGACCCACGAGGACGGCTACGTCGTCCTCGAAGCCGAGAGTGACGACCTGATGGGCAACGTCGCCCGGCCGAAACTCGACGACGACCACCTCCGGGCCCCCATCTCGGATTCGGAGTCGTGGGTCAACGAGGACGCGACCGCCGAGATCAAGCGCACGCTGTACGAGGCGGGCTATCCGGTCCGTGACGACCGCGACTTAGAGACCGGCGACGCCATCGAGATGGACCTCCGCCTGCGCCTGCGGGATTACCAGCAGGACTGGGTCGAGCGGTTCACCGAGCAGGGCTCTGGCGTGTTCGTCGGCCCGCCGGGGTCGGGCAAGACCGTCGCCGCGATGGGGGCGATGGCCGCTATCAGCGGTGAGACGTTGATTCTCGTCCCCTCGCGCGAACTCGCGACCCAGTGGCACGACGAACTGGTCCGGCACACGACCCTGACCGACGACGACATCGGCGAGTACCACGGCGGCGAAAAGAGCATCCGGCCGGTCACCATTGCCACCTACCGCACCGCGGGGATGGACCGCCACCGGAAGCTGTTCGACCAGCGCAAGTGGGGTCTCATCGTCTTCGACGAGGTCCACCACGTCCCCTCGCCGATTCACCGCCGGAGCGCGGACCTCCAGACCAAACACCGCCTGGGTTTGACCGCCACGCCGACCAGAGAGAGCGACGACGAGGAGGAGATATTCACGCTCATCGGCCCGCCTATCGGCACCGACTGGGGGAAACTGTTCGACGAGGGCTACGTGGCCGAACCCGAGGTCGAAATCCGCCTCGTCCCGTGGGGCAACGAGACGGAGCAGTCCGAGTACAGTTCCACGTCGGGCCACGACCGCCGACAGGCCGCCGCCAGCAACACCGGGAAAATCGACGAGATACGCTACGCACTGGCCGAGAACCCGGCCGCGAAGGCGCTCGTGTTCATCGAGTACCTTGACCAGGGCGAGGCCATCAGCGAGGCCATCGACGCGCCCTTTATCAGCGGCGAGACGCCACACGCACGTCGGGAGAAACTGTTCGACGAGTTCCGCCGGGGCGAACTGAACACGCTGGTCGTCTCCCGCGTCGGCGACGAGGGTATCGACCTGCCCGACGCCGAACTCGCTCTCGTCGCGTCTGGACTGGGTGGGTCCCGTCGGCAGGGCGCACAGCGGGCCGGACGGACGATGCGCCCTGCCGGCGACGCCCGGATGGTTATTCTCGCGACACGCGGGACGACGGAGGAGGACTTCGTCCGCCGGCAGATGCGCCACCTCGCTTCGAAGGGCATCCGCGTGACCGAGACGGAGGCCGAGGCCGTCGAGCCGCCCGAAGTCGAGGAGTAAGCCAGACGCGCTGACTGTGGGTCGAGCTTATTCCGTGTCGGTATCGAGCCGGCGCGCGGTCTCGGCCACGTCCCGAATCTTCGCCGTCTGTTCTTCGTTCGTCGCCGCGAGGTCGTCCAGTTGTGCCGTCATGTCGTCGATGCCGCTCGACAGTTCGTCGATCATGCTGGCCACCTCCTCGGTCGACGCCGCCTGGTCGTCGGTGGCCGCCGAGACCTCCTGGATGCCCTGTGCTGCCTCGTTGACCGCCGACACGATCTCTTCGAGTTGTTCGGCCGCCGTCTCGACCTGATCGATGCCCTCCGTCACCTGCTCTGTCACGGTTTCGAGGCTCTCGACGGCGTCGACGGTCTCGTCTTGGATCTCTGTGACGGTGTCCTCGATCTGGTTCGCGTGTTCCTGTGAATCTCCGGCGAGCGTCTTGATTTCGTCGGCGACAACGGCGAACCCGTCGCCCGCCTCGCCGGCGCGTGCGGCCTCGATAGACGCGTTCAGCGCGAGCATGTTGGTCTGGTCCGCGATGTCGTTGATCACCTCGACGATGTCGTCGATCTCGTTGGCCTGCTCCCGGAGGCCGGCGATGTCTGTGGAAACCGTATCGACAGCGTCGTCGACGTCGTTCATCATGGCCGCGGCCTGCTGTGCGGCTTCGTTCCCGCGTTCCGCCTTTTCCTCGGCCGATGTGCTGGTACTCGCGACTTCTTCGGCGGTCGAGGCGATCTCCTCGATGGTTGCGCTCATATCCGCGACCTCGCCCGCCACCTCGTCCATCGACTCGGACTGTGTCTCGGCTGTGTCGGTGATTTGTTGGTTCGTCTGGGCGACCTCCTCGGCTGAGGCGCTCAGTTCGTCGATGGGCTGCTGGAGTCCGCTCTCGACCTCCTCCATCAGCGCCTGCTGGTCATCGATTGCCGATTCCAGACGCTGGCTGTACGAGTCGATGTAGGTGTCCATCGCCACCTGCTGGTCGAGGTTGAGGAGTTTGAACACGGACAGCGCCCGCGATTGCATCTCTTCGAGTGCCTCGTCCCGGGCGGCGTCGCCCGACTGCAGGTCCTCGACGATTGTCCGCAGGAAATGTTCGAAGTAGATGCTGTAGGCCCCGAGATAGATCTTCGGGCCGAGGTCGAGCATGTCGTGAATCTTCCCGATACGGGCCCGGTTCTCGAAGTACTGTTTGTCGTAGCTCCCGGCGACGAGGTCGCGGAGGTACTGTGACTGTGTGTTTTTGAGCTGGTCGACCGACTTGGTGGACCGCCCGAAAATCTCGATGGTTTCGTCGAACGATTTGAGGTGATCGTAGAAGTCGTCGACGACAGATTCGGCCCGGGCGTTCGTCTTCGCTTCCATCGCGGTCAGATTGTCGACGTCCGACTCGTCGAATCCGGTAAACTCCTTCCGCCAGCGTATCTCCCCGGCGTCCAGTCCGATACGATCGGTAAGCGTTCCGCCGTCGACCGCTTTTCTGTCAGAAGAACTGATGCGCTCTCGGGAGTTCTTACTCCCGTCCCGTAATTCCATGGCGGACCTCCACCGATACAAACCTTATATGTTCGCTCCCGATTTTCATTGTTGAGAGATATCGGGAATAATCCCCCCCAATATAGTGGGAAAATTGCTTGTGCCGCCCAGGCCTAACGCACCGAACAACTGCCCGAGTAGTCCTGGTTATAGAACCCATCTCCACACGAACGCAAGTCCCCTGATTCAGTTGTGACCCGGCAGTGTCTCGCTGTCCTCCGGTTGTGCCCGGAATATGGCGAAGGTCCCTCCGAGTTCATCGTCGACCGGTTCGACCGATTCGACGCGAAAGCCGGCTTCCGTCAGTAGATCTGCGCTACGTTCACGACCGTGGAAACTCCAGGCCATGGCGGTGCCGGTATCCAGCCAGTCGTCGTTCGTGCCTTCCCATGGGTCGTCTCCTAGCGCGGCCAGGAGTTGCCCGCCGGGCCGGAGCACGCGCTTAAATTCGGAAAAGACAGTGGCGTGTTCGTCCTTTGGAACGTGGATGACGGCGTGGTAGGAGACAACAGCGCCGAACGTATCGTCAGCGAACGGGAGCGTCGCCAGGTCACCACGGACCAGTCCATCGGAGTCGACAGTATCACGAGCGGTACGGAGCTGTTCGGCTGAGATATCCAGTCCGATGGTATCGTGCTGATCGGCGAGAACTTCCATTGCCGGCGTACCCGCACCACAGCCCGCATCGAGGACGCGACTACCATCAGGGAGGGCCGCTGCAAGCGATTCGACAAGGGTCCGTTCGCGACCGTTCCCGTCCCGCTTCTCGGCGTAGGTACTCGCAATCTCGTCGTACCCCTCGCGGACAACGTCTCGCTGATCCATACCAGCGGTGCTCGGTGGTGGCGTAAGTGCTTTCGGTCCGGTGGAATTACGGACAAACAGCGCCGCTCAGTCCTCGAATTTCTCCGGGTTCTGAGCTGCCTCAGCGACCCGAACCGCGGCAACGTTCTCCGGGACGTCGTGAACGCGAACGATGTCGGCCCCCCGTTCGGCCGCCAGCGTCGTCCCGGCGATGGTCGCCTCCAGACAGTCGCCCGCTTCCTGTCCGACCAGCCCGAACAGGGACTTGTGGGAGTGCCCGACCAAGATTGGACAGCCGAGTGCCTCGAACTCCGGAAGTCGGTCGAGCAGTTCGAAGTCCTCCGTGGCAGCTTTCCCGAAGCCGATGCCCGGGTCGACGATGATCTGGTCTCGGTCGAGTCCGGCCTTTTCCGCGAGCAGGACGCGCTCCGTCAGCTGGTCGATGCAGTCCCCCACCACGTCGTCGTAGTGGATGTCGCTGTCGGGGTCGACCGGCGTCTCGATGGAGTGCATCACGACCACCGGCACGTCGTACTCGGCGGCGACGAGGCGCATCTCGGGGTCTTCGAGGCCAGACACGTCGTTCAGGATGTCTGCCCCGGCGTCGAGTGCTGCCCGCGCGACTGGGGCCTTCCGCGTGTCGACGGAAATGGCGACGTCCAACTCCGAAAGCGCCTCGATGACCGGCACCACGCGGTCGATCTCCTCCTCGGCCGGGACCGGTTCAGCACCGGGCCGGGTCGACTCCCCGCCGATATCTAGGATGTCCGCGCCGTCCTCGACCATTTGCTCGGCGCGGGCGACGGCGTCCTCGACGGCGTTGTACTCGCCGCCGTCGTGGAAGGAATCCGGGGTGATATTGCAGATACCCATAACGGCTGTGCCGTCGTCCCAGGGATACGCTGCCGACGTGTCGGGCTCGGACTGTTGGATGGACAGCGCCCCCCGCAGTTCGTCGGCGAACGACGCGAGCCCGTAGGGCTGGCCGTCCAGCTTCTCCGCGAGGCGCTTGTACTGGGCCATCGTCGCCATCATGACCACGTCGGTTGATTCCTCCTCTTGGCCGTCCAGCCCAGAGACGGCACATTCGCCGCCCAAGGACAGCAGTTCCTCCTTGAGGTACTGGGCCTGTCGCGGCTGGACGCGGGTACGCAGGACGCGGTGGACGCCCTTCCCCCGCATCCGCCAGGCCCCGGTATCGGTGACGTGGGCGCTCTCGATGGTCTCGCGGGCCTCGGCCAGCGAGTCGACCTGCTTGGGAATCAGCGAGCGCGACCAGCCGGTCCGGGCCTCCCGGACGGCGTACAGCGACCCGGTCACGAGGACCGCATCACCGGAGTCCGCGGCGTTGAGTGCGATATCGAGCGCCCCGGATACGTCGTTTCGCGTCTCGATGGTGGCGTCGGTCGCGTTCTCAACGGCGGTCGCGACGACGTGGTGAGACTCCGCCCGGTCGACGTTGGGCTGGCAGGCGACGACGTGGTCCGGGTCCGGTAACGCCGCGGCGATGCGCTCGTGGTCCTTGTCGACCATCGCGCCGACGACGACGTGGAGGTCGTCGTAGTCGAACGACGACAGCGTCTCCGCGGTGCGCTCGATGCTTCCTGGGTTGTGTGCCCCGTCGAGGACGACCAGCGGCGACTCGTTCATCACTTCAAACCGACCGGGCCAGTGGGCGTTTCGCAGGCCGCGTTCGAGATCGGACTGCGAGACATCCGCGACCTGCCGGCACAGTGTGGCTGCGATTCCGGCGTTCTGTGCCTGATGCGCGCCCAGCAGCGGGAGGGAGGTATCGACGCTCCAGTTCGGGCCGTCGACCGAGACCGACCCCTCCAGCCCCTCACGACCGCCGTAGTTCACGGATATATCGGCCTCGCTCTCGGCCGGGTTCTGGTCTGTCTCGACGGCGCTCCCAACGGTCACGACATCGTCGGTGAACTCGCGGACGGCCGCGAGCGCGTCGCCTGTCGTTCCGGTCACCAGCGGATTGCCGTCCGGGGCGACGTGGGCCTTGTCGTGGGCGATTTCCTCGACGGTGTCGCCCAGGATATGGGTGTGTTCGAGCGTCACGGACGTGACGGCGCTTGCGACCGGATCGACCACGCTCGTGGCGTCGTACCGGCCGCCGATACCGACCTCCAGCACTGCCACGTCGACGTCCTGGCGGTCGAACTCCCACAGCGCCATCGCAGTCATCGTTTCGAAGAAGGTGGGCGAATCATTGGCCGCGCCCTGCTCGGTCACGTACGCCTGAACCGATTCGACGAACTCGACGAGCGCGGCCTCGGAGAGCTTCCTGCCGTTGATCCGGATTCGCTCGCGCACGTCGTCGAGATGCGGGGACGTGTACAGTCCGACATCGAGGCCTGCTTCCCGCAACGTTCGTTCGACCATCCGCGCGGTGGACCCCTTCCCGTTGGACCCCGCAATCTGGACGCAGCGAAGCCCCTCCTGTGGGTCACCGAGCGACGATAGCAGGTCCTGCGTGGCATCAGTACCGGGTCGCGAGGCGAACCGGCGCAACTCGAAGAGGAAGTTCGCGGCCTCGTGGAACTCCATGGTCGGGCTATCGGAGCCGCTCGCTTTAGCCTGTCGGACTGTTGCGTGTGTCCGGCGCGAAGACGCCCCGAACAGCCTGCTTACCCAACTGGTCTCCCACTGGCCTGCCGGCGACAGTTACGCCTGGTCGCTACGCTCGCGCGTGGCCCACCGACCGAGCGCGCTCGACAGAATCAGGAACGCGGCACCCAGCAGCGGTGCCGGGTCGATCTTCGCTTCCGGTCGCTCGTCCGTGTCCGTCTCAGTGGGCTCCGTCTCCACTTGTTCCAGAGTGTCCGTCTCGGTCTCTGACTTGGGAGCGCCAGATAGCTCCGTACCCGTCCCAGTATCCTGCCGCCGGGACTCGGACTCAGTCCGTGGCATCTCTGTGGCCAGCGACGTTTCCTGCGCCTCTGGAGCCGGCGTCTCCTCGGCGTCTTCTACCGCTGCTGTCGGCTCGAACTCCGTCTCGGCCGGTGATGGCGTGTCGACGCTCGGTTCAGCCGGTGGTGGCGTTTCGTCTGGACGTTCCGTGGCCCATTCCGACGCGTCCTCGTCGGTGCTCCTGGCATCGGTTCCATCAGCGTTGCGGCGGCGGTACCACCAGAGCCCAGCCGTTGCCGCGCCGAGCGCGATGAGGGACAGCCCCGTGCCGAGCAGCCCCCACTGTCGCCACAGCGACCCGAGGCGGTCCGTGAGACTGGGGCCGGAATCCTCGGCCCCGTCCGGCCCCGCCGGTCCCGGTGATGGGCCAGTAGTGGTATCGTCGACAACGGCGACGCCGGGAACGGCGTCGAGCGCCGAGGCGATGGCGTCTCGCTCCACCTCGACTTCGAGAAACGTGGGTGCGTCCATACGTGACCCGTCGTCGGGCGACTATGTAAAACCCGCTCAGGCTATTCCCGGGCGGGCTCGTACTCGGTGTCGGTCGCCGCGGTCCGCGGTAGGTCGGTCTCCATGTCGACGGCGTCCAGCAGTTCAGAATCCGGGTTCTCTGACTCGCCGAGAAGCGCCTGCAGTTCCCGCTCGTACTCGGCCTCGGAGAGGTCTCCCTCGACGTACCGGCGCGTCAACGCCTCGTGTCGCTCCTCGACTGTCGGCTCCGGCGGCGCGAACACGTCGGCGAGGCCGAGCGACGCGAGCGGTGGCACGACTGATTCGAGACGGGTGAGCCCACCAGCGACGCGCTGGCTCTTCGGCACCGACGCCCGCCGGGCCAGCGCACGGACCAGCGCGACCGAGAAGACGATGTCAACGCCCACTAGGAGCAATGTGCCAAGCAGGAACCCGGCGAAAGTCTGGATGACCGCGCCGCCGCCGAGAAGCGCCCCGACTGTCGCGACGACACCGACGATTCCCAGCCCGACAGCGCCCAGCGTCGTCAGAACGACGGCGGCAAACAGAAGCAGCAGCCGGTTATCTCTCACCCAGTTCACACCAACGATAGCCGGAGGCCGTTGAAATGGTTTGTGTCAGCGCTCGTTCTCTCGCGACTCCGGATCGCTTTGGGGAATTTCGTCGGTCGCCGGCACGTACGAGCGGCCCGAAGCGGACCACCCGCCCCAGATCCACTCCCGGATGGTGAGCTGGCGCTTGGACCCCTGATCTCGCGCTGTTTCGAGCCGCCGTTCGGTCGTATGGAAGTAGTTGACGACGGTCACGAGCACGACGCCGCCGACGGAGTTGCCGAGAAGTACCGGCAGGACGAACTGCCAGAGGCCGACAGACAGCGCCAGCTCGCCGATAAACACGAGATAGAACATCTCCGTCGCGGAGACGACGACGTGATAGAGGTTTCCGAAGGGAATCGCCAGGAAGGCGATGTAAATCAACACGAGCCGGGAGATGCTGTCCCGTAGCGAGTAGTCGACCCAGACGACGCCGGCGACGATGAGGCCGGCGAACACCGCCTTCGAGAACAGCGTTAGCTGAGAGGTCGCGATAGCTTTCTGGGCGAAGCCGGCGGCGGCCGCCGCCGCGTCGGCGGAGAGAACGTCGGTCGTCGCCAGCGCGAGCGCGCCGAGCATCCCGCCGAAGAGGTTCGAAATCAGGACGACGACCCAGATACGGAGCAGCGACGGGATGCTCGCCAGCCGTTCGAGGACGAGCGCGACCGGTGGGAGTGTGTTCTCCGTGTAGAGCTGATAATCCCCGAGAATGATGAAGACAAACCCGAGTGGATACAGGAGCGCGCTCAATATCGGGTCGCCGCCGGTCTTCGCGTACAATGACGCGTACAGCATGAACGTCACTGTGATAGCGAACCCGCCCGCGACGCCGGCGAAGAACATCTCGCGAGTCCCGACTGTCACCTCCTCGTCGGCCGCGACGATGATGCGCTGGAAGATCTCGTCCGCGGAGAACCGGTCACGGATGACACTCCCACCCGCTGGGGCACCGCTCCGAGAGACGTCCACAGCGTCGCGGACAGCTTCCTCCCTGTCGTTGTCGTTTGCCATCGGGAGCGGGTTCTAAAGCCTCGACAAAACCTCTTTCGTTGCCGGCTACCGGTTGCGCTGCGGTCCCGCTCAGTCGTGCCGGAACCACCGATAGACTCGTGCCACTCGTCTACCGAGGCTCAGACACGCTCTCGCTACCGCTCAGTCGTGTCTGAACGACCGCTGCCCGGTGAACACCATCGCCATGTCGTGTTCGTCCGCGGCCTCGATGACGCTCTCGTCGTTCTTCGAGCCGCCGGGCTGGATAACCGCCTCGATGCCGGCGTCGGCGGCCTCTTCAATGCCGTCCGGGAACGGGAAGAAGGCGTCCGAGGCCATCACCGCGCCCTCGGCGTCCTTCCCCTCGGCGTGCTCGTCGGCCTTCATCGCGGCCAGCCGGACGGCGTCGACCCGGGACACTTGCCCCATGCCGATGCCGACCGTTTCCGTCCCGTCAGCGAAGAGAATGCCGTTGGACTTGACGTGTTTGAGCGTGTGCCAGGCGAACAGCATCGACTCGATCTGCTCGTCGGTCGGCTCGCGCTCGGTGACGACTTCAAGATCGTCGACTGAGAGGTGCTGGGTGTCCCGCTCCTGAACGAGTCGGCCCCCAACGAGGGGCTTTTCGGTCAGGCTGTCGGTGACCTCGAAGTTCTCGGACCGACCGGACTCGCCCGTCCGGCCGTCCCCGGGGCTCACATCCAGCACGCGGAGATTCTCCTTCTCGAACAGTACATCGAGCGCGGCGTCGGTGTAGCCGGGCGCGACGACGACCTCCTTGAAGGAGTCGATGATCTGCTCGGCGGTGGCGGCGTCGCACTCGCGGTTCAGCGCGACAATACCTCCAAAAGCACTCATCGGGTCCGTCGACAGTGCCTTCTCGTAGGCGTCGGCCACGGAGTCGGCAGTCGCACAGCCGGCCGGGTTGGTGTGTTTGATGACCGCCGCGGCGGGCTCCTCGAACTCCTTGATGAGGTTCAGCGCGCCGTCGGCGTCGTTGTAGTTGTTGTACGACAGCGCCTTCGCACCCTCGTTGAGCTGGTCGGCGTGGACGACGCTGGCCTCCGAGACGGTCGTGTCAGTGTACAGCGCGGCGTTCTGATGGGGGTTCTCTCCATAGCGCAGACTCGATTCGAGGTCATCCGAGACGATGCGGCGGGCAGGGAAGTCTCCGCCCTCGTCGCCCTCTACTGAGACCGTGCCTGCATCCCAGTCGATGGTGACGCGGTCCTCGGCGAACCACTCGATGACGCGCGGGTAGGCAGTGAACTCACCCTCGTAGAGCACGCGCTCCTTGAGGCTGTCCTCGTCGTCACCTTCGAAGACGGGGATGGGTTCCTGCGTGACGATGGGGCCGCCGTCGACGCTTTCATCAAGGACGTGGACGGTACAGCCCGTCACCTTCACGCCGGCGTCGAGGACCTGCTCGTGAGCGTTCGCCCCGGTGAAGTTCGGCAGCAGGCTTGGGTGGACGTTCAGCGCGGTCGGTGTCTCGTCGAGGAACGTCTCGCTGAGGACGCGCATATACCCGTCCAGCGTGATGAGGTCGAAGTCGTACTCCGAGAGGGCGTCGAGGACGCGCTCCTCGTGGGACTCGCGCGACTCGTCCGCGTCGTGCTCGACGACCTCGGTCGGGATGCCGCGCTCGGCGGCTGCTTCGAGCACCGGCGCGTCGGCGTCATTGGTCAGAACGACGGCGAACTCCGCCCCGCCCGGGGCGCGGTCCGCGATGTTCATGAGATTTCGGCCGCGGTTACTGGCCATACCGGCGAGTTTCATGTGGGACTGACCGACCGGACCGTGCAAAGTTGTTGCGAAACCCCCGGCCGGCCTGTGGCGTGCGACCGAGCCACATTAGCTATGTCTGTATTCTCGGCGTGTACCGGTTCGGTGCGCATTTGTAGCCCGCCGCCAACTCGCCCGTATGGCGAAGCTACGGTGTCAGCGCGCGGGTGCGGTCGCCGCCGTCGGTGGTGTCGTCTGGGTTGGCTGGGCCGTGGTGCTGTCCGCGACCGGTCAGACCGAAATGAGTACCTCCATCCTCGCCGGAACCGCCCTCTCCGCACTCGGTGTCGTAGCCGGTCACTATGCCATTGAGGATTTCTACGGCGCACGGATGAAGCGGCCAGGGACCATCGGTGCGTGGGCCGGCGGCCTCGGCGGCCTCGTTTTCGCCGTCGGACAACTGGTCCGCCTCCTCTCCGGTGGTGGCGAGGCGGTCATCGCGGTCGGCGTACTCGTGCTGGTCAGCGGGTCGTTACTGGTCACCGTCGGTCTCGTCAGGACGCGCATCCAGCCGCCGTGGCTGGGCGTGTTGCTTGGCCTCGGGACTATCGCGTTCCTTGGGTTCGAAGTCCAGCCAGCGGCGGCAACCGTCTACGGCCTCGCGTGGGTCGCACTTGGGCAGGACCTCTATCGCTTTGACCCACCGGATGGCCGCTTTGGCGATGCCGACGGCGACTACGGCTGGCTGAGTTGAGGATTGGCCGGCTAGCGGGACCATCTCTTCGCTCTCTGTCGAAGGTATTTCGATGTGGACGAAAATATGGCTACTTGATATGTGTCATCGGCTTCGGCAGCAGCGGCAGTTATTTGAAATTATTCTGGACTTAGATTGACGCAGCCGAGTAACCACAATATCAGGGGTGCGGACCTCCTCGCTCGCGAAGATATTGTAGCTCAAAAACCATAATATTCATTAGTAAGATATCCTATGTTAATAGTGTAATGCAAGCAGTACTACTAGAAGAGTTTCAGGAGCCGCTAACAGTACAAGAAGTCGAACGCCCCGAACCGGAGCCGGACGGTGCCGTCGCCGAGGTCATCGGCTGTGGTATCTGTCGGTCCGACTGGCACTGCTGGCAGGGGGACTGGGACTGGTTCGGGTACCGGCCTGACCCGCCACACGTCCTCGGTCACGAGCCGACAGGCCGGATTGTCTCTGTCGGCGAAGACGTCGAAAACATTGAGGAGGGACAGGAGGTCGCCATTCCGTTCAACTTCGCCTGCGGGAACTGCGACCTCTGTCGAAACGGGCGGGAAAACATCTGCGAGAACCACATCGGTCTCGGGTTCATGAACCAGGCCCCCGGCGCGTTCGCCGAGGAGGTCCACATTCCCAACGCCGACCTCAACGCCGTTCCGCTCCCGGACGGTATCGACGCCGAGTCGGCCGCCGGGATGGGCTGTCGGTTCATGACCTCGTTCCACGCGATGGCCCACCGCGCACCGGTCAGTGCCGGCGACGACGTTGTTATCCACGGCTGCGGTGGCATCGGGCTCTCGGCGGTTCACATCGCGAACGCCCTCGGCGGCAACGTCATCGGAGTCGACCTGATGGACGAGAAACTGGAGCGCGCGGAAGACCTCGGCGCTGTCGCCACCGTCAACGCACAGGCGGTCGACGACCCCGCAAAGGAGGTCAGGGACATCACTGACGGCGGGGCCGACGTATCCGCAGACGCCCTCGGTATCGCAACGACCTGCCAGAACGCGGTGAACTCGCTCCGCAAAGGCGGCACGCACGTCCAGATCGGACTGACCACCAGCGAGGAGGCGGGGATGGTGTCGCTCCCGACCGACGAGTTCGTCGCCAAAGAAATCGATTTCAAGGGCTCACTCGGGCTCCAGCCATCGCGGTACAGCGAAATGCTGGACATGGTGGAATCGAGCAAACTCGACCCGACGGCGCTGGTCGAGGACACGGTCGACATCCACCAGGTACCCGACGAACTGGCCGCGATGAGCGACTACAACACGGTCGGTATCCCGGTCTGCAACGAGTTCAGCAACTAACGACGCGGCCTCCTCTTTCACCCGAACCCCCGCACCCCACCTTTCTCGCCGTCACACCACGCCTCGCTGCCGCACCGCGTCGCGGTTGCGGGAGAACGACACGCTTTTTCGCGCCTCCCGCGCACACTCGGGTATGACCGAGAGAGGGCCACTGGCCGCCGTTTCGCCGCTCGACGGCCGATACGCCCGCTACACCGAACCGCTCGTCCCGTACGCCAGCGAGCGGGCGCTGATGCGCGCCCGCGTGGAAGTCGAAGTCGAGTATCTCATCGCGCTTGCCGACCTCGACGCCACGCCGCTGTCAATCGACGACGGCCAGCGCGCGACGCTCCGGGCGCTGTACGAAGGGTTCGACGACGAGGACGCGAGCGTCGTCAAACAGCTCGAAACCGAGGGCTACGGCGAGTACGCGGCGACCAACCACGACGTGAAGGCCATCGAGTACTTCATCCGGCTGGGGATGCCCGACGACCTCGACGCCGCCAACTGGATTCACTTCGGCCTGACCAGCGAGGACGTGAACAACCTCGCCCAGCGGCTGCTCGTCAAGCCCGCCGCCGAGGAGGTGCTGGTGCCCGAACTCCGCGAGATTCGGGATACGCTGGTGGAGATGGCCCACACCTACGCTGACGTGCCGATGCTGGCCCGCACACACGGCCAGCCTGCGACGCCGACGACGTTCGGCAAGGAGATGGCCGTCTACGCCTCGCGGCTGGGCCAGGCCATCGGTCGGGTCGAGCGGGCCGCCGACACCCTCTCCGGAAAGCTCGCCGGCGCGTCGGGAACCTACGCGGCCCACGTCGCCGCCTACCCCGACGTGGACTGGCCAACGTTCGCCGATTCCTTCGTCGGCGACCTCGGCCTGGAGCACGAACCGCTGACGACGCAGGTCAACCCCTGTGACGACCTCGCGGTCCTGTTCGATGCGCTCCGGGGCGCGAACAACATCCTGCTGGACCTCGACCTCGACGTGTGGCTGTACGTCTCGGACCGCTATCTCGGCCAGGAAGCCGTCGAGGGCGAAACGGGGTCCTCGACGATGCCCCACAAGGTCAACCCAATCGACTTCGAGAACAGCGAGGGGAATCTCTCGAAGGCCAATTCCGACCTCCACTTCCTCGGCGACTACGTCACGAACTCCCGGCTCCAGCGGGACCTCTCGGACTCGACGGTCAAGCGCAACATCGGGGCCGCCTTCGCCCACTGTCTCATCGGCTACAGCAAGTGCCAGAACGGGCTGGCGAAGGTCGTCCCCAACGAGCAGGTGATGCGCGACGACCTCGCCGCGACGCCGGAGATCATCGGCGAAGCCGTTCAGACGATCCTCCGGCGCGAAGGGTACGCCGACGCCTACGAGCAGGTCAAAAAGGCCACTCGGGGCCGCGAGGTCACCATCGAGGACTTCCACGATATGTTTGCCGACCTCGACGTGAGCGACGAGGTCCGGGCCGAACTGGAGGCGCTGACGCCGACCGATTACACGGGGATCGCGGCGCAGCAGGCCGACGACATCTGAGCGCCGCTGTCTCGTCGGTGCTGTTTTCGGGTCGACGTACCACCGCGGGGAACGCAACTATCACGAGTGTGGCCGCCTTCGTCAGGGGTAGATGGTCCTCGGCACTGACACCCGGGTCCTGACGCTCGCGTTCGCTCGGATGGCGGACGCGCTGGGCAACTCGTTTCTCATCATCGTGCTCCCCCTGTACATCGCCAGCGGACAGGTGTCGCTCGCCGGTATCGCCGGCCAGCAGATACTCGGGTTCACGCTTCAGACGGAGACGCTGATCGGACTGGTGCTCTCCCTGTTCGGCCTGTTGAACAGTTTCGGCCAGCCTTTCACCGGGCGGCTCTCGGACCGGACCGGTAAGCGCCGGATTTTCGTCCTCACCGGGCTGGTGCTGTTCGCTATCGGCAGCGCGGCCTACCCGTTCCTCTCCTCGTACTGGACGGTCCTCGCCGCGCGGGCATTTCAGGGACTCGGTGCGGCGTTCACGATTCCGGCGACGGTGGCGCTGGTAAACGACTACGCGGCGAGTGACGCCGAGCGCGGCGGGAACTTCGGCGTGTTCAACACTTTCCGGCTCATCGGCTTCGGGTTCGGGCCGATAATCGCCGGCGTCGTCATCACCGGCGGACTCGCCGCGAACGACGTGGTGACCTACCGATTCGCCGGCACCGCGATATCCGGCTTCACCGCCGCCTTCGCCATCGCCGTGCTGGGCGCTGTCGTGAGCTTCGTCCTCGTGTGGGCCCTGATTCAGGATCCACCGGTCGATGCCGAAGCGGGCAAAGACCTCTCGATAGCGATTCTGGACCGAGAGGGGGAGGGGCTCGATTCAGTGTTCGTCCTCGGTATCGGCACCTTCCTAATGGCGGCCACTATCGCCCTGTTTGCCACGCTCGAAGGGCCAATTCGGATGCGGCTGGACGAGTCGACCCTGTTCTTCAGCGTCCAGTTTGCCGCCGTCGTCATCGCGAACGTCGTCTTTCAGGTACCCATCGGCCGAGCGAGCGACCGGTTTGGTCGACGGCCGTTCATCGTCGCCGGGTTCGTCATCCTTGTTCCGTCGGTGTTCGCACAGGGTGTCGTGACAGGCCCGTGGAGCATGCTTCTGGCGCGGTTCGTCCAGGGCATCGCCGTTGCGCTGGTGTTTGCCCCGTCGCTCGCTCTTGCCGGTGATCTGGCCGGCGCGAGAGGGTCCGGGACGACGCTGTCTGTCCTGACAATGGCGTTCGGTCTCGGCGTCGCTATCGGGCCGCTGGCGTCGGGCCTGCTGTACAACTTCGGGTCGTTCAGCACGCCCTTCACTGCCGGTGCCGCGCTCGCGTTTGTCGGTCTCGTTCTGACGTACACACAGGTCGAGGAGACGCTGGCCCTCGGGCAGGAACCCGACCAGCCGACACCCCAGGACTGAGCCGGTGACGCAGCCACCCGCTTGGTCGGCCGCCAGCCCCGGTGACGACTGACCGGAATGATTAGGATGTACGATTCCGTATAGTGTGGTATGTTCACAGACCGCTCGGATGCGGCGCAACAGCTCGTGGCCGCGCTGCGCCGGCGGGATGTCGTCGGCGATATCGTCGTCACGCTCGCACCGAACGGCGTCCCCGTCGGCAACGTGGTCGCTGACGCGACCGGGCTCCCGATGGATGTCATCGTCATACAACGTATACGCGCTCCAAACCACCCTGAGCTGACTATCGGAGCCGTCGCGCCGGGGGGCTTCTCGTGGATCAACAGCCCGATGATGCGGTTTCTGGACGTGAACTGGGAGTACGTTCAGGAGGCGAAGACGCACGCGAGCGACACCGTCGAGTCGCGAGCGGTCGACTACGGCGAGACATGGGGGCCGCTTGACGTGGCTGGCAAGCGGGTTCTGCTGGTCGACGACGGGATTCCGACGGGTGCGGCGATGCGCGTCGCGACACAGCGCCTGCGGAAAGCGGGTGCCGACGAGGTTATCGCCGCCGCCCCCGTCGCGCCGCCGGACGTGCTCGACGAGGTACAGCGGTGGGCCGACGATGTCGTCGTCCCGCTGAAACCGGCGGCGTTTCAGGCGACTTCGGACTACTACGAGGAGTTCGACAGCGTGACAGACGAAGACGCAACCACGGCGCTCTCCGACCTCGTCCAGCGGCGGTCGGCGTAGGTCGTGACTTTCCGACTCAGACCAGCCGTTCGACCGTCTCCCGCACGGCTCGCGCGGCCGTCCGAACCTCCGAGAGACGGACGTACTCGCGTTTCGAGTGGGCGACAGCACCCATCTCATCGCTCAGGTCGCCGGGACCGAACACCACGGTCGGCCCGTTGCTCGCGAAATACGAAGCTTCCGTCGCGGCCCCGAACTGCCGGACCCCGCCGCCACTTGCTTCCTGCAGCGTGCGGACCAGTTCTGCGTCGGTGTCGGTCGCGAACGCCTCGGGGAACGGCGTATCCGGGCGGATGAGGTCCACGGTGAGGTCCATCGACTCCGGGAGCCACTGTTCGAGGTGGGCCTGCAGGTCGGCACAGAACGATTCGCTCGTCTCCGGCGGGACGCTCCGCCGGTCGAACGTGATGATACACTCTGCCGGGACCTGATTGGTCGCCTCGCCGCCCTCCACCATCGACGGGGTGAGAATGGGGTAACCGAGCGTTTCGTGTTCGCCCGGCCCTTTCTTTTCCTCGTAACTCTCCATCGCCTGCAGTATCGGCGCGGCGGCTCGAATCGCGTTGTGGCCGCTGCCGGGGTCGGCGGCGTGGGCACTCTCGCCGTGGATGGTGACCGTCCCCTCGAACTGGCCGCGGGCGGCCGTACAGACGTCCAGGCCGGTCGGCTCGCCGACGATGTAGCCGTCGGCGTCGATGGTGTCCGCGAGGTGTGCGCCGCCGGTCTGTGTCGTCTCCTCGTCGGTGGAAATCGCCAGCGTGACGCGGCCGTCGTCGGGCGTCACGGTGAGGAACGCATCGAGGAGTGCCGCGAGCGGCCCTTTCGCATCGCAGGCTCCGCGGCCACAGACGATGTCGCCGTCCCCGTCACCGCCAGAGCCATCAATACTCTCGTCTGGCCCCGGCGGCTCCGTCCGCCGCTCGTAGGGCAAATGCGGCGGCACGGTGTCGATGTGCGTGTTGAGCAGGATATGGGTCCCGTCGGTATCGCCACGGGACGCGACGACGTTACCGAGGTCGTCTATCTCCGGGTACTCGCCGGCGTCTTCGAGCGTGTCGACCAGTAACGAGCGCATGTCGTCGACGCGCTCGTGTGACGGCGTCTCGACGGCCTGCCGGTGGAACGAGGGGATGTCGAACGCCATTACCGCTCCATGCGGGTCACGTCCGCCAGCGTCTCGCGCTCGCGGACGACTCGCGTCTCGCCGCCCTCGAAGGCGATCTCCGCCGGCCGCGGCTGGGAGTGGAATTGGTTGGCCAGCTCGTAGCCGTACGCGCCGGCGTTGCCGATGGCGAGCAGGTCAGTCCGCTCGGGTCGAGCGAGCGGTCGGTCAGTGCAGAACACGTCGGCGCTCGTACAGCAGGGACCGCCGACCGACACCGGTTCGGCCTCCCGCTCCGGCGCGGTGACGTTCCGGATCGGGTGGTAGGAGCCGAACATTGCCGGTCGGATGAGTGTTGCCAGCGAGGCGTCGACGCCGACGACAGTTGCCGCCGGCGTCTCCTTGACCGTGTTGACCTCAGTGAGGATGCACTCGGCGTCGGCGACAACGTACCGGCCGGGTTCGAGTTTGACCTGCGCGTCGAGTTCCCCGACCGCCTCGCGGACCTTCTCGCCGACAGTATCCATGTCCAGCGGCTCGATAGTCTCCCTGTAGGGAACGCCGAAGCCGCCGCCGAAGTCGACGAAGTCCAGTTCCGCGCCGTCGGCGATGACTTCTCGGCCTATGTCGGCGACCTTCCCGATGGCCCGACAGTGGTCGTCGAGGTCGTCGTGAAGGACGCCGCTGCCGGCGTGGGCGTGCAGGCCGACGAGGTCGAACCGCTCGCGCACATCGGCCGCGACCTCGGGCACCTCGTCGTAGGGAATGCCGAACTTGGCGTCTTTCCCCGTCGCGACCTTCTCGTGGTGGCCCGTCCCGATACCGGGATTGATGCGGATGGCGACCCGGCCGTCGTAGCCCCGCTCTTCGAGGCGGTCGAAGGTGTCCCGCGCGCCCCCCGTAATCGTCAGCCCGGGGTGCTCTGCCGCCAGTTCGACGGCACGGTCGAGGTCGCGGTCCGGCGGATTGACGGCCGTGTACTGGAGCGTGTTCGGGTCTGCGCCGGCGTCGATAGCCCGCTGGAGTTCCCCCCAGGCCGCACACTCGATGTCCGCGCCCGTCTCAAGCAGTTTCGACAGAACGGCCTGTCCGGTGTGGGCCTTCGCGGCGTACATGACATGGGCGTCGGGGAACGCCGCGGCGAATCGCTCGTAGTTCTCGGCGACGCGGTCGAGATCAACGACGTACAGCGGCGTGCCGTGCTCGGCAGCCACCGCCTCCAGACGCTCGTGGTCCCAGTCCGCGAGGCGGCGGACCGGCGGCGAGTCGTGGCTCATTGGGGAAACCACGGTGTCGGCGGCTAACAAGGGTTCCGTTTCGATACACACAGCGCCCCAACTGGCCATCTCTCTATCGGGCGACGGTCGGATGCGGACGGTGCTGCGCAACAATCGTCTGTCGGCGCGTGAGGACACACCGGTATGTGAGCCGTGCCTGCCGATTCGAGCCAGCAGTACTGTTCCCGGTTACTCTGTGCGTTCTGCCGACCGTTCTCGAACGTGTACGACACCGTCGTTTGTCACATCAATGCGGAGTGGTACCTGCACCGTGTCCTGCTGAATCGCACCATCGACGGCGTCATCGACGAGTTGCAACAGATTTGAGGAGCCGTAATTGACCTCGACACCGGCCTCATCACAGGCGGCGTACACCGTTTGCGGAACATCGTAGATGTCGGTCCCGACTGCAATGTCGACACGAACCGGTGCAGTCAGGGTGTTCGCGAAGGCGACTGTCTGGCGTGCCTTCTCGACGTTCTCTCTCGCATTCCGCTCTATGCTCGAAATATTCGCGCGTGACGTGCCGAGCAACTCCCCGATATCGCTCTGACGGACATCGTTTTCGCGGAGCGCAAGTACCTCCGCTTGCCGGCGCGTTAGCACGCTCTCGTCCGCATCAAAGCCGACAGCAGCGAGCAGTTCGTCCGGGTCGATTCGTTCATCCATAGCCACAGGTCGGTAGCTGGACTGAAAACAACGTTGTTGCCAGCCGCGAGCGGCCATCCCTGGCCGTACTAAGTAAGGTGGACTGACCCTGAGCGACAGCACAGACTGCTGACTGCCGAGTTCACTGTTCGGTAACGGACACAGCGCCTGGCGACTGCCAGCGGGTCACGTCGCCGCTTGGGTGGCGTGCCATGACAATCGATTCGGCGTCGTGTGACCGGGCGAACCGCTTTACGACGGCAACTTCGGCGAAGTCATCCGGAGCGTCGATATACACACGTCTGGTCAGCCCATCTGTATGCAGTGACACCCATCCGGCCAGCGCCAGTTCGGTTTTGGGGTCTCGTGTCCCCGCAGCAGCGTCGGGCACCACTGCCCGGAACAGCCGCTCGTGCATCCCTGACGGGACGACGTATTTCGTCCCGTCGGGGGCGATGGACACGTTGGCGGCTTCAATCTGTCCGGGAGGGACTTGCGGGAACGGGACGCTCACGTCAATCGAGTGAAATATTCACCGTCTTCGTCTGCGTGTAATGTTCGATCGTTTCCTCGCCGATCTCTCGACCGATTCCCGACTGCTTGTATCCGCCGAACGGCTGGCCTGCCGGGAAGTCGTTGTAGGTGTTGACCCAGATGTTCCCCGCTTCGATGTCTTTTGCACACTGGTGCGCCTTCGAGAGGTCTTCTGTGAGGACTCCTGCTGCGAGACCGTAGTCGACATCGTTAGCCAGTTCCATCATCTCATCGTACTCGCTCCAGCTGAACACTTCCTGAACCGGGCCGAAGATTTCTTCCTGGACCGGTTTGCTGTCGTGGTCAATCTCGTCAATAAGTGTCGGCGCGACGAAGCAGCCATCCGAAAGGGCTTCGTCGTCCGGCTGACTCCCTCCGGTGACGAAAGCGGCTCCTTCCTGTTCTGCCTCCTCTATGTAGCCCAGCGTCCGCTCGACCTGCTCTGCGGTCACTTTCGGGCCGAGGTCTGTCGCCTCCAGCAGTGGGTCATCTACAGTTAGGTCCTCGGCTGCAGCCGCAAGCTCATTCAGGAACTCGTCTTTGATGTCTTCATGGACGAACAACCGTGACCCGGCACAGCAACACTCACCGGTGTTAAAGAAGATTGCCGTAATCGTCGTCTGGACAGCCTGTTCCAGGTCTGCATCGGGGAACACAATGAGCGGACTCTTTCCGCCCAGTTCCAGCGTCACGTCAGTGATGGTTTCGGCGGCGCTTTGCATCACTTTACTCCCGATTTCTGTCGATCCAGTGAACGCTAGCTTCCGGATGTCAGGGTGTTTCGAGAGCGGCTCCCCTGCCTCCGGACCGAACCCGGTGACGACGTTAACGACGCCGTCGGGAATCACATCTTCCGTAATTTCCATCAGTTTGAGAATACTCAGCGGCGTCTCCTCGGCAGGCTTCAGTACGACGGTGTTACCGGCCGACAGCGCCGGGGCGAGCTTCCAGGCCGCCATCAGCAACGGGAAGTTCCACGGGATTATCTGTCCAACAACCCCATACGGCTCCCGGAGCGTCTGGACGTGCCGGCTGTCGTCAGTTTCAATGGTCCGTCCCTCGCCCGACCGAGCGAGACCTGCGAAATACCGGAAGTGGTCGATAACGAGGTCAATATCGATCCGAGCCTCGCTAATCGGTTTCCCGTTATCTAAACTTTCGAGCTTCGCGAACTCCTCGCTGCGCTCCGCAATGGCATCTGCGATACTATCCAGCATTGCCTGGCGTGCGCCTGTAGACATATCGCTATACGTCTCGTCGTAGGCGTCCCATGCGGCCGCAACTGCACTGTCAATATCCTCCGCAGTGCCGGCTTGCACTTCCGCAAGCGGTTCACCGGTTGTCGGGTCTATCGTTTCGAATGTCTTCCCGGCGCTACTCTGGACCCATTCCCCACCGATGTACAGTTCCCGCCGATCCGGCAGCACCTCGTTTGCCGCCTGTTCGTGACGCTTCTTTATCGCTGACTTCCGCTCGGTTGCGCTCTGCTGCTTGCTGTCACTAGACATATCTACGGCAAATATTTCATGCTATCAATACTTAAAGTTTCAGGGTAGTGTAGCCAGTAGCGATTACAAAAACTCAGGATTCGGCCAAAAAGAAACCACTATAGGTTTCACATCACCTAATACAGTCCTAATACACGCTCGACATTTCGCCTGTGAGATCGCTGGAGAGCGTCGTCAGGAACCGCTGCCGTCTTATAACTAAAATCACATACCGATACAGAAACGCTCGTTTCGGTCCAGTCCCAGAGGCCGATGTCCACGTTGCGAGGGCCGCTACTCCGCGCACACCCACTCTCTCTGCGTGCGTCTTCTGGCTCCATTGTTTTCAGTGTCTCCTCTCCATCGGCGACGACAACACCGCGGCGCGGACAGACCGCTCGGTCTGGACGAGTGCGGCCCGGCTCACACCGTTCGGGTGGCGTTCTCGCTGCCTGATAATGTTATCACACATTTATCATGTTCCCAATACAATCAAATCGCATGTCTTCCAGACACGCCAGCGGCGGCCTCCGGGTCGCTACGCTCGCGCTCGTGTCGCTCGTTTTGCTATCGACTGTGGCCGGTACCGTTGCCGCGCAGTCGTATCAGGGAGCAAGCGGAACCATAATCATCGGACCTGACGAGACGTACGACAGCGTTGAGGGGGTCGCCGGGACGGTCATCGTTCGCGGGACGGTGACCGGAGACGTCGAAACCGCGGCAGGGACCGTCCACGTCACCGAGGCCGGTGAGGTGGGTGGGAACATCGAGGCTGCGGCGGGGACTGTCCGTATCGACGGCACTGTCGGCGGCAACGTCAGCGTCGCCGGCGGGACAGTCGAGATCGGCGAGACAGCCCAGATTGGCGGACACCTCGAAGCAGGTGCTGGCTTCCTCGCGATTCATGGGACGGTCGACGGGACCGTCCGTGCTGGTGCAGAGGAGTTCGTCCTCGGGCCGACGGCGTCGGTCGGCGGCGACGTCCGCTACGACGCAGCCACGTTCACCCGCGATCCCGAGGCCACCATCGGCGGGAGTGTCGTTCAGGACGAGAGCATCGGCGACAGCGCCGGGCCGGACTCCGGCGAGTTCGCGCTTCCGTCATGGATCGGTGTCGTCTACGGCCTGCTCGTAAACCTCCTGCTGGGTGCGATCCTACTGGCCGCCTTCCCGTCGTTTTCAGCGCGCGTCGCCGGACACGTCGCGGAGCGCCCGGCGAAGTCCGGGGGCGTCGGCCTGCTGACACTCGTCGCCGTGCCCGTCGTCCTCGTCGTTCTCCTGTTCACCATCGTCGGCATCCCGCTCTCGCTGGTCGGTGCCGTCGTTTTCGGCGTCGCGGTGTGGGTCGCCGTCGTCTACGGCCAGTTCGCCGCTGGGTCGTGGGCGCTCTCGCTCGCTGACCGGGAGAACCGCTGGCTCGCGTTGACCGTCGGCCTCATCGGGTTTGCAATTCTCGGTGCGATACCGGTTGTCGGGTGGGCGTTCGAACTGCTTGCGCTTTTACTCGGCCTCGGCGCACTGGCACTCACCCTCAGAGAGTCCTACCAGCGCCGTGGGAACGTCGCAGACGGGCGGCAAACGACGCTTGACGAGGTCGACAGCGATACCACCGCGGCCTGAAGTCCGAGCGACATGCCGCCGTTGGTTCCCCTCCAGTCACTCAGCTTCGATACTCAACAGCTCTTGACCGTGGCGTAGACTGTCTGAACTATCAGTCCGTCCACCAGATGCGCTCGCCGGACGAGGTGATGCCGAGAGCGCTCTCCACGGTCGAAACTCCATTGCTCGCGGGTCACTTCGCTCACCGTTCGCTTTACCGAGGGCCGCGCTTCGCGCGCCCTCGCTACTCCCGAAGCGCGTCTTCTCTCTCCGTCGCTTCCAGCGTCTCCTCCTCGACATCGGTCGCCACCACAGCGGGCTTGTACGCCCCGCCGGGAATCAGGTCGTTCTCGCCGACTGAAGAGTCGACGAAGCGCTGGAAGGCGCGCCGTTCCGGCGGCAGTTCGCCGTACAGTACCTCGTCCTTGACGAGATCGTAGACGGGAATCCGCGGCGTCAGGAGCGTGTTCTCACCGACAATCGAGCCTTCGCCAACGACGAAGCCGCTGGTGACGCGACAGCCAGCGCCCAGCGATACCTCGTCCTCAACGATGACTGGGGCGTTCTCGACCGGTTCGAGGACGCCGCCGATGAGCGTGTTCGCGCCGAGCTTGACGTTCTCGCCGATCTGGGCGCAGGAGCCGACGGTGTCACAGGAGTCGACGAGCGTCCCGTCGCCGACGTACGCCCCGATGTTGACGAACGAGGGCGACATCATGATGCAGTCCTCACCGAGGTACGCGCCACGGCGGATGGTCGTGCCGTCCGGCGTGTTGCGGGTCCCGCGCTCGCCGAGGTCCTCAGTCTCCCGGAGTGGGAGCACGTCGTGGTAGTCGACGCCGCCGTACTCCCGGGCGACGGTCTCGCGCAGGCCGAAGTTCAGCAGAATGCCCTGCTTGACCCACGCGTTCGCCTCCCACTCGCCGCCAGACTTCTCCGCGGCGCGGACCTCGCCGGCTTCCAGCGCCGTGAGGAATTCATCGAGTACAGCGAGGTGGTCGTCGGTCGTGTCGGCCGCCGAGAGGCCGTCCTGTTTCCGTTGCCAGAGGTCGCCGATATCGGCTTTGAGGCTCATACTTCCCGGTTGCGACGCCGGGGGCTTACCTATCGGGGTTTCGGGATGGGTGTGCTACCATGCCGCATTTTCCGCCTGTCGTTCTCTCAGTCGGACCCGCGGCCGGGGATGTACCCACATTCCCGGCACATACTGATGCGCGGTGCCGTCGCCTCGAATTCGCTGGAACATCGCGGGCAATCGGTCGCTGGTAGTTGTACGCGCTGGTTCGTAGCCATAGACGATACGCGGCAACTCCGACATATAAGGCTGACCGTGGTATTGAGAGAGGTATTCGAGTGTGTATTATCACATATTCATATTTTCCGAATACCGGGTGTCAATATGGTCGCCGCTCACCGATCCGTCGATAGTAACAATTGAAACGATTTACACACTGATCGCACTACAGTCGTCCGATCAGGTGTGCATTGATTTTCAACGGCTACTATAGAACCGCAATCAATTACGGCGAGTAGACCGCTGAAAACCGTCCCGTGTTTCCCTCCCGTTCTCGCTCAGGCGTCTACAACGTCGCCGAACTCGTACCAGCCGGCGTCGCGGCCGACGAGCCACGTCGCCGCGTCCAGTGCGCCGGCGGCGAACACACCGCGGTCCTCGGCCCGGTGGGAGAGCGAGAGGACTTCGTCGTTGCCGGCCAGTACGAGTTCGTGCTCCCCGCGAATGTCACCGGCTCGCCTGGCGAACACGCCGATTTCGTCGTCGTCGCGCGGTGCGTGCCCTTCCCGGCCGTACACCGGCTCTACGTCGCGCTCCTCTTGGATCACGTCGAGGATGCTGTTGGCCGTCCCCGACGGCGCGTCGACCTTGCGGTTGTGGTGGGTCTCCATGAGTTCGAGGTCGTAGTCGTCGAGCGTCCCGACGGCCTCGCTGACGAGGCGCTGGAGGACCTGAATTCCCTGCGAGAAGTTGGTCGCCTTCAGCAGCGGAACCTCCTCACTGGCGTCTCGCAGACTGGCCATCCCGTCCTCGTCGAAGCCGGTGGTTCCGACGACCATCGAGACGCCCGCTTCGACGCAGGCTTCGGCGACGGTCAGCGCACCCTCTGGGACAGCGAAGTCGACGACAACGTCCACGTCGTACTCCCGGAGTGCCTCGGCGGCATCGGCGGGGTCGACGACAGGGACGCCGTCGACCGCGTTGGTATCGCTGGTCGCAAAGCCGACCACGACCTCGCTGTCGGTGGCGGCCTCGATGACAGCGCCACCCATCTGGCCGGTGACGCCGTTGACCGCCACCCGCGTCATCGCTCGGCCTCCGCGTACTCGTCTTCGAGGTCTTCGGTTTCGAGCGTCGCGAGCACGTCACGCAGGTGGTCGAGGTGTTCGTCGGACAGGCGGGTTAGCGGCGAGCGGAGGTACGCCGGGCCGTAGCCTCTGATCCGCATTGCCTCCTTGACCGGGATGGGGTTCGTCTCGACGAACAGTGCGCGGAACAGCGGGCCGAGTTCGTGGTGAATCGCTCTCGCTCGCTCGAAGTCGCCGGACAGCGCCGCACCGACCATCGCGCAGGTGCGCTCCGGTTCGATGTTGGCCGAGACGGAGATACAGCCGGTCCCGCCGACCGACAGCATCGGTAGCGTCATCCCGTCGTCGCCGGACAGCACCGCGAAGTCCTCGTCCCGCGTGCGTTCGATGATCTCTGAAATCTGTCCCATGTCGCCGCTCGCAGCCTTATAGGCCCGGATGTTCGGGTGTGCGGCGAGTTCGACCGCCGTATCCGGGTCGATGTTCTGGCCCGTCCGCGAGGGGACGTTGTAGACGATCTGTGGCAGGTCGACGGCGTCAGCCAGCGTCGTGTAGTGGTCGAGGAACCCCTGCTGTTCGGGCTTGTTGTAGTACGGCGAGATGAGCAACAGCGCGTCAGCGCCGGCCTCGGCGGAGCGCCGGGACAGCTCCAGCGCTTCCTTGGTGTTGTTCGACCCCGAGCCGGCGATGACCGGCACGTCGTCGACGGCGTCGATGACCGCCTCGACGACCTCGATGTGTTCGTCGTGCGAGAGCGTCGCCGATTCACCGGTCGAGCCGACCGGAACGAGGCCGTCGACGCCGGCGGATTCGAGCCGCTGGGCGTCCTCTTGGAGTGTTTCGAAGTCGATACTGCCGTCCTGGTGGAACGGCGTGCACATAGCCGGGAACACGCCGCGGAAGTCGATAGCTGTCATTGCTGAGTGTGTGGTGTCGCTGTGGGTTCGGTTGTCCGGTCGGAAACGGTGCGATAGCCGGCCGATACCGCCGGCTGTTGTGTGTCAAACGTCCTGACCCGAGACGGAGTCGCCACGTCCGCCACGAGTCGCTAAAACGTCGGCTTGCGTTTCGCACGGACGACGCCCTCACCGGGGAGCCACGAGGCGGTTCCGGACTGACGGCGTCGTCGCATGGTCGAGTAACCAAGCGTGACCGACTTAGCTTTTGTGTTCTCGCTGTCGCCTTTCACAGTGCATTCGAAGCCTTATCGAGTCGTCGCATGGAGACGGCGGGACCCCCCATCGTGTGGCAGTACGCCAGCGTTTCCCTCGGCTTGTCTGGGAGACGCTGCTGGAGCAGGCCCGACTGCATTTTGGTATTTGCGTCCTGTCTGAAACAAGCGGTCAGAGGTGTACACATTACATTCTGACAATAACACATAAGTATCGGTCACAAAACACATACTGCAAGGTACATAATATCGGCAGGTATGCGTCGAAGACACTATCTTTTAGCCACCTCCAGCGTCTTCGGATTCGCCGGCTGTTCGAGTACCAGCAGTGATCCGACCGAGACAGCTGCAAAAACGGAAACCGAGAACACTGAGCAACAAACAGCTGGAAATACCGAAGAGATGACAGAGCGTCAACTCAGTGGTCACATTCGGCCAGCTGAGAGTCCTGAGTCCCCGGTAAAAGAACTCTCGTGTGAGAAGGGCAACTTCACTCGCCACCCGCCAATGTATGACGAAGGCTCCGTTCCGTGGGGAGATACCGGGTATGTATCACTACGGATTGATGGGACAGCGTTTGAATACGGTGACACAGCCCAAATTACGCTGACAAACACGTCTGATAGCACCCTCTCTCTGGGTCTTAAGTATCTGTACCAGATCGAACTGCTCACTGAAGATGGCTGGCAAGATGTCCGTGGACAGACCGGGGACGATGAGTTTCAATACGTGGATATGGGTACCGAGGCAGCGCCTGGGCAGGTATTTGAATGGTCGCTCCGTCTGACCGAAGAGGGGGTTGTTCCTGACGAGAAGGATTTTACTGTGTGTCCTGAACTCGTCTCCGGTCGGTATCGGTTCGTCTACTGGACAGTTACTCCGGTAGCAGTTGCGTTCGACCTCCAGAAGTAGGCTGTTTTGCGCTTGTCCGAGTGAAACACAGTGCTCACTAAGTTGACTGCACTCCTCGGTAGTAAGACCGTCTTATTGACATATTCTATCCACGGCTAGAGCTGCTGAAGCGACAACAACTGGTTAGTTGGGGCATAATTACGCCGTTCTTTCACGTTTGTATCCCGAAAGCATATTCGGGCCGATAGCCAATACCTGATATGACAGTTTCCCAGCCGGGACAGCGCGTGGCCGTACTGGCCGACGCGCAAAACCTCTATCACACTGCCCGGAGTCTTTACTCGCGGAACATCGACTACGAGGCACTACTGGAAGAGGCCGTTGACGGCCGCGAACTGACCCGCGCAATCGCCTACGTCATCCGCGCGGATTCGCCCGAAGAGGAGTCGTTTTTCGAAGCGCTCGTCGACATCGGCTTCGAGACGCGCATCAAGGACATCAAGACGTTCCAGGACGGATCGAAGAAGGCCGACTGGGATGTCGGGATGAGTCTCGACGCGGTCTCGCTAGCGAATCACGTCGATACGGTCGTGCTCTGTACCGGCGACGGGGACTTCGCTCGTGTGTGTCGGTATCTCCGCCACGAAGGCTGTCGCGTCGAAGCGATGGGCTTCGAAGAGTCGTCCTCCGAAGACCTCAAAGCGGCCGTTGATGGGTTCATCGATATGAGCGACGATTCCGACCGGTTCCTGCTATAGCCGACCCAGTGTGTGGGCGGTCGCTCCGGCGCTGTCTCCACCACTGGCCCAACCGTAACCGGAATAGCTTCCTGTGGCTCGACAGGCTCAAAGCTACTTGTGCTTGGGTTTCGAAGGAAAAGGCTCTCGGCGGTTAGACCGGGCGACCGTCTTCTGACGTTCCAACGAGGAGGGCTCCGGCGGCCAGCCCAAGTGCAGCCAGCGCTCCGGCAGCGGCCGGGATGCCGATGTCGATTGCCCCTGTACCAAGGATGAGCACGGTGCTGATCGCCAGCAGCGCAGCGCCCAGAATCACTTTTCGCGTGTCTGTAGCCATGTCACCCGTCACTTGGAAGTCATCCGGTATAAATTTCCCCAAAATCGACGGAGGAAAGTATGGTACTAGGAAGCAATGCCCACATCTTTCCTGAGAGACGCCACCGCTCCGGCCCGGCAGAACGGAAATTCCGGCCCACCTGCATAACTGAAGCAGCAAACACATCCCCGTGTAGTTCCCCCGACCAGTTGGGTCACAGAGACGGCGTGTTGCCACATGCTGAGGATAGTCGGTACACCCTCGCGCTCGTCACGGAACAGGCGCGAGATGGAGACCCACTGCAGTTCCAGGCGTCGTGGTCGGATCGCTGACCGCGGATCGGATACAGAGGCACACGCCCCGTGTACTCGGGCCGGGGCGATTGACGGAGCGAACCAATGGCATTCCGGTTCGGGACTCCGTCACCCATAGGGCCGGACCGGTGATTCGGAACGGATTGGGGGAGTGGCATTCACCATCGCCACACGATTTCGGTCGGCCGTGGTTCGGGCAGCCACGGTCGGGCAAACATTTCCTTTCGGACTGCGTCGAACAGTGGCACGGACAGAACCGAAAGGCGGTTTATCACCCGGCATCGAACACGGGCAATGAGCGACGACGAGTTCCGCGGGCTCCGGCGCGCGGCCGACTACCAGTTCGGCGGTGGCGGCGGGACAGCGCTGTTCGCCGGCGCTGACGCCCTCGACGTAACACACACCAGCTCCGGCCGTCCGCGGCAGGTCCATGCCACGGATGGCCGGATCGCTACGTACGGCGACGACGGGCGCTTTCGGCTCGGACTCGCCGGCGGGAGCAGACTCCTCAATGCCTTCGACGGGCCGCGACACCGCGTGGTCGTCGGCGACGAGAGCGAGCCCTTCATCCGTGAGGGCCGCAACGCCTTCGCGAAGTTCGTCCAGTCCGCCGACAGCGCTCTCCGTCCGGGCGACGAAGCCCTCGTCGTCCACGAGGACGGCTATCTACTCGCCGTCGGTCGCGCGGAACTGCCCGGCAGCGGCATGGACGACTTCGAGACGGGCATGGCCGTGAAGGTCCGGCAGGGCGCAGAGGACTGACGGGTTTTGTGGCGATCGCCGGGGCGTGCCGCCCTCGTGGGTTGGCACTATCCAGGATGGTCGACAAGGATTAGTATGACAGAAAGCATTTGCTGCTCCCTTCGAGACGAGCGATATGCGCCGCCGCACGCTCCTCGCCGCGCTTGCGCTCTCCCCAGTTGCCGGCTGCAGTGCGCCCGGTGACGACACGTCGACGGACGATTCGACATCATCGACAGCCACAACGACGCCACAGGAACAGCCGACAACGGCAGTGACCAGTACACGGCAGGACACGCCGACGCCGACAGTAACGCCCGCTCCGGACGACCCGATCCTGTTTGTCGTCGACAACGACACGGACAGCGAGCAGACTGTCACACTCACTATCACGAGAAACGAAACGGCGGTACTGGACGAGACGGCGACGCTGGCTGCCGGCGAGTCGGTCGAGTATGACCCGATGATCGGTGCGACCGGCGAATACACGATCACTGTCCAGGTGGAGGGTGGCCCCAGCCGGACCATCGACCGGCCTATCGGCCGGTTCGCGGTCAGAAACGGCTCGAACCACTTCGTCGACATCACCGCCGAGGAGATACGGATATACTGGGAGGAGTAGTCACAGCACCAGTCCGGACTGCAGCAGCCACACGAGAACCGTCACCGTCACCGCGCTGACGACGGTCGTCAGGAACACGGTCGCGCTGACGAATTCGCCTGGCGAGCGGTCGCCAGTCTGATGGCTGAACGCGCCGACGAGGATGATGGTCGTCACGCCGGTCGGCGTCGCCAACAGGAGCACGACCACCCGCGCGACTGTCTGGTTCTGGAACCCGACCGCGAGCACCGCGGCGAACGCGAGCACTGGCGCCAGCAGGAGTTTCAACGCGCTGGCGATCCCGACCGACCGGAAATCGCTGTTCCCGTCGACGTTCGATAGCTGGATGCCGAGAATGAGCAACATCACCGGAATCGAGGCGTTGCCAAGCAGTTCGAGTGTCTGCATCACTGTCGAGTCTGTGGGCGGCACTGCGCCGACCCATCGGAGTGCAAGCGCGACGACGACAGCGTAGACGAGCGGCACGCCGAACACACGGCGCATATCCGCGAGCGGGCTGTCGCCGCTACCCCGGGCGGCGATGTAGATGCCGACGGTGTAGAGTAGCACGCCCTGCAGCGCGGTCACGAGGACGGCCGTGCTGCGCCCGGTCGCGCCGAAGGCGAAATCCGCCAGCGGGATGCCGTAGTTCCCGGTGTTGGGGAAGATAGCGACGAGGACGAACGCGCCGAGCAGCGGTTCCGAATGCCCCGTGAGGCGGCCGACGCCCTCCGCGATGAGAAGCATCGCCGCGGTGAACAGCACGACAGCGAGGACGACGCTCAGAATCGTATCGCCGGCCAGCGAGGACGTTGTCAGGCTGTGGACCACCAGCGCGGGCGCGAGGACGTACACCGTGATGGTGTTGAGCGCGTCCGGGTCCGTACCTTTCACCCGGCCGAGCGCGAAGCCGGCCGCAGCGACGGCGACGACCGGGAGGATGGCCGTGGCGAAGATGGACAGCAGTGACACGGCGGAGATGGACGGGCGAGCCTTAGAATCGTTACGAAGCCGTGGGAGCGTGCCGGTTTCGCCCGGTCGACCGGCCTGCCCCGCGACGGACTCCAGTCCGAGCCCGGGTCGCTACGCTTTTCTGCCCTGCCCCGCCAGTCACACGTATGTTTGGCGGAGGCGGCGGGATGAACCCGCGCAAGATGAAGCAGATGATGGAACAGATGGGCATCGACATGGAGGACATCGATGCGCAGGAAGTAATTATCCGCACCCCGGACGAGGAGCTCGTCTTCGACGACGCGGAGGTCCAGCTCATGGAAGCGCAGGGCCAGAAGACGTATCAGGTCGTCGGCGAACCCGAGAGCCGCGAACTCGGCTCCGGCGAGGGCTCGGCCGCGGCGGCTGCGGACGACGCAGACGAGAGCGGCAGCGACTCCGGCGTCGACGAGGACGACGTCGAACTCGTCGCGATGCGGGCGGGCGTCGACGAAGACACTGCGCGAGAAGCGCTGGAAGCCAACGACGGCGACCTCGCCGACGCGGTCGACGAACTGGAGTAACGTGGCGTATCTCTTCG
This sequence comes from Haloarcula sp. KBTZ06, assembly GCF_048595605.1. NCBI lineage: Archaea > Methanobacteriati > Methanobacteriota > Halobacteria > Halobacteriales > Haloarculaceae > Haloarcula > Haloarcula sp. KBTZ06. The sequence continues at coordinate 819,248 of NZ_CP184337.1, forward strand.
TCCACGAAGACCGCGAGTACCTGCTGGACCCCGGCGAGCGCTTCGAGTCCGACCTCGGTATTCTGGAGGTCCCCGAGGACGTGGAACCGGGCGATGTCGTCGAGACGCATCTAGGCACCGGTTTCACCGTCCGCCGACTGCGCGGCCCGGACCTGTTCACCCACCTCGAACGCACCGGCGCGCCGATGATGCCCCGCGACGTGGGGCTGGTCGTCGGCAAGACCGGCGTGGCAGCGGCGGACCGCGTCCTCGACGCCGGCACCGGGACCGGCATCCTCAGCGCGTACATGGGCCGCATTGGCGCTGACGTGGTCACCTATGAGCAGGACCCGGAGTTCGCCGAGGTGGCGCGACAGAACATGGAGATCGCTGGCGTCGCGGACACCGTCGAGGTTCGGACCGGCGACATCACCGACGACCTCGACGACCTCTCGGGCTTTGACGTGTTGACGCTCGACACCGAGGACGCCCCGACTGTGGTCGAGCGAACGCCGACGCTGCTGGACCGTGGCGGATCGCTGGCGGTGTACTCCCCGTTCGTGGAAAACACGCGCGAGGTCGTGGCGACGGCCACCGAGGTCGGTCTTGACGGCGTCGAGACGCTCGACACCATCCAGCGGGAGATGGACTTCGACGACCGCGGCTCCCGCCCATCGACCGGTGGCGTCGGGCATACCGGCTACCTGACATTCGCGCGGCGGCCCTGACGGCTTCTGTCAGGCTACCCAAACCCCTGTCGTTGGGGTCGACTTTAAACATGTAGTAGCACGTACACTGTACTGCATGAGCGAATCAGAAACGCCGATGGAGACGACAACCTGGCCAGAGCTCGCAATCGGACTCTACGACCGCCTGACCGGGCGCAACGCGGAAATAACGTACGACTTCGACGACATGGAAGTCGACGTCCCGAGCAAGGCCGGCGAGGACGCCGAGCACGCTCGCTGGCGAGTCGATGGCACGCTGACTATCACGACACGCGATAACGACTGACAGTGGTCACCACGGCGAAGGCGGTCGGCGATCTGTTCGACCAGGTCGAGCGAAAGCCGGACCTGCTCGTCGACGCCGACCTGACCGTCGAGCGCGACGGGGTCGCGTTCAGCGTCCGCGGGTACGACGACCTCGTCGCCGTCGACCTACCGTCTTTCGGGGCGGCGCTCACCCTCTGGCGGGACCGACCGGTCGAGGGAAGGGACGCCGCCGCGGCGCTGACTGCGGCCGGACTGACGGCTGAAATCCGCGTTCGTGGTGCGCCCGTGGCCCGCCTCGGCGCGGACGCCGTTCCGAGCTCGCTCGCGAAACGACTCGGTCTCGGGCCGATAGAACTGTTCCTCGACGGCACGCTTCTGGCGCTTACGCCACGGCGCGGATGAGGTCAAGCAGTTCGGACCGGTAGTCCGACGGCGTCCGCCGGAGCGCTTCCGGCGGATTCTCAATATCCAGCAGTGTCGCAATCGACCGGTCGGGATATGCGCCGGCAGCGATACGGAAGCCGTCGCCGTGCCAGACGCCGACCCAGCCGGTAATCGACAGCGTCGCGCCGGCCGCTTCGAGGTCGAGTTCGGCGCTGTAGGTCCGGAGCCGAGCGCGGTCGCCGCTGTCGACGCGGACTCGCTCGCTCCGCCCGCGTTCGACGGACTCGAACCCTCTGTCGGCCAGTTCGTCGGCGAAGGCCGACTGGGCCTCCGACCGGACCGTCGGGAGAATCACCGCCGGTCCGATGCCCGGCGCGAGCGGCGGGGTAAACGACAGTGCGGTCGCGAAGAAGAACCGCCACTGGTGGTCGAGCCCGACCGCGTCCCGGACGGCTTCGCGTGTCTCGGCGGCGTCGTACACCTTCGTTGCCCCCTCGACGCGGGCCGTCGGCAACTGAAAGACAGTTTCGACGCTCTCGTCGACGAGCTCCCAGCCGCCGTCGCGCAGCCGGTCCGCGGGAACGTCCGGGAACGCGGGGTCAGTGGGCACGGTCCGGCCTCAGTGGTCGTCCTCGCGCCACTTGTGTTCGCACTCGGTACAGGTGAAAAAGCGCGTCTCGGACTCGTCGGCCGCGCGGATCTGCTTCATCTCGTAGAAGGCTCGCTCGTTGCCACACTCGGGACAGCGAGCGCCCGTCGTCGGCCCCATGTCTTCGGCGTCGACCTCGGAGGTGTCGACGACTTCCGACTCCTCCTGGCCCTGCGTGGTGACGGCCATCTCCTGTTCGGTCTCGGCGTTTCGAGCCTTTTCGTAGCCGCAACTACCGCAGACCCAGCGCTCGTCGTCCGTTTTCATCATCGAACCGCATTCGTCGCAAAACTCCATTGTAGTACCACCGTTTGCCTGCCGACCGTGTTAAATACCCGGTTTCGCCCAGGCCGTTCTGTCGGTCCCCATCGCTGTGCAGTGCGGAAGCTTAGCAAAATCGGAGTGCCGACGGTATCAGTCGTTGCGAACCCACGCCGAACAGGGTTCCATGTCGTCCATGACCTCGCCGTGGAACGAACAGTACGGCTCGATATCGCCGTCCTGCATCACGTACTCGAAGTGCCGGCAGTTCCCGCAGTAGGTGTCCGGTTCGCCCTGGTGGACCGCCGTCTCGGTAATCGCGTCGTGCCCCGCCGTCGCCGTGCCACCGTCGGTCGATGTGGACCCTTCCGGGCCGGCCTCAGCTATTCTCGGGTCGAGCGCGTTCTCGGAGGGGCCGGTTTGCTCTGTTCCATGCGACGTGGTGTTTCGCTGACCGATGTTCGAGCCAGGGGTCGTCTGACGGTCCGACCGTCGCTCTGTCGCTGTGCCGCTGTCCGACCGTCGCTTGGACCGCGTGCTGCGGTCAGATTGCGTGTCCCCCGTCGGTTGCCGACGGCGGCTGTTGGCCGTGCGCGTAGTGCCCGAGCGCTGTCCGGTCCCGCCGTCGCTGACAGCGCCCTCGTCGGTCGCACTCGCTCGGTTCGTCTGCGTCTCGACTGTGCCGTCCGGGTCCTGCCCGAAAAACCCGATGCCGCCCAGTCCCGGCAGCGTCCGGGCTTCCTCGACGAGGCGAATCGTCCCTTCCTCGGTAACTTCCATGCGTGCCGTCCCACCGGGGTCGTTTCGCGTCTTGAACGTCGCAAGCGATGCAAACAGACACCAGAACGTCGTCACGATGCCAGCGAAGTAGACAACGCCGGTGAGCAGTGCCAGCAGCGGGTCGCTGCTGGTCCAGCTGTAGGGATACAGCGACCGGAACAGCACGACGCCGACTGTTGCGACGCCCGTGCCACCGAGGGCGGTCAGCCGGATTCGACGACTGGCCGGTAACACCGCGAACACGCCGAGGATGACCGACGGCAGCCCGAGCCCGGCGATGACGCCGGCGATTCGCCTGGCTGCATAGGCGTCCAGCCCGTATCTGTTTCCGATGCCGGTCGTTGCGAGCGCGATTGCCCCGACGAGTCCGGCAACACCAACGAGAAACAGGGCTGTCCCGACGAGTTGCTGGCGGCGCGATGCGACGCGCCCAACCTCCCCTTCGTACACGTCGGTGAGACTAGTCATGCAGTATACTACTGCTACATCCGATAAAACTACCCGTCAGACAGATGCATGACGCGGGCACGCGCGTGATTCACCAAGTGCGCGAGCCGTTCCGAAAGCACTAATCGGACCCACGGGAACAGTTCGGGTATGAGCGACGACGAAAGCGAGGACGCGGACGAGCAGGCTGTCGAACTCGGCGACGGACCCGACGTTGCCGGTGCGCCGCTGGCCCGCGTCTCGGCCCGGCTCACCTGGGGCATCGAACACAGCACCATCGTCAGCCGCGAAGGGGACACGACGATTCGGACGCCGGACGGCCCGCAGGAACTCGCAACGGTGCTCGAGGACGTCGATGTTCCGTACTTCGCCGACCGCCAGGAGTTCGAGAACGCGGTCCGGGACGTCATCGGGACCGGCCCCATCCCGACCGAGTGAGGGCGGGAGCGGACTTCTGTGGCACCAGCACGACCCATCCCAGTTACAACTGCTGTGATCTGTGCGGCGTGTGTTATCACCCCCTTATACTCGCGGTCCGATATCGCGTCGAACCACAGGCTTTGATACCGTCTGTTGCGGAGACAGCGTGTGTTCCACAGAAGTGGCCTCTCCTGGAAAGAGCGTGCCGCCTTCGCTGTCTGGGGACTCGGGGTATTCATCGTCCTCCGGACTCTGTACGACGCATTCGGCGTGGCAGGGCGAGAACTAGCTATCGCGGCTGGTGTCCTGGTTTTTGGCTCGTTCTACGGCGTCTTCATGCCAGTCTGGCGGCGATTCTCGGCGGAATGACTCACACGAAGAACCGGCGGGACAGACACAGCGGCGTCACCGTTCCGACGCAGTTGGATCCACTATCGTAACGCCACAACGCAACAGTTTGCTACCTGTTACCGCATATTTTCGAGCGCATACACCGTGTCGGAGATGAGCCATTCCGTCTCACAATCGGCGTGCTCGATACTGAGCGCGTTGAAGGTCTCTCGTCCGTCATCAACCGTTATTTCGAACGCTCGGCTACGAAGCGACTCGGGATGGGGACTCGGTGGGGACACACATCTCCATCATAGAGTGGGACCGATAAACGAGTCGATTCGCCGCGACAGGCCCATTACGCGCCGATTGGCCGCCGTCTGGCGATTGGTTATGAATCGCCCGACTCGCTCACTTCGGCTCTGCCGCGGCGCTTGCCGAACAGGTACGCGGCCACGACGAGTGCGAGGGGAACGACGAGAAACATCCCCATCGTGACGAGCATGACGACCATTTCAGTAGTACCGGGCATCCCGGGAAACAGGAGGAGGGCCATACGCCCCGTACATCCGCCTGTCTCAAAAGTCCAACTCAGGGTCCACTGTTTAGCGTCGGGCACGCAGACCGGAATCGCGTTCTACCACCGGCAGCCCCGCGTTAGACGTGTGGCTCCGGGAGCAGGTCGTCGAATGCCTGTCCGTCCAGCCATTCGCAGAGCCTGACGAGCTGTTCGGTCGCGGCCTCGAACATCTCCGCCCCCTTCTCGGCCGTGGCGTCGGTCTGGTCGCCGAGAACACCATTGCCGGTGTTATCAGCGGCATCGTAGAAGGTCCGCGAACCGTACTTCTTTGTCTCCGCCGCCTCGACGCTCGGAATCCCGCCGTCCCGTGCGTCTTCGAGGCGGTCGTCGTGAACCAGTTCGGCGCGCAAGTGTTGGATCATGGCCGTCTCCTTCGGCCCGCCGTGTGGCCCGTTCTGCTCGAACAGGTCGTCCACGAGGTCCGGAATGCTCTCGTCCCACATCCACTCGATGGCGTACAGCACTTCGTCGTCCCGGAGCCGCCGGCCGACCTCCCGGAGGTGCTCGACGTTCCCGCCGTGGGCGTTCACGTAGATGACCCGGTCGATGCCGTGGTACGCCAGGTTCCGGGTGAACGACTCGACGTAGTCGCGAAACACCGGCGCGTCGACCCACATCGTCCCGTTGAACTGTCTGTGATGGGGGCTCACGCCGACGTTGATGGTCGGGGTGCAGAGGTAGCCAGTCCTGTCGGCGGCTTCTCGGGCGAAGGCTTCCCCGATGAGATGGTCCGTCGCCAGTGGGAGATGCGGCCCGTGTTGCTCTGTCGACCCGAGCGGGACGAGCGCGAGCGACTCCGTCTCGAAATAGTCGCCGAGGTCCGGCCAGGTCTCGTCGGCAAGGTACATACCACTGCTGGTGACGGACGCGTCTTGAATCTGTGCTTCGCCACGGCCCCGCGGCGGGATTCAGGTAGCACGAAGGACTCAGTCGAACAGCTCGTAGACGCGAGCCTCGTACGGCGCGAGCGTCACCGTTTCCGGGTTCTGGTCGTCGTGGTCGTAATTGCACTCTCGCAGCGTCGCATCGGCGTACTCGACCGGCAGGTCGAAGGTTTCCGTCGCGTCGTCGAAGTGCAGGACGACGAGGACTTTCTCGGTTCCCGAGTCCGTCGACAACGACCGCGTGAAGGCGAAGACGGTTTCGTGGTCGGGGAGCAGGTCGGTGTAGTCCCCGTACACGAGCACGTCTCTGTCGGAGCGTAACTGGATGAGCCGCTGGTAGTAGCTGTAAACGGAATCCGCATCGGCTTGCTGGTCGGCGGCGTTGATCTCCCTGTAGTTCGAATTGACCTGAATCCAGGGGTCGCCGTCGGTGAACCCGGCGTTTTGCGAGTCGTCCCACTGCATCGGCGTTCGGGCGTTGTCGCGGGTCCGGTAGCCGACGACGTCTTTCACGTCCTCGTAGCCCTCGACGCCCTCCCGGTCGAGTAGCTCCCGCGCGTGGTTGATGGCGTCCACGTCGCGGAGGTCGTCCATCGTGTCCCAGTCGGCGTTAGTCATCCCGAGTTCCTGGCCCTGGTAGATGTAGGGCGTGCCACGGAGCGTGAGGAGGAACGTTCCGAGCAGCTTCGCGGATTCCCGGCGGTAGTTCTCGGTGTCGCCGTAGCGTGAGACGCTCCGCGGCTGGTCGTGGTTCTCCCAGTACAGCGTGTTCCAGCCGTCCGCCGCCAGCCCGTCCTGCCAGCGGTCGACGATACGCTTCAGCTCCGGCAGGCTCCAGTCGCCGACCGACCACCGCTCGCCGTCAGCGTAATCCAGTTTCGTGTGCTGGAAGTGAAACGCCATGTCCAGCGGGCCGTCCGCGCCGGCGTACTCGCGGGCCGACTCGACGGTGAGCTGTGGCATCTCCCCGACGGTCATCACGTCGTAGTTCGACAGCACCTCGTCGTCCATTGCGTCGAGATACGACAGCATCTCCGGCCCGTCGATGAACTGTTCGGACCCGACCCACTCGCTGTCCGGATCGCCGTCGGGCAGCCCCTCGACTTTCGACAGGAGATTGATGACGTCCATCCGGAAGCCGTCGATGCCCTTCTCCAGCCACCACTCGATAGTGTCGAAGACGTCCTGTCGGACGGCGTCGTTGCGCCAGTTCAGGTCCGGCTGTGAGGTGTCGTACAGGTGGAGGAAGTACTCGCCGCGCTCCTCGTCGTACTCCCAGGCGGAGCCCCCGAAGAAGGACTCCCAGTTGTTCGGTGGCGCGGGCTCGCCGTCCTCGTCTGTTCCGCCCTCGCGCCAGATGTAGTAGTCGTCGTACTCCGGGTCGCGCTGGCGGGACTTCCGGAACCACTCGTGTTGGTCCGAGGTGTGATTGACGACGAGATCCATGACGAGCCGCATGTCCCGGTCGTGGACCTCCTCAAGTAGCGCTTCCCAGTCGGCCATCGTCCCGAACTCGTCGTAGATGGCCTGATAATCGCTGATGTCGTAACCGTTGTCCTTCTGCGGGGAGTCGTACACCGGGTTGAGCCAGATGATGTCAACGCCGAGGTCGGCGACGTAGTCCAGGCGCTCGATGATGCCCTGTAAGTCGCCGACGCCATCACCGTCGCTATCGTTGAAGCTCCGGGGATAGATCTGGTAGACGACTGCCTCCTTCCACCAGGCGCGCTCTGCGGTCATACAGAGGGGTAGCCTGACGCGTTGCTTAAATCCACGGGTTCATACAACGCCTGTTGTAAACTTTTAACTCGCCGGCTAGAGACGGCTGCAGTACCGCTACAGTTCCAGCACCGTGTGTCGCGGCAGTTCGAGGTCGTAGCCGACTGCCGAGACCGTCTCGGTTGGCCAGTCGCCGGTCGCTGACAGCAGTTCGATATCGTCGGCCGAGACGAGATAGGTATCCTCGCTCTTCGCGCCGTCGATAGTCGGGTTCCACGCGTACCCATGTGGCAACGCGACCTCGCCCTCATGTCCAGGCGTGGCGATCCACTCACGGCCGGCGAAGCCCGTTGCGCCGCCCTGATGATGGTTCTGCCACTCACCCTCCCAGCCGACCGCGGCGTAGGCGTCCTGAATCGCGTCGAACACGTCGCCCGCTGTGCCGCCACCCTGACCGGCCGCCTGTGTCGCGGCCAGCGCAGTGGTCTCGACGCGGGCGGCCTTGTGGGTTCGCTCCATGAGCCACTCCGGCGGGTCGAACGCGACCGCTCGGGTGGCGCTGACGTGGAGACCGTCCCGCTGGACGGTCACCGATATGAGCGCGTAGTCGCCGAGTTCAGTTTCGGTCGAGGTGTAATGGCGGTAGGATTGTGCCCGCTCGGCACTGCCGACGAGTACGACGGGCGTAGCGATGCCTCGGCCTTCGAGTTTCTGTCGGAGCACGGCGGTCACATCGAGTTCGGTGTGGGACGGCTCGACGTTCCGCGCGACTGCTTCGACTGCTTCAGCCGTGTCTCGCGCGAGGTCACGACACTGCTCTATCTGGGCCTCGGTCAGTGGCTGTCGGAGCTGTGTGGCGTCGACTGATTCGAAGCCGGGGACGTCGAAGTCCGCCGCCGCCGGGGTCGGGCTCGCTTCGGCGACAGCCTCGGCCAGCGACTGTGCGTGCCAGTCGAACGTTTCGACGGCCACATCGCTTTCGAGTTCCTCGTCACGTAGCCGCGGCGCTTCGATGTTGTCGGCAACGACCCGTACCTCGTCGCCGTCGTAGCCCGCGGCGGCGACGCCGATGTCGCCCTCCCGGTCGACGACGTTGTCGCCGCCTCCCGTAAGCCACGCGAAGGAGTTCGGTCGGGCGAACCAGACGGCTTCGAGTCCCGCTGCCCGGCGGTACTGGTCGAGACGGTCTGTAAGCGTCATACCCTGACATCCCTCCGGCCCCCAGTAAAAACCAGGGACAACACGCGGCGACAGGACCGGCGCCACAGGTCTCGCACAGCGGCAACTACGACACACACCGTTCGCTACTATCGCGCCCGACACCGCTCCTGATACTGCTGGCTGTAACTATTTCAAGAGATTCGCCACCCCGAAGTGGTGATATTCGTCACAGACGTACAGCCGGCAGTATGACTCACTCGGCGATGCCGCTGTCAGGGTCCCGGGACTGCAGCAGCGAGTACATGACCGACTGGAAGGCGTCGCTGTCGACGGACTCCACGACGTGGGTGTTCGGTTCGCCGTCAGTCACGCCGTTGACGTCGACGCTGGTGTACCCGCGGGTGAGTCCGTCGCGGTCGTCCACCGCGACGTGATACGTCGACACCTCCTCGCGGAGTTCCGGGTACGCCAGCAACGCGGCGGTGACGCTGTCCGGGAGTGCCGTCCATCCGGAATCGTCGGGGCCTTCGCTGTTGAACGCCCGGGCCTGCTCGGTTACCGACTCGAAGAACGACGCCAGTTCAGTGTCGAACGCCGACACCGCCTCGAACTCGGAGGAGCCAAACACTGCGTCTCGAAGACACACGCCCCAGTCGACGAGCGTCACCTCGAAGGCGTCGAACACGCGTTTGGCAGCGTCGGGGTCGACCCACAGATTGAATTCCGCGGCAGGAGTGACGTTCCCCTCACAGTTGACGTTCCCGCCCATCACCCACACCTCATCGACAAGCTCCGGAAGTTCAGGCTCGCGGGCGTACGCCAGCGCCAGATTGGTCAGCGGTCCGATACAGAGCAGTGTGATTTCACCCGGGGCCGCTCGACAGCGGTCGACGATCTCGTCGGGGCCAAACCCTGCCGCCGACTCGATACCGGTGTCGGGGAACACGTCCCCGCCGAGGCCGTCCTCGCCGTGAATGTCCGTCGCGTGTTCGAACTCCTTGAGTAGCGGCTGTCTCGCCCCTTCGTAGACGGGTACGTCGAGAGAATCGGCGAGATCGAGCGTGTATTTCGCGTTCTCGACCTCTCTGTCGAAGGGCACGTTGCCGGCGACGATTGTGACTGCCTCGACGGTAACTCGATCACTGAGACAGGACAGCAAAATTGCCTGTGTGTCGTCGCCCGCGGTGTCCGTGTCGATGATGACGCGTCGCATACGCCCTCGTCGTATGGCACATATAAATCGTTCCGGGCCACAACTGCGTGCCACAGTTGTCTGTGCGACACTCGATAGCGGTGGGTGAACGGCCAGCTGCTACGATACTGCAGACCGCCGGGGTTACACCATTTCGAGGCGGTGGCCGCTGTCGTCACCGAGCGATTCGTACACGATGCGTGCGGCAGCGATGTCCTGAATCGCGAGCCCGGTCGAGTCGAAGACGGTAATCCCGGACAGGTCCTCGCGGCCCGGCGCGTTCCCGACGACGATCTCGCCGAGTTCGGCGTCGATATCCGACTCGTCGATTTCACCCGTGCTCCAGGGGACGTTTATCTCGCCGGAGTGGGTCGTCTGCTCGAAGTCGTCGATGACGAGGGTCGCCTCGCGGATGACCTCCGTGTGGAGTTCCTGCTTCCCTTCGGCGTCGGCACCCATGGCGTTGACGTGGGTGTGTTCCCCAAGGTCCTCAAGCGTGACGATGGGGTCTTCGACCGGCGTCACGGTCGAGAGAACATCACACTGGGCCGCCTCGGAAATCGTGCCGGCTCGCACGTCGAACTCGTCGCCGAAGGTGTCGATGAACCGCTGGACGCGGTCGTCGTCGAGGTCGCTGACGACGACGGATTCAATCGGTCGTACCTGCGAGATGGCCTCCAGTTGCGTGTAGGACTGGACGCCGGCACCGATGATGCCCAGCGAGGACGCGTCCTCGACGGCGAGGTGGTCCGTCGCCACGGCGGCGGCCGCGCCGGTTCGCTTCATCGTCAGCGTCGTGGCGTCCATCACGGCAAGCGGGAAGCCGCTCTCGGGGTCCGTGTACACGAGCGTCCCCATCACGGTCGGCAGGTCGAACTCGTCGGGGTTGTCCGGGTGAACATTCACCCACTTGATGCCCGACGCTTCCCAGTCGTCCGTTTCGAGGTAGGCCGGCATCGACCGGAAGTCCCCGTTGTGCTGTGGCAGGTCGATGTAGGACTTCGGCGGCATCTGCGCCGTGTCGTTTTCGTATGCGGCGAACGCGGCCTCGATGGCCGGCACGAGGTCCGCCATCTCGACGGCCGCCTCGATGTCCGTACTGGGGACGATAGTCGTCTGGTTGTCCTGTCGTGCTGTCGAATATAGTGAGTTGCTCATAGTGGTTCGAATCTGTGATATCGGTTTATTCGATCGCGCTATACTGATTCAATGTCCGTCTCGGCGCTCGTTGGCAATCCTAGAACGACCCCTGAGACAGCGTTTTGAGGTGGGTGAGACGGCCGCGGTGCTCCGCGTCGTCGAACGACTCGACCTTCGCGAGGACGCGACAGCCGACGATGTCTGTCTCGCCGTTCTCGAAGTGGAGACGGGTTTCGCCGACCTGTGCGACCAGCTCGCCGGATTCCTCGTCGAGTTCCGTGACGTACACCTCGATCTCCTCGCCCGCCGCGAACGTCGGCGTGGTCGTCCTGAAGGACATCCCAGTGAGGAATTTACTGAATATGCTCATAGACGGGTCACATCCTTGGATTTGCGGTCAGTGGTGTATTCGAGCCCGAAGCCGGTCAGTGCGGAGAGCAGGAACACACCGAACAGGAACCAGCCGTGGAAGACGTACGGCCACACCTGCACGGGGTTGACGACCATCGCACTGGTGAACCACTCGTACTGGTTCGGGAGGCCTTGCAGCGTCGCGAAGCCGATGAGCACGCCGCCGCCCCACGGGAAGATGTACCCGAGCGCCGAGGTGTTCGCGTCGAGGATATTCGCTCGACGGTAGCTGTTGATGTTGTACCGCTGGCCGATGCGGGCGATGTACGGCGCGATCGCGATCTCTGCGGCCGTGTTGATCGTGATCATCGAGTTGACGAGGGCAGTGCCGACCACCATCGTCGTTTCGGCCTTGCGAACGCCCGTTGCGACGTTTTCGAGGAGCCACTCCTGGATCGCCTCGAAGCCACCGCCACGGATCATGATCTCTGACCCGGCGACGATGAGCAACACGAGAACGATTAGCGGGAAGAACCCGGCTGCACCGTTGTAGATCGACCCGGTGACGCCAGCGTTTTGCGGCGCGACCACTTCCGCGATGGGAAGTGAGCCAGCCCAGCTTGCGGCCGAAGACGTTTCCGGGACCTTGAACAGCAACACGGCACTCAGCGGTGCGAGACCGAAGACGATGTTGAAGGCAACGGCGACGACGAGGCCCCACGAGATCGCCTCGACGATGTGTCGGCCCATGACTGCCGTCACAATGACGACGAGCATGGAAATGAGATGCAACAGTCCCGCCGGCTCGCTGTTCTGGACGAACAGGTCCTGTGCCTGCTGGGAGATGTCCAGCCCGGGCATCGCGTTCCCGGCGAAAACGTACGCCGCGAGCGCCAACACCGCAGCGATGATGGCGTACTTGAACCGCGAGGCGACGACGCCGCCGATGTCGGCGTCCTGTGTCACCGCACTCACGATTGTCGTATCACTGACCGGTGCCAGGTTGTCGCCGAAGACAGCCCCTGAGAGAATTGCTCCGAACAACAACACCGGATTCGCACCGAGCAGGATGCCGGCCGGGAAGAACAGCGCCGAGAAGGCGACTGCCGCGCCGTACCCGGTGCCGATACCGGTCGTGAAAAGCGCAGCGAGGATGAAGGTGGCGGCGGGGAACAGCGCGCCCCCGACTTCGGCCGCGTTCGCTGCCCAGACGAGTCCGCCGACGAAGCCACCTGCCTGCAGCGTGTTCGAGAACATCCCTGCCCAGAGCCACGCGACGACTGCCGTCGCGGCGACCCGCTTTGTCATCCCATCGAAGATGGTGTTCGCGTAGTTCTTCCAGTCTCCCTTGGCGAAGAACATCCCGACGATGAGCGCCACGAGCATCCCTGCGACGAGTCCAGTCGTGTCCCCGATACCGAACAGGCCACTCTGGACAATTGCCCACAGGATAAACAACCCTATGGGAATGACGCTCATCCACCGTCCGCCGTAGAACTCGATTGCTTCGACGTCCGGACCAGAGATCTCCTCGATCTCTGTCCCATCGCCACTATCCGTGTCTGACATGCATTCTGTGCCTCGTCAGATACACACGCAAAAGATCATGATAATAACTATCTCTCCGGTAACAAATCACGGGAGCCGCCTCTGGTGAAGTCTTGTCTCGTTCCGGCCGCTGTAGCTATATAAAAGTCCACTTCTATTGGATCCGGGACAGCGTCCTGACCTTATATATCGCACAAATCCCGGAAGACGGACTAATTTCGGGCGTGAGATTGTAAAATATACCTATGGGTAATCACACTCTCAGTAGCTATCACATCTACACATAATATCCACCGAACCAGTTCCACTATGTCCGGACCTTTTTATATCACTATCAAGTCCACAGTGGTATGGACAGCTCTAGCGGTCGTCGTCTCCAGACGACCGAAACCTCCCTTGCGATCATCGATGCGGTAAACGAGCTGGGGGAGGCTCGAATGAGTGAGCTTGCGGACCGGCTGGACCTCTCGACGAGTACCATTCACGTTCACCTCAAGACACTCCTAGATCAGGAGTATCTGGTCAAACGAGGCGAGCAGTACCGACTCGGTATGAAGCTGTTCCACCTCGGAGAGGGCGCTCGGACCCGAAACGAGTGGTACGAGGTCGCCCGTCGCAAAACACACGAACTCGCCGATAGCTGTGGCGAGGAGGTCACGTTCGCCGTCGAGGAGTACGGGCGTGCGATAACGCTGTTCAACGTCGTCGCTAACGTCCCGTCGAAAGGGTTCCAGGTGGGCCGGTACTACTACCTGCACAACTCGGCAGTCGGCAAGGCGATTCTCGCCGCGTTGCCGGAGACCCGAGTCAACGAGATTCTCGACCGGTGGGGGCTGCCAGCCGAGACAGAGTATACTGTCACGGACCGGGAAACCCTCATGGAAGACATCGAACGCACGAACGAGCGCGGCTATTCGGTGAACGATCAGGAAGCGGTCGAGGGGCTTCGCTCGGTCGGCGTACCGGTCACCGCCCCACACGGCGGCGTCCTCGGCGCACTGGACATCTCCGGCCCGCTGTATCGGCTGCCGCCGAACGAAGAACTCGCGTCGATGCTGCAAGACGTTGTCGAGGAGTTGGAGTCAGAACTCGGAGTGGAATAGGCATTCGGTTGCGCTCGCGGTCCCGGAGGCGTTCAGCCGCGCTTGGGGTCACAAATGCTGAACAGGGACCGGGACGCTGGCTCTGACAGTACGGACCCGGCAAGGCGAAGCATGGATCGACGCCGTACCGTCGTCAGTACCGGCCAGCGTCTCTCGGGCCGAGAAGCGTGGCCTCGACTTTCCGGAGGTGTTCATGGAACGTCGTCTTCGCGATATCGAGTTCGTCGGCCAACTCGCTCCCGCTTACCGCCCTCGGGTAGTCGTAATAGCCGCGTTTGCGGGCCAGTTCGAACACTTCGCGCTGCTTGTCGGAAAGCTGCCGGACAGCCAATCCATCGCGTTCTCTGCTTCCGGTGGTCGCCGACGTGATCTGTGTGATGGTGATTGTTGCGTCTTTCTGTGCACACACGGCGTCGAGTTTCTCCTGTATCGTCGCCCGCGATTCGTCGATGGCGACCGTCCAGTACTCGGTCCCGTTGCGGATTCGAATCGGCTCCTGGTTCATGAACCCGTGTGAGACCAGCGCGTCGTGGATGCTCTCCTCGGGGCCGTACTCGACGAGCAGCGTGCTCGTCGCTTTGTTTACCGGTGCGGATATGCCGCCGAAGCTGCGACGGGTATCCATCTCTGTGACTGTCTCGGTGTGGTCGGACGCCCGAGTCGCCGCGACGAGTGCGTCGACCGCGTCCGCCGACTCCGCGTATGCGACGACGTGGGCCTTGACCTTCTCGTCGACCAGATACGCGGCGTTGACCAGCAGTCTGGCCGAGGTGGCCGCCGTCACCTCCCGCATCCAGCAGTCGGGATGCTCCAGTTCGAGTGTCAGCTGGAGACCGCCACTGGCCGAGTTAGCGGTCGCATCGGAGCCGTCAGCGCCCATCGTTCTCTCCGGGTCCTGAGACGTGACTGTGCTTGGTTGCGTTTGCTTTCACCACGGGGAATCGTCCTCCAGTGGTCTCACTGAGTGCCACACATGTAAGGCTCTGGTTTGTCAGTCACGTCGGCGATGTACATCAGTATGGACTTGCGGCGAAAATACGACGAAGGCACGCCCGCCGTTGTGCTCGCAGAGGGCGAGTTCGGACAACCGGAAGGCAAGACGGCCAACGGAATCGTCATGCACGGAGAGCTGTTCGACGCGCAGGCCGTCGTGGACTCGACGTGTCCGAGCCCCAACGCCGGAGCGGCCCTCGATTGGCCGGCTGCCGACGACGTGCCGGTCGTCGAAACCGTCACCGAAGCGCTGAACCGAGCCCCGGACGCAGCCGTCCTCGTCATCGGCGTTGCGCCCGCTGGCGGTGACCTTCCGGCGGCCTGGGTCGAGGCTATCCAGCGTGCGATGGAACGGGGCTGTGACGTCGTCTCCGGCCTGCACGTCTTCTTGAGCGAGCGCCCAGCCTGGACCGAGCGCGCACAGCAACACGGTGTCGACCTCGTCGACGTCCGGAAACCGCCGTCCGTCGCCGACCTGACGCTCGGTGACGGCCGCGGGAGCGAAGCCGACGCGGACGTGGTCCTGACGATGGGGACCGACTGTGCGGTCGGGAAGCGAACGACGACCTTCGAACTGTACCGGGCAGCGGCCGACGCCGGGCTCGACGCCGGCTGGGTCGCGACTGGACAGACCGGCATCCTCGTCGGCGCGGACCGCGGTGTCGTCATCGACCGGGTTCCGGCCGACTTCGTTTCGGGCATCGTCGAGGACATGGTGCTCGACGTCGCAGCGGACCACGATATCGTGTTCGTCGAGGGGCAGGCCGCGCTCACGCACACCGCATACGGCGGGGTGACGCTCGGGTTGCTTCACGGGGCGGCCCCCGATGCAGTCGTGCTAGCCGACGACCCTTCTCGGGAGGCCCGGTCCCATTTCGACGACCTCACCGTGGCCGGTGTCGAAGCCGAACGTCGCGCGATTACCGACCTCGCGGATACGACAGTCGCCGCGCTCTCCACCTGGGGCGATCCGGAGGAAGAAGCCGCTCGGACAGGCCTGCCAGCGGCGAACACCTACGACGATGACGGCCCGGAGACACTCCTCACGGCCGTCCTGGAGGCGCTATGACCCGTATCGACCGCATCTCCGTCGAACCGCTCGATCACGAACTCCGCGAACCGTTCGAAATCTCGCTTGGCACTCGGGAGAAAGCGCGGAATCTGGTCGTTACAGTGGAGACAGATTCTGGCGTGGTCGGCCACGGTGAGGGGTCCCCGCTGCCGCCGGTGACCGGCGAGACGCAGGCGGCCGCCGTGGCGACCGCCCGGTCGGTTACATCGCTGCTTGAGGGAGCGTCTCTCGCCGATTACCGCGAACTCGTCAGTGACCTGCGGGCAGCCGTGCCCGGAGGGGTTTCAGCACTGTTCGCCGTCGAGACGGCACTGCTCGACGCCTACTGTCGCGACCGGGGCATCCCGCTCTCGGAGCTGTTCGGCGGAGCGCCGACCACAGTTACGACGGATATCACCGTTCCGATAGTCACGCCCGACGCGGCAGCCGAGCGAGCCACGCGCGCCGCAACTGCGGGCTTCGACCACATCAAGGTCAAAGCCGGCGGAGAGGTCGACGCCGACGTGGCCCGGACTGTCGCAGTCGCGGACGCCGCGCCCGACGCAACGATTACCGTGGACGCGAATCAGGGCTGGACGCCGAAGGCCGCAGCGACGTTTGTCGACGAGGTGACCGCGGCCGGGGTCGACCTCGCCCTGGTCGAACAGCCGACGCCGAAAGACGACATCTGCGGGCTTGCGAGGGCACGCGACAGACTCTCGGTCCCTGTCGCCGCGGACGAGGCCGTGTTCACGCCGGCTGATGCGACTGCCGTAGTTCGCGAAGGGGCTGCCGACGTGATCAACGTCAAACTCGGGAAATCGGGGCTCCTCGGGGCAGCGGCGATTGTGAACATCGCCGAGGCCGCCTCCCTCGACTGTATGCTCGGCTGTATGCTCGAAGGCGCAACCGGGATCGCGACGAGCGCCCACCTCGCCGCTGGGCTCGGTGCCTTCGATTACGTCGACCTGGACGGCCACCTGCTGTTTGACGAGTGTCCGCCGTCAATGTCGTTCGGCCCGCGTATCGATATCGACGGGCCGGGACACGGGGTTTCACCGCCGGCGGCTGTGTGTGACGCGACTGAACGCTGACGCTGTGTAGCGAGCGTTCGCCACGCAAAATAGCGTCCGAGCGGTTACTCTGCCGACTCCGCCGCCTCTTCGACGTCGGGACCGTCCTCGGAAGCATCGCTGCCGGTTGTCACTCCGTCTGCATCCCCGCCGTCGGTTGCCGCACTGTCCGCAGTGGCGGGGTCGTCGGCTGCTGCATCGGCCGCCGACTCGCTGTTGTCTGAATCGCTTCGTTCGTCGGCTGGCTCCGTAGTGTCAGTGTCAGCTTCGAGCGATTCGGCCATCTCGGCCATCGCCGCAGCGGATTCGTCCGGGCGGTCTAGCACTGCCTCGGTGTGCATCCGCATCTCCTCGCTGGTGCGGATTGTCCCGTCGACCGTCGCGTTCTCGTGGAGTTCGACGGTCGTCCCCGAGATGTCGCCCCAGATCTTCGCTCCCGGGCCGACACGGACGGTGCCACTGCGAGTCGTTACGTCCCCTTTGATCTCCGTGCCCCGGCCGACCACGATATCGTCTTTCGCGCGGAGGCTCCCGAAGACGACCGTGTCACGGCCGACTTCGAGGGACTTCGCGCGGATGTTGCCGTGGAGCCGGCAGTCGTCGCCGACCGTTGCCGGCGTCGAGACGCGCCAGGCGTCGTCCGAAACGCTCGCACCGCGTGGAATCAGAACCGGGTCGTGCTCGTCACTGCCGTCGTCTAGCATCTCGTCGATTACTTCCTCGGCCGCGTCTTCCTCGCCGATGCGGAGGAGTTGCGAGAGGTAGACGAACAGGAAGACGATGGTCGGCATCGGATTGCGGATGACGATCCAGCCGTTCGCCTCGAACCCGTTCTCGATGTCCACGTCGTCGCCGATATCAAGGTCGCCCGCGACACGGAGTTCGCCGCCGATGTGTACCCGTTCGCCGATGTAGGCGTCTTCGCCGACGAGGACGTTGTCCGCGACGTCACACCACATATCCAGCCGACAGTCACCTTCGGCTTCGATGTGGCCGCCAAAGCGGACCCGCTCGTCGGCGATGACTGTCCGCCCGCGTACGCCGAACTCCACGGTCGACTGGCCGCCGACGATGACGTCGCCGTCGGTCACCAGGTCGTGTTCCTCGACGGTCGTCCCGTCGGGAATGTCGAGTTCGGACAGCGGGTCGGAGCCGAGAGGCACGGTTACTATAGCGGTTCCGTTCGTATTAAACCCTCATGACGTGCATGACGGGCGTCTGACGCTGGTCCGACGGGAACGGCATTCCCCTCCGTAGTGCGCTGGTGACGGCGCAGTCAGTAACGGTCTGTTCGAACGTCGATAACAGCGAGAACGTGACAGCTGAACGGCCATAACGAACTAGTTCGCTGATACAGTGGCTCCGGTATGTTACTCGAACGCCGCCACCTCTCGCTTGCACTCGTAATGCTACTGACAGCGTCCGCCGGCTGTAGCGGGCTGCTGGGTACTGATTCGGGCACAGACGGTACGGACGCCGAAGTAACGGCGACGCAGATTGATGCCAACGGCCCCGCCCCCGGGTCGTCCGGGTTCGACGCGGCGGCCGTCGAACGCGGGCACTTCGAGACGCTGTCGAACTCGTCGTTCACCACCTCGCTGTCGTTCCAGCTCTCGACGGTCCGCGACGGCGAGAACCGGTCGGTGTTCATCAACCGGACCATCGCTATCGACCGCGACAGCGACCGGTCGCTGGCGACGGGCGAACTGGTCCAGGCCAGCGGCGACACGCTGGCGACGACGACCTACACGGCTGACGGGACCACCGCCGAGCGTCGAGTCCTCATCCGCGGTGACGACACGAGGACGGACTACCGCTCGGCATCACCGCCGTACGATGGCCAGGTCCAGCCCGTCAACGAGAGCAGCGTCATCGACCGCTCGCTGCTGCAATCACTAGGGTCGGACATCAACTGGACCTACGCCGGTACCGAGACGGTCGACGGTGACAGCGTCTCGCGGTTCGAAGCAACCGGGAGCGACGTCACCGGCTTCGCTGCCGACGACGCCGTCTCGACGAACGTCTCGGCCAACGGGACGACACAGTCGGCCAGCGCGACCGTTCTCGTCGACGAGGACGGCGTCGTCCGAATGTTCGAGTACAGCGTGACAACTGAGCGGGACGGCCAGCCGGTGACGGTGACGCTGTCGCTCTCCGTCTCGCAGGTCGACGACACCATCGTCGCGGAACCGGACTGGCTGTCAAAGGCAGCGAACTGACGAACGACGGAAAAACTACAGGGACTGGCCGGCGCTGAACTGCCTGGCGACCCACTGTGAACTGTCGAGCGCCTCGACGCCGTCCTGAAGACGCGACAGCCGGTCCCTTGTTTCCGCTTCGTCCAGTTCAAACGCCCGCTCGATGGCGTCCGCAATCGCCTCGATGTCGTGCGGATTGACCGTCAGCGCGCCGTCGAGATGGGTCGCCGCGCCGGCCAGTTCGCTCAGCACGAGCGAGCCGTCGCCGTCGACACAGGCCGCTGGGTACTCGTGGGCGACGAGGTTCATGCCGTCGCGATGGGGCGTCACGACCGCGACTTCTGCGGCCCGGTACAGCCCGGCGAGCGTCTCGTTGTCGAGTTTGGCCTCGGTGTAGACGATGGGCTGCCAGTCGTCGGTCCCGAAGCGGTCGTTGACGCGCTCGACGGCATCGACGACGTCCGCTCTGTAGCGGCGGTAGGCGGCGATCCCCTCCCGGGTTCGGCTCGCCTTCTGGACGTACGTGAATTCTCTTCGCAGGTCCGGCCGCCGGTCCCAGAGGTGTGCCAGCGCCTCGATCCGTTCGGGGATGCCCTTCGAATAGTCGAGCCGTTCGACGCCGAGCGCGAGGCGAATCGACGTGTCCGAGCGGCTGCCGCCCAGCACAGTATCCCGGATACTGGTCACGTCAGCAGCCCGTGCTCGGTCCCGAACCCCCTCGACGTCGATTCCCAGCGGGTTCGCGACGGCTCGTGTCTTGTCACCGCTGCGGGTGACTATTCCGCCGTCCGTGTCGACGGTCGCCGCGGGGAACGCGCTGTCGACGCAGTGCAGGAACTGCTCGGCGTACGCTGTCGTGTGAAAGCCGATGACGTCACAGGCCAGCAATCCGTCGAGGAGCGCGTCGCTGTGGGGGCAGTGCCGGAACACCGACGGCGCGGGCCAGGGGATGTGCCAGAACTGCAACAGCGTCGTATCCGGTCGCCGCTGTCGGACCAATCTGGGCGCGAGCGCCAGGTGGTAGTCCTGGAACCAGACCGGCTGGTCCGCGTCGGCGACCGTATCGACGGCCTCGGCGAACTGCTCGTTGACGGCGCGGTACTGCTCCCAGTAGGCGGGCTCGGCCCACATTCGGCCCGTGTCTTCGTGACAGAGGGGCCAGAGAACCTGATTGGCGTAGCCGTAGTAGTAACCCTGAACTGCCGCGTCGGAGAGGGGAACGCGTTTCAGGTCGTATGTGGGGGCAGACGGCGGGACTTCGACGATGCCCTCCTCGGCAACGGCCATATCGGCGTCGCCGCTGCCCCAGGCGACCCAGGTGCCGCCCCGTGACTGCATCACCGGGTCGAGTGCGCTCGTCAGCCCACCCGCCGCGGACTGGACCCGTATCTCACCGTCGTCGTCCCGCTCGTGGCTATACGGTTCGCGGTTCGAGACGACCACCAGCGAATCCGGAACTGCACCGTCTTGCGCGTTTACTGACAGTTCCGGGGCCATTTGCCTGCGGTAAGTGCTTCCCTGCCTTGAGACTGTCGTGGACTACTGACTCGTGTTTCCAACGTAACAAGTCCTCGGGCTTGTGACGCCTGTCCTCCATGTCTGACGGTAAGAGAAAACTTATACCGGAGGCCTCGAAAGAAAGGGGTGAAAGCCGAAAGGGCACCCGGGTAGGGGTACACGGACGTGCCATTTCGGCTCAACTCGGTTTATCTGGACACGAATTCGATAGCGACAGCTACGCTGTGGGACGTTGGTAGTGTGAAAGCGGTATGACTGGCTCGGTGAACAAGACAGAAGCACGTCCACTCCGTGGTGTCTGACAACAGATGGAATTTCACACCTGGGAACCAGTGTACGAGGATATCCTCGACGATTTCGGCTATCCTCGTGATGGCGACGAGCGTGCCCGCGACCGATTCGGTGACCTGCTCGGCGACGACAGCACGTACGACCCGGCGCGACTCGGACTCGACGGCGCAACGGTTGCCGTCGCCGGGGCCGGCCCATCACTCGAAGCCGAGGCCGACCGGGTAGTCGATGCTGACGTGGTCTTCGCGGCCTCCACGGCCGCCGACCGCCTCAAGACGGAAGGTGTGGCCATCGACTGCATGGTCACGGACCTGGACAAGAACGCCGATACCGGACGGGAACTGACCGCCGACGGGACGCCGGTCGTCGCCCACGCCCACGGCGACAACATCCCCGCACTGGAGACACACATTCCGACTTACGACAGCGAGTTCGTCGTGCCGACGACACAGGCGGCCCCCGCCCCGCCGGTCCGCAACTACGGCGGTTTCACCGACGGCGACCGCGCCGCGTTCCTCGCGGACCACTTCGGCGCTGCCGCGCTGGTGTTCCCCGGCTGGGACTTCGACGACCCGTCCGTGACTGCGGAAAAGCGACAGAAACTCCGCTGGGCCGAGCGCCTGCTCCACTGGCTAGAACAGCGCCGCGGCGAGCGCTTCGACGTGCTCGACGGCCGACGTGACGACATCGAGCCAGTCGCTACCGACTGAAAACGACGCCCCGACTCAGGGCGCTAACACGTCGATGGTCGTGTCGATAGTGTCCGGTTCGGCAGCGCGGGGGAACGAGATGTTGATCGCGTCCACGCCATCGATGTCTTCGAACTGTGTGATGTGGTCGCGACAATCCTCGGGCGAACCGGCGACGGCGATGCTGTCCAGTAGCTCGTCGCTGATCGCGTCGACGGCAGCCGCTTTGTCGCCCGATCCCCACTGCTCGGCGATCTCGTAAGCGGTGTCCTCGTACCCCTGGCGGGCCAGCGCGTCGCGGTAGAACGTCCCCATACCGCCGATGTAGAACGCGACGTGCTGACGGGCCAGTTCGCGGGCCTGCTCCCGGTCGTCCATCGCACAGCACGTCAGCGACAGCGTCACCCGCTGGTCTGACCGGTCGCGGTCGCCGAGATCCGCTCCGCGCTCGAAGTCTTCCAGTCGGTCTCGGAGGCCGTCGGCGGTCAGCATCAGCGCGTGCCAGCCGTCGGCGAAGCGACCGGCGAGTTCGACCGATTTCGGGCCGAGGCCGCCGGCGTCTACGGGCGGCGCGGGTTCGGGCGGCTCACAGCGCAGTCGGAACCCGGACAGCGAAAAGATGTCCCCGTCGTAGTCGACGGTCTCCCCGGAGAGCACCAGTTTCATGATGTCGACGGTCTCCCGCGTGTACTTGAGCGGATTCTCGAACTCACGGCCGTGCCAGCCTTCGATGACGATAGGGCCCGACGGGCCAACACCGGCGCGGAAGCGGCCGTCCGAAACCTCCTGCAGCGTCGCCGCAGTCTGGCCGAGCAGCGCCGGCGACCGCGAGTACACGTTCAGAATCGAGGACCCGAGACCGACCGTCGACGTGTGCTCGGCGATGCTAGTCAGCGTCGTCACCGCGTCCCGCCCCCACGTCTCCGGGAGCCAGACCCGGTCGTAGCCACTGTCCTCGGCCTGCTGACTCATCTCGACCAGCGTGTCGACCGACGGCTGTGCCGCGACCGGGAGATACACGTCTCGCGCTGTCATCTGTCGCCCTCCACGCGTCGAGCGATGACTGGCTGGACGCCTGTCAGCGACTGGAACGCACGTACCTGAGACATGGCTCGCAGTGCGGCCGCACGGGAGATAAAGCCACATGAGAGGGGGAGTGTCGCCCGTTGTCCGCGGTTTATTCACGGGACGGTGACCGGGTCGCCACGCCTCAGGAGGGGCTACCTGGTGTCGTCGTCGGCTACGGCCTGGCTTTCTACTTGGTGTCGCTGACGCTCGAAGACCTCCCGGTGCCGTCGGCATCCTGCTCATCATCATCGCCGTGTACTGTGGCAGCGTCCTGTCCGAGATGTCCGTGCACTGAGCGGGGACCGGTCACGTCACATGTGAAGCTGTGAGTGGGCCCGTACCGGACGGCTGGACGCTCGACTCGGCGACCGGCTATATGAGGCCGCCGCTTCTACGGGTGCCTATGCCGTTCGACCCGGACCGCGTGACGACGATTACCTTTGACTCGTACAGCACCATCGTTGATGTCGAAGCGGCGCAAAAGGCCCTCGCCGACCGGGTGGACGACCCCCGGCCGGTGTCCCGGCTCTGGCGCTCCCGTTCGCTGGCGTACACCTTCCTCGCCAACCAGATCGACGCCTACAAGCCGTTCTACGAGATGAATCGCGATGCGCTCCAGTACGCGCTGGACGCCCACGGCGTCGACATCACGACGGAGGAGCGCGACGAGATTCTCGCGGTCTACCACGAACTCGACGTGTTCGACGACGTACGGGACGGCATGAACAGGCTCTACGACGCCGGCTACGACCTCTATGTCGTCTCGAACGGCAACCCCGAGATGCTCGAATCGATGGTCGACTTCGCCGGCATCGGCGGTCTGCTCGAAGACACCGTCAGCGCCGACGAGATCCAGACGTTCAAGCCGGCGGCCGAACTGTACCGTCATGCGGCAGAGAGAACGGGGACCGAAATCGAGGAAATCGCCCACGTCACCGCGGGCTATTTCGACGTGTACGGTGCGATGCACGCCGGGATGCAAGGCGTCTGGGTCAACCGCGATGACGGCCCGTGGGACGCCTTCGCCGGCGAGCCTGACCTGACCATCAGGTCGTTCCACGACCTCCACGACGAACTAGTCTGAGACGGGACAGTACCACCGTTGGGGTCTCTGTGTTGGTTCGCCGATAGAGCGTCAGTTTCCGTATATAACCAGGAAGACCTGAGCGGCGGCCTCTGACAACGTACTATGTTGCTACCCGCGCAGGAGATTCAACACTTCATCGACAACATCGGTTTCGACGGCGAGAATATAGTGCTCGTCAGGTTCCAAAACCGTCTCAGGTCCTGCCAGTTCCGTTCGGTCCGCCGTCGAAATCAGCAGGCTACCGGCCGGGAGAGCGATTTCATCGAGGCGACGCCCAGCAACGGGGGCCGACGGGGAGACGCTCACCTCAATGATATCGAGATCGGCAGTCGGATAGACAAGCGTCCGAATATCCTCGCCGGTCAGTATATCAGCCGCGTGGTCGCCACCGAGATACTCGGGTAGCAGCGTCGCATCCACCACCTCGTCGTACTCCTGCTCCGTCCCCGTCTCTGCCCTCGCAATGGTCCGAATCGATGGGGCGTACTGTTGGGCCTCCATACAGATTGCGAGGTTCGTTCCCGGTTCGTCAGTGAGTGCGGCGATGGCGTCGGCATCGGCCAGGTCGGCCTGCTCAAGAATCGACGGGCGTGTGGCGTCGCCGTGGATAACGGGGCCGAGATACGCATCGGACAACGCCGCAACACGCTCCTCGTCAGACTCGATTAGCAGTACGTCGTGACCCTGATCCGCGAGATTCTCAGCGGTCTGTTTCCCGACACGGCCGCCACCGGCGATGACGAATCGCTTTGTTCGGGTCATTGAGAGATTGTTTAAAACGCGTCATCTTCAATGCCCCGGCGGTTCTAATGGACCGGGAACACAACCTGTCGTGCCGGGGGACAGGCTATCATAAGCCTTTAAGAAATCCACTTACCGTTCTTACAATAGAAGAACTTACCCCGGTAATCAAATGGACCGAAAAGAGTGCATACGGCGTACGATGGATGGCACGCCGAATAAAAACAGGACGCAATGAGTAAGAGCCAGACTCGATCACCCGAGGCTGAACTCGGGTTACTTGACGCGACGATGATTGGGATGGGAGCGATGATCGGGGCCGGTATCTTTGTGCTGACAGGACTGGCTGCCGAAATCGCTGGTCCGGCAGCGATTCTTGTCTTTGCGTTGAATGGCGTCGTAACAGCGTTCACAGGACTCTCGTATGCGGAACTTGCCGCCTCGATTCCGAAAAGCGGCGGTGGCTACGCGTTCGTGCGAGAGATATTCGACGACTTTGCCTCGTTCATCATGGGCTGGATGCTCTGGTTTGCCTACATGATTGCCGGGGCGCTGTATGCGCTGGGTTTTGCACCGAACTTTCTCGAATTGCTGCACGTCTATGGTGTGGTCCCGCCACCGGATCAAGTGGGGGCTGTCGCGGTTCCAGTCATCGACGCGGCGCTCCCGCTGGCCTTCCTGCTGGCGTTCGTGGCGGTACTCGGTTTGGTGGCGCTCAACGCCGTCTCGACGGCCGCCAGCGGCAGTGTCGAGACGATTTTCACCATCATCAAAGTCTCCATTCTGGTGGTGTTCGTCGCGTTCGGACTCGCGTCTCCGATGTTCTCCGGGGCCGAATTCCAGCCGCTGTTTCCACAGAGCAGCGGGGCGGCCGCGGTTCTGCCGGCGATGGGGCTAACCTTCATCGCCTTCGAGGGGTACGACCTCATCACCACCGTCACCGAGGAGGTACAGAACCCGCGTGAAAACATCCCCAAGGCGATATTCATCAGTCTCGCTGTTACGGTTGTCGTCTATCTGGCAGTTGTGACCGTCGCCGTCGGCACGCTCGGGGCTCAAGGACTCGCCGACGCCGGCGAGGCGGGCATCGCCACGGCAGCCACATCGTTCATGCCGACCGGATTACCGATTATCCAGAACGGTGGTGCACTCATTGTTTTCGGGGCCGTGTTCTCGACACTCACCGCCCTCAACGCAGTCGTCATCGCGTCGTCACGCGTGGCGTTCTCGATGGGACGTGAGGGACAGTTGCTCCCGTCGATCGGTCAGATTCACCACCGCTACGGGACGCCGTTCGTCGCAATCCTCGCCAGCGCAGTCGTGATGCTCGGGTCAGTGGCACTGCCGACACAAAGTGCTGGCAACATGTCGAGCCTGTTTTTCCTGTTATCGTTCGTCATCGTCAACGTCGCCGTCATCAGACTCCGCAGGGAGCGCCCGAACATGAACCGGCCGTACGAGATGCCGTTCTACCCGGCGCCGCCACTGATTGGTATCGCGCTCAATCTGCTTCTAACAGGGGTGCTCGTGGAGTACCTGCTCCGAACAGATCCATTGGCGTTGGCACTCAGCATGGCGTGGATTCTGCTCGGAGCCCTCGTGTATTTCGCGCTTAAACGTGTGAGAGAGCAATCGGACCGCGAACAGGCGGCTGCCGCCACTGAAATAACACCTGAAGCTGAAGACTAACCATGACTAGTGACCTCGACATTATCATCGCTGGCGGTGGACGTGTCGGTTTCCAAACAGCCGAGATACTCGCTGACCGCGGTCACGACGTGACGATAATCGAACGCGATGACCGGATTGTCTCGGATATCGCCGATCAATGGATAGCGACTGTTATCCAGGGTGACGCGACAAATCCGGATATCATCGAACAGGCAGGCCTTGAGCGAGCGGACGTAATTGCCGCGCTTACGGGTGAAACAGGGCTAAATCTCGCGGTCTGTTTAGCTGCTGCAGAGTTGACACCCGACATCCGAACGGTCGCCCGTATCGACCGCACTGGCGGGGAGTCATACACCCGATTTGTCGACGCGGTAGTCTTCCCGGAACGGGCCGGGTCGAGGGTGGCAGCCAACGAAATCATAGGGAGTGATGTCCAGACGCTCGCCGACGTGACTGGCAACCTCGATATCATGCTCATCCGCGTTGCTGACGACGCCCCGGCCGCCGGAAAACCCCTCTCAGATGTCCGCTTTCCCGAGGGAACCCTCGTCGTGTCCGACGCGAACGGTGAGCGAATCGCTCGTGCTGACACGACCCTGACACCGGGGAGCAGCTACGTCGTCGCTGTCGAACCTGCTGTGGTCGATGAGGTCATGCATTTGATGCGTGGCTAGTGACCCGTGGTCGGTCCTATTCCCTGATGGAGAGAGCCGCGTGATTTCCTCGTTCCGATGAACAGCCACCGACGGCCAGTATTGTTGCACCGGACTGTGTGGGCATCGCTGCAGTCGGCCCAGTCGCGCCACCTACACACGCCGCGATAGCGACGCTCGCAACTCGCCGGCGAGTTCGCGGTGGCCGTCTTCGGCGAGGCTGTCGGCGACCACTTTCAGTGCTACCGCGGCGCCGCCGACGTAGAGGCTGCCGCTGTCTTTCTCGACGACTACCACGTCGGTCACCTCAGCGACGGCCCGGAGACTTGCCCGTGCGTCGTCGGTCAGGTCACCGAGCAGGAACGTCAGCGTCGCGCCGTCGTCGGTGCCGCCGGCGACCGTCTCGCCGAGGGCCTGATGCCGGGCCACCTCCCGCAGCGTCACGTCGGTCAGTTCCGCCACGGTGGGGCCGGGCTCAGTTTCGGCACGCGTCGTCCGCTCGTCGCCGAGCGCGTCGGCCACCTTGACCACGTCGTGGGTCTCGCGTGTGTCGTGCGTGCGGATGATGTGCGCCCCGCGTTCGACTTCCATCGTCGCCGCGGCCAGTGACACGGCGAGTTGGTTCTCCGTCTCGGGCTGGTCGGCCAGGTCACCGAGGAAGTCCTCGCGGTTGGTCGCCGTGAGCATCGGTCTGTCGAAGGCGCGGAACTCTCGGAGGCGGCGGAACATCTCCCAGTTGTCCTCGAACTCCTTGCCGTCGTACCAGCCGCCGAATGCCGGGTCGATGATTGTCTTGTCCGTGAACCCGTCCCGCTGGAGCGCCTCGAAGATGTCGTCGATGCTCTTCAGCGCGCCGGGCCGGGCCAGGTCCGGCGGACTGGCCATCTTGACGACCGGCATGTCGTGGTCTTCGACGACACCTTTCATCTCCGGGTCGGCGAAGCCACACACGTCGTTGATAAGGTCAAACCCGTGGCCGATGGCCTCCTCGGCGACCTCTGCGTACCGAGTTTCGAGCGACAGCGGCACGTCGGCGTCGAGTTCGTCGACGAGCGGCGCGACCTCTTCGAGCCGGTCTTTCTCCATCTCGACCGGCTTGGACTCGTACTTGGGGTTGGCCGACTGGAGGCCGACGTCGATGATGTCTGCGCCGGCGGGGACGAGGTTCTCCTCGATTGCGTCGGCGGCTTCCGCGGGGTCCAGATACACGCTCGGCTTGTACCCGGAGTTCGAACTCATGTTCAACACGCTCATGACGCGTGTCGGGTGCCCATCACCCACCGGGAGGCCGTCGATTTCGACCGTTCGCATACCGCTCCCTGAGGACTGTGGATACAAAGGTCCCGCGACATCGGCGGACCGACGACGCTATGCTACGTATCACTGACACGAGATCACCGCGTTTTATATATACGGTTGCATGAATTATACGGGATGGGTGGGGAGTTAATGGTCGCATTCGATCTCGATTCGTTCGAGGCCGTAACACAGCAGTTGATGGCTGCGGAGTCCGAGCGTGAGATATGCGAGATCGCAATGTCGGGGATTTCGTCTGTGTTCGACGTGCCACTCGGAGCGCTGTGGCTGTATGACAGCGACGCGTCGGAACTGCAGTTGGCGGCGTCGACGGAGCGGGCGGACGAGGTATTCGACTGGCCGGTCACCTACCGGCCCGGCAACAGTCTCTCGTGGGAGGCGTTCGAGCAGGACGAAGTTCGGACGTACTCGGAACTCGACGACGAGCAGCGCCAGTACAACGAGAACTCGCCCGTCAGCAGCGAGATCATCCTGCCGCTTGCCGAGTACGGCGTTATCAACATCGGGTCCCTCGCCCCCGTTACGTTTGACGGCGAAACGCTTCGACTCGCCCGGATGTACGCGACGCACGTCCAGGCAGCACTGCAGAAAGCCGAGCGCGAGCACGACCTCCGCGTCCAGCGCGACCGGATGGAACAGTTCATCGGCGTCGTCTCACACGACCTCAGAAACCCGCTCCACGTCGTCGAGGGTCGGCTCGAACTCGTGCGAGAGACCGGCGACCTGTCCCATCTCGAAGATGCGGAGGAAGGTGTGGCTCGCATGGAAGCGCTCATCGACGACCTGCTGACCCTCGCAAAGAAGGGGTATGCGGTCGAAGACCGAACCGCCATTTCGCTCGATACCATTGTCGAACAGACCTGGGAGATGGCCAGAACGGCTGACGCAACGCTGCGGGTCGAAGGGTCCGCCCCGGTGTTCGGTGACCAGAACCGCCTCAAACAGGTGTTCGAGAACCTCTTTCGGAACGCGGCGGACCACGCGGGCGACGACGTGACCGTCTGGGTCGGTCCGATTCTCGACGACGGGACAGCCGAGATAGACACTGCAGACGAGCGAACCGAGGGCCGCGTGACCGGCTTCTACGTCGCTGATGACGGTCCCGGCATCCCCTCCGATGAACTAGACTCCCTTCTCTCGGTAGACAGCTTTTCAGGGAGTGACACCGGCCTTGGCCTGTCTATCGTAACGCAGATAATCGACGCCCACGGCTGGGACATCTCGGTGACTGAGAGCAGGGCCGGCGGCGCACGATTCGAAGTGACTGACGGGACGAAACCAGTCTCACCGTTCCACTCCTGGTAGCGCGGAGACGGCGACTGACAGCGTCCGAACCGGGTCGACCGACAACGCCCGAATCGGGTATCAGTGCTGTCCACGACGGGATTGACAGATTTATTTGCTCGCCCGCTATATGGTACGCCAGTGCAGACTCCGGAACAGGACATCGAAGCCGTGCTGACAGAGTCGGGCCCGGATTACGAGGGGTTTCAGTTCGAGACACCGGGTGGGGGCCACCAGAGCGATGTCTACATGGTAACGCTACGCCACAAGGGCGAGGCGTACGAGGTGGTCGTGAAATTCAAGCCACAGGGCGATGTCCCGTTCGCCGTCGAACCCTGTCTCCACGACTTCGTCGCCGCCCGGACCGACGTCCCTGTTCCACGCATCCTCGTCTACGAGGACGACCCCGACGCCGACGTGCCGCCGTATTTTGTCACCGAACGCATCCACGGCGAGAACCTGGCCGAAGAGTTCGCCGGGCTTTCGACCGAGGACCGACGGCGGGTGCTAGCCCAGTCCGGTCGGATTCTCGGCGATATGCACTCTGAGATCGGATTCGAGGCGTTCGGCCGACTCACGCTCCACGACGACCGGATCATCGTGAGTGACTGGATGGGTAACTGGCGGGAGTACTTCGAGAGTCTCACCAGATCCCACCTCTCTCATCTCGACGGGACGCCCTTCGAGGACATGACAGACCGGGCGTGGGACTGTATCGAACCGGCCCTGAGTATGGTGCCCGAGGACGGCGTTCCGCGGCTGGTACACGACGATTTCAGGCCGGCGAACCTGATGTTCGAGCAGACGGCGGATGCGCCGATTACGGCGGTCCTCGACTGGCAGGACGTGCTCGCAGCGCTGCCGGAGTACAACCTGGCACAGACCGAATTCCTCTTCATCGACTCGTCGTTTCAGGACCCGGAACTGCGCGATTCGCTCCGGACGGTGTTCCACGAGGGGTATCAGGAGATGCGCCCGATGGAGTTCGACGAGGGCTACGAGCGGCGACGGCCCCTCTACCAGCTCTCGACGCTCCTGTGGCGGATGGCCGGATTCGAGGCGGTCTTCGCCGACGAGTCCGGCCTCGCCGCCGCTCGTGCCGAAGCCCAGTACCGCCAGCAGTTCGAGCGGCTCGTCGAGGAGATACAGGCGGATTAGGCCGTCTCGGGCGATTGCCCGCTGTCGACAAGCTCCCACACAGACTCCCAGTCGAGTGTCGTCTGTGCGCCGGGTGACTGCGCTGCGAGCGCGCCACAGGCGTTGGCGACTGCGAGCGCCCGTTCCGGATTGGTCTCCTCTGCACTGGCGAGAAGGTACCCGGCGGCGAACGCGTCCCCCGCGCCTGCGGTGTCCACGGATTCTATGGGATACCCGGCGTTCGTGACTGTCCGGTCGTCGATATAGGCTGTCGCGCCGCAGTCCCCGTGTTTGACGACGACCGTCGGCACTGTGTCGAAAAGGCCGCTGTCCTCGGCGTGGTCGGCCTCCCGGTCGTTGCAAAACAGGAGATCCGCGTGTGAGAGCACCGCCGAGTAATCGCGGTACGGGAGCCGACGGCCGGGGTCGAAGCTCACCGGGACGTCCGCGGCCGCGGCGTCGCGGGCGAGCGTCGCAGCCGTCGCGGGGTCCTGGCCGGTCAGATGGAGGTGGTCTGCCTCGGCCAGGGTCTCGGCCGGGAGATCCGACGCACAGAACGCCTCGTTGGCCCCGTCGTTTCCAAGCACCGCGACGCCGCCGTTCTCGTCCACGATGAGGTATTTCACCGCCGTCGGTTCGTCCGACTCGACCAGTAGCGTCTCGACGCCGGCCGCCGCCAGTTCGCGCCGAGCCATGGTACCGTGGTCATCCCGGCCGACGCTCCCGAGGACCAGCGGGTCCGCATCAAGCCCGGCGAGTGCGACGGCCGCATTCGACGCGCTCCCTCCGCTGGACTGTGACCGGTCGGTGATGCGCCCCTCGCCGTCGGGCTTCGGGAAGTGGTCGACGTGGAGCGTCACGTCCCAGTTGACGTGGCCGGCACAGATGACGCGCATGTCCACCGCTGGGGGTGGCGTTGTGATAGCAGTTTCCCACTGATACGGGCTGGTGTCGCCCCTTCCCACTCCCGGGAGGGACATAGCGACACCAGCCCGTACGAGAGATATGCAGCATATTTAACATCGACCGGAACAGACCGGCGCACATGGTAATGGTCCCCGATAGCATCCTCCCGAGGAGTGGTTGGACCGGCATACGACTACGGCAGGTAGAGGTGACTGCGTGATGCGCCACGGTGTGGCTGTACTCGCCTGCTTAGTCGTCGTCGGCTCGCTTCCGCTTTCAGTCGCCGGCGCGAGCGTCAACGCATCCGTCTCGAACGTCGACGTGTCGCCGTCGTCACCAGCGCCGGGTGAGACTGTCACGTTTGACACGACGGTTCGGAACCTCCAGAGCAGCGACGCCCCACTCGAAATCAACGCCATCGCGATACGGAAGTCGGGCGGGCGAGGTATCACCGAGTACGAACGCGTCTCGGATCTGGGCTCGATTGCGCCGGGCAGTACGCTGGAAGTACCCCTGACCGCATCCTTCGATTCGTCCGGCAGCAAGGACCTCCGCGTCATCGCGTACGGTCGTGACCGCGGTACCGGCGAGAACGTCGAACTGAGATACCCGGTGAAACTGAACGTTCAGGACCGGCACCCGCAGGTAGATATCACGGCCAACGACTCCGTCGCCGGCGTTGAATCGACCGGCGAAGTCACCGTCGCAAACGGGCTCGACACCCAGATAACGAACGTCGAAGTCGTCGTCGAGGGCGAGGGCGTCGAGATGACACAGAGCCGTACGGTCCGGTCGAGCGTCGCACAGAACGGGTCGATTACAGCCCCGTTCCGGTTCCGACCTGAAACCGCCGGCGAACACTCGCTGACGGCAACGATCAGCTACACCGTTGACGGAGATACCACTCGCAACACGACTCGGACGACAGTCATCGAGTCGGACCCGCTCCGGAACAGCGTGGAACTCGATACGACTGCGGTCGGTAGCGGCACCGACCGCGCGCTGCGAGTCGCCGTCTCTAACGGGGCCAACGCTCCGCTCTCGGATGTCATGATCAGTGCAACGTCCGAGAACGCGTCGTTCCAGCGCGTACTGCTCGAGAACATCTCGGCCAGTACGACCCGGCAGGTGCGGCTGAACGCCACGATGGACGAGCCCCGGGCGGACGTCACCGTCACGGCCAACTACGAACTCGGAACTGAAGCGGAGCAGACGACTACCGAAACGACGTTCCGATCAGTCCCGGGGACGATAGACCTCACCGGTCTGGACGTGATCCGACAAGGCGGTCGACTGCAGATTTCCGGGAGTGCGAGCAACGTCGGGTCGACGGATGCGGACAGCGTCCTCGTCAGTGTCGTCGATACCGAGACCGTCACTCCGGCGACGCCGAACCGCGACTACTTCGTCGGCACGGTCCCGGCCAGCGACTTCGTCTCCTTCGACGTGTACGCACGGACCGAGGGGAACGTCACGTCGGTGCCACTCGAAGTAACGTACCTCGTCGACGACACGCGGAAGCGACAGACGTTCGACGTCGATCTCGACCGGATGGGCGGTTCGGCACAGCAGCCGGAGCAGGACGGCGACAGCGAGGGCGGTGACCAGAACAGTATGCTGCTGCTGGTCGTTGTCTTCGGGCTGGCGCTACTGGTCGTCGTCGGTGTCCTCGTGCGTCGCTACCGCCGCGGTGACGACGATATCGAGGTATGACGGTCATCGACGCACAGGGACTGGTCAAGCGCTACCGTACTGGCGGCCAGACCCTCTACGCGCTGGCGGGTATCGACTTCGCCCTCGAAGCCGGCGAGTTCGTCTCGATTATGGGCCCCAGCGGCAGTGGCAAGACGACCCTGCTGAACATCCTCGGACTGCTTGATACGCCGACGGAAGGGACCGTCTTGCTGGAGGGGCAGGACGTGACCGGACTCGGCGACAGCAAGCGGACCGCGCTCCGCAAGCGAACGATCGGGTTCGTGTTCCAGCACTTCTATCTCCTGCCGACGCTGACTGCCGTCGAGAACGTCGAGGTGCCCCTGCTGTTGGACAGTGACCCGAAAGTCACGAAACGGGCCAGAACGCTCCTTGAGCGGCTTGGACTCGGTGACCGACTCGACCACAAGCCCGACGAACTCTCCGGCGGCCAGAAGCAACGCGTCGCCATCGCGCGCTCGCTCATCAACAGCCCGAAGGTCGTTCTCGCCGACGAACCGACGGGCAATCTCGACAGCGAAACCGGGCGACAGATACTCGACGAGTTCCGCCGCATCGCTGACGAGGACGACGTGGCAATCGTCGCAGTCACCCACGACGACCTGGTCAACGAATACGTCGACCGGACCGTCCATCTGGTCGACGGCACCATCGGGAGGGAACGGAAGAATGGCGGGTAGGTTCTTCCCGGCCGCGCTGATGGCGCGGCGCAACCTCACGCGGACGAAAATGCGGTCGTTGCTGGCGTCGCTGGGTATCGTCATCGGCGTCGTCGCCATCGCTTCGTTGGGGATGTTCGGCGTCGCGCTCCAGTACTCGTTCACCCAGAACCTCGGCAGCGTCGGGAACCAGCTCACGGTGTACCCGAACTCCGGCGAAAACATCACTGAACTCACCGAACGCGATATCCGTACGATTCGCAGAGAGGCGAGTCCGACGGCGACTGTCTCGCCGGTAAAGACGCGCATTGAGCCGGTGTCGTACAACCGCGAGGATGCAGTCAGGGAACAAATATACGGCGTTGAGGACCCGGCGGCGTTGTACGAGGCCAAGGAGGGACGGGTCTCGCCGTTCCGGTCCGGTGCCCTCGTCGGTTCAGACGTCGCGGAGGAGCACGACCTGCATCCCGGGAGCCAGATTACTGTCAACGGGACCAGCGTCCGTATCCGGGCCGTGCTCGAAGAAGGCGACCCGTTCTCCTCGACGAACCCCGACAACCAAATCATCATGCCGGCTACGTCGTTCAGCCAGCGTGGCTACTCGGAAGTGTACGTTATCGAGTCCACTGGGACGCAGGCCAACGAAACGGCTAGGGGGATACGCGACTCGCTCAACGACCGCGAGGAGCGGGTCTGGGTCCGAGAACTGGGTTCGCTTGTCGATAGCATCGAACAGCAGTTCCAGATAATCAACACCGTCCTCGCCGGCATCGCGTCGATTTCGCTGCTCGTGGCCGGAATTTCCATCCTGAACGTCATGCTGATGTCCACCGTCGAACGCCGGGAGGAAATCGGCGTCCTCAGAGCGGTCGGCTACCAGAAGCGGGATGTCCTCAAGGTGATGTTGATGGAAGCGACGCTGCTCGGGTTCCTCGGCGGCATCGCTGGTGTCATTCTGAGTGTCGGTGCCGGGCTGGCGATAAACCACTACGCCGTCGGCGACGCGATGGCCGTCTTCAGGCTGCCAAACGCCTGGTACGTCGGCGCGGCGTTTACGTTCGGCGTGCTGACGGCCATCGTCAGCGGCCTGTATCCGGCCTGGAAAGCGGCGAGCGAAGAACCGGTCGACGCGCTACGCGGTTAGATCGTCGCGTCGACGCCCGGTTCCAGCAGCGGATCGGTCCGGTCGACCGACAGCGAGTCGAACTGCGCGAGCCAGTTTTCGTCGCCGCGCTCGAAGGCCTCCAGCGCGTCGCCGACGGTGTAGGTCCGTTCGTTGTCCGAACACGGGAACACGCCCTCCAGGTCGTCGCCGTCGTAGATCGCAAGCGAGACGACCGGGAACACGACGACGTCGTCGACGCGGTCCATCCCGACGTAGCTCCGATTCCGTCGTTCGAATGCCGGTTCGAGCGAGTGGCCGTTCTGGCCTGCCCAGTCTGTGAACTCCTCGTAGGTCTGGATGGCTTCCGACCGCTTGTCCTCCGCCATCGTCCTGATCCGCTGCCACTCACCGGCGACCATCGACTCGCTGAACACGCCGTTGGCCTCCAGTCGCTTGACCCGATTGAGTACCTGCTGTTGTGCGTCGAACGTACCGTAGGTATCTCCGCGAAGATACAGTTCCGCCCGAAGGTGTATGTCCCCTGTCATAGATTTCTCATCGCTAGCTTCTCCAGAGACCCTCAAAACTCTTTCCCAGACTTACATGCTAGCACATACCACAATGTGGAATAGAGAATCAGCGGTATGAGTGCCTCTATATTCATAATATGGGGTATTTGCCTGAATATGGAAGTCCCTTATATTATTAGTACGTCAACAATTATTTTCCTCTTGGGTCGATGTTAGTTTCGATATCTGTCGAACAAATTAGTGGCCTGTTCCTTTCAGTTGGGACGATTAATTCACAAATTTATAAGCAATCGTATACTTGTCTATTTGGGACTTTGGTGTTCAAGCATCCCCGTGATGACCTGTTCGAGGTCTCGCTGGCCAGAGGTTCCACATGTCTTGCTCGATCCCGCACCGGGGATGGTCGCATACGTGTCTGCTACATTTGCCGGTTCCGTGACCGGTGCGGCCGAGAATATTCGATAGCTGCCGAAATCGCAGCCCACCTTCGTCGAAAATACGGGTAGTCGCGTCCACGCTGCATTTGGACTCCTGTTGACCGCTCTAACCGCGCTGCTCGCGGGTCGCTACGTTCACGGCTCCGCCGTTCATTTTCGAGGCGCAGTGCGCCTCGCTCTCCGCGCTCGCTATTCGAGAGCCCTCACTACGTTCGGGCTCTCGCTGTTCGCGGCTCACCCCGTTCGCCGCTCACGTCTCGCAGTTTTCGCTTCCGCTGGTCCCTCAAACCGCGCTGCTCGCGGTTTCACCGCTCGCTATCCGAGATTCTCGCTCCGCTCGAATCTCGCTAGTCGTCAGCGTGCGCTTCCGCACCACTCGCAACGACCTCTAGCTCGCCGGCGTCCAGCTCTTCTTCGATTTCGCGAGCCGCCTGCACCATGTTCTCCATCTTGCCGCGGGCGACCTCGCGGGGCAGGAGCTTCACGCCGCAGTCCGGCGAAACGGTGAGTCGCTCCGGCGGGACGACCTCCAGCCCCTTCTTGATGTTCTCCTTGATCTCTTCGACGGACTCTACTTCGGCGGTGTGTGCGTCTAGGACGCCCATCGCGAAGTCCTTCGTGAACTCGTGCTCTTTGAACACGTCGAGCTGGTCGTAGTCGCCGTTGGCGAGTTCCAGGTCGTACTCGTGGACCGGGTAGTCCAGTATCTCGGGGTAGATACGCGAGTAGTCGCCGTAACAGACGTGCAGGCCGAGACGCACGTCGTCGGGGATCTCGTCGACGATGCGCTCCAGACACTCGCCGACGATAGCGTGGTCGTCCGGCGTCGTGGCCAGTGCGGGCTCGTCGATCTGGATGTAGCGAGCGCCGGCCTCGACCAGCGCCTCGATCTCCTCGTTGACGAGGTCAGCCAGTTCGTAGGCCAGCTGTTCCTCGCTGTCGTACACTTCGTTGAACGACCAGTTCGCAAGGGTGTACGGGCCCGTAATCGGGACCTTCACGGGGCGTTCGGCGACCTCGTCGGTGAACTCGAACTCCTCGACGAGCCACTGTTCGCCGTATTCGACCTCGTCGGCGACGCTTGGCTTGTCGAAGTAGTTGTGGCCCCACACCTTCACGCGGCCGTTGAACTCGTAACCGTCGATGCGGTGGGCGAAGTACTCTACCATCTCGTTGCGGCGCATCTCGCCGTCACAGATGACGTCGAGACCCGCGCGTTCGTGCTCGTGGGTGATGAGCCGCGAGGCGTCGTCTTTCGATTCCTCCCACTCGTCCTCGCCGAAGTCGGCGTCCTCGTCCTCGAACAGCTCACGGGCACGGTCGTGCCACTTGGGCTTGGGGTAGGAGCCGACGACGGTCGTCAGCAGGAAGTGGTCGTTCGGGTGGTCCGCCGGTTTGAACTGGTCTCGTGGTCCTGTCATCGTTATGCCTCCGCCGCCTCCAGATCCGCGGCGTTCGCGAGTGCTTCGAGCTTGTCTTCGAACTTGTTCACCGGGAGATAGAACGTTTCCGTGTTCGCCGTCGCGTAGACGGTGTCGTAAGCAGTGTTGGTCTGCTGCTCGAACCAGTCGATTCGGTCCCGGATCGTTTCGGGTGACTCGACGAGCGTGTTCTGGCCGTCGACGACGCCAAGCGCCACGTCGTCCTTGGTGCCGTACTCCTGGACGTTGTAGACGGTCTGGTCGTGGTTCGCAACAAGGTCGAAGCCGATGGCATCCACGTCAGCGTCCATCAGGTGCGCGTAGGCCTTCTCCTCGATTGCGCCCCAGTAGGTGTGGGCGACGACTTCGGCGTCGGCGGCCGAGGCGACAGCATCGATAGCGGCCGCGGCGCGTTCGTCCTCGCCGTCGGCGGGTGTGTTCTCGACCAGCGACGGCTCAAGCAGGAACAGCGTCTCAACCTCGGGGAAGGCGTTCACTTCCTCGACGAGGAAGTCGGCGATGGCGTCGAGGAACTCGGCGTCGTCGCCGTAGTGCTCGTCGGTCGCTAGGTCCGCAAGCGAGTACGGGCCAGGGAGCACAGCCTGAAGACCGTCGTCGACGTGCTCGGCTGCGGCTCCGAGGTCTGCGGCGACGTCGCCGCCGTCAGCACTGAGGTCGCCCTGCACGACCGGCTCTCGGTAGAAGTTGTTGTTGTCGTAGTAGCGGACGATGCCTTTCGTCTCCACGCTGTCGTGGACCGCGAGCGGGTGCGCGAGCATGTCGTCCCAGCGGAGTTGGCCCTCGACGACGCGGTCGAGCCCGGCGTCCTGCTGGATGGAGATGACTTCCTCGCGCGCTTGGTCGTAGGCCGCGACGACCTCGCCGGACTCGTCGCCCGAGATGAGGTCGGTCTTCTGATGGCCTTTCAGATCTGCCAGTTCGTCCTTGGCCCAGTCCGGGAGCGGAAAGAGCCCAGGGGTCGTGGCGATTACCTGTGTCATTGCCGTGGAGTAGGAAATGACGGGCTTTAATATTTCCTATTCGATAAAATGCACAACAGTAATCAATCGCGATAGAATCGCAGGACGACGAGCGCTTCGTATGGGTGTTTCTCACTCGCAAGCTGCTCGCTCGCCAGCCCGTGTTCGCTCGCGTATTCTCGCACCGCCTCGGGGTCCGTGAGACTGCTGACGAGCATGAGCGCTTCGCCGGCCGGAGCTAGCACGCGCTCGACGGTTTCGAGAAACGGGTCGACGAGTCGGCGACCGTCGTCGCCGCCCGACAGCGCGTGTTCCATCCAGTCGTCCCACTCCTGTTCGGACGGCGTCGGCAAGTAGGGCGGATTGAACGCTACGAGGTCGAAGGCGTCCGCCCGGAACGGCTCGACGAGGTCGCCACGAACGACCGGGACGCCGTTTTCTGCCGCTTCTTGACAGGCCAGCGGGCTCACGTCGACGCCGACCGCCCGCGCTCCGGCGTCGGCGAGCGTCGCGGCGACGTAGCCGGAGCCCGTCCCCACGTCGAGGACGGTGTCGCCCGCTTCGACTCGTTCGCGGGCCGTCCGGGCCAGCAGGTCCGAGTCCTCTGCGGGCTGGTACACCGATTCGACGCCGCGCTGGTTGGCCAGCGACGGGCGTTCGGTGCCGCTCTCCTCGGCTGTCTCTCCCGCTCCTCCGGCGTCGGACTCCTCACCCATCTCAGACCTCCGGCTGGCCGACTTCGTAGGCGAGTGTCGCCAGCGTAGCGAAGTCGGCCGGCGTGAGCTTCCCGGCACGGGCACTCATAAGCTCCTCATCGGCGGCTTCGACTACCGCGTCGGGGTCGCCCAGCCCGGAGATGTGGGCCGTGTTTCGGACGGCGTTGCGCATCGTCTTCCGGCGCTGGGTGAACACTGCCTTCAGGAAGTCCATGAAGAACTCGTCACTGGGGACGGTGTAGTCGGGTTGCCTCGGCGTCGTCCGGACGAGCGCGCTGGTGACGCGGGGTTGCGGGTCGAACGCTTCCGGCGGCACTGTCTCAACAATCTCCGCGTCGGCGTAGTGGCCTGCTGTGACCGAGAGCCGCCCGTAGTCGTCCGTCGCGGGGTCGGCGGCCATCCGCTCGGCGAACTCCCGCTGGAACATCAACAGGAGCGGGCGCTGCTCGGGCAGCAGTCGGAAGGCGATCTCTGAGGACGCGCCGTAGGGTAGATTCGAGATGCTGGCGGTGAACTCAGGCAGGCCGATATCGAGCGCGTCGCCCTCGACGACGGTGAGGCGGTCCGCCGCGATTTCCTCGGCGAACTCCTCGTGGAGATGGGCCGCGAAGTCCGGGTCCCGCTCGATTGCGGTCACCGTCTCGGCCGCCGCGAGCAATCGGTCCGTTAGCGCGCCCGGGCCTGCACCGATCTCCAGTACATGCGAGAGGTCAACGTCCGCGTCTGTCGCGTATTGCGGAATGCGGTCCAGTACCCGGTCGTCGACGAGAAAGTGCTGGTCCTGCCGGGTATCGGCCCGCTTGCCGGCCCGCCGGACGAGCGCGTCGGGGTCCCGAGCCCCTGTCTCGGTCGTGGTCATTAGCTGGCCGTAGCGGGTCGCGGTAGAAAAGGGTCGCCTTATACTGGTGGCTGTCAGCTTCGCTGCTTGCAGCCGACAGTGTTACGAGGACTGCTCCTCGCGCCGGACGAACAGCCGGTACTTCAGGTCGTCGTCCTGTAGCTCTTCGAGTATCCGCTCGACAAGTGTCTCTTTGGGGCTGTGGAGGCCGCTGACGCGCTCTTCGAGGTCTTCAAAGCTCTCGAAAGGCTTTCGCTTCCGCTCGTCGAGAAGCGTGTTCCGGAGCTTCTTCCCGATACCCGGCAGGAGGTTCAGCTGGTGGAGCCGCAGCG
The DNA here is from genome assembly GCF_048595605.1 of Haloarcula sp. KBTZ06. Classification (NCBI taxonomy): domain Archaea; kingdom Methanobacteriati; phylum Methanobacteriota; class Halobacteria; order Halobacteriales; family Haloarculaceae; genus Haloarcula; species Haloarcula sp. KBTZ06. The sequence continues at coordinate 859,579 of NZ_CP184337.1, forward strand.
TGATCGGCTGGGCGTCGTTGTAGAAGTCGACGAACCGCTGTTCGTTCGCTTCGACGATTTCCTCGACGGCGTAGTCAAGCTCCGAGCGGGCACCGCTCGGGATATCCTCGAAATCGACTTCCGTCACGCGGCCGAACTCCGTCAGGTCGACGCGGTCACCGAATGCAATATCAACGTCCTTGTCGTCGAGCTGGAGCTCGTAAATGTAGAACTCCTCGACGTCGAGCGCGTACGCGAGCGGCTCCTTCTGGTGCTGTGGCCGGTCGTCTCCGGGCCGCCCGTGTGGGAGGACATCGAGGACAGCCGCCATCATAGAGTCGCCGCCGCTCTCCGATTCAGTCATGCCAGGCAGTACGACCACAGCACACTTAATGCCGGTGGATGCCCCGAACCGCGACACGGAGCGCCGTCGCTATTTTCGCTTCGGTCCAGCGGCAGCGGAAACTAGATCTCGACCGCGTAGCTGGTCGTCCGTGAAAGTAGGGATAGAGCGGCGAAGAGCCGAACTGACGATTGTCCTCGCTACGCGTACTGCTTGACGATGTTGAGAATCTCGTCGAGTTCGTCGCCATCGAGCGTGTACCGCTCCTTGGCGAACACGGCGCGGAGCTCGTCGCGGTCCAGCGGCCGCAGGTTCGCGATCTTGTAGGCCGTCGGCGTGTCGACCTTTTCGAGTTCTTCGAGGTCTTCGACCAGCTGCAGCGACTCCTCGGGGTCGAGGACGGCAAAGCGGTTGACGTGCTCGATAGCCCGCTTGAGCTCGTAGCGCATCTCGCGGTCCTCCTCGGCCGCCCGCTCCATCTCGAGGTCTTCGAGTATCTCCTTGGTCTCCGCGACCGTCAGGAACTCCTCACTGACCTTCTCTTTGAATATCGTCATTCTTGCCGGCGCAGGTGCGCAGCGGTGACGATGATGGTCTTCGCCTTGCCACCGTCGACGATGTCGACCTTGTACGCGTCACCCTGCTTCCCTTCGACGGTGCCGGTCTGGCCGTCGAACCGCGGGTGGAAGCGGCCGTTCGGCACTGACGGGTCGATCTTGAGGTGGACTTTCTCGCCGTCGTCGAACTCTTCGACGGCGCGCTGTGGCGGCGAGGTGCCGCGGTCGCGGGGCTTGTTCTTGAGCTTGTCTCGTGTTCCTTCGAGGGGTCCGTTTGAACTAGGCATTCTTGCTCCTCGCTAATCCGGTCGCCCTAATAAAACGTGCGTTCCGCGACCGTCACTGGTCACGCTCTTGCAGTCGCTACAGACCCGAGTGGAAAACTACAGCGGTGAGTCGATTACAGGCGGCCGGTGCTCTCGACGGAGACCGACTCGACGTCATCGACGTTCGCAAAGGCCTCTTCGACGGCTTCCGTCCCGCCGGTGTCGTCAGGGACGATGACTGTCGGCGTCAGCGCGACGAGGCCGAAGGCGACGTCCTCGCGCTCGAACCCGTTGATCTTCGTTCCTTCCGGAAGCACGCCCTCGAGACGCTCCTGCAGGTCGTCGAGGTCGACTTCGGGGCTTTCCGGCATGACCTTGATCTTGGCTGCTACTTTCCCCATTGTTATGGCCCCATGAAGCCGCAGTCCGGGCATTTGTAGAGGTTGCTCTGCTTCCGGCAGGTGGCACAGCGGTAGATCTGCTGTCCACAGTCCGGGCACTTGAACGCGGCGGCGTTCGTGCCGGCGATGTTGATGCCACACGAGACGCACTTGCGCGCCTGTTTTTGTTGGCTCTCGCTCATACCACTCCGTATCCGACCGCGGCTTTTAACGATTGCCAAACGCGACCGCCACCGCGAGTGACTGCCATGGCCCTAGTTCCCGGGCAGGATGTCCCCGAGCGCAGCGCCGATTGCCATGGGGACGAACGCCACGGCACAGATGCAGGCCGACTCGTAGACGACCGCAGGCTCGGTCGACCACTCGACCAGCCCCCAGCCAGTAAGCAGCGCGACGGAGACGACGAGCGCCGTCCCGGTGACGCCGACGAGTCGCCGCGGGATGAATCCGAAAATCGGGTTCGCCACCCGAACGTCCTGAAACTCGGCCACGTACAGAATGGAGATGACTAGCCCGACAGCGATAGCGACTGTCGCGGCGAGATACAGCGGGTGCTGAGCGATGTGTAGCCCGGCGTCGACTGTCCCGCCCTCGACAGCCATGGGAATCCCGAACAGCAGCGAGCCGAGCAGCGCCTCCGCGAGGTCGGACCGGCCGAAGCCCCAGACGACCCGGCCGAAGGTCGCTGGCTCGTGGTCCTGGGAATCCGCGGCCGCGCGCATCGCGTCCCGGACCTGCCGTCGCTCGTCTTCGGAGTCGACGAGCTGTTCCAGCTCCTGAAGTTCGTCGAACAGGGCCGCAAATTCGTCGTCATCTCCATCCGGTTCGACCGGAGGGCGGTTCGACTGGCTCATCTGAACTCGGGCTCGCTATCTCGCGTTGGGACGTCCGGGTCCGGGTCGGCACCGGCCGTCGGGGTACCCTCCTCCCAGACGTAGAACCCCTCGCCGGCGACAGCGCCTCGCTGTCCGTCCTCGACCTTCCGGCGGAGCAACGCTGGCGGTTCGAATCGCTCGTCCAGCCGCTTTGCGAGGTCTTCGAGCGCGGTTAGCACTGTTTCCAGCCCGTGGCGGTCGGCCCGGACGAGTGGCCCGTCGCGGTCCGAATCGCCACGCTCGAACGTGCGGTCGATATCTCGAATCCCCGCGACGCCGTCCTCGACCATCCGAACAGCTTCGGCAATGGTAGCGAGTTCGAGGCGTAGCGCGGCAAATCCCGGCGTGTCGCGGACGACGACCGGCGACGCGTCCAGGCTCTCGACGAAGTCGGTGACTCGGTCGCGGGTCGCCGCCGTCGTCTGTTCGGCGATGACCACCTCGACAATAGCGCCGTCCGGCGGGTCAACGAGGTTGAGGCCGACGGCCCGGTTCGGGCTCCGCAGGCCGGTCGCGACTGCGGTCACCGACAGCGACGTGTCGCTGACGGCGATGAGCGTCTCATCCTCGACCATCGTCTCAGTTTCGGCGACCACTTCTCGGTGGCTGTCCGTCCCACCGTCGGTCGCGTCGATGACGATACCGCTGCCGCTGACGGCGCTTTCGAGTCCCGTGGTTCCGTCGATACCGGCTGAAACATCCCCGTTGAGTGCGTGCCGGATCTCGTCGACGCGGTCCATCACGTCCGTCGCATCCGTCCCCCGTAGACGTACCTCGTGGCCCGCACGGACACATCGCTGTGCGATATCCCGCCCTCGTCGTCCGGTACCGAGTACGGCCACAATCATGACAGTACCACCGCACTCCCGGCGTTAATCCTTTACGCCGCGGTCTGTCGCGGTCCGCCTCTGGTCTGTACTGCTTGTGGGCTGGATAGCGAGGCCGGAGCGACGGCAGTACGCTTTTTTCGACACCGGCTGTATCGCCGCGCATGGACATTGGTGTACTGACGGTCCCGCTGGGCGGACAGTCACTCGACGACGCGCTGGCGTATCTCAGCGACTTAGGCGTCGACGCGGTCGAACTGGGGTGTGGCGGCTTCCCCGGCGACGACCACCTCGACCGGCAGGCGTATCTCGACAACGAGGAGAAACAGGCCGAACTCGAGGCGCTTTTAGACGAACACGACCTCCGGGTGAGCGCGCTGGCGACACACAACAATCCGCTTCACCCGGACGACGAGCGCGCCGCAGAGGCCGACCGGGAACTCCGGGAAGCGATCCGGCTGGCCGACCAGCTCGACGTGAACACCGTTACGGGGTTCTCTGGCCTGCCTGCCGGCGGCCCGAACGACGAGGTGCCGAACTGGATCACCGCGCCGTGGCCGACCGAACACGCCGACGCCCACGAGTACCAGTGGCGCGTCGCCGACGAGTACTGGTCGGACCTCGCGGCCCACGCCGGCGCACACGACGTGGACATCGCCATCGAGATGCATCCCAATATGCTGGTGTACGAACCCCGCGGGCTGCTCGAACTCCGCAGGCGGACGAACGACCGAATCGGCGCGAACTTCGACCCGTCGCATCTATACTGGCAGGGCATCGATGTGACCGAGGCCATCCGCCTGCTCGGCGAGCACGACGCCATCCACCACTTCCACGCCAAGGACACGAAGGTGTACGAGTCAAACGCCCGGGAGAAGGGCGTGCTAGACACCGCGCCGTACACAGACGAAGCGGACCGGTCGTGGCTGTTCCGCTCTATCGGCTATGGTCACGGCGAATCCCACTGGAAGGATGTGGTGTCGACGCTGCGGATGGTCGGCTACGACGGTGCGCTCTCCATCGAACACGAGGACTCACTCACTAGCGCACGCGAGGGACTGGAGAAGGCCGTCGACGTGCTCGACCGCGCCGTCTTCGAGACCCAGCCCGGCGACGCCTACTGGGCGGAGTAGCCGATACGGCCACCAGCACGACCGTTTCTGGCACTTACGCTTATATAGTGTCTGTGTGATACTACGACTGGACTACCGTATCCAGTGACACTTATGGACATCGAACTCACACACAAGCCCTCGTACACGCACGTCCGCGTTGCGCTCGACAGCGGCGAATCGATACTCGCGGAACCCGGCGCGATGGTCAGCCACTCGCCGACCATCGAGATCGAGACGACGACCAGCCGGGACGGCCTCCTCAGCTCCGCGAAGTCGATGCTCGGCGGTGAGTCGCTCCTAGCGAACGAGTTCACCGCGCAGGGCGGTTCGGGCACCCTGACCCTCGCGCCGCCGACACCGGGCGACGTACACCATCACGAACTCACTGGCGAGACGCTGTACGCCGTCGACGGGGCGTTCCTCGCAGCCGACCCGGATATCGACATCGATTCGGAGTTCGGCGGCATCAAGTCGATGCTGGCCGGCGCGAGCATCACGCCGCTGGCGCTGAAAGGGACCGGAAACGTCCTCATTGAGGCCTTCGGCGGGCTGGAAACCGTCGAACTCGACGCCGGCGAGTCCTACACAATCGACAACGACCACGTCGTCGCCTGGGAGGAGTCAGTCAACTTTGACGCCCACCGCGTCGGCGGGCTGAAGTCGACGCTGCTCAGCGGCGAGGGCCTCGTGATGGACTTCACCGGCCCCGGAACGGTCTGGTATCAGACGCGCGGCCTCGGCTCGTTTACCTCGGCTATCGCTGACGCGCTGCCCGGAACGGGTGACAACGACGGTGATGCGTCCGGTCTTGACGACTTCATCTGACTGTCGGAAGTCCGCTGGAGAACAGCCGCGTTCAGGAGAGTGCTTGCGTGATATCCGTCGACGACACCATGCCGACGTAGTCCTGATGCTCGTCGATGACGGGGAGGTGCTTGATGTCGTAGGTCGTCATCATCGCGGCGGCCTCGCCGAGTTCGAGCGAGGTCGTCACCCGCTCGACCGGCGACGTCATCACGTCGCCGACGGTCGCCGACGAGAGGTCCTTCCCGCTTGCGACGGCATCAACGATGTCGGTGGTGGTGATGATACCCGCCTCTGCCCCCGGCACGAAGATGCCGTTGATGTTCTGCGCTTGCATCTGCGTCGCGGCCGCTTTGACGGTTTCGTCGGCAGAAATCGTCTCTAACGGCGTCGACATGATATCCTCGATACGAACGGTCGTTTCAGTGGCCATGGAGTATCAACACGGGCATCCGGTTTTGGCTTTTCCCTCGGGGCGGCCCGCTGCCCTGCCGTCACCATGAGCGTTATTTCGGCTCCGAGTGAACAGCCGGCTATGACCCTCGATATCGGTATGCTCGGCTACCGCTTCATGGGCAAGGCCCACGCAAACGCGCTGGACCGCCTGCCCATGTTCTTCCCCGAAGCGCCCGCCGTCAACAAGGACGTGCTCGTCGGCCGCGACGAGGACGCGCTGGCCGACGCGGCCGACCAGTTCGGCTTCGACCGGACTGCAACAGACTGGCGGGCTATTGTCGACGAGGTCGACGTGTTTTACAATCTCGGCCCGAACCACGTCCACGCCGAACCGTCTATCGCAGCGCTGGAGGCCGGGACGCCGACGTTCTGTGAGAAACCGCTCGCGCCCACGCTCGATATGGCCGAAGAAATGGCCGAGACCGCCGCGGACGCCAGCGTGCCCGCGGGCGCGGCGTTCAACTACCGCTTCGTCCCGGCCATCCAGTACGCGAAGGGGCTCATCGCCGACGGCGAACTCGGCGAGATTCACCACTTCCGCGGGCAGTACCTCCAGGACTGGCTGGTCGATCCCGACGCGCCGTGGTCCTGGCGCAACGACGAGGAGATGGCTGGCAGCGGGGCGCTCGGCGACCTCGGGTCGCACACGGTCGATCTAGCCCGGTTCCTGCTCGGCGACGCCGCCGGCGAGATAACGGACGTGAGCGGTCACCTCCGGACGTTTACCGAAGAACGCCCCGTAGAGGGGAGCGACGAGACGCGCCCGGTGACCGTCGATGACGCCTACAGCGCACAGATTGCTTTCGACAGCGGCGCGATGGGAACGCTCGAAGCATCGCGGGTCGCCAACGGCCACAAAAACGCTCACACCATCGAAATCGAGGGGTCGAAGGGCGCAATCAAGTTCGACCTCGAACGGCTGAACGAACTGCAGGTGCTCACCGAGGGTGACCGCGGCTTCCAGCAGGTGCTTATCACCGACGAAGACGACCCCTACGTCGACCACTGGTGGCCCCCCGGCCACGTCATCGGCTGGGAGCACACGTTCGTCCACGAGAATTACGAGTTCCTCTCAGCCGTGGCCGATGGCAGGCAACAGGAGCCGTCCTTCGCCGACGGCCTCGCCGCACAGCAAGTCCTCGATGCTATCGAGCGAAGTGACGACCGCGGCGAGTGGGTCAGCCTGTAGGGCCACGAACCGAAACCCCCTTTCGGCGGCCACTGGTAGGCCCTGCCATGCTCTCTATCGCGCTGGCCGGGAAGCCGAACGCCGGCAAGTCTACTTTCTACAAGGCGGCGACGATGGCCGACGTGGACGTGGGGAACTACCCGTTCACGACCATCGACGCCAACCGCGGGGTCAGCCACGTCCGAACGGACTGCCCCTGTCTCGACCGGGAGGAACGCTGTGGTGACGATAACTGCCGGGACGGCAAGCGCTACGTCCCGGTGGAGCTCATCGACGTGGCCGGCCTCGTTCCCGGGGCACACGAGGGGCGCGGCCTCGGGAACCAGTTCCTCGACGAGCTGTCGACCGCCGATGTGATCCTCAATGTCGTCGACGCCTCTGGTGGGACTGACGCCGAGGGCGAACCCGTCGAAGTCGGCGAGCACGACCCCGTCGAGGACGTGCACTTCGTCGAGGCGGAGATGGACCTGTGGCTCGCCAGCATCGTCGAGCGAAACTGGGAGTCCATCGAACGCCAGTCCCGCTCGCCGGATTTCAAGCTCGACGAGTCGCTCGTGGACATGCTGGCCGGCGTCGGGGCCTCTGAACTCGACGTGGCCCGCACCCTGCGGGACCTGGAGTACCCCGAGGACCCCATCGCCTGGACCGACGAGCACCGCGAAGCACTGGCGACAGAGATACGCCAGCGGACGAAGCCGCTCGTCGTCGTCGCGAACAAGGCCGATATCGCTCCGGAGGGAAACATCGAAGCCCTGCAGGAAGCCGCCGACGTGGTCGTGCCCGCGACCGCCGACGGCGAACTCGCGTTGCGCAACGCCGCACAGGCTGGCGTCATCGACTACGACCCGGGCGACCCGGACTTCGATATCGTCGGCGACGTGAGCGACCAGCAACGCGAGGGGCTGAACCGCATCCGCGGCGTCATGGAGGAGTACGGCGGCACCGGCGTCCAGGGCTCCCTTGACACCGCCGTCTACGACCTGCTCAACCATCTGACGGCCTACCCCGTCCAGAACGAAACGCACTGGACCGACGGCCAGGAGAACGTCCTCCCCGACGCGTTCCTGCTGCGCCAGGGCGCAACGCCCAAAGACCTCGCCTACGCCGTCCACTCGGACATCGGCGACGGGTACATCCACGCCGTCGACGCCCGTGAGAACCGGCGCATCAGCGACGAGACGGAACTGGAGGAGGGCTCGGTCATCAAAATCGTGAGCGACGCGAACTGAGGGGTCTAGCCCACGACTGCTCTCTCGCTTTACTTTGGCAGCAGGTCCCGCAACGTCGCCCGAATATCCTCGCTGCCGGGGCTCTGTGGCACCTGCCCGAGTACGTCCCGGCCGAGCCGGTCCGTCGCTGCCGCGACCGAAAGCTCGTCCAGCAGATTTCCGTACTTCAGCGCCAGCCGCGGCGACACGTCGAACAGGAGGTCGCGCTTGCCGATGAGCGAGTGGGTGATCGACAGAACTTCGACGGCGCGGTCGACGTACTGCTGTCTCGCGTCGTCGTCGCCGCATTCGTCGAGGGCAGCCAGCAGGAACTGCTCCAGTTCGGCCTCGCGGTCGTGGAGCGCCGGCGGGTCCGAGAGCATCGTCGTCCCGTCGGGCCGCTCCGGGAGCATGCTCCGGCGGGGCGCATACGAGAGGACCGCGCCGGTGGTCGGCGTGGTCGCGGCGGGCAGTGGTACTGCCAGCCGCTTCGAGGGGGTCGTATCGGTGAAGACGACGTGGAGGTTCGCCGGCTCGCCGCGCACCGGCTCGTCCCAGCCGTCTGGGCTGTGTTCGTAGCCGCGCCGGAGCGCCTCCCGAAGCGTGCGCACAATCCGCCCGCCCTCGCCCTGGAGTTCCAGATGGAGCACGACGGGACCGTCGCCGCTCTCGTCGATGAGAGACCACAGGGCCGGAAGCGCGTCCGCAGCGCCAGCCGAGAGTTCGTAGCAGACGGCGTCTCGCTCTGCAGCCAGCAGCCGGGCGAGCGTGCCGCCGCGCCAGCCAGTCAGGTCGGCCACGTAGAACCACGGGATGGTGTGTATTGGGCCGACTGCGGCGTCGCCGGCCGCCGTGTCGATAGTTGGTGGGACGGTCTCCAGATAGCTATCAATAGTCGCCAGTTCGGGCGCGAAATACTCGGTCGTCGCCGGAGGGAGGTCGGTCGTCCGGCGACGGTGGTCGTCGAGTGAGGCCATAGGCGGTGTATGTCCGAGTGCCGGAAAACGGTGACGAGAAGGGAAACCCGTTTTTTACCCCGCCCCGAATCAGGTGTATGAACGTACGGACGATAGCCGACCTGGGGCCCGACGAACGGGCCGCTTTCTTCGACCGCGACGCCGGTGTCGACGCCGTCAGAGACGATGTACGCGATATTGTCTCGCAGGTCCACGAGGAGGGCGACGTGGCGCTCCGGCGCTTCGCCGAGGAGTTCGACGACGTGTCGGTGGGCAACATCGACATCACGGACGCCGCCGAGCGAGCCTACGAAGAAATCGACGACGACGTGTGCGACGCTATCGAGGACGCCGCGGCGAACATCCGCGCGTTCCACGAGCGACAGGTCCCCGAGGACTGGCGCGACGACTTCGAGGGGCGGGAACTCGGTCGGCGGTACCGGCCGCTTGACAGCGCCGGCGTGTACGCGCCCGGCGGCACGGCGGCGTACCCCTCCAGCGCGCTGATGGGCGTCATCCCGGCGAAGGTCGCCGGCGTCGAGCACGTCGCCGTCGCCACCCCGCCAGCCGAGGAGGTCAACCCCGTCACGCTGGCCGCCATCCACGTCGCTGGCGCTGACGCCGTCTACCAGGTCGGCGGCGCACAGGCCATCGCGGCGCTGGCCTACGGGACCGAGACGGTCAGCGCGACGGACATCGTCGTCGGCCCCGGCAACCGCTGGGTCACAGCGGCGAAGGCCGAGGTCCGTGGCGACGTGGCAATCGACTTCTTGGCCGGCCCCTCCGAAGTTATGGTCGTCGCCGACGGCGACGCGGACCCGAAACTGGTCGCGGCAGACCTCGTTGCACAGGCCGAACACGACGAGAACGCCTCTGTCGTCGCCGTCACCGACGACGCGGACCTCGCCGAGCAGGTCGTCGATGCCGTTGACGAGCAGGCTGACGGCCGGGAGCGCGAGGCAGTCATCCGCGCCGCACTGGACAACGACGCATCTGGCGTCCTCCTCGCTCGTTCGATGAGCGAAGCCGTCCTCTTCGCCGAGGAGTACGCCGCCGAACACCTCTCGATTCAGGCCGCTGACGACGAATCGCTCCTCGAACGGATTCCCTCCGCCGGGTCCGTGTTCCTCGGCCCGTACAGCCCCGTTGCAGCCGGCGACTACGCGACCGGGACGAACCACGTCTTGCCGACCGGCGGCAACGCGCGGGTCACCGGCGGTCTCGCCGTAGACACGTTCGTCCGGTCGACGACTGTCCAGCGCCTCTCGGAGGACTCGCTGAGCGATATTTCGGACACGATCACGACTCTCGCCGAAGCCGAAGGGCTGGAAGCCCACGCCGAGAGCGTCCGCAAACGGTTCGAGGAGTAAAGCGGTTCCTGGGACTTTCTCGCAGGTCAACTCAGGACGTATCCCTCCGAGCCGTTCCACCGGCGTCACTGTTAACACGTTCGGGCGTGGATACTTGTGTATGAGCAGCACAGCGGACGACGGCGATCCGAACCTCGGGGGCGAGGACGTAGCCGTCACCGAGCAGGCAGCGGGAGAGGCACTGGACCTCCTCGAAAGCGAGGGAATGGACGTCGACGAATCCGGACTTCGCCTGTATGTCCAGCAGGGCGGCTGTGCCGGCCTCTCCTACGGGATGCGGTTCGAGCATGCACCTGAAGAAGACGACGAAGTGTTCGAGCGCAACGGGCTCCGCGTGTTCGTCGACGACGCCAGCATCGACTACATCGAGGGGTCGGTACTCGACTACGAGGGCGGCCTGCAGGGGGCCGGGTTCCACGTCAAGAACCCGAACGTGGTCAGCGAATGCGGCTGTGGCGAGTCCTTCCGGACGTAGCTACTCTTCGAGTTCGAACGCCACGACGACCTCGGCCTGGTACTCGCGGCCCTCGACGCCGGCGATCTCGACGCCGAGTTCCTCTACCTCGACCCACTTGAGATTGTCAAGTGTCGCCTCCGCGCGTTCGATGGCGTCGTCGGCGGCTTTGTCGAAGCTTTCCGAACTGGTCCCGATCAGCGTGATCTTCTTGAAAACCATATGCGTGAGATTGATTCACACGTCCATGTCATAAAAGTACGGACAGGTCACTGAGACTGCCGGTCGAGCAACGTCTCGACGTGACCGACCACGCCGGTGAGGTGTGCGGTCCCCCAGATTGCCACGATGATGGCACCGATAGCGTCGAACACGAGGTCGAGCATCGTGTCGCTGAGACCGAACTGTGTCAGAATCGTGTCGTTCCCGGTCGCCGACGCGGCGAGCGTAATCGAGAACTCGATGACCTCCCAGAGCACGCCGAAGGCCATCACGAACAGGAGGAGGAACACGAACATGAACCGCGAGGGAATCGATATCTCGTCGGTGTGCTCGTCGAGCGCACGGACCGTCGTGTATCCGACCGCGGCGACGACCGACGACGAGAGGGCGTGGGTGAAGTGGTCCCACCACCAGATGGTGACGTAGAAGTTCTCTTCGGACCCAGGCAATCCGACAGTTCCGAGTGCGTGAAAGAACGCCGCCGACGTAATCCACAGCGTCAGCGCGGGGTCGAGCGTGATGCCGTAGTCCCGTTCCAGCAGCGCCGGGAGTTGTGTGACGAGGATTGCGACGCCCGAATTGACGATGATGCCGACGTTGCCCCGCTCGATACCGACCGCCAGGAGCCCGATGAGTGCGAGTGACAGGGCTCGCGAGAGCAGTTGTTGTGTCGCCGGACTGATTCGGAGGCGGTCACGGACCTTCATACGTCCGGCTGGACCTCCTCGGGGACGCGACTGGTCCCGGCCTGCTGTCGGACGTAGTACGCGAAAACCACGCCAGCGCCGATACCGGCGATGGTCGACGCGACGAACTCCCACATCACCGCTTCCTCGATGACGTGTTCTGACACCGTCGGATCGAGGATGAAGGTGGTCCCGAAGAACTGGTCGGCCACCCAGCGGACGACCGCCCAGACGCCGGCGGTGGCCATCGTGGTGATGGCGACGAAGACGACGGCGAACCGGGGCGTCATCCGGACGGGGGTAAAGAGCTGGAGTTCGACGGCGAGGATGAGCGCGATGGCGGCGACCGAGAGGTAGGTCGCGAGATTACCGGTCAGCGAGAGCGTCGCAAACAGACGGCCAACGACGGGCGACGCCGCCAACAGGAGGATTTCCCAGGGGAGCATGGCGTCCCGGTTACGCAATAGAACCGGCGGAAACAGCGCCAGTGCCGCGACGGCAGCCGCGAACCCGGCCCACAGCACGTCGGCCTGAACAGCACTCGTCACAGAAACGGCGGCGAGCATGGCGACGATGCACCACGCCGCGAGGGCGTTGACGCGCCTGTCCCGGAGCAACCGCGCTACGTCTCGGCTCATAGTGTCAGGTGAGCCGCGACTCGAAAAACCCTATCGACCGATGCCGGCGGCGTGGGCTGTTCAGATAGCCCCATACGCCATGGCATACGCGAGCGCAGCGATGGTCACCGCCGCCAGCCCCGTCACGACCGTCTCCAGCCAGTCGACACCGTCACTGAACGGCCGGGTCGGCGCTCCGACGACGCCCAGTGCGAGGACGCTGAACACGAAGTGCGCCGACCGTTCGAGCGTCGGTGCGGGCAAGAACAGGACGGCAGCCCCGTAGCCGATTCCCAGCGCTGCCCGGGGACGGACGAGTTCGGTCAGCGTGTATCCACGGAGGTGGACGTACGTCCACACGGCGAGCCAGACCGTCGCCAGTTCGATAGCGAACGCCGCCAGGAGGTGCGTGGTCGGGTCGGGGTGGAGTATCACCCGCTCGGCGACGAGGGTCACGTCGAAGGGATAGAAGAACGGGGGCGGGCCGCCGGTGAAGAGGTCACCGAACGGGTGGGTGAGCAGTCCAAGTAGGGCCAGCCCGGCCACCGTTTGGGGGCTGATATCGCGGGACTGTGCGACCGTGGCGACACCGAGCACGGCCAGGACGAACACGAGCATCACGAGTCCCGCGATGGGACCGCTGAGTACGCCTGTGAGAACAGTCGCTGCGACGCCGATTGCCAGCGATGCAATTCGGGCGGGCCGTGATTCGGTCGCCCAGAGACCGGCCGCGACGGCGAGTGCCGCCCCCAGCAGGAGCGAGTGCGTCGGCCCGCGGTGGACGACGTTCGCGGTCTCCCAGAAGCCGTCCGCCGTCAGATTCTCGGCGGCTCCGACGAGCAGCCCGAAGGGGGCGTAGACGATGTCGACGTCGGGAACCGCGGCGAACAGGCCAGCGATGACGCCCAACTGGACCGCACGCTCGCGGGAGAGTCCAAGCCACCACGCGGCGAGGCCTCCGAGGGCGAACGCGAACAGCGCGTGCCCGACGAACATACGCCGAGTACGACGGCAATACGCTTAAACTCCATGTGTGACGGGATAGCGCGGGCCTCGGCCCGCTCAGGCCTCGGAATCGACTTTCGTCCAGCGTTCTTCGATGGCCGCGTTAGCCCTGACGACAGTATCGCCGTCGACCCGGAACCGCGTCTTCCGGAGTTCGATGGCGGCCACCTCACCGGTGGTGTCGCCGGCTGTGATCGTGTCGCCTGGGTTGAAGTCGGGGTCGCGGAGGAGGTAGACGCCAGCGACGGCGTCCTTGATCATCTCCGAGAGCGCGTAGGAGACGCCGAGCGCGAGGAAGCCGGTCGCCGTGCCCAGCGACGCGGCGATGGCGGTCAGGCCGACGATAGAGAGGAAGGATAGCGCCACGCCGAACCACAGGAACACGAGCACGATGACCCCGAGAAACTGTCGATAGACGGGTGACTCGCCGGGCAGCGACCGCTTCAGAACCGCCCGTACGACGACCATGATGGCTTTGATGCCCACTGCGGCGATTACGAGAAAGACGAACCCAGTTATGAGACGCGGGAGCGCGTCGACGACATTCGTGACTAGCTGTTCGAGCGCTCGATTGATGACACCGACTTGCACGCCGGATGGTGGACGGAGAGCCCCCTAAGTGTTGGCGTCAGCCGACATTGTTGTGTCGCCGGGGTGACGGACCACCTCGTAGTCACCGTCCTCGGTAATACCGATGACAGCCCAGTCATAGGATACGTCTCGTCGAGTGAGACGGCGGCTGAGGTGCGTTGCCTCGCCCGTTCGTGTGACGAAACAGCGCAAGTCGCCGCTCTCGGGTATCGGGTCCTGCGAGTCGAGCACTGAGACAGTGACGACGCGCCAGTCGCGTTCCGCTCGCAGTTCGGTGCCAGTGCGCGACACGGTGTATCCGAGGTCGTCGAATATCGACCGGGCCTGCTCGTCGAGTGATGTGGTAACGGCCCCCATCTGAGAGTCAGTACCACCGGCTATCTGATAAACGTTCCCACTAGCTATGTGGCTGACAGTTCGGCCGGCGACACAGCCGTCGAAAAACGCGGAACAGCACGGGTCTGTCACCCGGACCCGACTGTTACTCGTGGGCCGCGTCCCACTCCTCAGCCTTGCGGAGGTTCGAGCAGTCGTTACAGCGGATGCGGCCCATCGAGTCCATCGCGTTGTTGAACGTCTCACAGTTGCTACAGAAGTAGCCCCAGCGACGCTCGCGGTCGGCGTCGCGGTAGACGACGTGAAACGCGCCTTTCGTGCCGATGTCGCCGTCGCTCCTGTCGACGTACAGCGTCTCGCCGTCGGGACCTTCGAGTGCGTCCATACGTACGCATGACGGGCCAGCGGCTAAATCACTGCGGAAACCATTAATGGCTGGTTCCCCTGCACTGTGGGTGTGAGTCCCCGGATCATCCAGTACTCCGACGTGGAGAAAGCGTACGATACACCCGAGCGAATCGGGCGATTTGCGGGGACAGTGGCCGCCGCTGACGGCCCGGATGCGCTGGTGGTCGGCACTGGGGACAACACCGGTCCGGGGGTGCTATCGCTGGTCACCGATGGCGAGCAGTCGCTGGACCTCTTTACTGCGCTGACACCCGCGTTCGAGACGCTTGGCAACCACGACTTCGACCACGGGCTCGACGCGACGCGGGACATCATCGCCAGGTCGCCCCAGACGTGGCTGACTGCGAACGTCGAACAGGACGGCGAGCGGTTCGCCCGACGACTGACCCGGCCGTGGGCGAGCCGGACCGTCGACGGGAAACAGCTCGGCTTCGTCGGCGTGACCGACCCCGACACGGCCGCAGCTAATCCACAGGCGACGACTCTGACGTTCACGGACCCGCTCGAAGCCGTCGCCGAGGCGGCCACCGCGCTTCGAGCGGACGGGGCCGACGTTATTGTCGTGCTCTCACACCTAGGCCGGACCGACGAGGAACTGGCCCGCACCTGCGACGTGGACGTCATCCTCGGCGGGCACGTCCACGAGCGCCGCATCGACCGCGTCGCCGGCACGCTGCTCACCAGACCGGGAGCCAACGGCAAGACCGTCGTCGAGGTCGACCTCGGTGGGCCGGAACCGACTGCGCAGTTCCGCGAGACTGCCGACGGTCCCGTCGACGACCGCGTCGCGGAGGCTATCGAGGACAGACTCTCTGCGGCAGGACTCGACGAGGTCGTCGGGCACGTCGAGGAACCGCTGGACCGGAGCAGGGCGACGACCTACGGCGGCGAGTGCCGCCTCGGCAACCTCGTCGCGGACGCGTACCGATGGGCGACGGGCGCGGACGTTGGCCTCCAGAACAGCGGCGGCCTTCGGAACGACACGGTCCCGCTGGACGGGGCGCTGACGGTCGGCGATATGGTCTCGGTCGTCCCCTTCGAGGAACCCCTGACAGTCGCTGAACTGACGGGTTCGGAACTCCGGACGCTGTGTCGACAGGGCAGCGGGAGACAGGTCGAGTTCGGAGAACCGGACTGGTGGCACGCCCACCTCAGCGGCGTCGAACTGATCTGGAACGACGACACGCAGACTATCGAGCGACTGCGGGTGGACGGGCGACCGGTCCGCGAGGCCGAGACGTACACGCTCGCGACGAGCAACTACCTCTACTACACTGAGCGGGAGTTCCCGGTCCTGACCGAGTCCCACCGTGTCAGCGTCGCCGACGTGCAGTACGAGGCGCTGGCCGATTACGTCCGCCAGACGGATATCGCCCCGACCGTCGACGGGCGACTCACTCGTCGCTAGCGATTTAAACCTCGGCACGGTACATCTCGCCGATGCCACAGGTCGTCGTCCCAGTCAGATACCCGCTCTCGGAGAACTCCCGAGCCACGCTTGCGGAGGCCATTCAGATCGCCGACGAGGAGGACGCGGACCTCACCGTCTTACACGTTAATCTCTACCAGAACAGCCACCGGGTCGACCGGACGGAACTCAAACGTGCCGTCGAGCAGTCGTTCGGCCACGTCCCGCGGACGCGGTACGTCGTCCGGTCGGGGATGCTCGTCGAAGAGACGATTCTCGATGAGGTCGCCGCACAGGACGCCGACATTGTCGTCATCGGGAGCAAACAGGCGAGTCGCTGGCGACAGATGATCCGTCGGTTGGTTGACGACCCCGATGTCGAACAGTTCCTTCGCGAGGAACTCGACTGCGAAATCGTCACCGTCGAGCCGGATACCCCGTCTAGCCGTCACTCGTCGGCGAGGTCGTCGGGGTCCTGACGCGGCGGGACGGGAGAGTCACCAGTGGCCGTGTGGCTCCGGCCACCGTTGTTCAGTCCGCTCAGTCCGTCGTTGAGTGAGACGTTCATCTCCCCGCTGGTGTCGTCGAAGTACAGGTGCGAGTGCGGGTAGGCGATTTCGACGTTTGCGTCTTCGAGCCGTCGCCAGACGTTCGTCTGGACCCTCGAACGTGCGGCGAGCAGTTTGTACGGTTCAGTCACCCAGTACCGGAGCGTCAGCAACACGCCGTGGTCTGCGAAGTTGTTGATGTACACAGTCGGCGAGGCGGGGTATCGAGCCGCGCCGACGCGGATGTCCGGCCCGCCGGAGATAACGTTGTCAACTTCCCGAGCCGCCGCTTCGATGAGGGTCCGCGCGGCGGCGATGTCACTCTCGTACGTGACCAGGACGTCGAGTGACAGCCGTGTCCGTGAGTCCTCCGCCGAGTAATTGATAACGTCCCGCTGGCGGATCTCCCCGTTGGGGATGACGAGAAACGTATTGTCGAGCGTGAACATCTTCGTGTGTCTGAGCGTGATGTCCTCGACGAAGCCTCGCTGGCCAGTGTCGGCGAGTTCGATCATATCACCGATCTCGTAGGGCTGGTCGGCCAGCAGGAACATGCCGGAGATGTAACTGCCGAGGATCGGGGCGAGCACGACACCAACCACGGCCGAGAAGATAGCGACGGACAGACCGATATCCGTTAGCCGCAAGCCGTAGATGTTCAGAATGGTCAACAACGCGAAGATATACACACTGGCACGGATGCCGCGCAGTGCCGTTCGGGTGAGACTTGGCCGCCGGAACTGCTGGGCGACACGTCGCCCGAGTAGGCGGACGAGAAGCCTTGAAACGACGATTGCCAGCCCGACGACGATCAGGGACTCCCCGATGTTCACCACCCACATCGGAATATCGAAGGGCAACAGCCCGCCGATGTCGGTAGCCACTTCGGTCGCGGTTTCGGTCGGTGTCGGAGTGGGTGTCTGTAAGGGCCAGACAGGGCCAAAACGCATGCCATGGAATCGACACCGCCCCGAGAAAAGGGTTCCCCTCCCGAACTACTTATACTGTCAGCTGTAACTATTTCAAGACATCCGCCACCCCGAGGTGGCGAAATTCTTCACAGACTTACAGCCGACAGTATTACCCCTCGCGGCCCGTCTGAAACAATATGTCTCGCAATGACATTTCGGTGATCCTTTCAGACGACCGACCACCGGTCGATACGCTGGCAGTCGGTGTCTCTGAGTACGGTCTAGCCGGCCTCACGGCCGTCGATTATCTCTCCGACCAGGACTCGATGCGAGAGGTCGGTCATCTGCGGACGCCGGGACCGCCGTTCATTACCCCATTCGAGAACGGAACCCCGAGACATCACACGCGGCTGTATGTCGACGAAGCAGCGTCGTTTGCAGTCTTAGTCGGCGAACGGTTCGTGCCACCAGCCCAAGCCAAGTCGCTTGCCAAGGCAATCACGACTGCCGGGGAAAAACTGGACGCTTCGAACATTACGATGCTCACCGGCGTCCCCATCGCGCACGGACCCGACGACCACGCCCCGTTTTACATCGCAACGCCAGCGTATCGGGAAGCGTATCTCGACGATACCGACATCAGGCCGATGGGGAGCGGGTTCCTCGACGGACTGAGTGCGGAGCTTGTCACCATGGGTATCGACGGCTCGCTTTCGACCGGCGTTTTCACAACGCCGACACATCCGCAAGCGCCCGATGCTGCGGCCGCAATCAGACTGCTCACCGCGCTGAAAGAGACCCATGCGATCCAGATCGACACCGGTCCGCTAGAGGCCTTTGCCGCGAATATCGAAGCCCACTATCAGGCACTCGCTGAGCGGATGGAAGCCGCCGATTCCGACCGAATGTCTGATGACCGAATGTATATGTAATTGCTAAAATTTGGAACGTTCATCCATGTTTTCGTGGATTAAAACTATACCAATTCCACATTGTGCGTGAACAATAAAACATTTCGCCGACACCTTTTTCAGCGTACAGCGCGTTCCTTTCCTTGATGACCTCCACCGAAATCTATACGACTAGCGCGGTCGACTCAGACCCACCGCCACAGACGCGGTCCAAGACATCGCTGTTTTGCCCCCACTGCGGTCACGAGAGCGCAGTGACGGGCGACTGGACCGCCGAAGCAACGGAACACAGTCTACAGCTCCGGTGTCCGGACTGTGACACCGTCGTCCAACAGCGGTAGGACCACTACTTGACCTCCTCCCACGCCTTCAGGCGTGGGATTCCCGCGGCACCGCACCGCTAGGTTGGGAGTTTCAGGTTTGTAGCCAGGTCGGCATGACCGGACTCCTGGCGGGGCCAAGCCGCCGTTACTCCTATCCCCGGTATGGGGATTCAGAGTTACCGTGTGTCGGAATCCACAGCCAGCGGCCCGAAAGGGATTCTTTTGGACGTAGCGTGGCCCGAATCCCGATATTATCCGTTTATCTGGGCGGCTGATCCGCCTCGGTGTGGTCATGCATACGGTGTCACCGGTTATAAAACTCCGGCTGAGTGAGGCTACAGGCGAAGCTGCCGGGTTGTCGGCTTCATCCACACCCCTGAAGGGGTGGGCTTTCGCCTTGCTCCCGCTGTAATTACTCCTCATCCTCTGTAGACGAGGGGCCGTCAAGACTCTCAGCGGGCGGATTCACTTTGATGAACTCAACGACGAGATACACCACTGAGATGACGGCCAGTATGAGCAAGAAACCCGCTTCTGAAGAACTCTGCAGACTCACTCCAAGGGTGGAAAGCGTTGCAACGAGTACGGCGGTACACCGACGGATCGTCTGGCGGAGGAGGGCAGTGTCGTCCATACGTGGCTTCTTCACTGCCAGCAACAAGAACCTTCGACCCCGCTTTCCGTCGCCGGGACCCGTCCTGCTGGATGCGGAAAAGACAGCAGTCCGCCTCATACTGTTGGCTGTGACTATTTTAAGATATTCGCCACCCCGGGTGGCGAAATTCTTTACAGACTTACAGCCGACAGTATCAGTACTCGTGGATTCCGTCGTCAGTGACGACCGTATCAAGCAGGTGCGTCGGCGTGGCGTCGTAGGCCGGGTTTGCGACCTCGAACCCCTCCGCGGGCTCCCGGAGTACCTCAGATGGTGACCGGATCTCGTTTTCGAAGGCGAAGGCCCCGTCGACGTACTTTGCGGCGGCCCCGACGACCGTCACCGGCACGTCGTTGTCCGCCGCCGCCGTCGCAATCGGATAGGTGCCGATGCGGTTGTACAGCGTGTCGTCGACGATGCAGTCCATGCCGACGAGCACGCGGTCGACCTGTGACATGAAGTGGCCGGCGGCGCTGTCGACGATGAGCGTGACGTCGACGCCGTCACGGTCAGAGAGGTGTCGCGTCATCTTTCGACCGAGGAAGCGTGGTCGCGACTCCGTCACGTACACCTCGAAGCTGTGGCCGGCCTCGATGGCGTCGTCGATGGCCGCAAGGACGGTCGAGGAGAAGTCGTGGGTCAACAGCACGTCGTCGTCGGCGATCTCCGACACGGCGCGTGCAGCGGCGCGGTCTTTCGACGACTCCACCGAGTCGACAACGTCGTCGATAGCCGCGGTAGTCAGTTCCTTGGCAGTCGCCACATCGTCGGGGTCCGCATCCGAGACAGTGGTCACAATTTTGTGCTGAGTGGTATGGAGAGAGGCGTGTGAGGGGTTCGCCCGCCGGAGGGCGCTGCTGTTCCGGTCGAGCGAGCGGAGGTAGTCCTCGACCGTCGGGTACTCCCTGTCAGTCAGGTCCCGGAGCGCCTGGGCGGCTTTGACTGCGACCACGGAGGAACTGTGGGTCTGCATCTCCGAGATCTCCTCGACAGTCTCGTCTATCATACCGGTGGCTGTGAGTTGAACCGATATGTGTCTTCCCCTCGCCGTCGAACAGCATTTAACGCCGTCTCACATTAGGGGTGATAGACGGTCATGGGACGGTTCAGCACTGACACAGCCGGAATGACAGAGGGCATCGGCGTCGCCGTACTCATCGGACTGACACTACTCGTGACGGCTATCGTCGGGCTGAACGTCCTCGTCATCGAGGACGACGACAGCGGTGGCCCGCAGGCGAATTTCAGCTACGACTACGTCGAGGACAACGAACTGCTCATCGTCACACACGCTCGCGGCGACGAGTTCGAGGCGGGGAACGTCGAATTCGAAGGGCCGAGCAGAACGGTCACCTGGGCGCAGGTGGCGAACCGGGAGCCTGACGCGATGATTGGCCGGGGCGATATCGCACAGTTAAGCAGCGGGAACGCCTACGAGCGGCGGGTGGGTGCCCGGGACACGATTACGATATACCACAACGCGAGCGGGAACCGGACCCAGCTAGACCAGTGGGACGGCGCGAACTGACGGCGGTACTGCTGTAGACCAGTCAGTCCGCCGAAGCGACGGTCTCACGGTCGCTCTGTGCTGGCCGACCGAACCAGTCGTCGAAGGAGAGCGGCCCGGCACCCATCGTAAACACCGCCGAGGCCATTCCGAACAGCGTGATGTGTGCGAGTACCGGGTCGTCAGGCAGGCCGAACAGCGTCGTGGTGAACAGGACAAAGGAGACGGCCGCGGCCCCACGAGTCATGAACCCGAAGATCAAGACCAGACCGACCAGCATCTCGGTCAGGCCGGCCCCGAGCACCCACATCCCGGGGTCGACGGGGACGACGGCGGTGAGGTCGTACTTTTCGACGACCAAGAGCGCCTGGCCGGGGTCGGCGAGTTTCTGGAACAGTCCGAGGTAGATGAACGTCACACCCATGCCGACCCGGACGATGACCGGGACGTACTCGCGGTACGGTGCCGTCGCCGAGTCGAGAAAGCCCTTGAGATAGTGGACCGGGTCGACACGGCCGTAGTAGGTCCCGTCGGTGCTGGCGACCTGCTGGAGCATGTGGTCGGCGCTCGGGCGACCACCGCCCAGAATCAACAGTGCCAGAAAGGCCGGGACGTACTCCATAGCGAGAACGACGCCCGGGTCGACGGTCAGTGCCCACCCGTAAGTCAATAGCCCGATAGTCGTGACGATACGGGTCGCGAGCCCGAACAGGAGTGTGAACCCCAGCCCGATAAACAGGGCACGGACGAGCGGGTTCGTGGTCGGGTCAAACGTTACTGTGGGAGCGAACAGGTATCCCTGGAAGCCAGCGCCGACGAGCGGCAGCCCCACGCTGAGTCGGAGCATCCACGGGACGAGGTCCGCGTAGCCGACGAGTACGTCCCGGAGGATGACGATGTCCGCAATCGTCGGCCGAACCCAGAGGTACGTCGCGAGTCCGACGGTCACGGCCACGCCCGAGATGACGAAAACGGCCGCGTTCACCGGGTTCGACAGCACGGATATCGCAAACGCCACCGCGTCGAGGGCCTCCCCCGGCCCCCCGGTCACGTAGTCGACGTGCGCCGCCGCGGGTCGCGAAAAGAGAGTGAGAACGAGCGCGACAGTTCCGGCGAGACTCGGGATACGCGTCTTCATGCCTGACAATTCGTGGGCTAGCTACCTAATCCTTCGTTCGTTCCCTGCCGGTTCGACAGCCCACCTCTGTAGGCGGTGGAATTATATCTACGCCTCCACTACTTATACGGCAGTGAGCGTCAACATCGAGACACAGATCGTCGAACGCGGGGACGACGAACACGTCGACGCGGCGTGGCGGCTCAAGGAAAACATCCGCGAATCCGACGGGGTCCTGCGACAGCGGCGGGGGTTCTTTCGCGACGCCTACCGACGGTCGACCACCTATCTCTACATCGACCGGTCCAAGGACCGCCTCATCGGCTTCGCCGCGGTTCGACGCGACGGCTACATTCTCTTTCTCGCAGTCGACGACGAGTACAGGGGCCACGGCTTCGGCAAGCGACTCGTCGCTCGCGTCGCCGAGGACTACGGCAGCGTGACCTGCCACGCCCGGGCGACGAATCGGGAGGCTATCGGCTTCTACAAACACATCGGCTTCGAGATCCGGCGGCGCATCGACAACTACTACGAGGACGGCGGCGACGCCTACTACCTCAAGCTCGGCGAGGACTCGATTACGGACAAACTGTCGAAGTTCCTGCGTAGCTAAGCGAACGCTTTTCAAGGGACCTCCCCAACGAGGTAGCCGATGGAAGAGCGGACCCGCGCGTACCTCCGTGGCCGGTTCGGCGATCACTACCGACAGGCGTCCGTAACGCCGCCGCCGGCCGCGAACGAACGTGAATGGGGGTTCATTCCCTGGACCGACGGCCCCGGCGAGACGATGGTCCGCCATCGCTCGCTGCTGGACCTCGGCGAGATCGAGGACTTCCTCGGCCGCCGGAAGCCCCGCCACGTCTACTTCTCCGCGGGCCGCTACGACGAACCGAGCGCCTCGACGATGTCGGACAAGGGCTGGCGCTCCTCGGACCTCGTGTTCGACCTCGACGCCGACCACCTGCCCTCCGTGGTGCTTGGCGAGGACAGCTACGCCGAGATGCTCGCTAAGTGCAAGGACGCACTACTCAGGCTGCTCGACTTTCTGGAGGACGATTTCGGGTTTGAAGACCTGACGGTCGTGTTCTCCGGCGGTCGTGGCTACCACGTCCACGTCCGCGACGAGCGCATCCGTCACCTCGAACGGGACGCGCGCCGGGAGATCGTCGACTACGTCCGCGGTATCGGCCTGGAGTTCGACGAACTGGTCGACGAGGAGTCCGTCGCCGGCACGGCCGGCCGGTCCAGTCCGGCACAGAAGCGGACGCTCTCGACGGAGGGCGGCTGGAGCGCCCGCGCGCACCGGCATATGCTTGCCGTCGTCGACGACCTGCTCGAGATGGACGAGGCGGACGCCCTCGAACAACTGCAGGAGTACGACGGCATCGGCGAGGGGAAGGCGACCGCGGCGCTGAACGCGGCCCGGTCGAACTACGAACAGCTGGAAGCCGGCAACATCGACGTCCACCCCGCGTTCTACCAGCTGGCGAAGATTCTCCTGCACGAAGTTGTCGCGGCGGACAACGCGCCGATAGACGAACCGGTGACGACGGACACGAACCGGCTCATTCGCCTGCCCGGCTCGCTGCACGGCGGCAGCGGGCTGGAAGTCCAGCGCATCGACCGCGGGGATATCGACGCGTTCGACCCGCTGGTCGACCCCGTTCCGGAGACGTTCCGGGGCCACGACATCACCGTCGAGGTGACCGACGGCGGCCTCGTCGAACTGGATGGCGATAGCTTTACACTGGAGGCGGGTAATCAGACTGTACCAGAGCACGTGGGCGTGTTTCTCATGGCCCGCGGGCGTGCTGAGAAGGGGAAGGAATGAACGTAGACGAGCTACAGTCCGTCCAATCGCGGGAACGCCAGACCGACCAGCTCCAGCAGCTGCGCGAGACGTTCTACGAGGACGCCGGGCAGTTCATTCAACAGCTTCGGTCGGAGCGCGACCGCGCGGCCGAGCGCGCCGAGGACCCGTTCGACTCGCCCGAGGTCAACCGCCTGACTGACGATATTAAGACTGCCGAACAGACCGTCGAAGCCGTCTACGAACGGCGCGTCGGCAAGATCGTGAAGATGGCGTCGCTGGCCGCGGCGGACATGCCGACCGAGGACGACGGCCTCACACGCGAGGAGCGGGACCTGTTCGAGACGATGGTCGAGGCTATCGAGTCCAACCGGGGCCACGTCCTTGACGTCATCGCGGGGGAAGCCCCGACCGGCGCGGTCGGCGACGAGCCGAAATCCGACGAGCGACAGGCCCCCGACCCGGAGCCACGCCAAACGGCGAACGAACCGGCAGCCGACACGGCCGACCCGCCCGAGCCGCCATCGACGCCAGACACGGGTGTCGACGCGGCTGACATGATGGGCAGCGGCGGGGACCAGTCGGAGCCCGCGGAGGAACCCGACACACCGACGCCGCCGCCCGACCTGGATACGGGCAGCAATCCCACTGCCGACAGTCAGCCCGACCAAGCAGACGTGCCGGCCGCCGGTGACGACGTGCCGGTTCCTCCGGCCGAGCCCGGCGTTGAGTCCGACCCCGGCCCGGCGGCGGACCCGGCGCACGCCGACAGCGGACCGCAGTCACCAGCCGGTTCAGACACCGCTGGGACCGCCGACGTGGACCGACGGACGGTCCGCATCACGGACGACGTGGGCGAGATATTCGGCGTCGACCAGCGCGAGTACGACCTCTCGACGGACGACGTGGTGACGCTGCCGGCCGACAACGCCGACCCGCTGGTCGAACAGGACGCCGCCGAACCGTTAGAATAAGCCGACGCGATGGGCTGGAACAGGCCGCTGTGCGAAGTACCGCCCGACACTCTGTTCTGTGACAGCGATGGACTATTTGTGGACAGTCGTGCAGTTGATACGTATGAACACGCACGTCCGCATCGTCGTCGCGCTGCTCCTCGGCGTCCTTGCGTTTGCCGTCACGACCGTCTCGGTGACCGCCGGCTTCGAACCGCAGATAGAGTTCTCACTGCTCATCGGCCTCCCGGTAGGCGTGTCGGCCGGTCTGACCGGACTGTTCGCCGGCTACGTCCTGCTGTGGCACCGCGACCGAGCGGCGGCGGGCGAACTCTCCGACCGCGCGGCCCGCCTCCGACTGGCCGCGTTGGCGACCATCGCGGACTTCGTCGTGGTCACTGCGGCCGGCGTTGCGCTCTACGTGTTCGGCAATAGGGGCCTCGGTATCAGCCTGCTCGTCGCGGGGCTCCCGGTGACACTGCCCCTCGCTGCCGCCGTCAGCTACGTCCTGGCCGGTGGCAGCCGTAACGAACAGGGCGGGCTCCGGACGCGGTAACCACGGTCGGAGCAGCAGATTCGGCCGCCGACGCTCGTTACGGCTCCGGGCGCGAGCCGAGCGTGAGTTCGACTGTTTCCTGTGTCCCGTCGCGCTCGACCAGCACGTCGACCGTCTCGCCGGGGCTGGTCTCTAGCGCGAGGAAGCTTCCAAGCGCCTGCCGCGTCGGCGTCGGCGTGTCGTTCATCTGTCTGACCACGTCACCGCCAGTGGGAATCTCCGTCCCCGAAATCGTCGTCTCCCCGTCGCTTCCTTGTAGGACGCCCGCCGCTGGCCCACCACTGACGACACGGGTGATGTACACCCCGGACCCGGGGTCTAAGTTGTTCGCCTCGGCGATCCGCGGCGACACGCTCTGGAGGCCAACACCCATGTACGGATGGTCGTAGTCGCCGGTCTGGATAAGCGACGGCACGACACGCTGGGCGAGCGGGGCCGAGATGGCAAAGGCGACGTTGTCGCCGCCGCCGGAGTTGATGACACCGACCACGTCGCCCTCAAGCGTGACCAGCGGCCCGCCGCTGTTCCCCGGGTTGACCGGTGCGTCGGTCTGGACCGCGTCCGCGATGGAGAAGTTGTTCGCGCTCTGGAGCGTGCGGTCGACGCCGCTGACGATGCCCGCGGACACCGAGCCGGAGAGGCCAAACGGGTTCCCGATAGCGACGACTTCGGTCCCGACTGTCGGCTCGGTCTTCACAAACGAGAGGGGCGTCACGTCCGGTGTCGCGCCGATGCGGAGGACGGCCAGGTCGCTGTACACGTCCGCGCCGACGACGGAAGCGGAACGCCAGCCGGTGTCGGCAAAGCGGACGTAGTACTCGTCCCCGCCCGCGACGACGTGTTCGTTTGTGACGATGTGTTCGTCGTCGATGAGGAAGCCGCTCCCCTGCCCACCACGCGAGTCTTCGGCGTACACCCTGATCGAGACGACGGCATCAGCGACCTCTTGATAGACGTCGGTGTAGACGCTGTCGGACTGCACGACCGCGTCGGCCGCCCCCGACTGGTCGGGGGCGGTACCGTCCGAATTGCTGCTGGTCCCGGGGCTCTGACAGCCAGCCGTGGCCGCGACGGCCGTCCCGAGGGCCCCTAACATCGCCCGGCGCGTGAAAGACTGTTTCATACTGGGGCGTAGGCCTGGGCTGCGAAAAAGGCACGGTCGGGTCTCTCTACCGCACCCGGGTGCTCGATTGCGGTGTGTCGTGACTTTCAGTTCGGCCCCGAAGACGGGCACAAACTACAATCGTCCCGATAGCATACGGGGGGGCATGGCAGAGGATTCATCGGGAACGAAAACGCCGACGCCGGGGTTCGTGTTGCCCGGTCTGCGATGTGGTGTCGAGATGGCACTCGTCGGGACAATCGTACTGCTCATCGGCCTCCCGACCGAGGAGCCGATACGGCTGGGAATCGTCTTCCTGTCGGCCCTACTGGCGATGACTGTGGTACTGTTCTGGGCGGTCGGCCGACATATGCGACGCTGGATCCGCTACGCACAGGGAAAGCCGACCCGGACGACGCCGTTCGACTGAGGGAAGTGTCTGAGCCAGGCCGGCCAACAGTGCGGCCGATGCCGGCTAGGTTAATAACAAAACTGGGTTTATTTATTAATCAATCCCACTTAGAGCGCAGGTTTTAGCAGTTGAATTAATAAGAACGGGTAGCCTAGCACCGGTAATGACGGAGTCCGGCGGCTGTTCGGATGGCGATGGATGTAGTTGCTCGAATGCCGATAATCACCCGACAGCAACGGACTCGCACGATGGGAGCCACATCGCACAGCTGTCCGTCCCGGAGATGGACTGTCCCTCCTGTGCGGGAAAGGTAGAGTCGAGCGTCCGCGAACTGGCGGGCATCGAGGCCGTCGACCCGCAGGTAGCGACGGGTCGGCTCACCGTCGAGTACGACGAGGCCGAGACGGACGTGGACGCGATAGCGGCGCGCGTCGAGGCGGCGGGCTACAGCGTCGCAGACGACGGCGGCGAGACGCTCCGGTTCGGCGTCCCGGAGATGGACTGTGCATCCTGTGCCGGCAAGGTCGAAAGCGCGCTGGGGAGGGTTGACGGTCTCAGAGCCGTCGAAACGCGTCCGACTACCGGGACGGCCGTCGTCACGTACGACCGGAACGCGACGACGGAGGGCGACCTCGTGGCGGCAATCGAGAGCGCCGGGTACGAGGTCACGGAGACGACAGGCGAGGACGACACGGCGACCGGGCAGACGGACGAAAACGGCTCGCTCTGGACCAGTTCGCGGGCGCTGAAGACGTGGGTCAGCGGCGTGTTCGTCGCCGTCGGCCTCCTCTTCGAGTTCCTGCTGGCCGGCGCGAACACGCAGGTCGGAAGCGTCTTCGGGTCGCCACTGCACGTCGCCGACGTTCTGTTTCTCATCGCGGTCGCGACGGGCGGCCAGGAAATCCTGCGTGGCGGCTACTACTCACTGCGCAACCGGAACCTGGACATCGACCTGCTGATGTCCATCGCCATCCTGGGCGCGCTCACCGCCAGTCTGGCCTTCGGCGAGGCGCTGTACTTCGAGGCCGCGACGCTGGCGTTCCTGTTCAGCGTCGCGGAACTGCTGGAGCGCTACTCGATGGACCGCGCCCGAAACTCGCTTGCGGAACTGATGGATCTCTCGCCCGACGAGGCGACGGTCCTGCGGGACGGCGAGGAGGTGACGGTCTCCGTCGACGACGTGCAGGTCGGCGATGTCGTCGTCATCAGGCCCGGCGAGAAGATACCGATGGACGGCGAGGTCATCGACGGGACCAGCGCGGTCAATCAGGCTCCGATCACCGGCGAGAGCGTCCCAGTCGACAAGACCGAGGGCGACGAGGTGTACGCCGGGACAATCAACGAGGAGGGGTATCTGGAAGTACAGGTCACGGCGGCGGCCAGCGACAACACCCTCTCGCGCATCGTTCAGATGGTCGAGGACGCCCAGTCGAACAAGACCGAGCGCGAGCAGTTCGTCGAGCGCTTCTCGGCGTACTACACGCCAGTCGTCGTCGCCTTCGCCGTCCTCGTGACGCTGACGACCCCCGCCGTGCTCGGCGTGGCGTGGTCGACCGCCGTCGTGTACGGCCTGACCCTGCTTGTGCTGGCCTGTCCCTGTGCGTTCGTCATCTCGACGCCCGTTTCGGTCGTCTCGGGCATCACCAGCGCCGCGAAGAACGGCGTGCTCATCAAGGGCGGCAACCACCTCGAAGCGATGGGCGCGGTCGACGTGGTGGCCTTCGACAAGACCGGCACGCTGACGAAAGGCGAACTGACCGTCACCGACGTGATCCCGCTGAACGGGAACACCGAGGATGAAGTCCTGCAGTGCGCCCGTGGGCTCGAACAGCGCAGCGAACACCCCATCGGCGAGGCCATTGTCGCTGAGGCGGGGACCGCTGGCGTGGAGAGCGCCGATGTCGACGACTTCGAGAGCATCACCGGCAAGGGCGTCCGGGCAGACATCGACGGGACGCCCCACTACGCCGGGAAGCCGGGGCTGTTTGACGACCTCGGCTTCGATCTCTCACACGTCCACGCCACTACCGATGGCGGTGTCGTCACGAAAACGGCCCAGCAGCTCTGTGAGCGCAACAACTGCATAGACTTGCTGGAAGACACTGTTCCCGAACTCCAGGCCGAGGGGAAGACGGTCGTCATCGTTGGCACGGAAGACGAGATCGAGGGGATCATCGCCGTCGCCGACGAGGTGCGCCCGGAAGCGGAGGCCACAGTCTCCCGGCTCCGCGACCTGGGCGTCGAACGGACGGTGATGCTCACCGGCGACAACGAGCGCACTGCTGGGGCTATCGCTCGGGAAGTGGGTGTCGACGACTACCGGGCGGAACTCCTGCCGGACGAGAAAGTCGCCGCTATCGACGGCCTCGTCGAGGAGTACGAGGAGGGGGTAGCGATGATCGGAGACGGTATCAACGACGCCCCGGCGCTGGCGAGCGCGACCGTCGGCGTCGCGATGGGGGCCGCCGGAACAGACACGGCCCTCGAAACGGCTGATATCGCCCTCATGAGCGACGACCTCTCGAAGCTCCCGTACCTGTACGAACTGGCCAACGACGCCAACGGCGTCATCCGCCAGAACATCTGGGCCAGTCTCGCGGTCAAGGCCGGCCTTGCACTCGCTGTACCGTTCGGCCTCGTCCCCATCTGGGTCGCCGTGCTCGCGGGCGACGCCGGCATGACGACGGCCGTGACCGGGAACGCGATGCGGCTCTCGCGAATCCGCCCGGACGAAAACGACGAATCCTAGCCCGGCCCGGTGTACTATTAAGTATGCGCCGGGAGTAGCGTGCATCCGACATGGAACTCACATGGTACGGCCATTCGACGTGGCACGTAACAGTCGACGACACCGAATTGCTCATCGACCCGTTCTTCGATAACCCCAAGACGGACACGGACCCCGAGGAACTGGACCCGGACTACGTGTTGCTGACCCACGGCCACGCCGACCACATCGGCGACGTGGACCGCTACGAGGGCTGTGGGCTCGTGGCCACGCCGGAAATCGTCGAGTACTGCGAGGACAACTTCGGTGACTTCGACGCCGTCGGTGGCATGGGGATGAACCTCGGCGGCACCGTCGAAATCGGCGACGCGTTCGTCACGATGCACCGGGCTGACCACACGAACGGCATGGAAACCAGCTACGGCGCGAGCGGCGGGATGCCGGGCGGGTTCATCATCTCCGATACGAAGCCGACACAGGTCAGCGACGCGGAGTCGACGACGTTCTACCACGCCGGCGACACCGGTCTCATGACGGAGATGCGCGACGTCATCGGGCCGTTCCTCGAACCGGACGCTGCGGCGGTGCCGGTCGGCGACCACTTCACGATGGGGCCGATGCAGGCCGCCGTCGCCGTCGACTGGCTGGACGTCGACCACGCGTTCCCGATGCACTACGACACGTTCCCACCAATCGAAATCGAAACGCAAGACTTCGTGAACGAGGTCAAAGGCACCGGTAGCGACGCCGAGGTCCACGTCCTCGACGGCGACGAAACGTTCGAACTCTAGTCCGGTCGTTCCACGTCGGTCACGGTAAACCGCGCGCCGCCCGCCTCGCTGTCATCGACGGACAGCGACCAGCCGTGTTCTTTCGCGATCCGGTTGGCGATGTAGAGCCCGAACCCGCTGTTTTGTTTCTCTGATGCGTACCCCGCTTCGAGCACCCGCTCCGGTGGCGAGACGTCGACACCAGGCCCGTCGTCCGCGACGAAAAAGCCCGAAGACGTGGCACCGACGCGAATCGCGACGTCGGGGCCGCCGTGTTCGACGGCGTTCGAGAGCAGAATCTCGAGAAACAGGCGCATC
This sequence comes from Haloarcula sp. KBTZ06, assembly GCF_048595605.1. NCBI lineage: Archaea > Methanobacteriati > Methanobacteriota > Halobacteria > Halobacteriales > Haloarculaceae > Haloarcula > Haloarcula sp. KBTZ06. The sequence continues at coordinate 890,273 of NZ_CP184337.1, forward strand.
GACTCCGCGTCCGCCAGCAGTCTCCTGTCCGATGTCACTTCGAGCGATGCGGCTTCGAGCGATAGCGAACTCCACACGTCCCAGACGACCGTCGAGAGCCACTGTTGTTCGGGCTCGAACGCTGGCGAGTCGCTCGACGCCAGCGAGACGACCTTGTCGACGATACCGGAGAGCTGGTCGATAGAACGCTCCACAGCGTCGATGTGTTCGTCGTCGGCCTCGACCTGCGAGAGATGGCCGGTCGACACCTGGAGTTCGTTTCGGAGTTCGTGTGCGGCCAGCAGCGCCACCTTCCGGAGACGTTCGTTCTGTTGTCTGAGGAGACGTTCGCGCTCTTTCTGGTCGGTGATATCCTGCGTGATACCGATGAGGCCGATTAGCTCGTCGGTCTCGTCGTACCAGGGGATCTTCGACGTTTGGAGGTGTTTCCCCATCGACGGCGAGAACTCGTGGACGTCGAGGACGTCGGCCCCGTCGTTGATGACTTGCAGGTCGTCGCCGCGTGCTGCATCCAGATACGTCGCCCCGGCGGGGAGTCCGTCTTCGTCCCGCCGGCCGAGCAGTTCCGGCGGGGCGTACGACGAATCGTTGAGCAACAGATAGTGCCGGTCATCGTCTTTCACGTACAGGTGCTCGGAGTACCGTTCGAACATCGTGGCGAGAATCGTCTCCGGCCGGGAAGCCGGTCGGGCGGCCATCGTCTCGCTGTCTTCGAGTGCTGCACCGACTGCGGCTGCCAGTTCCGGCGACCCAAGATCGCCGTCGACCGTCCGAATGTGATCTCCACGGTCCGCCTCACTGCCGTACATGATCACCGGGAGGTTCGGGTAGAGCCCGGTGGCTGCCGCCGCCAGATGACCGCCCGCCATCCCTCCACACGTCACCGGGACGACGAGGCAGTCAACCGCGGTACGTAGCAGTGTCGTATCGACGCATTCGGGCTCTGTCGTCTCGACCGTTGCGTCGATTGCTGCCTGTTCAAGTGCCGCCCGTAACTGCTCTCCGGCAGTAGTCTCGGCAGCGATGAGGAGGACTGTCGGCGGGGACATCAACACGCCCATGATTTGTCCCGGGATTGTAAATAAGTTTAGCAGTCATGTTGAAAATAAAACAGGATACAACAGCGGAACGACCCCTCCGGCCGATACTGGACACCGCTGCCCGAAGCAACCAGCCGACTTCCGGATTGCCCCGTTACGTGAACTGAAATGCTCGCTATAGGCCCATCTCATGTCACGATGGTTGTCTCCCGACCAGAGAACAGTGGCGTGATATTCGAGACAACGGGCCGTTGACGGGGCAGTCGATAGTCAATACTGACACACACTTGAAAGGATTCACAACATCCGAGTATCCGGGCGGCGTATAGTCAGGTGTGTCCGAAACGTACGTGTGCGCCCGATGCCAGGACGCCGTCGAGCGGAACTTCGAGGTTCGGTCGATCATCAGGACCTGCAGCGAGTGCGGCGAGAACGGTCGGTTCCTCCACAGGTCGCTGGTCGAGTCACTTTCCGAGATCGCCACAGAGGACCAGCCGGACGGCTGGGATCAGATGACACTGGACGAGCGGTTCGAAGCGGCGCTCAAAGAGGGGCTCATCACGGTCACACGGACGTAAGTCTGTGCCGCCACGCTGACGACTCCGTTCGGTTCTGACGGCGCCTAGTTCTGCCGGCGACCTGCTTCGGCGGCGTTCGTCAGTCGACCCGCTACCCGACGTCACTGTCGTCGGTTTCTCACACTGTTGGCTGTGACTACTGTACGATGTTCGTGGTGGCGAAATTCGGGACAGTCTCAGTCCCACTTCGCGCCGGGGTTCGTCACCGCGCCGTTCGCCGCGGAGCCGAAGTCGCTGTGGTACTTCGCCAGCACGCCGCTGTCGTACGTCGGTTCAGGGTCGTAGTCTTCGAGGCGCTGCTCGATCTCCTCGTCGGTGAGGTCGACCGACAGTTCGTGGTCGTCGATGTCGATGGTGACGGTATCGCCGTCCTCCAGCGCGGCGATGGGGCCGCCGACGAACGCCTCGGGGGCGACGTGGCCGATAGAGAAGCCCCGAGTCGCGCCGGAGAAGCGGCCGTCGGTGAACAGCGCCACGTCTTCGGCGTGACCCTGGCCGGCGACGGCTGAGGTCACGCCCAGCATCTCGCGCATGCCGGGGCCGCCCTGTGGCCCCTCGTTGCGGATACAGATCACGTCGCCGGACTCGACGCGGCCTTCCTGCACGTACTCCATAGCCCCCTCCTCCTGTTCGAACACGCGGACCGGACCCTCGTGATGGAGGTGGTCCTCGCCCGTGATCTTGATGACCGAACCGTCGGGCGCGAGGTTGCCCGAGAGGATGCGGATCGCGCCGCGCTCGTGGATCGGGTCCTCGACCGTGTGGAGGTAGTCCACATCGAGGTCTTCGACTGCCGGCGGGTCGATGTGTTCGAGTTCTTCCTCGATTGTGTTGCCAGTGACGGTGAGTGCGTCGCCGTGGAGCAGGCCGGCGTCGTTCAGCGCCTTCAGCACGACCGGGACGCCGCCGACCTCGTGGAGGTCGTTCATGACCTTCTCGCCGCCGGGCTGGAGGTCGGCGATCTTGGGCGTGCGGGCGCTGATCTCGTTGAACGTCTCGATATCGAGGTCGATGCCGGCCTCCGCCGCGAGCGCGAGCAGGTGGAGAACGGCGTTGGTCGACCCGCCGACCGCGACCTGCAGGGCGATGGCGTTCTCGAACGATTCGCGGGTGAGGAAATCCGAGGGGCTGCGGCGTTCCTGCACCACCTCGACGGCGAGTTCGCCGGCCCGGCGGGCCTCCTCGTAGCGGGACTCGTGTTCGGCCGGCGGAGAGGCCGACCCCAGCGGCGCGAAGCCGAGCGCTTCGGAGATAGACGCCATCGTGTTGGCGGTGAACATCCCGCCACAGGAGCCCGCACCGGGGCAGGCGTGGCGTTCCATCTCGTCGAGTTCGCCCTCGCTCATCTCTCCGTCGGCGACCGCGCCCACACCTTCGAAGACGTTCTGGATAGTGACCTCGCGGCCGTCGTGCTCGCCGGGCATGATAGAGCCGCCGTAGAGGAAGACGCTGGGCAGGTCCGTCCGGATTGCGGCCATCATCATCCCGGGCATGTTCTTGTCACAGCCGCCGATGGTAACGATACCGTCCATGCGCTCGCCGAAGGTGACGAGTTCGACGGAGTCTGCGATTATCTCGCGGGAGATGAGCGACGCCTTCATCCCCTCGGTCCCCATCGAGATGGCATCGGAGATTGTGATGGTCCCGAACTCGATCGGCATCCCTTCGGTGTCGTCGATACCCTCGTAGGCAGCGTCAGCCACGTCGTCGAGATGGACGTTACATGGCGTGATGTCGGCGGCGGGGTTCGCGATGCCGATCATCGGCGAGGAGAGGTCCTCGTCGTCGTAGCCCATCGCGCGGAACATCGCGCGGTGGGGGGCTTTCTCGTATCCCTCCGTCACCTCGGTACTCCGCAGGTCCGGGTCTTTTTCCGGACGTTCTTGCCGCTCCTGATTGCTCATATGTGAGCGTCGCCGTGAGCAACCTTAAATAACTTGTACTCGCGCTAACGTCCCACATGAGAGCACGGCGAAACCCACCGGTGACAGCAGGTTCTTTTTCCTCGGGGACTTCCGCCGCGGTATGCCGACGGTCACGACCGCCGCGCGACTCCACTTCGGGTTTCAGAACCTCTCGCTCGCCCACGAGCGCCTCTACGGCGGCGTCGGGCTTGCCCTCGACGAGCCGCGGCTGACCGTCGAGGCGACACGAGCCGACACGGTCCAGTGTGACGACCCGGCGACCGAACCGTACGTCCGACGCGTCGTCGACGCGCTCGGCGTCCCCGGCGCTGCTGTCTCCGTCGAGGAGCGGTTCCCGCGACACGTCGGCCTCGGGAGCGGCACACAGCTCTCGCTGGCGACGCTCATCGCCGTCGTTCGGGCCTACGACCGGACCGCTGACGCACGGACATACGCGCCGCAACTGGGCCGGGGCGGCCGGAGCGGCGTCGGCGTGGCCGCGTTTGAATCGGGTGGGTTCGTCATCGACGGCGGGCACCCGACGGAGCGGTTCACGGCCGAACCCCCAGCGGAAGGCGACTGGGATGTGCCGCCAGTGCTGGCCCATCACCACGTCCCCGCACACTGGCGTTTTGTTATCGTCGTCCCGGACACCGACCCCGGGCAGAGCGGGAGTGCGGAAGACCAGAGTATGCGGCAGGCCGTTGAGCGCGCCGACCCCGGCATCGCCGACGAGATTTCGACGTTACTGACTCGCCGGGTTCTTCCTGCGATTGCTACCAGAGACCACGACGACTTCGGGCAGGCCGCGGCGCGGCTGGGCCGACTCAACGGCGCGTGGTACGCTGACGAACAGGGCGGCGTCTACCGCCCGCCAGCCGGCGCACTCGTCGATTCACTGGCGAGCGCCCCGGTCATCTCCGGGGCCGGCCAGAGCTCTTGGGGGCCAACCGTCTGGGGACTGACGACAGCGGACTACGAATCAGAGGCCCGTGACGCGGGTGTGCTGGCACTCGATGCGGCCGATGTCGACGGAACGGTTCGCGTTGTCGCGCCCCGGAACACCGGTGCGTCGCTGACTGAATAGGGACCAAGCGGCGGGCCGTTCAGTACCAGTCGCCAGAACTAACGACGATGCTTGCAGCCGCCAGTGCGGTTATCAGTCTCGCCAGCGAATCCTCGGCGATGACTGCATTGTTCTCACCGCTGGAACTCCGCGAGACGACAGTCCCGAATCGCGTCATGGTCTCTCCAATGTGCCAGTACTCCTGTGAGGCCCGCGACGGCCTCGCCACCGACTGGCACCGCACCCACCTCGGCTCTCGTGCCGTCGGCGGTGCAGGTCTGGTCATGACTGAAGCGACCGCCGTCGAAGCTCGCGGCCGTATCTCGCCGGAGGACCTGGGTATCTGGAGCGACGAGCACGCGGCGGCGCTGGAACCGATTACAGAGTTCATCACTGAACAGGACAGCGTGCCGGGCATCCAGTTGGCCCACGCCGGGCGGAAAGCCTCTATCGAACGACCGTGGGACGGCCACGACCCGCTCCAACCCGACGACGGCGGCTGGGAAGTCGTCGGACCGAGTGACGACCCCTGGCCGTACGAAGACGGTGAGGCTCCGCCGACAACAGCGCTCGATCAGGACGGCATCGAGGCGGTCATCGACTCGTTCCGCGCCGCCGCCGAGCACGCGCTCGACGCCGGCTTCGAGGTCGCAGAGGTCCACGCCGCCCACGGCTACCTCTTGCATCAGTTCCTCTCGCCGGTGACGAACCACCGCGAGGACGACTACGGCGGCAACTTCGAGGGCCGTACGCGACTGACACGGGAGGTCACCGCTGCCGTCCGCGAGGTCTGGCCCGACGACAAGCCGGTGTTCGTCCGTATCTCGGCGACTGACTGGCTCCCCGACCGCAATTCCTGGACCGTCGAGGACTCCGTGCGACTGTCGGACCGACTCGCCGACATCGGCGTGGACCTCATCGACGTGAGCGGCGGCGGCATCCACCCCGAATCCCGCCCCGACTACGCCGGCCCGAACTACCAGCTCCGGTACGCCGAGCGGATCCGAGAGGAAACGAAGTCAGACATCGCCGTCGGCGCTGTCGGCGGCATCACGACCCCCGAACAGGCCGAAGCCGTTATCGCCAACGACCGGGCCGATATGGCTATCGTCGGCCGCGAACACCTCCGGGACCCGTACTTCACGATGACTGCTGCGAAGGAACTCGACGCGACCGACGAAATAGAGGGGCCGCCACAGTACCGTCGCGCCTGGGGCTTCTAAGGGCCTTAGATCTTGTCGAGATCGAGGTCCACGGCGTACCAGTCGAGCACGAGCAGGAAGGCCGCGCCGACGGCGGCAGCGGCGACAAACGCGATGAGGACATCGGTCGAAAAGCCGACTTCGCCCCGAACCTCCACAACGGGGGCACGCAGTGCGCCGACGACGAGCGCGACGAGGAAGGCAAGCGTCGCCCGCCGGTTGTAATCCAGCGCGCGACGGACGACGCGTGCGATGGTGAACAGGCCGACCAGTCCGCCGACGATGAAGGTCACGACGGGAACGGCCGTCGCGGTCACGTCGTCGACCGAGCCGCCCGTCGCAAGCGCGATGAGCGCGTCGATGAACTCGCTAAGCGCCCTCGTCATTCGGGTGTACTGACCGAGGATGACGAGCAGCAGCGACCCGGAGATGCCAGGGAGGATCATTGCGCTGACGCCGATCATCCCGGCGACGAAGACGAGGAGCAGGCTCCCGCCGGTGCCGTCGCCCCCAGCCGAGATACCCGATACTAGGAAGGCGACGAGGAACCCGACGACGCCCGCCGCGGCTTGGAGTGGCGTCTCGATTGAGAGACCGCGTAGCAGGACGAGCGCGGAGGCGGCGATGAGGCCGAAGAAGAAGCCGAAAAGCAACGCCGGCGTCTCCTGGCTGGCGACGGTGACGATGTGTGTCACGATGACGACGGCGGTGCCGACGCCGGCGACCAGCGCGAGGAGGAACCAGATGTCGAGTTCGAGGAGTTCGGCAAACGCGCCGCGCAAATCAACACCGCCGTCTAGCGGCGTGAGCGCGCGGACGAATCGTATTACGCGGCTCGGCGTAACAGCGGTAATCGCGGCGATGAGTCGCTCGTAGACCCCGGCGATAAGCGCGATTGTGCCCCCGGAAACACCGGGGACCCCGTCCGCACTGCCCATACAGAGGCCGATGAGAAACGTTCGAATCCACGCACGAAGCGGTGGCACCGAGCCCAGAACCGTCGGCGGGTCCTGGTCGGGAGGGGTGGTCATCACTGAACGCTTCCAGCATCACGCTCAAATTCCTTGTGGAGTCACGTCGTATTGTGCTGCTGTCACAACTGCGAGACTGCGGCTGAACAAGTGGTCCGCGACAGCGCTAGCTCCGCTTCGATAGCGTGAGCACGCCGTTCCTGAGTGTCTGGACCGCGCCGGCGGCCGGCAGGTCGACGTCGAACTCCGTCTGGAGGTGCGGGGCGTCGACGGCAACGATGGCTTCCGTCCCGATGATATCGACTGTCACATGGTCGTCGCTGACCTGAAGCGAGTCGAGGTCGACAGCGACCGTCCAGCCGTCGTCGTGGTCGGTGTGCGAGACGTGTAGCGGCGACCGTTCAGTTTGTGCGTCCATTCGTCAATCATGGGTATGTGTTACACACATAAAGGTCCACGTTCGGCGCGTGCCAAAGATCGGTCAGACAGGAACGCTATCCTGCACGTCGCTACACAGCAGGGCCGAGATAGCCCCATGCTTGCAGGCGGTCCCCGTCGCCGTCGATCCACCGCTCGCCGATGTCGTCGCGGTAGTAGCAGTTCGGGATGAGAATGTCGTCGACGCGTTCGTACGCCTGTTCTCGCGCCGCCTGCATCGTTTCGCCCTTGCCTGTGACGACTAGCGGCATCCCACTTTCGCCGGCGACCCGCCACTGCCCGTCGACCGCCGCTCCCGGCTCGCTTCTCTCGCCGGTCGCGCGGTCCGTGCCCGCAACAGACACGCGCTTCGCGTCCTCGATGTGGATGCCCTCGCGGCTGTCGGATCCGAAGACGACCGCGGCGTTGCGGGAGTTCTCGTCGTACGTCTTCTGGTCGTCGAACGGGAACGGCGGGAGGACGACCCGAACCGCGACCTGATACCCGCGGTGGACCTCCAGTTCGGGGTCGCGCCCGTTCGCCAGATCGAGGAAGAACTGGCCTGTTTCTGATTCGAACGACTCCTCTTGGAGCGTGATTGTGGGGTACCCGAACCGCGGCGTGAACTCCAGCGGATAGATACCGTCCTCGTTGACGATGCAGTTGATGTCGATGCTGCCGACGTACCCCTCGTCGGCGAGCCAGCCTTCCACCTTGCCGAGTGTCTCCGCGAACAGTTCGTTCCGGGCGGCCCAGAACATCGAAGTCCCCATCTCGCCGGTCGAGGGACCGATGTTGCCCGGAAACAGCTTCTTGTGCTCGAAGTTGAAGTTGATCGGTTCGACGAACGACTCGCCGTTGAAGAAACCACAGACGGCGATTTCGACGCCGTCGACCTTCCGCTGGAGCTGGAACCCTTTCATCCGGTGGCCCCACGCCTTCTTGTACGCTCGAAGCACATCGACGATGTCGCTGCCGTCGTCCTCGTTCCCGACGTAGAGCAGTCGCTTGACGTTCTGGACTTCCCCGAGCGGTTTGATGACGTACGGCGCAGGGTTCTCCTGGACGTGCTTGATGCCGGCGTCGAAGTCCTCGAAGACGTGATGCTCGATAGTGTTGACACCGTGGTCTTCGAGGACCTCCATCGCGTAGCCGCGGTCCTCTTCGAGCGCATCTGTGTTAGGTGTCCCGCCAACGACGGCGTGGCCTTCGGCCCGGAGTTCCTGTGCGAGTTCGCCGGTGCCGATGTCGCCGCCGACCCAGATGTCGTCGAAGACGACGACATCGGCCCAGTCGAGGTCGCCCCGCCAGTCATCGGTCTTCGGTACGAACCCGTCGGCGATCTCCTGATCGCTGCCGGCTTCGATGTAGTACCGGACGTCGTGTCCCTCCCGGCTGACCTGCCAGGCGATGTCACCGATGAGCGCCGCGTCCAACGAACAAAAGAGGAAATTCGCCATGGCGCGTCTGCGGGCGGGTGCGGGGTAAACGTTTCCTGTCCTGTCGACCACAGGTCATCGCTATCGCGATGGCAGCGAACCGGCCAGTCATACCCGGCTGCTCGATGCCCACTGATCTATTTAAATAAACCCACTTCCGTAAGCCGAACCGTTTTAGTCCCCATCTGTAAATCCCCACGTATGACACGCGACGAACTCGCGTCCGCGAGTGAACTGCTCGAATCGGCGGCCGAAGACACTGACAGCGACGAGGCGAGCGAGCGCCTCGCCGAACTCGCTGCCCAGCTTGACTCCCTTGCGACCGACGAACGCGGCCCGGACCACGGCCGACTCGCCCGCATCCAGTCGGCGCTCAACGACCTCAGCAGTGGCGACGCGGAAGACGTGACCGAAGCCATCGACGACGCCGACGACCAGATCAACGAGTATCGGTCCGACCTCGAAGGGGTCTGAGGCGGCACTCCTGCGCCAACACACGGCTGCCCGGTGACTTTCTGCGACGGAAAGACGGCTTTCGAACCGATGAGTCGCTACGACTCTGTCGCGGTTTCCTCGTCGACCGGCTTGATCCGGTGTGTCACGTCGTTGTTATCGTCCGGGGCCCGCAGATGATACGTGACTTCACGCGGCTCCGTATCGTCGACGTACGGTGTCTTAGCGTCGTGCGTGATACCCGCTGTTTCTCCTGGCTCCAGTACCCTATCAAACCGGCCGACAGGCGCGTAGGCGACGCGTGGGCCGGTTCGGTTGAGTGCGAGGACGTACCGACCTGCGGTGTCGCCCGTGTTCGTGACTGTTATCTCAAGCGTCGGCATGGCTGGCTCAGTGACACGCTCCGGTCCGTCGAGAGTAACGTCGAACGACGGCAACGGTGCTTCGAGTCTGTTCTGAACTGTCTTCGGCATCGTCCACTCCCCGCCGGGCCAAGACAGTCGGGCGTCGCTAGCTGAGCCGGTTTTGGGCAGGTCGAAGACCAGCGGCCCACCGGCCTCGGTGAACTGTCGGCCCCACTCGCCGTCGCGATACAGACCGTTCCTGAACGTCTCGGGGCTGTACGTCGCCCCATCGAATCTGAGCGAGAACGCGCCCCGGTCCACTCCCGAGCCCTCGATGGTCGTCGTGAGCACGAGAAACTGGCCGCCTGTCGGTTCAACGCTGATAGAGTCAGTGCGAGGAATCACGACGCCTGGTGCCACCACGGCGTCCGTGACGGTCACACTGGGCGGCGACCCAATGTCGGTTTCGCTACCGCCTGGTGACGGCATCGGCGTCACTGTCCCGGTGTCCTCGGTTTCACCCTGACATCCTGCACCGGTGATAGCCAGTCCGCAGAGTGCCAGAACGCGACGGCGGTACATGGCTCTGCGTTGCCCTGCCCCGGATAAATGCTTTCAGAAGGTACGGGTTCAGTTTTGACCGACTGATTCCAGTTCGGCCGGAATAGACCTGTCTCCTCGATCTGGGTAGTCTGTGTCGCTGATGAGGCAGGTGATGTCAGATTAAATAACATCTTAATTAATGTTTGTGACTAACCAAAAGCTTTTGACAATTCCATTGGTTTCAGTCAAATGTGTATCAGGTTGGGGGATCGGGTGGCGGTACCATCCCTACGTGGTGATATCAATGAGCAAATCAACGAATGGCCGAACGGCCCCTAAATCGATGCGTCACAAGCAAATACTCGATGTAGCGGCTGAGAACCCCGAGGCATCCATCGCAGAGCTTGCGGCCGAAGTACCGAGTGCAACAGCGGAACTGGTCGAGCGAGTTCTTGAGGAACACGGCGACCCGGCTGAGGCCGACGAGACGGAAACGGCCGCCCAGTCAGAGAGTGAACCGTCGACGGAGTCACAGTCATATCCAGCCCCTGCGGACCTCTCGTCGACAGAACGTGAGACGATCCGAGCAATCCAGAAACACCCCACCGCGTCCCAGCGGGACCTCGCGGAGAAGCTCGGCGTCACTGCCTCGACGGTGAGCAACCGCGTCAACGGGATCGACGGGTTCGACTGGGCGAACCGAGAAGCGTTCGCAAACGCCGTGTTCAGCGACGGAGAAGCCGAATCAGCGACGATCTCGGACGAGGCAGAAACCCAGACACCCGATACCCAATCGCCGGAGTCAACAGACAACCCCGACGGAGCCGACAGTCAAGCGTCAGGCCCTGATACTGCGCCCGACGACGGCGACCGCTCGCCAACGGAAGTCGAGACAGCGGCCGGCGAGGTGAACACCACGCTGACTACGTTCCAGTCAACCGTCGAGGACCTCTCCGCACAGTTGGCTGAACTCGAAGGACAGGTCGAAACCGTCACGGACGGCGGCGGCTCGCCAGAGCCGTTTCAGGAGCCCGAACTCGTTCACAAGGTCGTCCACGCGTGTATGGACTCCGACAAGATATCCGAGGAGGAAGAGCTCCGGATTCTGGATTCGCTGCTCTAGTTGTACTCCCGCCACCGGTGGCCACACTCCTGGCACTTGAAAAAGCGCGTCGGCGGTTCGTCGGCCGACCCGGTCTGTTTGATGGTGTACCACGCTTTCCCGTGTCCGCATTCCTCACAGGTCACGTCGTCAGCCGTGGGCTTCCCTTCGAAGTTCGAGCCCTCCTCGGTCTCTATCAGTTCGTCGCCGCTCTGTTCGTCCGTGCTGACGAACTCGGCCGCGCGGTCCTCGTCTTTGGTAACTCGCGCACCACAGGACTGACAGACCATCTCGTCACCGTCGGCGTGCATCATCGAACCACAGTCGTCGCAGAACTGCATACACGCCCGTCGGACACCGAGGCAAAAAGCCGTTACTGCTCGTCCTCGATCTCGTGTTGCTCGGCGACGACCGGACAGTCCAGTAGCCGGACCGTCTCCATGTCGAGGAACTCCATGATCTCGGTCCCCTCGTTCGTGCAGTGCGCGTTCGGCGGTGCGGAGAAGTGTTCACACTGCTCACAGTAGCGGTGTTTCGATACCTCCGCGTAGCGGCTCTCGGGTGTAGTCTTGTCGTCGCCGTCCTCGGCGATTTCCGCCCACACCTTGTCCGCGTCGATGTGATCGACGTCGACCCGCTCGAACGCGCTCTCGCCGCTCCCGAAGGGGTCCTCGCCGCGCTCGTCCATTCCCGAGAAGGGGTCGTCCGGGTCGGGTGATGACCCCGAAAGGTGACTGTCCGATTCAGGTGCCGAATCTGAACGGAACTCTTCCGTGTCGACAGCCGAGAGCAGGTCGTCAGCATCGGTTGCATCGGGTTCCGCCTCGGACGCACCGTCGGCCGGTTCGTCGCTCGATTCGCTGCCCGGCCAACCGTCGTCGGGTGGCTGGCGTGCGTCTGCCGAGCCGTCCGCGTCGTCAGGCCCCGCACCGAGGCGCTCGAACGGGTCGCCCTCGCGGTCGTCATCCGGGTCGAGCTCTTCGAAGGGGTCTCGCTCGTCGTCACTCATTGGTCTCTCCCGGTTCAAGCTGTGCTGCGGCCACTAGCCGCGCCTTCGAGCGGATAATGCCGCCCTCAGGCCGGACGTCCGACACCGTCGTGTTGCAGTGTGGACACTGGGGTTCGGTCAACAGTCCGATCTCGACCTGCTCGTCACAGTTCGAACAGCGTGCCGTCGAGATGTTCTCCTGGGCCGCGGCGCGTTTCAGCCGGTCGACCGCTTTCTGATTCTGGTCCCGGCCGCCCTGGTCGTCGCGGAGGTCGCTGACGACCCAGGCGACGCGGGTGAGTTTGTCTTCGACATCGTCGAGTCGGCTGTCGATGTCAGCGACTCGCTCGTTCTCTGTTTCGAGCGACTCGGTCACGTCGCCCCGAAGCGCGGCGAGTTCCGCCTCGATATCTTCGATCTCTTGTGTGAGTGCATCGATGCGGTCGAACTCTTCGTGGCCGTGGTCGGCCGGCGCTTTCGCGTCGGCCTCCCGTTTGACCTGCACGACGCGCTCGCGGACGTCTTCGATCTTCGTCTGAAAGTCCGCTTCGAGCGCGTCGAACCGCTCTGCGAGTTGGCGTTCCACCGTGTCGACGATATCGGGGAGCTGGGAACTGACAGCGCTCTCGGTCGCTGCTTCGACTGAGCCGTTCAGCTTCTCGTCCACGGTCGCGGCGACGACGGCATCCAACTCGTCCGCCGATGGCTGAATGAGGTCGTCCATCCCATCGTCCGAGTCGGCCGCTGTCATATATGCGGCCAGCAGTTGCTCCATGACGGCGTCGCGAGGCACGCCGAGCGTCTCGGCCTGCTCGGTCAGCCACTCGTCTAGATCTGCAGATAGCTCGACGTACACTCCTCCGTCATCAGTCGACTCGGAGGACATTACGACACCCTTGACGAACAAGACTGATAAGGGTTTGTCGCCGATTTCAGATACCGAGAGCGGGAGCGAACCGTCAGCACGCGGCTCGTTGTCTTTTTCCGACAGTTACGGGCATCTCTGCTGCCGACTATCGCTACCGAATCTTGCGCACGTCGCTGATATCGAAGCCGGCATCGCCCAGTTCGGTCTCGAACTGCACGATGTCCTCGTCCTCTATCTGCGAGAGGACGCCGCGGAACTGCTGGACGACGAGGGTCCGAGCCCGGGTGGAACCGCCGGACTCCCACGCGAACTCCATCGTGCCGTGGGATGCGTCGACGAGCTGCCCGTGTCGGGTCGACGATATCGTCTCCGGATTGACGTGCAAGAGGATAAGGCCCCCCCACTGGTGGGCTGCCTTCTGGATTCCCTGGACGAGCGAGCTGACGTCCGACCAGCTGACTTCCTCGTCCGTCGCGCTAACGAGGTCAGACAGCGAGTCGATGACGACGAGATTGTTCGCCGCCACGTCGTTCAATACCATCCCGAGCGTGCCGAGCAGGTCATCCCGCTCGTGGCGCGCCCGGAGGTCGGTGATTGACGCGGTCTCCCTGGCGTACCACTCTCGCGGCACCGGACTGATGTGGAAGTACCGCTCCGAGAGGTCGTGAAACTCGACCGCCTGGCTTCCCTTGTCGACCACGTCGTCGTCCATCGCCAGCCGCATCTCGCTGACCAGTTGCGACTCGCTTGTTGTAAAGGAGATGTAGTGGACTTCGTCCGGGGCAACAGCGTCGGCCGAGCGGTCGCCGTAGTAGAGGTCGTGTAGCTCCCCGTCCACCTGTTCGAGCCCGTTGATGAGTGCGCTCGTATGCATGAACTCCCGGGAGCCAGCGCCGGCCTCGCCGGACAGCAGGACGACGCTCCCGGCGGGCGCTCCACCGTTGATGATGGAGTCGAGCTGCCGGATTCCGAACGGGATTCGCTCCATACGTCCACCTACCTACGCGGTCGCTTAAACGCTTGGCCTGTCTCACTGTCGTGGTCGGGAGAGCGACAGCGAGCCCGGAGGTTACCGCCAGACGGCCCGACCGAGCCGCGTCTCCGAGAGGTCGAAGTCGAAGCGGTCCGTCCACAGCAGGCCGGCCCCCAGCAGCGCGGCCAGGCCGACAGGCACCCAGTTCGCATAAAAGAGGTTGATACCGCCCCACAGCAGGACGAAGCTCACCAGGTCATCGAGCATGAACGGGCAGTCCCGGAGCCGCTGTCGGAGCCCTGCGCGGTCGAACCCGAGGTCGAACAGCAGGACGGCGACCGATCCAGAGAGGAGCCAGCCGGTGTAGTTCTGCCACGGGACGCCGTAGAACTGGGGCATCTCGTAGGTCCAGAAACCGATTGCCACGGCGCCAGGATCGAGCACGAGGTCGACGAGCATGACCGTCGCCAGCGTCGCCAGCAGCCGAACCGCGGTTGACGCCGCCCTGTTGCCGAGCAACAGCAGGACGAGCAGGTAGGCGTTCAGGACCAGCGGGAAGAAGAAGACCGGGAGCCCGAACGGCACCTCGCCCAGCAGCATCGGGCCAAGGTCGACGCCGTACGTGAACTCGCCGTAGGGCCAGCCGGTCCGGACACCGACGAGTTCGATGCCGTAGGAGTAGAGCGTCAGCGCGACCAGCGCCAGCCCGGCCCGGCGGTCCACGAGCGGAAAGACACCGGCCACGAGAGGCAACCGCATCACGAACGTTCCGAACAGGACGAAGTAGGGGTTGAACGCGAGCGGGTCGGGCAACAGTCCCTCGGCGCTGGCAAGCAGGGTGACAGCGCCGACGAGCGGGAAAACGACGGCGATGGTAAAGCGGTTCTCGGTGACGAACTGGTCGAACTGCGCGGTCGCGTCGGTCCTTGTCTCGGGTAGCGTCCAGCCCGCTATGGTCCGGTCCTCGCCGCTACCCATACAGCATCACCCACAGCGCGATGAGTGTGAACACCATGCCGACGACGGTGTTGATCGCAGGATACCACCAGTACGCCTCGTCGATGTCGACGCCGATGCCGAGAATCCCGAAGACGAGGCCGGGGTAGACGAGCAGTAGCAGGCCGAATACCCAGTGCGTGTAGGTGAATACGAACGCGGCCGTGAGCCAGCACATCACGCAGTAGTAGTAGGTGTTTGACTCCCCGAGGAACGTCGCCGTCGTCTGGATACCGGCCTCACGGTCGGGTTCGATGTCCGGAATCGCCGAGAAGGTGTGCATCCCCATCGCCCAGAGCCACGCGCCGGCGACCGCCGACGCTGGCGGGGCCGCTCCTTCGATAGCGGCGTAGCCGATGACGCCCGGCAGGATGTACAGCCCGTTCGAGATGGAATCAAGGAACGGCGTCGTCTTGAACCGCAGCGGCGGGGCCGAGTACTCGACAGAGAGCGCAACCCAGGCGAGCAGGGCCACGACCCCGAGCATCGGCAGCCCGAGGACGAACACCAACGCGAGCGCGCCGCTTGCGACGACGATGGCTGTGACGGCGCTGTCACCGCGGTAGCTGACCTCTCGGCCCTCGTCCTTCTTGGGATTGTGCTCGTCGATGTCGGCATCGAAGATGTCGTTGACCCCGTAGAGAAACACGTTCCCGGGAATGGTGAAGTACAGAAACAGCGCGATAGCCAGCGGCGAGAACAGTTCGCCCGGGCCGTCGGCCGCGTAGCTGACGCCGACGATGACCGGGCCGCCGAGGTACAGCCAGAACCGCGGCCGGGAGAGCCGCAACAGGTAGCCCACAAGCGTCTCCTTCGGCGGAATGACGGCGGTAATGCGGTCAGTCGGGAGTTCGGGCATTACTCAGGCGATATCCTCGATGAGCGCCTCTGCGGTGTGTTCGCCGCTGATGAGACACATCGGCACGCCGATGCCGGGCGTCGTGAACGACCCCGTGAAGTAGAGGCCGTCGACGGCCGACGAGCGGTTGTTGGGTCGCAGCAGGGCGGTCTGGCGGAGTGTGTGTGCCAGCCCGAGAGCTGTGCCCTCCGTGGCGTTGTACCGCTCGCCGAAGTCGGAGACGGCGAACTGCTTCTCGTAGACGATGCGGTCGCGCAGGTCGACGCCGGTGTTGTCAGCGATGTCGGCAAGCACCTTCTCGCGGTACTCCTCGCGGATCTCGTCGCCGTCGTGCAGGCCCGGCGCGATTGGGACCAGAACGAACAGGTTCGAGTGCCCGTCTGGGGCGACGGTGTCGTCGGTTTTCGAGGGCACACAGAGGTAGTACGCCGGGTCATCGGGCCACGCGGGCTCGTCGAAGATGTCGTCGAAGTGGGGGTCCCAGTCCGTCGGCAGGACGAGCGTGTGGTGCTTCAGGGGCTCCACGTCGCCCTCGACACCCATGTACATGAGGAAGGCGGACGGTGCGTACGTTTTGTCGTCCCAGTAATCGTCGTCGTACTGGCGCTCGTGGTCGGGCAGGAGTTCCCGTTCGGCGTGGCCGTAGTCGGCGTTGACGACCACTTCGTCGGGGTGGGTCGTGTCGCCGTGGACTGTCTCCACGAGGAATCCATCCTTCCGCCGGGAAATCTCGTCGACTTCGGCGTCGGTCTCGTAGGTGACGCCGAGTTCCTCGCCGAGTTCGACGAGGCCGTCGACGACCGCGCCGACGCCGCCGTCGGGGTAGTAGACGCCGAGGTTGAAATCGACGTGGCTCATCATGTTGTACAGCGCTGGCGTCGTCCGGGGCGAACCGCCGAGGAAGACGAGCGTGTACTGCATTATTTGCTGGAGCTTCGGGTGCTCGAAGTAGTCCTCGACGTGGCTCTGCATCGTGCCGATGAGCTGGAGGCCGACCGGCGCGGCAGTCATCACATCGAGGTCAATCCAGTCGCGCAGCTCCGAGCGGTCCTCGTAGACGAACTTGTTCATCGCCGTCTCGTAGTGACGTTCGCTCGTCGCGAGGTAGTCCCGGAAGGCCTCGCCCGCACCGGGTTCGTACTCCTCGAATTTCTGGGCCATCTGGTCGTTGTCGCCGGTCACGTCGATCTGGTCGCCGTCCTTGAAGAAGACCCGGTAGTGCGGGTCGAGCCCCTGGAGGTCGTAGTAGTCGCGCGGCTCCTTGCCGAAGTACGCGAAGAACCGCTCGAACACGTCGGGCATCAGATACCACGACGGACCCATGTCGAACCGGAACCCGTCCACCTCCAGCCGGGAGGCGCGGCCCCCGAGTTGCTCGTTTTTCTCCAGTAGCGAGACGTCCGCGCCTGCGTCCGCCAGATAGCACGCGGCGGAGAGGCCACCGATGCCGCCACCGACGACAGTTACGTCTTCACCGGACAAGTCACTCATTACTAGTATTGAGGGGCTGGACCGTCAATAAATGAGCGGCCAAACTGCATCGGTATGCCATTCGTGGCCATATGTCGGGCCGCCGAGCGGCTCAGTGGGAGACGTATATGGGGATGGGGGCCAGACTGACACGTATGGAACCTGACCTCGCAGCACTGGACGCATATCTCGATGACGCCGGCGTCGACGGCTACCTCCTCGATGCGGATTCCGAGGTGTCAGACCAGTACTACCTCTCTGGCTTCGACGCGCCGGACCCGTTCATCACGCTGTACGACGGCGACACACATCTCCTCTTCCCGCGGAGTCTGGAGTTCGGTCGCGCCAAGCGTGAATCGCGAGCCGAGACCGTCGAACGGTACGTGGACTTCGACCACCAGAAGAAGGTCGAGGAGTACGGTCCCGAGGAGGCAGTCTCGCACGTCCTCGCGGATTTCCTCGCGGCCTACGATGTGGACAGCGTGGCCGTACCCCCGCGGTTCCCGCTCCGGACTGCGGACGGCCTGCGCGAACGTGGTGTCGACGTGACGGCCGACACCGACGGCATCGTCACGGAGATCCGCGCGACGAAGACCGAGACCGAAGTCGACTACGTCCGGACGGCACAGCGGGCCAACGAGGCGGCGATGCAGGCGGCCGAATCGCTGCTTGAGGCGTCAGAGATTGCCGAGGACGACACGCTCGAAATTGACGGCGAGACGCTGACGAGCGAGCGGGTGAAAGAGGAGATCGAGGTGACGCTGCTCCGGCACGGCTGTTCACTGGACGAGACTATCGTCGCCTGCGGGGCGGACGCTGCGGACCCTCACGACTCTGGGAGCGGGCCGCTCGTCGCCCACGAGCCGGTTATCATCGACATCTTCCCGAAGGACAAGGCGACGAAGTACCACGCCGACATGACGCGGACGTTCGTCAAAGGCGAGCCAAGCGAGACGGTGCGGGAGTGGTACGACCTCACCGAGCGGGCGATGGAAGCGGCGTTCGATGCGCTGGAACCCGGTGCGACCGGCAAAGACGTACACGACGCTGTCTGTGACGTGTACGAGGACGCCGGCGAGCCGACGTTGCGTGATGACGACCGAACGGAGACAGGGTTCATCCACAGCACGGGCCACGGCGTCGGGCTGGACGTCCACGAGCTTCCACGGCTGGCACCGAATGGCGGCGAACTCGAACCGGGACACATCGTCACTATCGAGCCC
Source organism: Haloarcula sp. KBTZ06 (assembly GCF_048595605.1). Classification (NCBI taxonomy): domain Archaea; kingdom Methanobacteriati; phylum Methanobacteriota; class Halobacteria; order Halobacteriales; family Haloarculaceae; genus Haloarcula; species Haloarcula sp. KBTZ06. The sequence continues at coordinate 908,709 of NZ_CP184337.1, forward strand.
GGCCTCTATGACCCCGATGTCGGCGGGGTCAGAATCGAAGATATCGCCGTCGTCACTGCCGATGGCTACGAGAACCTGACTGAGTACGAGATTCAGTTCGTCGTCTGAGCCGGTCGTTTCAGCGCCGTTCCATCTGGCCGCCACAGGACAGACAGGCCACGTTAGCGTCTCCAGTCTGGGAAGCAGTTTTATCCTGGCCTCCGTTGGTGACTGCGTTATCTTCTATCAAGATGTTCGTTACCATGACACATTATATTCCGCGGCTCCATCATGAACATTTATTATGGATGGGGCAAAAGGTGGTGATACTCAATGCTTGTATCCGATGTACGCCCCTCACGCGACCCTCACACTGCACTGCCCACAAACCACAGACGCCGGCCGACACGACCCCCAGGATGACAACACGAATCACGACCCCCCGAAACGACGACTCGTACCCGACAACCACGCTGCCCTTCGACGACGCGGAGAGCAAGTCCCGCCGCGCGCCGAAGATGTTCTCGCCGACCAATCACGCCACGATGGGCCAGTTCGACACTGAGGCCACGGACCCGCGGTAAGCTGGGACACAACGCATATCCCGCCGGCACGCTTCCGTGCCGATATGTCCGATTACACCACAGTATCGATTCCGAAGGACCTCGCGGAGCGCGTCGAAGAGACAATCGAAGGGACGAGTTTCTCCAGCACCTCTGACCTCGTTCGGTTCCTGCTCCGGAGTATCGTCGTCCAGCACCAGCGGGAAGGCGAACTGACCGAAGCGCAGTTCCAGGATATCACCGACCAGTTGCGGGACCTGGGCTACTTGGAGTAACCGCTCCGGAGACGGAACGCTACTGCGGATACTTTTCCGGAGGCTCGACGTCGAGAACCGTGACCTCCTGTTCCTGCCCGGATCTGTCGAAGGCTCCGAAGGCGTCGATATCCCACGGCGGGATGCCGACGAAGATCACCTCGTGCAGGTCGTCGGTCTTGCTGACGCCCATGTACCCGTCGGGGTGGGAAACGAATCGGCCCTGTGTCTGGCCGGCCGGCGTTCCAAGGTCGACGCCGAACACCGCCTTCACCGAGGCCCCGGCTGAGGGGAGATAGAAGTCAGTGAACACCGGTGCCTCGTCCGGTAAGTCAGCATCCGGGAGTTCTCCGGCCGGCGTGACGGCCAGCGAAATCGTCACGTCGTCAGGTTCGGCCTCGCTGGCGAGCCGTAACAGCGTCTCGACGAGTCCGCGTGTGACGTAGACCACGCCACACCTTCGCACGGGCCGGGTAAAACAGCGTCGCTTCCGTCGGTTTAGCCGAGCACGAGCGACTTGAGGTTCTTCGCGTACAGGCCCGGCGTCCGGCCTCGCGACCCGCGGAGCGCGTACGCGATGTCCTCGGCGGCACCTTCCATCACACCCTCTCCGTGACCGACCAGGACCCGCTCGGGGTCCAGCCGGGAGAGTTTCTTCGGGGGGAACAGGCGCAACATTGGGTGGACACCGAGTCGCTCGTCACCGGCGAGGAAGTAGTCCGCCGCCCCGACTGCCTCGGGGACGACCAGCGTATCGTCCTCGTCGCCATACAGCGCGGCCTCTTGCCAGAACGTGTTCTTGATAATCTTGTGGACGCCGTAGTCCGTGCCCGGCAGTTGTCGGTGCATGCGTTCAACCGGCGCGTCGATGTCTTCCTCGACACCCGACATCCACTCGGGGATGTACACCGACACGTCGTGTCGGTTCGCAACGGCGGCGCTGTCGCGTTTGTGCCGGTCTAACAGGATGACGACGCCGGCCACGTCGCCGAACTCGGCGAACAGGTCGTCGATACCGTCGACGTCTATCGGGTCGACGACGAACACGCCGGCATCCGTCTTGAGGACGTGACTCGCCCGGACCATCATTTCGTCGGGATACGGAATGTAGCTCACGCCGCGCTCCCAGCGGTTCGTCTCCAGCCACGCCGCCGTTTCGTCCTGCGTGTTGGTTGGCATACGCCTCTGTACGGGCCTGACGTGAATAAATGGTCGAGAACGGGAAACTCGCGTGCTGGGGTTGTTTCGCCTCCGAAACGTCGTCCACAGCGGCTTTGTCGGTGGCGACCGAAGTGCCGATATGCTCTCCTCGCCCGCCTGGCTCACACTGGAGGTGAAGTATCCGGACCGTGCAACAGCGTTCTACGAGGCCTTTCTGGAACTCGACGTACTCTCAGAGAGCCCAGACGAGGCCGTGCTCGCGGCCGGCGACACCGAACTCAGGCTCCGCGCGCCGGGGACGGTTCCGCGCGGCGGGCTCCACACCCACTACGCACTGACCATTCCCGAGCGGGAGTACGACGACTGGTACGGCCGGCTGGACGAGCGCTTCGACCTGGTCGAACACACCTTCGGGGACGCGCGCTCGCTGTACTTCTACGACCCGCAGGGCAACTGCGTGGAACTCGGCGAGCGGGCGGTCGACGGCGATGGCGTCACCGGCCTGTTCGAACTCGTCCTCGAAGTCGAGGACCTGTCCTCGGCCGTGGCGTTCTACACCTCGCTGGGGTTCGACATGGTCGACGACGGCCGCGACGAAGGCCGCGTTCGGCTCTCGACCGGCGACCTCGACCTGGAACTGTGGTCACCGCGGCTCGGCATCGCTGACGCCCGCGGCGGCGTTCACGTCGACTTCGGCGTCGTCGCCGAAGACCCGAAATCGACGGCCAGGGAAGTCGCTGACGACGCGCTTTCGGTCACCTCGGTCGAGGACGGCGTCCGAATCAGGGACCGGGACGGCCACTACCTGACGCTGGTGTCGGCGTAGACAACCGCCGGTGTCGGCGTAGCGGGCCACGATGCTAGCGTAGCGGGCCAGTGGTACCGGGGGTGAATCCGCCGGAAGCGAATATAATGACTACCCCCGTATTAGTAGCTGTATAGACACCTCATAGGCAGGTTCTTTTCGTGTCGGCGGCCACGTTTCACCCGAGGATGTCCCCGACTGACTCCCGAGCCGAACAGGAAGCCCCTGCGAAGGCGACGCTGTTCTGTCCGGACTGTGGGCACCGGAGCAGGTACGACGGCGACTGGATGGTGGTCGAGCACCACGGCGGCACGCACTACCGCTGTCCGGACTGCCACGCCCAGATCACGACCCGACCGAGCCACACTGACAGGGGTTCGCCCCGGTTCTTCGACACCTACTGGCAAGCGTGGGACCGGGGTATCCGCGTATGGCATGGACTGCTGCAGCGATTCCTCTCCCCGTGACCGGTACGTCAGCTATTCTGTCAGCGAAACCCACTATTCCCGCTATTTCCACGTCTGTCTCAAGAAACGCACCGCCCGCAACAAGACAGTTGAAGCACGCAGTCTGGTTCGTCGCTCAATCCAGCCGCTCGGAGTCGATACTGACGCCCGGCGGCGTCACAACCAGAAAGCCGCGGAAGTGCATCAGTTCGCCGCCGGCCTCCCGGACCGGCCGGGCGAACCCGGCGGCGAGTTCGTTCAGGTCGCCTTCGACGTTGAGAACCAGGACCGACCCGTTTTCGATGGTGTTGATCCACTGCTCGGGCGGTTCCGACCCGTCGAGGACGCCCAGCACGACGCGGTTGCTGCCGGCCCCGTCACGGTCCTCGTCCATCTGGTCCTCCACGGCCTGCAGGTCCAGCCCCTCGAAATCGCTCATAGCCACATCCATGCGCGGACGGAGCAAAAATCCTCCCCAAACCGTCTGACGCGCGGCAGTCGCACCGGCGGCGGTCGTGACCGTGTGTCGTGTGCACATATCACCGCCCTATGGACAAGTATAAATAGTGGAAGCATCCAGTTACGGGTGCTTATGTCCAACAACGAGGGCACGTCGGAATCTCCGGCGGATCGAGTTCTTCCAGGGCACACTGGATTCCACGTCTGAGATAACAGACGCACGGATTTTCGACACCACGCTGCGCGATGGTGAGCAGTCACCACGTACGTCGTTCAACTACGAGGACAAACGCGAGATAGCTGCGCTGCTCGACGAGATGGGCACCCACGTCATCGAGGCCGGGTTCCCCGTCAACTCCGATGCAGAGTTCGAGGCAGTGCGCGACATCGCCGAGTCCACGCGAGTGACGACCTGCGGACTGGCGCGTGTGGTCGAGAAAGACATCGAGGCGGCTCTGGATTCCGGTGTGGACATGGTCCACACCTTCGTCTCGACGTCGGACGTACAGTTGCAGGATTCCATGCATGCGACCCGTCAGGAGGCACTCGACACTGCAGTCGACTGTGTCGAGATGATCAAAGACGCGGGCGTCGAGTGCATGTTCTCCCCGATGGACGCGACTCGGACTGACGAGGACTTCCTCGTCGAAGTCATCGAGGCTACGTCCGCGGCGGGGGCGGACTGGATCAACATTCCGGACACTTGTGGGGTCGCCACGCCGCGGCGGTTCTACGACCTCATCGAGATCGTCGACGACTGCACCGACGCCTACATCGACGTGCACACGCACGACGACTTCGGGCTGGCGTCGGCCAACGCCATCTCCGGCTTCGAGGCCGGAGCCAGCCAGGCGCAGGTGTCGGTCAACGGGATCGGCGAACGCGCCGGCAACGCGGCCTACGAAGAGGTCGTGATGGCGCTGGAGTCGCTCTACGACGTCGACACCGGAATTGACACCACCCGCATCACGGAGCTATCGCGGATCGTCGAGGAGAAATCCGACATCGGGGTGCCGGCGAACAAGCCCGTCGTCGGGCGCAACGCCTTCTCCCACGAGAGCGGTATCCACGCCGCCGGCGTCATCGAGAACTCCGACACGTTCGAGCCGGGCGTCATGACCCCCGAGATGGTCGGGGCCACGCGCGAACTCGTGCTCGGCAAGCACACCGGAGCCCATTCGGTTCGGGAGCGGCTCGTCGACGCGGGCTACGACCCGACCGAGGCGGAGGTCCGAGAAGTGACCCGCCGCGTCAAGGAGTACGGCGCGGAGGAACAGGTCACCATGTCGGTGCTCGAACGGTTCGCCGAGGAGATCGGCGTGACCGAGGAAAGCGAGGAGGTCCGGGCGTAGGTCGATGACCTCGCTTCCGGCCGTCACTACGAGTGAGCAGCCACCGGTGAGTACCCGGTTCCGAGCGGCTGTCCGCCAACGGCTATCACAGAACGTTTATTATTCGGGACGAACTGCATTTGGATGTGATGACCGCGGCTGCTGGGCGTCAGGTTCGACCACCCGCCAGCACCGCGACCGCTATTCTCGGCGTGCGTATTGTAGGGGCACTATAGCCCCTCATTTCACATTTTCACCCCCGGCCGAATCGATTCGCCTGAACACCACAGAGTCACCAGTCATGCACGCAGCATACACATCACCGCGGTATCGACCCCGAACACGAACAGACGGAGGGCTGACACGATGAGCGAACGCGCATCCATCCCCAAGGAAGCGGAAGAAACAGAGGAGACCGAACAGGAACCGGTCACAACGGGCGCACAATCGGTCATCCGTGCGCTTGAAAACGCCGGGACTGACTACGTCTTCGGCGTTCAGGGCGGCGCAATCATGCCCGTCTACGACGCGCTGTACGACTCCGACATCAACCACGTCACGATGGCCCACGAACAGGGGGCCTCGCACGCGGCGGACGCGTACGGAATCGTCACCGGCGACCCCGGTGTCTGTTTTGCCACGTCCGGCCCCGGCGCGACGAACCTCGTGACCGGCATCGCCGACGCCAACATGGACTCGGACCCGGTCATCGCGCTGACCGGCCAGGTCCCGACGGAGTTCGTCGGCAACGACGCCTTCCAGGAGACCGACACCGTCGGCATCACCCAGCCTATCACGAAGGAGAGCTACTTCGCCGCCGACTCCGACACCGTCGGCGACGACGTCAGCGAAGCGTTCGCGCTCGCCGACGCCGGCCGGCAGGGGCCGACGCTGGTCGACCTGCCGAAGGACGTGACGCAGGGCGAAACCGAGGTCGAACCCGGTGCCCCCGAGACGCCGGAGACCTACGAGGTGCCCGAGGAAGCAGACGACGAAAACGTTCAGGAAGCCGCCGAGGCGCTGGCCGAAGCCGGCCGCCCCGTCATCCTCTCGGGCGGCGGCGTCATCAAGGCCGACGCCTCCAGCGCGCTCAGGGAGTTCGCCATGGAGTACGATATCCCGGTCATCACGACGATGCCCGGCATCGGCTCCTTCCCCGAGGACCACGAACTCTCACTGGAGTGGGCCGGGATGCACGGCACCGGCTACGCCAACATGGCGATTAGCAACACCGACTGCATGCTGGCTATCGGGACGCGCTTCGACGACCGCCTGACCGGCGGCGTCGACTCCTTTGCCCCCGACGCGGAGGTCATCCACGTCGACATCGACCCCGCGGAAATCAGCAAGAACGTCTACGCTGACTACCCGCTCATCGGCGACGCCCGGAACGTGCTCCGGCAGCTGTTCGACGCGATGCCGCGTGCGCCGGACGCCGACGAGTGGCGCGACCAGTGCCAGACCTGGAAAGATGAGTACCCGATGGACTACGACACGCCCGACGACGAGCCGCTGAAGCCGCAGTACGTCGTCGAGCAGTTCTCGGAGATGACGCCGGACGACACTATCGTCTGTACCGGCGTCGGCCAGCACCAGATGTGGGCCTCCCAGTTCTGGGAGTACACCGAGCCCCGGACGTGGGTCTCCTCCCACGGCCTCGGGACGATGGGCTACGGTGTGCCCGCCGCTATCGGTGCGAAACTCGCCGCGCCGGATCAGGAAGTCGTCTGCTTCGACGGCGACGGATCGTTCTTGATGACCGTCCAGGGCCTCTCGGTCGCCGTTCGGGAGCAACTGGACATCACCTACGTCGTCCTGAACAACGAGGCGGTCGGGATGGTCCGCCAGTGGCAGGACGGCTTCTACGAGGGCCGGCGGATGGCCTCCGAGTACCCGTGGATTCCGCAGTTCGACAAGCTCGCCGAGGCCTTCGGCGCGCGCGGGTTCACGCTCGAATCCTACGAGAACGTCGAGGAAACGATACAGGAAGCACGCGACTACGACGGCCCGAGCGTCATCGACGCCCACATCGACCCCGGGGAGAACGTCTTCCCGATGGTGCCAAGCGGCGGTGACAACGGCCAGTTCGCGCTCAACGAAGACCATCTGGACATGATCTAACAATGACTGGAGGAATGCCAGGCCCCGCGCCGGACGAACGGATGCGCCCGAAGGGCCGACGCAACATGCAGGGCATCCGCGTCGACCCCGAGGCCGAAGTGACACACGAGCCGCGACAGGCGGTGCTGTCAGCGCTGGTCAAGCACCGACCGGGCGTGCTTTCGGAGGTGTCGGCGCTGTTCAGCCGACGCCAGTTCAACATCGAAAGCCTCACCGTCGGGCCAACGGTCGACGACGACACAGCCCGGATGACGATTCTCATCGAGGAACCGGAACCGGGAATCGACCAGGCGAAAAAGCAACTGCGGAAGCTCGTGCCCGTCATCTCGGTCAGGGAACTCGAAGGCGAGGCCGTCCGGCGAGAGCTCGCACTGGTGAAAGTCAGCGGCGAGAAGCCAGACGACGTCAACGCCGTTGCCGACATGTACGACGGCCAGGCCGTCGACGCGTCGACCGATTCGGTCACCGTCGAAATCACGGGCAGCAAGCAGAAAATCGACGCCGCCATCGAGGCGTTCAAGCAGTTCGATGTGCAGGAGATCGTGCGAACCGGGGCCGCCGCACTGGAACGCGGCCCGAAAACACTAGAGAAAGATGTCTGACGAACTTACCACAACAGTCTACTACGACGAGGACGCTGACGTATCGACTATCGACAATGAGACCGTAGCCGTGCTGGGCTACGGCTCACAGGGCCATGCCCACGCGCTGAACCTCCACGAGTCCGGCGTCGACGTAATTGTCGGCCTCCGCGAGGACTCGTCGTCTTGGGCGGACGCCGAGGACGCGGGTCTCCGCGTCGAGACGCCCGACGTGGCCGCCGGCGAGGCGGACCGCGTCGTGATGCTCGTCCCGGACACGATTCAGCCGGCCGTCTACGAGGCCATCGAGGACGAACTGGACGCCGGAGACACGCTCCAGTTCGCACACGGCTTCAACATCCACTACGGCCAGATCGAACCGCCGGAAGACGTGGACGTGACGATGGTCGCGCCGAAGTCGCCCGGCCACCTCGTGCGCCGGACCTACGAGCGCGGCGAGGGGACGCCCGGTCTCATCGCGGTCTATCAGGACGCGACCGGCAACGCCAAGCAAGAGTCGCTGGCCTACGCGAAGGGCATCGGCTGTACCCGCGCCGGCGTCATCGAGACCTCCTTCCAGGAAGAGGTCGAGACGGACCTCTTCGGCGAGCAGGCTGTCCTCTGTGGCGGCGTCACCGAGATGGTCAAGGCCGGCTTCGAGACGCTGGTCGACGCCGGCTACGCGCCGGAGATGGCCTACTTCGAGTGTCTGAACGAGCTGAAGCTCATTGTCGACCTCATGTACGAGGGCGGCCACATGGGCATGTGGAACTCCGTCTCCGATACCGCCGAGTACGGCGGTCTCACCCGCGGTGAAGAGGTCATCGACCGCGAAGGGATGGAGAAAATCCTCGAAGAGATCCAGAACGGCGAGTTCGCTCGCGAGTGGATCAACGAGAACCAGGCCAACCGGCCCGCCTACAAGCAGTACCGCGACGCAGAACAGAACCACCAGATCGAAGCCGTCGGCGAGAACCTGCGCGACCTGTTCGCGTGGGGAGAGGACGCCGACGCAGAGAAGACAGAAGCCCCAGCAGATGACTAAGGAACACACGGATACGATGGACGGCGAACAGAGCGAATCGCGTACGACGATGGGCAGCATCGAGCACACCCACCCCGAGACGAACGGGACCTTCGGCGCGGTGTTTCGCCGCGGCCCGGTCGTGGCCGCCGACGGCGGCGAACGCGACGCGGAGGAGGAGACTGACGAGACGATGGAGGACATCGACCACGAAGCACCCGACGAGGGTGTCACTCGGGCGTACGAGCGCGGAACGGAAGGACGGGACGAGACAGTATGAGCCAGGGAACGCTGTACGACAAGGTATGGGACCAGCACAAGGTCACGACCCTGCCGAACGGCCAGGACCAGCTGTTCGTCGGGCTGCACCTCATCCACGAGGTTACCAGCCCGCAGGCCTTCGGGATGCTCAAAGAGCGCGGGCTTGAGGTCGCGCGCCCGGACCTGACTCACGCGACGGTCGACCACATCGTGCCGACCGCCAATCAGGACCGGCCCTACAGCGACGACGCGGCCGAGACGATGATGGCCGAACTCGAAGAGAACGTCCGGGACGCCGGTATCCAGTTCTCTGACCCAACGACGGGCGACCAGGGTATCGTCCACGTCATCGGCCCGGAGCAGGGTATCACCCAGCCCGGCAAGACCATCGTCTGTGGTGACAGCCACACCTCGACCCACGGCGCGTTCGGCGCGCTCGCGTTCGGTATCGGGACGAGCCAGATCCGCGACGTACTGGCGACCCAGACCATCGCGATGGAGAAACAGAAGGTCCGCAAGATCGAGGTCACCGGCGAACTCGACGAGGGCGTCGAGGCAAAGGACATCATCCTCGAAATTATCCGCCGGCTCGGGACCGAGGGGGGCGTCGGTTACGTGTACGAGTACGCCGGCGAGACCATCGAGAACCTCGACATGGAAGGCCGGATGTCCATCTGTAACATGTCCATCGAGGGCGGCGCTCGCGCGGGCTACGTCAACCCCGACGAGACCACCTACGAGTGGCTCGAAGGCACGGACTACTTCCAGGAGCACCCCGAGAAGTTCGAGGAACTCAAGCCGTACTGGGAGTCCATCCGCTCGGACGACGACGCCGAATACGACGACGTCGTCGAGATCGACGCGAGCGAACTGGACCCCGTCGTCACATGGGGAACCACGCCCGGTCAGGGCATCGGCATCGACGATCCGATTCCAGAGCCCGAGGACTTGGCCGACGACAAGGTCGACACCGCCCGTCGCGCTCAGGAACACATGCGCGTCGAGCCCGGCGAGACGATGGAGGGCTACGACATCGACGTTGCCTTCCTTGGCTCCTGTACCAACGCTCGGCTGCCTGACCTGCGACGGGCGGCCCGCATCGTCAAGGGCCGCGAAGTCGCCGACGACGTGCGAGCGTTCGTCGTCCCCGGCAGCCAGCGCGTCCAGCGCGCCGCCGAGGAAGAAGGCCTGAAGGACATCTTCGAGGAAGCCGGCTTCGAGTGGCGAAACGCCGGCTGTTCGATGTGTCTGGGCATGAACGAGGACCAACTGGAGGGCGACGAGGCCTGTGCCTCCTCCTCCAACCGGAACTTCGTCGGCCGGCAGGGCAGCAAGGACGGCCGGACCGTCCTGATGAACCCACGGATGGTGGCCGCTGCGGCCATCACCGGCGAGGTGTCTGACGTGCGCGACCTAGAGGAGGTGGCTCTGGCATGAGTGACCCCACTGAAGACATCCCGTCGGTCGATTACGTCGAGGGGTCTGGCATCCCGATTCGCGGGAACGACATCGACACGGACCAGATCATCCCGGCGCGGTTCATGAAGGTCGTCACCTTCGACGGGCTGGGCGAGTTCGCCTTCTTCGACCTGCGGTTCGACGACGAGGACAACGAGAAGGACCACCCGTTCAACGAGGAGCGGTTCCAGGACTCGAACGTGATGGTCGTCAACAACAACTTCGGCTGTGGCTCCTCGCGCGAACACGCGCCCCAGGCCCTGATGCGCTGGGGCATCGACGCGATCATCGGAGAGGGCTTCGCCGAGATTTTCGCCGGGAACTGTCTGGCGCTTGGCATCCCGACGGTCACTGCCGACCACGAGACGATCAACGCGCTCCAGCAATGGGTTGATGACAACCCCGACGGCGAGATTGAGGTCGACGTGCGGGCGGAGACAGTCACCTACGGCGACAACGAGATCAACGTCAGCGTCGACCGCGCCCAGCGCGAAGCCCTCGTCGAGGGCAACTGGGACACGACGGCGCTGATGAAGGCCAACCGGAACGCTATCGAGGAGACGGCCTCGCAGTTGCCGTACCTCGACCAGACGCGGTCAGATATCGAAGCGGACGATTAACGCGAGGTCGCCCCGCGACCTCGGTATGCGCGAACGGCATAGCCGTGAGCGCCAGCGGACCACTGTACGTGTTCTCAGCGCGAGCGTCCGGTTCGCAGAAGCGGACGACTAGCGAGGTCGCTTGCGACCTCGAACGCGCGAACGGCAGTGCCGTGAGCGCAGCGCGATCATTTTCCGTTCACGGCCAGGTCGGTAATCCGACGGTCGTGCCACAGGAGAGGTCTGTCCCGGAGATGGCAAGACCAATAGCTGTGCGGGGCGCGTTCTTCCTGCATGGACCAGATTCGGGAGATACACATCGCGCCGCTGGGGCACGAACGCGACCGGATCGCCGAACCGATTCACCAGCACAACGCTGACGACGTGTACCTCCTCACAGCGACGACGGAGCCGTCACGGCTGACGCCGTACCAGCAGGCACTCGTCGAAGAACTGGACGCCAACGGTGTCAGCGTCGACCTGCACTGCGCGGATCTACACGACCTCTACGACGTGCTGGCGGTCGTGACGACGCTGACCGCCGACCATCCGGAAGATATCGTGCGCGTCAACGTCTCCAGCGGGCCGAAAGTGGCGGCTATCGGAAGCGCTATCGCGTGTATGGCGACGGCGGCGACGGCCTACTACGTCCATCCCGAGGAACACGTCCCGCCGATTTCAGCGGAGCCACTCACTCGCGGCATGGAGCGCGCGGAGGTCCTCCCGTCGTACCCCATCGAAGCCATCTCCCGCGATCAGGTCGCAGTACTGGACTATCTCAAGCGGACGAACACGGACACCTACACCGCCAAGAAATCAGACCTCATCGGGTTCGCCGAGGACGCCGGGCTTTCGTTCATCGACGACGCGGACCCGGCAAACGAGAAGGCGAAATTCGCGTTGCTGAACGCCAACATCGTCGACCCACTGGTCGAGGACGGCTACATCGAAGTCAACGATGTCGGCCGGACGAAACAGGTGGAACTGACCGAGACTGGCGAGAACGTCCTCCACGCCTTCCGACACAAACTCTGAGCTAAGCCACCCTCTGCCGTGACCGGCGCTTGGTATCGTTGCTTCGACAGCAGTGGTCCCTGCTGGACCGATAGTATTGATTGTATTTTTTGTATCTGTAGTATCTATGGTGTCAGTAGTTTCCATAGTATTGTGGTAGTAAATACATATTAACCACCACAATACTCGGGTGCGCACGGTCCCTGGCGACGCGCTGTTCCCGTCGCTTCGGCCCTCCACCAGTTCGATGCGCTCGCTGGGGAGCCGTGCCACCGCGCTGCCATCCCTGTCTCGACCCAGAGTCACCCTCTGGCTCGCCGTGTCGAGACGGTCCACCACTGACGCGTTCCACGAGTATGGCGGACCCCGGAGTCAACCGCTTCGGATCCGCTCCGGAAACTCCCGCTCGACTGACGCTGCCACCGCCCGAGCGCTGCGTGTGAGACAGCGAACCGAACCACTTTCACCGGCCGACTACGTGCCTCCTGCTATGACACACGAGATAGCCGTTATTCCCGGCGACGGGATCGGACAGGAGGTCACACCCGCCGCGGTCGAGGTTCTGGAGGCCGTCGATGCCGTCGACTTCGACTTCGTCGAAGGTGCGGCCGGCGACGCAGTGAAGGCAGAAACCGGCGAGGCGCTGCCCGAAGAAACGCGCGATCTGGCGGCCGACGCCGACGCGACGCTGTTCGGCGCGGCCGGCGAGACGGCGGCCGACGTCATCTTGCCCCTCCGGCAGGTCGTCGGCTCCTTTGCCAACGTCCGCCCGGCCCGCTCGTATCCGGGGCTCGACGCCGTCCAGCCCGACACCGATATCGTGTTCATCCGGGAGAACACCGAGGGCGTCTACAAGGGCATCGAGAGCGAAATCTCCGAGGGCGTCACCACCTGCACCCGGGTCATCACCGAGGACGCTTCCGAGAAAATCGCCGAGTACGGCTTCAGCTACGCGAAGGGGAACGGGTACGACGACGTGACGATTGCCCACAAAGCCAACGTCATGCGCACCACGGACGGCCTGTTCCTCGATACGGCCTCGGCGGTCGGCGAGGACCGGGACGCGTCCTACGACACCGCGCTGATGGACGCGCTCGCGATGCACCTCGTGATGAACCCGCAGGACTACGGCGTCGTCATCTGTCCGAACCTCGCCGGCGACATGCTGTCGGACCTCGCCGCTGGCCTCGTCGGCGGCCTCGGTCTGCTGCCGTCGGCCAACATCGGCGAGGAGAACGCGCTGTTCGAGCCGGTCCACGGCTCCGCGCCGGACATCGCCGGCGAGGGTATCGCAAACCCCTCGGCGATGATTCTCTCCGCCGCGATGCTGCTCGACCACCTCGGATACGACGAGCAGGGCGATGCTGTCCGGTCGGCCGTCGAGTCCGTGCTCGACTCGGGTCCCCGAACGCCGGATCTGGGCGGCGACGCATCCACTGAGGACGTGACCGCCGCGGTAATCGACGAGCTGTAGGCAGTTTTCTCGCGTTCTATCCGGGCAGAAACAAGCACGGTCCGATAGAAAGAGGTAAAACCGAAGCGAAACAATCACAGCAGAGAGAATGCTCCCGGCCGAGCGAAAGCGCACTATCGTCCAGTTGGTGACAGAGCGAGACGGCTGTTCAGTGTCGGAACTGGCCGCGGAACTCGAGTTCTCGAAGGCGACGATACGCCGTGACCTCCGGGACCTGGAGTCGCAAGGCCGCATCAAGCGGTCCCACGGCGGCGCAGTACCGGCGTCCTCCGCCGGGACCGAACGACCGTACGGCCAGCGCGAGGTTGACCACTACGCGGAGAAACAGGCCATCGGCGAGCGAGCCGCACAGGAAGTCCGTGAGGGCCATGTGGTCTGTTTCGATGCTGGCTCGACGACGATGGAAGTCGCTCGCGCGATTCCGGACACCGACTACGTCGCGGCGACGAATATGCCGGAACTCGCCACCGAGGTGGCCGAGCGAGACGTCGATGCGAAACTCACCGGTGGAAGTCTCCGACCGCGGACCCGGGCGCTCGTCGGTCCGATGGCCGAGCGAGCCATCGGGCGAATGAACTTCGACCTGTTGTTTCTGGGGACGAACGCCCTCGACAGCGCTGCCGGGCTGTCGACGCCAAATGAAGACGAGGCGGCCGTCAAGGAGATCATGGTCGAGCGCGCCCGCCGGGTCGTGCTGGTCGCCGACGCGTCGAAGTTCGGCGACCGGAGTTTCGTCAGCTTCGCTGATCTGGACCAGGTCGACCTGCTGGTCACTGATGCCAGTCCATCAGGGGCGCTCGCCACGGCACTCGCGGACGCCGACGTGACCGTCGAGGAGGTCAGCACATGATCGTCACCGTCACCTACAACCCCGCCGTCGACCAGACGATTCAGTTCGACGAGCAAATGGCTCCCGATCGTGTGATGCGGGCCGACGAGGCGCAGTTCGACGCGGGCGGGAAGGGCATCAACGCGGCGCAGTTGCTCACCGCGATGGACCGTCCCTGCGTCGCAACGGGACTGCTGGGTGGGTTCACGGGCTCGTTCATCAGAGAGACCCTGCAGGACGACGGCGTCGAGACGGCCTTCGTCGACGTGGACGGAACGACCCGGCTCAACACCACCGCTATCGCGGCCGCGGAGGAGTACAAACTGAACCAGGCCGGGCCGACCGTCGGCGAGTCGGTCGTTGACTCGCTGCTCGAACAGGTGCGGGCACAGTCCCCCGACCGGGTGCTCGTCGGTGGGAGCCTGCCGCCGGGGCTGTCCCCGGCCGCCATCGACCGCATCGCGGCCGGCGGCGACTGGGAGACAATCGTCGACACCGGCGGCGACGTCCTCCGGGAGCTCGACGCCCAGTACGGCCTCTGTAAGCCGAACCGCGCCGAACTCGGCGACGCGACCGGGGCCGACGTCTCCACGGTCGAGGGGTGTGCGGACGCGGCGGAGAAGTTCCGGGAGCGGGGCTTCGACCGCGTGCTGGCCTCTCTCGGCGCGGACGGCGCGGTCCTCGTCGGCGACGCGGGCAACCTGTACGCCGAAGCGCTGGACATCGACGTCGTCGACACCGTCGGGGCCGGCGACGCGCTCCTTTCGGGCGTCCTGAGCGCCTGGGAAGCCGGCGCGGACGACGAGACGGCGCTCCGGACCGGCGTGGCCGTCTCCTCGCAGGTGGTCCAGCAGGCCGGCACGGCCGTTCCCGACCTGGGCGATATCGACTCGCTCCGGGATGGCGTGACGGTCCGACGGCTGTAGCGGGCACAAAAGATTCGTAGAAAGCGGGGACAGCAATTCAGAACTTCTCGAGGTAGTCGTCGACGAACGCACGCACGTCGGCCAGCGACGGCTGGTCCGCGGTCCGGACGAAGTAGCCGGCGACGGCGTTGCCGACGACGACGGCGGCCGCCGGCGGGAGGCCGGCGATGAGCGCGAGCCCCAGTCCGGCGTTGAAGTGGTCGCCGGAACTGGTCGTCAGTTTCGGGTCCGGGACGGCCGGGACGGCGACGCTATCGGTACCGTCCCCGGAGACGGCGACCGACCGCTCGACGCCGTGGCCGACGAACCAGGTCGGTTCCAGCGCCTCGAACACTGCCTCGGCGTCGTCGGCGAACGACCGCTCGGCGTCGCCGGCGTAGGCGTCCGCGAGGACACCCGTTTCAGCACGGTTCGAGGAGATCACCACATCAGTCACCTCGTCCAGCCGCCCGATGGCCTCCCGGCCGGCGCGCAGCCGGTCGGCGTCGAGCTTTCGCACGTCGCCGGGGTCGACAAGCACTGTTTCGGGCGGGTCGTCGATATCGCCCCACAGGTCACGGAGCCCGTCGAAGACCGTCGGCAAGTCCGGCGTCTCGGACCAGTAGCCAGTCCCTAACAGACTCGCGCCGTCGAGCTTCCCGGCCAGTCGGTCGTGGCCGAAGGCCGCGTCGAGTTCGGCCCAGTCCAGCGACATCGTGTCGCCGATCTCGGTGAGCATGAGCTTCCCGTCGTCGAACTCGACGGCGTCGGTGACGCCGGGCTCGCCGATTGAGTGGAGGTCGTACTCGCCGAACTCCGCCTCGAAGGCGTCGTGGACCGGGTCACCGTACATCCCGACCATCACGGGGTCGAACGACCAGCCGCCGAAGGCCCGCGCGAGGTGGCTGGTGTGGCCGCCGGTCCGGCTCCCCTGCTGGAGCCACTCGAAGGAGAGCGAGCTGTCGGCGGCGACGGAGCGGTCGATGCGGTCGCCGAACCCCTCCAGCGTGGCGAGGCGCTCGTGGCTCTCTGGGTCGATGCGGTCCGCGACGACCTCCCGGACGCGGTCGAGGTAGCCGTCGAAGCCGAAGACGACCCGACCGGCGTCGATAGCGTCGGGAAGCGCGTCGCTATCGGGCAACGCTTCGTCTGCCGCGGCGACGGCTCGGCGCGTCTCCTCGTCCATGGCCTACAGGACGTCGTCAGCTGTCGCGTCCTCGAAGATGACGCCTTCGAGCTTGTCCAGGATGTCGTAGGGGTCGTCGCGCTGCCAGACGTTGCGGCCGACGGCGAGGCCGGCGACGCCGACGTCCATACAGTCCTCGACGAGTTCGAGGAAGTCCCGGTCGGAGGTCTTCGAGCCACCGGAGAGCAGGACGCGGTTGTCGGCCGCCGAGCGGACGGCGTGGGCCATCGCCTCCTTGTCACGCGGATACTTGACCTTCGTGAAGTCCGCGCCGAGTTCGAGGCCGATGCGGGCCGCGTAGGCGATGGTCGACGGACTGCGGTGCTCCTTGATGGCCTGTCCGCGCGGGTACGACCACATCGCAATCGGCAGGTCGTGGTCGCGGGCGTTCTCCTGCACCGGGCGGAAGTCCTCGAACATGTCGGTCTCGCGGTTGACGCCCGGATAGACGGTGTACCCGATGGCGTCGGCACCGAGCTCGGCGGCGTAGTCGACCGACCAGTTCTGTGGCGAGTACGGGTCGCCCATCCAGAGGTCCGACCCGCCGTTGAGCTTCGCCAGCAGGTTCACGTCGTCCTCGTAGCTCGGGTAGTACGTCTCGGCGAGGCCCTTGCCGACGGCCAGCGCCGTCACGGCGTCGTGGGTCGCCATCTCGAACACCTCACGCGGGTCGAGGCGCTCCTCGACGCCGCTGAACTGCTTGGGACCGTGTTCCAGCCCGTGGTCGTGGGCCAGCACGAGCGTCTTGTCGTTCCGTACGAGCGGTGAGTCACCCAGTGGTCGCATGTGTCGTGTTTCTACCGAGAACGACCATTAACAGTTTTCGGTTCTGATTTGTTACTACTGTTCGCGTTCGTTTTTGAGCGAGGGCGGGAATTAAGTGTGTTCCAGTGAAAGGTTCGGGTATGCCATCCGTGGAACTGGACGCCGAGACAGTGGACCGCCTCGACGACCTCCGCGTCGAGGACGAATCGTACGACGACATCGTGACGGAACTCATCAACATCTACGAGGCCGAGGAGCTAACGCTGTTCCACGGCGGCGACGAGTACTAACCCTGGGCCTGCTCGCAGACGGACTTCCAGCGCCCGTTCGACTCCAGTTTCTCCTGCAACTGCTCAGCGTACGCCTGTGCGAGGCGTGCCGCTTCTTCCTCCTGTTGTTTGTTGCCGCCGCCGGACCCACCCAGTCCAAGTGCGTCCTTGACTCCCGAGAGGAGGCCGCCCGAGCTCCCGGACTGGTCACCGCCCGGTCCGCCCATCGGCCCCTGGTTGGCGACCCGCTCCATCTCGGGCATGACGCTAGAGAGCTTCGAGGTATCGGCGACGATTCGAGCGGCGTCAGGGTCGCCCGGGTTCTCGATCTCGAACTCGACTGCAGTCATCACGAGCCCCCACTGCTGGCTGGAGAACGACGACGCTTTGACCTGTTCGTTGAACCGCTGGTCGACCGCCATCCGTTCGCCGGCGATGCGGTCGGTCCAGTTTGAATCGCTCATGGACTGGTGTTTGCGGGCCGGCGGTATGAGCGTTTCCCGCTCCGTGCGGTGTTCTACGGTAAAAAGCACCGTTTCTGGGCAGACTGTTACGTCTCCGGCCGACCCACTGCCACGTCTTATTGTCTTCAAAACGGTTCCAATATGTTAAGTTAGCTCACGATATACTTGCATCTCAATGACTACTGAGTTTGGGACAGGGCAGGCGACGGGGGACTCTGGCGATGCCGCAGCTATGGACGCCATACGGGAAGCCATGGACGCCATCTCGGCCAGCGAACCGGACTTCTGTCAGATTTTCTGCTCCCCGACATACGATTACGAGGCGGTGCTGTGGGGCGCTCGGAGTGTTGTCGGTTCAGATACCGAAATCGTGGGCTGTTCGTCCTCTGGAGAGTTCACTGAAGCCGGTTCGGGGAACGGAACTGTCACAGTCGGCGTCGTTTCGTCGGACTCGATGCGGTTCTTCTCCAGCCTCTCGACCGAACTCAGCGCTGATCCCGAGCGCTGTCTGTTCGAAGCCGTTCACGACCTCCCCGCGAGCGAGGACCCTGCTGTCGATGGGTACCCGCATCGAACGCTCATCAACCTTCACGACGGCATGGCCGGAATCGGAAACAAAGTCACTCGACTCACCGAGCAGTACCTCGACGACGAGGAGACGCCTGTCGTCGGGGGGTCTGCGGGCGACGACCTCCAGTTACAGCAGACCCACGTCTTCCGGAACGACCGGATCGAGACGGACGCCGTCGTCCTCGCGCTCATTGCCTCAGAGGACCCGCTCCCGGTGACAGTCAACCACGGCCACGAACCGATCTCCGAGGCGATGACGGTAACCCGAGCAGAGGGGAGCACCGTGTACGAACTCGACGGCAGGCCTGCGTTCGAGGCCTGGCGAGACGCAATTCGAGAGGATGCGATGGAGACGTACGACATCGACGTCGACGAGCTGGAAGCAGGGTCCGAGGATCTCGTCATGTTGCTCGGCCGCTACGAACTCGGTATCGAATCGGAACCGGACGCGGATGCGGACGGACTCGCCTCCCGGATCAAGACCTTCATCGAGAGCAAACTCATCTCGACGAAAGGGTACAACATCCGGTGGCCGGGTCATACAACCGACACCGAGGGGCCGCTGGATTTCGCTGTCACCGTCTCCGAGGGGACGGAAGTGCGGGTGACTCACAGCAACAAATCCGATCAGGTGTATGCCGTCCGGAACGCCGCGACCAACGCCGCAAACGAACTCGGCGGGGGAAGCGTCGCGGGCGGGTTCGTGTACGACTGCGCCTGCCGTGCGATGATACTCGGCGACGACTTCGACGACGCTGTCGACACGATTCACAGCGCTATCGACGCGCCCTTCGCCGGCTTCGAAACCTACGGCGAAGTCTGCTCGGCCGACGAGGATTACACTGGCTATCACAACACGTCCTCAGTCATACTGCTGTTCCCGGAGTGACGACGACAAGCCTACTATCAGCGAAAAATAAACGCCACCCCCTGTTCCTGCCTGCTCAGACGCCGGACTCGATGGTAATTTCGGCGTGGAGTTCGTCCTGCAGCGCCGAATGGACGTGGCAGATGTCCTCAGCGAGTTCCACGATGTCCTGCTCTTCGTCGGCAAGTGACTCCTCGACCTCGACGTGGAAGTCGATGTACTCCAGGTCGTCGTCCTCGTCGAGACCTGCGGCGACCTCGACGTCGACGCTGCCGATGTCCTCGTGCCCGTACTTGTCGGCCGCGACGCGTAGCGCCGGGATGTAACAGGAGGCGTAGTCGGCGGCAAGCACCTCGTTCGGCGACGGACCGTTCTCGCTCAGCGCGTCGACGATAAGCTCCCATTCGCCGTTGATGACGCTTTCTACTGTGTATCCTTCCTCGCACGTACTCTCGACTTCGATATCTGCCATAGCACTCCTGTGGACACAGCCCTCCCCCTAAACATTTCCTGCGTGGCATTTCTGCCTGCGGACGCGAAACGCAGTGACTCACCAGCGTGGCACCGGGCTACCGCGGGTAAACCGGCTGGCCGGGCACTGCCGAAAGATAATACACCTCCAGTCCCTACAAATGAGCAATGGAACACCTCGCCCCGTCGAACGTGCCGGTGTACGCCACGCGGGAACACCAGCGCGAGATCTGGGAACGCTGTCGGGACCGGGGGCAGCCGGTCCTCGCCGTCAGGGACGCGACGCGGGGGTTCATCGTCCGGTACGACCTCCAGCACCTGTCCTACGAACTCTCGGACACCACCGTGCAGGCGCTTCGTGACCGTGTCCGGTCCCGCCGACCGTACCCGACGACCACGGACCCGATATCGGAGACGGAGGGCGTCGGTGGCGAGGCCGGCCCGGTGTCCGGCGAACTCCACGCGGACACCGAACGGGCTGCCAGAGAATTGGCCTCGCACATCTCGGGGTTCGTGCTGGACCGGTCGAACTGGCGGTAGTACCGAAACAACGCGGATGGGGATTTTTCCCACAGCCGTGCCTTGAGTTCGTATGGCAGTCGCCCGACACGAAACCGGTCCGTTCGCGGCCGTGAGTGCCCTTGCTTCGCAGGTCCATCCGGTGTTTATGCTGCCACCACTCGCGACCTCGCTGTTCGGTGGGTTGCTCTCCGGTGGGTTCTGGCCGCCGGTGGCCGCGCTCCACGCGGGTGCGATGTTCTTCGCCGTCTACACGGCTCACGTCAAGGACGGTTACGTCGATTTCCACGTCCGCGGCGAGGACGACGACCACCCGCTCACTGGTTCGGGCTGTCGCATGGCGCTGATCGGCGCAGCCCTCGGCTTCGCGCTCTGTACGGCGGCCATCTGGCTGCTGGTCGGTCCCGGCGCGGCGCTGTTGACGCTTCCGACCTGGGTCATCGGGTACACCCACGCGCCGCAGTTGGACATGAACCCCGTCGGCGCGACGATGGGCTACCCGACGGGCATCGCGCTGGCGTTGCTAGGCGGCTACTACGCTCAGGTGACGACGCTGACACCGCGAGCACTCGGTCTCGCGGCCGTGTTCCTCCTGCTGTTGACCGGCATCAAGATTATCGACGACGAGCAGGACTACGACTACGACCGGTCGATACAGAAACGGACCGTCGCCGTCGTCCTGGGCCACCAACGCGCTCGGCGGCTCGCGTTCGGCCTGTTCGGCGCGGGCCTCCTCGGAATTGTCGGGCTGTCCGTGGCATTGCCCGGGGTTCCGCCAAGCGCCGCGGCGGCTGCGCTCGTCTTCGGGACGGTTGCGGCTATCGCCCAACGAGGCGACCCCGAAACCGCGACGATGCTGCTGATTCGCGGGTCGTATCTCCTGTTGGCCGTCCTCGTCACTGCTGTCTGGTTCCGACCGCTAGCGTGAGTGTGGCTGTTCTGCAAGTCGCTCGCCTCGCAGCTAGCCGCAACTGCACTCGCTCGAACCACACCTCGTCGGTCAGCCTGAAATGTGTGTGAGCATGTGGGTCGCTGAGACGACCAGCGATATCGTCACCATCGAGACGGCCATGACGCTGGCGACAACCGGCGAGAGGTCCCCGGTGAGGCCACCGACTGCGAGCAGCACGGCGGCAATGATCGTACAGACCAGCAGGGCCAGATGGACGAATAGCCACGGACCGATACGTCGCAGTGAATCGAGCAGCGTCTCGACTCCCGACGGCTGTGTCGGCCGGACTCGCTGGCCGGGCTTGTAGTACTCTGTGGCAGTCCCGTAGCCCGTGCTTCCGCCACGAGTCTGGGTGGGCCGCTGTGTCGCTTTCGCCGTTGCCCCGCCCGTCGTCCCTGTGTCGACCCGCTGGTCGACGTACTGCTGTGCGATGTCACTGACACCGCCCGTGGCTGTTCCGCCGTCCGCGCCGCTGTCGACGTGCCTGTTGACGTATGCGTCGTGACCGAGCCGGTCGTATCGCGCTCGCTCGGCCTCGTCCGTGAGCACGTTCTTCGCCTGCGTGAGTCGCTTGAACCGTTCTCCCGCGGCGGGGTCGTCACTCACGTCCGGGTGATGCGCTTTCGTCTGTTCCCGGTAGGCGCGGACTATCGTCTCCTCGGTGGCATCTGGGTCCACCCCCAGAATACCGTAGAACGTCGCTTCCATACACACCCCTGTGTATTTATCCAGTTGGACTAGGCGTATAATAAGGTACCCACTCCCTCACGCTGCGATATCGCTCGTCTGTCGCCGAGTCGCCGGACTGAAACTGCGTGGCCGCCACCGTCTCTGTATGGACGAAGACACCAAAGACTGGGAGACACAGTTGCAAGCGAATCGGGACGAGAAAGACCGGTTCTTCGCGGAGCACCGCCAATCCCCGATTCCGCCGGAAGACCGCGACGACTTCGACGGACTCAGCTACTTCGACCCGGACCACGACTATCGGGTCGAGGCGACGGTTACGGTCCACGAGACGCCGGAGTCAGTCGATCTGGAGACGAGCGACGACCGAACGGTGCGCTATCTCCACGTCGCGACGCTGTCGTTCGACCTCGACGGCGAGTCCCGCGAACTCCACGCGTTCCGGCAGGCCGCCGACGAGTCCCGGACGCTCTTTGTTCCGTTCCGGGACAAGACCACCGGACAGCAGAGCTACGACGGCGGCCGATACATGGAACTGGAACCCGACCGCGACCTGAGCGACGGCGACGAGATTACGCTGGATTTCAACCTCGCGTACTCGCCGTTCTGTGCCTATAGCGACACCTTCTCCTGTCCGCTCCCGCCGGAGTCGAACTGGCTCGACACTGCGGTGACGGCCGGGGAGCGGATCGACTGAGGCGTCTCTGCCGGCAGTCACGACACCAACACCAAACGAATTGTTTACACATCGCCACGACCAAAGCAGTGTATGGCAACGGATTCCCGGGAAGATCCAGTCTTTCAAATGGCCCTGAAGGCCTTCCAGTACGGGTTTACGCTTTTGTCGGCGCTCTGGCTGGGTGGGACAGGACTTGTGTTCGGCTCGGTCCTGCTCCTCACCATCGCTTTTTCGCTGTCACTCGGCACAGGTGTTCAGATAACGCAAGTACAGAGGCTGGTCCTTGGACTGGTAACGATTCAGGGCATCGCCTTCCCGGCTATTGCGTACGCATACATCAAGCTCAGGCCGGTAATCAGGTCGAAGCTCCGCGAACTCATCTCGTATCCGCCAGACACCGGGACGTTCACTATCGGTGTTTCTGTACCGAGTTTCCGCGAGGCCGTCATCGTCGTGCTGGGCTACGCCAGCGCGATGGTCGGACTCGTGGTAGTAGCCGTCATCATCACAACGCTCGTCTCGATGTTCGGCATCGAAACGGCAACCAATCAGGCCGCGGAGATCGGCATGGAGAACCCCGATGTCCTCCTCCTGTTGATTCCCGCCTCGTTCCTCCTCATCGGTCCGGGCGAGGAACTGCTGTTCCGCGGGGTCGTTCAGGGCCGCATTCGGGACTACTTCGGCCCGATTTCGGGCGTCGCCATCGCGAGCGTCATCTTCGCCGGCATTCATTACCCCGCCCTCAGTGGCGGGTCGGTCACGGGCAAACTTGTCGGGGTGTGTGCCCTCCTCATTCCGTCGCTCATCCTCGGTGCAACCTACGAGTACACAGACAACATCGTCGTTCCGTCACTCATCCACGGCGCGTACAACGCCACGCTGTTTACTGGCCTCTACGTCACCGTGAAGTTCAGTGGTGAACTCTCGTCCGCCGCGGGTGTCCTCAGTAACAGCGGGTTCTGACCGGCCCCTGCCCCAGCAGGCCCGTACTATAGTACGTTTGTAAATCATGTGATTGGTTGCCTGGCTTGCACACGCAAGGGAGTTGGTCTTTTTCATGATCGTGTGAAACCTAAAACAGTTCAAACGGGGCTTACAGTGGCGTTATATCCGAACTAACACTTTATCACGCTCTCGACTTTTTACCCAGTAGCAGAACCTGAATCGGAGATATTACTTTGAAATGACAAACGTCTTATTAGCGTTTTTGTACAACATTCAAACAGATGGTTGGTTCAGTGCGCGTCTTACATATCGATGACGAACCGGACTTTGCCGATCTAACTGCGGCATATCTCGAGCGGGCCATGGATTCATTCAGCGTCGACACCGCGATGCGGGTCGACGAGGTCATCACGGACCGCCCGCAGGACACGTATGACTGTATTATCAGCGACTACGATATGCCTGGCATGAACGGGCTGGAGTTCCTCGAACGGATTCGCGAGGACGCACCGAAGCTTCCGTTCATCCTCTACACTGGGAAGGGCAGCGAAGAGATCGCGGCCGAGGCAATCTCCGCAGGTGTCACGGACTATATCCAGAAGGAACCGGGAACGTCCCAGTACACGGTGCTAGCGAACAGGGTGCAAAACGCGGTCGAAGCCCGCAGAGACGAACTGCAAGTCACGCGTGGTCACCGCGCAATGAACGCGGCCTGGGACGGCATCAGCACACTGGACGACGAGGGTCGGTTCACCTATTTGAACGACGCCTACGCAGCCACGTTCGGCTACGAGCGCGACGAGCTTCTGGGCGAACACTGGCAGAAAATCCACTCGGCAGAGAGCCTCAAAACGGTCGATGATGAAATACTCCCGGCTGTCAACGAGAACGGGACGTGGACGGGTGAGACACTGCTCGAACGCGCCGACGGGACACAGTTCATCGGCGAGCACACCGTCGCGAGTATCGCAAATGACGGCTCCGTCTGCGTAGTCCGTGACCGGACTGACCGCGAAGAACTCGACAAACAACTGCGACACGAGCGCGAGCGGTTCCGGCTACTCGTCGATGCGGTCGAGAATTACGCGATGTTTCTGCTCGACCCCGACGGCCTCATCCAGTCGTGGAACGCCGGTGCGAAACAGCTCATGCAGTACGAGGAATCTGATATCCTCGGCGAGCACTTCTCGACGTTTCACACAGAGAAACAGGTGGCCGACGGCATTCCCGACCAACTGCTGCGAGAAGCCGGGGAATGCGGCAAGGCCACCGACCGCGGGCTCCGCGTTCGGAAGGACGGGAGCACGTTCTGGGCAGATGTGGCCATCACTGAACTCCGGGAAAACGGCGACTCCCGTGGCTTTGCGAAAGTGGTCAAGGACATCACGGAGGAGATCGAACGGGAGCGGCTACAGGCGACGGCCGAACGCTACCGAGAGAAACTCTACGAGGTCACGAACGATTTGGATCGCCGGTTCGAACAGCGGTTAGTCGACGTACTGGAACTCGGTGTCGAGTATCTTGCCGTCGATCAGGGCCATCTCGTCGCAATCGATCCCAAGGCGGGCACGCATGAAATAATCGCTACCAGCGGCGAACCGTCTCTCACCGCCCCCGGCGACATCACATCGCTTTCCGAGACCTATTGCCGACGAACCGTCGAATCCGACGGTCTACTCTCTATCTACAACGCCGAGCGACTAGATCTGGATGACGACCCTGCATACCGGCGGTACGGTATCGGCTGTTACCTCGGTGCGAAAATCGAAGTCGACGGCGAGCTGTTCGGGACGGTCTGTTTCGTTGCTCGTGACCCCCGGTCGGAGCCGTTCAGACAGGACGAACAGGCCTTCGTCGAACTGCTCGCCCGCTGGCTCAAATACGAACTGAGCCGACGCGACGGACAGATCCAGTGGCCGCTAAAACCCTAGAATCTGGGAACGATACCGTGTCGGTCAGCGTCTCGGGCTGACCTATGGCGGGCAGGTCAGTCGTCGACTGAGGCCTGTTCGGACTGTCCGGTTTCGGATCCGGAATCGTATCTCACCTCCATGTACAGCAACGCGAAGATGGTGAGTGTTGCGACGGTCTGTACGGCAGCGGTCATCGGCGCCAGCGGAGCGAACATCGCTGCTCCCGCAGCCACCAGTAGCCCGGCGCGACTCGGAATCCTGAGTTGGCCAGAGAAGTAGTTGACAATGGCTGCCACGGCGGCGACGAGACCGATTCCCACGACGACGAACGTAATCGGTGTCGCCGGAACCGACCAGAACAACAGGCTATCGTTGACGACGAAGATGTACGGAAGAACAAACAGCGGCGCCCCGAGCACGAGCGACTTTCCGGCGGTCCGCCAGAAATTCCCGCCTGCGACCCTGGCTGTGACGAGGCAGGCGATGGCAACCGGCGGCGTCAGCGCCGAGAGAATCGCGAAGTAGAACACGAAGAAGTGCGCGGCGAGCAGGTCGACACCGGCCTCGGTCAGTGCCGGTGCGATCAGCAGCACGGCCGTGATGTAGGCCGCGACGGTCGGCATCCCGAGACCAAAGAGAAGCGCCGCGATCATCGCGAACATGAGCAACAGCGCGAGCACGCCTCCCGAGAGTTCAACGAGGCTGGAGGCGAACACCTGCGTGAACCCGGTGAGGTTCAACACACCGACGAAGATGTTCATGACGCCCAGCGACACCGCAATCGGGGCTGCGTTTTCCATCCCGCGGCCCAGGCCGTCCATAGTGTCCACGAAGAAGTCGCGGATTCCGTAGCCATCGCGAAAAAAGATCCCCTGGACGAACGCGGCCGGGAACGCGGACATTATCGAGAGGAACCCTGCGTACAGCGGATCGTACAGGAGAACGACCAGTGCGTACAGGAGAACGGCCAGCGGAACCCACAGCGCGAGCCCCTCGACGAGCAGGTTACGAACCGATATCTGACCGAAGGAAACAGCGGTTGTCGTTCGGCCGAAGATCCTATCGAGTGCGTTTTTCCGATCCCTGTCGACCGTCTCTACGTCGGTCAGTTCTTCCTCGTCAATCTCGCTCGTGAGCCCTTCTTTGACGGTTGTCAGATGAACACCGATAGCGACCGTTCCGTAGAACAGGAGTGCCGGCAGGAATCCGACGACGATAATCTTCAGGTAGCTCGTCCCGGTGATCTCGGCCATTATGAATGCCGCTGCACCCATGATCGGTGGCATAATCTGGCCGCCGCTGGAGGCCACCGCCTCGTAGGCCGCTGCGGTATCTCTGTCGAGCCCGTGGCGCTTGAGCAATGGGATGGTAAACGCGCCCGTCGTCGCCGCGTTGGCGGCCGCGCTGCCGTTGACCGACCCCATACCCATGCTCGCGACCGTCGTCATCTGCGCCAATCCGGACCGGACCCGTTTGCCGATCAGCGTTCCGACCTGGACGAAATACTCCAGCGCGCCGTACGCTTCCAACAGCCCCGCGAGGATCATGAAGATAATAATAAACGTCCCCGAAACCTCGACAATGACGCCGAAGACGCCGCTGCCGAACTCAACTGTCAGACCCTGCACCAGTCGTTCGGCCTGAACTCCATTGTGGTTCAAAATACCCGGGAAATACGGGCCATACAGCGCATAGACAAGGCCAGCTACGCCGACCAGCGACAGCATCGGACCGTAAACCCGCCTGCAGACATCCAACAACAGCAGGATGATCAACAGCCCCATGAACAAGTCGAGGTCGGTGTATATCCCGAGTTGCTCGTAGACGATGCGGTTGAAGGCCGTAAAGAGGTAGACGGCGACGACGGCCGAGAGAGCGGCCTCAAATAGCGTCGCGTAGTTTCCGAACCGCTCCCGGCGCGTCTCGGGTTCGGGGGTATACGCGAGGACAGCCGCCCCGACGAGCATGAATCCGAGGTGGGCGATCTTGTGTTGGTCCTGTTCGAACGGGAACAGCTGGGTGAACCAGAGGTGATAGACCGTCGAGGCGACTCCCAAGGCTATCAGGAACCCGTACTTGGCCATGCGTACCCGGGACGGGTCGACCCAGCTCCCGGTTGTGTGTTCCCCCGTCATGGCTGGCGTTGATGGGGTGGGCGGACGAGAGACAGGTCGCTCGCGTTACCCCTCATACTCCTCAAGTGTGGTCAGTCCGTCCTTCCAGAGGTCCTGCTCCTTGTAATACTTCTCAGCGCCGGGATGGACGGGTGCGTTCGGCGAGGGGAGTAAGAATTCCTGCGCGAAGTCCGGACCGGCGCGAGAGAGCACTGAACTCGCCTCACGGACCGCGTCGATGTCCTCCATGACGGTACGGACGAACTCATAGCCCAACTCCTCAGATACCTCGGCCGGGAAGATAGTTTCATAGCCGACGCCAACTGCCGGAATGGAGTCCATTCGAATGTCCTGCCCGTCCCAGAGGCCGGCCGGCGTTTCGATGTACGTGTAGGGCAGATCGGAGTTGGCTAAATCTGACTCGTCGAACTCCCAGTTGACGACCGCGACGTCGGCCTGTGCGCCGGCTTCCTGCGCCCACCCGGTCAGTACTTCACGGCTGACTCCGTAGACCATCATCATATCGAGACGGCCGTCAGCGAACTGTGCCCCCTGGTCTCCCCAGCTCATCGACTGGAGGTCGTACTTGTCCTCGACGTTGTCGATCCCGGACAGTCGGAACCCGTCAAGGCCCGCGAAGTAGTTCGTCCCGCCGCGCTGACCGAACGCCATCGAGACCGACCCGTCCTGGGGAATGCCCGACACCGACTCGATGCCTTCGAGTGCATCGTCAGTCCGCCTGACGAGGTAGTACTCCAGAGTCATGAACGGTAACACCTGCGTCATCGTCTTCCCGACCGGTTCCCCGTACGGGTCTCCGCCGCTGTTTGAGCGCGCGACTGCCCAGTCGGTACTCTGGGCGATATCGATGTCTCCCTGAGCGATCAACCGAGGGTTTGCGGCGGTCCCGCCGGTCGTCTGGGCGCTCATGCTGATGTCGTCGGACTTTTCCGAGAGCAGCTGTGCCATCGCTACCCCCGACGCGTGAGTCGCCGTCTCCGGCCCTGACGTTCCAATTGTCCAATTTGTACTGCCGCCACTGCCGCCACTACCGCCGCTGTCTCCACCACTGCCGTCACCGCCACTGCCGTCGCCGCCACTATCCCCGTCACCACCAGCGCCGCTACCGCCGTCTCCACTACAACCAGCGAGGCCTGCAAGGCCAGCGGCACCGACCATTTTCAAGAAGCTACGCCGCTCGGAAATCGAACCATCCTGATTGTTTCTGAACATTATCTAAGCTACAACTATGATGTCAACCAATCTATATTTAAATGTTACTGCAAATATCTTTATCATACAGACATCGGCTGCGGAAACAGACAACGCACCCCGAGCAAATTTTCAAATCTCGGGAAATAGTGGCCACTCAGCCGCATTATCGAGACTGTGAAAATCTGAGAGATGTGACTCAACTCGACAGCCCTACTGTTGGGAATACCACTATCAACGGTTCCCGAAGATCCGGCTAACAGGGTGTCATCACGGAGGAATCCATCTCAATGACACACCAGAGCCACTGTGTGTCCGTCCGTATTATGCCAAATGTTGCCACTAGTAGACTCGAAATGTACGCCCGGAACACTAACGTCCGGCATCATCCTCGGCGGTGTGCCACGTCAGCCGGCAAACCCTCGTGCCGGGCGGGTCGCCGGATACGGCGACCGATTGCGCGAGCGGTGGTAGCCGCGAGCGCGGGTGATTATGGCGTAATCACCGAACGCCCAGACGGTGCAACCGTCTGGCGGGTCGTCGATAGACGACCAAGTGCGGTATGAACCGCGGTCATGTCGCGTGCCCGGGTTCTCCGGGTCGTCATCGTCCCGGTGACGGGTCTCAGCCGGGGATTGAAGGCACGCACTAGCAGTTCGCCGGTCGCACACCTAAGGGTGACGTTCAGACGGCGTAGTCGTCCTCGCGCAGTTGGACGTACTTGCCGTTGCGGTAGGAGAACTTCCCCCACTTGTACCCGAGGACCATCTTAATGCCGTTGAGGCCGCCACGGAGCGCCGCGTCGGCCTTGATGCCACGGGCGTCCATCAGGTCGTTGGCGGTGGTAAAGGCCCGGTCCCAGTCGCCGGGCCGCCAGTCCCGGACCATGTCCGCGAAGGTAACGTTCCGGAGGATTTCGTCGCCGATGGCGTCGTGCCAGGCGTCGTTGTACCGTTCGAGGCGGTCGTTCGCGGCGAGGCGACCGGCTATCTTCCCGGTGCGAACGGCGACGTGATCGCCGCCCTCGTGGAACGCCGAGGTGGTCCCCATTGCCCCGCCGGCCACGGCGATGCCGGCACCCACCGGGGACTCTATCGGTCGGGTCGAGGAGATGGGGTACGTCTCCGTCCCTTTCGATTTCCCGCGGTCCTCGACGAGCGGGAAGTCCTCAAGATCGTACGCCTGGAACTCCTGTTCGAGCAGTCGCTCGATGTACTGCCGGCCCTGTGGGATGCTGTCGTCGCTCTCTCTGAGCAGGCCCCACTCGCTGCGGTCGTAGGCGTCGATGTCCAAGCCGATGGGCATCGTCAGACCGATGCGGGCGACGGGGGCGTCGTTCGGGAAAATCCACGGATACGCCGTGTGGCCGGGCATGATGCCCCACCAGAACTCGATGAACTCCGGCGTGAACAGTTCCTCGGGCATCCGTCGGTGCTCCTGATAGGCGATGTGGTTGGCCTTGTTCGAGGGCATGATGTCGGCCATCGTCTGTCCGGCCGGGAGGACCTGGTCGAGCGTCCCGCCAGTGACGGTCCGCTGTGGGCCATCCGCGAGGATCACGTACTCAGCGGCGATATCTTCACCGTTGGCCAGCCGAACGGTGTGTCGTGGCGAACTCCTCAGGTCGGTCTCGACGCCGGTGACGCTGACGCCGACGCGGTAGTCCGAGCCCGCTTCCGTCGCCCGTTCGCGGAGCCAGTCGTCGAACCGCGCCCGGTGGAACGTGATGCCGAAGCCGTCGGCGCTGGAACTGATACCGGTCTCTGTGAGCGTCATCTCCGTTGAGGGGCCATAGAACTTCGCCCCGTCGAGTTCGCTCAGCACAACATCCTCGGGGAACTCCGACCGTGGAATGTCCATGATGTCGAACCAGTAATCGAGCAGCCCGGCGGCGTCCGTCGAGTCCGGCCCCGCCCCCTCGCGGTCGGCTCTGGGGACCCCCTTTTCGAGAAGGACGGCGTCGGCCCCGTGGTCGGCTGCAGCCTCGGCCGCCGACGACCCGGCCGGGCCACCACCCACAATGGCGACGTCTACGTGTTCCATACCCGCTACGGTGTCCCGCGCCCGCTAAAACCTATTGTCTTGCATCGAATCCGCGGTCTGACGACCCTCTGTGTCTGAACTGGAATGCACTGCGCGCTACGGTTCGGACGCTGCGTCGGCGAGTGACACGTCGTGTTGTTCCAGCCGTTCGACGGCCCGCTTGTACGCGTCGCTCTCCGCGAGCGCTGTCGCTCGGACAGCGTCAGCGACTGTGTCTCGTCGGTCGGCAAGTCCCAGGAGTTCCCGACGCTCCGTCTCGTATTCGCACCGGCGCTGAACTGCCGAGAGTACCGACACCAGGGTATCCCGGTCGGCAGGCTTTCTGAGATACGAATCGACGGGAATGTCCAGAATATCCACGTCCGGCTTGACGCTACTGATCATTACGACCGCAGGGGTAACTGACCGCTGTCGGAGCTTTTCGGCGACCGTTTCGCCGCTCAGTTTCGGCATCTGCCGGTCCAGCAGTACCGCATCGATTGAGTCGTCAATCCGCTGTAACCCTGTACGGCCGTCACCGGCCTCTATAACCTCGTATTCTTCCGGAAGCCAAAGTTTGTAGAGCTGTCTATAGTCCGTATCGTCATCGATCACCGCAACGCTCGTCGGTCTCCCCATTCCTTCGAAGTTCTACGTTGGTCATCCTACAAATATGCTAAGATATCGGTATACTATTAGTACAAATTTTACTAATCTAGACTGGTAATTCCTCCGTTCTCTAAATACAAAAATTCTAACAATACTTCCGGCGCGCGGTCACCAGACTGCCGGCACCGTTTTGAGGCCCCCGCGTGGAACAGCCGGTATGACTCCGCACGTCACAGGAGGGGTTCAATGGCCGACATCGTCGTGACCCGATACGACGTTCACGGAATGCCGGTCGACCAGTACGCGGCAGCGCTCCGGGAGCGACTGCCGGAGTGGGACATCGCCATCGCGGAGACGCCCGAAGCCGAGCGCGACCTGATTGCGAACGCAACGGTTCTGACCGGCAACGATGTCTCGCCGGACCTGGTCGATACTGCCGACTCGCTGAAGCTGTTTGCAGGGACATACGCTGGATACGACCACCTCCCGCTCTCGGAACTGGCCGACCGCGACATCGCGCTTACCACGGCCTCCGGCGTCCACGGTCCGAACGTCGCTGAGAACGTCGTCGGGTCGTGGCTCGCCTTCGCTAGGGGCTTTTTCACCGCCCGCCGCCACCAGCGCGACCACGTCTGGCAGTCGTTTCACACCGACGACTTCGCCGGTAGCCGGGTCTGTGTCGTCGGGCTGGGAGAAATCGGCGAGGCCATCGTCGACCGTGTGCAGGGGTTCGACGTGGAGACCGTCGGCGTCCGCTACTCGCCGGAAAAGGGCGGCCCGACCGACGAGGTGTACGGCTTCGACGAGATTCACGAGGCGGTCACTGACACGGAGTACATCGGACTCGCCTGCCCACTCACCGACGAGACGCGCCACCTCATCGACGAGGAGGTGTTCGAGACGATGCCTCCCAGCGCGGTGCTCACCAACGTCGCCCGCGGCCCGGTCGTCGACACCGATGCGCTGGTTACTGCGCTCCAGCGCAACCACATCGGCGGCGCGGCGCTGGACGTGACCGACCCCGAACCGCTGCCCGGCGACCACCCGCTGTGGGACTTCGAGAACGTCCTCATCACGCCCCACAACGCCGGCCACACGCCGAGCTACTACGAGCGGCTGGCCGATATCGTCGCCGAGAACGTCCAGCGGGCAGAGCGAACCGGCGAGTGGGACGGGCTCAGGAACCAGATCGAACTGTAGTCACTGCCGGCTGGCGAGATATCCGGCGCGGGCTTCGTACACCAGATACGAGACAACGGTCACACCGAACACGCCGCCGAGTAGGTGCGCGACTGTAACGCTCCCGAGGCTAGTGCTCCCGACGGTACCCTGCAGCAGTTCGACTACGGCCACTACCGCCGCGAGCCCAATGTACCGCCAGCGGGCCGCGACCGGAAGCGTCTCGCTATCACCTGCCAGCGCGAGATACAGGTGTGTGCCAGCCAGAACGGCGAAGTACGTAGCTGCGACGAGCACGACCGAGGCGACAGGGCCGAGCGGAACCGCCCGGAACAGGAGCGCCCAGACGAGGACAACAGCGCTCACCACCCCGATCTGAAGCTTCGTATCACGTGGGACCATACGCCAGAAGTCGCGTCTGGTCGTGAAAAAATATCGGACTGACTAGCAGTTCTCGTGCGACTCGGAAGAACGGCACTCGGCGACCGTGACCGTTACAGATAGCCGCGCTTCTTGAGCAGTTCGCCGTTCAGCACGCTCGCGCCTGCGGCACCGCGCATCGTGTTGTGTGCGAGGCAGTTGAACTGGACGCCGTCGGTCGTCTCGCGGAACCCACCGACTGCGACGCCCATGCCGTCCTCAACGTTGCGGTCAAGGCGGGGCTGTGGGCGGTCCGGTTCCTCGAACACCGTGATGAGTTTCTCCGGCGAGGACGGCAGGTCGATACCGGTAGCCGACTCCATCGCGGCCTCGGCGTCGGCCGTGGAGATGTCCTCCGCGGTGTCGGCCCAGACGTTTTCGAGGTGGCCGTCGAGCGTCGGGATGCGGTTACAGGAGGCGGCCACGTCCATCTCGTTGCGGTGGACCTCCGCGCCGTCGAACGAACCCAGGAGCTTGCGCGATTCGGTCTCCATCTTCTGCTCTTCGCCGCCGATGTGCGGGATGGCGTTGTCGATGATCTCCATCGACGAGACGCCGGAGTAGCCCGCGCCGGAGACGGCCTGAAGCGTCGAGACACGTACGTCGGTCAGGTCGAACTCTCGGTCGAGGGTGGCCAGCGGCGGGACCATCGTAATCGTCGAGCAGTTCGGGTTCTTCAGGAGCGCGCCGTCCCAGCCACGTTCGTCGCGCTGGACTTCGAGGAGGTCGACGTGGTCGGCGTTGACCTCTGGGATGATGAGCGGCACGTCCTCGTCCATCCGGCCGTTCGAGGAGTTCGAGGAGACGGTGTAGCCGGCCTCGCAGAACTCCGGTTCGACCTCCGCGCCGACGCTCGACGGGAGCGAGGAGAAGATGAGATCGACGTCGTCGGGTACCGAATCCGGGTCGGTGGCGCGGACTTCTAACCCAGCCACGTCCTCGGGAATCGGGGAGTCGACACGCCACTTGGCGGCGTCCTTGTATGTCTCGCCAACGCTTGCGTCGCTGGCCGTCAGTGCTGCGATTTCGAACTCGGGGTGGGGGTCGAGCAGTTGGATAAGTCGCTGCCCGACTGCGCCAGTCGCACCGAGCACACCTACGCGTACAGTCATCGCTTGACACACGGCTATGGGTGGTCAAAACAGTTTGGATACGGAGCGATACCGCTGCCTTCGTAGGATTACTCGACCTCGGTGTCCTCGAAGACCCACTCGATGACGCGAGCCTCCACGAGGTCCCGCTCTTCGACGTAGGGGTCGTCGCGGTTCGCCAGCGTCTCCTCGGCCTCGGCGCGCATCTCCGATTCGATCTCCGTGTGGTCCGGCTCGTCCCGGATGTCGTTCAGCAGCGCTTCGAAGTCTTCCCGGAGGTCGAAGGAAGCGCGAGCGGCGTTACACCGGGATAGCGGGCTCATCCCGGTCTCTAGCACGAGGTCACGTACCGTCTCCCAGTCGGAGTCACAGAAGTAGATTGACACCTCGCCGACGATGTCCTGCCAGGCGATGGGGTCGGCGTGCTTGAGCAGTGGGACCGCGCGCGGCGGCAGGTCCAGACGGGTCTTCGTGTCGGGATTCCCGCACAGACAGCAGGCCTTCTCCGTTTTCCCCGTGTACATGTGAGACAGTTGGGTCGGACGTATTTGGACCCATCGCAGTCGGACCGTAGCTGGCCGGCTATACCGGAATGAACTCGGGGTCCACGTCGTTCAGGCGGTCAGTGTTCGAGACGAACTGATACAGGTCGCTGTAGAGGTCCGTGCACTTCCCGTCGGCGTCGTAGCGGAGCGTGTGCCAGTCGGCGACGACCGCGCAGTAGCGCTTCGCCCGCGTGAGCGCGACGTTCAACCGCCGGGGGCCGTCGACCGGTCGCCCGAGGAACCCGACGTTCCCGTCTGCGTTGCTCCGGACGAGCGAGAGGACGATGGCCGTTCGTTCACCGCCCTGGAACGAGTCGATAGTGTCGACGGTGACGCTGTCCGCATCGTCAGTACGCTCCATGAGTGTTTCACGAATGCGAGACACTTGTGCGCTGTACGGTGTGATGACGCCGATTTCGTTGGCCGGCACGTCCGACAGCAGGTCCTCAACGAGATGCGCGACAAGGCGGGCTTCGGTGGGATTGGACTTGGAGTGCCCGACGGTCTCGACCCGGCCGCCGACGTTGTACCCCTCGATTGCCGGCTGGTCGGGAAGCGGGTCGACGGCCCGCCCGTTCCGCAGCGTTCGGTCGTAGAACCGCCGGTTCGGGAAGTACGCGATGTCCCGGTGCATCCGGTACTGGGTCTGGAGCTGGAGGCCGACACCATCGTAGACGCCGCCGTCAGCGTAGAGATGCTCGAACAGCGAGTGGCCGTAGCTCGACGCCGGCGGTTCGTCGCTCGCGCTGTAGGGCGGGAGCTGTCGGTGGTCGCCGGCGAGCACGGCGCGGTCGGCCCGGACCAGCGGGATACACGACGCCGCACAGGTCGACTGCGTCGCCTCGTCGAGCACGACCAGATCGAACTCCCGGGCGAGCGTGGCGGCGCTGTTGTTCGTCACCGCTACCACGTCGGCCCGCCCGGGTACGTCGCCGTAGGCCCGCCGGACGACGCCGTTCGACGACTGGCCCGCGTTCACGCGGTCGAGGGTGTAGTCGCCGTCGCCGTGCTGGCCGTACGCGTGCAGCGACTGCGGGTCCGCCGTGTCGTCCGTCGACGACCCCGCCACGAGGTTGTCGACGGCCTGGTTCGAGTCGGCACACACTAGCACGTCCTCACCAGCCTGTGCGGCCCGTCGGACGATTTCGACCAGCGTCCGCGTCTTTCCGGTCCCCGGCGGGCCGTGAATACAGAACAGGTCGTCGGCAAGGAGCGCGTGCTCGACGGCCAGTTGCTGCTCCTGATTCAGTTCCGCGTCGAACTGGTCGCTCCGGGCGGCCGCGCCGTTCGAGAAGGTTATCGGCCGGTCGCCGGCGAGCACGTCCCGGAAGCGGTGGTCGGATAGGGCTTCGACTGCGTCTCGTTCGCGGTCGAACGGAACGGGATTGAGCAATGCTGTGAGCCCGTATGTGGCGTCACTGTCGGTGAGCGCGCTTTCGAGCGCCGTCGCACCGTCGACCTCGGCCCAGTTCACCGCGACCCAGACCGACCGGCCGCGGATACGCTCGACTGTCGCCGGCACCGGGAACGGGCCGTTCTCTCGGGTCCCGTCCACGTCGTGAACCAGCACCTCATTTCCCTCGTGGATGCCAAACACCGACTCCACGACAAACGCCCAGTCGCCGTCCTGCCTGGCGGCGACATCCGCGGGCGGGTCGACGTGGAACCGGTATGTGCCGTCGTCTCGGCCCCGCGCATGGAGTTCGGGCACTGCGTCGCCACCGGCCTCGTACACCCTGTCAGGTGAGCGCCGCTCGGCGCGCTCTCGGTTTTGCCGGCGAGTCGCCTCGCGTTCGCGCTCAACGTGGGAACGCAAGCCGTCGAGTAACTCTGCAGACGGGATCGGATTTCGGGCCGGTTCGCTGTCGTCTACTGGCGAGTCGTAGGAGGGTGGGTACGTCTCCGGGACGTAGTCGGAGTGCCAGAAGCGGATCCGGTCGGCCAGCCCCGTGGCTCCGAAGTCGTCCGCGTCGACGAAGTCGCGCTCGCCGTCGCGCTCGAAGACGAATATGCCGCCGTGGAGGGAGTGCTCGGTGAAAGCGACGAACTCGTCGGTGACCCGCGCCGAGTCCGGTTCGTGTAGCGGGATGCAGACCCAGTCCTCCTTGGGATGGGCGAGTCCGTCGTGATGGCCCGCGAACTCGGCGACGGGCCGTGCGGGGATGACATCGCCGCGGTCGTCGAGGGCGTCGTCATCGGGGACACACAGCGTGGCGTCGTCGAGGTCGAAGGACCCGATGACGTGGTCGAACAGGAGCGACATCTACCCCCGATTGTGCCCCGCTGTCGTAAAACAGTACGGCCCACCTCGACAGCCCGTCACACCGGACAGGAACGTTTTAATCGCCGGACCGGCCACACATCGGTATGGATACCGCCGAGCGACTCGATCTGGTGACGCAACACACCACAGAGGTCGTCACCGAGGACGAACTGCGAACGCTGTTCGAGGAGAGCGACCCGTCGGCGTACATCGGCTACGCGCCGACCGGCGAGATGCACATCGGCCACTTCACGACGATGCGAAAGCTCGCGGACTTCCTGCGGGCCGGCGTCGACGTGACGGTCCTCATCGCGGACCTGCACGCCCATCTTGACGACAACAAATCGCCGTTCGACCTACTTGACGCCCGCTCGGCCTACTACGAGACGGCCATCGAGGGCATGATTGAAGCAGCCGGCGCGGACCCCGAAGACGTGACCTTCGTCCGCGGGACCGACTTCCAGCTCGACGAGGAGTACACGCTCGAGATGTACCGGATGGCCGCCGAAACGACTATCTCGCGGACCCAGCGCGCGGCCAGCGAGGTCGTCCGCGAATCTGAGAGCCCGAACCTCGGCGGACTCATCTACCCGCTGATGCAGACGCTTGACGTGAAGGCGCTGGACGCCGACATCGCCTACGGCGGCGTCGACCAGCGCGGCATCTACATGCTCTCGCGCGAAATCCTCCCGAACCACGGCGGCGAGTCGCCGATTTGCCTGTTTGCCCCGCTGTTGTCGGGCCTGTCCGGCGGCAAGATGAGCGCCTCTGATGAGGCGTCGAAGGTCAACCTCACCGACAGCCCGGACGAGGTCGACGAGAAAATCAATCAGGCATACTGCCCGGCCGGCGAGGTTGAGGAGAACGGAGTGCTGGAGTACCTCAACCACCTCGTCTTCCCGGTGCTGGATGTCCGCGGCGAGTCCTTCGTCGTCGAGCGCCCCGAGGAGTACGGCGGGGACCTCACCTACGAGAGCTACGACGAGGTCGAGGCAGACTTCGTCAGCGGCGAACTCCACCCCGCCGACCTGAAGCCGTCGGCCGCCAGCGCGATCTCGGACGTTATCGACCCGGTTCGGGAGCGACTGGCCGACGAGGACGAGCTACTCGCCGAGGCCTACCCCGAAAAGTACGGCGCGGAGTAACGCGGTCGACCGATGCCGTCTCGTGACACTGCTGCCGGCGATGCTGACGGGGAGCCATCGCGGGCCGCCGTCCGCCGGACATACGAGGACATCGGCGATCACTTCTCGAAGACCCGCGAGTACGCCTGGCCGGAGGTCCAGTCGTTCGTCGACGAGTGCGGCAGTGTCGAGACGGCGCTCGATGTCGGCTGCGGCAACGGCCGCCACGCGGAACTGCTCGCCGGGGTCGCTGACCGCGTCGTCGGGCTCGACGCCAGCCGCGCGCTCCTGCGGGCGGCGACCGACCGCGTCGGCGACAGCGTTGCGCTGCTGCAGGGCGATGCGACCCGGCTCCCGCTCACAGCCGGGTCCGTTGACCTCGCGGTGTACGTCGCGACGCTGCATCACCTCCCGTCGCAGGCCGCCCGCCGCGCCAGTCTGGACGAACTGGCCCGCGTCCTCGCACCGGGCGCTCGGGCACTCGTCAGCGCGTGGAGTACGGCCCACGACCGCTTCGACGCCGACCCCGACGCGGACGAGGGCTTTGACACGACCGTCGACTGGACGCTCCCCGGCGGCGAGACGGTCCCGCGGTTCTACCACATCTACGCGCCGGCCGAGTTCGAGCGCGATGTCGCCGACAGCGACCTCCGGCTCGTCTCGATGGAGCTGTCAAGCGGCAACTGTTACGGGGTCGTCGAGCCAGAAGGGAAACGCACTTAATTGCCTTCCATCTATGGATGTGTACGTTCGCACTCGGGCGAAACACAGTCCATCTGGTCTGTGCCCGCACGAGTGAGCGGCGGTGGTGAGCAAATCCAACGGATTTGCGAACGACGCCGCGCGTGAACGAAGACGCGAAGCGATGCGCGGCGGTGGTCTAGTGGTAGGACCTGAGCCTTCCAAGCTCATGGCCCGGGTTCAAATCCCGGTCGCCGCATTTTGCTGTGAGCAAAACCGCGAACAGCAAATGCTGTACAGAGTGATTTGAACTACGGAAATCCGACCGACAGCGAGGATTTGCAGTCGAGTTCAAATCCCGGCGACCACATTCTACAGCAACAAAAACGGCCAGCCGGCGTTATCAGACGTTTTGGACGTCGCCGAGGTCTCTCAGCCGCCTTTGAAGCCAACTGACGCCGTCACTCCGGTTCGACCGCAGCCTGCTCGAACTCTTGCCAGTCGTCGCCCATCCATTCCTGCAGGCGGTCGGTGACGCCGGCGAAGTCCTCGCCGTCCTCGAAGGACTCGACGACGACCCAGCCGTCGCCGTCGCGGTCGTAGCCGAGGCTGTAGCCGCGGTCGCCGTCGATGATGACGACGAACGCGGCCACCACGTCGAGGTCGGGGAAGAACCCGACTGGCGCGAACCCGTAGTCGTCGTGCTGGGCTTCGAGGGCAGAGATTTCGCTCGTCGAGAGCGGTCTGTCCGGCAGTGAGTCAGTCAGTTCGGTCATTACGTCGCAGTCGTGGGGAGAGGACTGAAAGCGTTTCGAGCGGGGCGCGGCCGGGGGACCTCAAAGTGTGAGGCAGACATAACTTCGGCCAACATTGAAGTATTATCATGACTTTTGTTAACATGGAGCTTCCTACGCTCCCGGCGGGAACGACCGTCGTACCATCCGGGATTGGCATCGGCGGACGATCATCGCCGGTGGAGACTGGCCACTCCACCGGCCACGTATCGCTTTGAAACTAACGGCAGACGGAGCAGCTGACACCTCACCCCCACCCCCACCACTTTCCCTGCTCCCGTTTTTCGAGGTGGTTTCGATACAGTAGTCCAAACGTTGACCTGATAGGGCCGGCGAGGGCCGGTGGGGTTTTCTGCCAGTACGTGTAGCGTCGGATATGGACGCCGCGCGGCTCCCTGGAACTAGCGGACCCGAGCAAATAGTCGCGCACGTCGACATGGACTGTTTCTACGCCGCCTGCGAACAGCGGCGGGAGCCGGCACTCAGAGGCGAGCCGCTCGTCGTGGGGATGGGCTACGAGAACGGCGCGACCCACGGGGCCGTCGCGACAGCGAGCTACGAGGCCCGGGCGTACGGTGTCGAGTCGGCGATGGCGATCTCTGAGGCGCTGGAACGGCTCCCACGGAAGGTCGACGCTGTCGACGACCCGGCCCTCGATGTCGAGGATGCTGGGTTCTACCGCCCGGTCGAGATGGACTTCTACGAGTCCGTCGCCGCGGATGTCCGGGACATCCTCCATGCAGAAGCGGCCGTCGTCCGCGAGGTGAGCATCGACGAGGCGTATCTGGATGTGACCGAACAGGTCTCCTGGGAGACCGTCGAGTCGTGGGCACAAGACCTGAAAGACACCATCGAATCGGAGGTGGGCGTGGCGGCGAGCGTCGGCGTCGCGCCGACGATGAGCGCCGCGAAGGTGGCCAGCGACCGCGACAAGCCGGACGGCCTAATCGTCGTCGAACCCGGGGCTGTCCGAGAGTTCTTCGATGACCTCCCCGTCGAGGACGTCCACGGCGTCGGCCCGGTCACCGCCAGGGAACTCGCCTCGCTCGATATCGAAACCGCGGGCGATCTGGCGGCCGCTGACCCGGAACTGCTTGCCGAGCGCTTCGGCGAGCGCGGCCGCGAGATACGCC
This sequence comes from Haloarcula sp. KBTZ06, assembly GCF_048595605.1. NCBI lineage: Archaea > Methanobacteriati > Methanobacteriota > Halobacteria > Halobacteriales > Haloarculaceae > Haloarcula > Haloarcula sp. KBTZ06. The sequence continues at coordinate 949,448 of NZ_CP184337.1, forward strand.
GCTACGCCCGCGGCGAGGACGAGCGGTCGGTGACACCGAAAGGCGACCCCAAGAGCCTCTCGCGGGAGTCCGCGTTCACCGAAGCGACGGCCGAGATGGAGGCCAAGTGTCGGCAGGTTCGCACCCTCGCCGACGCTGTCGCCGACCGTGCACAGCGAAAGGGCGCGCGCTACCAGACCATCGGCATCAAGGTCGTGACGCCGCCGTTCGACGTGAACACGCGTGCCCGGTCGCTCCCCGGCCCGGTCGAGGAGCCCGACCTTGTCAGGCGCGTCGCGCTCGACCTGCTCGGCGAGTTCGACGACGACCCGGTTCGGAAGGTCGGTGTCCGCGTCTCGAACCTTGATTTCTCGGCCGGCGAGCAGGCCAATCTGGACGGGTTCGGCGGTGGCTCCGGAACCGAGGAGACGACCGATAGCTCCGTCGCCGACAACAGCTCGGAGACGGCTAAAGAACAGGACGAGGAAGGACAGGTCGGTCTCGGAACGTTCGGTGAGAGCGAGGCTGCCGGAGATACGATGGACGAAGATGGAGGCCCCGCTGACACTCACATTTCACTCCCGCCCGGCCAGACCACGCTCGCGGATTTCTAGTTAGGCGACACCGTGTTCCAGATTCTCCAGCAATTTCCCGACGAACAGACCGGCTCGCGGAGAAATAGTGTCGTCTGCTGGGACTGCTGTCGGATGCGCGGCCAGCGTGTCGACGAACCGCTGGCTGTGGGTCATCGCGTGTAACATATCGACTACGTCGACCACCAGTCCTTCGTCGCTGGTGTCCATCCCGGCGTAGCGCTCTTTCTCTGCCTCGGAGTAGGTGATCGTCCAGGCCGGGCCGCCGGCAGCCGCGACGATGTCTTCGAGCGGTGCCACTTCGAGTGGACCGTCGTCACTCCCGACGTACACCGTTCCGTCCTCGACGAACGTCTCGTACCTGTCCATGGACAGCCCCAGCCGAACGAGTGTGTCAAGGTGTCCCACCACAATAGCCGTTACCCCGTCTCGGGCTGACTGGCACCGCTCACGGTCCGTTTCGCGTTCGCATCCCGTCGTACCCGGGACACTGTCGGTCAGCACAACCGGTTTACAACTGTCGTTTGTCAGGGAAGATATGGTCGAGTTCGGACCACGCGACCGCGAGGCGGTCTACAAGTCCATCTACTCGCGACGGGACATTAGACGATTTGCCGCGGACTCCGTTCCCGAGGACGTACTGACACGGGTCCTTGATGCTGCACACAACGCGCCCAGCGTCGGGTTCTCGCAACCGTGGGATTTCGTCGTGATCGAGGACGAGCAGACGAAATCAGCGGTCGCAGCGATTGCCGAACGGGCGATAGCCGCCGCACGCGAAGGCTACGAGGAGCCGCGCAAATCGGATTTCGGCCAGTTGAAACTGGAGGGGATAACCGATGCCCCGGTGAATATCTGTGTTACCTGTGACCCCACTCGCGCTGCGCCACACGTTCTCGGCCGGAACACGATGCGGCGAATGGACGTCTATTCGACGTGTCTCGCCGTACAGAACCTCTGGCTCGCTGCCCGTGCCGAGGGCATCGGTGTCGGCTGGGTCTCGTTTCTGTATCCCCACGAACTCCGTGCGGTGCTGAACATTCCACACCACGTTCAGCCTGTGGCCTACCTCTGTGTCGGCTACCCCGAAGACGGCTTCCCTGCTGAACCGGTACTGCAACGGGAAGGCTGGCGTAATCGCATCGACAGAACGGAACTGGTCCATTACGACGAGTGGGACCCCAGTCGGACGCCCGAAACGAAGTCATAGCGGCGTCGGTAACCGAAGCCCCGTCGGTAGCACACGAGAATTTGAAGCCCGAGCGAGCGAAACCTCGGACTGGCTTCGAACTGCTTGCTGCGTCCAGACCTGTTCCACAGCTGATGGGCGTCTGACGGAGAGTTATGGGGCCTGCGCGTCTCATTCGTGACAGAAACGCATGGCAGAGACCGAACAGATAACTGTCGCGACGACGAGCGCAGGGCCGGGTGGGACCGGGGAGCCGGGCGAGACCGTCAATCTCCCGGTAGTGGAACTGCTGACCGGCCGGGGATTCATCACCGGCAAGAGCGGGTCAGGGAAATCCAACACGGCGAGTGTCATCGCCGAGAAGCTGCTGGACAACGGGTTCGGTCTGCTCATCGTCGATATCGACGGCGAGTACTACGGCCTGAAAGAGGAGTACGAGATCCTCCACGTCGGCGGTGACGAGGAGTGCGACATTCAGGTCACGGAAGACCACGCCGGCAAGATCGCCTCGCTGGCGCTGGAACAGAACGTCCCTATCATTCTGGATATCTCGTCGTTCCTCGACGAGGAGGAGGCAGAGACGCTACTGACCGAGGTCGCCAAGCAACTGTTCGCGAAGGCGAAAAAGCAGAAACAGCCGTTCCTGATGCTCGTCGAGGAGTGCCACGAGTGGATGCCAGAAAAGGGGTCGATGGGCGAGGTCGGGAAGATGCTCATCAAGATCGGGAAGCGTGGCCGGAAACACGGACTGGGAATCGTCGGCATCAGCCAGCGCCCGGCCGACGTGAAGAAAGACTACATCACCCAGTGTGACTGGCTCGTCTGGCACCGCCTGACCTGGAACAACGACACGAAAGTGGTCGGGCGTATCCTCGACAACAAGTACGCCGACGCCGTCGAAGACCTGGACGACGGGGAAGCGTTCATGATGAACGACTGGGCCGAGCAGGTCAGCCGGGTCCAGTTCCACCGCAAACAGACGTTCGACGCCGGCGCGACGCCCGGCCTCGACGACTTCGAGCGCCCGGAACTCAAGTCCGTCAGCGACGACCTCGTCTCCGAACTCGAGACCATCAGCGAGGAACAGCAGGCGACGGAGAACCGCATCAAGGAACTCCGCGAGGAACTGGACAAGAAGAACTCCCGCATCGCCGAACTGGAAGCGGAACTGCAGGATGCCCGGGACCTCTCGCGGATGGCCGAGCAGTTCACCGAGGCGATGCTGAACCAGGCCGACGACTACAACCCCGGCCGGACGGCACAGGAGGAGATGCGCCGCCAGCGCGAACGGTTCGCCGAGCAACCCACGTCGGACGGCGACGCAGACACCAACAGTGAGGCGGACACTGACAGTCCCGACGAGCAGTCTCCGGAACCGGACGAGACGGCCGACGCCACGTCCGGCGGCGGGTTCGGCGACGCGTTCAGTGCCTTTGCCGAGGACGGGGCCGCGATGAACGGCGGCAGCGCCAGTGACGGTGCGGAGACGAACGGTAGCAGTGCGGACGCCGGAGCAGCGATGAACGGCAGCACCAGCGATGACTCAGCGACGAATGCCAGCACTGCGGACGCCGAACCGGTGTCGAACGGTCACGCCGACAACGCTGCTGCGGCGACGAACGGGGCCAGCGCGGACACCGGTGCGGTAGCCGTGCCAGCGAACGACCACACCGAATCGGACGGCGCTACTGAGGCTGATGACGAGGACCTGAGAGCAGCCATCGCCGAAGCCGTCGAAGCCGAGGAGTCGAACGGGGCAACTGGGTCCGCTGAAGACGAGTCCACATCCGACTCCGAGGGGCCCGCCGTCTACGGCGACTTGCGAGCCGACATCGAGGAGTTAGACCGAAAGACCCGCCGAATGCTCGCGTACTACCGCGAGCAGGGCCCTGGAACGCCGCTGAACGCCCACTTCTCGGCTGGCGGCTCCGGCGACCGGACGGCGGCCTACGCGCGAAACAGGGAACTCCGACTCCGCGAACTGGTCGAACACGTCGGCCGCGGGAAGTACGATTCCCGGCTCGCGGCGCTGGTTCGAGAAGAGAGCGACCGCCGACTCGACGACGATGAGGTAGAGTCGGTCGTCTCCCGACTCGAATCGGCGTTTCTGGACGGCAGCGGCGACTGAAAAGGTAGTACCGCGATAACGGCTGTTTTACAGCAACGGTTCGACGAGGTCCTCGAGCGCCGCCCGCGGGTCGTCGGCCTTCGCGACGCCGCTTGCCAGCAGGACGCCGGTCGCGCCGAGGTCGCTCGCGGAGACGAGGTCTTCGCCGGTCGAGATCCCCGCACCACAGAGCACGTCCACGTCGCCGTTGACGCGGGCGGCGGCGTCGACCGCGCCGGTCACGATGTCCGGGTCGGCCTTGCTGACGGGCGTGCCGGTGCCGATGAGTTCCGGCGGCTCGACGGCGACGCCGTCGGGGTCGAGCGCGGCGGCCGCGCCGATCTGTGCGGGGTTGTTCGCACAGACGATGGTTTCGAGGTCCGCGCGGTCGGCGGCGTCGAGCGCACCATCGATGTCCGCGAGCTTGAGTCGGTTCTCGGAGTGGTTCAGGAGGGTCCCGACGGCCCCGGCGTCCGCGGCGGCCTCGGCGAGTGTACTACCGGTGTGGCTGCCGTGCTCGACGGCGCTGACGTGCTGGGCCCACGTCTCGACGCCGGTCTCCGCGACAGCGCCGATCTGTGCGGCCTGTGGCGCGACTGCGACGCGAACGCCGGAGTCGTCGCTGACGTCAGCGGCGGCGGTCGCTACTTCGACTGGGTCACACGGGTACGCCTTCAGATTGACAAGGACGAACATACGAAACGCACCGGCTGCTGTCGGGAAATAGGTTGCGAAGCCGCCGTTTGGCGTGCCTACTACTGCGCCGTCGTTCCATCTCGGTCCACCGCTCGGGGATGACAATTATTACGCTTCGGCCGAGACAAGAAACGAGACAAGCCGTGACAGCAGGGGATGACGACACACCGACCGTTCTGATAGTTGAAGACGAGCAGCATCTGGCCGATCTGTACACCGATTATTTATCCGACCAGTATCACGTTCAGACGGCCTACAGCGGCGAGGAAGGACTGGAACTGCTGTCGCCCGACATCGACGTGGTGCTGCTCGACCGCCGGATGCCGGTCGTCTCCGGCAACGAAGTGCTCGCACAGATCGAGGAAAAAGGCCTTCGATGCCGCGTCGCGATGGTCACCGCTATCGACCCCGACTTCGACATCATCGAGATGCGCGTCGACGACTACCTCGTCAAACCCGTTACTCGCGACGACCTCCAAGAGGTTGTCGACCGACTGTACAAGATCCGGGAGTACAACGACAGACTCCGGACACTCACGTCGAAAAAGCTCAAGCGCAACGTCCTCCGCGTCGAGAAGACCGACCGGGAACTGCAGGACAGCGACCGGTATCAGGAACTTCAGGACGAGATCGAGCGTATCTCGTCGAACGTCGAGTCGCTCGCAGACGAACTCGACGTAGAGAAAGACGACCTCCAGTTGTAACCTAGTCCTTCCGCTTCACGACGTCGCCGAGCGTGTACTCGCCGTCGCTGCTGCCGCCGGACCACTCCGTCTCGTCGGCGCTGCCGCCGGCGCTCAGGGAGATCTCGAGCGCGCTTTCGAGTTTCTTCTGGACGTCGTCGCTGGGCAGGGAGTTACCCTGTTCGAGCTTCCGGATCAGGCTCGCCTTCTCGTTGAGTTGCTTGGCGAGTTCCTCCTGGCTGAGTCCCTGGGACTCCCGGCCCTTGCGGATCCGGTCGTGGTAATCCTGTGCGATCTCGTCCATCTCGTCGAACATATCTCGACGGCGGCCACCGGACCCGCCACCACCCGAGGAACTCGACGAGGAGGACGAACTCGACGACGATGACGAGGAGGACGACGTCGAGTACTTCGTCGACGTAGACGACGTCTCCTCCGTTTTGACCTCCGTGCCGAAGTCGGTACACTCGTCACAGACGTCGAGTTCGGCTCCCTCGATTTTGACGCGGTTCGGAGACGAAACCTCCGTCCCGCACATCTCGCACTGAACCATACCGACGGCTTGGACGGGGCGCGGTTTGAATGTTGCCCTGCGCACGCTGGCGCGGGGAATCCTGTTCTCACGTAGACAGGCTTCCTGTTTCGATGACGTGACTTGCAGACATTCGCTGAAGATCAGCGGTGTCCGTAGCGGTCACAGTCTCCACAGGCGTTGATTCGGGCCATCCCAGCCCTAGTTCAGAAAACCCCCTTTGCAAGACGTTCATCGCTGCATTCGCATCCCTATCTGTCTCAAACCCACATGATGGACAGGAGTGTTCCCGGACCCAGATGGACTTCGATGACTCCACACCACACACCGCACATTCTTTTGTCGTCCCTGCCGCTTCGACCTGCACAACGTGCGTACCGTACACATCGCCCTTGTATTCAAGCAAAGTGATAAACTGTCGCCACGCCGCATCCTGCTTGTTCCGACCGTTTCCATCCGCTCGAAGCATACTCTGAACGTTCAAGTCCTCCACAAACACGGCATCGTACTCCTTGACGAGCCACGTCGTTATTTTGTGCTGGTAGTCCAGTACTTTCCGGTGGATGTCGCGTTTGGCCTTCGCCACTTCGACTCGCTGATTCTCGTAGTTGTTCGACCCATGTTCTTTCCGCGAGAGTTTGCGGTGCGCACGTCGGAGTCGTTCGTATTCGCCTTCGAGGTCGAGCCAATCCACGGTCTTCCCGTCGCTGGTATGGATGTAGTTCAAGATGCCGAGGTCAATACCCACGCTGTTGCTCGGGTTGAGTGAGTCCACATCGGGCTTCTCGGGCAAGTTAGCGTCGTCGATTTCCAACCCAAAGGAAACGAACCACTCACCGGTAGTCTCTTTCTTGAACGTGGCTTCCTTTATTGAGGAATCAGCAGGGATTGGACGGGAGTACCGTATTTTGACCCATCCGACTTTGCTGAAGCGAACGTACGCAAACCCGTCTTGGCCCCTCTTTTCATCGAGGTCGAAACCAGACTGGTTGTACGTCACGCTCCGGTAATCGGTAGGTGCTTGCCGTTTGAGACGACCAACGGTGTGCCCGTTCTCTTTTTGTTTACGAAGGTTCGAGAGGTTTCGGTGGAAGCGGGCAACGGTAGCTTGCGCGGCTTTCGAATACGTTTCCGCGAACACTGGCCATTTTTGCTTCCACTCAGGGAGTTTGTTGTTCTGGTCGAACTCACTCGGCTTAGCATCCACGGGGCTGTTCGTGTAGTCCCATCGGACGTGGTTGTATAGTTGGCGATGAATATCTACCTGATGTTCCAGTTCGTCCGCTACCCCTTCTGTCGGATAGGCACGGTAGCGGTAACTGTGTTCCATCGCTATCCTTGATTGTCGACATGTTTATTTAATGGTTTGTGACATGGAGTTTCGGCTTCATCCCCGTTCATGGTGTGTCGGGGGATTCGCCACGCTGATCAGTATAAATAGTGCACTGGTCGTTCTCAGCGGGATGCCGGTCCGTCAATTGCTGAGCCGATGTTCAGTCGAGCGCCCGCATCGCGTGATAGAACCGCTGGGCGGCGGTGACGTGGCCGACGACGGCGAACACGACCAGCAGCCAGCCGACCAGCGTCAGACCGGTCAGCGTGGTCGGGACGAACGCCGCGACGCCCGTGACAACGCCGACGAGCGCAAGCCGGTCGGCGCGGCCGAGCAGGCCGCCGTACACGCGGTCGAGGCCGACCGCCTGTGCCTGCGTCCCGAGGTAGGAGGTCATCAGAACGCCGGTGACGGCGGCGATGCCCAGTTCCCACTGGCTCACGCCGGCGGCGAGGCCGACGATAATACCGATGTCGGCGTAGCGGTCGAGGACGTGATCCAGCAGGTCACCGCCCGAGGACGCGACGTTCAGCTCCCGTGCAAGCGCGCCGTCCACGAGGTCGAGCCAGCCGTTCAGGAAGACGAGGACAGCTCCACCGAGATACAGCAGGGGTTCCCGCGCCGCGACGGCGTACACCCCGCCCGCTCCGAGGGCCAGCAGGAACGCGATGACGCTGACGCCGTTCGGGGAGAGCCCAGCGACCTTGGCGGCGCTGACGAACGGGCCGAGCGCGCGGTCGGCCAGCGGGCGGAACTTATCGAGCGTCATAGCCAGTCGATGTAGGAGACGGTGCCCGCACTGGGCTCGCGCTCGCCGTCCACGACGGCCCGGATTTCGCTCGCCACCGCGTCGGGGTCCCGGTCCGTCGTCTCGATTTCGCACACCGATTCCATGCCGTGCTCTTCGACGGCTTCCCCGAGAATGACATCGAGCGCTTCCGACTCCGCGTTCTCGTAGGCCTTCGAATCGTCGTCGCCGCGCTCACGAAGCCGCTCGACGATGGTTTCAGGGTGGGATCGCAGCACAATCACCCGGTCGGCGGCGAAATGATGCGCGAGGTGGGATTCGAACAGCACGTCGTCGCGGCCGTCGAGCCACTCGGACAATTTGTCCAGGTCCGCGACGAGGCTCCCGCGGTCCTCGTCGATGCCCGTCGAGAACCCCTCCTCTTTGATGACGTCGTTGAGGTGTAGAACGTCGAGGTCAGTGTCGAGGCGCTCCGTCGCCGTGGTCTTGCCCGTGCCCGGCGTCCCGGTGACAGCGACTCTCACGCCTCGACCACCTCGATGACTTCGTTCAGTACCGAGACGGCGCGCTCCGTGTCTTCGCGTGTCCCGCAGGTGATGCGGATACACTCGGGCAGCCCGAACGAGGAGCAATCGCGGATGATGACGCCCCGCTCCTGGGCGGCGTCCGCGACGGCCGACGCGTCGCCGACCTCCGCGAGAATGAAGTTCCCGGCGCTGTCCCAGGTCGGCGAGTCGAGTTCCTCGGAGAGGTACTCCCGAGCCCACGCGGCGGTGTCGACGGAGCGCTCGACGTGGTCGTCGTCGTCAAGCGCCGCCAGCCCGGCGCGACAGGCGAGTTCGCTGGCCGAAAACGGCGTGTTGATACGTGCGTAGGCGTCGGCCCATTCCTCGGGGACCACCGCGTAGCCGAGGCGAACGCCCGCGAGCCCGTAGGCCTTCGAGAACGTACGCAGGAGCGCGACGTCGTCACGGTCGTCGAGTAACGGCCGCTTGCTCGGCCGGTCGGAGAACTCCCCGTAGGCCTCGTCCACGACGACGAGGGTCTGTTCGTCGGTCTCCTCGGCAATCGTCCGGACCGCGTCGGTCGAAAACTCCGCGCCAGTCGGGTTGTGCGGACTGGTGAGGTAGACGATTCGCTCGCCGTCGTAATCTTTCAGGACGGTGTCGGCGGTCTGGGCGAAGTCGTCGGCCTTCGAGAGCGTGTACTCGTTGACCTCGCCGTGGTGATAGCGGGCGCTCATCGCGTAGTACGCGAAGCCCGGCGACGGGACGAGCACGTCCTGCCCGGGGTCGAGCATGGCTCGGGCGAGGCAGTCCAGCGCGCCGTCGCCGCCGTTGCTCAGCCACACCTGTTCGGGCGTCACGTCCCACATGGCCGCCAGTTCGTCGACGAGGTCGGCGTGGGAAGCCTTCGGATAGGAGTGCATCCGCTCGGCCGACCCGCGAATCGCTTCGACGGCGTCCGGACTTGGCCCGTACATGTTCTCGTTCGACGCTAGCTTCACCATGTCGCCCGGGTCGAGACCGAGTTCCCGGGCGACCTCCTCGATACCGCGACCTGCCCGATAGACAGTGTGAGCGGAGAGGTCCCGTGGTTCCATGGCTGTGCAAAACGGACGGGGCGGCTTAAGCGTGCTCACATCGGGCGTGGCCGTGGCTCCCCAGCCAGACCCGTAGAAATACGCTGGTGGGCTCCCGTGTGAAACCCGTCGAGGACGGGTAAGGCACGGAATAGCACGCTCCCCACCGAAGCCCTGTCAGTCAGTGGTAATGAGCGTTACGGTGATCCACCGTGCAGCCCCGGGACGCCGCCCCCACCGAAAACGGTAACACACCATAGGCCCTGATAGCGTGCAATGCCGCTTCTCATCGATATTCGGAAACTCACGCTCATCACCAGACTCATTCAGGACGGGGCTGAGCAGGTCGCCGACTCGCTGGCGACACTGGCCGGCGTCGACGCCGCCGTCGAGATCAAGAGCCTCTCGTTCGTCCAGCCGGAGGACATCGCCACCGAAATGGGCGGCGGGACCATCTACAGCGCTCGCGTCCGGCTGACAGAGCCGCCCTACGGCGTCTTCCTGATGACGTTCGAGACCGAGACGGCCGCCGAAATCGCGGAGCTGATGACCGGTTCCAGCGTCGACGACGGGTTCACACAGCTCCACGAGTCCGCGCTCCAGGAGATGTGTAACATCCTCACCTCGGGCTTCATCGACGGCATCGCGAACACGCTGAACGCGACCATCAATATGGGGACGCCGACGGTCGTACAGGACGACGCGACCGAGATCGCCGACAAGGCGCTCTCCCATGTCCGCCGGGACTCGCTGACTATCGTGCTCGACTCGCTCGTCGACATCAAGGAGAGCGATGTGGCGTTCTCGCTCCGCATCTTCCTCATCCCCGACCCCGGCTCGTTCGTCCACCTCATCGACCAGCTGGACTACGACACCGACCGGGAAACGCACATCTCTGCCGACACCGACGCAGTCAAAGAACTCGATATGTCAGGTGATGCGGACGCGCTCGATGCCTTCGATTCCTCGGAGTAACCACACCGAACCCACGACGTTGAATAGGGTCGCGTCCAACCGCCGCATATGAGTGTCGTAAACGCGGCTGTCTTCGGGGTTCACCTGATATTCGCCGCGCTGTGGGCTGGAACCGTGTTGTTCATGACTTACGCCGTCCTCCCGACGGCGCTGAACGGCGACTCCTCGCCGGGACCGCTGTTGGCGATTACCGGGAAGCTCAAGACGGTGTCACGGGCGAGCGCACTGCTCCTGTTTCTGACGGGCGGGCATCTGGCAGCGACCCGCTACACCGCCGAGTCGCTGACGGGGACCGGGCGCGGCCACCTCGTCATCACGATGATCGTCCTGTGGTTCATCCTGGCCGGCCTCGTCGAAGTCGGGGCCTCGAAGCTCAGTGACGGCTTCAATCAGCAGAAGGTGCGCGAACCGGCCCGGAACGCACGCCCGTTCCTGCTGGGAGCGTCCGTTGTGTCGATTCTCCTCCTGCTCGACGCCGGCGCGATTCTCGGCCTGTACTGAACGGCCGGCATATCGGTTGCCGATCGCTGTGCAGACAGACCTGTATCAGCAGATACAAATCACCATCCGGCGTACCAGTACCCAATGTGGCCGTGGGGACATCTCGCCGTCGCCTACCTCGTTTACGTCGTCTACACTCGCCTTGACCCGACCCGTCGCCAGACGGCGGCGACGCTGACCGCGCTGGCGGTGGGGTCGCAGTTCCCGGACCTGATCGACAAGCCCCTCGCATGGACGTTCGGTGTCCTGCCGTCAGGGCGGTCGCTCGCCCATTCGGTGTTTACCCTCCTCATCATCGCTGTGGTCTTGCACCGACTCGCTGTCCGATATCGTAGAACGGACCTCTCAAAGGCCTTCACGGTCGGTGCGTTCGCACACACGCTGACCGACATGAGTCCGACAGCGGTAGCGGGGCTACTCGGCGGTGACCTGACACAGCTACAGTGGCTTCGCTTTCTGGTCTGGCCGCTCCGGCCACCGCCGCCGTACGCCAACGACACCTCCTTCGTCGAGCAGTTCGCCTCGCTCTCCGTCGAGCCGTATGTCCTGTTCCAGTTCGGGCTGTTCGGCCTGGCTGTCGCCGTGTGGATCGCCCACGGTGTACCCGGGCTCCGGTCGGTCACTCGGCGAAGCAAGGCTGTGTTCACGGACTTCGCCGATTAAAGCCGTTCGGAAACGTGGTCAGCACACTTCAGCGCCAGCGCGGCGATAGTCAGCGTCGGGTTCATCGACCCGGCGGTGACGAACACCGACGAGGACGCGATTGAGAGATTCGCCACGTCGTGGGTCTGCAACTGTGGGTTGACGACGCTCTTTTCGGGCTCGGTCCCCATCCGCGTCGTGCCCATGTGGTGGTACGCCGGCCCGGTGTCCGCTGGCCCGACCGTCCACGAGATGTCGACGCCCAGCTCCGACAGCACGGCGCGTTGAATCTCGTTCGCACGACTGAGCGACCGTTCCAGTCGCTCACCCCACGACCACTGGATATCTGGAACCGGATTGCCGTGATCGTCTGTCGTCGACGTGTCCAGCGTCACCCGGTTTTCCTTCCGCGGCGGCTGGCCGACCAGCCCGCCCATCGCGATGCTGTTGCCGTAGCTCTCGCGGAGGCTCGACAGCAGCGTATCGCCCCACTCCTCGCCGGAGAGCGCGAGTTCGACCGGCGACGGACCGGCGTAGTTCAGAAACTCCAGTTTGAGGGGTGACAGCGCCTCGTCGGTGGCCCCGACCACCGTCTCGCCGTCCGCGACGCGCTCGACTGCCTGCCCGGGGTCGTCGTAGAACTGGTGGCACTCGCTCGTGAGAAAGCCGACGTGGTTCTGGCGTGTCTCCCGGTCGAGGGTGCCGCCAGCGCCGGCAAACAGGTGGTCCATGAAGTAGTGGCCGACCAGTCCCGAACTGTTCGCCAGTCCGTCCGGGTAGCCGTCGCTCTCCGATAGCAGGAGGAGTCGCGGCGTCTCGACGCCGCCCGCCGCGATGACGAACTCGCGGGCCGTCTGTCGGTGTTCGGTCCCGTCCGGTGTCGCGTAGACGGCTGCTTCGACGCGTCCGTCGGTGTCAGTAACGAGGCGCTGGACCGGCGCGCGGTCGATGACGCGTGCCCCCTCGGCCTCGGCGTCCTCGATGTGGACGCTGGCGTCGTATTTCGCGCCGGAGGGACAGACCGGCTGACAGGTCCCGTAGCCGACACACGGCCCCCGGCCGTCGTATGGTTCGGAGTTCCGGGCGTTGGGCACGGAGTGCATCGTGATGCCCAACCGCTCGCAGGCCTCAGCGAACAGCGAGTCGCTGTACGACGGCGGAAAGCCGGGCAACGGGTACGCACCGTCCCGCGGTGGTGCGAAGGGGTTGTCCGCGTCACCGGCGACCCCCAGCGCCCGCTCGGCATCGGCGTAGTACGGCCGCAGGTCGTCGTAGCTGATCGGCCACGCCGGGTCGTCGGTGTCGTGGCTCCCGTCGAAATCCGAGGGATGCAACCGCATCACCATCCCCTGCCAGTGCAGCGTCGACCCGCCGACCCCTTTCACTCGCGAGATATTCAACGGGTAGTACCGCTCGCCGCTCGCACTGAACGCGTCGCGGTCGCCGCCCATCCCCCAGACTGAGCCGTGGCCGCCGGGCCGGATTGCCTGTTCCATCTGCTGCTCGCGCTTCGACCTGTCGAACCGCGGCCCGGCCTCCAGCACGACCACGTCGCGACCGTCGCTGGCGAGTTGGCTCGCGACGAGTGCCCCTGCCGGCCCGGCCCCGACGACACAGACATCCGCCCGCTCGGACGGCTCCCGGTCCATTTCAGCAGGAGTTAGGTAAGCCTAAACTTATACGTTGGCATCTCAGGCGCTGTGGGGAGTCTGCACAGCAACTGCGACGTATCCCAATTGTATCGCATCCTCTTTGCGCGACGTCACGGTCAGACATATTCGCTCCGCTGCGCGCGACCTCCCTGATTAGAATCCCGCCATGCCGGTTCAGTCACAGACTCGCTTCGCTCGTCGGTTCCCTGCACGGGCGTGGCGGGACTGAGCAAACGCGAAGCATTTGCGAACTACGCGAGACCCGCTGCAGCGGGTCTCGCGGGATTCGAACCGGAGCAAGACGGTCGTCTCGCTTCGCTCGCCGTTGCGACTTGCAGGGTTCGAACTCCGGGCCCGTCGACTCCTCACATCCGTTCGTCGCACGACGGGCGTGGCGGGACTGAGCGAAACCGAAGGTTTCGCGAGGGTCGCCACGGCCGCGAGTGTGTTTCGAGCGGACGCGAGAAACCACGAAGCGGGCGTGGCGGGATTCGAACCGGACCGAGACTCGCTCCGCTCGTCTCGTAGGGTTCGAATCTCCGGGCCGTTTTCACGGCTCGCTGTCGCTCGCCGGAAAACGGGCGTGGCGGGATTCGAACCCGCGTTCTAGGGGTTAGGAACCCCTCGCCCTGGTCCACTAGGCCACACGCCCTATCGGGTGGTCGATTGAGCGGTGAAAAATCCTTTCGTTATCACTACAGACCGCTGAAAACGGAGAAGTGGTCGAGATTACGTCTCGGTTTCCGTCGCCGTCTCGGTCGACTCGGCCGAGTCCACGGTGGATGCATCGGCCCCTTCTGCAGCGCCGCCCTCACGCATCTCTTCGAGTTCCTGCTCGACTTCTTCGCGCCCCTTCTGGAACTCGCCCATGGCTTCGCCGGTCGACCGCGCTAGTTTCGGAATCTTGTTCGCGCCGAACAGCAGGACGGCGATGAGGAGGATGACCATCATCTCCGTCGTCCCGGGCATCCCCGGGAACAGTACTCCGGATGTCCCTAACATTGTATCCGAAGGTTACGTGGTTGCTATTATAACCTTTTTGCTCAGGACGGCCTGGCAGGCGAGTCACTGCCGTCGAGGCCGACTCTCCAGTACTGTCTGGCGTGGCCAGCAGACAGACCGTTAGTCATCACCGAGCCGTGGCGGCTTAGTCTGTCGAAACGGCCTCGCCGGGAACCGACGGCGAGGCCCGACACAGGAGGAGTGGGGAATGGGTGTGGCTCGGAAGTGGCAACACGAGGCACTCGGTCTCTGACTTCCCGGTGTCGCTGGCTTGGGTTGGCACGTCGACAGATACACCGCAGCATGTCCACGGGACTGAGTCGATAGCTGGGGCTGTTCAGGTGACACGATTTCCGTAGCCATGTCCGGCGTCGGATTTGCCTGCGTGCGGGTTCGCACCCGCAGTACCGGCTACACGGTCCTGTCAATTTATTATATTCTGGTTAAGCCACTGCTCATCCTGTCGGCTGTACGTCTGTGAAGAATTTCGCCCGGGGTGAGGAATATCTTGAAATAGTTACAGCCGACAGTATCACCAGCCACAGTGCCGGACAGGTGCACTCTCCGCCCGGGGATATAACTACCGTCGGGCGCTCAGAGAGACCAGATGCCGGCCGATAGTCACACGATGGAAGTCAGGAGCGGGGAAGAGGTAACGATTCGACCGATCAAACCGGTCGGAGAGGACGTCGTTCGGGTCGATATCGAGGCTGATGGGGTGTGGCGACTCGATATCACGCGCGAGGGCGAAATCGCAGACGTCGTCACGACTCGTGACGCCGACGGGACACTCGCGGACCGCGAACTGCCGGAGTGGATCGACGAGGTCACCGCGAAGTTCGCGCAGTTCTGATTCGGGACTCGTCCGCGTCGGAAAGGGTTTTATCTGCCACGACCCAGGTCGCCAGTATGGTATCAGTCGGAGACGCTGCACCCGATTTCACGGCACCGATTGCCAATGGCGACGTTGATGAGATAACGCTATCCGAGGCAGTTGACGATGGGCCGGTCGTGCTCGCGTTCTTCCCGGGCGCGTTCACCAGCGTTTGCAGTCACGAGATGAACTCGTTCCAGGACCGACTCGACGAACTCACCGAGGCGGGGGCGACGCTGTACGGTGTCAGCATCGATACGCCGTTCTCACAGAACGCGTTCCGTGACGAACTGGGACTCGAGTTCGACCTCGTCAGCGACTCCGGGCGCGAAATCGTCGACGCCTACGACATTTCGATGGACTTCGAGGCGCTGGGCGTTCCGAACGTCGCCAAGCGGGCCGTCTTCGTTATCGACGAAGACCGGGAAGTCACGTACGCCTGGGTCAGCGACGACCCTGGCGTCGAACCGGACTACGACGAAGTTATCGACGCCGCCACCTGATCGCGCCGGTGGGGGATTTTTCGCTGTGGGTCGTTTGGGATGTGGTATGAGCGTTGATAGAGACAATGCCAGCGGCCGGATTTACGACCCCGAGGCAGACCACGCGTTCCCGGACGGGCGACTGAACGCAGTTCTCGACACTATTACGACTGACGAGGAGATCCAGGCGTATCTCGAAGCCCAGAACATCAATCCCGTCGCGCGCAAACAGTACAACGACCACGGCGCGAAACACATCGGTATCGTTCGGAACCGAGCACTGTGCCTGTATGACCTCCTCAAGCAGGGCGGCGTCGAGTTCAACGGTGCGGCCGACCACGGCCTCGACGAGGCTGACGAGGCTGTCATCATCGCACTTGCGACGACGCTCCACGACATCGGGCACGTCGTCCACCGCGATTCACACCCGTACTATTCGATCCCGCTGGCGGCTGACATCCTCGATGACATCCTCCCGGAGTTCTACGGCATCCGTCAGGCGGTTCAGGTAAAGGGTGAGGTGCTCCATGCCATTCTCTGCCATCACACCGAGGAAAACCCGCTGACGCTGGAAGCCGGCGTCGTTCGCGTCGCCGACGCGCTGGACATGGAGCGCGGTCGGTCGCGCATTCCGTACAAGCACGGCGGCCGCGGTATCGATACCGTCTCCAGCCAGGCCATCGAGACGGTTACGCTGAGCCCAGGCGACGACTATCCCGTCCTCGTCGAAATTTCGATGAACAACGCGGCCGGCGTCTACCAAGTCGATAATCTTCTGAAAGCCAAACTCAGGGACTCTGGCTTGGAAGAACACGTCCGTATCGTCGCGCTCAACACCCGGGAGGACGGCAATCAGATCGTCGAGCGAATCGAACTCTAAACCGGATCGACACAACGGTTTTGTACCGTGCTTCCCTAGCTATGTCTATGAGTCTCACACCCATGGATGAGCCACGGGGTGCCCGGGCCAGGACGGACGACGGCGACGTGCCGCCACCCTCGCTTTTGGACCGGGTCAGGTACCGCGTGCGCTCAGCCATTGAGACCATTTCGTTTGGGGAGAAATGTTCTGAGTGGCTTGATAGACGTGGTCGAGACAAGCCACAGTCGACGATTCACACCGATGGGTTCGCTGACGACGTCGTTACGCCGCCGGAGTGTCCGTCGATCAGCGACCTTCCGACGCGGTCACGACCGTTTACGTATCCGACCCGAAATCACACGGAAACCAACACTGTCGACCTCATCGCAGTCGAATCTGGAGACCAACTCACTATGACACATCCGGACAACTCTGCGGCGAAGATTTCGTCTGACGTGTGGGAATCTGTCGAGCAGTAAGTGCTTCTACTGTCCCGTTCTTGCGTCGCTGAGCGAACGGTTTCAGACCTTTCTGGCGGCGTTTGAAAATCGGAAACCAGCAGAACGACCGGCCGAGACCGCGGTCAGAGCTCGTACTGCGCGATGTTGCCGGAGCCACAGGCCGGGCAGGTCGAGCTATCCGTTTCGATGGTGGTTCCACAGCGTCGACACTCCAGATGTGACCGCTGTCGAGTCCCCACGACCCGGCGTAATCGCTCGATCATATTGCCAGACAGGGAGCCAGGCCCTATATAATCGGGTAATTCACGGTGAAAGTGAAAACCGCAGGACGTGACGCCGATCCTGATGGCCCGTCTGCCGAGCGTCAGACGCCGCTGTCCCACCGTTCAGCCTGTCCACTCCCCCAGTTACGCGCAGGTTAGCTCACGCCGGTCCCGCTTACCGGCTGCGTACTGAAGCGTCGGGAACAGCACGACTGCGAACAGCCAGAGCAGTATTGATTGGGCCACACTACCCCGGCACGCACGAAAACCGCGCTACTGTCGGCCGAATGGTCCCGGACACTCGTCCGTCCGGGGCACGCCCAGATGTTTTTGTTCGCGCCGACGTAGCCACGCCTGATGACGGGAATAGCCGCAGCCGAGCCCACTGTGACGACGTTCACGTCGACTGTCGAGCGTACCGACACGACCGCTGTCGTGCTAACGGAGACGTACTTCTACGCCGAAGGCGGCGGCCAGCCGGCCGATCGGGGAACTCTCGGTGGCGTTGAAGTCGTCGACGTCCAGCACCGAAACGGCGATATCGTCCACGAACTGGCCGAGCCGCCGGCGTTCGACCCGGGCGAGACGGTCGAAGGCCAGATCGACACGGCGTTTCGGACGTACTGTATGCGTGCCCACACGGCCAGCCACGTCCTCTACGGCGCTGGTCGCCGGCTGCTGTCGGACCTCGGCTACGGCGGCTTCGACATCAGCGCGACGGTCCCGGAAGACGCCGGTGACGACGACTTTGGGCCGGCTATCACCGGGAAGGTGCGGGTAGATTTCGAGACGACGACCGAAATCGACGACGAGACACTCACCGAACTTGAGCGGCTGACTAACCGCGCCGTCTGGGAGTCCTACGACGTGACCTGGGAAGAAATCCCGCGTGACGAGGCACTGGACCGCGACGATATCGCGTTCAATACGAAGACCGAAGAGGGAATCGAGGGCGAGACAGTCCGGGTCGTCACCATCGAAGACTGGGACGTGGCGGCCTGCGGTGGGACACACGTCGGGAACACGCGAGAGATCGGACCGGTGACGGTGCTCGGTCGATCCAATCCCGGCGAGGGGCTGACTCGTGTCGAGTTCGCCGTCGGGCCGCGAGCAATCCGTCAGCGGGCGACCGAGCACGAGCGGGCGATGACTGCCGCCCAGTCGCTGGATACGAACGTTGCGGAGCTCCCGGTTGCTGTCGATAGCCTCCAGTCAGAGCGCGACGACCTCCGGGACACGGTGTCGGCCCTTCGAGAGCGTCTCGTCGATTCTCGTCTCGCTGACCTGCGTGACGAGGCCATCGAGATGGACGGGCAGAAGTGGCTCGTCGGCACAGTCACGGGTCTCGACGCGAACGGACTGGCCGACCGAGCGGAGCAAGCCGTCGGTGATGAGGTCGACGTGGCCGCGCTGGTGGACGCCGACGGCCAGTATCTGGGTGTCGCGACGACAGGCGGCGTCGATGCCGGCGCGGTGGTCGACCGAGTGACGTCGGAGTTCGGTGGCGGTGGCGGCGGGCGGCCGACGGTGGCACAGGGCGGGGGACTCGATGCTGAGGGGGACGATATCGTCGCGTTCCTCCGGGACGTGTCAGCGGCGCCAGACCACGGCGACTGACTCAATCGCCTCGGTTCGGCGTCCCGCTGAACCGGGCGACCTCGTTTCGCAGCGCATCCCGTTTCAACAGCGCGAACCCGACGAGGATACAGGCGAATCCGACACCCGTGTAGACTGTCGGTGTCTCACCGAGGAACAGCAACCCAGTGGCGGCGGCGACGACTGGTGCGGCGTAGGAGACGAGGTTGATCTCGATGGGCCCGAGTCGCTCCAGCAGGTCGAAGTAGATGAGGAAGCCAAGCGCGCTGGCGACGACGACCAGATACAGCAGGGCCAGCACGGCTTCAGCAGTCCACTGGACGTCAGCTATCGACTCGGAGGCCCCGAGGCTGACGCCGTGCATAAGCACCGCACCGAGCAGCATCGACCACGCTTCCATCGTCTCGATCTCTAAGTCGTCGTCGAACCGCCGGGTCAGCACGCTCCCGAGGGCGAACGACGTGGTTGCGAGGAACACCAAGAACAGCGACACGGTTCGGGGGTCCAGAAGGTTCCCCGGATCGGGGTTGCTGAGAACACCGACACCGACGAACCCGATGAGCAGGCCGACGATACCCAGCGCCGTGAGCCGTTCGTCCGGGAGGAACGCGCGGGCGAACCCAGTCGTGAGAATCGGCGAGAGGCTGACGACGATAGCGGCGGCGGCGCTGGTGGTACCCTGCTCGCCGACGAACAGGAAGATGTGGTACGCGGCGATCAGGAGTGAGCCGCCGATACCCACAACGATCCAGTCGGTCCGACTCTTCGGGAGCCACTGGTCGGTGGCGTACACCGCGTAGCCGAGCATCAACAGCCCGGCGAGGTCGTACCGGAACGCCGCAAACAGGACCGGCGGGAAGTACTCCAGCCCGGCTTTGATAGCAGTGAAGGCGCTGCCCCAGGCGACGGCGAGCGCGACGAAGAGGATGGCGTTGCGGAACCGCATTTCCGGTCAGTCGGCCGCCTCGCCGCCGTCGCCCGGCTCGTACGTCTCTGCGATGGCGTCGAGGGCTTCGTGGTGCTCCGTGGTGTGTGGCGCGGTCAGCGGCGAGACACTGACCTTCCCGTCGACGACGGCACGGCGGTCGGTCCCCTCGGGGTCGGGAATGTCGCCCTCAGCCATGTGCTCCCAGATGCGGTCGTGGAGCGTCACGGCGTCGCCTTCCTGGACGGCGTCCATCTCGTACTCGTGCGAGGGTCGCGTGACCGTCATCTGTGCGTCGCCCCACTCGGCAACGGGGGCGTTGATGTTCAGGTAGTCACACTGCTCGAACACGCCGGCGTCGACGGCGTGGTCGGCGAGGTAGGTCGTCGCCCTGGCGGCCTCGCCGTAGCTGTCGCCGTTGGCCTCGATGTCCGCGAAAGCAGCGTCCTCGCGGACCGGGATATACATCGAGACGGCCATCGCCGGCACGTCGAAGAAGGTGGCTTCGACGGCGGCGCTGACGGTCCCCGAGCGGCCGAGGACGTACGCGCCGAGGTTCGCCCCGCGGTTACAGCCCGCGACCACGAGGTCGGTGTCGGTGACGAGTGCTTCGAGCCCCGCCACGACGCAGTCCGAGGGCGTTCCCTCGACGGCGTAGCCGAGCTCGTGCTCGTGGACGGTCACTTCGTGTGAGATAGCTCGGCCGACCGCGCTCTGGTCCTCCGCCGGGGCGACCGCAGTCACGTCGCCGACTGTCGAGAGACCGTCGTACACCGCCCGGAGGCCGGCGCTCTCGATGCCGTCGTCGTTCGTCAGCAGAATCGTCGGCTCGTCCATACGCTCTGTCGGGCCGTCTGCGAGAAAAGCCCACCGCTAGCGGGCACGGTCGACGACCGTCTCGCCGTCGACGACGACGTTGTAGGCCTCCTCGTCGTCGTTCCAGAGCACCAGCGCGTTCTCGAAGGACAGCAGGTCGCCGTAGTCGGCTTTCCGGAGGTCCTCGTTCAGTATCGACGCCTCCGTGAGCACGGCGAAGTGGTCGACCTGCTGGCTCCCGTCGCCCAGCAGATACAGCGGATTTGCGCCCTCCCGCTCGGCGAGGTCGTGGCTGAGTTTCACACCCAGGAAGTTCACCCGGTCGGTGACGTAGTTCTCGGCGTCGGCCATCGGCGCGTGGATGCCCCGGTCCGGCGTCACGTCGTGCTTTCGCTTGCCGTCGGTCCGGAGGACGCTGTAGGCGAACTGCACGTCCGTGTTGACGAACTCGCCCGTCCCGCCCGCGGGGTCGTCGAGGCGCTGTTGCATCGTCGGCACTTCGATGTCGGGCTTGCGGTCGAACGACCACGATTCGCTGTCGGGGGACTGGTGGGGCCAGAGCCGTACCGTCGGCCCGTACACCGTCGCCGGGCCGCCGTCGGCCACCTCGCGCTCGACCTGGCGGAGCTGTATGGCCGTGTTCCGGTCAGCCGGGGCCAGCGCCAGCAACGTTCCGTCGTCGGCAAGCGCCTCGACGTACCGGTAGAGGGTCGCCGCCGCGTCGTCGAGTTCGCTGAGGACGTTGCCGAAGATGATGAGGTCGTAGCCCTCGGCGTTGTTGTCGCCGCCATCGGCACCGCTGCCGCTGTCGTCGCCAGCCCCACCGCTGTCGTCACCGGGAACCGGCGACGACGGGTCGAACTCCTCGGCGAGCGCCCGGTGAATCTCCCAGCGGACGTTCTGACCGCTGTCTTCCAGTAGGCTCTCCAGCACGTCCGCGGCGGCGCTCGGTTCGACGGCGTGATAGTCCAGCAGCGCGTCGTCCGGAAGCAGGTCGCGCAGGGCGAGCGCCGGGCCGCCGACACCGGCCCCGACATCCAGAACTCGGAGCTGTGACGGGAGCAGACCGTCTGCGACGAGGTCCGCAAGGACGTACTTGGCCACAGCGTAGTAGTCGGGCAAGTGATAGACGGCGTAGCCAAGCGCCGTCAGTTCGTCGTACTCGACGGCCTGGCCCTGGAGATACCGCTCCTTGATGTCGCGGATGCGCTCACGGAGTTCGTCACCGCTGTCGCCGCTGTGCCACTCCAGTCCGCCCCACTCTGTCAACAGGTCGATGACCTGCTGTTCGTAGCGGTCTGGGAACCGCTCGACACCGTCGAAATCCACCGAGAACCGTCCCTCGGGTGCCGGAACGAAGGTCCCGTCGTCCTGTTCGACGATGCCCAGATCGAACGCCTCCTCTTGAAGTACCTGCTTGACGACGGCGGGATGGGGCTGGCCCTCGACGTACTCGTGTAGCTCCTCGGGGTCCAGCGGTCGGACGTTACGGAGGTACTGGGCGTTTTCGCGTATCTGCTGGCGTGTATCCTGGTTCATGAAAGTTGCTCGTAGAGCCGTTCGAAGGTGTCCGCGTCGGCATCGGCGATCTGTCGGGCGGCGTCGGCGACCGCGTCTGCGCCGTCGAAGGTGTTCTGGATGTCGGCGTACACCCGCGGGTCGCCGCCGGTGACCTGCTCGACGAGGTCGAACAGGCCAGCCGAAATCGGCGTCTGAAACCGGTCGGGCACGTCGGCGGCGGCCATCGCGAACGCGAGTACGGCCGCGTGGGCACTGGCCTGGACTGTTTCCATGGCTTCGTCGTGTTCCGTCGCTGTCGTCTCGAAGCAGTTGTTGCCGGCCTCGGCGAGTGCGTCGACGACGGCAGCAGCACCGGGACCTGACGCGTCGTTGACGACGGCGACGTTGCCGGGCGCGTTCTCGGGGGCGAACAGCGGGTGGAGACTCAGTCGCTGGCCGTCAGGCATCGCGTCCTGCATCGCTGCGACGGGGCCGGCCATGCTCCCAGTCACATCGACGATTGCACCCGTAGCCAGCGGCGCGAACTCGTGAATGGCCGTCTCGGCGACGGGCATCGGCACCGCGATACAGACGACGTCGAAAGTTTCGGCCGCGTCGCTGGCGACAGCGCGCCCGCCGACTGCGTCGGCAGCGGCTTCGGCGGCCGACTGGTCGAGGTCGGTGAAGGCGACGGACGCGTCGGCGTGGGTCCGGACCGTGCGCGCGAACCACTGGCCCATCGCGCCGGCGCCAACGACGAGGACGTTCATCGGCCCAGCGTAGCCCGTCCCGTCTCAAAAGCCGTTCGGTCACACTCCCACTCACCGCGACACCGCAGGTGACGATGGCAGGGTAGACAGCCGTCGAACAGCCCGCTGTGGTCCGGTTTCCCCCTCCTAAACGCTTATCTGTCGGCCCTGAGAGAACGGTGACATGAAGCGCGTTCGATTCCGTGATACCGCGGGGAACGTCCGGGGAGGCCGCTGGACCGTCGAGGACGGCGACCCCGTCGTCACCGCCGCCGCCGGACCGTACGGCCGTATCGCCTTTGGCGACGAGTCCTACGACCCCGACGAGGTAGACATCCTCCCGCCCTGTGAGCCGACGAAAGTCGTCTGTATCGGGCGCAACTACGCCGACCACGCCGAGGAGATGGACTCGGACCTCCCGGACAGGCCGATGCTGTTCCTCAAAGCCCCGAACGCCGTCGCGTCCCACGGCAAGCACCTCACGATGCCCTCGGGGAAAGAGCGCATCGACTACGAGGCCGAACTCGGCGTCGTCATCGGCGAGCAGTGCCGGAACGTCAGTGAATCGGGCGCGATGGACGTCGTCGCGGGCTACACCTGCGTCAACGATATCTCGAACCGCGACGACCAGCGACAGGAACAGAACTGGGTCCGCGGGAAGGCCTTCGACAACGCCTGTCCCATCGGCCCGCTTGTGGCCACGCCGGAACACGTCCCGGAGGACGCCAGCATTGAACTCCGACTGAACGGCGAGACGAAGCAGTCCTCCTCCCGCGAGCACCTCATCTTCCCAATCCCGGAACTGATCGCGGAGATAACGTCGTACATGACCCTAGAGCCCGGCGACGTCATCGCCACGGGGACGCCCGAAGGCGTCGGACCGATGGAGGACGGCGACGAAGTCGAAGTCGAAATCGAAGGTATCGGCACGCTCAAACACAGCGTCAAGATTCCGTAGGCGGCTGCCACACTAGTTCGGTAGTTATTCCACGACGACTGCGCCTCTCATCCCCAGGCCCTTATGCGGTTTACAGGAGTACAGGTAGGTCCCGGTTTCCGCGAAGGTGTGCTCGTAGGTGTTTCCTTCCTCGGCGACGAGTTCCGAGTTGAGCGGGCCATCGCCTTTTGAGACGATGTTGTGTGGCCCTCCCTCGCCGGTCCACTCCCAGCGGACGGTCGTCTCGGTCGAGATCTTCAGTGCAGGCGGGCCGAACGCGAACTCCCCACCGTTCCCTTCCACACCGGCCGTAACAGTTGCAGTGTCTGTGTCGGTGCGGTCGGCAATGGTGCCGTCGAAGTTACTCGCGGCTGCGAGCCACTCGTCGACAGTTGCATTGCCTGAAGACGGTGGCTCTTTCACAATAATCGCACCTTTCATGCCATCGTCGCGATGGGGTTCGGAGACGTAGCGGTACTCGCCGGGCTCCTCGAAGAAGTAGTGATACATCGTCCCGGACTGGGCGTTCGTCCGACCGCTGTCGA
The DNA here is from genome assembly GCF_048595605.1 of Haloarcula sp. KBTZ06. NCBI lineage: Archaea > Methanobacteriati > Methanobacteriota > Halobacteria > Halobacteriales > Haloarculaceae > Haloarcula > Haloarcula sp. KBTZ06. The sequence goes on from NZ_CP184337.1 coordinate 973,672, forward strand.
AGGTGCCGTCGAGCGCGACGACGTTCTGCTGGCCGCCGTGTCCCGTCCAGTCCCACCGAACGTTCGTCATTGGTGGAACTTCGATGGCTGGTGGGCTGAACGCCAGTCCACCGTCTGTCTCCTCGCCAAGCATAATTGTTGGTCGGGACTGCGGTCCGTATCTGCGGATCTCGCCGTCGTAGCCGTTGGCGTCGTCGAGCCAGTCGTCGAGGGACTCGGGTGTCGATTCAGGCGTTGCAGTTTCGGTCGCTGTAGCGGTTTCGGTTGCAGTCGCGGTCTCGGTGCCGGTTTCCGCCGCTGGCTCAGAGCTACTCCCCGAGGACACGCACCCGGCGGTAACGGCGAGGGCTGCCAATCCTGTGCCTGCGAGAAACTGTCTGCGAGTGGAGGGCCGTTGCATAGCAAGCTAGTTGTTGTTATTGGATGATAGAAAATGGGGTGTGCCCTTTCCAGATTCTGGAAACAAACGGTCGCCCTTTATCTGAGGGTGTTTTATATTCCCGACACTGGGTGGGAGCTGCTACCGGAGTATCGCAGGACTCCGGAGTCGCAGTATCCCACAGGTTTCACGTCGCTGCCCCGTCATATCGAAATCGAACCGCCCGCAGAACCACCCCCGACCGTCCACCTGAGAGGGTCCCTCCGTGGCACACAACGACGCGAGCGAGACACAGGCGCTGTTCGACGCCCTCGCCGACCCTGACTGTCGCGACATACTCAGGGTGCTCGACGAGCCGCTGCCAGCCAAGGAGGTCGCCTCGGTCTGTGATCTGCCCCAGACAAGCACCTACCGGAAGCTCGAACAGCTGAGCGAGGCCGAACTGGTCGCCGAGGAGACGGAGGTGCGCCCCGACGGCCATCACGCGACGGCGTACGTCCGGGACTGTGGCGGCGTGTTCGTTGGCGTCGATGCCGACGGCGCGTTCGAGATCGACGTTCTGCCGGCCGAGGAGCGGCCGAGCGAACGGCTCGCACTCCTGTGGTCGCGCGTCAGCGAGGAACTATGAACGGAGATATCCCACTCATCGTCATCGGATTCAAGACTGTGACAGTGTTGCTTGGCGGGCTCATCACCTACTTCGCAACCCGCGCGGCACTGAAAACGAGGGCGACCGGACTCACGTATCTCGCCGTCGGATTCGCGACTATCACCGTTGGGTCGCTCATCGCCGGCGTCGCAGACCAACTGTTCGGCCTGAGTACCAACGCTGCACTGATCTTCGAGAACGCGCTCACCGCGGTCGGCTTCGCGGTCATCGCGTACTCGCTGTACGTCACCAGTCGCTCCGCGCTAGTAAAGCGATAAAAACTGGCCGCTAACTATGGGTTATTCGACGACGACTGCGCCGACCATCCCGAGCGCCTTGTGCGGGACACAGTTGTAGAGGTAGGTGCCGGTTTCCTCGAACGTGTACTCGTAGGTGGTTCCTTCCTCTGAGACAGCCGAGCCCGAGTCGAGCGGGCCGTCGCCTTCGGACTTGACGTTGTGGCCGGCCCCTTCACCGGTCCACTCCCAGACGACCGTCGTTCCGGTCGAGACTTTGATCGCGGGCGGATCGAAGGCGAACGCGCCGCCGTTCCCCTCGGCGCCGACTGCAACGGAGACCTCGTTCTGGTCAGTCATCACGACCGTGTTGCCGTCGAAGTTGGACGACTCACCGACGTAGTCCGCCACTTCGCTCGATGCTTCGACGGTCTCCATCCCACCGCTGCTCTCGGTGTCCATCTCCTCGGCTTCAGTGGTAGCCATCTCCTCTGCTTCGGTGGCTTCCGTTTCGCCGCTGCCACCATCGCCGTCGGACCCGCCACAGCCAGCAAGGAGTCCAGCGCCTGATACGGCTGCCGTCGTGCGGATGAACGTCCGCCTGTCGAGGTCGTCTGTCATGCAACTAGAGTTATGACTCTGCACTTATAAGGAAGTCGTTTCTGTCGTTTGGACGGGAACAATAATTGAGGTTTGTACCGCCCTGCGGTGTGGCGATACCAACACAGTTCGGACGGGGATTGATGCGGACTCGGGCCCACAGTACAGCCAATGGGAGTGTCCGTTCACAAATGACCGTCTGGCTCCGGGGCGACCACCTCCTCCGCCGGTCCGGCCCCGTCGACAACCGACCCGACGAGCCGGTGCTCCTGATAGAGGCGCAGTCGTTCGCCCGCAAACTGCCGTACCACCCACACAAGCTGATTCTGCTGTTCAGCGCAATGCGGCATTTTCGCGACGACCTCCGGGACGCCGGTCGGACGGTCCAGTACCGCCAGACGGAGACCTTCGAGGACGGACTGGCGGCACATTTCGAGGCCAATCCGGACGACGCGCTCGTAACTCACCGACCACAGACCGAGTCCGCGCAGGCGCGACTCGAATCACTGGTTGCCGACGCTGGCGGAGCGGTCGAGTTCGTCCCCGACGAACGCTTCCTCTGCCCCCCTTCGCAGTTCGACGGGTGGGTTGGGGACGGACGCTACCGCCACGAGGACTTCTACCGGTTCATGCGCCGAGAAACGGACTATCTGATGGCCGACGGCGACCCGGTCGGCGGCGAGTGGAACTACGACGACCAGAACCGGGAGACGCCACCCGATGAGTGGACCCCGGCGGAGCCACCGCTGTTCGAGCCGGACGACGTGACCCGGGACGTCATCGAGTGGGTCGAGGAAACGTTCGAGGGGAGCTACGACGAGCAGCCCTACGGCGGTGACTGGGCCGATCCCGACCCGTTCCGTTGGCCCGTCACTCGGCGGCAGGCCGTCCGCGCCCTGGACCACTTCGTTACGAGCCGACTACCGGAGTTCGGGCCGTACCAGGACGCGATGCTGGAGGACGAGTGGGCGATGAGCCACAGTCTGCTCTCCACGTCGCTCAATCTGGGACTCCTCGGCCCTGACGAGGTCATTGAACGCGCTATCGCTGCCTACGAGGACGGCGACGCGCCGCTGCACAGCGTGGAGGGGTTCGTCCGGCAGGTGCTCGGGTGGCGCGAGTTCCTCCGGCACGTCTACCGCCGGGAGATGCCGGACCTCGCCGCGGCGAACCAGCTCGGCGCGAGCGAGGCCCTGCCGGACTTCTACTGGGACGGCGACACCGACATGGCATGTCTCTCCGACGTGGTCGACGGCGTCCGGAAGCGGGGCTACTCACACCACATCGAGCGGCTGATGATTCTCGCGAACTTCGGTCTCATTTACGGCGTCGAGCCGGCGCAACTGAACCGCTGGTTCCACGCCGGCTACGTCGACGCCTTCCACTGGGTGACGACGCCGAACGTCGTCGAGATGGGGCTATACGGCGCGGGCGTGTTCGCCACCAAACCCTACGCCTCGTCGGCGAACTACGTGGACAAGATGAGCGACTACTGCTCGGGCTGTCCGTACTACAAGACGAAGACGACCGGCGAGGGTGCCTGTCCGTTCAACGCGCTGTACTGGGACTTCCTGGACCGAAACGAAGATACACTCCGGTCCAACCATCGAATGGGGCTGATGTACAGCCACGTCGACAACAAGAGCGACGAGGAACTCACAGAGATACGCGAGCGAGCCGCAGAGATTCGGGAAATGGCGGCCGCTGGCGACCTCTGAGCGCGACCGTGCCCCGCGAGCGCCGCTCGGCTACTCTTCTCCCTCCACCGTATCGGCCGCCTGCCGCTGTTGCATCTCGTGACGAGTGAACTGCGGCGACGACAGCGCCGATCCGCGGCGTCGGCGGAACGACCACGCGAGAATCCCAAGCACCGCGGCGCTCCCGCCCAGCGCGAGTCCGGCGGGCTGGAGCCCGTTCACGGTGTAGAGGTAGGCACTCACCGGCACGCCGGCGCTGGCGACGATACCGAGCAGGAGCCGCTTGGCGAGCACCCGGCTCAGTCCGTCGGAGTCTTCGAGGACGGTCTTGACGAGCAGTTCTTCGCGCTCGACCCTATCGAGTGCGTTCTCCATCTTCGGCGCTGTCCGCACCGCCGACCGGGTCGAGTCCGTCACCGTCTCCTGGATTTCCGTCTTGATCCGCTCCCGGAGATCGTCCCCAGCGCCCTGCTCCATGACGTACTCGGAGATGATCTCGATGAAGTCGAACTCGGGGTCGAGCGTCCGACAGACGCCTTCGAGGACCGTCGTTACCCGGACCACCAGCGCCAGGTCCTGTGGCAGGCGCATCGGGAACTCGTACAGTTGCGTCTCGAACTGGCCGACTAACTGTTCGATTCGGTACTCGCTGATGTCCTCGCCGCGGAACTGCTCGATCACGATGTCGAACGCCTCTCGCATCACCTCGCGGTCGGCCATCGGGTCCAGCGCGCCCATCTCGACGAAGGCGTCCATCACGCGGTCCACGTCGTCGGTCGCCAGCCCGACGTAGAAATCCAGCAGTTGGTCCTGTGTCCGGGGACCGAGGTAGCCGGTCATCCCGAAATCGTAGAAGACGAGCGTCCCGTCGGGCTGGACCGCCAGATTGCCGGGATGGGGGTCAGCGTGGAAGAGGCCGTCCTCGACGATCATCTGGATGTACACCTCTTCGAGCCGCCGGACGAGTGCCGGCCTGTCGATGCCGAGTTCGTCCAGACGCTCTACGTCGTCGATTTTCACGCCGTCGAGGTACGTCATCGTCAGCACGCGGTCCGTCGAGTGGCTCCCGACGACGTCCGGGATGGCGATGTCGTCGTCGTTTGCGAAGTTGTCGCCGATTTCACGGAGCATTCGCGCCTCGTGGCCGTAGTCCATCTCCCGGCGGACCGTCGTTGCGAACTCTTCGGTGAGATTTTCCAGCGTAAATGCCTGGCCCGGGTCCGCGCCGTAGGTGAGCACGGGCAGCAGCGTCGACAGCACGCGCAGGTCGGATTCGACGCGCGTTCTGATGTTGGGTCGAAGCACTTTCACGGCGACCCGCTGGCCGCCGATCTGTGCCTCGTACACCTGGCCCAGCGAGGCTCCCGAAATGGCTGTCGTGTCGAATGCCTCGAACAGCGTATCGATATCGTCGCCCAGTTCGCGTTCGATAACTGGCTCGATGGTCGCCCACGCGTCAGGTGGGACGTTGTCCTGTAGCTCTGAGAGCACGTCTACGTACGCCCGCGGCAGGGCGTCGGGCCGGGTCGACAGCATCTGCCCGAGTTTGATGAACGCCGGGCCGAGGTCGACGAAAGTATCCTTCAGGTAGCGAGCGCGCCGCATCCGTGTCTCGGGGGTCACTGACCGGGACCGACCGAACAGGAGAAACCGCTTGCGGTCCCGCCCCCACTGCCAAAGCAGCGGGACGAACTGCCAGACGATGACGAGCGCCCGCCAGAGCGCCCGGAGCCTGACGCCGACACCGCCCGGCTGTGACACTGTCCCTCCCGTCGGTTCGTCGGCGACACGCTCCTCAGCAGTCACTGTTCGTAGATGAGGCCCGGCGACAGATGAGTCTGCTGGAGACGGGTCCCGCTCAGCGACGGAGGAAGCCGAGCAGGCGATACTCCGAATCCGGCGTGTACCGGCGGAACGCGAGGCTGTTTGCGAGCACCGACACGGACGAGGCGGCCATCGCGGCAGCGGCCAGCACCGGCTGGAGCAGTCCCAGCGAGGCCAGCGGAATCATCACCGTGTTGTACCCGAGCGCCCAGAACAGGTTCTGCTTGATCTTCCCGAGCGTGGCCTCAGAGACCCGGATGGCCTTCACCACGTCGGCGGGGTCGTCCCGGAGCAGCGTCACGTCGCCGGCCTCGATTGCCACGTCGGTCCCCGAACCAATGGCACAGCCGACGCTCGCGGCCGCCAGCGCGGGCGCGTCGTTGACGCCGTCGCCGACCATCATCGCCTGGTCGCCGTTGGCCTGGAGTTCGTCGATCGCGTCGGCCTTGTCCTCCGGCAGCACGTCGGCCATCACGTTGTCGGGGTCGATACCGACCTCCTCGGCGACGGCGCGGGCGGTCCGCGCGTTGTCGCCGGTGATGAGCCAGACGCCGAGTCCGCGCTCGCGCAGCCCGCTGACGGCCGCCTTCGCGGACTCTTTGACCGTGTCGGCGTCGGCGACGATGCCCAGGAGCCGGTAGTCCGGGTCCTTGTCGCCCTCGGTGTCGTCACCGCCTGCATCTTCGGCCAGCGCGACCAGCATCGCCGTCTTACCCTCGCGTTCGAGCGCGTCCATCCGCTCCTCTGCCGGCGCGGTGTCGACGCCGGCCTCGGACAGCAGTTTCCGGTTGCCGACGAGGACACGGCCGTGGCGCGTCGTCGCTTTCACGCCCTGGCCGGGGACGTTCTCGAACGTGTCGGGGTCTTCGACCTCGACACCGCGCTCCCGTGCGCCCTCGACGATAGCCTCGGCCAGCGGGTGCTCGCTGGCGTGTTCGGCGCTTGCCGCGACTTCGAGCACGAACGCCTCGCTCTGTTCGCGCTCGGGCTTGAGCGCCCCGCCGTCCGCAGCGGGACCGACGACCTCGACATCTGTGAGTTCCATCTCACCTTTCGTCAGCGTCCCCGTCTTGTCGAAGACGACGGTGTCGACCTCGTGGACGCGTTCGAGCACATCGCCGCCCTTGAACAGAACGCCGTTGCGTGCGCCGATTGCCGTCCCGACCATCGTCGCAGCGGGCGTCGCCAGCCCCAGCGCGCAGGGGCAGGCGATGAGCACGGCGGAGGCGAACACGACGACGGCGAACTCGCTCACGCCGACGCCGGCCGGGCCACCCGCGGCCAGTCCCCACAGCGGGAGCGCGTCGACGACGGCGGCCAGCGTCTCCGGCGCGACCGCCCACAGCACCGCCCAGAGGACGGCGTTGGCGATGACTGCCGGGACGAAGTACGCCGAGATGCGGTCGGCGACGTTCTGGATGTCGGGCTGGCGGGACTGGGCCTGCCGGACCCGCTCGGCGATCTGCTGGATGGCGGTCTCCGAGCCGACCTTCGTCGCCTCGACTTCGAGGACGCCGTTCTGGTTCACTGTCGAGCCGATGACCTCGTCGCCCTCGCCTTTCTCGACCGGAACGGACTCGCCGGTCACCATCGACTCGTCGACCGCTGAGTCGCCGTCTACCACGACGCCGTCTGTCGGAATCTTCTCCCCGGGGCGGACTTTCAGCCGGTCGCCGACCCCCACCTCGTCGATGGGAATCTCTTCCTCGCTGCCGTCCTCGCGGACGACCGTCGCCGTGTCGGCCTCCATCTCGAGCAGTTGTTGGATGGCGGCCCCGGCCTGGCTCTTCGAGCGGGCTTCGAGGTAGTTCCCGAGCGTGATGAACACGAGAATCAGCGCGGCCGTGTCGAAGTACAGCCCCGTGCTCGCGATGAGGTCCGCCAGCGCGGCCACTGAGTAGACGTACGCCGTCGAGGAACCCAGGGCGATGAGCACGTCCATGTTCGCCCGGCCGTTGTTGACCAGCGCCTTGTAGGAGTTCTCGTAGAAGGGCTTGCCCAGCAGAATCTGGACCGGCGTCGCGAGCGCGAACGCAACCCATCCCTGTGGCACCCCCAGAACCGTCTCGTCGACGAGGCCGAGCGAGAACAGGTGGTCCGCCATGAACAGCAGGAGTGGGGCCGACAGCACCGCTCCGAACAGCGTGAGCCGGAGCTGTCTTCGCGTCTCCTCGTTACGTGCGGCGGCGCGGCGGTCAGCGCTGGACTGCTCACCGCCGGAGCCGTCACCGCCGTTTTCACTCCCGCTACCCTCTCTGACAGGCGTGTAGCCGGCGGACTCGATGGCGTCGTAGAGGTCCGAACGCGACACGTCGGCCGGGTTGTAGGTGACCTGACCTTCGTCGGTGGCGTAGTTCACGCTGGCTTCGATGACGCCCGCAGTCGCTTTCAGCGCCTCTTCGTTGGTGTCCGCGCAGTTCGCACACGACATATCGGTGATACCGACGGTCACCGTCTCCGTCGCGACGCCGTAGCCGGCGTCCTGGACGGCGGCGACAATATCAGCTAGCGATACCACATCGGGGTCGTACTCGACGCTCCCCTCGTCGGTGGCGTAGTTCGCGTCGACGGACGCAATCCCGTCCAACTCGCCCACCGACTCCTCAATCGTGCCCGCGCAGTTGGCACAGCTCATTCCCGTCAGTTCGAGCCGGGTGGTTCGGTCACTCATCTTGTCTTCCTATACGCCCCTCATGTTCATGCGGTTTGTGCCTTCGATCCGAAGGTCAGATTCGACTAATAGATTCAGAAGTAAACTCAAACAGCCGCTTAGATACTATCCTGAAGTACCACTCGCAGCTCAGACCCTGTCTTTCAGCGACTCGTACTGGTCGACGAACCGTTCCGCACAGGACCCACAGCAGAAGTAGTACCGCTCCCCGTCGAGCGTGCGCTGTTCGCCTTCCTCGTCGACGGAGTTGCCACACTCCGCGCAGTCGGGCGCGAACTCTGCCGTACCCAGTCCGACGGTCCACTCGCTGTCTGCGATCATCCGCACCTCGTAGCGGTCCACGTCCCCGAGGTCGACGTGTTCGGCGAGGAGTTCGCTTGCGTCAGACTGGGAGACGGTTGCCGCCAGCACCACCCGGCCGCCGGCGGTCCGATAGACACGCTCGACGGTGTCAGCGTCGCTGACCGCCGCAGCGATGTCGGCGGCCCGACCCGGCTTCGCGTCTACTTCGATCAGGACCGGCACGCCGGCCTGTAACAGTGAGCGGTCGACATCGACGGTAAACCCCTGTATCAGTCCCATTTCGACGAGCCGGTCGACGCGGTCGGAGACTGCAGGGGCCGAGAGGTCAACTCGTTCGGCGATGTCGCTGTATGGTCGCCTCGCGTCTTCGAGCAGCAACCGGAGGATTTCGTGGTCAGTATCGTCGAGTCCGGGCATATCGGACCAACTTGGAGCGTCGGTTTATGCGTTGTGTCCGCTTGTTCCTGTGCCAAAGATCGCGTTTCAGACAGGAGCAGTGCACTCGATTAGATCCGTCTAATTCTATAGTTAGATAGAAACTATTATATCCTTCTCCGACAGCAACCCACACATGGCAACTAACCAACCCTGTGGCGACCAGCCGTATAGCGTCACCCGCAGGCAGGTACTCAGTGCCGGCGCGGGGAGCCTCGCGTCCGGCTTTGCCGGCTGTCTGACCGGTGGCGGGACGGAAGCGGCATCGAACAGCAGCGACAGCACCAGTGGCGCGGACGGACCGGTCGCGGTGGCGTCTTTCTTCAGTTTCTACGACTTTGCCCGTAAGATCGCACGCGGGACGCCGATAACGGTCGAGAACCTCATTCCGACCGGACTGCACGGCCACGGCTGGGAACCGGACGCCGGCATCACGCGAGATATCATCGACGCGGACGCGTTCATCCACGTCGGCCCGGACTTCCAGCCGTGGGCGGACCGCGCGATTCAGACACTCAAAGACGACAACGTCGATACCGAACTCATCAACGTCCGCGAGGGCATCGAACTCGAATCGCTCGCGGCGAGTCTCGACCGCGACGAAGAGGGCGTCGGACAGAATAGAGCCAGAGACCCCCATTTCTGGCTCGACCCGCGGCGCGCGAAACAGTCGGTCGACAACATCACCGAGGGGCTGGTCGCGCTCGCCCCGGACGCCGAAGACACGCTCCGGGACAACGCCGAGACGTACAACTCTGAGGTCCTCGACCGCATCGACGCGGATTACGCCGAGATTTTCGACCGCGCCGAGAGGAACGTGGTCCAGCTCGCGGCACACAACGCCTTCCAGTACATCGGCTCGCGCTACGGCGTCAAGATGCGCCCGCTCGTGGTCAACCTCGCGGCCAGCGGTGACGTGAAGCCCTCGGACATCACCGAGGCGAAATCGGTCATCGAGGACAACGACATCCGGTACATCGGGGCCGGCGTCTTCGAGACGCGCAAGCCCGCAAAACAGCTCATCGCCGAGACACCGGTCAAAGCCTACTACCCGGTGACACCGTATGCTGGCGTCCGCAAGGAGTGGGTCGAAAACGACTGGGGATACGAGGAAATCGCCTATCGGATAAATATGCCGACGTTCGAGGTCGTTCTGGGTAACAAGGAACCTGAAGACGCTGGTCCCGACGGCTGGAGCGAGACCTGGCGGAACTTCGAATGAAACCGACAATGCGTTCACAACACAGAGACGATGCCGACGAAGCGCCGACCGAATCGAGCGAGAGCCAGCCATCTGTCGTCGAACTCGCGGACGTGTCGTTCGGGTACACGTCCACGCCCGTCGTCGAAGACATCAGTGTCAGTATCGACGCCGGGGAGTACGTCGCCGTGGTCGGCCCGAACGGCTCCGGCAAGTCGACGCTCATGCAGTTGCTGCTCGGCCTGCTGGAGCCCGATGCCGGGACTGCAGAGCTGTTCGGCGTCGACGCAACGGCGTTCGACGACGGCGCCAGAGTCGGCTACGTCGCACAGCGTGCTGGGACGAGCCGGGAAATGCCGATAACGGTCCGCGAAGTGGTGAAGATGGGCCGGTTCCCACACGTCGGGTTCGGCCGTCTCTCCGCGGCCGATTGGCGTATCGTCGACAGAGCCATCGACACAGTCGGGATGTCGGCGTTCGCCGACCGGCGAATCACCCAGCTCTCCGGCGGGCAGCGCCAGCGGGCGTTCATCGCCCGGGCACTCGCTGGTGAGGCCGACCTGCTCGTGCTGGACGAACCGACCGTCGGCGTGGACACCGAATCGGTCGACGCCTTCTACGGACTGCTCGAATCGCTCCACGACGACGGCATCACCGTCCTGCTCATCGAACACGACCTGCAGGCCGTCACCGAACACGCGGAGCGCGTCATCTGCCTGAACGGTGAAATCTACTTCGACGGTCCGTCGGCGGAATTCACCGACAGCGCGGCGCTGGCCAGAGCCTTCGGGACGGGTGCACAGTCGCTGACTGGAGGCAACGGATGACGCTCGCGCTGGCCGCCGGCGGCGTCTACGAGGCGTTCGTCCCGATCCTCGAACTGTGGTACTGGCTCCTGACACAGCTCTACCATCTGACTGGACTGGAACTCATCAACCCTGAGTACACATTCATGTACCGGGCGATACTCGTCGGGCTGTGCGTCGGCGTTATCGCGCCGCTCATCGGGACCTTCCTCGTCCACCGCCAACTCGCGCTCATCGGGGACGCACTCGCCCACACGGCCTTCGCCGGCGTCGCCGTCGGGCTGTTTCTCAACGGCGTCTTCGAGCTGGGCGTCTCGCCGTATCTGACCGCCGTCGTCGTGGCCGTCATCGCAGCGCTGCTCATCGAACTCATCTCCGAGGCGACCGACGCCTACAACGATGTGTCGATGGCAATTGTCCTCTCGACAGGATTCGCGCTGGGGACGGTCCTCATCAGCCTCAACGCCGGCGGACTGGCCGTCGGTATCAATCAGTACCTCTTTGGGAACCTTTCGACCGTCTCTGCCGAGAACGCGGTCATCATGCTCGGGCTGTTCAGCGTCATCGTTGGGACGGTCGCGCTCACCCGCAATCAGTTGCTGTACGTCACGTTCGACGAGACCGCCGCCGCCGTCGCCGGGCTCCCGGTCGCCTGGTACAACCGGATTATGGTGATGCTGACGGCGCTCGTCGTCGTCGGCGCGATGCAGATAATGGGCGTCATCCTCGTCGCGGCCATGCTGGTCGTCCCGGTCGCCGGCGCGACACAGGTGTCCCGGAGCTTCTCGGAATCACTGCTGGTCTCGATTGTGCTGGCCGAACTGGCCGTCCTGCTCGGTATCGGTATCTCGTACTACGCCGGTGCGACAGCCGGCGGCGTCATCGTTCTCGTCGCCGTGGGGATCTACGTCCTCTCGGTCCTTGCCGGGAAAGTCCGACAGACGGGCGCTCCCGATGAAACGCGGGAACTCGACAGCATCAGTCACGACTGAACGACGCCTTTTACTGGGGTCGATCGTTGCAACTGAGAGCCATGGCTGGCGACTAAACGCTGACCTATGGGCGAGTCACTGGAATGCATCACAGTCGCTGCTCCCGCTCTGCCAGTGGACTACGTTGTCACCGGTGTATTCGACAATGACGTCGTAACAGTTGTCGTCGTCGAACGTCGTCTCCTCCGAGATATCGGTCCCGGCGATGGTCGTCGCTATCGTTATCGTGCCCTGTCTGTCCGGAAGCGCATCGTCCAGTTCCACGGTTGCGCCGTCTTCGTCAGCCGCGACGGTATGTGTCTCCTCGTACACTGTCTCGCGGTCGACCGTGACCGTGAATTCGAACTCCTGTGTCGTCGAACCGGTGTTCGTTAGCTGCACGCCGGCAAGTCGAGCGCTCGCAGGACTGAGCGCGGAACAGCCCGAGAGGGCAAAGAGTGTTGCTGCTGTGAGAACGCTACGTCTGGAGGGCATCACACGGTATTGTTCAGCCGTCTTGCAAAAGTCTTCTCTCGGCCCAACTCAGCCGGCCCGGTCGTCTCAGACACCCATCTGCGCCGCGATACCTGAGACCATTGTTTCCCACAGCGAGAACCCCATCGTCACGCTCAGGGCGAAGTCGGCGGCGAAAAACAGGAACAGCCCTGCGCCGACGAAGTGAGCCGTTCGCAGATTGAAGCGGTGCGCGAAGCGGTGGAAGAACAGCGCGTTGGCGAGGCTCACCGGAATGATGGCGAGCATCTCACCGGCCCAGATGGCGCTGGGGTGGGCGCTGTACTGAGCGGCGAGCGTGATCGTAATGAGCTGGGTCTTGTCGCCGAACTCGCCGAAGGCCATCATCGCGAAGATGGGCAGGAAGCCGCCGAGCTTGTTCGGCACCTGCCAGTCGACGACAGGGACGCGAACGTCTAGCTGTCCGCCGTCAGTGGTGAAGCCGGACGCGGGTTCCTGTTGCTCCGCGTCGGCTTCCGGAGCGCTGCGGAACAGTAGTATCGCGAACAGCAGGAACATCCCGGCGGTGAGGCTTTCGAGGACGATACCGGGCAGTACCGACGTGATTGCGGAACCGAACCAGATCTCCAGTGCCGTCCAGCCGGCGAAGGCCGTCCCCGCCGCGCTGACGACGAGGAGGGGGTTGAACCGCGTCGACAGGCCGGCGATGATGAACTGGACTTTCTCGCCGGGGAGAACAGCCAGCTGCGCACCGGCCGCTATCGCGACCACTGTCAGCCACGTCGCGTCGCTCACGCCTGGCTCACTCCGTCTTCGCCCTGCGTCTCTGGTGCGCGGACCTGAATCGCATCAGCGATGTGGTCCGGGAGCGACACTGACGACCCGCTCTCTAGCTGGACCGTCACCATCCCGATGGGGGCGACCTCCTCGACGGTCAACACGGTTCCCGGCGTGATGCCGGCGTCGGAGAGATACGTGAGTTCGCTGGGATCACGGTCCCGGACCCGTGCGACTTCGAGTCGTCCCCCTTCACTGTGTTCCGACAGCGCCGTCGCGGACTCGTCGTCGATGGGGTCCAGCGAGTCGCTGGGAATCGGGTCCCCGTGGGGGTCGAACTCCGGCTCGTCGAGGACCGCCGCGACCCGGCGCTCGAACTCCTCACTGATGTGGTGTTCGAGCACCTCCGCTTCCTCGTGGACTTCGGCCCAGTCGTAGCCCAACTGCTCGGTGAGAAACGTCTCGAGCAGGCGGTGGTGGCGGATAATCTCCAGCGCCACCGTTTCGCCTTCCGGCGTCGTCCGCACGCCCTTGTACTTCTCGCGCTCGACCAGCCCGCGGTCGGCCAGTTTCTCGACCATACTGGTGACCGTCGGTGCCGTAACGTCCAGCATCTCGGCGATAGTAGACGGAGCAATCGGCGGGTCGCCGTCCCGCTCGAGGCGATAGATGGCCTTCAGATAATCCTCCATCTTGGCACTCAACATACACCAAATTAGACGAATCTAACTCAAAAGATTGGCGATTCCAACAACTTTGTGCGCCCCGGACACATTCGACCGACCGCCGTCAGTCGTCAGCAGCGTACGTTTCTCGTCGGTTCCGTGTCAGGAGCCACAGGAACAGATAGCCGATGGCACCCAGAACGAACAGCGTTGCGGGGATGAGAAACGGTCCGAACGTCCGAACGAGCGTCTCGATCCCCGGCAAACCGACCATATACCGACTATGAGCGTTGCCCTGATAAAGCTCAAGGGTCTGGCGGGTACGGCTACCGACCCGTTCGTCCGGGAATCTCCCGAGTTATCGCACGAGACCGGTGAAGCGGCCGGAGCCGGTATGGCCCGCTCAGATGAGGTCCTGATCTTCGAGCGAGGCCATGACGTCGTCGACGAACGCGTCGACGTTGTCGTATGGGAACTCCCCGTTGAGCTTCGTGTTCAGTTCCATCGCTGTCATCGAGAAGTCGCCGGACTCGAACTTCGTCGACGGGCCGCCCGGGAGTGCCGGAACGAGGTCCATCGGACTGGAGATCGGGTAGTCTGCTTCCTGGAACGCGTCAACGAACTGTGAGCGGAGGTCTTCTTTGTCAACCATGGTCGGACGTTGTGCGAGAATTATGATAAAAGGTTCGACATCGGTACACTTTCCCATTGTTTGGAGTTTATTCGGGAGTTACAACGGTACTAGGCACTCACGCCGCTGAATCAGTGTGGGGAAGTACGCGAACGACTCAACCCTGCAATCGACGCGACGGTCCCGTGTTGGTCACCGGACCCGACTGTCGTCGTCCGTATCGCGCCGGGCCAGTCGTTCGGCCGTCTCGCGATCCATCTCGTTGCGCTGATCGTGCTCGCTTCGGACCAGCGCGTACAGGACCAGCGGTGCGACCACCGCGAGCGACGCGACCACGAGGAACAGTCCGGTTACGGCGGGCATCGTCAGCCGAGGAAGATATCCGCCAGATCACTGCCCGCGGACCCGGTGTCACGGTACAACTCCGAGTAGCCGCAGTTCGTACATGTGACGACCTGGAACTGGTTCGTCTGGATGTCGAACATCTTCGAGAGGCCGCCGCCGGTGGTCGAGATGTTACCCACGTCAGTGCCGGTGTGGCCGCACTTCGGACAGCCGCGGTCGTCGTCCTGTGGTGAAGTGTTGGAGGGCATTGCAGCCGACGTTTCGTGCCCCTCTGTAACAAATCTAGTGCTACCCTGTCGATAGTTACGACGAGCGTACGTCAAACGAGGCGGGCGAACGTAATGGTGCACTATGCCAGAACCCACCCGCCTCAACGGAGGGAAACGCCCGCGTTATTTGTTTGTTATGAATTCCTCAATCCTGCATGGCTCAGCCAACGAATGCGCTCAATCGTCGGCCGGGATCGGGTCACCGTGGGACACTTCGTCGCCGAGCAGGTCCATGAACTGCGCGAGCCACTCGGGATGGTCAGGCCAGGCCTGTCCGGTGACGAGGTTGCCGTCGGTGACTACCTCGTCGACCCACGAACAGCCGGCGGCCTCGCACTCGGCACGACAGGCCGGGTACGCCGTCATCTCGTAGCCGTCCAGTACGTCGGCAGCGGCGAGAATCTGCGGACCATGACACAACGCCGCGACGGGTTTGTCCTCCTCGAAGAAGTGCTGTACTGCATCCAGCACCTCGTCGTACGTCCGGAGATATTCGGGGGCACGCCCGCCGGGAACGACGAGTGCGTCGTAGTCACTGGGATTTACGTCGGCCATCGTCGCGTTCAGGACGAAGTCGTGGCCGCGGGACTCCATGTAGGTCTGGTCGCCGCGGAAATCGTGTATCGCTGTCTTGACTGTCTCCTCGGCCGCTTTGTCGGGACACACCGCGTCGACCTCGTGGCCGACCATCTGCAGCGCCTGGAACGGCACCATTATTTCGTAGTCTTCGCCGAAATCGCCGACGATCATGAGGATGTCTTTGCCCATTGGAAACACCAGTCAAAGCTACGGTCGCAGTCGAAATAAAGTCGCAGGTGAATTACCAGTTTCGTGTCACCTGTCGAGCGATGTAAGCACCTGCTCGATATCCGCCAGTGAATCGATGACGTAGTCGGGCGTCACGGCGCTCCGTTCCAGCGACCGCTCGTTGGATACGCCGGTCCGGACGAGCACAGTCGTCATCCCGTTCCGCTCGCCCATCGCGATGTCCGTCTCCAGCCGGTCACCGACGATGAGACAATCCGCCGGCGCACAGTCCAGCCGTTCTAGCGCCGCCTGAACAGCAATCTCTGACGGCTTCCCGAGTATCCGGTCCGGATCCCGCTCGATGACTCCGGCGACGGCGTTGATTATCGCCCCGGAGCCGGGGACCGGGTCGCCGTCCTCGCCGGGGAACGTCCGGTCCGGGTCGGTCCCGAGGAAGACGGTGTCGTCGTCGACGGCCCGGAGCGCGTCGACCATATCGTGGTAGTGGAAGCCGTCCGTCCAGGAGGCCAGTAACACGTCGGTCTCGGCGGGGTCCTCGACTAAGCGTGCGTTCGTCCCTTCGACCAGACCGCGGAGTTGGTCGCTCCCGATGACGAACACGTTGTCCTCCGCGTGGGACCCATTGAGGTACTCGCGGGTGACGACGCCGGAGGAACAGGCCTCACCTTCGCGGGCGTCGACGCCCATCCCACGCAAGCGCTCGACGTACTCGCTCCCGTCGTGGATCGGATTGTTCGAAAAAAAGCAGATTCCCAGGCCGCGCTCCCTGAACACGTCGATTGCCGACGCCGCGCCCGGCAACAACGTTTCTCCGTGGTACACCGTTCCGTCCAGGTCGACGATGACCCCCTCGACTGTCATTACCACCACTCGGGACCCGGCGGTGAAAAATCCGTCTCAGTCGTGCAGTTCGACGTCTGTCACTTCGAAGCGCGCCCCGCCGCTGTCGCTATCAGTCAGTGATACTTCCCAGCCGTGGGCCTCGGCGACCTGT
Source organism: Haloarcula sp. KBTZ06 (assembly GCF_048595605.1). NCBI lineage: Archaea > Methanobacteriati > Methanobacteriota > Halobacteria > Halobacteriales > Haloarculaceae > Haloarcula > Haloarcula sp. KBTZ06. The sequence continues at coordinate 990,367 of NZ_CP184337.1, forward strand.
TCGACGATAGCCAGGCCGAACCCGGTTCCGTCCTCCGTCGAAGAGTAGCCCATCTCGAACACGTCGTCGGCGTCGTCCTCGACACCTTCGCCGTTGTCCGCGATGTAGAACCCGTCGTTGGATTCCAGCAGTCCGACCTCGATTTCGACGTCACCGTCGTTGTGTTCGATGGCGTTTCGAAACAGGTTCGCCAGCAGGTCCTGCACGCGCCCGCTGTCGGCGGCGAGTTCCGTGCTCGACTCGACCGACATGGAGGCCTGTTCCGCCTCGATCCAGGTCCACGCAGTCGACGCCAGCGTGGATAGCTCCGTCTCCTTCGGATCACTGACAGTCTGGCCTTGCCGTGCCAGTGTGAGTACGTCCTCGATGATACAGCCCATCCGGTCCAGCGACCGGTCGATCTTGGCGATCAGTTCGGCCTCTTCGCTGTCGGCAGGCTCCCCGAGCAAATCGACCGCGCCCTGCGCGACGTTCAGCGGGTTCCGGAGGTCGTGACTGACGACGCTGGCGAACTCCTCTAACCGCTCGTTCTGGCGCTCCAGTTCGCGCTGGCGTTCGACGCGTTCAGTGATGTCGCGTGAGACCAACTGGAAGGTATCGGCTTTGCGGTGACTGTCGACGGGGATATACTGGTTGTGGTAATGCCGCCCCCCGACGGCGTCCTCGGACCGTGTCGCAGTACCGTTCTCGACCGCGCTTTTCCCGGCTTCGAGACGCTGGCTGGCCGCCTCGCTGTCCATCACTTCGCTCAGTTGCTGTCCGATGAGCGCATCGGGGTCGGCACCCAGTCTGCGTGCCATCGAGGGATTCACTGAGAGGAGGGTCCCGTCAGTCGTCAGGTGGACGATACCATCCGGCGAATCCGATACGAGCGATTCGAACTTCTTGCGGGTTCGCTCCTGTGAAACGACGTTCTCGATCCGGTTTGCAAGCCGACCGTACTGTTTGTCTTCGACGACTTCGAGTTTCAGGAGGTAGTCGGCGACGCCCGCCGCAATCGCCGCACTCGCCGTCTCTTCGTCTCCCCGCCCAGTCAGCAGAATGAACGGGATAGAGGGGTTTGTCTCCCTGATCTCTTCGAGAAGCTCCAGCCCGTCCATTTCCGGCATTTCGTAGTCACTGACGACGCAGTCGAACCCACCCCCGTCGAGTCGCTCCAGCGCTTCCGTAGCGCTGTTTGCAGCAACGGACTCGATGCCGTGTTGTTGCGTGAGCGTATCAGCGGTCATCTCCGCGAAAAAATCGCTGTCGTCAACAACAAGCGTTCGTATATTACTTTCAGATGTCATATGGGCGGCAGGGTCCTTGTTCCCCCAACGGTCTGTCCGTACTTATATTTCAAGGGAGCTAGGTTGCCCGCTGGTCCCGGCTAGGGCGGTACCGGTGGGGCAATCGAAACCCGAAGCCCAGGACTGTGATGGACTAACGGCTCTGCCTCACGATCAGATATGTCAACCAGTGGGAGTACTGACCCGGTCACAGTGGCGTCAACGCGGTCGAGTCGCCACGGGTCGTGGCCGACGCTCCCAACGAGATGCGTCCCGAAGCGCCCGGTTGTGAAGTACCGTTGTCGGTCGACGAGGAACGAGACCAGTGAGTCCGGTGGAATCGCCACCGGCTCACCGCCAGCCGTGTACCGGCACTCGAACAGTCGCCGCTCCCCGGCGTCGAGGACCCGGCGACGGTCGGCCGTTGAGAGCGTTCGCGGGGTAGCATCACCGACTGTGATGCGAAACAGCTCCGAAACCGCCGTCGTTGTCCGCCTGTCGTCACCGAACAGCGCCAGCACGCAGACCCCGCGCTGACCGGTCGGTCCGCGGACGTAGGTCCGAACCGTGAGCAACTCCGACGGCCCGGCGACCTCGATACCGAACGTCTCGACGCGGTCGACAGTTGCCCCAACGGCCGACACCCAGGCGTCGCCGTCAGCCGTCTTGACGGTGAGCCAGTCGGGGACTGTCGCCTGCACCGCTGTCTCGGGGACCGGCCAGTGACAGAAGCAAACGTCGTCGAGCGTGACCTGCAGCGGACGGAGGGCGACCACACCCTCACTGGGGCCGACACGCTAATCAGTGTACTGGGAGACCCCGTCGAGCCGGTGGAGTCGCCCCGCAGTCACCGGAATCTCGGCGCAGTAGTGGACGAGCGGCTCGCCGTCGGGCCTGTCGAACCCCGACGCGGCGAACAGGCCGTTCGTCCGAATGTCGGCTCGCCCCGCTTGGAGCGGCCACGGCTCGTGGTCGATGTCGGCGTAGTACACCGTGCCGTCGTCGCTCGCGGCGTAGAAGCGGTACCGTTCCACGAGGAACGACTCCACCGAGCCCGGTTCGGGTGTCGACGGCGGCTCAGTCGGCTCGTAGGTGGCGTGGAAATCCGCCGGCGGTGCGCGCGAACTGGTCCGACGGCTCCGGAACTCGACGCTGTCGCCGTCGGGCCGGACCTGCATCGATGCCCGGTAGTAGGACAACTGGAACAGCCGCCGGGCCAGCGTGACGCTGAGGCGGTCGTCGGCGTCGAGGTTGTAGAAGTACACCCCCGGCGTTCCGTCGGCGACCACGTAGGTCCGGAGATTTAGCTCGCCGAAGGACCGCCCAATCGGACTGCCTCGCGGCCTGATGTCCGCCATCTGGAACGGGACCACACTGAGCCACGCCTGCCCGTCGTACGTGTCGACAGCGAGCCCGTCCGGCAGCGTCGTCTGGACGATATCGGGCTCGACTGGCCAGTGCATGAACCCCACGTCCCGCCACGTCATCGTCAGCAGGTCCATATCTGGTAGTAAAGGCCAAACAGGTTTCTGCCTGTCGTGGGACGCGGTGACAGATGGCAATGAGTGCGTCCGGCCGCATCGGCACTAAAACTTTGACCACTCCGCTCCCAGCATCGCGCATGAAGTTCGAGGTAATCCAGGGCGACATCGCTGCACAGTCGGCGGACGCACTGGTCAACGCGGCGAACACGAGCCTGCAGATGGGCTCCGGCGTCGCGGGGGCGCTCAAGCGCGCGGCCGGGTCGGGGCTGAATGACGAGGCCGTCGCGAAGGGACCGGTCGACCCCGGCGGTGTCGCCACGACCGACGCCTACGACCTCGACGCCGAGTATGTCATCCACGCCGCTGCGATGCCACCGGGTGGTCAATCAACCGCCGAGAGCATCCGCACCGCAACCCGGAACGCACTGGTGGAAGCGGACGCGCTGGACTGTAAGTCGCTGGTCCTTCCAGCCATCGGCTGTGGTATCGCGGGGTTCGACTTCGAGGAGGGTATCCGAATTATCTGCACTGTCATCGACGAATACCAGCCCGAATACCTGACAGACGTGCGACTCATCGCCTACTCCGACGATGACTTCGAAGGGATGCAACGAGTCGCGGCTGACGTTCGCGACTAACTGTCCGTTACAGCAGGTGTACCCGTCCGGCACGCCACTCCCAGGCGACTTCCAGTGCGATCCAGCAGACGAGCCATATCGCGGCGAAGCTAAACACCAGCCACGTCGACCCGAGATACGACGTGGTATCGGCGACGGACTGTAGCCACGGATAGACCTGCATACCGACGACGAGCGTCGCGACGAGACCCAGTATCCCGGTCACGTAGTGTTCGACCGCGTTACCTATCGAACAGACGCAGGCGTCACTGCCCGTCGTCTCCTCGAATGTCTCGCTGCTCGGCCCCCGAGCATTGGTCATTGTTACCTTTCCTCAATATAGTGCTTCATCGCACAGCGGGTTAACCGTTTTGGGGGCTCACTCGTGGCCAGACACCCGAACTGGCTCGTATGGCTCTTCCAGCCACTCCACGTCGCTCGCCGAGAGGTCGATTTCGAGCGCCGCGACCGCTTCTTCGAGGTGTTCGAGGCTACTTGTCCCGATAATCGGTGCGTCGACCCACTCCTTGTCGAGCACCCATGCCAGCGCGATCTGTGCCATCGAGGCGTCGTACTCGTCGGCCAGTTCCTGCACGCGCTCGTTGACCTCGCGGCCGTTCCCCTCGTAGTAGGGGTGTTCGCGAGCGTAGTCGTCCGTCTCGCCCCGGACCGTCTCCTCGACCTGCTCGTGCGGGCGGGTGAGATAGCCCCGGGCCAGCGGGCTCCACGGCATCACGCCGACGTTCTCTTTCTCACACAGCGGGAGCATCTCGCGTTCCTCCTCCCGATACAGCAAGTTGTAGTGGTTCTGCATCGTCTCGAACCGCTCCAGCCTCTCGCGCTCGCTCGTCCGTAGCGCGTCGGCGAACTGGTGGGTCCACATCGACGACGCACCGACGTAGCGCGCCTGGCCCCGCCGGACCGCGTCGTCCAGCGCCCGGAGCGTCTGCTCGATGGGCGTGTCGTAGTCCCAGCGGTGGATCTGGTAGAGGTCGAGGGTGTCCATCCCCAGCCGGGAAAGCGAGTTCGACAGTTCCTGCTCGATGGCTTTCCGCGAGAGCCCGCCGGCGTTGGGGTCGTCCTCGTCCATCTGGAAGTACCCCTTCGTCGCCACGACCTGCCCGTCGCGGTCGTAGTCGTCGAGGACGGTCCCGAGGACCCGCTCGGACTCGCCCATCGAGTACATGTTGGCCGAATCGAAGAAGTTGATGCCGAGGTCGATGGCCCGCTCGATGACCTCGCGGCTCTCGTCCTCATCGAGCACCCAGTCGCGCCACTCCGAGGTTCCGAAGCTCATACAGCCCAGACAGAGCCGGCTGACCTCCATACCAGTCGACCCGAGTGTCGTGTACTCCATGTTCCCCACCCCGGGCGCTCCGAGCAAAAAGGATGGGGCGAGCGGCCGGACTGCGGTGAGAAACCGTCCGTCAGAGCACGCCAGCCACGAACCCGAGACCCATCGTGACGAGCACGACGGCGGAGACCAACGGGAGGTACGGCGTGTACCGCTCGACGGCCGCCTCGTGCTGCTGGTAGCCAGCGATGAGCGCCATCGTCAGGCCGACGAGCGCGACGATGACCGTGGCCGCGTAGGCGCTCATCAGCTCCAGACAGTACGGCGAGCCGGCACAGAGGGCGATAATCTCGAACTCCTCCTCGTGGGCGAACCCCAGCAGGAAGGCGAACCAGGCGATGCCGAACAGCCCCCGGTCGGCGGCATCGTCCAGACCATTGTGCGCGTGGGAGTGGCCGCCGACGAGCGGGAGTCTGCCGAACACCCGCGACCATAGGCCGCCGCTGTCGTCTCCGTGCGAGTGGTTACTGCCGTGGGAGTGCCCGTGGTGCTGATGCTGATGGTCCTGCGAATTGGAATCAGTATGGGAGTTGGCATTTACTTCGCCATGCTCGTGGTCGTGGCCCGATGCCGCCTGGTGGTCGTGAGTCTCCGCCGCGTCGCCATGCCCGTGGTCGTGGCCGTACCGATACTCACGGATGCCAAGCACGATGAGCAGACAGCCGGCCACGATGCTCACCGGCCCGCCGATGTGGACGCCAGCGGCCAGTTCCAGCGGCTCGTTGGCCTGCGTGAGGTCGAAGTAGGCCTTGGCGTAGAAGAACGCGAACACCATCGCGATGCTGCTGACGAGGTGGCCGACGCCCAGCAGGAGGCTCGCCGCGAAGCCGGACAGCCACGCGTTGGACTGGTCGAGGGCGTAGGACGCGGCGACCGGCCAGCCGTGGCCCGGTTCGAGCCCGTGAACCGCGCCGAGGGCGATTGCCCCGAGAAACAGGCCGAGTGCCTCGCTGTATGCCATCGATGTACCACACCGACGCTACGGCCCTGCCTAAGGGTTGTTACTACGGAATCGGGGGCTGCGTAATACGGGGACCTTTGTGGCCGGCGACGGCAATCCGGGTATGCGAACGAGCGTCAACATCCCCGAAGGCCTTCTCGCGGAGTTCGACCGCGTCTGGCGCGAACAGGACCTGGAAAACCGCTCGCGGGCGGTGCGAGAGGCTATGGAGGAGTACGTCGAGCGACACTCACGGCTCGCGGCGATGGACGGCGACGTGGTAGCGCTGGTCGGGTTCGACTACCGCCACGCCGACGTGATTCGGGACCTCCACGCCGTCCAGCACACGTTTCAGGACGTGATTCTCAACACCAGTCACACCCATCAGGGCGAGTGGTGTCTCGAATCGCTGTTCTGTCGCGGCCCGGCCGAGCGGGTCCGGGACCTCACCTATCGGCTACGGGACTTCGACGCCGTCCGCCGAGTGAAGGTGATGGTCATCCGCGACGAGGCGGCGGAGCCACACGGCCACGGGTAACGCCTGCTCTTCTTCCCTCCGTTCTACAGCGCTTCCGCGGCGATGCGGCCGATGTACACCCTTGCGGCAGCGTAGCCAGCGACCGCCACCAGCACTGCGCCACCGACGTGGCCGTAGGTCAGCAAGGTCGGGCTGTCGACCGCAAGCTTCGCCACCGTGGTCGCCGGGTGCTCCGGGAGGAGCACGGCCCCGCCGAACAGCACGAGAGTGAGCACGGAGAACAGCAACTGCGCCGGGCGACGGTTCTGGAGCGTGATGCCCAGCACGACCCCGAGCGTCACGACGACGACGGTGACGGCAGTGATGAACAGCAGAATCGCCGCCGGGTTCGAGACGGCGATGCCGTTCGTGGACAGCAATCCGAGCCACAGTAGCACCTGCGCAGGAGCGAGTAACACCATGCCCAGGGCCTTCCCGTCGATGATGTCGAGCAGCGACACCGGGGCCACGCGGAGCAGTTCCATCGTCCCGCGTTCGATTTCCTCGGTGACGGTGTCGACGGCTACTGAGCCGCTGATGAACGGCGGGAGGAACAGGAGCAGCGGAATCAGGATGGTGTAGGTGAACCCGAAGTACTGGCTCGCGCTGACAGTGTCCGGGAGCGGCACGGGCGGCTTATCGAGATACGGCGTCCGCTCCAGGCGCTCCTGGCGCTCCAGCCCGCTGAGGACCCGGCGCACTTCGACGACGATGAGCGTCGACCGGATGCTCCCCTCCGGCACGACAGCGGTGACCGCTATCTGCTCCCCTGGCCCGCGCGTCGACGGGACGTAGTCGCCGCGCAGTATCGCGTCCACCCGGCGCTGATTGAACGCCCTCTGTGCGGCGGCCTCGTTCTCGAAGGCGGTGACGCTGGTCCCGTCCTGTTCGGCGGCCGCGGCCTCCAGTTCCTCGCGGGCGTCACCGGTGACGGCCATCTCCACCTCGCCGGCCGCGACCGATCCTGGATCGTACAGCGACGTGAGGCCGACGACGAGAAACGAGGAGAACCCCGCGACGAACAGCTGAATGAGCAGCGCCAGCACGATGGTCTTCTCGCGGGACAGCGACCGGATGTCCCGCCGGGCCACGACGACCCGCGGGTCGCGCCAGATGGGGCGGTCGTCAGACAAGGGTGCTCACCACCGCGAAGTTGTAGGCGAAGTGGATGACGATAGCCAGCACCAATCCACCGAGATAGGCCCGTCGCCCGCGGCTCGCGCCCACCGACGAGATGGCCGCTGTCACCGTGTGCAGTGCCAGCGGGAGCAGGAACAGCAACCCAGCAACCCACAGCGGCAGGCCGGCAGGCAACGTCGCGCCCTGCAGGGCGGCTTCCCCGATGGGCAGGCTTTCGAGGTCGGAGAGCCTGGCGATAAGCAGGCCTTTCTCTCCGATGAAGAAGCCGAGCCCGGAGAGCGCGCCGATGCCGAGCGCCGACCGGAGCGTCCGCTCGTAGCGGGCGTGCTCGTAGCCGGCGTAGACGTGCAGGCTCTTTGCCAGTTCCTCGACGACGACGATGACGCCGAGTACGAGCACGATGCCGAGCGACTGGTTCGTGCCGAAGACGTTCAGCGACACCGAATCGAGGACGAACAGGAACGCGATGGCTGCCAGTTCGGCGACGATGACCAGCGGCAGCAGAATGATACTCATCTTTAGCGCGCTCCGGCGGGAGTTGATGCCACCGGCCAGCGCGTCCAGCACCTTCAGCGGAATCGGACGCTGGGTGAACATATCCTCTTCCCGGTACAGACCGGCTCCCAGACCGAACAGCACTAGTCCGGTCAGCAGCGGCGGCGTCACCGAAAAGACGAACGACGAGAGCCCGACCGACTGGCCAGTCAGGTCGAGCACGACCAGCGTCAGCGGCGAGATGAGCGCAATCGGCGTCACGTCGGTGAAGATGGCCGGGACGAACGCGTACGAGGTCAGTGTCACCGTTATCGTCACCGTCACGAAGGTGAGTTCCTTGAACGAGCGGGCGAACATCGCCCCGCAGAACGTCGCCGAGAGGAACAGAACGACGAGCGGGACCACCGCCAGCACCGCGACGTAGCTCCCCGCCGGCGCGATGTTCCCGAACCGCAGTGCCGCAGTGATGAGCGCCGCTACGCCGACAGCACCCACGAAGTACGGGAGCGTCTTCCCGCCGATAATGTCCCCGCGGGAGGCGGGCGTCACCAGCAGGAGTTCGCCGCGGCGGTTCAGCCGTTCGGAGAGCATCGACGAGCCGTAGGCCTGGATAACGAAGTTCATCGGGACGATGTAGAGGAAGGCGAGCACGAGCGACTCGAAGGGGAACGGCGGCGAGATGTCCGAGGGGGTGCCACCCTGCACGTCGCCGGTCAATCGCGCGCCGATAGCGCCGAGGTTCGCACCGCTGCCACCGGCGGTTCCGCCGTCCCCGCCGCCGCTCGTGGCTGAGCCGCCAGTGCCGCTCGTGTCCGACCCGTCACCGCTGCCGCCGGAACTCGTTCCACTGCCGGCCGAGGAACCCGACCCATCACTGCTGTCGTCGCTTCGGGGGTCGAGCTGGCTGCTCCCCGACTGCTGCTCGTAGACAAGCGTCACAGAAACGGGGAACGCGGCGGTCTGGTTGTCGTCCCGAGCGAGTGTCTGGTCGTTGTACTGCGCCGTACTGTCGCGGAGTTCGGCCAGCGCTGCCCGTTCTTTCGCCGTCCGTGGAACGCTCTGGAGCTGGGTCCCCCGATACAGGAGTTCTTGCTGGCGTCGCTCGATGGCAGCGGGGTCCGGCTCACGGATGTCGAACGTCCGGTCATCTGCCGCGACGCCGTAGTAGGGACTGTTCTCCTCGACGCCGATCCGGTAGATGCCGTCGTCCATGCCCGCACCAGTGCCGCCGCTGACGGCTATCGCGGCGACCGCGCCCATCGCAACGAGGGACAGCGCCATTACGACGATGGTCCGCTTGTCGACGCCGCCGGCGTTTTTCGTCACCTCCCACTTCGCGACGCGCAGGAGCTTGTCGGGTTGCATCTACTCCGCGTCCTCCTCGACGTACCGCGTGCCGCGGGTCCCGGCCTCGGCGACGTTGAGGAACACCTCCTCCAGGCTGGACTCCTCCGTCCGTATGTCGACCACGTCGCCGCCCCGGTTCTCGGCCTGCCTGCGTGTCGTCTCGACTGCCTCCATGCTTTCGACGACGCGCTCGTAGGTGCCGTTTTCCTTGGCTGCGCCGGGCACGTCGACGGTGGTGTAGACGTGATACCGCGTGTGGCCGTACTCGGCCTGAAGTTCTTCGAGGTCGCCGCGGGCGACGATTTCGCCCTCGTTCATGATGACGACCCGGTCACAGATCGATTCGACGTGAAAGAGATTGTGTGCGGAGAAAACGATGGTCTTGCCCTCTTTCGCCAACTGCTCCGTGAACTCGATGACGTAGTTCGTCGTCAGCGGGTCCAGTCCCGACGCCGGCTCGTCGTAGATGAGCACGTCGGGGTCGTTGATGAGTGAGCGGGCGATGGCGACTTTCCGTTTCATCCCCTTGGACATATCTCCGAGCTTCCGGTCGCGGTGTTCGAGTTCGAGTTCGTCCAGCGTGTCGTGCATCCGCTCCTCGGCCACGTTGGGGTCCACGTCGTAGAGGTCGGCGAAGAATTTCAGGTAGGAGATCGGTGTCATCTCCTCGTACAGCGGCGATTCCTCGGGCAGAAAGCCCAGTTGCTGGCGCATCTCCGCGGTCTCGGTGTCGAGTCCCGCTATCTCGGCGGAGCCGCTTGTCGGCTCTAATAGACCCGCCAGCATCTTCAGCGTCGTCGTCTTGCCGGCCCCGTTCGGCCCGATGATACCGAACACCTCGCCGCGGTCGACCGAAAACGAACTGCCCTGTACAGCGACGAAACCGCCGTACTCCTTCCGAATATCCCGGGCGTCAATCATCTGGCGATTGATTGTGGGTGAACTAACCTATACCTTGGCTCCGGCCTATTGCTTCTGATAATGGTACTCGAACTCGGCACGAACAGTGTTTCGATCAAGAAAACACCGGACGGGCGACGGCTGATCGTCCGGCACGACGTCGATGCGTCGGTCGACACCGTGTGGGATGTCCTGACCGACACCGACTGCTGGTCCGACTGGGGGCCGTCGGTCACAACCGTCGAAACAGACACCCGATATATCGATAACGGGACGACCGGCCGCGTTCGCGCTGCTGGCGTGGTGTGGCTCCCGTTTGAAGTGACGGCGTGTGCGCCGTATCGCTGGACGTGGAACGTCGCTCGGCTCCACGCAACAGGTCACTTCGCCGAGGAACGGGCTTCCGGCTCCGTCGTTGGGTTCGAGATCCCGCCGCTGGCGACCGGCTACGCTCCGGTGTGTGCCCGAGCGTGCCAGCACGTCGCTGCTATCGCACGACGACGCGAGGCGTAGGCAGCGACCGCGTCGACCCGTCAGGGCTGTATCGGCGTCTTCGAGCGCGTGTAGGTGTCTTCGTCCGGGCTGTCTGCTCTCGTAGCGCCCGTAATCTCGAAGCGTGTCCCGCCCCCGTCGCTTTCGGTCACGTCGATGTCCCAGCCGTGGGCTTCGACGATGCGCTGGACGATTGCCAGCCCCAGCCCGCCTTCGCCGTCCGTGGTGGTGTACCCGTCGTCGAGCACCGCTTCACGCTTGGCGGGCGGGATTCCGGAGCCGTCATCGGCGACGTAAAACCCTTCAGACATCTCGCCGACACGAATCGTCAGGTTAGCACTGCCACGTTCGAGGGCGTCCTCTGACGGTGACTGCCTGCCCGTGGACCCATGCCCAACACTGTCGTCGGGCCCCGTTCGACTGCCTGTGGAGCCATGCTCCACACTGTTCCGAAACAGGTTCTCGAACAGGTGACGGAGCCGATCCGGGTCGGCGTCGATGACGGCTGTCACTTCGTTTTCGAGCGTCGCATCCGCCGTCGGCACGGCCTCCCAGCAGCTATCGACCAGTTCTGCGAGATCAACGGCCTCCGTCTCGCTGATGACGTGCCCGCTTCGAGCCAGCGTCAGCGTCCGGTCGATGAGCGTTTCCATTCGGTCCATCGCTCTCGCAGCCGTTTCCAGATGTTCCGAGTCCCGGTCCATTCGTTCGAGTTCCAACTGACCGGACGCGACGTTGAGCGGGTTCCGGAGGTCGTGTGCCACGACGGCCGCGAACTCGTCGAGGCGTTCGTTGCGCTGCTCGATGGCCTCCCGGCGGAGTCGCTGTCGCTCGGCCTCGACGGCTCGGGATATCGCGCGCGCTTCGAAGATTCCCATCATGAGGCCACCGAAGCCGCCGACGATAGCCGCAAACAGCGCCCAGCCGATGTCTTCACTTAGCGACCCCGTCGGCCAGGTTAGAATCATCGCCACATTCAACAGCAGAAAAGAAACCAGCCCCCCAGCGAACCAGACCCCGATACGCCGGTAGTGGTCCGGCTCGATCTCCGAGTTGCTGAGCCAGAACCCGCCGACGATGATCGCCGCTGCAAACGGAACGATTGCCAGCATACTGACCACGAAATCAGCAGTAACAAGCGCTGATAGGCCGGAATCAGAGAAATAAAAATAGTTAGCGACGCCTCCGAGGAGGAGCAGCCACCCGACTCCCTGAATAAGGGCTGGCAGGCGATCTGAGCGGCGATCTGGGTCTGTCACTTCCGCATCGATTTGTTAGACGTGCATTTACATCTGCTGGCCAACGGAACAGGTGTGCGGCGTATTTCCCAGCATTATCGTCGGTGTTACTGTCGGCTCGGCCTGTTTTCCTGCCAGCTACTGTTTGGTTACGCGTGCGTCCGATACTTTGTGGATGTCGTCGTCGATCCCGGTGCCGTCACAGTCGTCATTCGGACATCGATAGTGCCAGCCGTCTTCCGTCGCCGCTCGCTCGGTAAACCGGTCGCCACATTCGTCGCAGTAGAGCTGCCCGTCCGAACATGTGTCGCGGTGGAGTTCGAGTTCGAGTTCTGTGCCGAAGGTCCGCTTGCAGTTCCGACAAATATGAGGCATATTCGAAACTACAGATTCATCCCTTATAGCGATACCGGAACGTTCACGGCCGCTTCTTTCCGTTGACGGAAGGTTCAGGTCGGCCGCCGTCCGTCGGTTTTCGGCACCACATACATCTCACATCTTGGACAGTAATGGTCGACAGGGCCGAATAGCTATCGACACATCTCGGCCACAGCCAGTTCGGGACCAGCCCAGCCGCCGTCTTCCAGATACCGACAGCGATTGTGGGTGAGATAACCGCTAGGCTGTCGTCACGTCGATCCGCGTGCCGCCGGATTCGCTGCTCCCGACCGATACTGTCCAGCCGTGGGCGCGCGCCGCAGTTTCGACGAGGAACAGTCCGTATCCCTCCCCCTCCCGCGTCGTCCCGAAGCCCTGGTCGAACACTTCGTCGCGGTCCGCTTCGGGAATCCCCGGGCCGTCGTCGGCCACGTAGAACCCGGACTCGGTTGCACCGATGGTGACGGTTACGGGTCCCTCGCTGTGTGTGACCGCGTTGTCGAACAGTTCGCGGAGGAGCAACTGCAGTCGGTCGTTTTCGGCGTCGACAGACGTGTCAGTCACCACTTCCAGCGTCGCATTTTCGTAGCTCTCTGCGGCCCAGACCTCAGTGGCTACGTCAGAAAGCGAGAGCGAGTCCGTTTCCGAGACGGGACACGCGGTGCTCCCGATGCGCGAGAGATCGGTGAGCAGTGTCTCGACTCGGCGAACGGACCGATTCAATGCGTCTTCGTGGGGCTCACCGATGTCGAGTAGCTCTAATCGGCCCATAACGACGTTCAGCGGGTTCTTCGCGTCGTGAGAGACGCCGCTCGATATGTCGTCCCACTGTACGGCACCGACCCGCCAGTCGGTCGGCCACCGGGTCGCGTACGCTTCGAGTTTCGCGGCCAACAGGGATGCCGGCGTCTCCGCGGTCACGTAATCGGTGACGCCGGCCCGGAGCGCCTCGGTGACCCGGTCCGGTTCGGGGTCGCTCGCGACGAGGACAATCGGAATCTCGGCCCCGGCCGCTCGCAGTTCCTCGAACACCGCTATCCCGTCGTGGTCGCCGTCGTCACTGACGACGACACCTCTGACATCCCCGTCACTCAGCCGGTCCCGTACGACGCTCGTGTCTCGGACTGCCTCGGCTGTTGCCCCGTCCGTTGTCAGCGCCTCGGAGAGTGCCGCAGCTAGGTCTGTCGCTTCGGTACCGACCACGAGATAGACGGTCCCACGAGCAGGCGTCATCACCTGACACTACGAAAACGGACGACAAGAAACCGACGGTGCCCTACAGCAGGTCTTCGACGTGGTCGGCGACTTCCTCCGGCGTGTCACCGACAGGGACGCCGTTGTCCTCGAGCGCGGTAATCTTCGACTGCGCGGTCCCGGTACCGGAGCCGGAGACGATAGCGCCGGCGTGGCCCATGCGCTTTCCGGGCGGTGCGGTCCGACCGGCGATGAAGCCGGCGACCGGCGTGTCCATGTGCTCGCCAATGAAGCGCGCGGCCTCCTCCTCGTCTTCACCGCCGATTTCGCCGCACATCACGACGGCGTGGGTGTCGGGGTCGGCCTCGAACTGTTCGAGCGCGCCGATGAAGTCCGTCCCGATAATGGGGTCGCCGCCGATACCGATGGCCGTCGACTGGCCGATGCCGCGGTTGGTGAGGTTGTCGACGACCTGGTAGGTCAGCGTCCCCGAGCGGGAGACGAGACCGACGTTCCCCTCTGAGAAGATGTTCCCCGGGAGGATGCCGAGCTTGGCGACGCCGGGCGTGATGACGCCGGGGCAGTTCGGACCGACGAGATGCGTGTCGGTCTCCTGCAGTTTGCGGTAGACCCGGGCCATGTCCTGGGTCGGGATACCCTCGGTGATGGCGACGACGAGGTCGATGCCGTCTGCATCGAGTGCCTCGAAGCAGGCGTCACCGGCGAAGGCCGGCGGCACGAACACGACGGCGGCGTTGGCGTCTTCCTCGCGGGCCGCGCCCTGCACGGTGTCGAACACCGGGACGCCGGCGACTTCTTGGCCGCCGCGGCCGGGCACTGCGCCGGCGACGACGTTCGTCCCGTACTCAAGCATCTGTTCGGTGTGGAACTTCCCTTCTCCGCCGGTGATTCCCTGTACAACGACGCGTGTGTCTTCGTCGACTAGAACACTCATGCTTCCACCTCCTTTGCGTACTCGACCGCACGCTGGACGGCGTCCTCCAGCGTGTGCTCGACCGTGACCAGGTCCTCGTTCAGAATCTCCATCCCCTCCTCGGCGTTGGTCCCCGCGAGCCGGACGGTGACCGGCTTCGGAATCTCGTCGAACTGCTCCAGCGCCTGGTTGATGCCGTTGGCGACTTCGTCGCCGCGGGTGATGCCGCCGAAGATGTTGAACACGACCGAGTCGACGTTCTCGTCGGAGAACACCATGTCGAGCGCGTTGGCGATCCGGTCGGCCTTCGCGCCGCCGCCCACGTCGAGGAAGTTGGCGGGTTCGCCGCCGTAGTAGTCCACGAGGTCCAGTGTCGTCATCACGAGGCCCGCGCCGTTGCCGATGATGCCGACGTTGCCGTCCAGTCGGACGTAGTCGAAGCCGTACTCGTCGGCCTTCTGTTCGAGTTCGTCGCCCTCCGCCGCTTCCTCGCCCATCTCCGCGATTTCGGGCTGGCGGAACAGCGCGTCGCCGTCGATGTTCATGACAGCGTCGGCCGCGATGACCTCGTCGTCGGCCGTGATCATCAGCGGGTTGATCTCCGTGTCGGCGCCGTCGCGGTCGTCCCAGAGCTGGTACAGCGTCGTGAGGACGCTCGCCACGTCGTTTGCGACCTCGCGGTCGACACCGGCCTCGTAGACGACCTTCCGGGCCTGGAACGGGTGCATGCCGAAGGCGGGGTCGATGTGCTCCCGGGCGATGGCGTCGGGGTCCTCCTCGGCGACCTCCTCGATGTTGACGCCACCTTTAGTGGACACCATTGCGACGGGGCGGCCCTCGCCGCGGTCCATCGTCACGCCGACGTACAGCTCGTTGACGAAGTCGACGGCTTCCTCGACGAGCACCTTCGAGACGTGGTAGCCCTTGAGGTCCATCCCGATGATGTCCTCGGCAGCTTCGCGAGCCTCCTCCTTGGACTCGACGAGCTTGATGCCGCCGGCCTTGCCGCGGCCGCCGACGTGTACCTGTGCTTTGATGGCGACCGGATATCCGATTTCCTCGGCCGCGTCGACGGCCTCGTCCACTGTCTCGGCCAGCTGCGAGGCGGGCGTCGGGATGCCCGCGTCAGCGAAGACTTGCTTCGCCTGGTATTCGTGCAAGCGCATGTCATGCAGAAAGCCGAGCGGTGGCGATTTAAATCCGTCCGTTTCTCTTCCGGCGACCACGCGGAATCCGTCCCAGTTTACTGTGGGTGAGGATAGTGGTTCGGGAGCGCGCTGTAGCGCGATACGGCTGGTTCTGAAGCGACTCGGGATGCCAAGGAGCGTTCCGGCCGTCCCAACATCGAATCCAATCCGATAGACCCACAGCGCCACACTGCGAAGCGAGCGTATGGCCGACGACAGGCACGGGACCGACGACGTCGACGACGAGACGCTGGATGCTGTGGCCGAGGCGCTTCGCACCGCCGAAACTGGCGTCGCCCTCACCGGCGCGGGCGTCTCGACAGCGTCGGGCATCCCCTCCTTTCGCGGCGACGACGGTATCTGGGAGCGCCACGACCCGGCGGACTTCCACCGCCGTCGCCTCGACGCCGACCCGGCGGGCTTCTGGGCGGACCGAATATCGCTGCGGGAGGTCATCTACGGCGACATAGACCCCGAGCCCAACGCCGCCCACGAGGCGCTGGCGGCGCTTGAAGCGGACGGCCACCTCGACGCCGTGCTCACGCAGAACATCGACGGGCTGCACGACGCCGCCGGGACGGACCGGGTCGTCGAACTGCACGGAACCCATCGGCGCGTGGTCTGTGACGACTGCGGCCACCGTCGGGAGGCCGAGGCGGTATTCGAACAGGCCGCCGAAAGCAGCGACTTACCGCCGCGCTGTGACTGCGGCGGCGTCTACCGCCCGGACGTCGTGCTGTTCGGCGAACCCATGCCCGACGTGGCGATGCACGAAGGCCAGCGCCTCGCCCGGGACAGCGACGTGTTCCTGGCTGTAGGGTCGTCCCTGTCGGTACAGCCCGCGTCACTGCTTCCGAAAATCGCGGCGGAAGCGGGGAGCACGCTGATCGTGATAAACTACGAGGAAACGCCGCGTGACGCGAGTGCGGCGCACGTACTTCGTGCGGATGTCACGCAGGTCCTTCCGACGCTTGTCGAGCGGGTGTAACAGCGCGGAGGCGGTCTACAGCTCGACGCCGCCGGGAATCAGGCTCTGCCCGCGCAGGAGGCTCCCGTCGGGGTCGTAGACGAGCAGCGTCCGCAGTTCGTAGGTCCGTGACTCGTCTTCGCCGTCGGTGAGATGGACTGTAAACTGTGGGTCTTCTTGAGCGTCCGCCGCGGAAACGAGCGCGTCGATGTCCGCCGTCGGTGCTGTCGCCTCGAAAATGTACTCACCGGTGAGGCGGTTCGTCAGCGAAAGCACCCCGTCGCTTTCGGGCTGGCGGCGGAAGGTCACGTCGATCTCCTCGCCATCGAGTGTGCCGCCGTCTACTTTACTGAGGCGCTCGCGGAGCTCTCCTGTCGGCCCATCGTATACAATCGCGATCGTCGGGTCGTCGTTGTCGGTGGCCGAAGCCTGGATGTCGACGGTGAAGTAATCACGCCTCATTCCGGTGTTTACAGGTACGTGGCCCGGCCAAATGAACGTAACGGCGCACCGACTGTCGGTATCGGTAGCTTTTACCGGACCGGCCCACCCTCTGACAGTAGCATGGCCTGGGTGAAATCAGAGTACGCCGGCGAGTTCGCGGTGCTTGCGACGTGGCTCGTGGGACTGGCCCCGTGGTCGGTGTCGCTGTTCGAGATTGAGGGGGTAACTGTCGTCGGGCTTCGCTTTCTTCCGTTCCGGTTCCAGTTCATCTTCGGAGCGACGCTCCCCGGAGAGCGGCCGTTTCTCTGGGCGTGGCAGGTCGCCGCGTTCCAGGAGTCGGAGCCGCTTGCGCTCGCCGGGACACTCGGGGTCGCGGCCCTGGTCGGCTTCCTGTTCCCGCTCGGCCTCAGCCTCTATTACTACGCCGCTGAGGACCGCGTTGAAGCGGTTCTCCCTATGGACCCAGTGCGACTGTTCGGCGGGCTGCTTGGGCTTGTTGGCGTCCTCACGCTCGCGGCCAGCGGGCTGTTCATCACGTCGTTCCCCGGTATCACCGTCCCCATCGGGGCGCTCGTCGCCCTCGTGTTCGCCTATTTGCTGCTGACTGTCGACCGCGCGTGACAGCCAGTCCGGTCCCGTTCGTCCGACCGCTGGCGATTATACTCCTGATAATTTGGCGAGCGAATTTAAGTAGGTGGATACGATAGCAGAGGTATATTCCGCGGAGCACCGTGTGCTCCCCACTGAACCACCGATGTCGAACCCAGAATCTCCCGAACCCGGTGCCTTCGTTTCGGACCCGCTCGGCCACATCCAGTCGTGGCTCTCGCGGACCGCGACGGTGTTGAGCGGGTCAGCGGTTCCGACGGCAAACTACGACCCCAGCCGCCACGGGACGCTGGTCGAATTCGACGGTCTGAACGGCTATAACGAGGTCGAACGCTACTGGCTGAACGCCCCCTTCGCCTTCGCCTCTATCAACCACGACCCGGACCGCGACGAGCACCTGTATCAGGTCGTCGAGCCGTCGCTGACCGACATCGAGCGAGAACTGCTCGACCGTCTGTTCGAGGACATCCGCATCCCGCTTATCTACCGCGACGATGTCGACGCCGACCCGGAGCGCGTCCTCGCCGAAGAACTCGAAGCCAGGCTTGAGGAGTACGGCGTCGTCATCGAACCCGAGACGTTCTACCGCCTGTTTTACTACCTGCATCGCTCCTTCCAGGGCTACGGTCACATCGACCCTCTGATGCACGACCCGGACATCGAGGACATCTCCTGTGACGGGGCGAACCTCCCCATCTTCGTCTACCACGACGGCTACACGGACATCGAGACGAACATCACCTACGACGCCGACGAACTGAACGACTTCGTCATCCAGCTGGCCCAGCGCTCCGGTCGGCACGTCTCCGTCTCTGACCCCGTCGTCTCGACGACGCTCCCGGACGGCTCCCGTATCGAACTGGCGCTCGGCGAGGAGGTGACTCCCCGCGGTTCGGCATTCACCATCCGGAAATACGCCGACGAACCGTTCACGCCGATTGAACTGCTGGACTATGGCACGTTCTCCGTCGAGATGCTCGCGTACCTCTGGCTGGCCATCGAGTCCAACAAGTCGCTCATCTTCGCGGGCGGGACGGCGGCCGGCAAGACCACGTCGATGAACGCGCTGGCGATGTTCCTCCCGCCCCGGTCGAAGGTACTCTCAATTGAGGACACCCGCGAGCTATCCCTGTATCACGACAACTGGCTCTCCTCAGTCACCCGCGAGCGACTGGACGATTCGGACATCACGATGTACGACCTGCTGCGGTCCGCGCTCCGGCACCGCCCCGAGTACATCATCGTCGGCGAGGTTCGTGGTGAGGAAGCTATCACGCTGTTCCAGGCGATGAACACCGGGCACACGACGTTCTCGACGATGCACGCGGACTCGGTCCAGACCGTCATTAACCGGCTGGAGAACGAGCCAATCAACGTCCCGCGGCCGATGGTTCAGAGCCTCGATATCCTCTGTGTGCAGGTGCTGGCCCGCTCGGGTGACGAGCGCGTCCGCCGTGCCAAAACGCTCGCCGAAATCGAGGGCATCGACCAGCGAACCGGCGAACTGGACTACTCGACGACATACAACTGGCGGGCCACCGAGGACCGTTTCTCCGAGAACAACAGCGAGCTACTGGACGAAATCCGCGAGGAGCGCGGCTGGAGTCAGTCAGAACTGCTGACCGAACTCCGTAACCGCCAGCGGTTCCTCCGCTACCTCCAGTCCGAGGGCATCACCGACTACCGGAAGTTCACGGCGATGGTCAACAAGTACTACGCGGACAAGGAACAGGTCATGGCGAACATCGACGATGCGATAGCCTGACATGGCGCTGAACCCGCTCGGTCTGGCTCCGCTCGCCGTCGTCGTCGGGATTCTCGGGCTTATCGGCTACAGCACTGTCAACGAGCGCTTCGACCGCAACGTCACGCGGCTGTCCCGACGGCTCTTCGGCCGGTACGTGGGCGAATCGCCCAAACGCGAACGACAGCTCGAAGCCGCCTACATCGACGAGACCTATCGCGGGTACGCCGCCAGAACGCTGGTGTACGCCTGTGTGGGGGCTGTCGCCGGCGCTATCACCGGCGCGTACGCCATCGGCGGCTTTCTGCTTGTGCTACCGGCGCTAGTGAACCTTGCACAGGGGCTCCCCTCGACGATGGTGAACGCCTTCGGCCTGCGAACGTTCGAACTCGTGCTGACGCCGACAGGGACTCTCTACATCCTCATCGGCGGCGGCGTGCTCTCGGGCGCGGCGACGGCAGGACTCACGTACCTCTACCGCTGGGAGCGGCTCAAGAATCAGGCGGACGTGCGGAGCCGGAACATCGACGAGGGGATGGCCCGCACCATCGCCTTCATGTACGCGCTCTCCCGCGGTGGGATGTCCTTCTCGGACGTGATGCGTGTACTGGCCCGGAATCAAGAAATCTACGGTGACACAGCCAGAGAGGTCGGCGTCGCTGTCAGGGAGATGGACCTGTTCGGCCGGGACATGATTACGGCGCTCGAACACGTCTCCCGGCGGACCCCCAGCGAACAATTCAAGACGTTTATTGAGAACCTCTCCAGCGTCCTCCAGAGCGGCCAGTCGCTGGCCCCGTTCCTCCGCGAGCAGTACGAGCGCCATCAGGAGGAAGCCGCCGAGCGTCAGGAGGACCTGCTGGAACGGCTGGCCACGGTCGCCGAGGCGTACGTCACCGTGTTCGTCGCCGCCGTGCTCTTCTTGATGACGATTCTCCTCGTGTTCGGCCTGACGACGACGGACACGCTCTGGCTGTTACAGATGATGGCATATCTCGTCATCCCGCTGGCTAACGTCGGGTTCATGGTATATCTCGATAGCAAGCTCCAGTCGCTTGGTATCGGGAACGGCGGGACGACAGACATTCTGGACCGGTACGAAACGGCGACGCTGGGGAAACCCAGTCTGGGGTCTGGCCCTCTCGGCCTGCCTGATGGCGGCGTCGTCCCGGCCGACGAGGCGAACTGGGACCGGCTCAGGTTCCACGACCGCGTGGAATCGCTTCGGGAACTGCTCAGCTCCCCGATTCAGTCGCTGGTCTGGAACCCGGTGTACGTCCTCTATCTCACCGTGCCCGTCGCGGTAGTGCTGTTGCTCGTCCGTGCCCCACCTGCGTTCCAGGCATCGACGGTCAACATCCGTCTCCTCGACGACCTCGTCATCCAGTCAGTCCTGCTGATTCTGGGGCCGTTCGCGCTGGTGCGGTTCATCTACACGCAGCGGCTATCCCGAATCGAGGACGCGACGCCGGACCTGCTCGAACGGCTGGCGAGCCTGAACGAGGCCGGGATGACCGTCGTGGAGAGTCTCCGCCGGGTCCGCGGCAGTGACATCGGCGTGCTCACCCAGGAGATGCACCGCATCTGGGCCGACATCAGGATGGGCGCGAACGTCGACGACGCGCTCGTCCGGTTCGGCCGCCGGGTCCAGACCACGGCCGTCACGCGGATCGTGACGCTGTTGACCCACGCGATGCACGCCTCGGGCCAGCTCGGCCCGGTGTTCCGCATCGCGGCCACCCAGTCACGGGCGGACCTCCGACTGAAACGGCGGCGACGCCAGCAGATGCTCACCTACCTCGTCGTCATCTACGTCGCCTTCCTGGTGTTTCTGGTCATCATCGTCGCCGTGCAGGAGGTGCTCGTCCCGAGCTTGCCGTCCAGCGTGCCGACGCCGGCCGGGGAGTCGAACCGACTGGGCGTCAACGTCGACCAGTTCGCCCGCTTCGGCCGCGTCGACAAGGCCGCGTACACGCTCGTGTTCTTCCACACCGCGCTGATTCAGGCCGTCCTCACCGGCTTCATCGGCGGCCAACTCGGCGAGGGCACGCTCAAGGACGGCGCGAAACACGCCGCAATTCTGCTGGGTGTCGCGTACGTCGCGTTCATCCTGCTGTCCTCGCCCGTCGCCTCGATGACGGTCACCAGCCCCGCCGTTTCCGGCGACCAGATAACGGTCGAATCGGCGTCGCTGTCGGAGGGTGGATTCATCGTCGTCCGCCAGTTCGAGGAGGACGGCAGAGTGCTCGGGACCTCCGAGTACCTCCCTGCCGGAAGCCACAGTGACGTGCAGATCACCCTCGACAGACCGCCGTCGACCGGCCAGTCGCTCGTGCTCGTCGCCCATCAGGACACCAACGGGAACCAGCAACTCGACTACCCATTCGGCGACAATTCGGGGGCACCGGACCGGCCATACGCGTCCTCGACGGCTGGGGAGAACGTCACGGTCGAGTATACGGTCGAGTGACGCTGGATTTACGGTGCCGAATCGGGTAGGGTGCGCTGATGGAGTTCGCCGCCTTCGCCGACCGGGCCGAAGCAATCGAAGCCGAGAGCGCCGATACCGCGATAACCGAGGCGGTAACCGACCTGTTCACTGACGCAGGGTCGGACCTCCCGACGCTCGCTCGCTTCGTTCAGGGCCGGGTGTTTCCGGCCTACGAGTCCCGCACGCTCGACGTCGGCCCGCGGCTCTGCTACGAGGCGATTGCCCGGGCGGCCGGCCAGAACGTCGGCGCTGACGACGTAGAGCAGCGCCTCGCTGACATGGGCGAAATAGGGGCTGTTGCGGCCAGCTATGACCTCGGCGGCCAGCAGGGACTCGCCGCATTCGGAGCAGGCGAGAGCGGGAGCGACGCACTGACCGTCACAGAACTCGACGAGAGCCTCCGGGACCTGGCCGCCGTCGACGGCAGCGGGAGCCAGGGGACGAAGGTTGACATCCTCTTTGGCCTGTTCTCGCGGTGTTCGTCGACGGAAGCCGGCTACCTCGCCCGCCTCGTCCTCTCAGAGATGCGTATCGGCGTCGGCGAGGGGACGGTCCGGGACGCCGCCGCGGCCGCTTTCGACGTGCCGGTCGAGGCCGTCGAACGGGCCGTGCAGGTGTCGAACGACTACGGTATGGTTGCCGAAGTGGCCCGCGACGAGGGGGAGTCCGGACTGGCGACCGTCACCCTCGAAATCGGTCGCCCCGTTCAGGCGATGCTGGCACAGGCGGGCACGGTCGCTGGCGCGCTCGAAGACTGGGACCGCGCCGCGGTCGAGTGGAAGTACGACGGCGCTCGCGTGCAGGTCCACTTCGACGGCGAGGACGCCCGGCTGTTCTCCCGGAACATGGAGGAAGTCACGGACCCGCTTCCCGAGGTCGTCGACACTGTCGAGTCGACACTCGACGCACCGGCAATTCTCGACGGCGAGGTGGTCGCAGTCGACGCCGACGGCGACCCGCTCCCGTTTCAGGAGGTGCTGCGGCGCTTCCGCCGGAAACACGACGTTGCCGCGGCCCGCGAGGACGTGGCCGTCCGCCTGCACGCCTTCGACTGCCTGCACGCCGACGGCGAGGACCTGCTCGATGCCTCGCTGAAGACGCGCCATGACCGCCTCGAATCACTCTTGCCTGCCGGGAGTGACGTTGTCTCGCGGATGTGGCTGTCCGACGACGCCGAGGAAATTGAAAATCTGGAGGCTGAGGCCCTCGCCGCTGGGCAGGAGGGAATCATGCTGAAAGACCCGACCGCAGCCTACTCGCCCGGCAAGCGGGGCAAGCACTGGCGCAAGCGCAAACCTGACGTGGAGACGCTCGACTGTGTCGTCACCGGCGCGGAATGGGGCGAAGGCCGCCGGGCGAACGTGCTTGGCTCGTTCGAGCTTTCTGTCCGAACCGACGACGGCTACGCTACCGTCGGCAACGTGGCGACGGGCATTACCGACGAGGAACTGGACGACCTGACGGAGCGCTTCGAACCGCACATCCGGCGAGAGGACGGCCGCGACGTAACCCTTGACCCGGCGATTGTCTTCGAGGTCGGCTACGAGGAGATCCAGGCCTCCCAGTCCTACGACTCGGGCTATGCGCTCCGGTTCCCCCGGTTTCTCTCGGTTCGTGAGGACAAGACCCCGGACGACGCCGACCCGCTGGAGCGCGTTGAGCGGCTGGCGGCGTCACAGTAGCGCCGTCGGACTGGGACGGACCGACACGCGTAATGGCCGTCTCCGAGAACGACCGTACATGACAGTCAGACACGACGGCATCACCGCGGAGTGGCTCGGCTACGCGACGCTGCGGCTGGAAGGCGATGACACGGTCGTCTACTTCGACCCCGGCCGGTACGGCGTGCTCACCGGCGAGTGGGAGCCTGACACGCCCGGTATCGGCCATCCGCCGACGCAAGACTACGCTCCGAAAGACGGGGACATCGTCTGCGTGACACATATCCACCACTACGACCCCGACGGCATCCGCCGCGTCGCCGCTGAGGACGCCACCGTCGTCGCATTCGAGGGTATCAACGTCCACGCGACCGACCGCGACCTCGACCGCCTCGCTGACCTCGATTACGAGGTCCGCAAAGTAGGGATGGAGGCCGACGTGTTAGTCGACGACGTGCCCATCTGGACCATGCCGGCGTACAACCACGAGGACGGCCGGAACGTGAAAGACGATGGGAGCCCGATTCACCCAAAAGGTATCGGCTGTGGCTTCCTCGTCGCCATCGACGACACCCGCGTGTTCTGGCCGGGCGACACCGACGTGCTGGACGGCCACGCCGAACTCGACGTGTCGCTGTTCGTCCCCTCTATCGCCAAGAACTACACCATGAACCGCCACGAGGCCGCCGATCTGGCCGAGGCGATGGACCCGGACCTCGTGCTCCCGATGCACTACAACACGTTCGAGTCGCTCGAGGCAGATTCCGGTGCGTTCGCCGAGGATGTCGCAAAACGCGGCGTTCCGGTCGTACTTGACGAGAACTGACTGGCGAACCCGTCTTCGGCGACCCGAGACAGCGGACGGTCTATCTGTCAGTCAAAACAACATTGAAGGATTCAGCAGAACACCACCGACATGGAACGCGCCAGTGACCGAACAGGGGAAACACGTTCCCCAGCCGAACGAACGCCCTCGTTCGGTCACCTACTGCTCGTCTGGCTCCTCGTCGGGCCGTCGCTGTGGTCCCTTGGTTCTGCCGTGGCCGATGCGATTCAGGCCGAACTGCCGCTGTCGACGATGGGAGCCGGCCTGCTGTTCGGAACGATAGTCGTCGTGTCGTTCTGGACCGCCGGCTTTCAGCCCTCACTCAGGGCCAGTTTCGGCTATTTTGTCGCGGAACTGAGTATCTATCTGGTCTTGGCTGTCGGGGTCGTTACGGTCTTCGTTCCGACCTTTACACCGTGGGTTACGATTGCTGTCCAACTCGTGTCTATCTGTCTCGCCGCGACGCTGGTGTTCACCCCGGTCGGTGCGAACATACGGAACTGGTTCCGGCGACATGTCCGCTCTCTGCTGAAACTACCGCCACAAGACCGGTCAGTCGATCACGACTGATGGATTCTCGACCGAGCAAACGCGGATTCGTTTTGCCGGTCAGTCGTTCCGGGTAGTACACTAATTGCGCACCGGCCTCACCACGACTGTTCCCGTTTTCCACTCGACAGAAAACATTTACCGAGTGACAGGAGATGGAATCCCAATGCCCTCCTCCCGTCGGCGATACCTTCGTGGCTGTGTGGCGACCCTCGGACTGGCGTCCGCTGGCTGTCTCGGTTCGAACGGGTACATAGAGACTTCACCGATTGGAACTGAGACGACACCAGAATTAGAGGCTGGGACGGCCGCCCACAAGCAGAGCAGGGAAACGGAACCGTTCGTCGCCTGGCAGCAATCACTCGGTTCACCGATCACTGCCCCGCCAATTAGTACGGGGAGCGGTCTGTCCGTCGGGACTGAGTCGGGAACGGTCAAATCATTTGCAACTGCTGACGGGAGCCAACAGTGGATGTACGATGCGAGCGACCCCATCCGCGCGCAGCCGAGACGCGTCGGGAACACCGTATTCGTCGTAAGCGGGAAAGAGGGGCTGTACGAGGACCACATCGTCGTGGCACTCGACGCCGAAAGCGGTGCAAAGCAGTGGACGTTCTCGCCCGGGGAGTGGTGGCTGGAGTTGCTCGGCGCGACCGAGGAGATGGTGTACGTCGGGACCAACACCGATGCCCCGTCGAAGCAGGGACGGACGCTCTACGCGCTCGCTGTTGCCGACGGGTCGGTGCAATGGTCCGGGGAAATCGGGGACCAGTACGAGGGAGCGGTGCGCAACGGGGCGATATACGTGGCGTCGTACGGCCGGTTCTACGCGTACGACGCTGAGACCGGTGAGAAACGGTGGGCTACTGACGTTGCCGACTACTACTCTCGGACGATGGTCGCCACCGACGACATGCTCTGTTATGCCGCCGACGTGGACGAGACCCACGGAACGGTAATCGGCGTCGCCGCTGACACCGGCGAGACCGTCTGGAGACATGACGAAGGGTCCGTCGCATCGACGACGCTCCATGATGGGACGCTCTACGTCGGTGGTACACACGTCGCCGCGCTCGACCCGACGACCGGCGAGCAACAGTGGCGAGCGAAGCAGTCGGGCTCTGTCCAACAGGCCCCGGTTCAGAACGACGTCCTCTATGCAGGTGGTGACAAGATACGTGGCTACGACAGTAGCGACGGCGAACAGAGATGGACGTGGGAGCCCAACGTAGACGTTGAAGGGGTGGTGCCGGCAGCGGTCGTTTCCGACACCCTGTACGTGGACTCGTGGACGGACGGCGACCCGCGGAATCGATTCAAGTTCGCGGTCGATACGACGGCCGGAACGAAACGGTGGGCGTTCGATGTCGGGAGCAATCTGACCGATCTGTCCGTCGACGAAAATGGGGCCTATGTCGCCGCTGCCGATACCGTGTACGCGCTGGAATAGCCGAGAAAACGCCCCGCTGATGCCGTCTAAAGCAGCCCCATCTCGTCCAGCCGCTCGGGCAGGTACGTCTCAGTCACGAAGTCAAGCCCCCGAGAAGCGAGCGCCTGCTGTTCGGCCTTCTTGTTGATGTCGAGCTGGAGTTCTATCTGTTCCTCCCAGAAGTCAGTCTGGAAACGCGGGTCCTCAAGTTCACTCTCCAGGGCGTTGACGTCGGAGTCCGACAGCGGGTCCGTCGGCAGTTCGTACTCGACGATGTCCTCCGGGCGGATGCCGATGAACTGGGCCTCGGGGGTCGCCAGGTACTCCGAGAGGTGCGCACTCTTGATGGAGCCGTAGGAGACCGACCCGAAGATGCGGTACGACCACGGGTCACCGTCAGTGAATACCGTGACCGGGAGGTCGAGTTCGTCGTGGAGGCGCTTGATGAGCCGCCGGGTGGCCCGCGCGGGCTGGCCGCCGAGGTGGACGACCAGCGCGTCGTACTCGTCGTCGAAGCCGTTCTCGACGAGTCGGTCGCGCATGCCGCCGGTCTCCACGCAGAGGACGAACTTCGCGTCGTTGTCGAGGAACTCGATGGTGTCGGGGTTGTTCGGGATCTGGTAACCGCCCTGTCCCACGTCGTCCTGACAGTGGATCTCGCGGTCGCCGCGGTTGGTCTGCTCGCGGAGGAGCAGCGGCCCCATTACCTTTGCCCCAGACTCCTCCGGACGCATGTGGAAGTCCTCGCGCTTGACATCGGAGACGATTTCCAGATCTTCGATGAGGTTGTTCGACTCGTCTTGCGTGTTGAACTGGGCCTCGTCGAGGTCCCAGGACTCCGAGAGGTAGTACAGTTCACGCAGAGTCGATGAGCGGTCCTCCTCCAGTTGCTGGGAGAGGAAGTCGATGGTGTAGACGGCCTTCAGGATCTTCTCGGCCCCGGAGATCGTCTTGGCCGACCGGGTGGAGTTGCGGTCGCCGTACACCCAGACCTGCTCGTCCTCGTCGAAGACGATGTTCGATTTGGTCCGGGTCGGGATGGTCATCGTCGGCACCTCGCCGTCGGCGAACTGGTCGTAGAAGTCCGCCGCGAGGTCGATGAGTTGCTCGCGCGCTTCCTCGGTGTCAGGTGTGGTGTCTGAATCGGTGCTCATATCAGGCGTTCACCGTGAGTTTCTCCTCTTCGATGCCGTCGACCGAGACGGTGAACTCGGCCTCGCCGGTCACGCTGTATTCGAGGACGGCGGTTTCACCGGCCCCGACGGTCGGGGACCACTTGACGAACCACTCGCCGTCCATCTCGACGACGTTCGCGCCGTTGGTGTCCTGCGGTTCGGCGGTGACGATGTCGGTCAGTTCCACGTCCGCGTTCGTGTCGTCGTTGTTCTCGATGCGGACCCGGACCGTGTCGTCCTCGACCTCGCGCTCGACGAGGACGTTATTCATGATGCGGGCCAGCGAGTCGTCGATGTGAAGCTCGTCGTTGTCGGTGACCTCGGTGAGCTTCTCGGCCATCTCAGGCAGGATGGTCGCGAGTTTGTCCTGCTTCTCGCGGCGCTGTTGCATCGAGCGGCGCTTGTTCAGGTAACTTTTGAGTTCGCGGGCGGCCTCCCGGATGGCGAGTTCGATCTCGTCTTCCATCTCGGGGACGTTGGCGATGGCGTCCTTCGATTCGCTGGTGAAGGGGACGTTCGTCGAGGCGACGTGGACCATGATGACTGCCGGTCCCTTCGGGATGCCCGAGCCGCCGGGCTGGTCGAGGTTGTAGTTGCGCCACCGGATGGATTTCACGACATCTGTGGTCGCACAGGCCCCGCGCTGGTACACCAGCGGCACGCGGTTGGCGAATCGCATCACGTCGACGGTCCCTTCGGCTTCCAGTTCACCGCCGTAGGCGATGCCGGCCTCGACGATGAACGGGTCGCCGCCGTGGACCGACGCGTCCCGCGTCGATGCGGCGTAGAAGTCCGCGTCGAACTCTTTCCGGAGTCCTTCCTCGACGAGTTCCGCGCTGATGGGGGAGAGACAGTCCGTCGGCGGCGCGATGATGTCCGTCTCGCGCATCGCCGACAGCAACTGACTCGCCGTATCGCGGTCGTCGGCGATATCTGAGACCTTCGGCGGCTCTTCCGGAACGCCCTCGGCGGCCGTCCAGAGCGCTTCGAGGACGTTTTCGCGGGCCGTCTCACCGAAGGTTGCGTCGTCCTGTTCCTCGGTCATGTCGGCCGCGCGGTCGATGTAGCCCCGGAGTTCATCGCGGGTCAGCCGGTGGCGGCCGTCGTCGTCGAACTTGTCGGCCAGTCGGCTCGCCAGCCCCTCGATGGCGGCGTCGTCCTTGCGTTTCGTCGTCACGTCGTCGACGAGGGCGTAGAGGTCGCCGGTCAGGTCCGCGGTGACGGCTCCCCAGGCGGCGTCGACGGCGTTCTCCCGAACAGTGGAGCCGAACGTCGTGTCACCGTCGGCTTCGGCGTCCTCGGCTGCATCGTCGACGATGGCTTCGACCTCGTGGTACGCGACCCGGTCGCGGTCGTGGATGGCGTCGGAGACAGCGGCGGCGACCGTCGCCGTCGTCTCGGCTCCTTTGTTCGCCACGGCGTCCTCGACGGCGCTCTCGATGTCGGCGTCCTCGCCGACCTTCGGCGGCTGCCAGGCCATGCCGCGGCCGTAGTGACGGTCGTTGAAGTTCGCGATGACGCTGTCGGCGGTCTTCCCGCCGACGCGGGTGAACTCCGCCTGCATGAAGCCCGACACGGAGTAGGAGTCCGTGGCTTCCAGCATCTTCAGGAGCGTCCCCAGTTCGACGCCGTGCGGGTGGGGGCGTATCTCCTCGGTCTCGTCGGGGAGTTCGGCGCGCTCGGCGCGTTCGAACTTCAGCGATTCGTCCAGCCCCGGCTCGTCGAACTCGATACGAGCGTGGGGGTTGACGACGGCCGTGTCCTGAATGTAGTCCCGCAGTGTCGAGCGGGCCCGCATGTTGGCCTCCATCTCCAGTTCGATGCGCGTGCCGTGGGGTCGCTCCCAGGTCGTCGTCTCGTCGACGCTGATTTCGGGTTCGTTGGTGTCCGTATCGACGATGAGTTCGAAGTACTGGGCCTCGTCTTGGCCCTTCGGCCGGGACGTGATTTTCGCCGGCTTGCCGGAGGTAAGCTGTGAGTAGAGCACGGCCGCAGAGATCCCGATCCCCTGCTGTCCGCGATTCTGCTCCCTGGCGTGGAAACGGGAGCCATAGAGGAGCTTCCCGAAGATTTTCGGTGCCTGTTCCTTCGTGATACCGGGGCCGTTGTCCTCGACGACCAGCTTGTAGTAGTCGCCGGACTCCTGAATCTCGACGTAGATATCGGGGAGAATACCGGCCTCCTCGCAGGCGTCGAGCGCGTTGTCGACGGCCTCCTTGACGGCCGTGACGAGCGCTCGGGCCTCCGAGTCGAAGCCCAGCATGTGCTTGTTCTTCTCGAAGAACTCGGCGATGGAGATGGCCCGCTGGGATTCGGCCAACTCCTCGGCGATCCCCTCGCCCTCGCCGAGTTGCGACTGATACGAGGTCATTGTCGTGCGGTACGTACCCGCGTCGGGGTTAAAAGGTAATCGCCACCGGAGTGAAAGTAAACCCTCCCTTCAAAATCGCAGTCCCGCGCGCGTGCGGGAGCTTTATACGTCCCCCTCTATTAGGACGGGTAAGTTCCTATGTCAGGAGAGTCTGATGAGTACGGCGCAAAGTCGATCCAGACCCTCGAAGGGCTGGAAGCCGTCCAGAAGCGACCCGCGATGTATATCGGGTCGACGG
Source organism: Haloarcula sp. KBTZ06 (assembly GCF_048595605.1). Lineage (NCBI taxonomy): Archaea > Methanobacteriati > Methanobacteriota > Halobacteria > Halobacteriales > Haloarculaceae > Haloarcula > Haloarcula sp. KBTZ06. The sequence continues at coordinate 1,020,356 of NZ_CP184337.1, forward strand.
ACGCTCGCGGCCTCCATCATCTCGTCTACGAGGTGGTCGACAACGCGATCGACGAGGCGCTCGCCGGCTACTGTGACAACATCGACGTAACGATTCACGACGACGGCTCCGTCTCTGTCAGCGACGATGGACGGGGCATCCCCGTCGATACCCACGAAGAGCACGGCCGCCCGGCCGTGGAGGTCGTGATGACGATTCTCCACGCCGGTGGGAAGTTCGACAACAAGTCCTACCAGGTCTCCGGTGGCCTCCACGGGGTCGGGGTGAGCGTGGTCAACGCCCTTTCGAAGTGGCTCGAAGTCGAAGTCAGGCGCGACGGCGCGCTCTGGAAGCAGCGCTTCGACCACGGCAAACCGGAGTACGACCTGAAGAAGGTCCGCGACCTCGAACCCGACGAGGAAACGGGCACCACGGTCCGGTTCTGGCCTGACGACGAAATCTTCGAGACCGGCGAGTTCAAGTTCTCGACGCTGTCGTCCCGACTGCGGGAACTCGCCTTCCTCAACTCCGGTGTCGCCATCTCTATCATCGACGAGCGCGACGGCGAAACGGAGACATTTGCCTACGACGGTGGCATCCGCGAGTTCGTCGAGTATCTGAACGAGACAAAGGACCCGCTCCACCGCGACATCATCTACTTCGAGGACGAGGAGGAAATCGCTGAGGGGCCGGTTCAGGTCGAGATTGCCATGCAGGGGACCGACGACCTGCAGGGCTCTATTCACGCCTTCGCCAACAATATCAACACGCGCGAGGGCGGGACACACCTCACAGGGTTCAAAACATCGCTCACACGGGTCGTCAACGACTACGCGACCGACAATAATCTGCTGAAAGACCTAGACGATACGCTCAAAGGCGACGACATCCGCGAAGGGCTGACGGCCGTCATTTCTGTCAAACATCCCGACCCCCAGTTCGAGGGCCAGACCAAGACGAAACTCGGCAACAGCGAGGTCCGGGGTATCGTCGAATCGGCGATGCACGACGGGCTTGCTACCTTCTTCGAGGAGAACCCCGACACGGCCGAGGCCATCGTCGGAAAGGCCGTCGAAGCCGCGAAAGCACGGAAGGCCGCACAGAAGGCAGAGGAACTCACCCGCCGGAAGTCGGCGCTCGACTCGACCGCACTGCCCGGAAAGCTGGCCGACTGCCAGACCCGGGACCCCGAGGAAGCCGAACTGTTCATCGCCGAGGGTGACTCCGCGGGCGGCAGCGCCAAACAGGGTCGAAACCCGGATTTCCAGGCCATCCTCCCCATCAAAGGGAAGATTCTGAACGTCGAGAAACACCGGCTGGACCGGATTCTGGAGAACAACGAAATCCGGAACCTCATCACCGCGCTGGGAACCGGCATCGGTGACGAGTTCGACATCGACGACCTGCGTTACGAGAAGATCATCCTGATGACAGACGCGGATGTCGACGGGGCACACATCCGGACGCTCCTGTTGACGCTGTTCTACCGACACATGAAGCCGCTGCTGGAAGCCGGCTACGTGTACGCCTCCCAGCCGCCGCTGTACCGCATTCGCTACCGCGGAAACACGTACGATGCAATGACGGATGCAGAACGCGACAAGATAATCGAAGAGAAGTGTGACGGCAACCCCACCCACGTCCAGCGGTTCAAGGGACTCGGTGAGATGAACCCCGAACAGCTCTGGGAGACGACGATGAACCCCGACAACCGGATTCTCAAACAGATAACTATCGAGGACGCCGCGGCCGCCGACAAGATGTTCAACATTCTGATGGGCGACGCCGTCGAACCGCGCAAGGAATTCATCAAGGAGAACTCGCCTGAAGCGGAGTGGGTCGACATATGAGCTCCGACGCTGACGACGCGAACGCCCCGGCAGAGCAGATCAAGCACGTCCGCATCGAGGACGAGATGGAGCAGTCCTACATCGACTACGCGATGTCGGTTATCGCGGGTCGGGCGCTCCCGGACGTTCGAGACGGTCTCAAACCCGTCCATCGGCGCATCCTCTACGCGATGCACGAGATGGGTGTCTCCTCAAACACCGCCCACCGGAAGTCCTCCTCAATTGTCGGCGACACGATGGGTGACTACCACCCGCACGGCGGCTCAGCCATTTACGACACGCTCGTCCGGATGGCACAGGACTTCTCCATGCGGTATCCGCTGATAGACGGCCAGGGGAACTTCGGCTCGATGGACGGCGACCCCGCGGCCGCCATGCGGTACACGGAGGCCCGGATGGACCCCATCGCCGAGGAACTGCTCGAAGATATCGAGAAAGACACCGTCGACTTCTCCAGTAACTACGACGACCGCCTGCAGGAACCCGACGTGCTGCCGTCGAAGGTCCCGAACCTCCTGTTGAACGGGTCGTCCGGGATTGCCGTCGGGATGTCGACAAACATCCCGCCGCACAACCTCGGCGAACTGGTCGACGCGACGGTCCAACTGCTGGAAAACCCCGACTGCACGGTCGAGGACCTGATGGAGCACATCAAGGGGCCGGACTTCCCGACCGGCGGCAACATCGTCGGCCGCGACGCCATCTACTCGGCGTACGCGACCGGCCGCGGCCGCTTGCGGGTTCGCGCCGAGTATGAGGTCGACCCCGAGGAGGGTCGCATCGTCATCAGCGAACTCCCCTACCAGGAGAACAAGGCCCGCGTCGTCGAGCGCATCGCCGACGACGTGAACGAGGGGAAAATCGAGGGCATCGCCGACCTCCGTGACGAGTCCGACCGCAACGGCGTCCGCATCGTCGTCGAACTCAAGCGCGGGGCGAACATCGACGTGGTCGAGAACCGCCTGCTCGACCACCATCTCGAATCCACCTTCGGCGTCATCAACCTCGCGCTGGTCGACGGCCAACCGAAAGTCCTCTCGCTGAAAGAGACCCTGCAGCACTACATCGACCACCGCCGCGAGGTCGTCCGCCGGCGCTCCGAGTACGACCTCGCCGAAGCCGAGGACCGCGCACACATCCTCGAAGGCCGGCTGAAGGCGCTGGAAAACGTTGAGGACGTGGTCGAGCTCATCCAAAACAGCGAGGACCGCGACGCAGCCCGCACCGGGCTACAGAAGTCCTTCGAGTTCTCCGAGGAGCAGGCCGCTCACATCGTGCGGATGCAACTCGGCTCGCTCACCTCGATGGAAGCGACGGAAATCGAGGAGGAGTACGAGGACGTACAGAACACTATCGACTACCTCGAATCTGTCCTCAACAGCCGCGAGAAGCTCGACAGCGTCATCGCAGACGAACTGCAGGAAGTCAAAGACGAGTACGGCGACGACCGCCGGACGAGCATCATCGAGGACGAGGGCCAGGTCACCCACGAGGACCTCATCCCCGAGGAAGACTGCGTCGTCGTCATCACCGAGGACGACTACATCAAGCGGATGCCGGTCGAGAACTTCGATCCCCAGAACCGCGGCGGCAAGGGGATCATCGGGGCCGACCCCAAGGAGAACGACCGCGTCTCGAAGGTGTTCCGGGCCAACAGCCACGACTACCTGCTCTGTTTCACCAACCAGGGGCAGGTCTACCGGCTCAAGACCTACGAGATCCCGGAGATGTCCCGCACCGCTCGGGGCAAGTCCGCCATCAACCTCATCGACTTAGACGACGGCGAGGAACTGACCGCCGTCGTCTCGACCGACGAGTTCGGCGACGACGAGTGCATCACGATGGTGACCCGGAACGGCTACGTCAAGCGGACCTGCTGTTCGGAGTTCGAGAACATCCTCTCGACGGGGATCATCGCCGCCAAGCTCGAAGACGGCGACGAACTCATCGACGTAGACGTCACCGACGGCACCGGCGACCTCGTCATCGCCACGGAGGCGGGGATGACCATCCGCTTCAGCGAGAGCGAAGTCAGCGAGATGGGTCGTTCCGCCCGCGGTGTCAACGGCATCAAACTGCAGGGCGACGACAAGGTCGCCGCCATGGTCGCCACCGACGACGACGACCCGCGGTCGCTGTTGACCGTGACCGAGCACGGCTTCGGCAAGCGAACCAAACTCGACGAGTACCGCACGCAGTCCCGCTACGGCAAGGGCCTTATCGACATCAAAACCGACGACCGCAACGGCCGGGTGTCCACCGCCAAGGCGGTCACCGACGAGGACCACCTCGTCATCATGTCCGAACAGGGCCAGATTATGCGTATCCGCGCCGGCGACGTATCACAGGTCGGCCGGAACACAAAGGGCGTGACGATTATGGGTCTCGAAGACGACGACTGTGTGGCAAGTGTGACGGTTGTGCCGGCAGAAAGCGAGAAGTAATCGCGAGCGAAGCGAGCGGCCTTTTTCGCCACCGAAAGACTCGCGTCGCTCGTCTTTCGAGCCTTGCTTCACTTCGTTCAGCAAGACCACGTTTTTGCCGCGAGTGGTGGCCTACGGCCACCCGAGCGGGAAAAAGGTGGTGGGCTAGACATACCCGTGTCGGTGTCGTACCCCGTCTATGGACTTGCCGCGGCATCTCTCACAGCACGACCGGGCGGCGCAGTTGCCGCTGGTGACCGAGGACGCGCAGGTGACGCTCGTCGAACCGATGGACCGTAACCGCAACAACGAGGTGTTGTCCGCGGTCCGGGAGCAAATCGCACCTGTTGGAGACCGGTCGTGGTTGGCGGCCGCCCGAAACGGCTCGACAATCCGGTGGTCGGCGTTGTTCGACCGTTTGCGCGATGCCGGGGCGTCGAAACGGCGGCTCGCGCGAATCGAGACGCTTGCCGAGCGCTTTGACCGCCCCTACCCCTCCCTGCTGCGACTGCGTGTTAAACCCGACGTGGACCTCGATTTCGCGCCCGGCCAGTACGTGACGCTCAGGCTTCACGGCACGCCGCGGGCGTACTCGCTTGCGAACTCGCCCAGCGAGGACGAACTGGAGTTCTGCATCCGACTGGTCCCCGGCGGGAAACTGACCAGTGGGCTGTTCGAACACGTCGACGTCGGCGAGGATGTCGTCGTTCGCGGGCCGAACGGCGACATGGTACTGGACCCGCCATCGAGCCGGGATATGGTCTTTCTGGCCACCGGGACCGGCGTCGCGCCGTTCAAGAGCATGATCGACTACACGTTCGAGCAGGGGCGGGACGTGGTCGACGGCGAGCCCCGCGACATCTGGCTGTTTCTGGGCTGTGGCTGGGAGGACGACCTGCCCCACCGTGAACACTTTCGGCGACTCGACGCCGAGTACGACCACTTCCATTTCGTTCCGACGCTTACGCGCGAACCGCTGCTGACCGACTGGGACGGCGCGACCGACTACGTCCAGTCGGTGTTCGTCAACTACGTCGCAAACGACGCGCTGGAGGGTGCGGACCTGCCGGCGCGGTTCGACGCCGTTCGGGAGCAGCGCCCCCAGTCCGGCGTCGACGCCCGCATTGATCCGTCGAACGTCGAACTGTACGCGTGCGGTATCAGTGCGATGGTATCGACGCTGGTCCGGGCCGCGCGAAGCGTCGGGATTCCCGAGTCCGAAATGCAGTACGAGGGGTTCGGATAGCTACAGCACGCGCTTGCCGAAGGCGCTGGCGACGAGTTCACAGCCCAGTTCGGCGGTGCGGTTGTGTTCGTCGAGAATCGGGTTCACCTCGACCATTTCCATCGAGCGCAGTTGGTCGTGGTACTCGGCGACGTACTCCATCGCGATGTGGGCCTCACGGTAGGAGACACCGCCGCGAACCGGCGTGCCGACGCCGGGGGCTTCTGTCGGGTCGAGCCAGTCGAGGTCGAGCGAGACGTGTATCCCGTCCGTCCCGTCAGTCGCGATTTCTAGTGCCTCCGCGACGACCTCCGGTGCGCCGCGGGTGTCGATATCCGACATCGTGAACGCGGTCACGTCGCTCTCGTACAAACGGCGGCGCTCTCCGTCATCGACATCCCGTAAGCCGACGAGAACAACATTCTCCTCGCGCACCGCAGGGGTGTGGGCCCAGTCGTGGTCGGCAAATGCCCCGTCGCCGAGGACAGCCGCCAGCGACATCCCGTGGATGTTCCCGCTTGGCGTGGTCTCCGGCGTGTTGAAATCGCCATGTGCGTCAAACCAGATGACACCCAGTTCCTCACCATCACGGGCCGCGCCGGCAATGGTCCCGATACCGATAGAGTGGTCGCCGCCCAGCACGAGCGGGAACTGGCCGTCCATGAGCGTGGCGTCGACGGCCGTTGCCACGTCCTCGCACACTTCCTTCGTCTCTCTGAAGAACTTGGCTCGACCGGACGGGAGACCGCCCGCGTCCGGGTCGGATTCCTCCGGTCGCGGCACAGCGATGTCACCGCCGTCGATGCAGTCGATGCCGGCACTCGCCAACTGGTCGGCGAGGCCGCCGTACCGTATCGCTGACGGCCCCATGTCGACGCCGCGCCGGTCGGCGCCGAGGTCCATCGGAACGCCGAGGACGCGAACCTGTGTGTCCATACTCGTGCTTCGACGGGCCAGGACTAAATATCAGTGTTTGCCTGTTCTCCGATAACTTACGTGTAGGGCGCACAGACCAGTTCGATGCCTTCTTCGAAGCTGATCTCCGGTTCCCAGCCTGTCGCGTCGTGCATCCGCGAGAAGTCAGCGCAGGTGTCGTGGACGTACACGTCCTCGGGAATCGGGTTCTCGACGTACTCCGGTTCGATATCCGTTCCGAGTTCGTCGTTCAGCATCTCGACGACGGTGTTGAAGTCGTAGGCCTCGCCGGTCCCGAGGTTGTACACCCCGTTCAGTTCGTGTTCGGCGGCCAGGACGAGCCCGCGGACGATGTCGTCGACGTGGGTGAAATCGCGGGTCTGCTCGCCGTCGCCGTACAGCTTCGGTGCGTCGCCGCCGGCCAGGTCGTCGGCGAACTGTGCGATGACGTTCGCGTACTCGCCCTTGTGTTCCTCCGCGCCGCCGTAGCCCTGATACACCGAGAAGAAGCGCATCCCGGCCAGCGTGAGGTCGTAGTGGTTCTGGAAGTACTCCGCGTACGTCTCCCGGGCCATCTTCGAGGCCTCGTAGCCGGTGTTGACCGTCACGTCCATGTCCTCCGGCGAGGGTTCGGTCCGGCTGCCGTAGATGGAGGACGTCGAGGCGTAGACGATGGTATCACAGCCGTCGTCCCGGGCCTGCTCGACTGTGTTGACGAACCCCTCGACGTTCACGCGAGCGCCGTGGGTCGGATTGTCCTCGTGCATCGCGTAGGACGATAGGGCCGCGAGGTGGAATACCACGTCCACGTCGGTCGGCAGGTCGTCCGCAAGCACGCTCTGCTCGACGTACTCTACGTCGTCTGATACGTTCTCCGGCGTGCCGAGATAGCCGTCGTCCAGAGCGACGACATCGTTGTTCTCGGCCAGTTTGTTCGCGAGGTTTGCCCCGATGAACCCGCCACCGCCGGTCACCAGAACACGCTGACTTTCCATATCTGTGTCAGGTCAGCGCTGGAATAAAGTACTAACGTTTTCCGCGATTCTGGGACGGTTCCAGACGGTTTACCGTCGCATTTAAGGACGGCTGTACCGAACAACAGATTATGTCATCTATCGAACTGACACCCAGTCAAAAGAACATTCTGCAGGAACTGGTAAATCTCTATCGGGAAAGTGAAAGCGCTGTCAAAGGTGAAGACATCGCCGAGAAAGTCGACCGGAACCCGGGCACGATTCGCAACCAGATGCAGAGTCTCAAAGCCCTGCAGTTGGTCGAGGGCGTCCCCGGTCCCAAAGGTGGGTACAAGCCTACCGCCAACGCCTACGACGCACTCCAGATTCAGGACATGGACCAGGCCGCGGAGGTCCCGCTACGCCACAACGGCGAGCTCGTCGAACACTCGAACGTCGAGGAAATCGACCTGACTAGCGTCCACCACCCCGAGGAGTGCCGCGCGGAGATTCAGCTTCAGGGTACGATGTCCGAATTCCACGAGGGCGACTCGGTGACGGTCGGACCGACACCGCTGTCGAAGCTTCAGATTATCGGGACCCTCGAAGGGAAAGACGACACCAACAACAAACTCATCCTCGCTATCGACGATATGCGGGCACCGGCGGGCGAGCCGGAACACTAGTACGTGTCACTGGTCTTTTGAATTGTTTTCCTGCGGTCACCGGGGCCGCGACATACCGTACTTGCCACGAGTCTCGCTGGAAAATCATGCCCCCGCTGAAAGGGATTTCAAAGGGTTTGTATCAGTCGGTTGCGGAGTCTCCGGTATGACAGAGAACGTGGTCGTACTCGGTGCGGGGTACGCTGGTGCGGGGGCAATAAAGAGTTTAGAGGACGAGCTAGACGGTGTGACGGACGTCGATGTGACCTGGATTTCTGAGACGGATTACCACCTGGTCTTGCACGAGTCCCACCGCTGCATCCGGGACCCGAGCGTCCAGGAGAACATCGCTATTCCCGTCCACGAGATCAAACAGCCCTCGACCTCGTTCGTTCAGGACGAGGTCGTCGGCATCGACACCGACGCTCAGGAAGTGGCCCTCGCCGATTCCGACACCGTCGAGTACGACTACCTGCTCGTGGGGCTGGGCTCGCAGACCGCATTCTTCGGCATCGAGGGCCTCGAAGAGCACGCGCTGACGCTCAAGAGCCTCGACGATGCGCTCGACATCCACGACAACATCCAGCAGGCCGCTCGTGACGCCTCCACCAACGACCCCGCACAGGTCGTCATCGGCGGCGCTGGCCTTTCGGGCATCCAGACCGCCGGCGAAGTCGCCGAGTTCCGCGACGAACACAACGCGCCCATCGACATCAACCTCGTCGAAGGGCTCGACCAGGTCCTGCCAAACAGCGACCCCGAGCTTCAGGGTGCCCTGCGCAAGCGCCTGGAAGCCGCCGACGTGAACATCAAGTGCGGCGAGTTCATCGGCGAGGTCGACGAGGAGACGGTGTACATCGGCGACGAAGACGAACTGGACTACGACGTACTGGTCTGGACTGGCGGCATCACCGGCCGCGATTGTATGCAAGATGTCGACCTCGACAAAGACGAGCGTAACCACCGCGTCCACGCGGAAGGGAACTTCCAGACCGACGACGAGCACGTCTTCGCTATCGGCGACTCGGCGCTGATTGACCAGCCGGGCGACCAGCCCGCCCCGCCGACCGCCCAGGCCGCTTGGCAAGCCGCCGAGGTCGCTGGCGAGAACCTGGCTCGTGCGGTGCGGGGCCAGCCGCTGAAGACCTGGACCCACAAGGACAAGGGGACGGTTGTGTCGGTCGGCGAGAAAGCCGTCGCCCACGACGTTGTGAACATGCCCATCGAAACCTTCGGCGGGATGCCCGCGAAACTGCTGAAAAAGGCGATTGCCGCCCGCTGGATCAAGGACGTTACTGGCGTCGGTCGGGCCGTCAAGGCCTGGCCCGACATGTAGTACCTTTTTACTTCGTCGGGTGTCCTCACGCGCTCTTCGAGCGCGCTGCGGGCACCACTCCTCGCAAAAATCTACGCTAAAAACGACCGTCTCGCTCCCGCTGGTCGCGAGACGTAAAACCGCGCGCCGATGGCGCGCGGTATGCTGTTTCTACCGCGTTGCGACTGCACAGCGCCCGCCGCCGCTACCGCTCTGCTACTGCAACAGCACCTGCTGGCGACTAGCAGCGGTTAGAAATCGGACTAGCGGTCGATAGAGAGGCCGGCGTGCCACCCGTCGGCGTCGGCCTCCTCGACGGCCGCGTCCATCTCGGCGAGATAGGAGACGGCGAGGCTGGCGCATTTCGCTGCCTTGCGCTCGCCTTCGGTTCGGAACTCGCCGGTGACGCGGTTGGCGTACACCGTACAGACAGCGCCGGCCCGCAGGCCGTACAGGTTCGCGAGCGTGAGAATCGTCGCGGCCTCCATCTCGAAGTTGAGGACGCCAGCCTCTTGGAGTGCCTCGATGCGTTCGTCGCTGCCGCTGGCCTCGAAGTCCTCGAATCCGGGGCGCGATTGGCCGGCGTAGAAACTGTCTGTCGAGCAGGTGACGCCGAGGTGGTAGTCGTAGCCGAGCTCCTCGGCGGCGGCGACGAGCGCCGAAACGATCCGGTGGTCGGCGCTGGCGGGGTAGTCCTCGCGGACGTACTCCTTGCTGGTCCCCTCCTGCCGTACTGCGCCAGTCGTGATGACGAGGTCGCCGATACTGGCTTCCTCCTGAATTGCGCCACAGGACCCGACCCGGATGAACGAGTCAGCGCCGACGCGGGCCAGTTCTTCGAGCGCGATTGCGGCCGACGGGCCGCCGATACCCGTCGAGGTCACAGAGATGGGCGTGCCGTCGTGAGTGCCCGTTGCCGTGCGGTACTCGCGGTGCTCGGCGACGATGTCGTGGTCGTCCCAGTAGTCGACGACCTTTTCGACGCGCTCCGGGTTCCCCGGCAGCAGGACGCTGTCGGCCACGTCGGCCTCGCTCACTTCCAGATGGTACTGTACGTCGTCGTTCGGGTCTTCACTATCGCTTGTCATTTGTCGAGATGGTCGCTGGTGATTGTTGTCGGCAGGAGCTCCCCGAGCTCGTACACCGTCGGCTCGTCGCCGTCGGTGATGATCTCGAACGACTCGTCACAGAACTCGCTGAACGTCTGTCGGCACATCCCACAGGGAGTGACGCCGTCGCGCTTGCCAGAGGTGACGGCGACGCGTTCGAATGACTGGTGGCCGTCGCTGACAGCCGCGCCGATGGCTACTTCTTCGGCGTGCAGGCTGTTGCTGTAGTTGGCGTTCTCGATGTTACAGCCGGTGTAGACGCTGCCGTCGCTCGTTTCGAGCGCCGCGCCGACCGTGTACTCCGAGTACGGCGCGTACGCCTCGTCAATGGCGTCTCTCGCTGCGTCGAGGAGGTCCTCCATGCACTGGGCGTCGAAGGGCCGTGTAGAAATTCTATCGGTCTCGGAAGCGGGCGGGCGTGCCTGCTTCGGGTTCAGGCGTCGGCTGCACTGACAGCGTCAACAGCGTCACGGACCGCCTGTGTGGTTTCCGAGACCAGCGCGTCGATGTCGTCGCTCTCGGCGTAGACGCGGACGTACGGCTCGGTGCCGCTCGGGCGAACGAGGGTCCACGACCCGTCGTCGAAGGAGAGCCGGACGCCGTACTCCGTGGAGACGTCGGCCTCGGGGAACGCGTCCGGCAGGTCGGATTCCAGTCGCTCCATCGTTTCGGCTTTGGCGTCGTCGGGGCACTCCACACTTACTTTCTCATAGGGTCGCTCGGAGATGACAGCCCGCCTGTCGCCCACACTCTCTCCGGCGAACAGGCGCGTCAGCACGGCTGCGCTAGCAACGCCGTCGATCCAGCCCCCGAAGGCGGTGTGGATATGCTTCCAGGGTTCGGCGGCGAAGACGACTTCGGTTTCGTCGGTCGCATTCGCACGAACGTCGGCGATGCCGACGTGGAGCGAACCGAGGTGGATGCGCTCGACGCGGCCGCCGGCGGCCTCGACACGCTCGTCGATACGCCCGGAGGCGTTGGGCGTCGTCACGACCACCGGGTCCGAAACGTCAGCGGCACGCGTATAGTGCTCGGCGAGCATCGCGAGTATCGTGTCCTCGTGGATGACATCGCCGTCGGCGTCGACGACGACGATTCGGTCGGCGTCGCCGTCGTGGCCGAACCCGAAGTCAGCGTCGGATTCGGCGACGAACTCGCGGAAGTCGGCCAGCGTCTCCGGCGTCGGCTTGCTCTCGCGGCCAGGGAAGGTACCGTCGACGTTCGCCTCCGTCGCCAGCACGTCGGCACCCAGTTCCCGGAGGACCTGCGGCGTCGCCACGCTGGCCATGCCGTTCCCGCAGTCGACGGCGACTGTCAGCCCCGACGGGTCGCCGCCGAGCGACTCGGCGTAGTCGGCGACAGCACCTCGGTACTCGTCGAGGTAGTCGACCGATTCTGTGTCGCCCCAGTCGCGCCAGGCAGTCGGCGTCGAACCGTCCTCGATTCGCCCTTCGATGCGCGTTTCGTCGTCGTCGCCGTACTCGGTGCCGTCGGCGAACACCTTGATGCCGTTGTCCGTCGGCGGGTTGTGGCTCGCGGTAATCATCACGCCGTGGCGGCCCTGTGAGGCATACGCCAGTGCCGGCGTCGGCACGCGGCCGATTCTGACGACTCGCGCGCCGGCGCTTTGCAGTCCCGCGGCCATCGCATCAGCGAGCGCTGGCGAGGTCACGCGACCGTCGTACCCCAGTACGAACGTCTCGCCGTCCTGCCCAGTAGCCTGTCCAACTTGCAGTGCAAGGTCCGGCGTCACCTTCGATACGACATCACCGCGGATGCCCGCGGTCCCGAACAGTTCCATACCGGCGATGCGGAAGCCGACCGTATAATTCTCTCGTTCGCACGTCAGTTCAGGGTCGCCGTGTGGCCGGTTGGACGAGAACGATGGCTGATGTTGGATACAAACAGGTCAAAAGGGGCCGCGATGTGCCGGGTTACAGCAGTTCGTCGAAGTCGTAGCCGTTGATGTCGACGCCCTCGGCGGTGACATCGGCGAGGTAGATGCCGTTACCGGAGCCGGTGTCACGCTCGGCGGCGGCGTTGATCGAGGCGGCCGCGACCTCTTTTGCCTCCTCGTTTGTCATGTCTTCCTCGTAGCGGTCTTCGAGGGTCCCGTACGCGACGGTGAGCCCGGAGCCAGTGACAGTGTAGTCGTCTTTCATGACGCCGCCGGCCGGGTCGATGGAGTAGACGTGGTGGCCGTCGTCGTCGACGCCGCCGAGGATAGGGTTGATGGCGAAGAAGGGGCCGCCCCGGGCGAAGTTGCCGGCCAGCGTCGAGAGGGCCTTCATGCTGATGTCCTCGCCGCGTCGTGCTTCGTAGAGGTTGACCTCGGCGCGAAGCGTCCGGATGAACGACTGTGCGCCGCCGACGCTCCCGACGAGGGTCAGCGCCGCCGTGGGGTGAATCTGCTCGACCTTCTGGACGTTCTTGTTCGAGACGAAGCGACCACCGAGCGAGGCGCGCATGTCAGTCGCGATGACGACGCCCTCGGACGTGCTGATGCCGATGGTGGTCGTCCCGGTCTTGTTCACCTTCTCCGAATCCTGTGCGGACTGTTCGGGGAGCTCGCCGACTTCGGGCGCGTACGGGTCGCTCTGGAACTCGTCAGCAGCCTGGGGTCCAGAAAGCTCCGGCCCCGGAGTCATATCTCGCATTACTGTGCGATACTAGTCGGGCGCTGATAAAACCTCTTTTCCTAGTGGGGCCTGACCGCCACCGTCCGGCCAGGCGGCTATCGGCTGCCCGCGTTACGCGCTCGCCTGGTCGTAGGCCTCGTTGAGTCCCGACACGGCCCGGTCCATCGGCAGTCGGAGACCGAACTGCTCCGTGAGCATCGCCACCGGCAGCAGCATGATGCCCAGCAGCAGGGTGAGTTGATACAGTGCCAACAGCGTTGCGGTGTACAGTCGAGCTACCATCTTCCTCGGTCGTTCCAGAGTGAGTCTGGTATATAAGTCTTGTCGCCGGATTTCAGTTACGGACTATCGATTGTGAAGAACTACTGGCCCGCTGTCTTGCGGTTTGCTGAAATGCCTGAGAAAACGGACGACTACCCGAACGACTCCCCGATCAGACATAATGGGAACGTGAGTCAGAGGGCTGGTTCACATAAGTTATAGAGATAGTAATGGTGACGTGCGCAACAGAAGCGAATCAAAACTATCGAATAGTCGGGCCACGAGAGCTAGTGTATGAACTACCTCGTGGCGATGGAAGCAGCCTGGCTGGTTCGTGACGTAGACGACATCGACGACGCTATCGGTGTCGCAGTGAGTGAAGCGGGGAAGCGGCTCAACGAGGCCGAGATGGACTACGTCGAGGTCGAGGTCGGCGCGACCGGCTGCCCGGCCTGTGGCGAACCGTTCGACTCGGCGTTTATCGCGGCCGACACGGCGCTTGTCGGACTGGTGCTCGAAATGGACGTGTTCAACGCCGAATCCCCCGAACACGCCCAGCGGATCGCCAAGAGCGAGATCGGTGGCGCACTCCGGGATGTCCCGCTGAAAGTCGTCGAGGTCTTCGAGACCGAAGCCGACGAGGACGAAGCCGAAGCCGAAGCATAATCGGCGCTCCACTTGATTCGCCCGCCGCAGTAGCCGTGGGCTTTTTATATTACCTCTGGTAATTAGCGGATATGGACTTACCGACGCCACAGGACCTGCGGGAGCGCCGCAACGAACTCGGGCTAACTCAGAGCGAACTGGCGAAGCGGGCTGACGTCTCTCAGCCCCTTATCGCTCGTATCGAAGGCGGTGACGTGGACCCGCGGCTGTCGACACTCCGCCGGATCGTGACTGCACTGGAAGAGGCCGAGGGCGGCATCATCAAGGCCCGCGACCTGATGAACTCTCCCGTCGTTGGCGTCGCGCCCGACGATTCCGTTCACCAGACGAAAGACCTGATGGACGAGAAAGGATACTCGCAGGTCCCCGTCATCCGGGACGGGGCACCGCAGGGACTCATCGGCAACTCCGACATCCGCCAGCGGCCCGAAGAGAACGTCGGCGACCTTCCGGTGGCTGAAGTGATGAACGAATCTATCGCGACCGTCGAGCCCGACGCACCCATCGACGAAGTCGATGCTTACCTGAACCACAATGCCGCCGTGATGGTCGTCGAAGGCGGGGAAACTATCGGTGTCATAACCGAAGCGGACATCGCGCGTACGGTCAGCTAACTCCGATTCTCAGATGCGCGAACCGCGATAGTGACTCCGTAATGCCCGTAGGAGGGGCTTAAAACCGAAAACGGTGTCAGGGGTATATGTCTATTCTCACCAATGAGAGACGTATCGACATGCCCAATCCCAGCGACCCACTGTATGCCGAACTCGAAAAGGCCCTCGAGAACGCTGAAAGCGAAGCGGCCAGATACCACATCCGGCAGGCACTCCAGATACGGATCGCGGAGGAGACCGCCGGCAAAGACATCTTGTCCGCCTGATCGGTTTCTGTCAGCTCTTCGAACCGCTCAGTCGGTGAGTTCGAGCCCGTGAATCGCGACCGCCTCGTCTCCGTCAGCTACCGTCCCAATCACGCGAGCGTCCTCGCTTTTCTCGACGATCTCGTCGGCGTCAGCTTCGGGGACTGCGGCGACGAACCCAGTACCCATATTGAACGTCCGGTGCATCTCTTCGTCGGTTACCTTGCCTTCCGCCTGAACGAACTCGAAGACGGGCTGGGCCTCGAAGGGGTCCGTGATCTCGTACCGGTGACTCCCCATCCGCGTGAGGTTCGTCCAGCCGCCGCCAGTGACGTGGGCGGCCGCGTGCGTCTCGTTGGCTCGGAGCGGCTCCAGTACCTCACTGTAAATCTGTGTCGGCGTCAACAGTTCCTCGGCGATGGTTCTGTCGGGGTTCGGCGGGAACGGGTCGGTGTACTCGTGGTCGCGCGTGACCGCCTCGCGTGCGAGCGTGAGGCCGTTGGAGTGGATGCCGGAGGACGGCCAGCCGACGATGGCGTCGCCGGGTTCGGCCTCGCCGGGGAAGACGGCGTCTTTCGGTGCCAGTCCGGCGCAGGTGCCGGCGATATCAAGCCCCTTGATGACGTCCGGCATCACGGCAGTTTCGCCGCCCACGAGCGCCACACCGGCCCGCTCGGCCCCCGTCCGGAGCCCCGCGCCGATGTCCTCGCTCGTCTCCTCGTCCGGCGTCTCGACTGCGAGGTAGTCGACGAACGCCACCGGCTCGACGCCGGTCGCGATGAGGTCGTTGGCGTTCATCGCGATGCAGTCGATACCGATAGTCGAGTAGTCGTCGACGGCCTCGGCGACGAGGAGCTTGGTGCCGACCCCGTCCGTCGCGAGCGCGAGGTACTGGTCGCCGATGTCGACGAGCCCCGCGTAGTCGCCCTCGAACTCGCCGGCCGCGCCGATGAGCGCCTTCGTGGCCGCCTCGCTGGCGTCGATGTCCACGCCGGTTTCCGCGTAGGTCAGCCCCTCCGTATCTTCGTCGCCTGTGTCCTCGGTCTCGGGTTCACCGTCGGTCATACCCGAGAGCGTGCGTGGCGCGGGCAAAAGAGCGTCGTTCCGGCGGAGCGTTGCGCCCGCTCAGAGAACGAACAGCGCGCCGACTCCGAGCAGAATCGACGGAACCGCCACGGCGAGAAACACCGGTGTGCTCCATTCCCGGACCGTTCGGCCGTCGAGCGGACCGAACGGCAGCATGTTGAAGCCGGCGAGCAGGAGATTGATCTGCAGGCCCATCCGCGCGACCTCCCAGAGGAAGCCGCCCGTACTCGACAGGAGCGCCGCGACGAACGGCACGAGGAACACGACGGCGAGCGCGAGGTTCGTTACCGGTCCGGCGACGGCGATGAGGCCGTGTTGCTTCGCCGTGAGACGGCCACGATGAACGACCGCGCCCGGCGCGGCGAACAGGAAGCCGACGAGGCCGCCCAGGACTGCGAACCCGAGCATCCGGTAGTCGGCCTTGAACGCGGCGATCTGACCGAAGCGGACGGCGACGACCTTGTGGGCCAGTTCGTGCAACAGGAAGCCGACGCCGACGGTCAGCAGGCTGACGGCGAACGTGCTGGCGATTTCGGCCGTCGACAGCCCGCCGAACTGGCCGAAGACGATGCGGCGGAACTCCCGTTCGAGGAAGAACGTAAACGCCAGTCCGAGCGCGAGCCAGGCGACGAGGAGGTCCCGGAGTTCGCGCTGGCTGAAACTGAGGCCGCCGACGGTCCGGCCTCCAGCGGTTCGCTGTCGGCGACCCGCCATCAGAGGACCCCCACGAGAATCTGCGTCCCTTCGCGGACGCCCTGCCAGAGCAGGCGCGAGACGCCCTGCATCCCGCCGATGTCCGACGAGATATACGGGATCAACACCGGGAAGACGACGTATGAGGCGATTGCGCTGCCGACGTTCGTCAGCGCGACGACGAGGATCAGCCGGAACAGCGGCACGCCGCGCATCTGGCTGACGAGGTCCATTACCGGCGACTCCTGGTCGTTGAGTATCTCGTTGAGCGTCGCGATATCGCTGATGTTGACGGAGATGTATCGCAGTTCGACGTAGCCCGCGAACCAGCCGGCGGCAAGCAGCGGAAACAGGCTCGTCAGCCAGCCGAACGCGCCGGCGGCGGCCGCACTCGACCAGTGTGCGCCGGCCACCTTCGCCAGTCCGCCGGCCAGTACGGCGTTGACGGCGACCAGCGCGACGAACAGCTCTAGCAGCACCGCCTGGCTCGCGCCACCGAGGATGAGCAGGCCGAAGAAGACGAGGAAGACGACGCCGAAGCCGTAGCCGACGAGCTTGTACAGTGAAAAGCGACGACCGCCTTCGGTTCCAGTGAGCGACTCCATCGGTGGGAGCGTCTCCGGGTCGTCGAGATAGCCCTGAATCCCCTCGCGGTGGCCGGCTCCGACAACGGCGAGGACGTGATAACCGGCCTCACGGAGGGCGATGAGCCGATGGGCGATGAACGCGTCGCGTTCGTCGATGAGCGCCTCCGCGCCACCGGGGGAGAACTGACGGAACTCCTCCATCATCGCGCTGACGACATCAGTGTCTGTCAGTTTCTCCATGTCGAACTCCTCGACGTCGGCCTCACCGCGGAACCGGACCAACAGGGCGGCGATGGGAATCCCGATGCCGGCCGAGACGACACAGATGAGCAACAGCGTGTCGAGCAGGCCCTCGGCCGTCCCGCCAAGACCACCCGGCAAAACCGAAAGGGCACCGCTCGGAACGATGAACGGGCCACCGAAGGCCCCGGCGACGACCGCAAACAGCCCGCCGAAGACGGCACCGATGGTCAGCCCGACGGTCAACGGCGGCCCCATCTCGGCTGCGAGGCTGCCGACGAGCTTGAGTTTCTCGACGGCTGTCAGCCGCGCCCAGAACCGCTGGACGGTCGTCTGAATGTCCCGGTCGACGAGTGCGACGCCCAGACCGAGCCGTTCGGCGGTGTCGATACCCGCCTTCATGTCCGCACCCGGCTCGATGTCGAACCGGTCGCCCAGTCTGGTCTGGATGTACGACAGCATCCAGTACGCGAGGAACTGAAAGACGGTGTTCCCGCGAAGAAGATCGCTCGCATCGAGATCGTCAGGCGTTTCACCCTTGATCTGGCGATACCGGCCCTCGTCGAGTTCGACGGCGACGATATCGGGCTCGGATTCTTCGATCGCTGATTCCACTTCCTTGACGCTGTGCTCGGAGACGTGGGCGGTTCCGACGACATCGACGCGTCCCGCTCCTGACGGGTCCGGGAACTCGTCTGCCGCCGACTCCGCGTGTTCGGTCATCACCCGCGTTACACATTCGTTTCCTTTACCCTTGTCGGGTCCGGGTGACTGCCGAGAAACGGCGGTCGAAATCATGTTTGCGGCATTGTATGTTCCCGTTACGCGGCGAAGCTATTACCGACTCTCGTGTTAATACAGCCACAGATGCCGTGGTAACTACTGGACGGTGTCGGGGTTTGTAAATACGCAATAGATTTGCCGATTCAAAAGACTGATATGTACAGGGTCAAACTGTATCGGATATACGATGTATGACCTGACTGGATTCCAGCGGGACCTGCTGTACGTCATTGCAGGCCTTGACGAGCCCCACGGGTTAGCGATCAAGGAAGAACTCGAAAACTACTACGAGAGCGAAGTCAACCACGGCCGACTGTATCCGAACCTTGACACGCTCGTCGAAAAGGCGCTTATCGAGAAGGGCGAACGCGACCGCCGAACGAACTTTTACACGCTGACCAAGCGCGGCCAGCGCGAACTCGACGCCCGGAAAGAGTGGGAAGCGCAGTACGTTTCGGCATAGCCACGTTTTCGACGCCCGTCCGACAGACTCAACCCAGGTGCTGGCCAACCTCGCGCCATGCCGACGGTACTGGAAACCTATATCGAGAACCGCTGGATGGTTCAGCCCAACCACTCGAACCACCTGGGTTCGACTCACGGAGGGAACGTACTGAAGTGGATGGACGAACTCGGGGCGATGTCGGCGATGCGCTTTGCCGGCGAGACCTGCGTCACCGCGCGGATGGACCAGGTGAACTTCAAACGGCCGATACCTGTCGGTGACACAGCTCTCATTGAAGCGTTCGTCTACGACACGGGCGAAACGAGTGTCAAAGTTCGACTTCGAGTCGCCCGAGAGAACCTCAGAACCGGCGAGACTGAGTCGACAGCGGAGTCGTACTCGGTGTACGTCGCGGTCGACGAGGACAGGAACCCGGTTCCCGTTCCCGACGTGACGGCCGAGACTGACCGCGGGGAACGACTGCGACAGCGCGCCCTCGACGGGGAAGCGAACCGCTGATACTGTCTGCTGTACTCACGCAATGGATATTGCCACCTCGGAGTGACGACGACCGTCAGAGAGACAGCCAACAGTACGACCTTTATTCCGCTCCGCTGCCAACCACGACTATGACACTGGATGTCGAGACGCCGGAACGGCCGGAACTGTCCACCGGCGTCGCTGCCGACGAGTACGACGACGCCGAAGTACAGGGCGACGAATACCGGCGCGAGGAGCTCGCCGCGGCCCTCGACGACGGCGCGTGGGCGGAGGCCTTCGAGGAGTGGGCCGCGGACGCGTCGCTCGATGCCGACCAGTGGGCCATCGTCACGGATCTAGGCCTCATCGAGGAGTTCGATTTCTTCTGGGACTCCTTCGCGGGCCGTGTCGGCTACCATGCCCCGGGCTTGCCCGAAGACTGGCGTGAACGGGAGATTCACCCGGACATCGACTCCTGGGGCACTGTCTCAGGTATCAACGCCGGACTGACCGAGTTCGGACAGGTCGTCTGTGAGGTACTGGCCGACGAGTACATCGACTGGGAAGCGGAGGAAGTCGGTGCGGACGACCTCCCGGACTTTTGAGCGTCGTATCGTTTGCACTACCCGGGAGTCAGTGTCGGTACAGCACACCCACGGCGTCGGTTGCGAATCGCTTCGGACAGCCCGGTCAGGGACCGGCAGCCTGATAACGACCCACGCGCTTGCACCAGATATGGCTGAAATCGTCACCCCACGCAAACGCGAGTGTGAGCGGTGTGGGCGGGTCGACGAGTGGGACCCAGAACAACACAGTTGGCGCATCGTCACCGACGACGACACCAAGCAGTCCGGCGACCCGCACTGCCTCCACGAGTGGGACATCAACGGCACGTTCAATCCGCTAGCCGAGTGAGCGCGGTACCGCTGCTGTCGGTTTTTTCGCGAGCATGGACCACTGCTAGAACGCAGTCCGTCGACGGAATCCTGTAAACAGTCTCAAGTGGATCGAACAGGCGGTCGGACAGTGACAGACCGCTGTGACTCCGTTATGCGCCCGCTTCAGCCGCGTCCTCGGTCATCGGGGTGCGCGATTCACCGCTGGTCTCGTCGCCCTGCTGAATCGTTATCGGCTCCAGTTCGACGGTTGCGGCGGAGTCGTCCTCACCGATGACCTGTCCTTCAGTGACCTCAGTCGTGCCGGTAAAGCCGGTCCGGTTCCCGTCGTTGGTCCCGATTGCTGTGAACTGGTACTGAGTCTCGGCACGGACGCTCACGTTCGTGTAGCCCTCGTCGGTCCCCCAGTTGTCGTATCCGGTAGTCGAGTAGGGAACGGTCATCTCGAAGTTCCCGTTCTGGTCGGTCTGGGTCCGCTGGCGGTAGACGAACGTCTTGTTCGTGGCCGGGTTACGCATCTCCACGGCGGTCCGCACTGTCGTGTTCGCCGGTCCAGTTCCTTCGACCGTCGCACCGGGGACGCGCTCGAATATCTTCGTCCAGGCCGAGTGCCGGTACTGCGAAGTGTCTGGGAACGCCTCGGTCTCACTGGACCCAACCAGGCGGTAGTGCTCCATCGCCGGAACCCGCTCGGGTGGAGCGCCACCGTACCCACCGAGTTGTGAGGTCGTGTCCTGTTCGACGTACTGACGGGCTTCCTCCATGCTCTGGAACTGGCGAACGATCTGTCCCTGCCGCTGGCCCTCCGGTTCCTCTTCGTTGGTCGGCGCACCACGGTACTGGCCTCCCTGGCGAGTCTCCTTGTTCTCCCAGTCGATGACAATCGGTTGCGGCTCCGCGGCACTGCCGTGGAACCGGTACAGCCGAGTGACCATCGTCTCGTAGTAGGCCTGCTGCTGGAACGTCACCTGCTGGACACCGCCGCCCCGAGACTGGACGTACATTCGACTGTAGAAGTCACTGGCCTGCACCCCGTCGACGAATGCCGATGGAGCGAAAAACTTGCCACGGTAGGGGTCGTTCCCGTTCGTCTCGACCATCCGCCAGTCGACGGCCACGTACCGCGTCTTCGCGTCATCCTCGTCTGTGCTGTCGAGGACATCGTTCGCCTGCGTTTCGTTCTGTGCAACTAGGAACGGGGCAGCCGTGTCCGTTCCCTGCTGGAAGGGGTTCGCATTCGGGACGCGCTCGGCCCTGGTAGTAATCCAGTGCCCGTAGTCCCACCACGACAGGACGCCGTACTGCCCTTCCTGATAGTCGAAGTCCTCTTGTTGCTCGTACGTACCGTAGTAATCGAGCGTCGCGTCGCCACCGGAGCCGTACGCGCCCTCCGCAGGCGTGTTCCCTTCCATCCACTGCAGGCTCTCGTCCCAGCCCTGGATACTTGGGCCGGGGCCGGTCTCGCCAGCCTCGACCGGCGACGTCGTACCGAAGGCGAACAGCGGGACGACGATGACGAGGAGTACCGTGAGAATTGTCATGACCTGATAGTATTCGATCCCGTCGTCGGCGCTGAAATCGAACCAGAGTATAAACCGACCGACGACCATCCCTGACAGCACTGCGATTGGCGCAGCGATATAGTACGCGAACCGCTGCTGGGTGAACGTGGCAAGCAGAATGAACAGCGCCCAGACGACGACGAGTAGCTCTTCGGCGGGGGCGTCGTCGGAGAGGAGCTGCTTTCCGAGCAAAAACAGGCCACCGATCGCCGCAACGATGACAGCGAACCCGTGTGCATTAAACAGAACGCCGGCGTCCCGCAGTGGGGCCGCTTCGCCGACGGTGCTGGCCGTTTCGCTGATGGAGAATCCGATGACCCGCATTACGTTTCGCGTAAAGAACTCCCACAGAGTAGGGGTCAAGACGGCCATCAGGACAGCCCCGATAGCGAGAATCCCGAACACGGTCGCAGGGTACACGTACCGGCCGTACTCGCGCTGCTCCATGAATCGGGCCAGCCATGCCATGAACACGCAACCGAGGCCAACGGCCAGTGCCAGACCCGGCTGTAGCAGCGACTGAGAGGTCGCTGTGATTTCAAGGACGGTGATTCGAGACGCGCTCACTACAGCGGTAGTCGTCATCGTGATTGCGCCCGCGATGGCCGTGTGTTCCGGACTGCTGTCGTGAACGTACTCCAGACACAACCGGAGCAGGAAGAAGACACCGAGTATCCCGAGAAGGAGTACACCCGGCGGCCAAACCCAGAGATACAGCGCAATCGCCACACCGGCCAGCATGGACCAACTGATGGTGTCCCGCAATGCATCGATATCTCGCTCAAGGAACTGCTCGTAGATCGGCTTGTCCCGCGCGGCGATGCTGACAGCCACCATGACTCCGAGGACACCGAGTACCTGAAAGAGCGCTTCAGCGACGTGGTGGTCGGAGAAACCGACGAGGCTCCGCCGCAGGAGCCACCCCGTCGAGAATGCCATCACAGTAACTGCAGTTACACCACCGAGGCGGCCGCCGAGTCGCCGTCCGATGAGGTACGTCGGAACCGCAACGAGCGTCCCGAACACGGCCGGCGCGAACAGGAGCGTCATCGCGACCGTCTGGTCGCTGGGCGAACCCAGACCGATAATGAGGGCAACCGTCGCGATGATCTGATCGAACAGCGTCCCGAACTGCCCGTTACTGGTCCCGTACGGGAACGCGGTCCAGGGGTCGAACGGCATCGTCGCAGGCCAGTTCTGGACCACGTACTGCGTCGAACGGTAGTGGTACCAGGCGTCGTTCCCGCTGAACAGCACCTCGCCATCAACGATAAAGTTCTGCCAACTCCGGACACGATTCCACAGCATGAACCCGAGCAGTACCAGGAGGACCGGAACGTGGTACCAGCGCTCGGCCCACTCCAGGGCGGACTCGAGTTCGGGGTTGTCGTCAAGATAGCCCCGTGATTGACTCATTGCACGGAAAAACTGCCAAGGCGCGCATAAGCCTTTTGACCTCTGTGCGAGCGCAGGATGGAAACGCCTAACAGCACCGGTGGCACACCACCGACCATGCGAGTCTCGGTCGTGCTCTGTACGCACACGATGGAGCGGTACGACGACTGCCGGACGGCGGCCGAGAGTGTCTTAGCCCAGACCTACGACGACGTGGAACTCGTACTGGTCTCGGATGGGAACCGCGAAGTGTACGAACAGTACGACTCTGACTACGGCGACCGGGACGCTGTCCTGACTCACTGCAACGATGCAAACGTCGGACTGCTAGAGAGCCGGAACAACGGGGCCGAAGTCGCCACCGGTGACGTAGTCGCGTTCATCGACGACGACGCAATCGCCGATGAAGAGTGGGTCGCGGCGCTAGTCGATGCCTACGAACGACACGACGCCCTCGCGGTCGGCGGCCGAATGACGCCGGCGTGGGTCGCCGGCAAACCGAGCTTTCTCCCCGAGGAGTTCTACTGGCTCATCGGCGTCACCCACCGTGGCTTTGGCCCGAATGGCGACCCCGACGAACCCGGCGTCGTCCGCAACACCTTCGGCTCGAACATCTCCTTCGACCGGGACGTGTTCCTTGAACTGGGCGGCTTCGACGACGATATCGGCGGCCGCCAGGGCGAGAAGAACCTCCAGGGCGGGGAGACGGAACTCTGTGCGCGCTTGCGAACGGAATACGACGAGGGAGTGTACTACACCCCGGACGCGCTCGTCGCGCACAAGATATTCGACTACCGAACCGACCCCGGGTGGCTCGTCGACCGCGCGTTCTGGCAGGGGTACTCGAAGCGCGGCATGGAGGTGTTTGTACCGGAATCGACCGGCGAGGAGTCCGATTTCCTCAGCGACCTCCTGTTTCGGTTCCTCCCGTTACGTCTCCGTGGACTCGTCGAATCTCCGTCGCTCGGCGCAGTCCTGCAGCTGGTCTTCCTGTTTCTTCTCACCAGCAGTGTCGGCGTGGGATACCTTTACGGAATGTACGTCTGGAGATAGCACTGACCGGTCTACAGTACGACGTTACTCAACGTATCCAAGGTCCTGAAGTCGCTCTTGGACCTCTTCTGCCTGTTCGTTCCTTTCGACATGGGTATCAGTACCTGCTTCCGTCATCGATACACGTCCATCGGTGCTGGTAACGGTGTAGTCGTTGGTTGCGAGTCGGAGTGAAGCCGTATTGTGCCAGGGCGCAATTGTCAGCGTATACGACCTGGATTCTGATCGAATATCGATACCGTTCCACTCCTCGGGCGGATCTATGCCGGCTTGAGTAGCGATCATCGGCCCAATGTCGAGGAGACTACACCGATCTCCAGTAAGCGAAATATCGTTGCTGACAATGGGAACGGTGACCAGCTTATCGGCTGTTCGCCTGCGCTGTGGTTGATGATAGTAGTACCCCTCTTCCCCGAATTCATCGCCGTGATCTGAGGTGAATATGAACGTCGGATCACCATCGAGATCCATCAAAAGATCTTCAATGACGGTATCGACTCTTGAGAGGGCATTTTTATAGGCCGATGTAATCTCTTGGTGTTCGGAATCCTTGAGCGAGGACGGTGAAAACAAGGCTTTCCTATCGAGTGACCTCGAAATGGCGTCATCACCACGGCCATATGGCCGATGGCTACCCATTAAATGCACCCACATGAACCGAGGCCCAGTAGCTTCGTTGAACTGCTCTATTGCTTGCTCGACAACCGCTTTATCAGTCGGAAGATCGGACATTTTCGCATGTGGCGGAAAGAAGCGATGGTAGACTTTTCGAAGAAGATCAAACTGCCCGAGAATCTCCCGTCGGTTGCTGCCGCGATTGCCTGCATCAACGAAATTCTCGTACTTATCGAACCCCTGATTGAAATTGAACACTTCGTCAAGTTGTGGGCTCGGAGCTAGACCGATTGTCGTGTACCCGGCGTTCGACATGACTTCGGGTATTGTTGGTCCAGCTACAGCCGACTTCATCGTTGCCTGGTACTGACTAGACAGGAGGCCTGCTAGACTCGGCCTGGTGTAATGGCCGACTGTCGTTCCCGATTGTGTTGGGAATCCCGAAAGAAACTCCATCTCTTCGATGTAGTCATACCGGACCGAATCAGCTGTAATCAGCACGATATCGTTCATTTACTTGGGATTGACAGTCGGGCATTATATCCCTTCTTGAATCAGGTTTCGAAGTTTCAGGAACGGAGAGTATGAACGGCATATACGGCGCCACCGATAATATTGTTTATTACTCGGAGAATAAGCTGCATTACGACTCCGAACGTCAACGCGACACCGTCTCCGACTCCCACCGAAGTGAACAGATATAGATACGCGCTCTCACGCACCCCAAAGCCTTGGATTGATATCGGCAAAAAGAGGAAGAGTTCCACTAGTGGAATAAATACAAAAAAGTACACGAGTGGTATCTCAATCCCAAGCCCCAAGGCGACGACGTAGTTGCTGGCGATCAGTAAGACTCGGAACACGACCGAAAGTAAAAGTGCAATGACCACTGCTCGTTTGGCTTGACGATACTCGTACACTGCAGTGTACAATCTTTCAGCCCGGTTCCCGATGTCGAGCACTTGTATGTCAAAAATCGTTGTTTCTAGGACTGGACGTAACAGGTCAGTAAATAGCAATAGTGGTATCGTAATTATCCCGACCGCACAGCCGAGGAGTACCATATCTGCGATCCGAGTCGGAACTAGTTCGTAGCCAAATGCGACCGCAACCAAAACGATACACAAGATCGAGTAGAGGCCAGCAATCCGCTCAATCACGACAGAAGAAACTGATGCGGATCCGTCGTTTGTATCCGCATAGAGGTAGTACATCCGTGCAGTGTCTCCACCGATAATTGATGGGAGGAACGCATTGAAGAACTGGCCGATGTAGTAATAAACCCAAGCGGTGAGGAGCGTTAATTTTATACCTTTCACAGAAAGCAGAACTCGCCACTTCCAAGCGCTGAGGCCGACACCAAGAACACTTAGTCCAACAGCGATAATTAGTGTGACTGGCTCAAGCGTTTGGAGATGTTCAATGAGTGTGTCGAATCCGACTCTACTGATCACATACCAGAGTAGTATTACACTGATAGAAACGCGAAGCAAAGCCGAGAGGATGCTACGGATGTCTGTGTTTCTTCTTGACATACTAATACAGGGTGTCAGCTATAGGTCACTTGTTTTCCGCGCCACCGCCGATAACTACTTCCACACGGTAGGGGTCTCTCTCAATGTAGTGTAACTTTGTAATCATCTCCGCCAGAAATCCGAACATAATCAAAATAAGGCCAAATAGAACGAGTGCAACCGTTAGTACAAGTCGGGGAAGATTTGGCAGTAGCGGGACACCCAATACGTACTTCGAGAACACTGCATGAATCCCGATTAGCATCCCTATCCCAAACGAAACCAATCCGAACCCACCGAGGAAGTGAACCGGTCGGGTTGAGTACCGGTTCCAGAATACCTGAAACAAGAGGTCAACAAAGCCCCTTATGAGTCGTTTCGTGCCGTATTTTGAACTGCCCTCCGTCCGGGGGCGATGGTTAACTGGGATTTCTGTAATTCTGTAGCCCCGGTTGTACAATTTTGCCGGAATATACCGGTGACCCTCTCCATACAACTCTATTTCGTTAAGAGCATCTGACCGATATGCCTTCAGAGTACAACCGAAATCGTGGATATCTGGCCCGGTCCAGCGTGCCATCCGTGTCTGTATCGCGGATGGTATCGTCTTTGTCAACGGGTCGTTCCGGTCTCGCCGCCAGCCACTGACGCAATCATAGCTATCGGATTCGCTGTCCCCACTTATCAACATATTGAGGAGGTCCGGAATGTCTTGTGGGTCGTTCTGTCGATCAGCATCAAGAGTTACGATAAATTCGCCAGTTGCTTGTTTGATACCCGCGTTCAAGGCTGCACTTTGTCCAAAGTTGCGGGACAGTAATAATCCGAGAACGTTCTCATTGTGTTCTGCCAAGTCACGGATAACGCTCCTAGTACCATCGGTACTACCATCATCAACGATAACGATGTTATATGGCGAAAATGCCGGTTCGTCCTGGAATACTGACTGGATTTCCTCGATTAGTGGCTCGACATTATCCACTTCATTGTACGCTGGCAGTACAACGGAGGTTCGAACCTTGTCATGGTCTTCACCTGTGAATTCACTTGCGTTACCCCGTACGTCCTCTGTCGTCGCCATTATGTGATGCCGTGACTGTGATTCTTCAAGCAGGTTTATTAACAGTTGTCATTCACAGTACTGCCCACGATAGAAATCATATAGAGTCGTTGTATCGGTAGTTGTTAGTAATTGTCTTCTGGGGCTGGAGAATACTCAGTAATCTCAGCACGAAGAACAAGTTATGATAACCATGTGCAGAGGGTACTCTCGTAAAATCGCACAGACTATTACAGTCAGTGGGTAATCAAGAAGAAATGCCCTCTAATCTGTGGAACAGAATCAGTAAGTCGGTCCGACGTGAGCCGGTTGTCCCGATCATTGCGCTCGCTGCGTTCCTGTTGATGTTCTTCGGTACCTGGCGACTGCGGCCGCATCTGACGTTTCCGGACGAAACCGGCGCTATCGAACTCGCTCTCAGGATGGGATACGAGCAGAACCCCTTCATCGATAACTTCCGGAAGGGTGGGAACCTTCACCTCTACCTTCTGGCGCTCTCTTTTGTCCCGGTGACGCTGTACTGGCTCGTGACCGGACAGTTCGGCGACATCATGTCGGGCGCAGCTAGCGTCGGCAGCTCGCCGAGCTGGGGTGTGTCGCCTGATCTTCTCACAGCCTTCTACGACGTGCTGTTCGCCGGTCGGCTAGTATCTGTCCTGTTCGGTGTTGGGACTGTTGTCGTCCTCTATTACCTCGGTAGAGAACTACTGGACCGCCGTGCCGGAATCCTTGCGTCCGTTTTTCTCACGACTTCTGTCGGGTATGTCCTCACCGCCCACTACGCAACTGAGGACGTCCCGATGACGTTCTTCCTCATGCTCGGGTTCCTGCTAACGGTTCGTGCGTTTCATTCGAGAGAGACCAGAACGCTGTTGGCTGCCGCACTGGTCGCTGGCCTGGCAGCGTCAACGAAAGCAACGGCCGGGCTCCTCGTTCTTCCGATCGCTATCGTCATCATCGAACGCCACTGGGACGGGTCGAGGACCGTTGGTGAGTTCGTCAAAGCGGTTTGGAGGTACCCGACGCTAACTATACTCAGCTACGTCACTACAACGCCATCGATATTCGTCCATCCGGGTTCATGGGCCGACGAGATATCTCGATATATCTACCGAAGTACGAGCGATTCTGTTGCGTACAATTGGTCGGACCCGGGGTGGCTCATCCAGCTCGCACACCTCGCCGAAGGGCAGGGAATCATGCTATTCCTGTTTTCTATACTGTCCGTACTGCTTGTCATCGCCTTCCTCTTGCGGGGTACCCTCGACAGTGCGGTTTGGCTGTTGCTCGTCTATGCCATCCCGTACTTCATCGTCATCACGCAAGGGAATATGACACAGTTCCCTCGGGTAATGCCGCTCTTCCCGATTCTCGCGGTCCTCGCTGGTATCGCTGGCTCGGAGTTGAGTCAGTTCTCCCATCCGGTCCGTCTAGCCGGGATCGGACTTCTAACGCTTGTCATTGTCTTTTCTGGCGTACACACGACCGTTGGTGTCGCAGATATTAACGAATCACGTCAGGAGGCCACGGCGTGGACACACGCCAACCTAGATAGCTCCGACACTGTTGACGTGTACTCGCAGCAAGTGTATCTCCCAGAATTTCCAGACGAGACAACTGTGAACCGATATGAAATCCACTCCACCTTCCCCCGAGAAAACTGGCAGCCAGGGCTTGAACGTCTGGACTGTAACGCGCCCGAGTACGTCGTGCTCTCCAGTTACCACTACTTCCGCTTTTTCAAGGATCCGTCCGTGTTCCCGGATGTGACTGAACGCATGTCGGCGCTGTTTGCCGAGGAAGACTACGAAATCGTCCGGACGTTCGGTCCGCCGGTGAACACCGAACTCAGCGCGGAGCGAAAGTTCAGAGACAGCGCCGGACTTTCGTCGTTCCCCGAGGACGGAAATCCGACTATCCTCGTGATGAAGCGGATAGACGATGAACCGACCTGTTAATGACAACTATATGTCTAAATCACTCCCCGGGACCCGTTCTCTCCACCCACGGACACTACAGGGTAGCCAGCGAATCACCCGTGACACTGGGCGAAAGTGGCATCTATGACTGACGAATCGCTCCAGAGCGTCTGCGTCGTGACCCATCCCCTCGCCGCTGCTGGCGAGAACGCCACACGAAGCCTACTCGACATCCTGTCGGCTGTGACATCAGTCGCGCTCGTGACGGCTGACCTGCCGGCTGATTCCGAGATTCGCGACCGGCACGAACTCGTCGAGCTCACGCGAAAAGGCGCGGGCGACTCCGTCGTCACCGCCGCCGTCCGGTTCCTGCTGAACCAACTCCGGATGTGTCGCGTTATTGCTGACCGTGACGAGGACGTAGTCCTGTTTTTCGGCGCAACGTCGTACCTGCTTCCCATTATCGCGGCGCGGTTGCTCGGTAAAACGGTTCTCGTCGAACCCCGCGGCGACGTGCCGCTGACGCTCCGGCTGAACTGGGAACAGCAGTTGCCGGACCCGGTGGCTGCCGGGCTCGCCGGTGCCGTCCGTGCACTCGAACGAGCCGGCTTCGCCGCGGCTCACGGCGTCATCACGTACACGCCCGAGATGGCCCGCCAACTGGACCTGCATCCGGAATCCCCGACCGTGTATCCGACGGGGGCGCGCCACGTCCGGACGGACGAATTTCGCGTCCAGCAGCCCTACGCCGGCCGCGACC
This sequence comes from Haloarcula sp. KBTZ06, assembly GCF_048595605.1. Lineage (NCBI taxonomy): Archaea > Methanobacteriati > Methanobacteriota > Halobacteria > Halobacteriales > Haloarculaceae > Haloarcula > Haloarcula sp. KBTZ06. The sequence goes on from NZ_CP184337.1 coordinate 1,050,303, forward strand.
GCGTCGTTGGGTTCCTCGGACGGCTCGACGAAGAGAAGGGCATCCGGGAACTCGCTTCTGTCGCCGCGGAACTACCTGATGACGTGACGTTCCGGTTCATCGGTGACGGTGACCTCCGTGAGTGGCTGGAAACCGAACTCGCGTCTGAAATCGAACGTGGCGCAGTCGAACTCACCGGCTGGGTGGATCACGACGACGTACCCGATCAACTCAACGATCTCTCGCTGCTCGTGTTGCCGTCACAGCCGACGGAGGGACTACCGACGACAATTCTGGAGGCGCTGGCCTGCGGAACGCCGGTACTGGCCTCGCCGGTTTCGGGCGTTCCAGACGTTGTCCGCGAGGGCGAAACCGGCTTCCTGCTCGATTCACGGGAGCCGGCGGCGCTTCGACAGACAATACTCGATATTCTGGACCGAGACGACCTCGACAGCATCAGCGAGAACGGACGCGATCGAATCGAGACCGAGTACAGCTTTGAGGCGGCCTGCGAGCGGTACAGGTCGATACTTGTGGCGTGCAATCGGTAGGCGCTACACCATCTGTAACACGCGCTCTCTGATTTCGCGGTCCGTTGCCATGCCGAGACCGTACGCGACGACGCCGAGTGCGACTAAGCCACCAAGCTTCAAAAGCGTCGATGGCGGTAAGATGGTTGACGCCGCGTACACCACTGCGCCCATCATTAACGCTGTGACCGTCTGTCTTCCGAGCGCCCGCCAGTTTGCTGTCACAGTGATGAACCGCCGGAGATACGCGATCTGAATGACGAGCGCGATGCTGACTGTCGTTATTGTTGCCGCCGCTGCACCGAACGATCCGAGTTCCGGGACCAGTAACAGATTGAGTACAACGTTTGCAACGAGGGTCAGCGCTGCCGTCCGGAATACGAGATTCGGGTGGCCGATCCCCGTGAGTGTCCGCTGGATCAGGATTCTCGGGGCCTGCAACAACTTCTCCGCCATCAGGAGGATGAGGATTAACCCACCCGTGTCGAAGTCATAGACGAGTTGCATGAATGGATCGGCGAGTATCGCTACACCGACTACGGCGGGGATGACAAGCAGGAGACCATATGTGAAGCCTTCGCTTAGGGCCGTTTCAATGCGACTGTACTCATTGCGTGACGCCCACTCGCTGATAGATGGAAACACTGCCTGGCTTAGGGCTTGGCTAGCCATTACTGCGACTACACTGACCTTCCAAGAAGCCTCGTATACGGCAACAGCGGTCTTTGACGCGAAGTATGCCAACACGAGCGTGTCTGCCCAGTTGTATGCTAGCGAACTCACACTATTGAATGATGTATACTTCGAGAAACTCCAGAGGTCTCTGACAGTTTCCCAAGTTGGGATAGATAGCGTACTTGATAAGGCGAAGTAAAATATGACAAATTTCACGACAACTCCAATCAAGACACCATATAACAGAGCAAATATCTTCAACCCGGCTATGATTAGCGCGATACTTGTTACTATACGAATTACTTCACCAAAGAGTTCGATAAGAGAGCTAAGCGCCACTCGCCCTTCACCACGAAGGGCCGCTCCGGTAAGCCATCTCCCGGTACTGGAAATAATAAATACAATCAGTAAAGGTACGGCCGCCACACCAATATATTCGTCTACATAGCCTTCAAGTACCAACAATCCGAGAGACATAATTACAATTGGAGCGAGTGTTATGAGGTATCCTGCAGTCAAGTACGACCCACGCTGTTGAGTTGTCGTTTCGCTGATTCGCTTCTCTATCCCTGTATCGACTCCAAGCCGCGCTCCGGTCATCAGCACGCTCGTGACCGCATCAAAGGTGAAAAAGATTCCAAGAACCGTTCCTCCGAGAGTTTGAGCAAAATATGCGGTTCCAACAAAACCAATTAGACTCAGTACGATATTACTGGCGTATATAACAACACTTGACCGGTCGATATCCATCGATATCTGTGGATTTCTCCCATATGTTTATTATTCTGTCCTTATTAAAACAACGAGGGTTCTTAGCGATGCTAGATGATGTCACTCAACTCTACTCTCCAATTGTACCGTATTTAATTATCCGGGCCTGGACAGGGTGCCATTTCAAAACATTCATTCGACCACCAAATCAACACAGTACAGATGAGCTTCTCTGATTGGTTTTTTGATACAGTGGACCGCCTACAATCAGATCCTTCTCCAAAGAATCTCGAGATAGCACTCAGAAAGTTATGGGCTGGCTTGCTCGGGAGATTCGCTCCAAAGCAACAGGAAGGGCAGGTGGTTTGGGACGAAGACTGGGATATATTGGTCATCTTGGACGGATGCAGGGCTGATGCCATGGAAGAAATCATACAGGGTACTTCTTATCAATCTCTTTTTGCTGATAGCAAACTCGAGACGCGCTGGTCAGTCGGCGGTACCAGCTCTGAATGGATCAAAAAAACGTTTAATGAAAGACATTCAGCAGAGATCCAAGAAACCGCATATATCACAGGCAATCCATATACGGACCAGATACAATACGATGAGTTTTCAGAGTTCACTCATTTTGGGATCGCCAGTACGGAGTATGATATTCGGACGGTTTCGCCTCGGAAACTGACTGATCACGCGATTAACACTTGGAGAAAACGCGACGAGAAAGGCGTTGATAGAATGATTGTTCATTATATGCAACCGCATGCACCCTTCCGGTCGCGACCAGAGTGGTTTCGTGAATTCAAGGGCACAAAGAAGTTCGGTAGCAAAGTCTGGTGGCGCCTCTGTGATGGCACCGTTTCGCACGACGACTTCTGGACTGCATATATTGACAACCTAGAGTGGATACTGGAAGAAGTTAGTATCCTCTCAACGTCTATTGATGGCTCCATCGCTCTAACCGCTGACCACGGCAATGCAAAAGGTGAATGGGGGGTATATGGCCACCCGAAAGGAGTTCCGGTCAGTGCTGTAAGAGAGGTCCCGTGGATTACACTAGACGGGATAGATACTGAGGAATATACCCCTGAGTATAATGTCTCTGATAGCGGCGGAGATGATCAAAAGCCTGCCCGTGAATCGCAACTTGAAGCCTTAGGTTATAAGTGATAATCATATCTGAATACACTCCATGGCTATCTGGCTAGTAGAGAGACGACAAGAATAACTGTTAATTCCCCCATCTCCCACCATCAGTATGCCGCGAGTTCTCATCGGACCGACCAAAACAGACATTCATAACAACGAATACGGGAAGAGTTACAATCTCCTGAATAACCTGTACGACGATAATTTTACTGTCGATATATACACGAGATCAGTTTCTGATACTCTTAGACCGGAAAACGTTACTGTGTATCCGCTTGGGGGCTCTAACAGGATCTCGTTCTATAGTTATTTGTATTATAGACTTTTAAGAGAACTTCGGGAGGGATCTGTTGATATATATCACCACATGAATCTCAGCTACAGGTGGTTCAATCCAATCCTCGTTTCAGAGCTTCATGACAATGTTCCTGTCGTCGTTGGACCGTGCCAAACAGGGCATGCCATCATGGCTGAGGAATTCAATCGGATGCTTTCTTCTTGGGTGGGGAGAAACCTTCCGAGGCCATTTACGGATCCACTTCACACAATTGTTGATGCGACTCGCGATATAATCCTTGATCCACCTCGGATGGATTTGTTCAAGCGAACGCTTGACGCCGCAGACCGAATTGTGGTTGTCGATCAAGAAGCCTACGAGATGTATGCTGACCTCGTTGACGAATCGAAGCTCCGGACGATCCCGCTGGGCGTTGATCCGGACGTCTTCGAGTACAGTGAACCGGACGACTCACATGAACTCGTGGCCATCGGGAGCCTTCGGGAACGGAAAGGCTATGATATCTTGATCGAAGCACTTGATCAAATCCAGCAGGAATATCCCGAAGTCCAGCTCCACGTCTTTGGTGACGGGCCGCAAGAAGACGAATTGGTCGCTCAGGTCAAGCATCTCGATCTAGACGAAAACGTCACGTTCCACGGGTATGTTGACCAGTCTATTGTCCGAGAACACTTATCCCGAGCACGTGCCTTCGTCCACCCTTCTCGGTCAGAGGGCTTTTCGATGGTCCGTCTGGAAGCCATGTCGACCGGCTGTCCAGTGGTCGTTACCAATGTTTCTGGAGCAAACGAAATGGTCCGCGACGGGGAGGAGGGCTTTGTCGTTCCGACAGAGGAACCGGAACCAATCGCAGACGCCGTCACCACCTTGCTCTCCGATTACGAACTCACGAAACAGATATCCAGACAGGCACGAGACCGTGTTGAGGAGAAGTACGACTGGCGGAAAATCGCGGAGGAGTACCTCGACCTGTACCGTTCGCTGTCTGGCTAAGGTCGTACCGCCGTCTATCGCGTGCATCGAAAGGTCTTAAGCCGTCGACTGAGACGTTCAGGGTAGATATGGTCCTCGTAGTGCTGGGTATCGATGCACTCGACCCGGAACTAGTAGACTCGACGGCACATCCGAATTTGACGCTCGCTGACCACCACGCTATCGAGACGATCAGGAGCGTCGAGGGCGGCCCCAGCACGCACGAACTCTGGCCGACGATCATTACCGGGCTCAGGCCCCCGGAACACGGCATCACGCTTGACGACGGCGTTGCCTGGGAGAACCCCGTCCTCCGGTTCGGGAGTGCTGCCGCGGACTACCTTCTCCCGTCAGGGCTGCAGACGCGTCTCGGCGCGTGGCTACTGAACAACACCGAACAGGACGCGTTCCGGATCCCGGCGACCTACTACGAGGAGAACGGCCTGTCGACAGTGTTCGACGGCCGGGAGGCGGCTCCAATCGGCATCCCCAACTACGTCATCGACCCGGGCACGGAGGACCGCGAACACAGCCTCCGGCGGAACCTCGGCGACCTCTTCGAGCGCGACCTCGAAGCGAAAGGCGGCCACTCGTCGACAGACCCGGCGCTGTTCTACGAGCAGTGCCTCGAAATGTCGATGGTTCGCCTCGCTCGCGCACGACGGGCGCTCAGAGGTGGGCGACACGAACTGGTGTTTGCATACACGAGCGGGCTCGACCTCATCGGCCACGTTGCGTACGAACAACCGTCTCTACAGGACCGCGCCTATGAAGAACTCGACGAGTTCGTCGGCGAGGTTCGAGACGACCTCGGTGACAACGACGAGCTACTGCTCGTCAGCGACCACGGTCTGCAGGACGGCGTCCACACCGATGAGGCGATGGTTGCGGGGACCGACGCAACCATGGTCGACGCAATCGAGAGTGTCGTCGACGTCCGGGCGGCTATCGAAGCCGAACTCGACGAAACAGACCACACGTCGACACCGCAGGTGACGGCGTCGGACGACGGCGACCGGTCGGGGGAGGAAGTCAAAGAGCACCTCGAAGATCTCGGGTATATGTAGCCATGTCGGGCGATCCAAACATCTTGCTGGTCATCCTCGACAGCGTCCGTGCACAGAACCTCAGCGCCTACGGCCACGTCAACGAGACGACGCCGTTTCTGGACTCGTTCGCCACAGAGCGGGCGACGCTGTACGAGCAGGCCCGAGCGCCTGGTGCGCGGAGCGTCACGAGCCACGCGAGCATTTTCTCCGGGTTGCACGTCGAAGAACACGGTATCGTCTCGGCGGGGCATCGGCTCGACCCGTCGGCGTCAGTCTTCGCACAGCTGCGAGAAGACGGGTACAGCACCGGCGTGTTCACCGAAAATGACTGGCTGACGGCCGTCGATGTCGGACTCCGGGACGGGTTTGACGAGATCGTCGGGGCGCGGAACGTCCCGTTCCCGGGCGCAGTCAACCCCCACGAGTTTGTCTCGAACGAGGGACGGGGACAGTACGCGGAGTTCGTCAGACTCGCGCTGACAGACGACGCGCCGCTCCGGTCGCTGGCAAACGGTGTGGCGACGAAACTCCAGTCCGATTACAAGCGGTTCCTCCCGGATAGCGTCAGAGCATCGACGCCGGCGGACGTCTACGTGGATTCGCTGCTGGACTGGAGCGACCGACAGGACGGGCCGTGGGCGGCGTGTCTCAACCTGATGGACGCCCACATTCCGTACGAACCGATGCCGGACTACGACCAGTGGGGGGGCTCGGAGGCGTCGTCGTTGCAGGCTTCCTTCGAGGACCAGAAGTGGGACTTCAACGGCGGACACCGCCCGTGGTGGCAGAAGAAGGCGGTCGAGTCGCTGTACGACGGGGGGATTCGCCAGATGGACGCGGAACTCGAACGGCTCGTTTCGTCGCTCGAACGGCGTGGTGAGCTTGATGACACGCTTCTCGTCATCACGAGCGATCACGGCGAGGGCTTCGGCGAACAGAGCGACGTTCGGCCGGGTGTCCGGGTCGCCGAACACGGCGTCGCGATTCACGACAGCGTACTCCACGTCCCGCTCATCGTGCGCTATCCGGGCCAGACCGAGTCTCATCGGGTCGACCGTCCCGCGTCGCTGGTCGAATTTCCGCGGGTCGTGAACCGGCTTCGGGCCGACGATCAACAGACTGCCGGCTTCTGTCCCGACGGACCGGTCCTCGCTACTGCGGTCGGCCTCGACGAGCCGCTGCAGGAACGCGCCGGTGCGTACGTCGGGGACCTGTCGCCGTGGACCGCCACGTCGCGAGCGGTGTTCAAAGACGACAGTGAGGGAGTTGTCAAGTACTGTACTAACCGCGACCGCGCCGCCACCGTCGTCAGCCGCGACGCCCAGACGTCGTACAAAGTGTCCGACGGCGGTGCGGAACACGTCGACAGCGCATTCGAATCGATAGAGGAACTCGACGTCAAGACGGCGGGCGAGGACTTCGACGACCTCGACGACGGGACGTACCAGCGGCTGGAAGACCTCGGCTACGTCTGATGGGCCGTTTCGACGCTCTCGTACTCCCAGATCAGATCGAAGTACCGCTTCATCCCGGCGACGAACGACCCGTTGTCCGTAATCGCGGCCTGGCGCATGTGGTTGGGAACGTCCGGCTCCTCGACCAGTAGAATCGCCTCGCCGCTGTCGTAGTCCATGCTCGGGTCGACGAGCGTGCCGCGCCAGGGGAGTTTCTCCGTGCTGAACCGCAGGTCGACAGCGGGGAACTCCGCCGTCAGCCGCTCGACGATGTCAGCCTGGATGGCTGCCTTCTCCGGTGGGAGTTCGTCGGGATGCAGGAAGAGAACGCTGACTTCGACCCCACGGTCGAGTGTCTTGGCCAGTGCACGCTCGACGTTGTCGAGGTAGGCGAAGCTATTGGTGATAACCCGAAGCGTCTCGGCGGCGTCGTCGTATAGCCGTCTGGTCTCGCGTTCGCTCGGTTCACCCACGTCGACGACGTGGAACAGTTCGGCCGTCGGCGAGATGTCCTCGCTGGCGCGGTCGAACCGCGGTTCGTACTCGGCGAGGAACGCGTCGCGGTAGGAGTCGATGTCGGCGGCGAACGATTCGTATGACTGTCTGTGGTTCTCGACCGCCCGGTCGAGGATTTCGCCGGGCGATTTCGGCTGGTATTCCTTGGGACGACCGGGAATCACCTTGATGAAGCCGCGGTCGGACAGCGCCTCCAGCACGCCGTAGACGCGGGCCTTCGGGATGCCGCTCGCTTCAGCGAGATTCGGGGCCGTCGTCCGGCCGAGCGAGAGCAACTGTTCCAGCGCCGTCGCCTCGTATTCGGTCAGCCCGACCAGGTCGAACACGTCCGCAGGGTCGCTCATACACGCTCATGTGTGGCAGGGGATGTAAAACGCGTCGCCCGTCGCCGGAACCTATTAGTGGGTGGCTGTGAGTAGTTACTCGCAGAGTGAGTAACATGACTGCGACATCCCAGACCGAAGAAGACGATCACCTGGCAGACATCGAAGACGGCTGTGGCTGCGCGGAGGTCTGGGAGCACATGAGCGAGCAACGCGACGACTGACACGGCTGTTATCAGTTGCTTCCGACTGTCGCCGCTTGCTTGCCGATGACTGCGGGAACTTAAAACAGAATCCGCACGCGGCCAGACCCGCATTTATTTGCCTTCGCGTGGATGACGTTGAATCAATGGCCGACCGAGACGACGTCTGTATACTGTTGCCGACATTCAACGAGGCTGAGACTATCGAGTCGGTCGTGTCCGGGTTCCGCGAGCAGGGCTTCGACGACGTCCTCGTCATCGACGGTGGGTCAACCGACGGGACACAGGACATCGCCGAATCGGCCGGCGCGCGGGTCGTCGAACAGTCCGGCTCGGGGAAGGGGCAGGCCGTCAGGGAGGCGGTGACGCGCCACATCGAGCAGCCGTACGTCCTGATGGCCGATGGGGACGCGACCTATCGGCCCGACGAGGCGGACAGGCTCCTCAAGCCGCTGTTGTCGGGTCAGGCTGCCCACGTCATCGGGAACCGGTTCGCGGATATGCAACCCGGCGCGATGACGAAGCTGAACCAGATCGGCAACCGCATCATCAACAGGGCCTTCGAAACGATTCACGGACGGGACCTCACCGACATCCTCTCGGGGTATCGAGCGTTCACGCGTCAGTCGTTCCAGCGGAGTTCGCTGACGGCGTCTGGCTTCGGTATCGAGACGGAGATGGCCGTCGAGTGTGTCAAACATAACGTCTCGACGGCGGTGGTGCCGATCACCTATCAGCCCCGACCAGACGAGTCCGACACGAACCTCCGTCCGTTCCGGGACGGCGCGACGATCATCCTGACGCTGTACCAAATGGCGAAGACGAACAATCCGCTGTTTTACTTCGGAAGCGTGGGCCTCGGGAGCACCGTGGTCGGGTTCCTACTTGGAGCGTACGTGGCCTACGACTGGGTCGTCAACAGTATCTCACACGAGGTGATCGCCGTTGTCGGCTCGTTCGCCATTCTACTGGGGATTCAGCTCCTCATGTTCGGCGTCCTATCGGATATGCTCGTGGCGGTGAATCGCGAGCAGACGCGCCGGTTAGAGGACATCGCAGTCCAGCTCACACACGAGAGCCGTAGTCGGCCGGTGGATGTGTTCGACGACCAGCGGGTCGGCGACGCAGAGCACGGCAAGAAGGGCGACGCGGAAGACACCGGAGACAGCGACATAGAGACAGAGCCGGCGGTGTCCTCCCACAGTTCCGACGAGTAGCTCAGAACGGGACCAGCGCGCGTAGCTGGGAGAGAATACTGTTTCTGGTGGCTTCCCGTTTCCGTTCGAATATCGGATGAAGGTCGTTGAGTAGCTCCTGCTCGTTGTCGAACTCCGTGGCGGTCGTCTCCTCGAGTGCCTCGGCGACGGTCATCGAGTGGCCCGACGCGTCGAACGGGACCGCGATGTGGCCGGCGGCGTCCCGGACCTCCCTCGCCGTCGCGGGATACTCGATGTCCACGTCCGACAGGCGGGCGTCGAGTGCCGCGATACCGAACTCGATGACGTCTGGCTCGTCGCTGTTATCGGCTGGTGGCCGTACTCCCATTGGTAAAGCGATGGGGCCGGGGGATAGAAAAGTCTGCGTTGTCGGATCAGCTCTGGCAACCGGCCAGCCACTCCTCGGCCCAGTCCTCGATTTCGTCGAACACTGGACAGAGGGATTCGCCCTTGGGCGTGAGCTGGTAGTACGTCGCGACGGGGGCGTCCTCTTCGAGCCGCCGGTCGACGAAGTCCATCTCCTGGAGGTCGTCGAGGACCCGCGAGAGGGTTCGGGAGCTGGCGTCGGTGGCGCGCTTGAGTTCGTTGAACCGCTGTTCACCGTTCTGGAGTTCGTGGAGCACGACCAGCCGCCAGCGCGACCCGATCTGTTCCAGCGACTCGATGACGGCACACGGCCCGCTCTCTTCCTCCTCGTCCGCGGTGGTGAATACTTCAGATGACATCGGTGCTACCTGGTATCTCCCTTGTCCGGGAACGTACAAATAGGTTCGCATACGAACCAAGTAACGTAATGAAACTACCAATCGCGGTTCGACAGTCTCGTAGCGAAACCACTCCTGTACCGGCGGTGAGCGCCTGATGGCGTTCGAGTCCGCTGGTGCGGGCGAACTGTTCCTGCTGGGCCGACTCCTGTTCGGCGGGGTGCTTGCGTTCATGGGTCTGAACCACTTCCAGAGCGCTGAGCAGATGGCTCCGTACGCGGAGGCGAAGGGGCTCCCGGCACCCGTGGCGTCGGTCTACGGGAGTGGCGGGTTGCTCCTCGTCAGCGGCGTCCTCGTCGTCATCGGCGCGTACCCCGTTATCGCGGCCGGGGCGCTGGCGACGTTCCTCGTCGCCTCCGCCGTCACCATGCACGACTTCTGGGCGGTCCCGGACGACCAAGTACAGGACGAGATGACGCAGTTCCTCAAGAACGTCGCCCTCGCCGGCGGCGCGCTGTCCCTGCTTGCAGTGGCCGGCACGTCGTGGCCGTACAGCGTCGGTATGTCCCTGTTTTGAGGTGACGCGTTCACTGGCTCGGGTTGCCTGACACCGACCCGTTCCCTGTTTGTCACTGTTGGAGAGTGACACCTGCCGCCATCCATAAGCCGTCCCGTACCTGAACTGTGCGTGAATGATACAGTCGCTGCCGACGCCGGCCATGCCCGCGTGGCTCCCGTGGCAGGAAGCGGTCGTCCTCATTGTGGTGCTCGCCGTCCTCGTTGCCGTCCGCCGCCTGTCGGCCGCGCGACCTGGCGACGGCGTACGGGCGCGCCTCTTCCTCGGCGTTCCGTGGGGGACGCTGCTGACGATGGCCGGCGTCCTGGCGGTGTATCTGTTCCTGCAGGGCGCGTGGTGGCACCCGCGGGACCCGCTTGTCACGCCGTTCCGGACGTGGTCGTACTTCTACCCGTTCGGGATGCTCACCGGGGCGTTCACCCACGGCAGTCAGGGGCACATCACGGGGAACCTCATGGGCACGCTGGTGTACGGGACAGTCGCGGAGTACGTCTGGGGCCACTACCCCCGCAAGCGTGGCGTCCAGACCTTCACGTCGCTGCGGACGAATCCGCTCGCCCGGATTCTGGCCGTTCCCGTCGCCATGTTCGTCGTGGGCGTGTTCTCCGCGGTGTTCGCTATCGGGCCGATTGTGGGCTTTTCCGGCGCGGTGTTTGCCGTCGCCGGGTTCGCGCTCGTGACGCGGCCGACGCTGTTTCTCGGCGCGTTTCTCGGGAACCGCGTGCTCGACCTCCTGTATTCGGCGCTTCGCTACCCCGTGTCGACGGCCTCGGGCCAGACCCGCTTTGTGACGCCGTGGTGGTCCAACATCGCCATCCAGGGCCACGCCATCGGCATTCTGGCTGGCGTCATCGTGGCCCTCGCGCTACTGTGGAACCGGGACGAACGCCCCGACACGCTCCGGGTGTTCTTTGCGACGCTCGTGTTCGCCGTCGCCCAGGGCCTGTGGGCGGTGTATCTCCCGCTCGGCGGCGGCCGGTTTCGGCTGTTCCGCTGGGCCGGGACGGCACTGGTGTTCGTTCTGGCGCTCGTCGTCGCCGCGTCGACCGTCGGCTCCGACCGCGAATTCCGCCCTGGATTCGATCGTCGCCCGGCCTCACTCGCAGTGGTGGTCCTGCTCGTCGTCCTCGGCGCACTGAGTCTTGCCGCCGTCCCGACGAACGTCGTCGACCTGGAGGACGACCAGCTCCCCGAAGACGGCATCGAGGTCAGAGACTACGTGGTGACCTACGACGAGAACGTCCCGAACGCGTACTTCGAGAGCATCTGGGTCCCAACGCAGCGAGAGGGGGCGAGCGTCAACGCCAGCGGTGTCATCGTTGCCAGCGCGGAGCGTGAGGTCTGGATCGCCGCCGTCCAGCCGGGCCGGCTCGCGGTCAACGGCAAGGAGCGAGTCACGGTCGGCGGGGCGACCTGGCGCGAGTCGGTCTACGCGAACCGGACGGACTGGTCGGTGCTCGGCAACGACAGCGTCTATCGGGTCCAACTCAGGCGCGAGGGCGGCCAGCCCCGGACGGCCCACACCTCGGAGCCGTCGACGGCGGACGTGATACTGGATGGGCGGAACGTGACAGTGGCTGCCCAGCAGAACGGGTTCGACGTGAGCGTAACACGGGGGAACGAAACGGTCGGGCAGGCACCGCTCCCGGCGAACATGACGCAGACGCGGATCGGCGGGCTGACCTTCGAGCGGAACCGCTCACGGCTGTACGCAGGGACAGATGGCACTCGCGTCAAAATTGCGGAGCGTCGCCAGCAAGCGGCGCGGAACTAGGTCCAGTCGATGCGGTACACTTCCGCGGTGATCGCCTGCCGGTCCGACTCGTGGAACTCGAACTGTCGCGGCAGGTCGAACTCCGTCTCGAAGGCGTGGGTCACCTCGCCGCCGTTGTCGTCAGTGAAGGATTCGACAAACGATTGGCTTCCGTCGTTGTGAATCGAGTACGAAACGCCCGCGATGGACGCGGCAGTTTCGAGAAACCGTCGGTCAGCGTGTTCATTGTCCGACTGTGCGCCAAAGGGCGGATTCATGACGACAGTGGTTTCCTCGACAGGAGGTGCCAGCGGGGCCATGGTGGCATCTGCTCGAACCCACGACACTGGCGTCGTCGACCCGACCTTCCGCTCGTTTTCGCGCGCCGTCGACAGCGGTGCGGGGTCGATATCTAGCCCGACCACCCGCGCCGGCGACCGCAGCGCTGCACCCAGCGCCAGCATCCCGGTGCCACAGCCGAGGTCGACGACCGTCTGTCCCTGGATATCGTCCTGGAGGTCCGCAGTATGGACCAGATGCGCCGCCAGGTCCGGCGGTGTCCGGTACTGTTCGAGACTGGCCCGTGGGTTGTCGAACCCGGCGACAACGGCGAGTTGCTGGGCGAGCGCACTCTTTGTCGGCATTACTGGAGATACGCCCGATTCATTCAAAAACGTTTGGAAATGCCCAGTAGTTATTCGGACGGGAGTGCGACGACGAATTCGCTGCCGCCGAGGTCGCTTTCTTCCACCCAGATGTCGCCGCCGTAGCTGTCGACCATCACCGACACGAAGTAGAGTCCGAACCCAGTCCCCGTCGACTCGGTTCCACGCTCCCCTTTCTCGAAGATCGCCTCGCGCTGTTCGGGCGGTATCCCAGGGCCGTCGTCCGCGATGCGAAGGTGGACCATCGAGTCGACGCGTTCCGTCGTCACCTCGATTGTGGTGCCTAGATCGCCGTGCTCGACGGCGTTCGTCAAGATGTTCCCGACAACATCGTCGAGGAGGTCGTCAGCCACGACCTCGATGCCGTCAGGGATGTCTGTTTTGAGCGTGCAGTCCTCGTCCATCGAGGCCGCTTTTCTCGTGGCCCCTTCGACGACCGGCCCCAGTGCGATCGTCTCTGCCTCGGTCAGGCCGTCGTCAGACATCGTGCTCAGCACGCTCCGGACCTTCTGTGTGAGGTCGACGATATCCCGACTCCAGTCCAGAATCGTTTCGGCGTAAGTCGCCTGTGTCCCGCCGAGTGCGTCTGCAAGCGTTTCCGCACGCGCTTCGATGACCGTCATCCCGTTGAGGATGTCGTGTCTGAGGATGCTGTTGAAAAACTCCATCTGCTCTTCGTGGCGCTTGAGATCCGTGATGTCTGTCCCCTCGACGATTATTTTCTGCACGGTCCCGTCGACCGTTACCGGCCGAGCCACGACGGAGGTCGAGATCCGCTGGCCGTCTGCGCCGATATGCTCAGCCTCGAACCTGACCATCTCACCGTCCATCGCCCGCTCGACAGCGTCCTGACAACGGTACGCCACTTCCTCATTGTGGTTCCACCAGGGCGTGTCCCAGAACGGTTCCCCGAATACGGCTTCGTCATCAGCATCGACGAACCCGAGCGCTGTTTCGTTCGCCCTGAGGAGGTTTCCGTCAGCGTCGAGGATACCGATGAACGTCTCCGGTGAGTTGAACGTCGCTTCCAACAGTTGCTGGCTCTGCTCGCGTGTGTCGACAGCTAGCTCGCGTTCGATCTCCGCTTCGACCCACTGCGTGAGATGCTCGAACAGCGTCTGTTGCCAGTCCGAGAACTCAGAAATCGCCTCGTTGTCGTTGACGAAACACAGCGTTCCGTACTCCGCCCCGTCCGCTCGAAGTGTCGTGCCGACATACGCCTCCAGTCCGAACCGCTCGTAGGCGGGGTCAGTCGACATTGACTCGCTCGCGTTGGTGACGATGTGTATCCCGGATTCGTCGAGGGTGTGTCTGCAGTACGTCTCGGAAAGTGGTGTCTCGGCCCCCGGCGTAATCGTCGAAGACAGGCCGCTACTGGCGACGATTGTGTGTTCGTCGCCGGAGACGACCGCGATATGCCCGTTCGGAAACCCCAGGTGTTCTCGACCGACGTCCAAGACTGGCTCGACACGCTCCCGAAACGAGGTCCCGCTGGCCGCCATCGCTGCAGTGAGGTCCTGCATAGCTGCCAGATAGCGATCTCGCTCCTCCGAGTCGCTACCCTCGGGACAGTCCAGCGGATCATCCATAGCAGGTGACTCGGTCTCCCGGGAGTTGAAGATTCGGACCCGTTTCTCAGGAGCTGAAATGCACCCGAGCGATGACGGTGTGACAAGCAGCCACCCCTACAGAGTCGCGTGCGGGAGTTCAACGTAAAACGCTGCACCGCCGCTGTCGCTGTCCTCGACCCAGACATCGCCGCCGTAGCTCCGGACCATCGTGTCCACGAAGTAGAGGCCGAAGCCAGTGCCGCCGGACTCAGACCCTTTCTCGCCACGTTCGAAGATGCGGCGGGCCTCGCTGTTCGAAATCCCGTCCCCGTCGTCCGCTAAACAGACGGTCACGACGCCTTCCTTGACCGTTGTCGTCACGTCGATGGTCACGTCTGGTCCGGCGTGTTCGACCGCGTTCAGAAAGAGGTTCCCGAACACGTCATCGAGCAACTCGTCAGCGACGACAGTGACCGCCTGTGGCTCGATAGTAACGGTACAGTCGTCGCTGACTGACCGGGCGCGGTCCGCCGCATCGTCGAGGACAGCCTGTAGCTCCCGGTGCTCGTGGTCCCGTTCGCCCTCTTCGGTGACCGTCTCAAGCACCGCCCGGACCTTCTCGGTGAGTTCGATGAGGTCGTCGCTCCACTGGACGACAGTCGACGCATACTCGCGCTCCTCGCTGTCGAGCGTGTCTTCGAGCAGTTCCCCCCGCGCCCGAATGACGTTCATCCCGTTGAGGATGTCGTGTTGCAGGATGCTGTTGAAGAAGTCCATCTGGTCGGTCTGGCGCTGAATGGCACGCTGCTGGCGGCTCCTGACGACTGCATACCGGAGCGCTCTCACGAGTCGGTCGCCGTCCAGGTCCTCTTTCGGCAGGTAGTCCTGTGCGCCCCGGTTGATCGCTTCGATAGCCACCTCCCGGTCCTGCATCCCGGTGAGGACGATGATCGGCACTCCCTCTACGATCTCGGTTGCCCGGTCAAGGGTCGTAAGCCCTGTTGACTCGGGGAGTCCGAGGTCCAGCAGTACCACGTCGTAGGCCGCCTCCGAATGCTCGGCGACCGGTGCAAGCGATTCGACGTGGGAAACCGTCACGTCGTCGACGAAGTGCGCCACCGCCGGCGAGTTCAGGTGATGCTCGACGAGGCGGGCATCGCCCGGGTTATCCTCGACGAGGAGCACGTCGAGATGCACCGTCTCAGCCATCGTTATTTCGGCGGCCGCTTGACGACCGTAAGGAAGAAATCTTCAATGCTGCTCACGATGTCGACGAAGCCGTCGAAGTCGACCGGTTTCGTCAGGTAGGCGTTCGCGTGGAGATCGTACGATTCGATGATGTCCTCTTCCGCCTCGGAACTGGTCAGCACGACGACCGGAATCCGCCGGAGCGACTCGTCGCCTTTCATCTCTTCGAGGACTTCCTGCCCTCCTTTGCGGGGCATATTGAGATCGAGCAACAGCAGGTCCGGCCGCGGTGCGTCGCCGTACTCACCTTCCTGCCGGAGGAACGCAAGCGCCTCGACGCCGTCGTTGACGACGTGAAGGTTGTTCAGCACCTTCCCCTTCTCTAGGGCTTTCTCGGTCAGTTTGACATCGCCGGGGTTGTCCTCCGCCAGCAGAATCTCCACCGGCCGCCCCTCGCTGGAGTCAGTCATCGCCATTCACCTCCGTCACCGCGGGCAGCGTAAATTTGAATATCGCGCCGTCGTCGGACGGTTCGACCCAGATGCGGCCGTCGTGGCGCAGGACGATTCGCTGGCAGACGGCCAGCCCGATGCCGGTGCCCTCCGTGTCGTGGGCACCGGCGCGGTGGAAGATGTCGAACACCTCCTCACGGTCCGTCGCCGGAATCCCCGGCCCGTTGTCCGAGACGGTGAACGTCACCATGCCGTCGTCTTCTTCCGCGCTGACCTCGATACGGGGTTCGATGCCGGCCTCCGTCGCGTACTCGATGGCGTTTTCCAGCAGATTCTGGAACACTTGGCCGACCTGGTTCGAGTCGGCGTCGACGCGTGGCAGTGACTCTGCCGTGATGGTAGCGTTCACCTCCTCTATTCGCATCTGCAAGGCGTCCAGCGTCCGGTCGAGGACCGCTTCCGGGTCCGTCTCCTCGAAGTCACCCGCCTTCGTCTCGACGCGGGAGTACCGCAGCAGGGCGTCGACCATCTCCTGCATCCGGTGGGCACCGTCGACGGCGAAGGCCATGTACTCGGCGGCCTCCTCGTCGAGGTCGTCGCCGTATTCGCTGTCCAACAGGTCGACGTAGCTCGACACCATCCGGAGCGGTTCCTGCAGGTCGTGGGACGCGATGTAGGCGAACTGCTGGAGCGCCTCGTTCGAGCGCTCTAGTTCGGCCTGTTTCGATTTGAGCCGCGTCTCGCGTTCGATTCGCTCCAGCGCGGCAGCCGCCGTACTCGCGAGAATCTCAAGCAGGAACCGCTCGTCGCCGTCGAACGACGCCACGGTCTCGGACCCGATACACAGCATCCCCTGGTCATCGAGCGGGAGACACAGGAGCGTCCGCATCGGCATCGCCGGCGCTGACGGGTTCGACAGTTCTTGATAATTCTCGATAACGGTCGGCTCGCTGGTGTGGAAAATACGGTTCTCGTCGCTGTCTGGCCCCATCGGCGGGAGATCCGCCGCCGTTTCCACGCCGGCGAAGTCGGTCGCCTTTGCCGTCGCGCCGATTGGATAGAGCGTGTCGTCGCCGCTGTCGTGGGACCATATCGCGGCGAGCGGCTGGTCGACGATACGCTGTGCAATCTGTGTGACTGTGTCCGCGGCCGCAGTCTCTGTGCGGCTGTACAGCAATTCGTTCGTCGCGTCGCTGAGCGCCTCGACGCGCTCCTCGCGGCGTTTGAGGGCGGTGATATCTCTAGCTACACTGACGACCTGTTTGAGTTGTCCGCTGTCGTCGAACACCGGTCGATACCACGTCTCGAAGACGAGGTCGTCGACTTCCTGTGTCACGCGGACTTCCTCCCCGTCGAGGGCCTTCTCGACGGCGGTGATGATGTCCGGATACTCACTGTACGTCTCGAACACCGATGTCCCTTCGAGGTCGCCGGGTTCCATTCCGAGCCCTTCCAGCCCCTTCCCGGCTGAATACGTGAACACGCCGTCCGGGTCTAGCGTAAACACCACGACAGGGAGATTCCCCATCAGGGTGTGGAGCTGTTCGCTCTGTTCTGCGTGTTTTCGTTCCCGCTCGCGGATGCTGGTCACATCGTGAATGAACGCCACAACACGGGTCTCGTCGCCGAGAGCAGCTCGCTTGAGCGTTACCTCGACCAGTTGGTCCGTGCTGTCGGGTCCCTCCGTTGCCCACTCGACCTGCGCCGAACCTGACGTGGCTGCCTCGGCTATCAGGTCGTTTGCGTCCGCCGTGGAGAACCCCGGCGGACTGAACTCGCCGACGTGCATCCCGACGATGTCGTCCGGAGTACACCCCAGGAGCGCGCCCGCGGCCTGGTTGGCCCGGACGACGGTTCCGGTGTCGGCGTCGTGGATCATAATCGGGTCCGGACTCGCCTCAAAAACGTCCTGATAGATAACAGCGTCCTCTGTAGAAGCCATGGACCGTATCAGCGCCCGCGCTACAAGACAGTACGCCCCTTGTTATCAGCGGTGAAAACTGGCGCTACCAGGTACCGTGAAAGGTGTCGAACTCCAGGGATTCGAGCGGTTTCTCGCCGATAGCGATCTCGTACTCGCCGGGCGTGAGCATCGGCTTCTTGAACTGCGGGCCGTCGTCGGTGGTGATGCGCGGACAGCCGGTGTTGACGTAGGCGTCCATCCCGAAGTTCGTCAGCCGGTCCGGCGTCACCTCGTCCATGGTTATGAGGTAGGCGTTCTCGTTGTTGTCGACGATCTCCTGGGCCTTGTCCCAGCGGCCCTGACCGATCTTGGTACAGAAGATGACGCCCCAGGACTCGGCGTCCATCGCGCGGTGGACCGCGCCGTAGCGTTGCTTCATGAACTTCTCCGTGTCGGCGACGGTGACGACGTTGTTCACCGGGTCGGCGATGACGACGTGTTTCTCGGGGTGTTCCATCGCCAGTCCGAGGGGGTGGAACTTCCCGCCACCCACGTACAGCATCTGGTCGGCGTCTACGTCGGCGCTGGCGTAGTTACAGCCCAGCACCTGGCCCTCGTGGGTGAGCCGCTCGTCGCCCCGGCGCGTGTGGACTGTGTAACCGCGCTCCTCAAGCCACTCGCGCATCTCGTCGAACTTGTTCATATGCTGGGCCGTCGTTACCAGCCCCACGTCGGGGTCCTCTTCGGGGTCCGCGAGCTGTTCCTCGCGGGCCTGCTCCATGATGGGGAAGACGTCGACGTTCGAGAACAGCGGTACGTAGATGATCTTGTCCGATTCCTTCATCGGCGAGTGGCCGAAGTGGACGAACACGTCCGTCCGGCGCATCATGTACGTGTCGAGGTCGCAGGCCCCGTAACAGGGCTGGCCCGAGAGCAGCACCGTCACGTCGTCGGGGAGGTTCTCGCGGAGGTCATCGGCGACGGCCGGGCCGCGGCGCTTCAGCCCCTCGGGGAACTGCAGTCCCACCTTCTCGGCGTCTCGCTCCTCGACGGCTTCGACGATTCGGTCGAGCTCGTAATCCCACTCGCGGTCGTGTTTGAGCGACAGTCCGGTGTTCCGGAGGTCGCCGTCAGTCCGCTCTTGACTCATTGCAACCCTGTATCGGTTCGAGCGGCATAACCCCCGTGTTTCGGCGAGCGACAGTTACTCCATAATCTCGGCAAGCTGTCGCTCGACCCGCTCGACGTTCTCCTCTAAGTCACGAGCCATCTGGTGTTGCGTCCCGTTGGCGTCAGCCAGTTCGTCGATAGACTCGGAAACCTCGGCGGCACGCTGGGCGATCTCGTCGATCATGCTGGCGATTTCTTCGGCGCTTGCGGCCTGGTCGTCCGTCGCCTCCGCGACCTCGCTGATACCCTGTTCCGTCTCCGAGGTCGCGTCGAGGATGGCCTGCTGGTTGTCTAGCACCGTCTCCAGATCGGTGAGGGCTTGCTGAACCGCATCGGTCGTTTCTTCGACGTTTTCGGCGGTGTTGTCGGCCATCTCGCGGACCTCGCCGACGATGCGCTCGACCTCGTCGGCGTGCTGTTTGGACTCGTCGGCCAGTTCCTTGATCTCGTCGGCGACGACCGCGAACCCGTCGCTGTCGCTGTTGCTCCGCGCGGCCTCGATGTTGGCGTTCAGCGCCAGCATGTTCGTCTGGTCCGCGATGTCGTTGATGACCTCGACGAACTCGTCGATCTCCTCGATGTGGCCGCGGAGTTCCGTCGAGTCCGACGCGACCTGTTCGGCGGACTCAGTCGCGTCCTCGACGCGTTCGATGGTTTCTTCGGCTGTCTCGACGGACTCCTCGGCGAGCTCCCTGGCCTCGCCGCTCTGACTGCTCACTTCCTCGGCGCTGGAGGCGATTTCCTCGACTGTGGCGCTGAACCCGGAGACCTCGGACTGGACCTCGTCGAGGTTGTCGGACTGCTCGCCGGCCATGTCTTTGATCTCGTCGGACTGCTCGGTAACGGCCGCGGCGGAGTCGCTGATTTCGCCGACCGCCGACTCGACGTCCGTCGCCATCTGAGACTGGAGGTTCTGGAGCGCTTCGCGCTGTTCGACGATATCGCTGAAATCGATCAGTAGCTCTAGCGCACCGATAGCGTCCCCGCCGGGGCCCATGAGCGGGATCGCCACTGCCCGCGCGTGTGCCATCGTCCCGTCGGGTCGTTCTGCCGAGCGGAACTCGTCTTCCCGGACTGGCTCCCCGGTTCTGATGACCTCCTGGGCGAGCGTCTCGTCTTGGCCTTCCGTGCCAAACACGTCGTAGGCGTTCATCCCGACCGCCTTGCTCGCCGGGAGCCCGAGCAGGTTTTCAACCGTCTCGTTCCAGTGTGTGATATCGCCATCCGCGTCGACGACGAACGCCCCTTCCGGTAGCTCCTCGACAAGCGACTCGAACGCGTGGAGCCAGAACTCCTCGCTGTTATCCATAGACTCCGGCAGCAGTTCCCCCGCTGTAGCTTGTTTAGCCATTATTGTAAACAGCAATGAACCGGGTAAATGATTTCTGGCCGATTACAACTGCTGATAACTGAGTGGCGTCATATTGACACCGAGGAGAGGCGGGAATTCACGACTGGAACAGAGTCCCACGGGGTAACAGACGCAGCCTGTCGTACCAGCACTGGGCAGCTATCCCGCCTGAAACAACCCGGTTTCGGCAGGCCTATACCGCCCGAGTCCATACCAATCGGTGATGAGCATCGAGACCGATACCGCCGCTGATATCGACGGTGACCACGTCGAGGCGCTCGCTACAGAGTTCGGCGAGGCAATCGCCGAGCTACCGGTGTACCAGCGATTCAAGGAGACGAAAGACGCCGTCGAGAACCACGACGAGGCGCAGGCGGCCATCAAGGAGTTCGAGCAGATCCGCGAGGAGTTCATGCTCGCCCGCCAGACCGGCAACGCCTCTCAGGAGGACCTCCGGAAGGTCCAGCAGAAGCAGGAGGAACTCCACGACATCCCGGTGATGAGCGACTATCTGGAGGCCCAGAACGAACTCGAACTGCGCCTGCAGGAACTCAACGAGATCGTCTCCGAGGAACTGGCCGTCGACTTCGGCCAGAAAGCCGGCGGTTGCTGCGAAGACTGAACAGCGGTACTTCTCGCGGTCGCGTTTTTCGCTGACTCCGCAGCTACCGGTCAAGAACGCAGATGACGCCGACAGCTACCATCCGTCAGCCGCACTGTTCCACCGACAGTTATGGCCAGTCAGTGACACGGCCCCGCTGGCCGGGCTGTGCTGTCACTCCTCGACTTCGGTTTTCACCACGACCGCCGGTCGCTCGGTCAGCCGAAGCACCTTGTCGGTGATGCTGCCGAGGAGACTCCGGTACTCCGCCGGCCGCCGCTTCGTCCCGAGGACGAGCAGGTCGACGTCCGCCTCGTCGGCGGTTTCGATGATGGATTCGGCAGGCCGTCCGTGTTTCAGAGTCGTCGTCACGTCGACGCCGGATGCCTCTGCATCGGCCTCTATCCGGGCCAGCGTCTCCTGGCCCGTCTCTTCGAGGCCGTGTTCCGGCCCCTCCGATTCGTCGACGTACTCGTCGCCGCTGTAGGCAGTGTACACGTCTTCGTCGACGACATACAGCGCGTGGAGGGCCGCGCCGTGTTCCGCTGCGAGGGCAATCGCGTGGGACTCGGCGTTGGTCGAGGCTTCTGTCCCATCCGAGGCGAGGAGGATGTGATCGTACATACAGGTCGTATTTCTCCCAACTGGGAAATAAACCGAGGGTTCCGTTCTCAGACAGCGGGAGACACCCGGCGTCTTCGAAACATCTTAGCGACCGGGCGTGGCATCTCTGCACATGACAGTCGAATCTGATTGGGACGACTGGCTCCCGCGTGCGGTGGAGTCGGCGACGCCTGACGGGCTGGCGATCTGGTATCTGGGCTGTAACGGCTTCATCGTGAAATCGAGCGGCGGAACGACCGTCTTCATCGACCCGTATCTCGGCACGGGCGACCCCCCGCGGACCGTGCGGATGGTCCCGGTGCCGTTCAACCCCGAGGACATCACCGAGTGCGACGCGGTTCTGGGCACCCACGAGCATACCGACCACGTTCACGGGCCGTCACAAGCGCCGATTCTCGCCGGGACGGGCGCGGACTATTACACGACCGACAGCGGTCACGATGTCATCCGGGAGGAAGCGTGGCTGGAGAACTACAGCGTCACCGACGACCAGCTCCACGAAGTCACGGAGGGTGACACGCTCGAAATCGGCGATTTGACCGTCCACGTCGAACCGGCCAACGATCCCGACGCCGAGCATCCGGTGTCGTACGTGTTCGAACACGAATCCGGCACGTTCTTCCACGGCGGCGACGCCCGTCCCGGCGAGTTCGAAACTGTCGGCGAGCGCTACGACATCGACGTCGGCGTCCTCGCGTTCGGGACCGTCGGGATGATCGACGACAAGGAGACCGGCGAACCCACACGAACGCAGTGGTACAACGACGAGAACATGATTATCGAAGCCGCGAACGAACTCCAACTGGACACCCTCGTCCCAACCCACTGGGACATGTGGAAGGGGATGACGACGGAGCCGACCGTCCTGCACAACCACGCCAACAGCTTCGCGCATCCCTCGACGCTTTCAATCGTTGAAATCGGCGACCGGTACGATCTCGACTGACAACGGTCTGCCAGTGTCGCACGGACGGTCTGTCCGTCTTTGCTGGCTCACGTCCTGTTCGTGTTACTGAGGTTACGTCTCTATATTATATTAATCAGTATCGTATAGAAAAAAGGTGTAAATGTTGGTCAGGTACGTACCTTTAATACTATTGCTGAGACCATACAGACCATGAGCAATTCGCAAGCCTACGACGAAGTTACTGTCACCGCAGATGGCGTGACAGTGACCAAGCGGTTCGAGGCGGACGAGTTCCCCGTACCCGCGATAGCGTTCAATCTCACTTCACGGCGGTCTGTTCCGGTGACGGTCAGGCTAGTCGACACCGTTCCAGAAGACGTAGCAGTCGAGGATCTGGGCTTTCACCCCGAGTACGGCAGCGAGTACTGGGACATCAACGAAAACCGGATCGCCTTCGAGAAGGAACTCGAACCCGAAGCTGACTACACGACCGTCTACGGTATCCGTGCGACGGGCACCGACGACGTCGAGAAGTTCCTGACGGAACCCGAAATCGAGAGTGTGAACCCGCCTCTGGACGAGGACGAGGAAGACCTCGTCGGTGGGGGCGACGAGGCTGTTCGGGACGTCATCGCCGGTGACGCCGACAGCGTTCCCGGTCTGGAAGACGATGACGACGAGGACATCGAGACGCTGGACCTCTCGGACCCGAACAACCCGGACTCAAGCGTCGAAGCCCCGGAAGAGAGCAACGCCGCACCGGCAGATTCCGAGGTCCAATCCGGCGCTGTCGTCGCGACGATGGCACAGGAAATCCGCGATCAGAACGTCTCCCCCGAAGACGTGAAGCTCCTCAAGCGTGCGCTCGACGCCGTCTCCGAGGACGACAGCGACGCCGGCGGCGTCAACGACGCCCGGATCCAGCGCATCCAGAGCGATGTCGCGGACCTCCGTGCGTACACCGACGCTCTCGAGGAGTTCCTCGAAGAGAACGGTACCGGCGAGGACATGATTCAGGAGTTCGGCGAGCGCCTCGATTCCTTCGAAGCGACTCTAGAGGATTTCGAGGACGAGGTCCAGTCGGCGACGGATGCAGCCACGTCCGCCTCCGATCAGGTCGACGACCTCTCCGGGGATGTCGAGAGCGTCGAAGGGCAGCTTGACGCCCTCGAAGACGATATCGAAGCTGTCCGCGAGGAGATCGACGACGGCGAACTCGCCGACCGGATCGACGAAACCGAATCGGAGATCGAAGAGCTCAAACAGTGGCGCGAACAGCTGTCGTCGGTTATCGGCGGCGGCGAATAACCGAACTCGTTTTACCGGTCCCCCGTCTGTGCCTGCATAATGACGACGACGAGAGTGGCCGTGCCGCGCAAGGGCCGGCCCCTCGAAGCAGTGCTGGAGCGACTCGCCGGGCGCACGGGGACCGCCGACCTGGCCGACGATATCATCTCGACGCTTCGCTACGAGAAAGCCGTCACCAAGGGTAACCAGGACGCGGTCGCCGACGTGTACCATCGCATCAGCGACTACTCCTCGCTCGATGAGCCATACGAGCCAGAATACACGCTGCTCCGTGACGACCGCGACGGGATGCCCCGACGGATCGTCTTCGACAGCGTCACGGTTCCGACCGAACACGGTGACGTCCAGCTGGTCGGCCGCGAGGAGCCGTTCCGGGCGCTCCGGACCCACGAGTTCGCGCTCGGGTTCGACAGCGCCGACCTCGTTCTCGAAGAAGTCG
Organism: Haloarcula sp. KBTZ06; assembly: GCF_048595605.1. Classification (NCBI taxonomy): domain Archaea; kingdom Methanobacteriati; phylum Methanobacteriota; class Halobacteria; order Halobacteriales; family Haloarculaceae; genus Haloarcula; species Haloarcula sp. KBTZ06. The sequence continues at coordinate 1,074,571 of NZ_CP184337.1, forward strand.
TCCAGCTTCGGGACGAACCGCTGACCGCCATCCACGAGATCAACGACCGCATCGACCCGCTGGACACGGACGTGCGGGTCGTGACCGGGCTGGGCGATACGGTGTATCACACGCTGCTGGCGACGCCGGAGGTCATGGACTCACAGGACGGCCCTCTCGACCGGGCCTTCGTCACCAACTACGAGGGCGAACTCTGCATCTCACCGCGCTACGAGCGACTCGTCGAAGCCGTTCTCGGGACGAGCGCGCTCGACGGCGTCTCCTTTACCTATCCGACGGAAGGCGGCGAAGAAGAGGAAGACATCGCGGCGACCGGCCTCGGCGTCTACCTCACCGTCACGGGGTCGACCGCGCGCGACCACGGCCTCGAACTCGGCGAGCAGTTGTTCCCCAGCGAGACCGTGCTTCTTGAAAACGCCCACGAGCGCACCGAGACGACGAAACAGGTCGCCAGTCTGTTCGAAGAACCGGAAGAAACAGCGCTGCAGTCGGTCTAAAACCGTTTTCAGAGACGGCGTCGCTGGATGAGTTTCGCAGCGACACCGACGGGCACGACGACCCACGCCGCAAGCGCCGCGGCGACCATCGGCGCGGTCAGCCCGGCCTGTGCCAGCACGCTGCCGAAGCCGCCGGCGACCACGTCCACCTGCGAGAGCGCGAGCACGCGGAAGCAGTCCACGGGATTGAGGAGTATCGCCGCGGCGATAGCGCCGGACCCGAGGTCGAACCCCGCGACGGCCCCCAGTGCGACCAGGTCGTGCAACAGCGCGACCCACAGCCAGATGGCGAGTGCGGCACCGAGCGCGTGGGTCTTCGTCCGGGCGACCGTCGAGACCAGCACTGCCACGCCCAGCATCGCACAGGCGGTCAGCACCGCTGCGAGTGCGACGGCCGCGTACTGGCCGACGCTGGCGAGACCGATGTAGCGGACGGTCAGCAGCGCGCCGGGGACGAAGCCCAGCAACATTGCGCCGGACAGCACCGCCGCCCGGCCGACGGCGGTCCCGACGACGACACGGCCTTTCGTCACCGGGAGCGCGAGCATGAGTTCGAGCGACCCGCGCTCGTCCGCCCCGACGATGGCGTCGTAGCCGACCGCCAGCGCGGTCAGCGGAACGAGGTAGACGCCGAGTTCGGCGATGGTCGCGATTACCGCGTCGAAGCGACCCGGGCCGACCGAACTTGCGCCGAACTGAACGACGGCGGTGGTGAAGAGACCGAACAGCAGCGCCACGCCGAGCGCCCATCGGCTTCGGACGGCCAGCCGGTACTCCCGGCGAGCGATGGTGAGCAGGCTGCTGTCGGCAAACCGAGCAAGCGCCGATTCGTCGGCAGCGTCCGTGGCCGTACTTCCCTCGGTTCCGCCGTCGTGCAACCGGGTGGCCGGAGCGTCGACCGAAACGACGCCGCCGTCCGGGGTCGGATCTGTCGAGGAGTCGCCCTCGCTCATGCCGGCTCACCTCCGGAGTCCTCGGTCGCCGCCCCCGCAGCCGCTGCCGCCGCCGTGCTGTCGGAGCCGGGGTCATCGGCGTCGTCCGCCCCGACGGCATCGTGGAACGCAGCTTCGAGGCCGGGTTCGCGGACTTCGAAGCGGTCGATGTCGTACGCCTCACCGACGACGGTCAGCAGGTCGTAGGCATCGGTCGGCGTGGTCTGTGCCGTTAGGTCGACGCCGGCGCGGCTGACACTCGACGCGCCCTCGTGGTCGCGAAGCATGCCTGCCACGTCGCTCGCAACCGCCTCGGACGCGAGCGACAGCGACACCGTCACCTCGTCGGCGGCGGCGCGGCGAAGCTCCTCGACCGGTCCCGCAGTCGCCACCTGTCCGTCGGCGATGATGACCGCCTCCGAGCAGAGCCGCTGAATCTCCCCGAGCGCGTGCGAGGAGAAGACGATAGTCACGTCCGTCTCGGCCGCCAGGGATTCCACGACCTCGTGGAACGCCCGGATGCCGTCGGGGTCGAGCCCCGCGGTCGGTTCGTCGAGTATCAGCACGGCCGGCTCGCCGACGAGTGCCGTGCCGAGGCCGAGCCGACGGTTCATCCCGTTGGAGTAGCCGCCGACGCGGCGGTCCGCGGCGTCCGCGAGTCCGACGGTGTGCAGGATGCGCTCGACGTGGTGTGCCCGGTCTTCCCGGGGCACCGAGCGCATCCGGGCGTGGAAGCTGAGTATCTCGCGGCCGGTCAGGCTCGGCGGGAAACCGGCGTGCTCCGGCAGGTAGCGCACTCGCTCGCGGACGGTGGTCCCGTCGGTCGGGTCCGCGCCGGCGACGGAGACGCTGCCAGCGTCCGGTCGGTTCAGCCCGACGAGCAGTTTGAACAGCGTCGTCTTGCCGGCCCCGTTCGTGCCGAACACGCCGAGGGTGGCCCCCTGTTCGACAGACAGACTCAGTCCGTCGAGCGCCTGCACGTCGCCGTACGCTTTCGATACGTCGTCGACATCAATCACATTCATAGTAGCTCCTCCAGTTCTCGTGGGGTGGTTCGGTGAGCGGGCGGGCGTCGACGACACCGGGCGACTGGACGACGGGCACGGACGACTCGGCCAGCCGAACGGCGTCGAAGGCCGGGCTACTGGCGAACACCCGCGCGGCGGGCTTTTCGGCAGTCACTTGCTGGACGGTCCCGGCCGGCTGGTAGCGGGTGTCGCCGACGCCGTCGTCGTCAACATCGGTCGGGTTCGCCCGGGACCAGTAGTTCCCGACGCTCTCGTTCCAGTGGACCTGGTCGCTCATCACCGCGAGCACCGGCCGGTTGTTGCGGATGAAACTGTTCTCGGTCACGGTTCCGTCGGTGCTCCCCGCGGCGATGTGGACACCGATATCGTTGCCGACGACGAGGTTGCCGACGATGCGATTGCTGACGGAGTTGTAGACGAACAGCCCGTTCTCGTTGTCGACGAGGTGGTTGCCGCGGATGTCCGTGTCGTCGATGCTCTTGACGAGGATGCCGTGGCCGGACTGCCCGCTGTTGTTGACCGCGACGTTGTCCTCGATGACGAGGTGTTTCGACACCATCAGCGCGTACCCGACGTCGTTGTTGAAGGCGGTGTTGTCCCGCAGGTGCGAGTCGTCCGAGTACATGTAGTGGACTCCATAGCGGAGGTCCCACATCGTGTTCTCGCTGGCGTTGACGTCTTTGGCCCAGTTGAAGTACAGTCCGTCCCGGACGGTGGTGATGTCGTTGTTCCGGATGACGCTGTCCTCGGTCTTCCAGATCTGGACGCCGTTGCCGCGTTTGGTCAACTGCGTTATCTCCTCGCGGCCGACGATGGTGTTGTTGCGGATCTCGGCGTCGTCGACGCCGTCGAGCCAGATGCCGAAGGTCATGTCGGTCACGCGGCTGTCGCGGACGGTGACGTCGCTTCCGTTGACGAATATCGCGGCGTCGTTCGTCGCGGCGCTGTAGCCGCTGTTGCGGACCCAGAGGTCCGCCACGGTGACGCCCTGCGCTTCGACGGCGAGCACGTCGCCCTCGCCGTCGCCGTGCAGCAGCGCTGACCCGGGACCGTTCCCGGACAGCGTGACGTTCCGCGTCGTTACGACGAGAGTCTCGTCGAAGCGACCGGCAAGCGTGACGGTGTCGCCGGGGTCCGCCGCATCGACTGCCGCCTGTGCGCTATCGTAGGTCTCGCCGTCGACCGTTGCGGTGCCGTCGGCCGACGGGGCGGTGAACGAGTCGGTCTCGGGCACGTCGGGGTTGAAGGCGAGGTCGTCGCTGCCGGTCGGGCCGGCGCTGGCCATCCCGACAGCCACGACCGACAGCACGAGCAGGGCCGCGGTAGCGACGGCGAACACGCGCTCGAAATCGTGGGACAGTGGGCTCATGAGTGGGTTTCTGGTTGGTCAGATTTGACCGCGGTGGTCGTGGGGCGGTGCGGGGCGTCATCCTCGTCGTCGGTGTCGCCGTCACGGCCGAGGCGGTCCCGAACGGCGTCGGGAAGCCCGGTGAGCCCGCTACGGAATCGGGCCGGGAGTTCGCTGAACGTCGCCGCCTGGTCGCGGTAGTAGTACGAAACCGCGAGCAGTCCAACGGCAGCTGCGGCCATGTACGCGCCGAGGCCGAACCGGGAGACGCTCGTGATGTTGGCGACCTGATACTGGCCCCACAGCGGCGGCGTGAAGCCGTCGACGCCCATCACCGGCGCGCCCGGGTCGAGCGTGTGGCCGGCCTGCCAGAGCCGGTACTGGATATCGGCCAGCATCACGGTGAACACCAGCACGGTGCCGCCGAACTGGTATTTCAGGCCGCGCTTGAGCTTCTCGGTAGTCGGTGCGACGGCGACGAACACCGACAGCAGTGACACGCCGATGAACGCAACGGGCCCGAGCGCCCACTCGGGCACGTCGATGGCGTTCTCCTCAACGGGGAAGTTGGGCTCGACTAACACCGGGTCGGGGAAGTAGAACCCGACGTAGTGGTTCAGCCGCGCCATCTCGATGAAATCCCCAGTCAGGTGGGGGTAGGCGTACAGGGAGACGTGCAGCGTCGTGCTCGGATACTGGACCGCGTCGACGCTGATGTGCCACATCGGGAACGCGAGCGCCGCGACGAACAGCAGCGCCGCTCCCACGGGGAGGCCCCGTCGAATCTCGCGGAAGTCGTCGATGGTGGGTCGTTGCATGGCTGAACACCTCCGAAATGGGTTGTGTCGCTACCCCTCCGCCGGTTCGACGATCATCCGGCTGCGCATCTCAAGGTGCAGGGCGCTACAGAAGTACGTGCAGTAGATCCAGTACACCCCGGGGTCGTCAGCCGTGAACGTGACTTCGCGGGTGTCCTGTGGGGCCACGGCGTAGTTGATGTCGTGCTCGGGGATGGCAACGCCGTGGATGATGTCCTGTACGCCCTCGATGTTGGTCGTGGAGAGTTTCACCTCGTCGCCCTCCTGAACCGTGAAGTCCGGCAGGCCGAACTCCGAGCGCTTGGTCGTCATTTTGACGTGGACGCTGTTCTCGCCCGTGCGCTCGACGCCGGAGTCCTCCTCGGTGATGTAGGTCTCCTCGTAGTCGTCCTTGTCGTAGACCTTCTTGGCGTCTATCTTGTCCTTGTGGGCGAACACGCAGTCGTGTGGCTCGGGGTAGGCCGGGTGGTCCGCGACCAGTTCCATCTCCTCCTCGCCCTGCCCGATGTGGATGAGCTGGTCGTTGTCGGGCATAATCGGGCCGACCGGGAGGAACCGGTCCTTGGAGAGTTTGTTGAGGCTGACGAGCCACTCCCCGTCGGGGTCGGTCGTCATCGCCTCGAGGGCCTGAATGTGCCCGGGGTTGTAGTGGACGTCCTGCTTCTCGATGATGGGGTCCTCGGACCCTTCTTCGGCCTCGACGGCCGCCTCGATGTCCCACTTGACGGCCTGTGAGTCGATGAACAGCGACGTGTAGGCGTGTCCGTTGCCGTCGAAGGTAGTGTGTAGCGGGCCGAGTCCGACGCGTGGTCGCCCGGCGACGACATCTTCGGGGTCGGAGGAATCGGCCAGCGCGTTCAGGTCGATCATCGTCACCGTCGGCGAGAGCTTCCCCGCGACGAAGGCGTAGTCGCCGTTCGGGCCGACCTCGACACAGTGGGGGCTTTTCGGCGTCGGGATGTACTTCACGATCGGACGGTCGCCCTGGTTGAGCGAACTCCCCTGCGTGCCGTCGACGACGGGGATGCCGTTGACCTCCTCGTAGTTCCCGTTCTCGACGGCCTGCTCGATGGCCGGGATGTCGAAGGCCTTGACGTTGTCCCGGTCGTCCTTCGTCATGCCCTGAATGTCGGTGGCCTCCTCGCTGTTGTACGCCGAGGAGATGGCCCACCGACCCTCTTTGCCGGTGTCGACGATGTCGAGGTTCCCGTCGACTTTGACCTGCCACTGGGTCTCCATCGACTCGGGGTCGACGGCGACGAACAGCGACGTGTAGTTGTCCGGGTTCTTCGCGTCGGTCCCGTCGTTGGGCAGCGGCACGCGGAACTCGCCGTTGCCCAGCACATACTTCGTGTCCGGCGAGAGGACACAACAGCCGTGGATGGCCTGCATGTTCGGGACGTCCGTGATGGCGTCCGTTTCGAAGTACGTGAGATTCACGCGGGCGATGCGGCCGTTGGCCTTGTCGTTGACGTACAGGTATTCGCCGTCGTAGTCACCGTCCGTCTCCGAGAGGTTCGGGTGGTGATTGTCACCCCAGCTATACCCGCCGCCCTCTTCCAGCATTTCCTGAGTCCCGTCAGTGAACCCATAGCCCGACGCACAGTCGGTGTTGAACACCGGAATACGGGTGAGTTCCCGCATCGACGGGATACCGATGACCCGCAGTTCGCCGGAGTGGCCGCCGGACCAGAAGCCGTAGTATTCGTCGTGTTCGCCCGGTTCGACCGTGTGGCTCGCGCCGCTGCCCGAGGGTGTCGACTGGCTGCCGGCACTGCCATCGCCACCGCCGGTCAGCGCTGAACAGCCAGCGACGGACCCCATCGCACCGGCGGCGACGCCGGCCTTCATGAAGTCTCGGCGACCGAGCGAGAGGCCGGGCAGTCCCAGCGAGAGGTTGTCGTCCGCAGTCGATTCGTCGGGGGACTCGACCTCCGCCAGTACCGAGTCGAGGGTTTCTTCGTACTCTTCGAGGACTTCGTTCGGATCGCGTGGGGTTTCGTTTTTGCTCATATCAGACCACCTTGATTGTGCCGACCATCCCGTTCATCTCGTGGGGGATGCAGTAGTACTCGTAGGTCCCCGTCGTCTCCAGCGTAACCTCGTAGCTCTCGCCTTTCGGAATGTTGCCTTCCTGCCCGTTACTGTAGCCGTCTTTCGCGGCCTGCAGGGAGTCGAACCCGCCGGACGCGAAGTAGTCCGCGCCGTCGGGGATCTCGTCCTCGTAGGCCGTCACCGTGTGGCCGATGCTGCCGACGTTCTCGAACGTGACCGTCGTGCCTGCCTCGACCTGGATTTTCTTCGGCTCGTATGCCAGTTCGTCCGTCATTTCGACGGTGCTCGTCTCGGTCCATTCGGACCCGCTCCCGCCGTCACTGGACTCGGTCTCGCCGCCGTCTGATCCGTCACCGCCGCTACCTGAGTCGCCGTCACCGCTACTGTCGGAGCCGCCGCCCGATGAACAGCCAGCTAGCGCGACTCCAGCCGCGAGACCCAGACCGCGAACGAATGTTCTACGCGTTTCCATGGTAGCTCACGGCTGCAACTCGAAGACCAACCTGTATATATAGGGAACCGCACTCTCATCTCGCAGGAAGCGGGGCGAATATGTTCGCCCGGAGATAGTGAATGGTGTCCTCTCGTGACGGTTGCCGCGGAATACAACGACTGTGTACTCGTCTCAGTACTCCTCAAGTTGGGAGGGTGTGCCGGCGTCCAGTTCACCGCGCTTCAGTGACGCCTACACCTGTCTGCCAGAGAGCCGCCCGTTCAGCTGTCCACAGATTCCTGTAACCGCGCGAGACTGGTCAACACCGGATACGTCCAGAGTTGCTCTTCGTACATGTACGTACAGAACTCGTGTGTCTCGAACCGGTAGACGCTTGAGTGGAGCTGGTCCTGGCGCTCCTGTAGAAGCGCAGTAACGTCACTCTGGAACGTCTCGCGATACCACTCGGGCACGACTGTGCTGTCGAGCGTCTCGATGATCTCCTGCAGACTGCTGCGGTACTCCAGCATCGACTCCTGTTCGATTTTGACAGCGCGGTCCAGCGAGGTCCGTTCGTCGATTGCTTGCTCGGTCGCTGCCACCAGCGAGCGTTTGAGCGGCGGCGAGAACCCGACGTTCGTCTCGGGGTGAAACAGCGCTGCGTAGTCCGGCCCAAACTCGATAGCGACGTTCTCGACCAGCGATTCGTCGTACACTGACTCGTAGTGGTCGACAGCCAGCACCGTGTCGGCGTAGGCGTCCCGTAGCGCTTCGACGGGGTCTGATGCGGACTGTCGACCTCGCGCACCGACGGGGGAGGAGGGCTGGTCGGCGGGGTCGACGGCACGCAGGCGCTGGAGGAAGTCTTCGAGACCACCTTGCTCGGCCGCGAGCTCCGTTTCCTCCACGTCAAGCACGGAGAGAGCCGTCTCGATCGGCTCGAGAATGTGGTCTCGCCATGTATGCAGGAACCACTGCGTGCCGTCCTGCGCAGGCGTCGTTGACATACTAGTGTCTCGTTCAGTAACAACAATAAGTGTTTTAGTTACCGGACAACACCCCCGTGTTCTGGACGACTATTTATATATCCTTGTCGGCTAGCACCACCGTCTCCGGGACCCATCGTGCGGTTTCGATCTAGCAGCGATTACGGTACTGTAGAACAGCAGCAGATTCCATCAGAGGTAATTATATCTGTATTCATCATTTCTGGATAGAAAAACGGACTATATTAGAGACGGTTCCGAACTTTCAATCTAGAAGTGCGATATACGATATTAAAATTGATAGCTCAAGGATAAATAACTCAATAGTAGGTGCAAATTGAGCGTTAATCTGAACACCTCGATAAGACAGCGCCCTACGGCTCACAGCACAGACACACTCACAGCTCGGCTGTTACCGATTCTGTCCGCAATGAGTCGGACGGTCATACTGTGCGTGGCATTACTTCCTGTCGGTCGGTAGCGACCAAACGGGTGTTCCGGTCGCTCATCGCTCACATCCGGGTTTTTAAATAATGACGGCAACTCTACTGGGGTAATGACCGACGACGCCGACACACAAAACACGGGCCGGCGGATACAGTCCGTGGAGAACGCCTGCGAGATCATCGAAGCCGTTCAGGAGTCAAACAGCGCGACGTTGCAGGAACTGAACGAGCGAATCGAGCTCTCCCAGGGAACGCTTCACACGTATCTTGCGACGCTGACCGACTGTGGCTTTCTCACGAAGGACGACGACACGTACCAGCTCGGTTTTCGGTTCGTCACGATGGGCGAACACGTCCGCAACGAGACGGAACTATACACCGCTGGACAGGAGGAAGTGGACAAACTGGCGGACAGGTCCGGCGAGTACGTCCATCTGGTCGTCGAAAACGACGGGCGCGAAGTCGCCATCTACGAGCGGCGAGGGGAACACGCCGTCGGGATGGACTACCACCTCCAGTTACGGGAGGCCCCACAGCACCTCCACGACAGTGCTTCGGGGAAGGCGATCCTCTCGTGTCTCCCGTCCGAACGCGTCGAGGAAATAATCGACCGTGAAGGGCTCTCGCGACAGACACAGCACACGATTACGGACCGAGAGACGCTCTGCGACGAGCTAGAGACCATCCGGGAGCGAGGGTACGCGACGAACGACGAGGAAGAGATTCGGGGCCTTCGGGCGGTCGGTGCGCCGATTCTGGACAACGACGGGACCGTCGTCGGCGCGGTCAGTGTGACTGCACCGACCAGCCGTCTGAAAGGGACCCGTTTCGACACCGAAATCCCAGAGATGGTGATGGAGGCCGCGAACCTCATCGAAGTCAATCTCGAAATGACCTCGTTTGACCGGGGCACGTAACAACGGCGTCGTACACTCGTCTCCATCTGTCGGCGACGACCACGAAACGACGACGGCGTCCGGACTTCGACATTTGGATAGCTCAAATCTCGGCTGTGCTACTGTGACCGTCGAACGGAGCGATTCACCCAGCAAATGAGCCACAATAACAGTCGTACCATCGTTAGGAAGAGGTCGAGGTAGCGTATCAGGCCCGATAGCCAAGCCTGCAGGCTGTTTCCGGCGGGTCGCCGCGGGAGTTATACCTGTCGTGGGTGGTCTCTCTCAGTACAGTGCTCCGACACTGCTGTGCCAAGTCTATTTTTGAGATAGTCAAAGCACGGGGAAATTCTCTGTTCAGTACTAGGCCATGGTATAGCACGTCTGCGTCGATATTCTGCTATCCGGCGTGGCTTCATCTGACCAGTGTGGCCTCGCCTATGTTGAGCATATCAAAGATTATTTATCGGATATTCCGCAAATACGCCACTAATCTGGCCCATAATACTCTATAAGCGACGAATGAAGGTGTCTGCTTGGTTTTGCTATGTTCAAACTATTTGTCCCGCAGACAGTCCCAAATATTTATTAACAATACCGGTATTGGTGCCGATACACTGTCTCACTCCAGCCGTCGGATGTTGACAGTCAGGACGGAAGCAGCGTGCTGAACGACGCAGCGTACTCGCCCCATTGGTCCCGAAGCGAACGGGCGTACGCACCGGAACCAAGAGCCGAATCCACCAACCAATCATGAGCACACAGAAGGAGCCATCAGAACAAGCACCAGACGACGATGAATCGCCAATCGCGACAGCCCGCCGCCAACTGGAGCGGGCGGCCGAACACCTCGATCTCTCCGAGGGGCTGCTTGAGCAGCTCCGTCACCCATCGAAAACCGTCGAAGTGTCTGTCCCGATCCGCCGAACCGACGGGAGCGTCGAGGTGTTCAACGGCTATCGCGTCCAGCACTTCGAGGTCAGAGGGCCGTACAAAGGCGGCATGCGATACCATCCGAGCGTCTCCGCCGAGGAGTGTACGGCGCTGGCGATGTTGATGACGTGGAAGTGTGCGGTGATGGACCTCCCCTTCGGCGGCGCGAAAGGCGGCATCGTCGTCGATCCGTCGACGCTCGACGCACAGGAGACCGAACAACTGACCCGTCGGTTCGCCGAGGAGCTCCGCGAAGTCGTCGGGCCGACGAAAGACATCCCAGCACCCGATATGGGGACCGACGAACAGACCGTCGCCTGGTTCATGGACGCGTATTCGATGCAGGAAGGCGAGACGGTCCCCGGCATCGTGACCGGCAAACCGACAGCGGTCGGCGGGACACACGGCCGCGAGGAAGCACCCGGCCGGAGCGTCGCCATCGTCGCCCGCGAAGCGCTCGACTACTACGACGGAACCGTCGAGGGTGCCACTGTCGCCGTACAGGGCTTCGGTGCTGTCGGCGCGAACGCCGCACGCCTCCTCGACTCTTGGGGCGCATCCGTCGTCGCTGTCAGCGACGTCGACGGCGGCATCTACGACGAATCCGGCCTCGATATCGAATCGATTTCGGCTGACGGCGACGAACACGGCCAGCTAGGGGACGTCGACGCACCACGGCAGATATCTAACGCCGAGCTGCTGGAACTCGATGTTGACGTCCTCATTCCCGCGGCAGTCGGGAACGTCCTGACCAAGGAAAACGCTGCAGACGTGCAGGCGAGCATCGTCGTCGAAGGGGCGAACGGCCCGACAACGACAGCAGCCGACGCTGTGTTCAAAGAGCGCGACATCCCAGTCATCCCGGACATCCTCGCCAACGCCGGTGGCGTCACTGTGAGCTATTTCGAATGGCTCCAGCACATCAATCGCCGGAGCTGGTCCCGCGAGGAGGTCAACGAAGAACTCGAAGCCGAGATGCTCGATGCCTGGGAGGCTCTCCGGACCGAAGTCGAGGACCGTGACGTCACATGGCGAACGGCTGCCTACATCGTCGCGCTCTCACGAATCGGTGAGGCTATGAACGCCCGCGGGCTATGGCCGTAGCAACGGATGTCCCTTCAGTCTACCCACTCGCGAGACCACAGTCGTTCCGTGTCACCTGTCGCGGTGCTCGGTGTCCCCTTCGCGCTCGGTGCCGACCGGCGTGGCGTCGACATGGGGCCGTCGGCGATTCGCTACGGCGGCCTCAGTACCGCCCTCGATACGGCCGGCGTCGAATACACTGACGCTGGGGACCTCGCACTGCCGACGCTACAGTCGCAGTCGGCGACCACCGACGACGGCGCGAAGTACCTCGATGCGATCGCCGAAATGACCGACACCCTCGCCGACCGGGTGGCGACGGAAATAGCCGACGGGAGCGTGCCGCTGGTGTTAGGCGGCGACCACTCTATCGCGATGGGCACGATGCGTGGCGCGGCCCAGACGGACGAACTTGGCGTCATCTGGTTCGACGCCCACGGCGATTACAACACCCCGACTACGTCGCCTAGCGGGAACGTCCACGGTATGCCGCTTGCGGCCGCCCATGGCTACGGCGACTTCGCAGAGATGCCGTGGGCGACCGCCCCGAACGTCGCCGAGGAGAACACCGCCATCGTCGGAGCGCGGAGCCTCGACGCTGACGAACGAGCGGTCCTCCGTGAGAGCGACATCTCCGTCTTTACCATGGAAGATATCGACAGGCGCGGTATCGGACCGGTCACCGACGAGGCGCTCGACATCGCGACCGACGGCGTCGACGACATCCACGTCAGCCTCGACCTCGACTGGCTCGACCCGGACGACGCGCCGGGGGTCGGGACGCCAGTCCCGGGCGGCGTCACCTACCGGGAGGCACATACGGCGATGGAACGGGTCGCCGACCGCGACGCCGCCGAATCGGTGCTGCGCTCGCTCGACGTCGTCGAGGTCAACCCTATCCTCGACCAGCGCAACACGACGGGCGAACGAGCGGCCGAACTCGCCGCCAGCGCGTTCGGCAAGCGGATCCTGTAGCGTATCGTAGCCATTGAAAATCAAGGCACACCTGATCGCATGACGGCAGTGCGATCAGTGTGTACATCGTTTCAATTGTTACTATAGCTTCGAACCGCGGCACGCACCCAGTTGTGTGGCCGGCACGCGGGGCCGGAACACAGTGATTTATTACCAATGATGGCGATTGTGATAACATGGACCGCAATACTGCGGAGCCGCGTGTCGATAGCCTTCCCGGCCCACAGAGCAGCGAGTGGGTCGAGTACCACCACGAAACCGCCGCGCCGAGCACGTACGTGTACGATTTCGTCTGGGACATCACTGAAGACGCAATCGGTCCGTTCTGTACCGATGCGGACGGCAACGTCCTGCTCGATTTCACCTGCCACGTCGCCGCGTCACCGCTCGGCTACAACAACCCGAAAGTGCTCGACCGAGCCGACGAGTTCGACATGGTCGACCCGCTGAAAATAGCCGGCCAGGACTTCTACGTTAGCACCGGCGGCTCGCCCGACGAAACGTCGCTGCCGGGTCCCGCCCACCTGATGGATAGGCTGACCGACATTACCAGCCACTACGACTTCGACACCGTCTTCCTCTCGAACTCCGGCGCAGAGGCCGTCGAGAACGCGATGAAGATCTGCTACGACAACTGCGAGACGCCGAAGTACGGCATTACCTTCGACGGCGCGTTCCACGGTCGGACCCTGGGAGCGCTCTCGCTGAACCGTTCGAAGTCCGTCTACCGCCGGAAGTTCCCCGAACTCAGCGGGATCCACGACGTGGAGTACTCCGAGGCCGGGGTCGAGCGCCTCCGTTCGAAACTCGACGCAGACACCGGCCACATCCCGCCCGAGGAAGTCGCATTCCTCATCTTGGAGCCGATACAGGGCGAAGGCGGCTATCGCGTCCCGAGCCCCGAGTTCCTCTCGGCCGTCGACGACCTCTGCCGGGAACACGACATCCCGATCATCGCCGACGAAATCCAGTCGGGAGCCGGCCGCACGGGCGAGATGTGGGCTGTCGACCACTACGACATCGAACCGGACGTCATCACGAGCGCGAAAGCGCTCCGGGTCGGCGCGACCATCTCCCGCTCGGACATCTTCCCGTCCGAAACGTCGCGGCTCTCCTCGACGTGGGGGGCCGGAGACATCCTCGGCTCCATGCGCGGCGCACTGACACTCGCCGCTATCGAGGACCACGACCTGCTGGACAACGCCGCCGAGAAGGGGACGTACTTCATGGATCGGCTCCGCGAGGTTTCGGCGGACCGTCAGCTGGTCGAGGACGTTCGCGGTCTCGGCCTGATGACCGCGCTGGAGTTCGACACGGCTGACCGACGCGATGCCGTGATGGAAACCGCGCTCCAACACGGCCTTCTCACGCTCGGCTGTGGCCAGAAATCCCTCCGGCTCCTCCCGCCACTCGACGTCACCGAGCGCGAACTGGAACTCTGTCTCGACATCCTCGATTCGGTGTTTACCGAGGTTGCAGACCCTGTCGCGTCGGCCTGACCCTCGCGACTTCTGCAGTAACCGAAATGTTAAAATATGATTGATTCGACTGTGGGACTATGCCACGAGAGGCACGCGTAGACAGACGGAGGTATCTGCAGGCAATCGGTGGCACTGTCGCGACCCTGTCGGTCGCTGGCTGTCAATCGGGCAGCGGGGACTCACAGACGCTCACCGCGGGAACAGCGCCGGGCTTTCCGCCGTTCGAGATGAAGCAGGACGGCGAACTCGTCGGCTTCGACGTCGAGTTGCTGGAAGCTGTTATCGCGGCGTCGGAGTACGAACTGAGCGGGTGGGAAGAACTGGAGTTCAAATCACTCATTCCGGCGCTGAACAACGGGAACGTCGACGTCGTCGCGGCAGGCATGACGATCAACGACGACCGCGACGAAGCGATCGACTTCTCCGACCCGTACTACAGTTCGAACCAGGCCATCGTCGTCCGCGAGAGCGGGTCGTTCTCGCCGTCGTCGTTAGACGACCTCTCCGGAGCGACGGTCGGTGCACAGAAGGGGACGACCGGCGAATCCGTCATCAAGGACCAGCTCATCGAAGCGGGAACGGTTCCGGAGTCGAACTACAACGCGTACGGCAACTACGTGCTCGCCGTCGAGGATTTGCTGAACGAAAACGTCGACGTCATCATCATCGACGTCCCCGTCGCGAACTCCTTCGTGGCGGACCGCCCTATCGAGTCCGCGTTCGTCCACGAAACCGGCGAGCAGTTCGGCTTTGGGGTTCAGTCCGGCAACGACGAACTCGCGGGTGCGCTCAACAGCGGGCTGACTACCGTCGAGGACGACGGGACGTACCGGGACCTGACCGAGAAGTGGTTCGGACAGAAGTGAGGCCATGGCAGCAATCCTACTCCAGACCGCTGACTGGCTGTTCGTCGCCAACAACTGGGGCCTGTTGCTCGGCGGGACAGCTGTCACCATCGCGCTCACCGTCTCCAGTATTCTCCTGGGATTCGTCGTCGGGTTCCCGGCCGGTGCGATAGAGGTGTACGGCTCGGACAGGGCCCGGCGGTTGGTCGAACAGGTCGGGGTCGTCCTCCGTGGCACCCCGCTGCTGGTCATCATTATGATTCTGTACTTCGGCCTCTCTATCTCCAGTAGCGCGTTCGTCACGGCGACCATCGCGCTCGGTCTCCGGAGCGCCGCCTACCAGTCACAGATCTTCCGCGGTGCGCTCCAGAGCGTCGACGACGGACAGCTGGAAGCGGCACGCGCCGTCGCGATGTCCCGGTTCGAAGCGATTCGACACGTCGTCGTCCCGCAGGCGCTCCGCCGGAGCGTCCCGGGGTTCCAGAACGAGTTTACCATCGTCCTCAAGGACACAAGCATTGCCATCGTCATCGGAATCGGCGAGCTGCTGACGACGGGACAGAACCTCTACGAAGGCGGGCAGTCGACGGCGGCACTCGAAATATTCCTCGCCGTCAGCCTCGTCTACTTCGTGCTGACGTTCGCGACGAATCGGTCGCTCGACAAGCTCAGTGACTACTACGCCGTACCGGAGGGAACGACATGACACAGCCACTACTTTCAATCGACGACTTACACAAGTCCTACGGGAACGAAGAGGTACTGGAGGGCGTGGGCCTCGAGATGGACCAGGGCGACGTGACGGTCCTCATCGGCCCCAGCGGCTCGGGCAAGTCCACGCTGCTCCGATGTGTGAACCGACTGACGGAGATCAACAGTGGCCGGATCGCCCTCGACGGGCAGGACGTGACCGGAGCCGACACTGACGTCAACGAACTCCGAAAGGAGGTCGGCATGGTGTTCCAGGATTTCAACCTCTTTGCGCACCTGACGGCGCTCGAAAACGTCACGCTCGGCCCGAAAAAAGTACTCGGCATGGACGCTGCTGACGCCGAGGAAGCCGGCCGGACCCATCTCGAACAGGTCGGATTGCTGGAGCAGGCCGACTCCTACCCCGCTGAACTCTCCGGCGGACAGAAACAGCGCGTCGGTATCGCGCGCGCACTCGCGATGGACCCGGAACTGTTACTGTTCGACGAACCGACCAGCGCGCTCGACCCGGAACTCGTCGGCGAGGTCGTCGAGGTGATGCGCGACCTCGCAGCGGAGGGCATCACGATGCTCGTGGTCAGTCACGAGATGGACTTCGCGCGGTCGGCCGCGTCGGACATCGTGTTCCTCGACGACGGTGAAATCGTCGAACACGGCCCACCGGAGCAACTGTTCCAGAACCCGACAGCGGACAGAACCGAACAGTTCCTGAGCAGATTGCACGCACACGAGGAGACGGCATGAGCACGGCCGAATCGACAACGTCGCCGAATCCGGGGCTCCGTGACCGCGTGGAGACGGTCTTCACCGTCCGCCCCCTCACAGTCGGCCTGGCACTGTTCTGGGTCTGGGTTCTCGCCCGCTGGACCACTGATTTCGTTCTCGCGGGGGTATTCGGGCTTGACCGCGGCACGCCGTTCGTTCCGGCGGCCCCGTTTCTGACGACAGCGGACACTGTCGCCTCGCTCGCCGCGTCACTTGGTGTTGCCGGAGCGCCGCTCGTGTGGTTCGCCGACGCGCTCCGGTTTGCCGCCGACGCGACGGCGTATCTGCCGGCACTGGCCCACGGCGTCTGGACGACGGTGCTACTGACGGTCTTCAGCGTCTGTCTCGGGTTCACGCTGGCGCTCCCGCTCAGCGTCGTCCGTGTGTACGGAGGGCGGTGGGCCCGGTGGTTCGCGCTGTCGTACACGGAACTCATCCGCGGGACGCCATTGCTCGCCCAGTTGTTCGTCCTCTACTTTGCGACCTCACTCACGCAGGTTCTCAGAGGCGTCCCGGGGGTCGGCGTCGGATTCATTCCCGCGCAGGCGTTCTGGGTCGCTGTCATCAGTTTCACGCTGAACAGCGCCGCCTACCAGTCCGAGTATCTGCGCGCGTCACTGGAGTCCGTCGACGGCGGGCAGTTGACCGCTGCACGCGCCATCGGGCTCTCGAAGCTCGAAGGGATACGGTACGTCGTCGTTCCACAGGGCCTCCGACTCGCGCTTCCCAGCTGGACGAACGAACTCGTGTACCTCATCAAGTACTCCTCGCTGGCGAGTTTCATCACCGTCCAAGAGCTGTACGGCCGGACGAGTACCATCGCTAACGAAACGTACCAGTATACCGAACTCTTCGTGCTGGTGGCGATACTGTATCTGGCCCTGGTCGTGTCGGCATCAGCACTGATGGACCGAGTTGAATCGCACACCGCAACCGCCGGTGTCGGACACACCAGACAATGATTACGCTCTTAGGGTCACCGATCAAATATCTCAGCACATCCCATGAGCCAAACCGATAGCGCCGGAGCACGGCTAACACTCGACCTGTGGCATCCGAACTGCTGGGCTATCGAAGCGACCGACTGCACTGATGGCGGCATCCTGGCACACACGGTGCAACAGACCGCCCAGTCGCCAGCGGCATCGGTCAATGGCGTGTTTACGGCGTACGGAGCCACGAAGTCGGCTGTCGAGGACTGCCTCGACGCAGTCCGTGCGTCACCTCACGCCGGAGAGATACAGGAACTTCAGGCACGCATCGGACACAAGCGCGATGCACCGGGAACCGTCGTCAGACAGTTCCTGCTAGAGTACGACCCAGAAGAGTTAGTCTGCCCAACACTCCTCGAACACGGATTCGTCCACAGCGCGCCCGTTCGTATCGAAGACGGGCGCGAACGGTGGCAAGTGAGCTTCACCGGAGAGCGGCCCGAAATACAGTCCGCACTCGATGCCGTCGAAGCCGACGCCGACGCTGACGTGTCGGTCGAGTCCATCGTCACGCCTGACAGCGACTCCGAGCGGTCGGTGGGTGGGCTCCGAACCGACTCGCTAACGCCGGCCCAGCGGCGCGCGTTCGAAGCGGCCCGCGAGGCCGGCTACTATCAGTGGCCGCGTGGGATTTCGGTCCGCGAACTCGCCGACCAGATGGATATTTCGAAGACCACGCTCCTCGAACATCTCCGAACTGCGGAGTCGAAACTTCTGGACCCCGAGTAGCCCTCCCAGGGACCTGCATCCGGAAGGGTCTACGTCTGAGACGTGCGTGATCCCGGCATCTGCAGCCACCAGTAGGACGTTCCATTTCGAGCCGGTATGATCTCTTGTAGTCCGGTCGGGAGTCCCCCAACAAGCGCGTGCCAGAGCGCTGCTCGGTCGAGCTACCTGCTGGGAGGCCCCGCAGTGTAATCCGGCCGCACCTCCTGTCTCGTATGCGGCTATCGAAATCGTCCATTGAGACAACACAGCTGAGAAGCAGAATCCGCCCAGTTCTATATAGCGCTATATGATTTATTAGTTCAGCAGCCACCACCCGGAGTGCGGCAATAGTGTTGAATAGACAACAATAAAATCACAGTAGCGAGTAAATTTCGGCCTCGTACACATCCCTGACCCGAGTTCCCCATTCGTGGGTGTAGGTATCGATGACGTCCTGTGCCACGTCGCCTCTGAGGTATTTGACGACGCCGCGATCACCGGTCCGATCCCGAAGGTGTGTCGTGAAGAAGTGCCGGAAGTAGTGCGGCGTAACGTTCTCTTCGGCTCCCCCACCGTCCGAGTACCAACCGAACTCGCGCGCGTGGGATTCGACGATGTGGTGTACCATATTCGGCGTGAGTCGCTCCCCCCAGCTGTCGCTTGTAGACACAAACAGCGGCGCTGCTGGGGACTGTGTGTCCGGCCGAATTGCGAGCCAGTGCCGCAGCACTGATGCCAGTTCGGCGTCGACAGGGATCGTCGTCTCCCGTTTCCGCTTGTTGGACGCTGTCCGCTCTTCCCCGTTACTGGCCTCGCCACGAGCCGTGTCTGCCGCGACGAACAACGAGTCCGGACGCCCGTCGAGCCCCGCTCGGACCGGGATCTCCGGTCTGGGGCCGGGGGTTTCGAGGTTGAGGTCACGGATATCGAGGTTACACAGTTCGCCGGCCCGCATACCCGTTTTCAGCAACGTCACTACGATAGCCCGCTCTAGCGGATGTGGGACGCTGTCGACGAACGTCCGCATCGACTGGAGGTCGATTTCGCGGCGGGTCGGGTCGGTATTGATGGACTCGTCCATCTCTTCCATGACCAGCGTCATCGGGTTCGATTCGAAGACACCTACCTGTGTCATGTACGCGAAAAACCGGTGTAGATAGGAGGCGTACGTCGCGACTGTACTTTCTTCGACGTTACCGCGGAGGCTGTGAACATATGCCATGCAGTCCCGGTGGGAGGCCTCCTGGACGGGAATGGGCTGGTGGCCGTCTGCCAGATAGGACTCGAAGTCCCGAAGGACGCGCTCGTAGGAGGCACGAGTTCGGTCGCTCTTTCCGTGGTACGTGATGTCATCGAGGAAATACCCGACCGGGTCCGACTCGGCGTCCGGCGTGGTCGTATCCGTGCTCATTCGTCCCGAACGTACCCTCCGTGTCGCCCGCTGTACTGCACTTCGTTGTTGGACTGCAGTTCCTGCAGCGTCTCTTCGAGGCGTTCCTCGATATCGTCGGTCAGTCCGGCGAGCAGGTCGTCCCACTCGTAGTAGTCTCCGTCAGCCAGAATCTCTCGGACCCGGTCTTCCAGCCCGTCACCCCCAGGGGTAGCGTCCGGAGAACGGGGTTCCTCGCTCTCGCTCTCAGCGGCGTCCGACTCGGTTGTTTCGGATGCTACTGGCTCGAACCCGCTTCGGCCCGCCTGTACCATCGTCCGGACGAACTCGCTTTGACTCATATCCAGTTCCTCGGCGTGGGCCTGCCACTGTTCTTTCTGGTAGGCCGGAATGTACGTCCGAACCGTCGTTCGTTCACTGTCACTGGACACATTTTACCCTGGGACGCCGGGGACTTCAATGTAGTCCCATACTCAGGGATAAACACACTTATTTGGGTGCGTGGTACCCTATTTGCGGGAGTTATGCGCCGATACTGATAGTAGTCTGTCATTTTAGCAGTAGATAAGGTCAGATACACAAATACAAAATGGGCGTAGATTTCTGTCCCTCATCTGATCGGTCCACTCCATTACCCGGATAAAGTGCTCTGTTGAATAGCGGTGTTGGTTGAGGTGGTCGGAATTTGAGTCGGCTTGTTAGTAGCTGACGCTAGTGGTCTCAAGACCGGGGTCGTCTCAGTGTAGCTCAGATGCCGCTATTCAACACAGCAGGATAAAGACGTATGGTAGCACAGTCACGGATTGTCAATACGAGGCAGTGTCGTTCTGATCTAGTGAGAGACCACTTCGAGTGGGTCCGAGACTATTCCGGCCTGGTTCAGCTACTCACCAATACTCAAACCAGTGGACCGGACAGTCTGTCGCAACCGCTCAGGTGTCGCAGACCCTTCCTGCATACCGTCCCCTTGCTCTCTCACGCTGCATACCGACAGCCGCGACTTTCCCGGATGACACGCGCGTCAGTTCTGGTGACGCGCCTGTTGGCGCTGTTGCCAAATGGAGAGGCCGTCTATGTCCCGCCGTAATCGCCATATTACGACTTTATTGGGGGAAGCCGTCGTTGCCTAAGTATGCCGGGACTGTTCTCTCTCTCGGACTCAAGGCCCCAAAGTGTACTCCACAAGCTGCTAAAGCGCGCACCCGTCGCTGCTACAGTGCCAGTCTTGGCGACCCTCGCTATCGTGACCCTCTACACACCACTGGTTCGCTGCAGTGGCCGAAAAGCGCCCTCTCGCCACGAGAACAGTGGCTCGGTTGGGAAACACAGATCGCCGTTAAAATACCCTATCGACGGTTCCGCAGCCAAATGCAGAATGGCCTTCCTCAGAAGCGACCGCTGCGTACCGGTGACTTCGGTTACGGTCAGCCATATTCGATATTTCCGCTCCCGACTGAGCGGAATGTCCCGCTTTCCACCACCGTCCCTGAACGCTCTGTTCAGTGCAAGGTATAGGACGCTGTCAGCAACCAGATACGTGACCTACTCGAGCCTTGCTATCCCTTTTCCACATGGATCACCCAGGTATATCGAAAGTGGACCCAATATAAACCGCGAGTGCCAGAGAATGTCGGACTGAAACCCTACTTCATTAGCGTGTCCAGGCTGAAGCTAGCGACATGCGCGTTCGACGATACGCACTTTCTCAGGCGGGTGGGTCCGATGGCTAACGACGCACTTGTCCTTTTGTTCATGATTGCGATTGTACTCGTAGTCATGGCTGTTACCCTTATTGGTGGGTTCTATCTGGTCAAATACCTCGTCGAGCGGACGTTCAATTCGTGATCTCGTTTCCTCACCAGTGCGCGTCGGAAGTCTGTGGAGCTAAGTGGCTGAGATTACTGTCTGTAGTCCATCTACTGTCCTCGGACTCACCATCACACGGTCTGTTCCGAACACATAAACTGTATACCGCTATATCGAATGGGGGTTGGTGGTCGAAACGACGTGAATTTAGCGGGCATGTCCCGGTCTCGAACACCTCGCTGGTTATGCCCGAGAGCGTCGTTTCACAGATATCCGTCGAGAAGTCGTCGATATGGCTGACGACTCGATCAACCGCGATCTCTTTGAGGAAACAGCGGCGGCTCGCCACTGGTTCCACAGTCAAGGGTAATCCTATTGCTCGTCGTCCGTGTTCGAAGCGCCGGAGCGACGGTCGTCAATTTGGTTCGTCTCGTCGGACGTAGGTGGTTCAACCTACTCAGTCTCACATGGAATCAGCCGATCCAACAACTACACTTCTGAATAGCGGGAACTCTCTTTATCTCTCGGCCACCGCATTTCAGAAGCTACTGATGAATTTGGTTCGTTCTGTGGCACTTTGCGCCCAAATGTCAGCATAAGATTATATATAGTGGGGACTTGGATGGGAAACGGAGTATGGGTGAGGTACAAAGTCAAACCGGTGGTGGACTGTCACCACTTCGGTTCATGGTACAGAAGTACAATGAAGTGATTGACCGCGTCGTCGAGGGCATACTAGTGCCGTACGGGACACGCATAGCATTCCTCACGTATGCCTTCGTTTTTTCATATTATGGGTTTCTGAAGGTCCAGGCACTGTTTAGCGGGCTATCGACACCAGTCCGTGGTGAGGTCCATGCGGTGGTCACTATCCTTGGTCTTCCGGAACTAGGGATCTCTCTGACCGCAGTGATGGTGTTCATTGGAGTGTATGAGCTGACGATCGGGCTGTTGTTCCTCCTCCAGAAAATTCGGGCCATATTTTTCCTGTTCCTTGGCCACCAGTTTGTCACCCTCGCGACGCTCGTGATTGCCCGATCCGCGTACTTCCAGGAACCGTTTCTACTAGGGACAGTTCCGTGGCTGTTTGACGCGTTCGCGGCGTACATTCTGAAAAACACGATATTCATCGGTGGCTTTCTTGTACTGGCTGCTGTGGAACTCGGACAAGGAAGCCCCGAGGCTGCGACAGCTAAATCCGCTAAGATGGAGTCAGCAGTGTCGACTGATTGACCGCTGGCGCTAAAACGGTTTAGCACGGTGAACGCGGTGGGGGTAGTTGTTGCCCCACCTCAGTGATGTCGAATGTTGTACCAGCGCTGGGTCGTTGCCGAACCGCAGTTGCCACCAGCCCCGGCGCTGTAGAGCAGCCTGTCTGTGGTGCAGAGCGTCCTGTAAAATAGACTACTACTTGTCTTCTCCAGTCGCCACTCCCAGAATCGTTGTCTCGGCGTCGAAATATGTCGGGGCATCGGTATCGATTTCGAATTCAAGAACGGTTTCAAGATCACCGGTCCCCTCAGTGAGTTGCTCGGCGAGATCCGTATAGCCCTCTGCGAGCGTCCGGTATTCGTCGATTTCGTCCTGTTTCGCCTGTGCTCGCTTCTGCTTGGCCTCGATGTTTTCGACAGCGGCTTCCGCATCGGGTTCCGGTCGGCCTGAACTTTCAGACAATGTCGCACGAGCGTCGGCGGTGTCCTGTTCGATTTCTTCGAGCAAATCGGAGAGCTCCGCACTGCGCTGGTCCAGATGGCCAGCAAGAATCGCAGCCTGGGTTCGACAGTACTCGGCGAGTTCCGCCTGCGAGATTTCTCCTGCGTCGTCGCTCATTAAAAGAAGTACGTCGCCAGCGCGAAAATCGGTTTCGGTGAACCGGATTACTCTTCTTCCTCTTCGCCCAGACTCTGTGACGGACCGCCCGAGAAGACGAACTCGTGCTCGGCTTCGGTCTCGAAGCGGTTCAGGATGTCACCGAGTGGCTTCGCGTAGCGTTTGAGCTGTTCGGCACGCGAAGACACTTCGTTGAGCTCTGCGGCCTGCTCTTCGGCTGCGCCGGCCACGGTCTGGGTTTCGGCCATCATCTGGTCACTTGTCTCGGCTGCCGACTGTAGCGTCGTCGCCACCGTCCGGAACCGCTCGAGCGAGTCACCAAGGTCGATGTCCGGATTGTCCGCTTCCAGTTCTTCGAGCGTGTCCACGAGGGTATCGAGGTCCTCTGAGATGGTCGCGAGGCGGTCCTTCTGGTCGTAGGCGTCGTCGGAGATTTTCTGTGTGGATTCGGCCACCTGCTCGGACGCGTCACGGACGGACTCCGCACTCGACAGAACGACGTCTCCGGATTCCGCGACTTCGTCGGCGAAGCTGTTGAGCTGACCGATCGTCTTTTCGAGTTCGTCGACCATGCCGTTGAACTCGCTGGCGATCCGGTCCATCGACTCGTTCTCGCCGTCGGTTGCCATCCGCTCGGTGAGGTTTCCAGCGGCCGTCTCCTCCATCACGTCGGAGAATTCTTCGGCCTTCTTCTGGAGGTATTTGTTGACTTCAAGGGCTTCCGCGCGGGAAACCTCTGCCTCTTTCTGTGCACGCTCGGCCTCGTTGATCTGTTGTTTGAGCGCGTCGCGCATATCAGCGAACCCGCTGTACAGGCGGCCGATATTGTCGATACGACTGGTGGCGATCTCGACGTCGAGGTTCCCCTGTCGCATCTGGTCCGTCTTTCGGGTCAGGCGGTCGATGGACGTTGCCGTGTTGTACCCGAGTATCGCACCGACGCCCGCGATGAGCAACACCATCAGTGCCGTGCCGATAAGTCCGTACTGCTGGACGTTCTGGACGAAGCCAAAGACCGCGGAGTTGGGTGCGTGTACGAGAACGACCCAGTCAGTGCCCTGAATCGGTGCATAGCCGACAGTGTAGCGCTCGTTGAGTACGTCAGTCGCCGGCATGTCAGCGGTGACGCCGGACTGTTGCTCCGACGAGCGGAGGTCATCTGCCGCGTCGATCGGTTCCGTGGCAGGGCTGTTCGAGCTATACGACTGCAGCATGTTTTCGCCGAGGCCGCGGCTCCCGTCTCTGGGTTCGTCGATCATGACGACCGCCGACCCGTTGACGACCTGCGTGAATCCGCCTTCGGCCCTGTTGTTCCCCTGAAGCGAGTTCGCGATTTCGTCGAGCGAGTACTCGATGAGGATATACCGGTTCTGTGAGGCATCGACAGGACTGGCGAAGCCGACGACCGGGCCGGAGTTCGTCTGGTACACGTCGGAGACGGCGACATCGCTTGCCGTTTCGAAGTTCGCACCGGTAAGCCAGGCCCTGCTCGTCGATTCGAGCGCCGAGTTAGTCAGCACCTGTGAGTTAGATGTGCTGGCGACAACCTGGGATTGGCCGGCATTCCGTTCGACCAGATGGATGTCGGCAGCATCTGCGGACAAGGCGGCTTTCCGATTGTTGAGTTCGATATTGATGTCTTCGGTATCACTACTGGCCCAAACGTCGTCGGAAGAGACGAACTGGGTCGATAACCGGTTTCGATCAACCCACTGTGACAGGATATCAGCCTCCTGTGCGGCGGCGTTTTCGTAGTCGCTCAGAACCTGTTGTTCCGTGTAGTCCTTGACTTGCTCTGTCGCGGCAAGGCCGATGAGCCCAACCGACAGCGCCATCACGAAGAGGACGATACCGAATTTGAGTGCGAAGTTTCGCCGGATGAAATCCGGGACGACTGTTGCAAGAATCCCACCGGAGGCGTTCGAATCGTTTTCTGAACTGTCTGGTATCTGTGTGTCTCCTGAACTCATAGCTAGTTCCCTCCAAGCGAGCAGTTAGCCGCTGGACCGCTGTCGCATGCGTACTGTACATCCGCTGGTTCCCCAATCAGGCCGTAGTAGGTGCCGTAGGACTGCTGAACCTCTGGCTTTCCTTTCACGACTGGCACCTGGCGCATCGCCTGGTGGTCACAGGCTCGGAGCGTCTGTGCTCCGAGACCGGCGTCGTACTCGTGTCCTTCGAGCGCTCCGATGACATCGATCGGATTGAACGTTCCCGCCCGCTCGGCTGCACTGGCGTATTGCAGCGTTTGCGTGTATGCGATGTGGGCTGCTCCTGATGGGGACGCCGATTTCGAGGTCCCCGTCGAACTGCCGTACTCCTCACGGAACGATTCTCGGAAGGTATCAGACAGCGGCGAGTTGATCTCCGGACTCCAAGCGACCGTTCCGATAACACCCTCTATCGCATCGCCTGCGGTCCGAGCAATATCTCTCGAGGTTATCGGAAGGACGATATTCGACTCCGGGAACTCCTCCCGGAACGCTCTGAGTGCGTTTACTGCGTCGAGGCCCCCCAGTCCGAGCACGATCACGTCGAAATCGACCGACTTGATGTCTTCTGCGTACTGAGAGTAGTCGGTCGTCCCGACCTGAGCAGTTGTGTCCCAAACAGGTGCCCAGCCGAGATTCCCGAGGGCTGTATCCATCTCATCCCGGAGCGTCTGTCCCCACTCATTGTCCTGGGAGATCTTGACGTAATTGACGTCGTCTCCGAACTCGTTACTGAGGGCCGGAGCCAGCGCTTTGGCCGCCATGTGGTTGTTGTACATCTCGCGGAAGGAGTACCGGTTGCAGTCGATACCCGTCAGCGAGTTCGCGTTGGCCATCGTCGCCATGTACACGACCTGGTTCTGTGCGGCGACCTCCTGATTGGCCAGGCCGGAATTGCTGGACGTTCCGCCAGCAAGCATAATCACCTCCTCGCTATCAACAAGCCGCTGTGCGTTGCTCCGGGCGGTCTCCGAATTACCACCCGTGTCTTCGACAGCGAATTCGACATCCTTATCGAGAAGTCCGTCACCGTCCAGCGGTGACTCGTACTGCTCGCTCGTTACCCACCCACCACCGTTGTTAATGTGCTTGACCGCGAGTTTGAAACCTCGGAGCTCCTGCTTGCCGGCCGTTGAGTACGCCCCCGAGGAAGCGACGTTGAAACCGAACGTCACCGAATCCCCGGACACCGGAAAGTTTCCAACTGGCGTTGGGGTCGGCGTCCCGTCCCCATCTGTCACTCCCTCGCTGCCACCACAGCCTGCAAGTCCGGCCAGTCCGGCCGCACCAATCGAACGGAGTAGGTTCCGCCTAAAGACGGACGGCCCACCACCATCTCTCCCTGAATCCATACTGGCGTGTCTAAATTAGTATAGCACATAAACTTTTGGAGAAAACTTATACTGTCCATAACCCATGACGAAAAATACGAGCTAACGCCCTCCACCCCAGTAAGGTGTAATTAACAGGTCCGTTAGACGACGGGTTCTCCGGGATTTATACCCAGCCAGTGAGCAACGTCGGATATGACGGAGTTAGTTACGTTCGGTGAGACGATGTTGCGGTTGTCGCCACCTGACGACGAGCGACTGGAGACTGCAGACCAGTACATCGTCAGGGCGGCTGGTGCGGAGTCAAACGTCGCGGTCGCTGCTCAACGGCTTGGGCTCGATGCATTGTGGGCCTCAAAGCTCCCCGACTCACCGGTTGGTCGCCGAGTCACGGGAGAACTCAAACACCATGGCGTATCGGTCGATGTCGCCTGGGACGACTCGGACAGCGCCCGACAGGGAACCTACTATCTGGAGCAGGGTAGTCCACCGCGGGGCAACGATGTTATCTACGATCGCCAGAGCGCCAGTGTCACGACCGCCACACCGGGGGAGCTTCCGACGGAGACCATCGCGGACGCCGCGGGATTCCACACCTCGGGTATCACACCGGCGCTCTCAGAGACGCTCGAATCGACCACTGCTGACCTCCTCTCGCTCGCACAGGACGCGGGCACGACCACGAGCCTCGATCTGAACTACCGCTCGAAGCTCTGGACGCCGGCGGAAGCCCGCTCGGTCCTGACCGGGCTATTCCCGTCTGTCGACGTACTCGTCGTCGCCGAACGCGACGCGAACGTCGTGTTGGACCGGACCGGT
Source organism: Haloarcula sp. KBTZ06 (assembly GCF_048595605.1). NCBI lineage: Archaea > Methanobacteriati > Methanobacteriota > Halobacteria > Halobacteriales > Haloarculaceae > Haloarcula > Haloarcula sp. KBTZ06. The sequence continues at coordinate 1,101,670 of NZ_CP184337.1, forward strand.
GATGCGGAAACGATTGCCCGGGACCTCGCCGCCGAGTACGGGTTCGAAGCAACAGTAATCACCCGTGGCAGCGACGGGGCGCTCGCGCTTGCCGACGGGGCTGTAACGGAGCAACCGACGTTCGAGTCGACCGACGCCCATCCGGTCGGGACCGGCGACTCCTTCGTCGGCGGCTTCCTCTCGCAGTATCTCTCCGGTGGCAGCGTCGCGGACGGGCTCGCCTGGGGTGCTGCGACAGCCGCACTCAAACGGACGATTCCGGGCGACATTGCCGTCGTGTCACCCGAGGAAATCCGTTCGATTCTCAGTGGCGACACGGAAGCGATTTCCCGGTAGCTACGCCGTCCAGCAAGGTTCTTATCCCTTCGCGGGGAACGGCAGGGTATGATTAACTATGAACGCTGTAAACTGTGGCTCCCCAGAGACGGAGGTCACAATGCGTAGCGCAAAGATTGTCTGTACCCTCGGCCCTGCGTCGGACTCGGTCGACGACATCGCGTCACTTGCAAAGGCCGGGATGTCTGTTGCCAGACTGAACGCGAGCCACGGTTCGCCGGAACACCGCCGTGAAATGATCGATCGCATCCGCGAGGTAGACGAGGCGGTCGAGGAACCGGTCGCGGCCATGCTCGATATGCCTGGGCCGGAAGTCCGGACCGCGGAGATCGACGAGCCGATTCAGCTCACGGAGGGGTCCACCATCCGCTACGTCGTCGGCGACGACGCGACGCCCGAGGAGGTCGGCCTCTCGCAGTCGATCACGGCGGTCGAGCCGGGCGACCGGGTGTTGCTTGACGACGGACGCATCGAGACGACTGTCGAACGTGTCGAGGACGACACGGTGTTTGCGACCGTCGAGAACGGCGGTGAACTGGCCGCCCGCAAGGGTGTCAACGTTCCCGGCGTCGAACTCGACCTGCCGACGATTACGGCAAACGACGAGCGAGAACTCGACGTGGCCGCCGAGAAGGAGCCGGATTTCGTGGCCGCGTCGTTCGTCCGTGACGGCGAGGACATCTACGAGATCAGCCAGGCGCTCGAAGAGCGCGGCGTCGACATCCCGATCATCGCCAAGATCGAACGGGCCGGGGCCGTCGAGAACCTCGACTCGATCATCGACGAGGCCTACGGCGTGATGGTTGCCCGCGGTGACCTCGGCGTCGAGTGCCCGCTCGAAGACGTGCCGATCATTCAAAAGCGTATCATCCGTCGGTGTCACGAGGCCGGCGTCCCGGTCATCACGGCCACCGAGATGCTCGACTCGATGGTCCACTCCCGGCGGCCGACCCGCGCGGAGGCCTCAGACGTAGCAAACGCAGTGCTTGACGGCACCGATGCAGTGATGCTCTCGGGCGAGACAGCGATCGGTGACCACCCGGCTCGCGTCGTCGAGACGATGGACCGGATTATCCGCGATGTCGAGAGCAGCGAGGAGTACGCCGAGTCCCGGGAACAGCGCGTGCCAAACGCCGGTGACACCCGGACAGACGCGCTCGCGCGCTCCGGCCGGTTCCTCGCGCGTGACATCGGGGCGTCGGCGATTGTCGCCGCGTCCGAGTCCGGCTACACCGCCCTGAAATCGGCGAAGTACCGGCCCTCGATCCCCATCGTCGCGTCGACGCCGAGCGAGCGCGTCCGCCGGAAGCTCGCGCTCTCGTGGGGTATCACACCCGTAACGACCGAGTACACCACCGAAGGCGCTGATGCCGTCATCCAGACGGCAGTGCAGGCGGCTCTCGACACCGAAGCCGCGGACAGCGGTGACACGGTCGTCGTTCTCTCCGGGATGATGACTGAACTGGAGGGGATGAACACGGCGAACATGCTGAAAGTCCACGTCGCGGCCGAAACAGTCGCTAGCGGTCGGTCCATCGTCGACGGTCTGGTTACCGGTCCGGTTCACCGGATTTCGACGGCACCGCCCCAGGAGTCACCGGGCGACCTCTCGAAGGTCCCCGACGGGGCTATTCTGGCAGTGCCCGAAGGGTTCGACGGCGAATTCGTCGGCGACACCAGCCGTATCGGGGGCATCATCGACGCCCACGAGGGCGTCACGAGCTACGCGGCCATCGTCGCCCGCGAGCTTTCGATTCCGATGATCTCGAACGCGGACTTGCCCGATGCTGTCTCCGACGGATCGACCGTCACGCTAGACTCCGAGCGCGGCGTCGTCTACGAGGAGGCCGTTGGCCGAGAGGACATCTCGGGCAGGGAGCGAGACTACTGACCGCGGTAGAATCTGTGTAGTTAAGTATCGGTGGGGCAACCCTTCGACCAGCATGGGCGCTTACGCAGGGGTCGACCTCGGAGCGACACATATTCGGGCTGTTATCGGTGACGAGACGGGTTCGATACTCTCGTCACACAAAACTGAGACACCGCGTGGACCGGCAGGTATCGCGGTCACGGAGGTGGTCCTCGACGCGATCCGACAGGCCTGTGACGCCGCCGATATCGCCCCCACAGACGTGGTTGCCGCCGGTATCGGGTCCTTCGGTCCGATGGATCTGGCCGAAGGGGTCGTCGAAAACCCCGCGAACCTCCCCGACACCATCGACCGGATTCCGCTGACCGGGCCGGTGGAAAATCTCATCGGCAGCGAGCGGGTGTCGCTGCACAACGACGCCAACGCCGGCGTCATCGGTGAGCGGTTCTACTCGGACCGGAGCCCCGATGACATGGTGTATCTCACAATCTCCTCCGGGGTCGGTGCCGGGGTCGCTGTCGACGGGAATATCCTCTCAGGCTGGGACGGCAACGCTGGAGAAGTCGGCCACTTGACGATCGACCCACATGGGTTCATGACCTGTGGCTGTGGGCACGACGGCCACTGGGAAGCGTACTGTTCGGGCGAGAACATCCCGCGGTACGCCACACAACTGCACCGGGAGGACCCCGTCGAGACGGCGCTCCCGATCGAGACTGAGGAGTTTTCCGCGGCGGATATCTTCGAATATGCCGGCGAAGACGAGTTCGCGTCCCACGTCCTCGACCAGATCTGTCACTGGAACGCGATCGGCGTCGCGAACATCGTCCACGCGTACGCGCCCCTCGTCGTCTACGTCGGTGGGGCCGTTGCGCTCAACAACCCCGAGCAGGTGCTAGACCCGATCCGAGACCGGCTCGACGACATGGTGATGTCGAACATTCCGGATATCCAGTTGACGCAGTTCGGTGACGACGTCGTAGTCCGTGGCGCACTGGCGTCCGCGCTGACTGGCGGCACAGGTGACCCGTCACAGCGCGTTTGAAAAGCGTCGACCTGACCGCGAAACGTCGGCCTACTGTTGCAGGTCGTACAGCCGCCGGAAGGCCGTCGGGGGGAACCGCGGTTCGACACGGCTCGGCGGGCGGCCCTGTCCGTTGGTGGTCGTCGCCTCGACACGGTCGACGACACCGGATTCGGCCATTTCGTAGAGGAACCGTTTGACCGTCCCGGGCGAGAGGTCGACTGATTGTGCCGACGCAATCGCCTCCGTCGTTGCCGTTACCGAGGAGCGTTCGCTCTCCTCCAGGTCGATGAGTTCCCTGAGAACGGCCTGTCGGTTCGTCGGCAGGGAGAGGACGACGCCCAACGAAATGCAGGGGTCGGGCACCTCCGCGATGGCCGCGTCGACGTTGGCCTGTGTGATGCGGTCCTGGCCCCGTTCCTCGGCCAACTCCGCAGCGATAAACAGTGCGGCAAGGGCATCGTGGGCGTTTCCGTCCGCCCAATCGGCGATATGCCTCGCCAGACCGTGATCGAGTCCCTGCTGAGCCAGCCCGTTCGAGGTTCTGGTCATCAACACGTCGACGAGCATCTGCCGCTGATAGCGGTCGATACTGATCGACTCGGCGGTGTACCGCGTCAGTTCCGTTGTCGACGGGTCGTCGCGACCGATAGCGAGCCAGCTGACGTTGCTCGGTAAGCCAGCAAACAGGTCAACGAGGGCCGGGGCCTGGATGCTCTCCGGTTCGCTGATGTGGTCGACTGCAATGACGATGCCCGTGCGTTGCTCTCGTACCAGTTCGTGGAGTCGGGATTTGAGCGTCTCCGTCCCGATCCCGTGTTCCGGCACCGATTCGTCCACGAGCGAGTCCAGCACTGCATGGTAGAACGCGAACTCGCTTGCGGTCTCTCGGGCGTTCACGTAGACGAACGACGGCGAGGTCGGTGGCTGTGCACGGGTCGTCGTGTGGATAATCGCCTGTTGCTCCGTCGGGAGCTGTTCTAAATTGGCGAACAGCGCCGTGATAACTGCGGACTTCCCTGAACCACGGGGGCCGTACACGTACGCGTTCGGCGGAAGCTGCCCATCGAACACCGGATCGAGGTGGTCAAGTAGGCGCTCGAGCACCGGACCGCGGTCAGCCGGCTCCTCTATGTGGACGACCGGTGAGATCGACTCGTAATCCTGAATGAGCCGTGGCTCACCGTTCCGGCGTTGTCGACGCTTGATTCTCGCTTCGATGTCCATGCTTGGAAATTAGATCGTGTGTATATTCGATTGGACCTGTAAATAAAAAGCCGTATGAGTTCTTACGGCAGGGGGATCGCTGCGGACGTCGTGAACACTCCAGCCAGTGCCAGAATGCCCAGGATGAGGGTCGTCGTGATGATCGAGGCGGCTGGCGGGTCAAAGTGCGTATCCGAGTGCGCATAGAAGATGCGCTGGTAGACCTCACCGAACAGCGCACCCAGGATACCGAAGAATGCGCCCAGTCCGAGCGCGACTAGGACGCTCGCTCCATCCGTCATCGCCATACTAGCGACGAACGTTGCTGGGAGCGTCATGTGGTGTGTGACCGGGAATTTCTCCACGCCGAGGTTCAGGAACAGCAGACTCGCTGCTGAGATACCGAACGGGAGGAAGAGACTTCCAGTCTTCGCGAAGATGTACGCACCGAGGATGCCGGTGATGAGCCCGAGCATTGCGACGTGTGTCCACTTGTACTGGTGTGGCAGCCACGGCTCGACAGCCGGTCGCTCGGCAGCCATGGCTCCGCCATCCGTTGCGACTTCTTCACTGTTGCTCGACCGCATCTTTCCGCTCTCGAACGGCGACATATCGAGCAGGCCACTTCCGCGGGCACGGCCGATAACCGGGTAGCCGAAGACCAGACGGGCGATAACAGCCGTCAGGATAACGCCTGCTGCAGGCGGGTCGATTGGAATCCCGAGTCCACCGGACGTCTGCCGGATTGCCATCCCCAGGATGCCGAACACACCACCGACGGCGAGGACGTCCGGTCGGGTACCGAGGGCGTAGGCGATGTCCTTCGCCGGGTGGTAGTCACCGTCGTCCGGCTCGTACATTCCGTCGTACTTCGCGGCGTAAGCGGCTGCTGCCACACCACCAGCGAAGGCGACGTGTGGCCCGAACACGGGACCGAAGGCCAGCGGGCCGACGATGCCGGCTCCGTACCCACCGGCGCCACCCGCGATGACGTCAGGAGAACCGCCGACGAACGACTCTGAGACGACGTTGCCGGCTTCTCCGATAAGCACCATGAAGCCGGTGAAACAGAACGCCGGGAGTGCACCGATAGATGCCCCGAACGCGCCGCCCGCGAACGCCGCGATGGCGAGGACGAGCATATCGACTGCCGTGAGTCCGAATGCGATTGCCATCTGTTATTCCTCCTGTGCCCAGTCGCGGGAACGGTCGACGGCGTCGTCCCAGCGATCGTACATCTTGTCTGCCTTCTCGGCGTCCATCTCCGGCGAGAACTCCTTGTCGACCTGCCAGTTGTCGCGGAGCTCGTCGACGGTGTCCCAGTACCCGACGGCGAGACCGGCCGCATAGGCCGACCCCAGTGCGGTGGTCTCGTCGACCTGCGGGCGGGCGATATCCGTCTGGATGATGTCCGACTGGAGCTGACAGAGGAAGTTGTTCTTGACTGCACCGCCGTCGACTCGCAACGTCGTCATCTCGACACCGGAGTCTTCCTCCATCGCCTCCGCGAGGTCGCGGGTCTGGTATGCGATGGATTCCAGGGTCGCACGCACGATGTGCTCCTTTCGCGTTCCGCGAGTCATACCGACAATCGTCCCGCGGGCGCGGCCGTCCCAGTGCGGAGCGCCGAGCCCCGTGAAGGCCGGCACCATGTAGACACCGTCGGTCGATTCGACCGAGCGGGCCAGTTCCGCCGTCTGGGCGGCGTTGTTGATGAGGTCGACGTCTTCGAGCCATTCGATTGCCGCGCCGGCGATGAAGATGGAGCCTTCAAGCGCGTACTGGACGGGTTCACCGGACATCTGGAAGCCAATCGTCGTCAGCAGGCCGTTATCGGAGGCGACTGCTTCGGAACCGGTGTTCATCAGATAGAACGCGCCGGTACCGTAGGTGTTCTTCGCATCACCCTTGTCGAAGCAGGTCTGGCCGAACAGCGCGGCCTGCTGGTCACCCAGCGCGCCCGCAACGGGGACTTCCTCTTCGAGGAAGCCGTCCGCATCGGTGTGTCCGTACAGGCTCTCGTCGGAGGACGGGCGGACTTCCGGAACCATGGACTCCGGGACGCCGAACTCTTCGAGGAGTTCCTCGTCCCACTCCATGTCGTGGATGTTGTACAGCATCGTCCGCGATGCGTTCGAGACATCCGTAATGTGGTTGCCGGTGAGCTTGTAGATGAGCCACGCGTCGATGGTCCCCATCAGGAGTTCACCGTCTTCGGCCCGCTCACGGAGGTCAGCGCCGCGCGAGCTCTGCATCTTGAGTGGCTCCGCGTTGTCGAGGATCCACTCGGTCTTGGTTGCCGAGAAGTAGGCGTCACATTCCAGCCCGGTCTTCCCCCGGATCCACTCGACCTTGTCTTCCTCTTGGATCTCCTCGACGCGGTCGGTGGTTCGGCGGTCCTGCCAGACCAGCGCGTTGTGGACCGGCTTGCCGGTCTCTTTGTCCCAGACGATCGTCGTCTCACGCTGGTTCGTGATGCCGAGTGCCTCCAGCTGTTCGGCACCGACACCTGCATCCGCAAGCCCCTTGGTCACGACTTCCTGCGTGTTTTCCCAGATTTCGACGGGGTCGTGCTCGACCCAGCCGGGCTCCGGATAGATCTGTTCGTGCTTCTCGTAGGCGTTCGCAACGACCTGGCCGCTATGGTCGAATACCATGAAGCGAGTGCCAGTCGTTCCCTGGTCGATCGCGCCAACGTATGTGTCTGCCATTGTTGTGTTCTCCGTGGTGGAGGTAGCTTATTTATGAAAGCTACCACCTTGACAGTAAACAACATAGTGAACCATTATAAAGATTACTAATGGTGATGTTTGGCTAGTAAAGAAAGGACGGGACGGCGCTACCGGTCGGAATCGTACCGCTCAAGCTGTTTCGTGACCTGTGTGTCGAGTCGGTCGAGCGCGGACGGGACCGAGTCGGGCCCGTCCATACTGTCGACCGCGTCTTCGATGATCGTTCGCACCGTATCGAACGGACCGATCTGTGCGCCCCGTGTCGCTGTGGTGTCGCGTGTGTCGACGAGCTGGTCGAACGCCGTTCTGTAGTGTGGGTTCTGTTCGAACCAGTCCGCCGACCGGAGCTGTGGGATCGCATCGGCGTGCACTGGGAAGTACCCGGTTTCCTGATGCCACCGACGCTGCTGGGCCGGTTCGGTGAGCCATGTGAGGAACTCGCCGACCGCGTCGTGCACGGCCTCGGAAACCGCATCACCGACCCAGAGGGACGCACCGCCGACGAGTACGCCGGTCCGGTCGTCGAGGACGGGGAACCGGCCGGTTCCGACGTCGAAGTCAGCGCTGCTTTCGATGCTGTTCAGCGACGATGTCGAGCCGATCAGCATCGCAGCGTTCCCCTCGGCGAAGTGGGTCCGAGCGGCTCCTCTGGCTTCGATGCCGGGGTCGTGGTACAGTCCGTCCGCTTCGAGGCCTTTCCACCACTCGAATAAGTCGTGGGCGAACTCCCCGTCGAGATGGCTCTCCGTTGGCGACCCGGACCGCCCGTTGTTCTGGTCCACAAGGAGCTGGTCAGCCTCGGCAAACCACTGTTCGACGAACCACGAGTAGTTCGCGAACGTGATACCTGTATCCACGCCTCTCCCGTCGACGAGCTGCTCGGCCGCGCTTCGTACGTCAGCGAGGGTTTCCGGCGGTGAATCGGGATCGAGCCCCGCCGCCCTGAACGCGTCGCGGTTGTACGCCATCACCGGGTTCGACGCGTTGAACGGGAGCGAGTGGAGCGTCCCGTCGAAGCGGTAGTAGTTCGTCACCGGGTCGAGCAGCGAGTCGATGTGGGTTGCGGGGAGGAGATCCTCGACTGGCGTAAAGTGTCCACTGTCGCGCGCACGCGTAGTGCCGATCTCGAAGATCTGTGCGATCGCGGGCGGATCGCCGTTTTCGGCGGCGTTCAGCGTTGCATCGAGGGTCCCGCGGTAGCTCCCTTTCGACCGCAGTGTGAGACTAATACCCTCGGTCTGTGATTCGAACTCGCGGACGAGCTCTTCAAGCAGTAGCGCTTTCTCGCCGCCCATCGCGTGCCAGAACTCGACGACGGTTCCGTCCGTGTTCGCTGCCGCCGAACCGGTCGCAAGTTCGAAGGAATCCAGCGACGCGTCCAGTGATTCGGCCCGCTCGGTGAGCGTCGACACCCGCGTCGAGACCTCCGCGAGTTCCGTCGTCTGGTCCGCTGCGGCGTCGGCGGCGATAGCCGCCTCTTCGGCTGTCCGGGCGCTGATGTCCTCGACGTCGTCGACCATCGACACCACTTCCTGCGTGGAATCAGCCTGCGTATCCGTCGCATCGTCGATCTCCTGGACGCTCGAATCGACCTCTTCGACCATCGAGACGACGGAATCCAGTTCGTCGAGCGCGCTGGCGACTGACGAGCGGGTGTCTTCGACACTCTCCCGCGTATCGTACATCTCCGAAACCGTCGTGTCGGCCTGTTCGTGGACCTCCTGAATGGAGGCTGCGATCTCGTCGGTCGCCTCCTTCGTCTCGGTCGCGAGCGATTTGACCTCCTCTGCGACGACGGCGAACCCGTCGCCGGATTCGCCTGCTCGGGCCGCTTCGATGTTGGCGTTCAGCGCCAGCATGTTGGTCTGGTCCGCGACGTCCGTGATGAAACCCACAATCTCCTCGATGTCCGACAGCAGGTCGTTCAGTCGCTCGACCTTGTCGACGGTCGCTTCGGCGTTGTCGGTCAACCGGTCGAGCGTCGTCATCGCCGAGGACGCCGACTCCAGTGCGGATTCGCCTCGAACGCTGGCTTCGCTGGACGTGTCCGCGACCTCGTTTGCGGCGCTCGCTATCTCCTCGATCGTCGCCGAGAGGTTCCGCATCTCGTCGGAGATCGACTGTATCTCGTCGCGTTGCTCGTCCGACCCGGTCGAAATCTCTCCGACAGCGCCACTCACGTCCCGGCTGGCGGACTTGACCGACCCGAGACGGGTGTCGACCTGTTCCGTTGCGGCGGTCACCTGCTCGCTGAACGACGCCATCCGGTCGACGGTGTCGGTCCATTCCCGGAGCAGTTCACTGTATGCGTCGTACAGCGGCTCAGCTGCCTCAGCTGGTGGCTGCCCCGGTTTCGCAGTGAGGTCGCCGTCGGCGTTCGCCCTGGCAACAGAAGTGAGACGGTCGACAGCGGTTTCGAGCGCTTCACGTTCCGCCCGCTCTTGTTCGAGTTCCGCCGCCAGTTGCTCACATCGTGCTTCCAGCTCCGCCTGTTCAGGACCGTTTCCGGTCTCTGTGTCCTTCTGGAGGGCTTCTGCTGACGGCGGTTCAGTCTCCGACTCGTTTCCGTCCCGCCCCTCTGTGACGCCGCCGTCGGTGCGTTCCCCGTCAGGCGGGCCGTCTTCTGAATCAAGTGGGTTCCATTTACTCATTGTCGCTCCCGTTGGCCGAACGGCCAACACGTTCTCGGGAATAGTCCACTATCAAAATATATAATAGTTACTGTCGAAACGGTAGGAGTGATAATTAATCCGTGAGCGCGGTTTCTATCCTGCAACGTCGTCTGTAGTACGTCAGTAATTGAAAATGTGGAGTTATCTCTCGAATTTGAGAGAATATGTTCAACCACTGCCTTGACCAATCAGTAAAAAATAATGTGGTGTGCGTTTCCGATTAACAGTGGGTGTCACCGGGATTCCTCATGATTACATAGAAAATTTACTGCCCAAGCACCAGCAACGGTAAAGTGAAGTGTATGCGCTCCAAACCCACGGAAAGATAGATGGGACCGACACCACACATCGCCGTCATCGGTGGCGGCTCGACTGGGGCGGGCATCGCGCGGGACCTCGCGATGCGCGGGCTCGACGTGACCCTGGTAGAACAGGGAAACCTGACCCACGGGACCACGGGTCGGATGCACGGGCTGCTCCACAGCGGCGGGCGATACGCCGTTTCGGACCAGGCCAGCGCGACCGAGTGTATCGAGGAGAACCGGGTTCTCCGGGATATCGCCAGTCACTGCGTCGAAATGACTGGCGGCCTCTTCGTCAAGCGGCCGGAGGACTCCGAAGAGTACTTCCAGAAGAAACTGAGCGGCTGTGAGGAGTGCGGGATTCCCGCGGAAGTCGTCTCCGGCGAGGAGGCTCGGGCGATGGAACCCCACCTGGCGAAGGACATCGACAAGGCCATCAGCGTTCCCGACGGGGCAATCGACCCGTTCCGACTCGTCGTCGCGAACGCCGCGAGCGCACAGGAACACGGCGCACGGATCGAGACACACTCCAAAGTGACTGACCTCCTCGTCGAGAGCGGCGAGGTCGTCGGTATCGAGGTCGAACACGACTCCGGCCCCGGGAAACGCGTCCACGGCACGGAGGGCGGGACGGAGCAGATCCGCGCCGATTACGTCGTGAACGCGACGGGAGCCTGGGCCGGTCGCATCGGCGACATGGCCGGACTCGACATCGAAGTCCGCCCCTCCAAGGGCGTCATGACCATCATGAACATCCGCCAGGTCGACACCGTCATCAACCGCTGTCGGCCCAAGGGCGACGCCGACATCGTCGTGCCCCACGAGACGACCGCGATTCTGGGGACGACCGACGAGGAAGTCGAGGACCCCGAGGACTACCCCGAGGAGCAGTGGGAAGTCGACATGATGATCGACACCCTCTCGGAGCTGATTCCGATGCTCGACGAGGCGCGAACCATCCGCTCGTTCTGGGGCGTTCGCCCGCTGTACGAACCGCCGGACGTCGGCAGCGACGACCCGACGGACATCACACGGGACTTCTTCCTGCTCGACCACGACGAGCGCGACGACCTGCCTGGCATGACTAGCATCGTCGGTGGGAAGTTCACCACCTACCGGATGATGGGCGAACAGATCGCCGACCACGTCTGCGGGAAGTTCGGCATCGACGCCGACTGCCGGACCGCCGACGAGCCGCTCCCCGGCAGCGAGGACTTCTCGGTCCTGCGGGACTACATGGACGAGTTCGGGCTTCGCTCACCTATCGGCCGTCGGAGCGTCGAACGGCTCGGCTCCCGGGCCGACGACGTGCTCAAGACCGACGGGCCGAACCCGACGGTCTGTGAGTGCGAGGGCGTGACCCGCGCCGAGATTCAGGACGCTATCGAGGGGTCCGGCTCGGACCTCAACGCCGTCCGCATCCGCACCCGCGCGTCGATGGGGAACTGTCAGGGTGGCTTCTGCTCGCACCGGATGGCGAGCGAACTCCACTCGGAGTACGACGAGCCGGTCGTCCGCGAGGCCTGGGACGAACTGCTACAGGAGCGCTGGAAGGGACAACGACACGCCCTCTGGGGCGAACAGCTCTCCCAGGCGGCACTGAACTACGCGCTGCACGCCACCACGCAGAACCGCGACCAGGACCCGGCGGACGGCGATCCCGTCGATTTCTCGGCGTTCGATTCGGGCCGCGGACAGACAGGCGGCAGCGTCGACAGCGCGGACGTAGCCGCCGACGGAGGGACAAATGGCTATTGAGTCGGAGGTACTCGTCATCGGCGGCGGCCTCGGCGGGCTGACCAGCGCGCTGGCGGCCGCCCGCGAGGGAGCTGACGTGCGACTGGTCTCCTACAAACAGAGCACGCTCCGGCAGGCGTCGGGCCTTGTCGACGTGCTCGGCTACACGCCCGACGGCGACGGCCCGCTGACCGACCCGTACGAGGCGATTCCGTCGCTGCCGGAGGTCCACCCATACCGGAAAGTCGGCGTCCAGACGGTCCGGGACGCACTGTCGCTGTTTGACGACGCGGTCCCGACCTACGAGGGCGAACACACGGACACGAACGCGCTCCTGCCGACCCACGGCGGGAGTATCAAACCGACCGCCCGCTACCCGGCCGGGGCCAGCGCCGGTCTGGCCAGCGACACCCGCGATACGCTGCTGGTCGGCATCGAGGAAATGGTCGACTTCAATGCCCCGCACGTCGCCGCCCATCTCGACGCGACGGGCGTCCCATTCGACGTCCGCGGCGAGACGATCCGGTTCCCGGGCGACCTGCGCGCGGACGCGAAGGTCACGCGCTATGCCAAACTGCTCGATACCAACAGCGAGGTGGCAGTCCGCGGGCGAATGGTCCCAGCCCGCGAGGCGCTTGCCCAGCGCGTGAACCCGCTACTGGAGGACGAACAGCGGGTCGGCTTCCCAGCGATTCTCGGCGACGACAATCCCGGCGCTATCCGTGACTCGCTGAGCGACCACCTCGGCGTCGACGTGTTCGAGGTGCCGATGGGGCCGCCGTCGCTGCCCGGCCTCCGACTGGAGGACGCGCTGTTCTCGGCGCTGGACGAAGCCGGCGCGAGCATCGAAACCGGTAATCCGGTCGTCGACTTCGAGGGCGAAGACCGCATCGAGAAGGTGTTCATCGAAAAGAACGGCGCGAAGATACCCAACAGCGCCGACCAGTACGTCCTCGCCACCGGCGGCTTCGTCGGCAAGGGCGTCGAGTCCGACCGCGAGGGCGTGTACGAGCCGGTGTTCGACTGCCACGTCCCCCACGCCGAGGACCGGTACGATTGGTTCGACGGCGAACTGTTCGGCGACCACGAGTTCGCTCGCTACGGCGTAGCGACCGACGACGACCTGCGCCCCCTTGACGCGAGCGAGCAAAGCGAGTTCGAGAACCTGCGCGCCGCCGGCTCGGTGCTGGGCGGCTACGACTTCGCCGCCGAGAAATCCGGCAGTGGCGTCTCGATTGCAACAGGCTACGCGGCGGGCCAGCGCGCCGCACAGGAGGCACGATGAGTGACGCTGAAACCCCACCAGAGACAGAGTTTGACCCGGTAGCACCGAATACAGGCGAGGAGTTCGAACCAGTCGATGTCTTTCCCGACAGCGACGACTTCGACCTCCGACCCGGCGCGGACTCCTGTTACAAATGCTCGACTTGCGACACGAACTGCCCCGTCGCGGAGGTCGACGACGACTTCCCCGGCCCGAAGTTCCAGGGCCCCGAACAGTGGCGGCTCAAGCAGTCCGACGACGACCACGAGATCGACGACTCGGTGATGGACTGCTCGAACTGCATGCGCTGTGACAACGCCTGCCCGTCGGGCGTCCCGCTCAGCCAGATGCACAACACCGCCCGCGGGGAGTACGTCAGCGAGCAGATGGACAAGCTCTCCGTCGAGTACATCCGCAACCGCATCCTCGCGAACTACCGCACCTCCGCGTTCCTGGCGAGCAAGGTCCCCCGACTCGCGAACTTCGCCATGAACTTCGGGCCGGCCCGCTGGGTCATGGAGAAGACGATGGGTATCACCAGCGAGCGTGACTTCCCCGCCTTCGCAAAACAGACCTTCCGCGACTGGTGGGCCGACCGCGGCGGTCAGGTCCAGTCGCGGGAGAACGCGAGAGCCGCCCGCAAGCGCCGCGGACTCCCCGAGGACGCCGATAAGAAAGTTGCGTACTTCCACGGCTGTTACTCCAACTACAACACGCCGGAAGTCGGCAAGGCGACGGTCCGGGTGTTCGAGGAGTTCGGCTACGAGGTCGTCGCACCCGAGCAGAAGTGTTCCGGGACGCCGATGTTCGCAAACGGGATGCTCGACGACGCCCGCCGCCACGCCGAGACGAACGTCTCGTCGATGTCCGAACTCGTCGACGAGGGGTATCACGCAATCGCCTCCTGTACCTCGTGTTCGATGGCGCTCCGACAGGAATACCCCGAGCTGTTCGACATCGACGGTATCGACAAGGTGGCCGAAAACACCTTCGAGGCCATCGAGTACCTCCGCATCCACGAGGACCTCAAGGGCGAAGTGCAGGCGGCAGACGTTGACGGCGACCTCGCCGAGGAGTTCGCCTACCACGCCCCGTGTCACTCACGCAACCAGGGACTCGACCGCCAGGCCGTCGAACTGTTCCGCGACCTCGACGGCGTCGAAGTCGAAGACGTGGGCGACTCCTGTTCCGGCATTTCGGGGACCTACGGCTGGAAGGAAGAGAAGTACGAGAAGTCCATGGAGATCGGCGAGGAGATGTTCGAGCACATGGACCACGCTGAGGGCGAAACCGGCATGACCGAGTGTCCGACCTGCGCGATGCAGATGGAACACGGCAGCGGCTACGAGATCCGACATCCGCTCGAACTCCTCGAAGCCGCGCTGGTGGAGTAACTGAAAAACTCGCTTTCTGCGGTCTTAGTCCTCGCCGCGGACGAACGTGACCGGACACGGCGCGTTCAGCATGACTTCCTGTGCGGTGGAGCCGAAGACGGCCTTCCCGGTCGGCGAGCGCTTGCGGCCGCCGACGACGACGAGGTCCGACTGCGTGGCCTCGGCGAGGCTGACGATCTGCTCGCCGTGGTTGCCCACGGCACCGCGTACCTGTGTCGACAGCCCGGCGTCGTCGAACCGCGAGACGAGTTCCCGGACGGTTGTGTGGCGGTCGGCGACCTCGTCGGGGTCGGCTTCGCCGGTCGATTCGAATTCGAGCCTGTCGACGACGCCGTCGTACTGGTCGTCGGTGAATACGTGTGCGACGATGACTGTCGCGCCGGCCGGGCTCGCGATATCGAGCACGGCGTCGGCGAGTTCGTCGATTCGGTCGGCGTCGTTTGGTCCAACTGCAAGAAGAACAGTTTCGAGTGCCATACCGGCTACTCCGGGGGAAGACGCCTAAATCCTTCGATGGGTACTACTTTTGTAGTAAGTCGTTCGCACGATGCCGCACCCAGT
The DNA here is from genome assembly GCF_048595605.1 of Haloarcula sp. KBTZ06. Lineage (NCBI taxonomy): Archaea > Methanobacteriati > Methanobacteriota > Halobacteria > Halobacteriales > Haloarculaceae > Haloarcula > Haloarcula sp. KBTZ06. The sequence goes on from NZ_CP184337.1 coordinate 1,116,768, forward strand.
GTCGATCAGTGCCTCACCCGGTGTTTTTCATCCCGGCCGCGATACCTTGGACGGTCAGCCGCAGCGTCCGGCGCTCGGTATCGGTTCGGTGGGACTGCTTGAGCAGGCGGACCTGCAACAGGTTCAGCGGGTCGACGTAGGGGTTCCGGCGCTCGAGGTTCTCCTGCAGCCACTCACGCGAGAGCAGGCCGTCCTGCCCGGTGATTTCGAGCACCTTCTCGACGGTGTCCTCGTACTCCTCGACGATACGCGGGTAGATGCGCTCGCGGAGTTCGGGGTCGGCCAGGTCGGCGTACTCCTCGGCGATTTCGAGGTCAGTACGGGCGAGCGCCAGCGACGCGTTGTCGAGCTTCGTCCGGAAGAACGGCCAGTTCTCGTACATCTCCTGTAGCGTTTCCATGTCGCCGCCGTTTTCGAGGTAGGCGTCCAGTCCGGTCGCGATAGAGTACCAGCCGGGGATGATACATCGGGCCTGCGTCCAGGAGAACACCCACGGGATGGCCCGGAGATCCTCGACACTGCGGTCCTCGCTTCGGGAGGCCGGCCGCGAGCCCATGTTGAGGTTCTCGATGACGGTGATCGGCGTCGCCTGCTCGAAGAACTCGACGAAGCCGTCCGTTTCGAGCAGGTCCTGGTACTCGTTGCGGGCGGCGTCGGACGCTGTCTCCATCGCCTCCTCCCACTCGTCGGGAATCTCCTCGACGGGCTCCTCAATGGCGTTTTTCCGCGCCCGGATCTGGGCGTTGAGCATCTGTTCGAGGTTGCGCTCGGCGATGTCGTGGTTGGCGTACTTCTCGGCGATGGCCTCGCCCTGCTCGGTGAACTTTATCTGACCGGTCACTGTCTCGTTCGGCAGGGCCAGCATGGCGTCGTTCATCGGGCCGCCGCCGCGGGAGATGGAGCCGCCGCGGCCGTGGAACAGGCGCATCTCCACGTCGTAGTCATCGGTGATGTCCGCCAGTCGTTTCTGGTTGTTGTACAGCGACCAGTTGGCGGCGAGGAAGCCGTTCTCCTTGTTCGAGTCGGAGTAGCCCAGCATGATCTCCTGGATGTTGTCCCGGGCCTCAAGAGCCTGGGAGTAGGCCTCGTTCTCGAACAGCGTGCCCATGATGCGGCGGGCTCCGGAGAGGGCGTACTCCGATTCCAGCAGCGGCACCACGTCGAACCCGCAGTAACCGGGCAGGTCGACGATGTCGACCTGGTCGGCGAGAAACAGGACCTCAAGGGCGTGACTTGGTTCTTCACACCAGGAGATGGCGTAGGTGTCGATAGCGTCGATGCCGAACTCGTTTTGCCAGTCGGCGGCCGCGCGGAAGCGGTCGAGGACGCGGGTGGCGTCCTCCGAGAGCCCCTCGGTGTCTTCCATGTCGATGACGGGGTTGTCCTGGAGGATAGCCTCGGTCAGGAACTCGACACGCTCGTCTTCGTCCATGCCGGCGTAGTCGATGCCCTCGCGCTCGACGGATTCGGCGATGGCATCGGTGTGCATCTTCCGGTGGTCGCGCAGGTCGAGGCTGGCGAGGTTGAAACCGAACGTCTCGACCTTGCGGATCAGCGGGTCGACGTGGGCCTCAGCGATGACCTCGGCGTCGTTCTCACGGAGACTGTCGGCGATGACGCGGAGGTCGGTCAGCAGTTCCTCGTCGTTCTCGTAGCCGCCCTGGCGAACGTCGCTGACCCGGATGACGGACTCGCGCATCAGCCGGAGCTTCTGGCGGTAGGGCTCGTCCGGATACCGTTCCTCGGCCTCCGTGGCAATTCCGGGGAGCCTGGACTTGTGACGGTCCAGTCGCTCGTTGAACAGCGCGTCGGTCGCGATGTTCGAGGCGTCCTGACTCAGCACCCCGGAGAGTTCCTTGAGCTTGTTGCGGTACAGCGGCAGCACGGTGTCACGCTGGCGCTCCAGCGTCTCCTCGGTCACCTCAGTGGTGACGAACGGGTTGCCGTCGCGGTCGGAGCCGGCCCACGAGCGGAACTCGTAGAGTGTGTCGATGTCGATGTCCTCGTCGTACACGTCTTCGAGGGTGTGTTCGAGTTCGTCGTACACCTCGTCGATAACGTCGAACAGGACGTTTTCGAGGTACCACTGGACGTTCAGCGCTTCGTCGGTGACCTCCGGGCGGCGGTCTCGGACCTGCGGGGTCTGCCAGAGACTCGTCACTTCAGCGTCGAGGTTGCGCTCGATGCGTTTCTGCTCGCGGTCCGTGAGCCGCCGCTCGTCGAGTCGTTCGATGTCACGGGCGACCGACCGGAGCTTCGCCTTCACCGTCTTCCGGCGGGCTTCGGTGGGGTGAGCCGTGAACGTCGGCTGGATGAGAACGTCTTCGAGCACCTGCTCGAACTCCTCCGGGTCTGCGCCGCGTTCGGCCAGGTCCCGAACGGCTTCCTCGACGCTGTCGGCCAGTACACCCTCCTCGCTCCCCTCTCGGATTTCGCGGACCCGTTCGCGCTCCTCGGCGAGATTGATAAGTTCGAAATAGGTCGTAAACGCGCGTGCGACGATATCCTGGGTCTCCGGGTTCAGTCGGTTCAGTGCCCGGTGGACTTCGTCCCGCGTCTCGGCGTCACCGCGCCGGTAGTCGATACACGACGTTCGAATGGTTTCCACCGTTTCGAACGCCTCGGTCGAGGTTTGTGCTTCCAGCACTTCGCCCAGGAGCGCACCCAACTCCCGTACGTCCTGGTTTATCTCTCTGGCGTGCAAAGTCATACCACTTCCTCCAGAACCGAGCCCTAAAACACTATTGAAACGGTGTATCAGGGATAGACGTTCGTGAAGAACCCGGTTTCGGGAAATAGCTATTATTAATCGTGGGGTTCTTTACCGTATCACACGAATCACACAGGATACAGTGGACTGCCAATGATAGATATCGCCCTGGACATGGAGCAGTACGACTGTCCCTTCATCGACACGACGGCAGACCACGACGTCGCCTTTGCAGCGGTACACTGGGACTTCGACCAGCGTGCGCGGGAGTTGGAGACGCGGATGGTTGTCGAAGCCGAGGACGCGGGGATACTCGATACGGGGCTGGACAGTCTGCAGGCCCACGAGAACATGAACGACTGTGCGCTGTTGCGCCGCGAGGACAACGCCGCCCACATCCGGACGACTATCGAGGAAACGGCGGCGATGCAGACCATCCGGGACAACGGCGGCTACATCACCGGCCCGTTCCACATTGAGGCGGGCAGCGAAACCTGGCACGTCGGATTCGACCGCGGCCGGGACGCCGATACGACGCTCTCGGAACTTGACCGCGACAACGAGTACGACGTGGTCGAACGCACGTCGACGACGCTCCCACAGCTCCAGGACCTCGTGCAGAACGCCGGCGCGGCGATGACGCTCGTCGACGGCTGCCGGGACCTCTCAGACACCGAACGCGAGACGCTGGAAACCGCCGTCTCCGAGGGCTACTTCGAGTCGCCCCGGGACGCGACGTTGGGGTCGCTTGCCGAGGACTTCGGCGTGTCCAAACCCGCCGTCTCGAAGAATCTCCGACGCGGCGAGCGGAAGATGATCCAGCGCGTCGTTGAGGCGCTGGACGACATCGAGGACTGATTCCGCTGTCTCCCCCGGCCTGTTCGCTACTCTGTTCAGAATGACAGCTGGGTGCAACTGTCACAACGGCCGTACCTAGCTCCCACTGTAGGCCTTAGCGTTGTTTTACTGCATAACTGACACTCGTGAGAGCGACATCGATACAAGACAACACCGATTGCGTGGGCTGAGATATGAATCAGCAAATGCCGGTCAAACGAATCCTGAACTGTCCGCATATCTGTGCTGCTGGGTGGTGACCGCTGATTCCACCCAGACGGATAGAGTAAGGGTTACTTCCATGCATGATTCCGAGATTGTGACCTGCTTAAATCATATTCCCACGGCCGGACGCAATACGAGTGCAAAGGAGGGGACCGGTCAAACAAATATTTCGACCAAAGATATTTTTATACAAAAGCAAAGACAACATAATCATGACTGCTGAAGAAGACGAATCATCATCTAGAAGAGCCATACCGGCTCTTGGGATGCTTTTCAAAACGGTATTTGGGTTGCTCTTGCGAATCATACTCGCACCGTACCGTCGGCTCGCAAGGCGGTTGCTTGTTGGAGTTATCCTGATACCAGTTGCCGTATTCCTCGGCGTGTTCATTTTTGCGGGGTTTGCGGGAGGAATGGAACTGTTTGACTTCCTCGGTGTGAACCGTCAGATTGGGTTTCTGATTTCAATCACCGTCGGAATGACCTTGCCGTGGGTGGTCATCCTCGGTATCCTGCATCGATACACTGACCACGAAATTCTCTAACTACCCGCAGTGCGACTGGGACAGCGAATAGCGGCGTATTTTCGTCCGAACTCTGGTCGGGTTGATAAACAGTTCTCTGATGGACCTTTGTCGCAGAAATCTACTCGATTTCGTCGGACACACAGTTCGCTGTGGCCCTTGGACTGGTCCTCTCTATCATTCCGGCGTTACTAACGTGGGTGACCGCTGAAATATATCGATTGACAGTTACTGAAGCAGTTACGTAGCAGATAGTCAAATCGGTGTGAGCGCATAATTCGCCAAGGAAAGAACGATACAGACCGTTTACGACCAGTTTTGTGACAGTCCCGGTACGGACGAGAATTGCGGTCTGTCTCGCCGCGTTAACATGTTAACTCAGCACACTATGTAGTCGGCGAGTCTACGATAATCTGTTATGCAGAACACGGCTACACGGAGGCGCGTTCTCGGCGCGCTCGGTGCCGGCGTTGTCGGGCTCAGCGGCTGTGTCAGTGACGACTCATCCATGACTGAACAGGACGGTTCGGACGGCGGCACGACGGACAGTGGCACGAACGGCGAATCGGGCGGCGGTGACTCGACGCAGACGGTCAGCATCGGCGTGCTTCAGCCCCGCGCCGGCGACCTGAAATACTACGGCGACCAGTCGCTGTGGGGCTTCCTCTCCGGGCTGGCGTACAAGGGTGAGACCGATCCGCCGACAGACGCCGGCAGCGGCGAGGTAACCATTACCGCTGGTGACACGGAGTACCGCCTGCTAATACGGGACACGGAGTTCTCGGCGGACACGGCTCAGACGGCGGCGACGAACCTCGTCGAGAACGAGAGCGTGGACATGCTCGCCGGCTGTGCGTCCTCGGCGGTCGCCAGCCGGGTCGTCACGACGGTCGTCAATCAGGCGCAGGTCCCCATCATGCTCGGTCCGGCGGCGTCGGCCGACATCACGTCCAACTCCGAGACCTGTAGCGACCTCGTCTACCGAGCGAGCGAGAACACCGCGATGGACGCCCGCTCGGGCGGGAAGTACGTCGCCAGAGAGACGGACGTTTCGAGCGTCTACCTGTTCGGCGCGGACTACAGTTTCGGCCGCGCAGTCGTCAACAACTACCGGGACGTGCTGGAGGCCGAAGGCGTCGATATCGTCGGCGAGCGATTCGTCGAGCAGGGGTACGCCGAGTGGGATGGGCTGCTTGACAACGCCGAGGAGGCCGGGGCCGAAGGCGTCGTCGGCGGGTTCACCGTCGCGACACTCCCGGCGATGTTCAACGCATTCCTCTCGGGCGACTACTCCTATCGGGTGTTCGGCGGGTTCGCCACCAGAATCACCAACAGCGTCGTCGGCGGGACGATGCAGAGCGTGCTCGGCGAACCCCTGACCGAGGAAAAGATCAGAAACTCACAGCTCGGGCCGTTCACGACTCGCTACCACTGGAACCAGTACGACAACCCGATCAACGACGCGTTCGTCGAGAGCTACACCAACGCCTACGGCGTCGTCCCGGACCTCTTCACGGCCGGGACGTTCACCGGCGCGTCGGCGATCCACCAGGCCGTCCAGGAGAGCGGGTCGACCGAGGGCGCGGACATCGCCGACGCCCTGAAGGGGATGACCGTCATCGACACGCCGAAAGGCGAGAACGGCTACACCTTCCAGGAGTACAACAATCAGGCACAGTCGGCGATGACCGTCGCGAACCCGATTCCGACGACCGACGAGTGGGCCGACAACTGGGGAGCCGCCATCATGCCCGGCGAACCGCTCGCTCGCATCAGCGCCGACGAGACGACCATCCCGCAGGACAGCGACCAGATGGACTGTTCACTGTAGGTATGCTCAGAACACAGGGACTGACCAGAGAGTTCGGGGGACTCACTGCTGTCGACAGCGTCGACTTCGAACTCGACGCGGAACTGTGCTCGCTCATTGGCCCGAACGGGGCCGGCAAGACGACGTTCTTCAATCTGCTGACCGGGAGCCTCTCGCCCACCGAGGGGACGGTCGAACTCCGGCGTGACGGACAGTGGGAGGACATCACCGACGCGTCGCCCCACGAGACGGCCAGCAAGGGCATCCATCGGTCCTATCAGGTGACGAATGTCTTCCCCAACAGCACGGTGCTTGAGAACGTCCGGGTCGCCGAACAGGCCCACAGCGACGACGCCACGACGTTCTGGCGCAACGTCGACCACTACGACGAGTTCACGGAGCGCGCCCACGAGATTCTCGACCGGGTCGGGCTTGCCCACCGGGCCGAGGACCTCGCGAGCACGCTGAGCCACGGCGCAAAGCGCAAGCTCGAAGTCGCTATCGCGCTGGCCGGCGACCCCGCGGTGCTCCTGCTGGACGAGCCAAACGCCGGCGTCTCCTCGGAGAGCGTCGACGAAATCCGGGACCTCATCGAAGCAGTGGCGGAGGACTACCCAGTCCTGCTGGTCGAGCACAACATGGACATCGTGATGGGCGTCTCCGACCGCGTCGTCGTCCTGCATCAGGGCGCGGTCATCGCAGACGGGCCACCAGCAGAGGTGCGAGCTAACCCCGACGTACAGTCGGCGTATCTCGGTGGCTACGAACCGGGCAGCTTGGACGATGACACGACAGCGACCGGGTCCGGAACGGACTCGGAGGAGGGGACGGCGTGAGCCTGCTCGAACTGAGCGGCGTCCACACGTACTACGGCGACAGCCACATCCTCGAAGGCGTCGACCTCTCCGTCGAGGAGGGTGAGGTGGTCGCGCTGGCCGGCCGCAACGGCGTCGGTAAGACGACCACGCTGCGGACGATTCTGCAACTGACACCGCCACGCGAGGGGTCGATCACCTTCCGCGACGAGTCGCTGGTCGGGCTGGAGACACACGAGGTCGCGACTCGGGGGCTGGGTTGGATTCCCGAGGACCGCCGAATATTCGGCCAGCTCACCGTCGAGGAGAACCTCCGGACGGCGATTCCGGACCCCGAGGACGTGCGCGACGGCCTCCGACTGGCCTTCGACTCGTTCCCGATACTCGAAGAGCGACGCGGGCAGGAGGCCGGGACCCTGTCGGGCGGCCAACAGCAGATGCTCGCCATCGCCCGCGGGCTGGTCGGCGACAACGACCTGCTGCTGGTCGACGAACCGAGTGAGGGGTTAGCCCCCCAAATCGTCGCCGACGTGGCCGAGGCGCTGTCGAAAGCAAGCGAGGATGTGACGATGCTGCTGGTCGAGCAGAACCTCCCGCTGGCGCTCGACTTGGCCGACCGGTTCTACATCCTCGACAAGGGCCGCGTCGTCGACGACGGCGACACGGCGGCGGTGACGGCCGACGACGAGCGGTTCAGGAGGTATCTGTCGGCATGATACTCGAAGCGCTCGTGGAGTTCCTGACGCTCGGCGAACTCGGCGGTGTCATCGTCAACGGGCTCGCCAAGTCAGCGCTGTACGTGATGATTGCCAGCGGTCTGACGCTGATTTTCGGCCTGATGGGCGTGTTGAACTTCGCCCACGGGTCACTGACGATGGTCGGGGCGTACCTCGGCGGCCTCCTGATGGTGATGACAGTCACCGGCGGGACGGCCCCGCTGACCCGCCTCGGCCTGTTCTTCGTCGCCATCGTCGTCGTGTTCGCGCTGCTGACGGTGCTTGGCGGGGCTATCGAGACAACCATCATCCGGCCGCTGTACGACCGGCCGCCAATATACCAGATCCTGCTGACGTTCGGCCTGACGCTCGTCATCGAGGAGGTCGTTCGCATTGTGCTGGGTGTCTACGGCCTCCAGCCGCTGTCGGACTGGCAGGCCGCGCTGGCGACCAAGCCGCAGTTCCTCCGCGAACCGGTCGCCCTCGGTCCCGTCAGCGTCGGCTGGATGTCGCTGTTCCAGATACTCCTTGGAACTATCACGGTGGTCGGCATCTGGGCGTTCCTCACAAAGACCCGCTATGGCCTGTACATCCGGGCCGGGAGCGAGGACACGGAGATGGCATCGGCGCTTGGCATCGACGTTCGGCAGGTGTTCACCGTCGTGTTCGCGCTGGGTATCGGGCTGGCCGGCGCGGCCGGAACGCTGCTGATGTGGGACCCGACGTGGGGCGCGAGCGTCCCGCTCGCAGCCGAGACGCTGCTGCCGGCGTTCATCGTCGTCATCGTCGGCGGCCTCGGGACGTTCCGGGGCACTGTTGTCGCGGCACTGGTCGTCGGGATGGCCGACGCGGTAACGACCTGGTGGTTCCAGAACGTCATCGAGTTCACGGGCCTGCCGGAACTGGTGTTGTTTCTGGTCCTCGTGGTGACGCTCATCGTCCGCCCGCAGGGCCTGTTCGGCGTCGAGGAGGTGGGGGGCCATTAGCGCTGAAACCGAGGCCGACGCCGAGGCGGCGTCCGAGCCACAGACCCCCACGACTGTTGAGACGGGGTGGCCCCGCGAGTACTTGCGGGACCACACCGCTCACACCCTCGTTATCGCCCTGCTGGCGCTGTACCCGCCGGTGTATCACACGCTGTTGAACTCGCCTGTCGGTGCCGAGACGCAGATGCTACTGCCGACCGTAGAGACGATGGTCGGCGTCCTCTATTTCGGCCTCTTTGCTATCTCCTTTGACTTCATCAGCGGCTACACCGGCTACCTCTCGTTTGGCCACGCGGTGTTCTACGGCACCGGCGCGTACACCGTCATCCTCATTGCTAACGGGAAGCTGCCGTTGCTTGGCCCCGGGACGCCGTTCATGCTGTCCCTGCTGGTCGGCGGTCTCATCGCCGTCGTGCTGGCGATGCTCGTCGGCCTCGTCTCGTTCCGCCTCTCTGGTGTCTACTTCGCGATGATTACGCTCGGCTTCGCGCAGGTGTTCTACGTGTTCGTCCGCGGCTGGGACTACGTGGCGACCAACCCCCGGGACGGCCCCGCGGTCGGGCCGAGCCACGCCGAAGGCTTCCAGATTGGGGTTCCCGGCATTGACCAGCTATCCCTGTCAATCGGCGTACTCACCGGCGACGAGGTGGCCCTGCTTGGGTCGACGCTGTCCGGGACGGAAGTGTCCTACTACATGATCGGCCTCGTCGTCCTCGCATGCTACTTCGCCATGCAGCGAATAATCCACTCCCCGTTCGGGCGGGTGCTGATTGCCATCCGGGAAAACGAGGAGCGCGCTATCGCCATCGGCTACAACACCTACCTCTACAAGCTCGGAGCCTTCGCCATCAGCGGCTTCTTCGCCGCCGTCGCCGGCGGACTGTTCGCCGGCTTCAAGCGGTCGGCCAGCCCGGAGAACTCCTTTTACTTCCTGGTGACCGGCGACGCCCTGCTGGCGAGTATCATCGGCGGCTTCGGGACGCTTGCCGGTTCGCTGTACGGGCATCTATTCGACGAGACCGTCCGAGAGTTCCTCTCGAAGGCCGGGCAGGGTGGCGGCCTGTTGCCCTATCTCCGCGCCCTGCTGGGCCAGGAAACGCTGGACGCGACGCTGGTCGGCGAGACGACTATCGGCGGCCTCATCGACCTGCTGTTGAACGGCCACGCGAGTCTCTACGTCGGTATCGTGTTCGTGCTGTTCGTGCTCTATGTCCCCGACGGACTGCTCGGGACGCTGCGAGCACGCATCGGCGGAACGTTCGCCGAGGCGCTGCCGGCGAAACTTCGGGGTGATTCGGAATGACGAAACCAGTGAAAACGACCGTCGAACCGCCAGACCGTACGACGACTTGGGCGTGGGGCGGCCGCTATCCACCTGGTCGGCCCACGGAGGCGTATCGACAACAAGACGACACGCAGTGTGACAACCCGAAGGGGGAGCCAGCAGAGCAATGACCGCGGAACCGGACCACTTGAAGGATATCCAACCAGAACCTGCCAGTATGCAATACGCGACTAACGACGGCGTCTCGCTCGCCTACGAGCACGAGGGGCCGTCAGACGCCGAGACTGTGGTCTTCGTCGAAGGCATCGGCTACGGCCGCTGGATGTGGCTGTGGCAACAGGAGGCACTCGTCGACGAGTACCAGACCCTCGTATGGGACAACCGCGGCACCGGCGACTCCGAGGAGCCCGACGGGCCCTACACGATGCGCGAGATGGCCAGCGACCTAGAGGCCGTACTCGACGACGCCGGCGTCGAGCAGGCCCACGTCGTCGGGGCCAGTATGGGCGGGATGATCGCCCAGCAGTACGCACTGGAGTACGATCGGGCGCAGTCGCTGACGCTCATGTGTACCTCGCCAGGCGGGCCGGAAGCCAAGGCGGTCCCCGAGGAGACCCAACAGCGGATGTTCAACGTACCCGAGGACCTCGACAAGCGCGAACTCCGGCGGTACAAAATGCAGCCCGCGCTTTCGGATCGGTTCATGGGCACCCACGAAGACCTCATCGAGCGCATCATCGACTGGCGCATCGACAGCGACGCCAGCGACCAAGCCCTCGAATGGCAAGGCGCGGCTGTGCAGGCCCACGATGTGTCGGACCGCCTCCAGCAGATTACGGAGCCGTGCCTGGTCATCCACGGGACCGCTGACGAGGTCGTCCCCTACGAGAACGGGAAACTGCTGGCGCGGGGCTTGCCAAACGCCGACTTCATCACCGTCCACGGCGGTCCGCACCTGTTGTTCATTGAGGAGTACGACCGCGTCAACACACAGATACGGGAGTTCATCGACGATGTCTGAGGGGACGCCACAGGAGTGGGTCGGTGCCTGGAGCGAGCGCCGGGCCGCGCTCACGCCGGACCGCGAGGGATTGGTGGATGCGACCACCGGCGAGCGGTTCACCTACGCCGAACTGGACCGGCGAGCGAACCGGACCGCTCGCCTGCTCCGGCAGTACGGGGTCGGTGCGGACGCCGACGCCGCCCGCACTGCGACGGACGCCACGGCGGCAGCCGGCACCGTCGCCGTCGTCTCGCGGAACCGCCCCGCCGTCGTCGACCTGTTCTTCGCCACGGGCAAGACCGGGAGCCGACTCGCCCCGCTGTCCCATCGGCTCGCGCCCCCTGAACTCGCCGAACTCCTTGACCGCGTGGACCCTGAAATCCTCGTCGTCGAGTCCCCCTTCGCAGAGACTGTCTCGACCGCTCTGGAGACAGCCGACGCGACTGCGCCCGAAATCATCCAGCTCGAAACCACCGACGGCGCGTCCTCGGATTCCACGCTCGACAGCACGCTCTACGCTTCGGCCCTCCCCCAGGATGACGCGCCCGTCGAGACGGCGACCCCGGCCCCCGGTGACACGCACCTCCTCCTGCACACCGGCGGGTCGACGGGGACGCCCAAGGAGACGGAAATCACGCATCGCGGCATCGTCTGGAACTCCCTGAACACGATTACGGCCTGGGGGCTGCGGGCCGACGACGTGACGCCGATGGTGTTCCCGATGTTCCACACCGGGGGCTGGAACGTCCTCACCGTCCCGCTGTGGCATCTGGGCGGAACGGTCGTCATCGCCCGCGAGTTTGACCCCGGCGACGTGCTGGAGACCATCGATACTGAGGGTGGGACCGTCCTCGTCGCCGTCCCCGCAGTGCTGCGAATGATGACGGACCACGACCGCTGGACGGAGACGGACCTCTCGACGCTGCGCTTCGCCAAGTCCGGCGGCGGCCCCTGCCGCAAGAGCGTGATGGAGGCGTGGTGGGATCGCGGCGTCGACCTCTCGCAGGGGTACGGTCTCACCGAGTGCGGCCCGAACAACTTCGCGATGCCGGAGGGCTGGCCCCGCGAGAAGGCCGATTCCGTCGGCAAGCCGGCGATGCACGTCGACGCCAGAGTCGTCGAACCCGACGACGGTGACAACGGCGATGGTCCCTCCGACGCGCGAAAGACGGTCGACCCCGGCACCGTCGGCGAACTCCAGTTGCGCTCGCCCCACGCCGCGACGGGCTACCTCGACAACCCCGAGGCCACCGCCGAGACGTTCGGCGACGGCTGGGTGTCGACTGGCGACCTCGCCCGCGCCGACGCAGACGGCTACTACTACATCGAGGGTCGAACCAAGCATATGTTCGTCAGCGGCGGCGAGAACGTCTATCCCGCGGAGGTCGAGGACGCTATCGCCGACCATCCGTCGGTCGGTGAAGTCGTCGTGATTCCGGTGCCCGACGACAGGTGGGGCCAGGTCGGCAAGGCCGTCATCGAACCTGCGACCGATAGCACGACAGGCGGGGCCAGCGACCGGTCGCTGACACTCGACGGCCTCCGGACGTTCCTCGACGACCGACTAGCCCGGTACAAACACCCCCGTGAGATTGCGTTCGTCGAGGCGATGCCGACCAGCGGTCCGGACAAGATCGACCGGGGTGCAATCTTGGACCGGTTCGGGGCGTAATCCGTCAATGCAGGCGTATCTTCAAGAGGGGTGATGCAGTTCCACTTACACAAGATGGCTGACACATATGCGACGACGGATTCGATACATGTGTTGCAGGTGGACGACACCCCGCTACTCGACGAGACTGTCGAGTTCCCGGATGGACGAGACCCGGACTCGCTTACCCTGACTACGACTGACCGGGCTGACAGTGCGCTCGAACGTCTCGAAGACAACGCTATCGATGGTATCGTTACCGCGGACGACCTCCCGGACCGGTCCGGCCGTGAATTCGCTGAGATAGTCCGCGAGCGGGATAGCAATGTCCCGGTACTGCTGCTGACCGAGTCGGAATCCGTCGCCAGTGACGCGGTCTCGAACGGAGTCACCGACGTTTTCAGCAGAGACACGGCTCTCGGGCGTGGCGATCTCCTCGCCAATCGGATTCGGTTGCTCGTCGAACACCACCAGTCGACAGAAATCGCTAGCCGGACCAGACGGCGACTCACGGAGCTGGCGGAACAGTCGAACGAACTGCTGTGGGTGTTCTCCGGGGACTGGACCGAGCTACAGTTCGTCAATTCGGCATACGAAACGCTCTACGGCCGCTCCGTGGAGTCCCTGCAGGCTGACCCCGCAGAGTTCATGACAGCGATTCACCACACGGACCAGGAGAGAGTCATGCAGGCGATGCAACGCGTGTCAGCCGGCGAATCCGTCGACCTCGAATTCCGTATTACCAAACCAGATGGCGAACAGCGCTGGGTGCGGGCCGAGGCGCAACCGATCGTCGACGACGGCACAGTCACCAGAATCGTCGGGGCCTCGTGCGACATCACCGAGCGGAAGCGACGCGAGTCCGAACGCGTCACGGAACTGGATAGCCCCGACGCGCCGGTCGATGCAGTGCCGGATCTGTTCTATGAACTCGACGAGAACGGCGATCTGGTTCGCTGGAATGATGCACTGGCGGCAGCCACCGAGCACGAAGACGCTGACCTCGAGTCGATGGCTCTGACAGCCCTCTTCGCCCCGTCCGACCGCGAGACGGTTCGTCAAGGTATTGAGACGGCGTTCGAGACCGGTGAGGCGTCGTTCAAAGCCGACCTGCTGACCGCCGACGGAACGACAGTCCCGTACGAATTCACTGGCGGCCGGATAACGGCTGCTGACGGCTCGACGCTCGGCGTGGCCGGTATCGGACGGGAGATCTCTACCCTCGACAGCCGTCAACAGGCTCTCGAACAACAAAACGAGCGCCTCGACGAGTTCGTCAGCGTCGTCAGTCACGACCTCCGGAACCCGCTTGACGTCGCCCGGGGCCAGCTAGAACTCGCACAGATGGAACACGACAGCGAGCATCTCGATGCAGTCGAGCGAGCCCACGACCGTATCGGCCAACTCATCGAGGACCTCCTGTCGCTGGCCCGGAACGGCGAGGCCGCGCTCGACAGCGAGTCAGTGCCGCTCCAGACCGTCGTCGAGCAGTGCTGGCAAACCGTCGAGACCGGCGACGCGACACTGGAGCTACGGACCGCTGCCGTGGTCCGCGCGGCCCCCAGCCGGCTCCGGCAACTGTTCGAGAACCTCATCCGCAACAGTGTGGAACATGGACAAACGCCACACACCGAGAAACAGGGAGACACCGGCGAGCAGCGTGCGACAACCTCGATATCACAGTCGCAGGGAGCGGCCACCGACCTGACGATAACTGTCGGCGAACTGAACGACGGCTTCTACGTCGCGGACGACGGCGTCGGGATTCCGGCCGACGAGCGCGAGGACGTGTTCGAGGGCGGGTACTCGCTGGCTTCGGGTCCCGGGTTCGGCCTCCGAATCGTCGATGAGATCGTCGACACCCACGGCTGGTCGATAACGGTCGCAGAAAGCGACGCCGGCGGTGCTCGCTTCGAGATCACCGGCGTCGAATTCGATGCGGCGTAACTGTGCCGCCGTGATATCGGGTGACCACCACGTCACCCGGTGCCGTCCCAGTCAACACCAACAGATGGGGGGCTGAACTTACGCTTCGTCGAAGACGGTGTCGCCCTCGACGACGTGCTCTTCGACGGCGTCGAGATCGAGCGTCAGACCGAGACCCGGCTCTTCCGGAATCTCGATGTAGCCGTCCTCGATGACGGTCTCCTCGACTAGGTCCTCCCACCAGCCGAGTTCGTAGGAGTGGTACTCGACGGCGAGAGAGTTCGGGACAGACGCCCCGACGTGGGCGCTCGCCATCGTCGCAATCGGCGAGGAGACGTTGTGCATCGCGACCGGGATGTAGTACTGGTTCGCCACATCGGCGACCTTGCGCGTCTCGCGCATCCCGCCGACCTTCGGCATGTCCGGCGCGATCATGTCGACGGCCTGGTTCTCGATGAGCCGCCGCTCCTCGGTGACGCGGTAGCGGTTCTCGCCCACGGTAATCGGCGTGGTCGTGGACTTGGTGACTTCCTCCTGCACTTCGAGATTCTCCGGCGGAACGGGGTCTTCGAGCCACCAGACGTCGTACTCCTCGATGGCGTCGGCGAGGCGCTTCCCGGAGCTGCCCGAGAACGTCCAGTGACAGTCGAAGGCCACGTCGGCCTCGTCTTTGACCTCCTCGGTGACCTTCTCGACGATCTCGGCCTTGTGGCGGATTTCGCCCGGGCGGAGGTGGCGGTTCGCGCGGTCCTTTTCGAGGCCGCTCGGCACGTCGAGATCGAACTTCAACGCGTCGTAGCCCAGTTCGTCGACGACGCGGCGCGCCTCCTCGGCGCAGGCGTCGGCGTCAGCCTCTTCCTCGGTATGGCAGTCGCAGTACACGCGCATCTCGTCGCGGTACTTGCCGCCCAGGAGCTGGTAGGCCGGCACTTCGAGGATCTTGCCCGCGAGGTCGTGCAGTGCGACCTCGATGCCAGCGATGGCCGTCACGGTGACGCCCTCGACGCTCCCCTCGCCGCTCATCTTCTGGATGAGGTGCTCATAGAGGCGGTCGATGTCCAGCGGGTTCTCGCCGACGACGAACGGCTTCATCCGCTCGATGAGTTCCGGGACGCCCGCGCCCCAGTATGCCTCGCCCGTACCGACGATGCCTGCGTCGGTGTAGATCCGGACGAGCGTCCACGGGAAGTTCCCGTCGACCATCGTCGTCTGAACGTCTGTGATCTCCACGTCACGGCCGCCACCGCGCTTGGCGGTGACGCCCATTGTCTCCGCAGAGAGCTCCCGCATGGTGTACTCTGCGTTCGGGTCGTGCAGGTCAGCGTAGTCTACGTCGTTTGCCTTTCCCATACCCCTCGCTTGCTATCGGCATTACAAAAGTGTAGAGGAAATCGGTCTCGTTCTGGCAGGGCCGCACAAATCACAATTTGGCTGTCAGCCTTCCTCTGCTTCCGCCTTGGGTGTCTGATTGATGCTTCCGTCAACCACTGTGGCAGCGCAACCCTCGCGGCCCGTATGAAACCGCTGCTGTCCAGTTGTATTCCTTGCACAAAGCCTTGAAGTGGGACCGCCGAGATTCGAACTCAGGTCCGACGGACCCCATCCGCCGAGGATACCGCTACCCCACGGTCCCGCACTCTGGGAGAAGAGGGTGTTTTAATTAAGGGCTTCGCTTTGGTGGCGAGAGTGGCAGCCCGTGACGGGGTAGGCAATGCCGGCGTGTCTGCTTCACTCGGCGACTTTGATATCGGGGCTGTCGATGGTGACGTTCTCAAGCGACCAGCCCTCGCTCGCGGAGCGGGCGTCGACACCGATGGCATTCTGCTCGGCGGTCACGGAGACGGTCGATTCAGAGACAGTCCACGACGCGTTGGTCTTGACGGCGTGGATTCCCTGTTGCCGGCTTTCGATGATCGTATTCTGGATGGTCCACGCGCCGGTCGTTCGAGCGCTGAAGACCCCGATATCCCGGGTTTCGAGGGTGGCATTTTCGAGCGTCCACGCACCGCCCGAGAAAGCGGTCACCAGGCCGGTGTCGCTCCGGCGGACCGTCAGGTCGGTCACCGTCCAGTCGCCGTCGCTGTCGATAGCTTTGACGCCGGTATCGCTACGACGGACCTCCGTGTTCTGGACCGTCCAGTCGCCAGTTGTCCCGGAGGCATCGACGCCGTCCGCGCCGGACCGGTCGACGACGACCGCTGCGACCGCCCAGTCGCCGGAAGACCTGCGGACGTCGGCGCCGTCGCCGCCGACAGCGACGAAGCGAGTGTCGCGAATCGTCCAGTCGCCGCTGGTCTCGCGGGCGAACACGCCGCTGTAGGTCGTGCTGGCGACGGCGGCGTCCTCGATAGTCCAGTTCCCGGACGAATTCGGCGCGTAGACGCCGACGTCGGCAGCGATAACGGTCGTATTACTGACCGTCCAGTCGCCATTGGTCCCGTTGGCCATGACACCGAAGCGGTAGTTCCGCACGGTAAATCCGGTGACGGTCGGTTCGGCTGGGCCGGCCACCGTAACGCCGGTACCGTTGACGAACCGCGAGCCGTCCAGTATCGCCCGGTCGGGTGCGACGAGGGAGATGTTCTCGTTGATTCGGACTTCTTCGTAGTAGGTGCCCGGCCGGACCTCGACGGTGTCACCGCTATCGGCGGCGTCCACGGCGGCCTGTATCGACCGGTAGTCGGCACTCCCGTCTTTGTCGACGGTTAGTGTCTCCTGTGCCGTCTGTGTTCCTGCTACGCTTGCCGGTACCACGGCGAGGGTCAGCACTGCCGACAGCAAGAGGGCAATTACTGCTGCTCGTGCGTCGTCCATACTAAGAATAGTGGGTGCGAACGGACGTAAACTGTATTGTTATTTTACCCGGTGGTGCCCCCGGCGATGTGGCCCACGAAAGCGTTATCGGCCGGACCGGCGAACCCCGGAGTGTGCTGGAGTTGACGTACGAGTCGGGGACCATCCGCGTGACGGGGGACCCGTCGTCGGACCTGCCCGGCGTCGAGTACGACGAGCGCTCGCAGACAGATCGAGCGCCGGCCTACCGGTACGCCGAACTCGTGAACGCACTCGACGAGCGCGGGCTGGCATACGAGGACCACGTCAGTTCGCTCCCGTCGCTGTCGCTCTCGACGACGTACGACCTCAGAGCGTACCAGCAGGCAGCGCTGGACGCTTGGCGAACGACCGGCGATAGAGGCTGTCTGGAACTCCCGACGGGGAGCGGCAAAACCGTCATCGGCATCGCGGCGATGGTCGCGCTGGGGACGCCGACGCTGGTCGTGGTCCCGACTATCGACCTGCTGGAGCAGTGGCAGCGCGAGCTACAGCGGGAGTTCGACCAGCCGGTCGGCCGCATGGGCGGGGGCGAACAGCGCGTCGAGGACATCACGGTGTCGACGTACGACTCGGCGTACCTGCGGGCCGACGAACTCGGGGACCGATTCGGACTCGTGGTCTTCGACGAGGTCCACCACCTCGGCGGGGAGGGGTACCGGGACATCGCTCGGCTGCTCGCCGCGCCGGCACGGCTCGGGCTGACGGCGACGTTCGAGCGCCCGGACGGAGCCCACGAGGTTATCGAGGACCTCGTCGGGCCGCTCGTCCAGCGAGTCAGCGTTGACGACCTGGCGGGCGAGCACCTCGCGGACTACGATATCAAACGAATCGAAGTCGCGCTCACGCCGGACGAGCGGGACCGCTACGAGGAGTCTCAGAGGACGTTCACCGACTACCTGAAGCAGTCCAACATCCAACTCCGGTCCGGCAGCGACTATCAGGAACTCGTGAAGCGGTCCGGCAACGACCCGGCGGCCCGGGAGGCGCTGCTGGCGAAACAGCGCGCCCGCGAAGTGATGATGAACGCCCAGCGGAAGGTCGACCGGCTGGCGACGATTCTGGACCGCCACCGTGAGGACCGCATCATCGTCTTCACCGCCCACACTGACCTCGTGTACCGCCTCTCCGAGCGGTTCCTTATTCCAGCGATAACACACGAGACCGGTGCGAGCGAGCGTCGGGAGATCTTAGAGCGGTTCCGCGACGGGACCTACTCCCGGGTCGTGACGGCGAACGTCCTCGACGAGGGTGTGGACGTGCCCGACGCCAACGTCGCCGTCGTCCTCTCGGGGAGCGGGTCAGAGCGGGAGTTCACCCAGCGACTCGGCCGGATTCTGCGGCCAAAAGCCGACAGCGGGCGGGCGCTGCTGTACGAACTCGTGACTGAGGAGACCGCCGAAGAGCGCGTCGCCAGGCGACGCAGATAGCGGGCGTCGCAGCATCGAGGTGCCCCTAAGTATGTTGAGAGATTGCCCTGACTCCCCGTGTTTTTGTCGTTCCGTCGCGGAGACACGCGTGTGCTGACGAAAGACCTCCTGCGGGTGTCTCGGGCGGGCGGCGGCTATCACCTGCAGTTCGCCGATGCCGATGTGGAGCGACTGGCGGCCCGCGTGCTCGGTATCTACCAGGGCCACGTCGGCGAATCCCGTGAGACGCTGGAGACGGCGCTCGCGGACGTAGAGCGAGAGGCCGACGATTTCAAACTCGTCCGCGGGCTGGCGAAACTCGTCGAACGGGAGGCTGCCTTCGAGACGCAAGCTCTGGTCGACCCTGTCCGCGCCCGCCGTCGGGTGTTCGAAGCCGCTGCGGACGTCGGCGTCGTGACCGAGGCCGAGCGCCAGCAGGCACTCTCCGAGGCGGCCGACCACTTCGGCACGGATGCCGAGACGCTGGCCGACACACTGTACGCCGACCGCGACTCACGACAGATTCTCACCGATGTCGACTCGCGCTGGGGGCCGGCCGAACTGCGGACCCAGTACAACCTCTCGCTGGCGCAAACGGCGCTGTTCGACGCGACCGAGGTTCGGGTCCGCTCGTCAGACCCGAACACGCTCGTCTCGGCGGTCAAACGCCTCCGGCTGATGTACGAGATCCGGCGGACAGAAAGCGGTCGGGAGGTCGTGGTCACGGGCCCGGACGCGCTGTTCTCGAATACACGCCGGTACGGCACCCGCTTCGCTCGTCTCCTTCGGACAGTCGCGGCCGCGAGCGAGTGGGAATTGACGGCGACCATCGATGACCGGGGTACCGAGCGGGAACTCACCCTTTCAGATGCGGATGTCTCCGTTCCCGGCGTCGAGCCCGTAACTGAGGTCAGCTACGACAGCGGTGTCGAAGCCGACTTCGCCGGGCGGTTCGCCGCGCTGGACCTCGACTGGGACCTGATCCGGGAACCGGAGCCTCTAGCGGCAGGGGAACACGTCATCATCCCGGATTTCGCCTTCGAGTGGCGACCCGGCGCTGATACCGGCGTTCGGGACACCGGGCGCAGTGGCGGGGGCTCGGACGGGGCTGACGGGGCTGCCAGTGACGCTCCCTTCCGGATTTTCTTCGAAATTATGGGTTTCTGGACGCCGGAGTACGTCGAGAAGAAGCTCGCCCGCCTCGACGCGCTGGCGGACGTGGAGATGCTGGTCGCCGTCGACGAATCGCTCGGTGTCGGGGACGAAATCGAAGCGACGGATAACCGAGCGATTCCGTACGCCGGGACGGTCAGCGTGAAAGACGTGCGGGATGCCCTGCGACCCTACGAGGAGCGGCTGGTGCGCGAGAGCGCCGCGGAGATACCCGATGAACTCCGGCCGGATGCCGACGTTACCTCGCTCGCTGACCTCGCCGCGGAGTACGGCGTCAGCGAGGATGCGCTGGAAGACGTGGCCTATCCGGCCCACGAGCGCGTCGGGCGCACGCTCGTTTCCCCTGCCGTGTTAGACGACCTGGCCGAGGAGATCGAGCCCGGAATGGCGTACGAGGCGGCGAGCGACAGACTGGCAGACTACGGTATCGAGGATGACAGCGCCGCCCTCGCACGCCTTGGCTACCGCGTTGCCTGGGAAGGGCTGGGTGAGGGGACAATCCAGCCACGGGAGTGAGCCGCCTGTGGGATACCGCTGAGAATCAGCCCCCAGATACAGCGAATCGTCGCCGGAACGAAGCGAGCGACTCGGCTGTTCAGGTCGCTTCGTCAAGTGGCTCTTCGGACCGCTGTCGCTGCCACTGTGGCACTTCGAGGAGGAGTCGGAGCGGCCAGATGACGTAGTATAGCGGATGCAGCGGACCGGGGAGCGGGCAAAACTGGTACTCCGAGTAAGTCGGGTGAAGCGACGAATGCAACAGCAGGAGCGGCACCAGCGCAGTTGCCGAATCGCTGGCAGCCAGGTGAAACTGAGCGGCCTCGAACTGCGTGGGTGCCTGTGGCGTCCCAGCGGCCAGCGATTCGACGACGGCCTCGGTTAACTCGGTGACGCGGTCGTCCGTGCGAAGGCGATCCAGTATCGGCGCTGGGAGGGCATACCCGAAGACAGTACGGGCGAGCGCGGCCCCGAGCAGTAGGTTCCGCTGGACGCCAGTTTCCCGCGCCCGAGCGAGGACGTGTGACCAGTCGGCTTCCGTCGACTCCAGCGCCGCAACGAAATCACAGAGCCACTTCAGGAGATACCAGCGGTGCTTGGTTCCGTGGAACGCTAACACGAGTAGCCGGTCTGGCTGTGCAAGCGCCGGAAGCGGTTGGCCGCCGACCGCGACTGTGTCGCGGCGGTCCCAGAGTTCACCGAACGGTGTGGTGAACGGTCGCTCGGCGTCGCCCACGCGCCAGCGGAGTTCCACGTCGAACTCCGGACCTCGCATCTCGTACTCGTGAACGATTGCCTTCGTCACGGGACCGCCCAACAGCGCGGCGTCGTCCAATCGCGGCGTGCCCCCGCGCCACTCGTAGCCTCGCTCTTCCAGAATATCCGCGGCGACAGTGATATCTTCAGGATGGACGAGCAGATCCAGATCGTTGTACTCCCGCACCGTTGCGTCGTCATAGGCGGCGGCGGACAGCGTCGGTCCTTTGAACGGTACCGCGCGTACACCGAGTGTCTCAAAACTCTCGATTATCTCCTGTAGCTCGGTCGTGAACGCGAGATTTCGCATCCGCTTTCCCTGTACTGTGCTGCTAAGTCGTGTCAACACGGACTCTGGCACGGTGAACGCATCACCGCTCTCGCGTGCTATCGGTTCCAGCCCCTGATAGAGGAGTTGCACGACGCCATGATATCGGGCGAGTTCAAGGACGCGGTCCCAGGCAGGTTCGGCATCCAGCGCGGGAGGGTCGGGGGAAGCGTCGGTGACGATTGCGGTACGAACACAGTCGACTACCAATTGGAGTTCGGGTTCAGCCTCCGTTAGCATGGCTTACTCTCGAGATCAGACTGAATCCGGGCTACGACCTCCGGGAGCATATCGAGATCGAACGGTCGGCGGAGCCGTTTTATATCTGTCATGTCGACGATCTCCCCGCAAGCACTGAAATTGGACACGGCCTGGCCGTCGGCGTCCAGCGCGCCCAGCGTGTACGTGTTATCGACGAGCGCCATGACCTGTTCGTCCGGCCTGACTGAATCCACCCCGATAGAGTCGCCGTCTTCGAGCAGATAGATGCGTTCTAGCGGCACCGGAGTCGCGGGCTGGTCGTGTCTGAGCCCGTAGAAATGTCGCGGGCGCCCGCTGTGGACCTGTTCCGGCGGCTCGACCGGGGGGTCAAATGCCGCAACTGCCTCCGGGTCGAGTTTCATCGATGGGTAGCCGCTCCGGACGACTGGACCCGCATCAGCCAGCGCTATCGCGGCCACGTCGTCGCTCAGGACACGGTGCCCGTCAAGCAAACAGGCCATCGCAGTCGTCGTTTTTCCGACCCCGGACTCCCCGACGAACGCCACTGCACGCCCGTCGATGCTGACGGTACTGGCGTGCAGCACGAAGTAGCCCCGCTGGTCCAGCAAGTGATTCAACGCCGGGCCGACCAGTACGTGGCGGAGGACTTCGCTTGGCACGTCCGAGGCCGGGTCTACAGCGATGGACGTCCCGTCGAGAATTCTGACCGTTGCGGCGTCGTATAGAAGGTAGTATTCGCGCTCGTCTACCGCGTGAAAGGTCGATTCGGAGTCAGCCGACAGTGGGCGAGGGAGCCGTTCTTCAGTGATGGTGACGTCGGCCCGCCCGTCGGGCTCTGTCTCAGCGGGCGGAAGCTCCGGTACGTCGAATGCCGAGCGGACTGTCAGTCCAAAGGCTTCGTACGTGGCTGTGTTTACTGTTGCCATCCTGCTAGGTCCCTCCCTGCGTAGTTGTCCATCGATTCCGTCCGTGCTGAAACACACCCCATCTACGACACCCCTGGTTCATACCAGATCGCTTGACTGCTGTGGTGGATAAGAATGCACTCTCTACTTCCGACACACAGCCACGAAACCGTCACGACGTAGCCACTGACCGGTGCCAGTGTCGAGGATCAATAAAGGAGGGATCAGTTAGATACGTGAACCGACTGCGGACGCTAGCTCCACTTCCCGTATCCGTCGTCGTGGTCCCACCAGTTCGTCTTTTCTTCGACAGTTCCGTACGTTTCGACCGACGGCGTTTCGTATTCCTTCATGGGTTACCCCCGCCTCTGGTTTCAGATGTAGATGTATTTGTTATAGTACTCATTACTGTTGAATTCATACAGAATGCCGTGTTTACTATTCGTTAGCCACGTACTTCGCGTTCCGTGAGTGTGCGGAAGCGCCCAAAGTCGTCGACATCCCCGATAAGGACAGCCCCGTTGGACTCGATCCAAGCGTGAGCCTCGAACGTCTCGGACTGGGTGTCCACGCCGAAGCGGAGACGATGCGGCAGGTCGTTTGCTACCAGCAGTGTGCTACCAGTGAGTGCTCGGTCAAGACAATCGTAGGAACCTGGGAGACGTGATCCTGCTGTCAGAACCGCCCACCGTACTGACTCTGGTGACCCGGACTGACGATGACACGGGAGGTACTGAGAGACCATACCGAAATATCGCTCTGCGTCCTCCAGCCCAGCGACTGCAAGCAGTACCTTGCTCGCAACGATCAGTACCACAGCTTCACAGAGCAATAGCTTCTGCGCCCGTGGCAACGCCCTGAACTCACGGAGTCGGGCTCGCATCGACCTTGATGAGTTGCTCCGCGGCAAGCGTTTCCAGGAATCGTTCCACGTCATTTGCCACTCGGTCTCTGTCGACATCGTACTCCTCGACCAGCGTTGAGACGATAGCCGCTGGTTCCGTCGGTTCCTGGATTCGGTCCCAGATGTCCGGGCCGACGCCCGACAGACCCTGATACCGCCCCGTCTCGTTGTTGAGCAGCACGATCTCGCCGTCGATTGTCGTGGTGACACAGTTATCAGTTGCGACGACAGCCGATCCAGAATCTATCGCGACCATATGTGGACTCCAGGGATACTCGCACTATTTGTTATGGCCTCTTTTCGTCGCCGTCACGACCCAGACAGGCGGTAGACGCTCCCTTCGCTCCCGTACTGCCCAACCGTAGAGAGTCGGTAACTATGTTACATAGAACTCGCATCCGGACCAATGGCTGATACTCCCTCCGTCAGTGAGAAATACGCATCGCTGCGCCGTGTGGCACTGTATCGTCCGGCGCTGACGGGGAGTATCGTCGCCGCCAGCCTCTTCGTGATGCTGCTGGAGGGCGTCGGCCTCTCGTTCCTGTTTCCGATACTCGACGCCGCACAGGCCGGGCAAGGCCTCCCGCTTCAGGCGGACGGTGTTACCGGTCAGTTCCTGTCCGCGTACGCCGCCGCCGGACTGCCGCTCACGCTCGAATCCCTGCTACTCGGCCTCGCGTGCGTGATGGTCGTCCGGTTCACGGCATCGTTTGCGGTGAAATGGCTCGCGGCGAAGCTTACACAGGCGTACGAACGCGACCTCAAAAACCGGGCCTACGAACTGGCGATGAACGCGTCGGTCGCCTACTACGACGACAAGGGGTCCGACGACATCATGAACACGATTCTGACACAGACCCGGTACGCCGGCCGTGTCATCGGCCGGATTATCCAGTTCTTCCAGCAGGGAATCCTCTGTCTGGTCTACATCGGAATCGCACTGGCTATCGCGCCGATGCTGGCAGTCGGTGCGGCTGTCGCTCTCGGCGGGGTCACGGCGCTCATCAGATACGGCATCGAGCCCGGGTACGCCGTCGGCGACCGTGTGGCGACGGCAAACGAACGGCTGCAGGAGACAACACAGGCGGGGACGCAGGGTATCCGTGACGTGAAGCTGTTCGGCATGCGCGACGGACTGCTTGCCGAGTTCCGGGATACACTCGACCGATACACTGCAACCAGCATCGCCGTTCGCCGGAACGAGGTCGCAATCGGTAGTCTCTATCGGCTCTCGGTCTCGCTGCTCCTGTTCGGTCTCGTCTACGTCGCAATCAGTTTCCGGGCGCTGTCGATCGCTGAACTCGGCGTGTTCCTGTTCGCGATGCTCCGACTCGCGCCCCGACTGAGTTCGCTCAATTCTACCATCTACGCCATCGAGGGAGAGCTACCACATCTGGTTCGCACCCACCAGTTCATCGACCGCCTCGAAACCCAGCAGGAACCGACCGGTGGGAAGCCGGTCCCGGACTGCATCAAGGAAATCGCGTTCGAGAACGCCTCGTTCGCCTACGAGGACGAGCCAGTACTCGCGGACTTCTCGATGACTGTCGAGCGAGGCGAGTTCGTCGGTATCGTCGGCGAGTCCGGTGGCGGCAAATCGACAGTCGTCTCGCTGCTCACTCGGCTCTATGCCCCGGACAGCGGTGAGATCCTGGCGAGCGGGACGCCGATTTCGACCTATGCACTCGACGAATGGCGTGACGCTGTTGCGATGGTCCGACAGGACCCGCATATCTTCAACGACTCCTTGCGGTACAACCTCACCGTCGGCAGGGATATCTCCGACGAGACGCTGTACGAGGTCGCCGAGAAGGCCCTCGTCCTCGAATTTCTCGATGACCTTCCGCAGGGGCTCGACACGGTGCTGGGCGACGACGGCGTGAAACTCTCCGGCGGGCAACGCCAGCGCGTCGCACTGGCCCGCGCGCTGCTGACGGACGCAGAGATACTCGTACTCGATGAAGCCACCAGCGACCTCGACTCGAACCTGGAACGGCAAATCCATCGAACCGTCGAGACGCTCGACGGGGACCAGACCGTGATCGCAATCGCCCATCGGCTCTCGACCGTCTCTAACGCCGACCGAATCTACACCGTCGAGGACGGGCAGGTCACAGAACGGGGCAGCCACGCCGAACTGCTTGACGACGACGGCACGTACGCGGAGTTGTACGCGATGCAGGGAACGCCGGCCGCGAAGTCTTCCAGCGGTTGAGCCGCTCTCACCTGCCCGGTTGTACCGCCCGGTTCAGACCTCTCGCCGGCGACCCTTCGGCACCTGGGACCTGAGTTCGCCGTACACGTACAGGCCGACGCCGACCGGTTCGGCCTCGCCGGCGAGGTCGTGGGTGACGACGAGATACCCCCAGTCGCCGTCCCAGTCGAGTTCCTGATCCTCGCCCGCGACGAACGCTCGGGCAGTGTCCTCGTCGAGGTGAATGACGTTCTGGCTGGCGTGCTCGCCGAATCGCTGGACGGCCTCCAGCGTCGGCTTCCAGTGTTCCTGGCGCGTCCGCAGGAACGTCATTCCAAGGCCCTCGATGTCGACAGGCGATGGCGGACTCCCCTGATACAGCCACAGTTTGCCAGCGCCGCGTTCCCAGAACGTGTATCCCTCGAAAGTCTCCGGCGGGACGCCGAACCGCTCGGTCCAGAAGTCGAGGACTTCCTCGCGGGTCGCCCGCTCGGGGTCTTCTCGCTCTTCGTCTGTCTCTGGGAGCCGTGTGAACTCCGTGCTCTGGTCGCTCATTCCGCGGGTACCTCCAGTTTCGCACAGAAGAACCCGCCCGTGTCGTTGTGATGCGGGTAGATGCGCTTGGCGTCGGCGACGCTGGGGTCGAATGTCTCGTCCTGCCACTCGGTGATGCCGGGGGCGTGGTCGAGCGGGAGGTCGTAGTCCACAATTTCGCAGGCCGTCTCGCCGAGAACGAAGTCCAGTACGGCCTCGTTTTCCTCCGGGGCAAATGTGCAGGTGGAGTAAACGACGGTTCCGCCGGGTTCGGTCACTTCGACGGCTCGCTTGAGGATTCCTTTCTGGACGCCGGAGATGCCTTCGACGTGCGAGAGCGTCCAATCTTCCAGCGTATCGGGGTTCTTTCGAATGGTCCCTTCACAGGAACAGGGGACGTCGACGAGTGCCCGGTCGTATCCCTCGCCGCCGAAGGGCTTGAGCGAGTGGTTGCGCCCGTCCTCGTGGGTGACAGCGACCGTGGTCGCGCCCAGCCGCTCAGTGTTGGTCCGTAGCGCCGAAATCCGTCCGAGGTTGTTGTCGGTTGCGACGACTTCGCCGGTGTCCTCCATCAGCGCGGCGAGCTGAGTCGTCTTGCTCCCCGGTGCCGCACAGGCATCCCAGACTCGCTCGCCAGGCTGGGGGTCCAGTACGGTCGCCGGAATCACGGACACTTCCTCCTGCCCGTGAATCCAGCCGTGGAAGTACGGCCAGTTCGCGCCGGGGGAGTCCTCGGGCAGGACGAACAGGCCGTCGTGCCAGTCGACGGGTTCGTAGGCGATGTCCGCGTCCGCAAGCGCCGTTCGGACCCTCTCGACGGAGGCTTTGATGGTGTTGACCCTGACAGCCGACGGTAGCGGGCGTTCACATGCGTCGATGAACGCCTCGAAGTCGTCGATGATGGGTCGGTAGCGGTCGAGTGGTTCCATTGTCCGGCGTTCGCTGGCGGTCGGTTTGTGGGTTTCGAACGGCACTGGCCCATGGCTTTCAAGCCGCCGGCGGCCGATACCACAGACATGGCACACATACAGGTCCACCGCGACGACATTTCGCTCGATTCCCCGACACTGGTCGAGGGGCTCCCGGGCGTCGGACTCGTCGGCAAGATAGCCGCCGACCATCTCGTCGACGTCTACGATATGGAGTACTACGCGTCAGCCCACTGCGAGGGACTGCCAGAAATCGCCGTGTACGGGACGGACGATCCGGACGTTCGCCCGCCGGTCCGACTGTACGCGGATGAGGGCCGTGACCTGCTCGTCCTCCAGAGCGATGCACCGATCTCCCCGTCCGGCGCGAAGGAGTTCGCCGGCTGTATGGTCAGCTGGTTCGAGGCCAACGACGCGACGCCGATCTACCTCAGCGGCCGTCCTGCCGAGAAAGACGGTGTACCGGACGTGTACGGCGTCTCAACCGGCGACGGGGCGGCGATGCTGGAGGAGGCGAACGTGGACTCGCCCTCGGAGAACGGCGCGATCACCGGGCCGACCGGGGCGCTGGTCCACGAATCACAGCGGGTCGGGCTGACGAGCATCGGGCTCATCGTCGAGGCCGATCAGCGCTTTCCTGACCCGGAAGCGGCGCGGGCGCTCCTGCAGACGGCGATAAGCCCGCTGGCCGACTTCGAGGTCGATACCGAGGCACTGGTCGAGCAGGCCGAGGAAATCGGTCGAGCCAAGGCGCAACTCGCACAGCAGCTTCAGGAAAATCAGGAGGAGAGCACGAGCGCACAGCCGCTCGGGATGTATCAGTAATGGCGGGCACAGACGACATCGTTCGTGGGTTACTGGTCGTAATTGTGGTCGGTATCGGCACGGTCCTGGGCTGGGTGCTGTTCGTCAGAACGCCCGACAACCTCGCCCAGTTGCTCGGCGTCCTGCTGGTCGTCGCTGTCGCCGTCGCCACCGCCCGTATCGGCAGCAACATCGCCGGTTCCCTCCTCCCGGCACACAACGTCGCGGAGGTCGCCGTCGAAGGGCCGATCAGCCGTGACGGCGGTGGCGGCATCACCAGTCCACCGGTGGGCGCGTCGGCCGACGACATCGTCGAACAGATAGACCGTGCCGACGCGGACCGGGGCTCAGAGGCGCTGCTCCTGAAACTGAACACGCCGGGCGGCGAAATCGTCCCCAGCGAGGACATCCGCATCGCCGCCGAGGAGTTCGACGGCCCGACCATCGCCTACGCCACGGACGTCTGTGCCAGCGGCGGCTACGACATCGCCGCCGGCTGTGACGAGCTCTGGGCGCGCGAGGGCTCTATCGTCGGCTCGATCGGCGTCGTCGGCTCGCGGGTCAACGCCAAGGAACTGGCAGACCGCCTGGGCCTCTCCTACGAGCAGTTCACCGCCGGCGAGTACAAGGACGCCGGCGTGCCGTTGAAGGAGATGACCGAGGACGAGCGCGAGTACCTCCAGGGTATCGTCGACGACTACTACGATCAGTTCATCGACACCGTTGCCGAGGGCCGCGAGATGGACGCTGAGACGCTCAAAGATACCGAAGCGCGCATCTTCCTCGGCGACGAGGCGGAAGAACGTGGGCTCGTCGACCGGCTCGGCACGCGTGATGACGTCGAGGCGAGCCTGGAGCAACGGCTGGGCGAGGCTGTGACAATCAAGGAGTACGAACCCGAGCGCGGCCTGACCGGCAAACTCCGCGGAGGCGCACAGCAGGTCGCCTTCGCCCTCGGCGCGGGTATCGCCGGCGTCGCCGACGGCGATATCGAGGGCCTCTCCTTCCGGCGATAGCTCGGGAGGTTTTTTATTCGGGGACCGCCTTCGCCGTAGTGTGACTACGCTGGTGGTGTGTATCGACAGGGACAGTCCGGCCGCAGCGGCGTGTCCCGTCGTCGGCCGCGACGCCGTCGAGTCACTCATCACGCAGACGGGCGTCGTAGACCCGGAAGACAGCCGGGTCAACTGTTTGCTGGAAGGGCTCGCGGTCGCGGACGAACTCGAAGCCGAGGGGTCCTCGCCGGTGCTTGCCGTCGTCGGCGGCGGGAGCGACAGTGTCGGCTCGGACCGGGAGATCGCCAGCCAGATCGACGACCTGGTCGCCAAGCACGACCCGGACTCCGCGGTCGTCGTCGTCGACAGTGCCGACGACGAGCGGCTGGTTCCCATCATCGAGAGTCGCGTCCAGGTCGACGCCGTCGACCGGGTCGTCGTTCGTCAGGCCCGCGACATCGAATCCACGTACTACCTGCTCAAGCAGTTCCTGGCCGACGAGGAACTGCGCAAGACGGTGCTGGTCCCCGTCGGGATCATCATGCTCGCGTTCCCGCTGTTGCTCGTCGTCACCAGCCCGACCATCGCCGTCGGCGCTATCGCGGCCGCCATCGGCGTGTTCCTCATCTACAAGGGACTGGGTATCGACGCATACCTCTCCCGACTTCCCAGCCAGACCCGGGAAGCCCTGTACTCGGGACAGGTGTCGCTCGTGACCTACGTCGTCGCCGCCGGCCTCTCGCTCGTCGGCATCTTCGCCGGCGTGCTGGGCGTCTCGGCGGTCGGCGATATCAGCCCCTTCCTGCTTGCGAACCGCTTTGCCTTCGCGTCCGTGCCGTGGCTGACCGGCGCGGCGCTGGCCGCTTCGCTCGGTCGCCTGCTGGACGAACTCATCCAGCAGGAAGGGGTCCGGAGCGCGTACGTGAACCTCCCCTTCGGTGCGGTCGCGGTCGGGCTGGTCGTTCGCGGCTTTTCTGCGTACTTCCTCGAACGCGGTGGCGTGTTCGAGCCGTTTCAGGTGCCGGAGACGAACCTCGGCATCGTTCAGGTCCAGGGGTTCATACTGGAGGCGGGGACCCGCCTCGGGCTGTTCATCCTCGCAGGTATCCTCATCAGCATCGTCGGCGTCCGGGTGGCGACCTACGTCAGCCACACCGATATCGAGGACGAACTGGTGGAATAGACAGCGATTTACGCCGCCGCCGGCTACCGGCGGCTATGACAGACGGCGCGTGGGTTTCGCTGTTCTCCGGCGGCAAAGACTCCTCGTGGGCGTTGTACCGGGCACTGGAACGGGGCCACCCTGTCGAACATCTGGTGACGGTCCACCCGGAGGGCGACTCCTACATGTACCACGTTCCGGCGACTCGACTGGCCCGCCTGGCCGCCGAGAGCATCGGTATCCCACTGGTGGAAATCGAGCCCGATGACTTCGAGGCCGACGACGTGCTCGACTCCGGCGACCAGGGCGACGCCGAACTCGAACCGCTGGAGGCCGCGCTACGCGAACTCGACGCCGAACTGGACGGCGGCATCACCGGCGTCACCGCTGGCGCAGTCGAGAGCGAGTACCAGACGACCCGCATCGAATCGATGGCCGACCGCCTCGAAGCCAACGTGTTCGCGCCGCTGTGGCAAGAGAACCCACGCGACCTCGCCGACGCGATGCTCGACGCCGGCTTCGAGATACGGATCATCCGCGTGGCCGCCTACGGGCTCGATGAGTCCTGGCTGGGTCGCACGCTCGATGCCGACGCGCTCGACGAACTGGAGGCGCTCAACGACGAGTACGGCGTCCATATTCTCGGCGAAGGCGGCGAGTTCGAGACGCTCGTCACCGACGGGCCACACATGGACCGCCGGATCGAACTGGAGTACGAGACGGAGTGGGACGGCAGTCGCGGGACGCTACAGATCGAAGACGCGTGGCTGGCGTAATCGGGAGAATCAAGACGGCTAGGCGGAGTCAGTCGCCGTTCGTCAACTGTGTGTGTGCGCCGATGAGCGCTCCGGCGAGGTCCAGACTCTCGACCTGCGTATCCCGGTCGATAATCGACTCGCGGATGTCCGAATCGAGGATGGTCGTGTCCGGGAACACGATGGTGCCGTCGAGGCTGGAGTTGACGATTTCTGCCCCCGAGAGGACGTGGACGTTCTCGCCGAGCGTGGTGTTCTCGATGGTGGCGTCCTCTGCGACGACGTTGTCGCCGTCGAGTTCCCACGCGACGGCCTCCAGATAGCTTTCGGGCGTCCCGATGTCGTACCAGGCGTCGTCGAAGGTGAACGCCCGGACCGGACCGTCGTCGACGAGCCACTGGATGAACCAGCCGGGTTCGTCGGGGTTGTTTCCATCTTCGAGATACTCGTTGAAGCGAATCGCATCGGCCGGGAACGCGTAGCAGGCAATCGAGACGAGCGTGCTGTTGGGGTCGTCGGGCTTCTCTTGAAAGTCCGTGACTTCCTCGCCGTCCAGTTCGATGAGGCCGTAGGAACTCGCCTTCTCCCGCGAGCCGACATCGTAGGCGGCGAGCGTGGGATCGCCGTACTGCTCGAAGTAATCGACGAAATCGGCGATGTCGAAGCTGATGAGGTTGTCGCCGGCGATGACCAGCAGGTCCTCGTCGCCGAGCCCCTCCCGGTCGACCAGTTGGGCGAGCGCGCCGACGACGCCGAACTTCTCGTCCTCTTCGGCGGTTTCCTCGACGGTCAGGGACGGCTTCTCGAAACTACTCGCGGCGATGTGGTCCCGGAAGTCGTCGGCAAAGCGCTGATTCGTACTGACGAACACGTCCGAGATGCGATCGTCCTTCTCCAGTTCGCCCAGAATCCGGTCGATGACAGTCGTCTCACCGACTGGAAGCAGCATTTTGGGCCGGTTCTTGGTGACAGGCCAGAGCCGGGTGGCGTACCCGCCTGCGAGGACAATCGCTTTCATGTCCGGAAGCAGACAACCAGAATACAAGTTCTTTTTCATCGGCTGGACCGCGGCACTTATCGGTGGCCCGCAGTATCACCTCGTATGACTGGCGACGACACCCCGGCCGACGCGGAGGCCGGCGACGCGAACCTCACAGAGAAAATCAACCAGACGAACGTCGACAAGCGCATTGCGAGCCTGGAAGCGGCCTACGACGAGGTTCCGGTCACCGAGGAGGCCTTCGAGCTGTCGCCCGACGAATACGCTGACGTGTTCGCTGCGACACGCGGGACCGGCTACTCCGGAAACAGCGTCGTGTTCGTCACTCGGGACGGCTCCGAGTTCCCGGAGCTAAGCGACCAGATACCCGATCAGGCGGCCGGCGACACCCGCGACCGCGTTCTGCTGGTGCTGGGCCGCGGCGCTGATATGTGGGCGCTGCCGGGCGGCGGCAAAGGCGACGAATACGAATCGGTACAGGGGACCGCCGTCCGCCGCGTCAACGAACAGACCGGCATCCGCTGTACGGTCACCGGCGTCGCAGAGGTCGTTCACTCGAAGTACTATCCGGATACCGACGCACAGGGGTCGGTACACACGCTAGACATCTACCTCGAAGCGGAGTACAAGAAGGGAAGCCTCGATGTGGACGAGTCGGAACTCGTTGGAGCGGCGTGGTTCGCGGAGCCGCCCGAGCGGCTCACGCCCGGTGCCGAAGAACGGTTTGCAGCGTTGCTCGACGACGAGTGAATCCGGGCCCGGGACGAGAAGCCGATTAGTGTTCGACGAACTCCACGAGCACCCCGCCGGTCGTCTTCGGATGGAGAAAGGCCACGTCGTGTCCCCACGCGCCGGGCCGCGGCTTCTCGTCTATGAGGTCGATGCCGCAGTCACTGACTGTCTCTAGCGCGGCAGCGATGTCGTCTGTCTCCAGGGCGACGTGATGGATACCCGGGCCGTTGCTGTCGAGATATCTGGGAATCGCGCCGTCGGCGTCCGGCAGCGGTTCCAACAGTTCGAAGTACCCGTTGCCCATCTCCAGAAACGTCACCTGCAGGCCGTCGAACGTCTCCTCGTGGACGACCGGTGTTTCGAAAGCCTCGGCGAACAGTTCCACGAGCGGAGCGGCGTCGTCAGTTGCGATACCGGCGTGGTCGAATCGCATGGACGGCCGTACACCGGGGTAGCTTATAATTCTGGAGCACAGATGGCTCGAAAACAGGACGGTCCCGCGTTTCGACCGACCTTACATCGACGAACCGGGCTGGTACTCGCCGAACACGTCCCGGAGCACGTCACACACCTCGCCGGTCGTGGCGTACACCTTCACGGCGTCGATGATGTAGGGCATGACGTTCTCGTCGCCCTCGGCGGCCCCCCGGAGCGCGTCGAGTTTCGCCTCGACGGCCTCCTCGTCGCGCTCCTCCCGGACGGTGGCCACGTTGTCTTGCTGGGCCTGTTCGACGGCCTCGTCGACTTCCTCGATGTCCTGTTCGCCCTCTTCTTCGACCTGATACTCGTTGACGCCGACGATGATGCGCTCGCCGGCCTCCTGTTCGCGCTGGCGCTCGAAGGCCACGTCCTGGATCTGGCGCTGGACCCACTGCTCCTCGATGGAGCGGCGCATCCCGCCGCGGTCGTCGACCTCCTCGATGAGGTCGCGGGCCTCGGCTTCGAGTTCGTCGGTCAGCGACTCGACGTAGTAGCTGCCGGCTAACGGGTCGATTGTGTCGGCCGCGCCGGATTCGTGGGCGAGTATTTGCTGGGTCCGCAGCGCAGTCCTGACAGACTGCTCGGTCGGCAGGCCGATGGCCTCGTCCTTGCCGTTGGTGTGGAGGCTCTGGGTCCCGCCGAGGACCGCCGCGAGTGCCTGGTAGGACACGCGGACGACGTTGTTCTCGATCTGCTGGGCGGTCAGCGTCGAGCCGGCGGTCTGAGTGTGGAACTTCAGTTGCTTGGACTTGGGGTTCTGGGCGTCGAAGCGCTCGTCCATGATTTTCGCCCAGAGGCGACGCGCCGCCCGGAACTTCGCCACCTCCTCGAAGATGTTGTTGTAGGAGGCGAAAAAGAACGACAGTTGCGGGGCGAACTCGTCGACATCGAGGCCGGCCTCGATGGCTGCCTCGACGTACTCGATGCCGTCCCCCAGCGTGAACGCGATTTCCTGAGCGGCCGTCGAGCCGGCCTCGCGGATGTGATACCCCGAGATGGAGATGGTGTTGAACTTCGGCGTCTCGGCGGCGCAGAACTCGAAGATGTCGGTGATGAGCCGCATCGACGGCTCCGGCGGGTAGATGAACGTGTTCCGGGCGATGTACTCCTTGAGAACGTCGTTCTGGATGGTCCCGCGGAGTTCCTCGCGGTCGACGCCCTGCTTGTCGCCGACGGCGATGTACATCGCCAGCAGCACCGACGCGGGGGCGTTGATGGTCATGCTGGTCGACACCTCGTCCAACGGGATGCCGTCGAACACGGTCTCCATGTCGTCCAGCGAGTCGATGGCGACGCCGGTTTTGCCGACTTCGCCGGCAGCCATCGCGTGGTCGGAGTCGTAACCCATCTGCGTCGGGAGGTCGAACGCCATCGAGAGCCCAGTCTGGCCCTGGTCGAGTAGGTAGTTGAACCGCTCGTTGGTCTCCGTCGCAGTTCCCATCCCGGCGTACTGGCGCATCGTCCAGAGTCGGCCTCGATAGCCGGTCGGATACACGCCGCGGGTGTACGGTTCCTGGCCGGGGAAGCCCAGATCCTCTTCGTAGTCGAGATCGGAGATGTCTTCAGGGGTGTACAGACGGTCTACTTCGTGTCCCTCGGTGTCCGTGGTGAACGTCTCCTTGCGTTCGCCAAAGCGGTCGACGGTGGGCTGGACGTCGTCTTCCTCCCACTGAGCCTTCGACTCCCGTATCTCTTCCAGCTCGTCGGGGTCAAACATGGACGGATTGTCGGACGGCGGAGGCTTAAGGGTTCTTAAATCCTTCACGGTTTGTAATGCATCCCGTCACGATACGGCAGCGCGCTGTTCCGAGGTGGGTTTATATCGTCGGTATCTATCGAGGACGTATGCCAATCGAACCGGGAGACGGCGTCACCATCGAGTACGTCGGCCGCTTCGAGGACGGGAGCGTCTTCGATACGTCACGTCCCGAAGTCGCCAGAGAGCACGGACTCATCGAGGCACAGGGCGTCGAGGCGAGCGAGTACGCACCGCTTTCCTTCACCGTCGGTGCAGGGGATATCATCGAAGGGATCGACGAGGCCATCGTCGGAATGACTGCGGGTGAGGAGGCCACTGTCACGGTGCCTCCGGCGAAAGCCTACGGGGAGTTCCAGGCCGACCGCGTCCGCGAGTACGACCCCGAGACGTTCGAGGGTATGG
This sequence comes from Haloarcula sp. KBTZ06, assembly GCF_048595605.1. Lineage (NCBI taxonomy): Archaea > Methanobacteriati > Methanobacteriota > Halobacteria > Halobacteriales > Haloarculaceae > Haloarcula > Haloarcula sp. KBTZ06. The sequence continues at coordinate 1,152,026 of NZ_CP184337.1, forward strand.
TCGGAAAAGAGCCGGAGGTCGGGCTCCACGTCGAGGCCGAGAACGGCCTGCACGGGGACGTGACTGCGGTCCGTGACGACGCTGTCGAGGTGGATTTCAACCACGAACTGTCCGGCAAGACGCTCGTGTTCGATATCGAAGTCGTCGACGTCAGATAATCCGTCCGTCGTCGGATAATCAGTCGCCCGTGTCGTACTTGTAGGTCGCTTCGTCGGGATCGATGCCGAAGTCCTCGGGTCCCTCCTCCGGCTCGGGTTCCTCGGACTCGCCGGCACTGGCCCGCTTGAACCGTTTGCGGAGGTCCCCCGGTACTTCGAAGCGGTCGATGGCCACCCGGAGCGGCACCGCGTCGGGCTGGATGTTCTCCTGTTTGGTCGCGAGTCGGTCCCGGAGCGAGTCAGGGAGTTGCGCCGGCTCGATGCGCTCGAAACCGAACTGCGCGAGGTACTCGGAGGCGTTCGTCAGCGAGTAGACGGTGTCGAACCCCTCGTCGCCGGCGTACTCGACCAGGCGCTCGATGACGTGTGCGCCGACCCCCTGGTTGCGCCATACGGGCAGCACGCCGATACTCGTCAGTTCACAGACGGACTCCTCGTCGCTCTTGTGAATACGGATACGGCCGAATCCCGCCTTCTCGTGGCTCTCCTCGTCGATAGCGACGACGTAGTCCCGGGATCTGAAAGCCGTCTCGTCCAGCCCCATCTCCTCGATACGGTCGAGCAACCAGACTTCCTCTCGGTTTTTCGCATCCCGGACGTACATACTCGAAAGTTAACTGCCGCAGTCAAAAGGGTTTGCGGCGTGACTGGCACGGTCGGGTTACGTGGCGGAGAGGCAATCACTAAGAGAGTTCAACATGATTGATTACCCATGATCTCGCTCGAGATGGACATGGTCCAGTACGACTGTCCGTATATCGACACAACACGGGACTACGAGGTGTCGTTTCTGGCCAAGCAGTGGGATTTCCACCCTGTCGAGCGGGAGTTGGAGACGCGGATCATGGTCAACGGCGCGGACCGGGAGGAACTGGATCGCGGGCTGAACGCGCTGGAGACGCACGATCACATGGAGTCCTATCAGCTTCTCCGTCGGAAGGGCGACCTGGCGCTCATCCGCTCGCGCATCGACGAGACGAACGCGATGAGCGTCATCCGCGACCACAGCGGCTACATCACCGGGCCGTTCCGCATCCGGAACGGGTCGGAAATCTGGCACGTCGGCTTCGATACCGAACGCGTCGCGGAAGGCACCCTGTCGGAACTGGACCGGGACAACGACTACACCATCCGGTCCCGCGAATCGGTCGACCTCGAAGACTACTACGACCTGCTGCAGAACATCGACTCGGCAAAGCGGCTGGTCGACGGCTGCCGGGAGCTGTCGGATGTCGAACGGGACACATTGGAGAAAGCCGTCGAAGGCGGTTACTTCGACACGCCTCGGGACGCGACCCTGTCGTCGCTCGCCGAGGAGTTCGACGTCTCCAAGATGGCTATCTCGAAGAACCTTCGGCGGAGCCAGCGGAAGATACTCGACCGCGTCACGACGGCGATGAACGACGTGACCGAGTAGGCCACCGGTCCGGTGCTCCGGTTTTCCGCTACTCCGTGCCGCTCCCTTGCATCAGCTTCTGGATGTCTTCGTCGGCCGCCAACTCCTCCGGGTCGCCGCTGGCGACGATATCGCCCCGTTCGATGACGTACAGGCGGTCGACGACATCGGGGACGTGCGTGACGTTGGACTCCGCGATGAGCACCGCGATGTCGCGGTCGTTGATGGCTCGGATGTAGCGCTTGAGGCTCTCGACGACGACCGGGGCTAGCCCCTCCAGCGGTTCGTCGAGGATGAGCAGGTCGGGCTGAAGCGCCAGTGCCCGGCCGATAGCGACCATCTTCGCCTGGCCGCCACTGAGGTTCTGGACCTTCGCGTCCCGGCGGTCATCGAGTTCGGTCAGCACGTCGTAGACGCTCTCGATGACCGCGTCCTCGTCGTCGATACCGCGGGCCTTCCCGCTGGTCCAGATGGGGAGCCGGAAGTTTTCGTCGACAGTCATCCCGGTGAACAGCTTCCGGTCTTCGGGCTGGTAGCCGATGCCTCGCTTGGGTATCAGCTCCGAGCGGATGCTGGTCAGCTCCTCGCCGCGGAACTTGACTGAGCCGCTCCAGACCGGCGTCAGGCCCATGATGCCGCGAAAGGTACTCGTCTTGCCGGCCCCGTTCCGGCCGACGAGACCGACCGCCTCGCCGGCGTTCACGTCGAGGTCGATGTCCTCGGTCACCTGGAACCCTTCGACGGCGGCGTTGAGACCGCGGACGGACAGCAGGGCGTCGCTACTCATCGTCACCCACCCCAAGGAGGAGCCGCCGGAGTTCGTCGTCCGTTTCGAGCATCGTCGGCGGCCCGACGCCGTGGACGGTCCCCTGGTGGAGCGCCACGACGCGGTCGGCGTACTCGGTGACGATGTCCATGTCGTGCTCGATGGTGACCGTCGTGACGCCCTCGGCCCGACCGACCTCGACAATCGTCTCGATGACGTACTCCTTCTCGCGGGTCGACACCCCGGAGGTCGGCTCGTCGAGCAAGAGGTAGTCCGGGTCGAGACCGAACGACATCGCTACGTCCAGTAGCTTCCGGTCGCCGTGGGGCAGTTCCTCGGCGAGGGTGTCGGCGGCGTCTTCGAGCCGGAACTTCGCAAGCAGTTCATCGACCTTGGTCTCCACTTCCGCGTGGCCGTCGGCCATCGAGAACAGGCTCCAGGTCTTGCCCTGTTCGGTCAGCACCACCGTCCGGAGGTTCTCCCGGACCGTCATCTCCTCGAACACCTTGACGACCTGAAAGCTCCGGGCGATACCGGCGTCGACACGACCGTTTGCCGACATGCCGGTGATGTCGTCGCCGTCGAGGACGATGGAGCCCTCGTCCGGCGAGAGAAAGCCGGTCAGCAGGTTGATGAACGTCGTCTTCCCGGCCCCGTTCGGGCCGACGATGAAGACGAGTTCGCCGTCCTCTTTCCCGAACTCGAGCGTGATGTCGTCAGTTGCGACCAGTTCACCGAAGGACTTCCGCAGATTGCGTGCTTCGAGCATATCAGTCGACTCCGAAGAGGATTATTCGCAGGCTGGTCAGCGACTCGGCCACCTTCTGCTCTATCGATTGCACGGCGGTCCGGCCCCACGATGACAGGACGGAGGGCTCTCGACGCAGTTCATTGAGCCGCGTGTTGACGATGCCGCCGGACCGGAGCGAGCCGACGATTCCCCGCGGGAAGCCGTACACCAGGATCAGGAGCACCACACCGGTCAGGAACTCGTAGTACTGGGTCACGTCTTGCCCCACGTCCTGCAGGAAGACGAGGACGACACCGCCGATGAGCGGGCCGACCAGCGTCCGGAACCCGCCCAGTATCGCCATGAACAGGATGTCGCCCGACCGGAGGAAAAACAGCGTCCCCTCCGGGCGAACGTACTGGCGGACGACGGCGTACAGCCCGCCCGCGACGCCGCCGTAGATGCCCGAGATGACGAACGCGGCCCAGACGTAGCGGCGGACCGGCAGGCCGATGAACCGCGCCCGGGTCCGTTCCTGCCCGATGGCGTCGAGGGCGTTTCGGAACGGCGACTGCGTGATGCGGTACATCACGAACAGGCCGATGAGGATGACGACCACTGTCAGGTAATACGTCAAGATCTGGTACACGTCGGGGCTAAACGCGGTCCCGAACAGGAGCGGCTGGTTCGCCGGCCCCGGCCGGATCGGGAGCCCGTCGCTCCCGCCGAGCGCGCTCTGGCCGAGCGCGATGGCGTACAGGAGCTGGCCGAAGGCCAGCGTCAGGAGGGCGAAGTACAGCCCGGTGTGTCGCAGGGATAGCACTCCGATGATGGCCGCCATCACCGTCGCGGCGGCGATGGCCCCGAGCAACAGCAGGCCGACGCTCTGGACGCCGGCGTAGCGGGCCAGCACTGCGGTCGCGTACGCGCCGGTGCCGAAGAAGGCCGCGTGGCCGAACGACGTGAGCTTCGTGTGGCGAAGCAGGAGGTTCAGCCCGACCGCCGCGAAGCCAAACAGCAGGCCCTGGTGGATGACGCTGAGCTGGAGGCTGTCCGAGAGGCTCGCGACGTCGGGAATGATGAACAGGAACACCACCCCGAGGGCGAGGAAGGCCGCCTCCCGGCGAGTCACTTCGACCCCGAGGAAGCGGTACGCCGGCGTCCCGTCGCGGTCGACGCGCTCCGGCATCACGCCGTCTCACCCCACGTCCCGAACAGCCCTTCGGGCTTGACTAGCAGGATTAGCGCCATGATAGCGAACGGGGCGGCGATCTCACCCGGCGGATACAGCGTGATCATCCAGCTCCGGATGACGCCGACCAGGAGCGCGCCGACGAACGCCCCGCGGAGGCTTCCCAGGCCGCCGATGACGATGACGACGAACGAGAGCACCAGCGGGTTGGTGCCCATCTCCAGGGTCGCCGACGTGGGCGGGACCGCCATTGCACCGGCGAAACCGGCGAGGAAGGCTCCGAGCGCGAACACCAGCGTGAACACGCGGTCGGTGCTGACGCCGATGGCGGTGGCCATCTCGCGGTCGATGGCCGTCGCGCGGATGATGCGCCCCGTCTTTGTGCGCTCGAAGAACCAGAACAGGCCCACGACGACGACCGAGCCGACGAGGATGACGAACACGTTGTAAGTCGGGTAGTTCAGCCCGACGAGTTCGCTCGTCGGAATCGTGTTGATGGCGCTGTACACGGCGTCGGTCCGTATCGAACTGTCCCCCCAGATGAACTTCTTCACGTCGAGGAGGATGAGCAAGAGGGCGAAGGTCAGCACCAGCTGGTACACCTGGTCGCGGTCGTAGATCTGCCGGAGGAACACCGCCTCGAAGAGGGTCCCGACGGGGAGGAGGATGGCTGCTGTCACCAGAACGGCTGCGAGAACCGCGAGAACGAACACGGCGGTACCGACGACGTCGCCACCCGGTGGGCCGACGACACCGATAATAAACCCGAACACACCGATGGCGGTGTACGCGCCGATGGAGAACAACTCTCCGTGGGCCAGGTTCAGGACGTCCAGGATGCCCAGGATGACGGTCAGGCCCGAGGCTATCATGAACAGAATGAACCCGAACTGGATGCCGTTGAGCGTCTGGACGAGCGCGGCTGTGGGTGTTACGGCCATGGCTCGGTATCAGGCGCTCCAGCTGTCCAGCCAGTCGCTGCCGGTGACGCCCGGCGGCGGCGCGGTCTCGGTCGCCGCGTAGGTGTTCACGTCGTTGAGCCTGGCCGCCCCGAGGTCGTCGTCGTACACCATCTGGCCGGCGAAGGAGTTCGACGCGCCCTGATGGTCCTCGGCGATGTTGTGGTAGCCGGCCGGCGTAAAGAAGCCGTGGCCCTCCAGAACCTGTGCGATCTGCTCCTGGCTGGGGTAGGTCCCAAGCAGGTCGATAGCCTTCTCGACGGCCGTCGCCCACGCGGTGACCGCGCCGTAGCCGCTCATGTAGTGAGCCGTCGGGACCGTCACGCCCTCTTGCTGTGTCGCGGCGTCGAACAGCTCCCGGCCGGGCTGCCAGTTGCCCAGCGCCGGCTTCCCCCAGTAGTAGTTGCGCGACCCGGAGTAGATATCCGTCCCGGCCAGCGCGTCGCCCGGCACGTCGCCGGCCGCGCTGTACAGCGTCGTGCCGAACACCGTCGTGTTCTCGAACATGTCGTTGGCGTTCGCCTGTCGCACAAACGTCGTCACGTCGCCGCCCCACAGGCTGGAGAAGGTCACGTCCGGCTCCTCGTTGTTGATCGAGGTGATGTGGTTCGACATGTCGCTGGCTCCGAGTTCCGGGAACCCCTCGTAGACGATTTCGGCGTCCGTGAGTTTCTGGATTGCCTGCGTGAACACCCGCATCTCGTCCTCGCCGAAGGAGTAGCCGGGGTTGACCCCGGCGACGGTCGAGATGTTGTCCGCACCGATGCGTTCGACGGCCTCGCGGGCCATCGTCACCACCTCCATGATGTCGTAGTTCTGGAAGCGGAAGGAGTAGGTCGGATCGGGGACGGTCTCCTCGTAGAGCGTCGTCACCGTCCCGTCGGTGCTGACGTTGATGATTCCGTTCTTCTCGACCTCAGGGGCGATCTGGCTGTGTGTGCCACTGGAAATCGGGCCGAAGGTGACCTCTTTCCCCTCCTCGATGAACTGGTTGTAGCTGTCGAGCGGGTTCGACCCCTCGTTGACGACGTCCAGTTCGATTTCGCGTTGTCCACCGATACCGCCGGCTTCGTTGATGCGCTGGACGGCGAGTTCGGCCCCGCGCTGGGCCTGAATCCCGAGTACGCCCGGTGCGCCACGTGTGAACGTCAACAACCCGGCCTGTATCGGTTCGTCGGAAATCTCACCGCCGGACTGCTCGCCCTGATCCGCTGTTTCACCGTCGCTCAGCAGCGTCGAGCAGCCAGCGAGTGCTGCGGCGACGGCCGAGCCGCCGACGGCGGAGAGCAGTTTTCGCCTGCCGATGCCACCAGTGTCATGGTCCGTTGTCGTTTGTTCCATAGGTGTGTCCCAATACGCCCCGGATGAGTCCGGGATGTCTGGTCACGCGGTGTGTGCCACGCTCACAGGGATGACTGATTCTTCCGACGTAACCCCCGAATAACGGGAGGTTTACACGTAAACCACGTCGTCGGTGAGACAGCGGAGCAGCGTTCTCGCGCCGGGCTGTGACAGCACCACACGGTCAGTCGGGTATACATGTCAACCCGCCCCTATTCGGACATGTCTAGAGAACGTGTGACTGAATGGCATCCAGCACCTCTCACGAACGGCTCGAAGTCGAGCCCATCGACGAGTCCTCGATACTGTTCGTCGACGACGACCACTACACGAGCGACACTGTCTGTCTGGTGACCGGCGGCGGATCGGGCATCGGCCGGGCGACAGCGCTGGCGATGGCCGCCAACGGGGTGACTGCCGTCGCCACGGATATCGACGAAGACGGTCTCGCTGAGGTCGCGGACACGGCGGCGGACCTCGACCTTGATGGGGCCGTCGAGACCGTGGCCGGCGACCTCGCGAACGACGCGGATATCGAGTCCATCGTCGAGACCGCGGCCTCCCACGGCACCATACGGTATCTCGCGAACATCGCCGGCCTCCAGCACATCGACGCCATCGAGGACTTCCCGATGGAGACGTACGACCAGATGCACGACGTAATGCTTCGCGCGCCGCTCGCGCTGTCGAAGCGCGTCATCCCTCACATCCGCGGGACTGACGACGGCGTGGGTGCTATCGCGAACATGGCGTCGGTCCACGGCCACTACGTCACCTCGGATAAGGTGGCCTACAACGTCTCGAAGTTCGGCCTGCGGGGGCTGACGCAGTCTATCGCCGCCGAGGGCGGCGACGGCCTCCGTGGATTCTCTATCAGCACGGGCTACGTGAAGACGCCGCTGGTCGTCGACCAGATTCCCGACACCGCCGAGCAACGTGGCATCAGCGTCGACGAGGTCATCGACGACGTGATGCTGGGCCAGGCGCGGGTCAAGGAGATGATGGACCCCATCGACGTGGCGAACCTCTTCGTGTTCGGGCTCTCGACACACGCCGACCATCTCAACGGCGGGGACCTGCTGTTCGACGGCGGCATGACAACGACCTACGAGTGAGACAGTGGTGTGTGGACATGCACTGTCCCTGCGCCACACACAAGCGACGCGGAGTCGGGCTACCCCGACCGACCAACGGACGCACGGGGCAGCGGCGGTACGAGTTTATACCAGACGGCCAAACACTACGGAATACTGACGCTATGAGCGACCAAACCGACGTAGACTCAATCGTCCACGAACCGAGCCATTCGTTCGTCGAATCGACGAACGTCTGGGAGTTCATGCAGGAATACGACATCGACAACTACGACGAACTCATCAAGCGAACGACCACGGACCTGCCGGACGAACCTGATTCGGGCGTCGAGTGGTTCTGGGACCTACTCCCGGAGTACCTCGACATCGAATTCTTCGACGCATACGATCAGGTCCGGGACAACAGTGAGGGGCCGCAGTTCACCGACTGGTACACCGGCGGGACGATCAACGCCGCCCACAACGTGCTGGACCGCCACGCGGCGCGGGACAGCCCCACTCGAAACACGGTCGCGCTCATCTGGGAGGGTGAACTCGGCGACGTGCGGGAGGTCACGTACCACGAACTGAACCGGCAGGCAAGCAAGGTGGCGAACTACCTGGAATCCGTCGGCGTCGGCACCGGCGACACTGTCGGCCTGTACATGCCGATGGTCCCCGAGGTGGCGTCGATACTGTACGGCTGTCTCAAGGTCGGCGCGATCGCCGTGCCGATTTTCTCCGGGTTCGGCGTCGACGCGACGGCGACCCGCATCGCCGATGCCGAGTGCTCCGTCCTGTTCACTGGTGACGGCTTCTATCGCCGGGGCTCCGGTGTCCACCTCAAGGAAAGCGCCGACGAGGCCATCAAGCAGGCCGGCGAGGAACTCGGGACGACACCGGTCGAACACACTGTCGTCTATGACCGCCTCGGTATCGCGGACGACCCCGACGAGACGATTCGCTGGACCCGCCGCGACGAGTGGTGGGACGAAGCGATAGAGACCGCCAACGACGAGTACGCGGCGAAGGAACTCCCGAGCAACCAGGAGTCGATGCTGCTGTACTCCTCCGGGACGACCGGGAAACCGAAGGGCATCGTCCACACGCACGCCGGCGCACTCATGCAGGCGGCCAAGGAGATCTACTTCGGGTTCGACCACAAGCCGAGCGACCGCTTCTTCTGGGTGAGCGACATCGGCTGGATGATGGGTCCGTGGACGCTGCTGGGGAACCACGCCTTCGGCGGCACCGTCTTCATGTACGAGGGCGCGCCGGACCACCCCGAACCAGACCGTTTCTGGGAGATGATCGACCGCCACGACCTCACCACGTTCGGCGTCTCGCCGACCGCAATACGGGCACTCCGAAAGAAAGGGGACGAGTGGCTGGAGGGCCACGACCTCTCCAGCCTCCGGTTGCTGGGCTCGACCGGCGAACCCTGGGACCCCGAGAGCTGGCAGTGGTTCCACGAAAACGTCGGGAACGAGGACTGTCCAATCATCAACATCTCCGGCGGGACCGAGATCATGGGCTGCTTTCTCATGCCGATGCCGATTCAATCGCTCAAACCCTGCACACTCGGCGGTCCGGGACTGGGGATGGACATCGACATCGTTGATTCCGATGGTGAATCGATAGCCGACACCCACGAGCGCGGCTATCTGGTCGCCAGGGACTCTTGCCCGTCGATGACCCGGTCGCTCTGGTCGGGCGACGACCGCTACCTGCATGAGTACTGGTCGACCTGGGACGACGTCTGGGACCACGGCGACTGGGCGCAGAAAGACGAGGACGGCCTCTGGTTCCTCCACGGCCGAGCGGACGACGTGCTCAACGTCGCCGGGCGGAAGGTCGGGCCGGCGGAGGTCGAGGGTGCGGCGATGGAACACGACGCCGTCAATCAGGCCGCCGCCGTCGGCGCGCCGGACGACACCACCGGCACTGCCGTCGTCCTCTACACCGTGCTGGAAGCGGGCTACGAACCCGACGACGACCTCCGGGACGACATCCGCGCCGCCGTCGGCGAGGAACTCGGCAAGCCGTTCCGGCCCCGAGAAGTACTGTTCGTCGATGAGTTCCCCAAGACCCAGAGCGGGAAAATAATCCGCCGGGCAATCGCCGGCGTCTACCGCGGCGAGGATCTGGGCGACATGTCCAGCATCGAGAACCCGGACGCACTGGACGAGGTCCGCGAGGCGTCGTAGTCAGCCCCCGACGGCGTCCTCGGCCGGCTTCTCCAGCCGGAGCAATCCAGGGAGCGCCAGCACCGCGAGGACGACTTCTGTCCCGCCGGCGACAAAGAACGCGACTGCGTAGCCGAAGGCTCCCGCGACGGTACCGCCGATGAGGATGCCGGCGAGGAAGCCGACGCTACCGAAGATGTTGAACCCGGCCATAGCGGTCCCGCGCTCCGTCTCGCCGGCGAGGTCCGAAACGAGCGCCATTGTCGCCGGAGCCATCAGTGCGCCGATGACACCGGTCAGTACCATCCCCGCACCGGCGATGGTCACCGTCGGCGCTTGCCCGACGCCGATAACGGTGAGCCCGTACAGTACCGATCCGGCGACGATGGGTGCGGTTCGACCGATGCGGTCCGAGAGCACGCCGAAGGGGTACTGCAGGAGGGCGAACGGCGCGAAAAACAGCGCCAGCATGACGCCGGTTTCGCCGGGTCCCAGTTGGAACGTCTCCCTGAAGTACAGGGTTCCGACAAGCGCGAAAAATCCCGCGGTGAGCCGGTCGATGAACCCGAAGGCGTACGGCACGCCGAGGGTCGGTCGCTGTTTGAGCCCGGACACGGTCGCAGCCAGGCCCGACCGCCCGTCCGACGGTGCGCGGTCGGTCACGAGCAGGGCGGCCACTGCGACGACGAGCGACAACGCGCTCGCCACGTACAGCGGGAGCGTGGTCTGGATTTCGTACAGTTGGCCGCCCAGTGGCGCACCGAGCGCCGTTCCACTGCCGATAGCGATGCCTGCCGCCCCCATGTTCTTGCCGTGGCCGCCGCCGAGATCCATCAGCATCGTCATCGCCAGCGAGAACGCCGCGATGGTGGCTCCGCCCTGAAGCGCTCGCAGGACCAGTACGCCGGCAAACGGGAGCGAGACAGCGCCGGGGAGCCACGCGATGAGGGCGTACAGCACTGCGCCGGCGCCCGCCCCGCCGATGATGAACGGCGTGCGCCGTCCGGTGGCGTCGCTGAGCACGCCCCATACGCCAGCGAAGACGACGAAAGCCCCGAACTCAGCGGCCAGGAACCACATGCTCGCGTTCAGGTCCGTCGTCGCACCCAGCGACCGGACGAGCCTGTCGACACCCGGATACAGCAAGACCTGCGCCAGTAAAACGGCGAAGATAACGCCCGCGAGAACGCCCCGGTCTGTGCGGTCCGTCACAGACAACGGATACAGCGAGCCGAGAAAAATAGATGTCGACCCGAATACGTGACGCTAATCGTAGGATTCCACAACTATCTACCACAGAACGTCGCAGCCGCTAACTCGGGCCAAACCGCCTTACTCAGCGCTATGCGGCGGAACGAACCCGCAGTTCGAACAGCCGTTGTGCTTCGTCGTCTGGTAGCTCAATTCCGCCCCGCAGTTCGGACAGTTGTACTGGTCTGAACTCATTCACCTACTCGTATTGTTCGACAGTACCTAAACCTTTTCTCGACAATCGTCTATAACGTTTTTTCGGCCGCGTTACGGGACGTAGCGAGGCTTAGACTGCAATCAACCGGCTTGTGGGACGGATAATTGCATCGTTCAGAAAGGATGAACAAGGGTCTAAAACGGGTATTGGTCGCCGCCTGTAGCCGTTGCCGCGCACATAACGGCAGCCGTGTCCACTCTGTGCGTTCGACCACACCGGGTCCGGGATTGCTGCCGGCGCGGAATACATCGACTCCTGTCGAAGTGTTAGAGTGACAATATTCAGTGCTGATAGGGGCTTCTGTGCTCCGGGGGTCAGCTACCGGCGACCACTCGTCTCGGTCGACAGGCGGATTCGGCCGTGTATTTACTGTTTGTCGTGGCGAACGTCGCTACTGAGACAGCAAGAGAAACAGCGATACGGAACCGGCGTCGTTCCGTGGCCGTTTACATGTAGCCGAGGTCGCGCAGGCGCTCCATCAGGTCTTCCTTGTCCTGGGCGCGGCCGGCGCGCTCGGTCGTGTTCGCCATGTCCTGCAGCCAAGCGGGCTCTTCGGCGGACTTGTCGGTGCTGACCTCGCTCCCGAGCGAACGGAATCCGGCGAAGTACTTCGGCGAGACCGGCACGTCTTCCTTCTCGATGCCCTCAGGCAGGTCGTCCTGTCCCTGCGGGACGTAGCCGTCGTCCGGGTAGCCCTCGACGGTGTCCGGGACGACGAAGTTCCAGAAGGCCTCCCACACGTCGGCTTCCGCGAACTGGAGAATCGACTGGATGCGGTCGTGCGGCGGGTAGATGTCCGGGTCGTGACGCGGCGAGAAGAACGTCTCGTCGGCGCGGGACTCCTGCTCGTCCCAGCGGATGCCCGACAGGATGCCGTCGACGTCGTGCTCCTCGATAGTGTCGTTGAGCGCCACCGTCTTCAGGAGGTGGTTGCCGACGTAGGTGTCGAGCAGGAACGGGAACGTGTCCTCCTCGTATTCGAGGATGTTCCGAATGTGGTGCTGGTTGTGCTCAGAGAGTTCGTCGACGGGGATGTCGTCACCCGGTTCGAGGCCGTTTTCGTCGACGTAGTTGCCCACGTCCTCGTTGCGCGCCCAGATGACGTCGAGGTCCCACTCGTCGGCCCAGTGTTCGACGAAGTCGATGAGTTCGTCGAAGTGCTGATAGTGGTCGATGAAGACAACCGGGGGTACTTCGAGGTCGAAGCGCTCGGCGACTTCCTTGACGAAGTACAGCGTCAGCGTCGAGTCCTTGCCGCCGGTCCACATCACGACAGGGTTCTCGTACTCTTCGAGGCCGGTCTTCGTGACCTCGATTGCCTTCTCGATCTTGTGGTTGACAGTCGGGTACTCTTCGGGGTCTTCGCCTTCCCCGTCAGTGTAATCAACGTCCAGATAGTCCGGGAACTCTGCTGATTCGGACATAGTGTAATGAGATATAATTACGAGTGCCAAGTACTTTTTGGATGGCCGACAGGTGTGTGAGGCGGTGTCAAATAAAACGGCGGCCGCGCCCGTTCAGGTCACTCGGGTTTTTTGCTGCCGGCGCGAAAGGCGTGGTATGGACGACCGCCCAACCCTCCCGGCTCGCCTCTTTCACCGCTGGCTGTTGCGCTATGTCCCTGTAGCCGCGCTGATCCTGATAGTCAGTGGACTCCTCGGGTACGGACTCGGCAGTCAGGTACCCGCCGAGTGGCTTCAGAACCCCGGAACGACCGGCGAGAATCCCTTCATGCCGGCTGAGCTCACGACAGTCTCTCTGACCGTTAACAACCTCGGGGCGTTGCTCGTGATGGCACTCGGCGCTATCTCGCTCGGTTCGATGACGGTCCTGTCGCTCGTCTTGAACGGCCTGCTCATCGGGGTCGTCGTCGGTATCGCACTCAAGCAGGTCTCGCCCGTCGTCGTCGCCGCACTCATCGTTCCACACGGCCTCATCGAGATCCCCGCACTGCTCATCGTCGCCGCCGTCGGGCTCCGGTTCGGGTGGCGCACGATACAGTACATCCGCGGCCGCACAAACGAACTGGTTACTGGACAGGATCTCCGGGAAGCCGGCTGGCTGCTTGCGACGGCCGCCGTGCTAATCGTGATTGCGGCCTACATCGAAGCGAACCTCACAATCGAAATCGCGTCACGGTTCACGGACGCCGATCTCTCGGGCATCACGCCAGCGTAGCGGTTCGGACCGTCCGCTATTCTGTGTTGAGCTACGGCTCAGCAAAATTGAATCCGTGACCGGACTACGCGCGTTACGAGATGAACTCGTTGTCGCGCCAGTTGACGCCCTCTTCTTCCTCGCCGTCGCGGGGTTCCTCTGCAACGTTGATCGCGGCGGGTCGCTCTTCCCCATCGACGATGCGGACAGCTTCGAGTTCCTCGTCGACCGCCGCAATTGCCGTCAGCGTGCCCTTTTCCGCGACTTTCGCGACCTCACACAGGACCTCGAACATCGCGTACTGGAGCGCTGTGTTCTGGAGCACGGTCTCGCGGTCGCCCTTGAAGCAGGCGTACTCAACGAGTTCGGACTCGATTTCTTCCTCTTCCTCTTCGAGTGCGCCCCACTGGGGGCCACCGCCGGAACTCCCGGTACTCGCGGCCCCGGGCGGTCCCATCTCGTCGGGGTCTTCCTCGTACACCCGATTCTCCGTGACGCTGGCCTTGAGCTGGGCCGTCGGGGTGTACTTACTCATGGAGTCGTCTTTGGCGACAGCGCTGACGATTAGCGTATTGTTTCGACGGGTGATGTCGATGTCAGCGATTTCGGGGGGAAGGTCCGGATCCTCGAAGAAATCGTAGGCGTCTTCCAGTGGCAGTTCAAGTGTCGAGTGAAGTCTGTATACGCGGCTGGTCATGGTTGGGGAAGCGTGTATCAGTCGTCGAAGGCCGTCCGCTGACGCTGTAGTCACTACTCTATAGGGGCCACTTGCTTATATGACCTGTCCTTCATTCGCGGTTTCACCGCTCTATATCAGGCAATATATCAGGCGTATGTTAAAGGTATTTACAGACCTTCTAGCAGGCTATATGGTAGTGGTATTCAGTGCCTACTAGTCGTCCGCAGGCGTGGGATCGCCGTCCTCCAGGTCGACATCCGCTTCAATACTGGGCGGGTACTTCCCGCGGTCGAGTTTCAGGTCCGACTGCGGCCGCGCCATGCAAGTCAGTGCGTAGTCCTCCCGTTCCCGGTCGGTCAGTCCGCGGGCGGCAGGCTGGGTAACCGACCCCTCGACAATCTTCGCCGAGCAGGCCAGGCACATCCCCACGCGGCAGGAGTACTCCTGGGCGATACCCTCCTCGATACACCGCGAGAGAATCGTCTCCTTCTCGGAGACGGTGATTTCCTCGCCCGTCCCCACGAACGTCACCGTGTACTCGGTCATGCTCGGCCCTTTGACACCCCCCAGCAAAACTCTTTATCACCGCTGTCCCGGAGTGAAACGGACCGCTGTCCGTCAATGCCGCATGACGCACCCGTAGTCGGCTGTGCATCGCAGAAACAGTTATAGCAGTGCGTAAAACCGATAGTCGGAATAATTTTCTCTCTCCGGGCAGGACGGGAGTGCATGACCACACACCAGGACGGCAACGCCGGCGGAGCGTCGGCGACTGCACGGACCGTTTCCGTGGACGTTGTCGTCGTCGGGGCCGGGACATCCGGCTGTTACGCCGCAGCGACCATTGCGGACGCGGGCTACGACGTCGTCGTCGTAGAGCGAAAGGACGAGACCGAGGCCGGCCACATCGCCTGCGGGGACGCGCTCAAGGGAGCCAGCGACTTCCCTGAAGCGATTCCGAAGTCACAGCTCGAACCGGCGTTTACCAACACCGATGTCGACCACGGCCGGTTCGAGATTCCACAGGAGGACACCGTTCTCGAAATTCCCGTGCCGGGCGAACTCGCCGTCATCGACCGCTGGGAGTACGGTCGCTGTCTCATCGAGGGTGCAAACGACAGCGGTGTGGAGTTCCACTACGACACGGTCGTTCAGGACGTGTTGCAGGACGACAGCGGCCGCGTGACAGGCGTGAAAGCCATGCGGAAAGGCGACCCCGTCACATACGAGGGTGACATGGTCATCGACGGGGCCGGCGCGCTCTCGATTCTGCAGGACAAGACCGACCTCGAAGACGCGACCTTCGACACGAACGTCCAGTACTCGCAGTTTTGCTCCGCCTACCGGGAGATTATCGAGGTTGACGAGCCGGTCGAGTGGGACGACGCGCTCGTGTTCAAGCCGACCGAGCGCTCCGCCGGCTACCTCTGGTACTTCCCGCGTACGGACACGGAGATCAACGCCGGCCTCGGTTTCCAGATGAACGAGGAGCCGATGGAACTGGTCGACGACCTCAAGCGCGACCTGCAGGGCCGAAGCGAGTTCGAGGGTGCGGAGGTACAGGATAAACTCGGCGCTGCGCTGCCGACGCGCCGGCCATACGACTCCGCCGTCGCGCCCGGATTCATGGCCGTCGGGGATGCCGCTGGACACGTCAATCCAACCACCGGCGGCGGTATCGCCGGTGCGGCCTACGCCGGGACCTACGCCGCCGAACAGGCAATCGAGGCTATCGAATCCGGCCGGACGGACGACGAAGCCGCGCTCTGGGAGTACAACGAGCGCGTGATGGAGCACTTCGGCGCCCGGTACGCGGCGCTTGACGTGTACAACATCTTCACCACCGCCTACGACGTCGACGACCTGATGGCGCTGCTGGCCGCGTTACCCGGCGAGAAGCTCGCCGAGGCGCTGTACGGCGGCTCGACCAGTATCGGGCTCGGACTCAAAATCAAGATGGCAGTCAAGAGCATCGGCCACTTGGGGACCATCCGGGACCTCTACCAGACGAAAAAGGCTGCCGACCGGCTGCTGGACCATTACCAATCCTACCCCAGCGACCGCAGCGGCTTCGAGGCCTGGCAACGCGAGCGTGATTCGATTATGGACGATATCTACGAAGTCACTGGCGCAGAGCCCAAGTACTGACTCGGCGGCTCGTTGCGTTTTTCGGCTGATTCTAATATACTGGTCCGGCTTGTCACCAGCAGAGCTAGTGCTTTTTGGCTGTAATCTGAATAGTAGTTGATTAATCTATGAACTATAGTTCTGAACAACAAGTTTTATTATTTAACAACATGATATCAAAATGAAGTCACACTGGGGTCGGTCGACCGGGGGGTCACCGAGACGGAGACAGCGTGTCGACCGTCGCCCGAGTGGGGGTCAATCATGCTAGCACGCAGATTCCAATCCGACGATAGTGCAGTCTCGCCAGTTGTTGGTGTCATTCTAATGGTTGCAATAACAGTGCTGTTGGCGGCGACAGCAGCGACGTTCTTCCTCGATTTCGGTTCTGGGAGTCTCGGCCAAAGCGCGCCACAGGCGGCGTTTACGTTCGATTACGACGCGGGTAGTCCCGACAGCCTGACAATCGAGCACCGGAGCGGCGACTCTATTCAGGCCGGGAATCTGTACATCACCGTTAGCGGGGCTTCAACCGCCAACGGACAGCACGATTTCCCGAGTCTCGGCGGCGCACCGGCGGCCGGTTCGGAAATCACAGCCGGGTCGAAGGTGACGTTTTCGAAGGCCGCTGATCTCTCGGATGCGACGGTCACGCTGAACTGGAAGTCGCCGGATAGCGGCAAATCGATCCAACTCGCCAGCTGGGAAGCGCCGTAGCGTATTCACTCACTCAGTTGGCTAATCGCTTTACTGACGACATCGATACCGATTGCCAGTGAATTCTCGTCGACGTCGAACGTGGGCGTGTGGTGGCCGCCGGGGTGGTCGGTCCCGATACCGACGAACGTCGCCGTCCCGCTGCGGCCCTGGACGCGGTCCATCAGATAGGTCGCGTCCTCGCTCCCACCGAGGTCGTCGGTCCGAAGGCGGCTTGTGACGCCGGGAACTGATTCTGCTGCGTCGTACACTACACCCGCAAGCGCGTCGTCGCTCACCGCACTCGGCGCTTCTGCGGTCGTCTCGACAGCGACTTCGCAGTCGTGCATCTCGGCCGCGGACGACATGACGGTGTCCGCCCGTTCGCTCATGTATTCCTTGAGCGAGGTCGTCTCACCCCGGACTTCTCCTTCCAGCGTCGCTTCCTCGGGGACGATGTTCGTGGCTGTGCCACCCTCGACGACCCCGGCGTTGACCCGGGTCGCGCCGTCGCCGTGCCGTCGAATCGCGTGAAGGTTCTGGACGGCAGTCGCCAACGCTTGTACGGCGTCCCGTCCCTGTGCGGGATGCCCTCCAGCGTGCGCCGTCTCGCCGGTGAACGTCGCCTCGAACTGCCGAACCGCGAGGAAGCCGCCGACGCCGGCGACGATCTCACCGGTCGGATGATCGAGACCGATATGTATCGCCAGCAAGTGGTCCACGTCATCCAGATGTCCACTCTCGGCGACGGCCTTCCCGCCGCCGATAACCTCTTCGGCCGGCTGGAAGACGACTTTGAACGTCCCCTTGAAATCACTCTCTTTCACTGCCTCCAGCACGCCAAGGCCAATCGTCGCGTGGGCGTCGTGCCCGCAGGCGTGCATGTACCCCTCGTTGGCTGAGCGGAACTCCTCCGTCACCGGGGCATGTGCCACGCTGTCTGACTCCGTTATTGGAAGCGCGTCGATGTCGACCCGGAGCGCGACGGTCGGCCCATCGCCCTGTTCGAGCACAGCGAGGGCACCGGTGAATCCCCCAGTGGCGGCCTCCAGCACGTCCTCACGGGCCCCGGCCTCTCGGGCCTTCGCCTGCCAGTCTTCGAGTTCATCAGCGTCCGGGACTGCCATCCGCGCGTCGCCATCCACGACATCCTGACCGAGATGCAACTGGTCGACGCCGATCCGTTCGAGTTCGTCGACGATGCGACTGGTGGTGTAGAACTCCCGCCACGCGGGTTCGGGATAGCTGTGTAAGTCGCGCCGAACGGACCTGAGCCGTTCCTGTTGAGACTCGTTCATGCCGGCGAAACGGGGCACAGCTACTTATACGAATCCACAGGAGCGGACGACAGTCACTCCGGGGCTACGACCCGCTGCCGACCTGCGTCCGCTGTTCGACGCCGGCCTCGACGTGGATGGCGTTCGGGAAGGTTCGCTGAGTAACGTTCCGAGCGAACTCCTCGTACCCGACGATCTCTATCGTTCGGGTGTAGACGGTGTGAGTCCAGGACTCGAAGCGGCCGCCGCTTGGCCCCAGTGACTTCGACTGAGGAACCCGCAGCTCCTGTGGCTGCTTCGGATGCGGGCCTTTCAGTTCGACCCCCTTCTGTTCGGCGCTCTCTTTGATCTCTGTGACAATGTCCTCGAGGCGGTGTCGGTCCCCACTGGTGAAAGTCAGCGTCGTGACGAAGGGCATCTGTAGACGAACACTCAGCCGCGAGTGACAAAAGGCCATCTGTTTCCGTTGTGTCTCCGATATTCTCTTAAGTAGCGGTGTCATAAAATCCGATAATGATAGAGGCCACGAGCGCGGGAGCCATCCTCTTTCGCGATACGCGTGGCCGGCGGGAGTACCTCCTGCTCAAGAGCCGACCCGGCGATTGGGAGTTCCCCAAGGGCGGCGTCGAGGGCGAGGAAGAGCTCCAGCAGACCGCCATACGCGAAGTGAAAGAGGAGGCCGGCATCGGTGATTTCCGGCTTTTAGACGGGTTCCGCGAAGACTACGACTACGTGTTCGAGGCGAACGGCAACACCATCCACAAGACGGTCCACCTGTTCGTCGCGAAATCGTTCGAAGCGTCAGCCGAACTGTCCACAGAACACCGCGACCTGCAGTGGCGCGACTACGAGCAGGCCATCAACACAGTCACGCAGGACGGCCCCCGCGAGATACTCGAACAGGCAGACGAGTTCCTCGACGAACGAGCGGACGACGAGGAGTAGAGAGAGCGGCGACACTCGGCCGGATTCATCCAGCACCGACGCGGCGCTCTGGATAGCTACCGCTCCGTCGTCGCTTGCTGACCGGCTCAAGTGACCTCACCGGATAACCAGCCCATGAACACAGATCCCCTAAACTAACATATAAATTAAAATACAGAATTACCTTCGATAGTAAAATGCACGACTGCCCACCCCATATGTAGCCTAACCTTTATTTCCGCGATATCATCTGCCGTTGAGATAATTACGAATGGGGATTTATTTTATAAACAGTATTTCCCCCAATACTAACAGTATTTTTAAATAGGATAAGATTACAGTTTTCAAAGAGGCGTCTAAAATGTTAGAAGACGGACTATCGTACCCAATGCAAGGCGACAGTTGGATAGCACAGATGTTGATCGGCGGCGTACTGCTGGTGTTCTTTTTCCTCCTGATCCCAGTGTTCGCGTTCAACGGCTACTTGCTTCGTGTGATCGGAACGACCGTCGAGGGCGAATCCGAACCACCTGCCTGGGACGACTGGGGTGAACTCATCATCGACGGAGTCAAGTTCAGTATCGTCGGTCTCGTGTACTCTATCGTTCCCATAGCTGTCATCTTCGGTATCGGGAGCGTCCTCCTCGGATTGGGTGGTGCTGCTGGGAACTCTGGCGGCGGAATCATCGCCGGCTTCGGGCTCATGACACTGCTCCTTCTGATTCCGGTAATGTTTCTCATTTACTATATTGTCCCGGCAGCACTCGCCAATATGGCGGTCGAAGGCAGCCTTGGAGCAGCGTTCGACTTCTCGCTGCTGAAAAATGTCGTCCTTACGAGTGACTACTTCATCGCAGTCCTGATGCCGATTGTCGTTGGCATTATTACGAACCTCATCAGCAATATTCTGGCGTTTACTGTCATCGGACTCGTTCTCGTTCCGTTCGTCACCTACTACGGGCAGGTCGCCGTCTTCCGTATGTTCGGAACGGCATTCGCAAGCCAGACGAACAAGAGCGCACAGCAGGTAACAGGTCCGACCACGTCAGCCTAACCCAGCAGTTCTTACGCGGCCGGCTATTTTTTCGAGATACGTGACATCGAGTGGTGGAGCCGATTCAGACTCCGAGTTCGCCTTCGAACTGGCCGTCTGTCAATGGGCCGAGCGAGCGTGGTCGCCGTCCGACGATGCGGCGGTGCTGATCGCCAGACAGTTCGGGACGAAACACCGACGCTGGGACACGATTGTACTGGAGTGTGACCCCGACGGACTCCGCGAGCGAGCGACGTTCGGCGGAGACGCGTTCGACTCGGACCTCCTGCACGTCCTGCAGAACGCGCCGGCCGACTGGACGTACTACCGCGACGCGCTGCCTGACCCGGGCTATCCGTGGCGGTACGTCCGGGAGTCGATTCACGAGGCGGCCGACCGGGACGCCATCGAGACCCGAAAGCGGGGCAACCGCATCGAAATCCGTCGGGTGCGACCCTATCCCGACTGGCTCCGTCGGGTCGTCGCCATCGAGAACAAGCCCGACCTGACGGCCAGCGCCGCCAGGAATCTCGTCCCACAACTGGAGCGGGACATCGCGCTGTCGCTGGCCGACGAGGTGTGGGTCGCGACGGCGACGACCGACGAGCGCGTGGAACCGGTCCTGCTGGCGGACCTGCCCGCGGCCGCCGGCGTGCTGACTGTCGATCCCGAATCCGGCACAGCCGAGGCGGTCTGGCAACCGCGGTCGCTGTCAGTGACCGACCCCGGAACGCGCATTCTGGACCGACCGGACGACGACACCAGCGCGGCGCGGTTCGAGTACGCGAGTCCTGATTGGAAGCAAGAGCGGCGGCTCGCCATCGCCGAACGGGCATACGATCGCGGCTGGCGCGCGTACGCGGACACGATGCGCCCCGACTGCAGGCACTTCCAACTCAGCGCCGACGAAACTGGCGTCTATCCACACTGCGCCGCGAAAGGGTGTCTCCCGACGGCGGCGGAGTGTCGGGGGCAGTGTCCGTCTTACGAGCCGGAACCGCCGGCGTGGCGGTCGAAGGACTGGCCGCTCGACGGCGGGCCGGGCAAAGCAATAAAACGGGTGTTAGCGCGGCGACGCCGCCGCCAGCGGCCGGGGCTGTCGGAGTAGCGGACCGACACCGCGACCCGGACTTATTCTTCGGATAGCTCGATGTCGAGTTCGTCCCGGGGAACGGCGAGCCTGAACGTCGGCACCGTCTTCTCGACCGTCTCCACGATACCTTTGTCTGCGAGGCTGCGGAGCGCGGAGCGAACATCGTCGGTGTCGCGGTCCTCACCGACCTCACGGAGGGCGTGTAACACGGCGACGACGCTCTGGCTCTCCTCGTCTGGTCCGGCAATCACGTCGACGATAGCCTGCTGGAGCGGGGTGACTGTCACCGTCTGTATCCGTTCGGAGTCCTCCCCGTCGATGAGCGTCGTCGCCTCCGGCGTCGCACAGATGAGGCTGTTGTCGTTGCGGTAGTAGTACTCCTTGAGTTCGGATTCGAGGTACTGGTGCACCTCGCTCCCGCTGTCCATGTCCCAGCGCTCCTGCAACTCGCCGTTTTTCGTCGGCTGGAGTTCGACGATGTCGGCGAGTCGCTCGCGGGCCTCCTCCGAGAGGGTCATGGCCCGTCGGTACGACGACCACGTATTTCGGTGTTCTGAATCCCGATCACTCGTGCCTGAGTGCGTCGATGGGGTCGACCCGCGCCGCTCGCCAGGCCGGGTAGAGGCCGGCGACGACGCCGACGAGCACGCCCACGCCGACCGCGAGCGCCATCCACAGCGGCGCAAGCGAGAACGTGACCTCGGCGTACTGGGTCGCGCCGTAGCCGACGAGCAGTCCGAGCGGGACGCCGAGCAGCGAGCCGATGGTTCCGAGCAGCGCGGCCTCGACGAGGAACACCTGCATCACGTCGCGGTTCCGCGCGCCGACGGCTTTCATAATGCCGATCTCGCGGGTCCGTTCGGTCACGCTGACGAGCATCACGTTGGCGATGCCGATAGCGCCGACGACGAGCGCGATGACGGCGATGCCGGTGACGAAGCGCGTGATGCGCTCGATGACGTCGCTGATCTCCTCGACGAAGTCGTTGCCCGAGCGAGCGACCAGTTCCGTGTCGTCGGCCGACAGCGACCGCGCGTCAGAATTACCGGAGAGGTACGTCTGAATCGCCGACTGCGTTTCCGGGATCGCCCGAGGATCGACGACGAGGGTCACCTGCGGATACGCACGCTGTCGCACGCCCGCCGAAGGACTCTCGACGACGGAGTCGTAGAACGGGTCGATGGGGACGTACACCCGTGGCTGACGAGCGAACTCGCTGACCGGGACCTCGCCGCGGGTCCCGTTGACGACGCCGACGACGGTGACAGTCCGCTCACTACCGTCGGGCATCGTCATCGTGAGCCGTTCGCCGGTCGTGAGGTTCTCGGAGAACGACCCGGCCATGCGCTCGTTGACGACGACTGCTTCTTCGTCAGCCTCGAAGGAACGGCCCTCGACGAGGACACCGTCGGTGATGCTGGCCGGTCGCGTCGCCGTGACCTGCTGTCTGGCGAGCGTCCGATTCCCGTGCTGTATCGATTGTGTCTGGACGATCCCGCGCGGGAGCACCGCCTGTACGCCCTGGATTCCTTCTAACTGCTGAATGTCGTACTCCGTGAACACCGGCTGGAGCGTCCGGTCGAAGTCGTCGTCGCCCGACGGCGTCCCGAACACGTAGATGTTGCCCGCGTTCGACGTCTCGATGTCGCCGACGATTTCGGCCTCGACGCTGGCCCCGAACGTGGCGAACGTGATGACCGACGCGATGCCGATGACGACGCCGACGACCGTCAGCGCCGACCGGAGCTTGTGCGCCCTGATAGATCGGAGCGTGATGCGGACACTCTCGCCGGTGTCCATCAGTGCCGCCCCCCGGAGACGTTCTCGACGGACTGGATGTGACCGTCCTCGACGTGGACGATGCGCTCGGCCCGCTCGGCGACGTGGCGCTCGTGGGTCACCAGCAGGAACGTGTTGCCCGCCGCGTGGAGGTCGTCGAACAGGTCGAGTATCTGCGCGCCGGTGTCCGTGTCGACGTTACCGGTGGGCTCGTCGGCGAGTATCAGCGCCGGGTCGGTCGATAGTGCGCGGGCGATGGCGACCCGCTGGCGCTGGCCGCCGCTGAGTTCCGAGGGGACGTGGTCGGTACGGTCGGCGAGCCCCACCTCCGAGAGGAGCGACACTGCCCGTTCGCGGCGACGGTCGCGGTCCCAGCCGTCGAAGACGAGCGGCAAGGCGACGTTCTCCACCGCGGACAGGCGCGGCATGAGGTTGAACGTCTGGAAGACAAAGCCCACCTCGGTGCCGCGGATGTCAGCCCGTTCGGCCTCGCTAGCCGACGAAACGTCCTGTCCGTTGACCACGACCTGCCCCGACGACGGCGTGTCCAGCCCGCCGATGAGGTTCAGGAGCGTGCTCTTGCCGGAACCGCTTGGACCCATCACCGCCGTGTACGACCCCGCCGACAGGTCCAGGCTCACGTCGTCCAGCGCCGTCACCGTCCCGCCGAGGTCGTACTGCTTGCTGACGCCGTCGACGCGGACAGTCGTGTTCGCTGACTCGCTCACAGCCCGGCGTACGGACTGGACAGCAATGAGGGGTTCGCCGGGTGCAGATTCCGCCGGATACAGTCCGTTTTCTGACAAGAGGAACCCACTTACCACTCCAGTCCTAAGGCCGGGCAATGACAGCCGATACCGGACGGAGACTGGCTATCGTCGCGGTGTTCGTCACCATTGGACTACTGGCTGCTGGGGCGGTCGCCGGCGTGTCCGGCCTCAGCGAAATGGGGCAGCCGTCCGGCGACGACGTGCTCGACCGAACCGAGCAGCGCTACGATGCGGCCGAGACAATTACCGGGACCGCGACAGTGACCGTCACGAACGACTCGGAATCGAAGACTTCGACGGTGGAGTACGCTGCCGCTGAGCCGAACAAGACGTGGGCCGCCGTCACGAGTGAGAACCGGTCCTACGAGATGGGGACGAACGGAACCGTCGTCTGGGCGGTCGGCGAGAACCAGTCCTACGGCCGCGAACTGCCCGAGGAAGCCGCGGCGATGAACGACACTACGGACCCGGTTCCCGAGGAGAACGTCACTGCGACGCTCCGCGGGACCGCCGAAGTCGACGGCGAGTCGACGTACGTCCTGGACCTCGAACCGACGAACGAGAGCATCGACGCGCCGAACACGACGCTATGGGTCGATACCGAGGACTACCGGGTCCACAAGCTGACCACCGACGACGGGACGAACCGGACGGAACTCACCGTTGAGGAGACGAACTTCAACGTCAGCATCGACGACAGCCAGTTCGCTCCACCGGCTGACCGGGTCGCCGTCACGACCGTCGAGAGGTACGACTCCTACGACGCGGCCCAGTCCGCGACGGACCTGGACCTGCCGAAGTACGAGAACGGGACGTTCGAAGAGGCACGGTACATCAGCCGGCCCGAGAGTACGGCTGTGGCCCAGCAGTACGACGCTGACGGGGAGAACGTGACAGTTCTGACCGCTACCGGCGCGTCGAGCTATCTTGACGACGTGGAGAACGGGACGGCAGTGCAGGTGAACGGGCAGAACGCGACCGCAATCGAGCGCGACGACAGTGCTGTCGTCTACTGGACCGAGGACGATGTCACGACCGGCGTGGTCGTCGAGGGGACGACCGAGGAGGCCGTCGCCGCGGCTGAAGAACTGTAGCGACGCCCGCTGACTTTCTACGTTCTACAGGCCGTCCAGCGTCGCCTGAACTGACGCCCAGTGGCTCCCTTTCCAGAAGTGCTGCCCGCAGTCGGTACAGCGCCAGACCGTCTCGTCGTCCGCGTTCGGTGCGTACTCCGGCGTCGGTGCCACCGGATCGACCTGTTCGACCGGCCCGTTGCAGACGCCACAGTGGGCCGGCTCCGGAGCGAGTGAAAGATGGAAGCCGGCATCGGCGAGTTCCCGCAACTGGTCCTCGACTGCCCGCTCGGTGAGGAGCACGCTCTCGGGTGCGCGGGCGGCGAGGTCGCTGTCCCGAGTAATCACCAGCCGGTCCTCACGTTCCGCTATAGCGAGGAGGTCGTCATCAGCCTCGGCGTCCCGGTCCAGCGCGTACGCCGTGTCGTAGCCACACATCCGCAGATAGGTGGCGAGCTTGCCGAGCATCGCATCGAGCACGAGCCGGTCGCTTGGGGAATTCTCAGGCATCGAGGAACTCGCGGAGGTCCTCGGCGTCGCGGGTGTTCAGCACGTCGTCCGTCTCGACCCAGCCCCGCCGCGCCGTGTGGACGCCGTAGCGCAGGAGTTCGAGATCGCGTGGGCTGTGTGCGTCCGTGTTGATGGCGATTGTCGCCCCGGCTTCGAGGGCCTGCTTGACCGCGCCGCCGCCGAGGTCCAACCGGGCGGGGTTGGCGTTTATCTCCAGCGCTGTGTCGCTGGCAGCGGCGACTTCCGCGAGGCGCTTGATGTCGACGTCCAGCCCCTCACGACGGTTGAGATACCGGCCTGTCGGATGGCCAATGACGTTCACGTCGGGGTGTTCCGCTGCGGCGACGAGGCGGTCCGTACCGTCCCCGTCCAGCGCGGCGTGTGGCGAGGCGACGACCACGTCCAGGTCCGCCAGCAAGTCGTCGGCGACCGAGACGCTGCCGTCCGCGGCGATGTTGGCCTCGACGCCGGTGAACACGTCGATGTCGGCGTCCGCCGCGACCGACTCGACCTCTACTATCTGCTCGCGGAGTTTCTCGTCCGGGACGCCGACGCCGCCGACCATCCCCGGCCCCGTCGCGTGGTCCGTGACCGCGAGGTAGTCGTGACCGAACGCGGCGGCCCCTTCGACCATCTCCGCAATCGTGTTACGACCGTCCGACCAGTTCGTGTGGGTGTGGATATCGCCGCGGACCTCGCCCTCGGCGAGGAGGTCCGGGAGCGACCCGTTGGCGGCGGCTTCGACCTCGCCGCGGTTCTCGCGGAGTTCCGGCGGCACCCACTCCATGCCCAGCGCGTCGTACACTGCGTCCTCGGTTTCGCTGGCCACTAGTTCACCGGCCCGCTGGTCGTCATCCTCAACGCCCTCGACATCGAAGACCCCGTACTCGTTGACCTTCAGATCCCGCTCGATAGCGCGGTTGCGGACCGCCACGTTGTGGTCCTTGCTGCCGGTGAAATACTGCAGCGCCGCACCGAACTCCGATGGGTCGACGATCCGAAGGTCGACCCGAACGTCGTCCGCGTAGGCGCTGGCTTTCGTCTCGCCGGACTCGATAACCCGGTCGAGTCCCTCCCAGTCGGCGAACCGCTCGACGACGGCCTCAGCGTCGGTACTCCCGACGAGCACGTCCACGTCGCCGATAGTCGGCCGCCAGCGGCGAATCGAGCCGCCGAGCGCGCACTCGGGCACGGCGTCACCGGCGGCCATGTAACTCCGAATCCGGTCACCGTACGGTCGGGCCTCGCCGAGTAGCGACCGCTCGTGGGCCTCACGGGCGAAGTCGATGTTGTCGAGGATGTTCTGCTCTGTTTTCGCGCCGAAGCCCGACACCGCCTGTATCTCGCCGGCCTCTGCGGCGGCTTCCAGTTCATCAAGGGTGGTGATGCCCAGCGCCTCGTACAGCGAGCCGACGGATTTCGGTCCCACGCCCTCGACCGCCGTGAGAGCATCCATCTCGACTGGGAGTTCCTCGCGGAGTTCGGTTAGCTCCTCGATTTCGCCAGTGTTGACGTATTCAACGACCTTCGAGGAGATTGCATCGCCGACGGCGTCGATTTCGCCGACGCTGTCTTCCCCCTCCGCGGCGAGGCCCTCAATAGCCCCGGGGAAGTCCCTGATGTTCTCGGCCGCCCGGCGGTAGGCTCGGGGCTTGTACTCCACCCCTTTCGCGTCCAGCAGGTCGGCAAACTCTTCGAGCAGTGTCGCGATTTCGTCGTTCCGGCTCATGTTAGTAGCTCCGCCCGGCACGACCCGTGCCGGAGTCCGCGTCCTCGTGACCCAGTGCTTTCTGGAGGAACTTCATCCAGCGCTTCCTGTCGGCCGTCTCCTGGGTCTGCGCTTCCTGTTCGATGTTGGCCGCACCGAGCTGTTCGAGCGCGTTGAGCGCCCGGTCGATACCGATGATGGCCGTGGCAAGCTCTTCGCCGCGCTCGTAGCTCACTTCGTTGTCCTCGATCCGCTGCTTGCGCTGGAGGCGCTCGCGCCGCAGGTTCTTTTTCGCCTGCTCGACGCGTTCGCGCTCGCCCCGCGGAATCGTCTCCCGACGCTTGATTTCGAAGACGAACGACTGGAGTTCGATCTCCTCGCCCTGCACGGTGATCGCGTCGGGGATCTCCGCACCGACGGTCGCGCTGTCGCGTTCGATGCGCTCCAGCAACTGTTTGCGCTCGAACTCTTTCACTACCTGAGTGTTAGACCGGGGTGCCCTTACCCGCTTCGCCCATCGGCTACCAGGGTTTACACGGGAGTGCCTGCTTCGCACCACCCGACTGAGCCCGGTCAGCGCCCTGTTTCAGGCGACCCTCGTGGGCGGCCCCGACCGATAGAAAACGAAGTCGGCGATATCTTTTTCATGGTTTCTGTCGTTCTCATTGTACGAGAGTAATACCGTCCCCCTCGCTTATTACATGACTCTAACGTTCGAACCGCTTGACGACCGCCCTGGACTTGCGGTTATTGATCAGATCGAGCGCCAGCGCTACCGGATACACACGCCGACCCCCGTCGCGCTCCGGGAGGCAGCGACCGACGTGTTTCAGTACCCGGTCGGGGACGCTGTCCGGATCCGAACGCGCGCTATCGAACTGCCGACAGTGGTCATGGTGTACGTCCGTGACGATGCCGGCGCGATAGCCGCCGAGGTTGCCCAGTTCGAGTCTGAGACGCTGCCGCCGGATGACTACGTGCTGGACCCGCTGACGCAGATCAAGACGTATATGCGGGTCGAGGACACCGCGGTAGAGGTCACCGTCGACTCGGACCGGACCCGTATCGAGTTCGACGCTCCGACAGACCTGCTCATCGGCGCTCGCTCCCAGCACGACCGGCCGGCGGCCACGGTCACGACGACCGAGCAACCGACCGACGTGATGGCCGCGGTCGAGACCTTCGGGTCGGCGCTCAAGGCCTACGACCCCGAGCGCTCCTACCCGACGCTTCGCGGCCATCCACCGGCGCTTGAGGTCGGAGACAGTCTGGACATCCCGTCGGATATCGACAGGCCGGACACTGGTGTCACGCTCGAACTGCCGCCTGACCTCGCTTCGATCTTCGTCGCCGCACCGCTGTCGTACTACCTCGGGGCTTCGCTCGTCCCCGCGTCCGAGCCGCGGCTCACAACCGACACAGGATTCACGTACTCGCTCGATACCGCACGGGGTTTCGAATCCGAGGTCGGACGCACGCTCAAACGCCTCTTCTTCCTCGATTGTGTCACGCGCACCGAGGGATTCCACCAGATCGACTTACACGAGCGAGCGGCCATCGAACCGTACGTCGACCTCAACTTCCAGTCGCTGTATCAGCAGCCGCTGGCGGAGCAGGTCGCTACCTATCTGCAGGTCCCGTACGACGTCATCGAGGACCACATCCCGAAGTGGCGGTTGACGACGCACATCGACCCGGTGCCGGCGAACGC
This sequence comes from Haloarcula sp. KBTZ06, assembly GCF_048595605.1. NCBI lineage: Archaea > Methanobacteriati > Methanobacteriota > Halobacteria > Halobacteriales > Haloarculaceae > Haloarcula > Haloarcula sp. KBTZ06. Next base: position 1,180,832 of record NZ_CP184337.1, read on the forward strand.
GGAACAGCTCCCGTACGTCGTCGACGACCTGGCTATCGTCCGAACGCATCAGCAACAGCGGCTGAATCAGGCGAGCGTTCCGGCGGAGGTCGAGGCCGAATTCACCCGGGACGACGTCATCACCCGCGCCGCGAGTTCCGACGCTGCGACCGCTCCATCTGAGGCGGACTACGTCGAACCGCAGGCTGAGGACTCATTGGAACAGGCCTGGATCGGGGACAGTATCCCCATCGGTGCGAGCAAGCTGACCAAAGCGGCGTTCGAACACCGACTCGACCGCGACACGAACGCCGAGGACATCACGATTCGCGTCGTCCAGAACGACGCTCGCATGGACGAGGAACGGCAGGTCGTCGACGACGTGTACGGCACCCGCGACGACTTGCCGTTCGATGTCACGGTCCACGACGACCTGACGACGGCGGAGCTCAGGACCGTTCTCACGACCGACGCGGAGTTCTTCCACTACATCGGCCACACCGAACACGACGGCTTCGTCTGCAGCGATGGCAAACTGGACGTGACGGCGGTCGACTCGGTCGGCATCGACACCTTCCTGCTGAACGCCTGCAACTCCTACAACCAGGGGTTAGCGCTCGTCGAAAAGGGTGCAATCGCTGGCATCGTCACGCTTAACGAAGTGCTGAACGACGGCGCGGTTCGCATCGGTGAAACAGTCGCCAGGCTGTTGAACTGTGGGTTCCCTCTTCGAGCCGCGCTTACTATCGCACGCGGTGAGAGTATTCTCGGTGGGCAGTATATCGTGGTTGGTGATGGTGGTATTACGGTCGCACAAGCAGACGGTGGGATCCCAAATCTACTTGAAATAGAACTAACTGAAACCGGCTACAGCGTAGGGATGAATACATACTCGACGGATAATAAGGGGTTAGGAGCTATTATGTTCCCCCATTTTAATGATTGTGAGGAGTATTATTTAGTCCCGGGTTCTGTTGACAGATTCACAATCTCCAGAGAGGAATTGGTAGAGTTTTTACATATGCAACAGGTGCCTATCAAAGCCAATGGAGGTCTCTACTGGAGTGCTTCGATAGATTTGGACAATATTAAGTGAAATTTCGAATTGCTTCGTAGTTTGTACTGTGACACAGAGACTACTGCGCTGTGTTAGGTGACTCTATTTTTATGGCCCAATGTACGTGCTATTATTAGCTGCTGCAGTCCCCGCCTGTGACAGTAGCATCAGGAGGGTGAACAGTGCGCCGGCCATTTTCGGGTGCTCTGCGAGGTATTCGCGCATGGTAGTATCGGACATGATACGAATTTGATGTAGGACGGAGAATAATTAAATTTATCTGAAGCGTACCTACATATTACATATTGTATTAAGTATAGAATTAAAAGATAAATCCGGAAATCAATACATAGAGGTCTTGTATCGCCCATCTAGCGATCAAATAGCACGAACGGGTCGCACGTTCTCAAGAAGGCCCACAGCGATACACCCCATCAGTAGCGTTTAGTAGACTGGTATGTAACTACTGGCCAGGATTAGGTATTGATGCCTAGATGGAATTCGCCTGACTATTATTTGAAATATATACGTCCTGCTGGCTCGCTTCGGGGACCAGACGTAGGGGGGTCGGGGTATACAACAATCACTACCGGCCTGACTGAATGGCTGATTGCTTTCGACTTCTGTACTATCGACAGCACCGGGAGAAAAGATGACCTCTGAGGAGGAGTGGCGGCTCGGAGACAAGATAGTGGAACTCTCCAGCGAGGCCATCAGCGGAAGTCGCCACGCGACGACGCGTCACACACCGCTTCTCCGGACCGAATCAGCGGATCAACACGACGAAATGCAGACAGAGGTACCGATTCCGCTGGCGAAGGTCGAGCAGTCCCAGCAGTGTACCGTGTTGCACGTCGACGACGACCCACAGGTTGGTGAACTGGTCGAGATGTATCTCGAACGCATCAACGACCATTTCAATGTCGTGACGAAGACGAGCGCCGTCGCCGCGCTCGATTTCCTCCGGACCGAGCAGGTCGACTGTATCGTCAGCGACTACGACATGCCAAACACCGACGGGCTGGAGTTTCTGGAACTCGTCCGCGAGCAGTACCAGGACATCCCGTTCATTCTGTTCACCGGCAAGGGTAGCGAGGAGATCGCGAGCGAGGCAATCGCGTCGGGCGTGACGGACTACATGCAGAAGGGAGGCCGGTCAGATACGTACGACGTCCTCGCCAACCGAATCGAAAATGCTGTCGAGCAACACCGCACCGAACAGCGGTTCTGGAACGCCCTCTCGTGGTATCAACGGCTCGTCGAACAGGAGCTCGCGGGTGTCTGTATCATTCAGGACGGGACGTTCGTCTACGTGAACCAGAAGCTGGCCGACATTTTCGGCTACGACCAGAGTGAACTCATCGACGAATCACCGACTATACTCACTCCAGAGGGCGACGAAAGCCGATTCCCCGGCGCACTCCGAACGGCAGAGTCAAACGAGCTTGATACGTTCCATTCGGAATTTGCGGGGCAACAGGCCGACGGCGAAACGCGCACCATTGAGGTGTCCGGCGGGTCAATCGAGTACGACGGCGAACCGGCGTGGATCGGCGTGCTCCGGGACGCTGAAAGCAACCCTGACATCGGCGAATAAGCCGCTGCGTCGCGAAACCCGTCACAGACTGACAGCCGACAGTATAAGCACAATCCCTTTCCACCGCCCACTCCTACCGTAGGACAATGTCGGAGTGCGATGCCTGTGGAAAGCAGGAGAACATGCCGTACCAGTGTGGGCACTGTGGCGGGACCTACTGTGCGGAACACAGACTGCCCGAGGCCCACGATTGCCCCGGACTGGATAACTGGAGCGATCCGGGCGGCGTGTTCGACAGCGGGTTCGACGAGAGTGTAAACACTGGCCAGACCTCCGGGGGCGGCGGCGTCGCCGACCGGCTCGGTATCGACACCGGACCCGGCGGGCCGCTGGCGTACTTCCGGGGGAACGTCACGTACCTGTTCCTGGCGATCATGGGTATCGTGTTCATCCTCGAACACGTCGTCATCCTTTCCCTCGGTCGCGAAGCCTTCCAGACGCTGTTCGTCCTCCATCCGAACAATCCAGAGTACGTCTGGACCTGGGTCACGTCGGTGTTCTCACACGCCCCCTTCGGATTCTATCACATCTTCGGAAACGGGATTATCATCTACTTCTTCGGCCGACTCGTCGAGCAGCAGATCGGGTCGAAGAAGTTCGCGATCTTCTTCCTCGTGTCCGGCGCGCTGGCAGGCCTCGGACAGATCGCAATCCAGACGGTGCAGGGAACGTCTGCTGGTGTCCTCGGAGCCAGTGGCGCGGCGCTGGCGATCATGGCGTTCCTGACCGTCCTGAAGCCTGATCTCCGCGTGTACCTGTACTTCTTGATCCCGGTCCCGATCTGGGCGATCACCGGCTTCTACTTCCTGTTGAGCATCTTCGGGTCGCTCAATCCGATGGGGGCCGGCCTGCTCGGCGGGAACGTCGCCCACCTCGCCCACCTCATCGGCCTCGTCATCGGCCTCTGGTACGGCCAGAAAATCAAGGGGCAGACCCGGATGCCCGGCCAGATACAGTTCGGCGGTGGCGGCGGCCCCGGTGGACCGGGCGGTCCCGGTGGTCCGGGCCGGCGTCGTCCGTGACGATGGACCCAGTTCGCCCCGATTTCATCCCCGACCCGTCGCTATCTCAGGCGGAGATGGAGGCGCTGCAACGCGACATTGCCGAGGTCGCGCGGTTCGAGGACGACCTGGATGTCTCGCCAGCGGCCATCGCGTCCGCTGGGGATGCACCGGACGACGACCAGACGACGCTGAGCGCCAGCACCGACGACACAACGAACCCGCCGCTCGTCGCCGGCGTCGACCAGGCGTTCGTCGACGACAGAGCCGTCTCGGCTATCGTCGTACTACGGAACGGCGAGGTCATCGAGCGGGTCAGCGCCGTCGAGCGAACCGAGATTCCATACATTCCCGGCCTGCTGTCGTTCCGCGAAGGCGGCGCAATCCTGGCCGCGTTCGCGGAGTTGGAGGCCGACCCGGACGTGGTACTCGTCGACGGCAGCGGTCGAATCCACTTTCGGGAGGCCGGCCTGGCGACACACATCGGCATCACACTGGACGTACCGACCGTCGGTGTCGCCAAGAGCCTCCTCTGTGGCGCGCCGGAGCAGTCCCTCGACGAGACGTACCCGGAAGGGACGCGGATTCCGATTGCAGCCGACGACAGCGTCGAGACCTGTCCCGACGGGACGGTCATCGGCCACGCACTCCAGACGCGGCAGTACGACTCGCCGAACCGGTATATCAATCCACTTATCGTCAGCCCCGGCCATCGCGTCAGCGCAAGTACGGCGGCGGACATCGTCGAAGCCACCGCCGACGGCTACAAGCTCCCCGAGCCGACCCGGGTGGCCGACAGCTACGCCGACGAGGCAAAGGCAGCCGTGAATAATCCGTCCGAATAACCGACAGTATAACTTCCCGGGGTGTGTTCTCCCGGCCAACACATGGCGAAGACGGTGCTGATTACGGGTGCGTCCTCGGGTATCGGGCGGGCGAGTGCCGAGGCGTTCCTGGCCGACGACTGGACTGTCTGGGCGACCGCCCGCGAGGAATCGGACATCGAAGACCTCGGCGAAGACGGCTGTGAGACTGCCGAACTCGACGTGACGAACCCGCGCGAATGCGAGCGGGTCGTTGAGTCGCTCATCGAGGCCGAGGGACGGCTCGACTGCCTGGTGAACAACGCCGGCTACCCGCAGTTCGGCGCGGTCGAGGACGTGTCGACGGCGGCGCTCCACGAACAGTTCGACGTGAACCTCTACGGCCCGCACCGACTCATCCGCGAAGCGCTCCCGCATATGCGTGCCCGGGAGAACGGGACCATCGTCAACGTCTCCAGCGTCGCAGGCCGTATCGCGTTCCCGAATCAGGGTGGCTACGCCGCTTCGAAGTTCGCCCTGGAGGGGCTCAGCGACGCGCTCCGGATGGAGGTCGAGGAGTTCGGCATCGACGTGGTGCTCGTCGAACCCGGACCGGTGGAGACCAACTTCGACGACCGCGCCGAGGAAGAACTCGACGAGCTCGACAAGTCCGGCGCGTACGACTGGCTGTACCAGGCCCACGAGGATTCGAACCTCGTCGGCATCCAGGACGCGCTGTCGGTCACGCCCGGCACGGTCGCGCTGACTATCCGTGACGCCGCCAGCGCCAGCGACCCCGAGCCGCGGTATCCTGTCGGTCAGGGCGCACAACTGCTTCTCATGCTCGATTACCTGCCGGCGCGGTGGCGCGACGCGGCCTTTGGCGTCATCCGGAAACTGACGAGTTAAGCAACGACTGCCGCCCGATACACCAATCCGTCTCAGTCCAGACAGGCCGCCACAACCGACAGCAACCGCTCGCCGCGCACTTCCTCGGCGAACAGCGGGACGCGGCGCACATCGTGGCCGCGGAACATGTCCTGTGACCGGGCCAGCGCGTCCTGCTGGACCTGCCAGCGCCGGGCACAGAACTCGCAGTCGGCGTGGTTCGGGCCGGCGATGTCTACGTCCTCGCCGAGCACTTCGCTCGGGTCCTGCATCACCCGGTTGACGACGACGGTGCTGACGGGAATGTTGAACTCGCCGAGCTGGGCGAGCAGTCGCTCGGACTCGACGACTGAGAGTTCTTCGGGCACCATCACGATGCGGAAATCCGTCTTTTGCGGGTCCTGTAGAATCCCCCGGAGGTGCTCTATTCGGTCCGAAAGCTCCTGCAGGTCCTCGATGCCGGCCTCGGCGTCGACGTCCTGATCGTCGCCGAACATGCCGGTGAGGTTGTCCATCATCCCCGAAAATCGCTCGCGGAGTTGGAGGATCTTCCCAACCATCGAATCCATCGTCTCGGGGAGTTCCAGCAGTCGGAGCGTGTGACCGGTCGGGGCGGTGTCGATGACGACGCGGTCGAAGCGGTCGTCGTCGACGTAATCCAGCAGGAGGCGAAGGGCCGCGGCTTCGTCGGCCCCGGGCATCGACCCGCCGAGGAGTCCCTCCTCGCCACCGATGGGGTCCTCGCCCTGGCCTGCGCCTGCTGCGCCGCCTGCGCCACCGCCGAACATGCCGTCGCCGCCGAGCAGTTCGCCCACGCCGCCGAGTGCGTCCTCTTCGACGCCGAGCGGCCCTTCACCGACGGCGGCCTCCGGATCGATTTCTGCGGCGTACAGCGGGATGTCCTCGCGGATGCGCGTCGGTGTTGCCGGGATATCTGCCTCCAGCGTGTCCGACAAGGAGTGGGCGGGGTCCGTAGAGACGACGAGCGTCGCCGTGTCGTCGCGCGCGGAGGCCAGCGCGGTGGCCGCGGCACACGTCGTCTTGCCGACCCCGCCTTTCCCGCCGTAGAGGACGTACTCCGCCGCGTCGATTCCCGCGGGTGCGTCGATGTCGTCGACCGCCTCGACGTCGAGTTCGCTCATGCCAGAAGCTACGCTCGTCCGGCCTTGAGTACTTCCCGAAAAGGAGTTGTCCTACTGCCTCGAGGAACGCGCTTCACGGACGTCCGCGCCGTCCCGGAGTTTGTCCTCGCAGTTCGGACAGACCCGGGGGCCATGGCCTTCGACGGCTTCTGGTGTAAAAACCCGTACGTACTGCTCGGTTACGAACTCGCCGCAGTTCTGACACTCGGGCATCTATAGGTACACTCGTTCCACGATGTAAATGCTTTCCGCTGACAACGAAATCTTCCGGTTAATCAACAGGCGGCACTACTGGTGGTCGGCCCAGAACGAACCCAGTTGGCTCGCGAGGAAATCGGGTGTCATCCGGGTGAACTCCTCGCGCTCGCCAGCGGGCAGGTACTGATACACCGAATGGCGCGCGTCCGGCGTGTATCGGCGGCCGACTAGCGCCCGCACGCCGACCTCGTCGACACCGCGGATGACGCGACCGATGGCCTGGCGCGCGCGCCGCACGGCCGGCACTGTCAGGGCGTACTCGAAGGCGTTGTCCTCGCCGAAGGCGTCGCCGTATGCTCGCTGGACACCCCGGACGCGGGGCGACCCGATATTCACCAGCGGGATGCCCACGACGGCACAGGTCGATAGCTTCTCGCCGTCGTAGTCGACACCCTCCGTCAGCGTTCCGCGCGTCGACGTGACCATGACTTTCCCGTCGCCGCTGAAGAACTCGCGTTTCAGCCGTTCGGTCTCCTCGTTGCTCGATGACTCGTCCACGAGGACCGACTTCTCGACGGCCGCTTGCAGGTACGCGCCGGCCCATCGGGCCTCCCGGTAGTTCGGCATCGCTATCATCACATTTCCGGGTGAGCGACCCAGCGCGCGCAGCGCCTGGGCGTACTCATCACGCGTCGGGTTCCAGCTGTCACCGAGCGGCCGCATCGTCTCGGGATCGCCGCGGTTGCGCGCGGTAAACGGCGTCGCATCGACGAGATACGACGCCCGGTTCTCGGACGGGAACGGCAGATCGTACGTGGTCGTGCGGACCGGTCGTCCGTCGCCGGAATCCTCGTCGGGGGCCGTCGACCCCGTCTCGGCCATCGAGTCCAGCCCGGAAACGCGGGTGAACACGTCCAGCGGCTCCAGCGTCGCGCTCATCAGGATACCGCCCCCGAGGTCGTCGAAGACGTTCCGCAGGGCCGTCGCGGGCATGCAGTTGTAACACAGCAGGCCCGGCGTGTACACGGCCTGGTAGTCGGCGTCGAGGCTCTGCCCGTGATTGGGCGAGTGCTCCAGTTCGATCTCCCGGAGGAACGTCGCGTGGTCGCGCTCCCACCACTGCCCGGCCAGCACGCCGACGGCGGCACAGACCGGCTGGCGGGTCAGCCCGAGCTGGTCGATCGCGTCCTCGACGGCGGCCCCGACCTGGGACAGCGAGCGCCAGAGCGACCCGTCGTAGCCCTTGCGCTCGGCCCACTCGGTCAGTTCGTCCTGCTCGACCGTGTCGGGGTCCCGCAGCGGGATTTCGCGGTCGTGCTCCGGCAGGGTCGACGGGTCCGCACGCCACCCCTCGTGTTCGGCGTCGAGAAACGCCTCGACGCGGTCGTCGAGCCACCGCACGAGGTCATCGTAGAACTTCCGGGCCTGGTCGACTGCGTCCAGCGGGACCTCGCGGGCCGACAGTACCTCGCGGACCTGCGCCTTGTGGTCGGCGCTCTGCTGGGCGCGCTGGATGAGCGTCGTGCAGTCGTTGCGCGCCTGGACGATGGTCTGGCGACCCAGGCGGTCCGACAGGAGGTCCCGCACGCGCTCTTCGAGTCGGTGGGCCTCGTCGACGATGACGAGCGTCTGGTCGTCAAGCACGTCCGACAGCAGCGGTCGAGAGCCGGGGTCGAACAGGTGATTGTAGTTCCCGACGATCACGTCGGCCTCAGAAAGCATGACGCTCATCACCCGGTGCGGGCAAGTCCCGCGCTCCGTCGCCGCTGGGAGGTAGTCGTCCATCGTTACGACGTGTTCCTCGCCGGCCGAGAAATCGACAGGCGACCCCTTGTTGCGGGCGTACCAATCGGCTTCGAACGGACAGTACAGCGGCGGGTCCGACCCGTCGGCCATCGACTCCGGGGCGGTCGGCTGGGCCTGTCGGTACGGCGAGTTCGCACCCGCTGTCGAGAGCGTGTTGTCGCCCAGCGTCGCCTGGTCGGCGGCGTCGGGACGCGCGGCCGCGGCGAGGTCCTGGCCCTTCCGCGGGTCCCACCACTGGTCGTCGTCGGCCTCACCGGCGATTGCGGCGTCCGCGACGGCTGCGCCGTCCGAGCGCCCGCCGTCCTCGACCAGCCGCGCCGTCGCCTCCCTGAGGTCCTCACAGCGGTCGTGCGTGCTCACGTCGTCGGGGAACTGCCCTTCACGACCGTACGGGCAGAGGTCGCGCTTGCCGACCAGCGAGATACCGTCGAAGGGCTCCTCTATTCCAGCGTTGAGCGTCCGAAGGTCGTCGACGAACTGCTGGAGCTGCTGTTTGACCGGGGTGACGACGACCATCCGTTCGTACAAATCCGTATCGCGGACCAGCGTCGCGCCGGCGGTGAGCGCGGCCATCGTCTTGCCGGTCCCGCAGGGCCCCTCCATCGCGAGAAAGCCGCGCGCCTTGCCCGCCTCGATGGCTCGTTCGACGGCGTCAGCCTGGTTCTCGTATGGCTCGTCGAAGCCGAAGTACGTGCGCCAGGACTCCGTACCCGTCGAGGCGGGGTCTGCCATTGGGCCGGGATTAGTCGTCCCGGTATTTGAACCGCGGGGTTCGAGTCCATCGCCGTCGCTCCCGCTCTGTGTGAACAGTGTCGAGACCGCAATGAACGGAAAAACGGGCAGTGACTGACCGCCGCCCAGTCACTAGCACCGAGCCGTTAGTCCAGCAGGCCGAGATCGCTGAGTCGCTCGACGATAGTGTCGACGGCTTCCTCCGCGTCCTCCTTTCGCTTCCCGCCGGTGACGACGAGCTTCCCCGAACCGAACAGCAGCGCGACCACGTCGGGCTCGTCCAGTCGGTAGACGAGGCCCGGGAACTGCTCCGGCTCGTACTCGATGTTCTCGAGGCCGAGGCCGATTGCGATGGCGTTGAGGTTGAGCGAACTCCCGAGGTCCGCGGAACTGACGATGTTCTGGACGACGATTTCGGGGTCGTCGTCGACCTGGATGTTCAGGTCGCGGAGTTTGTCGAAGACGATACGCAGGCTCTGGTGGACGTCGTCCGTGGATTTCGCACCCGTGCAGACGATCTTGCCCGACCGGAAGATGAGCGCGGCGGATTTGGGGTCCTGTGTCCGATAGACGAGGCCCGGGAACTGCTCGGGGTCGTAGTCGGCCCCCTCCAGGTCCATCGCGACGCTCTCAAGGTCGAGTTCTTGTCCGATACCGGTCGAAGCAACGACATTTTCGATGTCAATGCTCTCTTTTGGGTCGACCATATAGTGTTTTAAATACCGGATTTAAATCATATAAACGTTTGTGATGCTGTGATTACTAGTCGTTCTTCGACCTCTACCGCGTCCGACAGATTCCATTCAAGTAGGGGCACGTCGGCCGAGCGACCCGCTGTGACTGTTTGTTCCGGCCCTGTAAGGACTGCCAGCCCGGCGGTCACTGGGCCGCTGAAAACGGAACTGTTCCGCTATACGGTCCGTCCGTCGTTGTCGACGACGCTCGCAAACGCCACGTTCTCCTGTACGGTCTCGATCTCGACGGTCGGCGAGTCGCCCGGTTCGCCGTCGGGGACGATGACGACGTAGCCCCGCTCGACCTTGGCGATGCCGTCGCCCTGGTCGCCCAGCGATTCGATGGTGACGTTTCGGATCTCGCCCTCGTCGACCGGTGGTTGCGGGACGCCGGTGTCGGCTCGCTCCGGGTCGGTATCCTGTGTGGGCGTCTGTGGCTGGGCTGGCGCCGACGAACCGGCATCGACCTGTGATAGCAGACCGACGCGGTAAGTCTCGCCCGGCGAAATCGCGCCGTGGGACACTTCGCTTTTCGGAATCTCGACAATATATCGGTCCCCGTCAGTCTCTACTCGCGCACTGAACAATGTACTGAGTGCATCTGGAACTTCGACCATAGCCTATTCTACGGCTCATGATAGATAATGGTCCTGCCCTGATGTGGTGAAAATTGCCGGCAGTTGGCGATCAGTCGTCGCTTTCGACGCGATTGGTGCCCGTACCGACCCCGGCCTCGTCAAGCAGTTCCGCCCTGTGCTCGTCTAGCAGCGGCGCGCGACCACCGGGCGAGGGCATGGTTTCGGTCATCTTTATCGGACTGCCGGCGATGGTTATCTGTTCGTCGGCGCCGGGCTGGTCGACATCGGTGAGCATCTCCCGGTCGTGGATGTGGGGGTCGTCGAAGATGTCGGCGGTGTTCTGGACCGGCGCGGCCGGCACGCGCCCTTCGAGCAGGTCGAGGAGCGTCTCCGAGTCGATGGTAGCCGTCCAGTCGGCGATTTCGCGGCGCAGGGACTCGCGGTTCGCGATCCGACTGCCGGCGTCGGGGTAGTCCGCGGCGAGGTCCGGACGCTCCATCGCCTCGCACAGCGTCTCCCAGTGGCCGTCGGCAAACGCCGCGATGACGACGTGGCCGTCGGCGGCCTCGAAGGAGTCGTACGGGAACAGCGTCGGGTGAGAGTTCCCCTGCCGGGTCGGCGACTCGCCGTCACAGGAGTACTGGTACACCGTTCGCTCACACAGCGACACCATCGAGTCGTACATCGCCGTATCGACGTACTGCCCCTCGCCAGTGCGTTCGCGGTGATGCACGGCCGCGAGGATACCGACGGCGTTCAGCACGGCAGTGAAGAGGTCGCCGACGCCGGGGCCGACCTTCGTCGGCGGGCCGTCCGACTGCCCCGTGATTTCCATGACCCCGCCCAGCGCCTGCGCGATGAGGTCGAACGAGGGCTGGCCCTGCCGGTGGGTTTCGCCCGTCCGCGGGTCGCCAAAGCCCCGGATGGAGGAGTAGATGAGGTCCGGGTTGTGTTCCCGCAGCGTCTCGTAGCCGCAGTCGAACTTCTCCATCGTGCCAGCCTTGAAGTTCTCGACCACCACGTCTGCGCGCTCAACGAGCGAAAGGAACGCCTCGCGATCTTCATCGGTCCCCAGATCGAGTTCGAGCGAGCGTTTCCCGCGGTTGACGCTCTGGAAGTAGCCGCCGTAGGCTTCTTCGTCACCGTCGCTCACGAACGGCGGGTTCGACCTGATGAGGTCGCCGCCGGGGCGTTCGACCTTTACCACGTCCGCGCCCATGTCTGCGAGCAACATCGTACAGTACGGTCCGGCGAGGACCTGTGTCAGGTCGAGCACACGCAAGTCGTCAAGCGCACCCATGGGAAAACCACGACGGGGCGGCCGCATAAACCTTCTTGAATGTCCGTTATAAATTCCTTAAGGCCATATTATCATGAAAGACCATTAGGTTTATCACTACCCGCCGATGACGGGGTAGTACATGCCCCGGACCGTTATCCTCGGCGTGATTGGCTCCGACGCGCACGTCGTCGGCATCACGATTCTAGAGCAGGCGCTCTCGGCCGCTGGCTTCGAGGTCATCAACCTCGGCGTCCAGACGTCACAGGACGAGTTCGTCTCCGCCGCGAAATCTCACGACGCCGAGGCAGTACTGGTATCCTCCCTGTACGGGCACGCCCGTCAGGACTGTGAGGGGCTTCACGACGAGCTCGACGACGCCGGGCTCGACGTACTCACGTACGTCGGTGGGAACCTTGCTGTCGGACAGTCCGACTTCGAGGAGACGCAGGCGACCTTCCGACAGATGGGTTTCGACCGCGTCTTCGACGCGGAGACGGACCCGGAGGAGGCAATCGAGATGCTCCGCGAAGACCTGCAGCTATCCACAACAGAGGCGGAGCAGATCAGGGTTGACGGGTGACTATGCCAACTGACGAGCGACTCAGCGACGACCAGCTACAGCGCATCGCAAACGAACTCAGGGACAACTGGCACACGGGTCGGGAAGTCGACTTCGAGGAGGCTATCGCCTTCCACGAGTCGCTGCCTGCCTCAAAGCAGTTCGCCACAGTGCTGGAGTCGGCCGACCAGCCGCTCCTCCAGCCGCGGGCGGGCGTTCCCTGCCTCGAAGAGCAGATCGACCTGCTGCGGTACCTGCAGGACGAGGGCGGCGCGGACCTCCTGCCGACGACCATCGACTCGTACACGCGCGACAACGAGTACGAGAAGGCTGAGGAGGGACTGGCCGCCTCCCGCGGCAGCGACGAGAACGAACTGAACGGCTTCCCCGCGGTGAACCACGGCGTCGAAGACTGCCGGCGGCTCATCCGGGCGCTCGACGCACCGGTCGAGGTCCGGCACGGCACGCCTGACGCCCGGCTACTGGCGATGGTCACGCTTGCCGGCGGCTTCCAGAGCTTCGAGGGCGGGCCGATTTCATACAACATTCCGTACACGAAGCGGCACGACCTCGCGACGACTATCGAGCACTGGCAGTTCGTCGACCGGCTCTGTGGGGCCTACACCGAGCGTGGCGTGACAATCAACCGCGAACCGTTCGGCCCGCTGACGGGCACGCTCGTCCCACCGAGCATCGCCATCGCGGTGATGCTCGTCGAAGGCGAGCTTGCTGCGACACAGGGCGTCCGGTCGCTCACGCTGGGCTACGGGCAGGTCGGAAACCTCGTGCAGGACGTGGCGGCGCTGCGCGCCCTGCGGAAGCTCGGTAACGAGTACCTCCGCGACGAGGTGACCGTCACGACCGTCTTCCACGAGTGGATGGGCGGCTTCCCGCCGGACGAGGCCCGCGCTAACGGCGTCATCAGTCTCGGCGGCGCGACGGCAGCCGTCGCCCAGCCGGACAAAGTCATCACGAAGTCCGCCCAGGAGTTCCAGGGCGTGCCGACGAAGGAGGCCAACGCGGCCGGGTTGCGGACGACGAGACAGCTTATCGATATGATGATCGAACAGGACATCGACCTCGGGGGTATCGACGAGGAACAGGCGCTCATCGAGCGGGAGACACGGGCGCTGATGGACGCGATCTACGACGCCGGCGACGGCGACGTGGCACGGGGGGTCATCAACGCCTTCGACAGCGGCGCGCTGGACGTGCCGTTCGCGCCGAGCGACGCCGCTGAGGGCGCGGTGCTACCGGCCAGAGACGACGACGGCCGGGTCCGCATCTTCGAGTTCGCGGACCTCGCGCTCCCGGACGACATCAAGGAGATCCACGCCGCGCGGTTGGGCGAACGGGCCGAGACCGAGGGGCGCGACCAGTCCTTCCGGATGGTCGCCGACGACGTGGACGCCATCAGCGACGGGAAGCTCATCGGGCGGCCGACCGGTGACAACAGCCCCGCGGGAGGTGCGAGCGATGCGGATTGAGGACGTTCGGACGGTTCCCGGCTTGTCGGGGTTCTTCTTCGACGACCAGCAGGCAATCAAGGACGGGGCGACCCAGAGCGGGTTCGCCTACGACGGCCAGCCGGTCACGGAGGGGTTCGACCGCATCCGCGAGGCCGGCGAGGCCCTCATCGTGGAAATCGAACTCGCCGACGGCTCCATCGCGACGGGCGACTGTGCTGCGGTCCAGTACTCGGGGGCCGGCGGCCGCGACCCGCTGTTCCGGGCCGAGAACTACCGTCCCGTCGTCGAGGGTCCCGTTGCCGATGCGCTCCGGGGCCAAGATGCGACACAGTTCGGTGCCAACGCGACGATGCTGGAGGAGATGAACGCACAGCGGTCGGGCGGCGACCAGCTCCACACCGCGGTCCGCTACGGCGTCTCACAGGCGCTGCTGAACGCCGCCGCACAAGCACGCGGGGTGACGCCGACGGACGTGCTCGCCGACACCTACGACACCGAACCGGCCACGTCACCGATTCCGGTGTTCGGCCAGTCGGGTGACGAGCGCCGCACCAACGCCGAAAAGATGCTCATCAAGGGCGTCCCGGTGTTGCCCCACGGCCTGTTCAACAGCGTCGAGAAGGTCGGCGAGAACGGCGAGGGGCTGCGTGACTACCTCGCGTGGCTCTCGGACCGGGCGACGGCCCTCGGGCCGGAGCCGTACTCGCCGCGCTTCCACGTCGACGTGTACGGTATTCTAGGGAAGGTGTTCGGCCCGCCGTACGACCGGACCGAGGTGACGGACTACTTCGAGACGTTGCGGGAGGCCGCCGCGCCGTACCCCCTCCAGGTCGAGGGGCCGATGGACGCCGGCGGCCGGCAGGCACAGATAACCGCGATGGCCGAACTCCGCGAGGGACTGGCCGACGCCGGCGTCGACGTGGATATCGTCGCCGACGAGTGGTGCAACACCTTCGAGGACGTGCAGGCGTTCGTCGACGCGGAAGCGGCCGACTTGGTCCAGATTAAGACGCCGGACCTCGGCGGCATCCAGCGCTCGGCCGAAGCGGTGCTGTACTGCGATGGCACGGACACCCGGGCCTACGTCGGCGGGACGTGCAACGAGACCGTGACTTCCGCGCGGGCCTGTGCCCACGTCGCACTGGCGACCGATGCCGCGCAGGTGCTGGCGAAACCGGGGATGGGCTTCGACGAGGGGTTCATGGTCGTCACGAACGAGATGCGGCGGGCGCTTGCCAGGCGGGACGCCGCGCGGGAGGTGCCGGCCGATGACTGACTGGACCGATCCCGACGCGCTGGACCTCTCGGACGGCGAGACGTTCGACTCGCTGCTTGACCGGGCCGATACCAGGGAGAAGGGCCACTTCTTCGAGTTCTTCGCGGAGGGCGACGAACTCGCTCACGACCCCGGCCTCCGACTCTCCCATCACGGCAGCGAGCAGTGGATGGGCCAGACGCTCAACCACGACCCGGCGTACTGGCGGGCCGACACCGCACAAGAGCGTGGCTTCGAGGAGCGCCCGGTTCACCCGGACTACCTGCTGGCGTGCGTGATGGGCATCACCGTCGAGGACCTCTCGGAGAAGGGCGGCTACTTCCTCGGCCGAGACGACGTGGAGTTCCACCAGCCCGCGACGGCCGGGACGCCGCTGTCGGTCACGTCGACCGTCGTCGACACCCGAACGTCCTCCTCCCGGCCGAAGTACGGCATCGTCACCTGGGAGACGGAGGGTCGGGACCGCGAGACTGGCGAGACGCTGGTCTCCTACCGGCGGACGAACATGATTCCGCGACGCGAGCCGGCGGCGACCGACGGCGGCGCTGTCGGCGAACAGGACGAGGGTGGGCCGTCCATGCCGGACACCCTCGTCTCGCCTGACGGCGAGCGCTTCGAACATTTCCAGGCGGCGCTGGAGCGGGCGGACGCGGAGAACGCCGCCGTCGCCTACCGCCACGAGCGCGGGCGGACAATGGACGACCAACTGGTCGCCGGCCTCCCGTTGGCAACGCTCAACACCGCCCGCCAGCACCACAACCGCGACGAGATGGCCGACTCGCCGTCGGGCGACATCGTCGCCTACGGCGACGTGACCCGCTCGATTGCGCTGGCCCACGCCCGCTCGGACGAGGCGACTTACCGCGAACAGCGGTTTGCTGACGAGCGGTTCCACGATTTCGTCACGCTGGGCGACACCGTCTACGGCTTCACCCGCGTCCTCGACTGCGACCCAGACGCCGGGCCGGAACGAGCCGGCGCGGTCACGTTCGAACACGTCGCGTTCAATCAGGAGCAGACCCCGGTCTACTCGGGCCGGCGAACCGCACTCATCCAGCGACACCAATGACACGACTCTGCCGAACCTTCCAGACCGCACCGGCCGCGATACCGAACGACAACAGCGCGAAGTTCCTCGTCTCGGGGCTCACCAGCGAGGGGTTCCAGACCCCCGACTGGCTCGTCCCCGACATTGAGGACGGCACTGCGCCGTCGATGAAAGACGAAGCCGTCGACAACATAATCGAACACATCCCGGACCACGCCGACGACTTCGCCGGGGACATTCTCCCGCGGGTCGAGTGGGCCTACGACGACGCCGACGCCCGCGAGCGCGGCATCGAGCAGGTGACCCGCCTCGCGGCCGAGGTCGGCGAGGAACTGGACGGCTTCGTCTTCCCGAAGGTCGGCCGTCTCGACGACGTGCGCGACGCTGCGGGCGTCGTCGCCGACGCGGAGCGCGATGCCGGGCTCCCCGAAGGAACGCTGGAGATGGCGATTATTCTGGAGACGGCCCCCGGCCGCTCGGACCTTCGCGAGATCTGCCAGTACGCCACAGACTCCCGGCTCTCCGGGCTCGTGTTCGGGCCGGTGGACTACACAGCGGAACTCGGCGGTCGCACGCTCGACGGCGAGCGGCCCCGCTGGGACGGCCTGCTCGAAGCCCTCTCAAACGAGACGAGCGCCGCTGACATCGTCGCCATCGGCGGCCCCTTCGACCAGTTGTTCCACGAGCGCGCCGGCGTTACCTACTACAACGCCGAGGGGTACGCCGATCAGGTGGAGTACGAGGCGACCATCGGCATCGACGGCTCGTGGTCGCTGCACCCCAAGCAGACCGAGCAGGCGAATCGCATCCACATGCCGACGGTGGAGGAACTGGAGCGAGACCTCCACAAGATCGAGTCGTTCAACGAGGCCAAGCGCGAGGGGACCGGCGCAGTCGTCGTCGACGGCCAGATGGTCGACGAAGCGACCTACAAGAACTTCGCCAACACCGTCAAAACCGTTCGAGCCATCGACGAGACGCATCCTGCACAGACCGAGGAGTACTACGACGACGACCTGCTGGCGCGGGCGAAAGACGTCGAACTGATCTTCGGCTAAGCCGGCAGTCGCTTTTTACTCGAAATAGTTCGCCAGCCGTTGGGCTGCCTCGTCCACCCGAGGCGTCACGAGTGCGAATCGTATCCAGTCACGCCGAGACTCGCCGAAGGCCTCGCCGGGCATCCCGGCGACGCCGGCCTCGTCGATGAGTTCGTACACGTTCTCGAACGACCCGGGGAAGCCGGGGAACCGCGCCATCACGTAGAAGCCGCCATCGGGGCGGTTGTACTCGGCCCCGACTTCCGCCAGCGCAGCGCAAAAATCGTCGACGCGGTCTTCGAGTCGCCGTCGGCACGCGGCGTAGTAGTCGGGACTCGTGGTCTTCAGCGCCCGCAGGACGGCGTACTGCGCCGGCCGGCTCCCGGTGACGTTCGTGAGCATATGCTGGGTGCGAGCGCGTTCCAGAAGTGCGCCGGTCGGGCCGTCCTCCGGCGGGAAGATTGCATAGCCGACCCGGAAGCCGGTGATCGCCATCGTTTTCGAGAGGGAGTTGGTGGCGACGACGTGGTCGGAGTCGGCGTGCAGCGCCGAACTGAACCGACCCGCGTAGTCGAAGTGGTCGTACACCTCGTCGCTGAGCAGCAGCGCGTCGTACTCCTCGGCGATGGCTGCGAACTCGGCCATCGCGTCGGCGTCGTACACCGCGCCGGTGGGGTTGTTCGGCGAATTGACGACGATGACGGCCGTCTCGTCGCTCGCGGCTGCCCGAACGTCCGCGGGGTCCAGTCGGTTGCGCTCGTCGACTGGGACGAAGGAGATGTCCGCGCCGACGAAGTTTGCCCGGCCGGCGTAGTAGGGGTAGACCGGGTCCGTCAGGAGAATCTCGTTTCCGTCGAAGTGGTGGAGTCCGCCGGTCATCGCGAGGTGGTTTGCCTCACCCGCGCCGTTCGTGATGAGGACTCGGTTCCGGTCCACCCCACGCCGAGCGGCGATTTCATCGCGGAGGGGCGTCAGCCCGACGCTGGGCGGATACTGGTAGTCGTCGGCCGGAGCCTCGGCGTAGTCTCTGAGCCCGTCCCGAAGCCCCTCGGGCGGGTCCCAGTCGGGGTTGCCCGACACCATGTCCACCACGTCCCGGTCGGCCCGGGCCGCATACTGCATGACCCGGAAGAACTGGGGTTCCGTGTAGTCCATACCCGGTCTCGGGCTGCCGGCCCCGTTTGCTTTTCTGTCTACTGGCGGATGTACAGCGTCAGTCCGCCGAGGACCAGCAACAGCATCCCCCACAGGAGGTCCGACCCCGGCAGGACCCAGAGGAATAGCGTCACGAGACCCGAGGTAACAAGTGACCAGCCAAGCGTCGTCTGATAGCTCATACACGCAGTTGTGTCTCCGAACTGAAAGTATTCCGGCCCGCCCTGAACGCTTATTCGCCCATCGCGACAACTACCGCTAATGACAGACGATACAGCGGACCCAGTCGAGAAGCGCGTCGGCAAGCGTCTCCGAGAAGCTGATGCCACAGTCGCTACCGCGGAGTCCTGTACCGGCGGCCTTGTCGGGTCGAAAATAACGGACATACCCGGTTCGAGCGACTACTTCGACCGCTCGCTGGTTACCTACTCCTACGAGGCCAAGCGAGAGCTGCTCGCCGTCTCGCGGGAATCGCTGGACGCCCACGGCGCAGTCTCAGAACCGGTCGCTGTCGAAATGGCTCAGGGCGCTCGTGATACCGCCAGGACAGACTGGGGCGTCGCCACGACTGGCGTGGCCGGGCCGAGCGGCGGCTCGTCGGAAACGCCCGTCGGGACGGTGTACATCGCCGTCGCCGAGGCCGCCCCGTGGGGGACCAACGAGTCCGGCGTGACAGTGTCCCGCTACGAGTTCGATGGCACCCGTCGCGAGGTCAAAGCGGCCATCGCGACACAGGCGCTCCGGGACCTGGAAACCGCCCTACAGGAGTAGTAAGCTCTTTCAGTTGGGACACAGACGGTCCGGTAGATGAACAAACGTGGGCACGTCCTGAACGCCGTCCTCCTGAGCATCGGACTGGGATACGTCCTTGACCCCTCGGGCGACGTGACGACATTCGCGACAATCACGGAAGTGTTCCTTCCCGTCGTTCTGGGCGCACTGTTCCCCGATGTCGACACCGCCTTCGGCAAGCACCGCAAGACGCTGCACAACATCCCTGTCCTCGTGATCTTCCTGGCCCATCCGCTGTATCACGGCGGCAATCTCCAGTGGGTGTGGCTCGGCGTCCTCACCCACTACGTGCTGGACTACTTCGGTTCCCGCCGGGGCATCGCGCTGTTTTACCCCATCTCGGACAAAGAGTACGGGTCACCGACGGGTGTGACGACTTCCAGTGAGTATGCGGAGGTTGTCACCGTCGCGATTACCATCTTCGAACTGGCCGCGGTCGGGCTGTTGATACATGTGCTCCCACAGTACCTGCCGCCGTCGGTCCGTACCTTCGTCGTCGAGAACAGCGCGTTTCTGGTTTAGTACACTTTCACATCGTCGAACCGACCGCTGTACGCGACGTGGTCCGGATGAGTTGGCTCGGTGCCCTGTAGCATCAGCCGGTCGAACTTGCCCCAGGTGTTTTCCAGCCCCAGGTGCGCCCACTCGACTGCCCGGCGGATGTCGTGTGAGAGGCCGTCACGATGGAACAGCGACCGCTCCACGTCGTCTTTCAGCGCTGCACTGAGCGCCGCCACGTCGTCGAACGCCTCGGCGAAGTTCACGTAGGCCTCGCCGACGGTACCACGAACGTGGGCATACGACGAGACGAACGGCTCGTGGCCGGTCTCCGACATGAACGACTGCGCGCGGTCTCGGTGGTGGGACAGTTGCTTGGGGTTGTACACTTCCAGCGCGTCGATAACGTCGTCGTACGCTTCGATGTCGTCCAGTCCGAGGCTCACGTTGAGAAACCCGGGGTGGGGGACGAGCACGGCTGCGCCCTGACGGTCCAACTCTCGCATCGCGCCGTCGAAGGTGATGAAATCCGGGATCGGCTCTTCGAGGCCAATCGCCAGCACATGCCTGCGCTGTTGCCAGGTGCCAGTAAATATCTCTCTGGCTGGAAACACAGTCAGCTCTTCGTCGGAAAACGCCTCTGCTTGCCGCCGTATCTCCGGTAGCCGCGTGAAATGCGGCGCGTACACCAGCGCGTCGAGGCCACGTGCCTTCGCGCGCTCGACGACCCCGTCGTCGAGCACTTTCACGTGGAGATCAACGGCGTACCCCTCGGGTTGCACGGTGAACGCTAACTCCGTACTGCCATTAGGGGTTTCCGTTTCGGCAGCCTTCGGGACAGACCGATGACAGGTGGCAGCCAACGTTTTTAACCCCGCGTCGCATGCCACTGAGCAAATGCCACGCTGGGAGTGCGACATCGAAGGGGACGACAGACAGTTCGACCGCGTCGAGGAGCTTATCATCCACCAGTCGGTCGAACACGACCGCATCGAGTGCAAGGTCTGCGGTGCCGTCGTCCCCGACGGCTACTTCGCTATCAAGCACGCCTTCGACGAACACTCCCGCGCGGAGTACGTCCGCGCCTACGACGCCTCTGCCGCCGAGGTCCGCCGCCGCGAACAGATCAAGGAGTCCGTCGAGGCCGCCGCCAACATGAGCGAGGTCATCGACCGACTGGAAGGCGGCGAAGCGTAGCGACTGCGCGCTTTGTGAAACATAGGCGGAAGTTTAGTCGCCGCCGTTAGCTCGCTAAAAAGGCTACCGTACGGTCTCACGGCTCGCTCCGCTCCCGTTCGAGTTGAACGAGGAGCGCTTCGCTCAGCGCTCTTCGGAGTCGAGAACGCGAATCTGGTCGCCACGCACAGTGACCGGAATCGGGACCGTCGCTTCCTACTGCTCCACCTTTTTCTTCGTCGGGTACGCTCACTGTGTTCGCGCACCACTCCTCGAAAAACGTGGGCGAAAAAGCGGGCCCTCACGTCGTTCGGGCCAGTGAACCACCGGCTCCGCCGGTGGATATGTGCCTACCGCTCTTCGGAGTCGAGAACGCGTATCTGATCGCCACGCACGGTGACCGGAATCGGGACCGTTGCCTCGTACAGTTCGACGGTGACCTGATCCTTGCCTTCGTCGATGCGCTGGACCTGCGCCTTCTCGCCCTTGAACGGGCCGGCGATGAGTTCGACGATGTCGCCCTCCGCGATGCCTTCCACGTCCGGTTTCGGCGAGAGGAAGTGCTCGACTTCCGCCATCGAGGACTCCCCCTGCACGACGCCGTTGGCGTGGGGTATCTCGTCGAGGATCCGGTCGAAGACGTTGTGATCGTCCGCTTCGACCATGACGTAGCTCGTGAGCGAGTCCGGTGCGAGCGCGGCGTGGATCTCGTCTTCCTCGCGGGAGATGATCATGTCCGCGACGGTGCGTTCCTGACTGGCCGTGGTTTTGACTGCGTAGATTCCCATCGGTTTACACCGGCTTGCTGCCAGGGATGAAGGTCATCACGGCGAAGATGATGAACCCGAGCAGTCCGACCAGCGCGATGCCCGCGCCGGCGATTTTCGCGATCTGGGAGAACTCCTCCCACGACGGCGTACTCGCCAGTTTGAGTACGCGGATGTAGGAGGTGAGATCGTATGGAACGTCCATAGCGGGTCGTACCCACTGGTGGCTTTTCTATATTGTGGTGCGCGGCGACGAGTCCGCACCTCTCACAGAGCGCTTTGGGTACACCGTCGAAAAAAGTAGTCGACAGAGCGAAGCGATGGCCGAAACGGGCGTTCCGAACTCGTCGGTTAGTCGTCGGTCAACGCAGTCCCGTCCGATCCGTGTGCTCCCAGTTCACTGCCGTCACCGGCATCGCCGGTTTCGAACTGGTCGATGAGCTCCTTGAGGTCTGTCGCCTGACTGGAGAGCGACTGTATCTTCTCGGTGACCTCCGTGATCGACGCCGTCTGTTCCTCGGCGGACGCGGCGACGTTCTCGGCCTCGGCGGACGTCTCCTCGCTGATCGAGCCGACTTCCTCGGCCATCGAGACGACCTCTTCCATCGAAGCCGCCTGCTCGTCGGTCGCGTCGCTGATAGCCTGGACGCCGTCGTTTGCCTCGTTGACCTGCTGGACGATACTGGTCAGCGAGTCCGTCGCGTTTTCGACCGTTTTCTTCCCAGTGTCGACGCTCTCACCCATCTCCTGCATGTCCTCGACAGTGGTGTCGGTCCGGGACCGAATGTCGTCGATCATCGACTCGATATCGGTCGTTGCTTCCTGCGTCTCCTCGGCGAGCGTCTTGATCTCGCGGGCCACGACGGCGAACCCTTCGCCCGCCTCACCGGCCCGAGCGGCTTCGATGTTCGCGTTGAGCGCGAGCATGTTCGTCTGCTCCGCGATTTCGTCGATGAGCGTCGTGACTTCGCCGATGCGCTCCATCTCCTCAGCGAGGGACTCCACCTGTTCGATAGCCTCGGTGGACTTCCGTTCGAGCGCTTCGATTTCGGCGGCGGCTTGCTCAGCGTATTCGCGGCCGGACTCGCCGTCGTTGACGGCCTGTTGTGACTTCGACGCGACTTCGTCGGTGGACGAGGTGATTTCCTCGACGGTCGCCGAGAGGTCGGTCATCTCGTCGCTCACCTGCTGGATGTTCCGGTTTTGCTCGTCAGCGCCTTCGGCGATCTGTTGCACCGACTCGCTCACCGACTCGCTGGCCGACCGCACTTCCTGTGCGCTCGCGGAGATCGTCTCCGTCGAACTGTCGACGGTTCCGGCGAACCCTTCGATGCGGTTGACCGTCCGTTCGAGCTCCGTGATCATCTCGTTGAAGCTCTCCGCGATGTCGACCATCGCGTCGTAGTCGCTGTCGGTGGCCATCCGCTGGGTGAGGTCTCCGGCCGCCGACTTGTCCATCACGTCGCTGAACTCGGCCGCCTTCGCTTCGAGGGCGGACGCCATCGCCTCGGCGTCTTCTTTCGCCGCCTCCGCCTCGTCTCTGGCGGCTTCGACGTCGGTAATCAACGTCTGGATGTCCTCGCCCATCTCCTCCAGCGCCGCACCGAACTCACCGGGGATGCTCTCGTCGAGCGCCGGGTCGTCGAACCGCTTGTCAGCGAGCGCGTCGGCCTGATTCGCGGCGGTTGTCAGGTACGCCTGCATCGACGCGAATGAGTCGTACAGTTGCCCCATCTCGTCGACGCGCGTGGTCTCGGGGAGGGTGCTGTTGATCTCACCGGCGGCGATGTCCTCGGCGCTTTCGGCCACGCGGGAGAGCGCGTTCGCGGTTCCGCGCCCGATTGTCACGCCGACGACGAACAGTGCCCCCACGGCAAGCGCCAGCAGGAGCGCGATGTTCTCGGAGACAGCCGACTGCAGGGCGAACGCGCGGTCCTGCGGGACGTGATACAGCAACGCCCACTCAGTGCCGGTGACCGGCGTGTACGCCATCACGTACTGGCCGTCTTCCATGCCCGTTCTGGCGGAGACGGACTTGTAGCCGGTTTCGCCGTTCAGTGCTGCTTCGACGCTCGTGTCGGTCGCGTCCCCGGTCGCTGCGTACTCTTCGAGAATAGAACTCTTCCGGTTGTCGAGAATGATCTGTCCGTTCGACCCGACGACCTTCACGTCGCCGGTCGCAAACGGTGACGTGAACTCGTGGGAGCGCGCTTCGAGCGACGCCGTCAGCACGACGTATTCGTCGCTGCCGGAGACAGGCTGGACGAACGCAATAACCGATTCGTTACTGCTCTTGTACGCTTCGGACGTGCCCGTCGGACCCGACGAGACGACTGCACCACTCGCGTCGGTCCACGGATCGTCGACGTTGCTCAGTGCGACGCCGTTCAGTTCGTCGTCGGTGCTGGCGGTGACTGTACCGTCAGCGGCGTCGACGTAATGAAGCGCCCGGACGTCTCCCGGTAACCCAATGAGCTTCTGTTCGAGCCACCGCTGGTGTTCTCTGTCAGAGGTGGACTCGGACCGATCACCGATAGACGCCGCGAGAAACGACGCCGTCGACTGCTTGTTCGAGACCCAAGTTGAGACGGAACTCGATTGGGACTCCGCGACACCGCGGATTTGATCCTCTGTCTGTGACTCAACTAGCGCCCCCGTTTCGAGGTTGATGGCTGCCCCACCGAGTGCGAGCAAGACGACCACGCCGAGCAACAGGACGCCGAACTTCGCCGCGTACCGACGCCGAATGACGTCAGGGAGCGCACGCTCCGTTGCCTGAACCAGCCGGCTCGGGAGCGAACTCATCGGGACCCTCCCGATTTGAAGAACTGTGGTTGCAATAGCTCCAGCGACTCGACTGACCCGTTAGTGACCCGCTCGATCAGGTACGAACTCAGCGGTTCGAGGTCAGCCGTCAGGTCGACGCTGCCGGACGCACCCTGGTAATTCACTGCCCGGCCTGCTTCAGTGAGTGACCGAACACGACCGAAGTCGCCGACAGAGACAGTGTGTCCAGACCCGCCGGAGACTGACTGAATGGTCTCGGCGATTGCCGGACCGCTGCTTTCGCCGGCCTGTTCGGCGGCACACGCCATCAAAAACAGCGCGTCGTACGCGTTGACCGAGTACGCTCGGGGATCATCGATATCCGGGAGCCGGCGGACCAGTTCGAAGTACGCCTGCGTTCGCGCAGAGGACAGCGACGCGCTGTAGAACCCGTCGTAGTACGACGGGAGGTCACCGCCGAACATCCCCGCAGACAGCACCCATGGAACGTCGTACTCCGACTGGTTGTACGCATCAAGGATACCGCGCTCCTGGCCGGAGACGCTGGTGAAGCTGACGGCATCAGGGTCGTTCTGGAACACGTCTGCGAGCGTGTCGTCGAACGATTCCGACGACGGGTCATATCGGATATCGGCGACGATATCGGCGTTCAGTGCCTCACGCTGTGCGTCCGCCAGTCCGGCACCGAAGGAGTTGTCGATGCTCAGTAACGCGACGGAGTCCGCATCGATGTACAGCGAGTCGTCGACGGCCTTCGCCATTACCACCGCTTGCGTCCCGTCACTCGGCACCGTTCGACCGAAGTATTTCCGCCCGTTGGCTCGGCCGGCAGTCGATAGCTGCGGGGCAGTACTGGCGGGGCTGACCTCCATGATTTCGTCGCTGGCTGCTTCCGGAGCGAGAGCGAGCGACGCATCACTGACGAGGCCGCCGACGAAGCCGATGACACCACGGTCGACGAGTGATCCGTACTGCTCTACCGCGGTTTCGGCGTTCGCCTCGGTATCAAGAATGGTCACTTCGACGTCGTTACCGCCGATACCACCGGCGGCGTTGACGTCGCTTGCTGCCTGCTCGACCATGCGCTTGCCGTGTTGTCCGAGTGGGGCGAGCGCACCACTGAGTGGGAGGAGTGCACCAAACTGAACAGTGTCACTGCCTCCGCTCAGAGAACCGAGACAACCGGATGAGAGTCCCAAGCTCCCAACGGCCAGACACTTTTTGAGAACATTACGCCTCGAATCTGAGTACATGCGAAGAGAGTTAGAATTTCCGGATAAACGCTTTTCGGCGAGAGTATCATTTATGATAGCAAACGTGTGGAGATAAATTCATTTACTGGCAGCTAGGGAGAGTCAGAAAACTGAGACAACGAGGCAGTTCAGTCGACGTAGTCGATGTCTTCACCGAGTTGCTGGGCGGCCTTCTCCTGTTCGGCCTCGCTCTGGCCGTATATCTGCGGGCTCTCGACGCCGGTGACGACGATCATCGTCTCCATCTTGCCCTCGAACTCGTTGTTGACCGACGCGCCCCAGATGATGCGAGCGTCGGGGTCGATGCGGTCGTAGATCTCCTCGACGACGCCCTCGGCTTCCTCGATGCTCATGTCGGGGCCGCCGACGACGTTGACGAGCGCGGAGTTCGCACCGTCGAACTCCACGTCAAGTAGCGGCGAGCGGAGCGCCGAGCGGATGGAGTCCTGTGCCTTGTTCTCGGAGTCGGATTCGCCGAGGCCGATCATCGCGACACCGCCGTTCTCCATGATGGTCCGAACGTCGGCGAAGTCCACGTTGACGAGGCCGGGCTTGGTGATCAGTTCGGTCATGCCCTTGACCGAGCGCATCAGCACACGGTCGCAAATCTTGAACGCGTCCTGCAGCGGCATCGACGGCGCATAGTCCAGCAGGCGGTCGTTCGGCACGACGATGACCGTATCGGAGACCGAACGGAGTCGTTCGAGGCCAGCGTCGGCGTTGGCACGGCGGCGTTCACCCTCCGCGGTAAACGGAATCGTGACGATAGAAATGGTGAGTGCGCCGGCTTCCTGCGCGGCCTGTGCGACGACCGGAGCCGCGCCGGTGCCGGTGCCGCCGCCGAGACCTGCGGTGACGAACACCATGTCTGAGCCGTCGATAGACTGCTGGATGTCCTCGATGTCCTCCTGGGCGGCCTCCTCGCCGATTTTCGGGACCGAACCCGCGCCGCGGCCGCCGGTGCGCTTGCGGCCGATGAGAATCTTGGTGTCGGCGGCCACCTCGTCGGCGAGGTGCTGTGCGTCGGTGTTTGCGGCGACGAGTTTGGCCCCGTGGATGCCCTCCTCCATCATCCGGGTGACCGTGTTCCCGCCAGCACCGCCACAGCCGACGACCGTGATCTTCGTTTCCAGGTCCTTGACGACGCTTGCCAGTTCCTCGTCGGACATCGTCCCGGACGTGGACATGTCTTGAGACGGCGTCGATGTCGTTTCGTCGACAGTTCCGCCAGCCGCGTCCTCCCCGTCTTGTTCTGCCTCGTCGATAGCGTCGTCAATTATCGAATCCATAATTTAAAACCCCCTTGCAGACGAACAGTTATTAGTTTTCCCCCTACGTCTGACGCACGTCTGACGTGTTGAGTCCTAGTTTTACCGGCTGACGCGCCAGTGTTCACAGCGTATATCGACGTATACGCTCGCGCTGGAAACGCTCCGGGCCAATCTCTTCGCCGCCGATTTCGACGGATTGGCCCGAGGCGAGTTTCCCGAACTTGGGCCCTTCGGGGATACCGGCCGTTCGTGCGAGGTCCGGGTCGAACGCCGTCTCCCGGGCGACCAGTTCGTCCGCGGTCCAGTCGACGCTGTCGAAGCGCCGTTCGAGGATTTCGACCAGCGGTTCGACGACCGCTTCTAAGCCTGTCGTTGCCGGACAGACAATCGGTCCGGTGAGGACAGTCCCGTTTTGCTCGGTCGCGTACGCGATGGACTGGCGTTCGATAGTCTCACGCAGTGCCTCGCTATCGACACCGCGCACGTCCGAAATAAGCTCGCTCGGGAGGTCGATTACGGTCCATTCCCCGTCGTACCCGGGCGCAAGCTCTCCGAACCTGAGACCATCGTCGACCGGCCGGACAGCGTCTTCCAGCGTCTCGACGAGGCCCAGGTCGACACCGGTCGTCTCCCGAACGAACGTCTCACTGATGACACGGTAGCCCAGCGACTCGATCGCTGCCTGGAGGTCCGGCCGGTCACCCTCCATGAGGGCGTAGTCGGCCGCACTGGCCGCCAAAGCGCGTTCGAGAACGGCGTCGCGCTCCGCGTCGCTGTCGGCCCACTCTGCCAGCGCGTCCAAGGACCAGTTGGCGGCGATGTGGCCGACCGCCCAGTCCGTCTCGCGGACGACCCGCTCGAACCGCGGGGCGTAGTGGCCGCCGCCGACGCCGAGGAGGTGGCGGCGCGTCCCGTTTTCCCGCGGCTTGTCGGCCGGCTCGTCGGCGAGGTCCAGTATCGCCCTGGCGGCGGCTTCGGCGGCGTCGGGGTCCTCCCACTGTGGCTCCGCGCTGCCGACCTCGACGAACATCGACGGGACGCCGACAGCCGTCGGGCCGTGGTGGGTACACTCCATCCCGACTTCGTATTCCGGCGGGGCGTGGCGCTGGAGCGCCGAAACCACGGCCTCGTGCGCACCGGGACAGGCGCGCGCGAACTGGCCGTCCTCGCCGCCGAACTCCGCGACGCCGAAGTTCCCGGTGTGGTGAGCCGTCAGGAGTTCGTCGGTCTCGCCGGCGTGTTTCGAGGCGAACACCAGCAGGTCCGGGTCGTCGAACGCCGCCGCGACGTTTTCGATGTCCAGATGTAGCGCCTCGAACTCGCGGAGTTCGACGCTGTCTGTTCGGTAGACCGTCTCGCCGCCCTCGGTGTCGGGGCGCGTCTCGTCGACGCTCGTTTCCCAGTCCCGCAGGGAGCGCAGGTGCTCGCCGATATGAGTCGACGCCGCGTCAGCGTGTGAGACGACGATTCCGAGCATCAGTCGGCGTTCTCCGGGTGGATCGGTTCACGGCCCATCGCAGTCCGGACGGCGTCACCGGCCAGCCCGAACAGGTGTTTCAGCGCCTCGCGGCGCTGGACGAACAGCGCCATCCCGACGACGAGATACATCCCCGTGTACGCAAGCAGGAGGTCGTGACTCGATATCGGCAGGTCGAGGAGGTCCCTGATGATAGCGAACTCCAGAATCACCTGCGAGATGAACAGCGCGAACAGCCCGACCGCTTCGCGGATACTGATCTCGAAGTTGACCAGGATGGCGAGCGCGAAGAAGGACTGGGCCGCCGTAATCCAGATCTCCGCGCCCTGTCTGGCGTCGAACGGCAGGACGCCGTACCCGCCCAGCGCGATGGAGTACACCACTGCGATGGTCCCGATGAGCAGCGTCCACTGGTTGAGCTTCGAGGAGATGAGGGCGTTGAACCCGGCCGTCGACCGGGCCTTGTTGACCAGCACGGCGACGACGATGAGTTCGGGCGACTCGCTGGCCAGCGGGGCGACCCACTGGATCATGAAGAACTCGGGGATTCCGTTCGCGACGCCGATTTCTTCGAGGCCGTGCGCGAACGGCTCGACGGCCGTGAAAATCATCGCGCCGGAGTAGCCAAACAGCGCCAGAACGACCAGCGGCCGCCACGGCAGCGACCACTCCTGGAAGTACTTCGGCACGCCGACGGTGTGCTCGCTGTGTTCGATGTCGGACTTGAGGACGAGCCCGATGTAGGCGACGTAGAGCCCGACCAGAAACAGCGTATCGAAGATACCGATACCGCCGCCAAGGGGGACGAGAAACGCCCACATCGTCGCCAGAAAGAGGAAGGATATCTCGGTCGCGATGTCGGTGTCCAGTTGGACGGCGTCCCGCAGGAACCCGTCGCGTTTCTGTACTGCGGGGTCTCGGGTTTTCGCGGCCCGCCAGACGGTGAACACGGCGATGCCCGCCCAGCCGATGCCGATGAGGATGCGGTTCGCGCCGGTCATGTTCGCGATAGCCAGGTTCGCGTCGTGACAGGCCCTGGCCAGCGATGTCGCGCCCGCTTCGATCTCCGCCGGGGAAAACTGCTGACAGGCTTCCGTTGTCGCTCCACCAGCTCCGGCGTTCCAGGCGTACAGCGCGTCGACGGCGTATTCGGGGGCGACTGCGAGAACGGCGAGAACGGCGATAGCGAACGATCTCGGCACGTCTTTCTCGGCCGTTTCAGCGCCCCACGCCAGCAGGAACGACGCCCCGAGGACCGCGATCCCGCTGACGGCGACGGTCGTCACGTTTCCGACTTCGGTACCAGTGACGAACAGATATATCCAGCCAACAGTCAGAGAAACCGTCACTGCGACCTGTACCAGCGGGTGGCGAAGACGACTCACTAGCTCAAACGTAACCGGGTCCGGCTGAAAAGCTTGCGAAAGTGTCGACTGAGTACCCTGACCACTTGCGTGAGAGCGTGGCGTTCATACGACCGGCGCGCGCTGGCGTTGGTATGGACGTTTACGGACTCATCGGAAACCCGGTCGGGCACTCGCTGTCGCCGCCGATGCACGAGGCGGGCTACGAGGCACTGGGGCTTGACGCGCGATACGTCACGTTCGAGCCGGCGGCCGACGCCGGTGCCGAAGCCATCGAAGCGGCGGAGACGCTCGGGATCGACGGCCTCAACGTCACTATCCCGTTCAAACAGGACGTGCTAGACGCCGTCGACCCCGCGCCGCTCGCCGAGCGCATCGGCGCGGTCAACACCGTCGATTTCAGCGGCGACACGCCGACGGGCTACAACACCGACGCGGTTGGGGCGGTCCGGGCGCTGGCCCACCACGACGTGTCGATGTCCGGCACGGCTGTCGTCGTCGGGGCCGGCGGCGCGGGCCGGGCTGTCGCATTCGGCCTCGCCGACGAGGGGCTGTCGGTGCGAGTCGCCAACCGCACCGAATCGAAAGCAGACGCGCTCGCCGACGAGGTCCCGGCCGCAACCGGCCACGGCCTCGACTCGCTCCCCGACCTGCTCGCGGACGCCGACATCCTCGTCAACTGCACCAGCGTGGGCATGGAGGAAGACGAGACGCCGGTCCCCGCCGATGCGCTGCACAGCGACATCGCGGTGCTCGATGCGGTGTACACGCCAATCGAGACCCGTCTGTTACAGGACGCGGCGGCCGCGGGCGCGACGACAGTCGACGGCGCGTGGATGCTCCTGTATCAGGGGGTCGAAGCGTTTGAACGCTGGACTGGCGAAGACGCGCCCGTGGACCGGATGAACGACCAGTTGCGCGAACACCTGTAGCGGAGCGGTCACCAGCAAGAGATTTGTGTGGGGGATAAATACGTTCATGTATGGGTCTGCTTCAGAAATTGAAATCCGCCCTCGGGCTTGACGGGACTGGGTCATCCGCGTCGGGAACCAATCGCGACGTGGACGTGACCGTCGAGCGAGAGCCCTCTACTGAAGACGAAGACGCTGTGAAGGGGACGAACACCGCGACGACTACCGAGACCCACACATCCGATACCGCGGACGGGGCTGGTGCCGAATCAGGGGACGGGAGTACGACGTCCGTTCAGACGGACGAGTCGGAGACCGCGGCGTCACCGACTGCGACCGACGACGAATCGGCATCTGCGACTGATGACTCTACCACAAAGGCCGAACCAGAAACGGCGGGCGACGACGAGGACAGCGATTCGGCGGCCACCGCTAGTGAGGACTCGACCGAGGCTGATGAGGAGCCAGCCGAATCCGACGAAGAATCGGCTGAGGCCGACGATGATGGAAGCACTGCGCCCGTTACGGATATCAAGGGCATCGGCCCCGCCTACGCCGACCGACTCGCCGAGATCGGTATCGAGACGGTGGGCGAACTGGCCAGCGGGGATGCAGCAGACATCGCCGCGGACACGGACCTCTCAGAGAGCCGCGTTTCGGGCTGGGTCGAGCGGGCCGAAGAGTTCTGAGAGCGTTTACGCCCCATCTCTGTGCGCCGAACCGCAAGGGAATTAGTCGCCGCACTGTTTTCGTTCGGTAATGCAATCGGTCGAAACCGACCGGACTGCGTTCACCGACCTCGCAGCCGACGCGCCCCCGGAGGCACGCGTCCCTGTCGAGGTTCGCGTGGACGTTGATGACCCGTTTCTCGCCTATCGCCGGGCGCGCGACGAGACCGGCGGCGTGTATCTGGCGACCACCGGCGGCCAGTCGGGGTGGGGCTACTTCGGGACGGCCCCGGCGGATTTCCGCGAGGTCGATCCGAGGGAAGGCGGGACTCTCGCCGCGCTGACCGAGTTCCTCGACGGCGAGCGACTGGTCCGCGGCGACTGCGACGTGCCGTATCCCTGCGGGGCCGTCGGGTGGTTCTCCTACGACGTGGCGCGGGAACTGGAGTCACTGCCCGACAGCGCCGACGCCGACCGCGCCCTCCCGAACCTGCAGGTGGCTCGTTACGACCGCTTCGCCGCCTGGGAGGAGCCCCGCGGTGAGTCGGTGACGCTGCGCGTGACGGCCTGCCCGCGGGTCGGCGACTTCGAGACGCCAGAACTGGCCTACGAGTTCGGGAAGCAACACGCGCTGGACCTTGCTCGGGCGGCCGAACAGGGCGACCCCGCCGTCGAGGCCCCGCCGGTCGAGGCCGACGAAGCCACGTTCGAGAGCGACTGCACGCGCGAGGAGTTCGCCGAGCGGGTCCGGACGGTCAAGCAGTACATCCGCGAGGGCGACACGTTCCAGGCGAACGTCTCACAGCGCCTCCGCGCACCCGCCGCGGTCCATCCGGTCGAGGCCTTCGACGCACTTCGAACTGTGAACCCGGCACCGTACTCCGCCCTGCTCGAGTTCCCCGGTGTCGACCTCGTTAGCGCGAGCCCGGAACTCCTCTTGCGCCGCGACGGCGACCGGATCGAAACCGAACCCATCGCCGGCACCCGCCCGCGGGGTGAAACACCCGAGGCCGACGACCGACTGGAGGCGGACCTGCTCGACGACGCGAAGGAGCGGGCCGAACACGCCATGCTGGTCGACCTGGAGCGAAACGACCTCGGGAAAGTGAGCAAATTCGGGAGCGTCGAGGTGTCGGACTACCGGCGCATCGACCGCTATTCAGAGGTGATGCACCTCGTCTCGGTCGTCGAGGGCCGACTCCGCGACGGCGCGTCTCTGCAGGACGCTATCGCCGCGGTGTTCCCCGGCGGCACCATCACCGGCGCGCCCAAACCCCGGACGATGGAGATCATCGACGAGGTTGAGGCCACGCGACGGGGGCCGTACACCGGCTCTATCGGCCTGTTCGGCTTCGACGGCCGGGCGACGCTGAACATCGTCATCAGGACCCTGGTCCGATACGCCGAGGAGTACCACCTCCGCGTCGGTGCGGGCATCGTTCACGACTCGGACCCGGACAGCGAGTTCCAGGAGACGCTGGACAAGGGCCGCGCGCTCGTCAACGCCGTCGACGAGGCCCTGGGGCGGCGCGTCGACCTGGCGATGGAGGACCAGCAATGAGCGGTCATCGTAGCGGTGGCAGCGGGGACAACAGTGGGAATGGATCGGGAACGAATGCCCTCGCTCCGACCGTATTGGTCGTCGACAACTACGATTCGTTCGCGTACAACCTCGTCCAGTCCGTCGGCGAAGTGGTCATCCGACTCGGCGGAACCGAGGACGACGTGGTCGTCCGGCGCAACGACGCCATCGACGTCGAGGATATCCGCGAACTGGACCCCGACGGCATCGTCGTCTCGCCGGGGCCGGGGACGCCCGAGGAGGCGGGCGTCTCGATACCGATATTCGAGGAACTGGAATATCCGACGCTGGGGGTCTGTCTCGGCCATCAGGCGCTGTGTGCGGCCAACGGCGCACCCGTCGGCCACGCCGAGGCGGTCGTCCACGGCAAGTCCTCGTCGGTTACCCACGACGGCACCGGCGTGTTCGAAGACATTCCGGACCCGTTCGAAGTCGGCCGCTACCACTCGCTAGCGGTCGACCGCGAGAACCTCCCCGACGTATTGATCGAGACGGCGTACACCGTCAACGAAGACGGCTCCACGAACACCGCTGCGACGCCAGACTCGTCCGAACCTGCCACCGCCGACGGCACGGACGAGTCCCAGGTCGTCATGGGCGTCCGCCACAGCAACCGCCCGCACATCGGCGTCCAGTTCCATCCCGAGAGTATTCTGACCGACCACGGCAAGACCATGATCGAGAACTTCTGCCTGCTATGCAATACCACGTAGACGGGGCGCTCGTCCCCGAAGACGAGGCGACGGTGTCGGTGCGCGACCGCGGGTTCATGTACGGCGACGCGGCGTTCGAGACGCTCCGGGCATACGGCGGCGACCCGTTCAAGTGGGAGGCCCACCGCGACCGCCTCCACCGGACGGCCGAGACGCTCGGGTTCGCCGACGCCGTGCCCGATGACCTCCGTGAGCGCGTCGACGAGACGCTCGCGGCCAACGACCTTTCGGAGGCGTACGTCCGGCTGTCGGTCACACGGGGCGTCCAGCCCGGGAAGCTCACGCCGGGGAGCGATGTTGACCCGACGGTCGTCGTCATCTGCAAGGGACTTCCGCGGGGCGGGCTCGACGGCGAGCGCGTCTGGGACGAGCCGGCGTCGGTGCAGACGGTCCGGACCCGGCGGATTCCGAGCGAGGCGGTCCCGGCAGACGCGAAGACCCACAACTACCTCAACGGGATTCTCGGTCGGCTCGAACTCCGGAAAGCCGCCGCTGGCGGTGAACCAGCCGACGAGTGTCTCATCCGGGACACGGACGGGAACCTTGCAGAAGGGGCGACGAGCAACCTCTTTTTCGTCACGGACAACGGCCTCCGGACGCCGAGTACGGACCTCGACCTGCTGCCGGGGGTCACCCGCGACGTGGTAATGGACATCGCTTGCGGCGAGGAGTTCCCCGTCGAGACCGGTCACTACTCGCTCGATGCCCTGCGTGACGCCGACGAGGCGTTTCTCACAAACTCGACGTGGGAGATCCGCCCCATCGCGACCGTCGACGGCATCTCCGTGGGGAGCGGGCCGATGACGAAGCTCCTTCAGCGGCTGTTCGACGAGCGAATCGAGGAGCGGTACTACTGATCGCGCTGAAGGTAGTGGAAAGCGAGCCAGCGCTGGTCGCTGGCGTGCCAGCTGACTGGTGTCCGCGTCCGCGGTCTACTCGGGTGCGTAGCAGACCCAACTTGTCGCGGGAACGGTGATCTGGACCCAACTATCGCCGTTGGTCGAGATATTGCCCGCGTTGCCGCTGTAATCGTTGAGTGTCTGGTTCGTCCAGCTTGTGGGGACCCACTTGCTCCGCTGGCCGCTCGCACGGTTCAGGCCGACGAGGAGGTTCCCCTCTCGTTCGTAGACGTACAGGTCCTGGTCGACGTGGCGGGTCTGTGAGCCGCCGCTCGCGAGGTTGTTCCGGATCCAGAGGAGGTTCCGGATATCGTCGTCGTCGACGCTGATACGGTTGCTGTACACGCGTGGATACCCCTCGTACGTGAGGATGTAGGCGTACGCGAGTTTCTCGTAGTCCGGCGGCCCGCTGTCGTGGTTCGAGACGAAGGTAAACGCCTGGAACGGCGACTGATTCACCATGCCGGCGCCGTCGAGCGCCTGCATATCGCCGTCGCTGTGGAACGCCTCCTCTTTCATCGTGTAATAGAGCGGGTAGTCGGTGACGGACATCCCCGTATCGGCGTACCCCTGGCAGACGCCGATATCGCCGTCGAGCACCTCACCCACTGTCCAGAGATCGAGGTCGTCGGCCCACTGGTTCGCGTAGTCAGCGAAAAACGACTCGGGGACGTGTTTGGCGGCGTCCCAGCGAATGCCGTCGACGCCGAGGTCCGCGTACTTCTGGACGTAGGTCTGTAACTCGCCGCGGACGTACTCGGACTCCTGTTTCAGGTCCTTCAGCCCGACGAGCCAATCGTCCTCGACCGACTCGGGGTCGTCGTAGTTAATGCCGTCTTGCGGGTGGAAATCGCGTTCGCTGAATCGAGGGAGATCCTCGAACGTAATGCCCGGTGCGCCCCGGAAGTCGTCGTTTGCGGCCATGTGGTTGATGACCGCGTCGGCGACGACGTCGAGGCCCTGATTGTGGGCCTCCTGAACCATCGCCTCGTACTCGGCCTCTGTGCCGAACACGCTGTTGAAATCCGTCAGGTCGACGGGCTGATAGCCCAGTGGCGGGTCGGTGACGCCGTTTTGGTGGCTCCGGTCGAGGCGGCTCCGCTGGGCCGGTGGGACCTGAATCGTGTCGTAGCCCTGTTGTGCGACTGTTTCCAGCGTCGCTGTGATTTCTGTCCAGTCTGTGTGGTAGTACTGGTACACCGCGCTATCGCCGACAGCCGCGCTACTGCCGACCGATGTGGCGGTGCCGAATACTGCGGCACCGAGCGCTCCGAGTCCTTTCAGAACGGTTCGCCGAGACGCCTGCTTACTGCCGGTAATTCGGGTTCGGTTCATCTGCTCTCGAAAGTATGTTTCATGTTATCTACCATGCTTTTCCGCAAAAGATGATGAGATTCTACATCATAATAAATAGTTGGTATATGAGATTTATTATGTGTCAGAAATAGAGTATACCTGAACAGTAATACGGAGATTATACGGGGACTAAGTCACTATTTCTACCGCGTTTCCGGCTCCCGAAAGACACACTTCTACGTTCCTATTTTATTTGTGATAGATACCCGACTTTCTCACCAACCTCGAAGTAGTCCGTTCACACCACGTCTTCGCGTTCGACACCGTCGACAGCGAGAATCAGGTCGGGACCGTACGCGCCGGCGGGCGTCTGGAACCCGGCGGGTGCGTCACCGCTCAAGACCCGCTCGGTGATTTCGACCGCCGTCGCCGCCGTGAGGTCGTAGGTGTGTGGCCCTCGCAGTCGGGACTCGACGCGGTCGCCGTCGTCAGTTCTGGCTTCGCCCCAGACGAAACTGGGCACACTTGCGCGCTCTTCAGCGTCGGGTCCCTCGGTCGTCTGCTCGATGACCCACTTGAGCGCGGCTTTCACCGGCGGGAGACCGAGTACGGGCGCGAACAGCCCCGCAAACCGCTGCTGTCGGGCCGCCGACGGGGGCATCGACATGTACACGGTCACGTTCGGTATGCCGGTGGTGTGGTACGCCGTCGACACGTCGCCCCACGGGATCGAGACGGTGTTCATCCCATCGTGTCCCCAGCCGAAGTCTATCTCGCGCGATTCGCTCCCGACGGTCACTCGCTCTATGCGGCCGTCGCGGCGCACCGCCCCGCCTGCGTCGATGTGTTCGACCATCGTCTTCGCGGTTCCCTTCGAGACGCCCATCTCCGCGTGAAACGCCAGCGCCAGCGTGTCGGCGTCGGGCAGCCGGTCGGCGAGGTGTGCAGCGAGGCAGTCCGTCGGGACCACGTCGAAACCGACACCAGGCAGGAGCATGATCCCGGCCTCCCGTGCTTCGCTGTCCCGCTCGTGGATGGCCTCAAACACGTCGAGCTCCCCGGTGATGTCCAGGTAGTGCGTCCCGGTTCGCAGGCAGGCCTCGACCATCGGCTCCCACGTCCGGCTGAACGGGCCGGCGCAGTGGACGACGGCGTCGGCGTCGTCGAGCAGCACGTCGAGCACTTTGGGTTCATCCAGCCCGACGACTTCGGACTCACAGCCGAGTTTGATCGCCTGCGTCGAGAGTTCGTCCCGGTTCCGGCCGGCCAGTACGGGCTCTAATCCCCGGTCGATGGCCGCCTGTGCGATGATGTTGCCGGTGTAGCCGTACGAGCCGTAAATGACGACATCTCCCATAGCGTCGCGTTCGCAGCGTCCCCCGATAACAGTTGACACTGAATCGACAACCTGACCAGTGACCGCTGGCTACTCACTTCACGAGAGCTTTGGCCGCGCTCTGGCCTCGCTTCTTACTGCACGGTGCCGTTTCCGTCTGAATAGCCCGTGGCGCTTCACGCGGTTACTCGCCGGGATCGGCGGTTTGAAACGGGTTACGTCCGTACGGATGCGTAGTATGGACGAGGACAGCCGTATCGTCGCGCTGGACGAGGTGCCCGCTGACGGAACCTTTCTGTTCACTGTTCGCGACGGCTTCGACACGAAGGAGGCGATTATCGTCGAGTTGTCCGACGCGGTCGTCGCGTTCGAGAACTACTGTCCACACTGGACAGACGTCCGACTCGACAAAGGCAGTGGGGCGACTGTTCGGAATGGGGAACTGGTGTGTGAGAAACACGGGGCGACGTTCGAATCCGATTCGGGGCTGTGTAACTACGGCCCTTGCGAGGGAGCGGTTCTGGAGGAAGTTTCGATTACCACCGAGGACGACGTCGTCTACCTGACCGACGAGCGCTACGAGTTCGAAAACCAGGGGCCGTCCGGCGACCACGACCTCTCCTCGCGCGGTCGCATCGGCTTCTCCGGGAACTGAGCGGCTGGAATCGGCTTCTCCGGGACTCCGTACCGGTTAGCTGATCCGGTACGCCGGCTCTGAGACCGCTTCGCATTTACACTCCGGACACCGGCTTGGTCGGTTTGTCAGGTCGTCGAAGTCCGTGAAGCCGCACTCCTCGCACTCCGGCGGCGCGACGAGGAGCTGTTCGTCGGTCGATTCCAGGGATTTCGAAATATGCTCTACGTGCGTGAGCGCGTCGCTGGTCTGTATTTCGAACTCGTTCGCGATTGTCCCGGCGGCCATCGCTTCGTCGCGTAGTTGGTCAGCGATGCGCTGGCGCGTCGTCCGACTTGCCTCGCGCATGGGGGATGTTGGCATCCGATTGTTATAGGTTTTGTTCCGGACTCACTGCGTCGCAGTGACGCTCTCCCACGTTCCTGTACCAGCCACGATACTTTATCACCGACGGCGGTGAATAGCGACACCCAATGTTCGACAGAATCCTCGTTCCGACCGACGGAAGCCCCGGTTCCGAGCGCGCGTTCGAGGTCGCCGCGACGCTCGCCAGCACTCACGATGCAGCCGTCCACGTTCTCTCGGTCGTCGACGAACACGGGCCTACGGACGACTGGGACTACGACGGCGACTCCCCAGCAGAAGCGTTCATCGAGTCCCAAGCCGACCACGTCGACACCGAGGGCCTGTCCGTCACCACCGCGGTCCGCGAGGGAGTCGTCCACGACGCGGTTCTCGACTACGGCGACGAGAACGAGATCGACCTCATCGTCATGGGGACTCACGGCCGCACCGGTGTCCGGCGGTTCCTCCTCGGCAGCGTTACCGAGAAGGTCGTCCGCCTCGCCGACGTACCAGTCCTCTCGGTCAAAGCCGACGCGGAGCCGGGGACCGTCTCGTTCGACGACATTCTGCTCCCGACTGATGGCAGTAGCGGCGCGGAGGCAGCTATCGAACCGACGGGCGCGCTCGCAAGCGCGACCGATGCCACTGTCCATCTCGTCTCGGTCGTGGATACGCGATCACTCGGCATCGATGTCGGGTCGAGCGTTATCGTCGACGAACTGGAGTCTGTCGCGACGGATGCTGTCGGAGATGCGTCCGATCGACTCTCCGGGATGGGAGTCGAGACTGTCGAGACAGCTATCACGCACGGTGTCCCGTATCGGGCCATCCTCGACGCCATCGAGGAGGCTGATGCCGACCTCGTGGTCATCGGGACTCACGGTCGCACTGGTATCGACCGCTACCTGCTGGGCAGCGTCGCGGAAAAACTGGTCCGAACCTCGCCGGTGCCGGTGATGACTGTTCGAGCGCCGGACGCTGGTGATGAAAGCTAACATCGCTCCCGGTTATCCATCGATGAAGTCAGGACCGACCGGTGACACGGCGCTTGACCGACCTATCCGAAGTTCTCGACCTTCGCGTCGTCGGTACTGACGCCGGCGTCTTCGAGCGCTTCCGTGGCGGCATCGAGGAAGTCCGCGAAGCCGTAGATGAACACTTGACCGCCGTCCTCGACGGCCTCGGCGACCGGCTCAGTCAGGGGCTCGTCGTCGTCGATGACCGAGACGAGCGCCCCGGCCTTGGCGAGCGCGTCCAGTCGGTCCTCGTAGACCGGCGCGTCGTCCTGGTACACGACTGCGGCCTCGTTGCCGTCGTCCAGCGCACGCTCGGCGATCCCGACCGCCGGGCCGACCCCGGGACCGCCGGCGAGCACGACGACGCGGCTCTCGCCCTCGTAGTAATCCGAACCGAACGGCCCAGCGATGCGGACGCCGTCGCCCGCTTCGAGTGCGCCGAGCTGTGGTGCCAGCTCGCCGTCGGGGTCAATGCCGACGGTGATCTCGAACGCCCCATCGACCGTCGGCGAGGAGATGGTGTAGAACCGCGAGATGTCCTCCCCGTCGACGGTCAGCGTCAGCTTGACGAACTGGCCCGGCTGTGCGTCGAAGGCGTCCGGCGTCTCGAAGTCAATCGCCACGGTGTCTGGTCCGACGTCTCGGACGACAACCACGTCGAGGACTCGTTCATCCATACCCGAGAGTTACCGTGACTGGGCAAGGGGGTTACGGTCGCGGAGTTTCACGTTAGCCAGCATATGTTGCCGGTGTTTTTCCACATACGGGGGATTATGCCGGTATTCCCTCGAAACTACGGCGGAATTCACTCGAAACCGAGTAGTGCGCGCGCGGGCGGTTACGGAAGGCTTTTCCTGCCACGCTGGCTACCCGAGGGATATAATGCCAGAGGACCTGAACTGGGCCATCGGCGGCGAAGCCGGCGATGGAATCGACTCCACCGGGAAGATTTTCGCGCAGGCACTCTCCCGGGCTGGTCGACACGTCTTCACCTCAAAGGACTTCGCCTCCCGCATCCGCGGCGGGTACACTGCCTACAAGGTACGGACGTCAGTCGACCGGGTTGAGAGTGTCGTCGACCGCCTGGACATCCTGATCGCACTCACCGAGCGCACGATCCACGAGAACGAGGACGAGCTCCACGAGGACTCCGTCATCATCTACGACGGCGAGCGCTCGACGATGCAGGACGTGGAAGTGCCCGGCGACGCGACGGCACTCGAAGTACCGCTGAAACGACTCGCCGAGGACGCGGGTGGGGCCATCATGCTCAACGTCGTCGCCCTCGGCGCGGCGTGTGAAGTCACTGGCTTCCCCATCGAGAACCTCGACGAAAGCCTCGAAAAGCGCTTCGGCGACAAGGGCGAGGCCATCGTCGAGAACAACAAGGAAGCCGCCCGGAAGGGACAACACTACGTCCAAGAGGAGTACGGCGAGTTCGACTACGACATGGAGACCACCGACGAGGACTACGTGCTCCTCAACGGCGACGAGGCCATCGGCATGGGCGCTATCGCCGCCGGCTGTCGCTTCTACGCCGGCTACCCCATCACACCGGCGACGGACGTGATGGAGTACATGACCGGCCGCGTCGACCAGTTCGGCGGCAAGGTCGTCCAGGCCGAGGACGAACTCTCCGCCATCAACATGGCCCTCGGTGCGGCCCGCGCCGGTGCCCGAGCCATGACCGCTACGTCCGGTCCGGGTATCGACTTGATGACCGAGACGTTCGGGCTTGTCGCCACCAGCGAGACGCCGCTGGTCATCTGTGACGTGATGCGTTCCGGTCCCTCGACCGGGATGCCGACCAAGCAGGAGCAGGGCGACCTCAACATGACACTGTACGGCGGCCACGGCGAAATTCCGCGGTTCGTCGTCGCTCCGACGACTGTCTCGGAGTGCTTCTGGAAGACCGTCGAGGCGTTCAACCTCGCCGAAAAATACCAGACGCCGGTCTTCCTCGTCTCGGACCTCGCAATGGCCGTGACGGAACAGACCTTCTCCCCCGAGACCTTCGACATGGACGAAGTCGAAATCGACCGCGGGAAGGTCGTCGACGAGAACGAGATCGACGCCTGGCTGGACGAGAAGGGGCGCTTCCAGGCCCACTTCGCGGCCGCAGACGGGGTCTCGCCGCGTGCGTTCCCCGGCACGACCGACGGCGCGCACATGACGACCGGCCTCGAACACGACGAACTCGGCCGGCGGACCGAAGACACGGACGTGCGTATCGAGCAGGTCGACAAGCGCCAGCGGAAAGTCGAGACCGCCCGCGAGCAGGAGGACTTCGACTACCGCGAGTTCGGCGACTCCGACGCCGATACGCTCGTCATCTCCTGGGGCTCCAACGAAGGAGCCCTGCGCGAGGGGCTGACACTGCTGGAGGAGGACGGCTACGACGTGCGATTCCTCTCGGTGCCGTACATCTTCCCGCGGCCGGACCTCTCCGAAGAGATCGAAGCCGCAGAGGACGTCATTGTCGTCGAGTGTAACGCCACTGGCCAGTTTGCGGATGTCATTGAGCACGACGTCCTCGAACGGGTACAGCGCATCAACAAGTACAACGGCGTGCGGTTCAAAGCAGACGAACTGGCAACCGAGATCAAGCAAACGCTTGACACACCCCCGGAGGCAACACAATGAGTTCCGACGTTCGCTTCACAGACTTCAAATCCGACAAGCAACCGACCTGGTGTCCCGGCTGCGGTGACTTCGGGACGATGAACGGCATGATGAAGGCACTGGCAGAGACGGGCAACGACCCCGACAACACCTTCATCGTCGCCGGTATCGGCTGTTCCGGTAA
This sequence comes from Haloarcula sp. KBTZ06, assembly GCF_048595605.1. NCBI lineage: Archaea > Methanobacteriati > Methanobacteriota > Halobacteria > Halobacteriales > Haloarculaceae > Haloarcula > Haloarcula sp. KBTZ06. Next base: position 1,222,764 of record NZ_CP184337.1, read on the forward strand.
GATCGGGACGTATATGCACAGCTACGCCCTTCACGGCGTCCACGGCCGCGCCCTGCCGGTGGGCATCGGCGTGAAGATGGCCAACCCGGACCTCGAAGTGATGGTCTCGGGCGGCGACGGTGACGGGTACTCTATCGGTGCCGGCCACTTCATCCACGCCGTCCGCCGGAACGTCGACATGAGCTACGTCGTGATGGACAACCGCATCTACGGGCTGACCAAGGGGCAGGCCTCGCCGACGAGCCGCGAGGACTTCGAGACCTCGACCTCGCCCGACGGGCCGAACCAGCCGCCGGTCAACCCGAAGGCGCTGGCGCTGGCCTCCGGTGCCACGTTCATCGCGCAGTCGTTCTCCTCGAACGCCCAGCGCCACGCCGAGATCGTCAAGCAGGCCGTCGAACACGACGGCTTCGGCTTCGTCAACGTCTACTCGCCGTGTGTGACGTTCAACGATGTGGACACCTACGACTACTTCCGCGACGCCATCGTCGACCTCGACGAGACCGACCACGACCCCGCGGACCGCGACCAGGCCAAGGACAAGATCCTCGAAAGCGACAAGGAGTACATGGGCGTCCTCTACCAGGACGAGGACTCCGTCCCCTTCGAGGAACGCGAAGGCGTCGAAGGCTCGATGGCCGAGATCCCCGACGGCGCGCCTGAAGGTGCGATGGATCTCGTCCGCGAGTTCTACTAGTACCTTTTTCGACGGGGGGTTCGCGCTCGCCACTGGCGAGCGCGAACCCCCCGCCCAAAAATCCACGCTAAAAAGGCGACTTCGCGGCGCGCCGCGAAGTCGTGAAACGGCGGCCTGCGGCCGCCGTATGCTGGTGGTTCTATTTGAACCGGTAACAGTGACGGTTTCTCAGTAGTAAATCCCAGGGCCGAGTTGAGTCGAGTGCAACGCTACCGAATGGTTTTATTTATGACAGCTGAATGGGCAGTGTACGGAAATGGGCGGCACACTCGACTACGACGAGGCGGAAGCCCGGCAAGAGGAAGCGATATACAGCACGCCGGCGGCCGTGGCGCGACGGGAGCGAGTACGGGACCTGTTCGCGCCCGAACCAGGCGACAAGGTTCTCTCTATCGGCTGTGGGCCGGGCTTTGAGCCGGCGGAGATCGGCTGGGCGGTCGGCAATGCGGGACACGTTCACGGTATCGACCGGAGCAAGGCGATGCTCGAACTCTCCCGAGCGCGCTGTGCCCCGCTACCGCAGGTGACCCTAGCACAGGGAAACGCCGATGACCTCCCAGTGGCCGACGAATCGGCTGACGCGGCCGTTGCGGTGCAGGTGTTCGAGTACCTCGAAACAGTTGCTTCGGCTGTTTCGGAACTGGCCCGAGTTCTGCGGCCCGGCGGGACAGCTGTCGTCTGTGACGCCGACTTTTCCTCGCTGGTGTGGCGCAGCCCCAATCCCGAACGAATGGCGCGCGTTCTCGATGCCTTCGACGACCACTGCCCGCACCCGCGGCTGGGTTCCCACCTTGCCCCGCATCTTCGCGGGGCCGGACTGACGATTGACCGGGTCGAACCGAACACCATCGTCAACACCAGCCTCGACGACACCTTCGCGGCCCACCTCATGACGTTCATCGAGGACTACGCGGCCGACCACGAGGCAATCGGGCCGAGAGAGGCACAGGCCTGGGCCGATGACCTCCGAGAACAGGCGGCTCACGGGGAGACCTTTTTTAGTTTCACGCAGTACTGCTACCTCGTTCACAAGCCCGCGTAGCGGTCTCAGTATCCCGACCACAGACTGTGCTGTGGCCTTGATTCCCACACACAATAGAATCGGGTTCGGACCCATATGCAGGTATCCCCAATGAAAGGTATGCACGTCTTCTGGCACCAGCGTGACCTCCGGATACCGGACAACCGGGGGTTGACTGCCGCCGCTGCGGACGACGAAGTGCTGCCGGTGTACGTTATCGACACAGACCTGCTGGCAAGCGTCGGGAAGCGCCAGCGGGCGTTCCTGCTGGCCGGTGTGCGAGCGCTGAAACAGGCCTATCGGGACCACGGTGGGGACTTGCTCGTCAGGAAGGGGGCCGCCGTCGATGTGCTTTCGGACGTCGTCGAAGAGTACAACGCTGACCGCGTGTACTACAACGAGCATTACCGTCCCGCGCGACGCAACCGCCAACGCCGCGTCGACGACGCGCTCTCGACGAAATCGCTGACCGACCTCGCGCTGGTCGACCCGGCCGGACTTGACCGCGAGTACGAGAACCACAGTCGCTTCTACGACGACTGGCAGGCCCACCACAAGCTACCGCCGGTCGGGAGTCCGGACTCGGACTCGCTCGTCGATGTGTCGGACCCGACGACGGCCCCGACCATCGATACGGATATCGACCTGCCGACGCCCGGCTACGAGGGCGCACGGCAGCGGTACGACGACTTCCTCACCGGCGGTATCGAGACCTACAACGACACCCGCGACGACATGCGGGCCGCCGTCGAGCGGCCCACCAGCGCCGTCTCGCGTATGTCGCCGTATCTCGCTGCGGGTATGATCGGTGTCCGAGAGATGTGGCGCGACGCGTCCGACCGCCACGCCGAAGCCACCGGCGACGCCCAGCGGAACATCCAGAAGTACCGCTACGAACTCTCCTGGCGCGAGCAGAACTACCATCTACTGTACTACAACCCCACATTGCTGTCGGAGAACTACAAGGCGTTCCCGAACCCCATCGAATGGGAAAACGACGCGGACAACGTCGAGGCCTGGAAGCGTGGCGAAACTGGATATCCGTTCGTCGACGCTGGCATGCGCCAGCTCGAACGGGAGGGATACATCCACAACCGACCGCGTCAGAACGTCGCTTCCTTCCTCACGAAGCATCTCCTCGTGGACTGGCGCGAGGGGGCCCGTCATTTCCGCCGGAAGCTCGTTGACCACGATCCCGCCAGCAACGCCGCGAACTGGCAGTGGACAGCATCGACCGGGACCGACTCCGTGGACGTACGTATCTTCGACCCGGTCGCACAGATGAGCAAGTACGACAGCGGGGCGGACTACGTCACGGATTATGTGCCAGAGCTTCGCGACGTTCCGGCGAACATGATCGTCGACTGGCCGACGCTCTCGAACGGCGAACGCGAGGAACTGGCACCGGAGTACCCACATCCAATCGTCGACCGGAACGCCGCCTACGAGCGAGCCCAGCGCGTGTTCGAGACAGCGCTGGGGAAACGCTGAGGGAGGGTCGAGGGAAGTGGCGCTACGCTCTGTACTGCACAAAGAGATAGGCCGCCACTGCAACGGACCCAGTGACGCCGGTGAGCCAGATATCCGTACTCAGATACAGCCCCGGCGTCGGCGGGTGGTACTGCGTCAGTGGCCACAGCACTTCGTAGGACCGCCCAGAGGCTTTCAACAGGAGCGCATCGGCAAACAGATGGCTGGTGGCTCCAAGCGACAGCAGACCGAACACGCGCCGTCGGTCGGAGCGGTTCACGACGACCACGCCAACGAGGACGGCGACGAGAGCGCCGCCGAGCGTATGGACGCCCAGCCAGTCGAACGGGATATCCAGTGTTGCCTCGACGGTTGCAGCATCCACGAGAAGCTTGATCTTCGCCATGTCCGGGATGAACGCGCCGGCCATCCCCACGGTGACGTACTCTCCAGAGAGCCAGTCGTACCGCAGTGACAGGAGGGTACAGATGGTGAACGCGATGAAAGCGTGCGAGAGCAGATCCGGCATCAGGCACGCACCTCCCGCATCATCGTAAGGAGCGCTCGTATCGGCCTGAGCGGCTCTTCACGCCGGCACAGTGCCCCCGTTTGCCAGTCAAGCCGCCAGCCACAGATCAGTCGCCCGAGGGTCCACAGGCCAGCGAGGGCGGACACGAGGTACATCGCAGCGTAGTTCATCGCCGGGACGCTCACACTGTTCTCCGCGGTGATAGTCCGGTCCGGGCCGAGCGTGCCATACACTTGCAGTGACTGGCCCTCGGCGACGGCTGTGTCGACGTTCCGGACCGTGACTGCGAGCGTCCCGCTGTGGCGCTCGCCGCCAGTAGCGTACTCGTACTCGACGGCGATTTCGACGGGGCTGGTCCCACTGACCGTGCCGGTCACCTGAACGTACTCGCCGACGTGGCTGTCGTAGTCCTCGGCCAGTGCGTCCTCGGCTGGGTAGTCACCCAGCGCCGGAGCGGGCGTGGCCGCCCCCAGTCCGACCATGAGCGCGAACAGCACGGCCAACAGTCCACAGATAGCGACAACCCTGCCCACCCACGAGTGAAGCATTCAAATCCCGGTGCGGGCGGCGGGATATAAACTCTGGCGCTTGGGTCGAGTCGCTGTCGTTCGTGCGCCTACTTGGGCTTGCCGGGTAGGACGTCCGGGTCGCCGGAGCGGTAGATGTACTCGACAGCGACGCCGGTCAGCGGCGAGTCGGCGGCCGTCGCGTACGACTTCGCGAGGTCGAGATACTGTTCGGTCACGTCGACGACGCGCCGATAGGCGGCCTCGTCGTCGGGTGCGAGCAGGTACTCGGCGGTGACTGGCGTCAGTTGCCCCTCCGCGCGGTCGTCGTCGTAGTCGTCTACGTCGTCAAGCCACACCTGTGCGCCGATGATTGCGAGGACGATGGCTTTCGCGAACTCGTCGTCGATATCGAGGCCGGCGAGTCGGTAGAGGTCTAGCATCCCGTCGTAGAGGACGCCGACGCGCGCGTACTGGGTCTTGCTGTAGGGGAGTTCCTTTTCGGTCTCGGTGAGTGTCGCCGGCTCCTCGTCGTACTCGGCGAACTTGTACTCCTCGCGGATATCTGTCAGAGAGTCCTCGTCACCGTCCTCAGCCGCGGTCATCAGTTCCCGGAAGTAGCCGTCGCGGTCCTGATGGGCCTCGCTGTAGTCGACGGCCCACTGGTAGGCGTTCTCGACAACAGGCGGCATATCCTCCAACAGGCCGTCGAGGTGGGACTGGAGCGCGGATTGGGCGACCTCGGCGACGCGGCGGCGGTCGGCTTCACTCGCGTCAAAGTCGACCTCGAAATCTTCGAACTCGTCGTCGTTGATCGCGTCACGCATGTCGCCGTCGATAAGCGCCTCGATGGAGAGGCGAGTCATCTGCTCGGCGCGGACGACCATCTCGCGGGGGGCGAGGTCCTGTGCCGGCCCCTGTTCCAGTGCCGTCTCGTCGACAGTCGGCACGCCGTCGGCGATAGCGTCGATAACGGGGTCGCCGGGTGCTTGCTGACGAGCGTTGCGGTAGACGTAGCCCAGCGTTAGCTGCGCGGGCAGGATGAGCTTCGTGTCATAGGAGAATTCGACCGGACGGCCGAACTCGTCTTCGAGGGCGTCCTCGATGCGGTCGGTCACGTCGTCGACCATCGCCTCGGTGCGGTCGTCGATCTCGGATTTCAGCGAGAGGCTGCCGGCGTCGAACACGCCGGTGTCCGCGTAGTATCCCAGTACCGCCCGTACGGCCGTGGGAAGCCGCCTCCTGTCCGCGAGCACGCCCGCGCCTGTCTTGAACATTGTATGTCGCCCCGGGTGTTCCCGTCATGGTAGTGGGGCCGTCTTTACCCTTTCGAGACCGCCCTCGGTGTATTCGGAAAGACTGATTACCGACAGGGAATACCCACAACCATGCGCGAGCGCTTTGACGTGGTGATAGCCGGAGCCGGGCCCGCTGGAGCGCAGTGTGCCCGTGATCTAGCGGAGCGAAACTACGAGGTGCTCGTTCTCGAAACCGAGTCCGAAGACGAGTTCCCGCGTCAGAGCAACAAGTCCACCGCCGGGACGTTCATGTCGGCGATGACGGGCTTTGCGATTCCCGATGACGTGGTGATGAACTACACGGACGACGTCGTGCTCGAATCCCCCAACGACCACTACGTCCGCAATCAGACCGGAGCGGTCCTGGAGTTCGCGGAGTTCAAACAGTGGCTCGTCTCGGAGGGTCGGAGCAAGGGTGCGACCTACCGCTTCGACGCCCGTGTCTCAGCACCGATCATGGAGAACGGGGAGATCGTCGGCGTCCGGTACGACGGCGACGAGGAGGTGTACGCCGACATCGTCATCGACGCCACCGGCCCTGCCGCGCCACTGGCGAAGAAACTCGACGTGTGTAACCTCAAGCGGGATCATCAGGCTATCGGTGTCGAGTACGAGTTCGAGGGCGTCGAAGTCAACCACGACGACTACGCCGACCTCCGGGACGCGATGATGCTCCGCCTGGATCACGACCTCGCCCCGGGCGGCTACTCCTGGATTTTCCACACCGGTGAAGACACAGCGAAGGTCGGCCTCTGTTACATCCAGAACGGCTCTCACCAGAAGTACGCGAAAGACGGGATGGGCATCGACGACTATCTGGAGTACTGGCTCGACTCGGACCCCAGATTCGACGACGCCGAAAAGATCGAGGGTACGCAAGCCCACCGCGGGTCGGCCCACATCCAGCCCCCGGATTCGATGAGCACGGACAACTTCATGGCTATCGGCGACACCGTCCCGACCGTCGACCCGCTGTGGGGCGAGGGCATCCACAAGGGGATGAAGTCGGCCCGCGCCGCCGCCGCGACAGCCGATTCGGCGCTCAAGCCCGACGAACCCGACACCTCCGCGGAGAACCTCTCTGTCTACGATCAGCTCTGGCACAGCGAGGTAGCCCCGAAACACAACGCCCGCCTGATGATGACGGAGCTGCTGTATCTCGCTCCTAACGAGCGGTACGATCAGCTGATGGACGACCTCCGGAGCACCGGACAGGACACCCTCAGGCAGATCAACGGCGGTGACCGTCGGGCGATTGCGAAGCTGACCCACCTTTCGGATATGCCGATTCTCGTCGAATACGCGCGCCGTCGCCTCGATATTTGAAGTGACCGCGCGGAGTGCGGCAGGTTTTTTTCCGCCGGCCCGGAGTTTCAGATGATGGGAACCCCCGTTGGTGTGGTCGGTGACGACGCCATAGCAGACGAACTTCGAGACGCTGGCGTGGCTGTTGAACGGGGTAGTGACGGCACTGTTCCGAAGACCGACCGGGTCGTGGCAGTCGGTGAGGACGCCGTCGCTGCCGCGGCGCGGGTTGACGGTGACCCGCTCGTGTTGCCAGTCGCGGCTGGTCGCGGCGTCCGATCAGTACCGCGAGACGACGCCGTCGCCGCTGTGTCAGGGCTTGCTGACGCCCGGGTTGAGACGCATCCGGTCCTCCGCGTGGCGATGCCTGACGGAACGGTCGAACAGGCGTTCTGGGACGTGACTCTCGTTACCGCCGACGCGGCCCGCATCTCCGAGTTCACTATCGCGTCGACGGCCGACCGCATCGGGCAGTTCCGGGCCGACGGCGTCGTAATCGCAACGGCCGCTGGCTCACCGGGCTACGCCCACCGCGTCGGCGGCCCGATTCTGGCGCCGTCGGACCAGGCAGTGGTGGCACCGATCGCACCGTTTGCGACCGACCCGGATCACTGGGTGTTGCCTGTCGCCGGACTCAGTGCTTCGGTGGAACGCGACGAGGCGACCGTCGAGTTACTCGTCGATGACCGCGTATCGCAGCCCGTGGGCTATCAGGAGAGTATCACGATCTCGCTCGGATCCCCCGTTCGGACCGCCGTCGTCGACGAGAGCCAGTCCAGATTCGAGTGAGATTGGAAAGACACTAATGGACGGTGGACAGAGCTTTGCATATGCAGCCATCCGTAACGTTCTTTGGGCCACTGGATACCATTCTGGGGAGCCCCACGGTCGGCGGCGCGCTCCTCATCGAATACGTCATCTTCGGAGTGGTAATCGTCAACTTCCTGACCCGGCAGCTCGCCCACAGAAGCCACGTCAAACAGTACGAAAACGATGGCGCGGACGCAGTCAGCCGCCACCCGGCACACACGTTCACCAACATTGTACTGGTCGTGCTGTCGTTTTTCTACATGACGCTCCACCATCACGGCGGGATGGTCTTGTCGGTACTCGTCCTCGGCGCAGTCATCACTGACTTCTTCGAGTTCGAATCCCGGAAAGTCGAGGCGCGCCGTGACATTCCGCTGGAACGGCCGAAAGGGGCCATCGTCGCTGCCCTCGTAGTGTTCATGTACGCGGGCTACCAGAGCCTGTTCTGGGTCATCAAGGGTCCCTGGAGCGCCATCATCTAAACACGGTTTCTCGTTCTGTCGTCTTCGAGTGCCTATAATCCGCTAGTCGCGCGTACTGATAGCCCTACGTGTGTGGTCGGCAAGCAATACTGGGTTCAATATCTTACTTTTGTACACATTCTTTCCTTTATTGGCCTCATATATTCACTTTTCTCCGGATAGTCTGGCTGATTGGCTTAGAAGTAGGCGAAATAGTTTAATACTCGCACTGTATTTGTATCGGTGTAGACGAAGATGTCACACAGGTCCCTCACAACGGCACTGACACTGTATCGCGGGGAAACGCTCACGCTCGAAGAGGCGGCGACGTACAGCGGGGTGTCACCAACAAAATTCGCCGCGGCGCTTCGCTCACGCGGGATCCAGGTGCGTGACGAAGACGGTGCGCCAGTCGACCATACTGCGAACTGAGAGCGGCGTCTATTTCGCCTTCAGAGAACAGCTACTGCGTACTGTTACGCCGACCGCTCGTTGAGATACGCCTGGAATTCACTGATCAGCGGAAGCACGACCCAGAAGGTCAGCGCGCCCAGCACCGCGAACCAGAAGAACGCGTCGCCCATGAACAGGGCGATCTGATCGAACGTGGTCGGTTCCTCGATAGTAAGTTCGCCGGTGAGCTGTGCCCCCTCGAAACTCGGCGTGTTGTACCAGCCCTTGATGGTCATCCAGCCCAGTCCGCCGACCATGAGGCACGCGAACCCCTTCATGAACTCGTCAGCCATTATCCGAACGTTAGGTAGCGTCGTCTTTAGACTTTCCCATTTCCTCGGTACGGAAGCGCGTCGAGAACGCATAGACGACTGTGCCAGCGAGGATGCACGCGATCCCGGCGATGCCGACCGGAACGTCGATCTCCGAGGCGGGCGCCGAGGCCCGCTGTGTCGCCACGTCGACGAGGATGAATCCGGCGACGACGCTGACGACCGCAAACAGCGTCGAAAACACCGTCACGGCCTTGTACACGCGCAGCGGCACCACAACGTCCCGCCGCTCCGAACCGTCCTCAGCCCCCGCTGACTGGTCCTCTGTCATCGTCGCTAGTACGGGCGGGAGCCACTTTACTGCGGCGAGATGCAGTCGCAACGCTCCGGTAGTAGTAAGCAGAGAATGTAAAAACCGACGGAGAAATCGACCGGTCAGATTACTTCGGCGGCCGCAGCCGGTAGTACCGACGGTTGAGGTCGAACATGTAGCCCTCGCGCATCGTCTTGAGCACCGCGTAGGTGATGGTCGCGCTGACGATAGGGACGAGGAACGTCAGGTCGAACAGCAGGTGCGAGTCCATCGGGACGAGGTTCTTGATGGACAGCGCGGCGATGGTCAGGCTGAAGATGACGCCGGACATCCCGACCGCAGCCCAGAACGGCTGCTCGACGGGACGGCGCGCGGACCCCTTGTTCAGGAAGGGGACGATGGCAACGAAGCCGACGACCACGACGTTTGCCAGCACACCGTAGGTTCGGTCAGCCATGAGCTTCGAGCCGCCGAGGATGCTCAGCTCGGGGTTCAGCGGGCCGAGCTTGAGCAGGCCAAAGGACCAGTAGAGATACCAGTCCGGCAGGATAATTGCCGGCGTCACAGCGGAGTTAGCGGGGTTCGGCATCTCTGGCGGTAACGTCGCCGAGACGAACAGGATCATGCCCACGAAGAACGACGTCAGCGCGATGTTGCGCATCATCTCGTGGGGCCAGGCCGGGAACGCGAGCACGTCACGCTCGACGTAGTCCGACTGCTGGCGAAGGTCCTGGTCCTCGCGGCGCGCCCGCTCGAAGTACTCGTAGGTCAGCCGGGAGAGCCCCTGGGTCCGCTCCTTTCGCTCGGACCATGCGGGAGTCTCGTCGTCCGGCGAGACGATACCGGTGCCGGAACCGTCCGTGCGAACGTCGTCTGTGTCGTTGTCGCTCATAGTATTAGTGTGGCTCAGCGATCCCCTGCATCCAGACGATGCCGATGTGGACCGCGATGATGGCAGTCGTGATGAACGGCAGGAAGAACACGTGCAGGATGTACATCCGCTGTAGCGTGGCCTGCGAGAGCGTGAACCCGCCGAACATCAGCTGTGCGACCCACTCACCGATAAGCGGGATGGAGAGGGACATCTCGACGCCGATCTGGCCGGCCCAGAACGAGAGCTGGCTCCACGGCAGCAGGTAGCCGGTGTACCCGAACACTAGCGTCAGCGAAATCAGGACGATGCCGATGAGCCAGTTCAGCTCCCGCGGCTCCTTGTACGCTCCGGTGAAGTACACGCGGAGCATGTGGAGGAACACGGCGGCGACCATGATCTGTGCGGCCCAGCGGTGGACCGAGCGCAGGAAGTAGCCGAGGTTGAGCTGGCCCATGATGAGCATCACTGAATCGTACGCGACCGTCGGCGACCCATCGGCAGCTGCGGCGGCCGGTGCGTAGTAGAAGCCCAGCAGCGCGCCGGATATCGCGGCGACGACGTACGCAACTGTCGAGAACGATCCGAGTGCGTACAGTGGGTACCAGTACCAGAACTTGTTGTCGAGATTGTACTGTTCCGTGTGGCTCTTTGGCATCTGCATGTTGACCTTGTAGTAGAGATCTTCGAGGATCTCTAGGTAGTCAACGACGCGCAGTCGCCTGTCGAGCCAGATGAGCACGGTCAAGTACACCGATTCCACCGGCGTCAGCTCGCGCGATTCCATCCAGCCTTTGTGGTCGTGTTCGTCTTTGCGTTCGAGACTCATTGATTACTCCGTTTTTGGTGGGCGTGGCAGCGCCACGAACGTCGATTGCACAGGACTGAACGGGTCGTACACGGACTGGTGGCACTGACAGTAGATGTCGTTGGCTGCGGCGAAGTTAGCGCTTCCCTCCTGTGTCTTGAACCCGGGCACACAGCAGAAGTGTGTACATTTGTTCAGCCAAGCGATGAAGCCCTGGTCGGTTGCCTCGGAGACGAACGACTGGACGTTTCCGGGAAGGTTCGCGTACTCGCCCTCGCCGTTGGCCATCTTCTCGACTTCGACTGACCGGATTATCTGCACTGGGGCGCCGTTCTTGCCCTCGCTGTTGGTCCGCCAGACGACGCTTGCGGGCTTCCCGACGCCAGGGTCGCCGATGCCGTTGCCCCACTCCTGGTAGTCGTCGAACATGTCGACCGTCATCGGCTTGCCGGACTCGTACTCCCCTTGCCAGGAGAAGGATCCAGTACTGTTGAGGAACGTGTTGTTCCGTTCGGATTGCGGGTAGATAGCCGCAGTACTCTGGATACCGCAGTACTGGAACCACTGCGAGGAGTAGTCGATACCGCTCCCGCCGAAGTCGGATGCGACCGCCGCACCGGCGTTCTCGTCGTACTCCGGCCAGAGACCGCTGATTTCGCCGCCGTTGATCTCGATGGGAATGATCGGCATTCCCCGCGGGGCCGGTCCAGCGGTATTCTCGACAGCGACGAACGGCGTCGTCCCGCCACCTTCGCCGGCGGCGTCCGTCGTCGCGTCGACGGCTGCGGCGCCACCGACGCCGACGCTGGAGAGTGCCGCACTCCCGACGACGCCCTTTACGAAGCGACGACGGCCTGTTTCAGCCGGGTATTTGTCTTCATCAAGTGGCATATTATTTCTTGTAGTATGGGTACACTGCGCGTTTGAATGTCTCTGCGAACTTGTCGCCGTCCGCCATCGTCGTGCCGTCGACGTCTTCCTGACGGATATAGAGGTCTTCCCACTTGCGACGGCGCTTCTTGACGATCATTACGTCGGGGAGGAACTCCTTTCGGTACAGCAGCATGATGAACGCCAGGTCGATGAAAATCGCCGTCAGCACGCCGCCCATGAACATGTTGGCCTCGATGAGACGGACCGTCAACACCGTGCCGATGCCGGACGCCCATCCGGCGATCATGCCGTAGGTGAAGAGGCCGACGAGGCCGACCTGAATCACCGTCAGAAGTACGATACCGACAGCCGCTGCTGTGCTCTCGCGCGGCGGTTCGTACCGGTGGATATCACCGTACGTGGAGCCTTCGGACGCCATTAGTTGTTCCCTCCGCTAGTGTGGGGCGACTCGCCGTACTTCAGCTGGAAGAACGTGAATATCAGCGGGATGATGACTGCGAGGCCAGCGCCGAACCCGACGTAGTGTGGCTGAATCGGGACGCCGGCGTAGTGCGGGTCGACTTCGACCGGGCCGCCGCCACCGATTGTCTGCGTCGGGTACTCCTCGCCGACGACGATAGCGCCCTTCATGTTGAGTCCCTCGTGGGGGACACAGAGGTACGGGTAGATGCCGTCCTCCTCGAAGGTGTGCTCATAGTTGACGCCGGCACTGGAAGTCGTACTGCCGGAGTCCAGCGGCCCGTCGCCATCCGAGACGACGTTGTGGCCGCCGCCGTTGCCCGTCCACTCGAATTGGACGGTCGCGCCGTTATCGACGTGGACGGCTGGCGGACCGAACCCGTACGCGCCGCCGTTGGCCTGCACGCCGACCTCGACAGTTACTGTGTCCTGCCCGGTCGCGTCGACGGTCGACCCGTCGAAGTTCCCGACCGAATCCAGGAAACCGCCGTAGTCCGGGACGGTTTCGCCACCGTCACCGCCTTCCTCCTGTGCGGCGGCTGCGCCGGTGGCACTGAGGGTCGCCACAGCACCGGCGGCCCCCCCTGCTGTCCGGACGAACTCCCGTCTGTTCATATACACTCTGGAATCAGGACTGAGTTTGTATAAACCCACCGAATACCACCCGCAGGAACCGTCATTACCCGGCTTCGTCAGTCTCGGTCGCCCCGTCTTCAGACCCCGAATTCTGTGGGTCGAGCTCCGGAACGAACTCCGGTCGTTCGCCGTCCTCGAGTCCGATAGCCCGGAGTCTGTCCCGGTACTCTTCGGCGCGGAACGTGTCCGAGAGCCTCGCGTTTGCGACGGTGAAAAAGAGGACGAGCGACACACCGATGAAGGCAGCGCCAGCCACGACCAGGAGCGCAATGCTGGTTCCCCTGTTGCCGATGACGCCAGCGGTCGCGAGCACTGCGCCCCCGAGCAGGGCAATCCCGGCCAGGAGCTGCGCCCCGGCAATCGCCTGTAACATCCAGTTACCGAGTTCGCCGCCACCCTCGGGAACTGACTCCGGTTCGGGAAGGGGCCTGTCGGGGACGTTCTCTGGCACGTCGTAGGAATCCATGGAACACAGCGCGACCGTGGGCTTCACGTCACGCATGACAGTCCCCTCGCCTTCGAGGCTGCCGTCCGGATAGACAACCGCGTAGCCTTCGTCGGAGTACGCGAGAACTCGCGGCGGGTCCCGATGGCGTTCGATGCGGGCGAACACGTCGCGGTTTGCAACGCGGTTCCGCAGGTCCCGCGTGACCCGGTCGAGCAGGTCGTCGCCGGTGATCCAGGAGTCCTCGTCGAAGGCAACGTCCCATTCCTCAGCAGTCATCTCGGCCATGTCCGCCGGGCCGAAGTTGTCGAAGTCGTACTTCTCTTCGACCTGCTTCCGGAGTGCCTCCGTGTCGAGTTCCTCGCCCGACTCTCCGTCGTCGTCCGTCTCGCCGCCGTCATCCTCGGCCCCGTGTTCGCCGGGCTCGGTTTCGGCAGCTACCGCGTCCGCAGGGGTGTTCCCGCGCTCGTCCTCCGTGGGAGACGTCGAGTCCGGGTCGGCCATTGCCCGGGTGTACGGACCGCGACGGCTTACAAGTTCTGACCTTCTGCATCCGGCAGTCTTTAGCGAGCACTGTCCCTAGGTCGGCCTATGGTGTCGGACGGCCTCGTGGCCACAGTCGTGTTACTGTCGGTGAGCCTCAGCCTCCCCTGTTTCCTGTACGGCGCGTATTACATCATCGAGACGGAGCCGGTCACCTGGGACGTGCTCGTGCACCATCTGAAGTTCGTCACGACGGGGCTGGTGTTGACCACAGTCCCGATGGTGTTCTGGATGATTCCACGCCTGCCGGACCAGCTCGGTGGCTTGTCCGCCGTCCACGCGATGCTCGGCCTGCAGGCCTACGCGCTGCTTGCCTTCGGCGGAACCGGAATCGTTCGCATCTTCCGCGCAAAGCGGCAGCACGACCTCTACAACGAGTACGACGAAGACCTGTTACTGGACGAAATCGGGGACGAGACGTTCAGCCACTGGCGCTCGCGGCTCCGTATCGGCGTGTTCGGATACGTCATCTTCTGGCTGCTGGCGTATCTGGTCGGTATCGCTCGGTACGCCCTCCGCTACGTGGCGTGAGCGCCGTCGATAGCGGATCTGATTCTCGGAATCTGCGAACGGACTAGATGTTTCATTAGCATTGCATGTCCATCGCTAGCTGTGGTTCCAATGTACGAACACATCCTCTTTCCGACGGACGGTAGTTCCGGAGCAGAAGCCGCGCTGGCACACGCACGCACTCTCGCCGAAACGCACAACGCGACGTTACACATCATGACCGTCCTCGATACGTCGTCGCCGCATATCGGGATGACTGCCGCAGGCCCGGAAGGGGCAACGACCGGCATGACTGCGGAGGAGCACGACGAGTCGGAGTCGGGGATGGTCAACGAAGAACACAACATCGAATCGTCGCTGCGGGAGCGGTCACAGGCCATCGTCGACGCGGCGGCAGACGAGGTCGACGGAGTCGACACCGTCACCGCCGTCGAACGCGGCCCACCACACAGCGCGATCCTCGACTACGCCGACGAGAACGACATCGACCTCATCGTCATGGGGACCCACGGTCGGACAGGCGTCGAGCGGTATCTCCTCGGTAGCGTCGCGGAAAAAGTCGTCAGAACGTCTGATGTGCCGGTTCTCACTGTGCGCCTCGGAGAGGACGACAGCTGAAGCCCTCGCGCGGGGCTACCACGCCTCGCCGCTAGCGAGGTCGACGTCGCTGTCTCCTTTCTCCGAGGGGCAGATATCCGCGAGTACGCACGCCTCACAGTCCGCGGAGCGCGCGCCACACACCGCTCGCCCGTGGTCGATGAGCAGGTGCGTGAACTGCTGCCACTCGCCGCTGGGCACCACGTCGAGCAGGTCCTGCTCGATGGCTTCCGGCCGTTCTTCCTCGGTGAGTCCCAGTCGCCGCGAGAGCCGCTGGACGTGCGTGTCGACGACGATGCCTTCGACGATGTCGTGGCCGTGCTGGAGGACGACGTTCGCCGTCTTGCGGCCCACACCCGGGAGGTCGGTCAGCGCCGACATCGTGTCAGGTACCTCGCCGTCGTGTTCCTCGGTCAGAATTTCGCCGATTCCCTGGAGGTAGCCGCCTTTGTTGTTGTGAAAGGTGATGCCGTAGATGTCCTCGGCGAGTTGCTCCTCGGTAGCTTCGGCGTAATCCTCGGCGCTCTGGTACTTTTCGAACAGGTCCGCCGTGACCTCGTTGACTCGCTCGTCGGTACACTGCGCGGAGAGGACGACGGCGATCAGCAGTTCCAGGCGGTTGCTGTAGTTCAGTGAGATAGCCGAATCGGGGTATTCCTCGTGGAGGCGGTCGACGACCTCTGTTGCCTGTTCTTCGCGTGACTCCAGCGGCGTTCCCATACCGCAGAGCAGTGCTGGGTTCCCTTTGGCGTGTCGTTCTTCGCTGTCTGGACTACAAATGGTACCATTACACATACCACGGCAACACCCTTGTGTCAACTGTGAGCACTCTTGTGCGTGCCAGGACCAGTGTTCATCCACGGCGAGCAGGTGACACTCCACCCACAGCAAGCAACCGACAGCGACCTGCTACAGCGACTATTAAACGAGCCGCAGGTCCGGCAAAACATCGGGTTCACCGAGCCACTCTCCGAGCCAGCCGCCGAAGACCTCGACAGCCGCGATGCCGACACGCACTTCGTCGTCTGTGTAGACGACGAGCCGGTGGGGACGTGTTCGCTTCACGAAGACTACCACCCGTGGGGGTTTGGTGTGCTCGGGTACTCGATGTGTCCGGACCGCTGGGGCAACGGCTACGCGACTGACGCTGTCGACTGCCTCGCACAGTACGCGTTTCAGGAACTGCGATTGAACAAACTCGGAGCGGACTGCTATGCCACCAACCCGGCTTCCGCGCGTGTGCTGGAAAAAGTCGGGTTCCAGCAGGAGGGTCGACGCCGCGACCACGCCTTCGTCGACGGCGAGTACGTCGACCTGCTGGAGTATGGCCTGCTCGCTGACGAGTGGTGTCCTTGAAAATATCTCACACACCTACCGAAGCTTCTTTCACCATCCCTTCGTCGGCTTGTGTATGCCCGGACCAACATTCCTCCGGGGCGAGACAATCACGCTCCGAACGGTCGAAGACGAAGACGTGTCGTTCCTGCAAGAGACCATCAACGACCCGGATGTCAGACACGGCCTCTCGGCCACGGAGCCGATCTCCGAACGGGCTGAACGCGAGTGGGTCGAATCCGTGGCCAGTGGCGAGTCCGATGACGTCCACCTGCTCGTCTGTGCTGACGGCGAGGCGGTCGGTATCATCGGGCTGAACGACGTCACGGACCGAATGGGTATGGCCGAGGTCGGCTACTGGCTCACGCCGGACGCGTGGGGCAACGGCTACGCGACCGACGCCGTCCGGACGCTCACCGAGTACGCCTTTCAGGAGCGGCGGTTCCACCGGGTGTACGCGAAGGTCTTCGCCGGCAACGAGGGGTCCCAACGCGTGCTCGAAAAGGCGGGGTTCAAGCGGGAGGGGACGATGCGGGACCACTGGTTCCGCGACGGCCGCTACGAGGACGTGTATCTCTATGGACTGCTAGAGGGCGAACTGGACCGCGGTGAGTAGCTACAACTCGGCGAGGCCACGCAGAACCGTGTCGAGGTCCGGTACAGTCCCGTCCAAATCATCGAATGCTGTCGCCGCCCGAACGCGACATCGCTTGTCAACGACGAACGCCGCTTGCTGCATGCTCCCGTCCTGTTTTCGGACGCCGAACTGCGCAGCGACGCCGTGGGTGTCGGCCAGCAGGGGGTAGGGAAGCGACAGCGCCGCCGCGAGTGACTGGCAGTCGTCGATACCCGCCGGGAGAACGCCGAAGACTGCTACAGCGTCTGAGACACTCGCCCAGTCTGCCTGAGCTAACTCGATGAGGAGGGTCCGCGAATCGGAGGCGTCGCCGGGAGCGAAGGCGACGACCGCCGGCGCGCGGTTCGTTGCGGCCGACAGCCGATAGGTACCAACACCTCCGCCAGCGGTCCCCTGCAGGTCGAAGTCCGGGGCCGGATCGCCAGGGCTGAGCATACCGAGCGAACGGGGAAGCGGGACAAAAGTCCCGCGACCTATAGTAGCCATTGAAAATCAGTGCACACCTGCTCGCACGACGGCAGTGCGATCAGTGTGTAATTCGTTTCAATTGTTACTATAGACAGGCGACTGCTCCCTGTGTAGGGACGCTGGCAGCGGCATCAGAGTGCGGCCAGCAGTCGTTGTCCGGGGGCATCTCGTAGCATTTGCTCCCCCGAGCTGGAGACGTTTCAGTCGCAAAGAAGCTTTATAAGCCGTCCGACCAACCACCGTCGTATGGGAATGGAGAATCTACCACAGGAGATTACAGCCCTCGTGGGTCGCGAGGTGTATTCGAAAAACGGCGTGTTCGTCGGCGAAGTCGAAGACCTTCGGCTGGAACTCGACCGCAAGGAAGTGACGGGGCTGGCACTCACCCAGCTCAACACAGAGCTGTTCGACGAAGAAGTGAACACAGCCCGGGGCGTCATCATTCCGTACCGGTGGGTCCAGGCTGTCGGCGATGTCGTCATCGTCAGCGATATCGTCGAACGGCTCCGCCAGCCCGAGGCCGGCGACGAGGAAGAGGAAGTCCCCGCCTAGTTTCCGTTCGAACTCTCGCTACTGCTGTCGACACCCATCGCTTCGAACAGTTTCCGCTTGACTGCTTCTTCAGTGAGTTCTAGCAGGGTGTCTCTGTTGTCGTCGCTCGTATCTAAACCGGTGAAGATGCCGAGCGGTATCTCGACGCTGGCGTCCGTGGAGTGACCCGCCGTCTCGCCCATCCCGCCGAACGCGTCCGACAGCACTTTGCCGATGTTCATCCGGATATCCTTCGAGCGCGCGGCGAGATAGATTGTATCATCGGCGATAGCGAACACCGCTGTGGTCGTGATGCCCTCCAGATTGAGGAGGTGCTGGGCCGCCTGTGCCAGCGCATCGCGGTCCCGAATGAACCCGGCGTTGGAGACGAGGTGGCTTCCCTGCACCTCGCGGTTCCGAATCGCTTCGGCAAGCACGTCCAGCGTTTCCGGACTCATCGACGGCGATTCGACCTGTTCGAGCGTGTCGTGGTCGGCGAACGGATACAGGTACGCCGCGGCGGTCAGGTCCGCCGGCGTCGTGTCCCGTTTGAAATCCAGCGTCTCGGCGCGGATGCCGTACAGCAGCGCTGTGGCGACGCTCTGGTCGAGATTGAGGTCCAGTTCCTGAATGTATTTCGTGAGAATCGTCGACGTGGCCGAGATGTTCGGCCGGATATCGGAGAAGGCGGCGTCGTGTTCCAGTTCGTGTTCGTGCTCGTAGTGGTCGACGACGATGTCGACCGAGTCGATGGCCGGTTCGCCGCCCTTGGCAACGTCCACCAGCGCGAACGTGTCGTATTCGTCGAGGTCGACGTCCTCGTTCGAGGTCAGTTCGATACCGAGGAGATTGACGAACGCGCGGTTCTCCTGGTGGCCAATCTCGCCCTCGTAGATGATGTCGGCCTCGACGTCGCGGCTCGCAGCGATGGCCCGCAACGCGGCCGCTGAAGCGATGGAGTCCGGGTCCGGCGACCGGTGGATAAGTATCGCCATGCGTTCCTCGGTCCCGTCGATGACGTCCCCGAGCTGTGAGGCCTTGTACTCCAGTTCCCCGGTTTCCAGCGCTCGAAGCGCCGAATCGGCAATGACCGCCGAGGGGTTGATGACCACGTCCGCACCGAGCTCAGTGAGGTCGTCGGCCGACACCGGGTCGTCGGCGCGGGCGACGATGAACTGCTCGCCGCCGGACTCCCGGATGTTCCGGACCGCTTCGGCGTTGGCGTTCACGTCCGGGGACATGATGAGCACCACGTCGCGGTCGGCGACCGTCTGGGCGACGTCAGTCTCGCAGATGTCTGCCTGCTGTGCGTTGAGGTCCTGATCGCGGAGCGCCTCGACTCGCCCCTCGTCCGCGTCGAGGATGAGTACGTCTTTCCCCTCCTCGACGAGTTCTTCCGCCACGGCGTGGCCAACACTCCCACACCCGAGGATGGCGTAGGTCGACATAGAGGCCATCGTGATGCCGCTGGCTGTACTCATTAGTGTCTGTATCGCTTGGCGTCAAGCCTCTTTAATGCCAGCTATTTCTCCAACAACTGGGAACGGCTCCCCGAAAGATCGGTTCGAGAGGGCGTCAAAGGGCGTCTAGTGTGGGCATAGTCGGACCCTGTGCGATTGGTCTCTCATACTGCCGGCTGTAACTATTTCAAGAGATTCGCCACCCCGAGGTGGCGAGATCCTTCACAGACTTACAGCCGGCAGTATCAGTTCAGCACCGCTAGCTGACTGGTGTGTACAAGAAACGTGAGACCGACCGACACGAGGCGTCCGAATGAAAACCTATTTTACCGGGCCGTCCAGAGAATTGAGTGCACTGGGCCGGTAGCTCAGTCTGGCAGAGCGACGGCCTCTTAAGCCGTCGGTCGAGGGTTCAAATCCCTTCCGGCCCGCTTTTGCGACGAACTCTTCGTGAGGAGCAAAGCGACTACGAAGCGGTTTTGAACGATGGAACGAGCGGTGGAAAGTGGCGACGTTTACAGACTCAGCCACTCACGTCGTACAGGTCGTCAGTGTCGGTGGCGAGCACTGCGTTGACGACGACGCCGACCATCAGGACGATCGCGGCCACGTACGTGCTCGTGAGGATGAGGATGAGCCCGCTGAGGACGCCGTAGATGGCGTACTGTCCGGCGTTGGCGGCAAAGAACTGGATCACTGCGTGGAGGGCGGTCCAGCCCATCGCGGTCGTCATCGCGCCGGGGAGGGCATCTTGCGGCGAACTCGCGACGCGTGACGGGACGAAATACAGGGGCAGCAGCGTGACTGTCAGCGCGACGAACAGGACGGCGAACCCGACGAGTACGCTCAGCGGGCCGGCAGCGAAGAGAGCCAGGAACACGCTCTGGACAAGTATCACGAGAACGGCGGCCGTAAGCGTCCCGAGGACAGTTGCGGCGTCACACACCTGCCGCGCGAGTGGCTGCTCTGTCACCGCCTCGATACGCTCGACGACGGTCAGGAAGCCGACGGCGACGTTGGCACCGCTCCACGCCAGCACGACCACGGAGAGGACAGTCGCCGCTGTCCGGCCCGTCGCCGCCGTCAATCCCTCGTACAGCAGTTGCTGTGTGTCAGGGGTGAGAAACTGCGCACCAGTGACTGAAACCACGCCGGCCAGTTGCCGGCCGAAGACGATGAAAACGAGCAACAGCACCGGCATGAGCGAGATGAACGCGTAGTACGCCAGCGACGTCGCGATGTACCTGATATCGCTCTCGTACGCGATACTGGCGACTGTCTTCGCAGTTGCCACCCACTCGACTCCTCGCGCCATATCCCGAAAAGGGTGGAAGCAGGGAAACATGTTTGTGCTGAGATAACTGTGGTCGAGGGACAGCTACGACTGGTCGTCCGCGAACCGTCCTCAGCCCTCACGACGTACTGCGCCTGCAGGGCCACGTATGGTTAGCTCAGCCGTCCAATCGCTTTCGCATCTCGGCGTGTGGAATGCCGGCTTCCTCGAATTCGTCGCTAACCGTCTCGTAGCCGAGTTGCCCGTAAAACGACTCGACGTGGGTCTGTGCGTGGAGTATGAGCGTAGTCGCGCCGGCGTCGCGAGCGGCGTCTTCGACGGCTCGCATCAGCGCTGCGCCGACGCCGTCGCCCCGATAGGGCTCGCGGACCGCGACCCGTTCGACCTTGCCGACCGTTGACTCGGGGAACCGGAGTCGGGCGGTCCCGACGGGATACTCGCCGTCACGGGCCAGAAACTGGACGGCGTCCGAGTCGTTCCCGTCGAGTTCTTCGTCCTCGGAGACGCCCTGCTCCTCGACGAACACCGCTGTTCGGACGGCTGTTGCCGCGTCTTCGAACTGGTCCCAGGTCCCAACCTCGACAGCGTGGTCGCTCATGACCGCAACTTCGAGCGGGTCCCCTGTATGTGCTGTTACTGGGAATCGCCGAAACCATCAACACAGACCCGGGTGTAGCGGGCATGCATGACGTACGACTACGCTCGCGACCACGAGCACGAACTGTCGGCGGAGTATCTGTACGCCTCTGACGCAGAGGTTCTGGGAATCTACGACTCCGATGACTCTCTACAGGTCGACGTGGCCGTCATCTGCCCCGAATGCAGCGAGACACTCTGCCTGGAAACGACCGTCGACAAAGTCACGTCGTCCGGGACGGATCTGCCACTGGACGAAGACTACTACGACTAATCGACGTATCCGCAATAATTTTTTCCGCGGCGCGAGTACGGCCGTCCGCTATGTCCGACTTCGACACGTTCGAGTGTTCGAGCTGTGGTGAGTCGTTCAAAGCGTACCCCGACGCGAATGCAGCACGGAAAGAAGCGTGTAGTCCGGCCTGCGAAACCGCGGTATAATCAGCTGCGGCTTTTTACATCCCCTTCGGTTGTCAGCGTTAGCTGTCGGGGCTGTAGTTGGGCGCTTCGTCCGTAATCATCACGTCGTGCGGGTGGCTCTCCTGCTGTCCGGCCGCGGAGACCCGCACGAACTCGGCGCGTTGCTTGAACTCGGGAATCGTCTCGGCCCCGACGTAGCCCATCCCGGACTGCATCCCGCCGACGAGCTGGTGGAGTTCGGAGGCCAGCGAACCCTTGTACGGCGTCGCGGCTTCGACGCCCTCGGGGACGAACTCCTCGCCCTCCTCGTCGTCCTTGAGGTAGCGCTCGCCGCCACCCTCGTTCATCGCGCCGACGCTGCCCATCCCGCGGTACTGCTTGTACTTCTTGCCGTTCATCGTGATGACGCGGCCCGGAGCCTCGTCGGTCCCGGCGAAGTACGAGCCAAGCATCACCGCGTCCGCACCCGCGGCGATGGCCTTGATGGCGTCCCCGGAGTAGCGGATGCCACCGTCGGCGATGACCGGCACGTCGTGCTGGCTCGCCACGTCAGCGACCTGCGCGACGGCGGTGATCTGGGGCATTCCCGCACCGGTGACCACGCGGGTCGTACAGATGGAACCGGGACCGATACCGACCTTGACGCCGTCGGCGAAGTCGACGACGGCCTCGGCGGCTTCCCGGGTGCCGATGTTCCCGACGACCACGTCGGCGTCTACTTCGGCCTTGATCTCGCGGGCGCTCTCGATGACGTTCGCGTTGTGGGCGTGCGCGCAGTCGATGAACAGGATGTCGACGCCGGCCTCGTCTGCGACCTGCGCGCGGTCCATCTCGAAGGGACCGACGGCGGCACCACAGCGGAGCGAGCCGTCGTCCGCGCGGGCGGCCTGGTCGTACTCGCGGCGCTGGAGGATGCCCTGCATCGTGACCAGCCCGACGAGCCGGTTCTCGTCGTCGACGATGGGGACGCGCTCGATCTTGTGGTCGTACATCAGTTCCAGCGCCTCACGGGGCGTCACGTCCTCGGGGGCGGTGACGACTTCGTCGGTCATCGCGTCCGTGACGGCGTCGTCCTCGCCGACCTCCAGATACGGCCGGATGTCCGTCCCGGAGATGATGCCCAGCACTGCGCCGTTGTCGTCGTCGACGACCGGCGCGCCGGAGACACCCTCGTGTTCCATCATCTCGTCGACCTCACTGACGGTCTGGTTCGGGCTGGCCGTCACGACGTCGCGGATGATGAGCTCGTCGGCGCGTTTGACTCGCTCGATCTCGGTCGCCATCTCGTCGGCGTTCATGTTGCGGTGGAGGACGCCGATACCACCCTGTCGCGCCATCGCGATCGCCATGTCGCTCTCGGTGACGGTGTCCATCGCCGCGGAGAGGACGGGAACGGTCAGCTCGACGGATTTCGAGACCCGCGTCGTCGTGTCTGCCTCGTCTGGTTCGACCCGGGACTCCTTGGGTCTGAGGAGTACGTCGTCGAACGTCAGCGCCTCCGGCACTCGGAGCTTCTCTGAGAAAGGCTCGGAATCGTTCGCCATGTAAATCGTCCACGACGGCCCGGCAAAAACGTTGCGAGACTCGGCGCTACGTGGGGTTCGATGCCACACTTGTCTCGGGAAGCCCGTTCCAGAAATACGCCCGTGATGCCGCACTTGTCATTCCCTGCTCTCGAAGGTGAGACATTCGTCCACAAACATCGAGGTATTTCGGAGAATCGGTGGCGTATGTGCGCAGTTCTCACGCAACGGTTATGTGGGAATGAAGGATAATTAAAAACATGCGACTCACCGAACCCGCACGGAACGGTACTGCCCGCCAGATGACGCCTACAGCGTCGGGCAACACAGCGTTCGCGTGGTTCGGTACCAAGTTCTGGCAGTTCTGTCGTGTTTGTCAGGACCGAGTGAGAACCTCCCGACGGGAGTTGGGTTACGCTCGACCGTAACACGACATGAGTATCTCCAGACACCCGATTGCACTCGACATCGAGCAGCAGGTCGGCCGCGGTGGCCGGCTTCTAGCGACAGTCATGGGTCTGCCGCTCGTCGACGGCATCTTCCCGGTGCTCGTCCTCGCGGGGGCACTCTCGACCTGGATGGGCGTCCTCGAAGTAGGCTTGCTGGTCTTCGGCGGGTCGGCCACCGTCGCCGTCGTGCTGGCCGAGCTCGAAGGCGGTCCCCGCCAGCAGGCCCGCGCGGTACTCATCATCGGAGCCGTATTGATGCCGATTGCGCTCATCGAAGCAGCGCTCGCACCGACGATTGCGGGGGTTGTCAAACTGGGCACCCTCGAACGATTCGCCGGCCTCGTCATCCTCGCCATCGCCGCACAGACCGCAAGCGCCCGGATCGGCGAGTACCTGCCGCGTCCAGCCGTCATCGTCGTGCTCGGCCTGCTGGCCAGCCTCGACCCCGCCGGCGCGACGCTGGTCACCGCCATCGAACCCGGCGTCTTGCTCCGGGCGGCCGCTACCACTGGCGTCGGTATCGGCTTCGCCCTCGCCGTCGCGCTGGCGAGCCCGTGGCTCCGCAACGCCGTCGACATAGACCGGTTCCGCTTCGGCAGCGCTGTCGCGCTCGGCGTGCTCGCCCTCTCCGTCCTCGGCGTGATGCCGACCGACGCACCAGTCGCGCTGGCCGTGCTCGCTGTCACGGCGCTGCTCTCCTTCGACCCGGAGAACGCCCGCACGCGCCACACGGAATACCGCCCCGACGCTGTGGACCTCACC
Organism: Haloarcula sp. KBTZ06; assembly: GCF_048595605.1. NCBI lineage: Archaea > Methanobacteriati > Methanobacteriota > Halobacteria > Halobacteriales > Haloarculaceae > Haloarcula > Haloarcula sp. KBTZ06. Next base: position 1,247,177 of record NZ_CP184337.1, read on the forward strand.
GCCGCCTTCGCCGACGGCGGCGCGTCCCAGGGGGTCGCCGCCGACGAACAGACCGACGAAGGGGCCGCGGTCGAGTACGAACCCGACCAGGAACGCGCCCCGTGGCTGTGACGAGGGAGAACTTTTAGGCCCATCAGGCCCGGCTGTCCGGTATGAGCGACAATCGCGTGGTCCAGGGTCGGATGCAGACCCCCGAGAGCCTGGCCGAACTCATCGAAGGAGACGGTGTTATGGACGCAGAGCCTATCGAAGACGCCGATGACGACTGCCCGGAATGCGGCGAGAACGTCATCTCCGTGGGGTACATGCCCTCTGCGCTGGAGTTTGTTACTGGATACAAGTGCCAAGAGTGCGACTGGTCCGACACCGACCGCGACTGAGCGCCGTCTGCCAATCGAAATCCCTTTAATGCGAGTCGGCTTACGCCGGAGTGCGGGGTCGTGGCCTAGTCCGGGAAGGCGGCTGACTCCAGAGGCCACGCGCCTGGGACGACACTTCGAGGGCTGATATACTGAGCGGCCGGCTGATCACCGGTTCGCGACGATGACCCTCTGGAGTTCCGAGGCGCAGGACGGAGATATCAGCCGATCGGGGGTTCAAATCCCTCCGACCCCATTTCCTGCCGCGAGCTATAACACGAGCGGCAGAACTGTTGAGAGGTGGATTTGAGCCACGCGAGACGAACGAAGTGAGTCTCGCAGTCAGGTGAATAATCTCCGATCCCATACTGTTACTCTTCCAGATCCGTCTGTTCGTTTGTTTTCGCCGTAGTCGTACGTCTAAGCCCCTTCAGTCTCGGTTTTCACCCTCTCGACGCAGCCAGAGCGTTCCGAACACGGCTCCGAGTCGGCGTCAGGTTTGGGAGGGCAACACTGCCCCAGTCCAATGAGTTTACTTCATGGCGGCTATCTGCCCACGCATGAGCCAGTTATTACGCGATTTACTTGCCGGAAACGCCGACCACGCGGCGGAGTTCCGGGACCGGTTCGACCAGGTCCAGAACTCGCAAACGCCCGACGCTGTCACGGTCTGTTGCTCCGATTCGCGGGTGCTCCAGGACCATATGTGGGGCAACAGCGAGCCGGGGCATCTCTTCACCTGTAGCAATATCGGAAACCGAGTCATCCAGCGGACCGCGTCCGGCGAGGCGGTCTCGGGTGACGTGTTGTACCCCATCGAGCACACGATGACCGAAACCGCCATCGTCGTCGGCCACACCGGCTGTGGAGCGGTGACGGCGACCTACGACGACCTGACGGACGGCCTCGATGAGCCGGCCGGTATCGAGCACTGTCTCGGCGTTCTCAAACCGCATCTCGAGCCCGCGCTGGAACACCTTCCCGAAGACATCGAGCGAGCGGCGGCTGTCAACCGACTCGTCGAGTACAACGTCGACAGGCAAGTCGAGTTCCTCCGCAGCAGCGACGACGTTCCCGACGCTGTGGACGTGTTCGGCGTCGTCTACGACTTTCAGGACGTGTACGGCGGCCGACGGGGCGAAGTCCACGTCATCAACGTCGACGGTGAAACCGATGTCGACGCACTCCGAGCGGCCCATCCCGATATCGACTCGCGGATTAACCGCCTCTGGGAGTACTAGTCCCGCTACCGACTCTCTCTTTGTTCTACCTTGTTCAGTTCGATCAGGAGTCGGAAAATCGCTTTCACGAGGTTCTCGTCGACGTCGAACTGCTCCGCGTTGTCGCCGGCACGGTCCATGACGGCTTGCTCCTGTTGCTCGTCGGTCGTCGGCAGCCCCTTCTCGTCTTTGACCTGTGCGATGGTGTCGGCCACGTAGGTGCGCTGTGCGATCTTCTCGACAATCTCCTGGTCGATAGTCCGGATTTCGTCGCGCAGTTCGTCCAGCGACATGTCATCTGGGTTCGGATTTGTGCTCATACTGTGTGTGTTCCCTTGGTCTGTGTCGTCGTCAGCCAGGTCGCTCCGGGTCGCTCGTCCCAGGCGTCCTGTACGGCTTCGAGTGCGGCCCGCTCGCCAACGGCAGTGAACGACGGGCCCGTCCCGGACAGCGAGACACCCTCGACGTGCCCGAGCGCGTCGAGGACCGGGTCCGTCTCGAAGTCCAGCGCGGCCGAGAACGCGAGGCCGTTGACCGTCATGGCCCGCTGATAGTCGCCGTCGAGCGCGAGGTCCTCGACGAGACGGGCCATCGGTGCGATCTGGCGGCATCGCTCGACATCCGCGTCAGCACTAAATGACTGTTCCGGCGGCGTCCAGACGAGGACGTCCCAGTCGATTTCCTCGCGGGCAAGGAGCGCGTCGTCCTCGTTGTCGGTCACGGTGACGCCGCCGAGCATCGACGCCGACGCGTCGTCGAAGGCCCCGGTGACGGTGACGCCCACGTCGCGGGCGGCCATGACGCCGAGACGGGCCATGTCCTCGCGGCTCATCCGATCGGTCGCATCGAGCGCGTCGAGCGTCGCCATGACGGTCGCGTTTGCGGCCGCACTGGAGCTCTTGAGTCCCGAGGCCATCGGGACCTCGCTCTCTGTGCGGACGGTGCCGCCGGAGACTGCCGGCACGCCCACGTTCTGTGGGCCGCCGTGGGCGTCGATGACGTACTCGACACAGCGCTCGATGAGCCGCGTGTCGGCGTCCGGCGCGCCAGCGACTTCGCCGGTGACGCCGTCGGTCTCAGTCGAGAGCGTGACGGTCGCTGTCGTGTACTCGTCGATAGCAAACGCCGCACCGCGGCCGGTCGCGAGCGCGTTGAGGACCGTCCCTGCTGCGGGCGCTGCTGCCTTCCCTTCCATCGACGTGTACTCCCTCGCGGACCTATTTACTAACTGCGATACCCCTGTAGCGGCACGTTGACCGCAGTACGAAGCAGTAGCGTCGCAGTAAGACGGACAACACTATACCGATCAGTTCGAAGGGAACCAGCAACGGGAAATGAGCATCGGGAACGCACTCCGGGGACTCACCGCAGGCATCGCGGTTCTGGGCTACGTCAGCCTGTTTCTGTTGTTGCAGGTCCGGGCGGCCTCAGTGTCAGTGCTGGCGGGAATTGCGGTACTCGCTACTGCTGCACTCGCCGTCGCTGGCGGCCGGCCCGCAGTTCGCCAGGTTCTGGGTCGCGGGTCGTCATCTCAGGAGGACGCGACCGGGTGGTGGCTCGCTCGCGTCGAACCCGCGCTCGAAGACGCCTGGAACACGTATGCGGACCTCGTGCTAACGGTCGGCCTGTGGGGCATCAGTATCGGCTCCTTCGGCGGACTCGTAACCTATCCCGGCGACGAACCGCCGTTTGGCCTCGCTATGACCGGGTTCCTGTCGATGGTCTGTGGACTCATCTCACTCGGATTTCTCATCGATTCGAGGTACGAGTAGCGGCCGGTGGGACGGCTTCGACGCATACGGATTGTTTGCGCGATGTCCCGGTCTGTTCCGACGCCGGGAGCTACCCGGAAATAATCTACACCGTCCCGTCTCAGGCCGGGAAGAGGAGGTACGGGACGATGAACAGTAACAGAAACATGAACAGAAGGATGAGGCCGTAGCCGGCGAGTGTCCCGGCGGCTGTCAGCCAAACCGGATGGTCGAACTGCTCGGTGATGTTTGCCATACCGAGCAGTTCAATCGGGGACAGTATAGTGGTTTGGGAGGAGAAGGCACTGACAGACCGAACTACCCGCAATGTCCTGCTTGTGATTGATAACGGTAGTCTTTCAACCATCGGTTCAGTACACTGGCAAAAATGTATATCGTCATCGTCGGCGCCGGTGATATCGGGTCGCCGTTGCTTGAAATCGCGACAGCAGGCGGCAACGAGGTCGTTGCCATCGAAAGGGACGAGGAGCGAGCGGAACGTGCGTCGAGACAGTACGACTGTCTCGTTATCAACGACGATGCGACGTCGAAAGACACGCTAGAGGACGCCGGTGCGGACCGTGCCGATGCGCTCATATCGACGACCGATCAGGACGCGACGAACATCATGGTCTGTCTGCTGGCACAGGAACTGGAAGTGCCGGACATCGTCTCGGTCGTCCACAACCCCGAGCACATGAACGTGTTCCGCCAGATCGGCGTCAACACGATGCAGAACCCACAGCGGCTCATCGCCGAGTACCTCTATCGGGCCGTCAAACGGCCGTCTATCGTCGACTTCATGCGCATCGGCGACCAGGCGGAAGTGTTCGAGATCACTGTCACACCCGGCGCACCGATTGCGGGTAAGACGTTGCAGGAGGCCAATACGGAAGGCCTCATCGGCGGCCAGACGCTCATCGTGGCCATCGAGCGCAACGGCGAGGGCGACCCGATAACACCCCGCGGCAATACACGTATCGAGGCCGACGACTTGCTAACGGTCTACTCGGGCGAGGGGGCGACACCGGAGGTAACCGACATCTTCGGTCACTCCGAGGACCACAACTGACATGTCGCGACGGAACGGCGGGCTACTCCCGACGGACCTGAAAACAATCGCCCGTGATATCGGCTCGCTCCTGCTGATGGAGGCCGGGCTGATGACGATTACGGCCGCCATTGCGCTCGGCTTTCAGGAGTTTCACGCCGCTCTCGGGTTCTTCACCGCGGCCGGGGTGACCGCCGCCGTCGGCGGTCTCGCGAACCGTGGGTTCACCGACGCGCCGGCCCCCCAGATGAAACACGGCATGGTCATCGCCGCCGGCGGGTGGCTGCTGGTCGCCACGTTCGGCTCGCTGCCGTTCCTGTTGACCGCGTGGTTCACGCCCCCCGCCGTCATGGATACGTTCGTTCCAGTCGGAGCGGACACGAGTACGTGGGAGCCGATCAGGGTCGGCGGGACGACGACGCTCTCCAGTCTGGCGTACTTCCGGAACCCGCTTCACGCCTTCTTCGAGAGCATGAGCGGATGGACCGGGAGCGGCCTGACGATGGCGATTCACGAGCCCTCGCTCCCCCGCGCAGTTCAGTGGTGGCGGTCGTTCATCCAGTACGTCGGCGGCGTCGGCGTCATCGTCCTGACCGTCTCCATCCTCTCGCGGCCCGGCAGCGGCAGTTACGCGCTCTACCAGAGCGAGGCCCGCGAGGAGAAGATCCACCCGAGCGTCGTCTCCACCGTCCGAACGGTCTGGAAACTCGTCGTCGGCTACACGGTGCTCTCGTTCGCGCTCCTGTTCGGTGCCATCCTCGCCAGCGATAGCGAGTACGCCGAGTCGCTCCCCCTGTGGGAGGTCGCCTGGCAGGCGCTCAACCACGCCATGACCGGGCTCACGACTGGCGGGTTCTCGGTCACGGACAACTCGATTGCGACGTACAACTCGCCGCTCGTCGAAACCGTTCTGTTGCCGATCATGATTCTCGGTGCGGTCGCGTTCCCGGTCCACTACGTCGTCTTGCACGACAGGCAGATTCGCGAACTGGTGTCGGACTTACAGACTCGCTGGCTGTTCATCCTGCTCGCGCTCGGCGTCGTCGCGCTCTCGGCACAGAACGTATGGTCCGTGCCCGCGACGACTGAGGCGTTTGCCACCCAGTCGTTCCTGCCGTTTTCGGTGCCGATGCTCGACGCCGCACAGCTCGATGCGGTCCGGGACTCGACGTTCCAGTGGGTCAGCGCCCTCAGCTGTACCGGCTTCCAGTCGGCCCCGATCGGCCGCTGGCTCGCTGGCGGGAAAGTGCTCGTGGTCGGCGCGATGGTGCTCGGCGGCGCTGCCGGGTCCACCGTCGGCGGCATCAAGATCATCCGTGGCTACACCATCGCTCGCGGCATCATCTGGCAGTTCTCGCGGGTGTTCCTCCCGACGAACGCGGTGATTACGGCCCGCATCGGGGACCGGACGCTTGACCGCGAGTCGATGGAACGGGAGTTCAGCGAAGCGGCCATCGTGACGCTGCTGTGGCTCATCATTCTGGTGACCAGCAGCGTCGTCCTCACCAACGTCGCGGGACCGGAGTTCGGCTACGCCGATGCCCTGTTTGAAGTCGCCAGCGCGCAGGGGAACGTCGGCCTCTCCTCGGGCATCACCGGCCCGTCGATGCCCCCGCTTGCAGAGGGGATGTTCGTGCTGAATATGTGGGTCGGCCGGCTGGAAATCATCCCGATACTCGTGTTCATCCGCGCTGGACTGTACGGGCTGGAACCGTAGTTGAGCGGGCGGCCCCTTACTCTCCGTCGTCGGGATAGACCTCGCCGAGGAACATCCAGCGTGCCTTCGTTCCACCCTCGGGCCGGGATTCCTGTTTGACGTGGTAGAGATACGGACCGTGGGGACAGTCGTCACAGCCCTGAGCACAGGAAGCCAGCTTTACCACCTCAGTGTAGCCGTCGCGTTCGGTTGCCCGGATGATGTCTTCGTTGGGACCCGGTTCTATCGGCGACGCCGTCTCGTCGTGGAACTGCAGCAGTTCCTGCGCGTAGATGATCGTGTTGCGGAGTTCTTCAGGCGTCAACTCCGGTAGGTCCGTCGCCACCCGGTCCGGAACCCCCTCAGGTGGTGTCGGTTCGTCTGCAGGACTGGTCATACCGAAGTCTCCGTCGGGTAGGTACATAACTGAACTGCCAGCTAGAACTGCCGACGGAACGAGTCTCCCGGACTCACTCGTTCCAGAACGCGCCGGTGAATATCACGAACACCGGGATGATCTCCAGTCGACCGATCCACATCAGGAATATCATCAGCAGTTTGCTGGTCTCCGGGAAGAGTTCGTAGGTCCCGAACGGCCCCAGAAACCCGAACCCGGGACCGATGTTCCCGATGGTCGCCAGGCTTGCGCTGATGGCTTCGAAGACAGTCAGGTCGAGCCCGACACGGCCCGCATCGAGGAGGAGAAACACTGTCGCGACACCGAACGTGAGCAGGTACAACAGCGTGAACCCGTATATCGCGTTGATGACGTCCTCGTCGATGACCTGCCCGCCGAGCCGAACTGGTTTGACAGCGCTGGGATGAGCTGTCGTGAACAGTTGGCGTCGGATGCTCTTGAGCACGACCAGCCATCGGACTATCTTGACACCGCCACCGGTCGACCCTGCGGAGCCACCGATGAACATCGCGAACAACAGGACTCCCTTTGCGGTGTTACCCCATTCGGCGAAGTTACTGGTCGCGTACCCGGTCGAGTTCAGCAGCGAGGCGACCTGGAATGTGGCTTGCCGGAGCGAGTTCTCCAGTGCTCCCTGTGTCACACCGCCGAGTTCGAGCGGCGGCGCGGACCCGGTAAAGAGCAGTCCCCAGAGGATGACGGCCACGCCGGCGTTCGCACCGAGGTACGCCTGGAGTTCGCGGTCCTGAAGGAAGGCGGCGTACTCGTCCTGTAACAGGAGGTAAAACAGCGCGAAGTTCATCCCGGCGATGAGCATGAACGGGATGACGACCCACTGGACGGCCGGTGAGAAGTAGGCGATGCTCTCGGCCTGGGGGGAGAACCCGCCGGTGGGCAGCGTCGTGAACCCGTGTGCGACGGCATTATACGCATCCATGTTCGGTGCGTAGCCCGTGTAATGGAGGCCGAGCAGAATGAGGATATACAGAACGGTAAAGCCCAGATAGAACAGCCAGAGGAGCCGTGCGGTTTCGGCTATCTTCGGCGTCAGCTTCTGGAGTTCGGGGCCGGGCGCTTCGGATTCGATCAACTGCGCCCCGTTGACGGCCGCTTCCGGAAGAATGGCGACCATCAGAACGATGATACCCATCCCGCCGAGCCACTGGGTGAGCTGTCGCCACATCAACAGCGCATGCGAGTGGCGGGCAAACGAGATTTCGTTGGTGACAGTCGCCCCGGTCGTCGTGAAGCCGGACATCGACTCGAACAGCGCGTTCACGGGTTCACCGAGCGCTGATTCGGTCCCGTACCCGGCGATAACGTAGGGGATCGCGCCGATAACCGCGACAGCACCCCAGGAGAGGCCGACGAACAGCAGCGCCTCGCGTGGCCCGAGTTCGTGACTGTCGCTGGCTTGCTCCAGCGCTATGCCGAGCGTGATGGCGATCGCGATAGAAATCAGGAAGACGACGGTATCTTCTCCGTACAGAAAACTGATCCCGAGCGGGACCAGCATTGCGACGGCGAGATACTTGATTACTGTGCCGGTCAGGGCGACACTCTGTCGCCAGTCGACGCGAACCGACATCACTGATCACCGACCATTAACTGACGCTCACACTCCCGATATGAAAAAGCCCCACGTTCCAACAGCGCTGCTTCTGACGGAGATACTCGGGAACAGCGCTGCTGTAGGGTTTTCCCTTCCGCCACGGAACTCGCTATATACTGACAGGTACCGATCCGAGTGTTCCGTTGACGACGATTGGTTTTCCGAATTCGAATATCTATATTTAAATAAGGTTCGAATATACGATATAAGTAGACACATTCTTACCGACCTATCTACTCCGTCTGTGTATGAACAGTAGCACCAACGAGACAACCACGGACATTCTTGCACATGTCTTGCTACCGGTTGCCAACGAGGACGACGGGCTTACGACGGCGACTGCGCTCGAACCGTACGAGCCGGAGCAGGTGACGGCGTTACACGTCGTCGAAAAAGGCGAGGGTGTTCCGGACAAGACGCCAGTCGAGCAGTCAGAAGAGCTGGCGGCAGAGTCGTATGCGGCCGTCAGGACGGTGTTCCCTGACGCCGACGACCGCACCGCGTACGCTCGGGACGTCGTCGAGGCTATCTTCGATGTCGCCGAGGAAGTCGAGGCGAGCGCCATCGCATACCGGTCCCGCGGTGGTGGTCGCCTCATGCAGTTCCTCTCCGGTGATCTCTCGTTGAAGCTTGTGACGAACGCGGAGGTACCGGTGATTGCACTTCCACAGGCGGACTCGAAGGAATGAGCGACGAAGAACTGGCGAAAGACCTCGGGCTGGTGTCGGCGATGACCATCGGCATCGGGACGATGATCGGTGCCGGTATCTTCGTCCTGCCCGGCGTGGCCGCGAACGCGGCCGGTCCCATCGTCGTCGTCTCGTTCGTCGTTGGTGGACTGATTGCGATGGTGAACGCGCTATCGGTCTCGGAACTCGGCACGGCGATGCCGAAGGCGGGCGGCGGGTACTACTACATCAACAAGTCACTCGGGCCACTGTTTGGCTCGATAGCCGGAATGGGTGACTGGATGGGCTTGGCCTTCGCCTCGGCGTTCTACTGTATCGGGTTCGGCCAGTATCTCGCCGTCTTCGTCCCACTCCCTGAAATCGCCTTTCTCAATCCCATTCAGATAGGGGCGCTCATCGCCGGGGCGATATTCGTCGCCGTCAACTACATCGGCGCAAAGGAAACCGGTGGCATCCAGACGGTGATTGTCTTTATCCTGCTCTCTATTCTCACCGTCTTTGCCATTGCGGGCTTCTTTTCATTCGACTACGCGACCCTCGCCGGCGAGGACGGGCTCGCCCCGTTCGGGACCGGCGCGATTCTCCCGGCGACGGCGCTCGTATTCGTCTCTTTCCTGGGGTACGCAAAGATTGCGACCGTCGCTGAGGAACTCAAAAATCCGGGTCGGAACCTGCCGATTGCTATCATCGGAAGCGTCGGCATCGTGACCGTCATCTACGCCATCCTCGTGTCGATGATGCTCGGCGTCGTTCCGTGGCCGGACCTCAGTCAGGATGCCCCGGTCGCACAGGCCGCGGAGGTCGCGTTCCCGGCATCTATCGGACCGATAGGCGGCGTGGCCGCCGGTGCCGCGGCGATTATGACCGTCGGCGCACTGCTGGCGACAGCGTCCTCCGCGAACGCGTCGATTCTCGCCTCGGCCCGGATCAACTTCGCAATGGGCCGGGACAAGATCGTCACGAACTGGCTCAACGAGATCCATCCCAACTACGCCACGCCCTATCGCTCGATTCTGGTCACCGGCGGGCTCATCATCGTCTTTATCGCGTTCCTCGGACGGGACATCGAGGTGCTGGCGAAGGCGGCCAGCGTCCTCCACCTCATCGTCTACGCCCTGATGAACGTGGGACTCATCGTCTTCCGCGAGGCCGACGTGCCGGAGTACGACCCGGATTTCACCGTGCCGCTGTACCCCATCACGCCGATACTCGGTGCGGTACTCTCGCTCGGCCTCGTCGCGTTCATGGACAGTATCGAGATTGCGCTGTCGGCCGGATTCGTCCTTGTCGCGGTCGCATGGTATTTCGTCTACGCGCGCGGCAAAACCACACAGCAGGGTGTGCTCTCCGACTACATCAGCAACCGCGAGGAGCAGCTCCCGGACCAGGTGGTGAACGCCGCCGACGCGGTCGCACCGAACGGAACCGGGGGACCGACGATCATGGTGGCACTTGCGAATCCCCGCACCGAGAGCGCGCTCATCACCCTCGCAGGTGCGCTGGCGAAACACGAAGGCGGACGGGTGCTCGCGACCCACATCGCGACGGTGCCGGACCAGACCGCGCTCGAAACCGCCGCCGCGAACCGGAACCAGATAGACGCTACCTCGGAAAGCCTTCTGGACGCCGCCAAGGCCGACGCGGAGGCCTTCGACGTGCCGATAGAGACGAAGACGATCCTCTCACACCGCGGCATCGGGGAGGTGTTCGACGCGGCCCGGACGAACAACGCCGACACCGTCGTGATGGGCTACGGCGGCACCCAGTTCGCCGGCGGTCGCGCCGAAGGCACGCTGGACGAACTGGCCCACGACTTGCCGTGTGACTTCCTCGTGCTGGACGGGCAGGACCTCGACCTCAGTGACGTCCTGGTTCCGACCGCTGGCGGTCTCTCGTCGGACCTTTCCGCGGAGGTCGCCAAAGCGCTCCAGGAAACTGTCGACGTAGCCGTCGACCTGCTCCACGTCGTCGACCCCGGTGCAGAAGAGAGCGGTCGCACGTTCCTGCGCGAGTGGGCGGCGGAACACGACTTGACCGACGCCGAGATACGCATTGAAACCGGTGACATCGAGAGGACCATCGAACGGATCGGCCGCGACTACAGCCTCGTCATCGTCGGCGCGACGGAACGAGGCCTGCTATCACGCATCGTTCGCGGCTCGCTAGTGTTCGACGTCATCGAGACGCTCGATACGCCGGTCCTGCTGACCGAGCGCCCGTCGTCGCGGTCCCTCCGAGAGCGGCTGTTCGGTCGGGAGTAGCCACACGGCGTGTCAGGCGTGGCCCCGTTCTTTCGCCCCTTCGCGGATTTTCTTCGACCGCTTGCGGACGCGTGAGACGTACCGTTCGATTTTCTCCGGTTTCTCGCCGTAGAACGACGCGGCCCAGTGAACGTCGACGCCGTCCTGCGTGAGGAAGTACGCCACGAGCGTATCACGGCCAGCCTGTATGACTGTCGGCGGCACGCCGCGGTCGCCGGTCCCGGCCTCCTGGAAGCCGTTCACGTCGAAGTACACGTCGGCGTACAGCGTCGCCATCTCGGGGTCTTCGAACTCGATTCCCTCGTGGTCCGGGGCCTCGAATCGGTAGCGCGTGTCGCCGTCGCCTGTCGCTCGCTCGACGACGCGCACGTCGAGGATGTACTCGCGGTAAATCGAACTGTCCGTCGGTGCAGCGGTGGTGTCTGGTTGTGGCATAGGTGGGTATTGCTGTGGAGTTACTGTTGCTGAGTGCGTCTGGCTGCCAGCGCCGCCACCGCGGCGAGTGCGGCGATAGCCAGCGCTATTGGGAGTGGACCGTTCGCGCCGGTCGTCGACTGGTCGCCGCCCGCGGAGTCGTCCTCTGCGGCGCTCGCGGTGCCCGCTGACTCGGCTGTGCGCTCGCTGGCGGGTGACGATGCTTCGGTCACGGCGGCCACTGTCTCCGTCGTCGCGCCCGGTGACACTGCGAGCGCCGCCTGCTCGGTCGCTGGCTCGACTGCGCCGCCGCCGTCGGCGTCGACCTGGTTCGATGCGACGGTCACCTGCGTCTCACCGCCGGCGACGCCAGTAAGCGAGACTGTCGCGAGTACCACGTCGCTGGCTCCGGGCTCGATCTGGCTGTCGAGGTCAACCGCCTCGAGCGTGACCGTCCCGCCGTCTGAACTAACGACGGGGTCGGTCGTGAGCCCGAACCTGTCGGGGTAGCTCGCGTTCTCGAACCGGGCGACAGCGGGGTCGTCGACGGCGAGTTCGAGCTGGTAGCCGGCAAGGCCGTCCGGCGCGCTCGTCAGGACCACTGGAACGGTCGTTGTCTCGCCGGCGGCGACGGAGCCGGCCTCGATGCTGATTGTCGGCGTGCTCTGCCCTGTGGCGAGCGCGGGGACCGTCCCCGCGAGGAGGACGAGCGCGACGAGCGCGAGGGGGCGGCTGGCGGTTCGGACGCGACCGCGTATCGAACAGGTGGTGTCGTCGGTCATTGTGTTGCTGTATCGAAAGATGGGAGGAGGACTCGGTCGCTGTCGTCAGTTGACCTCTTCGTAGAGCGCCGTCACGTCCGCGAAGTCGATCTGGCCGTTCTCGTTGAAGTCGTACGCGCCGGTGTTCAGTTGGACGCTGTCGGAGTCCATGTTCGAGAACAGCACCTGCACGTCCTCGTAGTCGAGACGGCCGTTGCCGTTGAGGTCCTCGAAGTGGCCGTCGCCGTCGGGGTCGGTCGGCGCGGCGTCGCCAACGACCGTCTGCGGACCGCCCACGACGATGCCGTTTCGAACCTCTGCCTCGATGGCGTTGCCGTTCTCGTCGTCCATCTGCTCGATGGAGACGGTCAGGTCTGTCGTGCCACCGCCGTTGGCGCGGACGTCGAGCGTTGCGAGTGGCACGTCCATCGCGCCGGACTGGACGTTCGTGTCGACGTCGGCAACCCGAATTGTCGCCGACGAGCCGTCGTCGCTGATGGAGCTTTCGGTGAGTCCGAGCGCGTCGGGGAAGGAGACGCCGGTGATAGACGCGATTTCGGGGTTCGAGACGCTGACGGTGAGCCGAGCGCCGGAGAAGCCTGCGGGGAGCGACGAGGCGGTCAGCGGGACGCTACCCGTCGACCCGCTACCGACCGCGGCGGAGTTGGCGCTGACGACGACGTTGGGCTGGTAGACATAGAGGCCGTCGTTCGGGTACGAGCGCGCGGGGCCGCCGAAGCCGTCCTCACAGCAGATGACGCGGCCGTCGCGCATCGTGTAGACGTTGTCGATGTTCCGGAGCGCGTCGTTTGCGTCTTCCGGCGAGTCGGTGAAGTCGGGGCCGGTGATGACCGGTTCGAGCGTCGAGACGTTGTAGTCCGATTCCAGCACCCCGCGGTAGACGACGCCGCCGTCGACGCGGTCCATCTGGATGTCGCCCTCGTCGTCCGCGAGCGCGTCGTTGAACTCCGAAATGCCGAAGTAGATGAAATCGCCGGGCTGGGAGTCGTCGACGCTGTCGACGCCCTCGGCCTTGTTGAACTCGATTGACGCGCCGATTTCCTTGGCGGCCGCGCGGGTCTCCAAGAACGGGACGCGCCGGAGGTCCTCGTCGACGCCGTCGGGACCGTTGGCCTCGTACTGCTCGGCCCACTCGACGATGTCCTCGTTCGTGATGTAGTTCTGATTCCCGTTCTCGATGACGGAGAGATCGGCTTCCTTGATGGCCGCTTCGGTCACCTCGTCGCCGTCTTCCCAGTCAGCGTGTGCGCTGAGGTAGTCGGCCTGGGTCACGTCGTCGTACTCGGCGACCCAGGACTCGACCTCGCCGTTCGTGGCGTGGCCGAGTTCTATCCACTCGATTTCGAGCGGGGTCTGTGCAGGGGAGTTCCGCTCCCCGGCTTCGGCGGCGTTGGCCGCGTCGTTCGTGATCTTCGGTGCGTACAGCGTCCCGGCGACGTCCATTGGGTCGTCGTACTCCGGAATCGGCTCGTCGGCAACGAACTTGTAGATGCCCTTGCTGTCGCCGTCGGAACAGCCGTAGACGGTCCGCTGGTCGCCTTCGATGTCGGGTGCCTCCCACGAGGCCCGCCCCATCACGTAGTACTTGACCGCTTCGGGTTCGTCAGCGGTCGGTTCGCGGAAGTCGACGAAGTACCCGTACCGGTACGGGTTCGGATACACGTCGTCGAGCAGCGTCGTTGCGAGGTTCTCGCCGTCGCCCTGGTCATCGCGCTCCGCCCCGAGGTAGTACGCGAGGAACTCGACGCCGGTCAGCGCCCAGTAGCCCTGCGGGCCGAAGTTCTCGTCGAGGTCGCCGCTCTCGGCGTAGGACTCGATCGCGCCCGATATCTCGCTCGGGTTCGGCCGGTTCCAGAACTGACATCCGCCGATGAGTCCCTCGCCCGACCCCGCCTCGACGATGTCGCTCACCGTCGCCGTCAGACTGACGCGGGGGTGTGCGTAGTTCTCCTCGGCGGAAATCATCGTCTCCCACGGACTGAGGTCCCCGTAGCAGTTGATCCGCGTCCCGCCGTGTTCACGGAGGGAGTCGGTGTTGGTCAAGTTCATTGCGTTCCCGGTGTCCGCACTCCACTCGCCGTTTTCGTCCTGGCTAAGGGGGACCCGCGAGACGCATCCGGGGCTGTTCTCCCAGTTCGTGAACAGGTATCCCTCGGTCCCCTCGTCGTTGGTCGGGACGAACTGATTACAGTCGGGGTTCGTCGCCGCACCGCCGTACTGGGTGCCAGCGAAGTTCTCCTGGGTGATATCCGTCCCGTCGGGCGTCTGGACTACACCGAGCCGTTCCGCCCCACCGTTGATGGGTTCGCGTCCCTGCACGAGGATTTCGTAGTCGCCGGCTGCGGACCGGACCTGACGCTGTTTCTCCTCGGTGTCCGGAACCCCCACCTCCGGGAAATCGTCGTTACTCCCGTCGAACTCGAACTGGAAGCCGCTGAAATAGCCCACCGCAGCCCGTCCAAACGGTTCGGGGTTCTCCCCTTCCGGGTGCTGGAGACTGTACAGTAGTGACCCGTCTTCGAAGACGAACGGGCCGGTCACCTCCGCACCGAACGCCGTCGTCGAGAAGCGTTTGAGACTCCCGGCGACGCTCGGAGCGCCCGGTGTGTCTGTCTCTTCGACCTCTTCCCCACTTGCCACGCCGATGACGCTGGCCCCAAGCGCAGCAGCCACCGACTGTGAAAGTACCTGCCGTCGAGTGAAATCGACCATGCGAGTGAGGGGTAGCAGTGATTATTAAAGCAAGTTTATAATATTCGTATGATGTTTTTAGAGCGGTCATATTGCCTCGGTTCGATACGTACTGCTAATGAATTAGACGTATCAGAAATAGTGCTATTTTGTCGGGATGGGTACTGAATAGCTCTGATTGCAGTCGTTCACGCACTGATTCGTCCTCACCTACGTACCAGTCCGCTTCGAGTAGCTGGCACAGTGTCGCCCCACTCCCGACCGAGTCACGAGTCAAACAAGTAGTCGCTGTGGCGGGCGAGCCGGGTGGCTACATCCCCATGTCGGCAGCCGGCTCTGGGACCGGAAGCGCGTTCGGAGACACACCGAGCAGTTCCGCCGCGTGGTCGAGCGCCATGTCGAAGCCGTAGTATCGCTCCAGTTCGTCGCCGTCCGCGGTCGGTCGGACCTTCAGCATCGCGTACCCCTCGATGTTCTGTGCGACCGCGGCGCTCCCGCCGTCGCTCTCGAATGTCAGCAGCCGTTCCTCGTCGGTCTCTCGATAGGTGGCCGTGATACCGTCCGCTGACGCCTCGACGGGGAGTTCGGAGTCGGTCATCGGCGGCTCTAGGGAGCGGGGGTATGCGAACCTGGCGGTCCGCTCGGAACCGCAAACGCGAAACCGGACGGCTGTGACGGGACACATATGGCGAAGTGGCTTCAGAGCGGCCGTCGGCGCGATATGTGCGTCCTGCTGGCCGCCGCCGAGGACGGGGAACTCTCCGGCCAGCGGCTGAAGACGCGGCTCGAACGCCGCTACGACACGCGAATCGAACCGAAGAGCTTCTACGGCGCGCTCGACGCGCTGGAATCGGCCGGGTTCGTTACCCACCGCGAGAACGGCATCGCTGACAAGTACTCACTGACCGACGCCGGTGAGCGGCGGCTTCGAGACCAGTTCGAATGGGTGCGCGAGGCGCTTGGTGAGGACGGTTGACGGCGCTGCTTGCCAGCCTCTGCTGGATTTCGTTGCGCCGCCGTTGATGGGGTACCCTTTTTGTGACCGCTCCCACAGAACACAGGTATGTCCCTGTCCCGCTCGCTCCTCCTGGCAGGCCTGGACGCCCTCCCGTTCGCGGCGCTCGCCAGCGTCGCAACGTACGTCTTCGCACGCACAGCTGTTCAGCCGTCGGAAATTGTCGGGATGCTCGCCGGGACCGTCGGCGTGGCGGTACTCCTCGCGCTCGGAACAATCAGTGCGAACCGCTACCGTGCGGACGGAAAGCCGTTTTACTTCACGCGTGCGGTGGTCGTCGAAGGACTCCTCTCGATTCCCTAATCGAGAAGCTCGCTGGCAATGGTATTGCGGAGGACCTCGCTGGTGCCCTCGTAAATCTCGTTGAGTTTCGCGTCGCGGTAGAACCGCTCGGCCGGGAAGTCCTTCGTGTAGCCGTAGCCGCCGTGGACCTGAATGCCCTCGTTCGCCACTTCACGGGACACCTCTGAGGCGTACAGTTTGGCCTGGGCGGCCTCTTTGACGAACGACTCGCCGGCCATCTTCTTGTCGGCCGCCTGATGCATCAGCAGGCGGGCGGCCTGCGTTTTCGTGTCCATGTCGGCGAGCTTGTGCTGGATGGCCTGGAAGTCGCTGATGGGCTGGTCGAACTGCTCGCGGTCCTGCGCGTACTGCAGCGCCTCGTCCAGTGCGGCCTGGGCGATGCCGACGCCGCGGGCAGCGATAGTGATGCGGCCGCCGTTGAGCGTCTTGAGCGCGTGGACGAACCCGCGGCCTTCCTCGCCGAGCATACGGTCGGCGGGGATGCGCATATCGTCGAACCGCAGTTCGGCGGTCGGACAGCCCTTGTCGCCGAGTTTGTGCTCGGTCCCTTCGACGATGAAGCCGTCGTCCTCCTCGGGGCGGACGATGAACGAGGAGATACCCTTGTTGCCGGCCTCGGGGTCGGTCTTCGCGAACAGGACGACAGTGTCGGCGACGGAGCCGTTGGAGATCCAGAGCTTCCCGCCGTTGACCAGATAGGCGTCGCCGCCGTCGACCGGTTCGGCAGTGGTATCCATCGCCGGCACGTCACTGCCCGCGCCTGCTTCGGAGAGGGCGAACGCGCCGATCTCCTCGCCTTCGGCCAGCGGCGTGAGGTAGGTCTCTTTCTGAGCCTCGTTGCCGAACTCGTAGATCATGTTGCAGGCCAGCGAGATGTGGGCGGCGACGATTGTGCCGAGCCCGCCGCTTCCCCGCGAAATCTCTTCGAGGGCCATCGCGTAGCTGTGGTAGTCCAGTTCGGCCCCGCCGTACTCCTCCGGAATCGGCATGCCCATCAGGCCCAGATCAGCCATCTCGTCGACGAGGTCCCACGGGAACTCGTCGGTTTCGTCGATCTCCGCCGCCCGCGGCTTGACCTCGTCGTCGACGAACTCCGAGACCATTTCCTGTATCTGGCGTTGTTCCTGTGTGGGGCTAAAGTCCATGACAGATTCTAACGCGGGTTGGGTCTTTACTGTTGGCCAACGCGCGGCCCGTTGCCGGGTATGGTACTCGGCTCGCTACTATCTGTGCTCGCCACCGCAGATCTATCAGTCGTAGTCGTAGAAGCCCCGCCCGGACTTTTTGCCGAGGTCGCCGGCCGCGACTTTGCGTTTGAGCAGGTATGCGGGCTTGTAGCGGTCGCCCAGTTCTTCATACAGCGTTTCGGAGGCGTCGAGGACCACGTCGAGGCCAATGTGGTCGGCCAGTTCGAGCGGCCCCATGGGGACGTTCGTTCCGAGAGTTAGCCCGCGGTCGATGTCGGCCTTATCCGCGACGCCCTCGTCGTACGCCCGGATGCCCTCGTTTATCCAGGGCATCAGCACCCGGTTCACGACGAACCCGGGCTTGTCGTCGGCCTCCCAGGTCTCCTTGCCGATGTCGTGTGCGAACTCGCGGCCCAGCGTCACCGTCTCGTCGCTCGTTTTCTCACCGACGACGAGTTCGACGCCTTTCATGATCGGTACAGGGTTCATGAAGTGCAGTCCGAGGACCTGTTCTGGCCGTTCGGTGACGCTAGCGATGGTCGTAATCGAGAGCGTGCTCGTGTTGCTGGCTAGCACCGTGTCCGGCCCGCAGACGGCGTCGAGCTCCTCGAACACGGACTGCTTGATGTCCATGTTTTCTGTTACGGCCTCGACGACGAGGTCGGCATCCGCGAGGTCCTCCATCTCTGTGGTTCCGGTGATGCGGGCTGTTGCCGCTTCTGCTTCCTGTTCTGTCACTGTGTCGCGCGCAACGAGCGTCTCGAAGCTCGACTGGATCTCCTCGAACCCGGCGGCAACCAGTTCGTCTGTTACATCGCGCATGACGACGTCGTAGCCGGCCGTCGCTGTGACCTGTGCGATACCGTTACCCATCGTTCCGGCTCCGACGACGCCGACGGTGTCGACTGTTTCGAGATGCATACCCGCGCCTTCGTCCGGCGGTCGTGTAAGTCTGCCGACGGTATCGGATCGGCATGGCGGCCCCAATCCGACCGAGTCAACCTGTCACAGGCTTAGCGGCAAGCACTGCCCCGCGGCTGAATATTCACTCGAAATGTAGTGAATGTCAGCAAAAAGATACTTATGGTGTGCCGGGGAACGTACTGGTGATGAGAGACCCTGCGGGCAGCAGGCTCGGAGAAAAATTCGACTGGTCACCGGATGGCCAGTCCCTGCCCCTAATCTGACAAATGAGTAAGTCACTCGACATTTCGACCACCGAAGCCGAGCAGACAGTCACGGCAGTCATCGAGACCATCGCCGCGACGACACCGGACGTCCGCCGCGCCATCGCCGACCACCGTGGCCAGAGCAACTCGGTCAACCCCACCGGCGACGACCAGCTCGCGGCTGATCTGCGCGCCGACGAACTGTTCGAGGAGCGGGTGCTTGACATCGACGGTGTCGCCTCCTACGCCAGCGAGGAACGCGCGGACGTGAAAACGACAGACGGTCGCCTCCACGTCGCCATGGACCCGCTCGACGGGTCGAGCAACCTCGAACCCAACAGCGGGATGGGGACGATTTTCGGCGTCTACAGCGAACAGCCGCCGACGGTCGGCACCAATCTACTCGCCGCCGGGTTCGTCATCTACGGCCCCATCACCTCGATGGTCGTCGCCCGGGACGGCAGCGTCCGCGAGTACATCCTCGAAGACGGCGACAAGCGGGTCGTCGACGACGACGTGACGGTTCCGGAGGACCCCACAGTGTTCGGGTTCGGCGGCGGGGTCGACTCCTGGACAGACGAGTTCGAATCCTACGCCGAGGACGTCCGTCACGAACTGAAACTCCGATACGGCGGAGCGATGGTCGCGGACATCAATCAGGTGCTCACATACGGCGGTATCTTCTCGTACCCCGCACTGGAGTCACGCCCCGAAGGAAAGCTCCGGGTCCAGTTCGAGGGACAGCCGATGGCCTACATCCTTGAGTCGGCCGGCGGTCGGTCCTCCGACGGCGACCAGTCGCTGCTCGAAATCGAGCCCGACAAGCTACACGAGCGGACGCCGCTGTATCTCGGGAACGACGACCTGATCGACCGGCTCGAAGCGACTATCGACTGACGGCTCGGATATTGTTTCAGTAACCGAGATATATCGCCAGCGCTTTGAGAACGCCGTACAGCCCGACAGCGACGCCCAGGAGCCCGCCAAGAACGGTGCCGACGATGCCGTCGGGCCACAGCGAGAGCGGGTTCGGAATCCCGATGGACGGCAACGCGGGAATCGGCAGGCCACCGCTGCCGCCTGTCACGT
This sequence comes from Haloarcula sp. KBTZ06, assembly GCF_048595605.1. Classification (NCBI taxonomy): domain Archaea; kingdom Methanobacteriati; phylum Methanobacteriota; class Halobacteria; order Halobacteriales; family Haloarculaceae; genus Haloarcula; species Haloarcula sp. KBTZ06. Next base: position 1,266,884 of record NZ_CP184337.1, read on the forward strand.
TCCCGATGCGTTGCCCGTCGACCATTAGCTCACCAGTCTTGTTTGCGGGTACCGAGCGAGCAAACTCCGTCGTTCGTGTCTCACCGGCAGGGACCGTGACCGTCCGCGTCGTCAGTATCGAGGTGTTGAGCGCGACGATCACGTTGTGGTCCCCGCTCGCAGTTCCCCGGTTTTCAAGCTCGACGGCGATGACGGTTCGCTCGCCGGGGCCGAGTTCCGATGGAACTGCCGTGGCGTTCGTGACCACGATATCCGGCTGTCCGGGTTCTTCTGTCTGTGTCTCGGTCGTCTCGGGTTCGGCCGTCGACGTTTCCGAGTCGGTTGTCGCCGCCTCCGCATCCATGTCTGTCGCTGCTGTCTGTTCGACTCCGACGACGAACGTCGAGAAGCCCGGAGAGTCAGCCCGGTAGACGATGTGTGACTCGCTCCGGCCGGCGATGTCGGTCGCTAACGGCGTCCACCCGTCGTCTTTCCGGAACAGCGTCACAGCATCGGGTTCCGCGTCGACCGCCGCCAGCGCGTCACGGTCAACAGTAAACGTGAACGTCGCGTCCTCGGCCGGAACGGAGCCGTGGTCGATATCGAACCGGCTGACGCCGGTGTGCCCGGTGGCAGTCGTAAACGCTGGCGTGGGCTGGCGGGAGCGGACGGTGAGTGTGGCGGATTCGTTACGCGGGAACGACGCGGCAAGCCGCTCCAGCGTTCCGTTCTCACTGGTGACGAGTGGCCCCTCCGAGGGCCGAATCTGCTGTGTCTGGCCGGATCCGTTCACCGAGACGTTCGCCACGGTCGCGTTCGGCTGCCGCACAGTCACGTTCCCGGCGGTTCCATTGCCCGTCACAGACACGACTCTGGTCACAATTTCCGTGTTCCCGAGCGGATCGGCGGCGGTCACTGTGACTTCGTGACTGCCGGGCGAGGCGAAGGCCACGGTGATGTTCTCGCCGGTCAGGATCGTATCGCTCCCCACCTGCCACCGGACCGACTCGACGCCCTGATCGTCTGTCGTCCCCGCCGCGGAGAAAGTCACCGACTCGCCGACCGTCGCGTTCTCCGGCCCGGCAACGGTGACGTTCGGTGCGGAATCGTCATAGAGGAACGTCCGCTGTCGGCCAAAGGAGTTCTCGTTACCGTTCTCGTCGGTCACCGACATCAGCAGCAGCGAGTACTCACCCTCCTCCGGGAACGTGTACTTTCGTGTGTACGTGATCGTGTTACCGGTGCGTTCGGTGAATCCCGAGATGTTGAGTGTGTCTAGCGATGGGCCGCCGACGGAGATTCGAAGCTGCTGTATCGGTTCGTGAATCCCAACAGAGATGCGGGCGGTGGAGCTATTGACGCGGCGTACCTCGAACGACTGGTACTTCGGCACGACGGCGTCCATCCCGGTGACGGTGACCGACTCGTGGGGAAGTTCGTTCCCCGCTTCGTCGGTGATACTGGCGGTGTCACGGAGGCTGACGGTGACGTTGTCTGTGTCGACTTTTCTCTCTAGCAGCAGGGAGACGCGCACCCCGGTCCTGTTTTCGCCGGAGGCGTTGATCGATGCGACCGAGACGTTCTCCACTCGACCCGCGGTTAGCTCGAAATCCGCTGCCTGAATCGTACTCGTGTCCACCGACCCACCGTCGTCGTACAGGGACACCTCGATAGTCGTCGCGTTGCCCCGCGTCGCATTGCCCCACTCCGGCGACTCGGTGTCTTCGGCCGCGACCGTGCCAGAAGCGACTGCAATGAGCAGCGGGAACAAAAGGAATACCGCGAGAAGCAGGAGCCACCGGCGACGACGCCTGGCCGACGGCGGCGTCTCTCGGGGGTGGCCGGTGGCACTCATGGTACATGAGTAGTCCGGCACCCGATATCAATGGTGCGCCACCATTACGAGAGGTGATAATCGCACGCGGGGTAACTACTGTGATCCCCGGGTCCGTTGGGTGTGGTATGAAAGTGCATATCGCGGCCGAGGCCACGCGCGACGAGGCGTCGGCCATCGCGGCCGCCGTCGCCGAACACACCGGCCGAACTGTGGAAGTGTACGTCGGCGACGATGAAACCCCGACGTTAGTCCGCGAGGTGACCGATGAAGATGGGGCCGAAGATACAGCCGTGGACGGCGATTCGGCGGACGCTGCACCGACGGAACGAGAGAAACGCCTCCGTGAAGAGATCGCCGACATCGAACGTGGCGGGCCGCAGAAGTACCGCGACCGCCTCACCGAGCAGGGGAAGCTGTTCGTCCGCGACCGACTCGAACTCTGGTTCGGCGACGATGGCCTGGACTTCGAGGACGGCCGGTTCGCGAACTTCGACTCGTGGCATCCCAGCAGTCCCGACGTGGACGACGAGGACGACCGGCTGCCGGCTGACGGACTCATCACCGGCGCGGGGACCTTCGAGGGCAGACAGGTACACGTCGCCGCCAACGACTTCACCGTCAAGGCGGGATCAATCGCTCGCCACGGCGTCGAGAAGTTCCTCCGACTGCAAGAGCGCGGGCTGAAGAGCGGACAGCCGTTACTGTATCTGGTCGATTCCTCGGGCGGCCGTATCGACCAGCAACGAGGCTTCTTCGCCAACCGCGAAGGGATCGGGAAGTTCTACTACAACCACTCGCTGCTATCTGGCGCGGTTCCACAGATATGCGTCCTATACGGCCCGTGTATCGCTGGCGCGGCCTACACACCGGTGTTCGCCGACTTCACCGTCATGGTCCGTGGCATGAGCGCACTGGCAATCGCATCCCCCCGAATGGTCGAGATGGTCACTGGCGAGGACATCGACCTCGAAACGCTCGGCGGGCCGGACCTGCACGCCCGTCACTCCGGCAGCGCGGATCTGGTCGCCGACGACGAGGACCACGCCCGCGAGCTCGTGGCGCAACTCATCACGTATCTGCCCGATAACGCTGACGAGAAACCGCCACGGACCGACGGGACCGCGCCGGCAGTTGACCCTGCGGGCCTCGACTCGGTCATCCCCGCAGAACCGAACAAAGGCTACGATATGCACCGAGTTATCGAACACATCGTCGACGCCGACTCCTTCTTCGAACTGCAGTCGGAGTACGGGGCCGAAATTCTGACTGGATTCGCCAGAGTCGACGGCCGGCCCGTCGGTATCGTCGCCAACCAGCCGAGCCAGCGGGCCGGCGCAATATTCCCTGATTCGGCCCGCAAAGCGGCCGGCTTCGTCTGGACCTGTGACGCCTACAACATCCCACTGCTGTACCTCTGTGACACGCCGGGGTTCATGGCAGGCTCCTCGGTCGAAAAGGAGGGCATACTGGAAGCCGGGAAGCGGATGATCTACGCTACCTCGCAGGCCACCGTTCCGAAACAGTGCGTCGTCGTCCGGAAGGCCTACGGCGCGGGCATCTACGCCATGTCAGGCCCCGCCTACGACCCCGAAGCGACCCTCGCGCTCCCGGGCAGCGAAATCGCGATCATGGGGCCAGAAGCCGCGATAAACGCGGTGTACGCGAACAAACTGGACGCAATCGACGACCCGGAAGAGCGGGCCGAGCGCGAGCAGGAGCTACGCGAGGCGTACCGCGAAGGCATCGACGTCCACCGGATGGCGAGCGAAGTCGTCATCGACGAGATCGTTCCGCCGGGTGACCTCCGAGACGAAACCGTTGCCCGGTTTGACCTATACGAGGACGTCGAAAAGGACCGACCAGAGAAGAAACACGGGACGATTCTCTGACTGTATTCGTGGCGGCCCATACACCCGTGTTTCTCGGGAGTAGACAGCCCCTACCCCTTCCGTTTCAGTAGTAAACACTGTGTATTTAATACACTGGGTGAAAACAGGATAACAGACCACGTGGGGGCGTGGTTGCGGAGGGTGACGTGTTCACAACGGACCGAACGGTCCCGATAGGGATCATCGACAGGTGGTGTAGCGCCCTGCTTGACGAACTAGCGGCCGTCGAGCGAGAGCTATGGCTGGTAGTCGCCGTGACGCTCATCGTCGACGTGTGGCTGACACACGTCGGCCTCCAGCACGGCCTCCACGAGGGAAACCCCGTGATGCGGGCCGCGATAGAGACGTTCGGGATCGCCGTTCTCGGAGCGACGAAAGTCGGCGTTCTCGGGCTTGCAGGGCTGACCCGCCAGCTGCTGAACGAGCAGCGCGGCGTCGTCGTGCCGCTCGGGCTAGCGCTCCCGTGGGTGGCGGCCGTCGTGATAAACGCGGTCCTCTTGATTAGCCTGTAGCCGTCTCGGGGTTTCCGTCCTCCGATTTCAGTCGTCTGCACGCTGGACAAAGGCCGTCCGCTCGAACGTACAGACGAGCGTGTCGCCCTTGCTGCAGCGTCGACCTGCATCGTAGCGATACCACGACTTCGTCGCCGGTCAGTCGCTTGTACAGGACCGCCGTTTCCGCACGGATCGTATCGCCATGGACGACCGTGCTCAATCGCCAGCAATCCATGTGGCCGACTAGTGCCGTTGTGGGTATCGCTCGTCTAGAGAATCCCATGGACGGCGGTACTCTTTTGCCCACAGTCTGAGACATTCCGCGTATGTCTCCAGAGGTAAACCCGTTTGAGAGTTTACAGGAGCAGATCGACGACGCGTCGGACTATCTCGAATATTCGACCGACGTGCTCGAACGGCTGAAACACCCCGAGCGAGTGCTGGAGACGAACCTCTCCGTGGAGATGGACGACGGCTCCGTCGAGGTGTTTCGAGCCTATCGCTCACAGTTCAACGGCGACCGAGGGCCGTACAAGGGCGGAATTCGCTATCACCCGCAGGTCACACGCGACGAGGTCAAGGCGCTGTCAGGCTGGATGGTGTACAAATGCGCCGCCGTTAACATCCCCTACGGCGGCGGGAAAGGCGGTATCGAGATCGACCCGCGCCAGTACTCGGCCGACGAGATAGAGCGGATAACGCGGTCGTTCGCGAAGGAACTCCGTCCGATCATCGGCGAGGACCGGGACATCCCCGCGCCTGACGTCAACACCGGACAGCGCGAGATGAACTGGATCAAAGACACCTACGAGACGCTGGAGAACACGACAGAACCCGGCGTCATCACCGGAAAAGCTCCGGAGTCGGGCGGCAGTGCGGGCCGCGTCGAAGCGACCGGTCGCTCCGTGATGCTCACCGCACGCGAGGCGTTCGACTATCTCGGCAAGGACATCGAGGGCGCAACCGTGGCCGTGCAGGGGTACGGGAACGCCGGTTCCGTCGCGGCGAAACTCATCGAGGACCTGGGCGCGAACATCGTCGCAGTGTCCGACTCCTCCGGTGCCGTCTACAACCCTGACGGGCTCGACGCCCGCGACGCGAAGGCGTTCAAAAGCGAGACCGGGTCACTAACCGACTACGAGGGCGCGACGGAAGAGCTGACGAACGAGGAGCTGTTGACGATGGACGTGGATCTGCTCGTTCCGGCGGCGCTCGAAAACGCCATCGACGGCGACCTCGCACGCGACGTACAGGCCGACATCGTCGTGGAGGCGGCAAACGGCCCGCTGACACCGAACGCGGACGACGTATTCACGGAGCGCGACGTGGCCGTGTTCCCTGATATCCTCGCCAACGCCGGCGGCGTCACGGTGTCGTACTTCGAATGGGTCCAGAACCGCCAGCGGTTCTACTGGTCCGAAGAGCGGGTCAACGACGAACTGGAGACCATCATTACGAACGCGTTTGACGACCTCGTCGAGACCTACGAGGAGACCGGCGCGCCGAACTTCCGGACGGCGATGTACGTCGTCGCCATCCAGCGCGTCGTCGCTGCCGCAGAGGAAGGCGGTATCTGGCCCTGACTCCGTCCCGGCATCGGTCGTGGCTATCGCGGGTGTTTTGCCAGCGCTTCCCCTACTGTGTGTATGGACATTTACGAGCGGCAGGTTCGCGTCGAAGCCCCGCTGTCAGAAGTCTGGAAGTTCCACGCGACGGGCGATGGGCTGGTCGCGCTGACTCCCGACTGGATGAACATCCGCATCGAGGCGGAGCGGGGACCGGATGGCGAGCCGAATCCCGAGGAACTGACCGCCGGGTCGGTTGTCGAATCCTCAATCAAGCCGTTCGGCGTGCCGCCGCGCCAGCGCTGGGTCTCGAATATCGTTGCGCGGGAGGAGGGCGAGGACGAAGCGATGTTCCGCGACGTGATGGAGGAAGGGCCGTTCCCCCACTGGGAACACACGCATACGTTCAAAGCGCTGAGCGACAGGGAGACGCTCGTCCACGACCACGTCGAGTTCGAACTGCCTGGCGGACCGCTGGGCCAGGCGCTCGGCCCCTTCGGCTGTCTCGGGATGGAGCCGATGTTTCGGTATCGCCATCAGCAGACGAAGGAACTGCTCGAAGGGTAACTCGGCCTGCCCGCGGGCGGCACGGCCCCGACTATGGTCTCCGGTGTTTCTTTATTCCCGTGTCGGATACTGCCACGGGATGAGTAGACGTGTCGTCGCGGTAACTACCGGTGTCGTGCTATCTCCGCGCTACAATGGAGCGAAATGGGCGTGACCGAGCCGCGAATCGACCCGCGAATCGCGCTGGCTGTCGCCGTGCTCGCAGTCAGTACGAGCGCGATTCTCGTCCGCTGGAGCGCGGCCGCGGCGTCGGTCGCGGCGTTCTACCGCGTTCTGCTGACGACCATACTGCTGGCCCCGCTGGCACTGGGCCGGCATCGGTCAGCCTTCGGGCGACTCTCCCGGCGAGACGTACTGGCGGCTGCGGCGACTGGCGTCGCGCTCGCGGTTCACTTCGCCGCGTGGTTCGAGAGCCTGGCGTGGACGAGCGTCGCGGCGTCAGTCACGCTGGTCCAGTGCCAGCCGCTGTTCGTTGCTGTCGGCGCGTGGGCGCTGCTGGACGAGCGCGTCACGCGCGGCACGACGGCGGGCATCCTCGTCGCTATCGGTGGCATCGTCGTGATGTCCGTCGGCGAACTGCTCGGCGGCGGAACCATCGGCCCGCGTCCGCTGTACGGCAACGCGCTGGCGCTGGTCGGCGGTGTCATGGCCGCCGGCTACGTGCTCGCCGGGCGCTCGCTCCGCCAGCGGTTCCCCCTTATCCCCTACGTGACCGTGGTCTACGGCGTCGCCGCGATATGCCTCCTCGGCTTCGTCGTCGCGTCAGGCCACCCCGTGACAGGCTACCCGCCACAGGAATGGGCGCTGTTTTTCGCGATGGCCGTCGGTCCCGGCGTGTTCGGCCACACCGTCCTCAACTGGGCACTGGCACACGTCGAATCCAGTATGGTTAGCGTCTCGCTGCTCGGCGAACCGGTCGGGAGCGCGCTGCTTGCGTTGCTGTTGCTCGCAGAGATACCCGGTCCATCGACCGTCGTCGGCGGGGCCGTCGTACTCGTCGGCATCGGCGTTGTTGCTAGAAGCCGAGCGCTCGGAGCGACGCCGGCGGACTGAGGCCGTTCCGGGCCGGCCTATGTGCGCTTTTCCACGGCCCCGCGGATTTCGGCGGCGGCGAAGTCGTGGTCCGGACGGATGTTGACGAAATCCAGGAACTCCTCCGCGGCCAACAGCTCCGCCGTCTCGTAGTGCATCGCCGCGGCCGAGACGGCGGCCGGCGCGCCGATGAGCGGCTCCAACGCGCCCAGCGCGCAGGCAAGGTCGTAGGCGCGAGCGTCGCTGATCGCTTCCTCGCGCACGCTCGTGGCGTCGATGAAGTACAGGTCGTCGTGGGCCACGAGCACGTTCTCACACCGGAAATCGCCGTGTGCCAGGCCGTCCTCGTGCATCCGGTGGAGGAAGTCAAACACGGTCGGGCTGTGACACTCGACGGTTTCGGGCGAGAGGTGGTCCAGCGGCTCGAAGTCGGGGATGTATTCCAGCACGAGTACCCCCATCCCGTCGTATTCGAAGGCCTCGATTGGCTCGGGAGCGTTGACGCCGATCTCCCGCATCCGCCGGGTCGCCGCCAGTTCGTGTTCTGCCATCTCGTAGGGCGTCCCGAAATGCTCGAAAAAACCCTCGGTCCCTGACGAGAACGCGCCGATGTTTCGGCCGGCGGTCAACAGTGTATGAACCAGCGAGTTCTGCCCCGTGATGACTTTCACGAACCACTGATCATTGACGACCAGCGGAGTCGAGAGCCAGTTGTCTGCCTCCAGAAACGCCACATGGGCCGCGGGCTCGTCGTACCGCTCCATTACCGCTCGCACCACGCCTTCGAGTTGCTCCCAGGGGACCGTCCCGCGGAGGAGTCGCCGGAACGCCATTCCACCTGAGAAAAGCCGTGGACGGGCAAATGGCTTGTGTCTGCCCCCGTGTGCTATTTAATAACACAGGACATAGATTCGGTATGGAGTTCGACGTTCCCGGCGAACACCGGATGATACGGGATTCGGTCCGCGAGTTCTGCGAGAACGAGATTCAGCCGATAGCCCAGGAGATAGAGGACGAGCACCGGTTTCCGGCGGAAATATTCGAGGAACTGGGCGAGCTTGATGTCATGGGTGTGCCGATCAGCGAGGAGTGGGGTGGTCTGGGCGGCGATACGTTGATGTACGCGCTCGTCGCCGAGGAACTCGGGCGCGTTTCCGGGAGCATCGGGCTCTCGTACGTGGCCCATACCTCGCTCGGAAGCAAGCCCATAGAGTTGTTTGGCACAGATGCACAGAAAGAGCGCTGGCTCACACCGCTCGCTTCCGGCGAACACCTCGGCGGCTGGGCGCTGACTGAACCGGGCAGCGGGAGCGACGCCAGCGACATGGACACGACGGCCGAGCGGGACGGCGACGAGTACGTCATCAACGGCACCAAGCAGTTCATCACGAACGCCTCCGTCGCCGGGTCGGTGCTAGTCAAAGCCGTCACCGATCCTGAGTCCGGCTACGACGGCATCTCGACGTTCATCGTCGGTCCCGATGACGACGGCTGGGTGGTGACGACCGAATGGGACAAAATGGGGCTGAACGCTTCACCGACCTGCGAACTCCAGTTCGACGACTGTCGGATTCCCGCGGACCGACTGCTCGGCGACGAAGGCGACGGCTGGGAGCAGACGCTGAAGACGCTCAACGGCGGCCGCATCTCTATTGCTGCGCTCTCGACGGGGCTCGCACAGGGGGCCTTCGAGGCCGCGAAGTCCTACGCCACCGAACGCGAGCAGTTCGACCGCCCCATCTCGAAGTTCGACGCCGTCCGGGACAAGATCGTCGAGATGGACCGCAAAATCGAGCGCGCCCGCCTGCTGACCCACAAGGCGGCGACGATGTACGACCAGGGAGAGGACGTGACGCGCATGTCGTCGCTGGCGAAACTCGACGCCAGCGAAATCTGCCGGGAGGTCGCCGAGGACGCCGTTCAGGTGCTTGGCGGCTACGGGTACACGACTGATTTCGCGCCACAGCGGTTCTACCGCGACGCGAAGCTCATGGAAATCGGCGAGGGGACGAGTGAGATACAGCGGATGGTGCTCGGCCGGGAACTGGGCCTGTAACCATCGTGAGGCGCTTACACGTCGGAGGGGGCCTCCGGGACAATCGTAACGGGCACGTTGGCGGCGTCGATGACAGCGACCGCCGCGTCGCCCTCCCGGATTCTGCCGGCCAGGCCCTTCGGCTCGTGGCCCATGACGATGTGCCGAACGTCCACGTCGGCTGCGAGTTCCAGTAGTTCGTTGCCGATCCGCGTGCCCGAACGCATCGCGGACCGACCGACGTGTTCGATAGCGACCGTCGCCACGATGGTGGCGTCGCGGAACCGGTCGCGCATCTCGTCCCGGAGTTGCATGGCCGTGCCGTCGGCGGTGTCCTCGTCGACGAGGTGGACGACGTACAGTTCCTCGTCGAGCCCGTCAGCGAGTCGAACTGCCGTATCGATGACCGCCGGAGAGACCGAATCGTTGGCGATAGCCACGAGAATGGTCATACAGGACACAGGGCCTTCGCGTCCTAATCACTTTCTGCCAGGCTAACAGGCCCGCTCACTCAGTCGCCTTCAGATTGTGGACCGCGTCGACGTACTCGACGACCTCGGCAGTGGGCTGGATGGCAGAGAGAATCGCGTCGGCGTCCTTGTACGCCATCGGCGCTTCGTCGCGGACACCTTTGATGACGGACTCCGAGTAGACGCCGTCCATCGCTGCGGCGAACTCGTCCATGTCGACCTCGCTGTGGGCCTGCCGGCGACTCATCACGCGACCCGCGCCGTGTGGCGCTGTCTGGTGGTACTCGTCGTTGCCCTTCCCCCGGGCGATAATCGACCCCTCGGCCATGTTGAACGGGACCAGCAGGCGCTGTCCATCGCGGGCCGGGGTCGCCCCCTTGCGGATGGTCAGGTCGCGGAAGTCGATGTAGTTGTGAATCGACTGGAAGCGGTCGACGGGGTCGATTCCCAGCGCGTCACAGACGGCGTCGCTCATCAGTTCGCGGTTCCAGCGGGCGTACTGCTGAGCGAACAGCATGTCGACGAGGTAGCCGTGGGCCTCGCGGCCTTCGAGCCAGTCTAAGTCCGTGTTGCGGTCCTCGTCGTCGCTGCTGTGGATGGCGTCCTGGACCTGTCCCAGTGCGTCGAAGGCGTTCTCGATTTCCTTGCCGTCGAGTTCGCGGCGGAGTCGGTCCTTCCGGATGTAGGACTCGCCCATGCCGCCGGTGACCCAGGCGTAGAGGTCACGAGATTCGACCGTATCGGGGTCGAACTTCAGATACTCGACGTACTCCTCTGGAATCTGCTCACGTATCTCTCCGATTGTTCGGCGGTCCGTCGCTGTCGACTGCCAGTATTCGGCGACGGATTTGCCGAGATAGCGGGAGCCGCTGTGGATGACCAGCCAGTAGTCGCCCGACTCGCGTGCCCGGCCGAACTCGACGAAATGGTTCCCGCCGCCCAGCGTCCCCGCGCTTTTGATTATGTACCCCATTCCCTGGCGCTGGTCTGCCAGCACGCGGTCACAGAGCGACTCGAAGTACTCCTCGTCGTAGCCGTCGAAGTCGAACTCGACTGGGTCGATGTGCTCGCCGAACCGCTCGGCGTAGGCCGCGTCGAACTGCTCGAAGACGCGGTTGGCCCGCTCGAACGGGAACTCCTCGACGAAGTGAACCGCGTCGTCGTAGTCGTGAACCGACCGCCCCATCGGGACCGCCTCGCGGACGCGCCGCTCGCGCTCGGTGTCTTCCAGCGGAAGCTCCGGCCCGAGGTTCGTCGCGGCCATCCCGCAGCCGACGTCGACGCCGACGATGTTCGGGACGACGCGCTCGCCCAGCGGCATCGTGAAGCCGATGGGTGCGCCGGCCCCCCAGTGCGTGTCCGGCATGATTCGAACCGGCTCGGTGAACGCGGGGTGGTCGATGAGCGTCTCGATTTGCTCCCGACACCCCGCCTCGACGAGCGACTCGTCGTCGACCATCACCCGCGCCGTGGTGTGTTCGCCCGTCAGTTCGAGTACCATTGGTACCGTAGCGTAGTCGCATGGAGGGTTTGAACCTCACGGTGGCCCGTGAGCGGTTGTCTTCCCGTCGGAGGAAATAAAAACCCGCAACCGAACAGGTGTCGAAACGCTAAACGGCTGATACATCCCTTCTCAGGGGCTGAGATAGGTTTTCACTCGGTGGGAACGCCCGCTCCCTTATATATCATAGCGGCGCGGAACTCTATATGTGAGGTGACACAGATGTCCTATCAAGCGGCGAACCCCCTGGCAGACGACTTCGAGCTCGAGCTCGGCGGGGCCTGGACCGCGTACTGGCTGGCGTTCCTGCGTGTCGTAACCGGCTGGTGGTTCTTCCACGCAGGCGTAACGAAGCTCATCGAGAACGGGCTGGCCTACACCTACGGGCCAACGTACCTCAAGCAGATGACTGGCACGGCACTCGGCCCGCTCCCCGTGCTGATGGGCGAATACCTTGGCTGGCTCATCCAGGCAATGGTCCCGCTGGGCGAGACGCTCATCGGGCTGGGACTGATGGTCGGCGCGCTAGTCAGGCTCGCCTCCGTCTTCGGGGTCTTCTTCATGGCCCTGTTCTGGATCGGCAACGCGGAGTTCGGCCACGGGCTGGTCAACAGCGACTTCATGGGCATGCTGCTGTTCATGACGATGATCGTGCTGGCTACCGGTCGCTACTACGGCCTCGACGCGATCATCGAGAAGACCAAACTGGTCAAACGACACCCGAAACTGAGGTACCTGCTCGGCTAAGGAGGTGACCACCAATGCAACAACACACCACCGTCATCGACAAAGCGGCGATGGCACTCAGCGGCGGACTGATGCTGCTGGGCGTCGTCGTCCTCGGCATCGTGGAGATACTGGCGGGTAAGCCCTACAGCGCGGCACCGCTGACGAACGACGCGGGCGAGATCATCGCCACCCCGATGGTCGACCCAACGCTTCGGACCGGGCTGGTCCTGGCCGGCCTCCTGGTCCTGGCCCTGTACGCGCTCTACAGGCTCGTCGCCCCAATGAAGAATCAGACGGCCACGGCACAGCAGGAAATCACGGCAGACTGAGCGGTTCTCGTTTTCGCTGTTTTGACTCGGTGTGTCGATACTGTTTACAGAAGTGATAGTGGGTGCCGCACCACCCCACCGATTCCCCACTAACAACGTATTTACTGTGGCTATATTAATCAAGTGGGGTAGTTTCTAATTCTGATAGAGCCCACCACAACGCTCATTTCTGTGGTAGTATTGATATCTATATGCCTTCGCTGGTGGTTCACTACGCCTTCGTTGGGTTACTCGCCGCAACGCTGCTGGGTGCTGCATTCGACAAGCGGTCGCTCCTCCTGTCGATACTCGTCGTCACGTTTCCCGACATAGACGCGTTCCTCGGGCTCTACTGGCAAGCCGGCCACCGGGCCGCGACGACGAACCTCGTCATTCCGGCGGTACTGGCGCTCCTTATCGCGATGGACCTGTACGTGCGCGACGAATCGTATATCGAGGGCCGCTGGGGGGCCTACGGTGTTCGAGTCAGTTGGTTCTGTGTCGTGGTGTACGCGGTGGGTCACGTACTGCTGGACTTGATTACGGGCGGTGCGAACCTCTTCTGGCCGCTGTACGACCAGTTCTATCAGCTCAGCGGTCATCTGGAGCTGTCGAGCCAGCGCGGCATCGTCCAGACGTTCGTCGAACTGCCCGAGCCGTCCTCTCAGGCTTCCGGTGGCACCGGCACGGGCGGGAGCGGCGGGTCGACCACGCAGTCGATGGGCAACTCCACCGAGGTACAGATGAGTACCGGCATCGACCCGAATCCGGGACAACCGGAACCAGAAAACGTCGACCGCGTGTTCCCCATCGCCCGGAGCGGCTGGGAACTGGTCGTCCTCGTCGTTGGGACGCTCGCCACCACCGCTCGCCTCGTCATCGGCCACGACCTCCCGGAGGAGTAACGGCCGGTCGGTCGGCACTGCGGGGCGTTCGCTTTCGAGTCCTTCATATACGCCGTGGCCAACCGGGAAACCATGGGCTTCGAGGTACGCCGACGACTCAGTGTCGCCGACACGGTGACGTTGTTCAACGCCGTCGTCGGGTTCGTCGCCGGAGCCATCGCCTTCACCGACCCGCATCTGGCCGCTCGGCTCATTCTGCTGGCTGTTATCGCCGACGCTATCGACGGGATCGTCGCCCGGAACGGCGACAGTTCGGCGGTCGGCCCGCTGCTCGACTCTGTGACTGACGTGGTCTCCTTCGGCGCGACACCGAGCCTCTTTCTGTACGTGCTGTTGACAGACGCCTACGGCGGCATCGAGTCCGCCCACCCGGCCGTGTTCATCGGCCTCGCCCTGCTCGCCTCCGCGTACGTCGTGTGCTCTATCGTCCGGACCGCGTTCTACTCGACGTACTTCGATTCTCCCGACGAGCGGCCGGGTATGCCGAACACGCTCGGGAGTATCATCATCGCGACGGCGTATCTGAGCGGCGTCACGAACCCGCTCGTGCTGAGCGTCGGCGCGCTCGGCCTCTCGCTTGCGATGATTGCGCCCTTCGACTACCCCAAGCCAGGGCCGAAACACGCCATCCCGATGGGTGTCGTGCAGGCCGTCGCCGTCGTCGCACCAGCGGCGTTCTTCCGGGCTGGGCCGCGGGCGATGCTCGCCATCGCGCTGCTGTTTTTCGCGCTCGGGCCGTGGGTCTACTCCGGAGAGTAACCCCTCTCCAGCCGCTCAGGCCCGCTCAGACCGTGTCATCGATGAACTCCTCTAGGACGTCGTTGAACGTCTCGGCCTGTTCGACCATCGCGAGGTGTGCAGCGGCGGGAATAAACGACACCGCTCCGTCTTGGACCTCGCGGGCCAGTGTCTCGTGATACGCACGCGGGGTCAGTTTGTCGTGTTCGCCACAGACGGCCAGCACGGGCACGTCAATCTCGCCCAGTCGCTCGCGCACGTCGAAACCGTGACACGTCATGAAGTCGCGGCGGGTCACCGCCTGCCCGACCGCCGCCATCTGCTCGTGGGAGCGCGACACGGCCTCGTAGTCGGTGTCGTGGAACAGGCGGTCCCGTTCGTGCAGGAACTCGACGGCGCGGTCCCAGTCGTCCGCGAGCCACTCCTGTAATCCTTCGAACACCGGGAGTTCGGGGCCGGTCCCCAGCAACACTATCGCCTCGGGCGTCCAGTCCCGCTCCAGGGCGACCCACTGGGCGACGGCCCCGCCCAGCGAGTTCCCGACCAGCACCTCCGCGTCTGTCTCCCGCCCCACAGCGACCACGTCGTCCGCGTAGGCGTCGAGTGTCGTGGTCCCGGCGCCGGTGTCGATATCGTCCGAATCTCCGTGCCCTGACAGGTCCAGTGCGACGGCGGGATGGGTCGGTCCGGATGGCGCGTACTGGCGACCCCACACGCGGTGTGTCGCCCCGCTGCCGTGGACATACAGCGCCGTCGGCCCCGATGCCGCAGGCTGTGTCTGTCTGTACGCCGTGCCTCGCCCGTTGTGACTGACCCGTTCCATGCGACACCGTTCGGAAGCGGTGTGGATAAAAGGTTGGCGCGCCCAAATAGAGTGTGAACCGCATTCAAGCAATTCGCTCTATATTTCCGCCGTACAGCGTATTTCTGCGATAGGTTTATATACTTGTCACGCTTACTTTGAGTTAGCATGACTTCAGAACAGCAGTTGTTCGACGAGACGCCCCTCCGCCGATTCGAGTACGACGACAGCGTCGTGCTCGCGGCGGACGTGGGACCTGCCGCCGATGCGAGTGTCGATGTGGTCGACGGGACCGTCATCGTCGTCGCAGACGGCCACCAGTACGAACAAGACCTCCCCGCCGACGACGCACAAGCGTTTATCAACCACGGGGTTCTCACTATCGAAGTGTCAGACGGCGAGGGAGATAACTGATGAGACTTACAGTTAAACCACTCAAACAGAAAGACGCTGGCCGTGGCCTCGCAGCAATCGACCGCGCTGCGATGGACGAACTCGAACTCGAGAACGGCGACTACATCGTTCTCGAGGGGAAACAGGACAGCCGCGCTGTCGCCCGGGTCTGGCCCGGCTACCCCGAGGACGAGGGGAACGGCATCGTCCGCATTGACGGGCAGCTTCGCCAGGAGGCCAACGTCGGTATCGACGACCCCGTCAACATCGAGAAGGCCGACGTCAACCCCGCGACCTCGGTCACCGTCGCGCTGCCCCAGAACCTTCGGGTCCGGGGCAACGTCGGTCCGATGATCCGCAACAACCTCAGCGGCCAGGCCGTCACGCAGGGCCAGACGGTTCCGGTGAGCTTCGGCCTCGGACCGCTCTCCTCGATGTCCGGCCAGAAGATCCCGCTGAAGATCGCCGAGACCGAGCCCTCCGGCACGGTCGTCGTGACCGACTCCACGGACATCCAGGTCAGCGAGATGCCCGCCGAGCAGGTCCACAGCGGCGAGGGCGCACCTGAAGCGAGCGACACTCCCGACGTGACCTACGAGGACATCGGCGGGCTCGACCGCGAACTCGAACAGGTCCGCGAGATGATCGAGCTGCCGATGCGCCACCCCGAACTGTTCCAGCAGCTCGGCATCGAGCCGCCGAAGGGCGTCCTCCTGCACGGCCCGCCCGGCACGGGCAAGACGCTGATGGCCAAGGCCGTCGCCAACGAGATCGACGCGTACTTCACCACTATCTCCGGGCCGGAGATCATGTCGAAGTACTACGGCGAGAGCGAGGAGCAACTCCGTGAGGTCTTCGAAGAGGCCGAGGAGAACGCCCCCGCTATCGTCTTCATCGACGAGATCGACTCCATCGCCCCGAAGCGTGGCGAGACCCAGGGCGACGTGGAGCGCCGCGTCGTCGCCCAGCTGCTCAGCCTGATGGACGGGCTCGAAGAGCGCGGACAGGTCATCGTCATCGGCGCGACCAACCGCGTCGACGATATCGACCCCGCCTTGCGCCGTGGCGGCCGCTTCGACCGCGAGATCGAAATCGGCGTCCCGGACAAGAAGGGCCGCAAGGAGATCCTGCAGGTCCACACCCGCGGGATGCCCCTCTCCGAGGAGATCAACATCGAGAACTACGCCGAGAACACCCACGGCTTCGTCGGCGCTGACCTCGCGACCCTCACGAAAGAGAGCGCGATGAACGCCCTCCGGCGCATCCGCCCCGAACTCGACCTCGAATCCGACGAGATCGACGCCGAGGTGCTCGAACGCCTGGAGATCAGCGACAAAGACTTCCGCGAGGCGATGAAGGGCATCGAGCCCTCCGCGCTCCGGGAAGTGTTCGTCGAAGTCCCGGACGTCACCTGGGACTCCGTCGGTGGACTCGAAGACACCAAGGAACGGCTCCGGGAGACCATCCAGTGGCCTCTGGAGTACGAAGACGTGTTCGAGTCGATGGACCTCGAAGCCGCGAAGGGCGTACTGATGTACGGCCCGCCCGGCACCGGGAAGACGCTCTTGGCGAAGGCCGTCGCCAACGAGGCCCAGTCCAACTTCATCTCCGTGAAGGGGCCGGAACTCCTGAACAAGTTCGTGGGTGAGTCCGAGAAGGGCGTCCGCGAAGTGTTCAGCAAGGCCCGCGAGAACGCCCCGACCGTGGTGTTCTTCGACGAGATCGACTCCATCGCCGGCGAACGTGGCGGCGGCACGACCGACTCCGGCGTCGGCGAACGCGTCGTCTCCCAGCTCCTGACGGAACTGGACGGGATCGAGGACATGGAGAACGTCGTGGTCGTCGCGACCACGAACCGGCCGGACCTCATCGACGACGCGCTCCTGCGCCCCGGCCGACTCGACAGGCACGTCCATGTGCCCGTCCCGGACGAGGAAGCGCGCCGCGCCATCTTCCAAGTCCACACCCGCGACAAGCCGCTGGCCGACGGCGTCGACCTCGACGACCTGGCCAGCCGCACGGACGGCTACGTCGGCGCGGACATCGAAGCGGTCGCCCGCGAGGCGTCGATGGCCGCGACCCGGGAGTTCATCAACAGCGTGGACCCCGAGGACATCGGCGACAGTGTCAGCAACGTCCGCGTGACGATGGACCACTTCGAGCACGCGCTCTCCGAAGTCGGCCCCAGCGTCACCGAGGAGACCCGCGAGCGCTACGACGAAATCGAGCAGCGCTTCGACCGGGCCGAACCCGGCGTCACTGACGAGAGCACGGCCAGTCGCACCTTCCAGTAGCGACGGTCGGCACTCGATAGCGACGGTCGACACACCGACGCTGATTGTTACGTCTTACAGGCGATTTTCTCGCTGCGTTATTCGTCGTCAGCCCTGTCCAGCGTGATCTCGCGACACTCGTAGGCTTCCTTCGTCGCACCGGCCCCGCCGACAGTGACCGGTCCGGCATCGGTCTCGATAGTGAGTGACCGTTCGGCCGGGTTCGTGCTCGATGCGGGATAGACGACGCTCTGCCGGACGTTTATCACCGGTCCCGATATCGTCGTCTCCGTCCGGTCCGCAGTCGAGATGACCCGAGCGCGAGCAGTGATCGCCGTCCCCGCGCGCAACGCCAGCGCCGCCATGAGTACCGCGAACTGGAACGCGGAGAACGTTCGCGGGAACGCACACACGCTAGCGATGTAGTGTTCCGTCCCCATCAGCCAATGAGTGCCGAGAAACATCGCGAATTCGTCGTGAGCGAGGTTTTCGTTGTCGAACTCGGTCGCCTGATATTCTGCTATCGAGTCGGTCAGCAGTCCGGAATGCCCAGTGAGTCCGCGCTGGATATCTGCGGTCACGAGCAGTGGGGTAATACCGCTCTCGATTGTCCTGACCGCCGTTGCGATATCCTCGTATGCGGGCGTCGGTGCCGTCGCATCGCCGTGGACCAGTAACAATACCAGTACATCCCGCTCGATAGCGGCGCTGAGTTGCGGGACAAACTCCGGGAGGGACGATTTCGGGACCGCAACCGTGAGGCTCTCCTCGGCACTGTCGATAAGAGATTGTATCGCATCGATGACTGCCGACTGGGTCCGATGGATTTCCAGCCCCGGTTGTGCCATCATCAAAGGATACGGTGCCGTGTGTATAAATCGTCCCCTGAAATGAGCAATAGCGTCGCTGAGATGGTAGAGGTGTCAACAATGGAGTATTTCGTGGTGTAACTTCTTTATGCGTGTGTCTCCTCGGAAGGGTGATGAAGTCACAGCCCACCGTCCTGTTTGTCCGTAGTCCGAGCCAGGACAGGGCCGCGATTTCGATGCTCCGGGACAGTGATCTCACCGTCCACGAATTCGACGGTGTTCGCGATCTGGAGTGTGCGCTCGGCGACTACGACACGGACTGTGTCGTCACGAACTGCGAAGTGGAGAACCCGGACGGGACACAGTATCTCGGTGGGTTGACCCTTATTGATCGACTGCAACGAAATCACCCCGAACTCCCGGTCGTCCTCTTTGCCGAGGTGACAAACGGCGACATCGCCCGCGAGGCCTACAGCCGCGACGTGTTCGGCTACGTTCCGAGCACAGTGAGCGACGCTCACCAGCGGCTTCTGGCGCGGGTCGACGCCGCCGTCGCTTCCAGCCCGGCCCGTCAACGGGCGAACAAGCGAAAACAGCTCAACGAGGCCGTCCGGCTGGTCAATCAAGCGCTCGTCCGCTCACAGTCGCGGGTGGATATCGAACGCGACGTCTCGGCGGTTCTGGCGGGCACAGCCAGATACAGCGAAGCCTGTACGGTGACCTGTCAGCACGACAGGCCGGTCGTTCGAGCGCTGGGTTCACAGCGGGACCGCGTCTCCATCACCGTGCCGGAGCCGTTGTGCCGCGCCGAGTCGGAGGACCGACTGGTCGTTGCGGATATCGACCCAGCAACGTTCGCAAATGACACAGACGCACTGGAAACGGACTGCGCCCGAGTTCTCGCTGTCCCACTGGTGTACGATGGGACATCGTACGGCGTCCTCGGAGTGTACGCCGACCGCGTCGATATCTTCGACACGGAAGAACAGGACACGTTCCGGGAAGTCGGCCACAACATCGCGCTGGCTATCGACGCGAGCCAGACGAAAGACGCGCTCCAGCAGCGGACGACGGAACTGGAACGACAAAAAGAGCGACTCCGAGAGCTCGCACAGATAATCTCACACGAGCTCCGGAACCCGCTTCAGGCGGCGATGGGACGAGTCGAACTGCTAGCCGCGGAACACGCCGCCGAGGAGTTCGACGCCATCCAGCGCAGCCACACCCGCATGTCGTTTCTCATCGACGACCTCATGGAAATCGCCCGTCAGGGTGGCCGACAGTACACCGTCGAGCCGGTAACACTCTCAGACGTGATGGCGAACGCCTGGACGACGGTCGACACCGACGGGTCGACCATCGAAATCGACTGTACCGAGACGATACTGGCCGATAGTGGCCGACTGTGTCAGCTCGCGGAGAACTTCTTCCGGTTCGCGACGGAGCAGGGCAATACCGAGAAGATAACGATCACGGACACGGTCGACGGGTTCGCCCTCGAACACGACGGCACCCCGTTGGAGACGGGAAACGAGAAACCGTTTGAACTCTACTACGCCTCCAGTGACGAAGGGGTCGGGCTCCACCTCGCCGTGATCCGGGAAATCGCACACGGTCACGGGTGGGAAACCGCCCTCTCCAACGACTCGACGGGACGGGTCCGACTGGACGTAACCGACGTCGAGCGGCCGGCAGCGAAAACCACGTAGCGACCCCGCCTCGCCGTACGTGACTCGAAACCGTATTTTGCGTCCAGTCCGGAGTTGTGGTATGGATCTTCAGGCTCGGTATCGCGTGCCAGCACTCACTGGCCTGTTGACGGTCGTGTCGCTCGCGCTCGTGTTCGGGGCCGTTCTCGGGGCGATTCCACAGTCCGCTCTCCCGGCTGCACCCGCGAGCGTACTCGGGGCGATCCCCCACGCCAACGCCGTGGTCAGCGCCCTCGCTATCGGAACAATCGTCGGCGGTATCCGAGCGATCCGCCGCGGCGATGTCGCCCGACACCGGAAGCTGATGCTCTCCTCGTTCGGCCTGTTCGCTCTGTTTCTCGTCCTGTACCTCTACCGGATAACGCTTGAAGGGCCGACGGACTTCACCGGCCCGGCAGTCGTCGAGACGTACTTCTATCTCCCCTTCCTCGCTATCCACATCCTGCTTGCCATCATCGCCATCCCGGCGGTGTACTACGTCCTGCTGCTGGCCTACACGTACCCCGTCTCGGAACTGCCGTCGACGAACCACCCGCGGGCCGGAAAGCTGGCCGCGGGGCTGTGGCTGATCTCCTTCTCGATGGGGATCGCCGTCTACGCGATGCTGTATCTGGTCTGGTAACGTCATAGTGATTATTGCGAGTCAGTACCACATCGACCGCACGACAGCGTGCGGTCGGAGCGGCAACCAGTCGCAATACTCACTATCAGTCGCTCTCCGTTCGGAGCAACCCAAACCACAACATGTCACGCCACGCGCCGTCGAGATACCACTCTTCGCGGTGTGTCCCTTCCTTCGTGAATCCAAGCCGTTCGACCACCGCGACGGAGCGGTCGTTCCCGCCCACAATCTTTGCCGACCACTTCCGGAGCGCCCGCTGGTCGAAGCCGTACCGGACCAGTCTGCCCGCCGCCTCAGTGGCGTACCCCTCGCCCCAGGCGTCCGGGTCAAGCCAGTAGCCCAGTTCGGCTGTGCCCCGCTCCGGGTCGTGGTCAGTCATGGCGACGAGCCCGACCGGTTCGGTTCGGTCCTCGACCCGTCCGGGACTCCCGGCCGGGTCGACACAGACCAGCAGATGAACCGAGTCCTCATTGGAAAGTGTCTCCTCATAGAACGTCTCCAGTTGGTCGGCGGTTGAGGGTTTCGCGTACGTCCCCAGCCCCCAGACCTGTTCGTGGTGGAACACCTGCCGTATCCAGTCGAGGTCGTCGCGGTCTGGTGACCGGAGGGCTGTCCGCTCGGTTTCGAGAAACGCGGGACCAGGCATGGCTGGACGCTCACCCGGAGGCAGTAAAAACGTGATGCCTTTGTGGCCGCTCACAGCCGCCTTAGTCGTCAGCTGGGCGCGACTGCGTGCCGATGTCCGGGCGGGCCACGTCGCGGTCCGTCGCCTCGCCATCAATGTCGTAGGGGTATTCGCCGGTGACACAGCCGAGACAGAGGTCAGACCGGCTCTTGTCCAGCGTTTCCGCGATGGCGTCGATAGAGAGATACGACAGCGAGTCCGCCTCGATTTCCTCACGGATTTCCTCGACGGACTGGTTCCCGGCGATGAGTTCATCGCGGGAGGCCATGTCGATGCCCATGTAGCACGGGGCGACGATGGGCGGCGCGCCGATGCGGACGTGGACCTCCTCGGCACCGGCGTCTTTCAGCAACTGAATCAGTTGCGTCGAGGTGGTCCCGCGGACGATAGAGTCGTCGATGATGGTGACACTTTTCCCCTCGATGGTCGATTTGATGGGGTTGAGTTTCAACCGGACGGCCCGTTCGCGCTCGTCCTGAGTCGGCATGATGAACGTCCGGCCGACGTACCGGTTTTTCATCAGCCCCTCGGCGAACTCGATGTCCGAGCCGTCGTCCTGTGCGGCCTCGGCGTAGCCGGAGGCGAATGCACGCCCGGAGTCAGGCACCGGCAACACCACGTCTGATTCGACGCCGGACTCCTCCCAGAGTTTCCGGCCCAGTTCGCGCCGGACCTCGTAGACGAGGTTCTCGTCGATGGTCGAGTCCGGTCGCGCGAAGTAGACGTGCTCGAAGAAGCAGTGGGCCGTGTTCTCGGGCTCGACGAGCTGGTAGGTGTCGTAGCCGGTGCCGTCGGCGTGCAAGACGACGAGTTCGCCGGGCTTGACGTCCCGGATGAGTTCGCCGTCGAGCGTATCGATGGCGGCTGATTCGGAGGCGAGGACGTAGCCGTCCTCGAGTTCGCCGATACACAGCGGCCGGTTCCCCTGCGGGTCGCGCACGCCGAGCACCGTCTCGTCGTGCATAATCGTCAGCGAGTACGACCCGTGGATACGGTTCATCGTTCGCTTGACAGCCCGAACCAGGTCCTCCTCTAAGAGATTACGCGCGAGGTCGTGGGCGATGACCTCGGTGTCGCCGTCTGAAGTGAAGGCGTGGCCGAGGTCGGCCAGTTCGTCGCCGATCTCGTCGGCGTTGACGAGGTTCCCGTTGTGGGACAGCCCCAGCGACCCCGACTTGAACGAGACGGAGAACGGCTGGGCACAGCAGGCGTTGACGCTCCCGGCGGTCGGGTATCGGACGTGGCCGATACCGTTCGCGCCGTTGAGCGATTCCAGGTCACCGGGGTCGAAGGCGTCACCGACGAGGCCCATCTCGACGTGGCTGTACTGCTGGAACCCGTCGTGGGTGACGATACCGGCTGATTCCTGACCGCGGTGCTGGAGCGCGTACAAGGAGTAGTAAAGCGGTCGGGCGGCGTCACGGTCCTCCAAAGAGATGCCAACAACGCCGCACTTCTCGTGCATTTGTGTTGAGTGTGTTATTCGCCCGCTTTCGACTGCCACTCGTAGTCACGCCGCTTGGCCGACTTGCCGAAACCGCACGACGAGCAGACCTTCTTTTTCGTGTGATACGACTTTTCGCCACACCGTCGACACTTCGTGTGCGTCGTGGTGTTTTTCTTGCCCTGACTCGGAGTTCCTGCGCCAGTCATGGAGTAATTGAGACGACGTTATCGCCGCGTATAATCGTTGTGTCTTCATCCTCGACGACGAGGTTCATGTGTTGATCGTAGCCGGTGAGTTCTCCTTCAAAGAGTTCGCCACCTTTCAGCTGTACGGTGACTGTCTCACCGAGGGACGCTTCGAGTACATCCAGCGGTCGTCCACTCATGTACGGTTTGGATAGTGACGGGCGCTTAAACGTACCGTTTGTATGGTGGCACGCGCGAGGCTGGTCCGCTTCCCTACACGTCGACGCTAAAGGGCGCTCGGTCGGCCGCTCGGACGGCGAAGCCGGCCAGCAGGTCCGCTAGCGCGTCGAGGTCGTCGGGATCGATGACCTCGACCGGCGTGTGCATGTAGCGGTTCGGAAGTCCGACGTTGACCGACGGAATCCCACCCCGAGAAGTGTAGAAGGCGTCCGCGTCGGTTCCGGTCCTGCTGCCCGTCGCCTGCAACTGAATGTCGATGTCCTCCTCTTTGCCGGTCTCTCGGAGAGCGTCGACGGCGACCGGATGGTTCGCGCTCCCGCGAGCGACGACCGGCCCCTCACCGAGTTCGACGCCGGTGTCGGCTTTGCCCGGCGAACCCGGCGAGTCCGTCGCGTGGGTCACGTCAACGGCGATAGCGACATCCGGCGCGAGATCGAACCCGACCATCTTCGCCCCCTGGACGCCGACCTCCTCCTGCACCGTGGAGACGGCGTACACCGTCGCGTCCGCCCCGGCCTCCGCCGCGCGCCGAAGCCCCTCAGCGGCCGCCCAGATGCCGATACGGTTGTCCATTCCTCGGGCCGCGAGGCGGCCGTTCTCCAGTTCGCTCAGCGTCTGGACGAACGTCACCGGGTCGCCGCGGTCGACGAGTGATTCCACCTCGTCACCGTCCTCGGCCCCCACGTCGACGTGCTGTTCGGCGATCTCCGGCACGGAGTCGTCGTCCGAATCCCGGAGGTGAATCGCGGTCTGGCCCACGACGCCCGATACCGGCCCGTCGGCCGTGTGAATGGTGACGTGTTGCCCGCGCGAGACGGTCTTGTCCGAGCCGCCGATGCGGCCCAGTTTGACGAAGCCGTCGTCGGTGAGGTCCCGGACGATGAAGCCGATTTCGTCGCCGTGGCCCGCGAGCGCGACGGTCGTGTCGCCACCTTCGACCTTCGCGACGGCGTTGCCGTAGTCGTCCGTTCGGACCTCGTCGGCGAACTCGCTGACGTAGTCGAGCCACACCCGCTGGCTGTCGGCCTCGTACCCCGACGGGCCGGGCGTCGTCAGAAGCGATTCCAGGAACTCGCGTCGTCGTGTGTCCATACGCGGGATAATCGCCCCGTGGTCATGAAAACAGCGGACGGCACGCGGTCTGGGACCGTCCCACCGTGGCTCTGGTACCGCCACGGCTAAGAGTCACGGCGTCGAACTGTCAGTATGGCCGAATTCACTCTCCTCGAACTGCATCTGGACGGCGCTGAGTTCACTGCGAACGCCCCGTTCAGTGCTCCCGACGATGATGACGAGTCGGACAGCAAATCACGGTGGTCCCGGTCCCGGACGAGCGAGACGACCAACGAAACGGACGCTGAGGCTGACGGTGGCCGTAACGTCGGTCGCCTCGCGCTCGCGGTACTCGGTGCCGTCGGGCTCGTCGCGGTCGTCCTGCGTCTGTACCTCGGCGGGTCAGACGGGGACGACCGCGACGAAGCCCTGTAAGGGACAGCGTCCAACTCCACAGCAAGGCCACGAACCGAACGCCGGTGGTCGTTTTCACAGGGAGAAGGCCTATTTTCTCCGGCCACATTTCAGACGTATGGGAATATACCACAGCGTTCAGGCTGTCGCCGGTGCGACCGGTGACGGCCCCATCGACTGGAGTGCCGTCGCCGACGCCGCGAAGGGCGCGACGGACACGGGCGACCTCACCGTCGAGACGCCCGAACGCGACGGCTACGCCACCGACGTTCGGGACGCCAGAGATCGCGTCCGGGAGGTCGGCGAACTCGCCTTCGACCTGCCCGAAACCGTCGAGATCCAGAACCGCCACCACTGGATTGACGCCAACGTCGCCACGTTCAGCCGCGTGATGGAGCCGATTGAACAGCAGGCCGAGTACATCCCCGGCATCGCCCGCGTCGTCAACACCGGATCGATGGCCGTTGCGCTCTCGTTTCTGGGGAACAACGTCCTGGGTCAGTACGACCCCGTCCTGCTCGCGGACAACGACGCCCACGCGCTGTACTTCGTGCGCCCCAACATCCATCGGGTCGCCGACCAGTTGAACGTCGAGCGGGACCGCTTCCGCCGCTGGATCGCGTTCCACGAGGTCACCCACGCGGCGGAGTTCGGCGCGGCCCCGTGGCTGTCCGACCACCTCGAAACGGCGATGGAGGACGCCATCGACAACCTCACCGACGGCAACATCGACCGGACGACGCTGGGCGAACTCGACACCACGATGACCGCCGTCGAGGGGTACGCGGAACTGCTGATGGACCGCGCCTTCGACGACGAGTACGACGACCTGCGCCGGAAAGTCGACGAGCGCCGGCAGGGGCGTGGCCCCATCGCGTCGCTCATGCGCCGGCTGCTCGGCCTCGGGATGAAGCGCCAGCAGTACGAACGCGGGAAGGCGTTCTTCGACACGGTCGCCGACGCCCGCGGCGTCGCTGCGGCCGGGCGCGTCTGGGACTCGCCGGACACCCTCCCCACCGAAGACGAGATAGAGACGCCGACGCTGTGGATCGACCGCGTCGACCCCTGAAAGCGCTACAGCACACTGCGTGGCCGCACGGACCGCTTATTTCTCCGGTTCTTCCACAGGCGCTTCGATCTTCGCGACGTCGAGGAGGATTTCGCTGTTCGATTCGTCGACGGCGACAACCGTCCCGGCGACGACGAGCTTCGAGATTGGCGTCGGCCCGAGAATGACGGCCTGTCCCTCGCTGAAGTCCTGCACCGAGCTCTGGAGGTGGAACCGGGCACGGCACTTCTCCGGGTCGTGGACGTTCGTGAAGTTGATTTCCTCGACGGTGACGTCGACGCGCTCGTAGTCGTGGGCAACGACGACGCTCTCGGCCTCGTCTATCTGTTGGCGGTCGATTGCGTCGAAGGCCTCGGACGTCGGCTTGTACCCGCCCGTCGGGCCGGGAATGCCTTCGACGAGTCCCAGCGAGGTCAGACTCTGCATCTGGTTCCGTACCGTTCCGGGGTTCCGGTCGATCTCCTCCGCGATTGTCTCGCCGGTAACTGCCTCACCGGTCTGTTGATACCTGTTTACCAGCGTCGTAAGCATTGTTCGCTGGCTGTTGTTCAGATCGATGCTAACCATACCGGTGTGTATCGGGAGCGGCTACTTATCCCATTGGGTTCACTCATTTGAACGCCGGTCGAACTCACAGACGGACCTACTCCATGTATCCCAGTTGTTTCAGCCGGTCTTCGACGGCGTCGCCGTCGTCGCTTCCGAGGGCGTCCTCGATACTGAGTGGGGCACGCTCGCCGACAGCGGGGTCCTGGGGGAACACCGGGAGGACCTCGCCGCGCATGTCCGTCGGCACCGCACAGCCGTGGGCGGCCAGCACCGTCGGCGCGATGTCGAGAATGCTGATTCTGTCGAGTTCGCCCTGCGGCTCGAAGTCCGGCCCGCTGGCGGCGAAGATGCCGTAGGGCGTGTTCTCGGCCGCCCAGCGGTCGGGGCCGCTCTGGACGGTCCCGCCGCCGATGCCGTCGTTGACGTGGACGCCCGGGCGCTGGTCGACGACGACCTCCGGGCCGGCGTCGACGTAGGGGCCGTTGTACACGTCCTCGCCTCTGTAGACGTCCGTGAACAGCGGGCCGTGCTCGTCTTCTACCTCGCGGAGGTCGGCCATGAGCGACTCACGGACCGATTCTACGTCGAACCGGGGGTTGATGTACACCGGCCCCTGCCCGCTGGCGACGACCTTCGTCTGTTCCAGGTCGATGGCTTCGAGCTTTCGGTCCCGTTTGACGCCGTCGCGTTGCGGGACGAGTTGCTGGATGGACTCGGGGACGACGCGGGCAAGTGTGTCGACCAGTCCAGCCCGCTTTGCGACCGCGAGCAGGTTCTCGCGGTCGAGCCCAATTTGCGTGAGAAGCGCGTCGACGCTTGTGTCCCGAACTTGGTAGCCGTTCTCGGCCAGCCACTCGTTGATGTAGAACTCCGTCTGGGTCGCGTCACAGCCGTGGTCGGACATCAGGACGAGGTTCAGGTCCTCGCGGTCGTCGAGTCGGCCGACCCACTCGTCGACTATCTTCCACGCACGCAAGCTCGGCTCGTCGTCCCAGAAGAAGTGATGCAGGACGTTGAGATAGAACAGCGTGACGTGGACGAAATCGAGGTCCCGCTCGTCCATGAGCGTCGTCGCCACCTCGAAGCGCTTCTCTAGCAGGTCCAGAATGGCCTCGACTTCCGCGCCGCGCTCGTCGTTCGAGGACAGCAGCGGGTCCGGGTGGACGCTGTAATCGAACCGTGATTCGAGTTCGTCGGCCAGTTCCGGCGGCGAGGTGTAGCCGGAGCTGATCGACCGGTATTCGCCCTCGACGGCGTCCGGACCCCCGGCGACGACGAGGTCGTCGATGTCCCGCGGCGGGTACATCGTCGGCATGTTGACGACACCGGCCGACTGCCCCTCGTCGTTGAGGTAGTCCCACAGCTCGGCGGTGTCGTAGTCGCCGCCGTTCATCACGTTGATCTCGCCCGCGGCGAGGTCGACGTTCTCGAACCAGAAGACGCCGAACCCGCCCGGGTCTTTGCCCGAGGAGTAGCACTTCCAGTTCGGGAACGTCACCGGCGGCAGACAGCTCTGCGTCCCCGCCCAGGTGCCGGTGTCCCGCAGCGCGGCCAGATTCGGGAGCTCGCCGGCCTCGATCCACGGGTCGAGCAGTTCCCAGCTCGCTCCGTCGAGTCCGACGACGAGGGTCTTCGTCATGGTGAGACGGAGACAGGCGAGTCACTAGTCCCTTTCGCACCCCGTCCAAGGGGTTGGGAACCGACCGGTCGGCTGAAACGGACAACGCGTCACTTTTGAGCGCGCCGCCGGAAGGGCCGGTATGAGCAACCGGTCGGACATCGCACCGGACACCGTCTCGGTCGAGTTGACCGAGGACGGCGTCGTCGTGGAGTACCTCGACGGCCGCCAGGCGTTCTATCACGGCGTCCCAACGGCGGTCGAAGGGAGTATCCAGACTGCGCCGGGAAAAGACACACACGTCCTGATTACCGACGAGACGGAGACGTCGGGCATCCTCGTGTACGTCAACGACCTCCGGACCCACGACGATATTCTCGAAGAGACAGGCGTCGGACGGGTCATCCTCGACGACGGCGAGGAGGACGAACTGTTCCCGGGTGTTACGGTCCGAGACAATCAGATGCGGACGGAAGTAGACGTGGACTACGACGTAACGAACGGCCGCGTGTTCGTCTTCGAGGAGGACGAACTCGGCGAGCGGAGCTTCGAGATCGTCGAGGCGTGATGCCTGTGGTGCGGGTGGCGTGACTGCGAGGGCGAGGGCCGCTACTGGATGTAGGACGGGTCTTCGTCGTCACAGTTCTCCTCGTGCTGGCGCGCGTCGCTCTGGTCGTCGAACATCAGGCCACAGGTCTCGCACTTGTACCAAGTGACCTCGTCTCGCTCGGTTTGGACAACCATACCTGAAATTCCGACGGCCGACCGTATATTATTTTCCCGCAACACAACGGGAACCCTCAAGGGAGTCGGATTGCAAGAAGGCGGCATGAGCGGGTCCACTGACGCCGGTGTCGAACTCACCGTCGAGGGTGCGAACAAGCGCGACGCCGGGCGCGGTATCGCACGACTACCGGAGTCCGCACGGACCGAACTCGGGGTGTTGAGCGGGTCGCCCGTCATCATCGAAGGCGACGACAGAACCGTCGTGAAGGTCTGGCCCGCGGACGACGACGGCTCCTTCGTCCGCATCGATTCAGACACCAGAGCGAACGCCGGGGTCAACATCGGCGACACGGTTACAGTGACCAGCGGGTCGGTCTCCGAGGCCACTGAGATCGCCGTCCAGTCGGTCGAACCGATACCGGGCAGCGAGGACTACGAGAGCCTGGTCAGGAAGCGGCTGGTCGACCAGATAATCCAGGCCGACGAGCGGACCCACATCGAAGGGCTGGGCACGTTCCTCGTTCGCAAGACCTCTCCCTCGGGGCCGGTTCGCGTCACCGGCACGACGGCAGTGACTGTGCTGCCGGGCCTCGACGGTGGCAGCGATGCGGGCCAGTCGTCGTCCGGTGAGGCAACAACGGCGAACACACCGACCGCCGAGACGGAATCGGGGGTGAGCTACGAGGACATCGGCGGCCTCGACGAGGAACTGGATCGTATCCGTGAAATGATAGAGATGCCCCTCTCGGAGCCCGAGGAGTTCCGCCGTCTGGGTATCGACCCGCCCAGCGGCGTCCTCCTGCACGGCCCGCCCGGGACGGGGAAGACCCTCATCGCGCGAGCGGTGGCAAACGAGGTCGACGCCTACTTCGACACTATCTCCGGCCCCGAAATCGTCTCCAAGTACAAGGGCGAGAGCGAGGAGCGGCTCCGGGAGGCCTTCGAAAAAGCCGAAGCGAACGCGCCGGCTATCCTCTTCGTCGACGAAATCGACTCCATCGCCGGCTCCCGCGACGAGGACGCCGACATGGAGAACCGGGTCGTCGCCCAGTTGCTCACACTGATGGACGGCCTCGAAGACCGGGGCCGGGTCGTCGTCATCGGGGCGACGAACCGCGTCGACGCCATCGACCCGGCGCTGCGCCGGGGCGGACGCTTCGACCGCGAAATCGAGATCGGTGTGCCCGGCGAGCACGGTCGCCGCGAGATTATGGACGTCCACACGCGGGATATGCCGCTGCACGACGACGTGGACCTCGACCGCATCGCCGCACAGACCCACGGCTTCGTCGGGGCGGACCTCGCGTCGCTGACCACCGAGGCCGCAATGGCCGCGCTCCGGGCCGACCGCGACGACGGCGACGTCCACCAGGACGACTTCGAGACCGCGCTCGCCACCGTCGACCCCAGCGCGATGCGGGAGTACGTCGCCGAGTCGCCGACGGCGACCTTCGACGACGTGGGCGGGCTGTCCGAGGTCAAGCAGACGCTGACGGAGGCCATCGAGTGGCCGCTGTCGTACACTGAGCTGTTCACCGCGACCAACACCGACCCGCCGAGCGGCATCCTGCTGTACGGCCCGCCGGGGACAGGCAAGACGCTGCTGGCTCGGGCCGTCGCTGGCGAGAGCGACGTGAACTTCATCCACGTCGCCGGCCCCGAAATCATGGACCGCTACGTCGGCGAGAGCGAGGAGGCGGTCCGGGAACTGTTCGAGCGCGCCCGCCAGACCGCGCCGAGCATCATCTTCCTCGACGAGATCGACGCCATCGCCAGCCACCGCGGTCAGGGCAACGAAGTCACCGAGCGCGTCGTCTCCCAGCTACTCGCTGAACTCGACGGCATCACCGAGAACCCCAATCTGGTCGTACTGGCTGCGACTAACCGCCGGGACATGATCGACGATGCGCTCCTGCGACCGGGTCGCCTCGAACAGCACGTCGAGGTCCCGAACCCCGACCGTGAAGCCCGCGAGGAGATTCTCGCCGTCCACACCGACGGAAAGCCGCTCGCTGATGACACCGATATGAGGGACCTCGCCGAGGAGACCGACGGCTTCTCGGGTGCAGAACTGGAGGCCGTCGTCCGCGAAGCGTCGATGCTGGCCATCCGTGAGGTGGCGTCCGCCTACGGGCCGGAAGAGGCCACCGAGAACGCCGACGAAGTGGAGATCACGCCAGAACACTTCGGTGAAGCGCTGGAGCGGGAACGGACGCGGTAGCTCGCAGGATATCTTCGTCGCAGTAGCTGCTGAGTGGACGTTTTAGATCGATAGTATCCGAAAGACGAGGAGAGGCGAAAGGATCGACTCCGGGAGAGGAGTGAAAAGGCTGTCCGGACAGCCTTGGCGGACGAGCGACGCCGAGTGGCCGAGCAGCGAGACGGGCGTTAGCGCCGGCATCGACGTGAAAAGCGCCTTGCCGGCAGCTACTCGTAGCGAGTGCACACGCAAAAAAGGCCCGGTGTTCGGTTCCGGCTACGCGTCCCTGTCTGGCGACTCCATGTCCGATTCCTCAGTGGATTCCTGCTGTGGGGCGTCGCTTTCGCCTCCACCGGCACTGTCTTCTGTGGCGGGTTCCGACGCGCCACGTCGGCCCAGCAGCGGGACCGACCGACCGCGAAGGAGCCGTCGACCACCGACGACTGGGACGGCGAGGACGACGATCCACGGCGCGAGACTCGCAGCGGTCACGAGCAGCCCACGAGTGAACACGTACACGTCGGTCACTGACGAGAGGAACGCAGCGACAAGCGACCGCTCGTGGTACGGCACTTGCTGGGCCGACGGCTCGGGCGCTGGCTCGTGAATCTCGACGCGCAGCGTCGAGTAGGCGACCCGCTGTTCGAGCGAGCGCTTCTGTGCTTCGAGGCGTTCGATGTCGCTCTGGACCGACGAGAGTTCCTCTTCGATGCGGAGCAGTTCCGCCGTGCTGTTTGCCTGCTCGTAGAAGGTCCGCAGTCGGTCGCGGCGCTCCCGGAGGTTGGTTAGCCGCGCTTCGAGGTCGACCAGTTTGTCGGTCACGTCTTTCGTGGTCGTTTCCTCGGAGCGCACCGTCCCCTGCTCGCTCACCATCGACTGCGTCGGTTCGTACTCCTCGCTTGGCACTCTGACCACGATGTACCCGGTGTACCACGCCTCGCCGTCGCTGCGGTGGAGTTCGCGGTTGGAGTCGCTCACGTACCCGCCGGACGTGCGCGCCCGAGCAGCGATTGCGTCGGCTGTCGTGGAGTAGTTCTCCACTTCGACCACCATCCGACCGTTGCGGATGATGGCCCGGTCAGCCGCCGCGTCGCCGGCCTGAATATTCCCGCTATCCGCGGCGTTCGCCTCGGAGTCCGCTTCGACGGGTTGGCTCGACCCGCCGTCGCCGCTGGACATCTGTGCGCCGTCACCGCCGCCCTGTGCCTCGCCCGCATCGCCGCTCCCACCCATACCGGTACAACCGGCAAGGAGGAGGAGACCGACGACAGCGAGGACCCTGATTCGCGAAGCCATACGGGTCGTACTCGTCCTGAGAGCGGCATAACGACGGCGAACGCTCAAAAACCGCTTTTTGTAAAACAGCGACTGCAGTTACGGCCAGTCCGTCCGGCGGTCAGCGAGCGCCGGGAACTCCTCGCGGACCTGGTCGACGCGAGCAGGGTCGAGGGTGGCAGTCACCAGCGCCGGGTGGTCGTCGGCGCTGGCGAGCGTCGTTCCCCACGGGTCGTACACCGTCGACCGACCCAGCAGTTCCGCGTCCTCGAACTGGCCGACACCGTTCGCTGCGGCGACGTACAGCTGGTTTTCGACGGCGCGGGCGCGGCCGAATAGCTTCCAGTGCTCGACGCGGGGATAGGGCCACGCGCTCGGGACGAGCGTCAGCGTCACCCCCTCGTCGACGAGATGGCGATACAGCTCCGGGAACCGGAGGTCGTAGCAGGTGGTAATGCCGACGGTGAACCCCTCGAAGTCGACGGTCGGAATCCTCCGGCCGGCTTCGAGCAGTTGGGACTCCGCCGAGTCGTAGCCGAACAGGTGATGTTTGCGGTACACCGCCTGTCGTTCCCCGTCGCGGTCGAAGAACACGGCGGTGTTCGCCATCCCCTCCGGAGCCGGCGTGTCGAAGCCGCTGTCGGCGCTGGCTTCGAGGTCCTCGACGATACTTCCGGCGAGCACCGCCACGTCGTTGTCCGCGGCGACGCCGCGGATTCGGGTGAGTGTCTCGCCCTCCAGCCCCTCTGCTTCGCGGGCGTAGCGGTCGAACGCGAAGTAGCCGACGTTGAACAGTTCCGGGAGCACGACGAGGTCCGCGCCGTCCGCGGCCGCGTCCTTGATGGCGGTGGTTGCGCGGCCGACGTTCTCTGCCACCGCGTCCGACGACA
Organism: Haloarcula sp. KBTZ06; assembly: GCF_048595605.1. Lineage (NCBI taxonomy): Archaea > Methanobacteriati > Methanobacteriota > Halobacteria > Halobacteriales > Haloarculaceae > Haloarcula > Haloarcula sp. KBTZ06. The sequence goes on from NZ_CP184337.1 coordinate 1,299,892, forward strand.
CGTCTATCTGGGCAAGCGTGAGTCTCATGCTTCGACTTCGAGGTCGTCCCGCAGCGCCTGTTCGAGGTTCTGCATCTCGTCGTCGAGGTTCCGCTTGAAGAACCGCTCGACGCCCGGGAGCTTGCCGTCGACGATGAACCGGTTGGTCAGTTTCGTGCCGCCGTCGGCCGTCTCTTCGAGTTCGTGTTCGCCCTGGACGGTCATCACTTTCGAGCGACCGATGAAGCGGGCGTACTCCGGGCGGCGCTGTTCGACGTCCTCGGTTTTCACCGTCATCGTCTGGCTGACCACTGGAATCGGGAGTTCTATCGACCAGTTCGCGTGTGTGTCGTCGATGACTTCCCAGTCTGTGACGACGCTGATCGGCCGGGCCCGTTTATCCGGGTCGGTGATGAATTCCCAGACACGCTCCGGTGTGGCCGGCACAGTCATCGTTCGCTCGGCCCGGACAGTCATGGAAGGTACTCGGGACTACTGGCCGATGAATCCACCGATTGTCACAGTGCGTAAAACCCGGCAGCGGCTATCCCGTCGGTGTGACGCGCCACGTCGTCGACCGCGCTCGGCCCCACTTCTCGATCTCGACTTCGTCGGCCTCCTCAGCTAAGCGTGGCAGCCGCGCTCCCACTTGCTTCGACGAGAGGCCGAGCTGCTCAGCGATGTTCTTCGCGCGGAAGTAGCTCTCTCCACGCGAGACGCTGTCCCGGAGATATTCGAGAATGCGTCGGTCTTCCTCGCTGTAATCGGCCATACTAGAGAATGGGTCTCAGCGTTTTTAACGGTTCCCTTCACAGTCTCTCCGCTGATACCGGGCGTCAGGCGTCGTAGGCGTGAATCGCCACGATAGCCACAGCCGCGGCCAGCATTGCGAGCCCGAACGCGCCGCCGGACGTCACGAGCAGATTGCCGGTCTCAAGCTCCTGTGCGTGCAGAATCGCGTAGTTGTAGCTGTTGGTTGCTGTGACTACCGCCGCGCCGACCGAGACGAGTCCGAACAGCAGGGCCAGGCCCGTCCCCATGTCGCTTTTGGACGCCTTGGAACTCATGTACGACGCTTTCGGTGTTGCCCACTTAGTTCATTCGGGCTGGGGCCACAGGACATATACCGGCCCGTCGAAGATGGGTGTACAACTATGGGATGGTTGAAAATAGTTGGTGTACTGGTCGTCGCGGTCGCCGCTGTCGCAGGGGGCAGCGTCGCGCTCGGCGTTCTGGGCACACCCAGCGTCGCGTCCGTGGACAACCACTTCGCGGACGTCTCGAACCAGACGACCGCTGTGGCGACGAACCTGACCGTGACCAACCCCAACCCAGTCGGTGTCCAGCTGGGCGGTGTCGGACTCAATTACACCATCTCGATGAACGGCGTGGAGATGGCACAGGGCGACAGGCAGGGCATCGGCCTCGGGACCGGCAACTCGACGCTCGCGTTCAGCACCGAGATGCAAAACGACCGTATCCCGCCGTGGTGGGTCACCCACATCGACAACGGCGAGACGACGACGGTCGGTATCGACGCTACCGTCACCTCCTCAACGCTCGGGGGCCGGTCAGTGTCGTTCAGCCAGGAGCGGACCATCGAGACGGACCTCCTCAGCCAGTTCAACTCCACCGAGACGCGCCCCGTCGAGGCGGACCAGCCGCTTGTCTCGGACCCCGTCATCTACATCAACGAGACCCGCGGCGCGTGGGACCAGGAGAACCTCACCCAGTCCGAGACGCCGCTGAACCTCGCGTTCGACGTGTACAACCCCAAGCCGTACCCCTACACGATCACCAAAGTCGGTTACACCATCCGGATGAACGACGTGACCGTCGGCGAGGGCGAGACTGACCGTGGCTACGTCCTCAGCCCCGGCCAGGAGACGACACTCGAAGCGAACACCGCTATCCAGAACGGGAACCTCGACCGCTGGTGGGTGACCCACCTCCAGCGAAACCAGCGGACGGACCTCTACATCGATTTCTACCTCGTGCTGGAGGGCGGCGGGGAGCAGTTCCGGGTCGATCTGGACGCTATCGATTACCAACAGGAGATCCAGACGGATATCTTCGGCAACAAAGCACAGTACCCGACCGGCAACGGAACGAGCGCTGAGCCCGACAACGGGTCGGCCGACGAGTCACCGGACGGCGACGAGGAAACTGAAACCCCGACGCCGACACCGACGGAGACCGAGACGGATGACGGGCTACTGGGTGGCGACGAGTCTGAGACGGAAACCGCAACGCCAACCGAGACGGAGACAGAATCGGAAACCGCGACGCCGACGGAGACAGCGACTGAGACCGAAACCGACGACGGCGGCCTGCTCGGGTAGCCAGCGCTGCCAGTTTACTATCCCTCAGTTCTCGACACAGAGCGTCCCCGTGTCATCGACTGATACCGTATAGCCACAGTACTGGAACAGCATCGGTAACTCCTCTGACGGGGCATCCAGCACCGCGTCCAGTCGCTCACCGTCAACGACCATCTCAAGGCTCCCAAGTTGTGTAGGGTGGCAGTCCTCAAGTGCCGCGATGGTCTCTTTGACGGCGATATGAATGGGTGTCGATGGGTCGACAGGCCGCTTCATACTGGACCGTTCACGATGTCCGATGAAAGGTGCAGGTGTTTTTCACAGCAACCGATCGTGGTAGTGAAACTGCCAAATTACGTGGTAGAGTCGGAAAACAGGACTGTCGCTGCGAACCGCAACTGCGGGCAGCGGGAGCCGCCTCACTCGATTGTCGTGTGCTCGGACTCCTCGTTGAGCGCGAGGTTCGTTGCGATCTCTGCGCTCCGGACCGCGAACTCGGCCGTCTGCTGGAGGCTGACGAGCACTTCGCGCACTTCCAGTAGCGCCTCGTTGTCCATCTCCGGCAGGTCGTCGAGGATTTCGTGTTCCTTGTCGCCGATGTCCTTGTACAGCTCTCGGACCTGAATCGCGGTGTCGTAGTTGCGGTCGACAGCTGCCTGGACCGCAAGTTCGGTGATGTCGTTGACCTGGTCGGTGAACTCGCGGATGCGGCGCATCGTGGAGCTGTCGACGTTGAGCGAGTGATCGTCGGTCTCTAGCGCGATCTCGGCGATGTCCTCGGCGTTGTCCGCCGTCAGTTCGAGGTTCTTCGCAATCGAACGGTAGCCGATGAGCGGGAAGCCGTCGTTGAGGCCGATAGCCCGCGCGAGGTTGGGGTTCTGGTAGGCCGTGAAGATGAGCCGTAGCAGCAGGACGAATATCTTGTTGGCCTGTCGCTCGCGGTTGAGCGCCCGCTGAGCGAGGTCGGGGTTGCCGTGGGCGAGGGATTTCACCGCCTCGTTTCGCATCGTCGAGCCGGTGGATTCCAGCCGTTCGAGGAGGTTGTTGAGCGTGAAGTCCTCCGGGTCGACGGAGCAGCGAATCGCGATTCTGTCCGGCGTCTCCTCGATGACGCCGAGGCCCATCAGTTGGGTTTCGGCGTTGTAGACGGCGTTAATGTGAGAGGATTCCAGCGTCTCGCCTTCCGGGGCTTCGACGTGGATGACGCGCCGTCCGAGCACGTACTGGGCGACGATGGCCCGCTCGACAGACGCGGCATCGAGGTTCTCTGCGTGGATGATAGCCTCTGATTCCTCGGTCTGGACGGACTCGGGCATGACTGTCAGCGTGCCTTTGCCGCCCATCCGTAGCGACACCTCGTCGCCCTTTTCGACGTCGTGCGCACTGGCCCACTCCGCCGGCAACGTCATCGCGAGCGTCGACGGCCCCAATCGCTGGACTTTCCGAGTTTCCATATGTCCTTTGTGGGGCGTGAGATACCTTAATCTTGACTATACATGATAAAATACCGGAGCCGATATATCATGGCTTACGTCTCTCGGCTGGGGAGGCCCATACAGATTAGACGACTTCGACGAGTCGGCGCTCGTGACGGCCGATGCGGACCCGCAGCCAGCCGCGCAGTTCCTCGTCGAGGTCCGAGTCACCGGTGTCGACCCGGAGCGTCCCGATACCGTCCAGTTTCCGCCGCGAGGCGACGACTTCGAGGTCACACTGCCTGATGACCGCCGGTGACAGTTGCTGATTCCCCCGGCCGAACACGAACCCCTGCCCACCGATGGGCGAAACCACGATGACGTTTCGGTCGCCGAGGGCGTCGAGAATGTCTGACTCGGCGGCGTCACGGGCAAGCACCTCTCCGTCGCGCCACACGTCCACGCCGAGCGTCGTCCCGTCGAACCCGAGCTGTTCCTTGATAGCGCCGACAGTGCTCCCTGGCCCGAGGACGTACGTGACGCCCCCCTCGACGGCGTCGGCGACGCTCTCGGCGAGTGACTCGACGCTGCCGCCGCCCAACTGTTTGGCCGACTGGCGCTGGTCGGCGACGGGGACCGTGGCGACGGCCCGGAGTTCCGTGACGACCTCCCCGCCTCTGAAAGCGTCCTCGTCGATGTCGTTGACCTCCGCGCGCTCCGTCTCGGAGAACCGAGCCACGATGCGTCCGGCCGCACGCGGTGACACGCCGAACACGGAGGAGTACACCTTGACGCCGGCCGGGACGCCAAGGATCGGAATGTCCGCGTCCAGGTCGTCAAGCGTCGTTGCTACGTCGACGGCCGTGCCGTCGCCCCCGACGAACAGGATCGCGTCCACGTCCGCCTCGACGAACGCCCGGACCGCATGTCGGGTGTCCTCGCTCGTCGTCTCGTCAGCGCTCGCCGGAGCGCCGACGACCGTCGGATCGAACCCTGCCTCACGAGCGATACCCTCTCCCATCGGGTCGCCGTACGTGAGCAGTTCCACGTCCGTCTCCACCTCGGCGAGTGATTCCAGCGCAGTCCGTGCGCGATCCGGTGCGCGTTGCTCCGCGCCGCGGCGGCGCGCCTCCGCGACTTTCCCGTCAGTGCCCTTGAGGCCGACGCGGCCGCCCATCCCGGCGATGGGGTTGACCACGACACCGATTCGTCGCATTCGCTTCCTCTTGGCGACCCCGCGGCAAAAGGGGCCCGGGAGCGTGCCTTTCAAGCCACCCCACGAAGAACGCACAGCTATGTCAGTCCTACTCCAGAGCGGCGTTCAGACAGGGATCATCAACGCGTCCGGCGCGGTCATCACGCTCGGTGGCCTGCTCCTGACGTTTCTCTGGCTGAACCACCTCTACCGGTAGTCACTCCGCCGTCGGTGACTCGACGCGTTCGCCGAACCACGCGGCCGCGTCCTCGACTAGCTCCTCCTCTGTCCCCTCGAACCGGACGGTTACGTGGTCGCCGGGATAGCTTCCGACCTTGACCGGGAACTGCTCCTGTACCTCCGCCAGTCGATCCAGCAGCGCGCTCTCGGGCTCATCGGCGTCGACGGTGCGAACGTACCGCTGCTCGCCGGCGAACTCGCCCGCAATCTCCTCGAACATCCGCTTCATCTCGGCCGGCACGCCCGGTAAGACGTAACAGCTCTCGACGACACAGCCGGGCGCGACGCCCTCGTGGTTTGGCAGGACACGGGACCCCTCCGGCACCTCGCCGGTTCCGTCGGTAAGGTCGTCGCGCGTGTAGCCGCCGTGTTCCTCCAGCCACGCGATGGCGTCCTCGCTCTCGACGACGTCCCGGCCGAACGCCGCGGCGACGGCTTCGATGGTTTTGTCGTCGTGCGTCGGTCCAAGGCCGCCGGTGACGATGACGGCGTCGAACTCCGCGTGGTACTCGTTGACCACGCGGGCGATATCCGATATCTCGTCGGGGACGACCGTCGTCCGGCCGACAGTGACGCCACGCTGCGCGAGCTGTTGTCCCAGCCACGCGGCGTTCGTGTTGACCGTCTCGCCACTGAGCAGTTCGTCTCCGACGGTGACTACCGCGACGCGCATACCGGCCGGTTGGACTGGGAGACACAAATACTGTCGGTCACAGACAGCGGTCACTGTGTATTCGTTGAATCGCAGAGAAATGCTCCGTCAGGGATTTGAACCCTAGTCATCACCGTGAGAGGGTGATATGATTGGCCGGACTACACCAACGGAGCGTACACAAGTTCGTAGCGAGGAGATACGTATAATCATTGCGTTTCGGCCCCGCCCTGTGTTGGTTTCTCACTCGTCGTCGAACGGTGACCCCGCGGCATCGGGCTCCTGGCCGGCGAGGCTGATGATGTTCTCGCGGCCGACTCTGAGCTTCGAGATGTCGCCGTCGTCTTCCATATCTGAGAGGAGCATGCTCACCTTCGATTTCGACCAGTCGGTGCTGTCGACGATGTCGACCTGCTTCATTCGGCCGCCGTTTTCCTCCAGCAGTTTGCAGACGCGGTCGCTGTCGGTGAGCAGTTCCTCGTCGGGGACCGCCGGTTCGTCGGGCGTATCGGTGTCCGCTGTTGCATCGCCCGGCGGAGCCGACGACGGCTGCTCCGTGTCCGCAGCGGCTGACGGTGACGCAGCGGGCGGTTCGTCGTCGTCGGTTCCCAGGACCTGTCCCAGTGCGCCGGACCGCCACGCGGCCACACCGCCAGCAACGACAATGAGACCGACGATGGCGGCCGGGAGCATCCACGACGGCCCACCGGCGGCCTCGGAAGGTGTATCACCGCCAGCCGTGGTGCGCTGCTCAGTACCGGCGCTCTGGCCGGTTTCGCGCGGTTGCAGTTCCACGTAGGGCCGGCGGTCGTTGAACGACTGCTCGCCGTTCCACGTAACGCTCTCGCTGTTTTCGAGCGAGTCCGGGGTACTCTGTGAGTCAGGTTCCGGCTTGACATTGACGAATGCCAGTTCGGGGCCGCGCTCGAAGACGAACGACTGGCTCGACCCGATGTAGAACCCGCCGTCGAACACGTCGCTGACCACGACGGAGTCGCCCTCGACGACAGCGAAGTTATGCCAGCGGAACGACATCCGAACCGTGCCGGTGTTCTGGAGCGGGTCGACCGATGCCGACCGCTTGTAGTCGGTCGCACTCATGTTCCGGCCAGTCACGTTCGTCCCGTACTGTGTCAGCAGCGTCGACTGCTCGACGAAATTCTGGTACAGCGGCTGCTCCGTCTGCTCGAACGCCTCGGCGAACTCCTCGAACTGCTGTTGGTCGGTGTCGTTTTCGAGCGGGGTCCTGTGGACGATTGCCCACTCGGCTGACCCGTTCTGATACAGCGTGACCTGGAACGTCGTCCGGTCGAACCTGTCGGGCGTCTGGACGCCGACGCTCTCGTCGGCCGGCTGTGACATCGCCAGCGGCGCGGCACCGCTCCCCAGCAGGAGAACCAGCACGAGACTGGCGACGACCAGGCGTACCATCTGTCGTATATCATCGATGGACCGCATAAAAGCGCTGTGAATAGCACCGTTCTCAGCCAGTATCCGGCCGGTGTCCGGTGATTTCTCGAGACGGGTACGACTCGAAGCAGTGGTGACCGAAACCGGTGTCGCGCGCCGTGCGGGCGCTCGAATTCGTGATCCGCACTGGGTTCGAAGTGGCTCTATTCGCCAGTTTGTACCGTGGTATCACTAGTCTCTCGCTCGACACGCGACCATGGGAGGGGGCGATTCCTGTTTTGACAGCGGTGTCCTGGCTTCTACACGGTTATTTCGCACGAATTTCCGGTGGGTTATTTAGACAGGAGGGTCCAACGAAGGGTAACCTATGGGAATTGCTGAGTTCGCAAGAGACGGCCGCGTGGTGATGGGTGACCGGCCGGGGGCAGCGGTGGTGGCCGCCGTAAGTGGCTTCCTCTTGCTGGATTTAGTTGCAAAGCTCGCTGGGACAACCGTGTTCTTCCTCGGGACCAGGTTACTGGGGGGGTCCCTCACCGTGGGCTCGTTGCTCTCGATGGTGGTGGACGGACTGCTCGTCGGACTGGCGGTCGGCCTCGCCGGAATCGGCCTGTCGATGACGTACAGCATCCTCGACTTCGCCAACTTCGCACACGGGGACACAGTGACGGTGGGGGCGTTCCTGGGGTGGGTCGCCGCGTACATCACCGCCGGTCTCGGGACCGGTGCCCCGATCGCAGAACTGTTCATGCTCAACTCTGGACGGCAGTTGAGCACCGTTTCGACGTTCGCTCCGGTGCTTCTCGGTCTCGTCGTCGCCGGGGTCGGGTCAATCGGTATCGTGTTACTCATCGACCGACTCACCTATCGCCCCATGCGCGATACGGACAACATCTCCTTGCTGATCGCGTCAATCGGTGTCGCACTCGCATTGCGATACCTCATCGCGTTCGTCTTTGGAACACAGACCAGCGGGGTCGCAAGCGGCGGGCTCCGAGTGACGGTGTTCTCGATGATCTCGGTCACCGACAACGAAATCACCCTCCTGGTGGTGTCGCTCCTATTGATGCTTGGCGTCCACCTGCTGCTACAGCGGACGAAGCTCGGCAAAGCGATGCGGGCGATGGCCGACAACGAGGACCTCGCACGCGTGACCGGGATTCCGACCGAGCGCGTGATCCGGCTCACCTGGATTCTCGGTGGCGGTCTGGCGGGCATCGGTGGCTACCTGCTCGTGCTGGAAAGCGGCACGATATCGTTCAACTTCGGCTGGATTCTGCTCCTGCTCATCTTCGCCGCTGTCATCGTCGGCGGTATCGGCTCGATATACGGGGCGATGGCCGGTGGGATCCTCATCGGGCTGGTCGATAGCCTGGCCCTGATCTGGCTGCCGTCCGGGCTGACGCGGGCCTCCGCGTTCCTGGTGCTCATCGTCGTCCTGTTGTTGCGCCCGTCCGGCATCTTCGGGGGGGTGTCGACAGCATGAGTACTGTTGACACTGTTCGAGACCGTCTGGACGCGCTCCCGGACGTGGGGCTGGTTGTCGGCTTCATCGCCAGTATCTGGGCCGTTATGCTCGTGCTGGCAATCGCTGTCGGCGGGGCGAACTGGGCGAACCTCGCCGCCGGCTTCATCGGCAGCGTGACCGTACTCATCGGCGGCTACGCAATCCTCGCGCTGGCACTGAATCTCCAGTGGGGGTACACTGGCCTGTTCAACATCGGCATTGCGGGGTTCATGGCCGTCGGCGCGTACACCACGGCGATTCTCACTGCGCCAACTGACCCGGCCGCCGGGGCGGTCCCTGGGCTCGGCCTCCCGCTGTGGGTCGGCCTCATCGGCGGTATGGTTATGGCCGCTATCGTCGGCGGTCTTGCGGCGCTCCCGGCGCTCAGACTGAAAGCGGACTACCTCGCTATCGTGACAGTCGCGTTCTCGGAGATAATCCGACTTGTCGTCAACTGGAGCGGCCTCGCCGAGTTCTCACTGTTCGGGGTGCCGGTCGGCACCGGCGGCGCGACCGGCATCTCGTTCAAGTCCGCGAACGACGTGGCGGCGACGCTCATCAACGGCGTCGGGCAGCCGATCGTAACCGCCGCGGAGGGCGTCGGCGTCTCCGGGCCGAACCTGGCGAATCTCACGTACGGAATACTCCTCCTGCTAGTCGTGGCCGGGAGCTACTGGGTGCTCGCCCGCATCACGAACTCGCCGTTCGGTCGCGTGCTGAAGGCGATCCGCGAGGACGAGACCGTGACCCAGTCTCTCGGCAAGGATACCCGCCAGTTCAAAATCAAGACGTTCATGATCGGCTGCGCGCTGATGGGGCTGGCCGGTGTCCTGTTCCGCGGACAGGCGGGCTACGTCAGCCCACAGCAGTTCAGACCGACGATCACGTTCTACGTGTTCGCGGCCCTCATCATCGGCGGCTCCGGGTCCAACACCGGCAGTATCGTCGGGGCGGCGACGTTCTCCGGACTGCTGTTCTATCTGCCGGCGCGGCTGGGGGAGAACGTCTCGCTGGGCGGCACTCGCGCACCCGGCAACATCGTCGACGCGGTCGCCGGGTTCGCGTCACTTGACCCGCTCCCCCTCCTTGCATACACCATTAGCAACGTCAGCACGCTCCGGTTCGTGCTCATCGGCGTCGTCCTGATATACATCATCCAGAACCAGCCAGATGGGCTGCTCGGCCACCGGAACGAACCCGCAACGAGCGTGAGTCTGGACAGACCGCAGTCCGGGTCCGGAGGTGAGGCCGATGAGTGAGCCCGACGTCGCAGAGCAACGGGAAACGGCCGTCACGAGCGACGCTATTGACTCTCCCCTGCTCGTAGTCGACGGCCTCCGCAAGGAGTTCGGCGGCGTCGTCGCGGTCGACGGGGCGACGTTCTCCGTGGCAGAGGGGTCGCTCACCGGCCTCATCGGCCCGAACGGGGCCGGCAAGTCGACGACGTTCAACTGTATCACCGGCATTCACGAGCCAACTGGTGGCCGGGTCACCTTCGACGGCCAGAACATTACCGGGCTCCCGCCGTACACACTCGCAAACCAGGGACTGGTCCGGACGTTCCAGATCGCCCGTGAACTGTCCGAGATGACGGTCCTGGAGAACGTGATGCTCGCACCGGGTGGACAAGTCGGAGAATCCGTCGTTCGCTCGGTGACGCCGGGACTGCGCGGGGACGTAATCAAGGACGAGGCGGCCGTCCGGGACCGCGCGTGGGAGACGCTGGAGTTCTTCGAGATCGACCACCTCGCCCACGAGAACGCCGGCAATCTCTCCGGTGGTCAGCGGAAACTGCTGGAGATGGCGCGGGTCCTGATGACCGACCCCGAGATGATTCTGCTGGACGAGCCGCTGGCCGGCGTCAACCCGACGCTGGAGGAGAAACTACTGGAGCGGATTCACGAACTCCGCCGGGAGCAGGGGCTGACCTTCCTGCTCGTCGAACACGACATGGACGTCATCATGAACAACTGCGAACACATCATCGTCATGCACCAGGGGAGCGTCCTCGCCGAAGGGGACGCCGAGACTATCACGTCGGACGAGCGGGTACTGGAGGCGTATCTGGGAGGTGACGTATGAGCCAGCGCGCGACGGAGTCCGAGGCTGTCACGCTCCCTGACCCAGCCGAGCGACTCCTCGCCATCCGGAACCTCGATGCAGGCTACGGCGACCTGCAGGTCCTCAGCGACGTCCACATGGACGTTGCGGACGGCGAGTACGTCGTCATTGTCGGCCCGAACGGAGCCGGCAAGTCGACGGTGATGAAATCTGTCTTCGGCCTGACGACGTACATGGGCGGGGACGTCATCTTCGACGGGACCGACATCAGCCGGCGCAATCCCGACGAAATCATTTACGAGGGGATCAGCTACGTCCCCCAGACCGGCAACGTGTTCGGCTCGCTGAGCGTGCGCGAGAACCTCGAAATGGGCGCGTACATCCTCGATGAAGTCCCAGAAGACCGCATCGAGGACGTGTACGAGCGGTTCCCCATCCTCCGGGAGCGGTCCGACCAGTCGGCTGGGACGCTGTCGGGCGGCCAACAGCAGATGCTCGCCATGGGGCGGGCGCTGATGCTCGACCCTGACCTGCTGTTGCTCGACGAGCCTTCCGCCGGGCTGGCCCCGGACCTCGTCGACGATATGTTCGACCGTATCGACCGCATTAACGACGACGGGACGGCGATTCTGATGGTCGAGCAAAACGCCAAGGAAGCGCTCCGGCGGTGTGACCGGGGCTACGTCCTCGTCCAGGGCCAGAACCGCTACGAGGACGAGGGGACGGTTCTTCTCAACGACGAGCAGGTGCGACAGGACTTCCTCGGCGGATAAAACAGGACAGCGGTTGCGGCCCCGTTACTGGTTCATCGCGCTGTTGATTTCGGACGTGTAGGAGGACTGCTGTTGCTCGAAGCCGACCTGGTTGACGATGGTCCCGCCTTCTGCTTCGAACGCGCCGGCGAACGCCTCCTGCAGTGCCTGGCCGTAGCTGTTGTTCACGTACAGCGTCGATGCGGTCTCGGCACCGAGTTCGTCCACGCCGACTTGTGCCAGGACCTGTCCCTGCAGCGCGTCGCTGGGCGGGGTGCGGAACATGTAGTCGTTGTCTTCGAGGTCGGTAATCGTCGGCGACGTGGACGCTGGCGAACAGCCGACGACACCACTGTCGACGAGCACATTTCTGGCGACCTGTATCGACGTTTCGGAGCTGGCCGCTCCGGTAATCGACGGATATCCATCGCTGACGAGGGAGTTGGCCGCGTCGATGCCCGCCTGTGCCTGGGTCTGGGTGTCACCGACCTGGTAATCGAACTCGAAGTCGACCTCGCCTTCGAGTTGCAGGGCCGGGAGGATCGCCCCGTCGCGGATCGGCCTGCCGAGCGGCCCGAGATCGCCGGTCTCGGGCATCAGCACACCGAACCGGACCGTTCGTCCGGGGTCGCTCCCGGAGCCGTTCGGTTCCGGCTGCGGGATGTCGTCGCCCGCGTCGAAGTCGACGGTGTTGAGCGTATCGACGCCCCCACCGTCCTGAAAGCCGAAGACCTGATACTGCGCCGAGGCCATGTCCCCGTTTTCGTCGAAGTCGACCGCGCTCGAAGCCCCCTCGTACTGAATGTTCTCGCCCGCGGCGGCCGCTTCGACGGCCGCTGGCAGTTCGGAGGGGCCGTACGTGTCGCCGCCCGGATTGGCGACGACACGCATATGATCTCGGACGGCCTGTCCGTCGTTTTCCCCGGCCAGCAGGTTGGCGAGAATCTGGACCGCTGTCGCATCGTAGGCCTGTGATGTGAACACGCCGGCCTCGTCGTAGTCGAACTCGGAGGTGAACTGCTCCGTGAACGTATCGACTCCGGGACCGGCCGCCGACGGGGCCGTGCCGCGGACGTTCGACATATCGTCGCCGACGTTACTCGGTAGCTCGCCGTCCTGCAGTCCGTCGGTGACGAGGATGTCAGCAGCGTCGTCGCCGTAGTCGGCGTAGAAGTCCTTGAACAGTTGCACACCGCTCTGTGGATAGCCGACGACCATCAGCACGTCCGGCGATTCCGGGCCGCTGTCGCCACCCGAGTCGGTCCCGGTACCGGTCATCCCACCATCACCGCCGTCGCCGCCGCCACCGTCAGTCTGTTCGGTTGAACAGCCTGCCAACCCACCAAGCAGACCCACGGTGCCTATCGCCCCAGTGCGCTTCATGAACGCTCGCCGATTGGTATCGCGACTCATACCACTTACCACTGATTCACATCTTATAAAACTATATCCTCCCGTAACCTTGCTGTTCCGTAGTCTGCTCCAGTCACGCCGATATTTTTTGTCGGCGGCGTTAGATATTAACGCCGGAGAAACCGCTATCGGCACAGACGTCACTCGGACTCTCAACACATCCGCGAAAAAACGTCGAGTGTCGCCCCTTATTCGACGCGGCCGACGACCTTGTCGTACTCTTCAGCGGCCTTGTCCCAGTCGACAACCTCGAAGAAGGCGTCGATGAAGTCGCCGCGAGCGGGGCCGTAGTCGTAGTAGTAGGAGTGCTCCCAGACGTCGAGCGCGAGGATTGGATGGGAGCCCCAGAGCGCGCCCTGGTCGTGTTTGTCGACCGGCACGTTGCGCAGTTGCTTGGCAACGGGGTCGTACACGAGCAGCGCCCAGCCGCCGGCGGCTGATGCGGCGGCTTCGAACTCGCCCTTCCAGCCTTCGTAGGACCCGAAGTCCTCCTCGATGCGGTCGAGGAGTTCGCCTTCCGGCTCGCCGCCGCCGTTGGGATCCATGTTCTCCCAGAACAGCGTGTGGAGATAGTGTCCACAGCCGTTGTGGGTGACGTTGCCCATCGCGGCCGCGCTCGAACCGAAGTCACCGGATTCGCGGTTCTCGGCGAGTGTCTCCTCGGCCGATTCGAGGCCGTTTACGTACCCCTGGTGATGGGTGTCGTGGTGCCAGGTGAGCACCTGCTCGGAGATGTGTGGCTCCAGCGCGTCGTAGTCGTACGGGAGCGGTGGCAGTTCGGGATTGGAATGTTCGGGCATATGAAAACGCCTCCATCAATACGTGTCGCGCGGCTGCCTGTTAAACGTTTAGGAGGCATTTGGTATCACTCTACAAGGACAGCGGGACGGGACCGTAACTGTCCGTTGTTGCACTGCCACATCTCGGCTCCGGCGCTGGTGTAAGTGTTCAGAAGAGTCCAGCACAGCAGAATGTTCCCATCCTAGTCGTCACCCCTGGCCCGCTCGAACATCGCCAGCGCCTGCTCGCGACGGTCGCTGTGCTTGACAACCGGGTCCGGATACTCCGGCGCGGCATTGCGCCGCTGCGTGAGCGAGCAGTCGTTCCAGTCGTGGATAACTTCTGGCGCGGCATCCCGCAGTTCCGGGACGTACTCCTTGATGTACTCGGCGTCCGGGTCGTAGTCTTCGCCCTGCGTCATCGGATTGAAGATGCGGAAGTAGGGCTGAGCGTCGGTCCCAGTAGAGGCCGCCCACTGCCAGCCGCCGTTGTCGTTGGCCGTGTCGTGGTCGACCAGTTTCTCCCGGAACCACTCGTAGCCGTGTCGCCAGTCGACGAGCAGGTCCTTCGTGAGGAAGGAGGCGACGATCATCCGGACGCGGTTGTGCATGTACGCCTCCTCGCGGAGCTGTCTCATTCCGGCGTCGACGATGGGATAGCCCGTCTCACCGTCCTTCCAGGCCTGCAACAGCTCCTCGTCGTTTTCCCACTCGATAGGGTTCTCGTAGGACTTGTAGTTCGAGCTGACGACGTGCGGATGGGCAAACAGCACCTGTGTGTAGAACTCCCGCCAGGCTAGCTGGGACTGGAACTCCCGGACGGACTCGCGGCGGTCACCGCCAGTCCCCTCTTTGGCGTCCTCGGTGCGGTCGTACACTTCGCGGATGCCGATGGTCCCGAACTTCAGATGAGCCGAGAGCCGCGAGGTGCACTCGTCGGCCGGGAAGTCCCGGCGCTCCTCGTACTCGTAGACGTTCTCTACGAGGAAATCATCGAGCAGGGCGCGTGCTTCGTCGGTCCCCGCTGCGGGCACGTCCGCCTCTGGCTCATCGAAGCCGAGGTCGGCCAGCGTCGGGAGCGCGTCGCCGTCGACATCAGCCAGTTCGTCGGCTGACGGGGGTTCGTAGGGAGTCGCTTTCTCTCGGTCGTGCCACTTCCGGCCGAAGTAGGTGAAGACGCTGTAGGGGTCGCCGTCGTTCGTCGTTATCTCGCCCGGTTCGTGCAACACAGCGTTCTGGACCGCTTCGCGAGCAACGTCCGCGTCGTCGAGCGCTTGCCGGACCACTGCGTCGCGCTCCCGAGCGAGCGCGGAGTAGTCTTTGCCCCAGGTGACCGTGTCGACGCCGTATTCGACCGCCAGGTCCGGGATGACGGCGGTCGGATCCCCGCGGGCGACGACGAGGTCACTGCCGCGGTCGCGGTACCACTCGCGCAAGCTGTCGAGAGCGTCCAGCATGAACGCGACCCGGGGCGGGCCGGCGTGGTCGAGAACGGCCCTGTCGAAGACGAACACCGGGACAACGGGGTCGGACGGGGTCGCCGCGGCGAGGCCGGCGTTGTCCGTCGCCCGGAGGTCACGGCGATGCCAGTGCAGGCGCATACCTAGTACACGGACTAGCCCGGGCAAAAGGTACTGCCCAACGATGTTGGTCTGGCAGGCGCTGACGGACACCACTGTTATCTTTCCGCCGGTCGAGAGCCACCACATGGAAGATGCGACAGTGACGCTGTCTGTCGACGACGGGATTGCCACAGTGACGCTGAACCAGCCGGAGTCGCGAAACGCTCTGTCGGCGGAGTTGGCCGAAGCACTCACTGCCCAGTTCGAATCGGTGGCCGACAGCGACGCCCGGTGTGTCGTGCTGGAGGGCGCGGGCCCGGCGTTCTGTGCCGGCGGGGACATCAATGCAATGCTACAGGGAGTGAAGCACGACCGACCGCCGGCCACACAGGTCGAGCTGGTGGTCTCGTCACTCCACGAAGCGATCCGGACCGTCCACAGCTGTCCCCTCCCGGTCGTCGCGAAAATCGACGGCCCCGCCTTCGGTGCCGGTGCGGGACTCGCGCTGGCCTGTGATATACAGGTTGCGAGCACTGCCGGCCAGATCGGCTTCGGCTTCCGCCAGGTCGGACTGGCGAGTGACTCCGGCGTCTCCTATTTCCTTCCGCGAATCGTCGGCCCGAACAAGGCCAAGGAACTGCTGTTCACCGGCGAACTGCTGGACGCCGAGGCGGCCGGGGAACTCGGGCTGTTCACCCGGGTGTTCGACGCGGAGACGTTCGAATCGGAGTTTTCGGAACTCGTCGCCGACATCGCCGCTGGACCGACGGTCGCGCTCGGCCACGCCAAGCGGCTGGTCAACCGGAGTCTGGACAGTTCGCTGGAACAGGCACTCGAAAACGAAGCCACCGCACAGGGCGTCGCTTTCACGACCGACGACCACGAGGAGGGCGCAACCGCGTTCGTCGAGAAACGTGACCCGGAGTTCACGGGTCAGTAAACTGATTACTGTGACCAGCGTCAGGACTGGTCCACCCAGCCACCACCGGAGAGACAGATGCCAGCTACGATCCATCTCACACCGGACCGAGCATCGACCGGAAACACGACTACCCGCTCTTTCTCCCACAAGTGGAGGGCGACTGTAGCATGACCGACGACCCCCCGGACTGGGAGTTCAGCGAGCGGGACATGTACATTCTGCGCGAACTCTCGGCGGACCCACAGCGGTCGTCCCGCGAGCTTGCGGACTTGCTGGAGTCCGAATACGGCATCGACGTGTCCCATGTAACGGTCAGCGAATCGATCCGGGAGATGCGCGCCGCGGGCGTCTTCCGGGAGACAATCGTCCCGAACGAGGAACTGTTCAATTTCGCGCTGTTCGAGTTCAAGTTCAACCCCGAGCATTTCGCCGACTCCTGGCACGACGCGATGGTCGCTATCCGGGACGACCGGCACACGCTGTTTTACTTCCTCTCCGACGGCGAGTATCAGTGGAAGTCAGTGATGATGTTCCCGAGTCGGACGGCCGAATCCCGCTGGATACACGACTTCTACAAGGACCACGGCGACGTGATTCAGAACATCCGGAACTCAGTCGTCCACAACGTCCTGAAATTCAAGACGGACCCGGAGCTGTTCACCGAACTCGACGGGGAGCAATCGTAGCCAAGCGGGAGAAGACAGCCGAAATAAAGACGAGAGAGACTGCGACTCGATAGCGTCGTACTTACAGTTTCCGCTCGGCGTCCTCGGCCAGTTCCTTCATCCGCTTGCTGACCCGGCCCGCGTCCGAGAACTCGTCTTCGCTCATCGCCGTCGCCAGGGAGTTCCCGAGCACGAACACGGCGTGTTTGTGCTCGCTTTTTGACTTGTGTACGTCCGATGGCCGCACGTCGAGTTCCTGATACGCGTCGAACAGGTCCGGATCGACCGAGTCCATGTCGTCGCGGAAGTACTCCATGATCGTCACCATCTGCTCGTGTAGCTCGAGAAGCTCGTCTTTGTGCATAGCTACAGTATGCGGTGGCACGTCCATAAGAATTGCTTGAGAAGGGATACCAGACGCTCACGCCCGTATTTTCAGAAGACGTACTCGTCGTCGTGGCCCATCATGCCGTCTTCTTCGAACCCTGGCTCCTCGTCTTCGTCCTGTGGTCCGGAGGTTTTGTACGCCTTGAGCCCGGTCGACAGGAGGTCCTCGATGGCTTCCTCGCGGTTGAGGAACTCGCCTTTCTCGACGAGCTGCGCGATCTGCATCTCCAGGTGTTCCGGGATATTGATCTCTACCTTAGGCATCGCAACATAGGGGGCTTCGACTATGCCCTATTTAAACCTGACGGGGGTGTGTTCGCAGATTGCAGAATTACAATTGTAGAACCGTGATAGGAAATTCGTAAACTCGGAGATTAATTTCCGCGAATCTGAACCAATAGCCGGCAGAGTACGTGGCGGGCCAGAACGGCGTGAAATCGACAGTTCCACCGTGTCCGTCCGATTGATTCCGACTACGCAGAATCGAGCGTATAGTTAGGCTCAAAGGTACGCAATCCTAAGGCATTGCTGATGGAACCACTGCGTGGTGACGAGACGACGGTTGGTGAGACAACGGTCGTCGCACGCGGGTGTCGCCTCGACGATGCACCGGTGCGGGCGGTACTGGAAACGGACGCTCGCCCCCGGTTCTTCTGGGCGGCCGGTACAGAGTCAATCGCGGCCCGCGGGAGCGCGGCGACTGTGACTGCCGACGGGCAGTCGCGGTTCGACGACGTGCGGACAGCGGTCGAAGCGCTGTTCGCTGACTGCTCAGTTCCCGACGACCTCCCGAGCGTCGCTCGACCGCGAGCGTTCGGCGGGTTCGCTTTCCACAACGGAACGCATGAAGGAGAGGACTCTCCCTGGGATGGGTTCCCCAGTGCGGCGTTTTTCCTCCCCGAAATACAGGTAACCAGAAGGGACGACGATGCCTGGCTCACAACGGTCGCGACAGGACCTGAGGCCGCGACCGAGGCGGAGGCGCTACTGGAGGAATGGCGCGACCGACTGGTCGCAGACTCCGAGCGCAATCCGGGTACACCGCCGGGAATCTCACACCGGAAGCGCACGCCAACACAGGACGGCTGGCGCGAGCAGGTGGCGGCCGCCACAGAGAGTATCGACCGGGGCGAGCTCCAAAAGGTCGTGCTCGCCCAGAGTCTCAGCGCCACACTGGACGCGGAGCTATCGGTCCCGGACGTGATGGCCCGGTTGTCGAAGACGTACCCGGACTGCTACCGGTTCATGTTGTCGCCCGACGCCGGCGGCACCTTCTTCGGGGCTACGCCGGAGCGGCTGGTGTCGGTCCGCGGGCGAACCGTCCGCACGGAGGCCCTCGCTGGCTCGACGGGGCGGGGCGACACGCCCGCTGAGGACGAATGGCTCGCCGCGGAACTCCTCGACAGCGAGAAGGACCGCCACGAGCAGAAGCTCGTCGCCGACGCGATACGGGACCAACTGGAACCGTTCGCTTCGACGGTCCGCATCGGCGACCGGACCGTTCGCCGACTCGCCACGGTTCAGCACCTTCGAACATCGATAACAGCTGAACTGGACGACGACGAGCACGTCCTCTCGCTCGTCGAGGCGCTCCACCCGACGCCAGCCGTGGGCGGACTGCCCCCGGACGCGGCGCTGCGGACTATCCGCGAGACAGAGGCGTTCGATCGGGGCTGGTACGCTGCCCCGGTCGGTTGGGTCGACGCCGCCGGCAACGGCACCTTCGCCGTCGGCATCCGCTCGGCCGTCGCCACGGAGCGCGAGGCGACGCTCTTTGCAGGCGCGGGCATCGTCGCGGACAGCGACCCCGACCGCGAGTGGGACGAGGTCCAGCTCAAATACCGGCCGATACTCGACGAACTAGAATGACCGCCCCGAACGTCAACACGCTGTGGGCGGAGACGCTCGTTTCCGAACTCGCCGCGGGTGGCGTCGACGCGGTGTGTCTCTCGCCCGGCAGTCGCTCGACGCCGCTGACGGTGGCATTCGCCGAGCACCCCGACATCGAAGTGTTCTCCCACCTCGACGAGCGCTCGGCGGCCTTCTTCGCGCTGGGTCGCGCCCGCCGGACGGGTGAGCCGACGCCGCTGGTCTGTACCTCCGGCACTGCCGCGGCGAACTACCACCCGGCGGTCATCGAAGCGAACCAGTCAGGTGTTCCACTACTCTTGCTGACGGCGGACCGACCGCCGGAACTCATCGACAGCGGAGCGAACCAGACCGTCGATCAGGAAAAGCTGTACGGCGACGCCGTGCGCTGGTACCGGGATATGCCCGAGCCCGAGGCCGAGCCGCGGAAGGTGCGAATGCTGCGGACCACCGCGGCCCGCGCGC
Organism: Haloarcula sp. KBTZ06; assembly: GCF_048595605.1. Classification (NCBI taxonomy): domain Archaea; kingdom Methanobacteriati; phylum Methanobacteriota; class Halobacteria; order Halobacteriales; family Haloarculaceae; genus Haloarcula; species Haloarcula sp. KBTZ06. Next base: position 1,319,483 of record NZ_CP184337.1, read on the forward strand.
TCGCAGAGAGCACCGGCGCCGACCCGGGGCCGGTCCACCTGAACTGTCGGTTCCGGAAGCCGCTGGAGCCGACGCCGATGCCAGATGACGACCCGGCGGGCGTTCCCGCTGGCTGGGCGGGCGGCGACGACGCGGCCGAGGTTGGCCGCGACGGCCCGTTCGTCACGACGAGCCAGGGCGTCGCTGCGCCGGACGAGCGGACGGTGCGCCGGGTACAGGACACGCTTCGGTCCGCCGAGCGGGGCCTCATCGTCGCTGGGCCGGCCGACCAGGGACTCAGCGCAGAGTCGCTTGAACGGCTGGCAACAGCCACGGGCTTCCCCGTTCTGGCAGACCCGCTCTCTGACCTGCGGTTCGGCCCCCACGTCGACCGGCTCGACGTGCCGGTCTGTGGCGGCTACGACGGCTATCTCGGAAGCGACGGCGTCGACGAGTGGAGCGACCCCGATGCCGTCGTCCGCTTCGGCGCGTCGCCGACCTCGAAGCCGCTGCGTCACTACCTCCGGGACGCCGACTGCCAGCAGTTCCTCGTTGACCCGGCCGGCGGCTGGTCGGAGGCCGAGTTCACGGCGACGGACCTGCTCGTTGCCGACCCCGACGCCACCGCGGATGCGCTCGCGGCAGGGTCGCTGGGTAGCGTTGCGGCGTCGTGGCGCGAACAGTTCGCCAGGGCGGAACAGACCCACTGGGACGCCGTGAGCGAAACCGCCGCGGAAACCTACTGGGAAGGCGGCGTCCTCTCTGACGTGGCCGCGCTGGCCCCGGACCCGGCCACGCTGTTTGTCTCCAACAGTATGCCGATACGGGACATGGACCGCTTTGGCCGGCCCCGTGACGCCGACCTGACCGTGCTTGGAAACCGCGGGGCGAGCGGGATCGACGGCATCACCTCGACGGCGCTCGGGGCCGGGAGCGCGACGGCGGACCCGCTCGTGCTCGTCACCGGCGACCTGGCGTACTACCACGACATGAACGGCCTCCTCGCGCTCGGTCGCTGTGCGGTGGACGCGACGGTCGTCTTGCTCAACAACGACGGCGGCGGCATCTTCCACATGCTCCCAATCGATGACCACCCCACCTTCGAGGACCAGTTCCGAACGCCACACGGGCTCGATTTCGAGCCGACGGAGGCGCTCTACTCGCTGGAGTTCGAGCGGGTGGCCGACCGCCGGCAGTTCCGCGAGCGGTTCGGCGAGTCGGTCCGAGCCGATGGGACACAAGTCATCGAGGTCCAGTTCGACGCGGGCGACAGCCACGCGGTCAGAGCCCGGCTTGCCGAACGGGTCGCCGAAACCCTCGCTGGCGACTGATTTTTCAGAGCCGCAACACGGACGCCGTCAACAGCGACAGTCCGAACGGGAGCCACGTCCCCGACAGTGCGAGCGCCCCGATGAGCGAGAACGCGCTGATGTTCAGCGTGACCAGCAGCACCGTCGTCGTCAGGCTCCAGCTCCCGAATACCATGATCGCGATAGTGGGCTCGGACTGGAGATAGCCGATCATGAAGAGGGTGCAGACCCCGATTGTCAGATTGACCCACAGCGGGAACGCCGGGAGCAGCGCGCTGAACAGCATTACCGGATAGAGCGCAAAGGTAATGGCAAACAGTGTCAGCCCCCGGCCGGTTGGCTTCTCCAAAAGCGATCCGCGGGAGGGAGTGTCGGTCTGGCGGACAGAGTACGCGGACGACGAACTCCAGGTGGCACCGCCGCCGGCGTTGTCGCTGAAGCCACTGGTCGCGGTGGTTCCGGATTGCCAGCCCGAATCTGACTCAGACGCTGTCGCCGTCTCGCTGGTCGTTTCGCTCGATTTGTCGTCGCTCGACGACGCCTCGGTGTCGTCCGTCGAGCGCTCGTGTCTGTCCTCTGCGACGCGGTCCCTGGCGGCCCGTTCGCGGCGTGCCCGCTCCCGGGCGCTCGTCCGAGATGTACTGCGGTCAGTGCTCGCTTCGGCCCGGTCGCCGGCCGACGCAGACCCGTCGTAGCCCGCGCGCCGTGCCGCTTCGGCCGCGTCACTGCCGCCGCCGTCCGCTATATCGCTCTCGCCCGCGACGTAGGCGTCGTGACCCACCCGGTCGTATCGCGCCCGCTCGTCCTCGTCGGTGAGCACGTCCCGGGCTTCGATGAGTCGCTGTGTCGCCTCGCCGGCGTCGGCCGCGTCGCTCACGTCGGGATGGGTTTCCTTCAGCCGCTCCCGGTACGCCGCTTCGATAGCCGCCGTCGAGGCGTCGGTTGAAACGCCCAGTACCTCGTAGAACGTCTCCGTCATGCCGGGCGTAACACCTGTAAGCGCGCGACCGACGTTCGCTGCCAGCTACCGCACTCAATCACTCGTTCTCGACGCCCCCTTCGGTCTCCGTACCGCGTTCGTACGACTCGGACGGTCGCTGGTAGTCTCCAGCGGATCCAGACCCAGCCGACTCCGACTCACGGGCGCGCGCTGTCGCAAGTCGTTCCAGCGCCGTGGCAATTCGTTCGAGCGTGAGGATGAACCGTACAACCAGATACAGGAGCCATGGGACCACAGCCACGATCAGTCCGAGCAGAATCTGCTGGACGATGATGAGACTGTACAGGACAACAACGATGGAGAGGCCCGCGAGTATCCCCACCATTGCTTTCTTGTTCGATGTGGAGGGCATCGCTAGTCGGTTCAGGTGCGCGACACCAAAGGGTTTCCTCCGCTGTGGTAGCACGTACGAGGAATCTTTTTGCGAGGGCCGTCCCGAGCCACGGTATGGTCTCTGAAATATTCGACCCGGAGCGGTGGACGGCCATCGACCGGTTCGACTTCGCCGACATCACCTATCACCGCTCGACCGACACGGGCGCGGTGCGTATCGCCTTCGACCGACCGGGGAAGCGCAACGCCTTCCGCCCGGAGACGGTCGACGAACTCGCGACGGCACTGGATCACGCCAAGCGCCAGACTGACGTGGGCTGTGTCCTCCTGACCGGGAACGGCCCCTCAGAGAAGGACGGCGGCTGGGCGTTCTGTTCCGGCGGGGACCAGAGCATTCGGGGTGAAAGTGGCTACGAGTACAGCGGGTCCGAAGAAACAGATGAGAGCGACGGCGTGGCAGACGACGCGCCAGAGAACGTCGGCCGCCTCCACATTCTCGAAGTCCAGCGTCAGATCCGCCACATCCCAAAGCCCGTCGTCGCCGTCGTCCCGGGGTGGGCCGTCGGCGGCGGCCACTCGCTGCACGTCGTCTGTGACCTCACGCTCGCCAGCGAGGAGCACGCCAAGTTCCTTCAGACGGACCCCGACGTGGGGAGCTTCGATGGCGGCTTCGGCTCGGCGTATCTCGCGCGACAGGTCGGCCAGAAGAAGGCCCGCGAGGTGTTCTTCCTCGGCAAGACCTACGACGCCGCCGAAGCCGCCGACATGGGGATGGTCAACGACGTGGTTCCTCACGAGGACCTTGAGGACACTGCTATAGAGTGGGCCGAGCGCATGAACGAGAAGTCACCGACGGCGATGCGGATGCTCAAGTACGCATTCAATCTCGACTCCGATGGGATGGTCGGTCAGCAGGTGTTCGCCGGGGAGGCGACGCGGCTGGCCTACATGACCGACGAGGCCCAGGAGGGGCGGGACGCGTTCAACGAGGGCCGCGACCCGGACTTCGACGACGTGCCGTGGCACTACTAACGCACGCCGCGTAACCGTCGGTCAGTCCTCGTACGCGAGGGTCATGACCCACTGCGAGAAGGTGTCGTCGTGGGGGTCGACCTCTTCGTCGCCGATAAACGGCGAGAGCTGGTCACCGGCCATCAGAAGCGAGAAGTCGAGGTCGCGGGCCGCGGGCGTCAGGTAGTACGTGTTGTGCCCCTCATACACCGTCTCCTCACGCTGGATGAGGTCCTTCTCGAACAGGGACTCGACGATGCGACTCCCCTTTCGCGAGGAGACGTCGAGTTCCTTCCAGAAGTCGCTCTGGTGGATGCCACCGGACTCACGAATCAGTTCGAGCCCGGCCCGCTCGCCGTCAGAAAGGTCCGCCTCCGACGCTGCTGAACTCATGTATTGTGTACACCGTGAGTCGGCCGCTTAAATCTGACCTTCGACCGGGCGGTAGGGCGTCCGGCACGGTGGCCCATCTGCGTACCGGTACTCCCTGTCGGCACCCAGCGTGATGAGCGACGACGACCGCGTCCCAAATCCGTCACCGTGGACGCAGACGCCGTACTCGTGGTCGCTGATGGTTTCGCCTGCCCGGTCAATCCATTCGCCGGCGGATTCGCCGGGCTCCGGAACCAGCGCCTCGCGCAACCGCGTTGCATTGTTCGCTTGCTCCTCGCCCGCGTCGGGTCGGTGGGCTGGAATCCGGTAGTCGCCGTCCGCCCCGACGTTGACAACGACGTGAACGCCGGGCTGGAAGTTCTGGACCGCGAGCTGGCCGTCCCATTCCAGCAGGACGGCAGCGTTCTCGTCTGCCAGCAGAAGGTTGAATCCCGAGTATTCGGCGTCTCTGGTCGCTTGCTCGACAGCGCGGGCAGCGGACTCCGCGCTCTCGTGACTCAGCGTGTCCCGGACGAGGAGCCCGCGCGAGCGCTCGCCGGCCAGGTCGGCGTCGACCCAGCGGTTCGTCACCGCCGCCAGCAGCCCCTGCTCGTTGTAGCCGATCCACGTCCCGTCGGCCTCCTCGTCGGCCGGCGCGACGACGTGACTCCCCCAGTGGCGCTGTTGTGGCGGCTGCGATGGCCTTTCAAGCCGCTCGTCGCGGTTCGCCGCGACCGCGACCGGCGTGCCGTCGAAGACCTGCCACGCGAGGACGATTGTACACACGGGACTGCATAAACTGCGGACGTAGAAAACCGCTTGGCTCGGCATCCCGAACTACCGGATCGAGTCGCTCGGTTCGTCATCCTCGGAAAGAAGCGACCGAACGGCGGACCGGTCGACAGTCCCGGACGCCGTCCGCGGAAGCGCGTCGGCAATCCGAACCGTCTTCGGGACTTCGTACGGCGCGAGTCGCTCGGCGCAGTGGTCGCGAACCGCCGCGGGCGAGATGTCCCCGACGACCAGCGCGGCGACGCGCTGGCCCCATTCCTCGTCGGAGAGCCCCACGACGGCAGCTTCGGCAACTGCTGAATGGTCACGAATCGCCGCGGCGACCGTGCTCGCGTCGACGTTCTCCCCGCCGGTCACGATCTGGTCGTCGACGCGGCCCTCGACCCAGAGGTGGCCGTCCGCGTCCCGGTAACCGATGTCGCCGGTCCGGAAGCCGTGGTCGCCGAACGCGCCGCCGTCGCCGTTCAGGTAGCCCGATGTCACCGTGGGACCGTCGACGACGATTTCTCCTCGCTCGCCGGAGTCGCAGGGTTCGCCGTCCGCGACGACCGTTACGTCAGTGAAAACGAGCGGCTGGCCGACGGTGCCGGACCGCTCGAATGCTGTTTCGGGCCGTGCTGTCGCTATCTGGGACGCCGTCTCGGTCATCCCGTAGGTCGGACAGACAGGAACGCCCCGCTCCCGACATCGCTCGATGAGGCTCTCGCTGGCCGGCCCGCCACCGAGCAGGACGAAGCGGAGCGAAGACGGCGGTTCCCAGCCAGCGTCCAGCAGCCGCGAGAGCATCGTCGGCACCAGCGAGACGCCCGTTACCGCCCGGTCGGCGATGACCTGCTGTGTCGTTTCGGCGTCGAACGACCGCTGAACGACAACGGCGGTGCCATACAGCGCGCTTCGGACGAACGGAGCCAGCCCGCCCATGTGGTAGGTCGGTAAGCAGACCAGCCAGCGGTCATCCGGAAGCACGCCGAGGCGGTACGACGACGCGACGGCGCTAGCGACGAGGTTGCCGACGGTCAGTCGGACGCCTTTCGGCTCGCTGGTCGTCCCCGAGGTGAAGATGACCAGCTGGGTGTCCGTGCGGGAGAGGGGTGCCGGGGTCACGTCGGTGGCTGTTTCACCAGCCGAACCCGCCGCTGCTGTCTCGTCGGCGACGGCAGCCGCTGACAGTTCCCTGTCGACCGAAACGGTGGGACAGCCGTCGATGTCGGCCGCCAGCGACGCGGTGCCGTCTCCACAGACCAGCAGGTCCGCGTCAGCTGTCGAGAGCTGGCTTTGGAGCGTCGCCGCGTCGAGTTCGACGTTCAGCGGCGCGAGTGTCGCCCCCAGTCGCATCGCCGCAAACAGGAGCGTCCCGACTGCCGGCCGTGTCGGCAGGAGCGTCGCGACGGTGGCGTCCGGGGCGTCGACCCGCCGGTCGAGTTCGGCAGCCACCGCATCGACGGCAGCATCGAGTTTCCGGTAGGTGACCGCGTTCCCGGAGGCCGCCGCGACCATCGCCGTTCGGTCGGGTGTCGTGTCGGCGCGGTGCGTTACGAGGTCCTGTGTCGGCCAATTGAGGGGGTCACGCATCGGTCCCCACCTCTGTCGGATCGATTCCCAGACCGGTCGACTGGGGGACCGACATCGCACCATCCGTTACTGTCGTCGGGTCCGGCGCGAGGTCGGCCGCCAGTCGGTCGCCGGTCGCCAGACCGCACGCGGCCACGTCGGGAATCGCGGCGGCGACGTGCAGCGCCGCAAGGCGGGCAACGACGGCGTCGATGGTCGTCGTGACGACCGGCTCGACACCCTGTTCGCGTGCCCGGAGTGCCAGCGTGTGGGCGTTGCCGGGGCCGCCCAGCACCATCGGCTTCAGTATCAGCACGTCGGCTGCGTCGGCATCGAGGACGCTGTCGACCCGGCGGTCGACGAGGGACTCGTCGAGCGCAACGCCGACCCCGTTGCCTCGAAGCCCGGCGTGTCCCGTGAGGTCATCGGCCGGGAGTGGCTGTTCAACGTAGGCCACGTCCAGCGGTGCGAGCCGGTCGAAGGCGTTAGCGGCCTCCTTGCGGGACCACGCGCCGTTGGCGTCGGCGCGAAGCGTCACGTCGTCGCCCACGCGCTCACGGACGGCCCGAACGCGCGCGACATCTTCATCAACGGTGTGCTTTCCGACTTTGAGCTTACAGCAGTCGTAGCCGGCCTCGACCGCCTGCTCGACGGCGTCGGCTGTCTCGGCCGGTGACCCGTCGCCGACCGTCGCGTTGACCGGGACCCGGTCGCATCGCCTGTCGGGCTCGAACCACTGGTACAGCGGCACGCCGTCGGCTCTGGCGTCGGCGTCCAGTAGCGCGGTCGCAAAGCCGTGTCGGGCGGCGGGGACGGACGCGGCGTCCAGCGACAGGAGAATGTCGGTGTGGCCGCCGTCAATTGCAACCGTGGCAGCGTCGTTGAGCCCGCGCTGGCAGTCGTCGACCGACTCCGTCCAGCCCGGAAGCGGCGTGGCTTCGCCGACACCCGTTTCGCCGCGGTGGTCGTAGCGGACGACGAACCCCGAGCGCTGGCTGATGGTCTCGCGGGCGGTGGCGAGCGGACTCGACAGCGGGAGCGAGAACGGGTCGACCTTCATAGTAGCTGTGGGACGGCGAGTCCCAGCGCGAACAGGACGGAGTGGACAAAGAGCGTCTGCCCGACCCGTTCGAGTGTCGGATTCAGTGCCTCGCCGTCGGTCTGTGTGAGGACTGTCTTCGAAATAGTCGCCGCCAGTGGGAGGGTCAGCAGCGGGGCCAGTGCGGGCAGACCGTACCGGCTGTCGAGGGCGAACACGACCGGGACGACGTAGGCCATCCCGACCATCAGGAGGAACTCGACGCGGCTCCACCCGTAGCCCAGATAGACGGCCAGCGTCTTCTTGCCCGTGGCGCGGTCCGTCTCCCGGTCGCGGATGTTGTTGACGACGAGAATCGCGGTCGACAGGCCGGCCGCCGGGAGACTCGCTGTAATGGCGGCGGCAGTGACCGACCCCGGCGGTAGCGTCATCGGGAACGTGCCGACACCGCTTTCGCTCGCAACGGCCTGCACGTAGTACGTGCCGGTCACAGCGACGAGGCCGAAGTAGACGAACACGAACAGATCACCCAGACCGCGGTAGCCGTAGGGGAACGGACCGCCGGTGTAGAGAATCCCGGCGGCGATACCCGAGAGACCCACGACGACGATGGGGAGGCCGCCGACGGCGACGAGATAAACACCGATGACGACGGCGAGCCCGTAGGTCGCGATCATCGCTCGTTTGACTTCGTCGGCGTCGATGAGACCGCCAGCCGTCACGCGGGTGAACCCCTCGCGCTCGTCGGTGTCGGCCCCCTTCACCGCGTCGTAGTAGTCGTTCGCGAAGTTCGTACCTATCTGGATGAGCAGCGCGCCCACCAGCGCTGCGACCGCCGGCAATGGAGCGAAGACGCCGGCGTGGACTGCCAGCCCCATCCCGACGATGACCGGCGCGGCCCCGGCAGGTAGTGTCTGTGGCCGCGCGGCCATCACCCACGCCTGCCGCTTCGAGACGTCCGCCGTCGCTGTACTCATTGGTGAAATCTGGGGACGCTATCCCCAAAGCGACTGCGGTTCGACCGATACCCGAAATATGACCCGTCGCGTGACAGCAAGATCAGGGGTGTATCACAACCACTTTATCATGATTAACCATACGATAGTCTGAGATGCATAAGCCACTGCTGACCACGGATTTTCTCGACCGTGCGCGGGAATACTACGGGGACAAAGAGGCTGTCGTCGCCACGACCGGTGAACGCTTCACGTACGACGAGTTCGGGGAGCGAGCCGACGGGTTCTCGGCGGCGATGGCCGCCCGTGGCATCGAGAAGGGGGACCGGGTGGCCGTGCTGGACCCGAACACGCACTACCAGCTCGAAGCGGCCTACGGGACCATGCAACTGGGTGCGGTCCACACGCCGCTGAACTATCGGCTCGTGCCGGACGACTTCGAATATATCCTCTCGGACGCCGAAGTCGACGCCGTTTACGCGGACTACGAGTACGCGGACAAGATCGAGCCGATCCGTGACGAGGTGCCCACCGACATCTTCGTTACTAACGACACGGATGCCGTCGACGGCGACTGGGAGTCCTTCGACGAAATCATCGAGGAGGCGGGAACCGACTACGAGCGGCCCGAGATGGACGAGGACGACCTCATCACCATCAACTACACCTCGGGGACCACCGGCGACCCGAAGGGCGTCTGCCGGACCCACCGGACGGAGACGCTCCACGCGTACATTGTCGCGCTCCATCAGGAGATCTCGGACGACGACGTGTACCTCTGGACGCTGCCGATGTTCCACGTCAACGGCTGGGGCCACATCTTCTCGGTTACCGGCATGGGCGCGAAACACGTCTGTACCCGCGGCGTTGACGCCGAGGGCATCTTCGACGCCGTCAGGACCGAGGACGTCTCCTATCTCTGTGGCGCGCCGACGGTGCTGAACATCCTTGCGGACCGCTACGAGGACCATGACGGGGAGATCGAGACGACCGGTGCCAACGACGTGCGCATCGCGACGGCCGGCAGCGCGCCGCCGGAGGCCGTCATCCGAACCGTCGAGGACGACTTCGGCTGGTACCTGAAACACGTCTACGGCGCGACCGAAACCGGCCCGCTCGTCACGACCTCGGACGCTCGCCGCTTCTTCGAGGACGGCAGCGACGCCCGCTTCAGCGTCAAGAAGCGCCAGGGCATCGGCTACCTCGGGACCGATGTCCGGGTCGTCGACGAGGACGGCAACGACGTGCCACATGACGACGAGACGCTCGGGGAAGTCGTCGTCCGCGGCAATCAGGTGATGGACCGCTACTGGAACAAGCCCGAACAGACGGAGGAGGCCTTCTCCGACCGCGTCGAGGGCTACTACCACATGGGAGACCTGGCGACAGTCGACGAGGACGGGATGATCGCCATCCGCGACCGCAAGAAGGACATCATCATCTCCGGCGGCGAGAACATCTCCAGCATCGAACTGGAGGACACCCTCTACGAACACGACGCCGTCAGCGATGTCGCAGTTATCCCCGCGCCGAGCGACGAGTGGGGCGAGACGCCGAAGGCCTTCGTCGTCCCGAACTCCGGTGACCCCGACAACCCGGGCGTGACGGCCGAGGATCTCCGGAACTTCACCCGAGAGGAACTGGCAACCTACAAAGTCGTCCGCCGCGTCGAGTTCGTCGAGGAACTACCCACGACAGCGACCGGGAAAGTCCAGAAGTACGAACTCCGCGAACAGGAGTGGGAAGACGAGGACGAGATGGTCGGCCAGGGATAGAAACAGCCAACAGACGGAAAAACATCAGAAAGGTGTAATATTCTTCGGGACGAGATATAGTCCAGACTGACCATTAACGGCGTCGATATGTCACCTTCTGAGTACAGAGACGGTCTTTTAATTCGGCGTCCTGTAATGTGTGACTACTGGGCAAAGTTATGACTGATATCGCTGGGACGATGCGTATTCTCCACGTCGACGACGAGCCGGGATTCGCCGACATGACGGCGACGTTTCTCGAACGCGAGGACGACCGGCTGGACGTGCAGGCCGCGACGAGCGTCGCGGCGGGACTGGAAATCCTGACCGACACCGACATCGACTGCGTCGTCTCCGACTACGACATGCCTGACCGGAACGGGATCCAGTTCCTCGAAACCGTTCGCGAGGAGTACGGTTCGCTCCCCTTCATTCTCTACACCGGCAAAGGCTCGGAGGAGATCGCCAGCGATGCGATTTCGGCCGGTGTCACCGACTATCTACAGAAACAAAGCGGCACCGACCAGTACGCGGTGCTCGCGAACAGAATCACGAACGCTGTGGAGTCACAGCGCGTCAAACGCGAGCGCAACCGCCAACTCGACGCCATCGAGACCGCACAGGAAGGAATCAGCATTCTCGACGAAGACGGGACGTTCATTTTCGTCAACGAAGCCTACGCCGACCTCTACGGCTACGAACCGGACGAGATGGTCGGTGAGCACTGGGAGCTACTGTATCAGGCGGAGGACATCCCGCGAATCTACGACGAGATCGTCCCGACTGTCGATGAAACTGGGTACTGGAGTGGGACGACGACCGGGCTCCGTGCCGACGGGAGCACGTTCACGGAAGACCACGTACTCGCGCGGACCGACCGCGGTGAACTGGTCTGTACTGTCCGGGATATCTCCGACCAGCGAGACGGCGAAGAGGAACTTTCCCGGATCAAACGTGCCATGGACGAGGCACCGGTCGGGATCACGATTACCAGCCCCGAACAAGATGATAACCCGATCACCTACGCCAACAGGCAGTTTCTGGAACTGACCGGCTACACGGAGTCGGAGGTGTACGGCCGTAACTGCCGGTTCCTGCAGGGTGAGGAGACCGAGTCAGAGCCAGTCGACGCGATGCGAGCGGCCATCGACGCGGACGAACCCGTGTCGGTCGAACTCCGGAACTACCGGAAGGACGGAACGATGTTCTGGAATCAGGTGACTATCGCCCCAGTCCGCGACGATGACGGAACAGTCGTCAACTACGTCGGGTTCCAGCAGGACATTACTGAACGGAAGGAACACGAACACCGCCTCAGAGCTCTCAGTGAGTCTGTACAGAACCTCCTTCAGGCAGACACACGCGAGGAAGTCGCCGAGATCGGCGTCGACACGGCGTGCACTGTGCTCGGGCTCGAAGCGAACACGATCCACCTCTACGACGAGGGCGACCGGACCCTCGAACCGGTCGCCGCGTCCGACGCGATATACGACCTGCTAGACGATTTGCCGACCTTCACGCCCGGAGGCAGCATCGCGTGGCGTGTCTACGAGTCCGGCGACGCGCTCGCCGTCGATGACGTCCATGCCGACCCCGACATCTACAACCCGGACACGCCGATCAAGAGCGAGCTATATCTCCCGCTCGGCGAGCACGGAATCCTGCTGGCCGGTTCGGAGACGGCCGCGGCGTTCGACCAGCGGGACGTCGTCCTCGGTGAGATCCTGGCCGGACACGTCACCAGCGCGCTCAAGCAGGTCGAAGGGACCGAACAGTTGCGCGACCACCAGCAGGAACTCGAACAGCACAACGACCGGCTCGAAGCGTTTACCAGCGTCGTCTCCCACGACCTGCGGAATCCGCTGACCGTCGCCGAGGGACGACTGGAACTAGCACGCGAGGAGTGCGAGAGCGAGCATCTGGCCGCTGTCGAGCGGGCACACGAGCGGATGGACACGCTGATAACGGACCTGCTCACGCTGGCACAGGACGGGGAGACGGTGACCGACCGCGAACCGGTCGCGCTCGCATCGCTCGTGGAAGATTGCTGGACGAACGTCGAGACAGCCGATGCCACGCTCGTCACCGACATCGACCGGACCGTCCTGGCAAACGAGAGCCGTCTGAAACAGCTATTCGAGAACCTCGTTCGGAACGCGGTCGAGCACGCCGGGGCGGACGTAACCGTGACGGTCGGGGCGGTAGACGACGGGTTCTACGTCGCGGATGACGGCCCCGGCATCCCCGAAGCCGACCGCGACACCGTGTTCGAAGTCGGCTACTCGACGAGCACGGAGGGGACCGGGTTCGGGCTCAGTATCGCCCGGAAGGTCGCGGAGGCCCACGGCTGGGAAATCAACGTTCGCGATAGCGCGGACGGTGGTGCACGCTTCGAGGTTACCGGCGTCTCGTTTGACGAGGTGTAGCGACTGTCGAGGAGTCGTTTGCGGTTTTGCTGGCACTCACTGGGAGCCGGTCGTCGCCTCGCCACTGTTCGATGGTGAGCGGACGCGATCTATCTGGAGGAGATGTCTCTGCCTCGTTTGTCTGCAAAAACGTCGGCAAGTCGTGTTCCGTTAGTCTTCGAGCGCGTCGGCGATGCGGTCGAGCGAGCGTCGCATGTCGTGGACTTCGTCCCGGAGCTTTCGCATCTCACGGGTAAGTTCCTCGTTGTCGTTGCCGCCCGATTCCTCGTGCTGCCCTGGCGGGCCGCCGCCCATGCCGCCGGGGCCGCCCGGACCGGGGCCGCCGGGGCCGCCGCCCATCATGCCGCCCATCATCTGCGCGAAGGGGTTGCCCCCGCCCATGCCGCCGGGGCCGCCGCCACCGCCCATCATCTCTTCCATGCGCTCCTCGCGGCTCATCTCTTCGCCGTCACCCTCGCCTTCTTCGCGCTCCTCGGCGCGCTGCTGTCGGATCTCCTCGACCCGCTCGCGGAAGGACTTCTCCTCGCCGCCGTCCTCGGTCGCGTCCGCCGATTCGTCAGCGTTTTCGGGTTCATCGTCTGCCATACGCCCGGTTTTGGTTGGCCCGCTGAAAAGGGTTGCCGTCCGAAGACAGACTCGATAAACGGTCGGTCAGCGAGGGACGCTGGTCCGGAGAATTGCGCCGTCTTCGGGTGACTGGTTCGCAAAGTTACAGATGAACAGCGACTCCTGCTGGTCGCCGGTCCCGAAGAGCACATCGGAAGGGAACACCAGCCCGTCGTCCGCCGTTGCGACGACGTCCGTGGTCCCGTCCGCAGTCACTCTGACGACGCGGTTCTGGCTGTTGGCCGCGACGTAGATGTCGCCGTCCCGGCTGGTAATCCCGTCGGCTCCAAATATCGCCCCACCCTCGAAGAACATCGAGGGCTCGCCGGCAGCGCCGTCCGACTCAACCGGAACGCGGAGCAAGCGGCCAGTTTCTTCGGGGGCTCGCGTCACTGCGACGAAGATGTCGCCGTCGGCGTCGCGGGTGATTCCGTTCGCGCCGAAACTCTCCGTTTCCAGCCGGTCGGCATCCAGCCAGGTCGACCGCTCGCCGTCGGTCGTGACCGCGTAGACCACGCCGTTCCGGGATTCCGTCACCAGCAGGCGCTCCCGGTCGGCGTCGTAGTGGATGTCGTTCGGAAACCCGCTAATCCTGACGAGCTGTGACGCTTCGCCGTCGGGTGGGACTTCCCAGACGCCAGCCTGATCGTCCTGTGTGGCGACGGCAACGTACACCGTTCCATCGGGCGCTGCTTCGACGCCAATCGCGCCGGGCAGCGTCGCAATCTGTTCGGTATCTTCGAGAGAAAGGCCGGTCGCGCCGGTCTCTGCCGCAGGGACGCGCCGAACCTCGCCGGCCGTGATACCGAAGTACAGGCCGCCGTCAGGACCGAGGGCCATGTTCTCCGGTACGCGGTCGCCGCCGACCGAGACGAGCGTCTCGACGGCCGCTTGGTCCGGCGTCGCTGTCGCGGTGTCGGTTGCCGGCGGCTCGTCGGTTGTCGTCGTGGGTTCGGCATCACCATCGTCAGTGGGTGACGGCGTCAAGTCAGTGGCAGTCGACTCGTCGCCGCCGGTACAGCCGGCCAGCCCCACACTGGCGATGGCGCTGCAGCCCATCAGGAATCGTCGCCGCGTCGCGCGTCGTTGGGTCATGATATCCCTCTCGACGTATGGCTGACAGGTGCCTGAAACCTCGGATTACTGAAACGCCGACTGTGGGTACCTGATATGGCTGGGGACGGGCTCAGGCGAGTCGTCGGACCAGCACCGAGAGCCCCAGTCCGCAGCCGAGCACCACGGCGAGGTTGAACGCCGCGTTGAACAGCGGTCGATATCTGTCGGTGACGAACGTATCAATCGCCGACGACGCGGAAAAGTAGAACTGGAGTGTCCCGATGAGCGCGACGAGCGTGAGGATAGCGAATACGGCCCATTGCGCGTAGATAGCTATTGTCGGACCCGCGTTGTCGTCGTCTGGCTCATCGACTCCGCCGCCGGTATCCGCGTCAATATCCTGTGCCACTGTGTCGGTGGTGGAGGTATCACTCATTGGTCTGTCTCCGTGCGATGAGGAGCGCGCTTGCGAGGACGGCAATCAGGCCGACCAGCGCCGTGAAGCCGGGACCTTCTCCGGCCGCAGTCTGCTGTGGTTCGTCCATCTCTCGTTCTTCGGGGCGGTCCCGTTCGAAGTCGCTGGACTGGAAGCCGACTTCCTGTCGTGTTTCGTTCTCCTGGAGGCGCTCCGTCGGGTGGAGGTTCGCCGGGGAACTTTCGGTCCCGACGATGACGCCGTCGGAGAGCAGCATGCCGTCGAGCCAGTAGTTGTAGTCGTCAGGCACCGTCAGGTGGGTTCTGACGATCTCTGTTCGGCCGGGGCGAATCTGGCCGACCCGTACGGTCGACTCGTCGGCGATGACGTTCGAGTCGGCCTGCCGCGCCCGGAGCCGGAGCGAAAGGTCATCAGACGGGTCGTTGCCGGCATTTGTGACGTACACTGAGACGTTCAGTGTCGTCCGGTTGTCCGAGACGCCGTCGATTCGGTAGGTGATGGAATCGAGCGGGACGCCGGCGTTCTCGAACCGCTGGAAGGTCACGCTACTCCGGGCGTACGCCGGCGTGAGCGCGTCGACGTTCTGGACCGACTGCTGACCGGTCTCGACGCGGTCACCGTCCTCGTAGACGATTGTGTCGATACGATAGCCGCCTGCCCGCTCGACCGTGATGTTCGACCGCACCGATACCTCTCGTTCCCCTTCGATTGTGCCGACTGACTGCCGCGTCGTCGTCGCGACGAGGCCGGTGTCCGCGTCGATGGCCCGCGTCTCGACGGTGACGTTCTCGGCGGGACCGCCGCGGTGCGAGAGCCGGGCGTCGATAGAGAGCGTCACTGTCTGGCCGTCGACCGACGCCGGTTCGATGGTCGTCTCGCGGAGGTCGAGATAGCTCTCGCGAACGTCGTCCTGTGGTTCGGAGAGCGCGCCGGGGACCGCTGTTGCACCGATGAGCATGGTCAGGACGACCACGACCACGCCACCGGTCAGGAGGGTTTCACGTCGCACACGAGGATGGGCAACAGCCGCCACTAAATGTCTTCTGCACAGACAAGTGCGGATTACAGCGACGCCAGTCTCGCGTGTTACCTGAACGCGCCGAGACTCGACTGGAGATTGCGGTCCGTTCCGCCGTCTGTGAGTTCGTAGCCGACGAGCTGTCGGAGGTCGACGGCGTAGACGCTCCCGTTGTTCTCAAGCACGGCGACTCGCCCCTTCGTCCCCCGGACAGTCCCCGTCGCCAGGGTTTCGGCCATCGGACGGTCCGAGAGGTCGAGCCCGTATTCGAAATCGTAGGTTGTCAGCGGGTCGTAGCGCTCACAGAGCGACGCCCACCAGTCGGTGTCGACGGACTGGTCGAAGCCCGCTATTTTGGTGGGTACTCTGACCCGGTCCCCCAACTCGACGGCGATGTCGGCCTCGACCTGCCGGGCGATTCGGCCGTCGGCGACGGTCCGGAGGTGGGCGGCCCTGTCGGCCCCCTGCTCGCGGAGGCGGGTCTCCAGTCGCCAGGATCGGGTGACGCCGACCTTGACGATGTCCGGCGCAAACGCCGCCAGATACACCGCGTGTTCCTCGTCGCAGGTGTCGAGCGGCTTGTTGCAGTCCCCGGTACAGCGGGCACACGGCCAGATGTCGGTGTGTTCTGGACAGTACGGCGCGGGGTCGTTGTCGCATCGAAAATGCTGCTCCCCGTCCACCGCGCCGGCGCAGTGGCGCTCCCCGAGCGTATAGGAGAGTTCGGTTCCCGGGTCAAGTCGCTCAGTAGTGACGCTCCCGTCCTCGGCTAACAGGAGCGCGGCGTGTTCGTCGACCCGCGCATGGTAGCCCACGACCTGCACGTCCGGCGGTTCGGTGCGGAGCCGCAAATGGCTGCCGGGACGACGTTTTTGTGTTTGTCTGTCATATCTCCCGACATGGCAGACCTACAGCTCCGAAGTCCGGCCTTCGACGACGGGGACCGTATCCCCGAGGAACACGGCTACTCGGCGGCGAACACGAACCCCCCGCTGGAGGTCGAGAACGTCCCGTCGAACGCGTCGTCGCTCCTCCTCATCGTCGACGACCCGGACGCCGAGGAGCCGGCCGGGAAGGTGTGGGACCACTGGCTCATCTGGAACATCCCGCCGGATATCGACCGGATTCCAGAGGGATGGGCACCCGACGAGGCCACAGAGGGACAGAACGACTTCGGCGAGGTCGGCTGGGGCGGTCCGAGCCCGCCGGACCGGGAGCACACGTACCGTTTCCTGCTGTACGCGCTAGACACGACGCTCGACCTCTCCCCGGCAGCGGACAAGGACGACGTGTACGACGCGGCCAGCGGCCACGTCGTCGAAAAAGCACAATTAAACGGTACGTACCCGGCCTGACGCCGCGCTCAGAGTTCTTCGAGTAGTTCGCGGGTCGACTGCCGCACCGCGTCGTCGCTCGACTGTTCGGGCTCCCAGCCCAGCGCCGAGAGCTTGTCGACGGAGAGGCGCATTCGCGGCACGTCACCCGTCCAGCCGCGGTCACCGCCGGTGTACTCGTACTCGGGGTTGATGCCCATCTCGTCGGCGACGATGCTGGCGATGCGGTCGACTGACGTGGTGGTCCGCGTCCCGAGATTGAACACGTTGTGGTCCTTGTCGGCGTGTTCGACGGCGAACAGCATCGCGTCGATGCACTCGGAGATGTGCATATAGGACTTCTCTTGACGGCCGTCACCGAGAATCGTCAGCGTCGACGGGTCCTCGGTGAGCTTCTCGATGAAATCAGGAATGACCGCGCCGCGCAGGCGGGGGCCGACGATGTTGGCGAAGCGGAACACCCACGACTGGATGTCGTGGCTGTGGGCGTACGTCGAGACGAGCGACTCCTCGGCGAGTTTCGTCGCGCCGTAGACGCTGATTGGTTCGAGCGGCGCGTAATCCTCCGGAGTCGGCCGCGGCGCTTCGCCGTATACAGTAGATGACGACGTAAACACGAGGTTCTCGACGCCGACTTCCTGCATCCGTTCGAGGATGTTGTAGGTGATGTCGCTGTTGTCCTCGAACTGTCGGCGGGGCGTGTCCGTGTCGACCAGTTTCGACGCCGCGAGGTGGACGACGAGGTCGACATCGCTCGTGATGGCCTCGGCGACGACGTCGGGGTCGGTGAGGTCACCATCCAGATAGGTCGCGTCCTCATGGACCCACTCGGATTGCCCGTTCGCTTCGTTGTCGACGACCACTACGTCGTTGTCCGGACCGAGGCGCTCGACCAGATGCGACCCGATAAAGCCCGCCCCGCCGGTGACGACTATTCGCTTCTCTGATACGTCCATAGGTGCGATGCTTCCCATGCGAGAAAAAACGTTGTGGTCGCGGCCGATTCCAGGGGAATCCGTACCCCAGTAACGGATGACAACGTCGTTTTATAGCTTCCCCTGTGAGAGTCGGCTATGACTCGATTCACTCGCCGCGGGCTGCTGGCGGCCACCGTCGGCACTGTCGGCGCGATGGCCGGCTGTGCCGGCGGTAGCTCGGAGTCGGAATCAGCCGGGACAACGGAGACGCCGACGCCCCTCCCGGGCCAACCGCTCTCAACGCCGGTTGCGGGCGACCCCGGGGCCGACGTGACCGTTGCGGTGTACGAGGACTACGCCTGTCCACATTGTGCGACCTACTCGGAATCCGTTTTCCCGCAACTCCGCGACGACTACCTCGCTGACGGAACCGTCCGCTACGAGCACCACGACTTCCCGATTCCGGTCGACGAGGAAGTCTCGTGGCAGGCCGCAAGCGCCGCGCGCGCCGTGCAGGACAACGTCGGCGCGGCGGCCTTCTTCACGTATTCCAAGCGCCTATTCGCGAACCAGAACCAGCTGGGCCCGGACACCTACGCCGAACTGACGGAGGGACTGGACGTCGACGGCGAAACGGTTCGAGCGGCCGCGACGGGGGAACTGTACCGCCCGACAGTCTCCGGCGACCGCGATGCCGGTATCGACCGTGGCGTCCAGGGGACGCCGACCGTGTTCGTCAACGACGAGCGGGTCGAGTGGAGCGAAATCGCCTACGAGCCGGTTCGGTCGGCTATCGAAGCGGCACGGAGCGACGGATGAAAGAGTCGCCGCAGGTGACGGTGCTTCGACTGGGCCACCGCCCCGGTCGGGACGAGCGGATGACGACCCACGTCGGACTGACCGCACGCGCGCTCGGGGCCGACAAGGTCGTGCTGGCCAACGCCGCCCGCAATCAGGCCGACACAGTCATCGACATCACCGACCGGTTCGGTGGCCCCTTCGACGTGGCCTCGACCGAGGAGCCAAAGCGACTCATCCGTGATTTCGAAGGCCGCGTCGTCCACCTGACGATGTACGGCGAACCGGTCCAGGATGTCGAGGACGACGTTCGTGACGCCCACGCCGAGGAGCCGCTGCTTGTCGTCGTCGGCGCGGAGAAAGTCCCCTTCGAGGTGTACGAACACGCCGACTGGAACGTCGGCGTCACCAACCAGCCACACTCCGAGGTCGCTTCCCTGGCCGTCTTCCTCGACCGCCTGTTCGAAGGCCGGGAACTGGACCGCGAATGGGAGAACCCCGACAGGGTCGTCGTTCCTCAGGAAACCGGCAAGCGGGTCGTCGACCCCGACGAAGAGTGATACCCACGCAGTTGTGCCGCGGGCCTTTTATCCCTCGACGCGAAGTGGGGCTCAGATGTCGCGTCACAACGTGTTGGTCGTCGTCGCTGACAGTCTCCGCGCCCGGAACACCTCAGTCCTGGGCTATCGCCGGGAGACGACGCCTTTCCTCGACGCCTTCGCCGAGGAGGCGACGGTGTACACACAGGCTCGCAGCCCGAGCAACTGGACCGTTCCCAGCCACGTCAGTATGTTCACTGGCCACGAGGTCCACGAACACGGCGTCGACCACACCGCTAGACTCGACGCCGGCCACACGATCTTCGAAGAACTGGCAGAAGCGGGCTATGACACGGGGTTGTTCTCCGACAATCCGTTCCTGACTGACCACGAGTCGGGGCTCGACGAGGTGTTCCAGACGGCCATCGGCTCGCCCGAGCAGTACGACTCGGCCTACGAGACGAACGGTTCGCTGGGCGACTGGCCAAACGGCTTCTGGTACGCCGACCGGACGCTGGAGTGGATTGACGAGCGTGAGAGCGAGTGGGCCGCCTGCATCAATCTGATGGACACCCACCGCCCGTACGAACCGCTCGCCGAGTACGACGAGTGGAGCGACGAGCGCTCCCGCGAACTCCAGGAGTCGATGGGGTTCAAGTGGCACTGGGAGTTCCTCTCGGGGAACCTGTCGCTTGGCTTTGCCAGCATTCTCGAACAGATATACGACGGCGCAGTCCGGCAGGCCGACGCCATCTTCGAGACCCTGATCCGCGGGCTGGACGAGCAGGGCGTCCTCGACGACACGCTGGTCGTCTTCGCCGGTGACCACGGCGAGGGCTTCGGCGAACCGACGGCAATTCCCGAGGAACCGCCGGCCGTCAGCCACCGTATCGGGACCCACGACGCGATGTACCACGTCCCGCTCGTCGTCCGTGCCCCCGGCCAGCGGCACGGGCACCGCGTGACCGATCTGGCGACGCTCAGCCGCTTCCCCGACGCCGTCCGCGCGATGGCACTCGGCGACGGCAACGCGGACGGCCCGGCGTTCGCCTCGCCGAACGGGACCGTCGTCGCGTCCCAGGCCCCCATCGGCCCGGCGATGCGCGAGGAGGCCGAACGGATCTGTGGCGACGCCGCACCCTTTGCGAAGCACGCCCGACTGGTCTACCACGACCGGCCCGGCGACGAGGTCCGAAAGCGGGCGGCGTGGGGCGACAGCGCTCACGAATCCGTCATCAAGGGCTGTGGCGGCACGGCCGAGGACAGCGATATCGCCGCCGCCGTCGTCCGGAACCACTTCGACAGCGACCGGTACGCCGACGTGGATATCGCGACGCTACTCGATGGCTACACCGAGTTCGAGGACGCGTCCGACACACAGTTTGCCGACGATCTCGACGACCGGCTGGAGGCACTTGGTTACAAATGACAGCACCCCACACCGAACTGGTCCTCGTAGTCGCAGCCGACGAGAACAACGTCATCGGCCTGGACGGCGGCGTCCCCTGGCACTATCCCGAGGACGTGCGCCAGTACAAGGACCGCATCGCGGGTCACCCGGTCATCCTCGGCCGCCGGACGTTCGATTCGATGGACCCGCTAACTGACTGCTACACTGTCGTTCTGACGACCGATGATAGCCGGAGCGCCGACTCCGAGACGGTCGAGTACGCCACGACGCCGCAGATAGCCGTCGATGCCGCCGCCCGCGCTGGCGCAACCGAAGCGTTCGCTGGCGACGACTCAGCCGAACCGAGCGACTCGCCACCCGTCACCTACGTCATCGGCGGCGAGGCGGTGTACGACCTGTTTCTCCCGTTTGCCGGCCGGATTTTTCTCAGCCGCATCCACGAGCGAAACGAGGGGGACCGCTACTTCCCGGACCTGGGAGCGGAATGGACGGAGTTGTCCCGGGAGTCCCACGACGGGTTCGACGTTATCGAATACGAACAGGCGTCGCCGCGACCGCTCGACGACCTCTGACCGTTCATCAGTGAAGCCGGTCGTCCGGAACTGTCCGTGGCTTGAAAACCACAGCTGTTAAAGTAATTCAAATGACTACTATCCTGCACCAACTCGCGATGCTAGACAAAATCAAAAAATCCGTATCGGACGTACTCTCGGGTGGGAAACGGCAGTCGGACAGCGGACCACAGGCCGGAACAGTGACGGAGAAACGAGTCAAGGCCAGTTCTGCCGGGGATAGCGGTACGGACGCGGCCGACGGACCTGAATCGAATCTCTACGAGTGCCCCTCCTGTGACTCCGTCTTCGTCGCTATCGACAAAGAGACCTGTTCCTCCTGCCGGACCTCGGTCGAGAAAATCGAATAGTGGGGTTGTCGAGGTCGTCGCGACGGGTTCCAGTGCTGGTGGTATTACAAAGGGACTGCTGTCCGTCGTTGTGGCCCGTTTGCGGGCACATCGGGAACTCCCCGACAGCATCATGGCCCTGGCCTCTGCGTCAGCGTTCGAGAGAGGACGACCCGATGGTTTTAACCACATGACTCCCGGATGTGCGGGTAATGGCTTTTGAGGAACTCTTGGAGGACCCCGTCATACAGAAGTACCTCCACGAGCTGGTCGGACCGAAAGGGATGCCGGTCGCCGCCGCGCCGCCGGACGGCGAAGTGACCGACGAAGAACTGGCCGAGGAGCTCGGACTCGAACTGAACGACGTTCGCCGAGCGCTGTTTATTCTCTACGAGAACGACCTCGCGACCTATCGTCGGCTCCGCGACGAGGACTCCGGGTGGCTCACGTACCTCTGGACGTTCCAGTACGAGAAGATCCCCGAACAACTGCAAGAGGAGATGCACCGCCTGCTCGACGGCCTTGAAGAGCGCCGCGAGTACGAGCGGGAAAACGAGTTCTACCTCTGTGAACACTGCGGCATTCGCTTCGAGTTCGGCGAAGCGATGGAGTTCGGCTTCGAGTGCCCCGAATGTGGCAACCAGGTCGAGACGATGGAGAACACCCGTCTCGTCACCGCGATGGAGAACCGCATCGAGGAGCTCAGAGACGAACTGAACGCTGACGTGGACGTGGAAGCCTGATGGTCGTCCTCGGTACAAAAGTGTACGTCGCCGGCGACGCCCGGGACCGTACGCTCGACGGCCTGCGCTCGATGGTCGGCAACGAACTCGGCGACCTCGACGTGGCGTACGACATCGGCCTCCGGGACGACGAGTTCCCGTCAGTGACCGTCGACGGCCCCGACGAGACGGTCGCGAAGAACCTGCTGCGCGAGGAGTTCGGCGAGATGGTCGCCGACCACGAGGACGGCGAGACGTACGTCGGAACGCTCGATAGCTGGGACGAGGACGGCTTCGTCCTCGATGTCGGCTTCGGGCAGACGGTCCGAATTCCGGCCGATCAGCTCGGTCTCGGGCAGGGGACGCCCAGCCAGATCCGGAAGCGGTTCGGACTGGTCCAGCACCTTCCGCTCCGGTTCGTCGCCGGCGACCCAGCACGCCTCGCGGAGGTCGAACAGGACCGACTCTACGAGTGGACCCGTGGCGACAACGGTCGTATCAACGCGAACAGCGTCACGCGCTCCGAGGCGCGAGCGACAGTTAACCGTGCCGGCCACGCACAGGACATCGTCACTGTCGAACGCATCGGCCTGTTAGAACAGAGCATCATCTGCAACCCGGACACCGACCCGCCGGGGCTGCTCGCCGACATCGGGCAGTACATGCCGTCGGAGCTGCTGGCAATCGTGCCCTGACTTTCGAGCTATGAAACGCCGCCATCTCCTGTTGGTCGCCGTTCTCGCACTGGTCGCCCTTTCGGGGTGTAGCGGCTTCTTCGGCTCCGAAGAGGTCGACCCGGAGCGGCTGAACGAGAACGCGAGCTACGACTGGAATACCTCGGCAGACGGAACAATCGTCATCGAGGAATCGAGATACACCGCCGTCTACGCCGTGGAGAACGAGACCACATTTGACGTGTACACCGTCGACGGCCTCGGGCGCGAGCGAAGCGTTCCCATCAGTGCGCTTCGGTTCCGGTACGCGAACGGGACGGTCGTTAGCGCCGCAAACTCCTCGCTGAGCGCTTCGGAGAGTCGCCAGCGAACGACAGTCAATCTCTCCGGGAACGTCTCCGGAAAGGTGGGCTACTCGGTCGCTCGGACCGGCAAGCGCTTCGCTTCCCCCACGCTCGTCGAGGACGGCTCGTACACGGTCGTGCTCCCGCCCAACACTGGGGCCGGGATTCCGTTCCTCTCGCGAATCAGCCCGGGAGGCTACGAGTCGGAGACCGTCGACGGCCAGCAGGTCATCCGCTGGGACGAGGTGACCTCCGACCAGATTGTCGTCCGGTACTATCTTGACCGCGACCTGTGGCTGTTCGGCGGCCTGTCGGCCATCGCCATCGTCATCGGCGTCGTGGGGACGCTGTACTACTATCGGCAGTTGCAGGAAGTGATTCGCCGACGCAAGGAGGCCGGTATCGACCTCGAAGAAGAGGACGGTGACGACGACCCGCGGGACCGTGGTCCGCCGCCAGGGATGCGTTGAGGCCGGATCGAAAGCGAGATCCGACGCGTTTCGCAGGCGCTAACCGGGTCACTTTTTCGCGTCGGGCGTACACACACGGCTATGAGCAACGGGTGGTTCGCCGGGCTGGACCCGGACGACGACGCGGCCGCTGTCGAACAGATAGAGGCCGGGCGAGCCGACACGCCGGAGGACTGGCCACAGCAGGCAGTCGAGGCGGGGTTCGCAGACGACGAAGCGGACTACTACGACCGTCTGCACGAGGTGACGATGGCGGCCACCAGCGCGGCGGTCGCCGAACGAGAGGGCGCTGACGACCAGCAGCTCGTCCACGCGGTCCGGGCGATGGCCGACTGCGAGCGCACGGCAAACGAACTCGCCGAACGGGTCGCCGAGTGGGGCGGGAGCCGGCACGGTGATAGCGGGAGCGGCGTCGAGTACGCTCGCTCGCTGGCCGACCGAGACGACGAGGACGAGGGAGACACTGCCCTCCGGTCGCTCGCCGGGCAGACGGCCGAGCTGGCCGACGAAGCGGACTCGCTTCGGGCGTACATCGAACGGACCGCGCCCGCCGTCGCGCCGAACCTCTCGATGCTGGCCGGGCCGGTGCTTGCGGCCCGCCTGATTTCACTGGCCGGCGGCCTCGAAGCGCTGGCGAAGAAACCGAGCGGGACGGTACAGGTCCTCGGCGCGGAAGACGCGCTGTTCGCACACCTCAAAGGGAACGCGCCGTCCCCGAAACACGGCGTCATCTTCACCCACGAGTACGTGCGCGGGACCCGTCGTGCGGACCGCGGGTCTGCCGCGCGGGCGCTGGCCGGGAAGCTCTCAATCGCCGCTCGCGTCGACCACTACAGCGGCGATCGTCGGCCGGACCTGCAGGCGGAACTCGACGGGCGTATCGAGCGGATTCAGGCCCGGGCCGAGGAGGGCGACGAATGACGCTCCCGACTGGCGTCGAGCGCCACGACTTCGACGGCGAGACGAGCCTCGCCACGCAGGGTCAGCCGGTGTACGGCGAGCGGACCGACGGCGACTGGCGGCGGTGGGACCCGCACCGCTCGAAGCTCGGCGCGATGCTCGAACAGGGGATGGACACCGGTCTGGAGGGCGGTGAGACCGTCCTGTACCTCGGTGCGGCGGCCGGGACGACCGTGAGTCACGTTGCCGATTTCGGCGGCCCGACCTACGCCGTCGAGTTCGCGCCCCGGCCCGTGCGGGAACTGCTGGACGCCGCGGAGAGCCGGCGGAATCTCTTCCCGCTGCTCAAGGACGCACGCAAGCCTGAGAGCTACGCCCACGTCGTCGAACCGGTCGACGTCGTCGTGCAGGACGTGGCGACCAGGGGGCAGGCTCGGGTGGCGACGCTCAACAAACAGTTCTTGACTGACGACGGGCGGCTCCTCGCGGCTATCAAGGCCAGAAGCGAAGACGTGACCGCCGACCCCGACGCCGTGTTCGACAGTGTGCGTACGGAACTCAGCGCTGAGTACGAACTGCTTGAGACGGCGCGTCTGGACCCGTTCCACGAGGACCACCTCGGTATCGTTGCCCGGCCGCGAGAGGACTAGTTGGGATTGGTACTGCCCGCGATAATCGTCCGAGACGGAATCCAGTTGTGCGGGCTGAGCGGGCGGGGACGGAAGGCTTTACCGGGTCGATTCCGATGTGCTGAGTAATGGACGCGACGGGATCTGCCGAGCATTTTACCCGGATGGGGACGCTCGGCATCGAAGAAGAGTTCTACGTCGTCGACGAGTTCGGTCGCCCGACGTCTGGCACGGACGAACTCGTCTACGAGACGGAGCCGCCTGCGGTTCTCGACGGCCGGCTCGACCACGAACTGTTCAAGTGCGTTATCGAGACGCAGACGCCGCGTATCGACGACCCGGCGGACGCCGGGAAGCACCTTCGGTCAGTCCGGGATGCGCTGGTCGACCACGCCGAAGCGAACGGGTTCGGTATCGCCGCTGCTGGACTGCACCCGCTGGCGAAGTGGCGCGAACTCGAACACGCCGAGAAGCCCCGGTACAAGTCCCAGCTAGACCGAATCCAGTACCCACAGCACCGCAACACGACCGCAGGCCTGCACGTCCACGTCGGCGTCGACGACGCCGACAAGGCCGTCTGGGTGGCGAACGAACTCCGCTGGCATCTCCCGCTGATGCTTGCACTGTCGGCGAACTCGCCGTACTGGAACGGCTTCGACACCGGGCTGCAGTCCGCCCGCGGGAAGATATTCGAGGGCCTGCCCAACACCGGGATGCCGACAGCGTTCGACGACTACGACGCCTTCGAGACCTACGAACGGCGGATGCTCGAAACTGGTAGTATCGACGACCGCGGCGAACTCTGGTTCGACGTGCGACCGCATTCGGGCCACGGCACCGTCGAGGTACGTGCTCCGGACGGGCAAGCCGACCCGGACCGGGTGCTGGCCTTCGTCGAGTACGTCCGCGAACTCGTCGTCGATCTCGCCGAGCGCTACGAAGACGGGGAGTCCGGCCGGCGACTCCGCCGGGAGTTCCTCGACGAGAACAAGTGGCGTGCAATCCGCCACGGCCAGTCCGCAGAACTGATATCGCGTGACATCTCGACGACACGCTCGGTCGAGGAACTGGTCGAGATGGAGAGCGACCGGCTGGGTATCGGCGGACTGTGGGAGCTGTACGACCGCGAAAGCGGGGCCGAGCGACAGCGCCGGCTTCGTGCGGAGGAGGGGGTCATGGCGCTCGCTGACTCGCTTCGCCTGTCCTGATCTGGGCTGTCGTCCGCGGCCGGACTTGCCTGCTCGATACTGCGGAGCGACAGGAGAGTCTGAGCCAAGGGTTTTTATCCAGCTGTAGCTTTTGTCCTCACAGAGACAACGCATGTCTGCAGACGACAACGATCACGACGACCTCGAGGACACAGGCGATGTCCGTGAACGAATCGAACAGGAGGCGGACCGCGCGGTCGAGCAGTTCGACGAAGGGATCGTCGACCTGCTGGCGTGGGTGCTCGACACGGAGACGCGGGCGCGGATCTACGTCCACCTAAGACAGCATCCCGAGAGCACCAGCGAGGAGATAGCCGAGGGGACCGGTCTGTATCCGAGCACGGTCCGCGAGGCTCTGGCGGCGCTCACCGAGGAGGAAGTCGTGACCCGCCAGAAGCGTGAGAGCGACGGCGCGGGCAACAACCCCTACGAGTACAGCGCTATTCCGCCGAGCGACCTCGTCAACACCATCGTCGGTGACATCCAGTCGGAACTGAACACGGTGTTCAACCTCGACGACCATATCGGCGGCGGCGAGACGACGCTGGAACCCGACGACGAGCCGGTAACGATTTCGGTCGAGGATGCGAACGACGGCACGAACGACGCCGACGCCAGCGAGGACACTGGCGACGAAGGAAACGGGTCCGAGGGCGGCGACGACGACGCCGACGTGTAGTCAAAACGGGTTCCTGCAAGCCGTTTCGCGAGTCGATATTACTAAACCTACCCGCGCCGTTGCCCGGGATATGAATGTCGCGCTGGGGGGAACGTTCGACCCGATTCACGACGGACACCGCGCGCTGTTCGAACGCGCATTCGAACTCGGGGACGTGACAGTTGGCCTCACCAGCGACGACCTCGCGCCGAAGACGCGCCACGACCAGCGCCACGTTCGGCCGTTCAGCGAACGGAAATCTGCACTCGCCGACGAACTCGCGACGCTCGCCGCCGACCAGGGCCGCGAATGGGCGGTCCGGGAACTCACCGAGCCGACCGGTATCGCCACGGAGCCGCAGTTCGACACGCTCGTCGTCTCGCCCGAGACGGAGACCGGCGGCCGCCGCATCAACGAGATCCGCGAGGAGCGGGGCCACGACCCGCTCGAAATCGAAGTCGTCCCGCACGTCCGCGCCGAGGACGGTGACATCATCTCTTCGACCCGGATCGTCGAGGGCGAAATCGACGAACACGGGAACCTCACGCCGAACCGCACCGGCCGTCAGAACATTTCGTAGCTACCAGCCCGGCGCTTCCAGCCCGGCCGTCTCCAGCAAGTCCTTCCAGCGCTGTTGAATCGTCAACCGGGAGACGCCAGTCGCCTCCGCGACAGCGGACTGGGACCGCTCCTCACCAGCGACCAGCGCGGCGACGTACACGCTGGCAGCCATTGTCGCCTGTTTCGAGCGGTCTTCGTCCGGAACTGTCGAGAGAAACAGGTCGACCGCGTGGGACCGCGCCTCCGTCCCGAGGTCGAGCCTATCCGACGCGGCTTCGATGTCGGAGAGCCACTCGTCGTGCTCGATTCGGTCGCTGGCGCGGTACATACGAGTTCGTTGTTCCCCATCCTACCTAAACCTTCGTCGCCCGCAAGCGAAGGGTTCTTGATGCCAACGCGGATACCGACTGGTGCGCGCGGGTTGCCGAGCCAGGCCAAAGGCGTAGCGCTTAGGACGCTATCCCGTAGGGGTCCGCCGGTTCGAATCCGGTCCCGCGCATTCTTGCTGCGAGCAAACCGCGAGCAGCAGAATCGCCAGCGGATTCCGAACCCTGGGAGTCGCAGCGGCCGAGCAACGCGAGGCCGACCGTCTCCATCCGGTTCGAATCCGGTCCCGCACACCGCTCTACCCGAACAGTTACTGGGGCGATAGCATCCACCGCCTCTACTGGCTGATTCTCACACCGCAGGAATCACAACTGCCGCTTATGAGGAGTGTCCACGTCGTTTCAAACGAGGGACTGACGATGTCGGTGTATGACCCACTCCGTGATTCGTCTGCTCGCCCCGCGGGATCGGCTCGCTTCGACTATGCGGTTGACGACGCGGACAATCCGACAGAGCTCACTGTCTTCAGCGATCAGGACGACGAGCTCCCCACCCACTGGATTTCGGTCGACATCGAGCACGCGGTCGCGCTCGACGAGATGCGGTGAGCGAGGAGTGGGCTCGCTCAGGCTCGCGGTCATCTATTTTGACGAGAGACGGGACAGCGAACGCTCTGGAAGCGTTGTGTCCGAAGTAAGTTTGCGTGGGTGCAGTCCCAAGGGAATGCACCTGCACTCTGAGAGTGCGTGGGACCGGATTCGAACCGGAGCAAGAAATGCTCGCTCACAGCAGTTCGCTGTGCGTTCCTTGCAGGGTTCGAATCCGCTCTGTTCGATTAGCAGAGCGCTCACGATTTGTTCGCGCTCAAAGAAATGCGTGGGACCGGATTCGAACCGGCGGACCCCTACGGGACAGCGCCCTCAACGCTGCGCCGTTGGCCTGGCTTGGCTACCCACGCGCGCTCTTGCTGAGTGCATTCAATCGTTTCCGGTGGGATAATAAAAGCGCTTTCGTTTGGACCCGCCCCGGGAGGGTGTGTCACTCGCGCGAACCGGACGTTTGAAATATCACGAAACCGCTACGGGGGGCATGGCCAAATACTCGACCGGCAGTGGTGGCGATAGCGCCGGCGGGAGCTGTGAGCTCTGCGGTAGCGACGGCGGCGACCTCCAGACCGCGAACGTCGCTGGTGCGACCCTCCAGGTGTGTGACAGCTGTGCGCGTGACCACGGGGAAAACGAGCGAACGACGGGCAGTGACAGCTCGCGCGACGAGCAGAACCGGAAACGCAAAGCCGCGCAGAACGCGGCGAAGATGCAAGACGCACAGCAGGCCGATGCCTCCCACTGGGAGGACGGCGCTGATTACGACGACGACCAGCTCCCGTATCTGGTCAGCAAGTACGGCGAGCGCGTGACGGAGGCGCGTCAGGGCGAGGGCCTCCAGACAGGTGAGTTGGCCGAGGAGCTCGATCTTGACGAAGCGGACATCCTCGCTGTCGAGCAGGGGCGCGCGACGCAGGCGAACGTCGGTGGGTCGACGATCAAGGCGCTCGAACAGTACCTCGACATCGACCTCGTCGAGTCCAACTGACCCCGAATATTTTCGTGACTCCGCTGTAACGGTCGGTATGGATCTCTCCGCTGCACAGCGAGCCATCCGTGACACCGTTCGAGAGTTCGCGGTCGAGGACATCCGTCCGAAAGCCGCCGATGCCGACCGCGAGCAGTCCTTTCCCGAAGAGTGCTGGGACGGGCTCGCGGATATCGACATCACTGGGCTGACGACACCGGCCGAATACGGCGGCTTCGACGCCGACAAGCCGACGTACGCGCTGGTCAACGAGGAACTCGCGTACGGGTCGCTCGCGGTCGCGACGGCGCTGTCGGTCCACTGTCTCGCGACCTCGTGTATCGCACAGTTCGGCTCCAAAGCAGTGCAGGACGACTGGCTCCCCGACATGGCCGACGGCCGCCCGGTCGGCGCGTTCGCGCTCTCGGAGCCACAGGCCGGGTCGAATCCGCGGGAGATGTCGACCACCGCCCGGCGCGACGGCGACGAGTACGTCATCGACGGCGAGAAGCAGTGGATTACCAACGGCAAGCGGTCGGGCGTCGTCATCGTCTTCGCGAAGACCGACCCCGACGACCCGGACTCGATAACGCAGTTTCTGGTGCCGAAAGACACCGACGGGCTCACCGTCGGCGAGAAAGAGGACAAACTCGGCCTCCGCGCGAGCGACACGACTCCGCTCCAGTTCGACGGCGTCCGCGTGCCCGAGCGCTACCAACTGACCGAGGAGGGCAAGGGACTGGCCGCGGCGCTGTCGATTCTGACGACCGGTCGGGTCGCCATCGCCGCGCAGGCCGTCGGACTCGCACAGTCCGCGCTCGACGAGGCCCTCGACTACGCGCAGGAGCGCGAGCAGTTCGACCAGCCGATCAGCGAGTTCCAGACGATTCAGCACAAGCTCGCGGACATGGCGACGAACGTGCAGGCGGCGCGGCTGTTGACGTGGGACGCCGCAAAGCAACTGGAACGCGGCGAGCGAGCGAGAGCGGCGGCGAGCATGGCGAAGTACTTCGCGAGCGAGACGGCGGTGGACGTAGCCAACGAGGCGATTCAGATCCACGGCGGCTACGGCTACACGACGGACTACCCCGTCGAGCGCTTCTACCGCGATGCGAAGGTGACGACCATCTATGAGGGGACCAGCGAAATCCAGCAGAACATTATCGCACAGGACTTGCTGGAGTAGGCTCGACGGGGCGAAGCGGTTTTGCGGGCGTCGGCCCTATCGCTTGGTGTGACACACGACGCCGTCATCTACGACCTCGACGGGACGCTCGTCAGGCTGGCCGTCGACTGGGCTACGGTGACCAGCGACGTCGCGACGGTCCTGCGGGAACGAAACGTCGACCCCGAGAACCGCGACCTCTGGGAGATGCTGACGCTGTCATCCGAGACCGGCCACCGTGACGCCGTCGAGGCGGCGATCACCGACCACGAGCGGACCGGGGCGCACGAGTCGGAGCGACTGACCCTCGCCGACGGCCTCCCACACAGCGTCCCCGTCGGCGTGTGCTCGCTCAACGCCGAGGAGGCGTGTCGGGCCGCGCTGGATGTCCATGGCCTCGACGGTCACGTTGGGCCGGTCGTCGGCCGTGACACCGTCGAGTCACCGAAACCTGACCCGGAGGGTCTGCTGGCGATTGCCGAAGAAATCGGGGTCGACCCTGGCGCGGCCGTGTTCGTCGGCGATTCAGAGAGCGACGCGACGGCCGCCCGGCGGGCCGGGATGGCGTTCGAGTGGGCGAGCGAGTTCGATCAAGCCCGGTATCGCGCGTAGAGGTAGACGCAGACGGCCGTCAGGAACCAGATGAGTGCGCCGACGCGGACCGCGAACATCGCCCGCGCGGTCCAGGTCTGGAGCGTGACCGCGGTCGACGCGAGCACAACGAGTGGCGAGCCGACCAATATCGTCGTCACGAACGTGACCTGCATCACCCACCCGAAGTCCACGCCGTCCGGGTCCGTCTTCTCGACTGTTGGCACGACCTGTGGTACAGCTAGGTGCGGCAAGCACCTTGCGGTTTCCTGTGCGAACTGCGCAACCCGAACAGGTAAGGCGCAGGCGCGCCCCCGCTCGGATATGCCAACTGTCCGGGATCTGCAGGCGATGGCTGGTGAGGAGCCGATCACGATGCTGACAGCGTACGACGCCGTGACCGCGAGCATCGTTGACGACACCGGCGTGGACGTCATTCTCGTCGGCGACAGCATGGGGAACGCCGTCCTCGGCCACGACGACACGCTCCCGGTCACGCTCGACGAGATGGCCTCACGGGTCGGCGCGGTCGCACGCGGTGCGGACGACGCGCTGGTCGTCGCCGATATGCCGTTTCTCTCCTTCGGCACGGACGAGAGCGAGAGCATCCAGAACTGCGGGCGGATGCTGAAAGAAGAGGGCGCAAACGCGGTCAAGCTCGAATCAGGGCCACATACGGTCGAACTGACCGAGCGGCTGACGGAGCTGGGCATCCCGACGATGGCCCACCTCGGACTCACGCCACAGAGCGTGAACCAGACCGGCTACACGAGGCAGGCGACCGGCCGCGAGGAGGCAGAGGAGATCCTCGACCTCGCGCGGGAACACGAGGCCGCCGGCGCGTTCGCGCTGGTGCTCGAACACATCCCGGCCAACCTCGCCGCCCAGGTCACCGAGGCCGTCGACATCCCGACTATCGGCATCGGAGCCGGCGGCGACTGTGACGGGCAAGTGCTCGTGTTCACCGATGTGGTCGGCCTCTCCGAGTCCAGCCCGCCTTTCGCCGAGCAGTTCGGCGACGTTCGCGGCGAAGTCGCCGACGCTGTCGACGAGTACATCGACGCCGTCGAATCCGGCGAGTTCCCGGCTGAGTCCCACAGCCACACCGAGGGCGAACTCGACGACCTGTACTGACGCTTTTCACGCCTACTCAGCAGTCCGCTAGTCGGCCGAAGCCGTCTGATTCTCCATCCAGGCGTCGTAGGCGGACTGATTCTTGACGACGACGGTGGCGTTCATCTTGCTGTGGCCGGACCCGCACATCTCAGCGCAGTACAGCCGGTACTCGCCGGGTTCGGTCGCGTGCGTTCGGGCCGTTATCGTCCGGCTGGGGAAGACGTCCTGTTTGACGCCTAGTTGCGGGATGTAGATGGCGTGGATCACGTCCGTCGTCCGCAGCCTGAACGTGACGTTCCTGTCCGCTGGAAGGACCAGCCGTTCCTCCGTCGTGACGTTCGCTTCGGCGTAGGAGAACTCCCATCCCCACTGGTAGGCAAGCACGTCTATCTCCGTATCCTCCGCGAAGGCGTCGCCTCCGCCGGCGGATGCCTCGGCCGCTGCAGGCGTGATGTAGGGGTTAGCCATCACCACGAACGCCGAGATCCCGACAAAGACAAGTATTGCGCCCGTCGCGGCCGTCCAGGTCACCTCTAGCGCCGGGTCGTCGACCGTCGGTTGCGGGTCGTCGTTGTTCCGGAACCGGTAGATCACGTACACGAGCGTGAGTTCGACGAACAACGTCAACGGCAGAGCGACGTACAGGAGCTGTTCGTTGAGGTCGTCGATAGCCGCCCTGTTGACCGACTGCGCTGTGGCCGGGGCAGCAAGTAGCGAGAGCCCGACCACGACAAGGCCCGCCTGAATCACGCGTCGTCGGAGACGCATTGTCACACTGTACCAATCGCCGTGTCAAATAACTTGCCCAAGGTGATGACAGCTGACCGGTGACCCGTACTGGTGTCGGGTTCCCAGCGTAGTTTTATGAATGTGGGCGTGTCAATTATTGGTAACGTGTAGCATGACGAGACGAGCAATCGTTCCGGGACGGCACGTTACACACAGATGCTAAACAGGGCTATCGTTGAGGGAACTGCCCTGGCCGTGCTGGCGCTGTCGGTGCTTCTTCTGTGGCTCCGGGAGCGGCAGAAAGCACGACCGGAGAGCGACGGCGGCTACACGACCCGAGAGGAGATCGAATTCGAAATCGGTCGACTCCAGTCTGAAGTGTCCCGCTGGCTGACGACGACGGACCACCGGGACATCGGTCTGCTCTACATCGCTTTCGGCACCGCCGCCGGTCTGTGGGGTGGCGTCGACGCGATGATGCTCCGGACGGAACTGCTGACGCCGCCGGCGGACATCTGGACGCCGGAGACGTACAACGCGCTGTTTACAACGCACGGGCTGACGATGCTGATATTCTTCGTCCTGCCCGTGTTCTTCGGCATCGGGAACTACGTCCTGCCGCTCCTCATCGGAGCCGACGACATGGCGTTCCCGCGGGTCAACGCTATCGGGTTCTGGCTCCTGCCGCCGGCACTCATTATGGTCCGGATGGGACTCATGATCCAGGTCCTCGGCCAGGTTCTGAATCTGGTGCTCCCGGCGAACGCTATCCGGTTTTTCCTCACGATGCGCGAAGTGAGCATCGGCTGGACACTGTACGCACCACTGTCCGTGCAACAGCCCAATCCGCA
Source organism: Haloarcula sp. KBTZ06 (assembly GCF_048595605.1). Lineage (NCBI taxonomy): Archaea > Methanobacteriati > Methanobacteriota > Halobacteria > Halobacteriales > Haloarculaceae > Haloarcula > Haloarcula sp. KBTZ06. The sequence goes on from NZ_CP184337.1 coordinate 1,353,539, forward strand.
GATAGACCTGCTGTTGCTCGGGTTGCACCTGAGCGGCATCGCCACGACGGTCGGTGCTATCAACTTCATCACCACAATCGTCTACGAACGTGGCGAGGGCGTCACCTGGGCGAACCTCGACATCTTCTCGTGGAACATGCTCGTCACGAGCGGAATTGCACTGTTCGCCTTTCCACTGCTGGGGAGCGCGCTCGTGATGCTCCTGCTAGACCGGAACCTCGCGACGACGTTCTTTGCGACGGAAGGCGGTGGTGCTATCCTCTGGCAACACCTGTTCTGGTTCTGGGGCCACCCGGAGGTGTACATCCTCTTCCTCCCGGCGACGGGGCTGATGAGCCTTATCTTGCCGAAGTTCGTCGGCCGGAAACTCTTCGGCTACCAGTTCATCGTCTACTCGACGCTGGGGCTGGGCGTCCTCTCCTTCGGCGTCTGGGCGCATCATATGTTCACGACGAGCGCGGACCCGCGGGTCAAGCTGTCGTTCATGGCGGTTTCCATCGCTATCGCCGTTCCGAGCGCGATCAAGGTATTCAACTGGATCACGACGATGTGGGAAGGGAACATCCGCCTGACTGCGCCGTTTATCCTCTGTGCTGGCGGGATAGGGACGTTCATCATCGGTGGCGTCACCGGCGTGTTCCTCGCAGTTATCCCGATCGACATCCTCTATCACGGCACCTACTACGTCGTCGGCCACTTCCATCTCATCGTCGTCGGCATCATCCCGTTCCTGATGATCGCCGCGAGCTACTACTGGTACCCGCTCATCACTGGTCGGTGGTACGACACGCGGATGGCGAGATTCCAGGCGCTGCTGATCGTCTTCGGCTCGTTCGTGACGTTCATGACGTTGCTGGTCATCGGCGGGCTTGGGCTGCCGCGACGACAGGCCATCTACCCACCGGAGTACCAGTTCGCCCAGCAAATCGCGACCGTGGGCGGCTACATCATCGGCCTGAGCGCCCTGCTGTGGCTGTACAACATGCTCGTCTCTTACTGGCGGGGGACGCCCGTGTCGACGACGGACCCGTGGGGCCTGAAGGCGACGAGCCAGTTCACCCGCGAGTGGCAGTGGTTCGAACAGCACATGATGAACAAGTACGATATGGAGCCGACCGAGCCCGAGACGACACGGCGCTCCTACGCCCCTGAAGCCGAGCCGACCGGACTGGCCGGCGGCGTCGGTACCGTCGCCGAGACCGTCTCACGAAACGCCTGGATGGCCGCGGCTGGCGGGTTTGTCGGCACAGTCCTGATGAGCGGTGGGCTCATCACAGCGATACTCATCGGCGTCCTCGACCCGGTTTCCTTCAGTGAAATCGCCGAACTGGTCGGGCTGCCCGCGAGCCCGGCTATCGGGGCCGTGCTCTTCCTCGTCGGTGGGACCGTCACCTGGCCGCTCCTGTTCCTTGCGTTCTCCGACTACCTCCCCGGTCGCTTGCTGTTCGAGACCGGGCTGGTGTTCGCAACGCTGATATCCAGCGGGTTTGCTATCGCGTTCTACACCGGGCAGAGCGGGCTCGCGTTTGTCGGGTACCTCACCTTCGTACTCGTCTCTCACTGGGCCTACGGCATCGGGCTAACCGTGACCTTCCAGTACCTCAAGTCGGACGAGACGCTTCGGACCCGGACCGACGGGGGCGGCTGACAGATGAGCGACGGCGCTGATTCGTTCGTCTTTCAGTATCTCGCGCCCTTCGTCGGCGTCTTGCTCATCGCGGTCGGTATCGCCGGAGCCGTGCCCGGCGGCTACGCGATTATCGAGCCGGACCTGGAGAACTGCGGGAACCCGACAATCGGCGTGGAAGGGCCGGAGGAGACGGCCGAGCGGTTCGGCGGCGACGAGCTGGGGCCGCGGCTCCCGCAGTTGGCCTTCGAGGACCTCTCCGCGGACGAACAGACGGCGTTCCTGACCGCCGTAGACGACCCGGTCGGTGAGGAGCAGGTCGTGGGTGACGTGCCCAACGCCGACGCCTTCCGCCGCGGGGCTCTCGTCACCTACGAGGGCGAGCAGTACTACGTGACCCTCGTCGCCGAGAACACCTGCTTTGCGGCCGCGCCGCTACAGTTCCCGCTGGGGGTGTTCGCCATCGCGCTCGGGTTCCTCGGCGTCCTGGCCCCGCCGCTGTACCGGCGGCTGGTGCGGTTGGAACAGCGGGCCGGCCGGTCAGAGTAGCGGTCCCTCGCTCGGTGTTCGCTCAGAGCGCAGCGCCGACGTACAGCACGACGACGAGGAACACCCACACGAGGTCGACGAAGTGCCAGTACAGCGACGTGGTCCGGATGGCGGTGTCGCGTTCGGGTGCGTAATGGCCCCGGAGCGCACGAGCGAAGGCGATAGCGAGCAGGAGCACGCCGAGCGCGACGTGGAGGCCGTGGAGGCCGGTCAGGCCGTAGAACGCGCTTCCGAACGCGCCGGAGCCGATGCTGAATCCATCGACGGCGACGAACTCGTAGTACTCGTACACCTGTCCGGCGAGGAAGACGACGCCGAGCGCGAGCGTCACCCCGAGCAGGCCCAGGAACCGCCGCCGGTTCCCGTGTTCCAGCGCCTCGTGCCCGTAGTGGAGCGTCACGCTGCTGGCGAGCAGTAGCACCGTGTTGATGACCACCAGCGAGCCAAGCAACGGCGGGAGGTGGGCCGGTGGCCACGACCCGGCCCGGATGAAGGCGTAGTAGATGAAACCGGCGGAGAACGTCGCCACGTCGGAAACGAGGAACAGAACCATCGTCGTGGCGTACAGGTCGGAATCGCTGTCCCCGCGGTTCCGGACGTAATCGGCGATGAATGCCTCGTTGGCCCACCCGGCGAGTCCGGCCAGCAAGCCAATCGCACCAGCGCCGCCGAGTGCGATCGGGACCACGGACGGGACCAGGTCGAGCCCGACAAACACCAATCCGACGCCCAGGTACAGCGACGCAGCACCGATTGCAGCTATTAGAGGCCACCGACTCCGGTGTTCGTGGCCGTCTTCGGCGGCGTGCTCAGTTGCCGTCTCCGTCGAACCAGCCATGTGACTGCGTAGCAGTGGGTCTGGTAAAACGGTACCCCCACGATCTGTGTGTCGGTCGCCGGACCCACCCGAATCTTTATCAGACCGTCAACCGACAGCGAGAATGTGGTTTACGAGACGGGCAACCAAACGATAGACGACGCTGTCGCACGCGTGCTGGACGGCGAATGCCTCGACCGCCGGGACGGATTGGCTCTCATCGCACAGCCAGTCGACGACCTGGCGTCCGGGGCCGACTACGTGCGCACGCAACTGGGTGACGACACCGTCGACGCGTGTTCGATCGTAAACGCCAAAGCCGGGAACTGCGCGGAGGACTGTGGCTTCTGTGCCCAGTCTGTCCACTTCGACACCGGCATCGACAACTACGGCTTTCTCGGCCCGGAGAAGATACTGGAGGCCGCAAAGCGCGCCGAACGCGACGGCGCACAGCGGTTCGGTATCGTCGTCGCCGAGAAGGGCGTCTCGAAGGAGAACCGCCCCGAGGAGTGGGAGGAAGTCCTCGAAGCCATCCGCCTCGTCCGCGACGAGACGGACGTGGAGGTCGACGCGAGCCTCGGCATTCTGACCGAGGAGGAGGCCGCGATTCTGGCTGATGAAGGACTCAACCACTACAATCACAATATCGAGACCTCTCCCCGGTATTTCCCGGAGGTCGTCCAGACCCACACGTTCGAGAAGCGGGTCGAGACGCTCCGGGTCGCCAAGGACGCCGGGATGGACCTCTGTGCCGGTGTCATCCTGGGGATGGGCGAATCCCCGACCGATAGAGTCGACGCGGCGATGGCCCTGCAGGACATCGGCATCTCCTCGCTCCCGGTCAACATCCTGAATCCGGTCGCTGGGACCCCCATGGCCGAACAGGGGCTGCCCGATATCACGACCGAGGAGGTCGTCAAGACCATCGCGGTGTACCGCCTGCTCCACCCCGAGTCCCGGGTGCGCCTCACCGGCGGACGCGAGGTCAATCTCGACACAGATGGACAGGTGGCCGCGCTGGAGGCCGGTGCTGACGGCATCCTCACTGGTGATTATCTCACTACCGAGGGACAGACGGCGGCCGACGACCTCGAAATCATGGAAGAGGCCGGACTGGAACCCAACACGGAGGCCAACGAGTTCGACCCTGAGGCGGTCAAAGAACGCGCGGCTGACGAGACAGAAACCGAGACGGCGGCAGGGACAGCACAGACGAAATCAGAACTCAAATCCGACGACTGACAATGGACGACATACGCTTTGCAGTGCTCGGAACCGGTGGTATCGGACGGCGGACGCTCGAAGTCTCACAGCACAAGGACGGCCTCACCGCGGTCGCGGCCTGTGACCGCAACGGCGTGGCTCTCGACCACGATGGCCTCGACGTAGACGAACTGCTGGCGGCGACGGAAGGCAATATCGCGAGTGGGCCGGCGGAACACGCATCCGACTCGACCCCCGCGGCACCCACGGACGACTACGCCTCGGACGGCGGGGCGGCCGCAGTCGAGGGTGGCGGCGTCAAACAACATGGCGATCAGTCCGGTATCGTCGCCAGCGAACAGGGCGAACCCACGGAGACACCTATCGACGACATCATCGCCGAGAGCGACGCTATCGACGCCGTGCTGTTGGCGCTCCCGAACCTCGAACACGACTTCATCCCGCGCGTGGCTGAGCGCTTCGCCGAGGCCGACTACGAGGGCGTCATGATCGACGTGCTCAAACGCTCCCGAGTCATCGGCATGCTCGACGACCGCGAGGACCTGCTGAAAGAGTCCGGCATCACGTTCGTCTGCGGGGCCGGCGCGACCCCCGGCTTCCTCACCGGCGCGGCGGCACTCGCCGCCCAGTCCTTCGTCGAAGTCGAGGAGGTCGAGATCTGGTGGGGCGTCGGCCTCAAGTCCGGCTACGAGGACAACCGGGGGACGGTCCGGGAAGACATCGCCCATCTCGACGGCTACGACATCGAGACGGCCAGGGAGATGAGCGAAGCCGAAATCGAGGCACTCATCGACGAGCACGACGGCGTGCTGGAGTTCCACGACATGGAACACGCCGACGACGTGCTGCTGGAGCGGGCCGGCATCTGTGACGCCGAGGACGTCCACGTCGGCGGCGTCCTCGACGTTCGCTCCGACGAGAAACCGACCACCACGACGGTCAGCGTGACTGGCACGACATTCGACGGGGAGACGGGGACGAACACCTTCGAACTGGACGACGTGACCAGCATGGAGGCCAACGTTAACGGCCCGGCGCTTGGCTACCTGAAAGCCGGCGTCCGGAACAACCGCGCCGGGCACTACGGCGTGTTCGGCCCCGCCGATCTGATGCCCGGCTTCTGAGACCGCCTGATTCCCCTTTTCATGACACACGGCTTCGATTTGAACGACCGACTCGAACAGCGTGACGCACAGAACCTCCGCCGGCATCTGGAAGTCGCCGAATCCGTCTCGGCTCGGACCCGCTTTACCGACGACCCGAAAGGCGAACCACCGGAGTTCGGCGACGAAGCCGTCGTCTTCGCCTCGAACAACTATCTCGGGCTGGCCGACGACAGCCGGGTCCAGCGAGCGGCGGAACTGGGCGCACGGACCGTCGGTACCGGCGCGGGGGCTTCGCGGCTGGTCACCGGCGACACGCAGGTCCACCGGGCGCTGGAACGCGACCTCGCAGCCTCGAAAGGAACCGAGCGAGCGCTGGTGTTTTCCTCCGGCTACGCGGCCAATATTGGAACAATCGACGCGCTGGCCCCGGATGTCGTCTTTTCGGACGAGCTGAACCACGCCTCGATTATCGACGGCTGTCGCGTCGGAGCCAGCGAAACAGTGGTGTACGACCACTGCGACTCCGACGATTTGCGGGCGAAAATGGGCGCGCGAGCGGCCGATGTCGGCGGAGACGAACAGTGGCTCGTCGTCACAGACTCCGTGTTCTCGATGGACGGAGACATCGCGCCGCTATCGGCCATCTGTGACGCCGTCGACGAGTACGGCGCGTGGCTGATGGTCGACGAAGCACACGCGACCGGGCTGTTCGGCGACACCGGCGGCGGTGTCGTCCAGCGCGAGGGGCTGAGCGACCGCGTCGACGTGCAGTTGGGTACGCTCTCGAAGGCATTGGCGAGCCAGGGCGGCTATATCGCTGGCGACGAGGTGCTTATCGAGTATCTGCTGAACGCCGCGCGGTCGTTCGTCTTCTCGACCGGGCTATCTCCACCGAACGCCGCGGCGGCCCGCGAAGCGCTGCGAATCGCTCGCGAGACCGACCGCGCGGCGGAACTCTGGGACACTGTGGCCACGCTCCGGGACGGACTGGAGACGATGGGCTACGAGGTGCTCGGCGAGACGCATATCCTCCCAGTCGTCGTCGGTGACCGCGGGGACGCGCTGGAACTGGCCGACAGACTCCGCGACCACGGTATCGTCGCGCCTGCGATCCGACCGCCGACAGTGCCCGAGGGCACCTCTCGTATCCGGGTCGCGCCGATGGCGACACACACCGCCGACGACATCGCGCAGTGTCTCGACGCCTTCCGAACCGCCGGTACAGAGGTGGGCGTGCTATGAGCGATACGAGCGAGGATTCGGGCCTTGACCGCGGGACTGGCCGCATCGCGGAGGACGGCGTGTTTGTCGTCGGCACCGACACCGGCGTCGGCAAGACGGTCGTGACTGCCGGGCTGACGGGCTGGCTACGGGACGCGGGTACGGAGGCAGTCGCCGTCAAGCCCTGCCAGACCGGATATCCGCCGGACGACGACGCGGCGTTCGTTGAGTCCGTCTGCGGTACGACCGATGCCGCGGTCTGTCTGAAGCGGTTGTCGCCACCGCTGGCACCGGAAGTGGCCGCAAGAGAAGCAGACGACGACGTCACGCTTTCCTACGAGTCGATCCGCGACGGGGTCGCCGATGTCGTGGCAGGAAGCGAGACGGCTGTCGTCGAGGGTATCGGTGGCCTGCGCGTCCCACTCGCGGACGGTCGGGAGATCATCGACCTCGTTTCGGATATCGGGCTTCCCGCGCTGGTCGTCGCCCGCTCGGGCCTCGGGACGCTCAATCACACGGCGTTGACGGTCCGAGCGCTCCGCCAGAGAGATGTGCCAGTCGTCGGTGTCGTTCTCAACGAGTACGAAGGCGCGACGACCGCAGAGCGGACGAATCCGTCGGTCATCGAACGGATGACCGGGTGCTCCGTCTGGCCCGTTCCGCCGCTGGACGTCGAGTCGTCAGACAGCGTGATTTCGGGGATCAGCACAGATCTCCCGCGGTCGGTGGTACGGCCAGCTATCGACCAGTAGCTGTCCATACGTGGCCGAGCAAAGGGGATAGAACGGGGGCAAACCCCCGTCGTGTGACACTACGGAGCCGGTAAGGCTCCATCTGATACTTGACTACCAACCACTAAAATAGTAAGGCACGTTTCATGTGGAGGTTTCGCCCTAGCGCGGGGCCATGTTCCGTTAGGAACGGACTAACGCCCAGCCGAAACGACGGTACTACAGATCGATTGACAGCAGCGCCTCGATATCGACACCGTCGTCCAGTAGCGACTGCATACGGTCGACTGTTGCCTCGTTGCGTGTCTGGCCGGTCCGGAGCACCTCCTCGACCCTGTCTATCGTCGTCCGCGTGTCCGATTGGACTGACAGCACTGGGACGTTTTTCTCGGCCGCCTGTCCGATGACCGCACTGGGGGGCTGGAACCCACCCGTGAGGAGTAGCGCCTTGATACCGGACGCTTCGAGAGCAGCGGTCTGGACCTCCGAGCGGTCGCCGCCGGTGACGACGACGGCATCGCGCGTCCGCCGGAAGCGTTCGAGTGCGCTGCTCCCGCTCATCGCGCCGACGCTGAACCGCTCGACGTGGACGTCGGTGTTGGCATCGCCAGTGAGGATGTCCGCGCCGAGGTTCCGGGCGAGGTCGGCAACGGTGACGCCGGCGAGCGAGCGGTCACGCGGCAGAATGCCGTGGACTGGAATCCCCTCGCCTTCGAGGAACGGAACCACGTCGTCGGCGAGTTCGTCCACCGTCGCGTCGGTGACGCCGTTGAACAGGACGCCGTCGAGTCGATCACCGATCGCCCGGGCCGCGGACAAAATCTCGTCCGTATCACTGGGCGTGTCGTAGCCGGTGACTAACAGCACGCGGGCGTCGAGCAGTTCCGCGATATCGATGTCCGTGAGGTCGACGATACTGCCGGTCGTCAGGTCGCTACTCCCCTCGACGAGGAGCAGGTCGGTCCCGTCAGAACACGTCTCGATGCCCTCTTGCAGTCGCTTGCGGAGGTCATCCGGGTCCTCACGCCCGCGGATGGCTTCCTGGATGAACGTCGGCGAGTAGACGATGGGTTCCATGTCGTGGAGGTCGGTCTCCAGATCGAGCAGTTCGCGGGCGAGCATCGGGTCCTCGTCCCGCGTCTTGCCGACCGCGCTCCGCAGGCGCGTCCCCTTGGGCTTCATGTAGCCGACGTCGTAGCCCGCGTCGTGGGCACGCGTCGCTAGCGCGAGCGTGATAGCCGTCTTGCCGATACCTTCCTCCAGTGACGTGACGAGTAGCGTGTTCGTGTCGGTCATAGTTTCTCCTGGTCGAGGGTGAGTCGCAGGTCGACCGCCTGCACCCCGTCGGGCGTCGCGACGAGGGGGTTGATGTCCAGTTCGACGATAGCGGGGAAGTCAGTGACGAGTTGCGAGAGCCGCTGGATGGTTTCCACCAGCGTCGCTTCGTCGACGGGGTCGCGGCCTCTCGCACCGCGCAACAGCGGTGCGGAGTCGATGTCGTCGAGCATCCCTTTCGCCTCGTTCTCGCTGACGGGGGCGACACTGACAGTGTTGTCTTCGAGCACCTCGACGAAAATACCGCCGAGGCCGAACAACAGCAGCGGCCCGAACTGCGGGTCGCGGTTCATCCCGAGGATCGTCTCGACGCCGTTGTCGAGGTCGACCATCTCCTGTACCTGAACGCCGAGAATTGTCGCATCCTCCTGGTAGTTGCGCGCCCTGACGACGAGGTCCTCGTAGGTGTCCCGGACGTCTTCGACGGGGACACCGACCTCGACGCCGCCGATGTCCGACTTGTGCAGGATGTCCGGGCTGACGATTTTCATCACCACGTCGTCGCCGATCTCCTCGGCGATAGCCTCCGCTTCGACGGGCGAGGAGACGACATCGCCCTGCGGTGTCGGAATCCCGTACGCGTCGAGCAGGTCCATCGCTTCCACGCCGAGCCGGTTCGACCCGCGGCGGGCACCGGATTCGAGTATCTCGCGGGCCCGCTCGCGGTCTACGTCGAACGTCGTCGGCTCCTCGTACTCGGTCGCCCTGATCTCCCGATAGCGTCTGAGAGCGTCCAGACTCCCGACCGCGCGGGCCGGATCGAAGTAGTTCGGCACGCCCGCCTCGCTCAGGACGTTCGCACCGGCGTCGACTGACTTCCCGCCCATCAGCGTCGCCGCGACGGGTTTCTCGAACCGCTCCTGCTGTTCGACGACCCGTTCCGAGAGTTCCTCGAAGGAAAGCACTGCCGTCGGACAGGCGACGACGACGGCCATCGAGACGCTGTCGTCCGCAAGTACCGTTTCAAGCGCCGTTTCGAAGCGCTCCGCGGGAGCGTCCCCGATGATGTCGACCGGGTTGTAGATGTTGGCTTCCTCGGGCATCTCCTCGCGGAGCCGGGAGAACGTCTCGTCGCCGAACTGCGCGAGTTGCAGGTCCGAGTCGCCGACGGCGTCGGTCGTCATCACGCCGGGGCCGCCGGCGTTCGTGACGATGGCGATTTCGTCCCCGTCCGGGAGCGGTTGGCCGGCGAGAATCTGGGCGTAGTCGAACAGTTCCTGTACGGATTCGACGCGGAGCGTCCCAGCCTTGTCGAGGCCGGCCTCGTAGGCCCGCTCCGATCCGGCCATCGCACCGGTGTGGGAGGCCGCCGCGCTCGCACCCGCGTCCGTGCGACCGGACTTGACGAGGACAATCGGCGTGTCCTGTGTCACTTCACGGGCTGTCTGTACGAACGACGACCCGTCGTTGATGTCCTCCAGATAGCCCAGAATGACGTCGGTATCGGGGTCGTCGCCCCACTCGGCGACGAAATCGCTCTCGTCTAGCACCGCTTTGTTCCCGAGCGAGACGATGTCTTTGAAGCCGACATCGCGCTCGGCGGCCCAGTCCAGCACGGCGGTGATGAACGCGCCCGACTGGCTCATAAAGGAGATGTCGCCGTCGCTGGCCATCTCATTGCCGAAAGTGGCGTTGAGCCCGACGGGGGTCGACATCACGCCGAGGCTGTTCGGGCCGACCAGATTCAGGTCGTATTTGCTGGCCGCCTCGCGGAGCCGCTGCTCGCGTTCGGCCCCATCACTGCCGGTCTCACCGAACCCGGCAGTGATGACGACGACGTTTTCGATACCCGCTTCCCCGGCGTTCTCGATGACGTCGACCGCCACCGTCGGCGGCACGACGACGACAGCCACGTCGACCGTCCCGGGGTCTTCCAGGCCGGCGAGGTTGTCGTAACACGGCAATCCAAGCACTGTCTCTTTGTTCGGGTTTACGGCCACGACCTCCCCTGCAAACGAATCGAGCAGGTTCGTGGTGACCGCGTGACCGACGGACCCCTCCGAATCGGTCGCCCCGACCACTGCGACACGTTCCGGCGCAAACAACGTCGATAATCGTCCCATGCCTCTACTCGGTGGTTACAGGGGGCCCGAATATAGATGTGGGGAACTCCCAGCAAGCGGGAATCTAGACGATTCATTACCGCGATTTCGGTGTGACGGTGTTTTTGTTCGTCACCCCCGTAGCGACGTCCGATGACTGACGTAGCGCTCTTAGCACCGTTCGACGACGAAGTGGTCCGTGGAGTCGCAGGGGCAAACAGCGTCGACGAGGAACAGTTGCGAACCGCGCTCGCTGACCACCAGCAAACGATGCGTGACAATCCCGGTGTCGAGGACCTCGTCTACGAGTGGCGAAAGCGGTTCGACGACGCAGTGCTACGCCGCACGCCCGAGACGTTCTTTATGGCGGTCAGAGAAACTGTCTGGGAAGAGTACGGCGCACATCTCGGTCTGGACGACTACCTCCTCGCCGCGGTCGTCGCAGTCCATCAGGAGCAAGTCCTCCGTGAGACAGCGGTCGACAGCAGCGCAATCGACGAGGACGCGGTCGCGCTCGTCGTTTCCCGGCCGTCGTCGGAGTAGTCCTATCCCTTTTATATCAAGCGCAGAGTGCTGACTCGAGCGAGGGTTGGTATCAGCGGATAATATTTCTGTTCAGGTAACCAGCCATTCTATCTTAGAACATATTTTTTGGGTTCCCGAAAACATATTTTCACAAAACAATCTTTAAGTGGCTTCCCCCTGTACAATAAGATGACTATGGCAACACAAGAGCACGTCCGACGCGAGTTCGGGGAAGTCGAAGAGAACGAACTCCGCCTCGACAAAGAGAAGTCCGAGCAGGTTATCAACGCGCTGAATCAGGACCTTGCGGACACGTACACACTGTACCATCAGGTCAAGAAGCACCACTGGAACGTCGAGGGTGCCGAGTTCCGCGACCTCCACCTGTTCCTCGGCGACGCCGCCGGCAACGCCGAAGAGGCAGCCGACGAACTCGCGGAGCGGGCCCAGGCCCTCGGTGGCACGCCCGTCGCTGGCGGCAAGGCACAGGAAGAGCACGCGTCGGTAGAACCGGAAGGACAGGACGTGTACGACATCCGGACGTCGCTCGAAAACGACCTCGAGATGTACGGCGACATCATCGAGTCGCTCCGTGATCACATCGACCTTGCGGAGAACCTCGGTGACCACGCGACGGCGCAGATCCTCCGGGAAATCATCGTGCAGACCGAGGAAGACGCACACCACATCGAGCACTACCTCGAAGACGACACGCTCGTCTTGGACTAACGTCGGCCCACCGCCTTCTGCCGAATTTTCTGTTACTGGTAGCGTCGCTACCCAGTTCAGATCGTGGAGAGACCCGCCTGTGAAGAAAGTAACTCAGGAGTCAGAGGAAAGAGAAACGCGGCGCGGACGAACGGACTACCGTCGAAGGTCGACGGTGACGTCGGTCGAAATCCAACCGTCTCGGTTCCCGTCTTCGGTAAACACGGTTCTGTCAGCACCGCTGTCCAGTGCTGCAACGTCCGGGCGGTCCTCGGAGGTCTCGACATCGTCCGTCTGTGATGGCATTACCTGAGTTAGGCACCCCTAAAGCTAAAAGGATTTTGGTTGGCCTAATCATCTGTGGCTGCCAGCCCCCACACCGGGGGGAGAGACGACACGAAACCGGCCGGCCACACGGCGCGGCCTTTAGTACCCGAGGCGACAAGAGAGAGGTATGAGCTCGGACGACGACCTTTCCGCCCTGATTACGGACCTCGTTACGACGCTGCAGGAGCTAGAGACGGAGGTCGAGCCTACGACCGACAGCGGCCTGCCGCGGCCGCCGACACCGAGCGAACTCCTCCGGTTCACCAGCGACGTGACCATTCCTGCGGTCATTCTGGTGTTGAAGACCAACATCGAGGCGCTGAAGATACTCCGTCGAGCCCTCCGGATGGCCGAAGGGCGGCCGACATCGACCGGGTCCGCCTCGGATGAGGTGCGACAGCGTGCGAGTGATCTGAGTCGGGCCACGCTCTCTCGCCTCGACGGTGCGTTGACCGACCTCCAGCAGGCTGTCGAAGGGACACCGGAAGATGAAGAGGCCCGCGAGCTTATTCAGGAAGCCCAACAATTGCGTGGCCAGATCCAGGATAGATTAGCCAATGAACCAGGGGTGAGCGAGGAGGTCGACTCCGACCAGGTTACTGACGTCCCAGTGGACGTAGACGCCGAACTACGGTCGATAAAGGACGATATCGAAGGTCCAGACAGGGACGACACCGGTCCCGAAGACGGAGAGGGGAGCGACGAGGAGTAAAGAACTTCAGCGTAGTGTGAGATTTTCACTCCTGGAAACATAATGATTTATTATGTCACAGAGCTAGGTACGAATACCGATGTCCAGCTCTACTGCTCCGGGCAGTCGTCGGGCGACCCTGTTCGTCCGGTCTGACCTCCCAGCGCTGTCACAGAAACGCTGTACCGCTATCGAACGTGAGCTACAGGAGCTGGTGTGCCGTGGCGTACTCGACGACGTCGACACAGTCGAGTGGGAGAAGCGCGTGCCGCTGCAGGGCTCCGGTAACGGACCTGAGCGGGACCTGTACAACGAGTTTGCGGAGTGGGCCCGCGAGGCTGGTGGCTGCCTCGCGCCGTTTTTCGACACCCGGCTCTGTTACAGTTCGACGACGGGCGAGAAGCGCCGCGAACTCGTCATGCCGGCCGTCTGCCTCGCAGTCTACGAGAGCGGTGACCTCGTACAGGTTGCCCCCTTCGCCGACAGAGGCCGAACTGAGTCCGTCGAAGAGTGTATCGCCGAGCTGGCTGAGACGGGGGCCCTTCCCGACACCTATTCGACAACGGTTTCGACCGTATAGCGCACTCACGTTCTGTTCGCGGCTTCTACGTCGTCTTCGGCGGCGCCGACGGGTACAGCATGCTCAGCGACGCAACTGTCCTCGTCTCGTCGAACGAGGACGCACTCCTCTCCGACCTCGTCAGCAACACTATCGAGGAACAGGGGACGATTTCGCCGACGACAGACGGTCGGATTATCCGACAGGGTGAGGAGAGCTGATCAGACCGGGTCCCAGCGGTAGCCGTCCCAGTCCTGACTCTCGGGCACTTTGATGCCCGCGTCGGGGTCGCGGAGTTCCTCGACGTAGACGGGTTCGACCGTGTCACCTGTTTCGACCTCGTCCGTGGTCACCTGCCCGAGCGCGCGGACGAACTCGTCGCTCGCATCGGAGACGTCCGTTATGTCGAACTCAACGATAGCCAGCGTGTTTGGCTCGCGGACGCCCGGCGGCGTCGCCGTCGAGTGGGTCCAAGTGACCACTTCGCCGGTCCGGTCCGCGAGGTCGAACGTCGCGTCCTGTGGTTCGCCACACTCCGGACACAGCGGATGGGTGGGGTACGAGACGTGACCGTTTGCGCACATGCCTGCTTCCAGCGTCATTCTGCGGCCTCCATGATGGTGGTGATGACACAGTTGCCAAAGCCGCCGACGTTACACGCCAGTGCGGTGTCGGCGTCGACCTGTCGCGGCCCGGCCTCGCCGACGAGCTGTTCGTAGATTTCGACGCCCTGCGCGACACCGCTTGCCCCCAGCGGATGGCCCTTGGACTTGAGCCCCCCGGAGGTGTTGATCGGCAGGTCGCCGTCCTTTGCAGTGGCACCGTCCATCGCCAGCTCCCAGGCCGTCCCTTGCTCGGCGACGCCGATACCCTCTAGCTGGAGGAACTCCAGAATGGTGAACATGTCGTGTAGTTCCGCCACATCGAGGTCCTCAGGACCGAGGCCGGCCATCTCGTAGGCCTCCTTGCTCGACTCGACGACCCCGCCCATGACCGTCGGGTCGTCGCGCTCGTGGACGACGTGGGTGTCGGTCGCCCCGCCGATGCCGGAGACGAGGGCGTACTCGTCGGTTATCTCTTTGGCGCGCTCCTCTGTGGTGAACATGAGCGCGGCGCTGCCGTCCGTGATCGGACAGAAGTCATACAGACGCAGCGGGTCCGCGATGATGGGTGACTCGAGCGCTTTCTCCATCGTGATCTCCGTCTGGAACTGCGCCTTGGGGTTGTCCACGCCGTTTCGATGGTTCTTGACCGCGACCCGGGCGAGCGACTCCCGAGGGGCGTCGAACCGCTCCAGATAGTGCCGGGCGGTCATCCCGGCAAAGGACGGGAGCGTCACGCCGTGCTTGTACTCGTCGGGGTGGGTAATCGAGGCGATGATGTCGGTCGCCTGGCCCGTCGTCTTGTGAGTCATTTTCTCCCCGCCGACTAACAGCGTCATATCGCTGGCCCCGCTGGCGACGGACTGCCAGGCCTCGTAGATGCCTGCTCCGCCCGAGGAAGAGGTCTGGTCGACCCGTTCGCTGTAGGCCGGAAGCACTCCCAGGTCGTGGGCCAGCAGATTCATGATTCCCGTCTGCCCTTCGAACTCGCCACTGGCCATGTTCGAGACGTACAGGTGCTCTACGTCGTCGGGCGCAACGCCGGCGTCCGTGAGGCATTCCTCGCCCGCCTGCGAGAGCAACTCGCGGATCCAGGCGTCGCGTTGCCCGAATTTCGTCATTGACGCGCCGATTACTGCGACTCCCATACCTGTGCCGTCACAGGGGTCTCGTGTATGTATTACGGTCCGACCTATAGATCGAGTGGAATGTTCACGCAGTCGTCGTGACGACCGACAGCCCTTCGGCGGGTTGGTCACCGGCCAGTGAGACGAGCAGGCGCCAGCCGTCCGGGGTTCGCTCGGCTTCGGCCATCTGTGGCGTGATACTCGTCCGGCGCAGCAGTTCGACGGCAATCGGCAACACTGGGCAGCGGAGGTCCGACAGCGTCGGGCGATAGTTCTGTAATGTAATATATCTGGAACAGCGGCCGGGACCGACCGCGGCGGGTTCGATTGCTGTCTCGTCGACCAGCCCCGCTGTTTCGAGGTCGGCGACGGCGTCCCGGACCGGCTCAGGCCCGCTTGGCTTCCTCGGTAACTGGCCGGCGGCTTCGCGGAGGGTGTCCGCCTGTACTTCCGGGTCGAGATTGTCGGCGATCGCCGTGGCCATACTTTCGAGCATCGCCAGACAGAGGCGCTCGCGGTTCTCCGTCTCCTCGGCCGCTTCGAGGTAGCTGTCGATGACTGCCTGCTCGACGGAGCGATGACGGCCTGACAACACCTCGAACAGCGACCCGGCGACCGTGTGACAGTACTCCGGGAGCGATGACGGGCCAGTCCTGACGGCGTCGGTCCCCCACGGCGCTTCACAGACGATGAGGCCGTGGACGGTGACACGGGGGTCGTAGCGGCGGAGGGCACTCCGGTAGGCGGTCGCGACGCTGGCCGCTTCGGCAGCCGTCTCGCGGTCCGGGAACTGCATTCCCGACACCGGGAACGGCGGCGTTCCTGTCCGGGCGCTGACGACGCGATACGGCCCGACAGCCACGCTGAGTTCCGAGAGCCTGTCACGGATGTCCGCGAGTGTTCGTCCGACCATGGTGCCCTACAGCTCTCCGGCGACGATATCGGCGACACGCTGACGGTCGAACAGGTTCCGGTCCACGTCGTACACCTGCGACGCGGCCCGTTCCGTGAGGACCAGGCTCGTTATCGGCCCCTGGTACAGCGGGCCACCGCGATACACGTTCCCGTTCTGTACCGCCGTCAGTTCGCTTCCGCTCTGGTCCGATTTGAGGAAGCTGACGACCGTGTCCTCGAACTCCGAGCGCGTTTTGTTCTCCTGTCCGCGCAGGAGCAGGTACTCCGGATCGATGTCGAGCAGGGTCTCGAAGTCGACCTTGCTGCGGTCTGCGTGGAAGTCCCTGACATCGGTCTTCGCGAAGGCATCGCGTACCCCGAGGTCTCGCCACTGTTTGAAGCTGGTCCCGGCCTCGATGAGGTACGGTGAGAAGCTGGTGGGCTCGTCGCTGCCGGCCCATACGATAGCTACCTCGGGCCGTTCGGACTCCGAGTCCGGCACGAGGTCTTCCAGGCTCGTCTGGAATTCTTCGTGGAGAGTCCGGAACGCCTCGAACCGGTCGGTCCGCTGGAACGCCTGGGACAGTTTCTCGAAAGCTTCGTACAGCGTGTAGTAGGTGTAGTCGTGCCACTCGTAGCCGGTCGAGAAGATGCTGTTCCCGAAGAAGGGACCGACCTGGGTTTCGATTTCGTCGATATCCGACTGTTCCCAGGACCCGCGGCTCTGCAAGAAGTTCGGGTCCATGACGTGGATGTCGGCGTCTATCTCGTAGAACTGCTCTTTCCCGACACCGCTGTCCCCCCACAGCTTCTGGATCGAACTCCCGTCGACGCTGACGCCCGGGATCTCGTCGTAGTACTGAGTGTGGTATCGGGAGGGGAGCCAGACGCCCTCTGGTGCGTCGAGGCCGAGCGCGATCCCCATGTCGGCCCAGCTCCCGTTGTTCGCGACCCAGCCCTCCGGAACTGCCTCGAACGTGACCTCGCCCACCGGTTCCATCGCGACGGAGTAGCCCGACTCCGTCGGTTCCGTGGTCGCTGTCGCGGTCGTCGTACCGGAATCCGTCGCGTCATCAGTCGCGCCGTCACCACCGCTCCCGGCCTCGGACTGACCCGAGCAGCCGGCGACGGCACCTGCCAGGCCGACACCGGTCGCAACGATGTACTCTCGTCGGTTCATATCTTTTTAGGCTTGCCTAAATGGTTTAAATCTTCCCATATTTAGGTAGCCCAAAAACGCCATGAATCGACAAACAGCACCATAGCCCCCGACAGTGAGAATCCACACAAAGTATATCCGTGTGTGCTAACCACACACGAAATATGCAGGAGGCCTGGCTCCAACTACAATGTCCGGCGTGTTCAGTTGCCTGGGAAGAGCAAGTGTCCGACCTCCCGGCTCCGGAGACACAGTTCGTCTGTGACGACTGCGGGGCCGAACGGGCGCTGTCGGAGTTCATGCGGACCACCCGCGACCTCGAAGTGCTGCAGGAGTTTACGGACTCTTAGTATCGCGCTCGCGCCGCCGCCTTCCACTCCTCGCCCCGCTTGACGTCGTTCGGGGGGCGGCGCTTGCCCACGCTCGCCAGCCGTCCGGCCAGCGTCCACTCGTCCACGTACTCGACGGTCGAGCGCTGCGATGACGCTTTAGCAGCGCGCCGGCGGTCGGTCAGGTGAGCGCTGATCACAGCGGCGATAGCCGCTGCTTCTGCCTGTGACGCGTCCGCCGGTATCGACAGCGACAGGTCCTCGGGGCCCTCGATATCGGTAAGCGGCGGCGTCTCCGCGTCCGACTGCGGTGTGTTGCGAGTCGCCATATTACAGCGGGATATTGCCGTGGTCTTTCGGCGGCGTGTCCTCGCGCTTGCGCTGCAGGAGGTCGAGGTCCTGAATGAGGCGCTTGCGCGTCTCTTTCGGTTCGATGACGTCGTCAAGATAGCCCCGTTTCGCCGGCCCGTACGGATTGGCAAACTCGTCGCGGAACTCGTCCATCAGTTCCTGACGCTTGGCATCCGGGTCGCCGGCGTCCGCGATCTCGTTCCGGTAGAGGATGTTGACCGCGCCCCGTGGACCGAGGACCGCCATCTCCGACCCCGGCCAGGCGTAGTTCACGTCGCTGCCGAGGAACTTCGAGGACATGACGATGTACGCACCGCCGTAGGCCTTCCGCACGACGACCGACAGCAGGGGCACCGTCGCCTCTGCGTAGGCGTAGATTAGCTTCGCGCCCCGCCGGATGATGCCGTTGTGCTCCTGGTCGGTGCCGGGCATGAACCCGGGCACGTCGACGAGCGTGAGGATGGGGATATTAAACGAGTCACAGAAGCGGACGAAACGGGCCGCTTTCTCCGCCGCGTCGATGTCGAGTGTCCCCGCGCTCACGCGTGGCTGATTGGCGACGACGCCGACCGACTGGCCGTCCATCCGCGAGAAGCCCACGACGACGTTGCGCGCCCAGTTGCCGTGAACCTCGAAGAAGGAGTCCTCGTCGACGATGGCGTCGATGACTTTCGTCATGTCGTAGGGCTTGCGCGGGGCCGACGGGACGATATCAGTCACGCCGGGAATTTCCCGGTCGGGGTCGTCCCACGGCTTGACCCGCGGCGGGTCCTCCATGTTGTTCGCCGGCAGGTACGACAGGAGGCGGCGGATGTTTTCGAGCGCTTCCTCCTCTGACGGGTACGAGAAGTGAGCGACGCCGGACTTGGTAGAGTGAGAGCCCGCACCGCCGAGTTCCTCCTTCGACACCTGTTCGCCGGTCACCGTCTCGATGACGTCCGGCCCGGTGATGAACATGTGGCTGGTGTCCTGCACCATGAAGGTAAAGTCAGTCAGTGCCGGACTGTAGGTGGCTCCACCGGCACACGGCCCCATGATGGCTGAAATCTGCGGGATGAGCCCACTAGCCTTGGTGTTACGCTCGAAAATCTTGGCGAAACCCACCAGCGAGTCGACACCTTCCTGAATGCGCGCGCCGCCGGAGTCGTTGAGGCCGATGACCGGGACGCCGTTTTCGATGGCCCGGTCCATCACCTTACAGATCTTGTCGGCGACGACCTCGCCGACCGAGCCGCCGAGGACGGTGAAGTCGTGGGCGAACAGGAACACCTTCCGACCGTCGACCTCGCCGTAGCCGGTGACGACCGCGTCGCCGGCGAAGCGCTTCTCCTCCATGCCGAAGTTCGTCGACCGGTGCTCGACGAACGGATCGACTTCGTTGAACGTGCCGTCGTCGACGAGGAAGTCGATGCGCTCGCGGGCGGTCATCTTGCCCTTCTCGTGTTGGGCTTCGATACGGGCCTCGCCGCCGCCGAGCTCGGCCTCGGCTCGTTTCTGTCGCAACTCCTCGACCGCGTCGTCGGGCGCGGTCTCGTCTTCTGGTTCTTCCTGCTGACTCATGCTACCACTCCATCCCGCCGTTGACGCCAAGTACCTGTCCAGTCATATAACTCGATTCTTCGCTCGCGACGAACCTGACGATGCCGGCGATGTCTTCGACGCGTGCGAACCGGTCGAGCGGAATCTCCCGCAAAATCTTCTCTTGAACGCGTTCGGGCACCTCCTCTAACATATCGGTCTTGACAAAGCCCGGCGCGACGCAGTTCGCGGTCGAGCCCGTGTGTGCTAGTTCGAGCGCTAGGGTCCGCGTAAAGCCGAACAGTCCGGACTTCGTCGTCGCGTAGTTGGCCTGTCCGATGTTTCCCTGCTGGCCGACGACGCTAGAGATATTTATCAGTCGGCCGTGCTCGGCGTCGCGGATGTCGTCGTAGAACGCCTTCGTCCCGTTGAACACGCCGCCCAGGTTGACGTCGATAACCGTCTCCCAGTCTTCACGGGTCATGTTCTCGAATTTCTTGTCGATGGTGATACCAGCGTTGTTGACGAGCACGTCCGTGGGACCGAACTCGTCGGCCACCCTCTCACGCATCGCCCGGACTTCATCGAGTTTCGCCACGTCGGCCTGCGCCGCGATAGCATTGCCACCGCTTTCGCGGATATCCTCGACGACGGCACGGGCTTCCGCGTCCGAGGACCGGTAATTTACGACGACGTTGGCCCCGTGAGCACCGAGGTCTTTGGCGATTCCGCGGCCGATACCGCGCGAGGACCCGGTGACGACACAGGTCTGATTATCCAGGTTCATTTGTGGTTGATCGGAGCCCTGTTGCTTCGTACGCTCATCACCTAATCTGGCAAAGCACAGCCAGATAATAGTTCTCCTAATACAACATTAAACGTCAGATTTAGAATATAATGATGTTCCGGTTTCGGGACACATGATGTCTGGAAAACAGATCTACGAGGGCAGCAAAGTGAGAACGCCAAATCTTTTAGGATGGCCTAAAGAGGTAGGGCCAGTACATGACAGCCGACATCTGCGTGATGGTGCCGACGATTCGAAACCACGAATGCATGCGTTCGTACTTCCAGAACGCCCGGAACCACGGGTTCGACCTGGACCGACTGTTCGTCGTGCTCATCACCGAGGACTTCTGTGACACCGACGCGATGGAACAGATGCTCGACGAGGAGGGCGTCGACGGGGCCGTCTACGACGGGACTGCTCGCGAAACCTGGTTTGAGAACCACGGCGCGAGCGAGTATTCGCACCTTATCCCCGAAGCGAGCCACGCGCAGACGTCGTTTGGCCTCCTCTACATGTGGGCCAACGACTACGAGTACGGTGTGTTTATCGACGATGACACGCTGCCACACGAGGACGCAGACTTCTTCGGGACCCACATGTCGAACCTGTCCTTCGAGGGCGAGATAGAGACGGTCAGCTCCGACGAGCAGTGGGTCAACGTGCTCTACCAGAACGAGGACGAGCACGGTCTCTACCCGCGCGGCTACCCCTACGCCGCGATGGACGAGGAAGTTTCGACGGAAGCGACGCAGGTCGACGATGTGGTCGCCTCTCAAGGCCTCTGGACGAACGTACCGGACCTCGACGCCGTTCGTATCCTGATGGACGGCGACCTCCAGGGACAGGCCCAGACCCGGACGAGCGAGGCGGACTTCGGCGAGGACTTCGTCGCCGCCAAGGGCCAGTACCTCACCGTCTGCTCGATGAACCTCGCGTTCCGCCGGGAAGTGATTCCGGCGTTCTACCAGCTCCCGATGGACGACAACGAGTGGGACGTGGGCCGCTTCGACGACATCTGGTCGGGCGTGTTCCTCAAGCGGGCCTGTGACGTGCTCGGCAAGCAGATCTACAACGGCGACCCCCTCTGTGAGCACAACAAAGCGCCCCGCTCGACGTTCTCGGACCTGACCAACGAGGTCCACGGGCTCGAACTCAACGAGCACGTCTGGGAGATCGTTGACGAGGCCGGCGCGGACGCCGACTCCTACGCCGAAGTGTTCGACGCAATCGGGACAGCGATGGCCGACGGCGATTTCAGCGACTGGGAAAACGGTGCCTTCCTTAACTACTGCGGGGAGTTCATGCTCGACTGGCTGGAATGTCTCGACGAACTGGACGCCGCCGCGACGGAACAGGTCCCCGCGACCGCCGACGACTAGAAAGGCCTAAGTTGTTTAGGCAACCCTAAATCAAACAATGAGTGATTCTAACGATCTGACTGGACGTAACGCGACGCAGTCTCGACGGCGCTTCCTCGCTCTCGGCGGCGCGACTGCCGCAACAGCGCTTGCCGGCTGTTCCGGCATTCTCGGTGGTGGCGATGGCGGTGAGGGTGGAAGCAACGGTGGAACTGATACCGGCGTCGGGCAGATTTCCCTTTCGGACTTCCGTGGGTCCGGCCCACTGGTGGAACAGCGGGACGCTCCCGGCGGCACATCCATCGAGGAGTTGCCGGACCTCAGCGGCGAACTGACGCTGTATCTCGGCGGTGGCGAGGGCGGGCTGTATCTCGACCTCATCAATCTGCTCGAACAGCTCTATCCGGACTTCACGGCGAACCACCGGCTCGAAGCCTCCAGCGACCTCGCGAACACGATTATCGAGGAAAACGAGGCCGGCGCGAGTCCCGCCGACGTGTTCATGTCCATCGACGCCGGTTCGCTCGGTGCCGTGGCCAACGCCGGTGCGACCGCGAGTCTCCCCGAAGAGGCCCTTTCGACGGTCCCCGAAGCCTACCAGGACAGCGAGGGCCGCTGGGTTGGCATCGCCGGTCGCGCCCGGGCGATCCCGTACAACACGAACCAGATCTCCGAATCCGACATCCCATCGACAGTTCAGGAGTTCCCCGAAACGGCTGCGCTGGAAAACAGCATGGGCTGGGCACCGAGCTACGGCGCGTTCCAGTCCTTTGTCACCGCGATGCGGCTCATCCGCGGCGACGACGAGACGATGTCGTGGCTCCAGGCGATGCAGGACCACGGTATCACTACCTACGACGACGAGTTCCGCGTTTCCAACGCCTGCGCCGACGGTGAACTCACCGCCGGCTTCGCCAACCACTACTACACGCTTCGGGTCCAGTCCGCCCGCGACGACTCGCCCATCGGCCTCGCGTTCACCGAGGGCGACGCCGGCGCGCTCGTCAACGTCTCGGGGCTGGAAATCATCGACGGAACCGACAACGCGGACCTGGCGTCGAACTTCGTCCGGCACGTTCTCTCGGCGGAGGCCCAGGAGTTCTTCGCCACCCGGACGTTCGCGTATCCGATGATTCCGGGCGTCGCACCGGTCGGCGACCTGCCGCGCATCGACGACCTGAACCCACCGGACATCAACCTGACCGAACTGGCCGACGTGGCCGGAACCGTGGACTTACTTCGGGACGCTGGCGTCCTCTAATATGGGCACAAAAGACCGGTACGAGCGGCTTCGGGAGCAGGCGACGACGTCGGAACGAGACTCGTCGCCGCACACGCTGCTCGCAGTGGTCTCGCTGGCGATCTCGCTGCTGTTACTGGCACCGCTGGTTTGGATCTTTCTCAGGGCAGGTGAAATCGAGTTCGCGCGTGCGGTCGAATTGCTGACAAGCGACACGACCGTCTCGGTGACGCTGAACACGCTGGCGCTGGTGACTGGTGTCACTGTCGCATCGATTCTCATCGGCGTCCCGCTGGCGATTCTCACCGCCCAGACCGATCTGCCGTTCAAACGGTTCTGGACGATCACGTCCGCGTTGCCACTGGTCGTTCCGAGCTACATCGGGGCCTTCGCGTTCGTCTCTGCCTTTGGCCCCCGTGGCGTCCTCGCGGACCTGCTCTCGCCGCTCGGTATCGAGCAAATCCCGACGATATACGGCCTGCACGGCGCAATACTCGTCCTGACACTGTTTACGTACCCGTACGTATTTCTGACTACGCGCGCGTCGCTGCTGTCGTTCGACGGGACCGTCGTCGAGGCCGCCCGGACGCTGAATCACACTCGTTGGGAGGCGTTCCGCCGCGTCACGCTACCACAGATCGCACCAGGCATCGCCGCCGGCGCGCTGCTGGTGGCACTGTACGCGCTCTCTGACTTCGGAACGCCGGCGATTATGCAGTACGACGTGTTCACGCGGATGATCTACAACGAGTTCGGCGCGCGCCGACTGGACTACGCCTCCGTGCTCTCGATGCTGTTGCTCGTGATGGCGCTCGGCATCCTCGCCGTCGAATCGCGGCTCAGCGCGGGCCGGGACGGTGCCTACGTCAGCAGCGGTTCGCGCCGGCCCGGTCTCATCAGGCTCGGGTACTGGAAGGCCCCGGCACTGCTGTTTTGCGGTGCCATCGCGTCCCTGTGTCTGGTGCTTCCCATCGGTATCCTGCTCCAGTGGCTCCTCCGTTCCGGCACGGGCTACAGCGGCGGTGGCTTCGCGTTCGAGGCGTCCTATGCCTGGAACTCGGTCGGTCTGGCCGCCGCCGCGGCCGCTATCTGCGTCGTGGCGGCGCTCCCGATTGCGTACCTCGCCGCGCGGGGCACGTCGGGTATTTCGTCACTTCCCGAGCGGGCCACGTACGTCGGCTACGCGGTCCCTGGTGTCGTTCTCGGCCTCGCGCTGGTGTATCTTGGGCTCCGGTACGTCCCCTTCCTGTATCAGAGCGTCATCCTGCTGGTGTTCGCCTACGTGATTCGGTTCCTCCCGCAGGCCGTCGGGACGACCGAATCCTCGATTCTGCAGGTCGACCCGCAGTACATCGAGGCGGCGCGGTCGCTGGGCTACCACCCGCTCTCGGCGTTCAGGAAAGTCGTCTTGCCGCTCGTCGCGCCGGGTATCGCCGCCGGGGCCGCGCTGGTGTTCCTGACGACCATGAAGGAATTGCCGGCAACGCTGATGTTACGCCCGACGGGCTTCGAAACCTTCGTCACGTACATCTGGCTCGTCCAGGGTGCCGGCTACTACGGACAGGCGGCGGTCCCGGCCCTCGTGCTCGTTGGCCTTTCCGGACTCTCCATGCTGGTCATTCTTCGACGGGAGGACACAAGCTAATGTCTCGACAAACACGCACACAGCAAACATCGGACTTCGACGACGTGGACGCAGCAGTAGCGAACCCGAACCGGACCGTCCTGGAACTCGACGACGTATCCAAGGACTACGGGCAGGAAGTCGCCGTCGAGAACCTCTCGCTCGACGTGAAAGACGGCGAACTGCTGACGCTGCTTGGTCCCTCGGGCTGTGGCAAGACGACGACGCTCCGGATGATTGCCGGGCTGGAACGCCCCTCCGACGGACAAATCTCTATCGCCGACGAAGTCATCGCCGACGGCACCTCGTTCCGGAAGCCCGAGGAGCGCAACGTCGGTATCGTCTTCCAGGACTACGCCCTGTTCCCGCATCTCACCGTCGCCGAGAACATCGCGTTCGGCCTGACCGAGATGGAGGAAGACGCTGTCGGAGAGCGGGTCGACGAACTGCTCGAACTGGTCGACCTGTCGGCCCATCACGACAAGATGCCGAGCCAGCTTTCCGGCGGCCAGCAGCAACGCGTCGCGCTCGCGCGCTCGCTGGCCCCGGAGCCTGACGTCCTCCTGCTCGACGAGCCGTTCTCGAACCTGGACGTGCGCCTGCGCGTCGAGATGCGCGAGGAGGTCCGCAAGATCCTCAAGCGGGCCGGCGTCACCGCCATCTCCGTGACCCACGACCAGGAGGAGGCGCTGTCGATCAGCGACCGCGTCGCCATCATGAACGACGGGACCATCGCTCAGATCGGCGACCCCGCTGAAGTGTTCGAGAACCCCGAGAGCCGCTTCGTCGCGAGCTTCCTCGGCCAGGCGAGTTTCCTCTCGGCCCGGGTGACTAACGACCAAATCGAGACAGGGCTGGGCTCGTTCGACGTGGACCTGCTGAACGGGCCAGTTGCGGCGTACAACGGCGCAATGGTGGACGTGCTCGTCCGGCCCGACGACCTGCAGGCGATGCCGACGAACGAGTCCAAAGCCGACGGCTACGTCGTCCATCGCCAGTACAACGGCCCCTCGTTCGTCTACCGGGTCGAGCTCCACAGCGGCGACGTCGTCCACTGCATGCACAACCACGTCGAGACGTTCGAACCGGGCCAGCCCGTCGAGGTCGACTTGGTCGCGGACCACGACCTGGCCTGGTACCCGACGGAATGAATCGACTGCGCCGGCCGGGGGTACAGGCGGGGCTGGTGGCGCTGCTGGGCGGGATCACCGTTTTCACGCTTGCCCACGTCGTTTTTCCGCACCACACCACCAACCATGACGAGGGCGTCTACCTCCAGCAGGCCGCGATGTTGCTGGAGGGGCAACTGTTCATTTACCCCCCGGTCGAGGAGTCGTTCCGGCCGTGGTTTTTCGTCGCCGACGGCGAGCGGCTGTATCCGAAATACGCGCCGGTTCCGGCGGCGATGTTCGCCGTCGGGAAACTACTCGGCGGCTACCGCATTGCGCTCGGCCTGATTTCGACCGGCGTGCTGGCGCTGACCTACCACACCGTCCGTGAGGCATTCGACGCTCGAACCGGCGTGGTAGCGACCGTCCTCATGCTCGGATCGCCGCTGTTCCTCGTCGAGGCGTCGGTGTTCCTCTCGTACGTGCCGACGACGCTCTGGAACCTCGGCTTCGCCGCGGCGTATCTCCACGCCGACCGGACGGGGAGCCGGAAGACGGCGGCGTGTGCTGGGCTCGCGATCGGCATCGCCTTTTTCGCACGGCCGTACACGGCGGTGTTGTTTGCGACGCCGTTCATCGCCCACGCGCTGTGGTCGCTCCGGACGCGCGACCCGGCGCGGTTCACGCGACTGTCGCTGACTGCCATCGGCGGGCTCACCGGCGTTGCCGCGACGCTTGCATACAACCGCGTCGTCACCGGCTCCGCGCTGTTGTTCCCCTACGAGGTGTTCGCCCCGCAGGACGGCCCGGGCTTCGGCTACCGAGAGATTCTGGGCTACTCTCGGGAGTTCACGCCAGCGATGTCGCTGGACGCGAACGCCGAACTCCTCTGGAAGCTCGTCACCCAGTGGGTCGTCGCCGGGCCGCTGGGAACGCTCGCTGCAGCCGTCGGACTCGGGGCTGCCGTGCGCCGCGGGATAGATGGTCGACAGGCGGCGCTGGCCGGCGTCCTCCTGACGGTCCCGCTCGGCAACG
Organism: Haloarcula sp. KBTZ06; assembly: GCF_048595605.1. NCBI lineage: Archaea > Methanobacteriati > Methanobacteriota > Halobacteria > Halobacteriales > Haloarculaceae > Haloarcula > Haloarcula sp. KBTZ06. Next base: position 1,380,137 of record NZ_CP184337.1, read on the forward strand.
GCTACTTCTGGGGCACCGTGAACATGCTCGGGGACCTCTCGGACCCGACCGACGGCCTGGTCGCCTTCCTGGGGCCGTTCTACCACGTCGACATGCTCGTCCCGCTGACGGCCTTCGGTGCCGTCGGCGTCGTTGCGGTCGCTCGATGGACGAGCCGACTCGTCACCGAACAGGTCAGCGCCGACCGCGTCCGTCCGGTTCTGCTCGCGGTGGCGCTGTGTGGCGCGGCGCTGGGCGGCGGCGCGGCCGTCGCGACGGCGGCCGAGCCGGTCTCGGACAACTACGCGGTGACCCAGCAGCTAGAGCAGGCCTACGAACCATTCGAGCAGCGTGACCTCGACAATAGCCTCGTCCTGCTTCCCACGCCCTATGGCGACTGGCTCAACCACCCGTTCCAGTCGGTTCGCAACGACCCCGGCTTCGACGGCGACACCGTCTACGCGATGCAACACCGCCAGTTCGAGGTGCTCGACGCCTACCCCGACCGGACCTACTACCGCTACGTGTTCCGCGGCGAGTGGGTCCCGTATCTGGGGCTGCCCGTCGAGCCGCGACTCCAGCCGGTGTCGGTCGCGGAGGGCGAGACGGTCCAAACGGACGTGTCGGCGTCGGTTCCGGAGCAGGCCGCGCTGGTCTCGATCCGGCTCACGAGCGAGGGTGAGAACGACTACGCGACAGTTACCGGAACGGACCGGCTGGATCTGCAGCTCTCGACCGACCGGAATCGGACGCGACTCACCGGCGACGGAATCGACGACCAGGTCAGCGTCCCGACGCCGGAAAGCGGGACGGTGACGCTGATTATGTTCGTCGACTACGGCACCGGTGCAGGGTTCGAATACCGGGCGGAGCTACCGGTCGACCAGACGGATGAGGGCGTCCGGGCGCTGACGCCGCGGCTCGAAGTCTGTCGGGACCAGCGCCGCTGCGGCGGCGAAGCGGCCTACGTCCCGGGCACGCATCGCGATGGCATCAGCATGAACGCGACCACGACAAGCGAGAATACGTGAGACTCACCGATGACTGACTACGAACTCACCAGACGCGACGCACTGAAAGCACTCGGCGCGGCGGGTGTCACCGTCGCCGGCGGCGCGGCGGCGCTCGCCTGGGACAGGTCGACAAGCGACGATGCTGACGAGTCAGCCGAGGCCGACGCCGCCAGTTCCGAATCGAGCTTCGGGGACCACGAACGCGAGACGTACCGTGCCGTCGCCGCTATCGTCTATCCGAGCGAGGTGACGGGCGTCGCTGGATTCGTCGACAGCTACGTCGCCGGACGGGTCGAGGCAGACCCCGAACGAGCCGAAGCCATGGCGGCAGCGGTTTCGGCTCTGGACACGTACACCCGAGAGTGGGAAGGCACCGACTTCGTGGCGGTCGATGCTGCGACGAAAGAAGATACGCTTCGGGGAATGGGGGTCAAGGCCTCTGATCCGGACCCACATGGCGACCCGAGGCACCGCGTCCGCTACTACCTCGTCAACGACCTCCTGTTCGCGCTGTACAGTTCGCCGACCGGCGGTAAGCTCGTCGGCATCGAGAATCCACAGGGCCACCCCGGTGGAACGGGTAGCTATCAGCAGCCACCGAACGACCGATAAGCCGGGTCCCGTCGTCGACTGCTTCGGCGGTGTTACCGGAACCGTTCTTCGAGCGCAACGCGGACGATAGATTTCGCGATGGCGGCCCCGCCGGAGAACGGGTCGAGCTTCGTCTCGCCTTTCCGCTCGTCGTACGCGATGGGGCGCTCACGCACGTCGTAGCCACGCATCAGCGGCCGCATGAGCAGTTCGGCCGAGAGTCCGGTGTTCTCGGTCCAGACGATCTTCTGGAGGACCTCGCGGCGGTACGCGCGCATTCCAGTCGTCGTGTCGTGGACGCGCTTGCCCATGAGCACGCTCGCGAGTAGCGCGAACAGTTCGTTCCCCAGTTTGTTCATCGCCGGCATCTGTTCGGCCCCGTAGTACAGTCGGTCACCGCTGACGACGTCGGCCCCGTCGTTTATTTCCGCGAGGAAATCGGGCAGACGTTCCATCGGATACGTGTCGTCGCAGTCCGTCGTGACGACGACCGGCCGGTCCGGTGTCAGCACGGCTTCGCGGACTGCCACGCCGTACCCCTGCGGTTCCTGTTGGATGACTGTAGCGCCGTGCTCGCGGGCGATCTCCGGTGTCCGGTCGCTGGACCCGTCGACACAGACGACTTCGGCGCGCCCGTCAGTCACTGCAGCGATGTCATCGAGCACGGTGCCGATTGCTTCTTCCTCGTTGTACGTGCCCATAACGACCGCGAGGTCGTCGAAGGTGTAGCCGGCCGGTTCGTCGCTCCGTGAACCCTGAATAGCCATTGCTCATCCGTCAGAACCCACGGTTCTTGAATGTTTAGGTTTGCCAAAATCAGCGGTCGGCGAGATACGTTTCTATCGGGGTTGCATCCGTCCAGAGGTGCGCAAACAGGTCCCGTGCCCACGAAATAGCGCTGTCCGTTTCGGAGACGATTTTCGCCGACGGCCAGGCTCCGTCGAGTTCTGGGAGCGTCAGGATCATCCAGTCGTCGGCGACGGCAAGTGCGTACGGGACCTCCGTGACACGAACGGTCGTCTCCTCGTATCGATTCATATCGAGCGAGACGGACTCCTTGCCGAGTATCTCGTCGATGACAGCACAGCTTACCACCAGTCTCGAGTCGGGGCTATCTGGCATCGCTTCCTCGTACTCTGGGTGGTAGACGGGCGAGACCACGTCGCAGTTCTGGACGCTCTCGACGCGGGTGACGACTTCGCGGACCGGGCGGTTGATATCGGTCTGCGTGCCACGGATGACCGTGTACTCGTCGAGTTCTGGGAGGCGACACCGGAACGGCTGTGGTAGAACTGACGTATCGTGGGACTCCCAGTACTGCGGGGCCACGGCGAAGAGTTCCTCGAGGCGTTGCTGGCGGTGAATCGTATCCGCGACGAGGCGGCCGGTGCCGGTGAGTCGCCATCCGTCATCCATCGAGGTGACCAGACCGCGGCCTTCGAGGTTCGAGAGCGCATCGTATATCGCGGACTCGCTCGCAGTGACCGCTGACAGCAGTTCGTTGGTGGCCTTGGCTCCGGGACACAGCGAGCCGATGATGTCCGTCCGGACGGACGACGTTCGGACGTACTGAATAACTGATTCTACGCCCATACTGTCCCCATATACTGTAGCTCATATTTTTCGCACATATCAGTTTCCATTTGTAATGGAATTCTCTCCGGAAGCTGTACTATTCTCTCGGGCATTGGATATTATTGCAGCCAATGTGTCCATCTTTTTTACCGCTCGTGACACAGACACAGTTGCTGTCCACGTAAGACCACGTCCCCGCTGAACGCAATGGAGCACGTTGGTCTTGTGGAACTGCCACGTTCGGGCCAGGCGATATCGTGCCTCTGACATACCTCGCCAGCCCGAAGGGTCATGCAATCACCGTGGGTTGCCCGCCCACGGTGCTCATTGTCTCCGCTGTCGTCTCGTCCAGCCGCGTCTGTTTACTTCGGACTCCGTCCGCCGGTTCCGTATCGACCGTCTGTAGTCAGGCGGTCACCGTGAGAAACAGCTACAGCCGACAGTGTCAGTTCTCGGGCGGTTCGTCCGTTCCGATCCGGATCTCGTACGCCTCCATATCCTCGAACGCAGCGACTTGTCCACCGACTTCTACCGGCCCCTCGGCCGTCTCGACGACCAGCGTCGCGACCTCGCGGTTCGAACTGAACGACGCCTGGTCCACCTTGCCCTCGACGACCCGGTGGTCGCCCGTTTCCACGTCCCGCCCCTCGATAGTCGCGTAGAACTCCCCGTCCAATGTCATCAAGTCAGAGATACAGCGCCTGATCGTCCCGTAGCGGCGCGGGAACGGCAGCCCGTCCCCGTCGCTGGCAATCGTTTCGGCCGTTGTCCACAGCACCGTGTTGAGGAACCCGGACACCAGAAACCCGAGTTCCGACCGATTGAATATGACGCCGTATCTGTCTGTGTCGCCGCGGACGCTCTCGCGGGTGGCGTACATCGAGTAGTTCCCATCGGCGACGGCGACGACCGGTGTCGTGATACCGCGGCGGGCCTTCACCGTGGTCGCGATGGACTCGTAATCGAACCGCGCTGGGTCGGGAGCGTCCACACCCGGTGAAATGAGAATTTCAATAGCGATGCCGGACTGCTTCCGGGCCGCGAGTCTGTCTTCGAACCGCTCTAGCAGGGCCGGGGTCAGCGACAGCGTCAGTTCGTACTCGGCCGTCTCGATGATGTCTTCGAGGTACCGGAGTATCGTCGGCCGGGATTTGACGAGCGAGACGGCTTCCGGCTCCCGTGCGGGGGCCGTGTAGCGCGAAGACAGGTCGTCGACGAGGTCATCAAGCGAGTCTTGAATCCCCTCGAAGGCTTCCCGAGGATCGATAGCCAGGACCTTCATCGGCCGGGACTCCTTGAGTTCGACGAGTCCGACGTCGCTGAGGCTCCGGACCGTATCGTACACCCGCGGCTGTGGAATGTCCGTGTTCTCCGAGATCTCCGACGCTGTCAGCTCACCGTGTTGCAACACGGCCAGGTAGGCTGAAATCTCGTACTCGCCGAGATTGAACCGCGCAATTACCTGTTCGAGCGATGCTTCCAAGTCGTCACTAGACATAGTGGAGCGTTTGCGAGTCGAGTACTAAGAACTTCGGCACTCTATTCAGCAGCCAGTTTCAGAACCAGTCATGTGACTCTGTGCTACTGTTGGTTGTCCCGTCACAGCGGCTGCCTACTCCTGTGACTCCGATCGTTCGAGTCGACACGGCAAAAAAACTGCGTGCTGTCGCTGGGTTATTAGTAGGCGCTGGAAATCTGGGAGACGACGTCCGCGGGCGCAGCACCGGAGTTCAGCGATGAGATAGCGGATTCGAGCGAGGACTTGACTGCCGGCGGTGCGGCCAGACCGTGCGCGACGGACGGCGGCTGGGCCTCGCTGTTCTGGAAGTCCTCTATCTGGTCCTTGGAGAAGTCGTTGAACGGGTCGGTGTTGACGTCGGTCCGCGGCGGAATCGACCCCTTCTTCGGGTTGAAGATCTCCTGTGCCTCCGTCGTCCCGACGAACTGGCACCACAGCGTGGTCGCTTCCGGGGACGGGTTGTTGACCGGATACGGGAACGAGTCCATGTTGAGGGCATAGTAGCCGTCGGTTCCCGGGAATGTCACATGGTCCCACTCCTCGCCGTACGTCAGGTCGTTCGTGAGGTACGTTCCGGCCGCCCAGTCACCCTGGTGGAGGAACGCCGCTTCGCCGTTGATGACCTGATTGTTGGCCTCGGTCCAGGAAATCGAACCAGCGTCGCTCGGGATGTAGTCGAGATAGGACTGCGTCGTCTCGACTGCCGACTCGAGCGCGTCGCTGTTGGCGTCGACCTCACCGTCGACGAAGATAGCGCTGTAGGTCTCGGCGTCCGTTTCGCCGAGGAGGACAGTCGCGAACATCTGGAAGCTGGACCACGGCGACCCGGTCTGGTGTGCCATTCCGGTGTAGCCGGCATCGTTGACCGTCGCCATCGCGTCGACGAGGTCAGACGGCGTTTCGAGGGAGGCCGGATCGACCCCGGCGTCCTCGACGACCTCGACGTTGTAGAAGAGGTTGTTGATCCGGTGGATGTTGAGCGGCACCGTCACGTAGTTCCCAGCGGGCTGGGCCGCGTCCTTGACGCCCTGAAGGTAGGCGTCCTCCATGCTGTTCTCTGACCACACGGAGTCGCCGATATCCTTCAGCAGGTTCGCATCGGTGAAGGGGAGCAGATTGTTTCCGGGCCAGGCTTGCCACGTACTCGGGTGGTTGCCGTTCTGCACCCGTGTCCGGATGTTCGCCTGCAGGTTCTCACCCGCACCGCCGGCGATGAGGTTCTCGTCGAACGGGACGTCCGGGTGTTGCTCCTTGAACGCATCCATTACGGACTGAATCGCTTCCAGTCCGTCGCCCTCGCCCCACCAGTGGGCGACTTCAAGTGTGCTGTACTGTGTCCCGCTGTCAGTACTGCCGCCGTCGCTGCTGCCGTCACCACTGCTGCCGTCACTACCGTCGCCGCTGCTGCCATCGCCGCTGCTGCCGTCACCGCCGTCACTCCCACCGCAGCCAGCCAGCGAGGCCGCACCTGCTGCACCAGCAATCCGAAGAGCGTTACGCCGCGTCAACCGTCTGTTTGAATTGTCATCAGCCATGGTTGCACCAATACCTCATAATTCCTTATTGAAGATTCGCACTTAATACTTCTGTATAGCGAAAATCAGCATTTGACATTCGGGTCGGTCCCGATAAATCATCTATATCCCACGATTCTTCGGGTTTGAGTGGAGAAAGAAATTAATCGAATGCGAGTAAATACCTCACAATCTTACATCTACTATCTTACATATACCGACATATCCCCGTCTAAATGGGGGGTGTTCAGGCCAAACTGCCGTGAAAAAGCTCGGGCGCGGTCCGGCCCGAGGGTTACAGCGAATCGAACTCGACGACTGCCTTTATCTGGTCGTCCCCATCCTCGAAGGCCGCCTCGACGTGTTCCGGGTCGGTAACCGTCGTGACCAGATCATCGAGCAGCCACTCCGGAAGGTCCTGTAGGGTCTCGACGGCGTCCTCGAAGTGCGAGACGTGTGAGTTGACCGTGCCGATGAGACACTTGTTGTGCAGGACGATCTCGTTGTGTAGCGAACCACCGTCGACTTCGAACTCCCACGGCTCCGGGATGCCGAGCAACACGCCGACTCCGTTCTGGTCGAGCGCCTTGACCGTCTGGAACGCGTGCGGGGCGAACCCGGTCGCCTCGTAGATATAGTCCATCGCCTCGTAGGCCTCCGGGAGTTCGTCCACCGGCGTTTCGCGGGAATCGACGTACGTGCTGCCGATCTCGTCGATGATGTCGACCGTCGGGTCGGGTCGGTCACGCCGACCGACACAGTAGGTCCGGTCGTACTCCTGGTCGAGCATCCACAGCGTCAGCAGGCCGAGCGAGCCGTTGCCCAGCACGCAGGCGGATTCCGGTCGCCAGTCGAACGGTTCCCGCGTCGCGTAGGCGTGCTCGTTGGCCTTCTCGGTGATCGAGAGCGGCTCGACGAGGAAGCCGTGCTCCGCGACTGACTCGGGGACCGGGACGAGGAAATCCGCCGGCGAGGTGAAGTACTCCGCCATGAAGCCGTGGTCACCGACGATGCCGCGTTCCGTGTACTCGCCGTCCGGAGCCATATCAGGCTCACCTCGGCGGAAGTAGTCGTTCGTCTCACCGTTCGGTTTCCGTCGGACGGTCGGCGCGACGACCTGCCCCGCCTCGAGCCCCGTGCCATTGGGCTCTTCGACGACGCCGACCGCCTCGTGTCCGAGAACCATGTGGTCCGCCCCGTCGGGGAACCCGCCGTGGGACCCGTTCAGGACTTCGTGGTCTGTGCCGTCAACACCAACGCGGAGCGTCCGGACGAGTGCCTCGCCCGGGTCAGGCGACGGTCGCTCCCGCTCTAAGAGCTGTGGGCCGTCGTCGTCCCGCGTAACACCAATCACTTTCATGCCAGGCAGAGAGTGAGAACACTGGGGATTAAGTCTTTCTTCAGGGTTCTGCCTCACCGACACTGACGGCCGTGCCAGTCTCGCTGGAGCGGTAGATTCCGTCCATCACACGCTGGACGCGAAGCGCCTGTTCAACGGTGTTCGTCGACGGCGGCGTCCCGTCTCTGACTGCGGAGACGAACCGCGCCTGTTCCCGGTGCTGTGGGTCCGACCGTTGCGTCTCGATGTCGGTCGTCCGGTGGTGCATCCGGCCGGTGTCGGCGGTTTCGAACAGCGTCAGCGACTGGTCCGCGAGGTCGAGTTTCGCGCCCGCCCCGGTCCCGCGGACGTAGTACTCCTGGCTGTCCGGCCGGTTCGTCGCCCACGCGACCTCCAGAGAGATCGTTGTCCCGTCTCCACAGCGGATGAAGGCGCTCGCCGAATCGTCGACGCTGAACTCGGCCGCACCGTGATCCTCGCCCCACATCTCGACGTACGCGTACTCCTCGTCGACGCCGAACTGAGCGCGGGTGTCGCCCGACACCTCGACGACCTCGGGATGGTCGGCGACGTGCAGCGCCAGGTCGATAGCGTGCGCGCCGATATCGATGAGCGACCCGCCGCCAGCCACGTCGCTGCGCGTGAACCACGACCCCCGGCCGGGGACGCCGCGACGCCTGATGTAGTTCGCTTCGATGTGAGACACCTCGCCAATATCGCCCGCATCGCGGTAGCCCACAAGCGTCTGGACCGGGTCGGCGAACCGGTTGTGGAAGCCGACCATGCAGAACCCGTCGGCCGCGTCGGCGGCCGCGGCGATCCGCTCGGCGCTTTCGAGCGTGTGGGCCAGCGGCTTCTCGACGAGCACGTCTAGCCCTGCCTCAAGGGCTGCGACGACGTACTGTTCGTGAAACTTGTTCGGTGTCGTCACCAGCACGGCATCCACCGTCTCGAACATCGCCGCGGCTTCCTCGTACACCGCCGCGTCGTACGTCTCGGCGAACCGGCGGCGCGCGTCGGCGTCGACATCGACGCCCGCCGCTATCGAGACCGGCTGGTCGAGCTGTCGGAGGTTGGTACAGTGGATGTCCGCGATGTTCCCCAGTCCGATGATGCCTATCCGAACGGTCTCAGTCATGTCTCTCGAAGTCTGCACCCGGTGTCGGGTTAATACAACTGCTTTTCACGCTCTTCGCGTTCCTCTTCCTGTTCCTGCTTTGCCTTCTCACGGCGTCGACCGCGCCGATACTGGATGATGCCGGGGACGATTTTGTTCTTCAGGTCCAGGATAAACGACACGATACCGTACGCCCAGAAGAAAAACAGCACGAGCATCCCGCTCCAGTACAGCATCGCGAGGTGGCTGCTCATATCAGTCGTCTGACTCTACTTCGCTACTGGATGCAGTGCCTTCGGCCTCGTACGGGATGAGGTCATGGACGATCGCGTCGCCGGTGGCCGAGTCGAACAGGTGGACGTTCCGTCGGTCGATGACGACCCCGATCTCGTCGTCCTCTTCGAGGTCCGAGTCGGGATCGATGCTCATCAGCAACTGGTCGTTCGTCGCCAGTTCCTGAGACATCGACGTTTCGCCGTCGCCCAGCAGCAGGTAGGCGAATATCTCGTCACCCATCGGTTCGAGAATGTCGGTCGTCGCCGTAATCATTCCCGACGGGTCGGGGACCTCTGACTTGAATTCGCCCGGGTAGATGTCCTCCGGGCGGATGCCGAGTGTCACGTCGTCACCGACTCCGACGCCTTCGATGGACGACGGATTGAATTCGAGGGAGAAGTTCGGCGTCTCAAGTGTGGTCTCGGTGACTGTCCCCTCGACGAAGTTCATCGACGGCGAGCCGATGAACCCGGCGACAAAGAGGTTGTCCGGCTCGTTGTAACAGGTCAGCGGCGGGTCGATCTGCTGGAGCTGCCCCGAATCGAGGACGGCGATGCGGTCGGATAGCGTCATCGCCTCCTCCTGGTCGTGGGTCACGTAGATGATCGTCGTGTCCAGTTCCTTGTGCAGGCGCTGAAGCTCCGTCCGCATATGGACCTTGAGCTTCGCGTCGAGGTTCGCCAGCGGCTCATCCATCAGGAACACGTCGGGCTCACGCACGATAGCGCGGGCGATGGCGACGCGCTGACGCTGTCCACCGGACATCTCTTCGGGCATCCGGTTGAGCATTCCCTCTAGCTGGACGATGTCCGCGGCCCGCTCGACGCGGCGGTCAATCTCGTCTTGCGGGTAGTCCCGCAGCCGCAGCCCGAAGGAGATGTTGTCGTACACGTCCATGTGCGGGAACAGCGCGATGTTCTGGAACACCATCGCGATGCCGCGGTCCTTCGGCGGGAGGTTCGTCACCTCGCGGTCGCCGATATATATCTCGCCCTCGGTCGGGATGGTGAGCCCGGCGATGGTCTCCATCGTCGTCGACTTCCCGCAGCCCGAGGGGCCGACGAAACAGATGAACTCGCCGTGGTCGATGTCAAGGTTCATGTCGTCGACCGCGGTGACCACGTCACCCTGGTCGTCGTAGCGCTTCGTTACGTGTTCGAGTCGTACTCTTGCCATTGTGTTACTCCTTGAGTGCGCCTGAGGTCAGTCCGCTGACGATGCGTTCCTGTGCGACAATCACGAGAATGACGACGGGGAGGACCCCGACGATACTCGCCGCCGCCATGAGGTTGAACTGCGTGGTGTACTGGGTCTGGTAGCTGAGAATCCCGCCGACGATAGGCGACCACTTGGCCGCCTCCGGCGAGGTCGCCATGATCGAGCTGAAGAAGTACTCGTTGTAGACGGCGATGAACGTCAGCACGGCCGCGGTCGCCACGCCCGGCGCAGACAGCGGCATGATGACCCGGAACAGCGCGCCCAGTCGCGTCGTTCCTTCGACCCGTGCGGCGTCCTCCAGCCCGTCGGGAATCTGGCCGTAGAACGTCGTCAGGATGAAGATAGACAGCGGCATGAACAGCGCACTGAACGGCAGCACCATCGATCCCGGGGTGTTCAGCATCCGTGGCGGGGTAAACAGCGGGATGGACGTGAACGGCACTGTAATCGGGGCGTTGCCGGCGAACGCCTGAAACAGCGGGATGACGAACGCGGCCGGCGGGAAGTAGCTGATCGCCAGAATACCGAGCATCAGCAGTGCGCGGCCGGGGAACCGAAGTCGGCCGAACACGTAGCCGGCGAGGCTGGCGACGAACAGGACGATGACCGTCGTCGTGACCGCCAGCGCGAAGCTGTTCAGCATGTACAGGTGGAACGGCACCTGTTCGAAGACCGTGACGAACGCGCCCGGGTTGAAGCCCTTCGGAACCGGCAGCGGGAACGTCCCGCTGACGCCAAAGAGGTTTACTGTCGGGAGGAAACTGCCCGAGAGCAGGTTCCCCTCGGGGGTCACCGCCAGCACGATGAGCCAGTAGAAGGGGAACAGCGTCGTCACCAGGAAAAACACCATCGCCGCGTAGAACAGCGCCCGGTACACTTTTTCCGGGTCCTGGATGGCGCTCTGGGTCCAGCGCTGTAGCGGTCCGTCGCTCGACTGCTCCTGGGTGTCGGTTGGCGTTGCCATGTTAGATCGCGTCCTCCCCTTGCCAGACGATGAGTCCCATTACGACCGTCCCGATGATGGCGGCCGTCACGAACGCGATGGCCGCGGACGTCCCTTCACGGGTGGTGAACGTCGCGACGACCATGCATGACAGCGACGGCACGACGGTACAGCTCGACACCGTATCGATGATGCCGTACACACGCATCGCCTGCACCGACCGGAACAGCACGGCGACGCCGATGGTCGGCAGAATAAGCGGAAACGTAATGAGCTTGAACTGCTGCCATTTCGTCGCGCCGGCGACCTTCGCCACGTCGTACAGGCCTCTGTCGATGCTCTGGAGCCCCGCCAAAATGAGCAGGGCCATGAACGCCGACGTCTTCCAGATATCGGCGACGATGATGATAAACGTCGCACTTGCCGTGTCGTTGAGCGTGTTCGTCGGCGCGAGCAATCCAAGGTCAGCAAGCGGTGGCGTCAGGAACCCGACGTTCGAATTGAACATCAGGAAGAATATCATCCCCTGAATAACGATAGGGACAGCCCACGGGATGATGATGGCCGCGCGAATCCACCGCCGCCCGTAGAAGTCCTGGTCGAGGATGAGTGCCTGTCCGAGGCCGATGAGTGTCTCGAACAGTACACTCACGACGGCGAAGATTATCGTGACGACCAGCGCGCTGTTCAGCAATGCACTCGTGCCAACTCCTTCGGGAAGGAATGTCGTTCCGCCCGGCAGGTACCGGTTCTTTTCGCCAGTGAACAGTTCGACGTAGTTCCCAGCGCCGACGAAGGTAGTGCTTGAAAAGTCCGCCGAGAGCGCGAACAGCGACAGCTCGAAGGTGCGCAACAGCGGGTACAGCGCGACGATGCCCAGAAGGACGAACACGGGCACCAACAGCAGATACGCGTACTGCGTGTCGCTGAGGTTCTCCATCCACCGCATCACGCTGACGAGTGCCCCCGAGCGTCTGGATTCACGGCCGGTTTCTGTACTCATTCGGTTACCTCCGTCCGTCGTTTGAATGTGTCATGGTAAATAATCACAGGGGTGGTTGTGTAACGTTTGCCTGTGGCTTCAGGTCTGCTCGGTCTCTTCCAGTGCGGACTCTAGCGTCGCCATCGCGTCGGCCGAGGAGGCTTCCTGACCGACTGCGCGGTTCGCTTGCTGTGCGATTTTGCTGGACTGATCACTCCAGACAGCCGTCACCGGGCGCGGCATCGTGTTGTTACCGGCGACCTGCAGCGTGTCCATGTACCGGCCAACGACGGGCACGTTCTGCGCCTCGCTGGAGTTGAACAGTTCAGGCCGCGGCGGCAGCCATCCCTGAACGGACAGCAGCGTGAGCTGGAAGTCCGGCTCCATGGCGGCGCGAATGACCTGCGTCACGGCGTCTAGGTCCTCCGTGTTGGGGTTGACCGTCATGTGCCAGCCACCGAGGGCGGCCGTGGTACCGCCCGTGCCGGGCTGTGCGGCCTCGCTCTCGGGCACGGCGTACGGAATCGGCATCGCACCGAGGTTCTCGCCGAGCGCCGGGTCCTCGGTCTCCTCCGGGTTGCGGCCACCGAGCGCTAGCGAGTAGGGCCAGTTCCGGTGGAAGACGGCGTTGCCGTTGACGAACGGCGCGCGAGCGTCTTCCTCCTTCCAGCCGAGGATTTCGGTCGGGGTGAAGCCGCCGCCGTAGCCCTCGAACTGTCCGTCGAACTCCTCGTCGTGGACGAACTTCCGCATCATGTTCAATGCGTTGTGGACCTCTTCGTTGTTCACCGTGATCGGCCGCTCACCGATCGGCCCGAAGAGGTTGTCGCGGCCGCCGAAGTACGCGCCACCCCACGAGGACATGACCTCGTTGAACGTACAGCAGGAGGTCCCCTCGTAGATGTCCCACTGGGTGGTAAACCCGTACTCGACATCGGCGTTGTCGTAGGTGTCCGCGGCGATGTTCGACCACTCTTCCCACGTCATTGGCTCGGTCGCCCAGTTGTTCTCTTCGGGGCTGTAGCCGGCTTCCTCGACGAGGTCCTTGCGGTACTGCATCGTCGGGAAGTCCGGGAACACCGGGACGCCGAACAGGTCACCTGTGCTTGGATTCCGGGCCGTGTCCGTGAACGCCGAGAAGTAGTTGTCCGACACGTCCGTGAGCAGTTCCTCGGGCAGCGTCTGCGAGAGGTTCTGGAGCTGTCCCCGCTGGATGAAGATGTTCGTCCAGCCGTTGTCCATCAGGAACATATCCGGGTTCGTCTCGCCGGCCGAGAGCAGTCGGTTGTAGTTCGACCGGGCCGCACCGGTGTCCTGGTCACGCGGGACGAACTCTATCTCGATGTCGTCCGACAGGCCGTTGTCGTGCAGTGCCTGCTTGATTGCGTCGCCGTTGTTCTGGACGGCCACCGGGTCGAAGCCCCACTGGACCGTCGTCGTATCGCCGCTGCTACCGTCGTCAGTCGAGCCACCGTCACTCCCGTCGCCGCCATCGCCACCACCAACGAAGTCCGCACAGCCTGCCAGTCCACCGACAACACCTGCTGCTCCGGCGGCACGGACGAACCGTCGCCGGGAGACGCCTGTCGAGTTCCGCTCGCCGCTTGTGCCATTGTCCGACATATCTATTCTGAGCTATCCCGGACACACCTTAAAGGTTGTCCATAATTAACCACAGGTGTTGTTAATTGTCGGCCTCAGCCCGGCAATCGTGATATATTATTGACTATTCGATATCGTATAAATCTTTCAGTATATATACGCAGGGATAGGTCAAACAGCTGTTTGCCACATAGAGGATCTCAAACGCGCAAACTGAGGGAGAGTTTACTGATCCCGAAAAAACGGCGTCTGTGTCACTCGTACGTGACGTCCGTAATTGTAATCTCGGTCGCTTCGATTTCCTCGATGACGGCCCCCCAGCCACCGACCTCGTACGTCCCGTCGTCGGTGACCAGCGTCGCACTGATTCGACCGGCCAGTTGTGCCAGTGGGACGGGGTCCTTCCGACCGATGCTACTCCCGGTGTAGTCGATGTCGGTAACGCGCCCTGTCAGCTCGACCGACTCCTTCGTTTCCGTGTCGTACCCCTCAATGACGGCCTCGATAGTCGCATCTTCGTTCAGCAGCGGTTCGATATCCCGGACGGCGTGGCGGAGGTCGACGTACGTCGTCGGGGTTTCCGGCGTCCGCTCGGTGTACAGTGTGTCCCAGATCTCCCAGAGACAGGTCAGGAAGAACCAGTGGAAGACGTAGGTGTGGGTCCGGTCCTTGACGAGCACGCCGTACTCGTTGACTGAGTCGTGGTGAGGCGCAAAACACGTCCAGGTCCGGTCGACCAGCACGAAAAACGGGGCCGGGATCTCCCGGTTCCGAGCCTCCGTACAGGTCCCCTCGATGTCGGAAAGCGGCGGTACTTCCTCTCCAGGACCTGTACAGATGCTGAGTTTGATGTTCACGCCGCGGTCGTGGGCGGCAATGAGTTCCTCACGAACCGCGTAGAACTGCTCCGGGTCCACACCGACCTGAATCTGGTTTTCGGCCGCTTCGATGAGCTCCCGGGCTCGGCTGACGACCGTTTCGAACCGCTTGACGATACTGACCTCGTGGTCTGATATCTCGGGCTGGTTCCAGCGTTCCTCGATCGTCTCTGCCGCGTCGAGGTACTTGCTCGACCGGGACCGCAGGTCCTCAAGCACTACGTCCGGATTGCGGGCGCGGGCGGTCAGGCTATCCTGCTGGAACGTCTCGATATACCCCTTCGTCTCCAGGTCCCGGAGCACGTCGTAGATCCGCGGGTCCGGAACGTCACAGGAGTCAGCGATGTCGGTCGCCGATGCGGTCCCCAACCCCAGCAACGCCACGTAGGCCTCCGCCTGATACGGGGAGAGACCGGCATCTTCGAGGACATCGGTTAGTTCGCTGTCGTCCATGTGTGTACAGGGAAACTGAGTACGCAGTTAACGTGCATGGTTATCTATCGAGGTCCACAGGTCAGTCCTTGCCCTCGACCGGCCACTGTGGCTGTTTCGGAGCCTCGATTCGGGCGCACTCCTCGTCAGTTAACTCGATGTCGAGTGCCTCGACGTTCTCCTCCAGATGGCCCATGGTCCGCGGGCCGATAATCGGCGCGTCGACGACGTCCTGATGGCAGAGCCACGCCAGGCTGACCTGTGCCGGTGTCGCGCCCTTCGCGTCGGCAATCGCCCGCACCTCGTCGAGGACCGCCCAGTTCTCGTCGCTGAACCGGTTTGCTGTGTACTCGTCCGTGCTTGCTCGGCCCTCGGAGAGGTCGTCGTCGCGTTCATACTTCCCGGCCAGGAAGCCGCCGGCCAGCGGCGACCACGGGATGACGCCGACCCCTTCCATCTCACACACCGGCAAGAGGTTCGCCTCCTCGTGGCGGTCGACGGCGTTGTACTCCGGCTGCATCGAGACGAACCGCTCGTACCCCTCGATATCCGCCGTGTACAGCGCCTTCTGGAACTGCCAGTTGGCCATCGTACTCGCGCCGATGTAGCGGACCAGCCCCTCGTCGACCAGATACGTCAGCGCGTCCAGCGTCTCCTCGATGGGCGTGTCGTCGTCCCACCGGTGGATCTGATAGAGGTCCAGATAGTCGACGCCGAGGCGGTCCAGGGTGGCGTGACACTGATCGATGATGTGTTTCTTCGAGAGCCCGCTGCCGTTCGGGCCGTCGTGCATATCGAAGTATACCTTCGAGGCTATGACCAGTTCGCCGCGGCGAGCGGAGTCGATTGCACTGCCCAGAATCCGCTCGCTCTCCCCGTTCGAGTAGGCGTTGGCAGTATCGAAGAAGTTGATACCGAGATCGAGCGCCCGTTCGAGTATCCGGCGGCTCTCAGCCTCGTCGTTCAGCATCCAGGGCTCCGCGCTCCCGAAGTTCATCGTTCCGAGACAGAGTTGGGACACGTCGAGCCCTGTCGACCCGAGCGTGGTGTATGTCACCGGCGAATCACTCATGCCACTTTGTACCACAGCTGTTGTTAAAGAATTTTGGGACTGCATACCGATGTCCGAACATGAGCCGGGAGTCCGCACCGAAGGAAACAGATCCGATGGACGCACTCAGAACGCTCAGCGACGAGTCGCACACCGGAGAGAACAGATGCTGGCCGTGTACTGTCCTGAATCTGGGGCTCGTTGGAATCGGTGTCATGTTCCTTCGCGCACGCAACCGCCCGCGGGCGAGCCTGCTGGTCGCCGTTGTCGGCGTCGCGGTGGTCTACCTTCGGGGGTATCTGGTTCCGTACACGCCCGAATTTGCCCCGCGGCTGGTGGCAGCGTCACCGGTCCCGGACGAGTGGTTCCACGGAAAGCCATCACACAGAGAGTCATCCCGGCAAGACGTGACTCGCCAGGAAAGCGAATCGCTGGCCGACGACGTGGGGATGGACGGCGAGACCGTCCTCCGGGAGCTATCGGCGGCCGGCATTATCGAAGTCGAAGGGGAGCGGCTGTTTCTCGCGACGGCCATCGACTCGGCGTGGCACGAGCGAATGGACGAACTGGCCGACCAGTCGCTCGATTCGCTTTCGACGGCGCTGCAGGCATCGCTCCCGCGAGTCGACTACACAGAACCGTACGCCGACGACGCGGAGTGGGTCGCACTCGGCTCCGACCACAAGCAGCTCCTTCCTCGACCGGTCGTCGTCGCCGAGCTCGCGGCGTACGAGGTCCTCGGCGAGCGTCTCGACGACGAGCGGCTCAGAATCGCCGGTGCGGAGGCCTTCCGGATGTTTCTCGACAGGTGTCCGGTCTGTGGCGCCGAACTGGTCGAGTCGTCGTCGGTGTCGTGTTGTGGCGGCCATCTGGGACCACGGCAGGACCCCGACGAGACGCTCGTCTGTCCGACCTGCGAGCAGCGCCTCTACACCTTTGAAGTGAGCGACAACTGAAACGAGGTACAGGAACGGCCGAATCGGTGTCTGGTCCGGGATTCGAGACGCTAGCCGGGTTCTGTTCGGAGAGACGATGGACGGGAACGGCGGGAGAGTCCCGCCTGTACCGCTGGTGCGTGCGGTCCCGCGGACAACCATGCTCCGTGAGACGGTTGACGTCGGCCGGGTCGGAGTGGTGGGGAACATTGGTGACCCAACGGTGGTCCCACCTGGTCCCGGACGGCAGGGGGAGTGAAACCCAGCCGCTAGAAATATACAACTGATGTTGTAAATAAATTTTCGGTAAGTGAAGAACACTGCCTATTAAATCCTCGCACACGGAGATGGTGGTATGAAGAATATCGACGACCTCGTCGACAGCGCGTCCGACCTGGCACAGCGTGGCCTCTCTAAGGGCGAGATCGCTGACGAGCTCAACGTCTCCCGCGAGACGGCGAGTTGGCTTGTCGAACGCAGCGGCACCGGCACGGAACCGGAGACGAGCGACGACGGCGGTCCCCACGACATCCACGTCGACTGGTCCGCCGTCGGGCGGGACAGCAACCGGCTGTACCACGCGGGGGCGGCGATGGCGGACCTGCTCTCGAAGAAAGGCGACGACGTGGACCTCACCATCGGCATCGAGAAGGCCGGCGCACCGCTTGCGACGACTGTTGCCCGGGAACTGGAAACCGACCTCGGGACGTACGCCCCGACGAAACACCAGTGGGACGACGACGAGAGCGAGACCAGTGACGGTTCGTTCTCCCGGAACTTCGCGCAGATCCGGGACCGCGACTGCTACGTCGTCGACGACACTATCACGAGCGGCAAGACGATGGGCGAAACCATCGACGCGATCCACGAACAGGGCGGCAACCCCGTGGCCTGCGTCGTGCTGGCTGACAAGCGCGGCGTCGGCGACATCCGCGGCGTCCCGGTGTACTCCCTACTGCAGGTCATCCGAGTCGGCAGCGACGGCGACTCGTAACAATCCTGACGGACTGAGCGGAGCGCGTGTTACGTCGAGCGGCCGTCGAAGCACCTGAATCAGTGTGGCCGCGCGAGAGACTATCCTTTTATTCGTGCCGTGCGTAATCCGCGGCATGACTGTACTGTCGTTCGACGAACAGGGCGTAGATGTCGTCTACGAGGGGACGGAGTTCCGCCTCGAAAAGGCCCTCATCGAGGACGCCATCCAGAAGTCGTATCCCGACGTGACCGATCACGAAGTGCTGCAGATGGTCGAGCCGGAACCCGCGCTATCGGGAGAACCCCAGCGTATCGCCGAGATCGTGAACTGAAGCGGAGATAGTTCCTTTCTGGGCAATAGATCCTTCGTGGGAGATAACCTCGATTAAGAACCCATACCCCGTTTTTAGGCGTTTATGGCCCCGAATATGCGCTAATTAAGCATCCGAGCAGTAGGCATTTAAGCCGTCAGCGCACACTGGGAGATAATGTCAGACCCACGTATCGCCGGGGCTAGCGTGACACATTTCGGGAAACACCCCGAGCGAACCGGCCGAGACCTGTTCGCCGAGGCCGGACTCGAAGCGCTATCGCAATCCGGAATCGACCCGGACGACGCTGAAGCCCTCTATTACGGCAACTTCATGGGAGAGCTCGCGGAACACCAGGGCCATCAGGGCCCGCTTATGGCCGAGGCCATTGGCCTGGACGTTCCGGCGACCCGCGTCGAAGCGGCCTGTGCATCAGCCGGTACGGCCGTTCGTGAAGCCGTCAAGACGATCCGGAACGGCGAAGCGGAGGTCGTCGTCGTCGGCGGCGCAGAGCGGATGACTAATATCGGGACGGCGGCGGCGACGGACGCGCTCGCTATCGCCGCCGACGACCTCTACGAGGTCCGCGCCGGGATGACCTTCCCCGGGGCGTACG
Organism: Haloarcula sp. KBTZ06; assembly: GCF_048595605.1. Classification (NCBI taxonomy): domain Archaea; kingdom Methanobacteriati; phylum Methanobacteriota; class Halobacteria; order Halobacteriales; family Haloarculaceae; genus Haloarcula; species Haloarcula sp. KBTZ06. The sequence continues at coordinate 1,399,003 of NZ_CP184337.1, forward strand.
CGCTGATGGCCCGGTCGTACTTCGACCAGTACGGCGGCTCCCACGAGGACCTCGCTCACATCGCCGTCAAGAACCACGAGCACGCGCTGGTCAACGAGCACGCCCAGATTCAGCAGGAAATCACGGTCGAGGACGCGATGGAGGCCCCGACGATTGCGGACCCGCTGGGCCTCTATGACTCCTGTCCGATTACTGACGGGGCCGCGGCTGCCGTCCTGACGACGGAGGCCTACGCTGAGGAACACGACCTGGACGCCCCAGTCGCCATCACCGGCACCGGACAGGGCGGCGACAATCTCGCACTGCAGGACCGCCCGCATCTGGCACAGACCCCCGCCGCCGACAAGGCCGCCGAAGAGGCCTATGGGGACGCCGGCGTCGGTCCAGACGACGTCGACTTCGCCGAAGTCCACGACTGTTTCACTATCGCGGAAGTACTCGCAATCGAATCGCTGGGCTTCTACGAGCGCGGTGAGGGCATCGCCGCGGCGCGCAACGGGGAGACGACCCGTGACGGCGACCTCCCGATAAACCTCTCTGGCGGGCTGAAAGCCAAAGGTCACCCGGTCGGCGCGACCGGTGTCGCCCAGTTGGCGACCGTTGCCTGGCTCCTCGACGGGTCGCACCCGCGGGCCGACGCCGTCCCGGACAGCACCGTCGGCGTCGCGCACAACGCGGGCGGTACAGTCGCGTCTACGACCGTCCACGTCATGGAGGTGCAAGAATGACCGAATCCGCACGAGACGGCGAGTACGACGAGTGGCTCGACAGCATCGAATCGGACGACGGTTATTACCTCGAATGTTCGAACGGCCACGGCTGGCTGCCGCCCCGGCGAGTGTGTCCGCGCTGCCACGACCAGGAACTCTCGGCGGTCGATCTGCCAGAATCCGGCGAAATCGCGAGCCACACGACGATTACCGTCCCGACGCCGCAGTTCGAGGACGACGCGCCCTACGTCACCGCCATCGCCGACTTCGGACCGGTGTCGGTCACGGGACTCGTCCGTGACGTGGACCCGGACGACGTTGCCATCGGCGACGTGGTCGGTATCGACGTCGGCGAGCGCGTGACGACCGGCGACAGAGCCGTCGTGTTCCGGCCGCGCTAGAACTCAGTTCTCGACCGTTACCGACGTCACTCTGTCGCGGACCACGTCGACGAACTCACCGGGGTGTTCGACGTGGGGCAAGAGCAGCGAGTCACCGAACACGACGAGCATCGCGTCCGCCTGTTCGGCCAGGTCGCGACCCTCCGACAGCGGCGTGATGTCGGCGTCCTCGCCCCAGACCAGCGTCACGGGCACGTCGAGGCCGGCCAGCGTTTCACCGAGGTCGTCCTCCGGGTCGAGGAAGCCGGAGACGAACGACGCCGGTGCGAACCGCGCGCCGGGCTGGTGGCCGCTCTGCCACTCGTAGTCGACGACGTCCTCGGTGAGATTATCCATGTCGTAGTAGCCGTGGTCGGCGTGGAAGTGCCGGATGGAGGGTTTCGAGACGGTAAGGTTGTAGATGGCCTCGCCGATGACCGGCGCGCGGAGCAGCGAGCGGAGCCAGACGGTACGATTACCCATCGAACTGTCCGTCGGGCAGATGAGGACGAGTTCCTTGACGTCGACTTCCTGTGCCGCGCTGGCCGCGTAGGCCCCGGTCAGTGACGACGCGACGACGGTCGCATCGGTGGTGTTGTCCTCGATGAAATCGCGCACGAAGGCCGTGTACAGCGACGCCGAGTACAGCAGCGGCGGCCGGTCCGTGTGCCCGAAGCCCGGCAGATCCGGCGCGATGACGTGGTAGTCCTCGGCCAGCGTGTCGAACACCGTGTGGAACTCGTGATTGCTGGCAGCGGCGTTGATGCCGTGGCACAACACGAGGTCCGGGTCCGACGGGTCGCCGGCTTCAGTGTACGCAATATCGAACCCGCGCCAGCGGTACGTCCCCTGTTCCCCGTCGAGCATCGGTTCGAACGCGCCGGCCCGCGACTGCAGCACGCGGTTGGCAGCGGCTGTCGCGCCGACCGCACCAACGACCGCCCCGAGCGCCTTGCGGAGTCTCATACTGATATCTTGGGGCCCGGAGTGTGTTATACATGCTGGACGAGCATCAGGTGTCGATTGCCCGAGAGCTTTCTCAGTCCGGTGGGTGCCAGCCTCGTACTCAGGCCCCGTCGCGACGCTCGTCGAGACACGCACGGAGCGGCGCGAGGACCTCGTCGACGACGGTGTACGGGTCGGTGTTTCGCTCGATAACGGCATCGACGTACTGCTCGATGCCGCCGCGGCGGTCGAGTTCGTCGACCAGTAGTTCGTTGGCGTCCTCCCGAAGCAGGGTCCGAATCTCGGCGGCGAAGCGCTCCCGCGCCTGGCCCTCTCGGCGGCCGGTTCGGTCCAGATACGCGCCGTGGTTGGCAAGCGCGTCTAAGAAATCTTCGACGCCCTCGCCCCGATTGGCGACTGTCTCCACGATAGGGGGATTCCACGTCTCCGACTCGTCCGCCTCATCATCGGCGGCATCGGTGGACGCATCGCCATGGTCGCCGGCGAGTTCAGTCGCGCCGTGATGGCCGGAGTCCGGGCGTCCGCTCTGTCCCTGTAACATCTCCCGGAGTTGCTGGACGGTCCGGTCGGCCCCATCGAGGTCGGCCTTGTTGACCACGAACACATCCCCGATTTCGAGGATGCCGGCTTTGAGCATCTGCACGTCGTCGCCGCTGCCCGGCGGGACGAGCACGGCAACGGTGTCGGCGGTGCGGACGATGTCGACCTCGTTCTGGCCTGCGCCGACCGTCTCGACGATGATCTTGTCCTTGCCGAACGCGTCCAGCGCGGTCACGGCGTCGGTCGTCGCCGTCGACAGCCCGCCTAGCGAGCCGCGAGCGGACATCGACCGGAAGAACATGTCCATATCGCCGGCATTCGAGGCCATCCGTATCCGGTCGCCGAGCACTGCGCCGCCGGAGAACGGCGAGGACGGGTCGATAGCGATGACGCCGACGGTCTGGCCCTGCTCGCGGTAGGTCGCTGCGACCTTGTCGACCAGCGTGGACTTGCCCGCACCGGGGCTGCCCGTGACGCCGATAACGTCGGCTGTCCCGGTGTGCTGGTGGAGGTCGGAAATTATCTCTCGGTACCCCGACGAACGGTTCTCTATCAGTGTGATGACTCTGGCGAGGGCGCTGTGCTTGCCCGCAAGCAGGTCAGCGACGAGGTCGCTCATCGCTCGGGCGCGTTCTCGTGGATGTAGTCGATCATCTCCTCCATGGACGCGCCCGGGCCGAATATCTCGTCGACGCCCTGGCCGCGGAGTTCCTCCTGATCGTCATCCGGGACGATGCCGCCGACGAGGATGAGCCGGTCATCGAACGCGTCATACTCTCTTAGCCCGTCGAGAATCTTTGGGACCAGCGTGTTGTGCGCCCCCGAGAGAATGGAGATGCCGACAACATCTACGTCCTCCTGCACAGCGGCCTGCACGACTTCGTCGGGCGCTCGATGGAGCCCTGAGTAAATCACTTCAAAGCCAGCGTCACGGAGCGCCCGCGCGATGACGTGTGCGCCCCGGTCGTGCCCGTCGAGTCCGACTTTCGCCACCAGACACCTGATGGTCCGTTCCGTCTGCTCCTGCTCGACACTCATGCCAGTACGTACCGCGCGGTGTGTTTTCATTCTTGCCCTATTCATCATGACCGATGTCGATTGCGAGTCCCCGCAGGGAACGAAATATGCTGCCGGGTCGAGTGCGGGCTCACAGACCAGAATAGGACCATTCCATAGAACGACAATTCTAAGTTCGCTGCTAGCGGCGTTTCCACCAGTGCGAACAGTCGCCGTCATCCCCGCGTACAACGAGTCGTCCACCATCGGGTCGGTGATCGACGGAACGAGCCGCTACGTCGACGAGGTGGTCGTCGTCGACGACGGGTCGTCGGACGACACCGCGGCCATCGCTCGCGAGCACGGCGCACACGTCGTCACACACGTCTTTAACACCGGCGTCGGCGGAGCCGTCAGGACGGGCTACCAGTACGCCATCCGCCACGACTACGACTTCGTCGTGCAGGTCGACGCCGACGGCCAGCACGACCCGGAGAAGATTCCGACCCTGCTTTCCCACGCCGAGGACGCGGACATGGTCATCGGCAGCCGCTACCTGAACGAGAGCATCGACGACTACCCGCTCATCAGGCGGCTGGGAATCACCTTCTTCACGACCGTCGTACGGAAGCTCGGCGGCATCGACATCACCGATGTGACGAGCGGCTTCCGCGTCTACCGCGTGTCGGCGCTACAGGACATCCTCCACCGCTCGGACAACCACTGGGCGGTCGAACAGACGCTCGACGCGGCCCAGCGCGGCCAGCGGATCGAAGAAGTATCGATAGAGATGCCGATCCGGGACGAGGGCGAGTCGCAGTTCAGCCTCGACACGCTCGTGCTCTACCCGCTACGCATGACCGACACGGTGTTTCGCGTCCTCCTCTTTCGATAATCATGGTCTTTGGATTCGACTACTCACTGGTCAACCTCCTGTCGCTGGTCGTCGGCCTGGCCTTCCTCGCGAACGGGTACATCATCGTCAGAAGCGAACGCGAATCGCTGGAGCTGTTCGTGATGTCGCTGCTGCTCGGCGCGGGGCTCATCGTCGTCGCCATCGTCCCAAACGTGTTCGAGGTCGTGGCGCGGCTGCTGGGCCTGGAGTGGAAAGCCCGGGCCATCCTCGTCATCTCGAACCTGACGCTGTTCGTGGCGGTGACGTACCTGCTCAACCGCATCGGGCACATGTACGACCGGCTGTCGCGGCTGAACGAGGAGCTGAGCCTCCTCCGGAGCGAACTGGAGGAACACCAGCTACAGACCGAGGACAAGCAGGATGAGTAACCGCGCGGTGCTGTCGATAGATTTCGAGCTGTTCACCCAGACGCCGGCGTACCGGAGCGCGTCGGGGACGACGGACCGCGACGGCGTCGGTCTCGACGGCGGCCGGTTTTTCAGGGAGATATTGGCGGAGTACGACGCGACTGCCACCGCGTTCGTGGTGTCATCAGTCGCTGACTCCCATCCCGACGCCGTGCGGGCGCTCGCTGACGCGGGCCTGGAAATCGCCTCGCACACGCACACCCACCAGTTGCTCTCGGAACTCGACAGCGACGGGCGACGGGGGGAGCTGTCCCAGTCGAAGGACGTGCTGGAGCGAGTCACCAACGAGCAGGTCTCCGGGTTCCGCGCGCCCGCCTTCGACATCACCGACGACCACTTCGACCTGCTTTCCGATACCGGCTACACGTACGACTCGAGCGTGGTTTCCAGCCGGTCGATTCCGGGGTGGTACGGCGGCGAACACGACGTCCACAGACCGGTTCCGGCGTCGGCGGTGCACCCGGACGCGCCGGACAGTATCACCGAGTTCCCGGCGAGCGTCATGCCGGGGCTGCAGTTGCCCCTCACCGGGACCTGGCTCCGGTTTTTCGGCCCGCGGTACACGATTCTGGGCATGAGGCTACTGGCCCGCCGGGGCATCACGCCGATGCTGTACGTCCACCCGTGGGAACTGGTGGACCTGCCGGCCGTCGAGGGGGTGCCGACGCGGGTGTACGTCAGGACCGGCGACTGGATGCGACGAGCCGTCGAGCGAATCTTGCAACAGGACTTCGAGTTCACGACCGTACAGGCGGTGCTGGCGGATGGCGAAACGGTCGCGACACGGCTACAGAGGGGCGAGGCACCGTGACGAGTCGAGCTCGTGATCTGGGGATCACGGTCGCCCAGTACGGTATCGCCGTCGTTGCGCTTTCGTGGCTGCTCACGCAGTTCGACATCGCGAGCGCAATCGACCTGCTCGCCAGCGTCGAAACCGAAACGGCGCTCGCGGTCGTCGCCATAAGCGTTCTCGGTATCTGTGGCCGGACCTACTCGTGGCACGCGGTAATCACCCCGCTCGCACCGGTCCAGTTCCGGACCGCCGCCGGGACGACGCTCATCGTGAACTTCGTTAATCAGTTGCTCCCCTCGCGGCTCTCGGGACGGCTGGCCGCGCCGTTCGTCCTCCGGAGCCAGACCGGAATGGCCTACAGCGACGCCGCCGCGGCGTCGGCGCTTCACACCGGCATCTTTGCGATATACTACGGCGTCGCGGCGACCGCAGGGCTCGTTCTAGCGATTCCACTGCTCCGGCTCGAACTCCTCCTGCTGTTAGCGCTTGCGACGAGCCTCTACTTCGCGGCCGGCCTCGCCATCCTGTTTGGAGGCCTCAATCTCTCGTATCTGGACCGGCTCATCGGCTTGCTGTCCGGGGTCGCGGTCCGGGTTCCACGCTTCGGTGAGGGACTCGCGGCACGGCTCGACGGCCTGCTGGAGTTTACCGACAGTTCGACCACGACGTTTCGGTCGCTCGCGAGCGAGCCGGCAGTGTGGCTCCGCTACGCGGTCGGCTGGGCCGTCGACCTCGTGCTCGCACCCGGTGTCCGCGTCGGCCTGCTGCTGGGGAGTTTCGGCGTCGCGTTCGAACCGCTGGTCGCGTTGCCGCTGTATCTCTTGGTCGCGTACACCGTGACGCTTCTGCCGCTGACGCCCGGCGGCATCGGCATCACCGAGGCCACGGCGACGGCGGTGTTCGTCGCGCTGGGTATCCCAGCGGAGGTCATCATCCCTATCATCTTCGTCGACCGGTTCCTCAGTATTTACCTGCCCTCGCTCGCGGGCTGGTATCCCTCCGTTCGGCTCGACGTCACGTCATTGACGACGGAGTAGTCGGCGGAAAACGGAGCGGGAAGTCGAGAAAACGGCTCAGAACGGCGGATGCCGGCTCGTGTCGCACTCGCCGTCCCGTTCCAGAATGAGGGTGTACTGGTTCGCCGCGAGTTCTTGCTCGTCGGCGAACTGGTCCGTGTGCGGGACGACACCGAGCCGCAGCAGGTCGGTGAACGACCCGGGGGTCGGTCGCTGGGGAACGAAGTTCGGCGGCCGCTCCTCGAACTCGGCGACGATTCTGTAGTTGTACTCCTCGTTCAGGAGATTCCGGAGGTAGGTCGCCTGTGCGTCGCCGTTCCGGTAGTAGGTGTCCTCCTTGAGATACAGCAGATCCCGATACCCGACCTGGATGTACCGCGGGCAGGCCATCGCCTCCTCCGCCTCCGAGTCCTGACCGGCGACGTGTCGGGCAGTCATCGAATGCGGGACGGCGGTGTCCTGGATGTGGACGCGGTAGGTCTCCACCACGTCGCCCTCGTCGCTGTTGTCTTCGAGCCAGGCCGTCGCCTCGTCTCGGGGCATGGATGCGAACTGTGCCGTCCCGATACCGGCGTAGACCGCCGTCGTCACCAGCAGAACGGCCAACACCGGGCGAGCGAGACTGGTCGAGCGCTCGCGGAGCTGCACCAGTCGGCCCCCGACGAGTAAGGCGATGAGCGGGAAGGTCGGCAGGAGGTGGTGTACGCGGAAGTCGTGCCACTGGGAGAACATCGCTATGTAGGCCACCAGTCCCGTCAGAACGAGGACGGTGCCGTGGAAGGCAGAGCCGCGGTCACGGATGGTTGCGACGGTCGCCACGACGCTCGCTGCGGCCGCGGCAAACAGCGGTAGCCCCAGCGCGCTGAAGTAGCCCCGGAGGAACCACCACCACATCGGGGCGTCAGGGCCCGTCGGATGGCTCATCCGCGAGGTCGAGCCGCCGAAGACCCGCTCGATGAACGGTTCGGCTCCCGCCACGAGCGCGGTTGGGAACCCGAGGACAATCATGGCGAACCCGAGCAGTGCGCCACTCAGCAGGAGCTTCGGCCGGTACAGCGTCTCCGTCAGCGGCGCGTCAGCGGCATGGGCACGCAGCAGGAAGGCGACACCGATGAGGAGGACGACCGGCGCGGCCGTCAGTTTGAACGCGATTGCGACACCGCCGGCGGCGCTCGCCGCCAGAAACAGCGTTCCGTCGTCCGTCTGGACGTACCTGACCAGCAGGTACAGCGCGAGGAGGACGAACACCAGCGCCGGCATATCTTCGCCGGCCTCCTTCGAGATGGTGAGGAAGCCGAAGGTCAGCGAGAGCACGACGGCCGACAGCCGGCCGGCGTTGCGGCCCTCGAGTGCGACGCCGAGGCGGTAGGTGAGGTAGACGGCACAGATTGCAGCAACGACGTTGGTTAGCCGGATGAAGACCAGGCTCCAGGTCCAGATCCACTCTGGCGTGGCGGCCCAGACTTCGTAGTGGCCGAACTCCCAGCTAGGGAAGGCAATCGTGGTGAATGCGCCCAGGTCGCCGGTGATGGCGGCGACGAGCACGACGGGGAGGATAGCCAGCGCATAGAGGTACAGCGTCGCGCCGAAGGGGGCCCGGCCCCACTCGACGCCGGCCTTGAGCCCCTCGAAACTCGGTTCTTCGAGGACCGACCCGTAGACGACCATCGCGTCAAGGAGACGACTGTACTCGTCACGGGTCGCGAAGTTCGGGATGCGGTGCCAGAACCAGAACCCGACCATAACAGTCGACAGCAGGAGCACGTAGCGGAGATAGGGGTCGTCCCGGAAATCCGACCGTACCTGTTCGACAGCACGTCGGGACAGTGACCGCCAGCTACTCATCGTGTCACTGCTCCGGGGTGTGTGTTGAAAAGGCTGCCCTTCTCAGAAATAGTCGGCATCGAACTCCCGGCGGAGGATGTAGTGGTTCGCGTACCCGCGGACGTACTTCGCAAACAGCGAGAGATATCCCTCGTCGGCCTCACGGCGGGCCGACGTAGCGACGCAGGAGTCGGCGTCGTAGACGATTCGGCCGTACTCTTTCATCCGCAAGGAGAGCTCCGTGTCCTCCATGAACGGGATGTCCTCGTCGAAGCCGCCCGCGGCCTCGAAGGCGTCGGCCCGGAAGCTACAGTTGAAGCCCGGTTGCTGGACGAAGCCCAGCGGCCAGGACACCCGATACCAGTAGTCCGACAGCAGTTTGAACAGCACGCGGTGTTTGAGGCTGTCTTCGAGCGGGCGTGCGGGGCCGCCGACCCCCACCACATCGTCGTCGGTGTAGTGCCTGAGATGCAGGCGGACCCAGTCCTCGGGGACGACCGTATCGGCGTCGGTAAACAGCAGTATCGGGGCTTTTGCGGCCGCTGCTCCGTGGTTTCGGGCGATTCCCGCCCCGCCCTCGTCGCACCGGACGACCGTATCGACGAAGGGCGTGTCACGGGCCACCTGTTCCGTACCGTCGTCGCCGCCGACCACGACGACCAGTTCGACGGGCTGTGACTCGAAGGGAGCCAGGCAGCGGGCCAGCGACTCCGCCTCGTTGTAGGCCGGGACGATGACTGCGGCGTCCATCTGAGAGGCAGGTACATCGTACAGACAGAAATAGCAAGCGATGCGACGGCCTGTCCCCGGTCTCAGGCAGTCACGAACGCCGCGCGAGGGCGGTTCCCGCGAGAACGGCGACGAGTGCAATTCCGGCGAGCGTCCCGAACAGCGCCGTCGCGTTCGCAAAGGCCAGAATCGACCCGGCCAGCCCGCCGCCGAGCGCGCCGACGCCGAACACGCCCAGATACGTGTAGCCGTACGAGAGTCCGCGCGTGCCGGCGGGCGTGTACTCCGCAACTGCGGCCTGATACATCGGCTGGACGACGAAGAGGGTGACCCCTAGCAGCGCACCAAGCACCGCTAACGGACCGAAGCCCATCGCCGACACCGGAACGAACAGCACTGCAAGGACGGCAAGCACCAGAAACGAGCCGGCGATACCGTACTCGACGGGAATTCGGTCGCTCAGTTTCCCGCCGGCGTACTGGCCGAAAACGCCGATGAGCAACAGTCCGGCGTAGAAGTAGTCCTGTGGCTTGAGCGTCTGGCCCGTCCCGGCCTCGATACCGAGCGCCGACAGGACGCTGGGAGGCAACAACGTCTCTATCGGGATGGGCTCGAAGCCCGGCAGGTCCCGCAGGAGTTCCGGGAGGAAGGTGAGGACGCCGCGGTAGTACAGCCCCGAGCACATGACGACGACGAACACGAGCAGGAAGCTCCCTGTCAGCAGGTGCTTGCTCTCCGTGAGGAACTCCCCGAGCGAGTCGATACCGCTGCTGGCCTTCGACCCGCCGTCGGTTGCAGTCGTCACGGCTGCCGTCTCGTCGAAACTCGCCCGCGAGGCGTAGACGGCGGCGAGCAACGCGGGAACGCCGAGGACGAGCGCGACCGTCCGCCACTCGGCGACCAGCAGGAGAATTGCGGCGACGAGTGGGCCGAGGCCGATACCGAGGTTCCCGGCGACACCGTGGTAGGCCAGCCCGGTTCCGCGCTGTTCGACGCCTTTGCTGATGAGCGAGAGCCCGGCCGGGTGGTAGACGCTGGCCGAGAGTCCCCAGAGGACGAGCGCCAGCGCGATGACGACCATGCTCGGAGCCAGTCCCAGCAGGATGTACGAGCCGCCCATCCCCAGCAGACAGCCGGTGATGAGTCGGCGGGAGCCGATACGGTCAACGACGATACCGCCCGGGAGCGCACCAGCCCCGAACAGGCCGTAGCCCAGCGTCACGATGACGCCGACGGTGGCCGTCGTCACGTCGAACTGGGCGATACCGAGGTTGATGAGGTCAAACTCGGTGAGCCAGATGACGACGAATATCGGGACCGCCATCTCGTAGGTGTGGACCAGCCCGTGTGCGAGCATGACCAGCGCGGTAATCGCTCGGTCGTTCGCGTTCACACTCTGGTTCGTGTCGGCCGCCGGCAAGTGTGTGACGGTTCCGCGCATCTGCGCGTGCGCCTTTTTCACCCCTCCCAAAACCAGGGGTGGGTTTTTATGTCCGAACAGTATAGGCGGCAAGTGTGAGCAAGATCAAGGTGTCACTTCCGGACCAGGTGGACTCGGACATCCAGCGACTCGTCGAACAGGGCGAGTTCCTCAACCGCGACCAGGCCGTCGAAGACCTCCTGAAGCGAGGGATTTCGGCCTACAACACTACGACGGAAGAGACCGAGACACTCGACGAAGAGATTTTCGACCAGACGGCATCCGAACAGCAGGACCCCGCGATGCAGGACGATTTCCTCTAGTCGCGGTTCTGTGAGAGTCGGCCGTCGTCCTCGGATGCCCGCCGTCCGGAGCCGTCGTTTTCCTGCCGACGTTGCTTCATTTTTGCGCCGGGTTTCGGACCTCTGTCGACTGACTCGTACGGCGTTTCCGCGATGCTCTCCGGGATGATGTACCACGCGAGGCCACCGCCAACGACGGTTCCGCCAACAAACATTCCGGCGACAACCAGCAGTTCCGCACCGCCGTACAACGTCACCAGCCCCATCGAGACGCCGATGAGAAGCGCGAACCCGACCTGCGTGTATCTGAGGAAGCGTTTCCGGTCGGCGTCCGTCATCGAGGGACCGACCATTAGCGACCCCCGAAACCGGTGGCGCGCGTCGGTTCGGCCATCAGTAGAAGCCCCGCGCTACGTCTTCCTCGATGACGTCCTCGAACTCCGCGTCGAGTAGTTCCTCCGCTTCCTCGAACGTCTCCGTGAGTTCGGTCATCTGGTCGGGCCGGTCGTGGTGGTCGAACTCCATCGGGCCGTAGGCCGGGGAGTCCATCGCGTCCATCATGTCCTCAAGCAGCGCTTGCGGCGACGTGGGTGCGTCCGCGTGGGTTTCGAGTACCGTTTCGAGGTTCTTGGCCTTCTCCTTGGCGTCGTCCTCGTCTTCCGGTCCCTGCTGGACGCCGAAGATGCCCGACCCGTCGTTCGGAAACAGCGGGTCGATGTCGTCGTCGATACGGCGGGCCACCTGTGACCCGACGCCCTGTACCTCGAAGGGGTTCTTCGCGTAGGTCTTGAGCTGGTAGACACCGGCGTCGGGGTGACCGAAGTAGATGTCCTCGCCGATACCGTTCGCGCGGTCGCCCCCGACGGCGCGCCAGTCCCCCGGATTGGCATTGCTCTCCATCACGTCTTCGAGAATGTCCTGCCAGTCGCGAACGCGCATTGTCAGTTCGCTATTCGGCCTGAGCCAGAATGAACCCATCGGTCCCGACCGCCGGGCGGAAGCAGGGAGGTCGTGTATACGGACTGGCCAGCGTGCCCACACGACTGTCGCTGCTGTCAACGACCATACCGGGGATTGATTATCTTTCACGCAGATATCTATGATAACAGCGTTGGGTGTCGCGGTACGGGCGTAAGTTACGAGGGGCGACAAGTGGGTACAGCATCCGAGACCGGCCATGGCGGCGTCGACTGGCGGCAGCTGGCACTGGTAAGTCTCTGCCTCGTCGGGCTGATCGTCGCCGCGTTTCTGGCCCCGCCACCGATCACTGAGAGCGGGACCAGCAGCGGGGGCGGTGACGGGAGTCACGGCACCGAGCCAGTCACGCAGACGCCAGCCGATACGCGGGAACAACGCCGCGACGGTGGCGGGGGCGGCAGCGTCACCGACACCCAGACACCTGCAGGCACACGGGAACACCGTCGCGACGGAGGTGGGAGCGGCGGCGTCACGGGAGGAACAGAGCCGATTCCGATTCCCGGCGATACCGCCCCGCCCACTGCGGACGGCTGTGGCGTCCTCGTCGAGTCAGAGCCGAAAGCCGGGCATCCCCTCACCGTTCTGGTGTATCAGGACCTCGAACCGGCTGCCGCGACCCGTGTCTGGTTCAACGACCGATACGTCGGCCGGACTGACCAGAACGGCCAGGTGACCGCACAGGTTCCGTACCAGCGCGAGCTGAACGTAACGGTCGAATCGCCGGGAACAGAGCCCTGTCAGTTCTACCGGCGACCGTACGAGGAATCGGGTACTGAAACAGCAAGCCTCCTCGCGGAAGGGGATGGGTGGTCACTTGGCGGGACTACCTCGGTCTCAAACGGAGACAGTCACGCCCGCAGTACCCTTGGCACATCTGGGGCGGTTTCTGGTGCATCTGGGATGGTCGATTCGACGGCCCCACGCCAGCAGACAGCGGCCGACAACGACACCGGTCAGTACCGTGTCGGCGGGAGCATCAACGTGACACTGCTCGGCGAGCCGTACCCCGGGTCGACTGTCCCGCTCGTCGCAACGGTCGACGGCGTGCCAGTACGGAACGCGACCGTGACCCGCAGCGGCAACACCGTCGGTCGAACTGACACCGCCGGCCGGTATCAACTGACAGTCCCCGACAGCGATACCGCCGCAGTAACGGTGTCCCGTGGCGAGTTCGACGGGTCCGCGCGCGTCGACGTGCTGAACTTACACGTTCGCGTCGTGCCTGCGAAGGCCCTCCCGGTACCAGGTGACAGGGCCGCTATCAACGCCACGATAAACGGAAAGCCGGTCGAGAACGCGACTGTCACGCTCGGCGACCAGCGTCGGGGGACGACTGGCACTGACGGCGCTGTTGCCGTCTCGCTCCCAGCAAACCCCTCGCTTCCCGTCACAGCGGCAACAGACAGACAGACAGCGAGAACGACGCTCTGGGGCGCGTACACCGGGACCATCGTGGTAAGTTCGATACTGCTGGTGGCAACCGTCGTGACCGTCGCTATCGCCGCAGTGATGTACTCCCCCAAGGTCGCACGCGGCGTCGGTATTCTCTGGACAATCTTCGATTCGCTGTTTGTCATCGGCGTGCTCTGGGAACGGGACGGGCTGGTCGTCGCGCTCGCAGTCGTGGGCGTCGCCGCGCTGTACCACTATCGGACGGCTGCTTTCTCGGGCGGACAGGCGGTCGCATACGCGGCCAAGAACGGCGGTGAAACGGCGGCTGGCTTCGTCGCCCGCGTCGTTCAGTGGACCCGGCGAACGGCACTCTGGCTCGTCGGCCGTATCGAAGCCACGCTGAACATGGGCCGCCGACTGGCCGCCCGTCTGGCGACGTGGCTCTCATCGCTTCCGCTAACGCTGTCAGGGCTGTGGCGTCGCTTCCAGCGGTGGCTCCGGTCGGCCGGGTATCGAGCCATCACTGTAGCCAGGGCTGAAACCACGCCGCGCAGGATTGTAACGCTCGGATTCTCGTGTGTCGTCGTGATACTGAGCTATGTTCGCTGGGGCACGGCCGGTGCCGTCGTGGCTGGGGCCGGGGTGGCACTGGGTGCGGTCGGTGTCTACATCGCTGGCCGGGTCGGCGATACGGACCGCCCGACTACGGCATCTAGCTCCGGACCGAGCGGGTCGGTCACTGACTCGTCGGGCGGCGGCGAATCGGCTCTCCCATCGATTCGCGACCTCTGGCGTTCGTTCGCCAAGCATGTCGTCCCCGGGCGCTGGCGGACGCGGACGCCCGGCGAGGTGTCCCGGGCCGCAATCGACAGCGGCCTCCCGAGGGCACCCGTCGAAGCACTGACAGAGGCGTTCCGGGACGTCGAATACGGCGGCCATTCGAGCGACAGCCGGCGCGAGCAGGCCCGTAGCGCGTACGATGCGCTGGTGGGTGCGAGCGACGAGCAGGAGGACGAAGGGTGAATCGCCGTCGCGTCGGGCTGGGAATCGCCGTGTTGTGTGGCCTGCTACTCGTGGCTGCCGGCGCGGTCCTCGGGCTGACAGGGACGCCAGAGCCGGCGGATTCCGGGCCGAGTGCGGCGGGTGTCCTCGTCCTCTTCGTCTGCGTGCTCGTGGCCTTCTGGAAGCTCTTCCGGACGCCCGACGACCCCTCGGTATCACCGTCGCCGTGGACTGCTGACGACAAGTTCACCGAGGGGTTTCTGGAGACGACACCGACAGACGACGCTGTCTCCGGAACCGAACTCGCGGAACGCGTCGAAGCGGCGGCTGCACAGGCCCGCGACGACGGGCCGGTCGCCGAGAGCGTCGGCCCCGTTCGGGAACCACTTCGGGCGGCGCTCACGGAGGCACTGGTCCAGGGCGGCCACGACCCCGACTCGGTGAAAGCACAGTTAGCCGCGGGGACCTGGACGGACGACCCGGTTGCCGCCGCGGTACTGGACGAATCCGTCACGCCACCGGACCGACCGTTTCGCACGCGCCTGTGGGCCTGGCTGTTTCCCGAAAAAGCCGTCCGGAAGCGGTGCGCACGGGCGATGACGGCAGTCAGCGTCGCGGCCGACGACGCGTTGCCGACAGTGGTCGGCCAGCAGGCGCCGCGTCCGGTGCCAGTCGTCGCCCCAGCGGTCGCCGACCTGCAGCGGGCGGCTGACGGGAGCCTCCAGCGGGCCGTCGACGGGTCGATTCCCGAGCGGGAAGCCGTCGGGACCAGCGCAGACGGCGCGTCTGACGGTGCCCACGTCGACGGAGCCGCCACCGAGGGCGCAACTGCCGCGGACCGCCCGGCTGACTCCGAGTCTGAAGCTGGCGGGACAACGCCGGTTGACGAGGACGGAACGGATACCACAGCGACCGACGGGGCCGACTGGGGCGATGTGACGGAGGTGCAGGACTGATGGGCCGACGAGCCATGCGGTGGCGCGGCGCAATCGTCGCCGCACTGACACTCGCCGGAGCGGGCATCTGGGAGGGGAGCGGGACACTCCTGCTGGCCGCCACACTCCCGCTCTCGTATCTGGCCTACGGAATCCTGTCGACTGCTGCTGTCCCGGCAGAGCTCGTCGTGTCGCGGGCGGTCGACCCGACTCCAGCGCCGCCGGGGCACCCGGTTGCAGTCCAGTTGACGGTGACAAACAGCGGCCAGCAGACGCTGTCGGACATCCGGGTCGTCGACGGCGTTCCGACTGACCTCACAGTGCTGGAAGGGACGCCACGCGGCGGCGAGACGCTTGCGGCCGGCGAATCAGTCACGCTCGAGTACACGCTCATCGCCCGCCGAGGCGAACACGACTTCGGCGAGCCGCGGCTCCGCGTCCGGGGTACGGGAGCCGGCGAGGTCGCGACTGCGAGACAACAGGCGGAGGGCGATGACAGGCTGGTGTGTCAGCTTGACGCCCAGGCACCGCCGCTGTCCGACCAGGGGACCGACCGCGTGGGCCAACTCACAACCGACGACCCCGGCGATGGCTTCACCTTCCACTCGACGCGGGAGTATCAGCGCGGGGACCCGGCCGGCCGCATCGACTGGCGCGGGTACGCGAAGCGGGGAGCGCTGTCGACGGTCAACTACGAGCAGTGGGTGTCGACGACGGTCGTGTTCGTCGTCGACGCCCGCTCGCCGGCGCGGGTGACCGCCGGCCCCGGTCGCCCGACGGCAGTCGAACTCGGCGCGTACGCGACGACGCACGCAGTGACCTCGCTGCTGGATGCCGGTCACGAAGTCGGGCTGGCAATCGTCGGCATCGACGGCGACGGTCCAGCGGGACTGACGTGGCTCCAGCCGGGCGACGGACCCAACCAGCGGTCGCTGGCTGTCGAACGGCTACGAACCGCCGCCGATGCTGCCGAGAGCGACCCGGCTGGTGGTCCAGAAGACGAGGGCGACACACAGCGGCAGTTCCGGAAAGTGATGGAGGTAGCCGGACCGCGCTGCCAGCTGGTGCTCGTGTCGCCGTTGCTCGACGATGCGCCGGTCGCCGCGATGGAGTCCTGGGCGGCGTTCGATTGCCAGCGAACCATGCTCTCGACGGACGTAACCGCGGCGAGCACCGTCAGCGGACAGTACGAGCACGTCCGCCGTCGGACCCGTCTGGCGCGGTGTCAGGCGTCTGGGGCCCGGACAATCGACTGGCGGCGTGGGACACCGCTGCCGCTCATCCTCGATTACGCCTTCGCCGTTGCGGCGCACCAGCCGCGTGGCAGCGTGCAGCCGGGAGGTGGAGCGTAAATGATCGGCGGGCCGCGACTCGATACACCATCGGCCGTCGGCGACGAGGGGCGGCCGCGGGCGACCAGCCTAACTATCGTCGCGCTCATCGTCACTGCGTTCACCCTGGCGACAGGGGTTCTGTCCGGCGACCCGCGACTGTTCAGCGGTATCGCACTCCTCGCCGGCATTGCCGTGGCGGGGTTATCGCTACTGGACCGGGACGGACTGGGACCGACGGTCATTGGCCACCTCTGTTTCCTGCCGGCAGCGACTGGCGTCGTTGCCTCGGTCGGGCAGGTGTCAGTCGCCCCGCTCATCGCGTTCGGTGTCGCCGTCGCAATGGTCGGCGTCGCGACCGCCTGGACCGACGTGCTCGACAGAGAGACCGTTTCGGAAGCGACAGTGAGCAGCGTCGTTTCGTATCTGTTCGCCGTGGTGGGCCTCGTCGTGGGTACGGTCGTCGTCGCGCTCGCGTGGCTTTGCTGGAAGGTGGTAAGCGCTGTCGCCGGTGGAGCGTCGCCGATAGCCACCACGGTCTGCCTCGGTGTACTCGGCGTCGCCGCGTCGGGCTGCCTGTATTTTGCTGTGACACAGCTCCCGCTCTTGCAGTTGACAGCTCGGAGCCGCCGCGACGCGATGGCGAACAGACTGAAACGGGGTACCCAGTCGCTCAAACTGGTCGCACTCGGTTCGGCAGCGTTCACTGTGGTCGTGCCGTTGGCACTGCTGTTGACGCCGTTTGGTCAGCTTGTCGCGTCCCCACCGTTCAGTCTCGGTATCCGAGTGCTGTCGTCGTGGGTCGTTCTTGCGCCGCTTCTGGCAGTCACAGTCGGCGCGCTGGTTGCTGGTAGCGGTGCGATTGTCATCCGAAAGTTCACGACTGAGTTCGACGCCGCTTCGGTGCGGACTGTCGGGGCCGCCATCGCGGCCGCTGGCTACGTCGTGTTGCTAGCCCCGTTCCTCCTGCGAATCGGTATCTTCGGGTTCGCCTCGCTCCCGGCGGTGTTCTTCGGTGCCCTCCTGCTCCCACTGGTGGTGTATCTGCTTCTCGTTCTCGTCATCGGGGGACTCACGTTTGGCCTGTTGCCGGCGCGTGCCGGCCCCGCGGCACTGACCGCTTCGGGACTCATCTGTGCGAGCATCGGTGCGGCACAGGCCGACCTGTCATCGTTACTGGTGTTTGCTGGCGTCGTCGGCGGCCTCGTTGTCTGGGACGTTGGCACGTTCGGCCTGGGGCTGACAGCGGAACTGGGGCATCGGCCGGAAACGCGCCGGCTGGAGCTGTATCACAGCGTGTTCGCCGTCGGCGTCGGCCTTCTCGGTATCGCCGCCGTCGGTCTCGTCGATACAGCGCGTCACGCCGTCGGTGCCGCCATCGGATCGCCGGAGACAATGGCACTCGCCGCGATCGGTGTGTTACTGCTGCTCGCCCCGCTTCGTGGCTGAGGGACTGCTTCGCTGCTGGCCCGTCCAGAATGTGTCAGTAGCCACTGTGGCTCGACAAACGAGGGCTAATGGTACACATTGATACTTCCCCAGTGTAACGCATGGGGCATGGCCGGGTTAACGGGGGATTTGAGCGTCGAGGCTGCGTCAGACCACTGCCTCGACATTGTGGAGCGAGTTGAGGAGGCTGTCGTCGTCGAACGCCGGGTGCTGTTCGAGACACTGGCTGGCGTCATCGCCAGAGGCCACGTTCTGGTCGAGGACGTGCCGGGAACGGGGAAAACGGTCCTGGCGCGGGTGCTGGCGGAGTCGCTCGGACTCGAATTCAACCGGGTACAGTTTACACCGGACCTGCTGCCGGCGGACGTGACCGGGTCGAACGTGTACAACGAACACGAGCGGGAGTTCGAGTTCGCACAGGGGCCGGTGTTCTCGAACGTCGTGCTCGCGGACGAGATTAACCGCGCGCCGCCGAAGACCCAATCTGCGCTGCTGGAATCAATGGAAGAGCGGCAGGTCAGTGTCGACGGGACGACGCATCCGCTCCCGACACCGTTCGTCGTTATCGCGACCCAGAACCCCGTCGAGCAGGAAGGCACATTCCAGCTTCCCGAGGCCCAGCGGGACCGCTTCAGCGTGAAAACGTCGATGGACTATCCGGATGTCGAAGGGGAGATGGGGCTGCTCGACCGGCGGGCCAACCGGCGAACAATCGCGCCGTCGGTCGATCCGGTAGTGGACCCAGAGACGGTGCGCGCCCTGCAGGAGTGTGCGGAAGACGTCCGCGTCGACACCAAGGTTCGTCGCTACATCGTCGATCTGGCGCGGGCGACTCGCGAAGACGACCGGACAGAAATCGGCGTCTCGCCGCGGGGCGTCCAGCGGGTCTTCGAGGCAGTCCGAGCCAGTGCAGTCATCGCCGGCCGGCAGTATTCCACCCCGGACGACGTGAAGCGACTGGCGAATGCGACGATGAGCCACCGACTGGTCCTGACGACGGAGGCGACCATCGAAGGGACGGAGAAGGCCGACGTGATTCGGGCCGCTCTGGACGCCGTCGACGTGCCCGCAGTCTCACCGAATGCACCGGATACGGACGACACGCCCAAGCAGACGACAACAGGCGGGTCCGAACGCGCTGACTCACCATCGGAGGCGACACCAGACGGCGATTCTCCCGGGCAGCGCCCCGAACGGAGTGCTGGTGAAGCAGCGGAGAACGAAGCTACGCAACTGGACGGAGATGACGGTCAGCCCACCGACTCGTCAGGTGACAGTCGGGACCGGAGTGATGATGACAGCGGACACGGACAGTGAGCGCAGGCGGGTAGCCGAACGGCTTTACTCCACGGAACAGCCAGACGTGGTATGGAAAGCGAACGCAACGTCCTCGGCGGGGAGCTGGCCCCCTGCTCGATGGACCCGGAGACCGGATTCATGCGCGACGGCTACTGTTATCCGCTCCAGCGCGACCCGGGTCGGCACGAAATCTGTGCCGTGATGACGGCGGAGTTTCTGGAGTACAGCAAGGCCCAGGGCAACGACCTCGTGACGCCGCGGCCGGAACTGAACTTCCCCGGGCTTGACCCGGGTGACCACTGGTGCGTCTGCGTCCCGCGCTGGATAGAGGCCCACGAGGCCGGGCGCGCACCGCCGGTGAACCTCGATGCGACGAGCGAGGACGTACTCGAAGACGTGTCGCTGGAGACGCTGCAGGAGTACGCCGCCGATGGTGACTCGAATGCTGATGCGACGACTGAATGAGCCGCGGCGCGAACGACTTTTGAGGGGGCGTCCCGTCGCTTGGGTCGTGCAACAGGGGAGGGCCAAACGATGAGCGTCGACCGCGTTCGTGGCGTCGTCGTCGACATCGAGGAGCCGAAGACGGTGAACACTCAGTACGGCGAGAGCGACCTCTGTGAGGTGACGATTCGGCCCGAGCGCGGGGCCGGCGAGCCGACGACGGTGACGCTCTGGGGGAAGTGGACCGAGAACGCCGCAGTCATCGAGACGGGCATGGAAATCGCCGTCTACAACCCCGACGAGCGGGAGTATCAGGGTGAGCAGCAGTACTCCGTCGGCGGCGACGCCACCCTCGTCGTCCAGCCGGATTTCCTCGTCGACGTGACCGACATCCGGGCGTGGGTGCAGTGCCCGCGGATGTACTACCTCCGGAAACTCGACGGCGCTGACCACGCCTACCCGCTGGTGAAAGGGACCGTCGTCCACGAGGTGTTCGGGGACCTGCTCCGGGGCCGGGACCTCGACACTGCTATCGAGGAGCAGGTCGACGCCGCCGGCCTCGACATCGGACTGCTCGGCCGGGAGGCCGACGAAGTGGCCGGGGACGTGCGCGACCACGCGTCGGCCATCCAGGGGTGGCTCCAGCAGGGGACGCTTACAGAAACGGATGGAGCGGCGACAGCCGCTGACAACTCGGAGCGGGACTTCAGTCCCGCGGAGAGCGAGTGGCGCTCCGAAATGACGCTCATCTCCGAGCGGTTCGGCATGAAAGGGCGGGCCGACGCCGTCCGACGCGGGATGCCCGTCGAACTCAAGACTGGCAAAAACACCAAGCGGGAGCCACGGTTCCAGGACAAGATTCAGGCGACAGCCTACGCGCTGATGCTTGGCGAGCGCGCGGCCGGTGCGGGCAGCGCCGTCGACGCCGCGCCGGACACGGGCACGCTTCTCTACACGAAAAACGCCGCCGTCGACCGCAACGAGGAGAGCGGCGACCTCTCGCCGGCCAAGGAGTTCTCCATCGGGAGCGGCCTGCTGAACTACGTCGTCCGGACCCGCAACGCGATTGCGGCGATGGAGTACGACTCGGGCGTGCCGACGGGCTACGAGGCAAACGCGAAGTGCGAGTACTGCTTCGAGCAGGACACCTGCATGGCCGTCTCCGGCCGTCTCGATCAGGAATCCAAGGCCGGCACGGTCGGCCGAGCGGTCCCGGAGGAGGAACTGGAGTACTTCGAGGAGTTCTACACGGCAGTCGAGGCCGAGCGCCGTGCTGTCCACCGGGAGTACGCAAAGCTCTGGGAGCAAACGCCCGAAGAGCGCGCCGACAACGACCGGGCGCTCATCGGTCTCGAACCGACCGGC
Source organism: Haloarcula sp. KBTZ06 (assembly GCF_048595605.1). Taxonomy (NCBI): domain Archaea; kingdom Methanobacteriati; phylum Methanobacteriota; class Halobacteria; order Halobacteriales; family Haloarculaceae; genus Haloarcula; species Haloarcula sp. KBTZ06. The sequence continues at coordinate 1,420,197 of NZ_CP184337.1, forward strand.
CGCCGGGAACTCGACGGCGGCCGCTGGGAACTCCGGGCAACCGGGACGGGGGCCGTCTCGAAGATTCGTGAAGGCAATCTCGTGCTCGCCAGCGACGGCGACCCGGTGACCGGCAACGCCGAACTGGCCCGCGTGGAACGTCTCGGCGAAGAAATCGTCGTCACGGCCGACGAGCCGCTGGACCTCCGCCGACTGGACGTGTATCCCTCCGAACTGACGACCGACCGGCTCCAGAACGCGCTCCACGACGCCGTGCTCCTCCAGTCGCCCGAGCAGAAAGACGTGCTGTTCGGGCGGCGCGAGCCGGATTTCAATCCGGTCGAGGAGACGTTCATCGACAACAACGACGCGCAGAACGAGGCCGTCCAGCTAGCCGTCGGCGCGGCGGACTTCGCGCTCGTCCACGGCCCGCCTGGCACGGGCAAAACGTACACGCTGGCGCGGATGGTTCGGGCCCTCGTTGCTCGCGGTGACCGAGTGCTGCTCTCGGCGTTCACCAACCGCGCCGTCGACAATCTGCTGGAGGCGCTGGAAGAACAGGGCTACACCGATATCGTCCGAGTCGGCACGGAGAGCGGCGTCCGCGATGACATGCAGAAATACCGACTGGAGACCAGCGGCGACCCCGGCGAATGTGCGAGTCGGCTCCAGGGCGCGCAGGTCGTCGCGGCGACGACGGCCACCTGCGGCGGGAGCACGCTCCAGACCCAGGAGTTCGACGTCGCGGTCGTCGACGAGGCCGGCCAGCTGACCGAACCGGGGACGCTCGCGGCGACGACGCTCGCCGACCGATTCGTGCTCGTCGGCGACCACCAGCAGCTCCCGCCAGTGGTCCAGTCCGAGGACGAGACGCTGTCGACCTCGCTGTTCGAGCGGCTCATCGACGCCCACCCGGAAGCCGGCGTAATGTTGGACCGGCAGTACCGGATGGCCCAGCACATTCAGGCCTTCGCTTCGCGGGAGTTCTACGACGGGCAGTTGCGGCCCGCGACAGGCGAGGTGGCCGCCCAGCGGCTCGACGACCTCGGCGGCGTCTCAATGGCTGACTTGCCAGAGATACTTCAGGACCGCGTGGCGTTCGTCGCCCCCGACGGAAGCCAGGTCGGCAACACCAACCCGGCTGAGGCCGACCGCATCGCCGAAATCGTCGCGTCGTACCGATCCGCAGGAGTTCCGGCCAACGATATCGGTGTCATCGCGCCGTACCGCGCCCAGGTCGCGGAGATTTCCAAGCGCCTGCCGGACGTGACCGTCGACACGGTCGACCGGTTCCAGGGGTCGAGCAAGGAGGTTATCGTCATCTCCTTCGTCGCCACGGGCACGCTCGACAGCCCCATCTTCGAGGATTACCGGCGCATCAACGTCGCGCTCACGCGAGCGAAGAAGGCGCTCGTCCTCGTCGGCGACGGCGACGCACTGGCGACCGACGAGGTGTACGGCCGAATGGTCGAGTGGGCGCGGGGCTGACTACGCGTCCGCGTCGCTGGCCCTGTCGCCCGTCCGCAGCCCTGCGACGTGTGCGGTGAGGCGCTCCCGAAGCGTGTCTCTGAGTTCTTTTGCGATGTCCTCGTCGATGTCGTACACCCGGGCGATACCACCGAGCAGGCTCGACGAACTCGCCGTGTCGGCCCCCACAGTCGCCAGGTCGCGACGGCGCTGGAACGGGGACCGCGTGACGAACACCGTCTGAAGCCGGTAGTACGGGACGATTCGCGTCGTCCGCCGCCAGAACCCGCTCCGGGTCGCCAGCACGGACTCGTCCAGGTCGTACCCACGGTGTCGCCAGCGAAGGTGGGCTGCCGGCACAACTGTAAGGAAGAGGAGGGCGGCGACCCACCAGTAGCCCGTCTCCAGCACCAGCGAGTCCACGGCGTAGGCGACTGCAGTGAGCCCGGCCGCGGCCAGTGAAAAGCGCGCGAGATACCGTCTGCGGGCGCGCTTCGGCGACCGGTCGAAGTCGAGGTCACCGAACGGCTCTATGTCACGGGCCAGTTCGTACACTTCTTCGCGGGGCGCGAGCGGGACGGCGACGCCCTGCGTGGACTGCTGGTTCCCGCCGCTGTAGCCGGCCGTCTCGACGGCCAGCGTCGCGTAGCCGAACCGCCGCATCAGGACGTTCTCTCGAATAGTGACCGTCTGGACCTTCTCCAGCGGGATGTTGCCGCTGTAGCGGCGCAACAGCCCCCGCTCGTACCGGAGGTCGCCGTCGGCCTGCGTGAGCTGGAAGCCGTAGTACTCGATGACGGTCAGCGCCACGCTGACGACCAGTGCGAGTAGGAGGAACTGGACGACGGAGAGTACGGCAAAGACGGCGAGCCGCGTGGTTTCCGGTGAGCCGGTCAGCCAGCGAACTACCGGCCCGCTCAGCGATGCGCCAGCAAGGGTCGCATTGAACCGCAGAACCGCCCAGACGACGTCCATCCCAAGCGGGAGTGACGCCAGCGTCAGGACCGGCGCGGCCGGCCGAACGGAGACGAGCGCGTACGTCAGGAGTTCGCGCTGGTCGAACGCGAACAGCAGCGATCCGTCCGGCTCGTCGCGTTCCGCCGTGTCCGATTCGGAAACCGGTTCCCCGAGGTCATTCCTCGACTGAGTGTCGCCAGCGTGTGTCGGTTTGGGGCCGGTCACGCCGGGCAGATCGGCGTGGGCCGACCGGCCAGGTGTCGCAGCTTCGGACACCGCGTCGGCGGTGGCTGTCTCTGCCTCGGCGGCCTGGTCCCGGTCGTGGGTCCGCACGTAGTTCCGCAGGCGTTTGACCTCGGCCTCGTCGACTGCGTCCAGCGTAGCCTCCGTCGCGCTGCCACCGGCCGTCTCGAAGCGGACGATTGCGAGTCCGAGCAGGCGGTTAAGGATGTTCTGCTCGACGTCTAAGTTCTGGACGCGGCCCAGCGGAATCTGGCGGGACTGCCTGGCGAAGACGCCGGATTCGACAGTAAGCGTGTCGCCGTCGAGTTCGTACTGAAAACGGAAATAGCGCGCCAGCGCGTAGCCGCTAAACGTCAGCGCGCCGAGCAGGCCAAGCAGTGGAACCGCGAACGCCGGCAGTCCGAGCATCCCGGTCCCGAGCGACCCGCCAAAAAAGCCGAAGAAGCCGCCTTGCAGCGCTGCTCGGGTGACTCGCAGGACCGCACTTCGCGGGTGGAGCCGGTTCATACCGCGTCCGTGGCCTCGCTCTCGTTTGCGAGGTCACGGAGCTGCTCGCGCAGTTCAGTGGCTCGTTCGGGCCGCAGGCCTGGAATCGTGATGTCCGCGCCGCGGGTCCCAGCAGTGTAGACGACGACACTCGCCAGCCCGATAGCTCGCTCTACTGGGCCGCGCGTGGTGTCGACGTGCTGTACACGAACGTACGGGACCGACGTGTCGGTCCGGGTGACGACACCGCGAAGGAGAAAGAGCGCGTCGTCCTGTAGGTCAAAACGCCAAATCCGGTGGGCAGCGATGGCATGGGCAACACCCAGAAGCACCAGCACAACCCAGCCGCCGACGACCACCGTCTGTGGCAGTGAAACCGCGAACCGGTCGACAAGATACGCGATGACACCGAGCACCGACGCCTGGATAACTGTCGACAGAACCCACAGCAGTCTCACTCGCGGGTGAAGCGACTCCATGTCTCACCCGTGGGGCCGGCCGCGGATTAACGGTTTGGCTCAGGGGCGAAATTGGAAGAGTTCCGGTCCACACACGGACCAAACTATGGGCGGAATCGTCCGAGACTTCGAAAAATCTCCTTGTATAGCCCCGACGCCGGACAAAGCGTATGTCACGAAGCCGACGGACGTTTCTGACGACGCTCGCCGCTGCAAGTGTCACGCTCCCGCTCGCTGGCTGTGCCGGCGGCGACGAGCGATCCGGAGACGAGGGGACGGATACAATGAACGACGGGGCGACTGGTTCGATGGAGGATGAAGGGATGACTGACTCCATGACGGGCGGCGAAGCGAGCGGCTCGATGGAGCAGGTGAACGAAACGGAGTCGATGGGACCCGGCGCAATGACCGAGTCGATGACGGAGTCCACGGCTGGCGAGTCGATGGGTGACGACGTGACGAACGACACGATGGCCGAAAACGAGACGGCGTCGTGAGTCGCGCGGTGACGACCGCAACAGACTCCGCCGGCCTACACGCGCTCGTTGACCTGGTCGGCCTCAGTCGTCAGTCGCGACGGCGCTGTCGTCGCCGTCTCCATCTTCAATCTCGCTCAGCACTCGCTGGTGGAACTCCTGTAAGACGGCCGACTCGTCCTCGGCGAGGACCACGTCGCTGGCCATCAGCGTCGCGAGGCCGAAGGCGCGCGGTGACGGCGAGTCAACGCGAGTCCGGACCACGCCCACGTCGCCGTCCTGCATCGCACGCAGGACGGTTTCGATACCGTCGACGTTGAGTTTGTCCTCCAGAATCTCGCGGTAGGTCTCCTCGACGACGGCGAAGTCCCCGAGGTCCCCGGCGAACCCGAGCAGCATCTCCGAGGAGACCTGCTGTTCGCTCGCGGACTTCTCGTAGCCCTTGTAGCGTTTGAGTATCATCAGCGACCGTGTGGCGTTGATACGGAAGTACCGCTGGAGCAGGTCTGTCCCGTCGAGGCTAGCCCGAAGGTCCTCGCGGGCCGTGTCCGGGTCTAGGTCGCCCACGATTCGGGCGATATCGACTTTGCGGTTCAGCGGCATCGAGAGCGTGAAGCCATTGTCGGCGACGGCGACCTGCACGTTCGCGCTGGCCGCCTGGGCGATGTGGTAGGCCAGCAGCCGCGAGAAGCCGTCGTTGAACCGTCGGCCGTAGTTCGAGTGGACGTGGTAGTGACGCTCGTACTCGTCGTGGTCCAGTGTCTCCTCGATGACGAGCCGGTCGGTCGTAGACACACTGTCCGAGCCGGCATAGGCTACCTGCTCGCGGAACATCCTCGCGATGGCCCGCACGCTGTTCTCGTCGATGGGGAACCCCCGGAGCCAGTTGCGGACCTCCGACATCCCGCCATCGGCCAGCCGGTCCAGTAGTTGGCCCTGGAAATCGAGTATCTCGCGGCCGAGGTCGTAGGAGAGGGGGAGCCGCTCGGAGAACCACGACGGGACCGTCGGGCGGGCGGCGGTCCGGTCGACGTACACCTTCGACCCGCGGCGGTAGCGGTACTCGAAGTTGTCACCGCCCAGCACGAACACGTCGCCTTTCTCCAGCGTGTCCAGATACGACTCGTCCAGTTGGCCGACCCAGCTGTCGTCGCTCCGGGTGACCACGTCACACGTAAAGGAGTCCGGAATCGTCCCGATGTTGGTCATGTAGATGACCCGCGCGAGCCGACCCCGTTTGCCGATGAGGTGCTCACCCACGTCGTACTCCTCGTAGTGGTGCTCCCCGTCGGGCGCGTCGTTCGTGTCCCGCCAGATCTTGGCGTAGACGTTCTTGTCTTCCATCCCCGGGTAGTCGGCGGTCATGTACCGCATCAGCTGCTCCCAGTTCTCGTCGTTGTAGTCCCGATACGGGTAGGCTCGCCGGAGGACCCCCTTGAACGTCTCTTCGGGACGAACGTCATTGATTGCCATGCCGTAGACGTGCTGGGTCGCCACGTCCTGTGCGTTCTCGGGGATGAACACGCGGTCGACGAAGCCCCGCTCGGCCTTTTCGAGCATCACCGCACACTCGACGAGTTCGTCGCGGTCCAGTGCGATTACGCGACCTTCGACCGTCTCACCGAGCTGGTGGCCGGCGCGGCCGATGCGCTGGAGCAGCGCGGCGACGGATTTGGGTGAGCCCACCTGTACGACGAGGTCGATGTGAGGCATGTCGATGCCCAGTTCCAGGCTCGTCGAGGTCGTCACCACGTCCAGCGTCCCGGCTTTCAGCGACTCCTCGATATCGCGGCGCTTCTCCTTCGAGAGCGAACCGTGGTGGCAGCCGGAGTTCGATTCGTCGTAGCCGTCGAACTTCTCACGAAGATTATGCAGGACGCGTTCGGCCCCAGAGCGCGTGTTCGTGAAGACGAGCGTGTTGGTGTGTGACTGGATGTGGTCGTGGAGCTGGGTGTAGAACCGCTCGGTGACGATGTCCCGCGGCGTGTTGATGAGGTCGTCGGCCGGACAGGACAGCTCCATGTCGAAATCGCGGGCAAAGCGCGTGTCGACGATTTCGTAGTCCCGTGGGTCGCCGCCAGGCTCCTCGCGACCCACGAGGAACTCGGCGACGGTGTCCAGCGGCTCGACGGTGGCCGAGCAGCCGATGCGTGTCGGCGGTTCCTCGACCATCTCCTCTAAGCGCTCCAGGGACACCGAGAGGTGTGTCCCGCGCTTGTTCTCGGCGAGGCTGTGAATCTCGTCGACGATGACGTACTCGATGGTTTCGAGTTTCTGCTTGAACTTCGGGGAGTTCAGGAGGATAGCGAGGGTCTCCGGCGTCGTATTCAGGATGTGGGGCGTCGTCTCCAGCATCGCCTGGCGCTCGCTGTCGCTGGTGTCGCCGTGGCGAATCGCGTGCCGGATTTCGACGTCCTCGCCGCGCTCGTCGAGTTTGGCCGTGATGCCGTCCAGCGGCTGTCCGAGGTTCCGGTGGATGTCGTTGGCCAGCGACTTCAGCGGCGAGACATAGAGGCAGTAGACGGAGTTCTCAAGCTCGTCTTCGCGGGCCTTCCCGAACAGTTCGTTGATGATGCCGGTAAAGGATGCGAGGGTCTTGCCGCTCCCCGTCGGCGCACAGATGAGAGCGTTCTCGCGCTCGTGGATGAGCGGGATGGCCTCCTTCTGTGGCGGCGTGAAGAAGCCGCCGTTGCCGGGGACGAACTCCCCGAACTGCTCGACCCACCACTCCTGGACGACGGGCGCGAGGCGGGAAAACACCTCGGCGTCGTCGATGTCGACCGCCTCCGGGTCGAAGTCCGGGTCTGTCGCTGCGAGACGCTCGCGTCCTCCCATTGTCGGTTCTTACCGACCAGTAGGACCGCCGCGGCAAGTGGGTTCCGCCCTATCGACGGGGAAAACGTCTAAGCGACCGCCGTGTCTGACCTGGTGCATGGCCGAGTCCTTCGACGTACTGACGCCGCTGGTGACGCCGTTCGACGCCGACGGTGACCTCGATGTCGCCGGGCTGGAATCGCTGGTCCGGCACGTCGCCGCGGCCGGCGTCGACGGCATCGTTCCCTGCGGGACGACCGGGGAGTTCGAGACGCTGTCGCCACAGGAGTACCGAACTGTCGTCCGAACCGCGACGGAGACAGCCTCCAACGATTGCCGCGTCATCGTCGGGACGGCCGCGACCGACGTCGAGACGGTGCACGACCGAATGCAGTTCGCCGCCGAGCAGGGTGCGGACAGTACGCTCGTCGTTCCGCCGTACTACGGCGGCCAGGCCAGCGGGGCGGGCAACGAGGCGTTCTTCGAAGCAGTTCTGGCCGACGCACCGCTGCCAGTCTACCTTTACAACATCCCCGGGGCCGTCGGACAGGAGCTGTCCGTCGAGACGGTTGCCGCGCTCGCCGAATCGGACACCGTTGCGGGACTCAAGGACTCCTCGGGCGACCTGCCGTACGTCACCGCGGTCCTCAATCGAACGCCGGAGGACTTCACCGTCTATCAGGGCCACGACGGCCTGTTCGTCCCGTCGCTCGTGCTGGGCGGCGACGGCGGCGTCAGCGCGCTCTCCCATCTATTGTACAGCGAGCTAGAACGAGCGGGCACCGCCGTCGCCAACGGCGACGTGGCGGAAGCCAGAACGGTCCAGCGGAAGATCCTCTCACCACTCTCAGAAGCGTGTGCCGAGTTCGGTTTCGCGCCCACCGTGAAGGCGCTGCTCGCCGACCGCGGCATCATCGCCCACGCGACGGTGCGGCCGCCCCGGGACTCGCTCTCTCCGGACGCAGTAGAGTCCGTAACCGGGATGCTGTAGTGGCAATCAGACCGCGCTATACTGCATATCGACCGTCCCGCTGTCACCAGAAGGTGTGTCGTTCGCCTTCGATAGCGGGCTCTGAGACTCAAATGGGCCTGTGAGGTTCCACGAGATTCATTACGCTGGGCGGCAGTGAACGGAATATATGTCGTTGCTGCCCTCCCGCGGTCCCGACACGAGCACCTCACAGGACGGGGAGCTACAGGTCGTCGGGGTCGACGAAGACGTCTCAGATGTCCTCGATGCCCTCTCCTCGGAAACGGCCAGAGAGATCCTCAACACCGTCTACGACGAGCCGGGAACACCCTCTGAACTGGCCGACCGGCTCGATATGTCGATACAGAAGGTCTCCTATCACCTGGAAAAGCTGGAAGACGAAGAGCTGATCACCGTCGCAGGGGTCCAGTACTCGGAAAAAGGCCAAGAGATGAAGGTGTACGAGCCCCCGGAGGACCCGCTGGTGTTGTTCGTCGGGACGCAGGAGCGCAAGCAGTCGCTCCGGTCGCTCGTTCGCCGGGTCCTGCCTGTCATCGGGGTTCTCACCGCGGCTAGCGTCATGCTGCAACTCCTGCTCGGGCAGTTCCCGATCCAGCTCGGGAGTTCCGGGGCCGGCGGCGACGCGGGAACCACCGGTGACGGTGCCCAGGGCGGGGACGCCGAGAGTCTCGAGGCGGCGAACGAAACGGCCGCGACGGCCGAACCCACGTCAGCCCCGACGGAGACAGACGACAGCGGGTTCCAGATAGCCGAGGCGACGGAGACGCCGGAAGCCACGCCGGCCCCGGAAAGCACTCCGGTGCCAGAAGCCGACACCCCGGTCGAAGCGATGACCGAGGAAGCGCGTAAACTGACGACCGACGCCGCGGCCAGTGGTGGCATCGACCTCGAACCCGGCGTGGCCTTCTTCCTCGGTGGGCTGCTGGTCCTGACGCTGTACGTCTCGTTCTGGGCGTACAAGAACTACCGCTGAGCCGGCTTAGCGGTCCAGTAGATTCAGTCCGAATCGATCCGTTCGGCGACCAGCACGCCAGCCTGCTCGGTGACCATCTCGACGGCCGTCAGCGCGTAGCCGGCGTCGGTGAAGGCGTCAGCCAGGACACCGACCGTCGCCGGGTCGTCGACTTCGGGGCTGTAAAACGGCGCATCGGGGTCGTCGTCGCCGAACAGCATCACGTCTCCGAGGACGATTCGTCGCGGCCCCAGATCGGCGATGGTGTCGATGGCGTCGCGCTTCTCGTCATCGCCGAGGTGATGCATCGCGAAGTTCGACGTGACGATGTCCACCGGGCCGTCGACGTTCGGAGCGCGGAAACGGCCATCGCCGAAGCTCACGTTCTCGACGCCTCGCTCGTCGGCTTTCTCCCGTGCTTTCTCCAGCATCCCGTCGCTGATGTCGCGGCCGATAACCTCGCCCGCGTCGGGCGCGAGTGCGAACGCAATCGCTCCGGTCCCCGTGCCGAGGTCGAGGACTACGTCGTCGCTTTCGGGGGCCGCGTGCTCGACAGCGAAGTCGACACAGGCGCGATACGCCGCCGAATCCTGGTCCTCGTCGTACGCGTCGGCGTGTTCGGAGAAGCGCTCGGCGTGTTCGTCGAGTGATTTCTTCATACTCGCTTCTCGTCGTGCTCGCACAAGTGTCTCCCGCTCCGTTTCGCGGTTTTGTCGCGGCTCGGGTTCACTTAAAACGCGTTTTGAGCCACAGGTGGGCTTTTGCTATCCCCGTCCAAAGCATGAACTGCGCCGTCGACGGGTGACCTGCCCCCGAGCCGCCCTGACCCCGTCCCCGCCGACGGCCACCGCCCTCACTCCGCTGACGCTCCCTGGTAGTCTCCCCGCCCCCACACGCCAACGCCTTTGTCCGTTCGCTCGCTGTCGTCCGGTATGCGTCTCACGTTTCTCGGCACCGGCAGCGCCATGCCCACCGGCTCTCGAATGCAGTCCGGCTATCTGCTGGAACGCGACGGAAAACGGCTGCTCGTCGACTGTGGCAGCGGCGTGTTGCACTCGCTGGCCCGAACAGACGCGGGCTACGAAGGCGTCGACACCGTGTTACTGACCCACCACCATCTAGACCACGTTTCCGACCTCGACGTGCTGATGAAGGCCCGCTGGCTGGCCGGCGAAACAGAGCTCACGATAGCGGGTCCGCCGGGCACGTCCGACCTGGTTCGGGACCTCCTCGAAACACACGACTACATGCAGGACCGACTGGACCTGACGCTCAGGGACCTCGATGGCGGACCGTTCGAACTGGCTGGGTTCAGCGGCGACACCTGCGAGACGCGCCACTCGATGCAGTGTTTCGCCTACCGACTCTCAGTCGATGACGGACCGGCGATAACGCTTGGCGCAGACTCAGAGGCGTTCACGGACCTCGTCGAGTTCGCCGAAGGGTCGGCAGTGCTCGTCCACGACTGCTCGTTCCCGGATGACGTGGACGTGTCGAACCACCCGACGCCGACGACGCTCGGAGCGACGCTCCGCGATGCCGACGCCGAGGTCGGGCGTGTGTATCTCACCCACTTGTATCCACACACGGAGGGACGACACGAGGAGATGCTGGAGTCGATAGCGGACAGCTACGACGGCGACGTGCAGTTCGCCGAAGACGGCCTGACGATAACCGTCGACAGGACCTAAACGCGTTCGAGCGTGACGCGGAACTCGGCTCCACCGGCGTCGCTTTCTGCCACGCTGACCCTGCCGCCGTAGGACTCGGTCAGCGCCCGAACGAACCCGAGGCCGAAGCCGGTCCCCGAACTCTTCTGCCCCTTCACACCCATTTCGAAAATATTCTCGCGCAGGTTTGGCGAGACACCCGCCCCATCGTCGGCGAAACAGACAGTGACCTCGTCAGGGGTGGCTTCCGCCGGAGCCACTCGCATGTGTACCTCGCCCTCGTTGTGGACCGCCGCGTTGGACATGATGTTCGTGAACACGGAGTCGAGCAGGTCGCCGCCGTACACCTGATACTCGAACGCTGACGGCTCGAAATCGACAGTCAGTGACCCGTAGTTGGCTCTGACATCCCGGACTGTGTCCCCGAGAACCGTCGCGAGGTCCTGTGGCTCCGGGTTGTCCTGCGATTCTAGCGTCGAGACGAGGTCGCCGACGCGCTGGATGAGGTCGGCGGCGCTCTCGGCCGCGCGCTGTATCTTGCCGGCGTACTCCTCGGTCTGGCCGTCGACCTGTCCCGCGACGACATCGGCGAACCCGGCGATGACCTGAAGGTCGTTGCCCAGGTCGTGGCGGAGAAGCCGGTCGTACATCTCGATCATCTCCTTTCGCCGTTCCAGGTCCCGGTGTGCCCGTTCTAGCCGTTCGCGGGAACGGATGTTGGAGATGGCCGTCGCGGCGTGGGTCGCGAGAATCTCCATTGGTCTGACGTACTCGTCCCCGAACTCCTCGACGGTTTGTGACCGTGTGACCAACACCGCTGTCACCTCGTCACCCATCCGGGCCGGGACAGCCAGCGCACCCGTCACGTCCGAGTCGGCCGTGACAGCGGCGTCAGCGCCCTGTTCGACGAGCGTCTCGCCGGCCTCCTGCGCCCGTCGAGCCAGGTCACTGGGTGGCTCGCCCTGAACGAGATTCGGGTTCGTGCTGTGGACGACCCGGAGGTCGTCGTCACGAACTTCGACGAACGTAGAGTAGGAGAACTCGAACAGCAGCGACATCGCTTCGAGCGTGAGGGAAACGACCTCGTCGACGGACTCACAGCGATTGAGCGCCTGCCCGTACTTGTTCAGGTCGGCGACCTGTCTGGCAAAGTCCTGTTGTTCTTCGAACGACATATCACCCACTCCTCGCAGACATTGGAACTACGTAGCAATAGTGAGCGGGGCAAAAAACGGTTTCGGGAGACTCACCGGCGGAATGAAAGACGGCAGACACGTATCGTGGGTACGCGGTCTCAATCGAGTCGGTACCGAAGTAGCGCGGCGATGCCACCGAGGTTCGAGAGCTGCTGGCCGGGCGCGAACTCCGCGGAGAAGACGGTCACGTCGCCGCCTTTCTGCTCTGTCGTCTCGATGATCTGGTCGACGTCGATGTCCCAGTCGCCCTCGCCGGCCCGCTCCAGTCGGAGCCGCTCGTCGAGCACGAGCAGCGTCTCGATAGCGCCGTAGTCGGCCGCCTTGGCGACTTCCTCCGGGCCGTAGGCCACCTCCGAACCCGACCCGATGCGCTCCATCAGTTCGTCGATGTAATCCGCCTCCTCGGCGATGCGGGTCTGCTGTTGCACGTCCTCGACAGCGCCGCGTTTGAGTACTTCGTGGACGCCTCGGTCGCCGACAGCAGACGTGTCTACGACGGTAATCTGCTCGGCGATATCGGGAATCTCGTCCTGAAAGTGGTCTAGCGCGTCCTGTTTGGTGAAGCCGGGACCCGCGAGGATGTAGGCGTCCACGTCCTGGCGTTTGAGGACTGACGCCAGTTCGTCGAACAGTTCCTTGCGCGGGCGGGCATACTCGCCCTTGCCAGTCGTCGAGGTGATGGTCGCCCGCTCCTCTGTGCCGTACTGGGCGACGGTGTGGACGTGGGCCTCACCCTCTTCGACGGTCGCGATCGCCACATCGGGGTTCTCCGTGGCTTCGACGGCCTCCTCCAGGCGGTCGGCCTGGTCCGGTTTGAGATGCTTTTCGATGGTGAGTTCGGTGTGTTCCTCGACGTTGAGCGTGTGGTGAAAACCCAGTTGGTCCTCCCGAGAGCAGTCGACGATTTCGCCGCCGACCCGGAGGCGGTTGGCGAACTTCGCGAACTCCACGTCGGTGACCTCGATCTGAATCCACATCGGCTCTCGCTCGCCGCCTTTGTCCCGGAGGTTGTCGTCGTTGCGCTGGATGCGACGGGTCGTGTCGCCGGAGACGAGGTCCCCCGGCTCGATGACGTACGAGAGATGCCAGAGGTCGTCCAGCGTCTCGGGGACCACCTCGATGCGCTCTGCCCCTTCGGCGGTGGTCTCCTGACTCTGTATTTGCATACTGAAGCGTCCGCTTCAGGGACACAAGTGTTCTGCCATTCGACGCGCTGGGACAGGAAAACCGTGACCGAACTAATCAGGCGACCGAGCCTGCAGCGGGCGTCGCGGGTTCAGAGGCGATTTCCGGCATCTCCCTGACAGCGGTCCCGATAGCGTAGGCCCCGGCCACGTAAGCGTAGAACACTACGAAGGGTGTCAGGACGGAACCCACGACGGTGGCGCTCAGGACGCTGACGACGACGCCGGCGAGGAGGCTGATACCGAACGCGACGACCCAGCCAGTAGCGTAGGTGCGGCTGAACAGGAGCGGGCGGAGGTCACTCGGCGAGAACGCCGCGGCGACGCTGTCGGTCCGAACGTAGGCGACGACGGCGGCCGGAACAATGTACACTGCGGCCAGGGAAATCGCGAGCATTCCGAGCGCGGCGACTGTGAGGAGCAATCCCGTGATTACGCCACTGAAGACGGTCTCGCTGGGTCCGAAGGTGGCAACAGTGAGAAACAGTGCTGTCCCTGTGATCACCGTCGGGACCAGCGAGTAAACGAATCCGATAGCGAACGCCTTCAGCCCGTCTATGCCCAGGTCGCCCCATTCGTCGAACTCCGGCGGCGTCGTCTCCCCGTTCATCACGGCCCGGAGTGACCGGACGACGTACCCGAACACGAAGAACAGCGGAACGACGAGGAAACTCAGGAACAGCAACGCACCCCCGATAGCGATGGTTTTCACTGCGCTGTCGCCGTCCTGCGGATACGATATGGCTTCTTTGAACATGATGACGCTCCGTGACAGTAGCCTGGCTGGCGTGGCCGCTGCCACGTCAGTCACGACGATGTGTCACATTGAATTATAATACGTCTTACAAGTACATATAGCAGTAGGTGTTACGTGCTGTCAGTTCGCGTCGGGAGAGTCTCCGTGTCTCACCGCTGGTCTGTGTCGCCCTCGGCAGCCGCCTGCAGGCGTCCAAAGGCCTCCCACGACGGGTCCGCCCCGGGGTGCGATTGTCGGGTGCCGTCGACGTAGAGCCCTGAACCGTTGGTCACTTCGCCGACGACGGCGGCTGGCGTCCCGCGGTCCCTGAGCGCGTCGACGACGCTATCAGCGTCTGCAGGGTTGACGGCAGCCAGAAGCGTCCCGCAACTACTGACGTGCCAGGGGTCGATGTCGAGCGCGTCACAGAGCGCGCCGACGCCGTCAGCAACCGGCATCGCCTCGCTATCCACGTCGAACCGGACGCCCGCACCGTCGGCCATTTCGATGAACGCACCGGTGATACCGCCCTCCGTCGCGTCGTGCATCGCCGTCACGTTGCCGGCGTTTGTCGCGGCCATCGCGTCCTCGACGAGCGCGGTGTCGGCCAGTCGCTCCTGTGCGATGGCGGTTCGGTCGGGCGACAGCCCGATCTGTTCCGGAAAGAGATTGGCGAACAGGCCAGTGACTTCGGCCCCGGGGCCGGTGCCGACGACCAGTTTGTCGCCCGCCCGAGCGCCGTCCGGCCGGACGATGTCGTCGTGGGACCCGACGCCGAGCACCGTCGCACCACCGACCCAGGAGTAGTCGACGCCGGCGTAGCGGGCGGTGTGGCCGGTGACGACGCTCACGCCGACTTCCTCGGCCCGCCCGGCAAAGCCGTGCCACATCGCCGCCAGTTCGTCGTCGCTCATCGCCGGTGGGAGGGTGAACGTTACGGAGAGATGCGACGGCGGGAGACCGGAAACGGCAACGTCGGCCAGGACCACGTCAAGCGCGAACCGACCGGCCCGCTCGAACCCCAAATCGGGGAGGACCGACAATGGGTCGGTGGCCGTGACGAGGGCGTCGCCGCCGACGTCGATGACGCCGAAATCGATACCGTGGGTCGGCCCCAGCGTCACGTCCTCTCGGTCCGCGCCCAGTTCCGGGTAGATGACGGTATCGAACAGTTCGCGGTCGATTTTTCCGAGATCACTCATGCAGCCAGCTACCTCCGGCGCGGTGTTCTCTCTGCCCCGGCATCGTCACTCCTCGGTCATCCGGCTGCCGCCCGGCGGCAGGAACTCCTGTATCTGGTCCGGGCTGGCGACCTTGCGGACGAACGTCTCGTCGGCGAAGCGGTCCTTGAATTCCCGGTACAGGCGCTTCGCGATGTCGTTCTGGGCGTACTGGCCCGGTTCGACGGTGATGCTGGTCGCGGCCTGCCCCTCGATGGCAGCCGGCGGGCCGCCAATGACTCGCGTCTCGTCGTCGCAGGTGATGCCGACGGCGACGCCGGCCGGCGTGGACTCGAAGTACGTCCGGTCGCCGCGGATGGCGAAGCCGCCCTTCTCCAGATATTCGCCGCTTTCCGGCGTCTTCGACACCTGGTCGGGGTCGACCATGTACACGTCGCCGGCGAACTTCCCGTCTTTCCAGACAGAGGAGTACGAGACAGCGAACTGTGCGGCTTGGTCCAGTGAAGACTGCGGGAAATCCACCTCTTTGGACGGTTCGCTGGGACCGGTCGCTTTGAGCACCGTGACCGGGCCGCCGTGGGCCTGCGCGTGGAAGAACTTGTCACCGCCCTCCAGATACTTCTGGACGAGTTCTTCGTTGTCGTCGGCGTCGCGGCCGCCGATGACGAGGAAGCCGTCCGAGGTGTGGAACCAGCGGAACTGCTCGTACCAGCGCTCGGTCGACCGGGTCGGAATGGACTGCATCGAGAGCCAGTCCGTCGGTTCGTCCTCGGCCTCGTCGTTATCGGCTTCGTCCTCGCCGTCGTCGGCCTCCCACTCCTCGCGCCGCTCTTTGACCGCTTCGAGGTCCTCGCGGGTGTTCTCGATGGCAGCGAGCGCGCCCTCCTTCTTCTCCTCGATGCGTTTGGCCTCCTTGTACAGTTCGTCGGCGTTCTTCTCGACGCCGGTGAAGGCGTCCACTGTGACCCGCGTCCCGTCGATGTCGAGGGTCACCGTCCCCTCGCTCCCGTCAAGCGAGACAACTGCTTCGGCGGCCGCGATTCCGCGGTCGGCCCCCTCGTCAAACTTCGCCTCGATGTCGTCCCAGGACACGTCGTCCTGGCGGGCGGCCTGCACCGTCGAGAGCACGTCGTCGACGAGGTCGTAGTTGGCGTACAGCAGTTCGGCCTTCTCCCGTTCGACCTCGGCGTCGGCTTCGAAGTCCTCGATAGCCTGCTCCTGTTGCTGGATGATGCGCTGCTGTTTCTCTATCTCGGCCTCGAAGTCCGGGCGCTGTGTTTCGCCGCCCTCGACTTCCTCCTCCCGCTGGAAATTGAAGAAGTAGTCGTCCAGCGCGGGGTTGAACTCCGTGAAAGATTCGCTGTACAATTCTTCGTACTCCGCCAGCGGAATCGGCGTCACGTCGATGCGCCGGCGGTCCGGGTCATCGCCGGATTCCCCGTTGCCTGCACCGTCACCGTCGTCGAGCGTTTCGTAGTACACCCGCGGGTCGACATCTCCCTCACGCAGGCGCGTCCCCATCTCGTCGATGAGTTCGTACAGCCGCTCGAAATCGGACTCATCGAGGTCGTCGACGGCGACGTTGTAGTCGATGCCGGCGCGGGTACACAGCTCCTCGCCGTAGAGGCCGCCGAAGTTCAGTTGCGTCGCCAGCGTCCGTACGAGGTCAGCGTCGGATTCCTTGATACGAGCGACGAACCCGTCGTAATCGACGGTCATCGGGTTGAACCGCGCCGAGGGGAACTCGTAGGGCGTCCCGGGCGCGACGGTCCGTGATTTGAGCCGCACAGTTTCGAGACAGTCGATGACCTCGCCGTATTCGTCGAGAACGGCGACGTTCCCGTCACCGAACAGTTCTGCAACAATAGTCGTCGAGGCGTCCTCGCGGTCGAACTCCAGTTCGATGATGCGGTCGAACTCGAACTGCTCGACGCGGACGAGGTCAGCGCCCGACAGCCGGTTCCGGAGCATCATCGCGAAGTCCGGCGGGCGGCCCGGTGCGTCGGGGACGTGACTCTGGTCGGCAGCGTGGGCGCGCTTGACGTCGCCGACTTCGATGAGGAACTCGACGCGCCCGCGGTCGAAGTCCCGGAGCTTCAGTCTGACGAGGTCGTCCTCGGGGTAGAGGTACGCCTTGTCGAGCTTCGCGCCCTCGTAGCCGGCGAGTTCGCCCTCAAGAGCGGCGAGGTCGACGCTCGTCAGTTCCCGCTTGTGGTCCATGTCGGTGGCTGTCGGCGGGCACCCAAAGGCGTTCCGTTACCCGCTGTCGGCGATTGCCTCGCCCGTCTCCAGTCCGTTCCGCAGCGCCGCGTGGAGTCGCCCCTCGCCGGCCACCCAGTCGCCGGCGAAGTACAGGTCGTGCTCGGCGGCACACGCCAGCAGATCGTGGTCGACCTTGCCCTCGGGCTGGGAGTAGCGCCAGTGCTGATGGTCGGTCCAGTCGGGGTCGGCAAGCCGGTCGTCGTCCAGCAGTCGAGCCGTCCGCGTCGCGATGTCGTCGACGAGCGTATCGGGGTGTTCGTCGTAGTTCGCAATCGACCACGGTTCGTTCATCTGGACCAGCAGCAGGGACTCGCCGTCGGGGACGTGGCCGTCCTTGCACTCCTCGCGGCCGACCCAGCCGATGTCGTGGTCCTTGTCGCTGTTGACCGCGGCGTACCACGGCACGTCGAGTTCGAAGGGGTAGTGCAGCACCCCCGCGATGACCGTTCGATAGGGGACGGCGGCGATTTCCTGCCGAAGCGCCCGGCAGTCGTCGTGATCCCACCGCGACTGTCCCAGCAAATCTGCTGTCTGGGGGGCCGGCGGTGTCAGCAGCGCAGCGTCGAAGTGCCCCAGGTCCGCTCCGTCGTCGTCCTCGAGCCGCCAGCCGTCGCGCTGCCGCTCCAGGCGTTCGACCCGGACGCCGTTCTCTACTTCGGCGTCGGTCTCGTCGAACAGTCGCTTTGCAAGCTGTGTAATGCCCGCCTCGTACGTCCATTTGTGTTCGTCAGCGTCCCGTCCGGCGTCGATTTCCCCGGTCCTGTCGAACGCGTGCACCGGTTCCTCGATATCGACGAGTCCCTCGGTCGGGAGCGCCTCCGTGACCAGTTCCGTCACGCGCCCGTCGTCCGCCTTGAGATAGTTCGCCCCGTACTCGTACGTGCAGTCGCCGTGCCGCCGGGTCGCGGCGCGCCCGCAGACGCCGCGGCTCT
Source organism: Haloarcula sp. KBTZ06 (assembly GCF_048595605.1). Lineage (NCBI taxonomy): Archaea > Methanobacteriati > Methanobacteriota > Halobacteria > Halobacteriales > Haloarculaceae > Haloarcula > Haloarcula sp. KBTZ06. The sequence continues at coordinate 1,438,181 of NZ_CP184337.1, forward strand.
TCTCGAACACTGTTACGTCGACTTCCGCGTCGTGGAGCGCGTACGTTGCCGCCGCACCGGCACCACCGGCACCGACGACTGCGAGGTTACGAGCCATACGTGCCAGTCGGACGGTGTGAGTAAAAATCCACCACACAACCAGTTCGGACCGCCCGCCAGTGGTCCGGTTCAGCGGTCCCGCTGGCGTCGGAGACCCCGACGCGTCCAGCCGACCACGGCGAGTATCGCGACACCGACGCCCACTTGGCGGAGTGAGAACCCGGGGCCCTGTGCCGCGGTCGTTGCCCTGTCATCGCTGTCAGTGGCCGGAATGGATTGGTTTTCGACTGTGAGTGGGCCCGCCGTCTCGCCGTTGACCCGAACGGTTCCGTTGACCGCCTCGAACTCTGTCTCGACGACCGTCTCCTCACCGGGCTCAAGCGCCACTTCGTCCGTCGTCACCGGTTCGCCGTCGACCGTCACCGTCAGTGTCTCGTTGACTGGCCGCGGACGGGCGTTCTTTACTGTCGTTCGCACGGTCGTATTGAACCCGGCCCGAACCCAGTCAGCCGACAGTGAGGCCTCCCTGATCTGCAAATCGGCGTTCCCCTGACCTTCGGGAGTGGGTTCCCCATCGGTACCCACTTCGGTTCCGAATCCGGCGGTTTCGTTTCCGTCGCCGGTCGTGTTGCCGGCAGGCGCGCCCCCGCCTGTTGTTCCGTTCCGCGCGGTTGCGTTCGTCCCATCGGTCGACGTCCCGTTTTCATTGCCATCCGACCCCGTGATCTCGTCATAGATTCCACCGTCAGACTGGGAGTCATCGTCGTTGTCCGAGCCGTCAGAGTCCTCGGAGCCGCTATTGTCGGAGTCGCCTGAGTCGTTCGAACCGTCTCCACTGGAGTCGGTATCGTCGTCGGAGTTGCCACCTGAGTCGTCAGTGTCGGCAGCGCCGACATCGCTATCCGCCTCAGTTTCCTCCTGTGTACCGTTCTCAGTTCTTTCACTGTCCGTCGGTGCCTCGGTCTCCTCACTGTCCGTTGGTTCTTCAGTTTCCTCACGGTCAGTGGGTTCCTCGGTCTCATCACTGTCCGTTGGTTCTTCAGTTTCCTCACTGTCCGTTGGTTCTTCAGTTTCCTCACTGTCCGTTGGTTCTTCAGTTTCCTCACTGTCCGTTGGTTCTTCGGTCTCCTCACTGTCCGTTGGTTGCTCAGTCTCTCCATCGTCCGTCGGTTCCTCGGTCTCCTCACTGTCATTCGGCTCTTCAGTCTGGGTCTGTGTCTCGGTATGTTCTCTTTCTGTGGGGTTCTCGGTTTGCGTCGGCTCCTCCGTTTCTTCGTTTTCGGTCGATTCCTCCGTTTCCTCGCTCTCAGTCGGTGTCTCCGGGCTCTCCGTAGGTTCCTCCGTCTGGTCGGTCGGGTCTTCGGTTTCTTCGGAGTCTGTCTGTGGCTGTTCCGTCGGCGTCTGTTGGGCCTCCGCAGTCTGCTCGCCGTCGGTCGGTGCGTCCGTTTCGTTTACCTGCCCGAGCAGTCTCTCAGAGTCGGATTCGATAATAGATTCGACGGCGGCTCCGGGTGTGCTCACTGCGGCGTCCGATACACCGTTCTGGGGGCCGGCGCCGGAGGCACCCACGCTGCCGACAGCGAATACGGACGCGAGCGCAGCGGTGCCGAAAACGATAGTGACAGCAGCAAAGAGTTGTTTGACCTCGCTCATACAGGGAGGTACGCGAGTAAAGGATTAGTTACCCAGCAGCCAAACCCTCGGTAAGGTCGTCCTTCGTACACAGAACCGGTAGTGTGGCCGGAAAATCCGCCGTCCGTACGACCTCTACACCCTACGATGGACTCGGACGAGACCGCCGATTAACGCCAGCACAAGTGCGACCAGCTGAACGGTGAATCCGGGCCCGGAGGCCGAGACCGTCTCGGAGGCTGGCTCCGCACCGCCGCCGCTTTCACCAGTCTCGGCAGTCCCGGACCCGCCCGTACTCGGGGCCGAGTTCGAGCCAACGCGGAGGTCACCTGCACTGACGCCGTTGACCGCGACTGCGCCGTCGACAGCTTCGAACTCCATCGTCACGGTAGTTTGTTCGCCGGCGTCGAGTCGAACGGTCCGAGAAGCGACCGGGTCGCCGTCGACAGTGACCGTCAGCGTCTGTTCGACGGTTTCGTCGGTCGGGTTCTCGACGGTCGCTCGCGCTGATGTGTTGAAGCCGGCCCGGACCCAGTCAGCCATCAGGGATGCATCGGCAACAGTGAGTTCTGCGGGCGTCGGCGTCGATGCATTCGTATTCGAGGAGCTGGCTGTCGTCGTCGGGGTGGACGTATTAGCGACCGGGGAGACGACAGCGATGGTCGAGAGGTTGGACGATGACGCCTGGATAGACGTATTCGTCGCGTTGGCGCTACTGGGTAGCTGACTCCAGGACCCGTTGTGGTACTGGAACACCCGGACGGCGTCCATCGATCCGTTGGTCGGCAGCGCCGATTCGTTGAGCCGCAGGGTGTACCTCACCCGGCTGATGGCAGACGCATTTGCGCCGGAAGTGACGGTCACGTACCCACGCACACCGTCTGCCTGAACTTCGGTCATGTTGTTCGGCGTGGCCTGCGGGCCGAGCATCGTCGCGTTGAACCCATCACTGTCGTTGGTCACGTCGAGCGAGAGTGCAGAGAGGGTGAACGCCGGCGCGGTCTCGGACGGCCCGGAGCGGTTCAGCGATTGGGTGACCGTCGAGTTCGCGGCGTCGGCAGTCACTCGGACAGTGACTCCGTTGTCGATCTGGGACTGCGAGATCGCGGGCGCCTCTGCGCCGCCGCCGTCGTCGGTCTCGTCCGACTCGTCGTCGAGATCGAAGCCGCCACCGCCACCGCCTCCGCCGCCGCCACCGCCTCCGCCACCGCCTCCGCCACCGCCGTCACTACTGCTTTCGGCTTCGACAGCAAGCGTTTCAGTGGCGGCGTTGCCAATAGCGAGCGAGCGGTTGCCCTCGTTGTCGAAGGAGATACTGAAGGAGACAGTTACTGTTTCACCGCCGGCAATCGGGCCGATAGTTCTGGACTTGAGCGTCTGGTTGGTCTCTGTAAGCGCCGCGGTGTAGTTCCCACTCTCTGTCCCGACGTTTGCGACAGTCGCTGTCACGTCCACTGACTCGCCGGTTTCGGTGGACGAATTACTCAGTCGGGCGTCGCGAACCTCGAACGTCGCGGGTTGGGTCACTGAGATGTTTCCACCGGAGTCACCGTTGACCGCCACGTCGTACTCTCCGCCGCTCTCGAAGACGTAGACGAAGGAGACCTCGGTCTGTTGACCGCCCGAGAGCGTGACGTTCCTCGTGTCCACGATGTCGTCGTTGGTCTGGAGGCGCACCGGGGAGGTCCCTGTCTCGTCGCCGTTGTTGACAACGGTGGCAGTCACCTCAATCGGTTCGCCTGTCCGAGCGCTCGTCCGGTTCAGGTCGACGGCAGCCGTGTCGAATGCCGCCGGCTCCTTGACCGTGACAGTGCCAGCCCGCTGGCCGTTGATGTCGACTACGTAGTTCCCGCTGTCGTTGAAGACGTGGTTATACGTGATTTCCGTCGCTTCACCGCCCTCCAGCGTCACTTCTCGGCTCTCCGCGATGGAGCCCGCGACGGCGAATTCACCGGTGACAGTCCCCGCTTGGCCACCGGTGTTCGTGAGGGTCGCGCTAAGCTCGACAGAGCCGCCCTGAGTCACGGACTCGCTACTGACCGCCGCGTTGCTGACCTCGAACGTCGCCGGTTCCGTGACCGTCACGCTGGCTCCGAACTGGTTGTCGACGGCGATGTCCCGCGTCCCCGCATCGCTGAACGACTGGACGAACGTGACGGTCGCTTCCTCGCCGCCGTCGAGTGTCACCGACTGCGTGTCTATCGTGTTGCCGTCCTCCTGCAGCCGTACATCGGCTGTCCCGGTCTGATCGCCTTCGTTCCGGACGGACGCGGTGACAGCTATCGGCTCCCCGGTGACGACGTCCGTTCGGTTCAGGTCGACGCTAGTGGTTTCGAACGTCGCCGCCTCGGAGACTCGAACTGTTCCGACCCGCTCGCCGTCGAGGTCGATAGGGTACGTGCCGACGGCGGTGAACGACTCCGTGAACGAGACAGTCGTCGATTCTCCAGGGCCTAATTGCAGTTCCGTGGCGTTCACCCGCTCGTCAGCGACTGTAAGCGGGACCTCGTAGGTACCGGTCTGGTCGCCAGTGTTCGTAACCGTCGCGGTCACCGCGACGCTCTCGCCCTCGCCCACCCTCGTCGTGTTCAGCGCCCTTTCGGAGACTTCGAACGTCGCTGGCTGCTCCACCGTGACGGTCTGAGTCTCGCTACCGACCGTGAACTGGTACGTGCCGGGCTCCTCGAACGTGTGCACGTACGTGTCCGTATCGGATGCATCGGGTTCCAGATCGAACGAGACGGCGTCGACGGCTTCGTTCTCCGTTTCGACCCAGAACTCCTGCTTCGCGGTCACGGTCCCATCGTTTCTGGCCGTCACCGTCAGTTCTGCCGCGTCGCCCCGGGTGACCGTTGTTCTGTTCCACTTCGCGTCGGTGACCTGAATATCGGGCTGGCCGACAGTCAGGGTGCCGGCGATGACGCCGTCGACCGTGACCTCGTGGTCGCCCTCGTCAACAGCTCCTTCGAGTCGATAGAGGAGTGTCTCGTTGACTGTCTCTCCAGCCGGGACCGTTACCGACTCCTGGCCAACCTGTGTGCCGCCAACTTCGATAGGCAGCGTAATCGTTCCGGTCTGTCCGCCAGTGTTCTCCACCGTCACCCACAGCTCCGGCTCGCGGGTCCCGATGCCACCCGTGTCCGTGTCAGTATTGACCTGGGTGTCGATGAGCCCGGCGTCCTGAATCTGGAGCGAGCCCTCGTCCGCAACGTCGACAGTCCCGACCGATTCGCCGTTTATCGTCAGGTCGTAAGTACCCTCGCTGTCGAAGCTCGGTGAGAACTCCAGCGTCTCCGTATCGCCGTTCTCGATTTCGACGGTCCGGGTGGCGATTTCGGAGCTGTCAGTCTGCAGAACGACGTCCTCTGTCGCCGACCCGTCCCCGCCTCTGGGGTTTTGCATCCGGACCGTCAGGTCGACGGGCTCGCCGGTGACCGTCGAGTCGTCGCTTAGCTGCGAGTACTCGACGGTGAACTGCCTGGATTCCTCGATGGTGATGGTCGGGTTCGAGCCGGAACCGTCCCGCAGTTCGTACGCCCCGGCAGGCAGCTCGTCAAGGGTCCCGGTGTCCAGCGTCCACGAGGTCGTCTCCGTGTCGCCGCCACCGACCTTGACGGCGAGTTCGTTGACCATCCGGGACGCTCCGGTGTCCGTGTTCTCAAGTTTCGGTATGATCGTCAGTTCGCCGGTTTGCCCGCCAGTGTTTTCGAGCGTATGAGTTACCTCGATGGTTTCGCCTCGCGTGACAGTAGCCCGGTCGACTGTCGTCTCGGTGACCGTGATGTTCGGCGGTTCGACGACGGTTACCGTCCCGGCCGGGACTCCATCGACGGCGAGGTCGTACTCGCCGGTGTCGTCGAGGGTGACGGGAACAGTCTCCGTCGTCTGCTGGCCGCCGCCAACCGCAACGTCGGCTTGCTCAATTTCCTCGCCGTCCGCCGTGACGGCTACTTGTTTCGTCCCATCGCTGTCTCCGGTGTTCTCAGCCGTGAGCTCCACCTGGAACTCCATCCCGGAGACGACAGAGAACGGCGCATCGTGTATACCGGAACTGTTGGTCTTTGTCGCAGAGGCGTCGGTCACCTCGATAGCCGCTGTCTCGTGATTGGACGCGGCTGCGACACCCGGCCCGAACACCGGGGCCGTCGACACCGCAACCACAGCCAGTAGCGTCATCGCTGATAGCCACAGGCCCGTAATCTTACCCATGGGAGGGCCGATGACAGTATGGTAATTAGTTAGCGGGAACGAATCGCAGAGTAAGGTACTATTATCGCGTATACCGTCCGCTACCGCCGGTTCTATCCTAATAAGGGCTGAAAGGTGGCATTACAAGTAATGGCTCACTCGGCGCACCCAGCCCACAGGGCTGGCACGTCGGTATACATATAGTACCTCAAACGGCGGCTGTTCTTTCGGTCAGCGCCCGTCACTCGTCGCGCGATGAAAGCATCTCTCGCTGGCGGGATCCACAACAGCGCGGCTGTAATCTATCGATGAGACGCTCAGGGACACACCTGAGGCCGGTAAGAATTAGACTGAGGCTGTGAGGCTATCAGAGACGCTTGCTCACGTATGGGCCGTCCTGCTTGTACCCCAGCTTCTCCCGGTAGTACTGCCGGACGCCGATACCGGAAATAACGGCCAATTTCGGGTAGCCGGCGTCCCGTGCCAGTGTTTCCGCTTTTTCCAGCAGTTTCTTGCCGTAGCCTTTGTGCTGGTGGTCCTCGTCGTCACCCTCTTGACCGACGCCGACGGCGTTGCCGTAGACGTGGAGTTCGCGGACGATTGCGGCGTCCTGTAGCTCCCGGCGTACCGGATCGTTGGGGAATCTGAGCCGACAGAACCCGACGAGCACGTCGTTGTCGAAGTCTTCGAAGGAGATGAAATGCTCCGTGCCGCCACAGGCCTCGTAGGTCATCACGTCGAGTTCGATGTTCTCGGCGGCATCGTCGCTGTGTCCGGCCTCCCGACAGCGGATACAGTCACACGTCCAGTCGTGCTCTTCCATCCGCTGCCAGGCGAGCTGGCGGAGGTTCGACTTCCAGACGCCGCCCTCGATGAAGTCCGCCGGGATGTCCCGCTGGACGCGCTGGAGGCGGGTGTAGCGGGGAATCATGTCCTTGATTTCGGCGACCAGTTCGGCGGCCTCGTCGTTGGAAAGCGGGTCGAACTCGTCGTTGCGCCACCAGTCGTATGTGACGGTTCCCTCGACAATCAGCGTCGGGTATATCTTGAGGTAGTCGGGCCGCCAGTCCGTCTGGTCGAAGATGCGCCGGAAGTCCTCCAGACACATCTCCTTGGACATCCCGGGCTGGCCTGGCATCATGTGAAAGCCCACCTTGAACCCGGAATCGCGCAGGCGGCGGTTCGCGTCGATGGAGGCCTGCACGCCGTGGCCGCGGTGCATCTCGCGGTTGATCCGCTCGAAGGTCGTCTGGACGCCGACCTCGACTTTCGTCCCGCCGAGGTCGAGCATCCGGTCGATCTGTTCCGGATCACACCAGTCCGGCTTCGTCTCGAACGTGGTGGCGACGTTGCGGACGTCAGCGGTCTCGTTTTCCGCGATGACATCTTCCAGATACCGGAACTCGTAGTCGTCCTCGGCGAAGCTCACGTCCTCCGCGGGCGTCGGCTCCGAATCCACGTCGAAGTCGTTCATCGCCTCCAGGGCCCGCTTGACGAACCACTCCTGGTAGTCGTGGCTCCGGGCCGTCATCGTCCCGCCCATCACGATGAGTTCGGCCTTGTCGACAGGATGGCCGATCTCCCGCAGTTGGTTGAGTCGGAGGGTCACCTGGCCGTAGGGGTCGTAGTCGTTCTGTTCGCCGCGTGCGGCCGCGGGCTCGTGGCCGGTGTAGGACTGCGCGGAGGAGAACTCCGAATCCGGGCCGCCCGGACAGTACAGGCACTTCCCGTGAGGACACCGCTCGGGTGAGGTCATGATAGCGATAGGGGAGACACCCGAGGCAGTCCGAACGGGCTTGCGCTGGAGGACCTCCTCCAGCACCTCGCGGTGCTCCTGTGGCGCGTAATCGAGCAGTTCGGAGTTTTTCGGCACTTTCGGCGCGGAATACTCTCGACAGACATCTATCTTGGCCGATTCGACGTCGTCGCGCTCGACCTCGCCTGCGAGAATCCGGTCGACCAGCTCCGCACACACCTGCTGGAAGGTCTCTGTCTCGTCTGGGTCCGGCGTCTCCGTGCTCATCGGCGTTGTGCGAAATCGGCGTCTCGGCCGAATAAGCGTGTCGCTCGGGTATCGTCAGCGACGGGGGTGGCCGTGGGGTTCATTGTGCTGTCACACCAAAGAGAGGTATGAGAAGCGAAACGGACGACACCAGGAGCCCCGACCGACCGACCTTCCGCGGCTGTGTGTTCTGTTACAGCGCGGAGTGGGCGTACTACGGTGCGAAGAAGGCAGCCAGGTCCGTCTCGGCGACTGATACGTAGCGGGACCCGGGTCGCAGTCGGCAGCGAATGAGCTGTCTGAAAACAACTCCAGAGTCGTTGAAGCCCCGTCTCAGGCGCTCTACCCCGTTATTTCGAATGATACTGCCAGGGGAGTCTTTTAGTCATTGCTCTCCTCGACTGTGTATATATGCCAGACACGACCAGTGGGTCTGCACAAACTCGCTCCCGGGAATTGACGCCGACGGAACGGTTCCAGGAGTTCATTGCATACATTCCGAGTGGCGATACGATCCCCGACGAGACATGGCGCGGCCGACACCGTAATATCCTCATTCTGCTGCTTGCGCATGTGCCGTTCCTGCTGGCACTCGGGCTGTATTCGGGAACTGAGTCGCTCGTCACGGGCGCGACGCTTCCCGAGATAGACACGCTCCACGTTCTCGCAGAGGTCGGGGTCGTCGTCGGCCTCGCCGTGTTAGCGAGGTTGCCCTGGTTCGGTCGGCGAACGCGAACCGCGCTGGCGACGATGGGACTCGTCACGACGTCCGGGTTCCTGGTCCACTTCTCCGGCGGGTACATCGAGGCTCACTTCCACTTTTTCGTCGTGATGGCTGTGGTTGCCGTCTACGAAGACTGGCTGCCGTTCTTCCTCGGCATCGGGTACGTCTCCGTCCAGCACGGGATTTTCGGCATGATCGACCCGAGTCGGGTGTACAACCACTCGGCGGCGATCAACAACCCGTGGGTGTGGGCGTTCATCCACGCGGGCTTCGTTCTGATGCTGGCCGCGGCGCTGATGGCGCACTGGTCGTCGACCGAGCGATCCCGTGAAGCGGCGGAACAACAACTCGAACAGGCCAGAGAGAAGACCCAAGAGGTCGAAAACCTGGAGGAGAAGAAAGCCGAGATGGAGCGGACCATCGCCGAGGCCGAAGAGGCGAAAGCCGAGGCCGAGGCCCGACAGCAAGAGGTCGAAGAGTTCAACGAGCACCTCGAAGCCACGGCCGACGCTTACAGCGCGGCGATGTCCCGGGCGGCCGACGGAGACCTCACGGTCCGGATTGACCCCGACAGCGAGAGTGACGCGATGGCACAGATCGCCGAGTCGTTCAACAAGATGATGACGGAGACGGAGTCGGCGATGGCCGAAATACAGACGTTCTCGCAGGAGGTCGCGTCGACGAGCGACCAGGCCACGGCCGGTGCCAACGAGGCAACAGGTGCCAGCGAAGACATGAGCGAATCGATTCAGGGCATCGCCAGCGGGGCGGTCGACCAGCGTGAGATGCTCGAAACCGTCTCAAGCGAGATGACCGACCTGTCAGCCACCGTCGAGGAGGTCGCCGCTTCGGCCGAAACCGTCGCGGAACGGTCCCGCGAGACAGCCAAGATCGCGGACGACGGCGAGGAGACCGCACAGGAAGCGATAGCGGGCTCCCGGGAGGTCCAGACAGCGATCGATTCGACCGTCGAAAACGTGGAGCGGCTGGACGAGAAGATGGCAGAGATCGGTGAGATCGTCGATCTCATCGGCGACATCGCCGAGCAGACGAACATGCTGGCCCTGAATGCCAACATCGAGGCCGCACGGGCCGGAAACGGGTCGGGCGGCGATGGGTTCGCTGTCGTCGCAGACGAGGTCAAACAGCTGGCGGAGGAGACGCAGGCCTCTGCGACCGAAATCGAACAGCTCATCGCGGAGACCCAGGCCCAGACCGAAACCACGGTCACAGAGGCACGGGGGGCAAAGCAGGATATGCAGGAGAGTACAGAAGCCGTCGAAGACGTCGTCGACACGTTCACGCAGGTGGCCGAGAACGCCGAGGCGACCGACGACGGGATTCAGGAGATCAGCGACACGACCGACGACCAGGCCGCCACGACCGAGGAAGCGGTGTCGATGGTCGAGGAGGCCGTGGACATCAGCGAGGCGACCGCCGCGGAGACCGAGACCGCCTCCGCGACCGCGCAGGAACAGGCCGCGTCCATGTCGCAGGTCAGTGCCAGCATCGAATCACTCGCCGAGCAGTCCGAACGGCTCCAGACGATGCTGTCGGAGTTCGAAGTCGACAGCCGATAGCGGCTCACTCCTCCCAGTACTCTTTTTCCGCGTTCCTGTCGAGATACGTCGACAACGTCCGGTCCGCCTTCTCGCCGCCCGGCGGTGACCCGGCGTACAGCCCGACCATCTCCCGGTCGGGGTAGACGGTGATATCCGGTTCCTCCATCGTCGAAACCATCAACAGTCGGAGTTCAGACTCGCCGGCTTCGATTTCGTGCGCACTCTCCTCGCCGGCCGGAAGCGCGACGAAATCGCCCGGCTTGAGTGCGTGTTCCTCAGCGTCGGGGCCGAGCCAGAGCGTGCCGGTCCCGGCCTGGACAAATATCGCTTCCTCGTTGCCTTCGTGGTAGTGGCGCACCCAGAGCCGTTTCCCCGGTGGGACGGCATAGAGGCTCGCGCCGAGTTGTTCGCCCCCGGCGGCGTCACCAAGCTGCTTGCGCCTGAACGTCCGGTCGCCGTGGTCGTGGTCGGTCCAGTCGAGGTCGGCTTCGTTGACGGGGCCGTCGCTCATGCCCGGTCAGACTGCCGGCGGATAGAAAAAGTCCTCTGCGCTACAGTTCGTCGGCCAGCACGTCGAGCGTGGCGTCGAGGACGGCCGGTCGCTCGCCGGCCAGGTAGCGGATGGTCCCCTCGCGGACGCTCCGCGTCGCGACGCCGCCTTCGGGAACTCGCTCGCTGACTTCGCTGACTAGCTCGTGCAGGTCCAGGTCGCCGTTGGCACGGACGTACATCGTGTCCGTCGAGATGCCGAGCACGGCGTCGCTCTCGTCGCGGACATCCCGGTGGAGTTCATCCAGCAGGAGCGACTCCGGCGGGAACTCGTACTGGTGGGTAAAGGCGTCCGTGTCGAGCACGGCGATGTCCACGTCACCGACGGTCCGGTGGTCGAGGTTGGCCCGGGCGGTGGACACCTCTTCGTCGACCTTCTCGCGGAACTGCTCGGCGATGTGGCCGGCCAGGCCGCCCACGTCCTCCTCGTCGTCGCCGAACACGAGGTCGGTGATGAGTTCGCGCTTGTCCTCGTAGGACTGGTAGTGGGCTTCGAGCGCGACGGCTTCGCGGAGTTCCGACACGGCGGTCTCGTCGTAGCCGGCCTCGCTGGCGGCCTCGACGTACGGCTCGGGGATGTCCTCCCAGAAGCTCACGGCCGGAAGGTGTTGCAGGTCGTCACGAACGTCTTCGTTGACGTGTGCGGCGACGTTGGCCGCAAGCGCCGTCGAGGTGGTCTCGGAAACGGCGTCAGCGGAGGGGGAGACAACGGCGTCGACCGTGTCGACGACCGCGCCGTCGACGTCGATGTCGTCGATGACGACGCTCGGCGCGCCGTAGACGTTCAGCAGGTCGAAGCCGTCAAGGCTCTCGCGCGTGCCGCCGGCGGCGACGAAGACGAACAGCGGGAGTTTCTCCTCGTGGCGCTCCCGGTTGTCGAGCATCGTCGTCGTGTCCTTCGTCGCGTCGTCCATGTCGTAGACGCCGCCCTCGATTGGTCGCCGGTCGAAGTAGTGGTACTTCGCGTCGGCGCGGCGGTGCTGCTCGGTGACCAGCGGGAGTGCGGCGCGTTCGAGCGCGCTGCCGGCGAGATAGCCGTCCGCGGTGTTGGCGTGGCGGACGATGACCGGACGGTCCGTCAGCACTGCCTTCCGGATCTGGGTCGCCGCTTCGACCAGATCATCGGAGAGGGCCGCAACCGCCGTATCATCGGCGAGCGGTTCGGCCGTGTCAGGTCGGGCCTCGTCGTCGAGGGCGTCGGCGAGCCGCTGTTCGACTTCCTCGCGCTCCTCGGCTTCGAGGACATCGAGCTCCTCGGTCTCGACCTGCAGTTCACCGCGACGCTCGCGGACTTCGCCCGAGAGTCGGACGTAGTCGTCTTCTTCGACCTCGGGGTAGGCGCGGACGCCTGCCTCGACGAAGGCCGCGCAATCGACAGTGCCGGTCTCGTCCTGCAGTTCGAACACCGTCGGCCCGGAGGTCTGTCGGATGCCGACGACTTCGCCTTCCAGTCGAACGTCCGCACCGACGTGGTCGTCGAGATCGCCGATAGCCGCGGCGACCGGTTCGGCCGTGGTCGCCTCGTCCGTCTGCTCCTCGCTTTCGTCGCTCTCTGCGTCGGCTTCCTCGTCGGACTCGGTCATGACGGCGGTGTTCGACCCGCTGTCGTTGCCGCCGACGGCCGCAGTGCCTTCGACGCGGTCGTCATCGCTGGCCCGACTGACTGCGCCGGCGTTCGTGGCGCTGCTGTCGTCGGATTCGGTGCCTTCGTCCGCGTCCGATTCGTCGTCGCTTTGTCCCGCTGACTCGTCAGTTGAGGGTCGAGACGCCTCCTCGTCCGAATCGTCGGACTGTGTCTCGTCTTCGTCGTCTTCGTTTTCAAGCAGAACGGAGTGACCGATTTCCGGGTCGTCGACGAGGACGCCGCGGAACTCGCGTTCGGACTGGCGGATCGACCAGCCGAGGTCGACGTTGCCGTTGTCCCGTACGTTCTTGACCTGGACGTAGACGGTGTCGCCCGAGTCCCAGTCGAGGGAATCGAGCCGCTGGTCCAGTTCGCTCCGGTGGAGCAGCCCCGTTACGCTGTCGCCGATGTCGACGAACACGCCGAACTCGGCGAAGCCGTCAACACTGCCGCGGTAGTAGCGGTCGACCGATAGCTGGTCGGCACGCGAGCCACGGAACTCGAACAGGGCGTCCTCCTCGTGGAGGTCACAGATGCGTCCTTCGACAGATTTGCCGCAGATGATACACGAACCCATTACACGGTGCAAGCATGTCGGGCCTAAAACGGTTGTCGAATTCCGGACGAACTGAACGGGTCCGCTATTCGAACATCTCGCTCTCTTCTTCCAGTAGTTCGAGCCCTGAAGCGACCGCTTTCGCCTGTTCAGGGAACAGAGCGACCTCGATTTCGCTTCCCTGTTCGTCTTCGAAGGCAATTTTCACGCGCTTGTCGCCGTACTCGCGAACGTCGACGCCCTCCACGTCGTACATCTTGATCGTCGCTTCCTTGTTCGACGGGCCGACGCTCTTGAACGCTCCATCTTTGAGTTCCAGCATGAACTGGTCGATGTCGATACTGAGCATCGTGTGGAAACGCACGCCGGCGGACCCTAAAACCCGTAGTCAGCGGCCAGCACCGAGACGGCCTGAAAGCCCCGGAAGCCGTAGCCGAAAATAATTGCGGCGGGGACGGCTCCGACGATTGCGGCCACGGGGTGCCGGATATTGTGGACGACGGCAGTGCCGAGCAGGTACAGGCCCGCGCCCCAGGCGGTGACGAGCACCCGGACTTCTGCGCTGGGCAGCCCCGCCAGCAGACAGGGGGCCATCGCGTAGCACATCACCTGGACGGTTTCGCTCACGCCGCCGCGGTCCGACGCGACGGGGAGCAGTCCGAGGGGAAGCAACAGCAGCGTCTGTAGCGCCGCCGTCAGATGCACCGTCGCCGGCGTGACGAACACGAGAATAGCAAACAGCGCCAGTACCGCGACGCCGGGCGAAGAGCCACCGATAGCGGGGTAGTCGAACGGCCCCGTAGACAGCAGTCCCCGCTGGGCCAGCTTGACGACGGCGTAACGGCTCACCTCCTCGAAGAGGACTACTGTCGCCGCAAACACCAGCCCCGGAGCCTGGTCACCCGGCGCGACGCCGGTCCGGAAGAACCGCCGCGGACGGCGGAGTATTTCCACCCACGCACGCACCAGCGCGGCTGGCCCGCGGTCCCGGCCACCGGTCGGATTCTCGACCCACTGAGTCACGCCTGAAACTTGGGCACGAGCCGGTTTGACCGTTTCCTTCTATCCGTCAGCCCCCTTCGGCTCGGACACGCACAGCGGTCCTCACGGCTAATCGTCCGCTCCGACGTTCTCCGTACTCTCGAAACACGCCGAGTCCGGCTCGATGTTCGCGTACTTGACTGCTTCCTCACCGAGCGACGTCACGCGTTCCTCGATATCGGCGTCGACTATCTGACCGTCAGCGATGTGATTGTGTGCGTTCGGAACCGCGGCCTGATGCGGGATGACCCAGCAGTTCAGCGCCCGGCAGACCGAGCGGAGGTGTTCGAGCGCGGTGATGGGAAAGCCCCCACCGGCGACCGCTAGCAATCCCACGGTTTTGTGTTCGAACTCGTCGAAGCCACAGTAGTCGAGTGCGTTCTTCAGCACGCCGGAATAGGACCCGTGATACACCGGCGTCCCCAGCAGAATTGAATCAGCCGCGTGAACTCTATCGGCGAACTCGACAGCGTCGCCGACCTCGCGATGGTCGGCATCGAACACCGGTAGGTCGAATTTCTGAAGATCCAGCAGTTCCGTGGTCGCCCCCAACTCCTCGGCGGCGACGAGCGCGCGCTCGATACCGACCCTGGTGTAGCTCTCCTCTCTGAGACTGCCGACGACACCGACGATGTGTGGTTCGGACATGTCGGGTCTATGGAGTGGGGCCGGTATATCGATGGGGGAGACGAGGCGCAGCGCTAGTCCCTTTCCGGCTGTCGGTTTGTCAGGCCATGAAGGTCGCTCTGGCCGACGCTCAGTTGTCGTGGTAGACGTAGAGGAGGTTCGGATACGGGATGTACGCGACACGTTCGAGCCCGCCACTGCCGACCTCCTTCTTCAGATGGACACCGTTCGACCCCTCGACCACGTCGTGAATGTTCTTGATTTCGGTGCCGTCACTCAGCTCAGCTGTCATGTGTGACATTATGAACCATTCGCACTCTGGTCGTAAAGCACCCCGGGCTGTGGGTGGTCGATGACAGCAGAAGCTGAGAGTATTCCGGATTACGCACGGATCGCTGGCGCTAGCGGCAAGAAAAGGAGTCCGTGGCTCAGGAGCCGAGCTGAACCTTCTCGGACGACGCTTCCTCGCGGGAGCGGTGGCCGAGGTCGGCTTTCAACGCCTCGATAGCCTCCTCAGGGTCGGTCTCCGAATCGAAGACCCGGTCGAAACCGAGCGCTTTGAACGTCTCGCGCGTCTCCTCGAAGGAGTCCTGCCCGACAGCGAGGTTGCCGCCGATGTAGGTCGTCACGTCCAGACCCGCCTCGTTGATCTGCTGCTGGAACCCCTGACAATCCTGCTCGGCGTGGCCGTACAGCGACGAAACGAGTATCGCTTCGGCGTCGTGTTCATCCGCGGCGTCGATGAACTCCGACTGGGACGACTGGACACCGAGGTTGACTACGTTGAACCCTGCCGCTTCGAACGCTCGTTCCAGAATGGTAATCCCAACGACGTGCGCGTCGGAGCCGATGACACCGAGGATGACTGTCCTCATACAAGACCACCAATGGGTGTCAACTACATAAACCTAATGATAAACCATGATAGATTATGGGGATGGTTCACACACCGGGGAGAGGATATTAGCCATGATAGCCCAAACGAACCGATAGACACAGCATCTATGGTACGCGACACGATTCAGCATCTGGCAGATCCCCGGGTACTGCGCCGCCTATCGCGTCAGTCCACCCACTGTGGCACCCGCTCGGAACAATCTGTCTGTCCGTCGTCGGGACACGCATGACGACCATCCGCCGAGCCTTCGACGCCGACGCCGACGGCATCCGCCGGGTCGCACGGGCGGCGTGGCACGACGCCTACGACTCGCTGGACTCCGACGTCATCGACGAGACGATATCCGACTGGTACGCCGACCCGCTGGGCAGCGCGCTCCACGGGTGGGCCGGCGGCGTCCCCGCCAACGACCTCGACGACATCGAGGCGACGTTACTGGTTGCCGAACAGGACGGCGAAATCATCGGCTTCACCCAGGGCATCACCATGCATACGATGGGGACGATGCTGCGGCTGTACGTCCACCCGGACTACCACGGGGAGGGTGTCGGGACGGCGCTGTACGACCGGCTCGAAGACATCTTTCTGGAACACGGCGTTGAGCAGTTCCGGGCGCTCGACCTGGCCTCGAACGACCGGAGCCGGGAGTTCTTCGAGAACCTCGGCTTCGAGCGGACCAAGACTCGGACACTCACTATCGGCGGCGATCCCTACGACGAGGCCGTGTATTTCCGCGAACTATCGCCCGGAGAAGGCGATGAGTAAGCCCAACAGGGCAGTTTCCCGAGAGCATCGAGGGCGGATGCTGGCTCACCAGTGACGGCACTGTGGACCCGCCTCAGATACCGCTAACCGTCTCAATAAGCCCGACCGATTCGAGGGCCATCCAGCAGACGAACACCACGTACAGCCCAAGCAGGGTGTACGCTTCGCGGTCGGTGAGCTCGAGATCGGTCCGGATGAACACGATGAACACCAGCGTTGCGAATCCCAGAAACCCCATCGTCGGAATTGCCACGAGAAAATCGATTGTCGCCCGCCCTGCCAGGAGGACGCCGACCGGAATCGCCACCAGCAGATTGAACGTATTGCTTCCCAGAACGTTCGTCAGACTCGTGACGCTGTCGTCGTTTTTCGCGGCCCGGACGCTGACGAAGGCATCAGGGAGGCTCGTCCCGGCGGCGATGACGGTCAATCCCCAGAGAAACGTCGGGGTGTCGAAGATGACACCGAGGGCGAGCGCGCCCTGGACCATCCCCTCGACGCCGACAGTGATGATGACGAGTCCGACCCCGAGCATCCCCCACTCCCGGCCAGGCCGGACACTGTGGGTTTCGTCCGCGACGTGCTCGCTGGCGTCCTGCTGATGCAGGAAGGCGTAGATGCCGTAGGTCACGAGCGGAATGGCCGCGAGCGTCGGAGTCAGGATAGCCGCCCGATTGGTCCCGCCCGGAACGTACGTCGCCCCGAGCGCGAACACGATGAACAGGATGAGGATGCTGATGACGTAGAACTGGGCGTCTTTGTGGACGATGTCACGCGTCGACCGGAGTTCTTCGCTCGACAGCGCCGCGAGGGCCGGAATCACGAGCAGATTGAATATCGCGCTCCCGACGATTGCACCGACGCCCAGCGAGAACTCGTCGTGGACGACGGTGCTGATAACGACCGAACTTATCTCGGGAAAGCTCGACCCGACGGCGACGACGATTGCGCCGTGAACCGCCACCGGTAACCCGTAGTACTTGCTCAGCCGTTCTGCGGCCCGCTCGAAGTACGCGCTCCCTTTCCAGATGACAGCGGTTGCGACGACGATGAGAGCGACCGAACCCAGCAAGCCAGCCATTGTGGACGTATTGACCGCACGGGTTCAAGGGTGTATGCCACTGGCGGTCAGCGCTGGAGGCGCGCGACCGCCTCGCCGTCGCTGTTCTCGACATCGACTAGCCCGTCGTCGGCCAAATCCTCCAGAAGCCCTCGGAGCCATTCGCGGCCGTACTCCCCCTCGGGCGCGTAGTCCACGCGCACACGCGGCCCCAACTGGTCCAGTTGTAGCTCGTCGTACTCCTTGAGCGCCGAGATGACGCGGCCGCGCATCTGTCGACGGCTCCCCTCGAACTCGGGCTGGGTCGGGACGTCCGGCGCGGTGAAATCGCCCGTTTCGTAGGCCGAACACCACTCACGCCACGGGCACTGCGCGCCGTCACAATCCGGCGTCTTTTCGCAGGCAACCCCGCCCAGTTCCATGATGGCGTTGTTCCAGACTCGCGACTGGCCCCCGGGCATGAGTTTGCTTGCGGCCGCTTCAAACTCTGAATCGTCGTCCGGCACGTCGAAGGCGCGGTACAGGACACGCTTGACGTTCGTATCGACGACGGCGTTCCCGTTGTTGAACGCGAAGGAGGCGACGGCGTTGGCGGTGTAGGGACCGACACCCATCAGGTCGCTGAGGCCGTCCGGGTCGCGGGGCCACTCGCCGTCGTAGTCGTCGACCACTTGGCCGGCCGCCTCGTGGAGGTACTTCGCACGATTGTTGTAGCCCAGCGAGTGACTGGTCCAGAAGCCCACGACATCCGAACGGTCGGCCTCGGCCAGGGCCGCCGCAGTCGGCCAGCGGTCCAGAAAGTCCTCCCAGGCGTCGACGACCCGGTCCAGTTGGGTCTGCTGGCTCATCACTTCGGAAACGAGAATCTCGTAGGGGTCAGTCGTCTCCCGCCACGGGTACGAGCGGTGGTCCGCCTCGTACCACTCCACGAGCGCGTCCTGGACAGCCGACGGGTCCGCGGGCACGGCCCCATGACGGTCCGTCGCTGTCGACTGGTCGGTCATACCCCCGTTTAGCCCTGTCCCGATTTGTGCGTGGCGGTCGTTGCCGCCCATCCCGTCGGCTGTACGTCTGGAAAGAATCGCCGCCCTGAGATGGCGGATATCTTACAGTAGTTACAGCCAACAGTATCAGTCGTCGACTTCGGACCGTCCCCACTCGAACTCGGTCCCGTACCAGTCCGGCTCGTCCTCGCTGAACACGTCCGCGAACACGAACATCGCGCCGTCGGGGTAGGTCGTATCGAGGTACAGCCGCCAACCGTGGGCCTCCGCGATGGTCTTGACGATAGAGAGGCCGAGCCCGGTACCGTCCGCGCTCGTCGTGTGACCGTACTCGAAGATGTTGTCGACCGCTTCGCTCGGAATCCCCGGCCCGTCGTCGGCAACGTAGAAGCCGTGTTCCGTCAGCCCGACCGTGACGGTCACCTTCGGGCCGACGTGGTCGAGGGCGTTGCGAAACAGGTTCTCGAGGGCTCGCAAGAGCCGCGTCCGGTCGGCGTCGATGGTTCGACTGCCCGCGACCTCGATGCTGGCGCTTTTGTTGTCGATGTTGTCCCACGCATCGGTGACGACGGCCTCCAGCGGAACCGGGGCCGTCTCCTCGACGCTTGCGCCCTTTCTCGTCAGCGTCAACACGTCGTCGATTATGGACTCGATACGGTCGTGTGCGTCTTCGAGTTTCTCGATGTGTGACTGGAGGTCGGTCGAATCCGTCTCCGGGTCCGACAGCCGCGTCGCAAGCAGTTCGACGTGGCCCCGGGCGACCGTAAGCGGGTTTCGGAGATCGTGGCTCAGTGTCGACGCGAACTCGTCCAGCCGCTCGTTCTGACGTTCGAGTTCGTGGCTCGACCGCTCGGCCTCCTCGCGGGCCGCCTGGGCCTGGCGGATCTGACTCCGGAGCGTGTCCCGCATATTTCCGAAGGCGTCGTACAGCCTCCCGATCTCGTCCTGCCGGGCTGTCGAGATGTCAACGCCGAGGTCACCCTGTTCCATGGCCTGCGTCCGGTTACGGAGCTGTCTCAGGGGCCGAACCGTATGCCGTCCGAAAAGATATCCCGCGATGCCCAGCGCGGCGACTGCCGTCCCGATGACAGCGAGGAAGCCCCAGCGGACGAGCCGACTCGTTCCGTACAGTGTCTCTTGCGTCGCACTCGTCGTGACCACCCACGACGTACCGTTGACGGGCGTGTACGTCGCGACATGGGACCCCGTTTCGATAGTCGTCGTTCGGCCCGCTGTTGCGGCCCGGAGACCGTCCTGACTGATGGGCACGGAACCACCCTGGCCCCCGATAAGCGGGTCTCCGTCCCCAGTGAGCAGTTGCGTCTCGAACCCGTCGCGCCCGTCCTGAAACTGCTCGACCGGGACCCGGGCAACCAGCACTAGTGCTCCATCGCCATCGGAGACGGGAGTCACGAACGCCATCGAGTGGTTGTCACCGTCCGCGTATGCTGTCGAGTGGATAACTGTGCCAGTGTCGGTGGAGCCGTTCATCGTCGCCATCACGGGGGACTCCCACGCGGGTTCGACCGCCCACGGTGACCGGCCTTCTGTGTTCGTCCCGGTGCTCGCGACGACTATCTGAGAGTCGTCGACGGCAGAGACGTAGTGAAGCGAACGAATCTGTGACGACTCTGCCGTGGCTGCTGTCGTAAGGTACTGTCTGATATCTGCGGGCGTCCCAGTGACGTACACCCCTGCGGCTGCGATAGCGATGGCCTCCGTCTCGGTGGTCGTCCGCCACTGCCCGATACTGTCGGCGCGATGCGTGGCCGACGTTTCGAGGTCCGTCACCGCGTCGCTGACGACCCGGTCCTGTATCTGCAGGTAGCTGCCGAAGCCGACGGCTGCGAGTACGACGACGATTACCGCCAGCGCGACAGCGAACTTCGCCACGTAGTTACGCGTGTACACGTCCGGGAGGACTGCGTGAAGCCGCTCTAGCAGCCCGTCGGGCTGGCTGGACGCTGCTGTCTCGTCCCCACCACCTGTCATTATCTAATCTGAATCCTTCGGTAGTTGACCGCTACCAACCGTTATGTTCAGTCCATGATATAATTTATCATATGTTATAATCGTAGACATCCGTGTTTCGAGGGAGCGGTCCCAGACGAGTCGTAAGGGGTTTCCTCGCGCTCACCGTCCCCGTTCGTATGAGCCTCGACGATCTACAGGAGGATATCGAAGCGGCGTACGGCGACTTCGACGACGAGTTCGAACTGTCCATCGACCGCGAGACGCGCAACGAACTCGCGATGCTGTCAGTCGCACTCGACCCGGACGACCCGGACGAACTCGTCAGGCGCGCGGTCCATATGCTGTTTCAGTCGACCGTCGACCGCGGGACGCTGGATTTCCACCTCCGGTCGAGCTACGACTGTACGTACGACGAGTACCTCTCGGGGATGACCTTCGACCAGATGACCGGGAACGACTTCCCTCAGCAACAGGACAAGGACGACCGGCGCTACCAGTTTTAAACGAAGAGCCCAAGCGCCGGCACCGTTACCGTACCGAGGACGACCGAACGAAACATCCCGAGCGCCCCGCAAGCAGAATACGAAACACGGTCGTCTGAATCGGCTCCAGGGATCGCTGCAAGAGGGCCGACATAGCTCCCATATACATGAGATTAGTTAACAGTTAGTGGTGCTATAGAGTCTTTCCTCGCTACTTGTACGGCGAAGATATCCGCGACACGGCAACTGCCTCACCCAGCTATCCGTCAGGACAGCGTCTCTGCCGGGAACCGCCCCTGGGTTGAGAGCCCCGCTGACACGAAATAGGCAGTGCGTCCCAACAATGATCGGGGTCGAATCGCGTACCCCACTCACCACCGCCCATAGCCAAGACAGACTACCATCTGTTTCCGATAGTCTTTGCCAAAATATCAATAAATGAAACAGATGTTCCGAGCTACTGTCTTTTATCTTCCGTTAAATACAGCACAAACGGCCGATTCTAACACAATATGTGAGGTGTCGAACAGACTTATTCAAGTTTGATAGTTGGAGGGGAATTATAAAACGACCCTAAATCAACGCTGACGTGTGGGATTATCGCCAGGCATACCGACGTGGGTTCTCCTCATCGCGTTCGGCATAAACCTGGGAATTGCCGGTATTGCCGTTCGTCGGCGGAGTGTACGCGGGGCAGTGCCGCTCGCCGCGATAATGATCTCTGTCGCACTTTATTCGCTCGGCAACGGCGTTCTGTCGGCAAGCACGACAATGCCGACGTACCGGACCGGTCTCGTTATCAAATACATCGGGGCGGTCGGGCTCGGGCCAACACAGTTCTGGTTCGGGCTGACATACAGCGGCCGGGAATCACTCCTGACCCGCCGACGCTGGGCGCTACTGCTCGCTCCCCCAGTCGTCGTTTTCGGGCTTGTCGTGACTGCACAGTCACACAACCTGCTGTGGACCCTCGACGGGTTCGTGCAGGGACCGCCGCTCGCGAGTCCGGAGCGCGTGAACGGCCCCGTCTTCTGGTTCAATCTCCTGTACCAGTACATTCTGATAGGGACGACGTACGTCATCGTCGGGCTCTTCGGACTCAAGCGAAGCGGTCGGTATCGAACACAGGCGACGTTGATGTTGCTTGGCGGCATTATTCCGCTGATTGCGAGTTTAGTGTTCGTCTTCGGCAGTGATCCGATGGGGTCCGCTGACCCGACAGCGTTCGCGTTCACGTTTACGGGGGTTGTCTTCGCTATCGCGCTCTTTCGCTTTGACCTCCTCGACCTGATGCCCGTCGCGAGACACACGCTCGTTGAAGAGATGTCTGATCCCGTCTTCGTCGTTGATAAAGACGGGCGGCTTGTCGACGTAAACGAGACTGGCACAGACCTCCTCGACGATGAAGGGACGGCGATTGGCCGGTCTGCGTCGGAAGTCATGCCGTCCTACGACTCGCTACCAGACGACGACGGCAATGCCGACGCCGATGTCGTCATCGAAGCTGACGGCGGACCACACTACTTTGATATCAACCGTTCAACGCTCACCGACCAAACCGGCTCAGTGATCGGACAGCTGCTCATCTACCGTGACGTGACTGAGCGCCGTATCGCGGAAGAGCGCTTCCAGCGCCTCATCGAACGGTCTTCGGACATGGTGACGGTTCTGGACGAAGACGGGGAGTTCACGTACGTCAGCCAGCCAGTTAAGAAGATACTCGGATACGAACCTCCCGAGTTGGTCGGTGAGAACGCCGTCGAATACATCCATCCCGACGACAGACAGCGCGTTGTTGAGGACCTGGCCAGATACGTCGACGATTACGGCTACTCCGGCACGTACGTCGTGCGATTCCGCGACGCAGCGGGTAACTGGCGTTTCATCGAAGCGCACGCAACAAATCTGCTCGCCGACCCGTTCGTCGAGGGGATCGTCCTCAATTCCCGAGACGTGACCGAGCAACTACAGCGAAAGCGGAAACTGGAACGGCAGAACGAACGGCTCGACCAGTTTGCGAGCATCGTTGCGCACGACCTCCGGAACCCACTGAACGTCGCGAGTGGACGACTTAGCCTACTTGAGAGCGATGTCGCTAGCCACGACGCGTCGATCGGGACGATTCAGGAGCAACTCGAGCGCATGGAGTCGATCATCGACGACTCGCTCACGTTGGCTCGCTCAGGAGAAACGGTGACTGAGACCGACGAGGTAGACCTCGAACTGATCGCATACGATGCCTGGCAGAGCGTCGAGACTGGCGGGGCGACCCTCGTCGTCGAAACAACGCTCCAGATCGATGGCGACCGTAATCGGCTCCGGAATATGCTCGAAAACCTGTTCCGAAACAGCGTCGAGCACAACGAGTCGGCTGACCTGACCGTCAAAGCCGGGTCCTTACCCGACGCGGTCGGGTTCTACGTTGAAGACACCGGGGCAGGTATCCCCAGCGAAGAACGTGACGCAGTGTTCGAACAGGGATATACCACAAACGCGGAGGGGACAGGATTCGGCCTCGCTATCGTTAAAGACATCGTGCAGGCCCACGGGTGGGACATATCAGCCACTGAGGGCGAGAGCGGCGGAGCCAGGTTCGTGATCGAGTGCCACGAGTCACCTATGGTGAACCAACCCGACACCACATGACGCTGAACGACTCCAGCGACGAATGCCGTCATCGTAGCGTTACCCGCTCCCGTCACTGAAGACGGACCCACCGCTACCGACGATACGACGGCCTCAGCACAAGGGGCGGTGCGACACTCTTACAGGTCGACGTACTGGTCTTCCCATTCGCGGCGGGCGTCGATCTCACGACGCCCGCGGCGCGTAAGCGTATAGAAGTTGGTCCGGCGGTCGCGCTGGCCCTTCTCGACCAGTCCCTTGTCGACCAGAGTGTCGAGGTTCGGGTACAGACGACCGTGATGGATCTCCTTCTCGTAGTACGCTTCGAGCTCCTCCTTGATAGCTAAGCCGTGGGGCTCTTCCCTGCCAGCGATCACGTAGAGAAGGTCACGCTGGAATCCTGTCAAGTCGTGCATCGGTTTTCCTATGTAATGATTTAGTATCTATACTGTTAAATATATCGGCCCAGAGAACTTGATGTTGTTTCGGTAGTCCAGAGTGTCGAATTTTCTGTATTTAGGCCCTCAGTCATCGTTTTGTTCAAATGGTAAATACAGTCAGTATATCATCATTCTTCGGAAATTGATGGCGACAGTATTATTTGTCACTGGAGGGCACTGAGAGGTTGGTAGAAACAGTCCTGCTCGAAAGCGAGCAAGGACTCGACCACAGCGCCGTCGCAGCATATCTCAGAACGGTGGTCGACTCTCCGGGAGATAGATCTGAGATCACGCTCAGCGCAGGGAGGGGTCGGGGCCACGTCGCGCCGCCATCACAGGCGGAGTTCGAGGTGAACGCCGAGCGCGCGAGTCCGGAGTGGGCGACGGTAACTCAGTATCGGAGTCGAACCGGAGTGGCCCGAGAACGCGACAGACACAGAGTGGTCTATCGAGTACGTCGTATCGTCCAGCGGTTCCTTTTCGGATGTACAGCAATCGCTCGTATCTGGTCGTTAGCAGCGAAGTAAGTGGAAAGCGGTCGCGAAAAACGCGACCGCTTGCCGCCCTGAATTGGTCCCCGCTGACGCTTCGGCCCTCCAAGCGAAGCGTCACTTGGTCGAATGGGGCAGAATAACTTAAAAGTACCGGCCCCGTCCAGCAGATGTTAGTTATCGAATTAGAAGCGAATGTAAGCTGTAACTAACCTAGATATGTTCCTCCTCGAGCACCCATCCAAGTGCCCGCTTGTAGTGGGTGAACATCATACGGACCCGCTCGTGATCCATCTCCTCGTCGTCTAGCTGTTCAGCAAGGAACTCGTACTGCTCGCGGATCTCGTCTTCCGAGCGCATACGTTGGCGTAGACAGCCCTCACGGAACAATCTTGAGGGCTGGCCTCTCAGCATCACGTATGAAAGTCCGCGGGGAGCGCGAGTGCCAGGACTGTGGCACGCGATGGCGGTACTACGAGACGGGGAGCATCGCCTGTCCGGACTGTGGCAGCATCCACAGCGTCGGCATCGACGAGCACACCGAACACACGGACGCACCGGCCACCCTCGACCTGACGCCGGTCCGGAGCCGGATCGACGCAGACCCGACCCGGGAGCTCGCTGACGCGGCCGCCGAGCGCTGTCGGGAGTACACACGCAAGCGGGGGTTCATCGACGCGGGCGAGCTTCGCTCGCTCAACCCGACGTTCGTCGCCGCGGTCGAACTCCAGCACGTCGGTGCACACCTCTCCCGGGAGTTGCGCAGCGGCGACCCGGCGGAGCGGTACTTCTACGAACTTCTCGGCAGTGCTGACGACGGCGACCGTCCGGCTGTCGAGTCGGTCCCGTCGGAGCTTCGAGTGCCGTACGGCCTGGCGATGGCGGCCGCCGTCGATAGCTATCAGCGCGACGTACGGACGTATCTGGACGCCAATTCGGAACCGACCGCACGACAGCTCTCCGGACGGATTCGCGACCATCGAAAGCGGATCGAGGCGCTGGACGGCGATGTCGACCCCGCGGACGCCAACCGTCTCGTTCACGCGGCGCGGGACCTGGGGTCGTACATTACCGGCGACGAGAGCGCATTCGTCAGAGCCGAGAACTGGCTTGCCGGAATCGAGAACGACACGGTCTAAGCGGTCACTGGAGCCGCCGTACGAGGGTTTCGTCCAGACAGTTTTCCGGAACCGCATCCCGCCACGCTACGGTCTCTATCGACTCGCCGTCGAGTCCGGGGTCCGACGCGAGGTCCGTGGAGTCAGCCGTCGCGCGATAGGTCCCGAAAAAGAACGTCGCCTCTCGGCCGCCATCGGTCACCGTGACCTCGGTGACGGCAGCCAGTTCGTCGACGGTACTCTCGACGCCCGTCTCCTCGCGTACCTCGCGGCGCACCGCCTCTTGGCGCGTCTCGCCGGCTTCGACGCCGCCGCCCGGAAGCTTCCAGCTCTCGTCCTCGTAGACGAACAGTATCCGGTCCGCCGGGTCGGTGACGAGCGCGCCGACCGCCCAGTGGAGCCCCCGGTCAGCACGGGCGCGGACCCCTTCTACACCCGCTGTGTCGGTCTCGCGAGTCACCCGACGGGTGAGCACGTCACGGTTCTCGAAGGCCGCAAGCGACGGCATTCAGGGCAGGTCGACGTCGATGTCGTGTTGCAGGCCCGTCGCTTTCACCGTGTTGTACAGGAGCATTGCGCGGGTCATCGGGCCGACGCCGCCGGGAACCGGCGTGATCGCGCCCGCGACCTCCTTCGCGCTCTCGTATTCCACGTCGCCGACCAGTTCGTACCCCTTCTCGGTATCAGCGTCGACGCGGTTGATGCCCACGTCGATGACCGTCGCGCCCTCCCCAATCATGTCGCCGTCGATCATCTCCGGGACGCCGGCCGCAGCGACGAGAATGTCGGCGTTGCGGGTCCGCTCGGCGAGGTTCTCGGTGCGGGAGTGACACACCGTCGTCGTCGCATTGCCGCCCGGTGCCTTCTGGATGAGCAGGTTCGCCATCGGCTTACCGACGATGTCCGACCGGCCGACGACGACGGCGTCCTTGCCTTCTGTGTCCACACCCACGCTCTCGATGAGCTTCTGGATGCCGTGGGGTGTGCAGGGCTTGTAGCGGGCGTCACCGGCGACGAGTCGGCCAACGTTCTCCGGGTGGAAGCCGTCGACGTCTTTCATCGGGTCGATGGCTCGCAGGACCGACCTGTCCTCGACGTGGTCGGGGACCGGCATCTGGACCAGGATGCCGTTGACGTCGTCGTCGGCGTTGAGGTCCTCGATAGTGTCGTACAGTTCGGCAGCGTCCGCGTCGGGGTCGATGTCGATGTCGATTGCCTCGATACCGACCTCCTCGCAGTCGTTCTGTTTCATCGAGACGTAGGTCTCGCTGGCCGGGTCCTCGGACATCAGGACCGTCGCCAGCGACGGGCGCTCGCCCGCGTCGGCGAGGTGGTCGATGGACGCGACCAGGTCATCCCGAATCGACTGTGCGACGGCGTCGCCGTCGATAATCTCTGTCATTGGGTACAACGGCGGCGCGGGGCGGTATGAACGTCCCGGATTTCGGCCGGCCGCGACAGGCAGGCGCGCGCTCGCTCAGGGACAGTCCGACTCGGCGACCGACTTCCGCTCGGCCCCCTGCCGGATGGCCCGTGTCGGGCCGCCCGGGACAGCCACCGTCATCGCCTGGCCGCCGTAGCCGTGGGTCTGGTCGTGGCCCCGGACTACGACACAGGTCGTATCGTCGGGAACAGTAATGGTCTCCGACCGGGTGAACGGAGCCGTCGAGTGAGCGTGCCGGAGATCACGGCGACCGAGTCGGTCGCCCGCCAGCGTTTCGACCTGCCACCAGTTCGCGTAGCCGTCCTCGCCGTCGTCATCGTGATAGAGTGTTACGTCGAAGCGGTAGTCGTCGCCTTCGTCCGTGAGTTCGACCCCGACGACGTTGGCCTCCCGCAGGTCGAGTTCTGTGGCTGTTTCGGTCTGTCCAGCAGTCGACTCCTGGCCTGTGGGGGTAGCGGCGTCTGTCTCCGCCGCCGTGGCCGTCACTGTCGGCTCGCTCGCGCCGCCGTCGCTTTGCCCGGTTTCCGCCCCTGACTCGCTCTCGAACTGCGTACAGCCAGCGAACACCGACAGGGAGGCACCCAGTGCATAGAGCGTCCGGCGTCGGGTTGTGCGGGGCATACCAGTCGTATCGGAGAGAGATGCCAAAAAGGAGGATGCCAGTGGGCGGACAGCAGAATCCGCGCTCCAGGGCTAGCCTGTCGCTACTCGTACAGCGTGTACTCGTCGGTCATCTCGTCCACGCGGTCGCTGACTTCCGCCACGACATCGTCGTCGTGGGGGGCGTCGACGACCTTGTAGATGAGATCGGCGACCTCGCGGCAGGCGTCCTCGTCGAAACCACGGGTGGTGAGCGCGGGCGTACCGGCGCGGATGCCCGAGGGGTTGAACGCCGAGCGGGTCTCGCCGGGGACGGTGTTGGCGTTGAGGACGATGCCGGCCTCTTCGAGCGCTTCCTCGACTTCCTTGCCAGTCGTATTCGGATGGGACGGACGGAGGTCGATGAGCACGAGGTGGTTGTCCGTGCCATCGGAGACCAGATCCAGACCGTGTTCCTTGAGTCGGTCACCGAGGGCGACGGCGTTGTCGACGGTCTGCTGGGCGTATTGCTCGAACTCGGGGGCCAGCGCCTCGCCGAAGCCGACGGCCTTGCCGGCGACGTTGTGCATCAGCGGGCCGCCCTGGGAGCCGGGGAACACCGCGCTGTCGATGTCGTCGGCGTACTCCTCGTCGCACATGATGATGCCACCGCGGCCGGCGCGGATGGTCTTGTGCGTCGAGCCGGTGACGAAGTCGGCGACGCCGACCGGCGACTCGTGGACGCCAGCGGCGACGAGGCCGGTGATGTGGGCGATGTCCGCGAGGTGGTACGCGTCGACCGCGTCGGCGGCTTCCTGAATCCGCTCGAAGTCGACTTCCCGGGGGTACGCGGAGTAGCCCGAAACGATGATGTCCGGCTCGAACTCCTCTGCGTGGTCGTGGAGGCCCTCGTAGTCGATGTAGCCGGTTTCCTCGTCGACCTTGTACTGTTCGACCTCGTACACCTGGCCGGCGAAGTTCGCTGGGTGGCCGTGCGAGAGGTGGCCGCCGTGCGTCAGGTCCAGCGAGAGGATCTTGTCGCCGGGTTCGAGCACGCCGAGGTAGACGCCCATGTTGGCCTGGGAGCCGGAGTGTGGCTGGACGTTGACGTGGTCCGCGCCCCACAGTTCCTTCGCGCGGTCGATTGCCAGTTCCTCGACGTCGTCGGCGTACTCGCAGCCGCCGTAGTAGCGCTCACCGGGGTAGCCCTCGGCGTACTTGTTCGTCAGTTCGGAGCTCTGTGCCTCCATCACAGCCTCGCTGACGTGGTTCTCACTGGCGATCATCGCCAGCGTGTCGTTCTGCCGGCCTCGTTCGCCCTCCAGGGCGTCTGCGACTGCCGGGTCCGCTTCCCGTACGGTTTCGTAGCTCATGTATCCGAGTCAGGACCGATACGACAATAATCTACCCTTTGGGCCACGTATGTGCTATGTTATCACACATTGTCCGGTGCCGCGGGTACAGTTGGGGAGACGACATCCTGACACCCGTACGTATATATCAGATGACGTTCCACATGTCTATGCATGGTCACCTGGGGGGTGGCAGGCGAGCGGGTGGACCGGAACAGCAGTAACACGCCGGAGTGGGATGGAGAAACGGTCGACCCGAGCGCACTGGTGCGCCAGTTACACGATCGAGAAGTTACGGACGGCGAACAGTTACCACATCGTGTCGACGACTGCTACAGCGGGTCCGTCACCGAGTTAGCACTGCCGGCGGTGGATGCCACGGTAACCCGAGTCGCTACTGACACGAATACTGGAGCAGTTGATTCACCGACGACCCTAGAGGAGGGGGAGTACCTGCTGACGATGGAGGCCCGTGCTGCGGATAGCGACCGAGGGTCGCCGTTGGGCGTCGTTGACGACATTCGGATCCACGTCCGCTTCGACGGGCCGGCGTCGCTCCACTCGGCCGGCATTACCTCTGTCCTCGGTTTCCAAGAGCCGACGAGTATTACCGTCGGGTTCGTCTGGGAGACGAGCGCGGAGCGGCCGCATCTGCAGGTCCCCGCGACACCTGCCGGACTCGCAACGGCGATTACCCATCTGAGTGGGGCCCATCATACGATGCAGCCGTCCCGCTCACATCCGGAACTCCGCGGCCATCCGCCGATAGTCACGACCGGCGAGACGACCCGTATTCCCGAACCGGTTCGGCAGAACCGTCCGGAGACTGGCATCACGCTCCGTGTTCCGGAGTGCGAGGCGGAACTGCTCGTCAGCGCCCCGCTGGCGTACTATCTCGGGGCCGAAGTGGTAGTCGAGTCACGGGATGCAGCACTGTTGACGGCCGACGGCACGTCGGTACACCGCTCTTTCGACGCGTGGCCGTCGCTACAGGCCGGCGTCGCGGCGCTGCTCCGGAAGGTGTTCTACCTCGACTGTCTGGTCAGACGCGTCGATCCAGCCGAGAGTGGCGCTCGTATCACGTCCGCGCTCTCGCTCGACCCGGACACAGTTCGGTCGCTGTCGCCGGCTGGACGGCTCGAGCGGTACATCGATGTCTCCGACGAGGCCGTGAACTCGATTCTGCCGGAGTGGCCACTCTCGACGTACGTCTCACCCGAACCGGAACGGGTCCGATGCCTGCCGTTCCTGCTCGACCGACTCAGTCTCATCTACCTGCCGGACAGCTCCCGGCTCGACCAGGATGAGCTTCTCGACAGGACGCTGTCGGATTCGTATCTGAGCCGCGGTTCGGCCGAGCGCCCACCGGTCATCGAGCCGAACCTACGCGAGGGCCAACTGCACTCGTGGCTCGCTCCGGGGAACCCGATAGACGCCTGTAAAACGCCGGCGGAGGCGTACGTGAACCGCTACCGGAGTCAGAACCGGGATGCCGACAGCCAACGGGTCGCGGTCGTCCTCAACGACGAGGAGATGGCCGGCGAACACACGGAAGTCACAGAGATATACCGGGCCGCGGACCTGCCGATGGACGTCCAGGTCAGCGAACTGCTGTCGGTCAACGAACTGGCCGACGTGTTCGAACAGCCGGCCGATTTCGTCCACTTCATCGGCCACTGCGACGAGGAGGGACTGCGCTGTCCCGACGGCAATCTGGCGCTGTCGTCGCTGTCGGAAGCCCGAACGCAGACGTTCTTCCTGAACGCCTGTGGCTCCTATGACGAAGGGCTTGACCTCGTCAAACAGGGCGCGGTCGCCGGTGCGGTGACACTTACCGACGTGCTGGACAAACACGCCGCCCTGGTCGGGACCGCCTTCGCGCGCCTACTCAGTAACGGATTCAGCATTCAGCGAGCGCTGGAACTCGCTCGCCGACGGATAATGATGTGCAAGGACTACGCGGTCGTCGGCGACGGGACCTACTCTATCGTTCCCAATCCCGCACACCCCGCGGTCGTCTGGGTCTCCAAAGGGGAAACGGGATTCGACGTCCAGTGTACGGTCGTGTCCCCGGAACGGCCCGGTGAGAGCTACCGCCTGCCGTTCGACGACAGCGCCGCGCTGAACGGCGAACAGACGAGCCACTCGCTCGGCGCTACGGAGTTGGCCGACGCGCTGGGCCAGACCTCACTGCCCGTCATCTTCGACGGGGAGTTTCACTGGTCCGACGACCTCGCTGCGCGTCTCCGGACGGACTTCTGACGAGCGCGAAGCTGTCAGACTCCGTGATGGAAGCCGAGACGGCCGCCATCTATTTTCGAACCGGCCACCCGAGGAGCCGTGTTGATGCGACACTCTCCGTACGCACTCAGGTACAGATTTGATACTGTGCTCCAGTCGTGGCTTCCGGCGGGTAGGAGACAGTGACAGTAACCACTGATTCGAGCGAATTCGCGTGACGACGACGAGCAGAACAGATGGTTCAGTCCGTGAGACGAACGGCTTCTGCTTAGGACAGTTGACCAATATTTTATCGCCTCTCATCGGTGGGTGTTGTCGGATTGTTGGCGAAATCAACACAGTATGGCCGGTAAAATTAAATATAATAATACACTATATACTTGGAAGGGACAATGACTGAAAATCTCCTGCAAGACGACGTCGGGTCTATGTTGACCACGGTGTTTGGGGCAACTGACGAGCCGGTGTACGTCGTGAACCCGTCGCGGCGGACCATCTCTGAGCTTGTATCGACACTGGACGCGGATTCGGGCGCTCCCGAAGTTCGGCTGCTCGCCGACGAGCGCGCACTGAAAGACGTCATGGACGACTTCCTCGTTGCGAGCACCGCGGCCGACCTCATCGACGAGGAGCGGCTCACGATGCGACTGCTCGACGACGTGCCGAACCACTCGGTCGCGGTAACTGTCGATACGGTGTACGCGCTCGTCACCATCAGCGACACGGTCGGCGGTCTCGGGACCGACGACGCGGCGTTCGTCGACAACGCCTACGACTACTACGGCTCGACCTGGGAAGACGCCGACGAGTACTCGCTCCGGACGCCACCGCTCAACCGCGTCCAGAGCACACTTGAAGCCGATATCGGCCCGGAAACCGCGTCGGACTTCAACGACGTTCTCAGCTCTCTGTCGACGGCTCGTGGCGACGGCGACGGTCTCGACGAGGTCACCATCAGCCTGCTCGTGGCCGCACGGAACGGCGAACTGCTGTACGACATCAGCAAATGGGGCGAAGACGTCGGACTGGCGAGCAAGGCGACGTTCTCGCGGACGAAGACGAAGCTCGAAGACATGAACCTCATCGACACGGAGAAGGTCCCGATCGACGTGGGCCGACCGCGGCTCCGCCTGATGCTCGGTGACGACCGGCTCAAAGACGCCGAGCCGGACGAGCTGGCCTCCGTGGCTCAGTCGATCCTCGCCGCGTAGGTTTTTCCCGCTCCACCGCGAGGGGTTCGGCATGCAAACTGTCGAAGTCGTCGGGCGTGGACCGGCCGTCGACGCACTCACTGCGTTTCTCGCTGATATCGACGTTACAGTAGCACAGCCGTCGACACCGGCGAACAGTAGTGGCGACCTCGCCGTCGTCGTCGATACTGTCGGGTCAGAGACGTTTGCGGCGTGGAACGACCGAGCGAAAGGCGATGACGTCCCGTGGGTCGCCGTCGAACTGGGCGGCGTCGGCGGCGTCCCGGTGACTGACGCCGCGATCAGCGGCTTCGGACCCGAAACGGGCTGTTTCGACTGTCTGCGGACTCGGGTCGAGGCGACGGTCGACGATACCGAGGAGATCACAGAAGCCCCAGCAGCAGCCACGCAACGATTCACGGGAGCGCTGGCGGGCCGACTGGTAACCCAGTTTCTCGACGGCGACACTGCCCTCTTCGGGACAGTTACGGAACTCCCACATACGCAGCGCCGGTTCCTCCCCGTCCCGGGCTGTGACTGCAGTGAGACGCCGAGCCGTACCCTCGGCGACGGTCGCCGAACGGCCCCGGACAGCGAGGCGCTCTCGCGGGCGGAACTGGGCCTCGACGACCGGGTCGGTATCGCCACGGAGGTCGGCGAAGTCGAGTCGTTCCCCGCCCCGTACTACCTGTCGACGCTCGCCGACACCGCCGGTTTCAGCGACGTGTCGGCCGCCGCCAAGGCCGCCGGTGTCGCTATCGACTGGGACACGGCGTTCATGAAAGCGCTGGGCGAGAACTACGAGCGGTACGCGGCCGGGGTCTACCGAGACGGGAATCTGCGGCACGGGACGGTCGTCGATGTTCCGGATGCCGTCGCACCCGACGCGTTCGTCAGGGACGAGGCCGAATGGGACGACTCGACGGCGCTTCCCTGGGTCCCGGCTGAGAATCTGCTGACCGACGAACGGCGGTCGCTTCCCGCCGAGACCGTCCACTATCCGCCGCCATCGAACGCCGTTAGACCGGCAACGACGACCGGGCTCGGGCTTGGAAACACCGTCACCGAGGCGCTGCTGACCGGGCTCTACGAGGTCATCGAGCGCGACGCCGCGATGCTGTCGTGGTACTCGACGTTCGAGTCGCTTCGAGTTGCCGTCGACGACCACGAGCGGTACGACACGCTCCGGCGTCGCGCGGCGTCCGAGGGGCTCGACGTGACGGCGCTGTTACTGACACAGGACGTGGACGTGCCGGTCATCACCGTCGCACTGGAACAGGACGAGTGGCCTCGCTTCGCACTCGGCACCGATGCGGATCTGGACCCGGGTACGGCCGCCGTCGGTGCGCTGGAAGAGGCGCTCCAGAACTGGATGGAACTCGACAGCATGGGCCCAGACGCGGCCATGGACGCACAGGGATCAATCGGGCGCTACGCCGAATCACCCGGCGAGGGGGCCGACCTGACGGCCACCGAGACGGCGGTCCCGCTGGACTCGCTCGGCCCCGACGCAGACCTCTCCGGCGAGGCGGAGCTAGAGACGTTGTGTGACCGGGCAGCTGACGCAGGACTCACGCCCTACGGAGCGCGGCTGACGACGCGCGACCTCGAACAGCTCGGATTCGAGGCGGTCCGCGTCGTCTGTCCGTCGGCACAGCCGCTGTTCTTCGGTGATTCGTTCTTCGGCGAGCGGGCCGAAGCCGTGCCTGCTGACCT
This sequence comes from Haloarcula sp. KBTZ06, assembly GCF_048595605.1. Taxonomy (NCBI): domain Archaea; kingdom Methanobacteriati; phylum Methanobacteriota; class Halobacteria; order Halobacteriales; family Haloarculaceae; genus Haloarcula; species Haloarcula sp. KBTZ06. Next base: position 1,472,104 of record NZ_CP184337.1, read on the forward strand.
GGGCTTCGAGCCGCGGCTCGACAGGGAGCATCATCCGTTCCCGTAGCAACAGCCGACGAGCGAGAGTCAGATACCGGACAGTCCGTATTCAGATGCCGAACGTCGCCCGCAGCATGTCCCGCGTCCCCGGCCCGAGGCCGACTGCGGTAACGGCGATGAGCAACAGCAGTGCGTACCGCGGGCTGTCGTCGATGAACTCCTGGTTGAACAGCGAAACGACCAGCGAGGCGACAGCGAGCTTAACAATCAGGAACGGCCAGGATGTGCCGATGGCAGCAGTCAGACCGGCAGACTGGAGAGATTCGGTGGCTTCAATGATGAATGCGTTGGCCGGATGTTTCGGGTAGTACGTCAGCGGGACGTTGAGTGCATCGAGCCAGTCAGCCAGCAGGACGTTCGCGACGCCGTCGATGGCGTGGCCCCAGATGACCAGCAAGCCGATATAGCCGGTTCCGTCGTTCAGCGCCGGTCGATAGGACTCGAACAGGCGGTACAGACCGTACGACAACGCCGACGCCAGTGCGACAGTCGTGATGAGGACCGACGGGTACAGCGTCGCGTACTCTCGTGTGAGCGCGACAAACGTAAGATAGAGCAGCGTCACGGCGACGAAAATGCTACCAACAGCGCCGGTCGTCCGGTAGTAGCTGTCGACGACGCCGCGCTGTTCGAGGTCCACACAGACGACGAGGACGAGCAGCGTCAGCAGGAACACCGTGCCGTAAATAACGGGACTGATGATGAGTGAACTCAGCGGGTACTCGACGATAGGTGAGACGCCGGCATCGACCGCGCGGTCGGTTGCATCCTCGACAGTCCGCAACGCGCCGCCGAGCAGCATGAACGGCACGAACGCGAAGTAGAGCTTCGGGTCCTCGGCGATGTCCAGTCGCTCGAGGAGGAAGTAGACGCCGACGAGCATATACACCAGAATCAACATGTAGCCGATCTCGGAGACGATAGTGTATCCCGGCTCGGCGATGAGCCGTCCCTCCTGAATAGCCGCCCTACAGCCATCGTACAGCGGTTGTGGCCCGGATGCAGTCATCTCGGCACAGCTGGCCGCCTTGGCGTCCGCGTACACTGGCCCCCAGAAGTACTGCCAGAGGAACCGATCCCAGACGGCCTGTGGAGCGGCCATAACGGCTCCGACCGCGACGAGGAGGACGGCAACGAAAGAGCCCACCCAGAGCTGGCCGGGCCCGTACTCATCGACGGCTCGCTCGAACGTTTCCATGGCCGAGTGACCGGTGGCAGGCGGTTTTAGCGTTCCGGTCCCGTGTGCATGGAGCGGACTTCCGCGAGCCAGACGCGGCGGGATTTGATGGCGAAACTGTGTTCAATCCTCAGCGAGTGCCTCGTTGCCGGCCACCACGAAGGCCTCGTGTGCCTCGCCGTTGGAGGCGACGACGGAATCGCTGTCGTGGGTCCAGGGTTCGCCATCGAGGTCAGTGACCGTGCCGCCAGCCCGTCTGACCATATGGACGCCAGCGAGCGTGTCCCAGGGGGCCATCGGGCGCGTGCAAACGAGCCCTTCGAGCGCCCCGTCGGCAACGTGTGCCAGCGTGGCCTGGAACGAACCCAGACGCCGAATGTCGCCGAAGCGGTCGCCGACAGCGCTACACAGCCGACCGAACTCGTCCCTGTCGTCACGGTCCCACCAGCCGACAGGAGCCACGGCGAACGTCTCCGGGTCGGTTCGACCACTTACCGACAGTTCGGTCCCGTCTCGTGTCACGCTTTCGGGGCCAGCCGCGTAGAGGTCGCCATAGGAGGGGAGATAGGTCACCGATGCGACCGGCTCGCCGTCGACAACTGCGCTGACAACCGTTCCCCACAGACGCATCCCACGGACGTAGTTCGCCGTCCCGTCGATCGGATCGATGACCCACACAGAGCCGCTATTTGGGATACTATCGACCGCTTCAGGCTCGGAGTCAACGTCCGGGCCAGCTAACGTTGAGAGGTCTTCCTCACAGAGGAACCGGTCACGGGGGAACTCCGCTCGAATCGTGGCGACGACTTGCCGCTGGGCGTCGCGGTCCGTCTCCGTGACGAGATCGTTTTTGTTGGCCTTCGATTCGACACTGAGGTCGCCCCGGAACTGCTCCCGGGCCACGACACCGCCAGCACGGGCCGCTCGCTCGGCGACCGCCGCCCGGTGGCTTGCATCTGTCATACCTGACGCTGGACCTCCCTTGTTCAAACCATCTCGCCTTCCAGCAAAACAGGGCCGACGGCCAGCCATGGGTTACTCTTCTTCGACAGCCTCGTCAACAGCGTCGAGAATGGCTTCAGCGATGTCCTGCGCCTCATTGGGCGTGTACAGGACCTGGTTCCCCAGTGACTGTTCAATACGGACATAGCCGTCGTCGTCCTCAATGGAGAAAAACGCTGTATTCTCCAGCGGTGGCACATGCAGGCTCGCCCCCTCGGACTGATCTGTGGCCATGTTATCGTTTAGCACATAGGACGGCTTAAATCTACGGCTCTGGACAACAGCGGCCGCCCAGTTACAAATATTAATAATCAGACCCCAACGGCTTATACTCAGTCCAGATATGTACGTATATGGCATCGATACGTGGGGCACTTCGGTTCAGCAAGGACATCTCGGTTATCATGCTTTTGGGAGTCGTCTACGTCCTTGGGCTGAGCGTCGCAACGCTGATCAGTGCATCGGAGGAGCGACTGCCTCGGATACACGCTGTTGGTGGCGAGATACGGAGTCGGCTTCGTCGCCCAGTGTGAGACGCTCAGCAACCATGACACCAAAGCCACCGACCGGCACATGGAATCAGGTGGCTGTACCCGCAGCGTGTCTACTTGAATTGACGCATTTTCCCGATTACAGACGATCCGAGACAGCTTCTCAGTGCCTGTCGTAGTAGTTTCCCGGTGTAGTTCGACATTCGCAGACGTGACTTCCTAGTGATGGTTCCCGTTTTATCACCTTGCTTGAGATATCCGGCGCTGAAACCGCGGGAGACATAGTCTACTAGTCTGATAGATATCTGCTTCACAACGTACATTAGTGCGTGAATAATGTGCTTTATTGATAGATGGCACGCCACACTGTGGTCATGGGTCGAAGAAATCGTGTACAATCAGGGGAGGAGAGGGATTCTCATGACAACTATTGTTATTAATGATGGATTATCCCACCCGACAGCTTTATTATATGCTGCTTTGACATGACACTCTGTGTGGAAGCCGTGCGGTACATATCAGAAATTCGGCATTGAACTCAGATAAAATGGGGCCTACTAGCCGTGTTCATCGGAAGCCGCTCAGGGGAGTGGAGAGTGTATGCTACCAGACGCACCAGCGATAGCCGAGGTACGGGAATGACGATACAAGCAAATCAGGCAAATCAAGCGGGTCAACAGGGGATCACGAAGGCTGTAGACGAGTTTCTCGTCACGCCGGAGAGCGAAGTCACGCCGGTTTTGAGCGTCGTGATGCCCACCCTCAACGAGGAGAAAGGGATCGTCGAATGTATTGATCGGATCAAGACAGCGATCTCGGAGTTACGTGTGCCGACCGAGATCATCGTGAGCGACAGTTCGACCGACGCGACTCCGGAGTTAGCTCGCGAGCGGGGTGCGACAGTCGTGACACCTGATGAACCGGGCTATGGCTATGCGTATCGCTACGCGTTCGACAAGGCACGGGGAGAGTACATTGCGATGGGTGATGCTGACACGACGTACGATTTCGAGATGATTCCCCAGCTCCTCGAACCGGTCCAGAACGGCGACGCGGACATCTGTATGGGGAGCCGACTGGAGGGCGAGATCCGGGACGGGTCGATGCCGCCACTCCACAAATACGTCGGAAACCCGCTGTTGACGCGGTTCCTGAACACGTTCTATGGAGCCGGTGTAAGCGATGCACACAGCGGCTTCCGTGTGTTCACCAAGGACGCGCTCGAAACGCTAGAGCTAGAGACGACCGGGATGGAGTTCGCCAGCGAAATGATCATGGAAGCCGGTGCGAACGACCTCACCATAGAGGAGGTCCCGATTATCTACCACGAGCGGGAAGGCGAGGAGACGCTCGATAGTTTCAGTGACGGCTGGCGACACGTCCGCTTCATGCTCGTGAACGCGCCGGACTACCTGTTCTCGTATCCGGCTCTGTTGCTAGTGTCGGTCGGGGCAGTGTTGATGTCGCTATCAATCGCTCGGCTGTCGATCGGTGGCGTTAACTTCGGCATACAGACGATGGTCGGCGGGTCGTTGCTGGCAATCGTCGGGTATCAGGTCTGGACGCTCGCGCTGTTCAGTTCCATCGCCGCGAACCCGATAAACAAGCCCGAGGGTGTGCTTGTCGGCATGATACGGGAGCGGTTCCAGTTGGAGCACGGCGCGTCCATCGGCATTCTCGCGGCTGCAGTCGGGATTCTGTACCTCGGGAGCGTGTTCGGACAGTGGCTGCTCGCCGGCGAGGCGGCGTTACCGTCAGCTACAGCGACCCTTCTGGCCTCGACAGTCGTAGTGCTGGGGCTACAGACAGTGTTCGGGTCGTTCTTCATGAGTATGCTAGCAGACAGCAGCTAACCGTTGACAGTCGCTTTAGCGGAATTGGTCAGTTCTGGGTACACCTGCTAGGGCACGTTCCGTTCTCGACGCAGTCGATGTCGGGCTGTGTTCGGTTCTCGGCAACGAACTGCCACTCGTTTCGGCCTACACTGTCGGTGCCGTTGGAATAGGAAAGTTGTCTGTACAGCCCGTTGTAGTTCATCACGCTGTCGTACTCTGTCTGGGAGTACCGCTCCTCGTCGATACCGTCCTGATGGGCGTCGAGCCCCATCGCGTGCCCGAATTCGTGCATGAACAGCGAGGCGGTGATCTTCGGTGAATCGAACCGCTCCATCGCCGCGATTTCAGGTCGGCCCGCACCGACGAAGTAGTCGTCCCCGTTGTAGGCGACGTCGTCAGTTAGCAGGACGTAGTAGTAGCCGTCAGCACGGTGCTCGGAGTGGTTGGCCCGGAAGTCATAGATGTCGTTCCCGGCACCAGCACGGGATTTCGAGTGTACCGTCCCGTTGGCCGAGAGGTTCGTATCGTCTGTGACGAGATGGATATCGATACCGGTGGAGCCGTCGGGGTTCGAAACGGGTGCATTCTCAAACGTCTCGACAATAGATGTCCGGACCGGGTCGCTGAGCGTCGTTGACTGTGTAGAGTCGACTTCGACGTAGATGTCCGTTCGGAGCGGGTCTGCATCCGGAAGAGCCTGCTCACAGCGGACTTCCATGCCGTCCGGATAACCGTCGCCGTCCGTGTCCGGGTCCGTCGGATCAGTGCCGTAAACGGAGCGCTCTAGCGAATCCGACAGCCCGTCGCCGTCTGTATCAGTGGCGTTCGAAGCGGCCTGAGCCTGCTGTACGTCCGGAGTATCGGCCCCGCCACCGCTAGCAGTGTTCACCTGCGGCGACGTCCCGGCGACTGGAAACACGACACCGGCGAGAAGCAGCGTCACGAGGACGACGGCACCGACGCGAACCGTCGGCAGGCGACAGAACCAGTTGTTCGCGAGACGGCGGGCGCCAGCTGAGATGTCTGTGAGCATAGTTCTAATATTAATACTGATTCCAATAGCTACCTTTAGTTGAGTTCCAGAATTCCGATACAACGTGAACTCAGACCATTCATGACTCAGAATTTTCGAGTGACGGTTAAGTAGATAATCCCCTAAATATCAATATCGATTTCGATACTAGGTGCGGACCTATCTCTGAAGGACTCGGCTGTGTCTGTCGGTATCTTCAATGGGCTCGGTTCAGTAACCGAAGCTAATGCGTGTCACCCGGCGGTTCTGGCTCACGATCACTGCTATCGGTAGTCTCGTCGTGAGTGGTGGGCTGCTCGATGCGCCCCTGTTAGTCGTCGGGGCCGTCGGGCTCGCAGGCTGGCTGCTCGCAATGCAGTTTGCGTTCGTCCGTGGCGTTTCACGACTCGAGGACGAACTCACCGTCAGCCAGTCGCTCGACCGGTCCCGAATACGGACCGACGCCAAAACGAAGTACACTCTCGAGGCATCAGTTGCCGCCGCCGGCGATCACCTGCCGCTCTCCGTCGAGGCAAGGATTCCACTCGCAGCGCGGATGGAAGCGGGTTCCTCTCCGGATATCCATCTCGATACGTCGATGCAGTCCTCGTCGGTGACGCTTCCGCTCACCTGGGAGACTGTTGGCAACTACACCGTTCCCGGAGCCACAGTAACCGTCAGTGACGGCACCGGGCTGTTTACCCAGTCGTTCACGACGGCTCCCGGCCCCGAACTAGCAGTCGAGTCGCCGTCGGTCGGTCCGATTCACGTTGGCCAGAGCGGGAAACAGTTGCTACGCGGTGTCGGCGAGCACGATGCCCGGGGGCGGACGGGTGGCCTGTCAGCTGAGGAGATTCGAAAATATGTCCCGGGTGACGCACTGAAATACGTCGACTGGAAGGCGACTGCCAGACTAGACGAGACGCACGTCCGCAACTACGAGGCTGAGAGTAACCGTAGCGTGGTGCTCGTCCTCGATCACCGGCAGACTCTGGGTGATGGGACACCTGGCGAAACGAAGCTAGATCACCTCAGAGCGGTCGCCGCAGCGTTCCAGCAACGTGCCGAAACGATCCGTGATCCCCTGGGCTATCTCACTATTGACGACGCGGGCGTGACGGAATCGAGAATCCCTGTGGCGAGAACCGAGGCCTACAGGTCGTGCCGGCATCGGATCAACGACCTCGACACCGAAACTGAGACGCCGGCAACAGCTACCACGACAGCGTCTCACACCGGCAGGATGACAGGGACGGTGAACCCGACGGCGGACACACAATCACCGATGGAAACGACGTTGCTCGCGTATCGAGATGCCGCCGGATCAAAACGACACCTTCCCAACCAGCCGCTGTACAACGGGCTCCAGGCGGCACCACACGAGATACGCAGCGCGAACCTGCTGGTCATCTGTACTGACGACAGCAACCCGAGTGAACTACGGAACGCGGTTGGACTGGCGAGACGCAACGCAACGGAGGTCGTCGTGTTTATCGCTCCATCAGTAGCCTTCGATACGGACCTCCTCACCGATCTCGATACCGCATACGAACGGTATCGAACCTTCGACCAGTTCCGGCGTGAACTGAACGAGGTCGACTCGGTGACGGCCTACGAGGTTGGGTCCCCGGACCAGATCTCGGCTATTCTGTCCGGCAGCCCAGCGAACACAGACCGGAGGGAGTACGCATGAGCGTCGCACTGAAAACGGCACGCTCGCGCCGATCACTACCCACCGTGCTCGGCCTGCTGGGCATCGTCGTAGCTACAGGCGGACTCGTCTGGGGCGGGCCGGTATGGCTTGGTTTCGTCGGTGTTGTCCTCGGCGGTCTCTACCTGTCCGGTACACCCGTTCTCGCGGTCGTGCTCGGACAGGTAGCGCTCGTCACAGTCGATACACCATCACTGCTACCGCTCGTCATCGTCGAAGGCGGCCTGTTCCTTGCGTTGCTTTCGGTACCTATCGAGACACCCGACAGGCGAGTCGCCGGCAGCCTCGTCGCACTTGTCGTTCCGCTGCTCGGCAGTCTCGCCTGGCTGTCGCTCTGGCGCTGGGACTTGGCCCCCCTCAGCGTCGGGGCCACCGCGGTCATCGGAATTGCCATCGTCGGCTATCTCTTCCATCGCTATCTGCTGATAGAACTCGACATCGTGACTGAAGACGCAGCTTCGGACCGTGATTTCCTATGAGCCAACCCGAGCCTACGCAACCGGACGCATCAGCCGATGACAGCACCCGACAGACGGATATTGTACACGACCGCCAGACACTCGAAGCGGAGCTGGAAGTGTTACGGGAGGAGAACCGCCGGTTGCGCGACTCCTACGCGCATGCGAAGCGGGCAACGTTCAGACGGACCGCAGTGGGCTTCTTTGCGGTCGGTGGACTATCCCTCATAGCGGCACTCCTCTTTCCAACCCTGCAGACCATCTTCGTCGCGTTCGCAGGAACCGGTGTGTTTGCGGGCATCGTCACGTTCTATCTCACTCCCGAGCGGTTCGTCTCGGCGTCGGTCAGTGACACGGTGTTCGACACGTTGGCCGATGTCGAACAGCACCTCGTCAGCGAACTGGAACTCCAGACCGAGACGGTGTATGTCCCAACGGCATCCCGTCCGGAGACGAATGCGCGCCTGTTCGTCCCCCAACACGTCGAGTACGCGGTGCCCGATCCAGACCAGTTGGGAGACCTGTTCGTTACGAGCGGTGCCGAGGCGGAACAGGGCATATCGCTTCCCCCGACCGGAGACCGTCTGTACACCGAGTTCGAGCAAACGATCTCCGGCAAATTCGGTAACGACCCCGATGCAATAGCGGCGCAACTGACCGCAGCCCTGTCCGAGCAGTTCGAACTCGTCGATGACACAACAATCGAAATCGATGGCGGGAACCGAACTGCTACTATTGCCATCAGCAATCCCGCGTTCGGCGACGTTCACCAGCTAGATCACCCAGTGGTGTCCTTGCTCGCGGTGGGGTTTGCCACGGGACTTGATCGACCGGTTACTGTCGATACGCGCGATGACGACCGGTTCAGCGGTGTCGTGACCGTTTCGTGGAACGCACTCGAACAACCATCGGCGCAGTCCAATGGCGCGGCGACCCGAGAACGAGAGACGACACCAGCCCCGGAAAACAGCTAACTGCGGTCCAGTCGCTACTCGAACTCCCGTTTCGTTCCGCCGTCGCCGACCGCTGTCTCGACACCCGTACTGTGGTCGGTGTCGGACCCGGGCGGCGTAATCGACTGAAGGATTTCTTCGATAACCGTTTCGGCGCTGATCTGGCTTAGTTCGGCATCGCTGTTCATAATGAGACGATGCCGCAACACCGGGAGCGCCATCTCTTTGACGTCGTCCGGAATGACGTACTCCCGGCCGTTCAGACGAGCGACTGCTTTGGCCGTATTCTGCAGGGCGATTGTCGCCCGCGGTGAGGCCCCGTGAACGACGTTTCGGTGGTCCCGTGTCGCGCCGACGATAGCGAGAATGTACTCCTTGATGCTGTCTTCGATATGCGTCTCGGGGATGACTGACCGGGCGTCCAGAAGTTCGCTCCGGGAGATAACCTGCGAGATAGAGTCCGCGTCAAGCGTCGGGTTCGCGTCGAATCGGTCGAGGATCGCGCGCTCCTCCTCGGAGTTGGGAATCTCGGTGACGAGTTTCATCTGAAACCGGTCGCGCTGGGCCTCCGGGAGTTTGAACGTCCCTTCCATCTCAAGAGGGTTCATCGTCGCAACGACGGTAAACGGCGTCGGGAGTTCGAGCGTCGACCCTTCAATGGAAACCTGTCCCTCCTGCATCGCTTCGAGGAGTGCGCTCTGTGTTTTCGGCGGGGCGCGGTTGATCTCGTCGGCGATGACCAGATTGGTAAACACTGGGCCTTTCTGCAGCTCGAACTCGCCGTTTCGCTGGTGATACACCGTTGTTCCGGTGATATCCGCAGGGAGGAGGTCGGGCGTCATCTGGACCCGGGAGTGCTGGAGATCCGTCGCGTTGGCGACGAGCGTGGCGATCGTCGTTTTCGCGACACCGGGGACCCCCTCCAGAAGCACATGACCGCGTGTAAGCATGGCGACAGTAATGTGTCGGAGAACTTCCTCGTTACCGATAAGAACTGTCTCCGTCTCCTCCTTGAGACGGTCGTACAGCACCGACGGATCAGTCATTGCGTTGACGTTCGGCCCGCTGTTTAATAATGGCTTCCGTTACTCGCTCTACCTGTGCGGTCTCCCAGTCTGGATGACTGGCTCTGAGATACTTCTCAACGCCGTCCCTGGAGAGATTCGGGTCCGGATCGCCGCCACTGTATTCCCGGAGGCGATCCCGGAGATGCTCGTCGAGACGGCGGTCGTACGCGAGCAGCGCCCCGACCAGCACGACGCCACAGAGCAGTAACAGCGCGTCTGACCGCTGGACGGCCAGGACGGCAGCGGCCACCGGCGGGACGCTACTGGCGTGTGAGTAGTCCAGCAGTGCGTCGTCGTGGCTGGCGACGAGGTTCCGGACGAACCGTCGGTTGTCACCGCGTTCGAGCATCGCGTTCACGAAGATGCTCGGGTCACTGACGGCGATAACCCGGCCGTCGCCGACCGGTTCGCTCGTGACGACGGGTCGGGACGCTAACTGCTCCTCGCCGTCGAGTTCGCCGTTGCCGTTGGTGTCGAGGTAGGCGTATTCGGAGGTGTTGACGAGCGTCGTCGCGTTTCCGGCTCTGACAGTCGTCCCGTAGTTGAGGACGACAGTATCGACGCCGGCAGTCTCCGGATAGTCGCCGGCAGGCGTCGCTTCCGGGAGCGAGGAGTTGCGGTAGTAATTTCGGTTGTCGTACACCGGGCGACCGTCAAAACGCGCGTCAGCACCGACGGCAGCGAGCAGGGCATTCCCTTCTGGGCGGTAATCCTCGGCAACGACGAGTGTCCCACCGCTTCGAACGAACTCCGCGATTCGTGCCCGCTCGCTCGACGAGTACGGCTCCGCCGGCGAGAGAACGACCGCAACGGTGGTGTCCGTGTCACTCGTCAGATACTGACTCACGTTCGTTCCGACAGTCACGTTTGCACCGGCGTCAGCTGCGACGCTTCGGAGTTCACCTGCCCCGTCCCACTGGGAGTTGTATGCACCGAACGCTGCTGAGGACGTACTCGCGGCGTAGACGAGCGCGATGATCGTGAGGACGGTGTAAGCGGCCAGCAGGAGCTGCGGGAGAGTGAGCGACGGTAGCCAGGAGTCCTCGGAGAGCGGTGTCAGCGCCATCAGACCAGCCCCGGCGGTAGAATCTCGAGGATCCGTTTGATGACCACGTAGGCAAAGCCAACCAGTCCGAGCCCAATGAGCCACCAGAGCCGCCGTCGCCAGCGCGGCGACACGGCCTGCGGTGCGACCAGTTCGACAGTCACGAGAAACCCGATCAGCGAGACGACGAAAAACAGCTCCAACGTCAGCGCATCCAGGAGGGTCAACACGAGGATGGTACCAAGCACCCACATGAGATGCCCGTAAATGAACTGTTGGCGCTGTCGGGTCGCCATGGTACGGCGTTCTCCTCGGCAGACAGTCAAAGTTCCGACCGACGGCCGCTGACTGAGCCATGGGGGAACGGCTAACCTAGCAGTTCAGTCGTCGCTAGGCTGTCTCTCGTCGACCGACTCCTCGTCGGGCGTTCGCGTTCGGTCGCCGCTCGGGAGCAACGAGACCGGTGACGCCGTCAGATACGGCACCGTTGCGACGAGGGCACCGAACAGGGCGAGCGAAACGCCGCCGAGGAATATCGCTGCGAGGATAGCTGGCGGCGTCCGCGCGGAGAGGCGGAAGCCGAAGAAGACGAGCCAGCCAGCCCGCTCCAGCAACTGTAACGCGACGACCGAGAGGCCGAGAGCGAGCGCCGTCGCTGGGATCGCGATACGAGCGATGTCGGCCAGAATCGTCCGCAGGACCCGCCACTGCGTCGCGCCGGTCGAGCGATGGATGCCGATGGCCTGCCGACGCGCGTGGACTCCCTGGGCGAACGTCGCCGTGGTACTTCCGACGGTGCTCAGCGCCGAGAGGACGACGAGGACGCCGAGGATCAGCTGGACGTTCCCGAACACGCCCTCGACGGAGCGTTCGATGGGCGTTCCGGACGCGTACGACCCGCTACTTGCCACGGCAGACGCCAGCCGACGATCCCCGGTCACCTCGTACTCCGCCGTGGTGAGGGTGGTCCCGTTGGCCGTCACTCGGTAGGTGTAGGTTCCAGGCTGACTTCGTCCGCCGTCCGGGGAGAACCGCGTCTGTGTGACGTTTCCGGGCGGCATGTAGACGGTCCGGTTCCGGGAAACACCGGGGCCGATGACACCGACATTGCGGGTGATCGGCTCCTGCCAGGGGTTTGCGAGCCCGATCCTGAGGGTTGGCGTCGTCAGGACCGAGCCCGAAGACGGCGATATCGACAACTCCCCGTACAGTTCCCGCTCGGTACCACGGACGATCTGGATGTCGTGTGTCGCCGTCTGGTCGCCCGAACGAGCTGTTATCGTGTAGTTCCCCGGCTCGCGTGGCAGGGGAACGACGGCGACACCACTCGATCCAGTTCTGAGCGACGGCCCGTTCACCGTGACGGTGGCGTTCGAAACGCGGTCCCCCGTTTTGGTGACGACAGGAACTGAGAGACCCGATCCGGGCGGGGCCTGTGACGGCAGCTGGCTCGGAATCTCGATAGCGTTCGGCGAGACGACGGTCACGGAATGGGTGTACTCCCCGGCAGTGGCGTTTGCAGTCCCCAGTTCTGTCGCGGTAAAGGAGACGGACTCGGTCCGCTCCTGTCCCGGCGGGACGGCGACCGTCGTGGTTTGCTGCTCGCCCCGATATCGGACTGTGACCTCCCGGTCAGCCCGCTCGGTACCGACGTTTCGCACGGCGACAGTGAGGTTGACTGTGTCACCTTTCGTGACGCGTTTCGGACCCGATAACCCCGTCACGACAGCACCGGACCGGTTGGCGGCGACGCCGTCGGCGCCGTCAATCTCCGAAACGGACCCTTTCACGCGGATCATGTGGACCTCCCCTGGTCCGGTCGCCAAGTCGGCCGCGGAGTCGAGCGGCAGAATGAGCAGGTCATCGAGCGTTCTGGGGGCGTCGTACCGCCCGACGATAGTGACCCGTCGAACCCCGGGCTTGACGCTCCCACTGACAGTCAGTTCGTCACCGACCTCGACATCGAGCGTCCGCGCGAGGTCGCTCCCGATGACGGCCTCGTCGTACCGCTGCGGTCGCTTTCCGTCGACCAACGTGGCCCCGGTGACGTTCGCGAACGCGTCGTACTCCGCTCCGTGGGCCATGTACGGCTGGCCGTCCGACACCTGGGCGTAGATGATTTCCGGGCTGGCTGGCGTCCCGTCGGCCCGCAGGGCTGCGGCGTACTCAGCGTCGAGGCGACTGTTCAGCGGATGGGGCGCACCGGCTTCGGTGATGGTCCCGGAGCCCCCTCCCCCACCCCCAAGCGGAGACGCGAGACCGGCCAGGGAGACGACCAGCAGGAACGTGATGCCGAAGACGGTCAGCGTCGCCGCCGTCGGCACGACCGAGCGCCACGACAGGAACGTCGGCGCGACCCAGTTTCGGATCCTCCCAAGCGTCGACTGCTCGGACTGGCCGGACCGGGCGTGACGGCTCCCGAGCGCGGCTGGTGGGCGGGTCGCCGCGGGGTAGGCCGCGAGCGCGCCGGCAGCGAGGCCCATCAGAACGAACACACCGGCGACGCCACCGACGACGGTCGCGCTCTGGCCCGTGACGGTAACGTCGAGTGCGATGGGGAGACCGACGTAGATCGCGACGTTGACCAGCGCCTTGATGAGGATCAGTCCGACGGCGTAGCCCAGCACCACGCCGGTCGTCACGAGGAGGCCGGCCCGAAGTGTAAACAGGAGTCCCACGCGCCACCCCGGTGCGCCGGTCGAGCGGATGACCCGTATCGCGTCGAGTCGGTCACGGACGCTCATCCGCGTGACGTTGTAGACGACGATGAGGACCAACAAGCCACCGGCGGCCGCCGCGATGCCCAGCGCCCAGAGTACCTGCTCTAAGCCGCCGAGGACGTACAGGAGCGCGCTGACCAGCGGTGCCCCTTCGCTTGGGAGGCTTCCCAGCCCGGTCCCGCTCGGACTGTGGTCGATGACGAAGTAGCCGGTGACGCCGACCTGCTGGGCGGTCGAGGCGTTCGTCGCGTACCACTGATTGGAGAGGAACGTCGTCCCCCGCTCCTGTGGGACAACGGTAAGCGAGACGGTCCCGTCCGACCCGCTCACCGTCCGGGTCCGCTGCTGTGAGACCGGTCCCCGGCCGTCAACGCCGTCGGGAATCGTCGGTAATCGTCCCTCCTGCCACTGGGCCGACCCCTCGATGAGCACCCTGGGCGTATCGGGCGGGATGCCAACGAGCCGAACATCAGTCCCGTTTGTGGTCGCCGTCGCTGTCGGGAGCACGGTGACGTCCCCACCGGTTTCGGGCGGGCCGTTTTCCGCGTCGTGGTAGGTGACCGTCCCGGAGTTCGCGAGCGGCTCTGCGAACGTTTCCGAGTACGTGACTGCGGTGAACAACAGCAAGACCGTACCGATGAGAAACGCGGCCGTCACGGCGACGACGACGACGGTGAGCCGGTCCCGTCTGGACCAGCGAAACAGGAGGGCGTTTCTGTATCCCATCGGTTCGTTAGTTCGTCTCCGTGGACGGGCTCGCGTCCGGCGTCGAGGCGGCATCGGAGACGAGCGTGCCGCCGCGGATGAACAGCCGCTCGTCGAACCGCTGGGCCAGTTGGGGGTCGTGGCTGATGACGACGAGCGCGGTTTCCGTCGATTCCTTCATGCTGAACAGAAGGTTCAGCACCGACTCGGCCGTGTCCGGATCTAGCTGCCCGGTCGGCTCGTCGGCGAGGATCACCTCGGGGCGGTTCGCGAGCGCCCGTGCGATGGCGACGCGCTGTTTCTCGCCCCCGCTCAGCGTCGCAGGGTACTGGTGTTCGAGCCCGGCGATACCGAGGCGGTCGAACAGCGTGTCCAGCCAGTCTGGGTCGCGGTCGCCCGCGTGTTCCTGCGGGAGCGACGCGTTCTCGCGAGCGGTCAGATCGCCGATGAGCTGGAAGTCCTGAAAGACGAACCCGAGCGTCGTCCGCCGCAGGCTCGCGCGCTGGCGTTCGGACAGGGTACTCGCGTCCCGACCGTCGATCTCCAGTCGACCGCTAGACGGTGATTCTAGCAATCCGAGGACGTTGAACAGCGTCGACTTGCCGGCCCCGCTAGGGCCCTGAACGAGCATCGCCGCATCGGACCCGACCGAGAGTGAGACGCCGTCGAGAATCCTGGTGCCCCGTCGTGTGACACACAACTCCGAGCCGACGAGGACGGGGTCAGTCATTGTCGGCCTTTCTGCCGGCCCCGTATTGTATGCCACGGTTACATACCCGGGAGAGGTGAGGATGGGAGAGACCGTCGAACCGGGTCCGTTCAGAACTCGTCAACAACTCGTTCGGTTCCCGCCGGGCCGAACGAGGTACACGGAGTCGAGGCCGCGCGTGTCATAGACCACGTCGTTCTCGTAGCGCCACTCCGCCAGCGCCGCGGGCGTGGTCTCCTCGCTCGCTGCCGGGAACAGGTGCGCCCCTGTCGTCCCCCACGACGCCCGCGACAGCGTCGGGCAGTTGGGTTCCGTCCCACCACCGAGCCACCGGGCGGTCGGCTGGTACGTTCCGTTGGACGCGCTCGGATAGTACAGATCGACGATACGGCTGAACGGGTGGTCGGACGCCCACTGCTCGTCGACGTGGTCCGCGGTAAACGTCGCGGCCGCGAACTGCGATTCGGTCGCCCCGGTCGGGAACGCGAGCGTGTCGAGATTGACGAAGGCGATAGGCATCGTCGCAACTGCGGCAACCACGACGACGACCGTCAGGACTGTTGCGAGTCGGTGGCTGTGAGTCTTCGGCGTTCCAAGCCCGCCGTCCGGCGACCCCCGGTAGGCGACCGACGCGACGCCGATGCCGGCGAGGACGAACACGGGCAAGTGAACGAACGTCTGGCCGCGGAGCGCGGTCCCGTAGTACTCCGGCGTCAGCGAGGCGGTCAGCGAGAAGTACACGATGACAATCGGCGCCAGCAGCAACGCCAGCACGACCGGCCCGGTCAGCCGGCGGTCGCGGCTCGCAAGTGGGAGGCCGACGACTGCAAACACAACCGGGACAGCGAAAGCCGCGACGAGCACCAAGAGGCCGGCCGGCGTGGTCTGTGTCCCGGGAAACACGGTCTGTACCGCGTTCGCACCCAGCGTCAGGAACCAGAGACCGACCGCGCCGCCGATGGTCACCCGCTGCAGGCGAGCGCTCGTCCGCTGGAACCAGACCAGTGTCGCCACCAGAACGACGACCCAGGCCAGGAACAGCCCCGGATACGCACTGACACGGTCGACGTACGGGACCTCCAGAAGCGAGCGTTCTGCAATCCGGTAGTACCCCCACATGTACACCCAGAAGCCCGCGACGGCGACGAGCGCAGTGACGGCGTCACGACGCGACGGAATCCTGGCGAGATGGGCGGCTAGCACCCCCGTCAGTACCAGCGCAGCGATGAGCGAGCTGAACGTATGCAGGAGCGGGAAGGCAGCGAACAGGACGACCACAACTGCGCCCCATCGACGCCTGTATCGCTCCGTCGTGAGCAACCGATGGACGGCAATCGCAAACAGCGGCAGCAAGAGAAACGCCAGCGCTTCCTCGTCCGTTTGTCCGGTCCGCCGGAGATAGATGCCTTCCACCGCGAGCCCCATCCCGACCACGCCCATCGCCAGCGTCGTCCGCGAGTGACGCCACCGACTCGACTGTGCGAGTCGTTTGACCAGCGCCATCGCCGTCAGGCAGGACGCTGCACCGGTGACCGCGACGACCAGCTGTGCGATGTACAGTGGCCGCTCGCCGGTGAGTGCGCCGACGACGGTCAGAACAGCGGTAAACACGATGTTGTCAGCGCGGAAGCGTCTGAGCGGAAACGTCCCCGTTTCGAGCGTGTCCCTGGCCAGAGCGACGTAGCCGAACCCGTCTAGCGTTGAGGGCAGCGGCGTCCAGTGGAGCGTCGTCAACCGGGCCGCGACTGCCACGGCCAGCACAGCCACGATGAGCAGCAATCGCCCCTTCCGGCCGTCACTCATTGGCGGGTCCTACAGCGGGTGGGTGTAAGATAGTTACCGCATTTCGACGGCCGACTCGGGAGCCCTGACAGTCTCTCGGTCTACCGCTAGCCCTGTCGAAAATCCGGGATTGCTGCCGGGCTCTAGACACACCTGGAGTGTCCATGACGATTGGCGGTCACTGGTCCCCGTTCGACTTGATCTTGCGGGCGCGTTCGACGGCCGCCTCCGCGCGTGACGGATCAACCGATGTCGGTGCGAACGCCGCCGTCTCGAAGGCTTCGACCACCGTTTCGATATCCGCCATGCGTTCCTCGGGAACGCCGTGTTCCTGGCTCTGCTGGAGGAGTTCCCAGTGTGTCGCCCCCTCGTCAATACCGTTTTTCACCGCTAGCTCATCGTGGACTACAGTGTACGCTACCATCGCTGCGGCGTCGTAGTCCCCGCCATCCAGATACGTATCGACGCGGTCCGCAAACGTCGGACTCGTCGCGTTCGATGGCGTCGTCGCCTGGTCGGGTCCACTCATCGATACCTCAGTTGCCTCCACTGAGGAAGTCGCGTTCACATCCTGGGATTGGCGGCGCCGCGACACGATAAACCAAGCCCCGACGACAACTGCAAGCGCTACCCCGCCGCCCAGGACGGGCAGCCAGCTGTATCCGATGATCCCGTTCCCAAAGGCTACTTCCGGGTTCTCGTCAGAGCCGAACAGTATCGCTACCAGGGTATCGATAAGCAGATCCCTGTCCGAATCGGAGCCGACCGGTGGGTTTCCGCCGCCGGCTCCTGCGGCCAGCGTTGTCGTTGCGGTCGCGTTACCGAGGTTCGAACTCGGTTCGTCGTACGTAGCGGTAACGGTAACTGTCTCGTTGTTCTGCGGATATTCGAGGACGGTCTGGAACGACCCGTTCCGGTTCGTCTCGACGAGTTGGGTGCCGCCAGCACCGACCTGCAGGCGTACCGGGCGACCCGCGACAGGGTCCCCGGCAACGGTCTGGAGTTGCCCCCTGGCAAGGGCCCCATCATCCGTGCGTGACGCACTCACGGAGAGGGTCGTCTGAGTCTCGACGACGACAACAGGGGTCTCCGACTGGACGCCCGCAATCGCTCGGTTTTCGTACGGAACCCGAGCGACAACTACACGCTCACCGTCGTTTACCGACGCTGGGGCTCGGGTCGATGCTGTCGCCGTTCCGTTCGGTCCGGTCGTCGTTCGTGCAACGACAGTATCACCAACGGTGAACTCGACCGGTACTCCGTCGACACCTCTCGACTCGACTGTCACGGACGCCGTGGCGTCGAATCGGTCGCCGTACCCTACCGTCCCCGGTGCGATGTCGCTCGTCGCGTTCGGCGTCACCTGTTTCACGTCAATCGTGAACGTGGTGTCGTCGGACAGGTACACTGAGTCGGTATCCGGGACGTACTTGACCGGGACGGACTGCGACCCGAGTCTGGCTGAGCGTGGCCGGTACTGGGATTCGAACACACCGCTGGCATCAGTTCGAACAGTTTGTGTCCGGTTCCCGATCCTGAGTTCGACCACCTCGTCTGCGATGACCGAGCCGTTCTCAGTCCGTATCTGGCCGGAGACCGTTCCGGGATCGCTGAACGATGCAGTCGAGTCTATCGCCTGAACTGTGAGCGTCGTCCCAACGAGTGTCTCTTCGCGGATAACCGCCTGCGTCGTCGTAATGTTCTCTGTCGTCTCATTGATCTCGGTCTGTCCCGAAGAGAGGTCGACAGACGTGGTGTTCTCTATCCGTTCGAAGTTCCGGTTCAGTTCTCGGCTCCTATCGCTGATGTTCGACGCCGTTCGCTCCATCGCACGCGCAGTGATGCGGGCCTTGCTTTCGTTACCGCGCTCGCGTGCCGCCTGATACGCCGTATATTGCTGGCGGTACCGCTGTACCTCGTTCGTGAGATTCCGCTGGTTCTCGCTCGCGGCCTCGAACTCCCTTGCAGCGGTGTCGTCCGTATCCGAGGACGTGTCACCGGCAACGTCGACGTACTGCTCCAGACGCTTGTCGTAGTCGTCGCCGAGGACCGACCGAGCCTGGTCGTACTGGTCGTTCGACAGCGCAATACTGCTGTTCTCCAGCCGCCCCCCCATCGTCCGAGCCAACCAGGCGGCCGTTTCATCGCCGTACTCGCCGTCCGACACCGAATCCGGGTTTTCCTGTTGCGTCTCGTTGTCGTCCGTCGGCGTCTCCACCTGCCGGTTCAGAGCCGGACCCCCATCGTCGGTCCCCATCGCTGCCACCCCACCAGCACCCGCTGTAAGTCCAAGTATTGTCAGGGTGACGAACACGGCCCACGACTGGCTCCGGAACACACCGAGTTATTCCGCTGGTTTGATAAAATGCGTTCGGTTGACTCACCGGAGTCGGTCGCAGTCACGTACCGTGGCAGAGAGGGACGCAATCAGCTATTTTTTTACCGTGCCGACATGACTCATTGCCAATGGCTGAAACCCAGACGTGGAAACTACTCTTGCCACGTCAACTCCGCCACCTCCCGGCCGATCTGGCAGGCGTTATCGGCGTGGTGATTCTGACGAATCTGGCTGCCCTGCTGCCGGTCATCTCCGACACGCCGGTCCGCATCGTCGCCGGGCTCGTGTTTGTCCTCTTCATTCCCGGCTATGCGTTCATCGCAGCGCTGTTTCCGGAGGCCGGGAGCGGCCCCACGGCCGACGACGAGACCGTTTCGGATCCACGAGCCGACGGAATCGACGGTATCGAACGGGTCGCACTCTCGTTCGGACTCAGTATCGCCCTCGTTCCCTTGGTCGGCCTGGTATTGAATTTCACGCCGTGGGGTATCCGCCTGCTTCCGATTCTCGTGTCGCTCAGCGGGCTGACGCTCGTGTTGACCGCTGTCGCGGCTGTTCGACGCTGGGCGGTACCCGCTGACGAACGGTTTCGTGTCCCGTATCGTGCGTGGCTCAGTGCCGGACGTGCGGAGTTGTTCTCGCCGGCCTCACGGACGGACGCGGTCCTGAACGTGCTGTTGGTCCTGAGCATCCTGCTTGCGGCCGCCAGCGTCGGCTACGCGGTCACGGTACCAAAGGACGGCGAGCGGTTCAGCGAGTTCTACCTGCTGACCGAAGACGAAGACGGGGAACTCGTCGCTGACGGCTATCCGACGGAGTTTCAGCAGGGCGAAGGTCGCTCGTTGATCGTCGGTATCGGGAATCAGGAACACGAACGGACAGAGTACACCGTAGTCGCCGAGTTACAACGCGTCGAGCGCGTCGGCAACGAAACCCAGGTCCGGGAACGGTCGGAACTTCGGCGCTTCCAGCCGACCCTGGGCCACAACGAGACCTGGCACCGCCAGCACGAAGTGACGCCCGAGATGACTGGGGAGGGGCTTCGGCTCCAGTACCTGCTGTACCGCGGGTCACCACCTGAGACCGTGGACCAATCGACTGCGTACCGGGAAGTCCACCTCTGGGTGAACGTAACCGGCTGACCCAGGTTCTCGTAGCGAGCAGCGCTCCCCCAGGTAAAACAGGGACCGACTTACTGCCCATTCTTTTGAGATCTAACCCGGCAAACAGCTTTTCCTTGCCTGGATCATTGGTTTCATCGTGTACCCCGCAGGCCACTTCCTCCTCGCAGCCGTCCCGCTGACGGCATACATGGTGGCTCAGTGGCGTCGACTCCCGTCTGGGCCGATGGTACTGCTCTTGCTTGTTGCGACGCAACTCCCGGACGTAATCGACAAGCCGCTCGCGTGGACGGTCGCTATTCTTCCGAGCGGGCGTATGCTTGCCCATTCGCTGGTCGTCTCGCTACCCGTCCTCACCATCCTTGTACTGCTGGCTGCACGCCAGAGCTACGGACGGCACGCAGTGGTGTTTTCCGCCGGCTACCTCTCACACATCGCCGGCGACTTCTATCCGATTGTGCGGCTCGGGACGGACTACTACTTCTTTCCGAACCTGTTCTGGCCGCTGTTGTCGGCAACCCCCGATAGAACGCCGTCGTTTGCGGCGCATTCGCCCGACAGTCTACTCTCGCTTGCCGTCCCTGTGATCGTCTTCGGACTGGCCATCAGCTACAGCCTCGTGACGGTGTACTGGAGATACGAGCAGGTCTCAGCCGAAATACCACAACGGTAAAGCGTTCGCGGCCAACGGTCGTTGCTACTGAAGCAGTGGGTCTCAAGCGGCGGATTTCGAACTACCCGTCAGATATCAAAGCTACCGTTCCCGCCTCTGGAGATCGCGGAGTGAAGCTGAAACGCCTGTCTCAAACTGGGGTCGCCGATTCGATCGGTGCTTCGCCGCAGCTGACACAGATATACTCTTCGTCGACGGTGAGCACGACCGGTGAGTTACACTTGATGCACTTGATTTTCGCCGCACGGGATGGCTTTGCGTAGTCCCCCATTGTATGTACCTTACATAGCAATGTTATATGTAAAATGACATAAAATTACCCCTTTCAGCAATATTGTATCCGCAGCCGCTAGGAGGGGATAACTCAGTTATGCAGGAAAGCTAGCTCCGGCTAGTACACAACAGGAGAGAAATCCGTCAGAGAAAGAGATTCGTCAGAGAATAGACAAATGCCGCGTAAACTGTGGAAGTTCCTCAGTCCCGACGTGCCAAGAATCCAGCGCCTAGCAATGCTAGCACCGCGACGAGGACGGTGAAACCGGGGCCGCTCGAACTCGTGGTCTCGACCGAGCCCTCCGTTCCGGTTGTGTCTGTCTCATCAGGTTGCTGTGCCCCACCACCTGCGGTCGTGGCTGCTTCCGTTGGCACCTCTCCGTCTTCAGTCTCGACTGTCTCAGTGTCGTCGGTGTCGGTCGTAGCTTCGTCCTCAGTGTCTTCTTCAGTCCCCTCGGTATCGGAGTCGTCGTTCCCACTATCGTCATCGCTATCTCCGCTATCGCTGTCATCGCTCCCGTTATTGTTGTCGTCGTTGTCGTTGTTGTCGTTGTCGCCGTCACCGTTGTTGCCATCACTCCCGTCGTCGCCGCCGCCGTTGTTGCCATCACTCCCGTCGTCGCTATCGTCATCATCGTCGCCGGAATCGGTTTCATTCGACTGTGATAGCGTGACTGTCCCGGTCGCGGAGTTGATATCGTTTGAGTCTTCGCCAACAGCGACGTGAACGTACGTGTACGTCCCGTTTGGCCAGGAGTCGAGTGTTTCGACATCGACAGTGGTATCAGAGGTATCGGATACCGTCGTCGCCGAGGCGTGCATCACGTCGTCACCGGTCGAATCCGGCGATGCTTCGGAGAGAACGAACCCGAACAGCCCGATCAGTCCCGCTGACGGCATCGCTCCTGCTGCCGTCGAGTCCTCACCGGTGAGGGTAGCGTCATCGTCGGCCGACGAGACGCCGTTGACGCCGTCGAAGGAGTTCTCGACCGTGACCTGGTCTTCCGAGAAATTCTCATCGATTTCGCCGGTCACACGGACGGTGCTCGTCCGCTGTTGGAGTTCGTCCTCGTCGAGTAGCAACACAGCGTGCGTGACAGAGTCGTCCTCCAGTTCGGTCTCGATATCGAGCGAGACGTTATCGCCAGCGGTGATATCGTCAGAGGTCGTATCGACCGTCGACGGGCTTTCCTGAACCAGCGTCTGTTCGACGCCGACGACGGTCACGTTCCCATCGACCGAGACATTGTTGTCCGAAACGGACATGCCCTGTCCGTCATCGACAGTGACCAGGACGAAGCCGTAGGCACCGCCCGAGTCAGGCGTGTACGAGGTTTCGAGCGCACCGTTGTCATCTATCGAACCGACACCGTCTCCGTCGTCTAGCAGTTCGACCGAGTTGGCGTTGGAGTCGTTCGTAAAGATACTGGCCAGATCGGTTCTGACGCTTCCCTCACTAAACCCGGCCGAAGATGGGTTTTCGGAGAGTCTGACAGCGAGCAGTTGCGCCTCGTCACCAGCAAGTCCCGTCGTTCCGGCCCCGGTCGTTGATTCGAACCGAAGGTCTACTGATTCGCCCGTCTCGTGAATCGTGTACTCCTCCCTGTTGAGAGGGACGTCACCTGTCTGGGCAGACTCGATGTTGATGTACGTCTCCGGGGCTGCTATCGCCGTTGGGCCGGTGGAGGACGTCCGAAGCGGGAGCAGCGACCGTTCCCAGACATCCACGTTTTCCGTCACCGCTGTCGTTTGCCCTTCATCGACTGGCGTTGCCGCCGCCGACGTTACCGACAGGGGGGCGACTAACACCAGCAGCACTGTGATCGCACAAATTACAGTGCGTTTTCCGTTTGTTGTTTTATACATTACTGAATTTTTTCGGAGGGGTGCGGTATAATTCTTATGCAGTGACATTCGACGCTACACAGTGTCATATGACGGTTACAAAACACGTACCTGCTGTCCGGGGATTTACAGCGCGAATCGTGAGTCGTGTCTCGGTAAATTACCTATTCGCATTCATGACAGGTTCCCGAGTTGATGGATTCCTTATAGTAAATGCTCGACAGCGGATCCGGGTTTAACAGCAATCGGCCAACAGTCGGCCGTGTCATCGAGTAGAATCCGCACACGTCGGCGCACAAAGAGGTGCTGTGTTCGGTGGACACCACCAGTAAAGGCCGCCCGATCAGTTACTCTCCGTCCTCTTCGTCGTCGTCCCCAGCATCACTCGGTCCGCCAGCGTTGTCCGGGGGACCGCCACCGTTGCCCGGGCCACCACCGTTATCAGGGCCGCCGCCCGGACTCACTGCCACCGTGCCGGTATCCGAGTTGAGGGTCCCGGTTTCGTTACCGACTGCGACGTGGACGTACTGATACGCACCGTTTGGCCAAGAATCCAGGGTCTGGACCGTCACGTTGGCGTCAGCGTCACCGCTGACAATCGTTGCAGAGGCATGGATAACGTCCCCGCTAGCGTCCGATTCGGCCTCGGAAACCACCGTGCCGAACAGCCCCTGCAACCCGATTGCAGGTATCGACTGGTTCTCGGAGAGGGTGAAACTCCCCAGTCCAGTGTTGCTCTCAACCGTCCCAACACCGCTGATGTTATCGAAAGAATTCTCGACGGTGATCTGGTCAGCCGAGAAGCTCTCGTTCAGTTCGCCCGACACAGTCACCGTGCTCGACTGCCGCTGGAGTACGCCCTGTCGGACCAGCAGGACCGCGTGGGTGGCGTTTTCGTCTTCCATCTCAGTGTCGACAGCCAGCGTGACGTTGTCGCCGGGGTTGACTGGGTTCTGGGTCCGCTCGACGTTCGAGGCGTTGTCCTGCACCACGGCCTGTTCGACACCGACGACGGTCACGTTCCCGTTGACGGAGACGTTACCGTCCGATACCGATAGCCCTTCATCGCCCTCGTCGACAGTCACCAGAACGAAGCCGTATGCGCCGCCCGATTCAGGGGTGTAGGACGCCTGCAGTTCGCCATCCTCGTCTATCGTGCCGACGTCTTCCGCGTCATCGAGTAGCTCCGATGACGTAGTGTCCGAGTTATTTGCGAAGACATCTTCGAGGGAAGCGCGGGAGATGTTACTGGCGTTTGCCCCTGCCGTAGTCGGTGCTTCATCCAACTTGACAGCCAGCAGTTGCGCCTCGTCGCCGGCGAGTGCCCTCGTTCCGGCACCGATTCTGGGTTCGAAGGACATGTTTATTGACTCGTTGCGCTCGTGGATCGTCATCGTCCGCTTGTTGAGCGGCAAGTCGCCAGTCGCAGCTGATTCGACGTTGAGGAACGTCCGCGGTGCCACTATCGTGGTCGGCCCTTCTGACGTCGTTCGGAGCGTGAGCGGGGACCGGTCCCACACGTCGACGTTTTCGGTCACCGAGAGCGACTGGCTCTCAGCGACGGGGGTTGCCCCAACAGTGGTCGTCACTGATAACGGACCAGCGAGTACCAACGCGACTGCCATGACGAAGATGACAGCCGGCGTTATTATTGGTGTTTTTACCATTACTGAAACATTACTGAAGCCTGTGGTATATTTCTTGTGCAGTGATACTATTCTGAGGCCTTTAGAAGCCTTCTGGGCCGAGATAGTACATGAACTGAGGTATAATTGATTGTTTTCCTGTATTTATTAGTTTTTGATATATATTCACAAATAAGATGGTAACTAACCGATGCTAAAAGAGTCTAAATAATGTCTCAGTAACTGTAGTCCGCGTTTAGAGCGGTACTTACTGAACTGATCTGGGGCAATTCACGGGAGAGCCAGCTTCATCGGGCTGGTGTCACAGGGTGCCACATCGCTGAGACACGTCTCTAGCACATCGGTTCGGAGAATTGCGAGGGAAGATCGCTCCGTGCGAGTCTTCCGGCACCGGTCGGCCGTCGTCTTCACAGCGAGACACCATCGGGGTCGATGGCGTACTCGCGACCGTGACGAGGGCCGCTCACTGTTTGCGAGGGACCGCGTCGGTCCAACAGTGCGAGGGAAGGGATTTGAACTACGCGGAGACGGGCAACCGCCTTCTCTCGTTCAAACCCTTCCGTGTGCATCCTTCGGCGCCGCGTTGTGCGGCCCCTATACGATGCGAGGGAAGGGATTTGAACCCTTGGACCCCTACGGGAGCGGATCTTGAGTCCGCCGCCGTTTCCTGGCTTGGCTACCCTCGCACGCGTAGTGCATTCGGTACACATGGCGGTACGGTATAAATGTCGTACGGAAGCGACTCAAGGCCGGTGGGACAGTATGTCAGTAATTGAAAGCGTTTGCGTACTGGCCGCACTGCCGCCGCGCGATCAGGTGGGCATTGCGTTCCAATGGCGACTGTCGCCGATAGAACCGGTGGTTTGACCCACCGTGAACAAGTAGCGTAGGCATGGACGACCACACGCGCGACCCGACCGTCGAGGCCCCCGACGGGAACCCTTCGGGCTGGCGAACCGACGGTCAATGGGAACACGAGACGCTCAGGCGGGCCGTCGTCCACGGCGTCCGTCTGTACAACTCCGGGGAGTTCCACGAATCACACGACTGTTTCGAAGACGAATGGTACAACTACGGCCGCGGGAACACGGAGAGCAAGTTCCTCCACGGGATGGTGCAGGTCGCCGCCGGCGCGTACAAGCACTTCGACTTCGAGGACGACGACGGGATGCGATCGCTGTTTCGCACATCGCTGCAGTACTTCCGTGGCGTCCCCAACGACTACTACGGCGTCGACCTGCTAGATGTGCGGACGACGGTGACGAATGCGCTGTCGGACCCGTCAGCGCTCCAGGGCTGGCAGATCCGTCTCGACGGCGAGTATCCGACGTGTCGCCCGGAGGACATCGAGTTCGCTGAGTCGCTCGAACATTGACCGAATCCGGATAATTCTAAAGGCTGGAAGCGTTAGCACGGACAGATGCGAATCGAGCAACTGGGAGACGGGGTTCCGGAGGTGGCCGTCGTGGGAAGCATCCACGGCGACGAACCGTGCGGTCGGGACGGCATCGAAGCCGTCCTTGCCGACCCACCGGAGGTCGAGCGACCGGTCAAGTTCATCATCGCGAACGAGGCCGCCCTCGACGCAAACAAGCGATATCTCGATACGGACCTCAACCGATCGTTCCCAGGCGACGCTGACAGCGAGTCCCACGAGACACGGCTGGCCGCGGCTCTCGCCGCAGAACTCCACGATTGCACCGTGCTTTCGCTGCACTCCACACAGTCCTACGACGGAATGTTCGCCCTCGTCGACGACCTCACACCGGAAATGGAGGCACTCTGTAGCGCCCTCTCCGTGGACGCCGTCGTTCAGACGAAAGGCGCAAACGAGGGACGATTGTTCGCGACGGTAGACTCAGTCGTCGAAGTCGAATGTGGCTATCAGGGCTCCGCGGAAGCCGCCGAGAACGCGGAGCAGGTCATCCGGGAGTTCCTCGCTGCCACTGGAGTCACCGCGGAGTCACCTCAACAACGGGAGACCTCACTCCCAGTGTTCCAGCTTGGCGAGCCGATTCCGAAGGCAGCAGCAGAACAGTACGAGGTGTTCGTCCGGAACTTCGAGCCGGTGCCAGAGGGTGACCCTGTGGCAGCAGCCGACGACGAAACTGTCGTCGCGGAGGAGGCCTTCCACCCGGTGTTGCTCTCAGCCTACGGCTACGAGGACGTGTTCGGCTTTACCGCGGATCAGATCGGGATGCTTGACTGAGACGGGTTTGCCGCGGGGTTCCGGTCCGGTCGTGACTTCACCGTCGGATTAGTCATCATTCTGGGCGACGACTTCGTACGAGGTGTACTCGATCTTGTCCGAGTCGCCCGAAAGCACCGGATCGAGTAGCTCGTCCTCACAGCATGAGAGATGCGGGAACAGCACGAACCGTTCTTGCAGGGGTATCTGTGGGGCGGTTGATTCTGGGAGGAATCGTGCTACGTTAGGACGGCAGGCGACGTTTCGACCGATACGATTGAGCTATCGTCCTGTTCGTCTTCGTCCCCGTTTTTACAGAGAGAGGTGTACAGAAGAGGTATGCACGAACGCGCTTCGGAATTTGCGGACCGGGCCCGTGACCGATACGGGGTTGACCTCGATGTCTCGGAATTCGAGTCGGGAACGGAAACAGCCGCAGCGGCCGCCGAGGCCATCGGCTGCGAGACGGCCGCCATCGCATCGACCATCGTCGTCGCACTTGCAGGCAGCAATCGCGACGGTGACCTCGTCGCCGCAATCACGAGCGGTGCGAACCGTCTTGACCTTGACGCGGTCGCGAACCACTACGGTGCAGAAACCGCGTCGATGGCCGACCCGGGCGACATTCGGAGCGTCGTCGGCTGGAGCATCGGCGGCGTCCCCCCGATCTGTCACGATACGGCCCTCCCGACCACGGTCGACCCGACACTGACCCACTACGACGTTGTTCACGCTGCCGCCGGCACGCCGAGCGCGGTGTTTGCGGTCGAACCGGACCGATTGGTGGACCTCGCCGACGCCGACGTCGTCGACCTCACAGAGTAGCGCCGACGGTGCGGCCATCCATCGTTTCAGGCTTGTTGGCACTCAGACCGGGGGTCGAGTACTGGCCGCGGAACCGGCCGGTCAGTACCCGGGGAAACAGCCGACAGACGGACGAAACACAGCAGGAGCGGTTGTATCGCCAGCTGCGATGACAGATCGCGAACATACAGAAGAGGTTTACAACCGCAGATGAAACCGAGAAGACGCTACTATGCCCTCCAAGCAAGCCGTTAGTAGTCTCGGGAGTCTACTCGCCGTACTCGGACTCTCCGGGGTCGCAACAGCACAGCCTACAGCCTCGGGTGGGAGTCTTAGCCCGGCGCTCGAAGTCGTTCTCCGATTCGGTGTCGGGTTCGTCATTCTTGCAGTATTAGGTGCTGCAGCCGCCGCTATCGGCCCGAAGTATACGACTAACGCCGTGCGGGAGATTCAGGACGACCTCGGCGGCGCAATCGGCTGGGGAGTTCTCGTCGGCATTTTCCTCCCCATCGGGCTGGTGATACTCGCGCTGACGGTTATCGGCGCTCTGATCTCGATCCCCGGGCTGCTTCTCATCGGCATCCTGGGTATCATCGGTACCGGCATTACTGCCGTCTGGGTCGGGAACTCGGTTATCGGCGATGACGGGACCGTGAGCGCAACAGATGGCGTCGCTGGCGGACTGTTACTGGCCGTCCCGTTCGCAATTCCGGTCGTCGGTGGCCTCCTCCTCAACCTCATAACGCTCGTCGGCCTCGGTGTCGTCGGCCGCGGGCTGTACGAGGACTGGACGGACTGAGCGAGTTTCTCGCCCACCGTTCAGCGGTTTCTCTCTGTTGCTGACGAGTGGGTCAGCTGGCACCGGGACAGCCGAGTTCGTAGGGGTCGTCGTACACCTCCGGTGGTACCGAGATTTTGGTCGGTTCGTCGAAGTCAGTGTACCTGAGCGTAATTGTCGCGGTTGCGGTCGCGCCTCGCTGTGAGATTTGTAGTCGGAGTTCCGATTTTACTGGCCTGTTTGTTTCCGGGTCGAGCCAGAGTCGCGCCGTCGCGTTCTCAAGCGAGCCGCGGTTGAGCGCCATGTCGCCAGCCTGTCGGCGATTCATCAGTGACTCGATGGTCTCGGCGCTCGGGGACGCCGTGACGAGGACAGTCCGGTTGCCGTCGAGCGTCTCGTTGCCCCGCCAGTAGACGTTCGAGCGTTCGAAGAGCAGTACTTGCCGATGGAGCGGTGTCGCGGTTGCCCACGGCTCGGAGCGCGAAACGTTCTCGACGCCGTAGCCGTCCCAGGGTTCCTGACAGCCCTGGTACGCTTTGTACCCATCGACGAAGGACTCGACCGTCTGGTCTTGCATCCGTGTCGTCGCCTGCATCCGTTTTTCCGAGACGTTCACCGCACCCTCACCGTCGACTCTCACGGTCCGTGACTGCTCACCATCCGACGCAGTTACGTGCATATCCATTCCGAATCGGTACGCTTCGACGGCGGCGACAGTGCTGTTCGCCTCCTCGACGGCCGCGACGGCTCGTTCGTCGCTCGGCGGCGGACTATCACCCACGAATGTGCCACAACCAGCGAAGAGGGCAACGAAGCAGACGGCGAGGACCAATCGTTGCATACAATACCGTCGTTCGCCCGTCGGTCTAAAACGTCATGGCTCCGACTGATGATGCCCCTCACAACAATCTGGAGTCGAGTTGGGTCTGTAAGTCCACCACCAGAATGTACGCCGCCAGTGCGAGAACGAGCACCGAAAACCCGGTCCAGAGGTGGAGATTCACTGCACCCTCGCCGACCCACTGCGGGACTGCCGGGCGCATAACGGGCCGCTGGAGCGGCCAGAGCAAGTCCGACGACACGTACGGGTCCGGGCGAAGGAGCTGTCGGTTATCAGCCACCAGATGTGAGAGATGGGCGAACGCAAACGCCGCCCCAAGTCTAGTCCGATCCGTTCGGACCGCGTACGCGACGACGGCAATCGAGAGCGGAATCGCGAACGGAAGCGAGTGCATAAATACCCGTCCAGAGGGAATCAAATGGAGTTCGTACGCCAGTGGCTTATCGATGAGATCCGGGAACTGGCTGCCGAAGAACGTCACTGCCAGTAAGTGAAGCGTTGGGAGCTGTCGATCGCGGAGAAGGGCGTATACTGCGACGGGAAGGAGGGCGATGATGAAATGTTCGATTGGGAGGACCATTCTCTGACTCGGTAGTAGTGCTACGTTGATGTGGGAGGAAATACCTTGTGTGGGAGGGAAGTCTGCGTGTCACATGGCATTCTATTAACGAACAGCCAGTGCGCCCGCTGTAGTGATTCCCCACCGTGTCGAGTGCTTTCCAATTGATTCATACGGGCCTCGTGGGAAGCGGTACTCTATCGCTCTCCTACCCAGTCGCCGTCTCGTCGAGTGTCTCGAATGTCCTCTGTATTGGTATCTGAACCCGGGACACTCGACGTAGCGTAGTACTGCAATCACAACCTTGTTGCAGGATATCAGGTCCCTCAGCCAACTCCACGACAGTACACAGTCGCCCAAATAAATAGATACACAGAAAGTCAGACACAGATGCCGAGTAAAACAATCAGTCTCAAAGAGGAAACATACGAGCGGTTGCGTCGTAAGAAAGGCGAAGGTGAGAGCTTTAGCGACGTTATTGATCGTATCCTTACCGAAGAGGAACATTCACTGTATGGATTGGTCGGGTTGGCAGAAGATGACGAAGTAGCGCAGATTCAAGAGAAATCCCGCTCATTCCGTGATGATGTCGATAGACGCATCAACGATGAGAGCCAGATTGAACAGTGATTCTCGATGTATGCTTTTTGACTGATTTACTCGCTGAGGACGCCGGAGCAGTTGCAAAACTCGATGAGATCTCCGATGAACTACTTGTTGTCCAACCCTAGTCTATACCGACGTCGGGATCGGTATCGACCCAACGACAACGACTGGCCAACAGTTCGATGAGATTCTCGACGACAGTCCGTTAGTGCCATACGATAGCGAAGCTGCGTGTCGTGCCGTGGACGTTCAACGTGATCTTGCTCGCTCCGGGGAACAGATTGGTGCTGTCGAGGCAATGATCGCGGGGATTGCTGTTGGCCGTGATGAACCAGTCGTCACGCGCAATGCCGGTGAATTTGCTCGGACGCCTGTTCGCGTCTCGCCGTACTGAGGATGGTGTTTAGATTTCGAACGACGGCCGCAGAGAGACAGAAAGCCCTGGCTGGTTGAGGTCGGGGGACTTGCTCAGTACAGTCGTGATGGTCAACAAGCGCAGGTTCGAACACCAGATTTCCGGAGTGTTCTGGTAGCAAATATACCCGATCTGATGGCTGGAACTAGCTCGATAGCACCAGGGATATCCATTGACCGTTGAGACACACACCCGATTCGGAGTTAGTTCAGTTCTCAACTTCGTGAGGCAGGGCTATGCTTCAGCAGCTATCTTTGTAGACATCTGAGCGTCTAACTGGGTGTCAAGTGTGTCTCTGGGCACAGGAATTGAACTGAGGAGTTACGTGTCCTTCTGAATCGAACCGCCGAACTCCTCTTCGAATCCCTCGACGAGACGCGCGACGCCCGACTGAAGCGAGAATTTGGCGTCTTCTTTCGCTTCACGGAGGTGCTTCGCCTGCGTCCCCGACGTTTCCCCTGCCATATCGTCAAGTTCGATGACAAGCGCTTCCAGTGTCTCCTCATCGTCAAGCGCGTCGTAGGTTCGAAACACGTCTTTCAAGCCACGCTTGGCCGCTTGTCTAACACGGCCATCGTCGTCCGTGAGCGCCTCTAGTAGAAAGCCACACAGTGCATCTGTCTGGTCTTGGAAAGTTGCTTCGTCGATAGCGATAGATCGGTCGTCATTGTCGAGTGCCGCTACGATCGGAAGTCCAGGTACAAGCTGGTCTGCGACGCGGACAACTGACTGCCGGACGTATCCATCGTCGGCCGCCTCATACAGTTGGACTACCTCGTCGAAGCAGCTGTTGAAGAGTTCGCTCCGCTCGCTGAGACTCATATCGCTAATATCGTCAATAACGTCGTTGACGCGGTCCGATTCACCGGATTCGAGTTCTGGTGCGAAGTCTGACCACCGCTGGTGCATGGTTAGTGTTACTCTTTCCACTTACTAACACCTAATCAATAAGGCGTCAAGCGTCTCCGTGTACGAGTCAGCCGTGGGTTATGAACAGCTATAGTAGCCATTGCAAATCAATGTACACCTGATCGCACGATGGCAGTGTGATCTGTGTACATCGTTTCAATTGTTACTATAGGGACAACCGGAGCAGTACGTTGCAATCACATACTGGCTCGAAAAGCGATAACGGTCCGTATGACACATGGCGACCAGAAGCCTGTTCCTGCTACCACATGTCCAGTGTCTTTTGTAGCAGTTGGACGACCTCGTATCGAGGACAGCTCAGTGACTCCGATCAAGACGCTGTTGTACTTCCTTGAAGATACCCATGTGGCCTACCGTTTTGCTGATTGTCTCGATACAGGGAGTGGATTCGCAGCAAGAGCGTACTCGTAGTACCGTCCTCCAACGTCGTCTGTATCCTACTCAACCCAACTGGTGATTCCCAGCATGGCGAGCTCGTGTAGGTAACCTTGCATCCACCGAGGGAAGAGTGCACCTGTCACCGCCCGGTGGTGAATGACGTCGTACCGCGCTCGAATCGCTCGTGTCCGGACTGTCGTATCGCTTCCCTCGTGAGCTCTCATATGGACTACGCGGCTGCTGCCGTGGGTGGTGCTTTGGGGTTGATCTGCCGTTGGTACAGGTGTGCTGGTCCTGCCTGACTGGCGGAAAGCTTGTCCCGGACACACCTGATACCGAGTGTACTGGCTGGTTGTCATTGTCTGTCCGATAGATTCTCGTCTCAGACACACCCCACACCGAGTGAAAGATCGGATCTCCACAGCGTCTCTGATGAGCGGCAAGTAAGCGGGTTTCGGGACGAAAAGCGGACTGAGACAAAAGCCGCGAAGTTGCGGGTTGCATCGAATATGCAACCCGACTGCGTTTTATAATAGTCCACAAATGGATCTCGCAGGCACGCACCAAGTACCGAGTGTACTGACCGCTGATCGTCGTTGACAGAGAGATACTCGTCATGAGCGGATCATGAACCGAACGTAAGCTGTGTATTCTCGGCCAGTCGTTCGGCGTTTACTGTAAGTAGACGCTGCGCCAGTGGTGAAATGAGGGTAAGGGACTCCGATCTAGATATAGTCCATCGTGGACTGCATGCCTTCCCGCGCGTGACTTCAAGTAGCCTAGTGTGGGCAGTAGGCGATTACACTCGGTAGAGGGTGTGTGACACCCCACTCAGACATATATAAATTTATGTGAAAAGCTACTAAAATGGTTTTAGACGGGTTTTACTAAACTTCACTCGTTGCTTGGTCGCTGCACTTATCATACAGGGACGGATTTGATAGAGTAAATAATGTCAGACTCAGATGAAGATGATAATATCTTCAAAACCGGCGGAATATTTGCTAACAGGGAACTGGTACGCGTCGGCCACGTCCCCGATCTGGAGCGAGTCGTTGGGCGGGACGACGAAGTCAGCGCTATCGGGCAAGCACTCGGTCCAGCAACGGTCGGCGGCCCACCGGAGAGTACGATCATATACGGCAAGACCGGAACCGGAAAGTCACTCGTTGCGAGGTGTGTGTCTCGTGAGGCTCACTTCGAGGCACAGGCAAACGATATCTCGTTTCAGCAGGCGTACGTCGACTGCTCCGATTATCAGACCGACGCAAAGGCAAGCCGGGAGATGGCACGCAAACTAGTGGCGAGCCTCGACGCAGATATCGACGTCCCGCGTGTCGGGATCGGAGCCACCGACTACCGTGACATCACCTGGGACCTACTTGAGGAGTACAACATTAACTCACTGGTCGTCATTCTCGATGAAATCGACAAGTTAGACGATGATGAACTGTTACGCAGCCTCTCTCGGGCTCGCGAGAGCGGGAAAGCAGAGACACACGTCGGCGCCATCTGCATCAGTAACAAGATCGAATATCGCGAGCGCTTGAGCGAACGCATCGACTCAAGTCTGCAGGAGAACGAACTCGTCTTTGACCCGTATGATGCCGGCCAATTACGGGCAATTCTAGACAACCGGACGGATGCCTTCGAACCAGACGTGTTGGAGCCCGATGTGATCCCGAAGGTGGCGGCTCTCTCAGCCAAAGAACACGGGGATGCACGGAAAGCGATCGATACGCTATACGAAGCTGGCCGTCTCGCTGAGAAACAGGGGACGGAGACAGTCACAGTCTCGCACGTCGATGACGCCGTCCAGCAAGCAGAGGTGAACCGCTTCGAGAAACTCGTGCGTGGGACGACGCCGCATGTGAAATACATCCTCCGAGCGCTGGCGCTACTTACCGTCGACAACCCAGCTCAGGAAGCTTTTCGAACTCATCAGATCTATACGCTTTATTTAAAGGTCGCTGAGCAGGCTGGAGCGGATCCACTCTCCGAGGATCGCGTGTACCGGCTGCTGAAAGAACAGTCGTTTCTCGGGGTGACTGAATCGAATCACACAGGGGGTGGACAGGGTGAAGGGAGCTACCTGGAACATCGACTGCTTCGGGATCCAGAGGTTGTCATCCAAGCCATTGAGAGCTCAGCGAAGGGCGGGGACCCATGACGATGTTTCACTCGTTACGAGGTGTGTGGGTCGGCTTCGATATTAAACCGCAGAGGGGAGCCAAAGCGCAGTTCCGTTTCCGCTAGAGTTCATGTTACCATGACCCGTCAAGAGCTCGCTGATAGACGGTTTCGGCCTGGTCTGCAACCGCATCCCAGTCGTATTGCTGCGCACGTTCGACGGGATCCGTCGCTGGGCGGTCACCACCTAAAACATCGTCGAGTGTCTCTGTGAGGGAGTCAACAGTAGGATCAACGAGGAAGCCCGCACCATCGATGACTTCGTCCGCTGCCGAATCTGGGTGGTCAGCAGCAATCACGGTGCAGTCGGCGGCCATCGCCTCAACGAAGGTAATGCCGAATCCCTCTCTCGTTGAGGGAGACGCGAATATGTCTGCGGCCCGCATATGGCCGAGAACATCCTCGTACTCTTCGAGAAAGCCTAACATCGAAACGCGGTCGGCGTGTTCCAGTGATTCGCGTTTGGTATCCAGCCGGTCACGCTCCGGGCCGTCACCGATGATCCCCAGCGTGACGTCATGCCTGTCGGCGACTGCATCGAAAGCCTCTAGCAGAATGTCAACGTTCTTGTGCTCGATCAGTCGACCCGCGAAGACGATGTCGTAGCCGGTGTCGGGGCGGGGGGCCGTCTGGACCTGCTCGGTATCGAGCCCGTTTGGCACGACTTCGATGTGCTCGCGGCTCGGGCCGATCGCAGCGAGGTTGTCCGCAGTGATGCCTGAAACAGCGATCGGATGCTGGGGCGTCTTGGCAGTGAGTTGTTCGATGATTTTGCCACCGGGAGCGAGCGATCCGAGGTACTCCTCCCAGTAGTCGCCCCAGACTTCGTGCCAGGTCGTGACGACTGGCGTGCTAGTCCCGAGACTAGCAAGCTTCGTGGAGAGGACTGGAAAATACGGGAAGACACTAGCGATCACAAGGTCGTGTTCATCGTCGCTGAGACGGCGACGGAGCGGAGGGAGTGCGCGAGCCGCAAAGTCAATGGCCTCCGTGATGGACCGGCGGTCGTCTTCGTAGAGCTCTGCTTCAGGGGCGACTGCACGGAGGGTCATTCCCTCGTGTGTGGTCTCTGCCGGTCCGTCCCAGAAATGTCGGCCGTAGATCGTGACGTCGTGGCCCTCGTCGGCGAGACGGGTGCCGATTTCGTGGATGCGTTTCTCAGCGCCGCCTTTCACATAGGGAAATACCACATTACTGATAAAAGCGACATCCATCGTAAGGTAGCCGTATCGTCACGGGGCGGCATCTTGAACGCAGCGTTTCAAGAGTGCCGTTCAGTTTGTAGCACTTAGGATTTCGTTATTTGATGTCTTTCTTTCCACCTTCCGGCTTCGGGACTGGGAACAACACTATCGATTCGATGATGTACCGTGAGGTTGTGCCACCTCCCTACGTGAGCAATCTTACCTTGCAAAGAGGCAAGTTGAGTATACGCTCCGAAAACTTCACCACCGATGATTAAATTGGACAAGGCAGCCTATATCGGTTCATTGATGACCCGCGAGAGTATGAAAACATCTTGTTCACATACTCTAATTGTGGGATATATCTCGTCAGCAGTGGTAATAGTACAAACTTCTGTCGAACTGCTTATTATCCTGATAGTGTTGGGCTAACGTGATGGAGATTCTACAGACACCAGTACGGTTTTATCCATATATCGGCGGAGTAGAGTCCTATGTCCATGATCTTTCAAAGAAGCACGTAGCGTCTGGACACAACGTCACAGTCGTTTGTGCCAAATCTAAGCCTGAGACGGACAAACGAGAGATTGTTGATGGGATCACCGTACGACGCCTGGCAAGTATCGGACAGATAGCTAATACCAATATCACACCTGCCTTACCGAAAGTGCTAATCAAGGAAGCTCGGAAGGCCGATGTAATCCACACACATATCCCCACACCTTGGAGTGCCGATATAAGCGCTCTCGTGGGTGTAATCACCGACACCCCTATCGTCGTCACGTATCACAACGATATCATCGGTGATGGCCTTGCCGACTACATTGCGACCGCGTACAACCGGACGATGCTCCGACTATTGCTCAGAACCGCGGACCGAATCATCGTAACACAGGCAGATTATCTAGAGGACTCAAAACATCTTGAGCCATATGCTGAGAAGGTACGTGTCGTTCAAAACGGAGTCGACGTGGAACATTTCCATCCGGTTGAACTCGAATCTACAGAGCGAGAACAACTTGGGTTTTCTTTGGATCGGCCGAACTTATTCTTTTTGAGTGTGCTCGACGGCCATCATGGATACAAAGGCCTAGACGTACTACTGGAGTCGCTCGCACGCTTGGATGAGATCGAGGACGTGGTCCCAAAGTTGCTCGTCGGCGGCGGTGGTGACTTACACTCACAGTACAAACAGCAGGCCAGGAAACTCGACATTGACGACCATGTGGAGTTTCTGGGGCGTGTCCCTGAAGAGGATCTCGTCTCGCTATATTCTGGCGCTGACCTGTTTGTGTTACCCTCAAAATCGACTGATCAAGAGGGGTTTGGGTTGGTCATACTAGAAGCACTAGCCTGTGGAACGCCTGTCGTGACGACGGACGTCGTTGGTGTCTCTGACGAGATAATTGCAAACAATGCTGGACAATTGGTTGCTATCGATGATTCGGATGCACTAGCCGAATCTATCATAGATAGCCTTTATAACACTGTGTTCGACACAGAGAAGGGTCGAGAGATCTGCTCCAAACAGTACTCATGGAAAGCGAATGCAGATAAATTGGAGGCGCTGTATTACGAAGTTTCTGAGCTGTCAGCAATAGATTCTTCGTAGCTCCTTGAGATCCGATTGGCGCTTTGAGTGGTGACTAGCGAGACTATCGTGATGCTTCAATCGGGTGTTTACTTTGAAGTTCGAAAATAATTTCACTTAGAGTGTCAATCTTGGAAGTAGTAACGATGGGACCAAAGCCAAATATTATATTCCTCGTAGTCGATACTTGTCGAGCCTCCACTTTCCATGGTCTTCTTGAACAGGGAAAAATCCCAAACTTCGAATCACTGCTTGATGGCGCAGTTCTCTATGAGAATGCCACCGCGGCCGGTCCGTGGACCGTTCCCTCTCACGGCTCGATGTTCACAGGGTTATATCCCTCTCAACATGGTACTTCGGCAGACAACCCAAAATTTAACCCACCGAACACGCCTATTGCTCAGATACTTCGTGAGGAAGGCTATCACACTGTCGGAATCTCTGCTAACCCTTGGATATCTCCCGGTTTTAATTTTGATAAAGGATTTGATAGGTTCAAAACTGCGTATGACCTATTCTGGGGTGGGGCAGATCTCGGAGACATTCGGAACCTCTCTTCTCGACGCGAACAGTTTCGTGCACTAACAGACCGTGTTACTATGATGTCAGGTGCAAAAACTATCGGAAACATAGCGTACGAAAAATTCTGGGCAAAGCGGTTTGATAGCGGAGCGAAAAAAATCACCTCTGATGCCCTGTCTATATTAAAAAATACGGCGGACGGTCCACAGTTTCTTTTTTTGAACTATATGGAACCACATCTAGATTACGAACCACCGGATGATTTGGCAAGAGATGAACTGCCCGGCGATGTAGAGCTAGAGGAAGCGCGCCAGCTCAACCAAAATCCATGGAAATACATCGCCGGTCAAGAATCAATGAGTCCACAACACTTTGAGATTCTTCGTAGTCTTTACCGTACAGAACTCCGATATCTTGACACTCAAATCGGGCGGCTTCTGGAAGAACTTAAACAGAGGAATGTCATGGATAATACCTGTATCGTTATCGCTGGCGATCATGGAGAAAATATTGGGGACCACGGTTTGATGGATCATCAGTACTGCTTATACCAAACACTAGTCCATGTTCCACTCGCGATTCGATATCCAGATACGATAGCTCCAAGAAACGTCACAGACCCCGTGGAAACTAAAGAAATCTATGGGGCCTTGTGTGAGATTGCAAATGCAGGTAGTGAAGACGTAGAAAACCCATTATTGAAAGAAGAGGACAGAGGAAATCAGGTAATCTCGGAATACCCGGAACCTCAGCCTTCGATGGACGCTCTGGAAGAACGGGCTGGAAAGTTGGATGACGAAACTCGTGAGTATGATCGTTCTCTTCGCGCCATTCGAATAGGTCCTTGGAAACTAATTGAGGGGTCAGATGGTCTCACAGAGCTATACAATCTTGAAGAGGACCCAACTGAAACAACTCCAGTATGTGATACGGAGCAAGCTGAGCGGCTTCACAATCTGCTGGTAGATGAACTTGGCGAATTAACTGATGGTATGAACAAGGAGTCCAATGTGGATGAGACTACACAGGGTCGGCTAGAGGACCTGGGATATATTTAATTTGGACGATTAAAGCCCCTTTCTGGCCATTCTTTTTACTATCTCAAGATCTCGTCCCATTCTCGTTTCTACCTGTTCAATCAAGTCAATATCCGCCTCATCTACGCTTGAGGTCAGAATAAGGACTACTGGCTGAAGAAGGATTAAACTGATACCGACACAAACCAAACCTCTCAATCCAATAGGGGACGGTATAATTCTGGAAACCAGTATAGCAAGTGCAGACATAGCACCGATGTATTTAACAATATTAACTGAGAACGGAGACCCGCCAGTTAGGCGATAGATCCAGATTAGTTCAACTCCATTGTAGATAATATATCCAACAACAGTAGCAATAGCTGCACCGGATATTTCAAACACTGGGATCAACAGATAATTTAGGACGATATTCGACACCAAGCCTAAACCGCCAGAAAATAGTTCAATTCGGGGTCGGTCAATTGCTTTGACCATATCTCCGTCAAGTCCACTAAGAGCACGAAATAGTAGTCCGGTGCTCAAAATAGTCAAAACGGGTGCTGCAGGTAGATAGCTCTCTCCGAACAGTATTTGGATAACCTCCCCCGAAAACAGGGCGAATAATAGTACTGGAGGAAGCGTTATCAGAAGAATCCATTTCGTAGTGATTGTGAATATTTGATCAAGGCCTGCCGTGTCTCCCTCTGTGTAATACTCAGTCGCAACTGGGAGAAAAAGAAATGTAAAAGATCCCAGGGCAAACGTCGCAATCTTCTTTAGGGGCTGGACCGCACGGTAGTAGCCCACTTCATCTGACGGCAAAAAATATCCAATCATCAAAATATCCACCCTATTTAGCAGAAGGAATATCCCAGACCCAATTGCAAGGGGCCAAGAGAAGCCCCAGAGCTTACGAGCGGTTTCTTGATCGGGTAGTATATTGAACGGATTCCGTGATAATTCACTTGTCAAAATAAAATAAAGAGCAATAACCAATGCGAATAGAGGGCCAGTGACCCAGTATACGATGGCACCACCAAATTCTCTGCCAGCTAATATAAATAGAAGGAGAGAGACGAATGCTATTCCTCTTCCACCGATCTGTTGTGCTATTACTGCAGGAAGGGTTCTTTTTTGAGCTCGAAGAGTTGCAAGCGCAGCCCGTGAAAGTGGATAAACAAATAAAAACGGAGAGAGTAATAGTAGATAATGATAAAGATAATCAGCGGACATAACGTTTGCAAACCACCCCCGGAAAATATACAGACCGCCAACGGCAACAACAGCAGAAAGTAGCACCATACTGAATCCAGCATAGAATATCTGAACTTGACGCTTCCTGATCTCAGCTGCTGAGATTTGTCGGGTCATTCCTTGGTGGATCCCAAGTAGCGCAATGGTCCCAAGAGAAAACACGATGGTATATGTCAATGTTAGCTCCCCATAGAGTGAGGGAGGGAGAGATCTAGCGATAATAACCTCAGCCAATAACCCGACAGAATTTCCAAAGATAGTAGCTAATAGCACAATTGCCGCGCTTTTTGCCAATTTAGATAACGTTGAGCTGTTTGTATTCACAAGTCTCTAAGGACAGACAATATCTGTCATCTATTCAATTTTTGGAAATACAGTATACTGGCTATGTCCTCAATGGTCCCTAGTGTCATTCAAAAGTCATTTATTGTCATCGGTATTTAGCTGTTGAAGTTCAGGTTTGACACCAACAACCACTGTCTTAGACCATTTATCTAATAAAAGGTTTAATACGTTGGCTATTGCTTATGACGTATATGACAAACGTTATACTACTCACAATAGATTGCTTCAGATATGATAGGTGTGGATTTAATGGACATCATCGAAACACTACTCCGTTTTTGGATAAGTTAGCTGGAGAATCAATCATCTTTGATAACGCGTTTGCCACAGGCCCTTATACCACAGAGTCAGTCCCTGGTATTTTCGCTGGACAGCACTCGTTCAATGGCTGTTACTTTAATTCCCATGCGTGGAAAGCCATCCCTGAGAACAGTGAAACAATCGCATCTTATCTGAACAAACATGGGTATGAGACGCTTGCTGTTCTATCAAACCCACATATGACTGAAAGCCGAAATTTTGATTTAGGATTCGATTTGTTCCGAAATTTGCAGACAGATGGAAAAGATCCGAAGGCGAAGACAGGAGATGATAGCTCGGGGTTCTCCGTGGCCGACTATGCCCATGAGATTAAAACCCGGATGAGAAAGTATGATTCATTATTAACCCCATATACTATTCCGTACGTAGCTCACCGACTGCTACAGATGCGAACTGAATGGCCGGCGCACCGCGCTGAATACGTTCTTCAGGAATTCGCTGATGGACTCAAAGATGCGGTCAAGCCAGTGTTTGGGTGGACACACCTTATGGATTTACACGCCCCTATACATCCAGATGTTGGTGATACACCACTCTATAAGAACCTACTTGCCGATGCGGATCGAGTAGTGGGTGTTGATTCAGACAGGTACCGTCAATTATACGATGATGGGTTGAGATATGTCGACCAGCAGATATGGGAGTTTGTAAGAAAGCTTAAATCCGCTGGAATTTGGGATGAAACCGTTCTTCTTATTACAGCCGACCATGGAGAGGCGCTCTTTGATAGAAAAGAAATGTATGGGCACCCAAGACATCACCATTATGACGAACTGCTCCACGTTCCAATGCTAGTACGAGTTCCAGATGTGCCGTCACAGAGGATTCAAAGCCCATTCTCACTAGCATGGATACATGAACTTCTCGCTGAACTCATCTCCGAACCACCCGGAAATTTCCCTTCTGAGAGTGGGAATAATAGTTTCTTAGCAGATGAACCCGCGGAGGTGCCAGTAATCTCTGATACGGTAGATGAAAATGGGCACACAATAGCAATTCGAGACGACTCTTGGAAATATATTCGTCACAATGTCTCGCCCCCTCAGGGTTTCTGGTACCCGTTCGGTGACGATGAACAAGCATACCACTATACTACCGACCAGGGGGAACGGAATCCGGCAGACATTTCTAACGTGAGTGACCTGTCGGCAGCAGCAGGGAGTTACTTAACCGCACCTGAGAGCCTTCCTAAACTTGAAGGCGAATTTTCACGGGAGATGGAAGAACAGCTGGAAGATCTTGGGTATAAGATGTGAGCATTGATGTTGTATTGAGAATGAGTAGGGTTTCAGCCTGGGGCTAACACAAATACTCAAGGTGCGATTACTGTTGTGTCGTGCGTACAAAACCATTCATATCGTCTAGAGAAAGCTATAATTCGGATTGGGGACACATTCACTGCGCTTCTGCATTTTGCTGGCTATGATTTTTTTCTGAGATTAACCGAACATTTCCGGACGAATATACAATCGACCGATGTCTTAGTTCGGTGAGGGGTCTATAATCAAGTACTTGTGTTCCACTCATCCGATAGCGGTTGATATCTCTAAGCACGATATCGCCCTTTACGTTGGATATATTACCGTTGAATAGGGGTGCTCCAATCGGTGTCCATCCTTCTTGCAGTGAATGTTCCTCCCCTGTTTGGTAGGTTCTTTCGGCCGATATCTCGTGTAGTTCGCGCGCGTAATAGATATCTGTTGAAACGTGACTTGTTACTCCATCGATAGTTCCTTTTGCG
The DNA here is from genome assembly GCF_048595605.1 of Haloarcula sp. KBTZ06. NCBI lineage: Archaea > Methanobacteriati > Methanobacteriota > Halobacteria > Halobacteriales > Haloarculaceae > Haloarcula > Haloarcula sp. KBTZ06. The sequence continues at coordinate 1,514,372 of NZ_CP184337.1, forward strand.
TGTTGCTCTTCCTCGGTGAGATACTGCCTGAATTGACCGGGATGGTCCGGGGACGCAATTGGTGCGGTCAATTGAACTAAAATAAGGAGTCCAACAATAACGACTGTACCTGCGTGCGGGAGGCGTTCAACTCCGACTTCCGAGAATATAGCAAACGGGACGGCCGCTAATAGGATAACTCGCGTATACGGGATACCAGGCCCGAAGACCGCTACAGCAACGAGAACAGCGCTTATCATCCCAGTGGCAATCAGTAACTGGGTTGATGGATCGCGAGTTTTGAACTGTCTGTGACTGAAAAATGTCCAGCCGACTCCAGCCACAGCACCAAGAGTTAACCAGTGTAAATTCGTCAGAACCGATCCCCACAGCCCTCCTAAGACTGGCGATGCTGCTGAAAGATCAACGGCTCCTGTGGTAAATGACGCTCCAATAATAGACGGGAGGAGTATCACATTGAACAACCCCCATCCAAAATTTGTCAGGAAAAACCATTGGAGAGTGGCCAGACAAGATAGGATTATAACAAAACTCCCGAGTAACCGATTTCCTCTTGAAAATAGTGTTGCGAAAACAAAGATCGGGGCAATGAATCCAAGAGAAAGTTTATGAGTGAAGGTAAGTGCAGCTAGTAGAATGAGTAAGTTCAACGTCATCAGAATTTTACTAGACCCTTTTTTGAAGAAATCCTCTTGAATATAGACGATACTAGCTAAAAGGAAAATAGCGACAACTGGGACGGCCAGTCCCTGTGGAATGGGTTGGATACTCCACGCTCCAAGCGCTGATGCAGTTGCCGTAATGATTCCCGCGATGAGCCCGCTATACTGAAACCGGCGAGCGATTGCTGTTGCCGCAATTGAGGGGACAATTGTCAGTAGAATTGGAGAAATAATTAGGGCGTCTCGGCCTCCAGTGTTCATAAGTATTCCAGCGACTCCGGCAAGGACATGAAAATTTGCTGCAACCTCATAGAAGGCTAGATTGCCGATGGCTTCGGTTGATCCAGATTGAATGATTCGCTCAACGCCAACAGCAATCTTATCTGGATCCATTCCAATCATGGATGGAGTTGAGAGATAGACATAAACACGGATCATAACAAGACCCAACAAGAAAACTGCTAGCGAGGCTTTCGGATTTCGGTGAAGGAAATACGCGGCCACCAACAAAAGGAGAGAGAAACTAATTATTGAGATATAGTATCTTATAGGGAACAAGAAGGCTGTAGCCGATGCACCGAGGAGTGTGAGAATAAGTGCAAACTTTGATGCTTGTCTATGTCTTTTCATAATTCAGAATCCCACTTTGATAATTGTTCTTTGGTTGGCCTATCAGTGATAAAACCCTTACTCTAAGCCACTAGCATCAACTGAATTAATATTTGGAACGCTATGGACTTCTTTTATACAATATATTTGTGAATGATATTGTAGTATTTTAACCTATAGATGCGACTGGAGCAGCCGAATGTATCAACACCAACATATATTTAGGTATAATCCAGTAATGTATAATATATGCGCCCACTCTCCGTTTGTATTGCCACATATAATAATTCGGATACAATAAGGAGGGCACTCAACAGCATTAATTCGATAGCTGATGAAATAGTCGTATTAGACAGTCATTCATCTGATGGAACAAGAGATATCGTCAAGGAATATGAAAAGACGGCTATCTACAACTATGAATTTGAAGGGTTCGCGGATATGTTTCGGACTGCAGCAGAGAAGTCATCAAACGAATGGGTTCTCTTTGTTGATGCAGATGAAGAAGTCAGGGAAGATCTAGCCCGGGAGATTCAAAACGCCCTTCATAGACCTTCAAAAGATGCATACCGAGCAGAAAAGCAAAACCGTATGTGGGGACAATGGATGCACGCCACACACAAGCCGCGGCCGATTCTTGCTCGAAAGCAAGCGCTTAGTTGGGATGACTCTTTGGTAGGAGAGGAGTGGGAGGTCAGAGATGGGTTTTCCACAGGTGAACTTCGCAACCCTATTCATCATTATGCCTACGACGATATCGATGAGTATTTAGAAAAGTGGGAGAGGTATACAGCAGCTGATGCACTTGATGAATGGAGAGCAGGATACACACCATCAATTCCGAGATACTATTTAAAAGGCGTTGCCGCATTTTGGTATCGATATGTATACGAGAAGGCAATACTTGACGGGTGGCAAGGGTTATTTTTCGCAGTTATGTCTGGTGTTTTCTACCCTGTAGTTGATGCCAAGATGCGATATATCCAGACAATTCAGGGGCAAAATGAGAATTGGGAAGATTGGTGGATCGAGACCAAGCTCTGATATGAGTTGACAATCAGTACCGCTTCAGGGGATTTGTTACGTATTCACTTGATGACAAGATAATAATGGGTGGCGGTATTCAGTTCAGCTATGAAAGTCGGCTTTATAACATCTGAATTCCCTCCAAATAACCCAGGGGGTGCAGGAATCAGTAGTAAATTAATAGTTGATAGTATCCGAAATGAAGGAGTTGACATTGATGTATACGCCATCGTTGGCGAAGAATATTCAGTTACACAACAAGACGGGATCTGCCAGCTACCGGACGAGTCGCGCTATCCTGGTCCAAAAACTATCGGAGAGAATATTAGTGTACTTCGTCACCTACCGTCTCCAGATGAATATGATTTACTTCATGTCTATAATGTGAGGCATTTGCCAGGAGTGGTCCTGAAGAGTTCAACTCCAGTTATTTCCACTATGAATAATCACACATGGATATCGCCAGATGCTGAGCAACATCTCCGAGAAGGTTTACCCCAGTATGACTTGCCGACAATCTACCGACACGCTCAAACTAATGGATACACTGGAATTCAGGCGCCAATCCGTAGTGTAATAGAGTATGTCGGGAAAACAATAGCTAGGCGTCTTGATCGATACACCGTGCAGACAGAGGGAATGAAAAAAGTGATGAGTCGTTCTGGGTATGACCCAGAAAAAATAGACGTAATTCCAAATATCTTAGATGAGCGATTCAGAACTACTGAGAGAAGTAGCGAACACTATATTCTATTCGTTGGCCAACTGTACGATCACAAGGGACCGCTTGAAGTTATACGAGCGTATGATTCTCTTCCAAGAAAAATAAAAGATAACTGGGAGCTTAGAATCTATGGAAAAGGGGGGCTCGAACCTAAAATTGAGAATTTAATATCCAAGAAAGATCTCACACAAGTAAGTATAAATTATAGTCCATATAGTGAATTACCAGAAATTTATGCTAATGCAGGATTACTCATTCACGCCTCAAAGTACACAGAGCCCTTCTCTCGGACCTGGTTAGAGGCAATGGCGTCTGGAACGCCAATCGTTGCCTCTGAGAACCCTAGTTCATCACATATTCTCAAAGATGTGGCAAAATTCTATGATCCGTTCGATGCGCAGGCATTAGCAGAGACTCTACAGGAGGTACTAGAAAACCAATGTATGAGGGAGTCAATGGCGAAATCTGGAAAACGTGAAGTGGAGAAATATACCCCAGGAAAAATAGGGAAAAAGTACGCGAATCTCTACAACCAGATAATCCCATGAAGTTGATACTATTTCCTCTTCATGGAGTATATATGTTTAATGAATCGCTCATCCGTAGCACATTGTTGATTTCATAGAGTTGCTCGAATAGCGTATTTGAGAGCATCTCGGCCGGGTTTCCGAAACAGCTCTCGGCGTAGCTGAAATGCTCTAAGATACTGTGTGAGCTTGTCTTTGGAGATACCTCGGTGGGGCGAGAGCCACCGTCGCACCCGCGACGCGTGGCTCTCGCAGGTGTTGACGTGCACCTCGTCGTCGGCGTATTCGCCGTCGCCGTGGATGACGTATTCGCGGTCGAATGCGTCGTCGTCTTCGAGCGGTTCGTACGCTCGAAAGCCGTCGGTATAGACAGTGATCGACTCCTGCTGGCGGTCAGCCAGCAGGAGTCGAATCGTCGATTCGTCTGCGGCTTTCGCCGGGATCACGTACCGTTGTCCGGTGCCACGGTCAGCGATGATGAACACGGGTGGCTTGTCTCCGCTGTACCGAACCACGCCCGCGCGTGGACAGGCCACGCGAGCGCGACCGGGAGTCGCGCTCGCGGCCTTTCTTCCCGGCAGAGACGTACACTTCGTCGATTTCGATCGGGCCGACGAGATCGAGGGAAGGCGCATCGAGCGCTCTGGCGAAGCGCTCGATGCGCCGGTGCATGGTTTTGTGTGTTACCTCGATTTCGCACTGTAGTTGACGAAGACTCGTGTTAAACCGGAGAAACGCGAAATTGAGAACAACCACCGTCGGAGCGCAATCTTCGAGTGAGCGAAAATTGTGCCCGTCTTGTCGTTGAACGTGCGGTCGCAATTCTTACAGAGATACCGTTGAAACTCTCTGCAGCTGCCGTTTCTGACCGTACGGTCAGAACGGCAGCGAGGACAGGTAGCACCATCACGCCAGCGAACCCGCTCCTACAGGTCCGCTGCGACCGATTCCGACCCAAACACATCTAGCGGAATCATTCGTGTCGGGCACCGCTGACGCGGTGCCCTTGTCCTCTTCGACTCCACAGCCACCGCTCTGCAGTATCAACAATCTCCTACGCAAGAGCGTTAATGAATTTACCGGTAAAGGTATTCAAATTCCTCTCCAGGCCTTTTTAAGGAAACCACTCTGTAAAACATCGTCCAGGCTTTCTAGTATCCGATACCTCTCATCAAGCACGGGACCAGCGGATTCACAACAAGGAAGCCTTGGACACCGAATATCGCGACAGGAAGGTGTCAGCTGTGATTTGCTTAACATGACAAAAGCAAGGGGGAGGTCGTAGCTGCGCGCGCAGCGAAGCGAGCACGGAGCGGAAGGTAGGGGGTGGGGTCACGGGGCCGCGGTCGAAACAAACGGGGAAAGGTCCCGCTAGTCGGTCGCTACCAACTCGGCGACCGGGTCAGTCGGCATGAGATGTTTCAACTGCCTCGTACACCGCTTGGGAGTGTACGATCTTGGATTTCGAAGTCGGCACAGTCTCACTCACCGTCTCAACTACGTCCGCCTGAGTCAGGGTTTTCACCGGTGTGAGCCGATCCGCCGCGTAAGCTCCCGACCCAGCCGTGGCCATTCGTACCGGGCCCGGCTCGATCGGGACTGAGTCGGCCACGTCTAGCAACCGCTCGCCGACACGTACCAGTTCAAGCCCTGTTTCCACATCGATGCTAGTCTCAACGAGGGTCATCACGACCCGGTCCACCGCCCGATTGCGAACCATCGGTGCGTCTACGGGCGTCTGCAACCGGGTCTTCCGTGTAGCTGGACACACTCGCTCACGACTTATCCTTTCGAACTATTGGGCCGGCGTTCGCTCCACGCTGCCTGCACACCCTGCTAACTGCACTGCACCAGCCGCCAGCGACTCCCAGGCCATCCGCCCGGCAACCGCGTGTCTTTGGCCGCTTCCAGATAGTGCGCCGCGTCCGTGGTGACGTGGCCGGGGAATTCCAGGTTGGCTTTGAGCATCCCGATAGCACGGAAGCCCTCGCTCAGCCACTGTGTCGATCCGACTGCATCGTGATCGCCTGTGGTGCTACCGCAATCGCTCCATCTTGTCTATCCATTCCGGGCTGAGCATGTCGCCCTTACCGTCGGTCGCGAGAAAGAACGTTGTGTGCAATTCCTTGCCCCGGGGATCAATAAGCTAACACACAGATACCAAAGAGTGCATTCAACTATTCTCCGGGTGCTTCCAACTCAACCAACGTCAAATCACGATCTAGCATGCAGTAATCATGCGGCGGATCGCCGATAATCTCGTCAATCCGATACTCTTCATCAAATTCAGCGCCGGCGGGCTCACAGTAGGGATGGCTGGGACACTCGGTGTGTGGACAGGGACCCATTAGCGAGGCCTTGCTTCCAGCGTACGCACCCTTCGAGGGGACGTTGGCCTGAATCGGTGCGGGCTCAACCTCGACGGCCCGAACGCCGTTTTCATGCACGGCACAGTCTAGCGTCTGGCCGCTCTGTCTGACGTTGGTAATTCGGTATCGGTTTCCGGTCGTCAGATTGAGGCATTGGTCGCGGTAGGGACAGCCCTCACAGCCGCTGGCTTCGCCGCGGTAGACGAACTCCGCGCCGGCCTCGGCGAGGCGCGTCCCGACGAGCGTGACAGTGGTCATACCGGGCTATAGAACGCCGCCACGGTAAAGCATCATGTCCGCCCGGTCAGGTCGTCCAGTTTATCCAGATACGCCTCGCGGGGCACCTGATACAGCGAGCGGTAGTCCAGTTCGCCGTCGGCGAACCGAGTAGCGAGTGCGACAGCGCCCTCAACGGCAGCGTCGCGGCCCTCGTAGGAATCGGCGTCGCGCTCGACTTCGGGCTCAAGATAAAAGGTGACGTACCAGCTTTCTCCGGTCCGGTCAGCGCCGGGGCGGCGGGTCCGTTTCCCGCGCGTGAGATAGATCGTCGGGAGACACGGCGCTGGAAACTGCTCGGAGTCGAAGATGTCCGGGCGGTACGCGAGGATGAGCTTGTCGTCGGTCTCGTTCCACACCGTCCAGTCTTCGGGAAGGGCCGACAGGTCCATACCGTCGAATTGGCGTGGACCGGCAAGAATCCGCTGGTCCGTCCCGAAATCCGCCGGGCCCGGATACCGACACTCGTGCTGACGGCGGCAACGTCGATACGTCAAGCCACAATATCGTGTGGGCCGTTCCCAGTCGCCAATCAAACCAGCAACAGATTCACATCAATCCAGCGCTAAACACTGGCCGACACACCGAAGAGAACAGTTGACAACCGACACAGTATATAAATCCAACTCGAAACCAATGATGCACGCTAACATACATATGGCCCACCATCCCCGTGTTCGGCCTATCACGGCGTCGGAATTTATCGGCGGTATACCCACAAGAGGGCAAAGTTCTTATACGAACAGAGTTCGTACGGTAAATAGTATCGGAAACAGTTCCACACTGTCTCCCGTTACCACAGCAGGTCGGAGCAGTCCCCGTGTTCCGCCCGGCAGGTCAGCCATGGAAGGGCACACGCGTCACCCTGCAGCGAAGGGTGATTCGGCGGCTGTACGCGGTCACATCTGCAGCGGACAGAACCGACGACGAGTAGCCACACAGCCCCGGGACCGTCCCGCAACAGTCGGCGGTCGCCTGCAGCCACGACGAACTACTGAGATAGCATGAGCAAGAACAAAGAGACACTCGAAGCGCTGAGCAAGGAGTACCGTGACACGATACCGGCGGACCTCCGGAAGACGAACACGTTCGACTGGTATCTACAACAGTTGTACGACGAACCGAAGGTAGCCCGCAACGCCCACCAGCGCGTGGCGGACATGTTCGACTACTACGGCAAGACCTACGACGAGGAGGCCGGCGTGGTCGAGTACGAACTGGCGAGCGAAGATCCGCTCAACGACGGCGAGAACACCTTCTACGGGCGAGTCATCCACGAGGCGATCCACGAGTTCGTCAACAAGGTCAAATCCGGCGCTCGCGGACTCGGCCCCGAGAAGCGCATCAAACTCCTCCTGGGGCCGGTCGGGTCGGGCAAGTCTGACTTCGACCGGCAGGTCCGGCGCTACTTCGAGGATTACACCAGCCGGGACGACGGGCGGATGTACACGTTCCGCTGGACGAACCTCTGTGACGTCATCCACGACCAGGACCCTGCCGACGACGTGGTCCGGTCGCCGATGAACCAGGACCCGCTCGTGCTCCTCCCACAGGAGCAGCGGGACAAGGTCATCGAGGACATCAACGCGGAACTCGATGCGCCTTACACCATCCGGAACGAGCAGTCGCTTGACCCCGCCTCGGAGTTCTACATGGACCGGCTGCTGGCCGAGTACGACGACGACCTCCAATCGGTCTTGGAGAACCACATCGAGATAATCCGCTTCGTCGCGGACGAGAACCAGCGCCGCGGTATCGAGACGTTCGAGCCCAAAGACAAGAAGAACCAGGACGAGACCGAACTCACCGGCGACGTCAACTACTCGAAGATCGCCATCTACGGCGAGAGCGACCCCCGCGCGTTCGACTACTCCGGGGCGTTCTGTAACGCCAACCGCGGGATCTTCTCTGGCGAGGAGTTGCTGAAGCTCCAGCGGGAGTTCCTCTATGACTTCCTCCACGCCAGTCAAGAACAGACAATCAAGCCCAAGAACAACCCCCGCATCGACATCGACCAGGTCATCGTCGGCCGGACGAACATGCCCGAGTACCGGGACAAGAAGGGCGACGAGAAGATGGAGGCGTTCAACGACCGGACCAAGCGCATCGACTTCCCGTACGTCCTCCAGTACGAGGCCGAAGCCAACATCTACCAGAAGATGCTCCGCAACGCCGACCTGCCGGACATCCAGGTCGAGCCACACACCCTAGAGATGGCGGGCCTGTTCGGCGTCCTCACCCGCATCGAGGAGCCGGACAACGAGTCCATCGACCTCGTACAGAAGGCGAAAGCCTACAACGGTGAAATCGACGAGGCCGACGACGTCGACGTGAAGAAGCTCCGCGAGGAGGCCGAGAAAATGGCCGACATCGGCGAGGGGATGGACGGCGTCTCTCCGCGGTTCATCGGCGACGAGATCGCCGAGGCCATCATGGATTCGATGCACCGCAGCCGGGACTTCCTCTCGCCGCTGACGACGTTCAACCACCTCGAGGGCAACCTCGAGAACCACGGCTCTATCGACGAGGAGTCGTTCAGCAAGTACTACCGCTTCCTCGAACTCGTCCGCGAGGAGTACAAGGAGCGGGCCATCGAGGACGTGCGCCACGCGCTGGCCTACGACATGGACGAGATCCAGCGCCAGGGCGAGAAGTACATGGACCACGTCATGGCCTACATCGACGACGCGACCGTCGAAGACGAACTCACCGGCCGCGAGCAGGAGCCGGACGAACAGTTCCTGCGCTCCGTCGAGGAGAAGCTCAACCTCCCCGAGGACCGCAAGGACGACTTCCGGCAGGAAGTGTCCAACTGGGTGTCCCGGCGTGCCCGCGAGGGTGATACGTTCAACCCACAGGACAACGACCGCCTGCGCCGTGCCCTCGAACGCAAGCTCTGGGAAGACAAGAAACACAACATCAACTTCTCCGCGCTGGTCTCCAGCTCGGAGATGGACGACGAGGAGCGCAACCAGTGGATCGACGCCCTCATCGAACAGGGCTACTCCGAGGAGGGCGCCAAGGAAGTCCTCGAGTTCGCCGGCGCGGAGGTCGCCAAAAGCGAGATGGAAGAGTAATGACCGGCGAGGAGTACATCGACCGCGCGGACGAGTCACTCGACGCCGCCTACGAGGCCCCGATGAGCCTCGCGGAGTACGTCGACACCGTCCTCGAAACGCCCCAGGTCGCAGCCCACGCTTCGAAGTACCTGCTCGATGCAATCGAGGACGCCGGAACACGGATCGTCATCGAGGAGGGCGAGGAGAAGGAGCGCTACCGCTTCTTCGACGACCCGCACAACGACGGGGAACACGCCATCCTCGGTAACACCGAGGTCCTGAACGCGTTCGTCGACGACCTCCGCTCGATTGCGGCGGGCCGCGGGAAAGACGAGAAGATCATCTGGCTCGAAGGACCGACGGCGACCGGCAAGTCCGAGCTCAAACGCTGTCTCATCAACGGCCTGCGGGAGTACTCGAAGACGCCCGAGGGGCGGCGCTACACCGTCGAGTGGAACGTCGCCGGGGCCGGCGGCAACGCCACCAGCATGACCTACGGGAACGCGGCCGTCGGGGACGAGGACGACTGGTACGAGAGCCCCGTCCAGGCCCACCCGCTGACGGTGTTCCCCGACGACGTCCGCACCGATCTGCTCGCCGAGGTCAACGAGCGCCTCGACGACCACATCCCGATCCGCGTCGACGGCGAACTCGACCCGTTCTCGAGGGAGGCCTACGACTTCCTCGAAGAACAGTACCGCCGGCAGGGCGAGACGGACCTGTTCTCGGCGGTCACCCAGCCCGCTCACCTCCGTGTGAAGAACTTCGTCGTGGACGTGGGCCACGGCATCGGCATCCTGCACTCCGAGGACGATGGCACGCCCAAGGAGCGGCTCGTCGGCTCGTGGATGCACGGCATGCTCCGCGAACTGGATTCGCGGGGGCGCAAGAACCCACAGGCGTTTAGCTACGACGGCGTCCTCTCCCAGGGCAACGGCCTGCTGACCGTCGTCGAGGACGCCGCCCAGCACGCTGACCTGCTCCAGAAGCTGCTGAACGTGCCCGACGAGTCTCACGTCAAACTCGACAAAGGCATCGGGATGGACGTGGACACCCAGCTCATCATCATCTCGAACCCGGACCTAGAGGCCCAGCTCAACAAACACGCCGACCGCGAGGGTCAGGACCCGCTGAAGGCGCTGAAACGCCGGTTGGACAAACACGAGTTCACGTACCTGACGAACCTCTCGCTCGAAGCCCAGCTCCTGCGGCGGGAGCTGACCAACGAGACGCAGGTGTGGGACCCCGAGACCTGGGACGAACTAGAGACGTGGATTCAGGAGCCACTGACCATCTCGGTTCGGGACGAAGTCGAGTCGGCGACCGACAAGGAGCTGGCCCCACACACAATCGAGTCCGCGGCGCTGTACGCCGTCGTCTCGCGGCTCGATAGCGCCGAAATCCCGACCGGGCTGGACCTCGTCGACAAAGCGCTGCTGTTCGACCGGGGCTACCTGATGGAGGGCGACGAGCGCGTCGACATCGACGACTACGATCTGGAGACCACCGCCGAGGACGGCGACCACGGTATTCCGGTCACCTACGTCCGCGATATCATCGCCGACCTGCTGCACGAACCACAGGACCGCCACCATCCCGACCTCCCGGTCGAACACGTTCTGATGCCCCGAGACGTGCTCAACGCCGTCGCCGAGGGACTGGTGGATGCCCCCGTGTTCTCCACTGGTGAGGCTACCGAGTACGAGGAGCGTGTTGTGACTGTCAAGAACTACATCTTCGGCCAGCAGGAACAGGACGTGCTCGACGCGATGATGCGGGACAAGCGCGTCGACGAGGCGACCGTCGAAGAGTACATCGAACAGGTCTACGCCTGGGAGTCCGACGACCAGATCGAAAACGAGCGGGGCGAACTCGTCGACCCGGACCCGCTGAAGATGAAGGTGTTCGAGATCGAACACCTGGGCCGCTTCGACGAGAAGAACTACGACGGCAACGAGCCCGACCACGCCGTCGAGCAGTTCCGCACCGACAAAATCATCACCGCCCTGAACCGCCACGCGTGGCAGCGCCGCGACGAGGAGTTCCGCGTCGGCGACGTCAACCCCAAGGAGATTCCGGTCATCAACACCGTCCTCGGGAGCTACGACTGGGACGACATCCAGCGGACCTACGCGGACTTCGAGCCCGGGCTGTGGGACAACCCCCCGTCCGGCACCGAGACGGCCCGCCTCAAGGACAAGACGCTGGATAACATGGTAGAGATGTTCGACTACACGCCGGCGTCGGCCGAACTGACGAGCCGTCACGTTATGAGCCAGGTGAGTTACAGATGGGACTGAAAGACGACCTCGAGCGGTACCGCGACGTGGGCGAGGAGCGCCGACAGGACCTCGCCGAGTTCATCCAGTACGGCGACCTCGGCCAGTCTCGGGGCGACTCCGTTCGTATCCCGATCAAGATCGTCGACCTCCCTGAGTTCGAGTACGACCAGCGCGATCAGGGTGGCGTCGGTCAGGGAGAAGGCGCCGAAGAGGGCGACCCGGTCGGCCAGCCACAGCCCCAGCCCGGCGACGACGGTGACGAGGACGGCGAACCCGGCGAGGAGGGCGGCGAACACGAGTACTACGAGATGGACCCCGAGGAGTTCGCCGAAGAACTCGACGAACAACTGGGGCTCGACCTCGAACCGAAGGGCAAGAAAGTCATCGAGGAAAAGGAAGGCGACTTCACGGACATCACCCGGACCGGCCCTTCCTCGACGCTGGACTTCGAGCGGCTGTTCAAGAAAGGACTCAAGCGCAAGCTCGCGATGGACTTCGACGAGGACTACGTCCGCGAGGCACTCAAAGTCGACGGCTGGGGGCCGGCCACCGTCTACGAGTGGACCCGCGAGGGGAACATGCCCGTCTCGAAGGCGTGGATCGACGACGCCTACGAGGAACTGCCTGCCGACGAGAAAGCCGTCTGGGACTCCATCGAGGAGATGGAGGACAACGTCGAAAAAGTCGAGACCTCACAGCGCATCCGCCGGGAGGGCGTCGACCAGATCCCGTTCCGTCGCGAGGACGAGCGCTACCGCTACCCCGAAATCGTCGAGGAGCGCGAGAAGAACGTCGTCGTCGTGAACATCCGGGACGTCTCCGGGTCGATGCGCCAGAAGAAGCGCGAACTCGTCGAGCGGACGTTCACGCCGCTTGACTGGTATCTCACCGGCAAGTACGACAACGCCGAGTTCGTCTACATCGCCCACGACGCCGACGCCTGGGAGGTCGAGCGCGAGGAGTTCTTCGGCATCCGCTCGGGCGGGGGCACCCGCATCTCCAGTGCGTACGAACTCGCCGCCGAAGTGCTCGAAGAGGAGTACCCCTGGAGCGAGTGGAACCGCTACGTGTTCGCGGCGGGCGACAGCGAGAACTCCTCGAACGACACCGAGGAGAAAGTAATCCCGCTGATGGAACAGATCCCGGCGAACCTCCACGCGTACGTGGAAACCCAGCCGAGCGGCAACGCCATCAACGCCACCCACGCCGAGGAGGTCGAACGCTCCTTCCGCGACGCCGACAACGTCGCGGTCGCGTACGTCTCCTCGCCGGAGGACGTGGTGGACGCCATCTACGACATACTCAGCACGGAGGACCAATGAACGACGATAGATTCGCGAAACAGCGCGTAGCCGACGACCTCGACGAACCCGTCGAGGAGGCTGGCAATCTCGCCAGAAAGCTCGGGCTGAAACCGTACCCGGTGAACTACTGGATCGTCGACTACGACGAGATGAACGAACTCATCGCCTACGGCGGGTTCCAGCAGCGATACCCGCACTGGCGCTGGGGAATGCAGTACGACCGCCAGCAGAAACAGGGCCAGTTCCTCGGCGGGAAGGCCTTCGAGATCGTCAACAACGACGACCCAGCCCACGCATTCCTTCAGGAATCGAACACGCTGGCTGACCAGAAGGCCGTCATCACCCACGTCGAAGCCCACGCGGACTTCTTCGCCAACAACGAGTGGTTCCGGATGTTCACCGACGGCTCCTCCCGGACGACGACCGATGCGTCCGGCGAGGACCGCCGCCGCGGCCCTGACGCCGCCGGGATGCTCGCCCGCCACGGCGACACCATCCAGGAGTACATGCAAGACCCCGACATTGAGCGGGCCGAGGTCGAGCGGTTCATCGACCACGTCCTCTGTCTGGAGGACAACATCGACCAGCATATTCCCTACAGCCCGGTCGAGACGGTCCCCGAGGAGTTCGAGGACATTGAAGGGGCGGACGTGACCGAGCAGCTGGATGATCTTGAACTCTCCGAGGAGGTCAAACGGCAGGTGTTCGACGAGGAGTGGCTGGACGCCCAGCGCGACGACGACGAGAACGTCACGTTCCCCGCCGAACCCGAGAAGGACGTGCTCGGCTTCCTCCGGAAACACGGCATGCAGTACGACGGGGACGCCGAACGCGCGACCGAGATGGAAGATTGGCAGACGGAACTCTTGGAACTGCTCCGACGGGAGGCCTACTACTTTGCGCCGCAGAAAATGACGAAGGTGATGAACGAGGGTTGGGCCTGTGTAGACCCTGAGACGCCGGTTTTCACGGCTGATGGGTTAGTTCCAATGGAGGACGTGGTATCGGACCATGTCACCGTCTCCGATGGTGAACAAGCACGCGAAGTGTACGACTCTAACATTATCCCGGACCACGATACCGTGACGATAGAGACACGTCGTGGGTTCGAGTTGACCGGATCGAACAATCACCGTGTGCGTCAGCCCGATGGAGACTGGGTCAGACTTGATGAACTGGAGACTGGCGATGAAATCGCCGTCACTGGCGGGAACGGGACGTGGCCCGAGACGAACGTCCCAATCGAGTGGACCTGTTCGGAATACACGTCGCTGAATGACGTCGCTGATGAGGCGGGTGTCTCCGTCTGGACCGTAATGCGGTATCGGCGTACAGGTAGCGCCGAAAAGGCTGAGGCTATCGACCGCGCACTCGACGGCTACGAAGAAGGCGGTAACGCTGGGTTGAGTAACAGAGAGTCGATCCGCATCCCTGAAACCGTTGATGAGTTATTCGGGCGATTCCTCGGTTTGTTAATCGGAGACGGACACGTTCCGTCGAATTCCCGCCATATCGGGTTTACATCCGGTAAACAGGCCCATGCGGAAGAGTTCGCTGGGCTTCTCTCGGAACTGTTCGGTATCGAAGCGACGGTCGAACGGCAGGAGTCACGGTGGCGAGTCTACGCGTATTCGAAGAATCTCCGTGACTTGCTCACTGAGGAATTCGACCTCCCAACTGGTGTCGCTGCTGCTGAAAAAACGGTCCCAGACCAGATTCTGCGGTCGCCGAAACAGGTGGTCGCCGAATTCATTCGCGGTCTATTCGACGCCGATGGGTACGCCGGAGAGCAGGGTGCGATCCTGTCGACAAAGAGCGAAGATCTCTCGAAAAGGGTTCAGCTACTACTGACGAACTTCGGAGTTCTGAGCCGACGGCGGGAGCAGTCGGACGGCTGCTATCACGTCCATCTCACCGGTGCGTCTGCAAACACCTTCGCCGACGAAATCGGGTTCGGATACGAGGCAAAAGCGACGGAACTGTCGACGTACCTCGATGAACTCGCCTGGTTCGAAACTGAATCGTGGACAGACGAAATTGTCGATGTCGAAACCGGCACCGGAGATGTGTATGATATCTCCGTTGAGGAGACGCATCGGTACGCTGCCGCGGGGTTCGTCAACCACAACTCCTACTGGGAATCCACGATGATGACCGGCGAACAGTTCGCCGGCGACGACGAGTTCATCCTCTACTCCGACCACATGTCGAAGGTGCTCGGGTCGGGCGGGCTGAACCCTTACAGCCTCGGCCTGGAGATCTGGGAGTACGTCGAGAACACGGAGAACCGCCGCGAGGTCATCGAGCGCCTGCTCCGCGTCGAGGGCATCACCTGGCGGAACTTCGACGAGAGTGTCGATTACAAGATGGTACAGGACCACCTCGAACCGCCGGCGTGGCTCACTGCTGTCCCGAACCACCTCGACGACCTCGACCCCGAGGACCCGCGGGTCGATAGCGACGGGCTGGCGGCGGCCCGCGACGGCGAGTTCGACGTGGAGCAGTACCCCTGGAAGGTGCTGACCTACGAGGGGCTGGCCCAGCGCCACTACTCGCTGGTCAAGCCCCAGTACCGCGGCTTCGTCTCCCGGGTTGGGCAGGAGGAACTGGAGCGGACCGCCCGCTACATGTTCGACAATTCGCGCTACGACAGCGTCGAAGACGCACTCGACGACGTGGATTACACCCGCGGGTGGGAGCGCATGCGGGAGATCCGCGAGAGCCACAACGACGTGACCTTCCTCGATGAGTTCCTCACCCAGGAGTTCGTCGACGACAACGACTACTTCACCTACGAGTACACCCACGCTTCGGGTGACTACCGGGTGACCTCGACGGACCACGAAGACGTCAAGAAGAAGCTCATGCTGCAGTTCACCAACTTCGGGAAGCCCACCGTCGTCGTCGAGGACGGTAACTACCAGAACCGCAACGAACTGCTGCTCGCTCATCAGTACAACGGCGTCATGCTCGACATCGGCCAGGCCAAGGAAGTGCTCAAGCGCACCTTCGAACTCTGGGGCCGACCGGTGAACCTGCTGACCATCGTCAAGGAGTTCGACGACCACGACGTGGAGGTCGCCAAGCGCCGCGACCGCGAGCCCGAACCAGAAGAGGTCGGCAAGCGCATCCGCTACGACGGCGACGAAGTGACTGTCACCGATGTCGACTGGTCCGAGGTCGAACACCTCACAGCAACTGACATCGACTACAACACCAAGCCGGACGAGTGGCTTGCCTGAAGGGCGGAGTTTGAACGAGGCCGGGTTTTCCGACCTGTGACGCTGAGCGTAGCGGTACGCTTGAGTTCCGTCCGCTCGTGGGCGCAGATATGCCAACGAATCGGTTCACTGTCGCGACTGACGACCAGCTCTCGGTAGTCGACATCACCGACCGAGTCCGGGACGTGATTCCCGAAGACGCCGAGGGGACCTGTACAGTGTTCGTCCGCCACACCACCGCGGGCATCACAGTCAACGAGGCCGAGCCGCGGCTGCTCGGTGACCTCAGTGACGCACTCGGGGACCTCGTCCCGGACAGCGGGTGGGACCACGACGAACTGGACGGCAACGCGGACGCACACGTCCGGGCGATGTTTGTGGGGCCGAGCGAGACGATTCCCGTCCGCGACGGGGGCCTCGATATGGGGACGTGGCAGTCCGTGCTGCTCGTCGACTGCGACGGGCCGCGAGAACGAGCCGTCGACGTGGTCGTCACCGACTGAGGCGGCGACAGCATTACTGACGACTACCAGTCAGACAGCCTCGACCTGCTGTTCGCCGTATATCTCTGCGAGTTTCTCGCGGTACGCGCTGCGGATGTTGCGGCGCTTCTTTTTCATCGACGGCGTTAGCAAGTCGTTCTCGGCGGTCCACTCCCGGGAGACGAGCGCGAACGACTTGATCCGCTCGACGCGTTCGAGTTCCTCGTTGACCGCGTCGACGGCAGTCTGGACCCACGCGTGGACGCGGTCGTCCTCGACTAGTTCCTCGGGGTCGTCGGGGAGGTCGACGCCCTCGCTGTCGGCCCACCGGCGGAGTTCCTCGAAGTTCGGGACGATTATCGCGCCGACGAACTTCTGGTCGTCGCCGACGACCATGACCTGATCGACCCGGTCGTTCGTCGCGAACTGGTCTTCGATGGGCTGTGGTGCGACGTTTTTCCCCGTCGAGAGGACGAGCAGTTCCTTGAGGCGGTCGTGATAGATGAGGAAGTCGTCGTCGGTCCGTTCGACGATGTCGCCGGTGCGGAACCACTGGGTGCCGTCGATTTCGGTGAAGGCCCGCGTCGTCGCGTCGGGCGCGTTCCAGTACCCCTGCGTGACGTTCGGGCCGTCGACGAGCAGTTCGCCCACGTCGCCAGTGACGCCGTCGAATTCGCTGGCGTCGACGACGTCGGTATCGATGTGAACGTCGACCTCAGTCAGCGGAGCACCCAGGGTTCCGGGACGGACGTCTTCCGGCGGGTTCACCGTCAGAACCGGTGAGGTCTCAGTGAGGCCGTACCCTTCGAGTATCGTCAGCCCCATCCCGAGGAACGTCTCACAGAGCGTTTTCGAGAGACTCCCGCCGCCGCTGACCATGAACTCGATGTTCCCACCGAGCCGTTCTTTGACCGTGCTGTAGACGAGTCGATCAGCGAGCGAGTGTTTCGCAGTGAGTATCGGTCCCGGGTCGTCAGTCCGGGCGTAGTCGCGGGCCACGTCCATCGACCAGTCGAAAATCCGCTTTTTGAGCGGGGACTCGCTGGCCTGCGTTCGCATATTGTCGAAAATACGCTCGTAAACTCTGGGGACGCTCAGCCCGGTCATCGGTTTGACGGTCTGGAGGTCGTCGGCCAGCGTATCCGGGCTTTCGGCGTAGCTCACAGCCGCGCCGGAGGCGTACATGAAGAAATGGCCCGCGAGGCGCTCGAAGACGTGCGCCAGGGGGAGGAACGCTATCGAACGCGTATCGGCGGTGACGGTCGGCAGGTCCGGCGGCTTGTCCGGTCGTGGCCCGATTCGCCTGCGGGCCTGATTGACGTTCGCTCGGAAGTTGCGGTGGGTGAGTTGGACCCCTTTCGGCTGGCCCGTCGTCCCGGAGGTGTAGATGAGGCTCGCCAGATCGTCGGGGTCGCGGTCGTCCAGCCAGGACTGGTACGCCGACTCGCTGAACGTCTCCTCGCCGCGCCTGTACACTGTTTCGAGTGTGTACACGTCCTCGCGGTCCACGTCGATGTCGTCCATGACGACGATGAACGAAAGCGACAGGTCCTCCTCGATAGCCAGGACACGGTCCAGCATCTCGGCGTTCTCCACGACGACGGCGCTCGCCTCTGGGTCCGACAGCAGATACTGCACCTGTTTCGGCGAGGAATCCGTGTACACGGTCGTCACCACCCCACCCGCAGACAGAACGGCAAAGTCGCTCAGCGCCCACTCCATCCGCGTGTTGGCCAGAATACCGACGCGGGCGTCCGGGCCGACACCGAGGTCACGGAACCCTGCGGCCAGGTATTTGACCAGGTGATGCATCCGCTCGTAGCTGATCTCGGCGTAGTCGCCGTCGGGAGCCGCCGGTATCACGTCGCCAGTCAGTGACCGGTCGTAGACACCACCCTTGTACAGTTGGGCGGTCGTGTCGGCGTTCCGGGCCGCGCTTGCGGCAAACATTTCGCCCAGCGTGTCGTCGCCGATGACGTCATCAGTGTGCGCTTCCTCGGCCGTCCGCCAGTCAGAGTGATTGCCCGCAGTCATGTCATACCGCAGTGTTCACTAGGCCAGCCCAAATATGTGCAGGATGTTAACACTCAATTGGTTTGTCGGAGTTGATTCCGTCAACGGTTTTGGAAGAAGGGGCGACGAGTGGCAACCTGTCACACCAAAGCTTTGCCATGAGAGCGAGATAGCCATCACATGGTCGTCTCGACGGAACCAGCCTGGGGTGATGCCGTGGAGCAGTTCGTCAAAGAGTACGAGAGCGCCATCGTGTACGCCGATATCGAGCAAGAGACAGTCCTGCACGAGGGAGCGGTTCGCGTGCTCGCAAACGGCTGGGTCGAACTACCAACGGGGCGACTGCTCTCACCAGAAGCAGTCCACCACATCGATGCGCAGGTGGACTGAAAAGAGCGTGCGAGTTTGCCAGCGAAGGGATGCACCCGAACGGCCGGAGTCGCGGGTACGCACCCGGAAAGCGGTACACCGTCCGGAAGACAGTTAGAACAGACGTGTTACTGCCACTCTAGTCGGCAGTCCTCGTTGCAAAAGTGGGCGGTTTCGACGCTGCCGTCTTCTATCCATGTGATGACACGGTGTGTCACTTCGTTAGCGATAGCGTCGCCGCAGGTAGCACACTCCGGTGCCTCGTCCTCGTCGATATTCTCGTGGTGATCTGATGTCGGGTCGACCATCTTAGTTGAGAGTGTCTTTCACGCCACTTAATCCCACATACTTGCACTGAACGTCACGAACGTACACGAATGTCGAATCGGTTACAGAAGGCTAGCTACACGTAGTTACCGCAAACAGACGCTCGATAGAAGATGCCCGCTATCGGTCTCGCGTGACGGACTCTCCGGGAGTCGTCGTCGCGTCCGACGAGAGGACGACACCGGCGTTCAGGCTCGTGTTGATAGCCGTCTTCGCGCCGTCGCCTGCGACGACGCCGAACTTCCGCCGCCCCGTCGAGACGCGGTCGCCTTTCACTGTCATCCGGACCGGGTCGCCGTCGTGGCGGAGGTTCGCTACCTGCGTTCCCGCGCCGAAGTTGACCTCGCGCCCGATGACGCTGTCACCGACATAGGAGACGTGGGGCACGTTCGACCCCGCCATTAGCACCGTGTTCTTGAGTTCGACGCCGTGGCCGACGTGGGTATCCTCCCCCAGAAGGGTCGCCCCGCGGACGTAGGCGTTCGGGCCGACGTGTGCGCCCGAGCGGACCAGCGCCGGGCCTTCGATGACAACACCGGGCTCGATGACTGCGCCCTCCTCGACGACGACTTCGCCGCGCAGGTCTGCATCGCCCCGTACCTCGCCGTCGAGTCGTCGGTCCAGTTGCCCGAGTTTCCACTCGTTGGCTTCCAGTAACTCCCAGGGACGACCCACGTCCAGCCAGCGGTCCACCTCGACGGCCGTGACCGTCGACTCCTCGATGACTTTCGCGAGCACGTCTGTGATTTCCCGCTCCCCGCGGTCGCTGAGCGGCACGTCCAGCCAGTCCCGCGCTTCCGCCGGGAAGACGTACGCTCCTGCGTTTGCGAGGTCCGTCGGTGGGTCGTCGGGCTTCTCGACGATGCCGGTGACGGCGTCGCCATCCGTCGACAGCACGCCGTAGCTCGTGGGGTCGTCGACGCGGTAGGCGGCGACCGACGGTGCGGCGTCGAAGAGGCCGCTGAGACTCGCAGCGTCGTAGAGGTTGTCGCCGTTGAGGACTGCGAAGGGACCGTCGAGGTGCTCCCTCGCAGCGGCGACAGCGTCGGCGGTCCCCAGTTGCTCCTCCTGAACGGCGAAGCTGACCGGGACGCCGTTGTACTCGTCGCCGAAGTACGAGCGGACCGCCTCGGCCTCGTAGCCGACGACGAAGATGAGTTCGTCGGCCCCCGCCTGGATTGCCGTGTCGGCGGTGTGTGCCACCAGCGGCCGGTCCGCGACCGGGAGCATCGGCTTCGGTGTGTGGTCTGTCAACGGCCGCATACGCGTCCCCTGGCCTGCCGCGAGTACGACTGCTTGCATGGTCGGTCCGTTGCTCGGGCCCGAAAAATACCTACCGCTGTTGACTCGTTCGGGAGGCGGATTAGCGAGAAGTCACGCTGATTCGGTCGTGGAGAAAGCCCTATCTACACCTATTCCACGGCCTCGAACGTCCACTCTGCCCCGAATGGCGTCGTCCGGTAGTCCCACCGCCTGTCCGCGTCCGGTTCCGTCACCAGTTCGATGGTTCTGGTTTCCCCAGCGGGAATCCGCTGCGTGTAGGGGCCATCAGAGTCAATGTACCACGTATCTGCGGAATAGCCGGCAAGTATGCCTGGTTCCTCGGGCGTCTTGAACTCGAAGATGGACTTGAACATCCCTGCGCTGTCGCCCACGTTCTCGACCTCCATCTCGACTATCGCTTCATCGCCCGTGACGTCCTCCGGCGGAACGTCGATGTTCGCCAGTTCGAACTCGGGGAAGCCACCGGGCGACTGAAGCGGGATTTCGATATCAGCGACTGCACTCCCTTCTGCGAGATTTATGCCGAACGCGAGGTTGTCAATCTTGGCCTTCGGGACAGCGTAAATCAGATGGCCGCTGTAGGTCTGCCCTGGGTTGATGTTCTCCCCGGCTGCGTTCGTCCCGTCACGACCTGCGGCCGACTCGCTCACGAAGCTCGATTCGGGAACGACAAAGTCGTCTTTCGACACCGTCTTCGCCTCGCCAGTTCCGTTCTCGAACGTCACGCTCAGAATCAGGAGGATATTATCTGAGACCGTTTCGCGAATGGCATGGACAGTGTTATCGCCCAAAGCCCGTTCGCCAGAGGGGAGCTCGTAGGCGATCATCTGTTCGTAGGACATATCAGACACTGTGGCCTGAACGCCGCTCGCAAGCTCGATGGTTTCCCCAGTGCTCCCCCGCTTCGGGAGGACCGACACGGTTGACGTGACCGTATCGTCGACGGCGTAGAAGTCCGACGACGGTTCAAACGCCCAAGCACCGGCGTACTCGGCGTCGACACGATAGCTATGCGAGACTTCTTCGCCGGACGCCAGTCCGTCAGCGTTGACGGTGACTGTCTGTGGCTCAGTGTTAGCTGCTTCCGAATGGACGAACTCTATGGTTGCGTTCCCGGATATCGGCTCACCACCGACATTGACGGCAGTCACGTCACCCTCGATGGTGTCACCGAACGCGACCTCCTTTGGCCCATTCACGGAGAGCAGTTTCAGCCGTGCCGGTGCCTCTTGATCTACTTCATACGTTGGTTCCGGCGTTGCTGTCGACTCACTGGTTCCGTCTCCGCCGTCTCCGTCTCCCCCGTCGCTCCCACTACATCCTGCAAGGCTGAGTGCAGCGAGGCTGCTTCCGATCGTACTTACGTATGTTCGCCGTTTCATATACTACTGCCTTCATATACATATATAAATATGTGTTCTTTTACTCATATACTTGTCAAATATTAATACACAGAGCGGCGACACTGCGAAGCTCGGAGGTTGAATTCGCGGCTACGTACGGGCCGGTCAGAATATTGACGCGTCGAACAACGGGCACGGCAGCCGCTCACTGATTTGGTTGCGACAGTAATGTGCTCGGTCAGGGATTTGAACCCTGGTCCTCGGCTCGAAAGGCCAAGATGATTGGCCGGACTACACCAACCGAGCGTACTCAATCGTTCCGGGTGGACCAATTTAACCCCATCGAAATCAACGCTACCTGAGGATGCGTACCACAGACGTACGACTGTTGTGAGTCGGCAGGCTCCAGTAGCGTGTGTCAAAAAGATACGACGTATTCAGCCGGTGGGCGACTGTCCGCTATTACTTGCCTTCGAAGTCCGGCTCACTTCCGTCAGAGCGAAGCTCTGACGACGGTCGCCTCACTTCCCTTCGAAGTTCGGCTCCCCGTCGCCCATGAACGCGTTGATGCCCTCCATCACGTCGTCGGTCCCGATGAGATGACCGAAAGCCTGTGATTCGACTTCGAGGCCGGCATCGATGTCGTCGCGGCCGGCCAGCATCGCGCGCTTGGTGAGTTTCTGTGCGACCGGCGGGCCGGCGGCCATGTCTTTGGCCAGTTCGAGTGCGTGCTCGTGGAGGGCGTCGTTGTCGACGACCTCGTTAATGAAGCCGTATTCGGCCATCTCGTCGGCGTCGTAGCGGTCGCCGGTGAAGATAATCTCCTTGGCGCGGCCTTCGCCGACGATGCGGGCGAGGCGCTGTGTGCCGCCCCACCCCGGCAGGAGGCCGAGGTTGTGTTCGGGCTGGCCCAGTTCGGAGCGCTCCGAGGCCACGCGGAGGTCGGCACAGGTCGCCAGTTCCATCCCGCCGCCCAGCGCGTAGCCGTCGATGCCGGCGACGACCGGCATCGAGCACTCCTCGAGCTTCCCGAAGGTTTGCTGGCCCTTGCGGGAGAGTTCGATGGCGTCCAGCGGCGTCGCGTTCGAGGCCATCGCCTGCACGTCTGCCCCGGCGGAGAACGCTTTGTCGCCGGCCCCGGTCAGCAGGATGGCGCGCACCTCGTCGTCGTCTTCGAGCAGGTCGACGGCGTCGGCGAGGTCGTCCATCAGCTCAGGGCTGACGGTGTTCATCCGGTGTGGGCGGTCGAGTTCGATGTGACCGACCATGTCACCGGGGTACTCGACGGTGACATTATCGAACTCCGCTGGAGCCTCGTCCTCGGTACTGTAAAAGCCACCTTCCGCCGCGGCCTCTCGGAGGCCGTCAGAGACCGCGTAGCGCTCCGCGCCGGTCTCCTCGTGGGTTTCCTCAAGCGTGTCGACGAGCGTCTCGAGACCGGTCTTGTCGGCTATCTTCGCGGGACCGTCCGGGAAGCCGCCGCCGAGCTGGACGGCCTGGTCGATGTCTGCAACGGGGGCCACGTCGTTCTCGACGAGCTTCCCGACCTCGTTTGCCATCACGGCGACGAGGCGGTGCTCGACGTCTTCGCGGCCGGCGTCGGTCGGAATATCGACGCCGCCGTTCTCGTAGTCGTAGAAGCCCTTGCCGGTCTTCTTCCCGAGTTCCTCGTTCTCGACTTTCTCCTCGAGCAGGGGACACGGGGCGTAGGGCTCGCCCAGCACTTCGTGCATATATTCGAGGACGTGGAGGCCGACGTCGTTACCGACCTGATCGGAGAGTTCGAACGACCCCATCGGCAGGCCCATGTCGAACTTCGTCGTCGAGTCGACCTCGGCGATGGTCGCTTCCTCGCCGTGGACGAGCCAGGCGGCCTCGTTCATCAGCGGGACGAGGATGCGGTTGACGATGAACCCCGGCGAGTCCTTGCGGACGCGGACCGGCGTTTTGTCGAAGTCTTCGGCGAGCGCCTCGATGGCGTCCAGCGTCTCGTCGCTGGAGTGTGCACCGGAGATGACTTCGACCAGCTGCATCCGGACCGGCGGATTGAAGAAGTGCATCCCACAGAACTGCTCGGGTCGCTCGGTCACTTCCGACAGTTCCGTGATGGAGAGGCTGGACGTGTTCGTGGCGAAGATGGCGTCTTCGGGCGCGTGTTCTTCGACCTCCGTGTACACGTCCTTCTTGATCTCCATTTTCTCCGGCACGGCTTCGATGACCACGTCGACGTCGCTGACTGCTTCCTCGACATCGACCAGCGGCGTGACGCGGTCAAGCGCCGCATCGGCTTCCTCCTGGGTGAGCTGGTCTCGCTCGGCCAGCTTGTTCAGCGACCATTCGATGTTGTCGTAGCCGTCCTCGACGAACTCGTCTTTGATGTCACGCATCCGCACGTCGTAGCCTGCGATGGCGGCCACTTCGGTGATTCCATGGCCCATGTTCCCGGCACCGAGCACGGCGATAGTGTCAATATCCTCGAAATCCATGACATATCGTTCCACTGCCGGCCGAGGCTTCAACGTTTCTCTCATTAGAAAACCACTCTCCAGTTTATTTCGGATTACAAACCATTAATGCATTTCACGTCAACACACCACATATGGACTTCGAACTGACAGAAGAGCAGCGACAGATACAGGACGAGATCGCCCGGTTCGCCGAAAACGAAATCAAGCCCGTCGCGACCGAGTACGACACGGAAGAGAAGTTCCCTCGAGAGATCGTCGAGAAGGCCGCCGAGATGGGGCTGACAGGCGCGAACATCCCGATGGAGTACGGTGGCGCAGGCTACGACACGCTGACCAACGCTATCATCGCCGAGGAACTGTTCGCGGCCGACCCCGGAATCGGCCTGAGCATCCAGTCGGCCGCCTTCGGTGCTGACGCCCTCATCGGGTTCGGCTCAGAGGCCCAGAAAGAGGAGTACCTGGAGCCTGTGGCAACTGGGGACGCCATCATGGGCGCGGCCATCTCCGAACCAGACACCGGCTCGGACGTGTCGTCGGTGTCGACACAGGCGCGCAAGGAGGGCGACGAGTGGGTCATCAACGGCAACAAGATGTGGATCACCAACGGCTCGGTCGGCGACTACTTCGTCGTGCTCTGTGAGACCGACCCGGACGCGGAGGGGCGGTACAACGGCTTCTCACAGATTCTCGTCGAGTCCGACCGCGATGGGTTCGAGGCCGAGAAGATCACGGGGAAGCTCGGCATCCGTGCGTCGGACACGGCAGAACTCATCCTCAACGACGTGCGCGTCCCCGAGGACAACCTCGTCGGTACGCGCGGGGCCGGCTTCCTCCAGATAATGCAGTTCTTCGACGAGACCCGGACCGGCGTGGCCGCACAGGGCGTCGGTATCGCCCGCGGGGCCGCCGAGCGCGCTCTGGAGTACGCACAGGACCGCGAGCAGTTCGGCCAGTCCATCTCGGAGTTCCAGGCCATCCAGCACAAGCTCGCCGAGATGTTCACCGAAATCGAGGCGGCACGGCAGCTCACGCATAAATCCGCCTGGAGCGTCGACAACGACGCCGACCGGCTCACCGAGTTGGCGTCGATGGCCAAAGAAAAGGCCTCTCGCGTCGCCGTCGAGACGGCCGACGAGGCCGTCCAGATCCACGGCGGCGCTGGTTACGTCAACGACTTCGACGTCGAGCGGTTCTACCGCGACGCAAAGATTACCCAGATCTACGAGGGAACGACCGAGATCCAGAAGAACATCATCGCCCGGGAACTGCTCGGGAAGGGCATGACGTAAACTACCCCACCCTACTTCGCTCGGTCTGACGACCTCGCTTCGTTGAGGGTGGGGCTTTCGCGTGGACTCCCGCTCTGGCCGGAATCTCCGGCAGGAGTCTCATACTCTCCGTTCGCGTTCAATGTCCCGCGATTCAAGCGCACGCCTACGGGTGCGCCTCCACCGTCCCCAGTTTGGTTACGACGGAGATACCGCAAACCGATGTTTTTTGCCGCATTGTAGTCGGCGTGGTTCTCGTAGCCGCATTTCAGGCACACGAACGCCTCGCTGTCGCGGTTGTCCGGGTGGGTGAACCCGCAGTGTGAGCAACGACGTGACGTGTTTTCCGGGTCTACCACTGCCACATCAATGCCGTGCAACTCGGATTTGTATTTGACGTACTCGTACAACCGCTCGAACGCCCACTTGTGGCCCCACGACGCTTCGGGGAGTCGGTCACGGATGCCGCTCAACTCCTCGAAGGCGATGATCGTACACCCGTTCTCGGCGGCTTCTTCGATGATACCGTTGGCAATCCGGTGGAGCATCAGTTTGAACCGGCCCGTTTCCTTCCCTCCGACCGACTGGATATTCTCGTGAGCGGCCCACGTGCCACACTGCTGGAGCGAGCCACGCCGCTCCTCGTACTCGCGCCTCCAGTGGTCGAACTCGTGGCCGCTCCAGAACGTCCCTGTCGAAGTAACAGCGAGTTGGTTCACGCCGAGGTCAACGCCGAGGACTGTCCTGTGCCCGGTCGTCGCCTGTTTCGGCGTGTCAGACTCCACCTCCGCGTTTGTACGGAAATGAAGGAACCACTGGCCGTCTCTGTGGTGCAGTTCTGCGCCCGTCACTTGGTAGTCGTCGCTGTCGAGATACCGACTGTGTGGTGTGTCGCGGTCGGCGGCGGGAAGGAGGTACTCGACTTCGATACGGCCCTCAACGGTCGCCAGCGACACGTACTCGTCGTGGAATGTCGCGCACCGTTTGTCGTACACCACGTCGGACTCGTGAAGTGCGGTTTTCCCGCGTACTCGCCCTGCTTCCAGCGGGCGACGGCGCTCTGTACGGCGTCGGCGGCCTTGTTGCGAGCGTTCTGGACGAGATTCGCGTGCAATCGTGTTTGCTCACGCACGTCGTCGTAGGTTTCTGCCTGCAACTGGGCCTTGCTCGTCGTTTTGTATTCGCCCTGCCATGCGTGGTCTACGACGTAGTTGGCGGCCCACAGAAATTCATCGACGGTTTCGCGGAGAAGTGCGGCGTCGTTGCTGTCCACGTCGAGTTTGACTGAAACAGTGCGCCGCACTTCCATGGCTCAGACGTGTGCTCGGTGTTTTATCAGCGTTGGGGAGAACAGACGGCAACAGTCCGTGGTCTGTGTCCGGGTTGTCGGCTTCCTCTCCGGCCTACTCGTTCGCTTCGCTCACTCCTTGAGGCCGGAGGCTCCGCCTCGAAACTGCATGATTTTTGCCTCGGTCACCGCTTAGTGGCCTGTGGACCTCCCGCTGCTTTCTTTAATTGCTGGTCGAACCACTGCTTTTTAAGCTATCGAGCGTCGTAGTTGTGGTAATCATGGGCGACCGAACTTCACGCCACGTTGCTCGCCCGCTTCGAACCACAGGCAGTCACCGCTTCTCCCGTCGCTGTTGTCGATTCTAATGTCCAGTGCTTCGGCCCGGCCAGCCGTCCCGTCTACAGACGACACCACCCACACTACACACCATGTTTGACCGACTGAAAGCGGATATCCGTACAGCACTCGCAAAGGACCCGGCGGCGACGAGCGCCGTGGAGGTCGCACTCACGTACCCCGGCCTGCACGCGATCTGGGCCTACCGCGTCGCTCACTGGCTCTGGACGAACGACCGGACGCTGGTCGCCAGGCTTATCTCCCACGTCACGCGGTTCCTGACCGGCGTCGAGATACACCCCGCCGCGGAGATCGGCGACCGCGTGTTCATCGACCACGGGATGGGCATCGTCGTCGGCGAGACGGCCGAAATAGGCGACGACGTGCTCCTGTACCACGGTGTGACCCTCGGCGGCACGTCCATGCGCCGCGAAAAGCGCCACCCGACGGTCAGGGACGGCGCGACCATCGGCGCTGATGCCTCGATAATGGGGCCGATCACCGTTGGAGAGAACGCGTCCGTCGGCGCTGGCGCAGTCGTCGTCGATGACGTGACCCCGGAAACGACAGTCGTGGGCAACCCGGCGGAGCCTGTCGGCGCTGCCGGTGTCGCCTCACCAAATCCGGACCCTATCATCGCTGACGGCTAACGGCGACAGATACGTTCTTTTCCGTCGAGTCAGTATCACAGAGCCATGAGTGACTCGCCACATGAGGTGTTACGCGCAGACCCCGATATCGGGCCGCTGGTCCAGACACACGGCGAACTCACGCTCGACCCGGCGTCGGACCTTTTCGAGCGGCTCGTCGTCTCGATTCTCCGCCAGCAGGTGTCGATGGCGTCGGCCGCCGCGACACGGGAGCGACTGTTCGACGCCGTCACCGTGACACCGGCGGGCATCAAAGACGCTGACAACGACCTCCTCCGGGACGCCGGGCTCTCGCGGCAGAAAACCCGCTACGTCAACGAGGTCGCCGATGCGTTTCTGGAACACGGCTACTCGCTGGAAACGTTCGAGGACGCCGCCGACGAGGAGATCCACGAGGAACTGACCGCCATTACGGGTGTCGGCGACTGGACCGCAAATATGCAACTCCTGTTTGCCTTCGGCCGCGAAGACGTGTTCCCGGTCGGCGACCTCGGTATCCGCAAGGGATTCGAGGCCGTCGTCGGCGACGGGTACAGCCGCGCGGAGATGCGGGAGTACGCCGATCGCTGGTCGCCGTATCGGAGCTACGCGAGCCTGTATCTGTGGCGGGCCAGCGAGGATATCGCCGAAAGCGTCGCAGAAGTGCGCGAGGACTGAGACGGCTCGAAAGCTGGTACTAACGCGTCGCTACTCTTCGCTCTGCTCTTCTTCCTCTGTTTCCACGTCTGACTCGTCGTCCGCACGGCGGGTCACGTCGACCTGATAGTGCTTGAGGATGTCCCGACCCAGCAACAGCGGATAGTCCATGTGCCCGCGGTCTTCGACGCTGGCGGTGACGGTGTGCTGGGTCCCGCCGACGCCGACGACGAGGTCGACGACCGGGCGCGAACGACCGGACTTGAGGCTCCCTGATTTGATCTTCACGATGTCGAGAATCGGCCCCGTTCCGATTTCCGCGGCGAGCTTGGCGTCGATACTGGTTCTGGTCGCGCCAGTGTCGGATTTCGCGAGGACGGACTTTGTCCCCTGCGTCCCGGTGACGACAACCTCCTCGATGTAGCCGACGACGACGTTCTCCTGTGCTTTCGGCTGTGGCTTCTTCGGCGTACACGCAGGCTTGGAGTCGTCAAGCCGGTCGGAGAGTCGCTCGACGGTTTCCTCGTCGACGCTTCCGCCGGCCCGCTCGATAGCGAGCTGAGCGATGTAGGGGGCAGGACTGACGCCGCTGGCCTTGAACAGGCCGCGGAACCCGGCGGTGGGGTTCACTTCGAGCACGTAGTAGCCGTCGTCGCTCTGGACGATGTCGACGCCGGCATAGTCTAGACCGATAGCCTCGACCGAGTCGAGCGCGATTTCCCTGACCCGCTCGGGGAGTTCGCCCGTCATATCCTCGACCTCGCCGCCGAGCGCAACGTTCGTCCGCCACTCGCCTTCGGGCGCGTAGCGGTTCATCGCGCCGACGATCCGGTCGCCGACGACGTACACGCGAAGGTCGTGGTGGCGCTGCTCGTCGTGTTCCATGTACTCCTGTAAGAACGCGTAGCGGCCGCCGACCTGGGCGTTGACCTGGTTTTCCAGATCGACCATCCACGTCCCGCCGCCGTGGGTGCCGATAGCCGTCTTGTACACCGCGCGGTCACCGAAGCGGTCCCGTTCCTCGTTCAGCAGGTCGCTCGACAGCGCGAGCAGCGCGTCCGGGACCGGGACGCCGGCGTCGGCCAACGCGGCAGCGCTGGCGAACTTGTGCAGTGCCGTCGTCGCCGCCATCGGCTCGTTCAACGTCGGTGCGAGCCGGCTGATAGTCATCCCGAGCCCGATCCCTTCCGCGGGATGTTCGTCGCTGGAAAGTAGCAGACGGTTCGCGACCACGTCGACACTCGGTTCGAGTGTCATTTCGCCGTCAGCAACGCTGATCGCGGTGTTTTCGGTGCGAAGCCACTCCGTGTCGTAGCCCATCTCGTCGACCGCGTTCAGGATGGCCTTCGACTCCTTGCTGGAGTGGAGGCTGAGAACGCCGACTGTGATATCCTGGTCGCTCATGCTGTCGACTTCTGTCGGCCACAGTATAGATGTACGGATACTCGCTTGTCCCGGAGGGGTTTTAGCCGCCGACTCTCGTTGTGATGGCATGGAAGAGGCCAAGCCGTTCACCTTCGACGGCGGCCGCGTCAAACCGGGGGAAACCCGCAACGTTCGCTACACGGTCAGCGAGACGTATCTGGGGGACGCCGTCCGGATGCCGGTTACCATCGTCAACGGCGAGCGGCCCGGTCCGACAGTGTTTCTCACCGCAGCGGCCCACGGCGACGAACTCAACGGCATCGAGGTCGTCCGGGAGGTGGCCCACGAGTGGAACCACGACGGGCTGGCGGGGACGCTGGTCTGTCTGCCGGTGTTGAACGTCCCGGCGTTTCTGGCACAGGAGCGGTACCTGCCGATCTACGACCGGGACCTGAACCGCTCGTTCCCCGGCGACCCCGAATCGACGAGCGCGAAACGGATGGCCCACGAGATTTTCCGGAACTTCCTGGCCCCGTGTGATGTCGGCCTCGACTTTCACACGTCCACGCGCGGGCGGACGAACATGCTCCACGTCCGGGCGAACATGGACGACCCCGAGGTCGCGCGGGTCGCGAACGCCTTCGCCTCGAACGTCATCATCTCTTCGGAAGGTCCGTCGGGGTCGCTCCGGCGGGAGTTGAGCGATTCGGGCGTCCCGACGATCACGATAGAGATGGGCGAAGCCCACCGGTTCCAGCGGCCGCTCATCGACTCGGCGCTTGATAGTGTTCGGTCGGTGCTGGCGGAGTTCGGCCTGCGGGACTCCGACACCGTCCGGTGGCCGGGCTGGCGGACGGTCATCGACGACAACGGCGAGAAAACCTGGATCCGCGCGGACTCGGGCGGCCTGGTAGACATGCACTACGACCGCGGCGACCTGGTGTACGAAGACGACGTGATATGTACGATCACGAACCCGTTCAAGACGGAGAACACGCTGATGCGTGCGCCGTTTACCGGCCTGCTGGTCGGCGTCCTCGAGAACCCACTGGTGTATCCTGGCAATCCCCTCTGCCATCTGGTCCGACTTGACGACCGGATACAGCGGGCGATCGAGTGGAATCGGCGGACGAACGACGACGATTGGTAACTGCGGAGTAGTCAATTGACGAACGTCTTCGGGCGGGATTCCGGTGATACGCGTCCGTTGTAGAAACTACTATCTGTCCCCGGACTAACCCCCCAGTGTATGAGTCAGTCTTACAATCGCGGCACCGTCGAGGACTTCGGACGGTGGCGGGAGTTCACGGCCGGGATGTGGGCCTGGATCTTCCACAAGTTCACCGGCTGGGTTCTCGTGGGCTACCTGTTCACCCACATCGCGGTGCTGAGCACTTCGGTCGGCGTCGATCCGGCGAGCGCGCAGGCAGGCAGCGACCTCTACACCAGCACGATCAGCGGCCTCGAATCGCTGCTTATCGTCCGGTTCCTCGAAGTCGGTCTGCTGGCCGTCGCCGTCTTCCACATCCTCAACGGCATCCGATTGCTGATGGTTGACCTGGGTGTGGGGCTGGAATCGCAAGACAAGAGCTTCTACGCGTCGCTCCTGCTGACGGGCGCTATCGTCGTCGCCAGCGTGCCGACGTTCCTCGGGGGGAAGCTAGCCTGATGGCTGAACACTACTCCTCCTTCGACCGTGGCGGGCGTCGCTGGCTGTTCCAGCGGCTGACGGCAGTGTTCCTCGTCGGCGTGCTCGCGTTCCACTTCATGCTGTTGCACTTCGTGAACCACGCCGCCGACCTCACCTTCCTGGGTACGCAGGCCCGAATGAACCGACCCTGGTATCTCATCACGATGTGGCTGTTCCTCGTCACCGCCACGTTCCACGGCGTCAACGGCGTGTACAACGCGCTGGTCAACCAGGGACTCACCGGCTCCCGGAAGAACGCAGTCAAATACCTGCTCGGCATCGCCGGCATCCTGCTCATCGTGCAGGGGACCCGCGTGTCGCTGGCCATGACAACCCTCGTCTGAACTATGAGTACGCAAATCGAACAACAGGAAACCGAGACGGAGGCCGACGAAGAGACAGAGCCCGAGGTCCAGTCCCCGGGCGACCGTCGGCGCGCACAGCGAGACGAACGACAGGCACAGGAGCAGGCCCAGCGGGAAGTCGAAGAGGAGACGCTCGACGACGAGGACACGATTACGCTGAAAGTGTTCCGTTACGACCCCGAAGTCGAGGGGAAGCAGGAACCTCGCTTCGACGACTTCAGCGTGCCGTTCCACAAGGGGATGACCATCCTCGATGCGCTCATCTACGCGCGGGACCACTACGACTCCTCGCTGACCTTCCGACACTCCTGTCGACAGGCTGTCTGTGGGTCGGACGCCCTGTTCGTCAACGGCAGGCAGCGCCTCGGCTGCAAGACGCAGATCTCCGAGCTTGAGGACCCGGTCCGCATCGAGCCGCTCCCCCATCAGGAGGTCGTGAAGGACCTCGTTGTCGATATGGAGCACTTCTACGACCAGATGGAGGCCGTCGAGCCGTACTTCGACGCCGACGAGACGCCGGACGACAAGCTCGAAGAGCAGCGCCAGACCCGGGAGAACCGCGAGAAGGTCAAGATGTCCACGCGGTGTATCTGGTGTGGCGCGTGCATGTCCTCGTGTAACATCGCCGCCGGCGACAACGAGTACCTCGGCCCCGCCGCCATCAACAAGGCCTACCGCTTCGCGATGGACGAGCGCGAGGGCGAGAACCGCAAGCAGGAGCGCCTGCGCATCATCGAACAAGAACACGGCGTCTGGCGCTGCCAGACCCAGTTCTCCTGTACCGAAGTGTGTCCGAAGGACATCCCGCTAACCGAGCATATCCAGGAGCTCAAGCGGGAAGCGGTCAAGAACAACCTGAAGTTCTGGTGACTTCAGCGTAGTATACCCGATACGCTACTTCTGCCGTGCTCCGCTGATCGAACGAACCGATGACGGGCAGAGGGTTGTGACCTCGGGGACACCCGCCCTGAAACCGTTCGTGTACGAGCACAGGTGTTCGGTACGCCCCAGTTGCCTCTCCCGATTGAGACTACTAGCGGCCGCGAAGACAGTTCTGACACCTGAAGCACAGTGTGAGACGATGTCTACGAAACCATCTCTCGGATTCGAAAGCGAAGGAAAGTTGCTGGGGCTACTCGGCCTGCCCAGCACGTATGTCTGGCTGAGCGGTGCCGGGAACGCGTCCGCCAACGGCCACCTTGTAGATGGCGTAGACGGCCCAGATGAGAAACCCCAGGAGGATGATATACGACCGGATCTCGAGCGGAACGAGGGCATCGTGCACGACTTGCCCCTCGCCGGAGACGGGGTGGGTACTCCCCAGGAACATTTCCACGAGGCCGATACCAACCGTACCGAGAAGCACGAGGCCGCCGCCGACGTACATAGCGATCTTGTCTGCTGTAGTAAGGTCACTCATATTTTGGCACCTCCATTAGCCGATGAGGTACTGAAGCCGCGGGTGGTTCTTGACGAACTCGGTGTTCTGCAGGTACGCGTCGATGCCGAGGACGCGCCCGGCACCGAGGGTGGCAATCATCCCGAAGATGAGAATGCCCAGCAACTCGCCCGTGACGACGCCGTGAGACCAGGCACCGGTCTCGCCGTTGATGAAGTAGAAGAACACCATCATGAACGCGCCGAAGAACGCTGCTGTCCGGGTGAGCGCCCCGAAAACCAGTCCCAGGCCGATCAGCACCTGACCGATCGGGACCGCGACGTTGGTGAACGCCAGTCCGGCGCCACTACTGAACAGAGTGACGATGGGACCGAGACTCGTTCCCTGGGCGGCGCCACCAACGAACCAGCTTGCGTCGAACGGCCAGCTAGCGAGTTTGTCGAGGCCGGCGTGTAACAGCCACCAGCCGCCGACCAGCCGCATAATGACCAGCCAGTAGGCCAGCCACGGTTGTGACACGCTGAACGTGACGTCTTGCCCGAGCATCCGGGTTTGAATATTGGTGAGGTCGCTGGTTGCCATATGTTTCCACACTATTTGGTAACATGGTTATATGTATTCAATTTTTGCCTATACGATGAGTGTCAAAAACCCGTTTAACACGTCGGTATTAAACGAAGAGATACCTGCACCACCAACAGCTGTGCCTACGGGGCCAGTCGAGACACCAGTCCCACCAGCGGAGACACTGATTCTCGGCGCGAATTAGAGAGAACAGACGAGTGCAACCCCGAATCGTGGTGGGTGGGCGCATCACACCACATCCCAGTATCGAAGGCACGGGGAACCGCCCACCGCCGGTGTCCGAGTGTACCGAACCGGCCGCAGTCCCACAGGTCGACCGACTCCGAGCGGTAACGCTACGTACAGCGACAGGTGCCGGGGCGGTGGGCCACCAGTTCGGTGCGGACCGCCCCCAGCTCTCACAGTCACCTGTGTGCAGGTGTACTGCTTTGCGGTCAGCGGACCCCGCGACTCAGTCGCTCCCGTCGGCCCACGGCGGCAGAATCGCGGTCAGGGCCTCGTTCAGCGGGACCGCGACGCCAACATCGTCGGCGTGGCGGACGACCGAGCCGTTGAGCGCGTCGAGTTCCATGGGCTTGTCGTGGGTCAGGTCGTAGTCGAGCGAGGAGTACATCCCCGGGTCGAGGTCCTCGGCGAAGTCGAGCCACTCCGAGACCGTATCGTCGGGCAAGTCGAGAGACAGAGTTTCATACTCCGTATAGCTACAGCGAACCGGGTGAAATGGGCTTGGGCGGCGACCACAGCCGTCAAACGCAAAAGCGTACTCAGTTATCGCGGCAGATGAACTCGAATCGCGCACCGCCGCTTTCGCTGTCAGTCGCGATGACCTCCCAGTTGTGTGCGTCGACGATCTGTTCGACGATGCAGAGGCCGAATCCGGTCCCCTCATCGGCCGTCGAGTAGCCGGGTTCGAACAGGTCCGCGGTGCCGTCGGAAAAGCCCGTCCCGTCGTCCGTGACGTAGAACCCCCACGATTCCGTCCCGACAGTGACAGTCACGTCGTCGCCACCGTGTTCGATAGCGTTCCGAAAGAGGTTCTCGAGTAGTTCCAGCATCGCCCCCTCGTCGGCTTTGATGCTGTCGGCGGCCTCAGTTTCCAGCGTCGCGTCCTGTGTGTCGACCATCGACCAGGCCCGTTGCGAGAGGGTGCTGAGGTCGACTGTCTCGATCTCCTCCGGGTCGACGCCCTGTTTGGCGAGCACGAGCAAGTCGTCGATGAGCGTGTACATCCGGTCGATGCTCCGTTCGGCGCGCTCGAAGTGCGCGTCTTCCCCTGTCTCACGCGCGAGTTCGAGCGAGCCATCGAGGACGTCCAGCGGGTTCCGTAGGTCGTGACTAATCGCGTCCGAGAACCGCTCGAGGCGCTGGTTCTGTCGCTCGAGTTCCTGTTCGCGCTGTTTCCGCTCGGAGATGTCGCGAGTCGTCACGACGACGTGGTCTTCCAGCGGGCCGCTCTCGACCTGCTGGCCGCGGGACTCCGCCCAGATCCAGTCGCCGTCTGCGTGGCGATAGCGGTGCTCGATGACGGCGATATACCCCGGGTCGTCTATCATCCGGCCGAACTCGGTGAGGGCGTTCGAGAGGTCGTCCGGATGCACGTACTCAAAGAGGTCTGAGTCCTGCATCTCGTCTTGCTCGTAGCCGAGGACGCGTTCCACGGACGGACTGATGTACTCGACATTGCCTTGCTCGTCGAACACAGTGAGCACGTCGGAGGTATGCGTGACGAACTGGCGAAACTGGGCTTCGAAGCGCGGTCGGTCGCTGACGTCGCGGGAGGTGAACACCCGGCAATCGCGGTCTGTCTCGGTGTCTGATGAGACGATGGTTTCGAGCCAGACCCAGTCGCCATCGGCGTTCCGGAACCGGTACTCGGCCCCGTCGTCCTCCCGTTCGCCCGTAAGCGTGGCGAGGACGCGATCCGTATCCTCCGGGTGGACGAGATCCAGCCAGTTCGTGCCGACGAGCGACTCCATATCGTACCCTAACACGCGTTCGATCGCTGGGCTCACAAACCGTATTATCAGTTCTCCATCAGTAACTGTCAGTACTGAGGGTGCCTCGGCTAACACCGCTTCGAAGTCATCAGTTGACGTGAGATACTGGTCTGGCATCAGGTTTGAGACGGGTCAGCGCCCGTAGTGGGACTATCCGTCGGGTCTAGTATCAGTAGTTGGTTCCTAAGTATTCACAGCGCGTGATATAATTCCATCGGATAGGTCAAGAATTCAGTCTCCCTGACAAGACATCCCGATACCAGGAGCGGGATGCAACCCACTAGTGGAGCCATACTCGGTAACGCAACAGGGAGGCTTAAGTTTGGCTAATCCTAAGCCGAAACCACGCCAAGAGACACTCTCACAATGTACGAACACGATGTCATCGTGGTCGGCGCGGGTGGCGCTGGCCTCAGGGCGGCTATTGCAGCGGACGAAGAGGGTGCAGATGTGGCCCTCGTGACCAAGCTCCATCCAGTTCGGAGCCACACAGGTGCCGCGGAGGGTGGAATCAACGCCGCCCTTCAGGAAGGGGACTCCTGGGACCTCCACGCGTACGACACGATGAAGGGGTCCGACTACCTCGGCGACGCCCCTGCCATCGACACCTTCGCCAAGGACGCTCCGGAAGAGGTCATCCAGCTCGAACACTGGGGGATGCCCTTCTCCCGCGAGGACGACGGCCGCGTCTCACAGCGTCCCTTCGGCGGTCTCTCCTATCCGCGGACGACGTACGCCGGTGCCGAGACCGGTCACCACCTGCTGCACACGATGTACGAGCAGGCGGTCAAGCGCGGCATCGAGGTGTACGACGAGTGGTACGTGACCCAGCTCGCGGTCACCGACCACGACGACCCCGAGGACCGCGTCTGTCACGGCTGTGTCGCCTACGATATCAAGTCCGGCGAGATTCAGGGCTTCCGCGCGAACAACGGCGTGATTCTCGCAACCGGGGGCCTGGGCCAGGCCTTCGACCACACCACGAACGCCGTCGCCAACACCGGCGACGGCTGTGCGATGGCCTACCGCGCCGGCGTCCCGATGGAGGACATGGAGATGATCCAGTTCCACCCGACCACGCTGCCGTCCACGGGCGTCCTCATTTCTGAGGGGGTTCGCGGTGAGGGTGGTATCCTCTACAACGACAACGAGGAGCGGTTCATGTTCGAGCACGGCTACGCCAACAACGAGGGGGAACTGGCCTCCCGCGACGTGGTCGCTCGTGCCGAACTGACCGAGGTCAACGAGGGCCGCGGGGTCGAAGACGAGTACGTCGACCTCGACATGCGCCACCTCGGGGAGGAACGCATCCTCGACCGTCTTGAGAACATCCTCCACCTCGCGGAGGACTTCGAGGGCGTCGACGGCCTCGACGAGCCGATGCCGGTCAAGCCCGGCCAGCACTACGCCATGGGCGGCATCGAGTGCGACGAGAACGGCGAGACGTGCATCGACGGCCTCTACGCGGCCGGCGAGACCGCGTGTGTCTCGCTGCACGGTGCGAACCGGCTCGGGGGCAACGCCCTGCCGGAACTACTCGTGTTCGGTGCCCGCGCCGGCCATCACGCCGCCGGCAAGGACATGAAGACCGCCGAAATCCAGACCGGCCCCTCCGCCAAGAGCGAGCCCGGCGACGTGGAGCCGCCGGTCGAACCCGGTGCCATCGACGCCGGCAGCGACGACGTCGCCGCCGACGGAGCGGCTGTCGAGCCAAAGGCGGTCCTCGAAAGCACCGTCGAGCAGGAGCGCCAGCGCGTCGAGGACCTCATCGAATCCGACGGCATCAACCACGCCGAGGTCCGCGCGGACGTGCAGGAGACGATGACCGAGAACGTCAACGTGTTCCGGACCGAAGCGGGTCTGGAGAAGGCCCTTCAGGACCTCCGGACGGCGCGCAAGGAGTACGAGAACGTCGCCGTCGAAGACCCGTCCCGGACCTACAACACGGACCTCATCCACACTATCGAGACCCGCAACATCCTCGACGTGGCCGAGGCCATCACGCTCGGCGCGCTCGCACGCGAGGAGTTTCGTGGCGCACACTGGCGTGCGGAGCACCAGGAACGCAAGGACGACGAGTGGATCAAGCACACGATGCTTGCCTGGAACGAGGGTACCCCCGAACTCTACTACAAGCCCGTCATCCTCGAAGGCGACGAGGAGACCTACGAGCCGAAAGTCCGGTCGTACTGACGACCTGACCACCGGCGACGATATCTGTTTCTGCGAGTTTCAGGGTGCGCCGACGAGGACGAACGTGCTCTCGGTATCGCCGTTGTGAATCGTTCGCTCCGCCTCCGGCGGGAGTCTGATTGCGTCGCCCGCAGTGAGAGCCACGTCGTCGCCGTCAACCTCGACAGTCGCTTCTCCCTCGATAAGGACGTACACCTCCTCGTGGCCCTCGTCGGCGTGGTCGTGCGGTTTGCCGGTCCAGCCGGCCTCGCAATCCAGCACAGTGACGCCGACCTGCTCACAGTCCAGGGGGTCTCGGAGGAAGTGCATCGCATCGGCCACCGGTTCCACATCGGTGTAGTTGACTTTCGTGTAGCTCACAGACACAGGTGTCGCCGGCCAACACAAAATAAGTTGTTGTGGATTCGAAAGGAAAAGCTGCAGAGGCGGATACCGCTCCCGCTCTGGGCGTTGCCATTGGTGAGATACCGGATGAGCGACCGGCTCAACGGCACTCGAGTGTCGGCAGCGTTGACTGCGGAAACACCCGGAATCATCACTTACTTGGTTGTCAGGAGCGTATTGTAGATAGCTTGGAAGGGTGGCTCAGTGGTAGAGCGCTACCGACCAACATGCCAGAATCGGTTGGTAGTTACCCCGCAAAGGGCTCCGCGTGGTTCGACTCCCGCCCCTTCCATTTTCCGTCGGTTCGTCGTGAGCGGAGTAGCCGGCTCCGGGTGTGCCACACTGGCAAGTCGGATCTGACAGTTGAGCCGCCTGGAACTACCCCAGTAGGGTTGACTATAGCTATCGGGTACGAAAACCGTCGATGTGGAAGCCGACGCCTCACCGGAAGTGGAAAGGTAAGGAATGTGGGGGTGGGGGGTGGGGTGGTGCGGCACCAGTGTGGTGCCTATTGCGAAAAACGGGAGGAGATGTATAAAAATCCATTGCTGTGATTATCACAGTTGATATTGGGGTGAGATGCTGTTGCCGGATTCTACACTACTGGCGTAGAGAATTGGCGGAGGACCAACGAGATGACACCTGTCCCGGCAGTTACTTGTGGGTAAACAACACGACGTTCCCATCGTTGATAGTCGTACAGAGGTCCATCTCGAAATCGAGATTGAGGGAGGTGAACTCCTGCTTACAGACGACCATATCGTCGAACGGTTCTTCACAGGATGGACAGGCCACAGCCGTCGTGTTCTGGTAGGAAGCGATCGCCTCGTTGTCCTCACGCGGCGTCAACGACGAGAGGAGTTCGTCAAAATCGTCCATGTTCGGGGAACCGCGGGCGTACGGTATAAATCATGCGCCGCCCCAGCACCAAGGTATTAAAGTTCACTTGTAGTAATACAACTACAATGACGTCACCCGGTGGCGGAACACGCTTTGCGCTCGTCGCAGGAACGACCGAAACCGCGGGTCGGGCGGGGATTAGCGCCGCCGGAGCCGACCCCGAACTGATGTCGGTAACGCCCGCGGCAGACGCGGAGTTAGTGACCTACGGCACGCCAGTTCGGACGGACGTGACACCGGTCAGTCCCAGCGGCTGTCCGACGCCGGCGCTGGTGACACGAGCCGTCCGGGACGTCCTGGGATTTGACGTCACTGTGGTCGACGGCGGACTGGCCGAGAAAACGGGCGCGCCGACAGTCTCCGTCGGCGCACGCCCGGGAAAGGACATCGCGGAGCAGGACCCGGTGTCGACGGCCCACGGGGCGTTCGCGGCCGCCCGACAGCTCGGGCAGGCACTCCCGGCCGACGAACTGTATCTGGGCGAAACAATTCCCGGCGGGACGACGACAGCCCTCGGGGTCTTTCGAGCGCTGGGCGAACCGGGAATGGTCTCCTCGTCGCTGCCGGAGAACCCGACCGAACAGAAGGAGAAACTGGTCGCCGAGGGCCTCCAGGCCAGTTCGCTGTCACCGGGCGACGCCGCGAACGAACCGAAACGGGCCGTCCGCCGGATGGGTGACCCCGTCCTGGCAACGCTCGCTGGGCTGACCGCCGGAGCCGTCGAGAGCGATACCGCCGTAACGCTTGCCGGCGGCAGTCAGTGCGTCGCCGTCGCCGCGCTGGTCCGCCACGGCGGCTACGAGGGACCGCTTGGACTCGCGACGACGAGCTACGTGGCCGACGACGACAGCGCCGACGTGCGGGCGTCGGCTGACCGACTCGACCTCGACCTGACAGTAACGGACCCCGGCTTCGACCAGAGCGATCACGTCGCGATGGAGCGGTTCGTGGCCGGCGAGGCCAAGGAGGGGGTCGGCATGGGCGGCGCGCTGGCGCTCGCCGACCGCGCCGGCATCCCGATGGCGGAGGTCCGTGACCGCTTTGCGGCCATCTACGACGACCTGATTGGCGACGCGCCCACAGCAACGGCCGAGGAGAGGACGTGAACATGGAGGGGTTCGTTCTCGCCGGCACAAGCTCCGGCGTCGGCAAGACCGTTGCCACGCTGGCGACCTTGACAGCGCTCGAAGACGCCGGGTATCAGCCCCAGCCGGCCAAGGCTGGCCCGGACTTCATTGACCCGAGTCATCACGAAGCACTCGTCGACACACCGTCGCGGACGCTCGACCCCTGGCTTGCGGGCGAGGACGGGATGCGCCGGACCTACTGGCGCGGCACGGGCGATATCTGCATCGTGGAGGGCGTGATGGGGCTCTACGACGGGACGAAGACGTCGACGGCAGCGGTCGCCGAGGGGCTGGACCTCCCGGTCGTTCTGGTCGTCGATGCGAAAGCCGGCATGGAGAGCGTCGCCGCGACGGCGCTGGGGTTCGCGCAGTACGCCGACCGCATCGGTGTCGACATCGAGGTGGCTGGCATCCTCGCACAGCGCGCCCACGGCGGCCGACACGCCGACGGCATCAGGGACGCGCTCCCCGAGGGCCTCACCTACTTCGGTCGGATTCCGCCGATGTCGGACCTAGATATTCCGGACCGCCATCTCGGGCTACACATGGGCTCGGAGGCCGGGCTCGACCGCGACGCGCTCTCGACGGCGGCGGAGACCATCGATATCGAACAGCTGGTCGACGTGGCACGGGAGCCACCGGAAGTCGCGCCTCAGGGAAAGGACAGCGACGGCGTGGCGGCCGACCACCGAATCGCCGTCGCGCAGGACAGCGCGTTCTGTTTCATCTACCCCTCAGTACTCGAACGACTCCGGTCTGAGGCGTCCGTCGAGCCGTTCTCGCCGGTCGCCGGTGACTCAGTGCCTGATGCCGATGCGATATATCTGCCCGGCGGCTATCCAGAACTCCACGGCGAGTCGCTCGAAACCGGCGGGACACTCGACGAGATAGCCCGTCGTGCCGCCGACGGCGTCCCCGTCTACGGCGAGTGTGGCGGGCTGATGGCGCTGTCGGAGTCGCTGACGACGACCGACGGCGACACCTACGAGATGGCCGGGGTCCTCCCCGCGGACATCGAGATGCAGGACCGGTATCAGGCGCTTGACCACGTTGAGTTAGAAGCACGGACAGACACCGCCGTGGCCGCGTCCGGAGCGCACCGCCGCGGACACGAGTTTCACTACTCCGCTGCGGCCCTCGGCAGCGATGCGTCGTTCGCTTTCGACATGGTTCGGGGCGACGGTATCGACGGCGAACACGACGGCCTCACAGAATACAGCACCATCGGGACGTACTGTCATTGCCACGGCGAAAGTGGCGCGTTCGACCGTCTGCTTGCAGTGCCTTCGAAGGATATCTGACGTACGGCCCGCCGTCGGACGCGTGGCTGACTGCCCGCAACCTTTTTTTCGACAGACAGCGTCGTTCTGATAATGAACGAGTTGCGCGACCTGCTCGGAGACCTGGTCGCAGACGTCGACGCCGTGTTCCTGTTTTCCCCGAACGCGTCGTTCTTCGAGGAGTTCGACGACGTTGACGAGGAAATCGTCGTCGTCGGCCCGGAGAACACCCTCGATGCGGAGCCGTTCGTCGAACTACCGATCGACTTCACTGACCTCGAAGGCCGTCTCCGCTTTGGTATCGAGGGCGCACTGGAGCAGGGCATCGTCGACGAGGGCGACGAGGTGCTCTGTGTGACAGAGGTGCTGGACGGGGCCGAGAACACGCTCGTGCGGGTCCAGACCAACGACTTCTCGCCGTCCGGCGTGTACGACATGTTCGTCAACTCGCGGGCGGACGCGAGCGTCGTCCGGGACGTGTTCGAGGTCGCTATCGAACTGGGGAAGAAAGGCCAGAAGGGCAAGCCCGTCGGTGCCCTGTTCGTCGTCGGCGACGCCGGCAAGGTGATGAACAAGTCCCGGCCGCTGTCGTACAACCCCTTCGAGAAGTCCCACGTCCACGTCGGCGACCCCATCGTCAACGTGATGCTCAAGGAGTTCTCGCGGCTCGACGGCGCGTTTGTCATCTCCGACGCCGGCAAGATCGTCTCCGCGTACCGGTACCTCGAACCCTCCGCAGAGGGGGTCGACATCCCCAAGGGACTCGGCGCTCGGCACATGGCGGCTGGCGCGGTCACCCGTGACACCATGGCGACGGCTATCGTTCTCTCGGAGAGCGACGGGCTCGTACGGGCGTTCAAAGGCGGGGAGTTAGTCCTCGAGATCGATCCCGAGGAGTACTGAGGATGCAGTTTGGTTTCGACTGGGCAACCATCATCCGGCAGGTGTTCTCGCCACAGGGAACGTTCGTCTTTTCGCTCGTGGTACTGGCGTTTGGCATCGTGCTCGGCTATCTCGTCTGGCGCTCGTCCCGGCGGTTCATGCGCGAACTCGGTGTGCCAGAGGCAGTTGAGGGGACACCGTTCGAGCGGACGGCGCGGGGACTCGGCACATCAACTGTCGGCATCGTCTCGAACCTGGCGGCGCTGTTTATCTACATTACGACGGTCACCGCCGTCCTCAACATCGCGCAACTGACAGACCCGGAACTGTACTGGGCCCGCTTCACGTCG
Organism: Haloarcula sp. KBTZ06; assembly: GCF_048595605.1. NCBI lineage: Archaea > Methanobacteriati > Methanobacteriota > Halobacteria > Halobacteriales > Haloarculaceae > Haloarcula > Haloarcula sp. KBTZ06. The sequence goes on from NZ_CP184337.1 coordinate 1,557,415, forward strand.
TTCCTACCTGACCTGTTTATCGCCCTGTTCGCCGTCATCATCGGCCTCATCGCGGGCGACAAGGCCAAGCTCATCGTCTCCGAGCGACTGCGCAGCGTCAAGATGCCCGAGGCGACGGTGCTGCCCGAACTCGTCAAGTACAGTATCTTCTATCTGGCAGTACTCATCGCACTCGGGCAACTGGGCGTCGAGACGCTCGCCCTGCTCATTCTCCTCGGGGCGTACGCGTTCGGGCTGGTGTTCGTCTGTGGACTGGCACTGAAGGACATCCTGCAGGCCGGTGCAGCCGGTCTTTACCTCCTGTTGACAGAGCCATACAGCATCGGGGACGAAATTGTCATCGGTGACCAGAGCGGCATCGTGCAAGAAGTCGACATCCTCGTCACGCGTATCGAGAGCGACGGCGAGGAGTACATCATCCCGAACAAGCGCGTGTTCAACACGGGTATCGTCCGTATTCGCGGCTAAGTGAGGTTACGCTTCTTCGGTTGTCTCGTCGTCCGCGCCCAGCGGTTCGGCCGGGACGCCAGCAACGGTCGTCTCTGGCGGCACGTCGGCAGTCACGAGCGAGTTCGCGGCGACCTGTGCGCCCGGGCCGATTTCGACGCCGGGAAGCACAATCGCGCCCGCACCAATCATGGCCCGTTCGCCGACAACGACTTCGCCAGTGCGGTACTCGTCCTGCAGGAACTCGTGACACAGCAGCGTCGCGTCGTAGCCGATGATAGCGTGGTCCTCGACGGTGATGAGTTCCGGCCAGAACACGTCCGGCGTTGACTCCAAGCCCCACGCGACGCCGTCGCCGACAGTGACACCGAGTCGCGAGAGCAGCCAGTTCTTCAGTCGGAGGCTCGGCGAGATGCGACAGACGAGGATGACGACGTAGTTGACCATCACCCGGAGCGGGTGTTTGGCGTCAGGCCACGGGAACAGGGAATTGTGCGGGCCGGGCGTCGGGTGCTGGCGCAGTCGGTCGTGTCGTGGACCACTCACGTCCGTCGTGTACGGGGCCGCGATAATCAAACCCGTCGGCTCGCCGGCGGTCACCGCGTCCAGAACGTCGGCGTCAGCATCACCAGCACGGGGACGATTTCGATTCGGCCGACCCACATCAGCAGTATCATCAGCACCTTGCTCGACTGGGCGAATCCCCCGTAGGTCCCGTAGGGGCCGGCCTGCCCGAACGCCGGACCGATGTTGAAGAACATCGACGCGGCGGCGCTGAGGGCCTCGAACTCGGTTATCGGTGCGCCCGCCCGCTCGCCGTCGGCCACGAGCAGGACAGTACCGAGTATGAAAAACACCAGCGCGACCAGCGTGTACGCATACACGTCGCGGACGGTGTCCTCGTCGACGATTTCCCGTCCCAGTCGGACCGGGCGGACACTCCAACGGTGGGCCGAAACGTTCAGGTCCCGCCAGAAGGACTTGGTGACGATGAGCCAGCGCAGCGTCTTGATAGAGCAGGTGGTGCTCCCGGCCATCCCGCCGATGAACATCATCACGAAGAGGACGTTCTTTGCGCCGGCCGACCAGGTGTTGAAATCCGTTGAGGCGTAGCCCGTCGTCGTGACGATGGCGGCGGTCTGGAAGACGGCGTGGCGAACCGTCGCCCCGACGCCACCGGTGAATCCCTGATCGAGCACGAGTAGGCCGCCGATGAGCAGGGTGCCGACCCCGAGAATCCCCACGTAGAAGTGGAACTCCTCGCTCTGCCGGAGTCGGTCAGTGTCGCCCCGAACGAGCGCGTACAGCAGGACGAAGTTCGTTGCGCCGACGATCATGAACAGCGTCACCGCCCACTGGACGGGCGGGGAGAACGCGCCGATGCTCTCGGCCCGTGGGGAGAAGCCGGCCGTCGCGATGGCGGTGAACGCATGAGCAATCGCGTCGAAGAGGGTCATCTTCGGGGCGAGGCCGCTCACTCCCAGCGCGAACAGAATAGCCGCCGCAGCAGCTGTTAGACCGAGATACAGCAACCCCAGGATGCGCGCCGTATCCTCGATGCCGGGCGTAAGCTTTGTCACATTCTCGGTCCGCGTCTCCGTCTCCATGAGCTGTGCGCCGGCGACCGAGAGCCGCGAGAGCACGGCCGTCGCGAGCAACAGGACGCCGAGGCCGCCGAGCCACTGGAGGACCTGCCGCCACATCAGCAGTGCCTGCGAGTGGGCGTCGAAGTCCCGGATAACGGTCGCGCCCGTGGTGGTGATGCCGCTCATTCCCTCGAACAGCGCGTTGACGGGGGTGGCGAAGACGCCGGTCCCCTCAAGGAACAGCGGTATCGCGCCGACCACGGCGATGGACAGCCAGGCCAACGACACCGTCAGGAACGCCTCGCGGTCGTCGATGCGCTTGCGCTGGAGGCGAGCGAGCGCTGTGCCGACGCCCAGCGTAATCGCTATCGTGACGAGATACGGTAGCGGCGACTCACCGTACAACACAGCCACCAGTGCGGGAATCACCAGCGGAACGGCCAACCACTGCAAAATCGCACCGAGAACGTTCAGCGACGACCGCACGTCGACAGTGGTCAGTGCCAAGGGCGTTCACCGCCCGGCGATTTTCCGGCGCGTGACCGCTGACGCTGCCACCACGCGCTCAGTCCGCGCCGCCGCGGATGTCGTTCATGTGGTCGATACGCTGCTGAACCAGGTCGGCCGTACCGATGTCGTGGCGGACCCGAAGCCCCTCCGTGCCGGCCCGTTGGAGTGATGCCTCAGCGATGGCCTCTGCGTCGCCAATCGTTTCGGCCAGGCCGACGACGGCGTAGGATCGCGACGTGGTCGTGTAGATGCCGTCCTCGCGGTCGTCGACGCTGGCGTAAAACAGCAGCGCCTCCGGAGCCGTCTCCGCGTCGTCGCCGGACTGCTCGCGGTGATCCTGAACGACTTCCGCGATGACATCGTCGTCAATGGTCACCTTCGCCCCGGCGTCGGGGTCGGTCGGGTAGCCGTCCGGGACGGCGTACTTACAGACGGTCGCCATCGGGCGGAAAGAGAGTTGCGGCAACGGCTCCTCGTCGCGGGCGGCAGTCAGCACGTCGAGGAAGTCCGTGTTGAGCACCGGCAGCGTGTTCATCGCCTCGGGGTCGCCGAAACGGGCGTTGAACTCCACGACGCGGGGCCCGGTCTCGGTGAGCATGAACTGGCCGTAGAGAACACCTTTGTAGCCCTCAAGCGCGTCGACGGTCGCCCGGAGCACGTCGACGGCGTCCATGTAGTCGTCCTCGTCCATGAACGGGAGGTGGAGGCTGGAGTCCGAATAGCTCCCCATCCCGCCGGTGTTCGGCCCCTCGTCGCCCTCGTAGGCGCGCTTGTGGTCCTGCACCGCCGGCGTGACGCGCAGTTGGCCGTTGGCGACAAAGGCCTGGACGGTGAACTCCTCGCCGACGAGGCGCTCCTCGAGGACGACGCGGTCGTAGTCGGAACTCCGGAGGTATTCCTTGGCCTCCGCGGCGGTACACTGGTCGCCGATGACACGGACGCCCTTGCCGCCGGTGAGGCCGGCGGGCTTGACCGCGAGGTCGCCGTCGTACTCGTCGATGTACTCGCAGGCGGCGTCCATGTCCTCGAACGTCTCGAAGTCCGGACAGCCGGGGATGTCGTGTTCCCGCATGAACCGCCGCTGGAACGCCTTGTCCGTCTCGATGCGAGCCTCCGCCTCCTGTGGCCCAAAGGTGTAGACGCCGGCGTCGTCCAGCGCGTCGGCGACCCCGGCTGCAAGGGCCGCTTCGGGTCCGATGACGGCGAGCGTCGCGTCGACCTCCTGGGCGTAGGTCGTCACTGCCGTCGGGTTTGTCGTGTCGAGTGCCTCGAAACCGTCGGCCAGTGCGACAATACCCGGGTTCCGGTTGCCGGCACAGGCGTACAGCTCCCCCGGTGAGTCCGCGAGCGAGCGCGCAATCGCGTGTTCCCGGCCGCCGCCACCCACGAGCAGCACTGTCTCTGTCATACTCGAAGGCCGGATTGGCTCTCACCTAAGTATTGTCTTTTCGGGGGTTCAGGGACGCCCTCGATGGCCCCGAAGCCGACTCACTCACGCTCTTGGAGGTCCTCGATAGCCGCCTCCTGCTCGCTCCGAGTGAGGCCGCCGGCCTCGGCGAAGCGGCCGTTGTACTGCCACTCAGGAATGGCGTCCCACGCCGACCCGTCATCGGTGTTGCCACCCCGTTTCCAGACCCACACCGTGGTCAGGGCGAGGCCCCCACCGATTGCCACACCGAACGACTGCAGGACAGTGAGCCCCAGCACGCTGAGCCCGGCGGCGACCACTGGGCCGAAAAAGAAGACTGTGACGACGGCGCCGACGAGAAACTGCCGCTTGCGACCCGACAGCGAGAGGGACACCGTCTTGCTCATGGCAAATGGTCATCATATCTACGCAAATTTCTTGTGATAACCTCGGTCCGAGAGAGACAGTCACGGAGGACACACCCCTTTTGAGTCCGGCACTCCGAGAGACAGGCATGAGCGACACGACGGACCCGACATCTCGCAATCGACTCGGCGAGGCGGAGAGCCCGTATCTCCGCCAGCACGCGGACAACCCCGTCAACTGGCAGCCCTGGGACGAGCAAGCCCTGGAGGCCGCCAAGGAACGGGACGTGCCTATCTTCCTCTCGATCGGCTACGCGGCGTGTCACTGGTGTCACGTCATGGAGGAGGAGAGCTTCGAGAACGAGGCCATCGCCGAGCAACTCAACGAGCACTTCGTCCCGATAAAGGTCGACCGCGAGGAGCGGCCGGACCTCGATTCGGTGTACATGAGCATCTGCCAGCAGGTGACCGGCGGCGGTGGCTGGCCGCTGTCGGCCTGGCTCACGCCCGAAGGCGAGCCGTTCTACGTCGGGACGTACTTCCCGCCGGAGGAGAAGCGCGGCCAGCCGGGCTTTGGCGACCTGCTCCAGCGGCTCGCCGACTCGTGGTCGGACCCCGAACAGCGCGAGGAGATGGAGAACCGCGCCCAGCAGTGGACCGAGGCCATCGAGAGCGACCTCGAAGCGACGCCGGCTGACCCTGAGGACCCCGCAGAGGACATCATTCAGACCGCCGGCACCATCGCCCACCGCGGCGCGGACCGGCAGGACGGCGGCTGGGGCTCCGGTGGCCCGAAGTTCCCCCAGAACGGGCGGCTCCATGCACTTCTGCGAGCCCACGCGGACGGCGGCCAAGAGGACTACCTGACCGTCGTCGAGGAGACGCTGGACGTGATGGCCGACCGGGGGCTGTACGACCACGTCGGCGGGGGCTTCCACCGCTACGCGACGGACCAGCAGTGGGCCGTCCCGCACTTCGAGAAGATGCTGTACGACAACGCCGAGATCCCGCGGGCCTTCCTCGCCGGCTACCAGGCCATCGGCTCGGAGCGCTACGCGTCGGTCGTGCGGGAGACCTTCGAGTTCGTTCAGCGCGAGCTGCAACACCCCGACGGGGGCTTTTTCAGCACGTTGGACGCCGAAAGTGTCCCACCTGAAGATTCGGATGGCGACAGCGAGGAAGGGCTGTTCTACGTCTGGACGCCCGAGCAGGTCCACGACGCCGTCGATGACGAGACTGACGCTGACATCTTCTGTGACTACTACGGCGTCACTGAGCCGGGCAACTTCGAGGGGGCGACGGTGCTCGCCGTCCGGAAGCCGGTGTCAGTGCTGGCCGAGGAGTACGAACAAAGCGAGGACGAAATCACGGCGAGCCTCCAGCGCGCACTGAACGAGACGTTCGAGGCCCGCGAAGAACGTCCGCGGCCGGCCCGCGACGAAAAGGTGCTGGCCGGCTGGAACGGTCTGATGATTCGGGCGTTCGCCGAGGGCGCGATTGTCCTCGATGACGCCTACGCCGACGTGGCCGCCGACGCCCTCTCGTTCGTTCGGGAGCACCTGTGGGACGCCGATGCGGAGCGACTCAATCGCCGCTACAAGGACGGCGACGTGGCCATCGACGGCTATCTGGAGGACTACGCGTTCCTCGGCCGCGGCGCGCTGACGCTGTTCGAGGCGACCGGCAACGTGGAGCACCTCGCGTTCGCGATGGACCTCGGCCAGGCCATCACCGAGGCGTTCTGGGACGACGACGAGGGCACGCTCTTTTTCACGCCGACCGGCGGCGAATCGCTGGTCGCGCGACCCCAGGAACTGACCGACCAGTCGACGCCCTCCAGCACCGGCGTCGCCGTCGACCTCCTGCTGTCGCTATCCCATTTCAGCGACGATGACCGCTTCGAGACGGTCGCAGAGCGGGTCATCCGCACCCACGCCGACCGCGTCTCCTCGAACCCGCTCCAGCACGCCTCGCTCACGCTAGCGACGGATACCTACGAGCAGGGTGCGCTGGAACTGACGCTGGTCGGCAATCAGCCCGATTATCCGAGCGAGTGGACGGAGACCCTCGCCGAGCGGTACGTCCCGCGCCGCCTGCTGGCTCACCGACCGGCCGACGAGGGCCGCTTCGAGCAGTGGCTCGACGCGCTCGAACTGGACGAGTCGCCGCCGATCTGGGCCGGCCGCGAGCCGGTCGACGATGAGCCGACGGTGTACGCCTGCCGGAACTTCGCCTGTTCGCCGCCGAAACACGACCTCGGGACGGCGTTAGACTGGGGCACAACGGCCGACGACGGAGAGTAGCCTCACGCCATCGCGTCTTCGATCTGGTCGGCGAGAGACACGGCGATAGGGACCGGCTCCTCCTCGACAAAGCGGGCTATCTCCTCGCCGTCGTGCTCGACGACGACCGTCGGAATGAGTTCGATGTCGTACTCCTCGACATGTGGTCCGGTTTTCGAGCCGTCGTCTTCCTTCTCGACGGGATAGTGGTGAATCTGGGCGTCCGGGATATGGGCGGCTTTCAGGGCCGCGCCGAAGTCGGGGAGCTGGGCCCGGCAGTCCTTGCACCAGTCGCCGCCCCAGATCTTGTACTCGAACTCATCAGCGTAGTGTGTGAGAACGTCGACGGTGTCGGAATAGGCGTCTTCGACCCACACCGGGTTCGGCTCCATGGTTTCGAGCGTTTGACTCATAGCTGGCTGTATGTAGTCAGGGGGCTTGAAATCCCCGGCCGTGAATTTTCCGCTTCAGACGGGCTCCAGCGGAAAATCGGTGTTTCAGCCGAGGCGAGTCCGGACGCGCTAGCGGTCGACTCGGACAGTCGTCCGAACGTCCCGAGACGACCGGCCGATTTCGACGGTGTAGGTCCCGGAATCGACTGTCCAGCCGGAATCCGTGTCGTACCGCGAAAGCGCCAGGTCGTCCAATGTCAGCTCCACCGTCTGCCGTTCGCCGGCGTCCAACTGCACGGCCTCGAACCCGGCGAGTTCGCGCTCCGGGCGGTCGACGCCGTCCACGGATGGCGGTCGGACGTAGGCCTGAACGACCTCTCGGCCCGGCCTGTCGGCGACGTTCTCGACGGGGACTGCGACTGTCTGTTCGCCTGTGGTTTCGGCATCGCCGTACTCGAACGCCGCGTACGAGTGGCCGTGGCCGAACGGGTAGGTCGGGTCCACATCCGCGTCGTCGAAGTGTCGGTAGCCGATAAAGACGCCCTCATCGTAGTGGACTTCGTCATCGACACCGGGATAGCGGCGTTCAGTCCCTGCAGTCGGATACTCGCTTTCCGGGGCGAAGGTGACCGGGAGCCGGCCGCTCGGGTCGCGGTCGCCGTAGAGGACGGCGGCCGCCGCGTCCCCGTCCGCCTGCCCGGGATACCACTGTTCGAGGACCGCGGCCACGTCCTCCCGCCACGGGAGTTCTACGGGGCCGCCGGACCTGACGACGACCACGGTGTTCTCGTTGGCGGCCGCGATGGCCGAGACGAGTTCATCCTGTCGTCCCGGCAGTTTCAGGGAATCCCGGTCCCGCGCCTCTGTCGTCGCGTCGCGGACGAACACGACGGCGACATCGGCGGACTCGGCTGCCGTGACGGCGTCGTCGAGCGATGGTTCCCGGTCGGCTGTGTCGCCAGCCGCACCGTCGGTTTCGTCGTCCTCGCCGACGAACGGCAGGAGGTCGAACAGCGAAACGGATTCGATTTGCGGGACGCCGAGCGCTGTCGTGACTGCGCCCTCGGAACGAGATTCGATCCCGTCGACCGGGGTAACCGAGTGGATCGGCGTTGTTTCTGAGGAGCCACCACCGCCCAGTTTCGGCTCGTCGATATTCGGCCCGATGACGGCCACGTCCGCCCCGTCATCCAGCGGCAGGACGCCGTCGTTGTCGAGCAACACGGTTCCGCGGGCCGCAACGGCCGAAGCGATATCTCGGTGTCGCTGGCTGTCGAGTTCGCCCACCGACGCGTCGCTGCTTTCACCGGCTTCGGCAGTAGTCCGATTACTGTCCAGCCGCCCGAATCGATCTATCTGGCCGAGAATCCGCCGAACCATGTCGTCCAGCCGGCCGGCCGGGACTTCGCCGCCGTCGATGGCATCGGCGAGCGGGTCGCCGAACAGGCCCGCCCGCGTTGCGTCCGGGATGCCGTCGGGCCACTCGAACTCCTCGTCGCCATCCGCGGTGTCGCTGTCGGCGGCTTCCGCTGCGCCGGGGGCCGCCACGCCGGGCATCTCCAGGTCCATGCCTGCATTCGCCGCGTCGACGGTGCTCTCCAGTCCGTACCAGTCCGAGACGACGTAGCCGTCGAACCCCCACTCGCCTTTGAGTACGTCGCCGACGAGGCGCTCGTGGTCGCTCATGTGCGTGCCGTTCACTCGGTTGTACGCCGTCATCACCGACCCGACGCCGGCGTCGACGGCCGCGCGGAACGGCGGGAGGTACAGCTCTCGGAGGGTCCGCTCGTCCACTTCGGCGCTAACGGTCGTGCGGTGTGTCTCCTGGTTGTTTGCGACGAAGTGTTTCACTGTCGCCGCGATATCCGCGGACTGAATGCCGTCGATAAGGCCGGCCCCGACAGCGCCGGCGTGGACGGGGTCCTCGGAGAGATACTCGAAGTTGCGACCGCAGTGTGGAATCCGGATGATGTTCACGCCGGGCGCGAGCAACGCGTCCTGATCGAGCGCCGTCGCCTCGCGGCCCATCGCCGCTCCCTGTCGCCGAGCCAGGTCGAGGTCGAACGTCGCCGCGGTCGCAATCGACGCCGGAAAGGCGGTCGCACGTTGGCCCTCAGCGCGGATTCCCAGCGGCCCGTCGACGAGGCGAAACGGCGGAATCCCGGCCGCCTCAACGCCAGAGATGTATCCCGTCGCTGTGCCTTCCGGGTCGGTTGCGCCGCGAACGAGCGCGAGTTTCTGTTCGCGGGACAGCCGGGCGAGCACCGCTCCAATGTGGTCGTCGTCAGCCATATCGCAGTTCACAGCCGAGCGGGCCTTATACTGTCGGCTGCTCAGGACGGCGTCTCAGAGAGCTGTGTCGACCTTGTTTCGAGCCCCGAAATGACGAGTTTCGCGCCGCCGGACCGGCTCTCCGTCATCTCGACGTCCCACCCGTGGGACTCGACGACGTGCTGGACGATGGCCAGTCCGAGGCCGGTCCCCGACTCGGAACTGGTGACGCCGTGCGTGAATACCTCCTCTCGTTCCTCGGGCGGCACGCCGGGGCCGTTGTCGCTGATCGTGAACCCGTCCGGGGTGGCGTCAACGCGTATCGTTACCCCCGCGCCGCCGTGTGCCACACTGTCGTCGGACCCTGTCCGACTGTGCCCGTGGTCAGCGCTGTCGTCGGCATCTGGTCGACTGCCTGTGGAACCATGTTCCACACTGTTCCGAACCACGTTTTCGAACAGTTGCAGGAGCTGGTCACGGTCGCCGATAATCTCCCGGTCGCCGTCGATTCGCAGCGTCGCCTTGCCGGTGTCGACGTGGCCCCAGGCCGCCTTCGCCAGCGCCGAAAGCTGTAGCTCGACCCTGTCAGTCGTCTTTTCGTCGCGGGCGAAGGCGAGTACCTCGTCGATGAGGCTACTCATCCGGTCGTGGGCCTCCTCGACACGGTCGAACTCTTCGGGGTCGTTCCGCTCTCGGGCCAGCGCCAGTCGGCCCGAGGCCACGTTCAGCGGGTTCCGGAGGTCGTGAGAGAGGACAGCGGCGAACTGGTCGAGCTGCTGGTTCCGGCGTTCGAGTTCCCGCTCGCGCTCTTTCTGCTCGGTGATTTCGTGGACGAGAAACACGCGTCCGACCAGCGCGTCGTGGGAGTCATACAGCGGGGTGAGTTGGACGTCGAAAAACCGGTCGCGCTGCTCGATGACGGCCTGCGTTTCCTCGGCGTCGTCGTTCAGGCCGCGGTACTTTTCCAGTAGCTTTGGCGACGTTTCGAGCGCGTCCTCGACGGATTTCCCGACGATATCTTCGTCTCCGAGCAGTTGCCGGCCGACGTCGTTGGCCTCGATTATCGTATCGTCCGTATCGACGACGAACACAGCGCTGTTGAGGGATTCGACGACCTCCCGGTAGGCGACCGGCGAGATGTCCAGCAGTCGGCCTTTGAAAAACGCCCACGAGAGCGTGAGCCCGGTGCCAGCCAGCAACAGCGGTGTAAATTCGATTGCGGTATCACCGAAGATGCTGACAACGCTCCCGAACCACGGGAGCACGATAGCCAGTAGGACGGCGTACACCTGCTTCCGGTACAGGCCGCCGGAGACGAGTGCGTAGTGGATGAGAAGCGCACTCGACACGGCGATGAGTGCATAGGAGTATACCAGATGCCCCCAGAAGACCGGTCCAGGGGTTATCTCCCAGCCGTACATACCAGCGTCCGTCGGGCCGGAGATAGCGTATATCGCACCGTCGGGGCCGACAAACAGCGCGGCAAAGAACACGAGAGGTTCGACAGCCAGTAACGCGACGGCCCGCCAGCCGAGATACCGGTCGCGGCCGGTGTAGGCCAGCGCGAACACGAACAGGCCGGCCATCGCGGGCATCACGCCGACGTACAGGCCGTACGCGAAGAACAGAGCCAACTCAGTCCCGCGCGTCAAAACACCGACCGCGGCACAGAGGTCCCATATCGAGAGCCCGGCGAGCAGAACAGAGAGCGCGGTCCCGCCGGGAGAGTCACGCCGGCTCCACGCGTACACCGACAGCGTCCCGAGGACAACGGCCACGACAAGCAGGGAAAAGGCATATGCAACGAGCAGCGTGGCCATTGACGTATAATCCGGCTCTGCGAGTAAATGGGTTCCGCCCAGTTCGAGGGATTTACCCACTCGCTCGGCATACCGGCGGGTATGCCTGTCGACAAGCAGGAGTTCGACGAGATACTGTCGTTCGAGCTCCACGAACCCGCGGACATTCTCGACGCCGACAAACTGTACACCATCCCGGAAATCGCCCGCCTCCTGCAGGGCCTCCCGGCGGACGCCGAACTCAGCGAGGCCAGCGAGTCGGTGTTCATCGACTGGGCCATCCCGTGGATGATCTTCAATCAGGACGACCTCGTCATCGCCGACCCGCAGGACGACGACGTCGTCGGGCTGTACGGCCTCGCTGAGTCATGAAGCTCCTCGTTGCCGGCAGTGACCGGGTCGACGCGGGCAAGACCACGTTCAGCGTCGGCCTGCTCGAACGGACCAGCGCTCAGGGGTTCAAGCCCAGAGCGGGCAACAACTACTGGTTCGACCACGACGACTATCAGCGAGCGACAAACGAGGGGCGGCTGTACGGCAAGGACGCCAAGCGCCTCGCGGCCGCGTCACCGAGCGATGTCGCACCGGAAGAGATCAATCCGATTCACCGCCTCTGGCACCCCTCACCGGGAGCCGAGACGGGCCTGCTCGGGAAAGAAAACCAGCAGTTCGTCGTGGACCGGGTCGGCCGTCCGAGTTCTGAAACCGGGGTCGAATACGTCGTCAACGGGACCGTCGACCTGCCGGAGTCCGTTGCCGAACGACTCCCGGTTGCCAACGCGCCACGGGTCACCTCAGTCGCCGATTTCAACGACCTGATGCGGGTGATGCACGTCGAGGCACTGGAGTCACTCGCCGCGGACATCGAGACGACGGACCGGGCGGTCGTAGAGTCCTACGGCGACGTGGCCCGGCCGCTGTCGGGCATCGAACCGGACGCCGTGGCCGTCGTCGAGCCGGGACGAGCACGCATCTACGACGGCGACCGGTACAGCAAGGCCTGTCAGATCGCCACCGGTGGTCCCGGCGACGGCCAACTGGAGGAACGGGTGCCGAACGTCGTCGACCTTATCGAGCAGGTCGCCGCGGTGCGCCTGCCCGCGCTCGACAGCGAGCAGCGCAACGACCCGGCGGCGGTCGCCGATGCGTACGACCACGCCTACGACGCCTTGCTGGCCTGTGCCTTCGACTAAAACTATCGCTCAGCCGCAGCCTCAGAACTTCGCGGCCTGCAGGGCCAGTTCGATGTCCTGATACGGCGCGTCGGTGACGCTCGGCCCGTGGCCGGTGTGCATCTCCTGCAGGTCCTCGTCGACAACCGACAGCACCTGCTCGATACTGTCGACGAGCAGACTACGGTCGCCTTCGTCGAGGTCGGTCCGGCCGAAGCTCCCGTTGGCGAATACGAGGTCGCCGGCGAACAGGACGCCGGCTTCGTCCGAGTAGAAGCAGAGATGGTCGTTCTTGTGGCCGGGCGTGTGCAGCGCCCGGTAGTCGTGGTCACCTAGCTGTATCGTTCCGTCATCAGCGATAGCGTGCTCGACACCGTCCTGGTCCGTGTCGTAGCCGTACACCGGCACGTCGAAGGCGTCGACGACGCTGTCGAGGTTCTCGACGTGGTCGTAGTGGGTGTGGGTGACCGCAACAGCGTCGATGTCGTCGACGTGCTCTTCGACGGCCGACACCACGTCGAACTCGTTGCCGACGTCGACCAGAACGGTTCGGTCCCCAGTGACGAGGAACACGTTGCTCGTGAAGGCCTGCTGCCCACGGGCGAGGTTTCGGATCATTACAGGCCTGTTTGCCGTCGTCCCGGATGTGGGTATCGTTCTGTCACCGGCCGAGACGCGCTACACGCCCGCACCCACAGGGCTATGTACGTGGATATGCAAACGGGGGATAGTAGAACATTATGTCAGATTCGGACCTACCTGTGGTGCTTATCGTCGAAGACGAACCAGATGTTGCCGAGACGTACAAACTGTGGCTGCAACAGGAGTACGAGGTCCGCATGGCACAGAACGGCGACGAGGGCCTGGAGCAACTGGACGCGGATGTCGATGTCGTGTTGCTCGACCGGATGATGCCCGGACTTTCCGGGGACGAAGTACTGGAGCGTATTCGCGAGCGGAAGCTGGGCTGTCGGGTGGCAATGGTCACTGCCGTCGAACCGGACTTCGATATTCTGGAGATGGGCTTTGATGCATACCTCTCAAAGCCGATCCGGAGCGAACAGCTCCACGAGACGGTCGACAATCTGCTCGACCGCTCCGAGTACGACTCTCTGCTGCAGGAGTACTACGCGCTCGTCGAGAAGCAGGCGACGCTGGAAGCGACGAAATCGAGCGCAGAGCTGGCGGAGAGCGACCAGTACGACGAACTGACCCAGAGAGTCGCAGAGATGCGAGACGACCTCTCGGAGACACTCGGTGGCATCGAAGACGACTCCGATTTCATCGCAACGCTTCGCGGACTGAGCGACGATGAAGACAACTGAGCGACAAACAATGTATGATCTCACCTCAGTACTAGAGTTCGATGCGCTCAGTGAGGTCCGGCCAGGGTCCAGCATCCTGATCTCCGGCCCAGCAATGAGCGGGAAGGAACGACTCGCATACGATATTCTCGCCGATGGTCTGCGAAAGGACGACGGCGCAGTGGTCGTGACGACCGGAGACGGCGCGGGCAGCGTCGTCGAGGAGTTCCGGTCGCTCGTGCCCGACCTCGACGACTCCCAGCTCGGTGTCATCGACTGTCGGGGCGAAGGTGGCACGGACGAGGAGGCAATCGGCAACGCCCACGCCCACCACGTCTCTTCGCCCGGTGATCTCACCGGCATCGGTATCGGCATCACGAAGGCGCTGGAGGGACTACACAACGCCGGCAACGAACAGGGCCGTCTGGCCCTCGTCTCGCTGTCGACGATGCTGACCTACACGGACAAGAAGACCGTGTTCAAGTTCTGTCATGTGCTGTCCTCGCGGCTGGACTCCGCGGGCTACATCGGCGTGTTCACCATCGACTCGGGAGCCCACGACGACCAGACACTACAGGTCATCAAGCAGGCGTTCGACGGGATGATCGACGTGCGCGACGCCGAGGGCGGCGGCCGCGAGGCCCGCGTGCTCGGCCTCGCCGGCGAGCCGACCGACTGGCAGGACATCTGAGTACGTCGCCATCCACAGGCGGTCCGAACCCCGTGTCGGTCCGGGAAGGAAGTATTTTGCCGCTCCGGTTCACCCACCCGATATGGACGTAAAGCTGCTCGAAGCCACAGACGACCCCGAGGACCTCATCTGCAAGGCAGCACGTAACGACTACAGCGACACCTCCGTCGGCAGCCAGTCGTTCGAAGCGACGATGGCTGAGGTCGACGGAGACACCCTTGACGACAAGAAGGAGACGCTCATCGGCCACCTGCTCGACCACGGCCACTTCGGTCCGTTCGAGCACGCGCAGGCGACCTTCGCCGTGGAGGGGGTCTCCCGCTCCTGTATGGCCCAGATCACCCGCCACCGCCACGTCTCCTTCGACGTGCAGTCGATGCGGTACGTCTCCTTCGACGACGTGGACCCCGAAGCCGTCCGGGAAGGCGAACTGGTCGTGACGCCGCCGTCCGCGACGGACCCGGACTGGATCGGCCGGAACCAGCAGAAAGCGAGCGTCTCCGACGAGGAGTTCGAGGAGCGCACGGAAATATTCAAAGACACCATCGAACAGGCGGTCGAATCGTACCAGGAACTGCTTGAGCTGGGAATGCCACCGGAAGACGCTCGGTTCGTGCTGCCAATCGGAACAAAGGTGAACATCGTGATGTCGATGAACGCCCGGATGCTGATGCACGTCGCGGACATGCGAGCCGCGGCGGACGCACAGTGGGAGATCCGGGAGATGACCGAGGAGATGCTCGACCTGGCAGCCGACTGGTGTCCCAAGACCTTCGACTACTACGAGCGGGAGATGAAGGGACGCAAGAACCGGCTCGCACCCTGACAGAGCCGCACTTCTCGCGGCAGTTCAGAACAGCTGTCTTCGGTCGTGGGCATCGACAATTGTTGGATCGACCTTGATACTCACAACGGCAATAGCGAGACACGAGCCGTTTTGTTGCGTCAGCGACCGGATTTCAGAGTATCAAAAGACGAAACGAGTACGACACATTCATTACCGCACATCCTAGATAAACAATTGTGTCTTACGAGGTTGAACGTCCCACCCGTCGGTCGGGCACTGCGTCTGATGTGATGTGTGCTGTCGACGATGTCGACGGCCAGCAGCGGTTCGTCATCGCCGATATTGCCCACGATGACATCTGGATTTCGATGGTAGCGGACGAGACCTGCACACTTACAGCCTGGCGATAGCGGGCCACCACCGGCTGTGACGGATTCTTGTAGATAGTTCCGGATAGTGCCGACCTCGGGGTCGACACAGACCGGGAAATCGCTCAAACAGTCCGTATGAAAAGTTTTTGTTGACCGCTCTGTGACGTAGGAGTATGGAATACGACGACATGCTCGACCGGGCGATGGAGGAGACGCCCGAGATTGACGGCACAAGCGAGCGGTTCGAGGTCCCCGATCCAGACGTCCGACAGGAAGGGAACGTCACCGTCTACGAGAACTTCCAGTCGACGTGTTCCCGGCTCGGACGCGAGGACGACCATGTGATGAAGTTCCTCCAGAACGACCTCGGGACGAGCGGCCACATCGACGAGAGCGGTCGAGCGCGCCTGACCGGCGAGTTCGATGCCGACCGTATCGAGGCGTCCATCGACGAGTACGTCGACGAGTTCGTGCTCTGCTCGGAGTGTGGCCTGCCGGACACGCAACTGGAACGGGAACAGGGCGCGCTGTTGCTCCGCTGTGAGGCGTGTGGCGCCCGCTCGGCGACGAGCGAGTAGCTACTGCAGACCTTTCAGCGTCTGCAAGTCGTTTTCCGTGCGGGTAAAAACGGCGAGCCGATGGCTCGCGTGACAGTTCGGGCAGTGGAACGTCGTGTCGTGTCGCGGCAAGTCCGTTGGCGTCGACTCCCAGTCTTTCTTACACTCAGGACAGAGCAATCGAACGTACGCTTCCTCCATGTATGTTACTCACACACATATCCAACGATAAAAAGCCTTGGCGTCTCCCCATTAGTCTGCCTTCACCCGGGCGTCAGGCCGGAAGGTCCTCGGCTTCGAGGAGTTCCTTGTACCGGTTTCGAATAGTCACTTCGGAGATGTCGGCGACGTCGCTGACCTGACTCTGTGTGACCTTCTCGTTGGTCAGCAACGCGGCGGCGTAGACGGCCGCTGCGGCGATGCCGACCGGCGATTTGCCGGAGAGCATCCCCGACTGGCGAGCACCTTCGATGAGGTCCCGTGCCTGTCGCTGGGTCTCCTCGCTGAGTCCGAGGTCGGAGATGAACCGCGGGAGGTAGTGTTCCGGGTCCGCCGGCTGGACTTCGAGGCTGAGTTCCCGGACGATGTACCGGTAGGTCCGTGTGAGTTCCATCTTTTCGACGCGGGAGACGCGGGCCATCTCGTCCAGCGACCGGGGGTTTCCGGCCATGCGAGCGGCCGCGTACAGCGCGGACGTGGCGACGCCCTCAATGGAGCGGCCCGGAAGGAGGTCGTCACCGAGCGCGCGCCGGTAGATGACGCTGGATGTCTCGCGGACGTTCTGGGGGAGTCCCAGCGCCGAGGCCATCCGGTCGATTTCGCCCAGCGCCTGCTTGAGATTGCGCTCCTTGGAGTCACGGGTACGGAACCGCTCGTTCCAGGTCCGGAGCCGCTGCATTTTCTGGCGCTGCTCGCTGGAGAGGGAACGCCCGTAGGCGTCCTTGTTCTGCCAGCCGATGTTGGTCGAGAGCCCCTTGTCGTGCATCATGTTCGTCGTCGGCGCACCGACGCGGGACTTGCGGTCCTTCTCTGCGGAGTTGAACGCCCGCCACTCCGGCCCGTGGTCGATCTCGTCCTCTTCGACGACCAGTCCACAGTCCTCACAGACTGTTTCGCCGTGTTCGGAGTCCGTAACGACGTTGCCACTACATTCGGGACAGGCCTCTACAGCCTCCTGCTCCGTCGGTTCGGATATTTGCTCGTCTCGTTCTCGTGTGCTCGTCCGCGTTGGTGATTCACTCATGATTGGGAGTTCTGTTCTGCCGGGTGCAGAAATTTTAAGACTATTTGGGGAAACTGTCTTACCCTATAGTTAGTCCGTAAAGTATATAAATCTTTCCCCGGATTTCCGCAGGAACCGCCGGATAGCGGAGTGATAGGGTATGACATGGCCCGCCGTACGGCTATATAATCTTGGTGGTTATCGCCGCCGTCCGTGCACAACGCATAAATGGGGGGCTGCACCGCCGTGCGACTCCATCTGTGCTCCGTCGAACGACCAGTCCTCACCTCGATACGACCGCTCCTGATCGGTCGGGAGCGGCAAGTGGGTCCCGGAATTATCGGGTCAGCGGGAGTCACCGTGTGGTTCCGCACATCGTGGGGGAGTGATGAGATATAAAAAGCGATGTTACCAACTGACATAATTTGGTTGCAGTTGCATACCAGATACATACATCCACACGACGACAGCCCCCGTTTGAGGGATGTCGCGGCAACCGCTCAATCGAGCGAGATCCACGCCAGAAACAGCAGCCCTCCGAGCTCCAGTATCGCAACGAATGTCATCGCGCGACCGGCGACAGGGGCGGCGCTTCGCAACAGCACGGCGACCTCCGGGTCAAGGACGTAGTAGTAGACGGACAGGCAGTTCTCGGCGAGCAACAGTACCCCGAAGACCGTCAGTCCGAGCGCGTGTTTCGAACCCACTGCCAGGTAGTTCCGGACCCAGACTGACAGTAGCACGAGCAGGACCACGACGTTGAGCGCGGACGCGACACTCGCCGCGGTCATCCAGACTGCCATCTGTGCCCTCCTATGCCGGCTCGTGGTAAGACTCCTTTCCCGATTTCAGCCATTGTCACTCGATCTCCGCGATGATTTCCTCGATGGTGTCCCAGTACTGTTCGGTCCTGTCCGTCAGCGTGTAGACGGAGCCGTAGTCGCCGCCGGTGTTGTCGACGACGCCGTTGTCCAACAGCACGTCAAGGTGGTGCCGGACGGTCTTGTAATCGAGGTCGAGGTCCTCCGCCAGTTGGTTAGCGTTCCGGGGCCGTCGCTTGAGGGCCTTGAGGATACGGGCTCTGTTTGGCCCCCCACGGGTCCCGGAGAGAACGTACCAGAGGACACCCTCCATCAGCAGACCCAACTCTCCGGGCGTACGTATATCCACTGGCCGATTGTGCGATAGCTGCCTACGAGCGTAACGGCGGAAGCTAATTGTCAGCGGTGGGCATCAAGAACCCGAAGCGGTCGTCGCGGGGTGGCAATTCTGGCCGGCTGTCACGCACGGGCTCGAGATAGTCGTGCGCCGGGTTACGGCTGCAACACGCCGTCGATGGCGTGGATGAAGCCGTTGGAGGCCTCGATGTTCGTGTCGACGATATCGGCCTGGTCGCCGTTGAGGTCAGTCCCGTCTACGTCGATCTTCGCCCCGTTCAGCGTCGGGATTTTCTCCGAGTCGACGACGGAGCTTGCGTCTCGCTCGCCCGGTGCGACGTGGTACGTGAGGACGTCCACGAGGAACTCGTCGTCGACATCGCCGACGTTGTCGACAGTGATTCCCGCGGCGTTAAACGCATCGTCGGTCGGCGCAAACACCGTCAGCTGACGGTTCCCGCTGAGCGTGTCGACGAGGCCGGCTTCCTGCACTGCGGCCACCAGCACGTCGAAGCCGTCGGCCGCCATGGCCACGTCAACGATCGTATCGCCGTCTCTCGGCGGCGCGGCACTCGCGGCACCGACGCCACCGACTGCGACTGCTGTTCCGGCACCGATACTCCGTAACACACTGCGCCTGGTCTGTTTCATGGAAACCCGGACGATTCGGAGGACTGTTGACAGTTAACCGGTTTCCGAACTGGGACCCAAATTAGACCATAGTTTCAGACAGTGAATAGGTGACCCTCGGTCGGAACGTCGAAGAGTCCGATACGTGCGCCCGCGTCCAGCCACGCATGCCCGTACGAGAACGATGCCAGCGCGTTGACCGGGTCGTCGTCGTCCCTGAAGTGGCGACCGTCCGCCAGATACGCCGCCGCCATCTCTTCACACTCCAGTGCGGCGTCGTGCATCGGCGTCCCTTCAGGTGGCGCGACTGATGCCGCGTCGAGCGCCTCGGCGAGCAGTCCCTCGTAGCGGTCGGTCTTCTCTTCGAGATCTGCGGCCATACCCTCAGCGAACGGTGGCAGTGGCCTAAGCGTGTCGTCCCAGTGCGAGTTCGGCGCACGACAACACAAGCTAAATACGGCCCGGTAGTCTAGCTTGGCTAATGACAGAATCGGTCGAACACCGACGACTCATCGTCGCTGGCACCGGCGCAGCGGGACTGACAGCGGCCATCTACGCCGCCAGAAGTAACAACGACCCACTCGTTCTGGAAGGCGACGAACCGGGCGGGCAGCTCACGCTGACCAGCGAAGTCGAGAACTTCCCCGGCTTCCCCGAGGGGCTCTCCGGTCCGGACCTCA
This sequence comes from Haloarcula sp. KBTZ06, assembly GCF_048595605.1. Taxonomy (NCBI): domain Archaea; kingdom Methanobacteriati; phylum Methanobacteriota; class Halobacteria; order Halobacteriales; family Haloarculaceae; genus Haloarcula; species Haloarcula sp. KBTZ06. The sequence goes on from NZ_CP184337.1 coordinate 1,577,046, forward strand.
TCAACAACATGAAAGAGCAGGCCGAGCGGTTCGGGACCGAGCTGAAACACGGCATCGTCGCCGACATCGACGACAGCGAACGGCCGTTCCGCGTGGAACTGTCGAACGGCGACGTGTACACCTGCGACGCCTTCATCGCCGCCTCCGGAGCCAGCGCCCGGACGCTGGGCGTCCCCGGCGAGGACGAGCTGATGGGCTACGGCGTCTCGACGTGTGCAACCTGTGACGGCGCGTTCTTCCGCGGCGAGGACATGCTCGTTGTCGGCGGCGGCGACGCGGCCATGGAGGAGGCCCACTTCCTCACGAAGTTCGCCGACACCGTCTACATCGCACACCGCCGCGAGGAGTTCCGCGCCGAGGACTACTGGATCGACCGCGTCCAGCAGAAGGTCGACGAGGGCGAAATCGAGATCATGCGAAACACCGAGTTGCTGGAGATGCACGGCTCACCCGAGAACGGGGTCGACCACGTCACCCTCGCACAGAACGACGCGGGCCATCCCAGCGAGAAGCTCGACGCCGACGGGACCGAAACCTTCGACTTCGACGTTGGTGCCGTCTTTATTGCCATCGGTCACACGCCTAACACCGACTACCTCGAAGACACCGGCGTCGAGCTGGACGATACCGGGTACATCCAGACCCACGGCGGCACCGGCGGCGACCAGACCGCCACCGACGTCGACGGGATCTTCGGTGCCGGCGACGTGGTCGACTACCACTACCAGCAGGCCGTCACCGCCGCCGGGATGGGCTGTAAGGCCGCCATCGACGCCGACGAGTACCTCGAATCACAGGCCGAGGCCGCCGCCGAGGCGGAGTCCGAGGCCGCGGCAGAAGCCGACGACTAGCGCAGTTGTTTCTTCGTTCGTCCCCACATCCACAGACCCTTTAGGATAGCCCCCGGAGTGAGCGGCATGGCAACCGATACTGTCACGCTGACTATCGACGACGGCGAAGAGACCGACGAACTCACCGTCCCAAGCGAACTCGTAGACATCCTCCGAGAGTCGCCCGAGGAGACGGACCCGCAGGTCGTCGGCGACATCGCGATGTTCGGCATGACCCAGCGGATTCACAGCGCTGTCCACCACGCGCAGGGCGAGCCGGACGAGCAGATCGTCGCGCTCGAAGAGGAAACCAGCGAACTGTTCGAAGAGCGCTTCGGCCAGTCCTTCGCCGAGCTGACCGGCCACGACCACTAATTCTGTCGGCCAGTTCTTAGAACTGCCAGTGTAGCACCACGCCGTCGTCGACCCGTTCGACGTCGGCCAGCTCCGGCTCCGGGAAGTCCTCGATGAAGCCGTCGCCGTCGGCCAGCGTCGGCGCGTCCCGGCCGCCGATGACCTTCGGCCCGATGTAGACGAACAGCTCGTCGACCAGCGCCTCTTCTAGCAGGCCGAAGATGAGTTCGCCGCCACCTTCGACCATGAGCTGGTCGATACCGTCGCCCTCCAGTTTCGCAAGCGTCGTCGTCAGGTCGACCCGGTCCTGCCCGGCGGCGATGACGTACGCGCCGGCGTCTTCCATCTCCTCGATGAAGTCCGGCGGGGCGGCTTCGCTGACGAGGAGGTAGGTCTGGGCGCGACCGTCCAGCACTGTGGCGTCCGGCGGCGTTCGGATGCGGGAGTCGGCGACGACGCGTGCGGGATTTTCCGGCTTGCCGCGGTCGGCCCGGGCGGCGCGGCGGTCGGCGTCGTCGACGGTCAGTGAGGGGTCGTCAGCGAGAATCGTACCGACGCCGACCATCACAGCATCACTGTCGGCTCGAAGCTGGTCGACGCGGTCGAAGTCGTCCGGGCCGGAGATAGCGATCTGTTCGCGGCGGCGGGAGGAGAGTTTCCCATCGACACTCATGGCGGCGTTGACGACGACGTGCATACTCGTTCGTGCCGGCGACACGTCAAACGGCTTTTGGGTTACAGTCAGGAGGACGTTGTTTCGGGGCGCTTCGACAGCTTCCGGACGTCGAGTTTCTTCACGGTGCCGTCGCCGGTTTTCAGCTTCAGCACCGTCTTTTTCAGTACGAGTTCTTCGACGTCGAGCGTCGTCTCCGTGCTCCAGCCCCGTAGCCTGACCATCCCTTCCTCGTCGATTTCGAGGAACGTGCGGGGTTTGCGCTGGGACCCCATCGTCCACTCCTCGTCGCCGACGGACAGCTCCTGCCCGCCGCTTTTCGCCCAGCGGAACACGCAAGCGAACTGCTCGCGGGGTTCGTCACCGCGGTCGTGATCGACGCGGGTCCACTGCTCGAAGTCGACGCCGAAGTGGGCGGCCCACAGCTCCAGATACTCGAAATCGAACTTCTTCTTGCCGTCGTTGTTCCGGCCACTCCGCCAGATGACGTGCGCCTCCGACGGCTTCGACCCGAACATACTGCCCACAGTCAGGCCCCCGGGCGACTGCCGTTATTATTTGATCTGATATCACGAATCCCGACTAGTCGAATATCTCCGATAACGTACTTTTTAGCCATTTGAAACGTCCCAACACAGTCAACGCCCATATCCTGAGAGATTACAGTATCACAAATAAGAATTGTGGGCGATTTTGAACAGGTGTGAACGGTCGTGACTTGCACGGCCGGCCGAAAACGCTTTTGAGTGCTCCCGTCGAACCGTCAGTCGATGTCTCTCGAAGACCATGCCGAGGAGCTCGCCTCCGACCTCGGTGTTGACAAAGAGGAGGTCACACGCGACCTGGAAAACCTCGTGAACTACTCCGTCCCGATGGACGAGGCCAAGCAGAGCCTCAGACGGAAGTACGGCGACGGCGGCTCGGGCGGCGACGGCACGCCGTCGAGCAAGGCCATCAGCGAGGTGTCGACCGACGACTCGAACGTGACGGTCACCGCCGTGGTGCTCACGTCGGGTCGTCGCTCTATCCAGTACAACGGGGAACAGCACGTCATCCGCGAGGGCCAACTCGCCGACGAGACGGGGAAGATATCCTACACGGCCTGGGACGGCTTCTCGGGCGACCTCCAGCCCGGACAGACCGTCCGGCTCGGTAACGCCGGCGTCCGCGAGTGGGACGGCCAGCCAGAGCTCAATCTGGGCGACAGCACCGACCCCGAGGTCGTCGACGAGACGCTCGACATCGACTACGATGTCGGCGGCCGCGCCACGCTGCAGGACCTCGCACCGGGTGACCGCGGCATCACTGTCGAGGTACAGGTGCTCGAATGCGAACAGAAGGTCATCGACGGCCGCGACGGCGAGACGACGATTCTCAGCGGCGTCCTCGGCGACGAGAGCGGCCGGCTCCCGTTCACCGACTGGGAGCCTCACGACGAAATCGAGGAGGGGGCGTCCGTGCGCCTCGAAGAGACGTTCGTCCGCGAGTTCCGCGGCGCGCCATCGGTGAATGTCTCCGAGTTCTCGACGGTGACCGCGCTTGACCGTGCGGTCGAGGTGGCCGAGTCGGCACCCAGGATGTCCATCCGCGAAGCCGTCGAGAGCGGCGGGCTGTTCGACGTGGAACTGGCCGGCAACGTCATTGAAGTGCGGGACGGCTCCGGCCTCATCGAGCGCTGTCCGGAGTGCGGCCGCGTCATCCAGAACGGCCAGTGTCGTTCCCACGGCGCGGTCGAGGGCGAGGACGACCTGCGGACGAAGGCCATCCTCGACGACGGCACCGACACCGTCACCGCGGTGCTCGACGACGAACTGACCGCCCGGGTGTACGGTGGCGACCTCGACGACGCCCGCGAACACGCCCGCGACGCGATGGACAAAGAGGTCGTCGCCGAGCGCATCAGCGACCGCATCGTCGGCCGCGAGTACGTCGTCCGCGGCTCGCTGTCGGTCGACGAGTACGGCGCGAACCTCACCGCCTCGACCTTTACCGAGGCCGACGACGACCCGGCGACGCGTGCGCAGGCCCTCCTACAGGAGGCGGACACATGAGCGAATCCGGCGACAGCGGCCCCGGCCGCCGGGAGGTCGCCCATCGGCTGTTCGCCGCGGAGTTCGACGACGCCGACTTCTCGTATTCGGAGTCCGACGAGGAGCGCGCGCCGAACTACGTCGTCACGCCGACCGGCGCGCGGGTCAACCGCCTGTTCCTCGTCGGCGTCCTCACCGAACTCGAACAGGTCAACGACGACGTGTTGCGCGCCCGGGTCGTGGACCCGACCGGCCCGTTCGTCATCTACGCCGGCCAGTACCAGCCCGACGAACTGGCGTTTCTGGAAGGGGCCGACCCGCCGATGTTCGTCGCCGTCACGGGCAAGGCCCGCACCTTCCAGCCCGACGACAGCGACCGGGTGTTCACCTCGGTGCGACCCGAGAGTATCAGCGAGGTCGACGCGGACACGCGGGACCGCTGGGTCGTCCAGGCCGCCGAGCAGACCGTCTCGCGCATCGGACAGATGGCCAGCGCGAAACAGGCCGGTTTAGCCGGCGACGAACTCCGCCTCGCGCTGCTGGACCAAGGCATCGACGAGAGTGCCGCGGCCGGCATCACGCTCGCGCTGGATCATTACGGCACGACCGGCGACTACCTCGACGCGCTCCGGACGACGGCGCTCGACGCCGCTCGTGTCGTCGCCGGCGACACGGACGAGGCGGAAGGGCTGTCGTTGTCACCGGACGACGGGACCGACGACCCGATTCCGCTCCTTGCCTCTCTCGACCTCGATACTGACGTTTCCACCCCGGAGACGGCGACTGAGGACGCAGAGGGAGACGCGACGGCAACCGAGTCCGGCGCTACTGAGCCGACGACAGACGAGGAGGTGGCCGACGCGGCCGAGAAAGGTGCGCCCGCAGACGCTGCCGACGCCGAGCCCGCGCCCGGTTCGCCCGGCGCACCGGTCGGCGACGAGTCGACAGAGCCAGACGCCGGCGCGGCCACGAGTGACGCACCCGTCGAGACGCCCGAGACAGCGACCGACGCCGCAGCCGACGAAACCACGCCGGGTGAGTCCGTGGGTGAGGACGTGTCCTCGACGCCTGAACAGAGCGAGCCCGTGGACGAACCACCGGTGTCGAGTGAGCCGGTGACCGACGCCGACGCGATGGGACAGGACGAACCGGAGTCGTCGTCCGAACCCGACAACGGCGGTGACCTCGGCGACTTCGACACCGAGTTCGAACTGGACGAGGACGAACGCGAGGAAATCGAACAGGAGTACGGCACTGACTTCCAGAGCGGGACGGAAGTGGATGAGCCCGGCGAGGCCGACATCGAGACGCCGGACCACGAAGAACTGGCCGACGCGGCTCAGGAGGGCGCGCCCGCAGACGCCGCCGACGCCGAGCCTGCACCCGGTTCGCCCGGTGCACCGGCCGGCGATGAGTCCCCCGAGCCGACCGCTGACGCGGCCACAAGCGACGCACCCGCCGAGACGCCCGAAACAGCGACCGACGCCGCAGCCGACGAGACCACACCAGACGAGTCGGCGAGCGAGGACGCGCCTACCGAGGACGTGGACCTCGAAGACGCCGTCATGGCGGTCATGGATGACCTCGACGACGGCAGTGGGGCCGACCGCGAGGAACTCCGCTCGACGGTCGTGAGCCGCCACGGCGCGGACGCCGATGCCGTCGAGGACGCCATCCAAGACGCGTTGATGGGCGGACGCTGCTACGAGCCCGAGGACGGCAAGCTCACACCCATCTGACGGGGCGAGCCGCGGTCCTTTTCTCCCCTGCGACCCAACCGAGCGCAGATGCGTGTCGAACCGCTTCCCGACGTCCCGGCGGCCACCGTCGATACTGACGGGGAGCGACTGCTGGCGGTGGCCGATTATCACGCCGGCATCGAAGCAGGGCTCAGATACGAGGGGGTCGAACTCCAGTCGGCCGCCGAGGCCCGCCGGGAGCGGTTGCTGACATGCCTGAGACGCGCCCGGGCCGACCGGCTGGTCGTCATCGGCGACCTGGGCCACGCCATCGGCGACCCGTTCGCAGACGAGCGAGCGGAGCTCGAAACGCTGTTCGACGCCCTTGACGTGCCCGTGACACTGGTGAAAGGGAATCACGACGGCGGTCTGGAGCCAGTCTTGTCTGACCTCGACGCCGACGTCGAAGTGACGCCGGGACACGGCACCCGCATCGGCGCTGTCGGGTTCGCCCACGGCCACACCTGGCCCGCGCCGGACGTGCTCGAAGCCGACGTCGTCTGTGTCGGCCACGAACATCCCGTCGTCCGACTCGAAGACAGCGTCGGTGGGGCCCAGAAGGAGCGGGCCTGGCTCCGCGGCTCGCTGGTGACTGAGCCCTTTGCCGAACAGTTCGACCAACCAGTCGAGAACGCGCCGGACATCGTCGTCTTTCCGGCGTTTAACGACCGCTCCGGCGGGACGTGGGTCAACGTCGACGGCCAGGAGTTCCTCGCCCCGTTCCTGCCCGAGGGCATGGCGGATACCGAGGCGTTCCTGCTTGATGGCACGCGGTTAGGGGCCTACCGACAGGTCTGAGCCAGCGTTTTGTACCCGCCTATGTTTCCGAGAGCGCCGCTTCGAGTTCGTCGACCAGTTCTGTGTTCCCGAGGAACGTCGGCGTCCGGTCGTGGATACCGTCCGGTTCAACGTCGAGCAACGACTGCGAGCCGTCGCTAGAGGCCCCACCGGCAGCCTCGACGAGGTACGCGAGCGGCGCTGATTCGAAGTGGACCCGAAGCTTACCGTTTGGGTACCCCGACGTCACCGGATACCCGAACAGCCCGCCGTATTCGAGCACCTGCGCCAGGTCGGCGACGGTCGCGCCGCCGTAGCGGAGCTTCAGGTCCCGCTCGAAGGACTGGGCGATGTCGTTGAACGCGTCGCTTCGTTCGCCAGTCTTGCCCGCTAACCCGACAACAGTCGCCTCTGCTGGCAGTTCGAACTGGCCCCAGCGCTCGCTGTGCCCGTCCCGGAGGAGGTGCTCCTGAACGACATCGCGGTCGGACCGGGCGATTGTCAGCGTCGTGTATGGGCCGTACAGCACCATCAGCGATGCGACCATTTCCCGGCCCGCCGCGGGCAGTTCAGCGTCGTAGACCCCGATTATCGTCCCCACGGAGTTGTTCGAGGCGAGGTTCGAGGAGCCATCGAGCGGGTCGATAGCGATACTGTAGCCTTCACCGCAATCGACCACGTCGCTACGTTCCTCGCTCGCGTACGCGCCGATGCCGTCGATGTACGCGAGTGCGTCGAAAAACAGGTCATCGGCCCACACGTCGCCACCGACCTGTTGCTCCCCACTCGGGTTCTCGCCAGCGGCTCTGTTGGCGTAGTTCGCCAGGTTCCCGCTAACGTAGTGGGCCGTGTCCTTTACCGCCCGTTCGATCTCATCAAGCGTGTTCACAGGCCATCACCGGCCGCAGTTGCACAGGCGTCAGTCATGGTTCCACATATCCCAGGGCAACGACATAAGGCTGTACCCGTTCTCCCCCGCAACGCCCGTAATGCCCTGGTTACCGACGGGGGACGAGAGAATATGACACAACGTGTTTAACCCGGTGTAGTCGCTAGAGGGGGGCGATGACTGACGGGGTCGCTCGCGGCGATGACGCCTTCACTGCGCTCGGGCCGGCCGTCCGCAGTGCGCTCTCCGAGCGCGGCTTCACGACGCCGACCGACCCACAGCGAAAGGCGATTCCAACTCTGGCTGACGGGCGAGACGCGCTAGTCGTCGCCCCGACCGGAACCGGAAAAACTGAAACGGCGATGTTGCCGGTCTTCGACGCACTGGCCGAGTCCGAAGACCGCTTTGGCATCGGCGCGCTGTACATCACGCCGCTCCGGGCGCTGAACCGCGACATGCGCCAGCGCCTCGACTGGTGGGGCGAGACGCTCGGTCTCGAAGTAGACGTCCGCCACGGCGACACGACGGACTACCAGCGCCAGAAACAGGCCAACGACCCGCCGGACGTGCTCGTGACCACACCCGAGACGCTCCAGGCAATGCTCACCGGGTCGAAGCTCCGAACTGCGCTGGAGGATGTCGAACATATCGTTATCGACGAGGTCCACGAGCTCGCTGCGGCCAAGCGAGGCGCGCAGTTGACGGTCGGACTCGAACGGCTCCGGGAACTGTCCGGGCGGTTCCAGCGGATCGGCCTCTCGGCGACCGTCGGCGACCCACACGAGGTCGGCCGGTTTCTCACCGGCGGCCGCACATGTACCATCGTGGAAGTTGACATCGGCAGCCGGCTGGACATCGAGGTGGTCCGGCCCCAGATTACTGACCGGGACGAGGAACTGTCGAGTTCCCTCGTCACCGACGCGGGAACGGCCAGCCACGTCCGGTTCATCGCGGACCTCATCGATGAGCACGAATCTGTCCTGCTGTTTGTCAACACTCGACAGACCGCCGAGGCGCTTGGCTCGCGGTTCAAGGAACTCGGGACCGACCTCGGGGTCCACCACGGTTCGCTGTCGAAGGAGGCCCGCATCGACGTGGAGGACCGCTTCAAGGCCGGCGACCTCGACGCCCTGCTGTGTACCTCCTCGATGGAGTTGGGCATCGACGTGGGCCACGTCGACCACGTCGTCCAGTACGGCAGCCCCCGGCAGGTGTCCCGCCTCGTCCAGCGGGTCGGCCGCGCCGGCCACCGCCGGGACCTCGTTTCCTCGGGCACGGTCGTTACGACTGACACCGACGACACGCTGGAGGCGCTGGCGATAGCGAGACAGGCCGAAGCCGGCGATGTCGAGCCCGCCGAAATCCACGACGGGAGCCTCGACACAGTTGCCAACCAGATCGCCGGACTGGTGATGGATACCGGCGAAATTCGGGCGATGCGGGCCTACGAGATACTGACCCGCGCGTACCCGTTCCGGGACCTCGACGAGGCCCAGTTCAAGCAGGTCGTCGAGGAACTCGCAGCGAACAACGTCATCTGGCTCGACGAGGACCGGGACACTCTGGAGAAACGCCGCGGGACCTGGCAGTACTTCTACCAGAACCTCTCGATGATTCCCGACGAGGCCACATACGACGTGGAGGACGTGGCCTCAGGCCAGCAGGTCGGGACCCTCGATGAGAAGTTCGTCGTCAACTTCGCCACGCCCGGCGAGGTGTTCGTCCAGCGCGGGGAGATGTGGCGCATCACGAACATCGACGAGGAAGAGGAAGTCGTGACCGTCTCACCCATCGAAGACCCCGCCGGTGAGGTCCCGTCGTGGGTGGGGCAGGAGATTCCGGTTCCGAGAGCCGTCGCCGCGGAAGTCGGCGAACTCCGTCGTGTGGCTGGTCGGCAACTCCAGGACGGCGCGGACACCGAGGCCGTCGCCAGAGACGTGGCGACTCGCTATGCCGCCGGCCCCGAAACCGTCGTCGACGGGCTCTCGCAGGTGGAAGAACACGAAGGGCCGATTCCGGACGACACGACTATTCTGGTGGAGTTCCACGGCCGGGAGGTCATCGTCAACGCTTGCTACGGGCACAAAATCAACGAAACGCTGGGCCGGGTCCTCTCGGCGCTGCTCGGTCAACGGGCAGGGTCGTCGGTCGCGATGGATGTCGACCCGTACCGGATTACGCTGGAGGTCCCGCGCCGGATCACCGCCGGCGATGTCATCGAAGTCATTGAGGACACCGATCCTGACCACCTCCCAGCACTCATCGAACTCAGCCTGAAAAACGCCGACGCGCTGAAGTTCAAGCTCGCGCAGGTGGCGACGAAGTTCGGCTCGCTCAAGCGCTGGCGGGGCCGGGGGTCGACTGACTTCGGCCGTGACCGCCTGCTGGCAGCGCTTGAGGACACGCCGATGTATGACGAAGCCCTGCGCGAGGTTCGCCACGAGGACCTCGCTATCGAAGCGACAGCCGACCTCCTCCGGGATATCCAGCGCGGCGACGTGGCGCTCGAAACAGTGGGCGAACACACGCCAATCGGGACTGGCGGCAGTTCCTCCGGGCGGGAACTCCTCTCACCGGAGAACGCCGACGCGAGCGTCATCAAAACCGTCAAGGAGCGTATCCAGAGTGACCGCGTCATCCTCGCATGTCTGCACTGCAAGAAGTGGGACCGCAAACAGCAAGTCAAGCGCGTGCGGGATCAGCCGTCGTGTCCGCAGTGTGGCTCGACCCGCATCGCCGCGCTGAATCCGTGGGCCGAGGAAGTCGTCTCGGCCGTCCGGACCGACGACAAGGACGAGGAGCAGGAGAAGATGACCGAACGAGCCTACCGCTCGGCCTCGCTGGTCCAGAGCCACGGGAAACGGGCGGTGGTCGCGCTGGCCGCCCGCGGGGTCGGGCCCCACAACGCCGCCCGAATCATCAACCGCCTGCGAGAGGACGAAGACGAGTTCTACCGGGACATCCTCCGGCAAGAGCGGGAGTACGCGCGCACGCAGTCGTTCTGGGGTTGAGGGCGGCAACGTACGCCAGCGAGCTAACTCAGTTCCCGAATCGCCTCCGCGAGTCGTGGCTCGATAGCATCGGGGTCAGGGGCTTCTATCGTGAGTTTCGTGTGTCGCTCGTCGGCGTCAGTCACCTCCGAGAGCAGTCCGGCGCTGCGGTCGACCTCGACGTACACCGTAAGTCCGTCGTCGTCGAACACCGGGACGATCTCGACCTCGTCGACCGCGCCGGCGAACTCGCCGCGCTGGGGCCGGAACTCGAACTCCTGAGCGAAGTTCGCCGAGGTAGTGAACAGGCTCCCGGCCGTCGCCTCACAGGCCGAGGCATGGAGCGAGAAACCGAGCGAATCCAGCGCGTCGAACACCGCTTGCGTGCGGTGTGTCGGTTCGACTTCGATGTAATCCTCGTCGCCGGGGTCGACCGCCATCGAGATATCGAGGCCGGTCTCGATTTCGACGGCCGTCGAGCGCGTAGTCACCGGCGTCTCCCTGGGAATATCTATAGTGGTCTCGAAACGCCGCTCCTCACCCGCCCCGATAGTGAACGGTTCGGTGAGTTGCCACTGATCGATGATGGCGTCCTTGTACCCCTCGTCGGATTTATATTCGGTTTCCAGCGCGAAGTAGACCGCGTCGACATCCTGATCCGTCGACCCGCCCTCGACGTGGACCTCGGCCTGGACGGATTCGCCGGCTCTGACGGTATCCGTCGGCAGAATCGTGTCTACTGTGGCCGAGCCGATGCCGATTCTGGAGAGCACGTCTTTCATTCGTGTTGTGAAATTCGACCGTCACAGAGTATAAAGTTCAGGGAGCGACGCTATCGAAAGAATGGGGTTACGAGAGTGCCCGGGCACGTCCGGCTCCGGGCTGAGAGAGCCAGTTGGGACCGTTTCACCCTGACATAGCCGTTTGGAGCCGTCGGTTCCACTGCGGACGCAACCGATCAGTCGTCTGATGTACGCTGACCTATCATGACGACCCCGGCCGTGTTGCCGTCCAAGTCGGTGAGAGAGCGGCCGCTGAACTCATACGTACGGCGGTGCCCGCCGTCGGTGAGTAGGTCGGCCGTAACGGTAGCTCGCCCGCGATCGAGAGACCGATGGACCGCGTCGGTAATCGCCTCCCGCTCGGCTTCGGGAAACAGGTCGGTGATCGGCAGCCCTTCGGCTGCTTGTCCGGTGTGGCCTGTAAGCTCACCCGCCCGTTCGTTGCAGTGCTCGATGTGCCCATCTGCACTGAGGACGAACAGTGGGTCCTCCAGCGCATCGAGCGCTTGCTGGATGACCGCACGCTCCTCCAGTAGTTCCTGTTCGCGGTTGTGACGCTCGGTGATGTCAGTAAACGCAACGACCAGTTGTTCGACCTCGCCGTCAGAGATTATCGGTGTAGCGCTGACTTCGTGGATGACTTCCCCGACCGGGTGGTCCAGTGTCAGCGTATATTCGATTGTCTCGCGCGTGGCGACGCATTTCCGGTACGCACCAGCGATCTTTCTACTATTTTTCTCCCCAAGTGCTTCAACTGGAGTCTTACCGATAAGCTCTGACTCTACGAGGCCAGTGAACTCAAGCACTCGTGAGTTGCATCGCCGGAATCGGAACCCGTCTTGTTCAACATCGACGAGGAGGAGTCCGTTTCGCGTGTTCTCGAAAACAGCGGCGTACTCTGCTGTGGTTTCCTCCAGTTGCTTTCTCGACTGATACTGCGTGACAGCGTTGCTTATTCGATTGGCTAGCAGCTCGTACTGCTCAGCTCCGGATTGTTTCTGCAAGTAATCAGTCGCACCGGTAGAAATGGCATCGCTTGCAATCTCTTCGCTTCCTCGACCGGTGAACATGATAAACGGGAGTTGCGGGTGTCGCTCACGGACCGCCTGCAAAAATTCAAGCCCGTCTGTCTCGGGCATCTCGAAGTCTGAAACGACACAGTCAGGAAGAGAACGATCCATAGCCTGTAGCCCATCGGTGGCACTTGGGACAGTTTCGACCGTGAACCGCTCGTCTTCACGTTCAAGTAGCTCAGCCGTCACTGTAGCGAGGGCCTCGTCGTCGTCCACAAGAAGAATGCTAACCTCCCCCATATATCATGATAGCAGCCGAATGGATTATCTCTTTGCATAGTTCGCACCAATCATGACATTTAAATTTTAACTAAGTGGATAGGCAACGCAACCGCTCTACGATCTCTTAAGCCGTACTTTCTCTAAGTGTGTCCGAATTCATACTATTCTAATAGCAATGGTTTATCCGGACCACTCAAAGCGCTCGGCGTGCAATGGGGGATATGACCGAGTGGCGCGATGCGTCGGACCCCGCCTGCCCGGAGTGTGGCGAGCCGCTGGAGCCGACGGCGATGGCCTGTCCACACTGTGATGCGTCGTTACTCACCGACGAACAGACGGAGATGCTTGACGAACGCCTGGCCGAGACGCTCGAATCGATGGACGCCGGTGCGCCGACGTGGGCCGTCACGCTCACGGGGCTCTCGCTCGGCGTCGCTATCGCACCGCTCGTGCTGTACGCCGTCGTCATCCTCGTCGGCGATCTCTCGCTTCCCGTGGCCGTCGGCGTCTTGCTGGCCGGCTGGCTCGGTCCAGCCGCGTATCTCTCGCGGCTGCGTAATCCCAGCGAGGTGCTGGCCCGGGGGCTGTACCTCGTCGTCGCCGGCGTGGCCGTCGTCGTGCTCGCAGTCGGCTACGAGGTCCTCCTGTCGGATGGCCCGTCAGTCGTCTCCGAACAGACCGCGCTCGTGTCGCTCGGTCTTGCGATTCCGGCGACGCTGGGAGCACTCATCGCGCGCCGCGCGGCCCGGCGGGCTGACCGGCAGGCCCGCGGGGAGCCGGGGCCGCTGCACGAGCGCTTCGGTATCGACGACGACGAGCCCGACAACTGAAAACGCCTAAGCGGGCCGCCGTTGTCCACCCGTGCATGCGACTGGAGGAGTACTGGGGCATCGGCCCGAAGACGTCCGAACTGCTCACCGAGGAGCTGGGCGTCGAGCGGGCCATCGAGGCCATCGAGTCGGCGGATACGCGTGCGCTAACCACGGCCGGCCTCTCCCGGGGGCGAGCGACGCGCATCCTCCGGCGGGCGACCGGGGCCGAGTCGATGGACCTGCTCGCCACCAGGGACACCCGCGACGTGTACAAGGAACTGCTGGACCTCGCCGAGGAGTACGCGGTCACGGCGGACGCGGCCGACAGCATCCGGGTGCTGACGCCGCTACCGACCCGCGAGGCGATGGACGAGCGGCTGGACGACGTGCTCGAAGCGCGGGATACGTGGGCCGACCTCTCGGAGGCGGACCAGCGGGCCGTTCTCGACGCGTTCGACGCGTTCGACGCTGACGGGGGTGAACTGGCCGCGGTCGACGTGGCGCTGGCGCTCCGGGACACCGGCATCGAGAGCGGCGTGTTCGAGCCACTGGCGACCCTCGACGGCGAGTCACTGACGGCTGGCCGGGCGGCGCTCGCCGGCCTCGCGGGCGACGGCGAGTCCGTCGGCGAAGGGGCCGACGAGGAACTCGACCGCCTGCGCGACCAGCTCGGGCAAATAGAGGATCTTGCAGCGGCATCAATGGAGGTCGTCGAGGCCGTTCAGGAGGGCGCTCGGCGGCCCGACGAGTTCCAGGACGCGCTCGTCCGGCACGTCACGGGCGAGACAGGTATCGACGCTGCCAGAGTCCGCGACGCGATGCCCCGCGAGGCGACCGACGCGCGGGATTTCGTCGACGTGGCGCTCCGGGAACTCCGAAGCACGCTCCGAAGCGACGTCCGGGAGCGCGAGGGGACGGTCGCCGACCGGCTGGAAGACGACCTCGCGGACGCCCGCGGGGACATCGACGCCGCCATCGAGGCGGTGGACGACATCGCGTTCTCAGTGTCGCTCGCCCGCTTCGCCATCGCGTTCGACCTGACGCGGCCCGCCTTCGTCGAGGACCGCAAGACCATCGCGGTGAAGCGGGCCCGGAACCTCACCATCGCCGACGTGGAAAGCGTCCAGCCGGTCACCTACGCCATCGGCGACCACACGCTGGACCTGGACCGGGCGAACCAGCCGCCAAGCGGCGACCGGGTGGCTGTCCTGACCGGCGCGAACTCCGGCGGGAAGACGACCCTGCTGGAGACGCTGTGTCAGGTGCAACTGCTGGCCCAGATGGGGCTGCCGGTCCCCGCCGAGGCCGCCGAGGTGGGCATTGTCGACACCGTCGTGTTCCACCGTCGGCACGCCTCGTTCAACGCCGGCGTCCTCGAATCGACGCTGCGCTCTGTCGTCCCGCCGCTGACCGAGAGCGACCGGACGCTGATGCTCGTCGACGAGTTCGAGGCTATCACCGAGCCCGGCTCCGCCGCCGATCTCCTCCACGGACTCGTGACGCTGACCGTCGACCGCGACGCGCTGGGCGTGTTCGTCACTCACCTCGCGGACGATCTCGAACCGCTGCCTGTCGAGGCCCGTGTCGATGGCATCTTCGCCGAAGGGCTGAATCAGGACCTCGAACTACAGGTCGACTATCAGCCCCGGTTTGGCACTGTCGGGAAGTCCACGCCGGAGTTCATCGTCTCCAGGCTCGTTGCGAACGCAAAGGACCCTGTCGAGCGAAACGGGTTCGAGACGCTCGCCACGGCCGTCGGCGAGGAAGCGGTCCAGCGGACCCTCTCGGACGCGCTCTGGACCGACGAGTAGCGCGGTTACGACAGCGAACTGGCGACGACTCGCTCCTCTCCTTCGACCGCCTCGGCGACGTTGTCCAGCAGCCGCCGTACCTCCCGGCGGTTGTACCACCTGATAAGCGGCGCGAGGAGAACCTCCGGGAGTGGCCCGGGGACCTCGTACTCGGCCGCGTATGTGAGCCGCGTGCCCCCGCGCTCCGGTTCGAACCGCCAGGCTATCCGGCCCGTCAGGTCGCCGCTCATCTCGTAAACGATACGCTCGGGCGGCTTGTACGTCGAGGCACGGACCTCACCGGTGAAGGTGATTCCGAACATTTTGTACTCGTACGCAGCGCGGTTTCCGCTGTTTGGCAGCCGCTCGATGCGTTCGGCGCGGGTAAGGCTCGGCGTGACGGCCGCCTGGTTCGACGGCTCGTCCATGAACGTGAACACTGTCTCGACTGGTGCATCGAGCCAGCGGTCGTCGGACGTATGGACCGTCATGTGTCCTGCTTCGCACTCCAGTATCTTACACGCTCGGCCACACAGTGACAACAGACCAGTCTGGGGGTCAGGAACTAGTGCGACCGGTCCCGGCGGCTACAGCCGACGGGTACGGCGTGACTGTGCTCGGCTCTTCGAGTCGCGTCGCCGCCTACCGATGACAGCGGCGAGGTAGGTTCTATGCATCATGAATGACTCCCCGGCAGGAGCCGAACCTGCGCCGGGCGGGAACCCGACTCCGCCTGGTGATTCCATGGAGGCAAGAGACGGGACGAGTTGGAGGGGTGCGCTTACGCGTCACCGGCCACGTCGACGCGGTTGACCGCCATCACGCCGAACCCCGCTTGCAGGAGTTCGGTGCGGCCGTCGGCGGTGTTTTCGTCGTCGTTGACTCGCAGGGTCAGCGACACGTCGGCGTCGACCCGGATGTCGGTCCAGGTCGGCCGGACGCTGGTCACGCGGTCGACCGCCACGTCTTCGACGCCGTCGACGGCCGCGAGGACACCGGCGACACCGGCTTCGAGGGTCTCGGACCCGCCACGCGGAACGCGCAGTGATACGTCGGCCGATACCTCGGTCGGGGGAGTCGCCTGCAGCGACATAACGCCGACGGCCGGAGTCGAACCGGGCCGAGAGGGCACTCACCAGTCGAGTCGCGTCGGTCGGAGACTGCGCGGGTGGCGGGCGCGTACGTCCGGCCCGGAACGGCCGGTACAGGATTCCCACACCGGGAGGATGGGGAACCCGAAGGCTGGACAGCGAGATAGCTACACGACACAGTACAGACTCGGGGGCGAGTGGCACAGGCCGACAGGCCACACTGGGCGGTGCAGGCCTATCAGACGGAGTGGCCGAGCGGGAGACAGGGCTTCACCGCTTGACAGTGAGCCCGAACGAATCGCCACCGCAGTGCGGCGTCCGTGAGTGGGACGCCGGTCCCACGGCAGCGAACCAGTCTATGGTGCCACGGGCGGAATTTTCACCGAGCGGGTGTCCGCAGTGGCCCGTTCCCCAATAAGGGATGCGTACTCGACCGTAGCGTCAAGGCTACGTTCGATAGCCGACCGCCCGCTGTACAGCCAGCGAGCGAACGACGTTGGCGCGGGAACGGGAATTGCGTAAGTCATGGGTCACCACGTCGGTGAAAGCGACGTATATCCGACCAGAACCGGTGATATATTAAATCTGTTTCAGACATGATACCAAATGACAAGAACGGGCGCGTTCGCTGGCACGACAGCACGGCTTCAGTCGGCCGCTGCTGGTTGCTGCGTCGCAGTCGGTCCCTCGGCACTCGCCTTGCTGTGTGACGCGGTTCCCGCGAGCGTCCGCGTGGAGTTCCCCACGACGAGCAGGCTGCTGGCCGTCATCGCCAGCGCCGCAAACAGTGGGTTCAGGACGCCAAGCAACGCGAGCGGGAGCGCCACGGCGTTGTAACAGAACGCCCACGCGAGGTTCTGTCGGACCCGCGTGCGAGTTGCGGCCGTCACGGCGAACATGTCAGGAACGGCGCGCAGGTCGTCTGTTGTGACGACCGCGTCGGCCGCATCGGCGGCCAGTGACGTGCCTGACGCCATAGCGATGCCGACGTCGGCGGCAGCCAGGGCCGGGGCGTCGTTACTCCCGTCGCCGACCATCGCGACAGTCCCGCGGGACTGCAGTCGCTCGACGACTTCGGCTTTCGCCTCCGGCGGCACCCCGGCGAACACTTCGTCGACGCCGTCGTGGCGCTCGAACGGGACGGCGGCCTCGGGCCGGTCGCCAGTGATGACGACGACATCGCGGTCCCGGGCGAGCGTCGAGACGACCGACTCCCAGTTCGCGCGGAGCCTGTCCCCCGCGACGAGCACGTCCTGTGCTTCGCCGTCCCAGCCGACGAGCGCCGGGACGCGCCCGTTCTCGGTCGCACGTTCACACCGGGTCCGGAGGCCGGCGGGCACGTCGAACCCGAGGTCGTCGAACAGCGCTTGCGTCCCGACGACAACCCGGTCCCCGTCGACCGTCGCACTGACGCCCTGCCCCGGGTGTTGCTCGAACTCGGAGACAGTCGCGTCGGGGACCGACACGGCGTCCGTCACCGCTTCGGCGACGGGATGCTCCGCGAACTGCTCGACTGCGGCCGCCCGGGCCATCGCCCGCTCGTCGGCCTGCTCCAGCAGTTCCATCTCGCCCGTCGTCAGCGTCCCCGTCTTGTCGAACGCGACCACGTCCGCGTCGGTCGCCGTCTCGAACACCGCATCGCCGGTGACGACCGTTCCGCCGTCCAGCGCCCGGCGGATGCCGGCCGCGGTCGCCAGCGGCGTCGCCAGCCCCAGCGCGCAGGGACAGGAGACCACGAGTACAGCCAGCCCGGTCAGCATCGCGTCCGTCGGCGTCGCTCCGGCGACGAGGTGCCCGCCGGTAGCGAGAACAGCCAGAAAAACCACCAGCGGGACGAAGACGGCGGCGATACGGTCAACCAGCCGCTGGACGCCGCCGCGCGTGCTCTGGACCTCCCACAGCAGGTTCGTCAGCCGGTCGACGGTGCTCTCGGCGTCCGGCCCGACCTGGACGACGACGCCGCCCTGCGTGACCAGCGACCCCCCGATGACCTCGTCGCCGTCCGTCTTCCGGACGGCTAGCGACTCCCCCGTCACGAGCGACTCGTCGACGGCAGCGGTCCCTTCCACGACGGTGCCGTCGACCGGGACGCGATCCCCGGACCGGACGACGACTTCGTCACCCGGGCCGAGGTCGCCGACCGCGACCTCCTCGTGACCACCGTCGGTGCGTCGCCGGGCGCTATCGGCCCGCTGTGTCGTGAACTCTGTGAGGCGGTCCAGCGCGCGCCGCCGAACCCGGTCCTGGTAGTAGTCGCCGACCGAGACGGCCATGACGATGACCGTCGCCACGTCGAAGTACACCTCTGTATGTCCCAAGATGACGGCGACGACGCTGTATAAGAAGGCAGTCACGGCGGCCATCGCCACCAGCAGGTCCATGTTCGGACGGCCAGCCCGGAGACTGACGTAGGCCCCGCGAAGCAACGGCCACCCAGTGTACCCGACTACGACGCCGGTCATCACGGCCATGTTCCACAGCAGGTAGTCCCCCGCCTGCCCCGCCGGGTCGAACAGCAACAGCGACGAGTCGACACCGAGGTAGGCCGGGTAGAGAAAGAGGACGTACCACAGCATCGTCATCATCCCGAAGAAGCCGCCGACGATGAGACGCCCCTCCAGCTCGTACTCGTCGTCGGTCTCCGTGGCCTGCAGGCTGGCGTCGTAGCCGGTGCCGGCCACTACGTCTGTGAGGTCTGACTCCGAGAGCGCGTCGGCGTCGTAGGTGATTTTCATCGTCCCCGTCGGGTAGCTGGCGGCCGCGGCGGCGACGCCGTCGTGGTCTGTGGCCCGCGCTTCCAGAAACGTCTCGCAGGTCGCACAGTGCATCCCCTCGACGGAGAGGAAGGCCGTCTCGCCGTCGGCGTCGTCCGGATCGGGTCCTGTGTCGGCCGCGTCGCGGGTCTCCGTCGCCGGGTCGTCGAGCGTCCGGGCGACCTCCAGACAGCCGCGACAGCAGAACGTCCCCTCGACCGCGTCGTCGGTGACCGGCGTATCGACCGGCAGGTCACAGAGCGTACAGTGGGTCATGTCCAGGGCATCGGCAGGGGTGGTTTCGGGATGGCGATACCGAACGCCGCCAGCCCGTTCGACAGCGGGACGAGCGCGAGCGCGATGAAGACGACCCCGAGCACCCGGTGTAGCGTCGCGCGATGGCCCGGCGACAGCGTGCCGAAGGCGGTCCCGTAGGCGAACACCAGCGGGAACGTCCCGAGGCCGAGCGCGGCCAGCGAGAGCCCGCCAGTGAGCGCGGATCCCGTCGCAAACGCATACAAGAACGCCGGGTAAAGCAGCGGACAGGGGAGCAGCCCGTGCATTGCACCCAGCGCGACCATCCCCGGGCCGTCGACCCACCGGTCGACTCTGGCGACGAGCGACGCGGAGAGTCGCTGGAACAGGTTCCCGACCAGCGGCAGCGACCGGGCGACATCGACGGCGCGGCCACGGGAGAGATACCCCAGCCCCACGGTGATGATAGCGAGGCCGACGAAAACCCCGACGGCTCCACGGACGGCGGTCCCGAGGCGTGCTAAGCCGGCCACGTCGTACAGAACGCTGCCAGCAGCGCCAAGCACCGTTCCGACGAGCGCGTAGCTCAGCGTCCGTCCGGCGTTGAACAGCGCGTGCTGACGTATTTCGTGGCCTGATACCGGCCCGCCGTCGTCAAGTCTATCGGCGTAGGTGGTGACTAACGGCCCGCACATCCCGAGGCAGTGGACACTCCCGACGAGTCCCAGCCCGACGAACGCCGCGAGGCCGGCCGTCTCACCGGAACTCAGCCCCGCCGTCCCGAACTGCATATCAGACGGTACTCGACTCGGTTGGTTGTGTCATCCAGAACAGGCTGCCGGCGATGATGACGACGCTGACCAGCGAGAGCGCGACGATGGAGCGTCCGGTTCCCTGCATGTAGTACGCGACCGGCGCGAGACCGAGCAGCGCCAGCAACGTCACGAGCCGAGGGCTTGACGCAGACATATCTGGCCGTACGTTAGAGGGATTATAAAAAGAAACGGGTCGTTCCTGCCGGCTGAAAACACCATCAGGGGTTTTTTTAGGTAATCTGCTATCTTCCCAGATATGGTACGGCACGAAGCTAGAAGCAGCCAGCTGCCAGATTCGCACGACGCGGTGGGGGTGCGACGATGGCGCTGAGTCGGCGACAGTTCGTCGGTGCCGCAGCCGGGACGGCGGCGCTGGCCGCGACCGGCACGGCGACAGCACAGGAAGAACCGGACTACGGCGGCTGGTTCGACGACGTGTCGAACTACGACGGGACCGCCGACAAGCGAGGCCAAGACACTGTTACAATCACCGTCGGCGCGCAGGGCAACAACGGCGCGTTCGCCTTCGACCCGCCGGCAGTGATGGTCAGCCCGGGCACAGAGGTCGTCTGGGAGTGGAACGGCGAAGGCGGCGGTCACAACGTCGTCTCCGACGGCGACGGCCCGCTCGACTCCGGGGGCGCGGTCAGCGAAGCCGGCACGACCTACAGCCACACCTTCGAGTCTGAGGGGATGTTCAAGTACGTCTGTGTTCCCCACGAAGCGCTCGGAATGAAAGGCGCAGTCGTCGTCCGGTCCGGTGGCAGCGGGGGCGGCGACTCCGATGGCGGCGGTCAGCAACAAGGACCGCCGGCAAACCCGGATTACGGCGGCTGGTTCGACGACGTCTCGAACTACGACGGAACGACAGTCGACAGAACCGACGCCGATAGCGTCGAGATATCGGTCGGTGCACAGGGCAACAACGGCGCGTTCGCCTTCGACCCGCCAGCGGTTCGGGTGACACCCGGCACCGAAGTGACGTGGAAGTGGACCGGCGAAGGCGGCGGCCACAACGTCGTCTCCGACGGTGACGGTCCACTCGACTCCGGGGGCGCGGTCAGCGAAGCCGGCACGACCTACAGCCATACCTTCGAGGAAATGGGCGTGTACAAATACGTCTGTGTCCCTCACGAGTCACTCGGGATGAAGGGCGCTGTCGTTGTCGGTGGCCCGCTCGATGGCAGCGGTGGTGGCAGTGACGGCGGCAGCGGACAGGAAGGGAGCGGTATCGAACTCTCCGGCCCGCAGTGGCTCCTTTCAGGCTCGGTCCTGCTGGCGTTCTTCTCGCCGCTGTTGTTCGCGGTCGCGATGCGACGCCGCCAGAACGGGCGGCCTCCACAGACGGGTGAAGGTGGCGAGCTACGGCGGGCGAGCGGCCCGGAACCTGTTGAAGAGGCCGCTGAAACTGAACCGGCTGTCGAGCTGGGCCACGACGAGTACGACCCGAAGGGAACGGCGGCGTTGGTCGCCTTCTACTTCGTGTTGATTGCCCTGCTGTGGGTGTTCATGTACTTCGTCGAGTTCCTCGGCCGCGTCTCCATAATCGGGTGATACCATGCAGGTTCATAGATTCGAAAAAGTTTGGCTCGGTGCAGCGATACTGCTCATCGTCGGTTTCATCGCCACCATCGCGTACGGGTCGGTTGGTGTCGGCGTCGGGATGGTCGACGATACGGGCGGACAGATCAGCGCAGAAGAAGTACAGAACGGTAACACTGGGACCCAGTTCGACGACCCCGGTGTCGTCAAAGAGGACGGGCAGTACGTCGTGTACGTCGTCGCCCGGCAGTTCCAGTTCTCTCCCGGAACTGGGGACACACCGATCCGCGTGCCCGCGGGTGAGAACGTCACGTTCAAGGTGACCAGTGCAGACGTGGTGCACGGCTTCTCAGTGGTCGAAACCAACATCAACACGATGGTCATCCCGGGACAGGTCTCAGAAGTCTCGGCCCGATTCAACGAGCCCGGCACCTACGGGCTCATCTGTCACGAATACTGCGGGGCGGCCCATCACACGATGGGTGGCTCCGTCGAGGTCGTCCCGCCGGAGGAGTACGATATGCAGCAAGAGAACATCGACCAGTCCGCAGATGACGCACAGGCTCAGGAGGAGGCGGATCAGTAATGGTGTTCGTCGACTCCTATCCGAAAACGTCGAAGCTCGTCCGTAGCGAGTTCCTCGTCTCGTTCATCGCTCTCGGAATCGGTGCGCTGTTCGGCGTCATCCAGGCGCTCCATCGGACCGGCGTGTTCCGGGGCTTCGTCAGTTCAGCCGACTACTACACGATTCTGACGGGCCACGGCGTCTTGCTGGCGCTCGTGTTTACCACGTTCTTCATCGCAGGACTGTTCACATGGGCTGTCGCCAGCAGTCTCGAACGGGAGTTGCCACAGCGTATCGCCTGGTCGGCCTTCTGGATAATGCTCACGGGGACGGTGCTTGCGGCCGTGTCTATCATCGGCGGTATCGTCGGTTCGCCGTCGATCCTGGGTCACGACCTCGAAGCGGACGTGCTGTTCACCTTCTACGCCCCGATGAAGGCGCACCCGGCGTTCTACATCGGCGCCGCGCTCATCATCGTCGGCTCGTGGGTCGCCGGCCTCGCGTACTTCAAGTCCCTGTGGGAGTGGCGCTCTGAGAACCCGGGTGAACGCATTCCCCTGCAGACGTTCATGGTCCTGACGACGATGCTGATGTGGTACGTCTCCACCATCGGCGTCGCCGTCGAGGTCGTCGCCTTCCTCATTCCGTGGTCGCTCGGACTCATCCAGAACGTCGACCCGCTGCTGACGCGGACGCTGTTCTGGTACTTCGGCCACCCGGTCGTGTACTTCTGGCTCATGCCGGCGTACCTCGTCTGGTACACGATCCTGCCGAAGCTGGCCGGCGGGCGACTGTTCAGTGACCCGCTGGCCCGCGTCGTGTTCGTCGCCTTCCTGCTGCTCTCGACCCCGGTCGGCTTCCACCACCAGTACACCGACCCCGGTATCCCCTCGGGCTACAAGTTCATCGCGATGACGAACACGATGTTCCTGCTGTTGCCCTCGCTGTTGACCGCGTTCACCGTGGTCGCCTCGGTCGAACACGGCGCTCGCCAGCGGGGTGCAAAGGGCTATCTCTCCTGGCTTCGGAATCTGCCCTGGGGTAAGCCGGCCTTCGCCGGCTGTATGCTCGCCGGCCTGATGTTCGCCGCAGGAGGGTTCTCCGGCATGATCAACGCCGGGATGAACATCAACTACCTCATCCACAACACCATCTGGGTGCCCGGCCACTTCCATCTCACCGTCGGGACTGCGTTCGCGCTAACGGCGATGGCGATCAGCTACTGGCTGGTCCCACAGATCACCGGGAAGAAACTCCGACAGCGCACCATCGCCACGCTCCAGCCGTACGTCTGGTTCGTGGGCATGGCGGTGATGTCGAACGCCATGCACCGCGCCGGCCTCGCCGGCATTCCGCGACGGACTGCCGAACCGACGTACGACGAGTTCGCGTTCGAGGGCGTCGCCGGAACGGTCGGCGAAATGCGCATCCAGATCGCCATCGGCGGCTTCCTGCTGTTCGTCGGCGCGGCGATGTTCCTCATCGTCATGGCCGACACCTTGCTCGCTCGCCGCGGCGGGACGCTGTCGGTCAACGGGACGATTCCGGAGCCGCTGTCCGGCGCGGACCACAGCCCGCGTATCCTGGACAACTACAAGCTCTGGACGGCGATTGCCCTGCTGCTCATCGCCATCGCCTACGGGCCGCCGCTCGCCAGCATGGTCGCTGATGGACTGTTCGCGCCCGGTAGCCCGCCGATCCCGGTCTAACACAACTTCACTACTCTCTCATCATGTTCGACGACGTCGACGGTCCGGAGCAGAAAACGCTGCTACGACTCCTCATCATCGTTGGAATCGGCTTGCCGATCCTCATCGAGGTCGTTACCTTCGGGAGTATGATGGGGCATCATTTGACCGGGGACACCGGAGGTGAGGCGGTCCCCGAAACGCCGACTGCGGAGCCGGCCGGTGCCGGCGTCGGCGACCCGATTCTGGAATCCGCGAACGTCTCAGCCCGCATCGATGCGGCGTCTGTCGTCACCGCTGACGAGGGGTGGCGGTTCACGCTCACGGTGAACGTGACGAACACCGGGACAGACCCCGCGGCAGTTCGTCTCGACAGCGTCACCACCCGCAGCGGCGAGACGGTTGCGGAATCCGCGAGCACCGGACAGCTACCAGTGAATCAGACTGACGACGTGACCAAGTCGTGGCTACTGCCCCCCGGCGAACGACCGGACACTGTCTCCGTAACAGTGCTAGTGTATCCGGACGGGGGCTCGGTACAATCGACGCAATACACCGTTGCGCTCGGTGACATCCCCGTTTCGAACCGCTGACCGTCTCACTCGTCCACGGGGTCGCCACAGGACGGGCAGGCGGTAGCATCGGGCGGGAGCGACTCGCCGCACTCGCCACAGTACGACTGGCCGGCGTCGCGGCCGCCCGGCGTGAAGACGGACGTATCGTCCATCCATGCCTCGTCTGTCGCCGAGGCAGTCTCATTCGAACTGTCCGTCCCGGCCGTCTCCGATTCCGTTTCTGTACCGCTGTCGGTGGCCGCCGTTTCCGGTTCCGCGTCGGCGTCCGACGGCTGCGCGTTGTTCTGTTCCGATCCGTGAGCGGGCGGTTCCGCCGCCGGGACCTCGTCGGGCGAAAACACTCGCGTCCCGGTGTGTCCCGGTGGCTCCTCGTCGCTGTCAGCATCTGCGGTGTCGGTCCCCGCTCCAGTCTGTTCCCGGGAGTCCGGTGCGGCGTCCACAGTCCGTTCGGCAGTCGGACTCTCGTCGCTGCTTTGTGAGCCGCCGACCGGTGGCATGATAGGGAACCGCTGGTCCGGACGGCGCTGGGGGTTCGAAAGCGGCGCACGGATTCGAACGACGGTTCCAGCGAGCAGTTGGAACAGGAGGTACGCGCTCGCCAGCACGCCGGGGACGGCGATGAACAGAGGTGTGGCTTGCGATGGCTGTACGCCCGTCAGTTGCAGCGCCGTCTCCGCTACGGGAGCGACGCCCGCCCGCGCCAGCCACGGGGACAGCGACGACGACACGCCGGGTGCGACGACCGGCTGGGTCAGCCACCCAGTCCCGAGAGCAGCGGCGCTTACGAACACCAGCAGCGACAGGAGTCGTGGAACCGAAAGCGTGTAGACGCGGTGTCCATAGGCGACGGTCCGGACGACGAGATGCACCGTCCCGAACAGTGCAACTACCGTGAGCAGACGTTGCTGGCCGAGCGTGACACTGAGCAACAGGCAGCCCAGAAGCACACTGCCGGGGAGAGCGAGCAACAGGCTCGGATGGTCCAGCCGATACGCGTCGGCGAGGTTGCCGTAGCTGTTCCGAAGCCGTCGGTTGACGAGGACAACGGTCGCCAGCGACGGACCGAGGAGCCAGAGACTGGCGGCAAGTACAGTGCGTAGCGAGATAGTCCGGCCAGCAAGTGTCACAAGAACAGTACTTTCGATCCCTGGGAACTGCGCCAACAGCAGCCCCGTCGCGAGCACCCAGCCACCGTAGACGAGCCATGCCAGACCCACACCCACAAACAGCCAGGTTTCAGTTCGCAGTAGTGCGGCGGACTCGCGGAGTTCCAACCCCAGTCGACCACGCTCCATCAGCCTGATGTTTCCCGACCGACCGCTTAACTGTGGGTGGTCACGCCGCCCGAATTGTCATCGTGGCGACGCCCGACAGTTCGAGTTCGTCGCCCGGTTGGATCGGTTCCCGGTCGCCTTTCTTCAACTGGGTCTCGTTCAGCCGCGTCGGGTTGTCCCCGAGGTCGACCAGATAGTACCCTTCCGGCTGGCGGTCGAACCGGACGTGTTCGCGGTGGATCCGAACCGCTTCGTCTTCCGGTCGCCCGGCATCCAATAGTGCCGCCCGAATCTCCCGGCCGATGCGGTCACCGTCTTCGATGGTGATGTCACGACCCTCGACCGAGAGGACGAGTTTGTCCGGTACCGCCGCGTCGTCGGTGGACTGTGACGCGAGTGTGTCGACGGCGTTGCCCGTGGCTCCTGACTCACTCTCCGTCTCGTCGGCGGTCGACGACCCTGTCGAGTCAGCCGTCGGCGTGTCGCTCTCGCCGCGATGTGCGTCTAAGTCCTCCCCACAGTTGACACAGAAGCTGGCATCGTCGTCGACAGCGGTGTCACAGGATGGGCACGCGTCGAGCGAGCCGTCGTCGCCCGGTGTGATATCCTGTACGTCGGCACCGCAGGCGACACAGAAATTCGCGTCGGCGTCGAGTTCGCGGTCACAGTCCGGACAGGAAATCGTCGCCGCATCGTCATCTGTCTCCGAGGCGTCGTTGGATGTCTCGGCGTCCGCATCGGAGTCACTGCTGGACTGGTCCGAGGTGTCGTCATCCTCGTCGGGTTCTTCCGCAGCCTTCGGCTCGGTTTCGTTTTCGGCATCGGTGTCGGCTTCAGGCTCGTGTTCCGTCGCCGTCTCCGCCGTCCCCACCGTCTCGTCTCCGGCCTCGGCTGCCCCAGTATCCGAGGCTCCATCCACCGATGCGTCGTCGTCGCTGTCATTGTCGACAGTGTGCCCATCCGGGGCGTCGGCTTCGTCGCTAGCCCCCATCGACCGGCCATCCGTCGGGTCCGCCTCGTCCGTGCCTTCCGGTATCAGGTCGGCGTCGTCCGGCACCGCATCGTCGGTGTCAAAATCAGCAGCGCTTTCGTCAGTGTGTTGCCACTCACCACAGTCCGGGTTTGTGCACCATCCGCCCGCGACTGTCGGATCAAAGTCCTCGTCGCATATGGGGCATTTTACCGTGCGGTCGGATTCAGGCATGGGTTTCGTTAGAGAGTATAGAGTCGAGAAATAAAATACTTGTCCCACGAAACTTTCTCTCTATTCGTCTGTCATAATAACGGTATCCCGTTCGGAAATGTCGAGATCAGGGTCGATATCTCGGACAGGCATCCCGCCGCTTTCCGGTGTTTCCGGAAGCGCACTGTCGGCAAACAGGAGCACGGAGATGTTGTCCTTCCCCCCGCGGTCGTTTGCCAGTGACACGAACTCCCGACTCGCCGCGTCGAGGGACGCTGCATCGAGGACCACGTCACGGATCTCATCGTCGGTGACGGCCGCTTCGCGGATACGCTCGGCCACTGAATCGGCGTGGTCCGAATCGACGTACTCCTCGTACAGTTCCGGCGCGTCGGTCTGTGCGTCGATGAGTCCGTCGCTAGTCGCCAACACCGTGTCCTCCGCGTACAGCCTGACCGTCCGCGTGTCCACCCCGACAGTCGCCTCGTCGGGGTCCTCGTAGCCGGACCCGCCCAGCGCGCGTGTGATCTCGTTGCCGTTCGGGTGGACGTGTGCCTCGACCGGGTCGATTTCGTCGTTGTCGACCCACTCCTGAACGACGGCGTGGTCTCTGGTCAGCGGTGAAATCGTCTCACGGGCGCTGTTGACGACGTAAGCCCGGCTATCACCGACCCAGCCGTAGTGGAGTTTGCCGTCGGCGTAGATGCCTGCAACGACCGTCGTGTAGGATTGGGTCCCGGTCTCGTTTGCGTACCGGATGATCTCGCGGTGGGCCGCCGTAATCGCCTCCGCCACGGCAGTTTCGAGTTCCTGTTCGCCGGGCGGGTCCGGGAGGACATCGCGGGCGACATCGACGTCGAACCCGCCGGGATAACTCCGGGCCGTTCGAATCGCCACGGGGGCGAGGTGTTCAGCCACGATAGTCGTCGTAATGTACGACGCAATGTCTCCGGCGTCGTGTCCGCCGGCACCGTCGGCCACCACGAACACGCCGGCCGAACGGTTCATCGGTCTCCCGTTGCCCTCAGTGTCAGCTGAAGCCCCTTCGTCAGTGTCCGCTGCGTCCGTGTCGTCAGCGGTATCGGTCGCCGTCTCAGTACCGACTGTCTCGTCTGTCACATCCGCCGTCTCGTCGCCGTCTGCTGTGACCGGCTCCTTCGACTGTGGTCTGTCTTGCCCGCGGTAGCCGTCCCGATGCCCCTCCTCGAACACCGTCAGCGAGACGCTGTCCTCGTTGATGCCCTGTCCTCGCTTCCGCTCGCCGATGTCGTAGTTCGTGCTGTATCTCATGACTCCTCCGGATGGAACTCGAACGTGACCCCGTAGGTCGGATGGACCAGCGACACCAGGTCGCCGTCGGTGAGTGTCACCGACTCGGGTGGAACGTTGCCGTGTCTGTCGGTCGGGTCCTCGCCCTCGGAGCGCAGACGGTTGCGTCCGGGTTCGGAGAGGACCCGCTGCCAACCGGCCCCCTTCTGGACGAACGTCCCGTTGAGGCTCCGGTCGTGGAGGGACCACTCGCCGTCCTCGATATCGAACTGTACCTGCACCGAGGAGATGTACTCCCCCTGCGGGTCTTCGATTGTTATCGATGCCGGGGGACCGCTCGCGCCCTGTCGCCCGATAGTGTCGCCCGGTTCGACGGTGAACTGCCTGTCCGCTTGAATGTACGTCACTGACGCCGTCGCGGGCGGCGTTGGATCGCGCCGTTCGAGGACCTCTTTGAGGACCGTCGCGTTCCGGTATCGGTCGCGGTAATGTGACTGCGTGGCCCGTTCGACGATTTCGGCCAGATAATCGTCGCAGTCGGCCCCGAACGCTTGCGGGTTCACCCCGTCTTTCTTCGGGACGCTCCCCTTGAGCAAGAATAGGAGTATCTTCCCGATAGAATACACGTCCGACCACGGCCCCTGCCGAACGTCGGTTCGGCTGGCCTCGGCGACTTCGCGGGGCTTGAACGGCCCCAGAATCGTCGTCCCGGTGTTGCCGGAGGACGGATCCTCGGTGGCATCGAACCCCGTCGCCGTATTGAAATCGATCAGCGTGGGCGTGATGTCGGGCGTGAGCATCACGTTCTCCGGTTTCAGGTCCCGGTAGACGATCTCGTTCTCGTGGAGAAACCCCATCGCGTCACAGAGGTCGATGCCGATCTGTCGGACCTGCTCGCTGTCGTCGATTGGGCCGTGCTGGTCGATGACTTCGTCGAGTTCGATGCCGTCGACGATCAGCTGGACGACCAGAAACGGAACGTCACGCTCCGTGACCTGATCGTAGTAGTCCATCACGTTCTCGTGACCGCCGGCCCGGCGGATGCGTTCCAGTGATCCGACCTCCTTTTTGAAGTACTCCTCGATGATGTCGGGGTCGTTCTGGGATTCGGTGTAGTTGGGGTACTTCACAGCGACCGCCTCACCCGTCTCGGTGTCTCTGGCGCGGAACGCCTTCGCGAACCCTCCCTTGCCGAGGAACTCCTCGAGTTCGTACTGGCCGGCGATGACATCACCGCTCTCAGGTTCCCAGTTCATGGATCACCCGTTTCTCCGGCCAGTAACGGCCCTGCCGACACTGCAGGTCGTTGCAGTCACTTCTGGATGCCCTCGTCAGTGACGATCTTCGTCGCCTTGTTCTGCTCCTTGCGTCCGCCTTCCATCACGATCCGCGTCTCACGCTCAGCGGTCTGGACGGCCTCGGTGTCCTCGCCGTGGATGCGCGTCATCCGCTCCAGTTGGGTCTGTGCCTCGGCGACGTTGCCCTTGCCGAGTTCCGTCTTGATAACGGTCTGTCGGTGGTCCACGTCGACCTGTTCGTTGTGCGCGGCCAGTTTCGCCTCGTCGTCGGTGTAGTCGACGGTGATCGATTCCCGCGTCGTCTCGCCGCCAGCGTGCAGCGTGACATCCGCCACGGACACGGCGTCTTGCGGGTCGTTGGCCGGCGCGTGTATCTTCAGCACGACTCGCTGAGTCTCCCGCTCTAGCAGGTCGGGCAGCGGCACGACAGCCGCGTTGTCCTCCCAGTTGGGGTCTACAGACTGGGTCTGTGGCAGCGAGCGGTACACTTCACTCACCTCGACACCGTCAGCCACGTCAAGTTCGAGACGGGCGTCGGGAGCGACGACGGTCCCGGCCTCCTCGACTGCGTCGCCGAAGAACGACTCGATGTCACCGGCGGCGTCCAGGTGTGTCCATTCGCCGCGGGCAACGGTACCGAGCGTCCGGATCGTCTCCTCGCGGTAGTCGCTCCCGATACCGGCCGCCTTGATTCTGATGCCCTCGGTGTCGATTTCGTGTGCTAGCGTCCCGAACGCTTCCGGGTCGTGGGAGTTGTCCTTCCCATCAGAGAGGAGCAGGACCCGCCGAGCCGTGTTGTCGTCTGTCGGCAGATCCTGCAGGGACGCCTTCGCTTCCAGCAGGCCGCTGTACATATCGGTGCCCCCGCCAGCGGAGATGTCAGCGACCGCGTCCACTGCCGTTTCACGCGAAATAGTCCCCCACCGGGTCGGTGCAAGAACCGTCGTGACCTCGTTGTCGAAGGCGATGATCGAGATGTAATCGTCCTCGTCGAGTAGCCCGAACACCCATTCAGCGCCAGCGCGGGCCTGTTCGATGTCTTCGCCGGCCATCGATCCACTCGCGTCGATACAGAGAGCAATCTGTCGCGTGGGTGGCTCCTCCAACCGTCCGGGCTCGACTTCGATCTCAGCGGTCAGTTTCGCCCCGCCCGTCGGCACGTAGGGTCGGTTGACCTCGCTCACGACAGTAGCGGTCATACTGGTAGATGGGTCGTACGGAGTAATTATATGTTTCCCTCAAATCGAGGGAAAAAAGTTCCAACCGCTACCTGGGCCGGTAGCCTGTAGTTACTAGCTACCCCCCGGTAGTAGGAACAATCTACGTCGCCTGTCACGCTGGCTCGACTCGGCTGCCGACCCAGAGAAGGGTTCCGAGCAGTGCCACGACAGTGATCGGGAGGAGCCACTGGAACAGCGAGAGAAGCCCAGCGCTCGCCTGCACGCCGACGACGAGCAGGATAGTGGGGCCACAGCAGGCGAATCCGGAGAGCAGTCCCGGCAACCCCGACACAGCCCCTGCCCCCGGGCCGAGACGGCAGGCCGATGGGCCGCGCCACGCGACGGCGGAGACGGCGAGGTTGAGTCCGACCAGCGATGCCAGGACGGCACCGAGAAGCACGTTCAGCGGCGAGACGAGCAGTTCGACTGGGCCGACGACGACCAGTGCAATCGGTTCCCACTGAAACGGCCCGACCTGCCGGAACGCACGGGTAAGCGGGTTACTGACGACAGAAACCTCGTAGCCGGCTGGGCCGAAACCGAGGTGTCTGAGACCAGCGAGGTACAGCAGGAAGTACGCCAGTCCAGACACACCCAGAAGCAACTGACCGTCGCGGCGGGTGAGCGCTCCCCGGACCGCAACCGCAGTGTGCCGAAGCAAGCGTTCGATGCGAGCGGCCACACCAGCCCCGTCGGCTGCACTATCAGTCGACATACGCACTCTCCGGATAGAAGCCGGCCCAGGCGAACCACATGGCGTCGAAGGCCAGTGAACGGTCCAGCGGGAGCGAATCGGCATCGTGTGTGGTCCCTTCGAGCGTGTAGCCGTCGTCCGCCGCTTCGACCGTCGCTGACTCCGGATTCGCGTACACGTAGCCCGTTTCGAGGTCGGTGTCGGCGACGGCGACGTACGGCGTGTCGCCGATGTTGCCTGTCAGAACGCGCTGACTCAGCAGTGTTCCCTTATCGAAGGCCACCGCCCCCGTCTCCGTCCGGGTCCCGATGACGACGGTCTTTGGGTGCGCGCGGCTGTCACCCTGCAGCGGCTCAAACAGCGTCCGAGTGCTCGAATAGTAGCCGCGTTTCGCGTTGTACTGGCCATATGGATCAGTGCCGTAACGCCGCGAAAAGCCGGTATCCTCGGTCAGAACGGTCGTTTCCGGATAGGTACTGGACCAGCGGTCCCACGTCGTCCAAGTGACCCGGAATTCCTGCAGCGACTCGCCCGTTAGTGGGCCTGTAATTGCCGTCGCGAGCATCTGTGGCCACCAGCTGTCGGTGCCCCGGTCGTACATTGTCAGGTTCGAGTTCACCAGTCGACCGGAGACGCCGAACTCCACCGGACCGCGCTCGAATCCCTGTGCGGTGCCCGTCAGCGGACAGTACGTCACGGCGACGGAGTCACCAGCGACAGTGTCGTTCACGATTTCGTGGTGGACGAGAATGTACTGCGGATAGGCTTTCGCCTCCCCGTCGCGGACCACGCCGAACACCGGGTCGTCCAGATCCAGTATCTCTGGAGGCGTGTTGGTGAACGTCGGGTCGTCGATGGACGGAATACCGTCTTTACGAACGCCACCGCTGACGATGTTCTCTTCAAGCGTCCCGATATCGTAGTCCAAATCGAGGCGGCCATCAGCCGTCGGTGGCTTCGACCCGTCGCTTCGGTCGGTTGCCGTCGATGGCGTCCCGGTTCCGCCGCCGGACCCGGCCACTGAACGCGATCCAGTAGTCGAGCCGTCATCTCCCGCGCAGCCTGCGCCGCCGAGTGTCACACCGGCACCAACCGTCGTGAGAAGCCGTCGGCGGGAAAGGTCCATGCCATGTGTAGTCTTTCCAATCACTAAGTCTCGCGGTGAGGGGCCGGTAACTCCCTGCTGGCACGCTCAGCGAGGCTATCTCGGTGTACGAACCAACGCTCGGACGGCCTAATTGACGAGGGTGGCGGCCAGCGACGAGACGTACGCCAGTTCGTCCTCGTTCACGCCGTGGCCCATCCCCTCGTAGATGCGTTCCTCCACGTCCCCGTTCAGCTGCTCGAAGACCGAGGCCGTAACGTGAACGCGCTCTTCGGGAATGTGCGGATCGACGTCGCTACAGCCCAGGAACACCGGCGTTTCCTCGATGTCGCCCTCGTACTCGCTCTCGTCGATGGTCTCGCCGATGAGGCCACCACTGAGAGCCACGAGCCCGCCGTAGCGCTGCGGGTTACGGGCGACGAACTCGCTCGCGAGACAGGCCCCCTGGGAGAAGCCCAGGACGAGCACACAGTCGGTTGGTATCCCGGCTTCCTCGGCCTCCGTGACGGCGTCCTCGATAGCCTGCAGTCCCGATGTCCGCCCGGGTTCGTTCTGCTCGACCGGCGAGAGGAAGGAGTTAGGGTACCAGGTGTTCCGCGCGGCCTGGGGGGCGAGCAGAGCCAGCCCGTCCTGCTGGAACTCTGTTCCCATCTGGACGATACTCCGGGCAGTCGCACCCCGACCGTGGACCAGCACCGCCGCCGCGCTCGCCTCCGATAGCGCGGCTCCAGCAGTCACGAGTTGCTGGCCCTGATGGGGGCCGCTCATCGCGCTCCTCCCGGCCGTCGGCTGTGCCCTGTCACGTCCGTGCAGTCCGTTTCTGTTCCCGTTCGCCCGGTTGCCGTAGCCAGCCACCGTGTCGTGTGCATACCTCAGATAGCGCGCGAAGACACTTGACTTGGCACATCGGTCAATCGGTCGAGATATCCCGTGTTCAGGCTCGCAATCGGAGTTCGATGTCGTCACCGTCACGCACTGTGAGACCGGTATCGGTTTCGGAGACAGCGTAGCCGGACTGACGGAGGCGCTTACGTGTCGCAGCAAGGGTTGCTTCGTCGGGGAATCGAATCTCGAACCACGCCAGACCCTGTCCGGCGTGGGGCCTTGACCGCCCCTGCCAGACGTTGGCTCCGATGTGGTGGTGGTAGTCACCGGCCGCCAGAAACACCGCGCCGTCGTACGCGGCTCTGACACGCAATCCGAGTGCGTTGGCGTAGAACGACCGGGCCGTCTCCACTGACGAAACTTCCAGATGTACGTGTCCAATATCGGACCTAGCGGGCATCGACTGTTCACCGGTCGCGGCAGCCGCGACTGACTGCGTATCGAGGGGCTCTGTCACCATTTCGACGTGACCCGACGGTGTCTCCTGCCACGACGCCCGCGGAAAGTCCCGATAGATCTCGACGCCGTTACCGGCCGGGTCCGACAGATATAGCGCCTCGCTGACACCGTGATCCGATGCGCCGGAAAGTGTCCACTCCGATTCGATACGCTTGAGTGCATCACCCAGCGCCGCTCGCGACGGAACGCGAAACGCGACGTGGTACAGCCCGGTCCCGGCAGAACCTCTCGCTGGTGCGTCTGGCCGACGGTTCAGGATCAGTAGTTCCTGTCCACCCGCACCGAGTATCGTCCGGTCGTCGTCTGAGTCTAGGACCTGGAGGCCGACAACATCACGGTAGAAATCGACAGTCGGTGGTAAGTCAGCAACGGTCAGGGCCAC
Organism: Haloarcula sp. KBTZ06; assembly: GCF_048595605.1. NCBI lineage: Archaea > Methanobacteriati > Methanobacteriota > Halobacteria > Halobacteriales > Haloarculaceae > Haloarcula > Haloarcula sp. KBTZ06. The sequence goes on from NZ_CP184337.1 coordinate 1,611,060, forward strand.
CCGGCCGATCTCGGTTTCTGATGGGAGAGTGGCTTGGTCCATACCGATAGCAGGTATAGGCAGCCCATAACTCTGGGTGCCAGCCGGAGACTCCCGCAACGAGTTTGAGTCGACAGTGTTCGAGTCGAGGCCGTCCGTCATCGAAGCGTTGTACATTGCTATCACTCGACAGTGCCTTTGGAGAAATGGTAAAATTCAGTGTAAAAAACTCAAAATATACTCCGCGCCAGGAATTGTTCATGAACTATTACGTATTACTAGCAGAGCCGTGTGTTAACCTTCATCAGAGTAGTACTATAACCTTCGAGTTGTTACCTTGGGTTGACTATGAAAAAGCAGGAGCTCATCCACCTTCACGGCCTGCTTGCACAGGTACAGAACCACTACGAAGCCGAATCCGGGACAGAAGTAGACCACGACGAATACGAGGAACTGGGCGTCAAGCCGACATCGATTCACAAGTCGAAAACAGACCACAAGGCCGCTGTCTTTGCGATTGCTGACGGTATTGCCTCCGAGATGGCTGACGAGACCAAAGAGCCAGTTTCTGCCGCCGCGGACTAACAGTTCTCCGTCGTTTCTATGCAGTTCTCCCGACGAGCAATGCTATTAGTGACTGTATAACGGCTGTCGGAATCATATTGGAGACGCGATACGTCGAGGGTGTTGAACAGAGAGACCCTGTTGCTCGGTAACCGGACTTACTCGTCGATTAATTCCTCGAATTCGGGTAACACGTCGTCCGATTCGTCCTCGGACTGGCCCGACGACTGGTCATCGGCCTCTGCTGTCGACTCTGTCGACGAAGACTCGTCGTCCGTCGTTTCGTCGGCCTCCTCCGGAATCTCCTCGATTTCGAGCACGTCAAGCGGGATGTTCTCGAGTCGTTGCCCAATCTCCTTGCGGGCGATTCGAGCGGCGTGTTCGTCCCGTTCGACGTTGAACACGGTCATCTCCAGTTCGAGTGCGACGAGACTCTCATCAGCCGCGAGAAAAGCCGGTTCCAGTGTCTCGCCGCAGTGCGGGCAGTGCCGGTCGCCCATGTTGATCTCGACGTAGTTGAGGTCGGGGTTCAGCATTTCCCCCGTCTTCGAGATGGCGATGCGAACTGCCTCGTCCGCAGATGCCACATCGTACACTGGGACTGCGGCCTCGACAACAACTCGGCAATTCATGCTAGTATGTTTGTTTCCCAATATAATGAAGGTTAGCCCTGAAACGGGGATCACCTCTCATCCCATATATCGTGGTATAGAAAGTCAGAAAGCATCGTTGAGCCGCACAGACGCAAGCGACATAAAACATCACGACGGCGAAAAGCAGTGACAGATCAGACGGATATGAACGTCCGCTAGTCGAGAGAAATCCCCAACCCGTGCGAGCGGAACTCGTAACGCCATTACCTCCGGGTCCGTACACACGGACAATGGAACAGGGCGTCATCGACGTCGGGTTGCTGGCCGGCGGTATCGACCTCCAGGCAACTGTCGAGAGCGGGCAGTCCTACCTCTGGAACCGGGAGGACGGCGAAATGTACCAGCGCGACGGGGCAACCGGGGGCGACGCGTGGTACTGGACGACAGTCCGCCGAGACGGGTCACCAGCAGTCATCCGCGTCCGGCAGCGGGACGGTGTCCTCGAATGGGAGTCCACGATCGACGCGGAGGCAGACCTCAAGCGACTCCTGCGGCTTAGGGACGACCTCTCCGCGATTCGGACGACGGCACCGGCCGACGACGTGGTCCAATCAGCCTACGATAGGTTCTGGGGGATGCGTCTCGTTCAGGACCCACCGTTTGGCTCCCTCATCTCGTTCATTTGCTCGGCCCAGATGCGCGTGGCCCGGATACACAGTATGCAACAGGCGCTCCGCGACGCGTTCGGCGAGACAGTCGAGTTCGACGGGCGGACGTACAACGCCTATCCGACGCCGTCAGCGTTGGCCGAAACGACCGAAGAACGCCTCCGGGACCTCGGGCTGGGCTATCGAGCGCCGTACGTCCAGCGCACCGCGGAGATGGTCGCAGGCGGCGAGGCCGACCCGGAGGAAGCCGTCGGTCTCGACTACGAGGACGCCAGGGAGTCGCTCACCCGCTTCGTCGGCGTCGGCGACAAGGTCGCGGACTGCGTGTTGCTGTTCTCGCTTGACTACCTCGAAGCGGTCCCGCTAGACACCTGGATCCGGTCGACCATCGAGGAGTACTACCCGGAGTGTGAGCGAGGGAACTACACCGACACGTCCCGGGCCATCCGGGCCGCGCTCGGCGGCGAGTACGCCGGCTACACGCAGACCTACTTGTTCCATTATCTCCGGACGGGCAGCGACGAAAACTGACGCGGGTGATGGAAGGCGACAGTATAACGGAGTCCGCAATCAAACCCTCGGACATGGCTCGCACGCGAGCACATGTATTCGTCTCCGGTCGTGTCCAGGGCGTCTATTACAGAGCGACCACGCGGGAGCGTGCACAGGACCAGGGGGTCGACGGGTGGGTCCGGAACCTCGACGACGGGCGCGTCGAAGCGGTGTTCGAGGGCCCCGAAGCCGACGTGGATGCGATGGTCGAGTTCTGCCACGAGGGGAGCGAACGCGCGAACGTAACCGACGTCGAAGTCGAGTTCGAGGAGCCGAGGGGCATCGACGGATTCGAGGTCCGCTGGTAAGCCGCCGTCCCGTAGAGTTACTTCACTGGCGGGCGAACCCGCGGGTATGCTCACCGGCTCCGAAATGGGTGTCGTCGATGAGAACGCCGCGGCGCTCGGCGTCCCGCGCAAACAGCTGATGGAGTCGTCCGGGCACGCCGTCGCACGGGCGGTCCGTACCCTCGCTGACCCCGGCGACCAAGTCACCATCGTCGCTGGTCGAGGGAACAACGGCGGAGACGCGCTCGTCACCGCCCGCTTTCTCGACGAGTACGACCTCCGCGTCCTTTTGTTGGGCCGCCCGGACGCAATCTCGACGACGATTGCCAGGGAGAACTGGGATGCCCTCCAGCACGCCGAGTATCCGACAGAGACGGTCAGGGATTCCTCGGCACTGGATCTCGGGACCCCTGATGTCGTCATCGACGCGATGCTGGGAACGGGTATCGCCGGCGACCTCCGGGAACCGGCGGCAACGGCCGCCACGGCGATGAACGAGAGCGACGCGACCGTCCTCTCTGTGGACGTCCCGTCGGGTCTCGACGCGGAAACGGGGCGGCTGGCCGAGAACGCCGTCGACGCCGACCACGTCGTCACGTTCCACGACACCAAGCCCGGCCTGCCGGACCTCGACGTACCGGTCACCGTCGCCGACATCGGTATCCCCGACGCGGCGGAGCTTTTCATCGAGCGGGGCGACCTCAGCCGCCTCGAACGAGACCCAGCGAGCCACAAGGGCGACAACGGCGAGGTGCTGGTCGTCGGCGGCGGCCCGTACACCGGTGCGCCGGCGCTCACGGCCCAGGCCGCCCTCAGAGGCGGGGCCGACCTCGTCCGAGTCGCCTGCCCGGCCGTCGTCGCGCGGGAAATCCAGTCCTACAGCGAGAACCTCATCCTCAGACCGTTCGACGGGGACCACCTCGCGCCACCCCACGTCGACAACCTCGCCGAACTGATGGCAGAGCACGACACGCTGATCGTCGGGCCGGGACTCGGGAACGCCGACGCGACGCTGGAAGCGGTCGGGGACCTGCTGTCAGGATTCGAGGGGACGGCTGTCGTCGACGCCGACGCTCTTTCCGTGGTTCCGGACATCGAAACGGACGCGGACCTCGTCTGTACGCCCCACCAGGGCGAGCTTCTCGGGATGGGCGGCGAGACGTCCGAGGACTGGCGGGAGCGGGCGGACCTCGTGGAGTCCTTCGCATCGGAGGTCGACCAGACACTGCTGGTCAAAGGCCCGTACGACATCGTCTCCGACGGCGAGCGAACCCGCGTCGGCCGGACGGGCAATCCGGGGATGACGGTCGGCGGCACCGGCGACGTGCTCGCGGGCGTGACGGGGGCGCTCGCCTGCGTTCAGGAGCCGCTCGACGCGGCCGCCATCGCCGCCTACACCGTCGGCACGGTCGGCGACCGGGTCGTCGACGACCGCGGCTACGGATTGGTCGCAACGGACCTGCTAGACGAGATACCGAGCGTACTGTGGCAGCGGGAAGCAGAAGCGTAGCGTCCGCAGTCAGGCCGACGCACCGACCAGCTCCCCGGCTTTCGCTCGGGACTGCTCGATGATCGCGGGCCGCGCCTCGAACTCGATAACCACCTGGTCGCCGTAGTCGACCGTCTCCACGCTGGCGTGGTCGTGAATCCACGAGACGAGGCTCATCGTGTCGTCGGTCATCGGGAGCACGAGTCGCTCGCGTTCGTAGTCCGGCAGTTCGTGGTCGATGCGGTCCGCCAGGTCGTCGATGTTGAGCCCCTGCTTGGCGCTGACGGCGACGGGGTTCGGAGCCAGCGACGAGAGCGCGTCTTTCTTGCGGCGGACCTCCTCGTCGTCGACCATGTCGGTCTTGTTGAGGACTGTGACGATGGGCGCTTCGTTGCGCTCGTACAGCGTGTCGTGGCTCGTCACCAGTTTCTCCCGGATTTCCTCGACCGACTCGGAGACATCGACGACGAGCAAGACCAGATCGGCGTGATACACCGACCCGAGCGTCGATTTGAACGATTCGACGAGCCAGTGCGGGAGGTCCTGAATGAACCCGACGGTGTCGGTGACCAGCACCTCGCGCTTGCCGACCGCCGCGCGGCGGGTGGTCGTGCCAAGCGTCGTGAACAGACGGTCCTCGCTCTCGGCCGTGGTATCGAGGTCGGGATGCAAGTCGTCGTTCTCATCGACGTCGAGGTCGTCGGCGAGGCGGCGCAGGAGCGTCGACTTCCCGGCGTTGGTGTAGCCGGCCAGCGCGACGAGGTCGAAGCCGGACTCGCGGCGCTGCTCCCGGCGGTGTCGCTCAGTCTCCTCGATGGATTCCAGTTCGTCCCGGATGTTGGCGATCTGCTTTTTGATGTCTTCTTCGCGGGACTCGTCGTACTCGCCGAGCCCCATGAACCCCGGCCGCTCGTCGCGTTTGGCCAGGCTCGCCTTGGCCTCGGCGCGCGGGAGTTCGTAGCGCAGTTCCGCGAGTTCGACCTGGAGCTGGGCTTTCCGTGTCTGGGCCCGCTGGCCGAAGATTTCGAGGATGAGTCGGAAGCGGTCGATGACGCGCACCCGCTCGGGGAGTTCGTTCCCGATGTTGTACGTCTGGTACGGGCCGAGTTGATTGTCGAAGATCACGACGGCGGCCCCTTCGCGAGCGACCGCGTTGCTCAATCGCGTTACTTTCCCCTCGCCGAGGTGGTACGCCGGGTCCTCCGTTCTGGTCTGTGTGATCTCGTCGACGACCTCGTAGCCGGCCGCCCGAGCGAGGTCCCGGATCTCTTCGGTGTCGGCGGTGCCACTGTCGACGCGCTTCGCGATGACCGCCCGTTCCGTGGTGTGTGTCGCCGTCACTCGTTGGAAAACTACGGCGTCCGATTATTTAACCCCCCGGGAGGGGACTCACACTCTTCCGGGGGTCGGCGGTTGGACGGTAAAATGGCAGATACTGAGCGATTCCTGCAGCCGGCTGGCGAAACTAACGACTTCGATACCCGCTCGAAGGCTGAAATGCAGCCAGCAAACCGGTAGCGGTCAGTCCGGCTTATTCGAGGTCGAAGCGGTCGAGCTTCATGACCTTGTTCCATGTGTCCACGAAGTCGTGGACGAGCTTCTCCTCCGCGTCGGCAGAGCCGTAGACTTCCGAGATGGCCCGGAGCCGGTCGTTCGAGCCGAAGACGAGATCGATGCGTGTGGCTTCCCACTTGACCTCGCCGGTATCACGGTCGAGACCTTTGTAGACGTGTTCTGAGTCCGACGCCGGCTCCCACTCCGTTCCCATGTCGAGCAGGTTCACGAAGAAGTCGTTGGTCAGCGTCTCCGGTTCGTCGGTGAAGACGCCGAGGTCGGTGTCCCCGTAGTTCGCACCGATCGAGCGCATCCCGCCGATCAGGGCGGTCAGTTCCGACGCTGTCAGGTTCAGCAGGTCCGCGTTGTCGACCAGCACTTCCTCGGCCGGTCGCGTGATGTCGTCCTGGATGTAGTTTCGAGCCCCGTCGACCTTCGGCTTGAGAGCGTCGAAGGAGGCGGCGTCGGTGTGTTCCGGCCCGGCATCCACTCGGCCGGGTTCGAACGGAATCTCGACGTCGTAGCCCGCGTTCGCTGCCGCCTGCTCGACGGCCGCGTTGCCGCCCAGCACGATCAGGTCAGCAAGCGAGACCTGCGTCCCGTCGGATCGCGAGTCGTTGAACTCCGTCTGGATGTTTTCGAGTGTCCCCAGGACCGTCTCTAGCTGCTCGGGCTCGTTTACCTCCCAGTTCTTCTGGGGTTCGAGCCGGAGGCGAGCGCCGTTAGCGCCGCCGCGCTTGTCGCTGTCGCGGTAGGTCGATGCCGACGCCCACGCGGTCTTGACGAGCTGGGAGACAGAGAGGTCCGAATCGAGGATCTTTTCCTTGAGCTCGGTGACCTCCTCGTCCCCGATCAGGTCGTAGTCGGCGTCCGGGAGCGGGTCCTGCCAGATCATCTCTTCGTCAGGAACCTCCGGACCGAGGAACCGCTCAGGCGGCCCCATGTCGCGGTGGGTCAGCTTGTACCAGGCCTTCGCGAAGTTCATCCCGAACTCCATCGGGTTCTCCTGGAAGGTTTCCATGACCTCTCGGTAGTCCGGGTCGCGCTTCAGGGCGATATCCGTCGTGAGCATCATCGGCGTCTGCTTTTCGTCCGGGTCGTGGGCGTCCGGCACGCTGTTTTTCAGCTCCTCGCTCGTGGGTGCCCACTGCCACGCGCCGCCAGGACCCTTCTCCGGCTCCCACTCGTAGTCGAGCAGGTTGTTGATGTATCCCATATCCCACTCGGTCGGCGACTGGGTCCACGGCCCTTCGATACCGCTCGTGATCATCTCGCCGCCTTTGCTGTTCCCGTTCTCGTTTTGCCAGCCGAGGCCCTGCTGCTCGATGGGGGCCGCTTCGGGCTCGGGACCGAGGTTCTCCTCGGGGTCGTCAGCGCCGTGGACTTTGCCGAACGTGTGTCCGCCGGCGATGAGCGCGGCCGTCTCCTTGTCGTTCATCGCCATCCGGTCGAACGTCTGCCGGATATTCTTCGCCGACGCTTCCGGATCAGGGTTGCCGTCCGGTCCTTCCGGATTCACGTAGATGAGGCCCATCACGGAGGCACCGAGCCCTTCTTCGATTTCGCCTGGCTCGTCGAAGCGCTCCTGGGTTTCCATCTCGTCTTCCGGCCCCCAGTTGACAGCCTTGTCCTCCTCAAAGGCGTCCTCGCGGCCGCCGGCGTAGCCGAACGTCTTGAATCCCATCGACTCGATGGCGACGTTCCCTGCGAGGATCATCAGGTCGGCCCATGAGATCTTTTTGCCGTACTTCTGCTTGATCGGCAGGAGCAGCCGTCGCGCCTTGTCGAGGTTCGCGTTGTCCGGCCAGCTGTTGATAGGTGCAAAGCGCTGTCGGCCGCCAGCCGCGCCACCGCGACCGTCGGCGGTCCGGTACGTCCCGGCGCTGTGCCAGGCCATCCGGATGAACAGCGGGCCGTAGTGGCCGTAGTCGGCTGGCCACCAGTCCTGCGACGACGTCATCAGCTCTTCGAGATCCGACTTCACCGCTTCGAGGTCGAGTTTCTGGAACTCCTCCGCATAATCAAAGTCGTCCTCCATCGGACCGACATCACGGGCGTTCTGGTCGAGGATCTCCAGATTCAGCTTGTTTGGCCACCAGTCCTGATTAGATTTCGGTCGCTTCGAATGTCCACCTGCGGCACCGCTCATATCGGAATTCGGTGTTTCTGCCATCTTAACAGTAAGTAAGATTCGTCGGTAGCATACAAATCTTTGGATATGAGTAAAGAAATGGCATCGTGTGAAAAATATCGCCCCGAATTCTTTGGGACACCCCGGTAGCAACGACCCCCGTTCCTGTGGCGGAGGCTGTGTAAAAGGGAAAGCGCCAGAGGGAGCACAAAGGATTTAAAAACAGGCGGTCAGGTACGCTGTATGGATGAGTTCGTACTCCAACTAGATGGGTTGGGCCTCCAGCAGATGGGCCTCGAATTCGGTGGTGGCGGCCTTATCGGCGGGATCATCGGGTTCGCCGCCAAGAAGGTCGCAAAGCTCATTGCCGTCATCATCGGCATCGAGCTGGCACTGTTCAAGTTCCTCGAGACGCGTGGCATCCTCCAGGTGAACTGGGACGCGATAGGCGGGGCCGCACAGAACGCGACCGGCACCGCCGGGAACGCGGCGTCGGCGCAACCGCCGTCCTGGGTCACGTCACTGCTCTCGGCGCTGCCGGTCAGCGCTGGTTTCACTGCCGGGTTCTTGGTCGGCTTCAAGAAAGGGTAACGCGACGCCGCGGCGTTAGCGCGTACTGATGTCGTCTTCGTCTTTGATTATCTGGGTTTCTGCCTCGCCGCTGGTGTGTTCGTTCACCACGTCGTAGAAGTCGTTCTGTAGGCCGGCCGGGAACGTCATGACGCCGACCCACGAGCCGTCGGACTGCCACTCCTCGCGTTCGAGGTCGCCGAACTGTCGGATCTGTGCCTGGGCGCTCCCAGCGTAGTCCGCGGGGACCTGCACGGCGACGGTGACCTCGTCGAACCGGATCGGGATGACCGGCCGGAGCGCATCGAGGGCGTCGTCGACCTGCGCCTCGACGGGTTCCATCGGGTCGACTCTGAAGTCCGTCTCTTCGAGCGCGGATTCGATGCGCTCCGGCGGGTGCGGCGCGTCGTCCATCTGTGGGTTGACCGCGTTGCGCGTGATCCGCTGGATGAGCTGTTTGTGCTTTTGTTCCTGCATCTCGCGGCGCTGGTCGGCCGTGATCTGTATCTCCCCCCGCTTGATGACTTCGGGGATGATGGCCATCGGATCAGTGGTGTCAAACACCTCTTCGAGCATATTCTCGGGCGGTCGGTCCCCCCGCGAGGCGTCCTCGAACACGTCCTCCGCGGCGATAACGTCCTCGAGGTCGCCGTCGAAGTCATCACGTTTTATCGCTAGCGCCGCGTCCGGATCCACCAGTACCTCGAACCGCTGGCCGTGGGATTCGAGGCGCGCCGTCACCGCCTCGTCAAGCGATATCATACCCGTCGGTAGCAGTGGGCCAGTTAAAGGCCTTACTGCGTGGTCGGACAGAAAAAGTCCAGTCGCCCGCGAGGGCTGTCGGAAGGGTTACTCTTCGGTGGCGTCTTCGCCTTCGTCGTCCGCGTCTTCACCGGTATCAAGGAGGTCGGCCTCCGCGAGGTGAGTCTCCTTCTCCTCGTCGGTCAGCTGGCCGAACGTCTCCGTTTCGACGTCGACCGTGGCGACGCCGATGCCTTCCGGCGTGAGCCCGTCCTCGTTGACCGACGCGAGAGCGGCCAGCGCGAGGTCGACGCCCTCGTCGAGGTCCATCCCCTCGTCGTAGTGCTCTTCGAGGTAATCCCGGATGTCGCCGCGGTCGGCTCCGACAGCGAGGGCCTTCCATTCGTAGGGCGTCCCGGAGGGATCGGTCTCGAACAGGCGCGGCTCGCCGTTGACGATGCCGCCGATGATGAGCGCAACGCCGAACGGGCGCGCGCCGCCGACCTGCGTGTACTGCTGGATGTAATCGGTGATTTCCTTGGTGAGGGTCTCGACGCCGACCGGCTCGCCGTAGCGCAGCTGGTTCACCTGCGCCTGGCGGCGGGCGAAGTCGATGAGCTGTCGGGCGTCGGCGACGTGGCCGGCCGAGGCGATGCCGATGTGGTCGTCGGCCTTGTGGATCTTCTCGACCGAGGAGCGCTCCATCAGCGGCGACCGGATGCGCTTGTCCACGGCGAGAACGACGCCGTCGCTCGTTCTGACGCCGATGCTTGCTGTGCCGCGTTTGACCGCTTCGCGGGCGTACTCGACCTGGTAGAGGCGTCCGTCCGGCGAGAAGATAGTAATCCCGCGGTCGTAGGCCTGCTGTTGATTTTGTCCCTGCATAGTTATCGGAAATCGAGTGCTGTCGCGCCGACGAACGCGCCGCCGGAGGCCGCTTCGACATCGTAGCGCGGAGGCCGAACAGTAGCGCTCCGGTCTGCGTTCTCGAACACGACGTGTCTCTGTTCAGTGGCTTCCGGCGGCCCGCGTATATACTTTTCTTCACAGGCACGCACAGTGCCGCTAATCCCCCGGACACGGACCCGAACCTCATCGCCGTCGACGCTGTCCAGACAGGTCAGTGCGGCCCGCGCTGGGTCTGTCTGGCCGCGTCTGGTCCGGACGATGGCCTCGGCCGTGCCGTCGTAGTCGTGGAACTGGAGGACGGTCATGTCCGTCTCGGCGCTGCCGGTGTCGCCCAGCAGGTTCTGGGCGGCGTACCACACCGCCCGCTGGAACGCCCGACGGTCCAGCGACGCTGTCGGCCACGTCTCGATACCGACGGCCAGATAGCGCCACCGGGGCCGGAGATGCTTCGGGAGGTGTTTCATACGCCAGCGTTGGGGCGGAGGACAATGAGCAGTGTGGTGTAGCTACTGACTTTGAAGGAGGTACGACTCGTCAGTCACGCGCTGGCGTTCTTTGTACCGGTGTGGGTCCTTACCCGGTAGTATTTCTCGCACACAGGGCCGTTGTATTCGTCTTTTGACCAATCCACAAAACACTTAGCGACCAGAAATCATAATTCACTGTGGATTTGTTCCGACGGTCAGTGCTTCGGCTGGCTGGTGTTACACTCGGTGGACTCGTCACGGGATGCTCGTCAATGGATACAGAGCCACCCACAACGCAGTCACCGAAAACTGTGGCTCAGCCAGCACTGGAACTCACCGGAGAGGTTAAACGCCAAGCAGCAGCCGCGGCCCCTGCACGAGTGGCAGCGACGCTGACAAACGTCGGGAGCGAAACGGTCCGTCTCGGGTACGGTCCGACGCTGCTGTTTACCGATACGGGTCCAAGTGAGGACGTGACCCGGACCGACACCCTCGTGTTTGATCCGAAGAGTCGGGGCGTACTGCGAGCCGACCCCGTACAGACATCAGCAGGGTGCTGGCGGTACCAAGCGGACGGGAGAGAAGGGATCCAGAGTTCGATACAATACCGGGAGCTGACGCCAAACGACGAGGGATCCGGAGAGTACGATATTTATACGGCTGCCGCGGCCGAGGCGTGTCTCCCTGCAGGGACGTATCGACATCAAGACATCGTCGAAACGCCCGAGCCAGTTCGGTCGGCGACGCTGACGCTCCAGCTGGACATCGACGAGCAACAGCGGATCGCCGTCTCCGGCGAGGTGTCGGCATTCAGGAGCGCGGCGTCCACCCAATAGGCACGCAGCTACTGCGGGATCGATGTCGCTCGAAAAACACACTCCGGGAAACGCCTTTGGTGATACGTCCCCCCGTCAGTTCCGGGGTGGGGCTATCGGAGTGGTTTGTCGGCTCAATGTGTCTGGCAGCTGTCTGGGTCACTACAGAACTAAGGGAGCTGGGTTGCTGTGGATCGCAACAGCACCGCTACGCGTCGTCGCCCTGTTGATCACCGTCTTCCAGTCGGACGCCCGGTTCGATGACGGCGTCGCTCTGGCGCTCGCGGTTGCGCTCCGCGACCCGCTCCCACTCTGCCAGGCCCTTTCGGAGGGTATCAGCGTCGAAGCCGATGGTCTCCCCGACCGCGATGAGATCCCGCGGTGCGCGAATCTGGAGATGGTTACTCGGCGATGCCGAGACGACGAACGGTGCGCCGGCGTCCTCGACCAGTTCCCTGAGCTTCCGCAGTTCTTTGATGGCTCGGACGCGAGTGCCGCCGGAGGCCCGGAGCACCGGGCCGAAGTCGAACTCGACGCGGACGCCGTTGTCGGCCGCCGCGTTCGCCAGAACGTGGTTGAAATCGCCGTCCTCGCGCATCGGGTGGGCGAGCACGTCGACGGTCGGTTGCTCGACAGCGAACCGATTGATGCGGCGGTCGCCGCCGTGGACGACGACGACCGTCCGGTCGCTCCGGTAGTTCCCGACGAAACCGCTCGCTCGCGAGGGGTCGTCCGCCCGGACCTCGACGCCGGCGGCGACGTCGATGTCGTACGCATCGCTGATAGCGTCGGCGTCGTAGTCCGCCTGCGCGTCGCCGTGGTTCCTGACGACGATGCCGTCGTAGCCCGAGTCGGCGGCCGTCAGCGCGTGCCGGGCGACGGTGCTGTCGCCGTCGGGGTGAGCGTAGACGGCCTCGTACATCACAACTCCTCAAGGAGTTCGCGGGCGTTAGCGACGGCCTTCTCCCGCTTTGCGGGGTAGGCCTCGACTTTCGCCCGGAGCGTGATGCCGTCGCCGCGTTCGACGCTCCCGCCGAACGCGGCCTGTTTGTCGAAGGTGAGGAAAAACGAGCAGTTGTCGTCGACCCGGTCGTCCAGTTCCGCACGCACTGCGTCGATATCCGGCGCTGACGCGACCTGCGTGAGTACGTGCCGGATATCGTCAGCGTTCTCGACGCGAGCCGAGAGGACGACGATCCGGTCGCCGTAGTGCCCCTCGCTCTGTGCGCGCTCGATAGGGTAGTCCTCAGGCAGGAACGTTCGGAGCGCTCCCTCAACACGCTTGTCGTCCTCTGTCGCATAACAGAATGTCCGGAGGTCGACGTAGTGGAACGGAACCGACGACATTGAAGCCCTACTCGTCCTCGGCGGCTTCGAGGTTGTCTTCGGGGACGCCCTGCTCCTGTCCGTCCTCGAAGGAGACCGTGTAGTTGGCGTCGCCGAACATCGTCTCGACGACCTGCGTGATGGTGCCTTCCTCGCCGTCGTAGTCGCTGTGCTCGTCGTGGAGAATAACGCTGTCGTCCTCTTCGAATGCCATACTGGGCGGTACTCGGTGGCTCGTCAAAAAGGGACTGATTCAGGTTTGCTCGGCCCAGTCGCGGACGTGGTGGGAAAATGTCCCTGTGACACGGCCCAGATCTGACAATCAGGACCGCGACAAACCTCGATCAGCCCAAAGCCAGGGGTACGCTGATCAGGGCTGACCGATCTTGGTGTTCCCTGTCGCTTCCGTTGCGAAAGGCATGGCCATGATTAGACTTGTCTAAATATTTTCTTAGATAGATAGAATTAAGTGTCAGATCATTCTACAGTCACATGCGTTCCATCAACCACGGAACGCAAAGGCGTACAGATCGAGTGGGTAGAACAATCCGTCAGGTCGTCGAAACAGCCAATGAGTTCCTGCTACACGGGAGCGTGGCTATCCTTGTTCGGGCCTCTTCCCGTGTTTCGCTTCGAATGAGCCGGACCAGACATGTATCCGCGTTTGCAAGCTCTCCACCAGTGTCAGTGGCACAACGGATTCGGTTTCGAAACCCCCCTGAGATACGCCACGGCAGCCGATACGTCACAACAACTGTTATGGGACTCTCTCGACTAACCATCGACATGATCAGTCCACCGCTCTCCCCCGTCAAGACGGTTGTTTCGTCGAGGTGTCAGACACAGATAGGACACAGATGACGAGCGTCGACGACCTGTGGTACCTCTCCGACGGGGCGTGTCAGACCGCCGAGCAGACGTATCACCAGCTCCGGGAGCAGTACAGCGGCTACATCGAGTTCACGCGCCACCGTAACGTCCCGCGGAATCGGTTCCGGGACGTGGCCGCTGTCGCTCGGGACCACGGCGCACCGTACGGGGCGCACACGCTCGCCTACCGGCCCACCGGTGAACTCCTGCTCGTCCGCCACGAGGGCGTCGACATGTGGGTACTGCCCGGCGGCGAACTCGATGCCGGTGAATCCCTGCAGGAGGCCGCACTGCGGGAGTTAGGCGAGGAAAGCGGCATCGAAGCGGCCATCGAGGGACTGGGGCTGCTCGGACGGGTCGAGTTCTACTGTGACGGGAACATGGCCTGGGGCGTGCTGCCGGTGTACGAGGCGCGAGCGGAGACGACCGACATCGCAGTCAATGACCCAGATCATGAAATCAGTGAAGCCCGGTGGTTCGACGAACTGCCGGCCGATACGCGCGACCGCGAAGAGATTCTGCAGTGGCGCGGGCGGCGGTTCGGCGGCGGGGCGTAATCCGCTGAAACTGCACGGGTTACTCCGGGCCGAACGACTGGCCTTCGCGAGCGTCGGCGTTCATCCGCCGGATGGTCGCGCGAGCGTTGCTGGCGTCGTAGCCGAACAGCACGGTTTCGGCGTACTCTTCGGCCACTTCGACGGCCTTCGAGAGGTCGTCGACGTCCACGTCGACGGCGTACAGTTCGATGCTGAACGGGGTCGAGAGACGGTCCTGCCAGCCCTTTGCGAGAATCTCCAGCCAGTAGGTCGTCGAGTACGCCATGTCGTAGATGGGGACGACGAACTCGTCGACGAACTCGGCGATGTCGTCGACGGCGACGCCGGAGCGGGCTTCGAGGTGGCCGGGATAAGGGTCGGGATACAGCGTGAGGTACATCTCGCCGGGCACGCGCTCGCGAGCCTCGGCGACGAACTCCGTGATGACGTTACTGCGCCAGGCCGACCAGTCCTCGAACTCGCTGTCGGCAAAGCGTTGCTCACAGCGATCACAGTGGCAGTACTCGTCCCGTGGAAAGCCCACGTCATCGAGGCGGACGTCCTCGTTGACGGCGGCGGCCTCCTCGATGATGTCGAGCAGGCCCTCGCGGTAGCGGTCGTGGGTCGGGCAGACGTACGTCCAGTCGAAGTACGGCTGGTTCCGGGTCGCCGGTGTCCCCTCGTCGTCGAACGCGAGCAGGTCCTCCTCGCTCTCGACTGCGTTGTCGCCGAAACAGGACACCATGTTCACCGCGCCGGCAATCGGTTCGACAGCGCGGCCGGTCACGTCCTTGACCTCGTAGAACGCCCGGTCGAACTCGGACCACTCCGTCTCCTCCTCGTTACGGGTGACGACGCCGTACATACACGCTGGTACGGCGGTTCGCCGGGTAAGAGTTCGGAAAGCGACGGCGCTGTCGCTGACAGCGCAGAGACCGAGAGAATACTGCCGGCCATCGGGATACCCCACCCCATACGACGCCGTTGAGGACCAGTAGGCAGGGCGGCCGACAGTAGATTCAGAGGGCGATACAGTCGATTCGCGCAGCCTTACCGCTTGACGTAGTACGCGAGGGCAAGTGCCATGACCGCGACAAGGGCGATGACTTTCTTTTGCATCATTTCAATAAACGAACACCGATTATAAAGAACTATCGCCGTGCTAATCGTCGGCACTCCCCTCTGTATCAGCGGGCATATCGGCGTCAGGGCCGGGGATATCGGCCTCGTCGTGAGTACCGACGGGCGGCCGGTTTACCTCCGCCGCTGACGACTCTTCGAGAGCAGTCCGGTCGTCAGCGTCAGCCTCAATCGTCTCCATCTCGCCGTCTTCTCGCGCGTCCTGGTCGATCCGCATCGAACAGAACTCAACGCCGCACATCGAGCAAAAGCGCGCCTCTTTGTAGTTGTCACCGGGGAGCGTCTGGTCGTGGTACTCGCGGGCGCGGTCGGGGTCTAACGCCAGGTCGAACTGTTCGCGCCAGTCGAAGGCGTACCGGGCTTCAGAGAGCGCGTCGTCCCAGTCCCGCGCCCCCTCGCGCCCGTTTGCCACGTCGGCGGCGTGGGCGGCGATGCGATAGGCCGCAAGCCCGTCCCGCACGTCGGACTGCTCCGGGAGGCCGAGATGCTCTTTGGGCGTGACGTAGCAGAGCATCGCCGCACCAGCACGGCCCGCCTCCGTCGCGCCGATGGCGCTCGTGATGTGGTCGTATCCCGGCGCAACGTCGGTCACGAGCGGGCCGAGGACGTAGAAGGGCGCGCCGTCACAGACCTCCTGCTGACGTTCGACTTGCTCGGCGACCTGATCCATCGGGACGTGGCCCGGCCCTTCGACCATCACCTGCACGTCGTGCTCCCAGGCGGTCCGCGTGAGTTCCCCGAGCGTGTCCAGTTCGGCGAACTGCGCGTCGTCGCCGGCGTCGGCGAGACAGCCCGGCCGGAGGCCATCGCCGAGGCTGAAGGTCACGTCGTGCTCGCGGAATATCTCGCAGATGGCCTCGAATTTCGTGTACAGCGGGTTCTCCATGCCGTTCTCCTCGATCCACTGGGCGAGGATAGAGCCGCCCCGGGAGACGATGCCCGTCTTCCGGCCGTCGGTCAGCGGCAGGTGTTCCATCCGGACGCCGGCGTGGATGGTCATGTAGTCGACGCCCTGCTTCGCCTGCTTCTCGATGACGTCGAGCAGCAGTTCGTGGGTAATCTCGCTCGGGTCGCTGGCGCGCTTGACCGCCTCGTAGATGGGAACTGTTCCGATGGGGACCGGCGAATGTCGGACGTTGGCCGACCGTATCTCGTCGAGGTTACTCCCAGTCGAGAGGTCCATCACCGTGTCCGCGCCGTAGTGGACAGCGGTGTGGAGCTTCTCCAGTTCGCCCTCGATATCGCTCGTCTCCTCGCTGTTGCCGATGTTTGCGTTGACCTTCGTCGCAAACTCCCGGCCGATAATCATCGGGTCCAGTGAGTCGTGACCGACGTTTGCGGGAATCACCGCCTGGCCATCGGCGACTTGCTGGCGGACGAACTCCGGTTCGACACCTTCGCGCTCTGCGACTCGCGCCATCGCCTCGGTGACGGTCCCGTTCCGGGCCGCTGCTAGCTGCGTCATAATCACTAGGTTATACTACTTGGTTATAAAACTGCGGTGATCGGTCGCGGTAAAGAGACCCTGTCAATACTGGGACCGACCCCAACACCGATGTACGCGAACAGGAAATAGACGAACAATGGCCCGCCGGACCCGCCGCACAGTACTCACGGCGCTGGGGAGTGGTATCGCTGCGACGGCAGGCTGTGGGGCGTTCGGTCGGGAGCGGGTGGACGTGCTGGTCGCAGGGAGTTTACAAAAGGCGGCCAGTGAGACGCTACAAACCCAAACAGACGTGGAGGTCGCTGTCGAAGCCCGCGGCTCTGTTCAGGCCGCGCGTCTGGTCGCCGGCGGGAAGCGCGACCCGGCTATCGTCGCGCTGGCGGATCCGACCCTGTTCGACCGGGTCATGAACACCGCCTGGCACGCCGTGGTCGCCAGCAACGAGATGGTGTTGGCGTACAACCCTCAGACGGGCGGCGGGACGCGCGTCGCGGAGGCGGACCCGTGGTACGTCCCGCTCCGGGGGGACAGTGTCTCACTGGGCCGCACCGACCCGACGCTCGACCCGCTTGGCTACCGGACGCTGTTCGTGCTGGCCCTCGCAGCCGACTACTACGACGAACCCGGGCTAGCTGAGGCGGTTCTCTCGCCGGACCAGACCTATCCGGAGACGCAACTGCTCGCGCAGTTCGAGACGGGAGCCGTCAACGCCGCGTTCGTCTACCGGAGCATGGCAATGGAGCGGGACTACCCGTTCCGGGAGTTCCCAGCCGAAATACACCTTGGCGACCCCGCGCACGCCGAGCAGTATCGGACCACCAGCTACGAACTGCCAAACGGCACGGCAGTCGCCGGCAACCCAATCGAGTACGGAGCCGTCCGCCGTGACGAACAAGAAGCGACGCGTACAGCCTTTGAGACAGTCCTGTCCGGCGACTGGCTCACACCACACGGATTTACCGTCCGTCAGGCGTATCCTCGACTAGTGGGAGATGTCCCGAGTACTGTCACGCGGTGAGACCAGGGCCGGCCACACGGTCGGCGTGCGCGAACTCGTGCCCGTCCTGGGAGCGGTGCTGCTCCTGTATTTCGTCGTGCCGGTGCTGGTGCTCGTGCTCACGTACTCCCCGGCAGCACTGCTGACAAGTCTGACTGAAACGTACGTCATCAACGCCGCGATTACCTCCCTCGTCGCCGCGCTCGGCAGTACCACCATCGCCGTCGTGTTCGGCCTGCCGCTGGCCTACTGGCTCTCGAAGAACACCGGCGCGCTGGCGACCGCCGCGATGGGGGTCGTCGTCCTGCCGCTCGTCCTTCCACCGATCGTCAGCGGGATGTTGCTGTTGACCGTCGTCGGCCCGAACGGACTCGGCGGCCTCACAGACCTGGCGCTGACGCGGTCGCTGCTGGGGGTCGTCGCCGCCCAGACGTTCGTCGCGTCGCCGTTCTTCGTCGTCACCGCCAAGGCCGCCTTCGACGGCATCGACGACCACCTCGAAGAGGCGTCGCGGTCGCTGGGCCGTGACTGGGTCGGGACGATGCGCTCGGTGACGGTGCCGCTCGCAAAGCCCGGCCTGCTCGCCGGTCTCGTGCTGACCTTCGCCCGCGCGATGGGCGAGTTCGGCGCGACGATGATGCTGGCGTACTACCCGCGGACGCTGCCGGTCCAGATCTGGGCCTCGTTCATTTCGGACGGACTGGACGCGGCGCTTCCCGTGGCAGTGGTCCTGCTGAGCGTCGCGCTCGGGACGCTGCTGATAGTCCACGCCCTGCGGGCGACGCCGTGGCGGTAGCAGTCGGTATCGTGAAAACAGCGCCGCCGACTCACCGCTCGTGTGCCCAGAACTCCTCGTCGACGGTGACTTCTTTCTTGAACAGCGGCACCTCCTCCTTGAGACGGTTGATGCCGTCTTCGACAGCACGGAACGCCTCGCCCCGGTGGCCGGCCAGGATGACGACGAAGACGATGTCCTCGCCAGCGTCGACTACCCCGGTCTTGTGGTGCAGGCGAACCGCGTGGACGCCGTCCCGCGCTTCGAGGTCCCGCCGGAGCGCGGCCATTTTCTCGGCAGCGACCTCGTCATAGCGCTCGAACTCCAGAAGCTCTGTCGGCTGGTCCTCCGGTCCCTCCCGTGCGCGGACGCGCCCGGTGAAGGTCGCAATCGCGCCGGAGTAGACCTCGTCCGGGTCCCGCTTTACGTCCGCCACGAGCGTCTCCAGCGTGATGTAGGGGTCCCGTTCCTCCATCGCCGCGACGATGTCGTCGAGATCGGCGTCCGCGCCGTGGGGTGCGCGATGCACGACGGGGTCGGCGACCTCGCGGTCGGCCAGAACGACCTTCGGGATGCTCGCGTCCGAATATCCCTCGACAAGTGCGTAGTCGTAATCGGGCGCGAGCGCGTCCAGCGTCTCATCGAGCGTTCGGGATTCGCCCGTCGCGTACCACTCGCCGTCGTCGGTAAGCGCGACCGTCTCGGCCGCGCCGGCGTCGCGGTGGCGAGCCGTGTCTTTCCCGTCCGTGTCGACGTCCGGGGGGTGCGTGCAGTGTTTGACCGTCGCGACACGTCCGGACCCGGAGAGCCGCTGGGTCAGCCGCTCGACCAGCGTGGTCTTCCCCGACTCGGAATGGCCGACGATACCGAGGACTTGCATGCACACCGGTAACAGGGCGACGTAGATAGACCTTTTTCATAGGAGCGGCGAAGGTGCCGCCGGTAGCTGCTCTTCACCGGTCGACGGTCTTCTCGACCACGCGGATGTCTTCGATGGCCGTCGCGGGGTACTCGCCGTCCTCGTCTTTCTCGTTTGCCTTCACCATGTCCCAGACGACGTTGAGGCCGGTCGTCACGCCCTCCAGCGCCTCCATCTCGCAGCCGGTCTTGCCGACCGTCTCGACGGCGACCGTGATTTCGACGGCCTCGTCGCCGACGGTGAACTCGACTTCGACGTTCGTGATGGGAATCTGGTGGCACATCGGCACTGTCTCCCAGGTGTGTTTGACCGCCTGAATCGCGCCGATGCGGGCCGTCGTCAGCACGTCGCCTTTCTCCACCTCGTCGGCATCGATGGCCGCCAGCGTGGATTCTGTGAGCCGAATCTGTCCGCGCGCGACCGCGCGGCGCTGGCTCTCGGCCTTCTCGCCCACATCGACCATCTGTGCGTCCCCGTCCTCGTCGACGTGCGTGAACTCCTCGGGCATGCGTCCCTGTAGCCGACGCCGGCCCAAAACCGTGCGGGTCCGCGTTACCGACGGACGAGGCCGAGTAGGTGGCCCACCGCTGGCGCGACGAGTTTCTCCGCGCCCGTCCGGGCGGCGTTCTCGCTCCCGGGCAGACAGAACACCAGTCGGTCGTCGACAACGCCGGCGGTTGCCCGCGAGGCCATCGCCATCGGCCCGACCTCCTCGTAGGAGAGCCAGCGGAACAGCTCGCCGAAGCCGGGAATCGGCCGGTCGAACAGCGGTTCGATGGCGTCCACGGTCACGTCGTCGGGCGTGAGTCCGGTCCCGCCGGTCGTCAGGACGACGTCGACGCCGTCATCCAGCAGGTCGGCGACGGCGTCCTCGATTGCATCCGTCTCGTCGGCGACGAGGCGGCGCTCGACGATTTCGTGGCCCGCGTCTTCACAGGCCGCGGCGATGATATCGCCCGCCGGGTCGTCGTCCAGCGTTCGCGAGGTCGAGACCGTGAGGACCCCTATTTCAACCCCTTCGGCGTCGTGGGCGTGATGATCGTCGTAGTCGTGCTCCCCATGACTGTGGTCGTGGTCACTGTCATGGCCGTGCTCTCCGTGTTCGTGGCCCGCCTCGCTGTCGCTGGCTGCCTCGTCATGGTCGTGTCCCATACCCGAAACGACAGTCGGCGGAGAAATATACCCTCGGCTGTCTGGCCGGTGACCGGCGGTCGGACGGCGGCCCCGGCACCGCACCAAGCCAGGTCTGGGCTGAGAGGACAGCGGCTTACTCGTAGTACGGCAGGCGCTCGACGACCTCCGCGAAGGCCACGTTCTCGCGGACCTGCTCCATCTCGACGCGGAGGCGCTCCCCGACATCTGCGTCAGAGACGATGACGACGTACCCGCCGTCGATACGCGCGACGCCGTCGCCTTTGTCGCCGATGTTTTCGATCTCGACCACGCGCGTTTCACCCTCGGCAACTGGCGGGGACGACGGTGCGAACTCCGGTTCCCTGCTCCGCCCGTCGGACCGGGAATCGGACTGGGTCTCAGACTTAGATTGGGAATTGGACTGAGGCTCGGGCTCCGATTGGGAATTAGAGCGAGGCTCGGGACTGGAATGAGACTGTGGCTGGGGAGTGGGTGCCGCAGCCGCCGACTGGAACAGTGCGATCCGGTACAGCGTCTCGGGGGCCAGCGTTCCCAGTTCGACTTCTTGTTTCGGAATCTCGACCACGTACGAGTCGTGCTGCTCCTCGACGGAAGCCGTAAAGAGACAGTGAAGATCTGAATCGGTCGCCATTAGTATAATTGGTTCAGCTAGCACCGGAACTGCATTGATTCTGGTGTTTTCGATCCGCCGGGCCGACCGCTGCTGGAAGGGGTGACAGACAGGCTGTGCACGCCCGCTATCGAGCGATCCGTCGGGCAGAACTCGGGGTTACTCGAACTCGAACAGCCGACGGAGCTCGCGCTCGATGGCGTCGGTGAACGCCGACAGCACTGTGTCGAACGTCGCTTCGTCGCCCGGCAGAGACTGTGCACGCGCCGCAGTGTCGTCGGGCAGCCGGATGCTGAACGCCCCGTCCCCCTCGTACACCGGCTCGCTCTCGCTGAGAATCTGCCGGTCGATCCCGCGAAGGACCTCGGAATCGTACTGCCCGTGTAGCTCCTGGTACGCGTTCGAATACGCCGTTTCGAGCTCCTCGAAGTAGTGGACGTACTTCTCGTCGAACTTCTCGGCGTCGAACTCGGTCATAGATGCAGTGTCGCCGGGGCGAGGGTAAAGGGTTCCGTGCCTCAGAGATGGAGTTCCCAGCCGAAACCGCTGCAGCGTCAGTCGACATCAATGCGGTCGGATTCGGGCTCCGCCGGTCGAGGGTCTATCGGTCACGACCGGACGCCGCTTACCACTCCCGCGTACCCCCGATTTCACCGTCGAATCGAGTGAAAAACTCGTCCATGAATTCCCGACGAGTCCGACCGAGACGGCGGCCGGGGTGGGTGTACAGCATATCTAGACGTTCTCGGGCCCATTCCCGAAGCAGCGTGATATCCGGATGATCCGACGATTCGAGGTCAGTATCTGACGTGTCATCGATGACAGCGTATTTCTTACCCGTCCGCCCAGATCGCTCGCCGACGATACAGGCCAGTCGGACGAGTCCGCGTGCCCCGGCAGCGTCCAGTTTGTCCGCATCGAAGAGGAGTTTCGCCTCCAGCGTTCTCGGCTCCGGAGAACTCGCGCGGATACTGTGTGCTCGGATACAGTGTTTGACACGGTCGATTCGGTCGGGCTTCACGTCTTCGGCCGCGAGTAGTTGCGCGGCTTCCGCCGTGGCCCATTCGTCGTGGTCATCGATTTCACCGGCCCGCTCCCGGGGCCGACCGATATCGTGGAGCCACGCCGACGCGGCAAGGACATCCCGGTCGACCGAGCCGTCGCAGTGCCCCGCGAGCCGAAGCGCGACGTCTCGGACTCGCTTGGCGTGAAACTGGTCGTGCGCTGGGAGGGCGTCTTCGTAGTACGGGACCGACAGTGTTCGAGCGAGGGGACCAAGTTCCTGTGTCATTGGCGGCGGTGGCACCTCGCATGCCGGCTGGAATAACTGCTGTGAAATGCCTCTGTATCGCTGACATGAAGCGGAGCGGTCCCACTCAGCGGGAGTCAAGCAGGTCGTCGAGGAGTTTCCGCTGGGCGGCGGCGAGATGTTCGGTGAACGTCGAGGTGGAGATGTCAAGCGCTTCGGCCACGTCGCCGGCAGTCGCATCGCGCGGATGCTCGAAGTACCCCATCTGGTGGGCCTGGCTCAGCACCTCGCGCTGGCGATTGGTCAGTTTCGCGCGGTCGAGCACGACCGGCTGATCCGTCTCCGTGGACGTGTCTTCGAGTAGCCGCCGTAGTTTGACAGTCTCGCCTTCCGACTGGAGGTCGGCAACGATATCCCGCAGAGTCGGCATATCGTCGACGAGAAACGTGACAACGATGGATTCGGTATCCGCCGTGAACTTCTGGACGACACAGCCGGCCGCTTCGATACGTTCACAGACACAACCCTGTTCGGCCGCCCGGGACACCTGGAAGACGTGTCGCTGGTCGTAAGCGAAGACATGGTCCACATTCGGGAGTTCGCTCTGTAGCGCTCCCGGGTGGTCATCACCGCCCTTGAGCGTGAACTCTTCGAGGACGTGGTCGGCATCACCACTCGTTGCGCTCCGAGAGACCGACGACACTGACCACTCCTCGTCAGCGTGTGGCTGTACTTGACAGGACCGAGGACCGAACACTTCGACCTCGGCGAGCATTCGGCCCGACATACACGGTAGATGTGCCGGCTTCCATAAGAAAGGGCAGGCGAACATGTTCGTATAAAAAACCGCCATATAATGGGCCTAAGATGTCGGGCTGGCAGTTCATCCGGGTTCTGGGACAAACCCCGAACACAGCGACACAGCGCAGCCGTTCGAATCGCTGGCGAACCGAGATAACACAAGATTATGAGACGCAACACGATACTCATCGGTCTGTTGATAACAGCGGTGTTGCTGCCGATGTGGTACGTCGCCTTGCACGGCGAGCCACCGTCGGAAGAAATCGCTATCGACGAGAGCGTCAGCGACATCCGGCCGCTCGAAAGCCCAGTAGAGACGCCGAACAAGCTGTCACCGAGCCAGGTCGGTGTCGTCGTCTGGGTCGCCCTGTTCGGTCTCGTGGGCGTGTTGACGGCCGCCCACCAGTTCATGAACAGGGCGGTCCGGCCGCCTGACGACGCCGAGCCGGTCACCGACGGCGGGACCGTCTCGCTGCCGTGGCTCAACACGGAGCACCGCTGGGTTGTCGAGTACCACGACGCCTCGGACGCCATAGAGGGACTCGTCGCCATGAGCGGGCTGACAGTCCTGTCTATCGTCTTCGCGGCGCTGTTCACCGGCGAGTACCTCACGCTCGCCCGCACCCAGTACTTCGGGCTGTACGCGACCGGGATGTTCCTCTCGCTCGCGCTCTCGACGGTCGCGTACTACGCCTGGTTCATGCCACACGTCGAAGTCGCCGAGATCAGGGGGCACGAATGATAGACTATCCGAAACCCGATGACGACGACGAGGAACAGGGCGATGACTGCTCGTGTGAGGGGGCCACCGGTACGTCCCCGACGCTGTACGGGGACGCCCGCGCGGAACTCCGCCGCAGGGACTTCGCGAAGTTCCTCGCGACCGTCGGTGGCCTGACTGCCGTCGCCAGCCTCACCGCGCCGCTTGCCAGCACCACGCAGGTGTTCGAGCGGGGGTACAAGGGACCGGTGTACTCCGACGGCATCCACCTCGTCGACAGCGAGGGCGAGCGCATCACCGAGGAGCGACTCTCCGAAGGCGAACACATAACCGTCTTCCCGGAGCCCCGGCCCGGCATCGAGGATGCCCCGACGCTACTGGTACGCTACGCCGAGTCCGACTACGGCAGCGACATCGCAGAAGGGTTCACCGTCAGCGGGTACGCTGCCTTCTCGAAAGTGTGTACCCACGCCGGCTGTATGGTGTCGGACCGGGAGGACGACCTGGTCGTCTGCCCCTGTCACTTCGGGAAGTTCAACGTCCTGGAAGGGGCGGCGGTCAGTGGCGGCCCGCCTGGACGACCGCTCCCACAGCTTCCGATTACGGTGACCAGCGACGGGTTCCTCGTCGCCACCGGGGACTTTGAGGGGCCAGTCGGCCCCGGAGGTGGATAATGTCCCGCGCCAAAGCCGTCTACGACTGGTTCGACACGCGCCTCGACCTGGAGAACGGCCAGACGTTCCTCGGCAAGGCGTTCCCGGCCGAGGACTCGTTCCTGCTGGGCGAGGTGGCGCTGTTCTGTTTCCTCCTCCTGATCCTGTCGGGGGTCTTCCTCGGGTTCTTTTTCGAGCCCTCGACCTCCGACGTGGAGTACGACGGCAGTGTCCAGAAGTTCCAGGGCGAGGAGATGCCCGAAGCGTTCGTCTCGGTGTTGCACATCACCTACGACGTGCCCTTCGGGATGTTCATCCGCCGGCTCCACCACTGGGCGGCCCACCTCTTCGTCGCCTCCATCGGATTGCACATGTTACGGGTGTTTTTCACCGGCGCGTACCGCAACCCCCGGGAGCCGAACTGGATCGTCGGCACCGGCCTGGCAGCGCTCTCGATGGGCGCGGCCTACACCGGCTACGCGCTGCCGTTCGACGAGTTCGCCGCCACAGCGACGAGTATCGGTTACAACCTCACGATATCCATACCCCTGTTAGGTGATTTCCTCGGCCAAGTGGTGTTCGGGGGTGAGTTCCCCAGCAGCGCCACCATCCCGCGGCTGTACTTCCTGCACGTTCTCGTGATACCGGCGGCTATCGCCGTGGGCTTAGCCGTCCACATGGCCATCCTCATCAGGCAGAAACACACCGAGGCCCCGCGGGACGGCGACGTGACCGGCGGCCGTCAGTCCGTCGACGAGGAGGACGACGACATCATCATCGGCCTGCCGGCGTTCCCGAACCAGGCCGCCGTCTCCGCGGTGGTGTTCTTCGTCACCGCGGCGACGCTGTCGGCACTTGCGGGCCTGCTCCCGGTCCACAACGTCGCTGAGTACGGCCCGAACGACCCCGCGGCCACGCCGGAACTCATCATGCCGGACTGGTTCCTGATGTGGGTGTACGGCTTCCTGAAGCTCCTGCCACAGATCAGCTTCAACGTCGGCCCGGCCCACATCAACGGGGAGTTCATCGGCGGCATCGTCCTCCCG
Organism: Haloarcula sp. KBTZ06; assembly: GCF_048595605.1. Lineage (NCBI taxonomy): Archaea > Methanobacteriati > Methanobacteriota > Halobacteria > Halobacteriales > Haloarculaceae > Haloarcula > Haloarcula sp. KBTZ06. The sequence continues at coordinate 1,636,624 of NZ_CP184337.1, forward strand.
GGGCTGGTGTTTGCCGCGGTCGCCCTCTGGCCGTTCATCGACCAGACGGAGCCGACTCACTTCACCGCGGACCCGCTGGACCGGGCCTGGCAGACCGGTGTGGGCGTGGCCGCCGTCGCGTTCATCATGATTGCCTCGATTGCGGGGATGAACAACATCCTCGCGGACCAGGTGCTCGGAACGACGACGAACGTGGTCAACCCCATCCTGACGGCGGCGCTGCTCGTCGTCCCACCCGTCTTCGGCGGCATCACGTACCTACTGTTGCGGGACGGCGAGCCCACGCCGTCACAGGAGGGCGACGTAGCCGCTGACGGTGGTGCAGTAGACGAGAGAACGGCTAGCACCGAATCGGAGGAGAACGGATGACTGCGAGCATCAAACTGACTGAGCAGCAGTATCGCCTGCTGGATACGACGAGCAAGCTGGTCGGCCTCGTGCTGGTCGCCGCCGGCCTCGAAGTCGGCGGCGGTACGCTCGCCGGCATCGCCTTAGCCGTGGCCGGCACTGCCTGCGCGACTGCGACAGTGTTCATCACCAATGAGTAGAAACGACCTGACCGACGACGAAAGGGACAGTGCGGGAATCAGTCGCCGCGACTTCGTGCGCGGTCTCGGAGCCGCGTCGCTGCTTGGCGCGACGGGGCTGTCCTTCGCCGACGACGGCATGGACGGCCTCGAAGCGGTCGACGACCCCATCGGGTCGTATCCGTATCGGGACTGGGAGGACCTCTACCGCGACGAGTGGGACTGGGACTCCGTCGCCCGCTCGACCCACAGCGTCAACTGCACCGGCTCCTGTTCGTGGAACGTCTACGTCAAGGACGGCCAGGTCTGGCGCGAGGAACAGGCCGGCGACTACCCGACGTTCGACGAAAGCCTCCCCGACCCGAACCCGCGCGGGTGCCAGAAAGGGGCCTGTTACACGGACTACGTCAACGCCGACCAGCGCGTGCTCCACCCCTTGCGCCGCACCGGCGAGCGCGGCGAGGGCCAGTGGGAGCGGATTAGCTGGGACGAGGCGCTGACCGAAATCGCCGACCACGTCATCGACGAGGTGCAGGCGGGCCGGTACGACGCGATTTCGGGCTTTACCCCCATTCCGGCCATGTCCCCAGTAAGCTTCGCCTCCGGCTCCCGGCTGGTCAATCTGCTCGGCGGTGTCTCCCATAGCTTCTACGACTGGTACTCGGACCTGCCGCCGGGCCAGCCGATTACGTGGGGCACCCAGACGGACAACGCCGAGTCCGCCGACTGGCACAACTCTGACTACATCATCGCCTGGGGGTCGAACATCAACGTCACGCGCATCCCCGACGCGAAGTACTTCCTCGACGCCGGCTACGAGGGCGCAAAGCGGGTCGGTATCTTCACCGACTACTCCCAGACGGCCATCCACACCGACGAGTGGCTCTCGCCCCACGGCGGCAGCGACACCGCGCTCGCGCTGGGCATGGCCCAGACCATCGTCGACGAAGGACTGCACGACGAGGAACACCTCAAAGAGCAGACCGACATGCCGCTGCTCGTCCGGGAGGACACCGGCAAGTTCCTCCGGGCGAGCGAGGTCGACCTCGCCGAGGACGCCGACGACCCGGACAAGGTATTCGTCATGGTCGACGCCGACGGCACCCTCCGTCGTGCACCCGGTTCGCTCGGCGAGCGGGACGGCCAGAAGGATTACTCCGCAAGCATCGAACTCGACTTCGACCCGCAGCTCTCGGTCGAGCGTAGTGTCGACACCGACGAGGGCAGCGTCGCGGTCCGGTCGGTCTGGGAGAACCTCACTGACGAACTCAGTCAGTACACGCCGGACGTTGTCCACGAAGAGACCGGCGTTGGGACGAACACCTACCAGCGGGTCGCCCGCGAGTTCGCCGAGGCCGACGCCGCGAAAATCATCCACGGCAAGGGCGTCAACGATTGGTACCACAACGACCTGGGCAACCGCGCCATCCAGTTGCTCGTGACGCTGACGGGCAATCTCGGCGACCCCGGCACCGGACTGGACCACTACGTCGGCCAGGAGAAGATCTGGTCGTTCCACGGCTGGAAGGTGCTCTCGTTCCCGACCGGAAACGTCCGCGGCGTGCCGACGACGCTGTGGACCTACTTCCACGCGGGCATCCTCGACAACACTGATCCGGACACCGCAGAGAAGATACGCGAGTCCATCGACAAGGGATGGATGCCGGTCTACCCCGAGGAACGGGACGACGGGAACCGACCGGACCCGTCCACGATGTTCGTCTGGCGCGGGAACTACTTCAACCAGGCCAAGGGCAACGTCGCCCTCGAAGAACAGCTCTGGCCCAAACTCGATCTCGTCGTCGACATCAACTTCCGGATGGACTCGACGGCGATGTACTCCGACATCGTCCTGCCGGCGGCCAGCCACTACGAGAAGTACGATCTCTCGGAGACGGACATGCACACCTACGTGCACCCGTTCACGCCGGCCGTCGAACCGCTCGGCGAGGCCAAGACCGACTGGGAGATATTCCGCCTGCTCGCCGAGAAGATACAAGAGCGCGCCCAGGAACGCGGTGTCGAGCCGATCGAGGACCGCAAGTTCGACCGGACCATCGATCTCACGACCATCTACGACGACTACGTCCGCGACTGGGAGACCGGCGAGGAAGAAGGGCTCGTCGAAGACAAAGCCGCGGCGGAGTTCATCCTCGAACACTCCGAGGAGACCAACCCCGAGGGTAGCGACGAGCAGATAACCTTCGACGACATCGACGAGCAACCACAGCGGTTCCTCGAAGCCGGCGACCACTGGAGTTCGGACATCAAGGACGGCGAGGCCTACGTCCCGTGGCAGGACTACGTCCACGACAAGAACCCCTGGCCGACCTTCACCGGCCGCCAGCAGTACTACATCGACCACGACTGGTATCTGGAACTCGGCGAGGAACTCCCGACCCACAAGGAGGGGCCGGAGAACACTGGCGGGGACTACCCGCTGTCGTACAACACGCCTCACGGTCGCTGGTCCATCCACTCGACGTGGCGCGACGACCCCAAGATGCTCAGGCTCCAGCGGGGGGAGCCGGTGGTGTACATCAACCCCGAGGACGCCGAAGAACGCGGCATCGAGGACGGCGACACCGTGGAGGTGTACAACGACCTCGGCGCGGTAGAGGTGCAAGCGAAGATCTACCCCTCCAGCGAACCGGGGACCGTTCGGCACTTCTTCTCCTGGGAAAAGTTCCAGTACCCCGACCGGGACAACTTCAACACGCTCGTCCCGATGTACATGAAGCCGACGCAGTTGGTCCAGTACCCGGAAGACACCGGGGAACACCTGCACTTCTTCCCGAACTACTGGGGGCCGACCGGGGTCAACAGCGACGTGCGTGTCGATGTCCGACCGAGCGGAGGTGACACCGAATGAGTACCGACCAACAGGACGACCAAGGCGAAGAGGACACGCTGGTCAACGTCGCTGACGGCGTCGACCACCAGGTCGCGATGGTGATGGACCTGAACAAGTGCATCGGCTGCCAGACGTGTACGATCGCCTGCAAGAACCTCTGGACGGAGGACGGCGGCAGCGAGTATATGTACTGGAACAACGTCGAGACCAAGCCCGGCGAGGGCTACCCGCGGGGCTGGGAGGACTCCGGCGGCGGCTGGGAGTCTGAGGAACACTCCGACCGCTCGCCCGGCGAGATTCCCGACGAGGAAGACTACGGCCGCGCCTGGGAGTTCAACCACGAAGAGATCATGTACGAGGGCAGCGACGAGCCGCTGCGGCCCCGCGACGGCGCGGAGTGGGGACCGAACTGGGACGAGGACCAGGGGGCCGGCGAGTACCCCAACAGCTACTACTTCTACCTCCCGCGCATCTGCAACCACTGCACCCACCCCTCCTGTGTCGAGGCCTGCCCGCGCTCGGCGCTGTACAAGCGCCAGGAGGACGGCATCGTTCTCGTCGACCAGGACCGCTGTCGGGGCTACCGCTACTGCGTCGAGGGGTGTCCGTACAAGAAGGTGTACTACAACACTGTCTCGAAGAAATCCGAGAAGTGCATCTTCTGTTACCCCCGCATCGAAGGCGAAGGCCCCGACGGGGAGACGTTCGCCCCGGCCTGTGCCGAGGAGTGCCCGCCCCAGCTCCGGCTGGTCGGCTTCCTCGACGACGAGGAGGGTCCGATCCACAAGCTCGTCAATGAGTACGAAGTGGCCCTGCCGCTCCATCCGGAGTTCCGCACGCAGCCGAACGTCTACTACATCCCGCCCTTTGCCCCCGGGCAGCACACGGAGGACGGGGAGACGGTCGACATCGACCGGATTCCCCGGCAGTACCTCCGGGACCTGTTCGGCGACGGCGTCGACCAGGCGCTAGACACCATCGACGCCCACCGACAGCGCGTCCGACAGGGCGGTGACAGCGAACTGATGGAACTGCTCCAGGACAAGAACCCGGCCAAACAGTACCGACTGGAGGTGTTCGACGATGAGTGAGCACCGCGAACGAACGTCGAGCTCGGAAGACCTGCGGTCTTCCGGCGTTCGAACGAGCGAGCGTAGTGAGCGAGTTCGAATCCGCTGGCGAATACGCCAGCGGTGTTCGACGATGAGTAGCGAGCCGCTACGCGGCTCGGAAACGCGAACGGGCGATGCCCGCGAGCGGCCCCAGTTGGCCGCTCCGGAGCGTGCTCAGGGGGTGGTCAACGATGGCTGACCACCGACGCACGCTCACACTCACGGTGGTGCTGGCGGGGCTCATCGTCGTCTCGACGGTGGCCGCGCCGATGGTGAGCGCCCGGCCAGCACACGAAATCCCGGTTTCCGAGGTATCGACGGCCGACCTCGCCGAACCGAACGCCGACGGCTGGGAAGAAGTCCCGGCCTCGGACGTACCGCTTGCGAGCGCCCCGAGTAGCGTCCCGAACGCCGACGACACGTCCGTCGAGACAGTCGACGTGCAGGCGGCTCGCACTGATGAGCGACTGTACGTCCGGCTGGAGTGGCACGACGCGACACAGGACATGAACGCTAGCGCCACGCGTGAGTTCGCCGACGCGGTCGCGGTCCAGTTCCCGACGAACACGAGCTCCCGGCCGCCGATAGCGATGGGCGGCCCGGACAACCGGGTCAACGTCTGGTACTGGAGCGGAGCGACCGGAACCCAGGAACTGCTGGCCGGCGGCGCTGGCTCGACCACGCCGTTCGAGAACCCGACCGTCCAGGCGAACGCGAGTCACAGCGGCACCGGCGGCAACGCCACCTGGACGGTGGTGTACTCGCGCCAGCTTGACGCGCCGAGCGAGAACCGGACCGACCTGCGGACCGACGGCGACCTCGACGTGGCCTTCGCCGTCTGGAACGGCTCTAACGGCGAGCGGTCCGGCCAGAAAGCGGTCAGCGAGTGGCACTACTACCCGTTCAGCGGCGGCCCGCAGGGCCCGCCCTACGAGACGCTGCTGTGGACCGTCGCCGGCATCGCCATCGTCGCCGTCGTCGGCGTCACCAGCTTCGGCATCTACCGCACGCGGGGGGCCGAGTGATGGCGACCACGCCAACCGACCCCATGGACGACCTCGACGAGGACGCCGCCGCCCGGGGTGCGGTGTACGCCACGCTCGCCAAGGCGTTCGAGTACCCCGAGGAGTCGTTCCACAGCGCGGCGGCCGACGGGACGCTGGAAGCCGATTTGCGAGCGTGTCTCGACCGGACGGGCCTTGCCGTGTCCGTCCCGTCGCTCACCACCGACGACGACTACGAGACGCTCGCGGCCCGCTACAATGACATCTTCGAACTCGGTTACAGCGAGTACACGGACCGGACCGACGGCTCGCTGGAGGCGGAGGGGCCGCCGGTCCCGCTGTACGAGTCCAAATACCGGCCGGACCACTCCTGGAACGACGTGAACCTCGACCTCTCGCGGGCCTACAGCCACTACGGCCTCGAAATCGACCAGGACGAGCGGGACAACCACGACGCGCTGACCTACGAGCTGGAGTTCGCGGGCTATCTGGCCCGCCGTGAAGCCGCCGTCGGCGAGGACGCCGCAATCGCTCGGCTGGACTTCCACGACCGCCACCTCGGCCACGCGGCGGCCGGCGTCGCGGACCGACTGGCCGACGAGCCCGGGACCGACATCTACGGCGGCTTCGGCGAACTGCTCGAGGCGTTCGTCCGCGCTGACCGCAACGACCTCGCGGAACGGCTGGAGGACCAGCGATGACGGCGGCGCTACAACAACGAGTCAGACCGCTGCTGCACGGCGGGAGCCACTCGCTGGCGAACCTGGCAGTCGGCGCTGCGGCCGTCGCGGTCGCTGCTCGATACCTCGCCGTCCTGTTCGTCAACGCGCCCGGATACGCTGGCGTTCCGGTCTCGCCCGGCCTGGCGACAGGCGTGTCCACGGCCGTCGTCGCCGCCGCGGCTATCGCCGTCGCCGTCACCGACGCCGACCCGCTCACCGGCATCGGGCTGCTGTTCGTCGGCGTGTTCGGCCTGCTATCGCTGGTCAGTAGCGCGGCGGCACTGCCGGCGGCCGCCGCAATCGTCCTCGGGACGGCGACCGTCGCTGCTGTCTCGGGTCGGCGGCTGGACCTCGTTTCGGCCGCCGCGGTCGCCCTGCTCGTCGCGGCGCTGAGTATCGGGCTGGCCAGCGGCGTCGGCGGCTGGACGGACCTCCGTCCGGTTGCCTCGACCGTGGCACTGCTCGGCATCGCGTCGACGCCGGCGTTCGCCGCGGCGGACTGGCGCTCGCTATCAACGGCAGACTGGGGCGCGATACTCGGCGGACTCGCCGCCTTCGCCGTCGTCTTCGGTGTCGGTCGGGCCGTCCCGTTCGTCACCGGCGCGGTCACGCTCACAGGAACCGGCGTCGTCGGCACGAGCCTGCCGGTCGTTGCACTGGCCGCTGCCGGTGCGGTGACGGCGGCCAGCGCGGCTAGCCGAACGCGGCGATGGTCGCTGCTCGCCGGCGTCGCGCTGGTCGCGTTCGCGGGCGTCCCGGCGTCGCTCCCGCGTGCGCTCCCGTTCGCGCTCGGCATCGCCGTCCTCACCGCACAGGAGGGCCAGCGATGACGGGCTGTCACGACGACGACGAGTTCGAGAAGCACCTCGAAGAGGACCCGGACCCCCAACTCGACCCCGAGCGCAGTCCGGGCCTGCACACCGACATCGAAGCGCTCGAAGACATCGAAGTATCCCGCGAGGACGTGACCATCGGCGAGGCGACACCCGAAGAGTTGGCCGCCAGCGACACCGAACCCGTCGAGGACGACGCGGTGGCGTCGCTGCTGTCCGACATCGAACACGGCGCGAAGACCGACCGCCGGCGCGCCGCCCTCGAACTCAAAGACCGCGCGTCCACTGACGAAATCGTGGCGGCACTGGCCCGCGCCGCAACGACCGACGACGACAGCGACGTACGCCAGTTCGCCGTCGAGGCGCTGACGGCCCACGGCGGCGAGCGGGCCGCAGCGGTGGCGGTGGAACTGCTTTCCGACCCCGACCCGTGGGTCCGGGCGGAAGCCGTCGTCACGCTCGACAACGTCGACCGCGAGGCTCACGAGGACGATATCGCGGCCGCAATCGACGACGACCACCACGCGGTCCGGCGCAACGCGGCCATCTCGCTATTCAAACTCCGTGGGGAGGAAATGGCCGACTTGCTGCTGGAGCAGAGCCGCGACGACAGCGAGCGGGTCCGCGAGTGGGCCGCCCACATGCTCGGCGGCGTCGACGAGGACCGCGCCCGCGAGCGACTGCAGGAACTCACCGACGACCCGGCCACCGTGGTCCGCCAGACCGCCGAGCGGTCGCTCGACGTGGACCCCGGACGGTTCCGCCGACAGTTCGGTGGTGCGCTGGAGAACGACGCCCGACTGCTGCCCGGTGAAGACAGACTCAATCGGATGCCCGACCTCTGATGATGACTGACGGAACGCCCACCACACTGACCGACCGCATCGAAGCCGCACTGCAAGACGTGCGCGACCCGAACGCCGACCTCTCCGTGTTCGACGCGGGCTTCGTCGAGAACATCGACGCGGCCGACGGCGAGGTGACCATCGAAGCTGACCTGACCGCGCTGGACGGCCAGACAAGTACGCAGGTCGTCCAGGCGATGCTCCACGCGGTTGACGACGTGGACGGCGTCGACAGCGTCCACGTCGAACGGACGACGCCATCGAGCGAGGGGCAGGCCGGTGTCGAGTCCTTCGACCACGTCGTGGCCGTCGCCAGTGCGAAAGGCGGCGTCGGCAAGTCCACGGTCGCCACGCACCTGGCCTGTGCGCTGGCCGCCGACAACGACGTGGCGCTGTTCGACGCCGACATCCACGGGCCGAACGTCCCCGAACTGCTGGAGGTGAGCGGCCCGGTCCACTCCAGCGAGGAGGGCGACCCGCTCCCGGTCCGGGCGGGCGACATGGACGTGATGAGCGTCGGCCTGATGGAAAGCGGCGCGCCGCTGGCCTGGCGCGGGGCGATGGCCCACGACGCGCTTGAGGACCTCTTCGAGAACACCGCATGGCGCAACGACGAGATACTGGTGCTTGACCTGCCCCCCGGAACCGGTGACGTGGTGCTGACGACGCTGCAGGAGGTCCCCGTCGACGGCGTGGTCGTCGTGACGACGCCGTTTCACGCCAGCGTCAGCGACACCAGCCGGACGGTCGAACTGTTCCGCGACAACGACGTGCCGGTCCTGGGAACCGTCGTCAACATGGCCGAGTACGTCTGTGACTGCTGTGGCGAGCCGAACGACCTGTTTACGGGCGACGCGCTTTCGGACCTCGATGCCGAGGTGCTGGCCGAACTCCCGTTCTCGCACGACCTGCAGGGGACGCCAGCGCCCGGCGACGTGCCCAGCGCGGTCAGCGATTTGGGGGATGCCGTGGAATCGGCCCTCGACACCGCCGGCGAGGTGGGCGTCGACCCGACCGCCGATATCCGGGGCCTGCCGCCACAGGAACGCAAGGATCTGGTTCGAGAGCAGTTCACCGCACTGGACAGCGACGAGTCGTTCGTCCTCGTCAGCGACCGCGACCCGACGCCGGTCGGGCAGTTCCTGGGCCGACTCGCGGAGGCCCCGCGAGAAGCCTTCGACACGTTCGAGGTCCGCCGAGCGACACCGTCCGACTGGGTACTGGAGACGGTCAAGCCGTGAGTACGGTCGCTGGCAGTCGACAGTGATAGCCGGGGACATACCTCGCGGGCAGGACTAAAGGCCTAATTGTCCGCACCCGTAGTAGTAGCATAATGACCGCGAAACTCGTGACAGCGGGTCGACTCGGTCGGGTTCGCTCATGCGCCGTGCCCCAGCGGGCCGGAGGGGGAGCGTGACCGACCCGTTTGCGGTGATGAACGCTATCGGGCTGGTCGGGTTCGCGTTCGTCGGCGCGGCGAAGGCTGTCGAGGAGCGCTACGACGTGTTCGGCGTCACGGTCGTCGGCGTGATGACGGCACTGGGTGGCGGGACGACGCGGGACCTGCTGTTGAACCGCGTTCCGAACTCCCTGCAGTCGCCCGGCGAGGTCGCCCTATCACTCCTTGGTGTCACCGCCGCTGTTCTGTTCGTGCATTTCCTCGACGACGGCCACCAGCATCCGGTCGTCCTGACGGCCGACGCCATCGGGCTGGCGGCGTTCACGACCACCGGAGCGCTGCTGGGCCATCAGGCCGGCCTTCCGGTGTTTGCCGTCGTCGCGCTGGCGACGGTCAACGCGGCCGGCGGCGGGGCGATATCGGACCTGCTGCTGGGCCGGACGCCGTTCATCCTCCGCGAGGACTTCTACGCGTCCTGTGCCGTCATCGGCGGCCTCGCCTTCTGGGCGCTGGCACAGCTGGGCGCGGCTGCCGGTGCGGCATCGGCCGGGTGCGCGCTCGCGGTGCTGTTGGCCCGAGGGCTGGGCATCGGTCGCGGGTGGTCGCTCCCGACGGTCCAGGCGTGGGAACGACGCGACGCACAGTAGGACCGCGCCGCCGCTCCGGGTTCTCGTCTGTCATGCCCCGCTCTCCTGCATCCGCTGGGCTTCGTCGCTGTGACCGACTGTGCGACCGCTGCGGGAGCTGTCTCTCGTACTCGTCGCGATACTGGTCGCTGACGGCGCACACGACTCTGGGGGCGTATTGTCCGCGAAGATGGGTGAGGAGACAGTCGGCCGCCGCGACGAACCCGATCAGTGCCCCGCAGGTCCGCTATTGCCCGAGCACCTCCCGGGTCGTGGCTGCCAGTGACGCGTAGAACGCTTCGCGCGTCTCTGCCTCGACGTGGCCGAGGAACTCGTCAGCCCACGCATCGAGGTGCTCCGCACGGAACTGGGCAAGCCGTTCGTCGAGACCCGCTTCTGCCAGATAGGCGGCGAACTCCAGTTCGGTCGCAATGTGGTCCGGGAGGTCCGGATGGTCAGCCGCAGGCTGGACGCCGAACTCCCGGTACCAGCGCACGACAGCCATCGTAGCTGGTCCCTTGACCGGGCCGAGTTCGTCCGGGTCGTCGCCGTCGCGATAGACGCTCTCGTAGGGTGGACACGGTGGCCCGTCCGGCCCGATAAACAGCCGGGTGTACTCGGCGCTGAGACGGCGAAGGTCAACCGAGCCAACGTCGCCGACTACCGGTCCCAGTTCGCCGGTATCGACGGCTTCGACCAGCTGTTCGGTCGGTTCCCGCCAGCATTCGGCGAGGACGGCGTAGGTCGCCGCGACATCCGAGCGGAATCCGTCGCTGTCTGTGCCGCGCTCGGCTGCTCGCTCACGCTTGGCGGGAGCGTCAGTCTGTCTGTTCATTGTCGCTCCTGTCGACCGCCGTCAGTCGCGTACGACTCCGGTCTCTCGACTCGCTGAATCGGCACGTATTTCAGGCCGAGCGTGACGATGAGTGCGCCGAAGGCGACGATACCGAGGGTGACAGCCACTTCGACCAGCGTCGGGGTGTAAGCTCCGGCAGTCGCCCAGATGTCTGTCGTGATGCCGGCATACTCCCCACCGGTCGAGATACCCGGTGGGAGAGCGATGTTAGCGACTTCGTATCCCGTGAACACCAGCCGGATCCCCTCGAACATCGTGCCGAAGACCGCGAGGAGGCTCGCGGTGAAGATGACCGACACGCGCTTCCGGAGCGACGGAATCATCAGCATGACAAGCGGGACCGCCCCGCCGACGACTGTCCAGAGCCAGAAGTAGACGGACTCGCCGATGAGGAAGCTACTGGTGATGGCCCAGAACTCGAAGTGGTTCGCCCAGGCGTGGGGCAGTCGCTCGGCCGCGAGCAAGTACACTACGTGAAGCGCGAGGAAGATGCCGAGTATCTTCCCGAGACTCGTGAGTTCCTCGCGGTCGACCTCGTAGTTCGTGAGCCGATCTGCGAGTACCGACACGACCAGCAACAGCCCGAGCCCGGAGACGAGCGCCTTGGCGATGAACACCGGTGCGACGAGGGGACTGAACCAGTCGCCCCGACCGATCTGCGTCGCGAAAATCCACCCGGTCACCGAGTGGAGTGCGACCGCGGTCGGGAGAGCGAGTGCTGCGGTCCAGAACATGAGCGTGCGGTCACGCTCGCGCCCAGCGTCGGTGTCATCGACACCCAGTGCCAGTGGCGACCCACGCGCGGCCAGGTCGCGGCGGGTCAGCAGCCATAGATACCAGAGGTTTAGCACGCCATAGAGGATGACGATACCGAAGTCCCACACCATCGGCGAGCGGAAGTCCGGCGAGGTGAAAAACTGGTAGAGTCGCTCGGGCCGACCGATGTCCGGGAGGATGAGCAGACCCGCGACGGTGATACAGGCGAGACTGACCAGCACGCCGAGCCGTGCGAACCCCTCGTAGCGGTGTGAATGGAAGAACTTCGGTGCACTGGAGATGATGAGTCCCCCGGCAGACAGCCCGACGAACAGGACGAACATCATGATGTACAGTCCCCACGAGAAGACGTTGCGCATCCCCGTGGCGACAAGCCCAGTGGTGAGTTGGTAGCCCCAGGCTGCCAGTCCAGCGACCATGAGGGCCGCGAGCAGACCGAGCCACAGCTTTCCTTTCGTCCCGAAGGCCGGAATCGCGATCCGTGACGAGTCAGCGGCCATCAGTCATCACCTCCGGACCCCACTGCCGGGACGTGTGGAGCGGCATCACCCTCGATGGAGTGGGGGCTCCCACCCGAGTCGCTACTGTCGCTTCCGTCGGCGTCAGACGGCACGTCCTCGGCTCCATCGGACCACGGAGAAACATCGTCGAGTTCGCTCTCCATTTTATCCGACGTTTGCGGCCGGCCGGGACTCATCTCGCCGCTGATATAGTGCGTCTTCGGGTTCGTCCCGCGGTCTTCGAGGAGCTGGTCCGTCTCGTACTCGTTGATGTACTTCGAGACGGTACTCCCCTCGTCGTCGAGGTCGCCGAAGATGCGTGCGTCGGCCGGACAGTTGACGACACAGGCCGGGTCGAGTCCCTCGTCGACGCGGTGGCTACAGAACGTACACTTCTCGACGACGCCCTGTGGACGGGCGGCAACGTCGCCCGTCCCCTCCTCGGGCATCTGCTCGGGTTCGTCCCAGTTGAACACCCGTGCGTTGTACGGGCAGGCCGCCATGCAGTAGCGACAGCCGATGCACTTGTCGTAGTCGATCTCGACGATCCCGTCGTCCCGGGTGTACGTCGCGTTGACCGGACAGACCTTCACACAGGGCGCGTTTTCGCAGTGTTGGCACGCCGTCGGCTGGTACTCCATGTCCAGCGAGCCACTGCCGCCGTCTTCGGGATAGCCACCGGACGGGGTGTCAATCTTGTCGCCGCCCTCCGTCAGGACGCGGTTCCAGAACTGCCCCATCGGGACGTTGTTCTCCTGTTTACACGACACTGCGCATGCCTGACAGCCGATACACCGCTCCTGGTCGATTACTAGGCCGTAGTTCGTCATTGTTAGTCACCTCCTGCGCGCGGTGCGTCGGCACCGGCCCCGCGCGGGTTATCGGCTTCGTACTTGTCCGTATCGACGTCATCGGGGGCCGGTTCGACTTCGACACGGACGTCGTAGAACGCCATCGTCTGGCCGACCTCGCTGACCTCGTTGTGCGTGAGGTCGTTGTGGTGGCCCGCGACGTAGTCGCGTGACCACCATCCCTGGTCAGTGTTTACCAGCCCCGGCTGGAACGCCTCGTTGTACTTCGCCTTCACGATCATCTCGCCGCGGTCGTTGTGCACCCGGACGTACTCGCCGTCCTCGATGCCGCGAGCCTTCGCATCCGACGGATGGATGTCCAGCTGTGGTTCGGGGTTGACCTCACGCACCCAGTTCAGCATCTCGTACTGCGAGTGGATGCGGAACCGACTGTGCTTCTGCATGAACATCAGCGGGTACTCGTCGGCCTTCTCGTAGTCGTCGGCTGTCCGGTCTTCGAGTGGCCGCGGGAGGTCGAACGTCACGCCCTCCTCGCTCGGGGCGTCGTCGTCGTACATCTTGATTCGCCCCGTGTCGGTGGGGAACGCATCGGTGTACTTGACGATGGGGACGCTCTCTTTCTTCTGTGTTCCCTGCTCGAACAGCGTGTCGAAGTCGATATCGTCGTCTCGGTCGGCGAGTTCCCGGAGCATTTCGCGTTTCGTCTCCGGGAACCGGTCGACAAAGCCGAGCCGCTCCGCGAGCCCGCGGATCGCGTAGTAGTCGTCTCTGGCCTCCCACAGCGGTTCCTGTACCTTGTGTCGGTAGCTGATGTGTGGATGGGACCCCCAGCTGGACGTGATATCCTCCTGTTCGAACCAGTGTGGAACCGGGAGGATGATGTCCGCGTGCTGGACCGTATCCGTGTGGTGCATATCCGCGACCACGTACATCTCAAGGCTCCTGATGGCCTCTCTGAACCGCTGCCGGTCCGGGAACTGGTTGCCCATCATGTTCGACTCGATCGAGTAGACGGCCCTGACCTTGTGCGGGTCACCGTCGAGTATCGCGTCTGGGTATTCGGGGAAGAACAGCGACGGGCCGGGGTCAGCGTCCTCCGGCGCGCTCCAGCCACCGGTACTGAGCGTCGCCCCGCCGGAGTGATGGGCGTGGATGTTTCCGTGCCGACCGTAGTCACCGGTCAGTGCCATGAGCATCGCGTAGGTCTGGCCGAAGATGTGCCCGTGTTTGTACCGCCCGATCGCGTAGCTGGGGGCGATGCCACCGGGGCCGCGAGTCGCCAGCCATCGGACTGCAGTGCGGATGTTTTCCGCGTCGACACCGGTCTTCGCCGCGACTTTCGATGGCGCGTAGTCGGCCACATGGTCACGGAGTCTGGTCAGTGCCGTCTCGCATTCGATGCCGTCGACGGTGTACTCCCCAAAGAGCGCATACGGGCCACCGGTCTCCGGTTCGAGTTCGACCGGCGTCGTACTGCCCTGTTCGACGGCGACGACCTGGTTCTCGCCGCCGTCTTCGAAGACGTCGCTCGCCTTGAGCAACTCCCCGGTGTCCGTGCGGATTAGCGCCGGCGCGGTCGTCCGTTTCCGGAGGAAGTCCTCGTCGTACGTCTCGTCCTCGAAGACAGTGTGCATCATCGCAAGGGCGAGATGCACGTCTTTCCCGGGTTTGACCGGGAGCCACAGGTCGGCTTTCGACGCTGTCGTCGTGTACACCGGGTCAACCACGACGAGCTTCGCCCCGCTCTCGACGGCGTCGAGAACCTTCGAGGCGTCCATCTGGAACTGGCTGGCGAAGAGGTCCGACCCCCAGACGATGATGGTGTTCGCGTTCTCCCAGTCCTCGGCCTCGTTCGTCGACGGAAGGAAAAAGCCGGTCCCAGTGACCCGGTTGAATCCGCGACCGACGTTGGCGTCGATGCCCCAGGCAGACTGGGTCGAACCGAACAGAGAGGCCAGTCGATTGAACGCCGTGCTGGACTGGCCGTAGTTCCCCGACCCCGCGTGGAAGAGGACGCTCTCCGCGCCGTGGGCTGCTTTCAGCGACTGCATCTTGTCGGCGACGAGGTCGAGTGCCTCGTCCCAGGAGACGCGCTCGAACTCGGCATCCGGGCCGCGTCCGTCGGGGTTTGGCTCGTCGGGCGACCAGTCTGTGCGCTTCATCGGGTACTTCAGTCTTGTCGGGTCGTACACACGCTGGGTGTGTGAGAGGCCGAGCACACAGGCCCGCTTGTACTGCTCGTCTTCCGGCGGATGTGGCTCGACCTTCTTCACCTGGCCGTCGCGGACGTGGACGTCGATGGGGCACTTCCCGCGACAGTTCGGCGAGCAGACGGTCTGGATGACCTCGTTTTGCCCGACGTAGCTCTCGATACCGGAGTCACGGTTGGACGGCCCGGTTCCGTCTCCGCTTTCGACCAGCGTCTGGAAGAACTCGCCCCCGCCAAGACCGAGGGCAGCAGCCGCTCCGCTGGCTTTCAGTACGTCACGTCGGTAAACGCCGTCGTCGTCAGTCATCGTCGAATCCCTCAGGTTTGGTCGGCCGCTCGTCTTCACCGAACTCTGCCAGTAGCTCCTCGTGATACTTCTCGTGGAATTCGGCGTCGCTCAGTTCTCCGTTCGAGACACGAATCGCATCCCGAGCCATCCGTAGCCCCAGATCAGTGTCGTACTCGACGCCGTCAAGCATCGCTGCTGCTTCGTCTTCCCACTCATCAATCGGCGTCAACCGCGGCTGCTGTGGGTCATTCATGGCTCTAGTTACCGATTACCCTCGAAACTCGGTAGGGAGAGCGCTGTATTGTGAAGAGGTTTAAATACGGGCGGGAGTGTCACCGGGAGTCTCTGCCGCTGCCAGTGCGTCCAGCCCGAAAAGGCGAGTCTACGGGTCGAAGGCGGCCGTCGCGAGTTTCGATTCGACGGCGTTCAGGCGTTGAGAGAGTGCGGATTTCGAGATGTCGAGCGTGGCCGCGAGTTCGTCGAGGGTCGTCTGTCGGGGTGTCTGATAGTATCCTTCGTCCACTGCGAGTATCGCCGCTTCCCGCTGTTTTGTCGTGAGACAGGCGAGGTCGACTGTAGTGGGCTCCGACTCGGTCGCGACGTCCTGTCGGGATGTCAGCCGTCGCAGACGCACTCGTTTCGCGGCCGATTCCAACTGGTCGACTAGCTCGCTGATGACGCTTCGGTCTGAGACGTACGTCTCGATGAAAAGCGAGTCACCGTCTACGCGCCGGGTTCGTGGAACACACCCGACCTCGCTAAAGGCGAGACAGAGACAGGCGTCCCCGACCTGATTTGTCGAGTGGAGAACCCGCTCGGTACCGGCCTCGTCGGTGACAGTCACCTCGGCGTGACAGACGCCGTCGTCGATCTGGTTCTGAGCGTTCTCGATGTCTGCATCCGGATCCGAAAGGGGGCACGAACAGTCATCGGGCAGTTCAATTTCGAACAGAACCTTGAGGGTTCGTTCTTTCGCGGTCCCCGATGTCGCCCCTGTAGGCCCGCTCTCGGATTGTCCCATTCTGATTGTCACTCGACTATCTGCAGTTAAATGGGTTTTGTCATCGCCGCCGAAATCCGCAGACTGCGGGCGTATTCTACCTGTTCTTCTATGTGGAGAATGGAGCCTCCCGAAGCCGCGGCGGCGTCACTCATTGCGTCGGTGACAGCGTTCGTCTGCTATCGGAGGATCGAAAATAACCGCCTGTACTGCTGTGCTGGGCCATAGCCGGCGATGAGTCGGCCGAGAGACACCGCCGTCAGGTGCCCGAACGGTGGTGTCACTATATTCACAAGATAAATGCCGCCTCCGCCTGATACACAGACAATGGTCCTCTCGGACGTTTTGCTTGCCCCCCTGGGACTGGCGGCTCTCCTCCTGGCGGTGCCGATAGTGGTGCTGTATCTCATCCGACCGGACCCGCAGGAACTCACGCTGCCGACGTACCAGTTTCTCGTCGCCGGAGAACGCCAGCAGTCAGCGACGCCGTTTCTCGAACGGATCTCGCGGAGCCTCCTCCTGCTGTTGCAGGTACTGGTCGTGCTGGTGCTCGCGGTCGGACTGGCGACGCCGTACGTCACCGTCTCCGAGCGGGCGACGGTCGAGGAGACGGTCATCGTCGTGGACACCAGCGCGTCCATGCAGACCGACGCCGACGGTCAGACACGCTTCCAGCGGGCCGTTGCGGCCGCCCAAGAAGAAGTAACAGGAACGACCTCCGTCGTCACGACGACCAACGGCGGCGAGGTCGTGCTCCAGCGTGGTACGCCGACGGCAGCGCAGGGGACGCTGGACGGGCTCAGCCCGACGGACGCGCCGGGAGCGCTCAGCGGCGCTATCTCGCAGGCGGCCTCGCTCGCCGGTGAGAACGCCAGAATCATCGTCCTGAGCGACTTCGCGGGCGAGGAGTGGACCACTGCAGTCACCTCAGCGCGCGGGCGCGGCCTCTCCGTCGACCTCCAGCAGTTCGACGGTGGGGGCGACGCAAACGTCGGCTTCATCAACCGCCGGTTCTCCGGCTCGGCGGTGACGCTGTCGGTGAAAAACTACGGCGACTCGACCGTCACCCGGACCGTTCGGCTCGGCAACACCCAGCGAGAACTGCAGCTCGGACCCGACGACGTTGGCTCGGTGACGATGCCGGTCCCGGCCGGCGGGAGCGAGGCCCGGCTCAGCCCGGGCGACAGTTTCGCGACTGACGACAGCGTCTACGTCGCCGCACCGGCGGACGCGGCTGTCGACGTACTGGTGCTGACAAACGACCGGAACCGGTACCTGACCACCGCGCTGTCGGTCGTCGACCGGGTGAACGTGACGGTCAGCCAGCCGCCGACGACCATTCAGAAGAACTACGACGTCATCCTGTACAGCAACGTCGACCAGAGTTCACTGTTGCCCGGCAACGTCGAAAGCGGGCGCGAACTGGTCGAAGACGGTGGCGGCGTGGCGGTACTGGCACAGGACGACCTCCCACAGCGGTACCGGGACCTCCTCCTCATCGAGCCCGGCGAGACCCGGGCGGGCGCGACAGTGGGCCAGACGGCACAGACACAGCTCACCCGCGGCATCGACTTCCAGCCACCGGACGAGTACATCTCCGGGTCGCTGCGCTCCGGGTCGGCCCAGGTGCAACTGGGGGACGGGACGCCGCTCATCGCGACCGAGGATCGGAACGGCGGCCGCGTGATGTACTACGGCTACATCGAGGACCGGTCCAGCTTCAAGTTCAACTACCAGTACCCCGTGTTCTGGAAGCGGGCGGTGTATTATCTGGCGGACAGGGAACAACTCCCGGCGCTGAACCACGAGACCGGTGAGACCGTCCGGTTCGGTAACACCACCGTCGAGGGGCCGGCCGGCCCCGTCTCCGGGAACTCGGTCCCGCTCCAGCGAGCCGGGCTCTACCGAAGCGAGAGCCGGCAAGTGAGCGCGTCGCTGCTGGACGAGGGCGAGTCAAACACCAACGTCGGAGCGCTCGACCAGCGCTCCGGGACGGCCGGGAACCTCACCCGGACCGAACAGCGGTCGGTGCCACAGCCGCTGACCGAGTACTTCGCGCTGGGCGGGCTGATACTTGCGCTGGCCGAGGTCGGCTATCTGCGCCGACGGGGTGACCTCTGATGGCGGTGTCCTACACCCTCAGGGAGGGACTCACCGTCGGTGTCGAGCACCTGTGGCCGCTGCTCGTCTTGCCGGTCGCCGTCGGCCTCCTCGCGTATCTCGTCCGGCGTGGCGACGGTGGGCCGCGGTCGGCCTCGAACCGGAGCCGCCGGCTCCTGCTTGCCAGCCGCGTGCTCATCGTCTGCCTGCTCGTCCTCGGCGCGATGGAACCGTACACCGTTCAGACCCGCGAGACGCCGGGTGAACCGGGCGTGACACTGCTGACAGACGAATCCGCGAGCATGGGTATCTATCCGAACACGACCGACGAGCTGGTACAGGATATCGAGAGCGAGGGCGTCCCGGTGACACGGGCGACCATCGGCAGCGGGTCGAACTCGCGGATCGGCGACGGCGTGGCGGCAAATCTCCAAGCAAACGGGACGGTCGTCGTCGTCTCCGACGGCCGCGTCACAGAGGGCCGGAGCCTGGCAACAGCCGCCGAGGACGCAGCCGGGCTCAACGCGACCGTCCACAGCGTCACCCCGCAGTCGCCACGCACTGAGCGAGCCGTGGCGATAGCGGGGCCGTCGACGGTGAGCCGCGGCGTCCAGTCACAGTATACCGTCTCGATGCAGGGCGTGAGCGTCCTCGAGCCCGTGCCCGTCGAAGTGACTATCGACGGTGAGAGCGTGACTGAAGGAGAACTCCGGCCGGACGGCACGCTCACCGTCGACCACACGTTCGAGGAAATCGGGTCACACCGCGTGACTGCGACGCTGTCCGGCGACGACGAGTACGCGCGAAACGACGTGTTCTACAAGAGCGTCCGCGTCGTCGAACAGCCCGACGTGCTGTACGTCTCACAGGGCGAGTATCCCCTGCGGAACTACCTCGACTCGCTGTACAACGTTTCGACGGCCTCGTCGGTCCCGGCGGACCTCGACGACTACGCCGCCGTCGTCATGCAAGACACACCGTCGGGCAATATCGGGAACGCCACCGCGCTGCAGGACTTCGTCATCAACGGCGGCGGGCTCGTCGTCGCGGGCGGTGACAACGCCTACGAGAACGGCGGCTACGAAACGTCATCAGTGGCCTCGATGCTCCCTGTCCGAGTAGGGAACGCGACGGGAGGCGAGTCGAACATCGTCATCCTCGTCGACGTGTCCGGTAGCGCCGAGGGCGGCCTCTCGATACAGAAAGCCGTCGCCCTGGACGTGCTCGACCAGCTCGGCGACGAGAACCAGGTCGGCGTCGTCGCGTTCAACCACAACGCATATCGCGTCTCGGAGATGCAAGCGCTCGGGCAGAACCGGGCGGAGACTGCCGACAAGATACGACGGCTGGAAAGCGGTGGCGCGACGGATATCGCCGTCGGGCTTCAGGGGGCCGACGAACTGCTTGGCGACCGCGAAGGGACGATCATCCTCCTCAGTGACGGCCAGGACCGGCTCGGCCCGCCGGCGGCCGTTGCCAACCAACTGGGCCGCGAAGGGACCCGCGTCGTCTCGGTCGGTGTCGGCAAGCGAGTCGGCGTCGCGACGATGCGCCAGATCGCAAGCGAGTCGGGCGGGTCGTACTTCGCCGCCGACGAGACCGAGCGGCTGCGGCTCCTCTTTGGCGGCTCCTCGCGGCGCTACCAGGGGGAGAACCTCACAATCGTCACGGAGGACACGTTCATCACCGCCGGCGTCGAGCTGACTGCGAACCCCGGCCAGGCGAACAACGTCCAGGTCAAGCCCGGGGCCGACTACCAGGTCGCCACCGCGGACGGGAAGCCGGCCATCGCCTCCTGGCGGTTCGGGCTGGGCCGCGTCGTCTCGATCACCGCCTACGACTCGGACAACACGATGGGCGGCCTGCTCGACCGGCCGGACTCGCTGGTCGTCACGAAGTCGGTCAACTACGCGGTGGGTGACCCCATGCGCACGCAGACCGGCGTCACAGCGGTCAGCGATGCTCGTGTGGGGCGTCCAACGACGCTGACCTACCAGGGCGATAGCCGCCCGGACGCGGCGAACATCTCCTTCCGCCAGATCGGCGACGGCCGGTATCGCGGCGAGTTCACGCCTCGGGAGGCGGGGTATCAGACCGCACTCGACACCGAGTACGCGGCGAACTACCCCGTTGAGTACGGAGCCTTCGGTCCGAGTGACAGCCTCGATGCGCTCGTCGAAACGACGGGCGGGCAGACCTTCAGCCCGGCCCAGGGCGAACAGATAGCCAGAGAGGCGCGCCAGAAGTCCACCCGGGTCCGGACCGTTCGGAACACCTGGGACTGGCTCGCCTTGCTCGGCGCGCTCCTGCTGTTCACCGGCGAGGTGGTCGCCCGGCGTGTTCAAGTGTACCGCGGTCGCACCTCCCTGGAGAGTGGTCTCCCGTGAGCGCAATCGGCCGCCGGATCAACCTCGGGCTCGTGGTGTTCGTCGTCCTCTCGATGGTCGGCACCGGCGGAACGACGGTGCTGTACCAGGACTCCGCGAGCGAGCTTCGCTCGCAGAATCAGGAGCTCAGACAGGAAAACGCCGAACTTCGGGGGAACCTGGACGACACCAGAAATAAACTGGAATCCACACAGACCCGTGTCGAGGAACTCCAAGAGCGACTGGAGACGCGGTCGGAGGATGTCGATCAGGTCGCGACCAACCTGAACCAGACAGAGGAGCAGTTGAACGCCACGCAGAGTCAGTTGGCAGAGACCCGGCAGTCGCTCCGCCAGAGCGAGGGCCGCGTCGATGAACTGGAGGGGACAGTCGACGACCTTCGGGACGAGCGTGACACTCTCGAGGACGAAGTCGATGACCTCGAAACGACAATCGGCGATCTGGAGGCCGAAAACGAGGAGTTAGAGGACGAACGCAACGAACTGAAGGGGCAGGTATCCGACCTGCAGGACGATATCGACAGCCTGGAATCGCGGATCGACACCCTCGAAAGCGAAATCAATGAACTCGAAAATCAGAACGAAGCGCTGAGAGACGATATCGAGACCATCTGTAACAGGATGGAGACACCGGACCCGACCTGCGAGGACTACTAATGGACGACCCCGACACAGATACCGGAGAAAACGGCGACGAAGAGCCGCCTGAAAACGGACGGGCACAGGCACGCGAACGCATGGCCGACGCCATCGCCGAGGTCAGACGCGAGGGCAAGAAGGCGGCGTTCATCTACGCCATCGTCGACGCGGTGTTGGTCTTTCTCCTGGTGAACATCTTCCTGACTGTCCTCTCGCCGACTGCACTCCCGACACAGCTGTCAGTTCCGACGGCGGTGACGGACCCGGTCGGGGCGGCTGTCGGCCGCTCGATACCTGCGCTATCGTTCCCGACGGGCGCAGTCGTCGGCATTGTCGTCGGCGCGCTCTGGTTCGTCGGCGAGTATCTGTACCGGGTCCGACAGCCACTCGTCGAGCAGTTCGAGGCGGCGAACGCGAACGTCACCGACGCGCTCCGAACGGCGCGGGACGCGGTCGAGGACGGGGCCGAAACGCGGATGGCGGCCCGGCTCTACGAAGACGTGCTTGCGAGTCTGAGACGGAGTTCGAGCGTCGCGCTCGTCGATAGCCGGCGGCTGCTCGGCACGCTTATCGTCGTTATCCTGCTGAGCTTGGCGACAGTGCAGGTGGCCGTCGTCGACATCGGCCTACTCGACCGCGACCCGGTCGAGACGGACTCGCCGAACGACCGGCCCAGCGAGTACGAGGGGCTCGAAGACGGCGACGCGATACTCGGCGACAGCGAGGACGTGCAGGCGGGCGACGAGAACCTCACCGCCGAGATTGATTCGACGGGCGGCGACGAGGAAATCGACCGGAGCCAGTCGTTCCCGTCGTCGTCGGACACCGGGGGGCCGGGAAGTGGAAGTGGCACAGTCGACAGCCAGCAGGCCGGGTTCGCCGGCCAGGAAGACGTCGAGGACGCGGACCTCATCCGCGAGTACAATCTCAGGATTCGAGAGCAAGACACGGACGACGAGGACACCGACCCATGAGCTCAGAGCACGACATCGACGAACTACAGCAGAAGATCGCGAACGCACGCGAACAGATCGGCACGCGGATCGTCGGTCAGGAGGAGGTACTGGAGCAACTGCTCATCTGTATCCTGGCCGACGGCAACGCCCTGCTCGAATCGAACCCGGGACTGGGGAAGACGACGATGGTCCGGACCGTCGCGGAGGTGACCGACCTCCAGTTCTCCCGGATTCAGAACACGCCCGACCTGATGCCCTCCGACATCACGGGGACCGAGATCATCCGCGAGACCGACAGCGGCCGCGAGTTCGTCTTCGAGAAAGGGCCGGTGTTCGCCAACGTCGTGCTGGCCGACGAGATCAACCGGGCGACGCCGAAGACACAGGCCGCCCTGCTGGAGGCGATGCAGGAGAAGCAGGTGACCGCCGCTGGCGAGACCTACGAACTGCCGCGCCCATTTTTTATCCTGGCGACCCAGAACCCCATCGACCAGTCGGGGACCTACGCGCTCCCGGAGGCCCAGACCGACCGCTTCATGCTGAAGCTGCTGGTCGACTACCCCGACTACGACGAGGAGCGGACCATCGTCGACATGTACACCGCCGGGGCAGAACAGGTCCCCGTCGAACGCTCGCTGACCCGCCCGGAGATTCAGGAGATCCAGCAACTGGTCCGCGAGATGCCCATCGCCGACGACCTGCGCGACCGGGCAGTCCAGCTCGTGCGCCGGACGCGTGAAGCCGACGACATCGAGTTCGGGGCCAGCCCACGGGCGAGCATGGCGCTCGTCCAGACGGCGAAGGCGCGGGCGTTCCTCCACGGCCGCTCGCACGTCACGGGCGAGGATATCGAGGCGCTGGCCGCGCCCGTCCTCCGGCACCGGATTATCGTGGACTTCCGGGCCGAGCGCGAGGGCCGGACGGCGGACGACCTCATCGCGGACTTGCTGGGATGAGCCACCCGACGCACGCAATCTGGCGGGCGGACCCGTGGGAGGGACAGCCGTGACTATCGAACCGGATTTTCTGGACGAACTCGGCCGGTTTACCGCCGCGCTGAACCGCCAGACGACCTCGATTCGGCAGGGCGACCAGCAGTCCCCGCGGGTCGGCGAGGGGCTCACGTTCAGCGACTATCGGCGGTACTCGCCGGGGGACGACACGCGACGAATCGACTGGAAGCTGTTCGCCCGGACGGAGGAGTACTTCATCAAGCAGTACGAGGAAGAGCGGAGCCTGACCGTCCACCTGCTCGTCGACACGAGCGCGTCGATGGACTACGGCGACGCGGCGAGTCACAAGTTCGAGTGCGCCGCCAAGCTCGGCCTCGGCTTCGCCTACCTTACAGCGGAGGAGAACAACGACTTCCGGTTCTGCACGTTTCGTGACCGGGTGAACCGCATCGACACCGGGCAGTCGAACCGCGGCGAACTCCTCTCGCTTATCGACCAATTGAACGAAATAACGCCCGACGGGACGGCCGATTTCGAATCCGCGCTGGAGGCGTACGCCGAACGCATTCGCTCGCGCTCGCTCGTCGTCGTGTTCAGCGACTGTCTGGCCGACCCCGAGGAGCTCGAGTCGGGCGTCGCCGCGCTCGCACGCAACGACGCCGACGTGTTGCTCGTCCGCGTGGTCGCCCCGGAGGAACGGGACCCCGGCGTCGTCGGTGACGTGCTGTTCGCCGACCCCGAGAGCGACGAGAAACGCCGGTCGTATTTCAGCGGCTCGCTGGCCGAAACGTACCAGTCGCGGCTCGACGCCCACATCGACTCGGTGTCAAACCGCGTTACGGCACTCGGCGCGGACCACGTACTGGTCGATACCGGCGAAGACTACTTCGACTCGTTTGCGAGCATCTGGTTACAGTAGCCAGACGGCGGCAGGGTCGGCTTACTCCGCGAGGATGTGTGCCGGCAGGTCGTCACGGATGATCGTATCGCAGTACTCACAGCGGACGCCGTCGTCGCCGACGGCGAAGCGCGAGTCGACGGGTTCGGCTTCGGTCGTGATGCAGTTGTGGTTCGGGCATTCGAGGACGCCCTCGACGACCGACGGCCGCTCGACGCGGCGCTTCTCGACGACATCGTAGTCACGGATGATGTTGATCGTCGCCGCGGGGGCGATGAGCGAGAGCACGTCGACCTCGTCCTGGGAGAGTTCGCGGCCCTCGACTTTGACGACATCTTTGTGCCCCAGACGGTCGGAAGGCATGTTCATCGCGACGGAGACGGAGTCACCGCTGGTCCCGTCGATACCCAAGATCGCGAGGACGTTCAGCGCCTGGCCGCCCGCGATGTGGTCGATGACGGTGCCGTTCTGGATCTTCGAGACGCGGAGTTGCTGGTCGTTGTCGCTCATTGGTCGCCTCCGAGCATCAGGTCGAGCAGCGCCATCCGTACGGGGACGCCGTTGTGGGCCTGTTGGAAGTACTGTGCGTGGGTGGTCTCGTCGACGTCGTGGGCGATCTCGTCGACGCGCGGGAGCGGGTGCATCACGGTCAGGTCGTCCTTGGCCGCGTCCAGCGTGTCGGCGTCGATCTGGTACTGGCCGGCGACTTCGCGGTACTCGCTCTCGTCGGGGAACCGCTCGGCCTGGATACGTGTCACGTAGAGCACGTCCAGGTCGGGGAGAATCTCGTCGAGATCGGTGTGCTCGCGGATGCCCGCGCCGGCCTCGTGGAGGTCGTACCGGACCGACCGCGGAAGCTGGAGCGACTCGGGGCTGATGAAGTGCTGCCTGGCGTCGACGGTCGTGAGCGCGTGGGCCAGCGAGTGGACCGTCCGACCGTACTTCAGGTCGCCCATGATGCCGATAGTCAGGTCCTCAAAGCCCGCGTTCTCACGGATCGTGTAGAGGTCGAGTAGCGTCTGTGTCGGGTGCTGACCGGCCCCGTCGCCGGCGTTGACGAGCGGCACGTCGACGAACTCGCTCGCCATCTTCGCGGAGCCCTCCATGGGGTGCCGGAGCACGAGCGCGTCGGTGTACCCCTCGACGACGCGGACGGTATCTGCCAGTGACTCGCCTTTCTTCACGCTGGAGGACTCGACGGAGCCCATGTCGACGATGTCGCCGCCGAGGCGTTTCATCGCCGTTGTGAAGCTCATCTTCGTCCGGGTGCTCGGCTCGAAAAAGAGGAGGCCAAGCAGCGTGTCGCTGTGCCGGTCCGCGAACGCTCCCGGGTCAGCCGCGATGTCGGCCGCGTGGTCGAGCACCGTCTCGATGTCGCCCCGCGAGAGCTGTTTCGCGCTGATGATGTGGTCGTGCCGCATTTCACTCGATACCGCGCTCCGGACGGTCTTGAATCCCCCGACACGGGAATTGAACGGTCACTTACATCGTCAGGTTCGGCTTCGGGAGCATCGGCACTGGCTTCGAAAACGGGGTCTGAAAGATCCTAGCGGCCGAAATAGAAGGACAGGAAACTAGTCAGGGATTGCTCTGCCAGACGTCGACGCGGGGCTCGGTGTATGCCTTGCCGACGATGTCGGGGAGACCGTCGCCATCGAGGTCGACGACCTTCGCTTCGTGGGTGGGGATGCCGGTTCCCAGTTCTTTCTGCTCGAAGTTCCCCGCCCCGTCGTTGTGGAACACGAACTGTCGCGGTTCGTGTCCGTCCTCTAGCCCCATTTCCGCGACGAAGATGTCGGGATTGCCGTCGCCGTCGAAGTCCGCTACGTCGAGGCTGTGCGGGTTCGAGAGGTCGTCGTGCAGCAGCGTCAGATCCCACTCGGGCGGGTCGAACACGCCCAGCCTGGCCGGGCGGTCGTCGAGATACGGTTCGTCGCCCTCGACGAGAATTATTTCCAGGTCCCCATCGCCGTCGACGTCCTCGATAGCGACGCGGGTACACTGCCAGTCCTCGGCGATGGGCTCCCGGTCCCACCCGTCGGCCGTCCGATGGAAGACGTTGGGGCCGGCGACGATTTCGACCTCGCCATCGCCGTCGACGTCCTCGACAGCGACGCCCTCGACGTCGATATCCTCGGCGACAACGTGTCGGTTCGCCACCGGCCACGGTTCACGCGTCGGGTCATCGGGGATGTCATAGTAGAACACCGTTTCGGACTCCTGAGACAGCCCGACGACCTCGTTCTGTCCGTCGCCGTCCACGTCCGCCACGGCGGTGTCGTGATACTTCTCGAAGTCGTCGGTGATGAGCCGGCGCGTCCACTGCTTTCGCGGGTTGTCCGGTATTTCGAACCACCACAGCTTGTGCTGGTGAATGTTCTGGCCGGCGACCATGTCCGGGCGGCCGTTCCCCGTTATATCGCCAAGCGAGCCACCGACGGAGAGTTCGGGTGCGCTGGCGACATCGTGGCGCTCCCAGCCGGGGTTTTCGTACCAGAACACGTTCGTCTGGAGCCAGCGGGCCAGCGGCCCCATGCCGAACACGGACAGCAAGTCGACTGACGTATCGACCAGCGGGAACTGGACCTCGTGCTCGTCGCCGAGCGCCCCGACGATGACGTCCGGTCGACCGTTCCCAGTGAGGTCGGTCGTGAGACAGAAGCTCATCGTGCTCGCCGGCGGCGAGGCTTCGATGCGCTCGTGATGTAGATTCATGTCCCAGCCGTTCGGGTGTATCGCTATTGTTATGGCTGGGCTAACATCGACCGATAGCGAGTGGCTCGGGCGGGGTACGAATGCTGTATAGCTGAAGGGCCGTGTTCGGTTTACTACCCATGTCCCCAGTAGTGGTGTCCCAGTTATTGTTACACACCAGTTATCAAGACCCATGCAGGACAGGCTCGAACGGGTCGACTGTCGGGACCATCGCCACCGAAAGCGTAGACTTGCTACGGCCAGGGGAGTGCAGGATATAACGACCGATTAAAAGTAGGCAACGGCCAACCGACGTAAGCCAGTCCCTTCGGCCCAGTTCGGTTGTCAATGTTCTCGACTCCAACACAAGGGTTCAAAACCGATAGGCGGACCATCCGCAGTATGCTCGCAATCGCTGGCGGCAAGGGTGGCTGTGGCAAAACGACCATCGCCCTCGGAGTCGGTCAGGCACTGGGGACGCCGACCAGACGGTCGCTAGTCGTGGACACCGACCGCGACATGCCGAACCTCCACCGCCGCGCTGGCGTCGATCCGACGCCCGGAATCGCTGATATCACGGTCTCGGCTGAGCCGACCACGGTTGCCAAGCGCGCCACGGCCGTCGAGAACGTCGACGTACTCCCCTGTCAGGACGCAACCGAAGCCGCTGTCGACAATGCCATCGGCACACTGCCCCAACGTGATCGCCCGGTGGTACTCGACTGTCCGGCCGGCGCTGGCCCGGACGCCGCCCGGCCACTGCGGGCGGCTGACAGGACGGTGCTCGTGAGCGCACCAACCCGCCAGAGCCTCACCGATACAGCCAAAACCGCGGCGATGGCCCGTGCGCTCGATGCACCGCCCGTGCTCACGGTCCTCGTCGGCAGCGACGGGTCCGTAGACCCATCCCGACTGCTGTCCTGCCCAGAGACGGTTCACGTTCCGTCGGTGTCGAAGCCGCTGGAATCGGACCGGGCAGCGGCAAAATACGTCGAGATAGCGAACGTTCTCGCCAAGCGGAATACTTAATCTCGTGGCTAAATAACTTCTCAGTGGTATGGCCAACCGGCTGCGAACGGGCATCGATGTCCTCGACAGAAAGCTCGATGGTGGCATCCCTGCGGGGAGTATCGTCGTGCTCTCTGCCCAGCCGGCTAGCCAGGCGGAGCTGTTCCTCTATGAACTCACCGCCACGCGCGGAACGCTGTGGCTGTCGCTCGACCGGACCGCCGAGTCGGTCATCGCGAGCATCGAGCAGACGCCGGCCAACACCGGGGACCCGACGGTGCGGCACATCTCCGGCGAAGCACCCCTCGACAACGCCGGCAAGCTCGTCTCGGCGCTGCCGGAGACCTCGAACCTCATCGTCGACCCGCTCGATGTGCTGGAAGCCCAGGAGCCACACTCGCGCTTTCGCGCGTTCATGAACGACTTGCAGAACCACATCGTCAACACCGGGAGCCTCGCTATCGTCCACTGTCTCGATGGCCGTGACGTGCCACCGCTTCGGGATACGACCGAGCACTTCGCGGACGTGGTGTTCCAGCTCAACACCACGACGACCGGTGACGAGGTGGAAAACCGCCTCGCGATTCCGAAGTTCCGCGGCGGGCGCGCCCCCACTGACATCATCAAACTCAATCTCGTCGAAGAGGTCAGCATCGACACCAGCCGCGACATCGCCTGAGACGGATTCTATTCGCGGCCGGGCTGTAGTTCTCTGTCCGTCGAGCCGAACTCCGTACCCACGAGTATCAACAGGAACAGTCCGAGACCGACGCCGACGCCGGCTGCCAGTCCAAGCCCGGCGCTGCCAGTCAGCACAACCGTGCCGACACCGAAGGCGATTCCGGGCGGGAGCGCGAGCAGTAGCGGGTACATCAGCGATACTCGCATGGGTAGTGATGACGTGTCGTGGATATAACCGTTCTCCCGTCTGTGCCGTCAGAAAGTGGCAGTCGCTACCGCTCGGAACCGCAAAAGCGCTCGCTGGCGCTTATCACTCAAGAATCGCTCGGCGTGCTCGCGGCGCAGTTACTCTTCGGCGCCCTCGATCTCTTCGACGATCTCTTCGGCGTCCACGTCAGCGTCTTCCAGCGCGTCTTCGATGTCAGCGCCGCCGGCACCGCCCATGCCACCCATCATGCCGGGCATGCCCATGCCGCCGCCACCGATTTCCTCCTGCACGATGATGCGGTCGATGTCGAGCAGCTGGGTGAGCTGCTGGGCGATCTGCTGTTTGCCCATCATCCACTGCTGGTTCATCGTCAGCTGCGGCGTCGCCTCGATGTAGAGCGTCTCCTTCTCGACTTCGACGGTTTCGTACTCGGGCTCGTCCGAGGTGTCTTCCGACTCCTCGCTGTCCTCGCTTTCGACGAGCTGTTCTTCCTCGACGGTGTCGGTCTCGAACCACACGTCGAGCTCCATGTCGAGCATCATCTGGATGATGCCCTGGGCCTTCTCCTCGCGGTCCGTGACCTCTTCGAGGATTTCGTAGTCGTACTCGACGTCCTCGCCGGCCAGCGGGTGGTTGAAGTCCACTCGCGCGCGGCCGCCGATGATGGTCTCGATGTGGCCGTGCTCGCCCTCGATGTCGACGTGCGCGCCGGGGTAGCGGTCGTCCTCCGGAATCTTGTCCTTCGAGACCGTCCGGACCTCTTCCTCGTCGTACTCGCCGAAAGCGTCGGCGGCCGCAACGGTCACGTTGCCCTCGTCGCCGACCTCCTTCCCGTAGATGTCCTGCTCGACGTCCGGGAAGATGTGGTTCTCGCCCAGCACGATGGTTCGCGGGCCGAACTCCTGCTGTTCGGTGTCGATGCCGTCGTCCTCGGCGACTTCCTCGTCAGTCGTGTCGACAAGCTGGCCGCCGTCGACGGTGCGGGCGGTGTAGGCGAGCTTGACGACATCACCTTTCTGGAGTCCCTCCGCTTGCTCTTCTTCGTCTGCGGTTTCCTCATCGACTTCAGTCTCAGACTCGTTGCTCATACCCTGTTCGTCAGTCGTGGCACTCTTAAGGACAACGTTTCCCGGTCAGTAGCAGTCGAGCAACTTCGGAAGTGGCCGACTAGTACTCGCTTTCAGCCAACAGTCGGTCGAACTTCTCGCGGTCGATGTTCCGCCCTGAAACGGGGAGGACAACCGTCTCACCCCGTACTTCGTCACCAGCCTGGAGCGCTGCAGCGACAGCCGTCGCGCAGGCCCCCTCCATGACGATGCGGTCCGTCTCAAACAGGCGTGCCACGGCGTCCGCGATGGCGTCCTCAGATACGAGACGGAAATCCGAGAGCCCCTTCTGGAGTATGCCGGTCGGGAGTGCGAACGGCACCCGGGTCGCGACGCCCTCAGCGATGGTGTCGACGCTGTCGAGGGCCTCCAACGTCTCCTCCTGCCAAGCGCGGTACACCGCGGGCGCGCCCGCGGCCTGCACACCGACGACAGCGGCGTCGGTCATCGCCCCGAGCGTGATGCAGTACCCGGCCGCGGCGGTGCCGCCGCCGACGGGACAGAACACGCGGTCGACATCGGGCCGTTCGTCGAGGATTTCGAGGCCTGCCGTGCCGACGCCGGCGAGCAACTTCGGTTCGTTGCCGGAGTGGACGTAACGCGCCTCGCGCTGGGTCGCAAGCTCCTCGATGTGTTCGCGGGCCTCGTCGTAGTCCTCGCCATACTGGATGACCTCCGCGCCGAGTTGCTCCAGCGCGTCGACCTTTCCGGCGTTGGCTTCCTCCGGGACGCCGATAGTGACGGGCACGTCGAACTCGCGGCCTGCCCAGGCGATAGACTGGCCGTGGTTCCCCGTGCTCGCGGCGAGTAGCCCGGCGTCGTGGAACTCCTCGTCGAGGGACGCGACGAGGTTCACCCCGCCGCGGACTTTGAACGCGCCGGTCGGAAGTGTGTCCTCACGCTTGAGCAGGACATCCGCGTCGAGGGCTTCGGAGAGGGCTTCGCTGCGGACTAGGGGCGTCTCCGGGAGGTGTTGTCGGATGCGTTGCCGGGCGCGCGCGACCGTTGCAACTGTCGGCGGCGTCAGGTCGTGATACGGAAAGAGGGTCGTTTCGTCCGGGGAATCGATCGGTTCGTAGCGACCGGCCATACTACTACCCGAGAGAGCGGACACAGTAAATGGCGCGGTCGACGGGAGCGTTTTTCAGCGACCCGGTCCAGCCCCACAGTATGTACGAAGTCGAGGTGAAAGTGCCAGCGGACATCGAGGCTGTCGCGGAGCGACTCGACGAACTTGGGGCCGAACAGGTCGACACGGTGATACAGACGGACACGTACTACGACGCCCCCCATCGGGATTTCGCCGAGACGGACGAGGCGTTCCGGGTCCGTCGCGAGACCAGAAAGGGGGAGACGAACGCGAAAGTCACCTACAAGGGGCCGCTCCTCGAAGCGGAGTCGAAGAGCCGAGAGGAGTTCGAAACAGGCGTCGAAGACGGCGACGACATCGACGCTATCGTCCAGCACCTCGGCTTCGAGCCCGCGGCGACCGTCCGGAAGAACCGCCGGGTGTACGAGGTCCGAGAATACGACGTCACGCTCGACGCTGTCGACGACGTCGGCGAGTTCGTCGAAGTCGAACGGGAGACCGACGGCGACATCGAACCCGTGCGAGAGGGGGCCTACGAGGTGCTTCAGGACCTCAGTCTGGACCCCAGTGACCAGCAGCGGACCTCCTATCTCGGTATGCTACTTAGCGATGCGAACGAGTAATCATTCCGCTATTATCTGTTCCCGTAAGTTATAGAACCCGGCCAGACGAAGTCGAGGCAATGACCGAGCGGAACATCCACGTCCAACCTGCAAGCGGGCTCGCCGTCGAAGATCAGGACATCGAAGTCGTAGAGCGCAAGGGTATCGGCCATCCGGACTCCATCTGCGACGGCATCGCGGAGACAGTGTCGCGTGCGCTGGCACAGACGTACATCGACCGGTTCGGCACAGTCTTGCACTACAACACCGACGAGACACAACTCGTCGCCGGCACTGCCGCCCCTGCGTACGGCGGCGGCGAAGTGCTTGAGCCGATCTACATTCTGGTCGTCGGCCGAGCGACGAAGAAGTTCGACGGCGAGCGCATCCCGGCCGAGAGTATTGCCCTCCAGGCCGCACGCGACTACCTCGACGAGCAGTTCCCCCACCTCGACCTCGGTTCCGACGTCATCGTCGACGTCCAGTTCGGCGAAGGGTCGGGCGACCTCCAGACCGTGTTCGGCGAGGAAGCAGCAATTCCGATGGCGAACGATACCAGCTACGGCGTCGGCCATGCTCCCCTGACAGAGACTGAGAAGATCGTTCTCAACACCGAGGAGACATTGACCGGCGAGTACGCCGAGTCCAACCCGGTCGTCGGCCAGGACGTGAAGGTAATGGGCAAGCGCGAGGGCGATCACATCGACGTGACCGTGGCCGTTGCGATGGTCGACGAACACGTTCCGGACCTCGACGCGTACAAAGCCGCTGTTTCGGACGTTCAAGCGTTCGTCACCGACCTCGCCGAGGAGTACACCGACCGGGACGTAACGGTTCACGTCAACACGGCTGACGACTACGACGCCGAGTCGATCTATCTCACGACGACCGGCACCAGCGCCGAGCAGGGCGATGACGGCTCCGTTGGCCGCGGGAACCGCGCGAACGGCCTCATCACGCCCAACCGCCCGATGAGCATGGAAGCGACGTCCGGGAAGAACCCCGTCAACCACATCGGGAAGATATACAATCTCCTCTCGACGGAGATCGCACAGTCCGTCGCGAGCGAGGTCGATGGCATCCGACAGGTCCAGATGCGCCTGCTCTCACAGATCGGATCACCGATCGACGAACCCCACGTCGCTGACGCGACGGTTATCACTGAGGACGGTGTCGCAGTCGGCGACGTCGAAGCGGACATCCAGGCCACAATCGACGACGAACTCGCCGACGTGACCGATATCACGCGACAGGTCATCGACGGCAACCTCTCGACGTTCTGAGGCGGCGAGGCGACACCCCTTTACTCGCCGGTAGTCAACTCGCGGGCATGCATCCACCGGACGCCGATAGCGTGCTCGTCCGCCACGGCGAACTCGGCGTCAAGAGCGATCAGGTCCGCCGGAAGATGGAGGGGCAACTGGCGGACAACCTCCGAGCGATGCTCGACGCGCGCGGCTTGTCAGGAGACATCGAACAGCGCCGGAACCGGCTGTTCGTCCACACTGACCACCCGGAGGGCGTGACCGCAGCCGCGGCCGACACGTTCGGCGTCACCTCCGCCTCGGCGGTCACGACCGTCGATCCGACGTTGTCTGCAATCAAAACGGCACTGGCCGCGACCGCACGAGAACAGCACGACGGCGGCACTTTCGCTGTCAACGCTCGCCGGGCAGGGCCAGCAGACGCACACCCCTTTTCGAGTACGGACATCGAGTCCGACGGTGGCACCGCCGTCTGGGAGGTAATCGAAGGACTGGGCGGCGAGCCTGCTGTCGACCTCGACAACCCCGATTTCGAGCTGTTCGTCGAGTGCCGGACTGACGAGGCCTACGTCTTCTGTGAGAAACGTGCGGGACCCGGTGGCCTCCCGCTCGGGACCCAGCGCCCCGTCGTCGCCCTCGTCAGCGGCGGCATCGACTCGCCCGTCGCCGCCTGGCAGGTGATGAAACGCGGCGCACCCGTGATCCCCGTTTACGTCGACCTCGGTGACTACGGCGGCCCCGACCACCGGGCGCGAGCCGTTTCGACTGTCGAGACGCTCGCTTCGTATGCACCTGGACACGACCTGTCGCTGTCCGTAATCGACGCCGGTGACGTCGTCACCGACATCTCTCAAAACCTCGGGGCGCTCCGAATGCTCGTGCTCCGCCGGTTCATGCTCGCGGCCGCCGACGCTATCGGGCAGGACCGGGACGCCGTCGGCATCGTCACCGGCGAAGCTATCGGGCAGAAATCCAGCCAGACGAGCGCGAACATCGCGGTCACGGACGCCGCGACTACGCTCCCGGTGCACCGACCGAACCTCACCGTCGACAAGTCCGAGATAACCAATCACGCGCGGACAATCGGGACCTTCGAGGACTCGACAATCGACACCGGTTGCAACCGCGTCGCCCCATCGCATCCGGAAACCAATGCATCGCTCGAAGCAGTTCGGACAGCCGAACCAGACGACCTGTTCGAGCGTGCCGAGGCCTGTGCCCGGGACCGCGTCATCGTCCCCATCGAAAGCTAAATTTCCGGGGCGGGCCAGGGTTGAGCCATGACGCAGGTCTGTCTCGTCGGGAGCGAGGACGTGAATCTCCGGTACGAACTCCTCTCTCGCGAGACCGCACGGAACGCACTCGCCACCTACGACCTGCGGGAACCGTTCGCGAATACCGTCGCCGTCGACACCGTGAGTCTCGGGGCGGCGGTGGCGCTTCTCAACGACTTGAACTGGTATCTCGTCCGCTTCGCTGACGCCGCGTTCGTTCGTGATCCATCGATCAGCGAAACGGAGTGGCTCTCCCGGGATCTCGCCGCGGCGATCCGGGACGACGACGTTGCGCCCGAAGATACCGGTCGCTTTCTCAAGGTGTACGGTATTGTCGAACCGGACGTGACCGGCGAATCTAATGCCGAAGGCTCGTCGGAAGGAGAGTCGGAGCCAACGCCGGACACACAGGCGATGGAGACCGAGCGCCCACCCGAACTTGTCGAGCCGATGCTCCTGACACGGACTGGAGACACGATTCCCGAGTACGACCTTCGAGACGTGGACGACACGCTCATCGTCAGGGTGACCGAATCGGAGTTCGGGGCCTGACTCGGGCCACACCGCGCGCGCAGAACAGACCGGGCTCAGTCGAACATCCCGGTCGACATATACCGCTCCCCGCTGTCCCAGTAGACTGTGACCACGAGCGGGTCGTCGACGCCGTCTGCGACGAGTTGTTCGGCTACCTCTCGCGCGGCGAGGTTCGACGCGCCCGAGGACTGGCCGACGAGGATGCCCTCCTCGTGGGCGAGTCGACGGCACTCGTCTTCTGCGTCCGGAAGTTCGACTGTCAGTACGTCGTCTAGCAGGTTGGTATCCAGATTGTCGCTGACGAATCCCGGTCCCATTCCCTGGAAACTGTCCTCGCCGGTGCCCGGTTCCATCCCGGAGAGGACGGCGTTGTCGGCTGGTTCGACAGCGACGATGTCCATCTCAGGGAACGCCTCGCGCAGTCGACGGCCGGTCCCAGTGAGTGTACCACCAGTGCCGACGCCCGCGACCAGCGCGTCAACGGTCCGGTCGCCTACCTGTTCGAGTATTTCCTCACCCGTCGTCTCGTAGTGCGCCGTCGGATTTGCCGGGTTTTCGAACTGTCGTAACTGGACGTGGTCGTCGCGGTCGCACAGTTCATCCGCGCGCTCTTTCGCGTCGGAGATGTCACCCTCGACCAGTTCGATCTCCGCGCCGTAGGCCTTCATTATCTGGCGGCGCTCCGGTGACTTCGAGGACGGCATCACCAGCACCACGTCGTAGCCTTTGGTCGCGCCAACCATCGCCATTCCGATGCCAGTGTTGCCACTCGTCGGTTCGACCAGCGTATCACCCGGTTCGAGCGTGCCGTTTCGCTCGGCGTCGTCGATCATGTACTTCGCCGGCCGGTCCTTCGCGGACCCGCCCGGGTTGAACGACTCGATCTTCGCTGCAACGGTTGCCCCCTCCGGCGCGCGAACCGAGACCAGTGGGGACCCGATTGTATCGAGAATAGAGTCTTTCATCGCCGCCGGCTACGCGCGCCCGACTTAAACGCCTACTGAAGGTCCCAAACAGTTCGTGGACTCACGACACGCGGCAGCGCTTTCCGGCGTCGACACCCTCTCACGTAAACAGATTTATGTCGTCGACCGGCAGCACCGAGTAATCGACTGACAGCGTGTCTTTCGTGGCTCGGACTTTGCCGACGAACGCGGAAATATCCTCTAGCTGTCCCTCCAACACGAATAGTTCCATACAGTACCGGTCGCCGACGTGGCTGTGGAAGTTCGACGCGACGATAGACTCGTGGTCGTGCCGGAGGTGCATCATTTTCTCCTCGACGGTCGTCGTCTCGTAATCGAACAGCACTGTGACGATGGCCATCAGTTCGCGGTCCTCCAGCCGCTTGTCCTCGAACTCCCCCATCAGATTCCGGACCGCTTCCCGAACGACCTCGCTGCGACCCGTGTATCCGTGTTCGTCGGCGAACGTGTCGATTCGCTCCTCCAGTTCGTCCGGCATCGAGATACTAACAACGCCCATGTATTAACTCGGCGCCGTTGGAGTATTAATAGTTCATATCTGCCCGCATAGACTGGAATCACTCTGGATAGCGCTGCCGCTAGCTCGTATCTTGTAAACGACGAACGACTGGCTTGGTGAGCTGACAGCTCTCGGTTTGTACAAATACAGAAAGCCCACTCGGGAGAGATACCTCTCCTGAGTGGGCTATGTAAGTATGAATGGTGGCGGCGAACCGCGTTTCCCAGAGGCTCGCGCACTCCAGTACTCCCCGGAACGCTGGTGGGCTTATCTTCCGTGTTCGGGATGGGTACGGGAGGCAACCCCACCGCTGTGGCCGCCTAACGTCGAGTCGTGGAATCGAACCACGAAAGCACCAGTCTCGATTAACTTTTCCACCGTGTGATTACGTGCGATCCAGTTTGCGCCTGGACTCGTTCAGCGACGAGATAATTCGTCGGTGAATGAGTCACAGTGCGTATGAATGATGGCTTTGGTCTGTTAGTGCTCGTGGGCTTAACGTCTCGTTACCTCGACGCGCACACCCCGAGTCTATCGACCGCGTCTTCTACGCGGGACCTCAACGGTGTCTCTTTTCCAGGTGGGTTTCGAGCTTAGATGCGTTCAGCTCTTACCCCGTGTTGCGTGGCTACCCGGCACGTGCTCTCTCGAACAACCGGTACACCAGTGGCAA
Source organism: Haloarcula sp. KBTZ06 (assembly GCF_048595605.1). Lineage (NCBI taxonomy): Archaea > Methanobacteriati > Methanobacteriota > Halobacteria > Halobacteriales > Haloarculaceae > Haloarcula > Haloarcula sp. KBTZ06. The sequence continues at coordinate 1,673,541 of NZ_CP184337.1, forward strand.
CCAACCGTAGTTCCTCTCGTACTATACGGTCGTTCCCGTCAGACACCATGACACACCCAGTAGATAGCAGCCGACCTGTCTCACGACGGTCTAAACCCAGCTCACGACCTCCTTTAATAGGCGAACAACCTCACCCTTGCCCGCTTCTGCACGGGCAGGATGGAGGGAACCGACATCGAGGTAGCAAGCCACTCGGTCGATATGTGCTCTTGCGAGTGACGACTCTGTTATCCCTAGGGTAGCTTTTCTGTCATCAATTGCCCGCATCAAGCAGGCTAATTGGTTCGCTAGACCACGCTTTCGCGTCAGCGTTCCTCGTTGGGAAGAACACTGTCAAGCTATCTTTTGCTCTTGCACTCTTCGCCGGGTCTCTGTCCCGGCTGAGATAGCCATAGGGCGCGCTCGATATCTTTTCGAGCGCGTACCGCCCCAGTCAAACTGCCCGGCTATCGGTGTCCTCCTCCCGGAGTGAGAGTCGCAGTCACCGACGGGTAGTATTTCACTGTTGTCTGGGTGGCCCGCTAGCGCGGGTACCTCTGTAACGACTCCTACCTATGCTGCACATCGGCGACCACGTCTCAGCGACAGCCTGCAGTAAAGCTCCATAGGGTCTTCGCTTCCCCCTGGGTGTCTCCAGACTCCGCACTGGAATGTACAGTTCACCGGGCCCAACGTTGGGACAGTGAAGCTCTGGTTAATCCATTCATGCAAGCCGCTACTGATGCGGCAAGGTACTACGCTACCTTAAGAGGGTCATAGTTACCCCCGCCGTTGACAGGTCCTTCGTCCTCTTGTACGAGGTGTTCAGATACCTGCACTGGGCAGGATTCAGTGACCGTACGAGTCCTTGCGGATTTGCGGTCACCTATGTTGTTACTAGACAGTCCGAGCTTCCGAGTCACTGCGACCTGCTCCGTTCCGGAGCAGGCATCCCTTCTTCCGAAGGTACGGGACTAACTTGCCGAATTCCCTAACGTTGGTTGCTCCCGACAGGCCTTGGCTTTCGCCGCCATGGACACCTGTGTCGGTTCTCGGTACGGACACTATGCTCGTCTTTTCATGGGCCCCAGGTTGAATCACGTTTCCCTATACCGCCGTTCGTCCGCTTCGTGCCATTACGGCTTCCACGGAGTTGGACGGTTCGACCGGGCGAATGCCCGGCGTGATCGACCCCAGGGCGTCAACTTTCACTGCATAGTGGCACGGGAATATTAACCCGTTTCCCATTTCGTCTCAGTCGAGTTGCGGTGAGACTTAGGACCGGCTAACCCTCAGCTGATCAGCAGTGCTGAGGAACCCTTATCCATTAGGCCGTCGGGGTTCTCACCCGACTATCGCTGCTACTATGGCCAGGATTTTCGTCACTAATCGGTCCACAGGAGCTCTCGCCCCTGCTTCCACCCAATTAGAGCGCCAATCTACTCGATCACCCTGTAACGGGTGCGGACAGGTCTCGGTGGTGGATTTGAGTCCCGATCATTTTGGGCGCCTCAAACCTCGGCCGGTAAGCTGTTACGCTTTTCTTAGAGGGTAGCTGCTTCTAAGCTCACCTCCCGGCTGTCTAGGGCTCGAGACCACCTTCAGAGGATTACACTTAATCCACACTTGGGGACCTTAACCTATCTCTGGGTTGTTCCCCTCCTGGTACACAGGCTTACCCCGCGCACCGGAATCCCCGCGTCAAACAGCGTCTGTAGGTTTGGAGTTTGACAGGTGTGCCGACTCCTCTCGGAGGCGGACACACCAATCGGTCGCTCTACCCCACAGACTACCTCGGCGGAGGTCATGCTTCGACATGTTTCGATTGGAACCAGCTGTTGCCGGACTCGATGGGCCTTTCACCCCTACACATAGATCACGAGAGGGTATTGTAGGACACCAACTCTAACAGACTTCCACGTGCCTTTCGGCACGCTTCATCTTGTCCATGCGTAGATCGTCCGGATTCGGGTCGTGTCCACATGGCTCCCCGCGCTTGAACACGGCGGCCCTCGGGCAAAGCCCTGCGGCCATGTCGGTTTCCCTGTGCCTCCCCGGATACTCCGGTTAGACTTGCCATACAGACACACTCCCTGGCTCGTTTTTCAAAACGTACGACAGAACATCGGCTTCCCGTGAGTCTTACTGGAGACTCGCGTCTCGGTCATTCGTCATGGGACCTTGTATGCCCTGTCGCTCGATCGCCAACTGATTTCATGCTCTATTTCGCCTCCCTTCTGAGGGTACTTTGCAGCGTTCGTTCACACTACTTGTTCACTATCGGTCTCAGGTTGTGTTTAGCCTTCGCAGTCGATGCCTGCGTTATTCGCGAGGGATATCCAACCCCCGCTACTCTGGCACTACCGCACAGCGTACTGGTCTCGAGTACGGGGTTGTCACCCTGTATCACGCTCTGTTCCAAGAGACTTCGTCGAGACGGTCGGCTGATGAGAGGTAGCCCGGACACCACATTGCCCGTGAGGGCTTCGGTTTGGGCTGTATCGCGTTCACTCGCGGTTACTAACGACATCACGTTGCGTTTTCTTTTCCTCCCGATACTGAGATGTTTCAGTTCTCGGGGTTCCTCATTGCGCGAAGCAATTGTTAGAGAGATTCTCATTCGGAAATCTGTGGTTCTTCGCCTCCGTGCGGCTCCCCACAGCTTATCGCAGCTTGGCACGTCCTTCATCAGCGCCTGAGCCGAGCAATCCACCAGCTGGCATAGTAGCCAACGTCGTTGTGACTCGTTCAACTGAACGAGTCCAGTGGACGCCTGGATCGCACGTACACACGGTTTCATACTCGCCCCCAAGGTGGAGATGGTGGGCGAATCGACCCTTCCCAGGCGCGGTTTCACCCGACCTGGTGCATCTGTCGTCGTATCACAGTCGAACGCCGTCCCACACTTAAGGGGACGGATTCGAAGCGATACGGAATACGGACCCGTCGGGAGTTGCACCCGACATCCCCGTGAGGGGATATCCGCCTCGGATAGGTCTTTGTGAGCCCAGCGGGCCCATGCAGTAGTCGGCGCTTACCGACTCGCGGTGACTTGTGGTCACCAGTCAGTGTAGGTGGGTCAGGGCAAGGCCCTGATCCCGGTCAGTAGGAGGTGATCCAGCCGCAGATTCCTCTACGGCTACCTTGTTACGACTTAAGCCCCCTTGCGGAGCCCAGATTCGACCGTCGCATGACGGCCTCATCCGGACCCCACTCGGGTGCTTTGACGGGCGGTGTGTGCAAGGAGCAGGGACGTATTCACCGCGCGCTTCTGACACGCGATTACTACCGAATCCAGCTTCATGCGGGCGGGTTTCAGCCCGCAATCCGAACTACGACTCCGTTTGGAGATTAGCTTCGCCTCTCGGCGTCGCATCCCACTGTCAGAGCCATTGTAGCCCGCGTGTTGCCCGGTCCATTCGGGGCATACTGACCTACCGTTGCCCGTTCCTTCCTCCGCTTTAGCAGCGGCAGTCCTCCTAGTGTACCCAACTACCTCAAGGGTATTGCTGGCAACTAGAAGTGCGGGTCTCGCTCGTTGCCTGACTTAACAGGACGCCTCACGGTACGAGCTGACGGCGGCCATGCACCTCCTCTCAGTAGCGTCGGGTAAAGTCTTCAACCTGACTGTCATTACTACTGTCGGGACCGGTGAGATTTCCGGCGTTGAGTCCAATTAAACCGCAGGCTCCTCCGGTTGTGGTGCTCCCCCGCCAATTCCTTTAAGTTTCATCCTTGCGGACGTACTTCCCAGGCGGCTCGCTTATCGTCTTCACTACGGCACATCACGTGCTCATGGCGCGTGACATACCTAGCGAGCATTGTTTACAGCCAGGACTACCCGGGTATCTAATCCGGTTCGAGACCCTGGCTTTCGTCCCTCACTGTCGGGTCCGGTCTCTCAACGTGGTTTCCCCATTGGTGGTCCGTCCAGGATTACAGGATTTCACTCCTACCCCGGACGTACCCGTTGAGTCTCTCGGCCCCAAGCTGTGTAGTTTCCACCGGACGCCGACCAGTTGAGCTGGTCGATTTCCCAATGGACTTACACAGCAAGCTACGGACGCTTTAGGCCCAATAATATCGGCCATCACTTGGACTGCCGGTATTACCGCGGCGGCTGGCACCGGTCTTGCCCAGTCCTTGTTCCTGTACCACCTTACGGTACAGAAAAGCGAGGGCTATATGCCCTCACACTCGGAGTCCCCCTATCGCACTGTCGTGCAGTGTAAAGGTTTCGCGCCTGCTGCGCCCCGTAGGGCCCGGTATCTTGTCTCAGATACCGTCTCCAGGCTCTTGCTCTCACAACCTGTACCGATTATCGGCATGGTGGGCCGTTACCCCACCATCTACCTAATCGGCCGCAGCCACATCCTACAGCGCCGGAACGTTTCTAACTCTCGGCACTCCAGCCTGAGAGTTATATCCGCTATTGGCCTCAGTTTCCCGAGGTTATCGCGGTCTGTAGGGTAGTTTGGCCACGTGTTACTGAGCTATATGCTACGAGTCTAAACTCGTGCAACTAGCATGGCTAAATCGGACTCCGATAGCAATGGCCTCCGGCAGGATCAACCGGAATGTGCTGATATACATCAGCGGCGGAAGTGGTTGCACTCCGTCGGAAGCTAACACACTGGTTCCTACGCCAGTGTTGACTACTGCATGGGTCCGTGAGCTCACATCAGATTCCATCTTGACGGCGGACCGCAGGGGTGGAATCCTCATGGGGTGGATCTCGCCGGCCCCAAAGGGGAAGGCGAGATCCTCTCGTAGCTCAAGCCGACCCAGGTGGCCGACCGAGCGTGTCGACCCGGGCTCGCTGCCCGGTGCGACCTTCGCATTAGTTCAGAAGACGGGGGAACATATAAATGAATCGTCTCACACCCGCCCTGTGTAGAACACACACGACGCATACGTAACGTGATGGCGTGACACGCATAACCGCAAGACGGCATCCGGGTGTCGGTGATCCAACGTGTATTCGTTCTCAGATTCTGACATCCGGTTCAGTGACCGAGTTCCAGCCAGCCATTATATATCAATTGGGAGTAGTAGGAACTCGACGGTAGACAACTGTAGTGTGCCGAGAGCTAAGAGCAAGGGTCGGAACACTCGACAAGCAAGCAGTCAGACCAGGGACAATCGCTGGTCACAGCAGAGAACTATCTCACTGTCGTCGTGAACCAGGACGCGGTACAGTGGTAAAATTAGGCGGTCAGCGAGTCGATGTGGCCTTCGGCACGGAGCTGGTCAGCGTCTTGCCCCTTGTAGCGCCATTCGATGTTGGCCTTCTCGTCTTGCCAGTCCCATGGTTCGGCGAGAACGATGTCGTCCTCGTTAATCCAGGTTCGGAACTTCATCCGGCCCGGAATCCGTCCGAGTCGGGTTTCGCCGTCCTCACAGCGAATGCGGACGTGGTTCCCACCAAGGTGCTCTGTTACCACTGCAAACATCTCGTCGTTTGTAGGCATGCGGAGATTCCGCCGCCCTGAATCGTCGCTCACAATATAAATACAGTGTCCTCCCGTATAAGTCGTTTGAGAGGCGAGATAGCGTGTACCATGCGCCCGACATAGCGGCCGTGCCACGGCAGGAGCTTGCCGATAGCTACTGGGAATAGTGAACGGTGAGAACGAACTGACGACAGGACGTCGATTCAGTCGGCAGTCAGCGCCTGTGGTTCGTCGGCTTCCTCGGCCATCGCATCCGTCAGTCCGGAAGCGAGCGCAAACACTGCTTCCTTGTGGTCAGTCTTCGATTTGTGGATCGATGTCGGTTTGACACCGAGATCAGCGTACAGATCGTGCTCGACGCTCGTGTCCGCTTCGTGCTCGTAGTGGTGTTGTACCTGCGCGAGGAGGCTGTGAAGGTGAATGAGTTCTTGCTTCTTCATTAGTGTCCAATCTTATGGAGTGGAGGGTAATAGTACTACCTTGCCAACGACTCACATGTCGCTACCGTTCGGATACGACTCCTCCCAATCTCAGATGCAAAGATAGAGCCGTTTACCGGCATATGAGCACCTGTATCACGATTTTCGTCTACGGATCGTAATATTCTGTTTTCCTACCCTAATATCGAACAAAACAGAGAGTTGCCACTATGTAACTCTCCCTTCATTAACGGCTAAAGAGAATTGAGGAGGCTACTGACTTGCGAAGCGCTCTCAATCATGAAAGACCACGACAATGTATTAGTATTCGAACACTTCATACCTGCTGAACACGTACCTATGGCCGTAATGAACTGGAAGCACCCACGAGACAAGACTGCGGCTATGGCGAAACAAGAAGAAGCAAACAGCGGGACGGAGTGGTCATTCATCGCAGCGCTGATGACTGCTGCATAACGGTTTTCTCACCGTCCAGAACTGAGTCCTACAGCGACGGGTCTATGCACCGCAGACAGAGGCCGTTAGGTGACAGTACGGATATCGACCGTCGTATTGTGGACGACAGCGCGGCTGACACCAGTACACTGGTAGGTGTGTGGTTCCGAGTGGCCCGACCAGTTCGACAGTTCCTGCTCGAACAGGCGGTGCCATGCATCCGGATATGCAGTCTCCGAGACGTTGATCGAGACGGTTGTCGCGGACGGTGACTTGCCAGCCTGTGGCGAAATAAGCGTCTTGTTCTGGATAGCGGTCTCGATTGTGACGCGGTTCGACGACGAGAAATCTGTCTCTCCGTCGAGGGAAAGGGCAGAGATGTATACACTGTCACTTCCGGGGCTACACCGGAAGCGGGGTTTCCGTGAAACGACCAGCCCCTCCTGCTGGACCCGGTACACTGCACCGCTGGTGTAGACGATATCAGTCCCCGAATCAGTCTCCCGAACGAACGCTCCGGTCGAAATATTCGTTGACTGCCCGTCGACAGTTACGTTAAGCGTCGACGGTCGGATGGAGAGTCCGTGACCCTGGAGTTTCATACTCGTGGTCCGTCGTGGAGCGTTGCCCTGAATGTGGTCGCCCGTGGTTTCCGCGAACCCGACCATCGACGTTTCTGCGACATCGGTTGTCGCCCCCTGTTGGATGGCATCGAACGCCCCAAGCCCACCAAGCGTCACCAGCCCAATCCCAGTAATGATGATGCTGAACGTGAGCGTAAACGCGAGCAGGTCGGACACGCCACGGTCGTGACCGCTTTGGCTTGACAGCGGCGAAGTCATCCGCGAGTCACCTCCATACAGCCGGCTGTCTGGTTGTACGATACAGCCAGGGGCCCACTGGAGACGACAGACGGGCAGACATTAGTTTCGTTCTCGAAGCGGACGACAGCATACCGATTCAGTCCTGATGCGTTCACGTACACACGCGTGCGCGAAGCATCAGGAGAGACCTCGACGTTGTACGACTGATCAGCGATGCGCTCGGGATACATCGCACGGAACGATACTGTCGAGTTGAGCGTGTCGGTGTCGAACGCATCTAAGCGGATCAGGTCGCGCGCGATACCATCGCCGACGTTCTCCAGAGCTTCTTCAGTCACTCGCTCACGCTGTGAGTCGACCATCTGGCTCCCGCCGATGAGGAGGCCGGTCACCAGCAGCGACGTGATACCGATAGTGAGTGCCTGCGTGACCGCCGGCGAGACGCCGCGGCTGTCAAACAGGAAACGGGCGAGGTTCATCAGTCGTCGACCTCCACCAGTACTGTTCGATTGTAGCTCGCAGACGGTGTGTCGTAAGTCATGTCGATGGCAGGGACGACTGGATAGTTGACACGAGCAACTGGAGCGGCATAGTTCGAGGACGGGAACGTCCCGACTGCCGCAAACTGGTACCGCCCTTCGGCCTTATTTCCGTTCTTTATTTCAACTGAGTACGGGGGGTTGAGGCTGTGATAGCTATCGAAGGAGCTGCTGTTGCTTCCGACAGTGCATGACCCGGCGGCGAGGTCGACAGTGACGTCTCCGTTGCCGTGACATTGCGTTTTTCCGTCGACTGTGACGTTGTTTCCACTATCACTTGTACTCGGTTCAACTGACAGTTTCATGTCCTCAGAGCCGTTTCGAATGACGACAGTGAAGGTATTCGTTGAGCCGCCGACGACGTCCGCAGTGAGATTGAACACCGCGATGTGAGAGACGCTGTTCGCAACCGTCCAGTCGTTCCGGTTACCACCACCCGATGGGTTTGGTCGCTTGAATTCGGAAGAGGAACCTGTCCGGTTCACCTCTGTCCCTTTCGACGCCGACTCGTTCAGCGTCGCGTTGAGATAGGTTCCGCCGCTGCTTGCGACGACCCGGTTGTGCGTTCGCGTGTAGTTCCGAAGCGCGTACTCGTATCGCTCCTCGAATCCATCGAGGCCATCGCCACGCGCTTGGGCCGCGAGTTGTCCGAGGTCGCGCTCGACAGAGGCTTCGCGGTCAGCCGTGCGCTCGATGGTATCCGCACTTCCGGTAGTCGTGATACCGTCAGTGACCGCGAGACTGTGAGCAAACAGAATCGTGCTGAACACGACGATAGCGACAGCAATACCACCGACCAACAGCAGTTGTCCGCGCTCGTTGGCTACCATACGACCAGACGCACCTCCACGACGTTGTAGACGATAGAGTCGGGCTCCGCGTCGGGAGCGAAATACCCGTCGACGGTCGAGAGGGGCGGTCCGGTCCCGCTGCAGTCGCCGATTCGAGCGGGCATATCGTCGGTCAGCGTCACCGTTTCGGTCGCGACGGCTGCGTCGGCTGGCCGGTCAGCAACGTTTGCGTCTGTTTCCTGCGAGACGATGGTAGTCTGGCGCGCGTCCGAATCCGAGTCCCAGTAACTGAAGTATAGATTGTACTGGTCGCCCTGTCGGTCGAAGGTCTGGTTCAACATCATCTCGAACTCGGTGGAACTGCCAGTCTGATTGCCGTTGAGTGTCGGCGTTCCGACGCTGTAACACGCCGTCGCGTTGTGCAGCGCACCGGTTTCTGCCGCCAGTGATAGCGTATCGCTCGCACGACTCTCCAGTTCTGCTGTCCGCTGCTGGGAACCCGTCTGGAACGGGCCAGTGTCGACTGCCGACAGGCCGTAGACGGTCGCCGTCACAACGACGATGGCCGCGAGAACGCCTTCCAGCGTATAGGCTTGGCCACGCATCGTTACCACACCCTCACGACGAGCCAGCAGACCGGATCGCACTGGCCGGTTGCGTTGGTCAGTTTCACCACGCGAGACGTCGTTGCGACGTTGTCTCTGTCGGCGACATCGGGCCCCCAAGCGAGCCGCTGGTCGTGGTCATCAACTGCCGGGTCCCGTGTCCCTGCTTTGAGCGATGACGCGTTGACCACCGTTACGTTCACCCGCGGGTTCACGCGGCGCTCCGTCGCGACGTCGAGTCCGGCTTTCTCCTTGAGACCGCTGAGATCTGTGTCCGCGTTGAGGGACGCATTGATCCCACCGCTCGTGTTGTAGCGAATGAGGTTCCGCGTCCCGTCGACGGAGTAGTTTTCGACGAGGTACGTCCCCGCCCTGTCCGCAATTGGTTGGTTACGCTGTACGTCTGGGGATTCGTACACGCCGACCGCACTTCCCTGTACGAAGGCCAATACCCCGATTATCGTCACGAGCAGGACGCTCACCCCTACGGCGAAGTCCTGCGGTGTTTGTGCTCTTGTATCCATGTCCCACACACCCTATTTTCTGTCTGATACGTCCGCTGTCGAACCGCGAGTGGGGCCGCTATCCCACGGCGATCCACACCACCAGTGCAATCGTCGACAGGACGACTGCGAACTTTACGCCGGCGACGAGCTTCACTTCCCGAATGTAGCCGGCGATAAACGACGACAGCAGTGCCTGCAGCGTCACCGCGTGGAAGAACAGCATCGACAGCAGTTCCGTGTCGACACTGCCACCGAACCCACCGCCGGGCGCGCTCGAACTGCTTGACCCGGAGGCCTGCGTCGCCAGCCCCGACATCACATCGAGGAACTGTGTCTTTAGCAGCGCCATCACGCCCAAAAGCGTCAGGTAGGTCATCAGGATGATGACCGTCTGCATCCGCGTCCGGGATTTGCGCTCCCGCTCGATGTCGTCCTGGTTCTCCGAGGCCTGAGCGGCCGTCGAGAGTACGTCCTGAATCTGGCTGGAGGCCTCCTGTGCCTCCGCGATAAGCTTGACCGTCCGGGCCAGTCGTGGGACGTTGTACTTGTTGTTAAATTCCCGGAGCGCGTCTTTCAGGCTCGTTCCGTAGTTGACCTTTGCGTGGATGGTCTCGAACTCCTCGGAGAGCTTTCCAGAGGACGTCTCGGAGACCACCTTGACCGACTCCAGCAGCGTCATTCCGGTGTCGTTGGCTGACGCGAGCTTCCGGAGGTTCTCCGAGAGTTTCCCGATTATCGCCTTCCGCGAACGCTGGTTCCACTCGTAGAAGATCATCAGCGGGATGAAGTTGATGTACATCGGGACGTACACCCAGAAGAACGTCGAGCGGACCGGGACGGCGATCATTCCATCCAGCGATAACGGAGCCCAGCCGATGACGATAGCCGCGACGATGGCAAGGATGGACAGCGGCACCGTCAGCCACAGCACCAACAGCGGGTGGTCACGGAAGAACAGGTCGGGCCGTGTGAGGATGGCGAGGAGTTCGTGGGTCCCTTCCCGGCTCTTGATCCGGTCGAAGACGCTGTAGGTACCCGTGTAGCTCTCGATGAGTCCGAGGTTGAACACGCCGACACCTTCGTCGACGACGAGTTCCTTCTCGCCGGGACTCGAACGCAGATAGCCGTCCCCGATGGAGTCCTGCGTGACAGTCGAGACGAGGACGAGAAAGCCCAGACCCGTCAGGGGAATCAGCCCGTACACGGTGCCGTAGATGAGCGACTTCTGGGCGTTCCCCATCATCGACATGATGACCAGAATGATGATGAGAAGCAGCGGGAACAGCGAGAGCGTCATGTACATCTCGCCGAACAGTTCCAGCGTCTCCAGCATCTTCTCCTGTTCCTGCCGGGCGGTTCGCATGTGCTTTTCCTTCTGGTCTTCGAGGAAGGAAGTCATGTCCCCGCCGGAGTTGATAATAGAGAGCATGTCCGTCAGGAACTGCGACAGTTCGTCCGACGGAGTCTGCAGCGCCTGGTTCCGGACAGCGGTCCGGTAGTCGGTATCGAAATACTCCGTCTCCAGTACGATAGACTGGAACTCCTTTGCGACCTCACCGTACGTGTCTTCAGCCTTCCCCATCGACTGCAGAATTTCGAGTTGATTGAGCCCGCCTACGGACAGCGCATACATGAACGAGATCGAGTCGGACAACAAGACGTTGATTTCGCGCTCGCGCGCGCTCGCACGGAAATACGGAATCGAGACAAGCGAGCCAAAGCCGATACCGAACCCGATGGCGCCGAAGACGAAGCCGGTCACGATGACGAGGAAGGGGAGTTTCAGCACGGCCAGAATCTCTGAGACGCTCTCAGACACCGGAATCCCGATGAGCGTCGGCGCTTCCCCACCGGCAAACAGCAACTGGACCAGCAGATAGCCGAGGAACGTGCCGACGAGCCACAGTGCGAGGCCCGCGATGACGCCGACCGCGAGTGCGCGTGCGAGGAACATCTCGACGTTGTCGGCCATCCGGGCCTCCGCGAGTTTGTTCTCGACGCTGTTGACGAAGTCGCCCTCGTCGTCGAACACCATCTGGTACGCCGGGTAGAACGTGTCACCGAGGGCACCGCCGCTGCCCACCTGTTGCTGACTCGGGGTGTCGAGGCTCATTCGCTATCTGCCTCCGCTCCGGCCTTCGGAACGAACTGGCCGAAGTCGATGCTGTCTTCGTCAGCGCTTTCCTCGGAATCGTCCATCAGCGCCGAGACGATGTCCGGCGTTTCGCGGCTCTTGTACGTGTTGAACAGCGGCTGTGCGTTGTCGAGCACCTGCTTTGTCTCCTCGACCATTTCCGGCGGCGCGTCCGGCCGGGGCACCATCTCCTCTTTTTCCGGGTCGATATCGATCTTGACAGATTCCATCTCCCGGAGGTCCTCGAGCGACAGTTCGAGCTGGTCGTTGGCGATGAGCGTGAGAATGGTGTCGGGGTCGTTGATGAACGCCTGGATGGTCGCCGCGACCTGCGTGTAGGTGTTCAGCCCCTTCTCGATGAGGTATGCGAGGACGACCTTGCGCTTGAACAGTTCCTCGTCGAGTTTATCCTGGGTCCACCCGCGGTCGAACTTGATCTCTTCGAGTGTGTTCGAGTTCCCCATCTGGATGTACTCGTCCGTCTCGGCGCGCCACTCGTACACGTCCCGGACGTTGATCTCGTCGTTCTCGGCGGAGTACTCGTTGATTTCGGTCAGGGACTTGTTCCGGCGGACCTTGTTGCCATCGACCCGCGTCTGGGTCTGAATCGACACGAGGTCGAGCGCTGTAAACAGCGTTTTCGAGACGTTGATAGGTTCGGTCGTGAACCGCTTGATGACCTCGCCGACGGAGTCGGCGTGGAACGTGGTGTAGGTGGTGTGGCCGGTCGACATGACCTGAAACAGCGTCCGGCCTTCCTCGCCACGGATCTCACCCATGACGATGTAGTCAGGGCGCTGACGGAGTGCGGCCTCAAGCAGGTCGAACTCGTCGACGTCGCCCTTGTCGTCCTCACCGAAGGAGGGGCGCGTGACGCTTGCCACCCAGTTCCGCTGGGGTAGCTCAACCTCGCGCGTGTCCTCGATAGAGACGATCTTGGAGTTCGACGGGATGAACAGCGAGACGGCGTTCAGGCTCGTCGTCTTCCCCGAGGCAGTACCGCCGGCGAAGATCAGGCTCTTGTTGTTCTCGATACAGAGCCAGAGGAACGCCATCTCGTCCAGCGAGAAGGTGTTCCAGTTGATGAGGTCGATCGGGGTAAAGGGCACGTCCTTGAACTGCCGGATGGTGTAGTTCGTCCCGTGGTCGGACACTTCCCGGCCCAGCGTCAACTGGGCACGCGACCCGTCCGGCAGCGTCGCGTCGACCTGGGGCTGGCGCTTCGAGATACCCTTCCCGGAACGCTGGGCGAGTTTCACGACGAAGTCGTCGAGTTCCCCCTCGCCGTGTTCGACGTTCGAAATGATCTGCTCGTAGTCGGTGTGATAGACGAACACCCGGGAGTTGTACCCGTCACAGGAGATGTCCTCCACGTTGATGTCGTGTTTGACGCCGTCGATGCGGGCGTAGCCGACGAAGTCCCGCTTGAGCATGTACAGCAGCTTCTCGACCTGATACTCGTTTAGCTTCGGGTCGTCGTCTTCGAGGATAGCCGGCTCAGGCCGTGTCGAAATGCCGGAAAGTTGGCCCGTGGTTTCACTTTGTGTTTCCTCGTCCAGTCCGAACAGTTCCTTGACCTGCCCGAGAACGCTTTCTTCACCGCTACTGGAGACTGTGCCGTTGTAGAGGTCGTACCGCGAGAGGAGTTGTTCGGCCTCCCGCTGGATGACCTGTGCTCGGTCGGCGTCGGTCCCCTGGACGATGACATCGTCCTCGGAGTACTTGATCGCGGTCTTGAGCTTGCCCGAGAGGAACTCTCGGAGGTCGATCTCGATATCGGTGAGATACGGCTCGATGACGTAGTACTTCTTCTCGTTCTCTTTCCGTGAGTGGAAGATGATGACGCAGGCGTAGGGCTTGTTGACCCAGTACCGTTCTAGTTCGTTGAAGTGAGATTTCTTCGACTGGGGAACGGCTTTTTCGAGGTCGTAACGGTTGACGACGGTTGTATGGCCGTCTCGTGTCGAGAAGAACTCGTCTTCGTCCAGTTCCGGATTCACGTCGACGGTGTTTTCGTCGACGTACTCGTGCAGTTCACTGGCGATGTCTTCGGCGGCGGACAGCTTGTTTTCCGTGTGTTCGGGATCGAAGTTCAGATACTCACTTTCGTCGAAAGGGATGACTTCGCCGTCACTGTCACGGGGGAGACTGCCGTCCTCGTAATAGTACTCCTGTTTGAAATGCTCCCATGTGTAGATGTCTTTCGCGACTGGTGTCGTGGTTGGGTCGAGATACTCCTCGAACGGCGCTTGCAGTGTTTTACCGGCACTTGCCGCGTCTTCGAGACGCTGACTGAGTTCTCTCGGCTCGAAGCCGAGGTACACGCTCCGGTCGAACCGCCCCCCATCGTGTACCTCCCGCCGGAGATCGTCCCATGTGTATTCGCCGACCCGTACAGGCTCGTCAGTCAGGTTCCCCCCACCGTTGACCTGATCCGACTCACCTCCCCCAGTATCATCGATAGCCATTGTTATTCATCTCCAGTTAGGCAGGAAAAAACTTTATCCCCACCAAATGTCGATGAAAAAGAAGTTCCGGTTGTTCGTATCACGGTCTCCTTACGGTAGTAAGTGGACCATACTGAATGTTTCGCCGAGATTAATTGTCAATTAAGGAACGATTCGATCCGGGCCATCGCTTCTTTGAGATCGTCGAGACCGGTCGCGTACGACACTCGCAGGTGGCCCGACCCGCCTTCCCCGAAGGCGGTTCCGGGCACGACCGCGACCCGCTTTTCCTGAAGGAGACTCTCGGCGAACTCGCCGGCATCGTCCCAGGGACATTCCGGGAACGCGTAGAACGCCCCGGCCGCCGGGAAGCAGTCCAGGCCCATCTCTTCGAAGCGGGTGAGGACGTACTTCCGTCTGCGGTCGTACTGGGCGGCCATGTCCGTAACCTCGTCGCGGCAGTTGTCGAGGGCCTCGATAGCGGCGTGCTGGGCCGTCGTCGGGGCCGAGAGCATCGAGTACTGATGGATGCGGTTCATCGCCTCGATGGCCTCCGGCGGGGCCATCGCGTACCCCAGTCTGAACCCCGTCATCGCGAACGCCTTCGAGAAGCCGTTGAACACGACGGTCCGCTCGCGCATCCCGGGGAGGGTAGCGATAGACGTGTGGTCGTGTTCGTACGTGAGATCGGCGTAGATCTCGTCGGCGAACACGAGGAGGTCGTTTTCACGACAGAACGCCGCGACAGACGCCATCTCCTCGGCCGTCATCGTCGCACCGGTGGGGTTGTTCGGATAGCAGTACACGAGCGCGTCGGCCTCGGCCGCGCCGGACGATTCCAGCACCTCTCGGGTGAGTTTGAACTCGTCTTCCGCGCGTGTCGGAACGTCGATAACGTCGATCCCGGCGAACGTCGCGCCGGGGACGTACGAGACGTAGCAGGGCTGGGCGATAGCGATGGAATCGCCGGGGTTTAGCAGCGCCCGGAAGGCGAGGTCGAGCCCCTCGCTCGCGCCCGCCGTGACGAGGATTTCCTCGTCGGGGTCGTACTGGAGATTGTGCGTCGCCGCCTCGTAGTCCGCGATGCGTTCCCGGAGTTCCCGCTTCCCGCGGTTGGCGGTGTACGAGGTCTGGCCGCGTTCGAGCGACGCGATAGCGGCTTCGCGGGCGGCCCACGGGGCCGAGAAGTCCGGTTCTCCGACCCCGAGCGAGATGATGTCGTCCATCTCCTCGGCCAGTTCGAAGAACCGCCTGATACCCGAGGGCGGCACGCTGTCGACTCTGTCCGCTGCTTCGAATGTCATGGTGAGACGGACAGGCGGTCGTCGTCGTCGTGGTCGTCGAACTCCATCCCCTGCTCCTTGTACGACTCCATGATGTAGTGGGTTACCGTCTGCGTGATCTCGGGAATCGGCGCGATTTTGTCGCTGATGAAATGCGACACTTCGCGCATCGAATCGCCCTCGACCTCCAGGTCGAAGTCGTAGTCACCGCTGACGAGGCGAAGCGAGGTCACTTCCGGAAACTTCGCGATCCGGTCGGAGATGTCGTCGTAGCTGGTCTCACGGTCCAGTGTGACGTTGAGTTCGACGGTGGCGCGAACGCGCTCCTCGTCGGTCTCGACGGCGTTCCAGTCGACGACTGCCCCGTAGCCGCGGATAACACCTGCCTCCTCGAACTCCTCGATAGCCTCGGCTACCTCGCTCTCGGAGTAATCAGTCAACCGAGCGATGTCCTCGGTCGTGTAGCGAGCGTTCTCCCGTAGCAGGTCGAGTATCTCGCGGCGACTGCTCATACAGTTCCAGGAGAGTGACGCGGACAAAAGCCTTGCTCAATAGTGAGAGAGCGTCACACCATTCGGTCGGAAATACACCAGACAGTTTTAATATCTCTGACGGTTAGGTGTCGACTAATGTTCGAAGAGGGTGGCCAGCGGGCTGGTTCTGACACGGGATGGGCACACATCTCGAACCACGACAAGGCGGCGACAGTTATTGACACGATACTCCGCCTCGATGCGGACGAAACGTATACGAAAACGGCCTTGAGCGAGGCAGCCGGTGTGCCGCTGAAGACGCTGTACCTCGACGGGACGCTCGAAGAACTGGTGACGGTCGGATTACTGGAAAAACACGAGGCGGAGGGGAAAGAGACGCTGTTCTCCGTTGACGACGGGAGCGCCGCGTTCGAGGCAGCGAAAGCCTTCGATACTGCGGCAGCGACGTCGGAAGAAGCGGACAGTTGAGCAAAAAGCGGTCGTCTCGGAAGTCAGTGTAGCGCGTCCGTGGACTTTTAGCGGCGACAGTCGTAGTAGGGAGCGATGGTTTCACTCGATTCGGAGTCCGACGTGCTCGGGCGTGGGGACGAAGCACCGCCGTTCGAACTCTCGGGAGCGGACGGGGCGACGTACTCACTGTCGGATTTCGCGGACAAGGACGCGCTACTGGTCGTATTCACCTGCAATCACTGTCCGTACGCGAAAGCGAAGATTGACGAGCTAAACCGGCTCGCGACGGAGTATGACGACCTCGCTGTCGTCGGGATCAATGCCAACGACCCCGAGGAGTACCCCGACGACTCCTTCGAGCGGATGCAGGAACTCGTCGAGCGCGGCGAGATACAGTACGACGCGTATCTGTTCGACGAGACCCAGGAGGTCGCGGCCGCGTACGGCGCCCGCTGTACCCCCGATCCGTTCCTGTTTCACAACGACGGCGGGACGTTCAAACTGGCGTATCACGGCCGCCTCGACGACGCGCCGAACCCGGACGACGAACCCAGCGAGCGGGAGATGGCCGCACACGTCGAAACGTTGCTCGATGGCGACCAGATTACAGCCGCTGAAAAACCGTCCAGAGGCTGTTCGATAAAGTGGAAGCCCGGCAACGAACCGGCGTACTGGGACGCCTGATCGGGGCGGCCCAGCGTGAGCAGTGCCTTCGAGACGAGTGCGTCGCCCGGAGTGAATCGGTGATCCAGAAGACGTGTTTCAAGCAAGACACTCCTAGCTACGGCCATTTTTATGCAGTGGTGGGACAGCCGTCAGCATATATCATCAAGAAGCTCATCCACGACGTGGAGACGGTCGTCGGCAAGGTGCTTGAAGATCGGTCGACCGAGGCTGCCTTCTGGCACCCAGACCGTAGAGCCCGTCGTTAGATTTCGTCCAGCGACTCGAACCCGCTCCAGCACTCACAGTCGAGGTCGTCGATAGACGTGACCTCGTCCGGAAGCGAACTTATCGGCATCCCGTCGTCAAACTCATCACACTCCTCGATGTGGATAGAAAAGTCGCTACTCGACATGATTGGCATAGTAAGTAATACGCCGTAGTACTGCAAAAATCCTCGGAATCGAGACTGTCCGGGACACGCCCTGAGAACCGCTCACATAGAGGGGGCCGATCCGGACAGTGCCTCATTTTCGAGCGGTTCCTGATTGAATGTTACCCTATATCAAGGGAACGCTTATTTGTTGATGGGTTTATGGTTCCTGATACGATACAGTACGCAATGAACTCCGGGAGTGGGACAGTGGACCAGCCTCTGAGCGAGGCCGCGTCCGTATTGGTACTGGCACGCGGTTCGAGCGACGCCGAACGAGAGGGGTGTGCCGGATTCCTGACTGAACAGGGAGTCAGTGACTCGAAGGCCATCTGTGTCACAGTGTCTGAGTCCCCCGATTCCCGCCTCTCGCTGTGGCAGCAGCACCTCGACGACGAGATGCCGGAAGAGGCGATTATCGTCGACGCCGGCAGCGAGTTACCGGCTAACTCGCAGGCAGCGGCGTCTGGCGCATTTCCCTCATTGACGCTTGATACCCTTCCCTCGACAGTGGAGCCGATAGACATCGGAGCGGCCGTCTCTCGCCATCTCGGCCGACTGGAACAGGCAGATGCACCGCTGCTTCTGTGCCTGCATTCGCTTACTGGACTGCTTGAGTCCTGGGAACGTGACCGCGTCATCGCGCTGGTGACCGCGTTGAACCGACAATGTGCCGAGATGGACGTCTCCGGCCACCACCACATGGACCCGGAGGCCCATACGGAGGAGACAATCGAGATGTTTCGGCCGCTGTATGACGTCGTGTACGAGTACCTCCCGGACCACGGCTGGACCGTCACAGCATCGAAAGACGCGGAGGAGATGCCGACGTTTCGGGACACCGTCGCCCCACCCGGTGGCGTCAAGAAGGGCGACCCGGAAGAGCCCGAAACAATTCCGATACCATACTCGTTTGACCAGGTTCTGGAGTTGATCTCCGCCCCGCGGCGACGCAGTCTCCTGTATCACCTGAAAGACCGGTCGGACGCCGAGGTCCCACTGGACGACCTCGTCGACCGCGTCTACGAACGCGAGAAGGCCATCCCGGCCAGAGCGACCCCCAAATCACGCGACGAAGTGGGCGTGTCGCTGGCACACAATCACCTGCCGCGGCTGGACGACCTCGGAATTCTCTCGTACGAGACAGCGGCCAACACCGTCGAGTACTACCCCAATCCCGCGCTGGAGTCGGTCATCCAGTACGTCGAGCGCCTCGAACTCGGCTAATTCCGGTCCCGACCCACTCATTTATGTCGCCCCTACCGGCATAGCCCGGTATGGACGAAACCCCGCTCCCCAATGTCACAGAGCAATTCGCCCGTACGATAGCGCCGGCCAGCGATCCGGTCATAGAGGAGATGGACGCCAAAGCCGATCGGGAAGGGTTCCCGACGGTCGGTCCCGCAGTCGGTGGCTGGCTTCGCCTCGTCGCCCGGATGGTCGACGCCGACCGTATCTTCGAGTTCGGCTCCGGCTTCGGGTACTCCGCGTACTGGATGGCCCCCGCGGTGTCCGACGACGGGCAGATCGTCCTGACGGAGATTGACGCCGACGAACTGGAGGAAGCCCGAGAGTTCCTCGACCGCGGCGGGTTCACCGACCGGGCCGCTTTCGAGCACGGGGACGCAATCGAAACCGTTGAGAACTACGACGGCCCCTTCGACGTGGTGCTCGTCGACAACGAGAAACACCGCTATGCGGAAGCATTTGAGGCTGTCCGCCGGAAAGTGCCGGTCGGTGGGGCGGTGGTCGCCGACAATATGATCGAGGCCGGGCCGCTGGAGTTCGAGGAAGTACAGGCGTTGCTGGACGGCGGCGACATCGACGCCAACGAAACGAGTCGCGGCATCGCCACCTATCTCGAACGCGTCGGCGACGACCCGGCGTTCGAGACCGGATTGCTGCCGCTCGGCGAGGGCGTCGCTGTGAGCGTCCGCGTGGAGTGAGCAAAGCGGTATCAACACGCTCCGATTCTCGCCGACGAAAATGCGGGTGCATAGCTTATGTATGAGGACACACAACTCAGCGGCAACGCTGGTCCTAACGAATGAGTCTGATGATAGATATTCGGAAGCTCGGGTTGTTCAATCAGATGGCTAAAGAGGGCGGTAACACCGTTGCGAACCACCTCAGCCAGATGACAGGGATGGAGACGGAGATGGAGATCACGAAGATCAACTTCATCGATATCCCCGATATCAAAACGCACGTCGGCGACGAGAAGCAGATCGGTATCAGTATCGAAATGGTGGAAAAGCCCCACGGGCACATCCTGTTCCTGTTCAACGCCGCCAGTGCGAAGGACCTCGCCACTGGGATGATCGGCGATATGGGGGAAACGGACCCCAATGCCGACGGCTTCACCGACATGGAGCGCTCGGCGATTCAGGAGATCGGCAACATCATGACCAGCGGCTTCATCGATGGCTGGGCGAACGTCCTCGATACGACCATCGACATCTCTACGCCGAACTTCACGTTCGGCCCCGGGAGTGGGATGGTGGACCAGCTCGTCGGCGACCGGGACAACGAGATGGCGCTGATGTTCGATTCCCGCGTCCACGCGCTGGAGTCTAACATCAACGTGAAAGTGTACACGTTTCCGGAACTGGAAGAGCTGGTCGACCTGATGCAGGAAATCGAAGTGTAAGCAGACGTGTGCGAACGGGGCGGCGAGCACTGCGGATGAACTCCTTTTCCCTCATGAAAGATTTAGCAGTGTTTCTTGTATCGTGAGCCCCTGCATCATGATATGCCAGGAGGCAGCCCGCAAACTCTACGACCGTTCCTGTGGCGTGCAGAAACACTGTATCCGGACACGGAAGTCGTCTCTCGTACCCACGAAGGCATCGTCCGTCACGACTACGCCGAATACGCCGAACGGACGGCGCAGCTAGCGAACGCGATCGAGGAAGCCGGCTACGGCGACGGCGAACGGCTCGGGACGTTCTGCTGGAACCACAGCCGGCACTTCGAGACGTACTTCGGGGTACCGGGAACCGGTGCGCAGCTACACACTATCAATCCGCTCCTGCCAGACGAACACATCCAGTACATCGTCAACGACGCACAGGACGAACTCATTTTCGTCGACGAATCGCTCCTGCCGAAACTCGAAGGTGCCGCCACCGATGACCCCGAGTCCTTCGAAACGGTCGAGCAGTTCATCGTGATGAGCGAGTCCGTCCCCGAGACGGACCTCGATGCCGTCGCCTACGAGTCGTTCATCGCCGACCAGCCGACGGAGTACGACTGGCCAGAACTGGAAGAAGAACGGCCCGCAGGCCTCTGTTACACCTCCGGGACGACCGGACGACCGAAAGGTGTCGAGTACACCCAACAGATGCTGTGGAGCCACACGATGGCGATCCAGTCGCCACAGGGGATTCCACTCGACGACGACGACGTCATGATGCCCGTCGTCCCGATGTTCCACGTCAACGCGTGGGGACTCCCGTTTTCGGCAACTGCGGGCGGGGCCAAGCACGTCTACCCCGGCCCACAGCCGGAACCGGCGGACCTCGCGAAGCTCATCGAAGAGGAGGACGTCACCGTCACCGCCGGCGTCCCGACCGTCTGGCTGGGGCTGATGGAGTACATCAAGGAAAACGACGTCGACCTCTCGTCGCTCGAACGGCTCATCGTCGGCGGAAGCGCTGCGCCCGAAGCGATGATCCGGTTCTTCGACGACCGCGACGTGGAACTCGTCCACGCCTGGGGGATGACCGAGACGGCCCCGGTGGGTGCGGTGGCGTCCCTGCGGAGCGACCTGGAGGACGCCGACTACCAGACGCAACTGGACAAGCGGGCGAAGCAGGGACTCATCGCACCCGGGCTGGAGTTCCGTGTCATCGACGACAACGGCAACGAGGTCCCGCACAACGGGGAGGACTTCGGCGAACTCCACATCCGCGGGCCGTGGGTGACGACGGAGTACTTCAAGCGGCCGGAAGCGAACGAACAGGAGTTCGAGGACGGCTATCTGAAGACCGGTGACGTGGTGTCCGTCGACGAGGACGGCTACATCAAGATCGTCGACCGGGCGAAAGACGTCATCAAGAGCGGCGGGGAGTGGATCTCCTCGCTCGAACTGGAAAACGAACTGATCGCCCACGACGACGTGAACGAAGCGGCAGTCATCGGTGTCCCGCACGAGCGCTGGCAGGAACGCCCACTTGCGATGATCGTTCCGACGGCCGATGCCGACGAGGAGACGCTTGGTGATGAACTCCGTGAGTACATCCTCGAGTCCTACCCCAAGTGGTGGGTCCCGGACAACTTCGTCACCATCGACGAGGTTCCGAAGACGGCAACCGGAAAGTTCGACAAAAAGTCGCTCCGTGACGAGTACGCCGACGAATCGCTCGTCGAAGGTCGCGTCCCTGACGACGCCGCGCCGGAATAGGGGAGTTGGCGCGTTTTCAGCCGCTCAGTAGCGTTACTGGACGCCAGTGACGAGATTCCGGACTTCGGTCCGATAGGTTTCGGGCTGGAGTCCGAGGTCGACATCGACGGTGACCGTGATGCCGTCGCTCAGGTCGTTTTCAACGACCTGTTCGAAGTTCTGTGCCGGGTACGCGCCCCCGGAAATGATGACGAAGTCGCCGTGGTGCCAGACGGCGAACATCGCCGAGATGTCGATGTCGCTGGCCGGTATCTCGACGGCCTCGTTCTCGGTCACGTCGAACGAAATTCCCTCGAAGGGGTACACGGCGGACAGTTCGACCGTCTCGGCTGTCTCGCCGGTGTCGATATCGATTGTTCCCTCGCCGGTTTTCTCGATATCGGTCAACCCCTGGGCTTCCATCTGCTGTTCGAAGCTGTCGCGGGCGTTCGTTCTGACTTCTGCCAGCAGTTCCTTGCGGCCCACGCCAGCCGGGAGATTGTCAAGATTCGGGCTGAAGTCGACGCGGGTGGCGAAAAACACGGAGAGCGCAGTCTGGACCTGATCGAGGGTACGACTGGCGACGCGTTCCTGTAGCTGTTCGTCGACGTACTGGACCGTACTTGAGACGGCCTCGACCGAAACCGGGCCGTAGCTCCGGTCGAACACTGTTTCCGAGGACTGGTCCGTTCGCGTCCAGCCGCCGTCTTCGAGGCGCTGTTTCGGAACGTCCGGTGGCGGTGCCTCGGCCGCGGCCAGAAACGAACACCCCGCAAGCCCGGCGGTTCCGAGGGTGGCTCCGGCAAGCAGGTAGTCTCGACGGTTCATGCCCGAGGAAGGCTACAGCCATGGAAAAGCGTGCTGGCCGATTATCAGGAGTTTCCGGGAAACAACTATGGCGGTGTTTTGCAGAGTTCCACGGAGTATATCAGTACACAAACCATGATAATTCCCATGGATCTGCTATCCGAGAAACTCGTTCCGGAGCACGCACGCGAGGTCAAGGAAGAGGCTCGGGAGTTCGCTGCGGAGCACATCGAACCAGTCGCCGGTGAGTACTACGCGTCCGGGGAGTATCCCTGGGATGTGCTTGAAGCAGCCAGGGAGGCCGGCCTCGTCGCACAGGATATCGGCGAGGAGTGGGGCGGGAGCGGCTACGACCTCCAGCAGATGCTTGCGATGGCGGAGGAGTTGTACAAGGCCGACGCAGGGATTGCGCTGACGATCCAGCTCGCCAGCTTCGGGGCAGAGATCGTCGAGGATCACGGCGCAGACTGGCAGAAAGAGGAGTTCCTCGAGCCCGTCGCCACCGGCGACCAGCTTACCGGCCTCGCCGTCTCCGAGCCAGAGACGGGGAGCGACCTCGCCGGGATGACGACAGCCGCCGAGAAGGACGGCGACGAGTGGGTGCTCAACGGCGAAAAGTACTGGATCGGCAACGGCGTCGAGGCCGACTGGGTGACGCTGTACGCCAAGACCGGTGACGACCCGAACGACCGCTACGGGAACTACTCGATGTTTATCGTCCCGACGGACGCCGACGGCTACCACGCCGAACACATCCCCGAGAAGATGGGCTTCCGGGCGTCCAAGCAGGCTCACATCGTGCTCGACGACTGCCGGATTCCGGAGGAGAACCTGATCGGCGTCGAAGGAGCCGGCTTCTACATGCTCGCCGAGTTCTTCAATCACGGCCGCGTCGTCGTCGGCGGACACGGCATCGGTCTCGCCGCCGCGGCCATCGAGGAGGCCTGGGAGTTCGTCCACGACCGCGAGGCCTTCGGCAAGACCGTCGACGAGTTCCAGGCGGTCCAGCACAAACTGGCCGATATGCAACTCGGTCTCCAGTCCGCCCGAACGCTCACCTGGCACGCGGCCGAACGCGTCGCTAACCAGGAGAACGCCGGTTACTGGGCCGCATTGGCAAAGACTAACGCGACCGAAGCCGCTATGGACTGTGCGGAGAAAGGAATGCAACTACACGGGGGCCGGTCGGTGCTGACGGAGAACCGCATCTCTCGCGTTTACCGCGACGTGCGCATTCCGGTCATCTACGAAGGGGCCAACGACATCCAGCGGAACCTCATCTACAAGCAAGCCCCGATGTAACGGAGAGGGCTCAGTCGATCACTGTCGATTGGTTGATTGCGTCGCAAACGACGTATTTTTCGCTGGAACACCACCCTACGAGTGTTCTGACAGCCCTATACAAACGATCCGACACCACCCTACAAGTGTTCTATCACCACCCTGCAAGTGTTTCCAGTACGACTACAACTGGACCAGAACAGTGGACAGGTGTTCACACCCCACCCTGCAAGTGTTCGCACGGGGGTATGCGTCGTGCGGGGGTGCGCGAGCGTCTGAGATTCCCGAAAACACCACCCTGCAAGTGTTTTTGAGACGTTGTTCGGAGTTCCGATGCGCCACTCTAACACCACCGTGCAAGTGTTTCCCGCACTGGGAGAGACAGACGAGAGCCCACGGGAACACCACCCTGCAAGTGTTCAGGAAAGCCCGTTTTGAGCGGTTTTCCCGGCGAATCGGTGTTGACACCACCCTGCAAGTGTTTTCGAAACGGAATACCGGGAGGCTGTGGTGGAAACGGACGGACACACCGGTCTGCAAGTGTTCTACACACTGCAGTGGAGGGTAACTGCCACATAATCGCTCGGTAGCACTCCGGGTTCACGGTCTACTGTTGGCACACACACACACCACCCTGCAACTGTTCTGGACTGTACAATAGAGGGACTGCCACTGAACACACACACACCACCGTGCAAGTGTTCTGCCATGTGAGTCGGTGGGGGGAGGGGAGCAAATACGCTGGCTACGTGAACTGCCAGAGGTTCTGTTGCTCGTCGTCGGTCGTGTCCGGTGCCTCAAACTCGGTGGCCTCGTCTTCCAGATAGTGTTCGAGTATCCCGTTGACGTTGCTCGGCACGGCATCGCTGTAGGACGACTGGAGCGCGGCGTTGATGATATCGGTCGCGTCGTCGGTGACCTCGTAGATGTACTTGCGCCCACCCTTGCGACCGAGGTTGCGTTCGGCCGAGCGGACTAGCCCTTGCATGGAAAGCTGGTCGAGGAACTCGTAGATCTTGCGTTCGGATTTCACGCGGCGGCCACTCGACTCCGCAATCGAGGAGTAGAGGTTGTAAATCCGCTTTGTCGACGCCTCGTGTTTCGGTTCGATGAGCGCAAGCGTCGTCGCGAGGTACGTCAGCGCCTGCTGTGAACTCAGGTCGTGCTCGAAGTAATCCAGCAGTTCGTCGGTTTCGATAGTGTCTGTCGCCCGTCGCGTATGTGCTTCTGTCACACCGTCCGCGCCCTCCATCCGCGCGTACTCTCCGGCCTTTTCGAGGATTCGGAGTCCCTGCCGAACGTCGCCCCGTTCCTGCGCCGAGAAGGCCGCCGCCAGCGGGACGACATCTTCGCCGAGCACGTCCTCTCGGAACGCAATGTCGGCGTAGTAGCCGAGAATGTCTCGGAGTTCCGTTGCGTCGTACGGACCGAACTTGATCTCTCGCTCCCCGAGCGTCGATTTCACTTTGGGTTCCAGCACGTCGACGAACTTGAGGTCGTTCGAAATCCCGATGAGTCCGACCTTCGCATCGGTGATCGGCGTGTTCTCGTTCGCTTCGGCCCGCGGCAGTTCATACAGGAAGTCGTTCCGCGCGTCCGCTGGAATGTTGTCGATCTCGTCCAGGATGATGAGGACGTTCCCACCCACGGCTTCGATCTCCTCGTAGAGGAACTCGAAGACGCTGTCAGTGCTGTAGCCGCTCTCGGGGAGTTGGTTCTCCGGATCTCGGAACTCGTTGACGAGTGTGTTGACCAGGGCGTACGCCGACCGGTAGTTCCGGCAGTTTATCGGACCGACAACGGTGAGTGGGATGTCCTCGGCCTCGGCCTTCTCTTCGAGTTTGTCCCGTACCCACTTCGTAACGGCAGTCTTTCCGACCCCCGTTGGGCCGTAGACGAAGACGTTGTTGGGGTCGTGGCCGACGATGACGTCCTGAAGCGCGTTGATGTAGAACTCGATCTCCTCGTCGCGGTGAAAGATCGTATCCGGCGTGAACGTGTCTTTTTTCAGCGGTTGCTTTCGTTCGAAGATCGCGTCAGTCCCATCGAACGGGTTCTCGTTCACGTCGACCATCGTACGCCACCTTTTGAGTGACTCTATATAAAACCAGTGACCACCGTACAAGTGTTTCAAGTGTTTTCACGCCGAACAGTCACACACCACCCTGCAAGTGTTTCTTCGATCCCTCTGGAAAACAGCCACGAACAGTCTGCTGCACCGACCCTTCATCTAGAACACTTGAGTCCTGCGATTCTCGACTGTCTCGTTCTGGACCGTATCTAGAACTAGTAATACTATTATATATTTTATGGTAAAGGCAATAAATCATATTCACCATCGAACGTCCACCTCCATAGAATTCAAGCTACAAGTGCTTCAGAGCACTCATATCTGCATATACGAATAGTCTTCTGATCATTTACTCTCAGTAGAATCGAACAGCCTACCGCTTCTTTAAGTATGCAGTGGGACCCTCCCCCTCCCCACCTCCACCCCTGCAAACACCGAGAACACTTGCAGGGTGGTGTGTGTGGGTCCCGCTTTTCCACCGACATTTCGTTATAAAGGTCTCTCGGCATCGATATAGCCTGCAATCCCTGCCACAGCGAACGATGGATGATATAGCGAACTAGCCTGCTCCCCACGCGCACGGCACCGCTCTTTACTTTCTGACAGCCCGTAGACACCGTATGGACGACCTTACAGTGACGTTCGTCGACCGGGGCCGCGTACAGGCTGATCGAAACTTCGTCGTCGACGGCCACAGCGTCGCGACGGCCTCGGACCGCGACCCGGAACACGAGTACGAAACGTACGTCGTGTGGAACCTCATCGTAGAGACGCCCGAGATGACTATCCTCTGGGACACTGGCTCGCATCCGGAGGCCGGCGACGGGTACTGGCCGACGCCGCTGTACGAGGCGTTCGCACACGTTGACGCCGAGGAGCACGCCCTGCCGGCGGATCTCGAAGATGCGGGCTACAGCATCGACGACATCGATGCCGTCGTGATGAGCCACCTGCATTTGGACCACGCTGGCGGCTTGCACAACTTCGCGGGAACAGACGTCCCGATCTACGTCCACCGGGAAGAACTCCCGTACGCGTACTACAGCGCCAATACGGACGACGGCTCTATCGCCTACCTCGCCAGCGACTTCGACCGGGACCTGAACTGGGAGATCGTCCACGGCGACAGCTATCATCTCACCGATGGGGTCGAACTGTTGCACCTTCCCGGCCACACGCCCGGGCTCATGGGCGCGTTCATCGACCGGCCGGGCCAGTCGCTCCTCGTCGTCGGCGACGAAGCGTACGTCGAGGCGAACTACGCGGGCCAGCCGATGGCGACGAGTCTCCTGTGGAACAACGGCGCGTGGAAGGAGAGCCTAGAGCGGTGCCGCGACCGACAGCGGGCGACGGGGGCTGAAGTGCTGCTCGGCCACGACCTCGCGGTGTTCGAGGATGTGTCTGGGACTGCGGATTGATTCGATATCGGCGTGAGATTAGTCCGGCACAGCGACAAGCGTTCGGCGCTCCCTGTCGTCGGTCGCCACGACCCATCGGTCTTCGTGGCGCTCGATGACTGCCCACACGCCGAAAAACAGGTGCAACTCCAGTTCGAGACCGTTGACGCGCTCTCCGGTCTCCTCGATGCGGAACTCTCTGGACTCGGCCACGTTCGTCATCTCAAGAGCGGATGCCAACCGACGGCAAGCCGTAGTAATGATCGCGCTGGCCGGTTCGAACGCGGCTCACTGTTCGAGATAGCCGTAGGTCTCCTCCAGATAGTCGATGATCCAGTCGACCGTCGACTCGTCGTAGGTCCAGAAGCCGTAGAACTCGCGTGGCTCGCGCTCCTCGGCCAGCAAGGCGCACTTCTGGGTCGGGTCACCGCCGCCGTCGAACACGACGAACCACGAGTCGGCGATCTCGTCCGACCGTTCCAGATGCAGCGAGAACGTGCTGTACTCGGGTGGCTCGACGTCAGGGACGGCATAGGCGTGAACGTCCACGTCGGTCTCACCCAGCCGTTCGTAGAGGTCGAGTTCGCCCTGAAGCGTAGACAGTGTCTGGAAGCCGGCGTGCAGCGTTCCCTGTCCCACACGCCACGCGCGGTCCTCGATCTCGCGGGACGCGGCCGTCATCCGCTGGATAGACCACGAGGTGAACATCGTCTCGTCGAGGTGGTCGAGAATCGACGCGTACGGGCTGTCGTCCCGCGTGATGTACTGACGGCCTTCGTCAAGCGAGTCGGTAAACGAATTGAGACTCGCGGCCGCGATGACCGCTTCGTCCTCGCTGAGAGTGATAAACTCGCCCGGGCGTCCGCTCTCAGTCTGCTCGGTCTGAACGTGGACGTTGCGGTCCGCGAAGCGCTCGCGCAGGTCTTCAGCCGCTGTCGGCCCGGCGTTGAAGACAGTCAGCGTCTTCTGATGGTCCTCGACGCCAGCGATGAGTTCCGTTAACGACATCCTCGACTATACATCGGTAGTCACTGTGTTAGTCGTTGCGGGAGGAAGTTGCATGGCTTACTATTGCTGGCTGACACCTGTCTCCCAGACGGATATCTCGCCCCTGTGAACGTGTCCCAACAGCGACGGACTTCAATTTCGAAAACGGCAATCTGAGGTACCTGAGCCGAAAGATAACGATTAATGAGTGGTGATGTAGTGGAAAATCTTTAGTCATGGCCCCCCAACGGGATGATACGGCACCAGAGCTGGGGCCGAGGATTTCACCATGACAGACAACGAACTAATCTGGCGAATCGCCGGTGGTTCCGGTGACGGAATCGACTCGACAAGCCAGAACTTCGCGAAGGCCTTGATGTGGTCGGGGCTGAACGTGTTCACACACCGCCATTACCCGTCGCGTATCCGCGGCGGCCACACGTACGTGGAAGTACGTGCGAAAGACGAGCCAGTACAGTCCCGCGGGGACGGCTACAACTTCCTGCTGGCCCTGGGTGACTCCTTCGCCCGGAACCCGCAGGAAGAGGCCTACTACGGCAAAGAGGAGCTGAAACCGCTGTACGAGAACTTCGACGACCTCCGCGAGGGCGGCGTCCTCCTCTACGACGAGGGACTGCTCGACGAGGAAGACGTCGACGAGATCGGTCTCGAAGAGGCCGCCGAGGAGAACAACTGGCACGTCGTCCCGATGGACCTCCGCGGCATCGCCAAGGAGCACGGCCGCGAGATCATGCGGAACACGGCCGGTATCGGCGCGACCGCGGCCATTCTCGACATCAGCACCGACGAGTTCGAGAAGCTCATCAAACAGAACATGAGTGGCGACATGCAGGAGGCGAACCTCAACGTCCTGCACGACGCCTACGAAGCCGCAAGCGAACTCGATATCGATCACGACATCGAGGTCCCCGAGGGCTCCCACGACGAGGAGCAGGTCATCCTCTCGGGCTCGAACGCCATCTCCTACGGCGCAATCGACGAGGGCTGTCGCTTCATCTCGGGCTACCCCATGACTCCGTGGACCGACGTGTTCACGATCATGTCACAGCACCTGCCCTCGTTCGGTGGGATCTCCGAACAGGTCGAAGACGAGATCGCGGCCGCCGCGCTGGCCCTCGGTGCGTCTCACGCCGGCGTGAAAGCCATGTCCGGGTCATCCGGCGGTGGCTTCGCGCTGATGTCCGAACCGCTCGGACTGGCGGAGATGACCGAGACGCCTATCGTGCTCGTCGAAGCGATGCGGGCCGGCCCCTCGACGGGGATGCCGACCAAGCCCGAGCAGGCGGACCTCGAACACGTCCTGTACACGTCACAGGGCGACTCCGCCCGCGTCGTGTTCGCGCCGGCGAACATCCGCGAGTGCTACACGCAGACCCGCTCGGCGTTCCGCATCGCCTACGAGTACCAGATCCCGGCTATCGTCATCTACGACCAGAAGATCCAGGGCGAACTCCGGAACCTCCCGGCCAGCCACTTCGACGAGGAACCGAACGCCGATCCCGGCTCGGTCCTCACCGAAGAGGAGATTCAGGACGCCGCACACCACTCCTCCGGGAAGTTCCAGCGCTTCCTCCACGAACCCGAGGACGGCTCGAACGTCAGCCCGCGCTCCGTGCCGGGCCAGAAGGACGGCCGCTTCCTCGCGACGGGCAACGAGCACAACCCATCGGGCCACATCAGCGAGGACCCCGAGAACCGTATCGCCCAGATGAACCGTCGGCTCAACAAGCTCGACGACATCCGTGCTGATCTGGACGAAAACACGTCCCACCAGACCTACCACGGACCCGACGAGGCCGACTACGGCATCCTCGTGTGGGGCAGCCAGCAGGGGACCGTCTTCGAGGCCGTCGACAGACTCAACGAGAACGGCCATTCCGTGAAGGCGCTTGGCGTCTCCGACATGGCTCCGTACCCGAAGGAGGAGGTCTCCGAGTGGCTCGAATCGGTCGACGAGGCGCTCGTCGTCGAGATGAACGCCACGGCCCAGTTCCGCGGCCTGACTCAGAAGGAACTCGGCAAGTACGGCGACAAGATGTCGAGCCTCCTCAAGTACAACGGCAACCCATTCGAGCCCGCCGAGATCGTCGACGGGTTCGAGTCCAGCATCGACGGCGAGGAACTCGCCGCGAGCAACATGAAGTACGTCCCCGCGGCAGGTGACTAACCAATGAGTGCATTCTCAGCAATCAACGAAGAACGCGAGATCGAGCGCGACGAGTTCACACCCGGCATCGAACCCCAGGCGACCTGGTGTCCGGGCTGTGGTGACTTCGGCGTCCTCAAGGCGCTCAAGCAGGCCATGCCGGAAGTCGGCAAGAATCCCGACGAAGTCGCGCTGTTTACCGGCATCGGCTGTTCCGGGAAGCTCAACAGCTACTTCAACAGCTACGGCTTCCACACCATCCACGGCCGCTCGCTGCCCGTCGCCCGGGCCGCGAAGCTCGCCAACCCCAACCTCGAAGTCATCGCGGCCGGCGGGGACGGCGACGGCTACGGTATCGGTGGGAACCACACCATCCACACGGCCCGTGAGAACCACGACATCACGTACATCGTGTTCAACAACGAGATCTTCGGGCTGACAAAGGGCCAGACATCCCCGACATCGCCGAAGGGCCACAAGTCCAAGACACAGCCCCACGGCTCGGCGAAGTCGCCGATCCGCCCCCTGTCCCAGCAGCTCAACGCTGGCGCGACGTACATCGCCCGGACCGCGGCTGTCAACCCGAACCAGGCGAAGGAGATCATCGCTGAAGCCATCGAGCACGACGGCTTCGCACACATCGACTTCCTGACCCAGTGTCCGACCTGGAACAAGGACGCGAAACACTACGTCCCGTACACGGACGTCCAGCAGTCCGACGAGTTCGACTTCGACGTCTCGGACCGCGCGGAAGCCGCCGAGATGATGCGAAAGACCGAGGAGCGTCTGTACGAGGGCGAAGTGCTCACCGGTCGGATGTACGTCGAGGACGCGCGCCCCTCCTACGGCGAGGAGAAGCGCCAGATCGGCGAGATGCCCGACGAACCGCTCGCAGAGCGGTACTTCGACGAGGACGCGGAGTGGGAGCGGACCTACGACAACCTCCTCGAACACCACAAGTAAGGTCCGCTGCCGGACTGCAGATACCCTCTCGAACGTGGGTTTCTGGTTCGGAAGATATTTTTTCATGCACCGAAAAGATTAGTCCATGAGTGCCGAGTCCACGGAGCGTCGAATCCTGTCGGTCCTTGAAGAGGACGCACAGGCCTCGTACGCAGAAATCGCGGAGCGAGCCGACGTATCGAAGCCGACAGTCCGGAAATACATTCAGAAGCTCGAAGAGGAGGGCGTCATCGTCGGCTACTCCGCCGATGTCGACCCGAAGAAGCTGGCAGGCCAGTCGATTGCCCTTGTCGGCATCGACATCGCGAGCGATTGCTACGTCGAGGCCACGCGGAACCTCAAGGAGATCCCGGAGATGGAGGAACTGTACACGTCCAGCGGCGACCACATGCTGATGGCGGAGGTCCGAGCGATGGACGGGGACTCGCTGGCGGACGTCATCGAAGACAAGATTCTCGCGCTCGACGGCGTTACCGCCGCGCATCCGTCGTTTCTCCAGGAACGGCTGAAGTAACGGGTTTTTAGACGCTCCAGCGCTGACTGCACGGTATGCTTTCTCGGCTGGTGCTCGGACTCGGGCCGACGGCCGCGGACCTTCTCGACGCGATTAGCGACGACCGCGGTGACCTGACAGTCGTGACCCAGGACGAGCACCGTGCTGAAACGCTTCGGGCGGACGGTATCAACGTACTCGAAGCCGACCAGACTGATCCATCTGTTCTCGCCGACCTCGACGTTCACCCCGAGAGCGTCATCGTTGCCAGTGAAGACCCCGAGCGGAACGCCGACGCGGCGACGGCCGCCCGTGACTGCTTTCCCGACGTGTTCCTGCTTGCCTACGCCGGCCGCGGCGCAACGGCGGACCAACGCGACCGACTCGATAGCGTGGCGGACCGGCTGGTTACGCCGGAGTCTGTCGTTACCGACTACGTCACCCAGTCGGTCGGCGACGAAGGAACGCGGGCCAGACAGCTCCATCAGGTACTGCGGGACATCGACGACCACCTCGCCGTCGTCACGCACGACAACCCCGACCCGGACGCGATTGCCAGCGCTGTCGCCCTCGGCGCGCTCGCTGAACGGGCCGATTGCGAGGTGACGATCTGTTACTACGGAGAGATTTCTCATCAGGAGAACCGGGCGTTCGTCAACCTCCTCGATTTCGACCTCCGGAACTTGGATGCTGACTCCCCGGACGAACTGGACGCGTTCGACGCGTTCGCGCTGGTCGACCACTCCAGAGCCGGTGTCAACGACCAGCTCCCACCGGAGACCCCCATCGACATCGTCATCGACCACCATCCGCCGCGCGTCCCGATCGAAGCCCGATTCGTCGATCTCCGGAGCGGCGTCGGGGCGACGAGTACGTTACTGGTCGACTATCTCCGGCGGTTCAACATCGACATTCCGACCCCAATCGCGACGGGCCTGCTGTTCGGCATCCAGGTCGACACGAAGGACTTCCGCCGGGAGGTCGCCGCCGCTGACTTCGAGGCCGCCGCGCATCTCGTGACGAACGCCGACATGGCGACGCTCCAGCGCATCGAAGACCCGAGCGTGAGCCCGGAGACGCTGTCGGTCATCGGCCGCGCGATCGCGAACCGCGAACAGGAGGGCTCGGTGCTTCTGACCGGCGTTGGCGAGATAACCGACCGTGACGCGCTCGCGCAGGCGGCCGACAGGCTGCTCGATCTCGAAGGCGTTCAGGCGACGATGGTGTACGGCGTCGTCGACGGGACGATCTACGCCTCTGCACGGGCTCGCGGGGCGGATATCGACCTCGGCGAGGCGCTGCGGGACGCCTTCGGACAGATCGGGTCCGCGGGCGGTCACGCCGATATGGCGGGCGCACAGATCGACCTGGGGATGATCACCGTCGACGAGCGCGAGGAGTCGCTGGAGGAGATCGTCCGCTCTATCGTCTCTGACCGGTTTCTCGACGCCATCCAGTCGCGGTCCCACCGGCTGCTCGGGCGCGTCTACGCACGCGCCGACTACGACGTGGCCGCGTTCACGGAGTCGACGGCGCTCAGACGGGACAGCGGAGACACCATCACGACGGCTGGAGACACGCCTGCAGGGTCGAGCGACGACACCGCAACGGACTGGAACAGCGATGTGCTGTTTCTGGAAGACGGCGACGAAGACGGAGGCGACGAGCCAGAACAGGCGGACGACGCGGCTGAATCGTCAGACGGTGCGTCGGCCGACGCGTCCGAAGACAGCCCGGAGACGCTCGTCGAACCCGACGACAGCGAACCGTCGTAGGCGAGCCTTTTTTGCCGTCGGTCGAGAACGTCGCGCCGATGGAGGAATCGAGTCGACCGACGGTCGGAGACTACATGACACGCGAGGTTGCCACCGTCGAACTCGACGACACTGTCGGGGAGGTCGCCCGACGTATCGCCGACAACGACCACTTCAGCGGGTTTCCGGTAACAGACGGCCGCCGCGTCGAAGGGTTCGTCAGCGCGCGCGACCTGTTGCTCGCGGAGGACCACGAGCCGATGTTCCGCGTGATGACCGACGACATCCTCGTGGCGCACCCGGACATGGCCGTTCAGGACGCGGCGCGCGTCATCCTGCGGTCGGGCATCCAGAAACTCCCGGTCGTCGACGACGCCGGCCACCTCGTCGGCATCATCTCGAACGCCGACGTGATCCGCTCACAGATCGAACGGGCGACACCGGGCAAGGTGGACAAGCTCGGCCGGACGCTGGAGAACATCCACGGCATCACGACACACGAAGGTCGACGGGAGGTGGAGCTCGACGACCTGACGCCGACACAGACGACGGTGTACGCCGACGAACTCGAAGGCCGGGTGTACGAACTGGAACGCGGGCTAGCGGAGCCGCTCGTCGTCATCGACAACGGCGGGGACCTCCTGCTGGCTGACGGCCACCACCGCGTGAAAGCCGCCGCGCGGCTCGATATCGACGAGATGGATGCTTACGTCATCGTCCTCGACGAGACGGTCGAACTGGGGATGGCCGAGACGGCCGCAGACTCCGACCTGGAGTCGATCGACGATATCGAGGTCGTCGACTACGCGCACCACCCGCTCGTCCAGACGACGGAACGACTCCAGGATTAGTCCCCGCCGGTGTGTCTGACGGTAACATCAAGCTTGCCCGAACCTTCTTACTAAATCATGACATACACCGGAGTATGTTCGACGAGTCGGACCTCCAGCGCATCCGCGAGCAGAAAGGCGAGTGGGAAGCCGAGACACTGGACCCCGTACTGGACGCCTACGGCGAACGCAAGGAGCAGTTCGCGACGGTCTCAAACCTCGACGTAGACCGGCTGTACACGCCGCTCGACGTGGACGACGTCGATTACGAGGAAGACATCGGCTTCCCCGGCGAGGAGCCGTTCACACGCGGTGTCTATCCGACGATGTATCGCGGCCGGCAGTGGACCATGCGGCAGTTCGCGGGCTTTGGGACCGCCGATGAGACCAACGAGCGATTCCACTATCTCATCGACGAGGGCCAGACCGGGCTCTCGACGGCTTTTGACATGCCGACGCTGATGGGGATCGACTCCGACGACGTGATGGCCGACGGCGAAGTCGGCAAGGAGGGCGTCGCCGTCGACACGCTGGCGGACATGGAGCGGTTGTTCGACGGCATCGACCTCGGTGAGGTCTCGACCTCCTTCACGATCAACCCCAGCGCCCCCGTCATCTACGCGATGTACATCGCGCTGGCTGACCAGCAGGGCGTCCCGCGCGAGGAAATCCGCGGGACGCTCCAGAACGACATGTTCAAGGAGTTCATCGCACAGAAGGAGTGGGTCATCCCGCCGGAGCCGTCGCTGAAACTCGTCACCGACACCATCGAGTTCGCCAGTCAGGAGACCCCGAAGTTCAAGCCCATATCGGTGTCGGGGTATCACATCAGGGAGGCCGGCTCGACAGCCGTACAGGAACTCGCGTTCACCCTCGCGGACGGCTTCGCCTACGTCGAGGACTGCCTGAACCGGGGGCTTGAGGTCGACGAGTTCGCCCCGCAGCTCTCCTTTTTCTTCAATTCGCACAACTCCATGTTCGAGGAGATCGCGAAGTTCCGCGCGGCCCGGCGCATCTACGCCCGCGTGATGGACGACTGGTACGACGCGGAGGCTGACGCGAGCAAGCAACTGAAGTTCCACACCCAGACCGCCGGGCAGTCACTGACAGCCCAGCAACCGCTGAACAACATCGTCCGCGTGACGATTCAGGCCCTCGCAGGTGTGCTGGGCGGAACCCAGAGCCTACACACCAACAGCTTCGACGAAGCGCTGGCGCTCCCATCGGAGCAGGCCGTTCGCGTCGCCCTCCGGACACAGCAGATCATCGCGGAGGAGTCGGGAGCCGCCGATATCGTCGACCCGATGGGCGGCAGTTTCGCCATCGAGTCGTTGACCGACGAGGTCGAGGAGAAGGCGATGGCCTACATCAACCACATCAGGGACGAACTCGGCGACGGGTCTGTTCGTGACGGCGTCATTCAGGGGATTCAGGACGGCTACTTCCAGCGTGAGATTCAGGACGCCGCCTACGAGTACCAGCAGCGTGTCGAGAGCGAGGAAGAAGTCATGGTCGGGGTTAACAAGTACACCGTCGAGGAAGATACCGAACCCGAGATTCTCACCGTCGACGAGGACGTACAGGAACGCCAGCGGGACAAGCTTGCGACGGCCAAGGCAGAGCGCGATGACGCGGCCGTGGAGGCGGCGCTCGACGAACTGCAGCAAGTGATCACCAACGGTGGGAACGTCATGCCCGTCATCATCGACGCGGTGAAAGCCTACGCGACGATGGGCGAGATCATGGCCGTCTTCGAGGCAGAGTACGGGAGCTATCAGGAAACGGCCAGCGTCGCCTGACTGGACAGAGCGTACGCTCAATCGTCGCTTGAAGAACTGTTTTCGAGGTGCAACCAACTTCCATCATCACCCGCATCAGGCACACTGATACGACCCGAGCCGTTCCTGGTCGACAGATTCGGACCCGTTCAGGTTGGTCGACTCGGTCAGGACAATCAACTCCACGCGTTCCATCGCGTCGTCGTGGCGTTGATTCCACCGGGAACACAGATACGTTGCGAGCGACTGTCGAAGACTGGGTTCGTGACGGGCTGTCCCGAGGAACTTCTTCCAGCGCTGGTTCGGAAACCGGTCTGACACCTCTGGCGGCCGGGAGAGAGTGACCGGCTCCCCGGTAAGCGCGTCGACCCGATTCCCGGACTCCAGGGGTGCCGGGGCCGCGTACCACCACGTTTCCTGTGGCGGGTCTGGCGCGAACATATTCCAGCTCCGGTCCTCGATTCTGTCCGGCGTACCTGTCGGTGCGGCGACGAAGCCGACTGCGATAGCGTTGAGAACGACAATGGCGACGATCCCGAGCGCCGCTAGCGAAGCCGTCGTCGTAGGGAACCAGATCTGTGGCGGACCTGTCGCTGCATCCGGCCACCGCGGGCGCAACGCTTCGATAGCGGCGGGCCAGCGGTTCGCGAGCCCGTCCCAAAGCGGCGTCGGGAGAAACAGGACCAGCCCGAGAATCGAGACGAGCGGAAACACACCCAGGCGAAACGAGAACGCCATACAGACGTGTGCGGTGACGAACGCCGCGACCAGTGCCGTCCGATACCATCCGGTCCAGATGAGCAACAACGGGGACCCAACGAGCAAAGCGAGCCAGAGCCAGTTTCCCAGTACTAGCACCGGGTCCCAGCCCGCAACCACGTCACCAACGCGGACAGTGAGGTGGTCGAGCTGGAACACGTACCGCACTGCAGTCCCCCGGTGCCAGTACGTGCCACGAAGCTTCATGAGGCCGTTCGTCACGTACACAGCCAGTACTTGCAGGAGGATGCCCGCAGTGCCGGCGGTGGCGACCCGTGTCGAGGCGGAGTCCGGCGGCCCATCTTCCCAGGCACAGCCGAGCGGGAGCAGGAGACTCCAGAACAGCAGCCGGCGAAACAGCGTATCGCCGGCGTTGAGGACGACAGGGTTCCGGAGCTGTATCGATACGAGCAGGACGAACGCGACGCCCGCACTCAGGCGAGAGTGGTAGCCGACCACCAGCGCCAGTCCTGCGAGCGCCGCCAGTCCGAAGGCCACCAACGGTAGCCAGACGGCCCCCGAGACAGTGAGCGGTGACATACCTCCCAGGACCGGATACAGTTCAGTCAGTGTCGAGCGCGGGAACGCACCAGTATCTGTGTAAAACACGACAACGTCCGACAACCGAAGGCCGATGTCGATGAGGAGGCATAGCCCGAGTGCCACTCGAAACGCTGCGAGCGCACGTCGGTCGATAGCGATTCGGCGGACCAGCCACTGGCGGAGGGCAAACTTGTGGCGCATCTGTGGGGGAGGGCGGCGAGACACCAGCTTGGTGTCACGGAGGTGACCATCAGCCAATTTTTAGCCGTGTTAAATTAAGCTGGCGGTCTGCAGGAATCAGGTAGCAAGAGAAAGGCGAGACGGGATAGTGGGTAGAAGCCAGTACAGACCCTCAAGGACCTGCCGTGTCGTCGATTCGCTCGGAGACGTACACGACGAGCCCGAGCAACACGCCGAGGACGATGCCGATGGTAACGAACCCGTAGATAGCGACGCCGAACGGCGTTGGCGGCAGCGCAATCACACCGAACAGTTCGGGTTCGAGGTCCTCCGGTCGGATACTGCCAAGAACGAATCCCATTACACCCGCGAGAACGACAATAGCAACGTACAGACGAAGGACGATTTGCTGCCCGGACCTGGCCTCGGCTGGCTCGCTCATGTGTGAACAACGGCTCGAAGACGATTAGCCTTTTTCACTTCCACGCCGTAGCTATCCTATGTCACAGAAGGAACTGTTGTTTCTCGTCCTGACCGGAATCGCGCTCATGATGTTCGTGACGGCCATGGTACTCGTCTCCGGCGCGAGCTAACAGGCACTGTCAGTTCGGGCGTGGCTGCGAACGACAAAAAGTAGACGAAAACAGAATTCGGCCGCTTACGAGTCGTCTTGTTCTTCCTGGCCGCCGTCAGCGAGCAGCGACGGGTCCTTCTCCGGTGCTTCGGCTTCGAGTTGCTCGTCGAACCACTGGAACTCACGGTCTAGCATGCCGTCGCGTTCGAGGTTCCACGGGTCGCCGTCCTCGACTTTCGGGCCTTCGAGCCAGGACTGGACGATGTTCCAGACGAAGAACAGCTGGCCGATGAACAGGATGAGTGCGCCCACCGTCGCCGCCTGGTGGAAGGTGCTGACCTGCGTCAGCGGCGCGATAGCGCCATCAAACTGGTAGGTGGCGTACCGGCGCGGCATCCCCAGATAGCCGAGCGCAAGCATCGCGAAGAACGTGATGTTGGTCCCGACCATCGAGAACCAGAAGTGGGCCTTGCCGAGGGTGCGCTGGTACATCCGCCCGGTGAATATCGGGAACCAGTAGTAGATGCCGGCGAAGGCCGCGAAGCCGATGGCACCCATCACGATGTAGTGGAAGTGCCCGACGACGTAGTAGGTGTCGTGCAGAATCAGGTCGACGGGAATGGAGGCGAGGAACACGCCAGTCACACCGCCGATGATGAAGTTCGAGACGAAGCCGATACAGAACAGCATCGGCGTCGTCAGGCGCAGGCGGCCGTTCCACATCGTCGTGATCCAGTTGAACGTCTTGACTGCGCTCGGTATCGCGATAGCCAACGAGACAGCCATGAATGAGGCCCGGAGCCGCGGGTCCATACCCGTCGAGAACATGTGGTGGGCCCAGACGCCAAAGGAGAGGACCCCGATGGCGAGCGTCGAGTAGACGACGAACTTGAAGCCGAACAGTTTTCGGCCGGAGAACTTCGGCAGGATGAGGCTGACCAGTCCCATCGGCGGCAGGACGAGGATGTACACCTCGGGGTGGCCGAAGAACCAGAACAGGTGCTGCCACAGCAGCGGGCCGCCACCCTCGACGGCGAAGAACGTCGTCGAGAGGTTCCGGTCCAGGAGGAGCATGACGATGGCGCTCCCCAGCAGCGGGAACGCGAACAGGATGAGCGCGGACTGGGTGAGGATCGTCCACGAGAAGATGTCGAGGTTCGCCCAGTTGACCTCCTCGTTGCGCTCCGTGAAGATGGTCGCGATGAAGTTGATCGCCCCCATCGTCGCTGCAACGCCCGAGAGGTGCAGTCCCAGCAGCATCAGGTCGACGCCGGGGTTCGCCTGCTCGACCGACAGCGGCGTGTACATCGTCCAAGCCGTACGAGCCGGCTCGATCATGTTCTCGGTTACCGGCGCGAGGAAGAATCCGGCCCAGATAAGCAGGGCCGCCGGCGGAAGCAGCCAGAACGCGATGGCGTTGATACGCGGGAACGCCATGTCGTCAGCCCCGATGAGCAGGGGGATGAAGTAGTTCGCGAACGCCGCGATGATGGGCGTCCCGAACAGGAACAGCATCGTGATGCCGTGACTCGTCAGGATGGAGTTGTAGGCGTTGTTGCCGAGGATGGCCCCGGCGGGCGTGACGAGCTGGAGGCGGATGAGCATCGCCATGATGCCGCCCACGGCGAATGCGATGACCGCGTACACCCCGTACAACAGACCGATGTCTTTGTGGTCGACGGTTGTTAGCCAGCGAATGATACCTGCGGGTTTCTCACGGTTGATGACCGCTGCCTCGTCACCCGTGACGGCCCCGCCACCCGCGAGCGGCGTATACGAACGCCAGTTCTCGACACGGGTGAGAAGCGCGGCGACGCCGACGAGGAGGACGGCCATCAGCCCCGTCAGCACAATATCTCCTGCTACCATAGTCGTCCTTCAGGACTGGGACATTATCAAAGGGTCGATTCCTGCAGCAACGATCATAAAACACGGCTTCCATCCGGCGGTGAAACCGCAGAAAGGAGGGACCACCTCGCACTGTCATCCGGTGGCGACCGCGGTCGGCCTTCGAAACGGTTTGTCTGGAACTGTCAGATCAGTCTTCGTGGCCGAGTTCGCCGCTCTCCTTCTCAGCGTTCTCGACGGCCTTCCCCGCGTAGTAGGTCAGGACAGCGAGCAGCAGGAACATCGAGATGATCAGTGCGAACTGCATTCCGGAGAAGACGGGATCCGTTCCGAATGCCGGGAACGCGGCGAACGCGACGATGAAGAAGAGGAGGATCCCGAGCGGGATAACGTTCACAGTGAGGTCGAGCAGGGTGTCTTTTTCGAACCCGAACAGTGCCATGCCTGTCCGTTAGAACAGGTCGGTAAATAGAGTGTTGGTTTCCGAACCGGGCGGGTACCCGTCTCAGGCCGCGGTCTGTTCCATTATCGAGGCGACGCCACCCATCGCGATCATCACGGTGCCCGCCGCGGCGACGGCCACCAGCCGAGTGAGGAGTGGCCCGGTCCCGACGTTCGAGAGCGCGATATCGGCGACCGGGACCTGCCAGAGCGCAAACGCGGCGGCGAGGACGATAAGAACCACTCCCACGCCCAGCAGGGTCGGCCACGGCCGTTCCACGTACCCGGACTCCGTGAGGATACCGGCGATACTGCCGCCGAACAGTATCAGTCCGAAGACGGCTACCGGAAAGAGTCCGACGAACACGCCGATCTCTGACAGTGCTAATCCCAGTGCGACGAACAGCGGCCACGGGCTCGCAGTCGGATACTGGTCGCTTAGTCCCGGCTCCTCTGCCATACACGCACTTACACTCGAATCGACATATGTCCATCGGACCGCGCCCGTGGGCACAAACTATTTGTCTGCCATCCGGCTTGGTGGGAGTAATGAGTACACGCACGGTCGAACGGGTCGACGGCTGGGAGTCGGTTCCGTTCGACGGCGGGTTCGCGGGCCTGCAAGACCTCGCCGGGCAGGAGTTCTCCGGCGCGGTCATCACGGGTCCGACGCGCCTGTTCATGTTGAACGGGACCGTCGTCGGCGTCCTCGACGGCACTATCGAGGACTTCGAGGACGCGTCGGGAACAGCCAAGCGATCACCCCACGAGGCCTTGCCCCTGCTTGCAGTGATGCAGGAGCGGGCCGACGAGGTGAAAGCGCAATACTACACCGAAGACACCGCGCTTGCAGACGTCGATCAAACCCTGTCGAGCGGCAACTTTACGGGCTTTATCGAACTTTCAGAAAACGTCCTCTCGGGGGACTACTACACTGTCTACCACCAGGGCCGCTCGATGAGCGTGGCGTGGGTCGGGAACTCAGACAATCTCATCACCGACGACGAGGCGTTCGAGACGGCCAACGACGAGGTCGGCATCTACGAGGTCATGCCGGTCGACATCGAGCCGATCGAGATTCCGGAACCGCCGGAATCCGCGGCGGACGAGCAGTCAGCGGACCCGGCGGCCGCCGGCGTCGATCCGCTCGACGCTGGCGACGAGACGGCTGTCGCCGACGTACCCACCGACGAGGGTGCAGTGGATAGCACGCCGACAGAGACGGCAGCACCGGACGAACCGACACCACAGGACGACGCCAGCGATGAACTGGCGGACCCATCCCCGGACCCCGTCGGAGATACCGAAGCCGGTGGAACCGACGAGGCTGAACAGGCCCAGACCGCAGCAGAGTCGACACCGGACCGCGGCCCTGCAAGCAGCGGCCCGCCGGGGTCGAAAGCCGCCGGCGCGACTCCGGGCCGGTCCCGCCGCAGTTCTGAGTCGGACGAGCAATCGAGCGTGGACGAGAAGCCGAATGCGGACAGCCGGTCAGACAGCGGAGCGACCGACCGGGCGGCGACAGATACTGACACCGCGACACGGACGGAACCGAACAACGACGCCGCGACACGGACGGAACCCGACAACGACGCCGTCGAACGGGAGACCAGAGTGCGTGAGACTGCCGGGGAGACCGAACCGAATCGCCCGGCGACGGACCCGTCACAAACGCAGGAATCCCAGCAGGCGAGTGCTCGGAACGCCCCGGCACAGAGCGACCAGACGGCTTCGACGGACCGTCGCGCCGAACCGACCGACGCGAAACCGAACCAGAGCACCGAGTCACGGCCGTCCAAGGCACAAACCGGGACTGGAGCGGCAACGTCGACGCCGGACGCCGGTTCTGGCGGGTCAACCACGGACCTGGAGACGCGCTCGGTCCCGTCGCTGGACCCGAACAAATCCGGGGGTGCTCGGGAAAGCATGACAACCAGCGTGTCCCCCACCCAGACGCCACCGAAAGGTGGGCAACAGGCATCGACCCCGCGACGTGACCAGCCAGCACAGGACGACTCGGCACCGTCGACCGAATCCAGTGTGCAGGGACCAGCACCGGCACAGGAGAGCCGTAGCACACCTGTGAAAGACCCACAGCCGGCCGAGACGCCCAAGACCCAGCCTTCGACAGAGGACCAGCGCCAGTCGCCTGCCGACGAAGAGCCGACACCGCACGAGCAGGAGCGCGTCGCGGAACTGGAGTCCGAACTGGAACAGCGGGCCGAGACGGTGTCGGAACTCGAATCCGAACTCACAGATCTGGAAGCCACGAACCAGGAACTCCGGGACGAGCGCGACCGCCTGGAGTCGGAGCTAGCCGACGCACGGGCCGAGATCGACCGACTGGAGGAACAACTCGACGAGCAGGACGACACCGCTGCGGGTGGCACCCGGCTCAGCGTCGGCGAGGCGATAAACGGGACGAACCTCTTCGTCAGGTACGACTCGAAGGGCAAAGCGACGCTGGAGGAAGCCAAGGACGGCGAGGCGAGTCGCGAGGAAGTCGAGGCGAACCTCAGGCTGGAGTACCACACGCAGTTCGAGGCCGAGGGCGCCACGGTCAACGGGACGCCCTTCGAGGAGTTCCTCGAAGACAGCATCCAGTACCGCTTCGTCAACTGGCTCATCCGGAACCTCCTCTACGAGATTCGGGACACCGGCCACGCGGGAGCGATGAAGGACCTCTACGAGGGCCTTCCGGCTATCGACCGCGCCGAACTGAACGGCAACGTCACGGTGACCTACACGGAGGACGGCCAGGAGAACCGCTCGCAGGAGCGGTTCGACGTCGTCGTCCGCGACCGGATGGGGAACCCGCTGGTCGTCGCCAACATCAACGACTCGCGTGAGCCGGCCTCCGAGGGTCAGATGTCGGACCTCATCCGGAACGCTGAACGGGTCGGCAACGCCTCCGGATCGCTTGCGTCGGCGTTTCTCGTCACGAGCAGCTTCTTCGAGCCGGGGGCGCTCGAAACCGCCGAAGAAGCCACTTCCAGTGGGCTGTTCAACCGCGATAAGCGGAAGAGCTTCGTGAACCTCTCGCGCAAGGAGGGCTTTCACCTCTGTCTGTTAGAAGCGAGAAACCAGGAGTTCCACCTGGCGGTCCCGGAACTCTGAGAAAGAAGCTTAGCCTTCGATTTCGGCCGCGTCTTCGATCTTCATACCTTCGAGCTTGTCGATGATCTCGTCGACCTTCTCGTCTAAGTCGTCGACGAACTCACCGGTCTGTTCGGTCGTGATCGCACCCTGGCTGGAGGGCTCGATGAGGTTCTCCTCTTCGAGAACGCGCAGGGAGTACCGCACCTTGTGGTGCGGGTAGCCGGTTTCGTTGGACATCTTCACGATACCGATAGGCTCGTTCTCGATAACCATGCGAAGCACCTGCAAGTGGCGCTCCAGCATGTCAACTTCCTTTTCAAGCCTGTCTATCATGGCAATTGTTAACTTGTGTTTGCGGTATTTAAAGGTTCTCCCTCGGATAATCGCTACAACGTTGATACGTTCGAACAGGGGTGTCTTAAAACCGTCGTAACGGTTCACATGGGTACTGCTCACGAGCGTGATTTCCGGACCGTAATCTGTTTATCACGG
The DNA here is from genome assembly GCF_048595605.1 of Haloarcula sp. KBTZ06. NCBI lineage: Archaea > Methanobacteriati > Methanobacteriota > Halobacteria > Halobacteriales > Haloarculaceae > Haloarcula > Haloarcula sp. KBTZ06. The sequence goes on from NZ_CP184337.1 coordinate 1,717,865, forward strand.
TGGATGGAAGGTGCGTGCGATGACCGTAACCATCGTCGGCTCACAGCTCGGCGACGAAGGGAAGGGCGGCATCGTCGACCTGTACGGCGACGACGTGGACGTCGTCGCGCGCTATCAGGGCGGCGACAACGCCGGCCACACCGTCGTCCACGAGGGCGAGGAGTACAAGCTCTCGCTGGTTCCGAGCGGAGCCATCCGCGGCAAGGTCGGCGTCCTCGGCAACGGGTGCGTCGTCAATCCGCGAACGCTGTTCGACGAGATAGACACGCTCCAGGAACGCGGCCTCGACCCGGACGTTCGCATCGCCGAACGAGCACACGTCATTCTCCCATTCCACCGGGTGCTCGACGGCATCGAAGAGAAGGTAAAGAGTGAAACAGACCAGGAAGTCGGAACGACGGGCCGGGGTATCGGCCCGACCTACGAGGACAAGGCCGGCCGGCGCGGCGTTCGCGTCGGCGACCTGCTCGACCCGGACGTGCTCCGGGAGCGCCTCGAATACGTCGTCCCGCAGAAGCGGGCCGTCGTCGAGGACGTGTACGACCTCGACGTCGACGAACTTGACGACCCGGACGCCTTCGACGTGGACGCCATCTTCGAGGAGTTCCGCGAGTTCGGCCGCCGCTTCGAGGCCGAGGACATGACCGTCAACGCCGGGGCCTTCCTCAGCGCGACCATCGACGAGGGCCAGAACGTCATGCTGGAGGGCGCACAGGGGACCATCATCGACATCGACCACGGGAACTACCCCTACGTCACGTCATCGAACCCGACGGCCGGCGGCGCGGCGACCGGGACCGGACTCAGCCCCGGCGTCGTCGGCGACGGCGAAGTTATCGGTATCGTGAAGGCGTACCTCACCCGTGTCGGAAGTGGCCCGCTGCCGACCGAACTCGGCGGCGTCGTCGGCGACACGCCCGGCTACGACGAGCAGGGCGAAGGCGAGAACGAGGAACTGGCGAACTACATCCGCGAGGAAGGCGGCGAGTACGGGACCGTCACCGGCCGCCCGCGACGTGTCGGCTGGCTCGACCTGCCGATGTTGCGCCACTCAACGCGCGTGTCCGGCTTCACCGGCATTGCCATCAACCACCTCGACGTGCTCGCCGGCCTCGACGAAGTGAAAGTCGGTCACACGTACACGCTCGACGGCGAGGAACTGGCGTCGATGCCCGCGACGACCGAGCAGTGGAAGCGCTGTGAAGCCAACTTCAAGTCCTTCGACGGCTGGCCCGAGGTCGACTGGGCGGACGCCGCCGAGGAGGGGTACGACGCGCTGCCGGAGAACGCGAAAGCCTACGTCGAATACATCGAGTCCGAACTCGACACGCCGGCCTACGCCATCGGCGTCGGCCCCGGCCGCGGCGAAACTATCGTTCGCGAGCACCCGTTCTAGCGGGCTGTTCTCCCTACTTCGACGCGGGGTTCACACACGATTCCCCAGTGACGTGGCGACACTCACTGGGAGAGCGGCAGACTTTTGCGACCGCCGGTCTTGGTCGAATGTATGAAAGAGGACCTGATGGAAATTATTTGCTGCCCTCTGGACAAGCACGACCTCGACCTCGAAGTGACGGAGCGCGACGACGGCGAGATTCTGTCGGGCGAACTCACCTGTACCGAGTGTAGCGAGACGTTCCCCATCGAGGACGGCATTCCGAACCTGCTCCCGCCGGATATGCGCGACGAGGCACCGGCCTGAACCTTTTTTTCCTCGCCCCGCGGAGTCACGTCCGTGCCTGACTCCCTGCCCGTGCACCTCAATCGGACGGACATCCACAGCCTGGAGGTTCCAAACGAGTTCGACGCGACAGGGAGTTTCGACGTACGATTAGTCAATCACGGCGAGGCCCTGCACGTCCATCTCCACCTCGACGACTCGCTTTCCTCCGTCGCATCGCTCGACGCCACGAACCACCACGTACGGGCCGAAACCGACCGACTGGTCAGGATAACTGTCGACGGTGACGGCCCGGTCCGCGGCAAGCTAAAGGTCGTGACGGGGTACGGCGCCGAGACCCGGTACATCGACATCTACATCCCGGAAGGCGGGACCGAGAACGAACCGGTCATCGTCGACGACGAGCTGTCGAAGCCACAGCCGAAATCGGCGACGGAATCGGAACCCGGGCTCGAAGACCTGTCCGCGGGACCGATACTGGCGGCTGGCGGTTTCACGGTCCTGATTGCGGGCCTCATCACGCTGGTTCTCACCGAGAGCCTGCTGTTGACCGCTGTCGCAGTCCTCGCAGTCACAATCGTGCTGGGACTTCTGTCCGTCGCCGTTCGCTCGTCCTGAACCCCGTTACTGTTCCGTCTCGACGCCGCCGAGGTTCCCCTCGTCGTCGAACAGCTTCGCGCGCAGGAACCGCGCCCGGTACCGGTTGGCTCCCTCGTAGATGTCCGCCTCGCGGATGTCCTCGGCCTCGCCGTCGGCGACGGCATCGATGATGGCCTCGACCTGCTCTTTCTCGCTGGGCGTGAGTTCGAACTCGTAGGTCTGGCTCGTCTCGCCTTCGAGTTTCGTCCACTGGCGTGCGCCAGCGATGACGAGGGAACAGGGTTCACGGCAGGGGAATTTCCCCGACCCACCGTCGACATCGAGCTCGGTCTCGTCGTCGTACTGCCACTCTCGGCGCTTGAGACACTGGGAGTCGTCACAGCAAGCCTCGGCGACCCAGTTGACGTGTTCGTAGCCGTCGCCGCGGTCCCAGGTCTTGACGACGCCGTAAATGCCCGTCTGGCGGTCGACGGTGTCGCGCCAGTGGCTCACGTCCAACTCGCCCTCGCGCTCACGGTGCCAGTTCGAAATCGTGGCCGGATAGAAGAAGTCCACCGCCTGGACTAGCTCCGTCGGTCCGAGTTCGGGAAACACCCAGCCTGACTGGAGAGTGGGGGCTGTTTTCAGCGGGCGGTAGCGGTCACGGTCGTCGTGTTTGGCGAGGGTACGGGCGTCCAGTGGGTCGTCGTACGCGTCCAGCGAATCGGCGTCTGTCCCCGTGTCGTCGACGTGGCGGAGGTCGTACACCCGCTCGTCGTCCTCGTCCAGTGTCACGGTAATCGAGAGCTCACCCCACGTCGTCGTCAGCCCCTCTCGTAACTGGTCGTATCGGTCCGGAATCGGCGTCGACTCAGCGTTTTCGAGCCACCGGAGATACGCCCAGCGAGGCTCCGCCTGAGGCGCTTTTGCGTGCCAGAAGTACCAGTTCGAGATGTACTCGGGGTACGACGCGGCCAGGCCATCGAGGTCCGCGATACTCGTACTCTCTGCTTCCGCTGTCGTCTCGACGGCGTAGCGTCCACCCTCGACCGCTGCCTCGATACCGTCGAACGCGATACCGTCCGACGCTGCCTCGGCGAACGCCTCGACATGGGTGTCGTCCATACCGCCGCCGTAGGTGTCGCACCGGGAAAAGTCGCCTGTTCCGGCAATCGGAGTGGAGATAGTTCCAAATTCGGTAAAATTATATTTTACAAGAATCGTAGATGATTTATGACATTTTGGTGGGGGCGGTCCGTGTCCGGAGGTGGACGCTGTGGACTGGCCGACTGACCGGGGGTTACAGGTCCGAATGGCGACTGCTGTCGTCCTTGTGGGACTCCTTCCGGTGGGGTTCGTCTACGCGGGCCTTGCACTCGTGAACACGGCCGGAATATGGCTGGCGAAGCTAGCCACCGACTGGGTGCTGGCCGGCGAGTTCTACATCGAGCCGTGGCTGGTCGCTGGCGGCGTCGTGGTCGGGTTCGCCGCGCAGTTGGCCGTTGGTGACACCATCGCCCTGCGGGCGCTGGACGCTCGCCCCGTGGGCCCCGACGACGAACCCGGTCTGGTTGAAAACGTGACACGGCTAGCGCAATCAGTGAACCTTCCGGCACCGGCAGTCGCCATTGCAGACAGCGACGCGCCGAACGCATTCACTGTTGGCCGGAGTCCCGACAGCGCCACGCTGGTGCTCACGACCGGACTGCTCGACGCACTCGACGACGACGAGCGCGACGCCGTCATCGCCCACGAACTCGCTCACATCAAGAACCGCGACGCCACCGTGATGTCGCTTTCCTACGTGCTCCCGACGCTAACCTACAGCCTCGCAGCCAGCACCCTCGGGCTTCTTCAGGCCATCCCCGGTGCTTTCACCGGCTTCCGACACACCGATAGCGACAGCGCCCGGGGCCTCTTACTCGGCATCTTTATCTTGACAGTCAGTGCCTTACTGACGCTCGCTGTCTCAGCCGTGTTCTGGCTCGCCAGTTTCACGCTGTTTCGCGTGCTCTCGCGGTACCGCGAGTACGCCGCAGACCGCGGGGCCGTCGCTATCACCGGCGACCCTGCGGCGCTCGCCAGCGCGCTGGCGACCATCGATGACGAGATGGCGGCGGCCCCAGACCACGACCTCCGGGCGCAAGACGGTGGTCTCGACGCGCTCTATATCGCACCCATCGACGAGACACAGTTCAAAGACGCGCCTGATTTCGTTGCCAACGACGTGTTCCCCCAGACCCATCCGCCAACCGAGGCCCGCATCGAACGACTGGAGACGATGGCCCGGGAGGGACCGTCGTGACCGAGTACAGCCGACGAACCGTTCTCACGGGGCTTACCGGCGTTATCGGGTCGCTCGCCGGGTGTGGCTATCGCCCCGGCCCGGGCGATAAGAAGTGGGAAACCGCCGACGACGGCGGCCGTCTGGTCACGCTGGTCGACGGGACGCTGTTCGAGGTCACGTTCGAGACCATGGACTTACTCGACGACAACTCGGCTGGGGCCGTTGCTCGGTACAATCTCGCCGACGGCTCCCGACTGGGCCGGTTTGAGTTCGAGGGCGTCGCGGTAGACTGGGCCAGCCATGCGGCCCGCCTCTACGTCGGGACAGCGGCCGGTCGGGTCATCGGGGTGGCCGGGGACGGACGAGACTGGACGAAAACAGTCGAAGAGCCAGTGTCGAGCGTCGCCGCCGCTGACGGCCGCGTGTATGTCGGGACCGAGAGCGGGCGTCTCGTTGCCTTCGGCGGCGAGAGCGGGGCCGAGCGGTGGTCGAAGTCGCTTCCTGTCCCCACCGACCCATCCAAGAGTGACGTGCCGACAGTCGGGGCAGGACCCGGCGGACTCGCCGTCGACTGGGGGACCGGCGACGAGTACCGACTTGACGTGTTCGCGCTGGACGGCGCAACCCTGTGGGACCAGCCCCTCCAGCGGAGCCTCAACGGTTGGCCACATGTCCGCGGCGACACCGTCTACGTCCGCTCAGAGTACTTACAGGCGTTCGACCGCGACTCGGGGACGCGCCGCTGGGTCAATGAGGCCATCACCGTTCCAGACGGTCCGTTACGGTTCAGCCGCGACGACGAAATCGTCTACGTTCCGGAGCGACACGCCCTGATAGCTGTTACGACCGCTGACGGTACTGAGCGATGGCGGTTCAATGACGAACGGTACGCGAGCATGGAACAGGGGCGAAGCGCGTACCAGACGGATATCGGTGCGACGGGCGCAGCCCCGGCTCCCGAGGGTGAGTCAGTGTTCCTCAACACGAAACACCACGGCCTGTTTCAGTTTGACAACGACGGAAGCTTGAAATGGCACGAACCCCGTCTCGACTTCAGCTTTCTCTATGCGGTCACAGAGAACGCGATAGTCCACTCCGGTGACGAAGCAATCGTCGCTCGCTATCGGTAGTCCCCGCCGTCGGCGACGGGTCCGTTAGTCGCCCGCGGCCGTGGTGCCCCCGCCGGTCTCCTCGCGCACCTGTTCGATGGCGCTGCTCACGTCGGCTCCCGCGTCAGCCGCTCGCTCAAGCACCACGTCGGCCATCAGGGGCTCCGTTCCGACCGCTCCGGCGTACCAGATATCGTGGCCCTCGACAGTGGTCGGCACGTCGTATCCCGTCCGGTAGTCGTCGGTCAGGCCCATGTCCTCGGGGATATCCTCCTGGGTGTGGAAGCCGTCGGCGATGAACAGCGGCACGACGACAATGTCGTCGCTCTCGAAGTAGTCCGCGACATCATCGACCTCGGGGTCCTCGTCCATGAACAGCGACTGCACCTCATCAAAGCGGTCCCGCTCGCGGATGCGGTCAGCGTGGTACTGGATGGCCTTCGCGGAGTTCTCGTTGCGCTCCGTGCCGTGGCCGACGACTGCGAGTCCGAACCCGTCGCCGACGTCGGGGTCACCGGTGACGGACTCGGCCCGCTGGACGATGACGTCGCTCATCGAGTCGTGTGTCCCGACCGGGCCGCAGTAGTGGACCGTCTGGTCCGTGTCCTCGGCGGCCAGCGTCGCGTTGGTCGCGCTCGTCCCGTCGGAGTCCCACAGCTCGGGGTCCCAGTCCTCCAGGCGGAACTCTCGGGGGATGACTTGCTCGGTGAAGTAGCCCTCCGAGATGAACAGCGGAACCAGATACACCTCGTCGGCGTCGACGGTCCGCAGCGCCTCCCGGAACGACGGTTCCTCCTTCCAAAAGGATTCACGGACCTCGCTAAACGCGCCGGTCGCCCGAATCGTGTCCGCGTGGTCGTAGGTGGGCGTACTCGACTCGGCGTTCAGGTGAGAGCCGTGGGCCGCGATAACGAGCGCTTCGTCCATATCCACCGGTTGGTGCGAGCCGTCCTTAGGGCCTTCGTTGGCCTGCCCGGATAGCCGGCAGGCTGTTCAACGTTGAACGCCGAAAGTGTGTACTTGCCGACCGATTCCACTCGGTCACAGCCCGAACAGGAGGACGTAGAACAACACCCCAGCGGCTGCCAGCAGTGCGGCGTGTCCCAGCGCGCCAGCAGCGACGACGATGCCACCGATGACTCGTTCCGCCGGTTCCAGGGGCTGTCCGAACACTTGCCGTTCGCGTTGTGCAATAGCCATTGTCCTTCCCTCATGTAGAGAGACGGCCTCCTGTGGCACAATCCCCTATGACTGTTCTCAGTCGCTGGGAGTGGTCCCGAAGTTCTGCGGGTCCAGCGCGCCCGTTTACCGTTCATCACAGGACGGCGAGGCCCCTCGGTAGCGAGCGGCCCCGTGGAACCGCGTTCGCTCGCGCCTGATAGAACGACTTTTGCCCACGCCGCCCGTGGCCGACGCCAATGTCACTCGCAGCCGCGACCAGGGATGCCGTCCGCGAGCGGCCGTTTCTCTACGACGCACTCCGGGCGGGCATCGTCAACTACACGGCCGCCGCACGTACGCTCGACATCGACGGCGAGGAGGAAGCCGTCGCGACTGCGCTCCGTCGGTTCGCCGAGGAACTGCCCACCGACCCGCCACACGACAGCGACGCCAGGGTCTCGATGCAGAGCGGGCTTGGCCGGGTCGAGTCCCCCGATGCTGAGTCGGCCGCCGTCCTCACAGTCGGCGACGCCGCCTTCGCCGATGGCGCCGGGTCGCTGACTGGCATCGTCGCCACCGGTGACCTCTCGGCGGCGGCGCTGGCCGAGGTGCTGGGACGCCTGCGAGCGACCGATATCTCGACCGAGGCCGCCGGCGTCACCGACGACGCGCTCGTCGTGGTAGTGAGCCGCCGCGCGGGACCGGACGCGCTCCGAGTGGTCGAAGCGACTGTACAGGGGTGAGCCGCCTTCCGACGGCTTAAAGCGGGCGGCCCCAGTTTGCCCCGATAATGACGCTTCGTGTGACGAACACGTTGACCGGTGAGAAAGAGCCCTTCGAGCCGCGCGACCCCGACTCCGTGCTGTTGTACTACTGTGGGTTGACGACCTCCGACCCACCCCACCTCGGGCACGCGCGCGGCTGGGTCCATGTCGACGTGATGGCCCGATGGCTCGACCACCTGGGCTATGACGTCCACCACGTCGAGAACTTCACCGACGTCAACGAGAAGATCGTCGCCCGCGTCGGCGAGGACGGCGACAGCGAGGAGAGCGTGGCCCGCCACTACGTCGGGCAGGTCATCGACGATATGCGCTCGCTCAACCTCGGCCGCGCGGAGGTGTACCCCCGCGTCTCCGAACACGTCCCGGAGATTATCGACCTCGTTGAGCGACTCATCGAGCAGGGCCACGCCTACGAAGCCAACGGCTCTGTCTACTTCGACGTGACCAGCTTCGAGGACTACGGCAAGCTCTCGAACCAGTCCGTCGACGACATCGAGTCCCAGGGCGAAGACACCGAAGGGGAGAAGCGCCACCCGGCCGACTTCGCGCTCTGGAAGGCCGGCGGCGTCGACCCGGAGGACATCGCCGAACATCAGCACCCCGAGGCCGCACCCGCCGAAGAGGCCTGCCAGACAGCACAAACCTGGGACTCCCCATGGGGCGAGGGGCGACCCGGCTGGCACATCGAGTGCTCGGCGATGTCCATGACCCACCTCGACGAGTCTATCGACATCCACGTCGGCGGGCAGGATCTCGTCTTCCCCCACCACGAGAACGAGGTGGCCCAGAGCGAGGCCGCGACCGGAAAGCAGTTCGCGAAGTACTGGCTCCACGTCCGCCTGCTTGAAACCGAGGAGGAGAAGATGTCCTCCTCGCTTGGCAACTACTTCACCGTCGCCGATGCCGTCGAGGAGTTCGGCTCCGACGTGCTTCGGACCTTCCTGCTGTCGACGGCCTACACCTCGCGGGCGACCTACAGCGACGAGACCATCTCGGAGGCTGAAGAGCGCTGGGACCGCCTCTCTCGCGGCTACGAGCGAGCGGCCGAGGCCTGCGACGGCGTGGACGCCTACGCGAAGGTAACCGACGAGACGCTTCGTGACGCTGTCGCAGACGCCCGCTCGGCGTTCGAGGCCGCGATGAACGACGACTTCAACACGCGGGAGGCGATGACCGCGCTGCTCGACCTGACGGCCGCAGTGAACTCCCACCTGGATGCCCACGAGCAACGGGACTACCAGGGGCTCCGCCGCGCTGTCGAGACGTTCGAGGAACTCGGCGGCGGCATCCTCGGGCTGGCGTTCGGCGACGACGACAGCGGCGACGTGTCGCTTGCCGGCGACGTGGTCGATCTGGTTCTGGACATCCGCGAGCAGGAACGAGAGGCCGGTAACTACGAACGCGCCGACGAACTCCGGGACGAACTGGAAGCGCTCGGCGTCGAGGTGCAGGACACCGACGACGGGCCGACCTACCGGCTCTGAAAGGAGACAACAGACCGGCTCTGGAACGGTTATCGGCGGTGTTTTGTACCTCATCCGACAGCTTGAACGGCCATGTACTTTATATACTGGACACAGTGTAGGAACAACAATGCGAAAGGGCATCCTCACGCTTCTCGTCGGGTTACTCGTCGTCTCGTCGGGCTGTGTCGGCCTGATAACCGGGGAGACGGTCGAGTTCGACTCCGCACCGGCGTCAGTCGGCGACAGTGCGCTCGAAGAGACCGGCTACGAGCAGTCGATGGCTGACGAACAGACCATCGAGCGGACGGTCACCGTCGCCGGGCAGGAGCGAACCATCCGCGTCACGAACCACGTCCGACAGTACGACCGTGGCATCGACCTCGGACCGCTCGGTGAGGTCAACGCCGGCCGGTTCATTGTCTTCTCGACGCCCAGCGCCAGCGTCGCGGGGAAGTCGCTGAACCCGGCCGCCAGCTGGTCCAACGAACGCCTCGTCGAGGAAGTCGCCAGCCGGAACGACCAGATAAACGATGTCCAGTTCGAACGCAACCGCTCGGTGGAGGCACTGGGCGAGTCCCGTGAGGTGGCCGTGTTCTCCGGAACGACGAGCATCGAGGGTCAGGAAGTCGACGTCCTGATCCACCTCACGAGCTTCGAGCACGAGGGCGACGTGGTCGTCGCCGTCGCCGTCTACCCGGAACGGATCGACGACCGCGAAGGGCCACGCGTCGATACGCTGCTCGGCGGCCTCTCGCACTCGGGCAACTGACTTCGGGGACACTGTTTTCTTTCGGGCCAGTGATGACGGAGGCATGAATCGGCTGTTTGTCGCCGGTGCGGTGCTCACGCTCGTCGGCATCGCCGGCTACGTCGTCGGGACGAGCGTCGCCTACCCAGGCCGGTCTGCGTCGGTGACGGCGGTTATGGTCGGCCTGACGGTGGCCGCTGTCGGCCACGCCACGCCGACGGAGGACACACCGTGATTTCCGCAGTGGTGTACGCCGACGGACAGGCAGTGGAGTACGAGGACCTGGCGGCAGCCCGAACGGCCGTCGGGACGACGTGGGTTCACGTCACCGACGCGACACCCGAAGAAATCGACGCCGTCAGTTCCGCCTTCGATCTCCACTCGCTGGCTATCGAGGACATCAAGACCGACGTCCGGGCGAACGTCCAGGAGTTCAACGCCTACACGTTCGCGCTCGTCAAGTCCGCGTCGCTCACGCCCGGCGATACGACGTTCGACAAGGAGGTGAAAACGACGCCGCTTGGCCTGTTCATCGGCCCCGACTGGGTCGTCACGCTGTCGACGGGAGCCGTCCCGTCCGTCCAGCGCGTGATGGACGCCGTCGGCCGCGGGGACGAGCGACTCCTCCACCGCGGCCCGGATTTCACGGCCTACCGGGTCATCGACGTCATCGTCGACGCGTACTTCGACCTGCTGGACGAGATCGAGACCGATATCGAACAGATCGAGGAGGAAGTGACCATCTCCACCGATATCGAGACGCTGGAACGGATCAACGACGTTCGGCGCGACCTGCTGTCCTTCCGCAAACAGGTCTGGCCGGCGCGGGAGGCGATCGGCGTGCTCGCCCGCGGCGACCCCAAACAAATCCAGCCACAGACGGAGAAGTATTTCCGGGACGTGTACGACCACCTGGTCCAGATAGTGGACCTGACCGAGACGTACCGCGACTTGGTGGCGGGGGCGCGGGATATCTACCTGAACACGGTGTCCCAGTCGACCAACGAGGTAATGAAGATGCTCACCGTCGTCGCGACCATCTTCATTCCGCTGACCTTCGTGGTCGGCATCTACGGGATGAACTTCGCCGATAGCCCGTACAACATGCCGGAACTGGGCTGGGCGTTCGGCTACCCCGCGGTGATGATCGGGATGGTGATCGTCGTCGCCGTCTTGCTCGCCCATTTCCGCCAGCGGGGCTACCTATAACGCCAGCGGGACGAGCAACACCCCCATCAGGGTCGCCCGCCGAGCCCCGAACTTCGGGGGCAAGTGGCCGACTGCGGTCGCGGCCCCGAACGCACCCACGCCGACCAGCCCCGCGAAGAGCGCGGAGAGACAGATCAGGACCGCAATCACGGACAGCGAGAGGTATGTCGGGTCTAGTCGACCGACAATCCGGAGGTAGCGGTCGCCCAGCGTCGGGACGAGTATCGCGCCGGCGACGGCAGCGATGGCGACCGCGGCGAGCAGTGCCGGGAGCACCAACGGGACTTCGGCCCGATCGAGCGCGACGAGAACGCCGGTTCGGGGCGTTCCCAACGAGATGAGCGCGAACAGCGCAAAGACAGCCGTCGCCGTGTTGACGCCGCTCGTCGTGACGATGAACGCTCGCGGCCCCTGGTCGGAGACCAGGCCCAGCGCCAGCGTCGCTGCGATAGCGCTGGAGACGCCCGGAATGTAGCCGACAGCGCCACCACAGAGCGTCCCGATACCGGCGAGAACGCCGACCGTTCGTCGCGGCGTCGTCACCGTCGCGTCGGCCTGTGGCGGGACGCCGTCCCCCTCGATAGCGGCCAGGAGCACCGGCGCGCCGAACAGTCCCGAAAACAGCGGGACCAGCACGTCCGACACAGGCAACGCTCCGGTTACCGGCGCATCGAGCAGGCCGATTCCGAGCAGACCGCTGGCGGCCAGGGAACACGCCGCGCCGACCTGCTGGTGGCGGCCGTGCTCCGTGACCACGAGCAGGACGGCGACCCCCGCGAGAAGCACCGACAACCACGGCCGGAGCAGCGGATACGCTCGCTCCATCAGCAGGGTAAGCGGAACTGCCAGCGGGACGGCAAACACCACGGCCAGCCCGCTCCCCAGCGCAGACAGGCGAAGCGCCTCCCGGCCGCGGCCCTCGATGACCAACTGGTGGCTCGGCAGTGCGCTGGCTGCCATCGCCGGGTCCGGCACGCCAAGCGCCAGCGCCGGAATTACGTCGAGGAAGGTGTGTGTCACGCCGGCCGAAAGCATCGCGACGCCGACGTACAGCCGCGGGCCGGGCAGGCTGCTCGCCGCGGCGGCGAGCAAGAGCGCGAACGTGTTGGCGTGCAGCCCCGGGATGAGGCCGCTGAGCGTTCCCAGCCCGACTCCCGTTCCGACCGCAGCGAGTAATGCGAGCGTCGCTGCCGGGTCGGCGGCGGGAGCCATGGACTGCATACCGGGGCGTGGCCCCGTTCCCGTACTTGAACCTCCGTGCCGGCCGCGTGCCCACTCACTCCGCCGAACTGTCGTACATGTCGTCGAAGGCCTGTTCGCCACGGATGAGCTCGTCGACGCCGTCGGTGAGCGTCACCTCGCCGAAGACAGTCGCACTGTAGTATGTGTAGAGTCCATCTTGGCCGCGGTCCGTCCGCTGGCGCTTCTCGACGAGGCCGGCGTCGACGAGCGTGTTGAGGTGATAGTGGAGCGTACTGTCATCGACAGTTAACATGTCATCCAGTTCCGTCGGACTCATCTCCCCACCGTGGACGAGGCGGTAGAGGATTTCGTACCGAATCCGGTTGCCGACCGCAGCGTGCATATCAAGGTACTCCTCAAGACTGAGAACGCTGTCGTCGGGCAGCAGGTCGGCCGGGTCCTCCGGCGGCTCCCCGTCCACCGCTCGCGAATGGTCCGTCGACATCTCAATTGTGTGTACGGACGGCTCATATTTAGCTGTTCTCAAGCCAATGAATACTGAAAATACCTACTTTTATAATATGGTGGCAGATTGGTGTCACTATGGCGACGGAAATAACACGGGAGCGGATTATGGACCAGGTCGGGGATGTTCGGTACGACCGGTTCCTGTTCTATCTGATGGGGCCCTACAAGTCGTTCAATCTCAACTACGTTCTTAGCGAGTCCGAGCGAGCCGATATCGATATCGGCGACCTGCCTGGCCCACTCCGGCGACTGTTTCAGAACAAAGCTGAAATCGATGAGGCGAAAGCACTGTTGCGGCGGGTACAGGGGGCGCTCCGGGCCGACCCGGGCTTCAACGCTTTTCTGGCGCTTGATGTCGACATTGACACTGACGACGTGGACGCGGCGACACAGAGTATCGAGTTTGCGCGATGCAGCAATGCCACCGCGTTCGTGTTGCCGTTTCTCGGACACAACTTCGGCGTTGGTGAGGAGGCCGGCAGTATCCTCGAACGGCTCGCGGACACGCACGGTGATCGGATGGTGTTCATCCATGAGGACGACGTGACGAGTGCGATGATTCGGTCGGCGTCGGTGCGCTGGGACTTGCGAATCGAAACGTACGAAACCGAATCAGAACTCGTCGACACGTTGCGTCGGTTCGCCGGTGGTGTCATGCATCGGGAGCGTCGGGGTGACCTCAACCGCCTCGACTGACCGAGCTGGGGACGGTGATACTCACCTCTCCACGGCGTGGTGCGGCCCGACCGGCCCGTGTTCGGGGCAGGTCCCGGCGATAGGTGTGGCGTTGAGACAGCAGTGCCGGCTGTCGGTCGCGACTAGCCCCGTCGAGAGTTCGCTCCCGCAGAGACGACAGCGGAGGGTCGACTCACTCACACCTACGCTACTGTCACTACCCTCCTGAACCTGGCGAGCTTTTTGGTGTGCCGGCCATTCGTACCCACATGAGCAACGAGTCCCGAAAGTCGGCCGGGTTCAAGGACCGAACGCCGGTGACGGCGGCCAGGGAGACGCTGCTTGACGCAGTGTCCCCACACGAGCGGACGGAGCGCGTCCCGCTGCGCGACGCCGACGAGCGCGTCGTCGCGAGGGAAATCACTGCCGAGCGCGCGGTGCCACACTACCGCCGCGCAGCGATGGACGGCTTCGCCGTCAGGGCCGAGGACACGTTCGGCGCGAGCCAGCGGTCGCCGGCATCGCTCCGGGTCGATGAGGCGGTGACAACGGGAACAGCGGCTCGCGTCCACACGGGGAGCGAACTCCCCGAGGGTGCCGACGCCGTCGTGATGGTCGAGGAGACCGAGGTGGCCGGCGACACCGTCACGGTGTTCGACGCGGTCGCGGGCGGCGAGAACGTCGCGCCGGTCGGCGAGGACGTGGCGGAAGGGCAGACCCTCTACGAGGCAGGCCACAGGCTCCGTCCGTCGGACCTCGGCCTGCTGAAATCCGTCGGTAACGACACCGTCGAGGTGTACGAGCAGCCAACCGTCAGCGTGATTCCGACCGGGGAGGAACTGGTGCAGGACGACCCCGCGCCGGGCGAGGTCATCGAGACGAACGGCCAGACCGTCACCCAGTACGTCGAACGCTGGGGCGGCACAGCGACTTACCGCGATATCGTCACCGACGACGTGGACGCGCTCCGGGCGGCCATCAGCGACGACCTCGACCACGACATCGTGGTGACGACCGGCGGGTCCTCCGTCGGCGAGCGGGACCTGCTCCCGGAGGTCGTCGATGGAATCGGCGAGGTGCTGGTCCACGGCGTCGCGCTGAAGCCGGGCCATCCAGTCGCGCTGGGCGTGGTCGAGGAGACGCCGATTCTGATGCTCCCGGGCTATCCGGTCGCCTGTATCGTCAACGCCGTCCAGTTCCTCCGGCCGGCGCTCCGACAGGCCGGCCACCTCCCGTCGACAGCGCCGCCGACCACCGAGGCCGAGCTGACACGAAAGATAGCCAGTGAACCGGGGACCCGAACCTACGCCCGGGTGGAACTACACACCGAGGACGATGACGAACCGACCGCGACGCCGACGCGGGCCAGCGGCTCGGGCGTCCTCTCGAGTGTCGCGCTCGCCGACGGCTGGGTCGTCGTGCCGGAGTCCGTCGAGGGGTACGACGCCGGCGACACCGTGACTGTCGAAGACTGGGAGTGGTCCCAATGAGCGACCGCCGCGAGTTCCGCGACCTGGCGTCGCCCGAGGAGGCCCACGAGGTCGTCGCGGACCTCGACATCGACCCTGCCCCGGAGACGGTCCCACTGGCAGATGCCAGGGACCGTGTTCTCGCAGAGCGAGTCGACGCCGACATCGACGTGCCGGGGTTCGACCGCGCGAGCATGGACGGCTACGCCGTACACGCCAGGGACACCTTCGGCGCTGACGAGGCCGACCCGGTGACGCTTTCAGTCGCCGGCGAAGTTCACGCGGGCGAGGAGCCCGACGTGACGGTCGAGTTGGGGTCGGTCGCCGAGATCTCCACTGGCGCGGTGATGCCGCCCGGCGCGGATGCCGTCGTGATGGTCGAGCGAACGACCGAGACAGCCGACGGCGTCGAGATACGCACATCCGTCGCGCCCGGTGACAACGTGATGCTTGCCGGCGCGGACATCGCGGCCGGGGCACGCGCCCTCGGACCTGGAACGCGCATCACGCCGCGGGAAATCGGACTCCTGTCGGCGCTAGGCCTCGACGAGGTCCCGGTGCGTGGTCGTCCCAAGGTCGGCATCCTCTCGACCGGTGACGAGCTCGTCCGGCCCGGGGATCCCCTCGACAGCGCCGCCGGCCAGATATACGACGTGAACAGCTACACGCTCGCCGGCGCTGTCTCGGAGGCCGGCGGCGATCCGGTGATGTACCCCCACGCCGGCGACGACTACGCGGAGATGGAGCGGTTGCTCCACGAGGCGGCCGACGAGTGCGACCTCGTTCTCTCGTCGGGGTCGACCAGCGCGAGTGCCGTGGACGTCATCTACCGCGTGATCGAGGAACGCGGCGAACTCAGGCTCCACGGCGTCGCCGTCAAGCCCGGCAAGCCGATGCTCGTCGGCACTATCGGCGACTCGGCGTACGTCGGCTTGCCCGGGTACCCGGTGTCGGCGCTGACCATCTTCCAGACGTTCGTCGCGCCGGCGGTCCGGGACGCCGCCGGGCGGGACCCGCCACAGACAGCGACGGTCTCGGGCACGATGGCGGTCCAGGAACGCTACGGCGAGGGGCGCAGACGCCTCATGCCGGCCGGCCTGGTCGAGGACGAGACGGGGTCGCTGCTGGTCTATCCCGTCGACAAGGGCAGCGGCGCGACGACGAGCCTCGTCGACGCCGACGGCTTCGTGGACGTGCCGCCGGGGACAGACTACCTTGCTGAGGGGGAGGCAGTCGACGTGACGCTGTTCTCCCCGGCGGTCAGACCGCCGACGCTTCTCGGCATGGGCGAGGACGACCCCCTCCTCTCGCGCTTGCTTGACACCGTTTCCCGCCCGCGGTATCTCCCGCTCGGCTCCACCGAGGGGCTCCGCCGCCTCGACAACGGCGTGCCCGATATTGCCGTCGTCGCGGGTCCGACCAGCAGCGACCACGAAGCGACCGACATCGGGGGATGGCAGCGTGAGTGGGGACTGGTCGTCAGTCCTGATACCGATGTGTCCGACCTGGGCGACCTCGTCGACGGCGACTACCGCTTCGTCAACCGCGACAGCGCTTCTGGACTGCGGCGGAGCTTCGACGACGCGGTCGACGCACTTGGCGAGGAACGGGGTGTCGGCCGCGCCGAACTCATCGATGCTATCGACGGCTACGAACTCACGACGAAGGCACACGAAAGCCCCGCTCGGAAGGTGCTTGCAAGCGACGCGGACGCGGGCCTCGGCCTCCGTGCTACGGCGGCGAAACTCGACCTCGGATTCGTCTCGCTGGGAACGGAATCGGTTCGGGTGCTCGTGAACCCGGACCGACGGGAGAAAGACAGTATCGGTTCGCTCGCCGAGGTGCTTTCCGACCTCGGCGCACTGACTGACGGGATGGCCGGCATGGAGCCACAGTAGGCGGAGCCGGTCTGAGCACGGGAATCCTGCCGAGAATACGCTACGGTTTTACCACGGACAGACGACGTGACCACGCTTGCAGACGACCCGAACGCTCGACCTGTGGCGACCGACGGCGCTGACGACCTGAAGGGCTAAAGACGAGCGGGGCCGAGTGAGTCACAGCAATGCCCGACACACCGCTTGCCGCCGACCTCAACGCCCCGTTCCGGTTCGAGTACGACCCTGCGACGCTGCGGTACGGCCCCGATGCCGTTCGGTCGCTTGACACGGAGCTAGACGCACAGGGCGACGACCGCGCGCTGGTCGTCTGTGGCGCTACCGTCGGTGAGACGCCGGCTGTGATGGACCCCGTTCGAGAGGGGCTCGGTGACCAGCTGGCTGGCGTCTTCGCGAAAACGACGCCAGCCAAGCGGCTCGGTACCGCTTACGACGGGCTCGAACGCTTCCGCGAGGTCGATGCCGACTGTCTCGTGGCCGTCGGCGGCGGGAGCAGCCTCGACGTGGCGAAAATCATCAGTATCCTCGCGGCAACCGACCGTGATCCGGCCGCTGTCGGTCAGGCGTTCGTCGATTCCGGAACGATAGCCGTCCCCGAAACGGAGCTGCCGCCGATTGTGGCTGTCCCGACGACACTGGCCGGCGCTGACCTCTCTATCGTGGCGGGAGTCACAGCCGTGCCCGATACTTGCCCTGTGGACGAACCGACCAGCGGCGGTGTCGGCGATCCGAAACTGATGCCCGCAGCCGTCTGTTACGACCCCGAACTGATCGCGACGACGCCCCGGTCGGTCCTCGCGGCGTCGGCGATGAACGGCTTCGACAAAGGTATCGAGACGCTGTACGCGGCTAATTCAACCCCGATAACTGACGCCACAGCGTCGCGCGGTCTCGGTCTTCTCACAGACGGACTGCTCGCACTCGGTAACGGTGACGACGACCCGTGGGTGTATCAGTCGCTCACCCGGGGCATCATGCTCGTCCAGTACGGCATCTCGCGGGCCGATGGGACGACGCTCTCGCTGATCCACGCCTTCGGCCACGGACTAACCCGGACCTACGAGGTCCAGCAGGGCGCGGCCCACGCGGTTATCGCTCCACACGCCCTCTCGTACCTGTTCGAGCAGGTCGACGGCCGGCGGTCACTACTCGCCGATGCTCTCGGTGTCGGTGAGGCCTCTGACCCCGCTGCTGCGGTCGTCGACCGGGTCAATGACGTGGTGACGACGCTGGGACTGCCGACACGACTCCGGGATGTTGACGGCCCCGACCGCGAGGCGTTCCCCGAAGTTGCTGACGCCGTCCTCGAAGACGCCTTCATGGCGAACGTCCCGTCAGAACTGGAACCCACACGAAAAGACATCGTCAGCGTGTTAGAGTCGGCCTGGTAGTGCCTTGCTCGGAGACGGGCAAAACAGCATACCGCGCGCCATCGGCGCGCGGTTTCACGTCTCGCGACCAGCGGGAGCGAGACGGTCGTTTTTAGCGTAGATTTTTGCGAACCCGCTCCCCACAGCGGCGCGAAGCGCCGCGAGGAGAGGGGGTGACGTAAAAAGGTACTACATGTCGGGCCAGGCCTTGACGGCCCGACCGACGCCAGTAACGTCCTTGATCCAGCGGGCGGCAATCGCCTTTTTCAGCAGTTTCGCGGGCATCCCGCCGAAGGTTTCGATGGGCATGTTCACAACGTCGTGGGCGACGGCTTTCTCGCCGACCGACACAACCGTCCCCTTGTCCTTGTGGGTCCAGGTCTTCAGCGGCTGGCCCCGCACCGCACGAGCCAGGTTCTCGCCGGCGACTTCGGCGGCTTGCCAGGCGGCCTGGGCGGTCGGTGGGGCGGGCTGGTCGCCCGGCTGGTCAATCAGCGCCGAGTCGCCGATAGCGAAGACGTGCTCGTCGTCGGTCTGGAAGTTCCCTTCCGCGTGGACGCGGTGGTTGCGCTCGTCTTTGTCGAGGTCGACATCTTGCATACAATCGCGGCCGGTGATGCCGCCAGTCCAGACCAGTACGTCGTAGTCCAGTTCGTCTTCGTCGCCGATGTACACCGTCTCCTCGTCGACCTCGCCGATGAACTCCCCGCATTTGATGTTCACGTCGGCGGCTTCCAGACGCTTACGCAGGGCACCCTGCAGTTCCGGGTCGCTGTTGGGCAGGACCTGGTCGAGCCCTTCGACGAGGTGGATGTCGATTGGTGCGTTGTGTTCGTCGCGGAACTCGGCGACTTCGCCGGCGGTCTGGATACCCGAAAGGCCAGCGCCGCCGATGACGACCTGCGCGGGGTCGTTGGTGGAGGCGTCACGAGCGGCCTGCTGGATGTTGTCGTGGATGTCGAGCGCGTCGTCGAGGCTCTTGAGCGTCAGCGCGTGCTCTTTGAGGCCCTCGATGCCGAAGAATGCGGTCTGCGAGCCCAGCCCCACGAGCAGGTAGTCGTACTCGACGGTGTCGGAATCGGCGAGGGCCACTTCCTGGGCGTCGGTGTCGATGCCGACGACTTCGTCCTGAACGAACGAGGTCGAGGGCTGTTTGATCTCGTGGACGGGAATAGCGATGTTCTCCTGAACGCTCGGGTCCCGAATGCAGCGGTGGGACTCGTGCAAGACCAGGTGGTAATCCGTCTCAGAAATCCAGGTCACATCGACGTCCGTCACACCGTCTAGCTCGTCCTCTAAACTCTTTATTGCCCCCGCACCAGCGTACCCCGCACCGAGTACGACCACGTTCTCTGTCATAGGCCACTCTCCGAAGTCATTAGATACAAACCCTTTGGAATCGGTCTACGGCTCCGCTGTTGTCCTCGCATGCTGGCTCACGGTCGTGACCCAGCCCCCTAAGTTTGCAGTCGCCTTCGGTCACCCTCCCGAGGTAAAACAGCACCTACCGTTCCGAAAGACGCCTCCTAATCACCTATTTACAGAGACAGTCTGTCCTTTCTGGTCGGCCAATCAAACAGAAGGAGGGGCAACCGAGAGCTAACAGACAGCACAACGGTTGTCCCGACTGTCAGGACTGTCCAGCGCAGCGGTGGTCGGTCTCATCCGGCGCGGCCCAGGTAACAGCGTTGTGCAGGAGCTTCTGGACGACCGGCCGGTGATACACTGGAAACGTCTCGTGGCCGGGTTGGAAGTAGAATATCCGTCCTGCATCACGGTAGTAACAACACCCGCTGGGAAACACTGTGCCGTCGCCACACCAACTTACAGTCACCAGGGTGTCCGGTATCGGCAGGTCGAACCCCTTTCCGTAGATCTCGGCACGTTCGAGTTCGAACTCCTCGGGAAGCCCGTCGGTAATTGGGTGGCTCGATTCGACGACCCAGACGTGCTCGCGCTCGCCCTCCTCGCGCCAGCGCAGGGTGCCAGTCGTTCCCATGAGTGCCTCGAACGGCTTCGATTCGTGACTGGAGTGTAGCGGGATGAACCCCATTCCCTCACGGACAGCCTGCTCGACGCGGCTCGCAGTCGCATCGCTGACAGCATCGTGTGCGACATCGCCCCACCACAATAAAACGTCAGTTTCGGCGAGTATCTTCTCGGTTAGTCCGTTGGCAGGGTCATCGAGTGTCGCTGTCTGGACGGTGTGGCCGTAGGAAGTAAGCATCTCAGCCAACGTCGTGTGGATCCCGTCGGGGTACATCGCATTGGCCGGGCCTGTCGCCCGTTCGTGCCGGTTTTCGTTCCACACGGTGACTGCAACCATACAAGAATACACTGAATAACCGGAGAAAAATATAATTACTCTCTCATGGCTGGGAAGCTGCCGCTCGCCATGATTTTGGGCAGGCACACGCTGTGCGAGGGTCCACTGTGTCTCCCAAGCTATAGTAGCCATTGAAAATCAATACACACCTGATCGCACGACAGCAGTGCGATCAGGTGTGTACATCGTTTCAATTATTACTATAGCCCACGAACAGTAGCGTCCGGCTACCTGCACAGGGGTAGTTATTAGCCGGCCGCGGCCGAAATCCCGACAAGATATGAGCGATTCACCGGAGAAGCTCTCCGTCTGGTGTGCTGGCGAAGAGTGGTGTCCGATAACCACGACGGCGTCCCTCATCGGGAAGAAGTGGCACCCCGTCATCATCCACCGACTGCTTGATAACGGCCCGTCAGGATTTAACGAACTCAAAGAGAACGTCGACGGGATTTCTTCCAAAGTGCTCTCTGACAGCCTCGAAGACCTACAGGAGAAAGGGCTCGTTGACCGGGAAGTAATCAACGAACAACCGTTTCGCGTCAATTACTCGCTCACCGAACACGGGGAGTCACTTGAGTCCGTAATCACCGAAATGGCAGCGTGGGGCCAGACATACCTGCAGGAACCGACAGGGGCCGACGAGCCCACGGAGTAAGTCCCGCAGGCAATCGCTTTTGTTGCTGCCCGGCTAACATCCGTGTATGCCTGTTACTTCGGACGACGAACTCCGAGAGATCCTCGAACTGGACCGCGTCGCCGTCGTCGGGTGTTCGACCAGCCCCGGCAAGGACGCTCACGAGATCCCGAAGTACCTCCGCGAACAGGGGTACGAGGTGATTCCGGTCAATCCCTTCGCAGACGAGATATTCGGACAGAAGGCCTACGACTCGCTGTCAGAGATTCCCGGCGAGATAGACATCATCGACGTGTTCAGGCCAAGCGACGAGGTCAGCGACATCGTTGACGCGGCCCTGGAACGGGACGACGACGCCGTCATCTGGCTCCAGCTCGGCATCCACGACGACGAGGCCGTCGAACGTGCCGAAGCGGCCGGCCGCCGCGTCGTCCAGGACCGCTGTATGAAGCCGACCCACCAGCAACTGATGGCCTGAACAGGCAGATAACGGCTGAATGCGGTTGACACAGCCGTCGCCCGTACGGTCAGTCTGTGTCTGGGCCACATCCGGAGTGTGCTGCCGTGGGAGCCAGAGGGTACTGGCTCGTCCGGATGCTGTTCACCGGGCGCTGGCGGTCAGTTACCTCCTGGTGTTCGTTGTCGCGACCACGCGGTTCCGGTGTCGGTTCTGCGCTACGCCAGCCCGGTCAGCGAGGGCAATTTGCAACACGCCAGGGTCCGAGGTCGTCAGTTCGTGCCGTCCCTGCGCGCTGGCGGCGTCTTCGACATGACCTTCCCCCACTTCGAACGGTTATCGGCGACCTGTCGATAGGCCCGCTCGCGGAACCGCTCGTAGTCTTCGAACTGCCGGAAGAAGGAGACCAGCGGCCGCGCCGGCTTGCCTATGTCAGTGTAGGTGAGCGCTGTCTCGATGGACTCCCCA
This sequence comes from Haloarcula sp. KBTZ06, assembly GCF_048595605.1. Lineage (NCBI taxonomy): Archaea > Methanobacteriati > Methanobacteriota > Halobacteria > Halobacteriales > Haloarculaceae > Haloarcula > Haloarcula sp. KBTZ06. The sequence goes on from NZ_CP184337.1 coordinate 1,739,897, forward strand.
CAGGAGTACACCTCCTCCTCGGTCACCAGATGCGAGCAGGACTCGTAGTCGTCCGGGAGTCGCTCCAGCAGGTCGTCGTCGAGGTCGGAGAACCCGACGATTTCGAGGTCGGACCGCTCGTCGATGAAGTCCGCCCACCACGTACAGAAGCCGCAGCCGTCGTCGTAGACGAGCGTAGCGTCGCTCATATTCGAGCTACGTACCCGAGGCACAAACACCTGTGGTTCAGCCGGCGGGAATTTACAGCCGATCACCACAGGTACGGACGTGGAGCGATTCGTCAGACTGATCGTGGCCGGCGGGCTTGCCTTGGTAGTCGGGCTCTGGACGGTTTGGCTTGTGGCCTCGTTCTCGGCAGTCCGGTTCGGCGGGGTCGCGCTCGCACTTCTGGGACTGGCCGCCCTCGGAGTCGGTATCAGCCGGCAACTGTCACTCAGTTAGTGACCGCGGCGTGACTGTGACGCCAACTGTTTTGCCTGCCGCTCTCTTCAGAGCGCGTATGGACGAGGATGCAGTCGCCGAACTCATCGAAACGGAACTGCCGGAGGCACAGGCGACGGTCACCACACCGCGGGACCCCGACGACGACAAACACTACGCCGTACGCGTGGTGTCCCCGGCGTTCGAGGGAGAATCACTAGTCGACCAGCACCAGCTCGTCCACGACGCGCTCGGGGACCATCTCACCCGCGACATTCACGCTATCGAGCTGACGACACTGACGCCCGAGGAAGCCGAGTAGTCGTATCCCGGCGGTGCGGTTCCGCTCGACCCGTCGGTACAACCTCGTTTGTCCCGTCGGTACGCCTTTATTGCCGACGGCGTTAGTGAGGGTATGGCATTCGAGCCCGAAGAACTCTCGCCCGAAGAAGTCACGGACCAGGTAGACAGCGTCATCGAGGACAACGAGGTCGTGCTGTTCATGAAAGGCAACGAGCTGATGCCACAGTGTGGCTACTCGAAGAAGGCCCTCGCACTACTGCAACAGCACCGCGACGACATCGAGACAGTGGACGTGCTCAAGGCGACCGACGCCTATCGGGAGGCCCTAGAGCGCCACAGCGACCGCGAGACTATCCCCCAAACGTTCGTCGACGGGGAGTTCATCGGCGGCAGCGACATCCTCGAACAGCTGGACGAGCGCGGTGAACTCGCGGAAAAAGTCGGCCAGTAAGCGCAGTCGGGAGTGGCGGCGGCGTTACTCCTCGTCTTCGTCTTTCATGTCGCCGAGTTTGTCGACGAGGTCGCTCGTGGTCGCCTCCGTCTCGAAGGAAACCGACCCGTCGTGGTCGTTCTCGTGAACCGCAACGCCCTCGCTGTCGTCTGCGTCTACGTCGTTGTCCTTCTGTTCGGATTCATCGTAGCTACCAAAGCCCATACAACTACAACTCGCAGTCCCACACTAAAATTCGCCGGTTCCTGCCGAGACACGACCACACGATGACATACCGAGACAAGCAAAGGTTCTTTACCGTGCTTGCACTCCCGCTAGATAACGGCAGTCGAGAGCCGTGGTTTTACCGACGGCTATCGGGCCTCCATCTCCAAACTTATGAGTTCCGCAGACGAGACACTTGATCGAATCAAAGCACAGGTCGAAGAAGAGACACCGGACGACATCGAAATCGATTCCGTCGCGTTCGAGGGGCCGGAGCTGGTTATTTACACGCCGGATGCGCAGACGGTCGCCAACCGCGACGGGATCGTCAGAAACCTCGCACAGACGCTTCGCAAACGAATCAACGTTCGCCCCACGCAGGAAGCCCTCGTCCCGCCGAACGAAGCCCGGGCACGAATCACACAGACGATTCCCGAGGACGCCGGCGTCCAGAACCTGGATTTCGACCGCCAGACCGGCGAAGTGTTCATCGAGGCCGAAAAGCCCGGCCGCGTCATCGGCCGCCACGGCGCGACCCTCGACGAAATCTCCGCTTCCGTCGGCTGGACCCCCGAAGTCGTTCGGACGCCGCCGATGGAGTCCTCGACGGTCTCGAACGTCCGGAACTACCTCAAGCAGGAACGGGAGGAACGACGGGACATCCTCCAGCGCGTCGGTCGACAGATCAACCGCCCCACTACGAGCGACGAGGACTGGGTTCGACTCACGACGCTGGGCTGCTGTCGCGAGGTCGGGCGCGCCGCCTTCATCCTCTCGACGCCCGAGTCACGCATCCTCATCGACTGCGGCGACAAGCCCGGTGCTGAGGGCGAGGTCCCGTACCTTCAGGCACCCGAAGCGCTCGCGGCGGGGCCGAACTCCCTCGATGCCGTCGTCCTGACACACGCCCACCTGGACCACTCCGCGCTCATCCCGATCCTGTTCAAATACGGCTACGACGGCCCGATTTACACGACAGCGCCGACACGAGACCTGATGGGCCTGCTCCAGCTGGACTACCTCGACGTGGCTTCGAAGGAAGGGCGGACGCCACCATACGAGAGCCAGCAAGTCCGTGACGCGCTGAAACACACGATTCCTCTGGAGTTCGGCAACGTCACCGACATCGCGCCCGATATCAAACTCACGATGCACAACGCCGGTCACATCCTCGGCTCGGCGGTGTGTCACTTCCACATCGGCGAGGGACGGTACAACGTCGCCTTCTCCGGTGACATTCACTACAAGGACACTCGGCTGCTCGACGGCGCTGTCAACGACTTCCCGCGGGTGGAGACGCTCGTGCTGGAGTCGACCTACGGCGGGAAAAACGACTACCAGACCGACCAGTCCGACTCCGAACGGGTCCTCAGAGATGTCATCAACGAGGCCTACGAGAACGACGGCAAAATCCTGATTCCGGCTTTCGCCGTGGGTCGGTCCCAGGAGCTCATGCTCGTCCTCGAAGAAGCGATGCGAAAGGGCGATATCCCGACGATGCCGGTGTATCTCGACGGGATGATTCGAGAGGCAACGGCCATCCACACCGCGTATCCGGAGTACCTCCGGGACGACCTCCGCCAGCGTATCCTGTACGAGGACGAGAACCCGTTCCTCGCCGAGCAGTTCGAGCAAGTCGACGGCGGCGACGAGATGCGACAGGACATCGCCGACGACGAGCCGGCCATCATTCTGACCACCTCCGGGATGGTCACCGGCGGCCCCGTGATGTCCTGGCTCCGACTGCTGGGCAGCGACCCGGACAGCACGATGGCCTTTGTCGGCTATCAGGCCGAGGGGACGCTCGGTCGCCAGATCCAGCGCGGCCAGGACGAGATTACCTTGGGCGATACGAGCGGGCCACGCGCCGAGCGGGTGAGCCTCAGGCTCAACGTGGAGACGGTCGATGGCTTCTCCGGCCACGCCGACCGACAGGGGCTTGAGTCGTTCGTCGAGACGATGCACCCGCGACCGGAGAAAATTCTCTGTGTCCACGGCGACGCGTCCACGACGAACCAGCTGTCCTCGGCGCTGTACCAGAAGTTCAATATGCGGACGCACAACCCGAAGAACCTGGAAACGTTCCGCCTGTCCTGAACGGCGTCTCAGTCCTTTTCAGAGAGGTTCAGTCCGGCAAACAGCCGCGCCGAAATCACTTGCTCGACGATGTCGACGAGCACGGCGTCGTCGCTCGTGTAGTCGGCGAAAATGCCAAGCGGGACCTCGCCGCCGGCCATCTCTCTGTGACCACCCGCGCTCCCGACATCGCCCAGCGATGCGTCCAGAACGTCACCGATATTGATACGGGAGTCCGTTGACCGGGCGCTGAGCTGGATGGTGTCCTCGACAATGCCGAAGACAATGGCCGTCTCGACGCCCTCGAGCGTCGCCAGGTAGTCGGCCGCCTGCGGTAGTGCGTCCCGCTCCTGTGTCCGGCCGACGTGCGAGATTAACACCGAGCCTTTGACCGTCCGGTTCTCGATTGCGTCCGCGATGGCGTCGACGGTCGCACCACTGACTGATGGCGAGGAAAGCTGGCGCAACAGGTCCGAATCAGCCGCCGCTGTCAGGAAGCCGGCCGCCCCGTGCTCGTCTGTCGTCACGCCGCGCAGGAAGCCCAGCGTCTCGCGTCGAATGGCAAACAGTAGCGCCGTCGCCAAGCGGTCGTCGAGTTCGATGTCGAGGTCCCGCAGGTACTCGGTCAGTATCGTCGCCGTCGCCCCGATTTCTACCCGGTGATCGACGAACCGGGCGCTGATATCCTCGGCGGGATGGTGGTCGATAACGATGTCGACCGAGACGTCTTCGGGGACCCGGTTGTTCGCCCCCGGAATCGAGTGGTCGACGAAGGCGAGCAATTCCGAGGATTCCCGGTCGGTCACGTCGGCTGCATCGAACTCCTGGATGTCCATCTCCAGCAGATTGACGAACGAGCGGTTCTGCTGGTGTGAGATCTCGCCGCTGTAGAGGATGCGTCGCTCGTCGATGCCGACGGCGGCCGCGATGCGACCGAGTGCGAGCGCGCTGGCCAGGCAGTCGGGGTCGGGGTTGTTGTGACAGACGATGGTGAGTGACTCCGCCTCTCCGAGCAAGTTTTCGAGTTCCGTTGCGGGGCGCATCTATCAGTCGACCCTTCGGGCTCCTGATACAAGCGTGTGGGGGCCAGCCGCTGAGTCACAACTGGGTGCGCAGTTGCTGGACGAGGACGCCGACGACGAACGCGAGACCGAGGTTGACGAGTACGCCGAGGACGCCGATTGCCGCGACGACCGCCAGGTCGTCCGTTTTGGAAACGCCGGTCCAGCCCAGTTGGAGCGCGATTAGTACCAGAATGACCCCGAGCAGCGCCGTCGGGTAGGCCGCGATGACGCCGACGGCGAGGAACGCAGTCAAGACGTAGCCCGCGCCGAGTAGCAGGTTCGCGCCGGGCGTTCTGGCACCGAAGGCGTACTTTCCGGCGACGCCGCCGCTCCCGTGACACATCGGGAACGCGCCGAACGGGACCGCGGCGAGGTTCATCAGCCCCATGCTGTTCGAGAGCTGGTCCGCGGACACGTCCCGATCGAAGTAGTCTGCAAGCAGGACTGACGTGGCGAGGGCGGCGTTGCCGACGGTGACTGCAATCTGGGCGAGGACGGCCTCTGCCGTTTGCACCGACAGTGTCATGCGTGGAAGCATGAACATGGCGTCGACAGCGGGGACGGACGGCGTCGGTACGCCGGTCTCCGCGAGGGCGAGAACGACGCCGAGGACGAAGACGGCGAAGGCGCTCTGCCCACTGTAGCCCAGAAGTGCGAAGAGGGCCACAAGGCCGACGGCAACGACCAGGAGTGTTGGGTCGCTGAGCCCGAGACCGACGCCCGTCTCCAGCAAGACCAGCGCGACGCCGAGTTGGACCCCCCGGACCACGGTGTCGTCGACGTACCGATTGACCGTCCCGAGCGACCGCGTGGTACCGAGTACGAGCAGGATGCCCGCCAGCAGGAGCCCCGCAACGACGAGTTCGCCGGTGGAGATAGTCCCGACGATGACCAGCGCGGCGAAGGCCTTCATCGGCTCGACCGATATCGGGACGCCGTAGTACAGCCCCCAGACGACCTGAAAAACGCCGAACCAGACGAGCATGACCGGGAGCGAGAGCTCCGTCAGCACGGCGACGGCCACGACGACCGGGAGCACCGTCGCGGAGTCCCCGACAGCGCCGGTGAGTTCGTTCCACGACAGTGAAATCGCGGTTCGGTCGCGGAGCGGGAGACTCATCCTGGCCGGTTTTCACGATGGAACAGTAAGAGCGTTTGCCCGCGGCGACCGCTACTCCGAGTACTCGTAGGGCGCACGGTCCCCGTCGGTGTCGATGTACTCGTCGTTTATCTCCCACTCGCCGTCCTCGGTCTCGACCATGTACTCGCCGTAGTAGGGGACGCGGGTGTCGACCGTCTCGCGGAACGCGGCGCGCATCGACTCCTTTGTCGTGCCGATGTCCCGCAGGTCGTCGTTGCGGTTCAGACAGCCCTTGAGATAGCCATCGTGGGTGAGCCGGACGCGGTGGCAGTTCGCACAGAAGTTCTCGTTGCCGACGGGGTCGACGATTTCGACCATGCCGCTGTTCTGGTTGTTGACCGGTTCCGTCTGAACGCCGCCGTCGGACGCGGCCAGCGAGGTGGTCGCGCCGCTCCCTTCGACCGCCGCCTCGGTGCTGTGTATCCAGTAGCGCTTGCGGTCGTGCATCTCCCGGTGTTCAACCGTGTCCGCGCGGTCTTCGAGCCAGTCGTGGACGCGGTCGATGTCGATGGCCCACTCCGGGTGGCCGGCCAGTTCCGGCATATACTCGATGAGCTGGAGCTGGAGCCCGGGGTTCTCGGCGACGTGGTCGACCATCTTCGGGACGTAGCCCGCGGTCGGCTCGAAGACGACCATGTTGAGCTTCACCGGCGCGAGGCCGGCGTCCAGCGCCGCTTCGACGCCTTCGAGGACGCGGTCGTAGGCCCCGCTCTGTGTCAGCTCGGCGAAGGCCTCGCTGTCGAGCGCGTCCTGCGAGACGTTGACCCGCTCAAGGCCCGCGTCGACGAGGTCCGGGGCGCGGCCGGGGAGGAAGGTGCCGTTGGTCGTCATCGATACCTCCATCTCGTCGGGGGCGCGCCGGACGATTTCCTCCAGGTCCTCCCGGAGCATCGGCTCCCCGCCCGTGAACTTCACCGAGTCGACGCCGAACTCGGCGGCGACTTCGAGGAAGGCCACGATGGTGTCGGCAGTGAGTTCGTCGTCCTGTGCCTCCATCGGGCCCCGTGTGTCGCCCAGCCCCTCATTGTGGCAGTAGACGCAGTCGAAGTTACACCGGTCGGTCAGGGAGACGCGGACACCGGAGACCTCGCGACCGAAGTCGTCTTCGAGCATTTCCTTGCTAACTGTTCACAGCACAACCTCTTAAATGGCGTGACTGGTCCGGTTCCGTCGTCGCGCGCACCAGGGTAACGATTAATTCGGCGACTGCCGTGCACTGCGTATGAACATCGTCGATGCGCTGGACGCGCGGCGGGGAACGACCTGTTTCGTCGGCGCTGGGGGGAAGAAGACGACGATGGCAGCGCTCGCAGCGCGACTAGAACACGCCGTCGTCACCGCGACGGTTCGGATTCCGATTTTCGACGGGTGGGTCGAGGACGTTGTCGTGACGGAAACCCCACGGACAGCCATTGACGAGGCGTCTGCGTGGCCGCTGGGCGTCGTCCCGACACAGGAGCGGCCGGACCGCTACCGCGGCTACGACCCGGAAACCGTCGCCGACCTGGCAGACGTCGACCACCCGATTCTGGTGAAAGCCGACGGCGCGCGGATGCGTGAGTTCAAAGCACCGAGCGACCGGGAGCCACAGCTACCCCCGACCGCATCGACGGTCGTTCCCATCGCCAGCGCGCACGTCGTCGGCGAACCCCTGACCGACGACATCGTCCACCGCGTCGACGAGGTAGCCGCGATTACCGGGCTCGATCCTGGCGACGAGATTCGACCACAGGATGTCGCCGCGGTCCTCGCCCACGAACAGGGCGGGCTGAAAGACATCCCTCCCGACGCGACCGAGATTCCGCTACTCAACATGGTCGACGACGAGAGACTCGAAACGAACGCGCGGGCTGTCGCCGAGGGGATTCACGACCGCGCCGACGTGCCACGCGTGGTGCTCGCGGAAATGCGAGCCGACGACCCACTGGTGGCAGTCGTCTGAGAGCGAGCCGACACCGGCCCCGTTCGTTCAGAACCGTTCGGCCGCGGCCTCGAACTCCTCGCGGGTGTTGAGGTTGTTGAACGTATCAAGTGAGGTGCATTCGAGTATCTCTTCGCGTTCGACGACGACGTAATCGAGGTCGAACAGCGGTTCGACGACTTTGTGCTCGCCGCGTTCCAGCGCTCGCTGGCAGGCCGCCTGCATTGCCTCGGCGTGGTACACCGCCTGTGTCGTCTGGAACCACTCGTCCGGGCGCGGCACCGCGGCCTCGTGGGACGCTGCCCGCTCGAACAGATAGTCGAGGAACGCGGGATCGACGAAAGGCATATCACAGGCCACCACGGCGGCGTACTCGCTATCGACGGCCCCCAAACCGGTTGCGATGCCCGCCATCGGCCCCTGATCGGGGTCCTCGTCGAGCGCGAACGTCGGGTCGAGGGTGTGGCCCGACAGCGCCGCGTCGATGGCCTCGACCTGGTCCTCGCGGCAGTTCACGACGAGTTCGTCGACGACCTGTCCCAGTCGGTCGGCGACGCGGCGAATCATCGGCGTCCCCGCGAGGTCGGCGACGGCTTTGTCGCTGTCGCCGAACCGCGTCGACCGACCGCCCGCAACGATGACACCTGCGCGCATACCCTGCCTTCTCGGGTCTGGCAGAAAGGTGCTTGGTGCTGTGGGTAATCCTTTAGTCGACAGACGGAAGAGTGAGGTATGATGACAGTAGCCAATCGGGACCGGATGCTCCACGTCGACCTGTCGTCGGCATCGGTCGAGAGCCGTCCGGTCCCGGAGGCCTGGCGTCGCCAGTTCGTGGGTGGCAAGGGACTCGGCGCTCGGTATCTGTACGACAAACTCGACGCAGGCACCGACCCGCTAGGCCCCGAGAACGTCCTGTTGTTCATGCTCGGGCCGGTCTCCGGGCTGCTCCCCGGCGAGACACGCTACGCGGCGGTCACGAAGTCGCCCTTGACTGGCGGCTTCCTCGACTCCTATGCGGGCGGGACGTTCCCGGACACGCTGGCCGGCGCGTTGCAGGACCACACCGGGATTCTTGTCACCGGGCGCGCTTCGGAGCCGGTCAAACTCGTCGTCGAGGCCGACGGCGCGACGGTCGAACCCGCCGAGACGTGGGGGCAGGATACAGCCGAAACCGACGCAGCGTTCCCCGAGGCTGCGGTGGCGTGTATCGGCCCGGCGGGCGAGCAGGGCGTCGCGTTCGCGACCATTGCCTCCGACGGCGGCGAACACCACGCGGGGCGGGGCGGTGCCGGAACAGTGATGGGCGCAAAGCGGCTGAAAGCCGTCGTCGTCCGCGGCGACCCGCCGACGGACCTCGCGGAGCTACGGGAACAGTACGCCAAGCGGTACCGCGAGGGCGACACCGGACAGTGGCTCAACGCCAGCGGGACCGTCGAAACGGTCGACTTCGCCAACGAGATCGGCGCGCTCTCGACGCGCGGCTGGGAAGACGGCCAGTTCGAGGGAGCCGATGGGGTCGGTATCGAAGCCGTGCAGGAACTCGCCGCGGGGCGGGAGTACGACGACGATGCTAGCCCCGGCGGGTTCCGCGTCCAGACGGAGGACGGCGAAACCGTCCCGCGCGGGGCGACGGCGATGAGCCTCGGGGCCGGCCTCGGCATCGACGACTTCGACGCCGTGGCGGCGCTGGGCGAGACCTGTAACCGGTTGGGTCTCGACCTCATCAGCGCCGGGAGCGCCGTCGCGTGGGCCATCAAAGCCGGCGACGCCGGCCTACTCGACGAATCGCTCGATTACGGGAGCCCCGACGACGCGCGGGCGCTCCTCGAAGCCATCGTCGCGCGGGAGTCGACGCTCGGCGACGCTCTGGCCGACGGCGTTGACGCGGCCTCGGCCCGTCTAGGCGGGGACGACCTCCTGCCGACGGTCAAGGCTATGGAACTGCCCGCGTACGACCCCCGCGGCGCACGGAGCATGGCACTGGCGTACGCGACCAGCGACCGCGGGGCCTGTCATCGGCGGGCGCTCCCCATCGAGCGGGAAGCCTTCGACTCCGATTGGGACCCGGAGCGGGCGGCCGCGGCCGTCATCCGCGAACAGGACCAGCGCTCGGTGCTGTGGTGCCTCGTCGTCGACGACTTCGTCGGCGACGCCTTCGAAGACCTCGGCGCGGAGTGGCTCGACGCTATCGGCCTGGACACGGACGGCAACCTCGCGACGGTCGGCGAGCGGGTCTGGACGCTCACGCGCCTGTTCAACGTCCGGGAGGGCGTTTCCCGAGCCGACGACGAACTCCCGGCAAAGCTGCAGGAACCGCTTGATTCTGGCCCGAACGCTGGCGCGGCAATCGACACCGAGTCGTTCGACGCGATGCTCGACGAGTACTACAGCCAGCGCGGCTGGGACGCCGACGGCCGGCCCACCCCCGAGACAATCGAGCGACTCGGCCTCACGGACGCCGTCGACCAATCGACACGACCAGCGGACACGACACTCGGAGAATGACAGACGAAATCGACCTCGACGAACTCGACGTACAGGACGACGAGGAGACGCCGAACCGGGGCGACTGGTTCTGGAGTGGTGATGGCGACCCCGAAGACGAACCCGACTCCGGAGCGACTGGGACCGAATCGGTACGGCCCGACAGCGATACCGAGGCTGAGAGTCCCGGCGCGGCCACAGGTACGGGTCCTGCTTCGGACACTGGTGTCGAAGGGAATGGCGGAGATACCGCCAGCGCAGACTCCAGAGACCAAGCGGTCCCCCACGTCCCGCGGGAGAACAAGGACAAGCCGGTCGGTATTCCGACAGACAGCGGCGGCGCGGGCGGCGCGGGCGGCGCGGCCGCGACCGACACAGACCCGGCCTCGAACGTCGCCGAGGACCCCGCTGCCGGCGAGGAACCCGTCGAAGCGAGCGGTCCCCACGGCGGCGGCATCGACGACATGACGATGGCCGTGACCTACGACGCGGCCCGGCAGTTCGCCGACCCGCAACTGGTGTTCCGTGAGGCGCGGGGATGGGCCGACTGGGTCGGTATCGTCGGCGACGTGGAGGCGTTCGTCATCAACAAGTTCCAGCGCGACCATGGCATCGACGCCGATTTCTTCAGCGGCGCGGGCCAGGAGCCAGCCGAGCGACTTGCCGACATCGACAAGCACTCTATGTTCTACGCCGAGCGGATGGTCCTCGTCGGCCGCCCGGACGACGAACCGATTGCAGAGCGGACCGGCTGGGAGTTCATCCCACTCGCCGACGCCGCCGAGAAAGCGGACTGGGACCTCGTTGATGAGTGACGGCGTATATTTATAATGCTTGCTGGTCATTGTCATACACGAACGACAATGACACTCCGAACCGCGGTCCGACAGTCGAAGATACTCACGTTCGTGGTACTGGGTGCCTTCGTCTGGCTGTTACTGACGCTGTTCGAAGTACTGTCGACCATCGACCTCGCGACCGGCACAGCGACGTTCGTCGGCCAGAACGCGCTGGGTGGCATTGCCGGGGTGTTGGTGTTGACCATCGTGCTCGGAGCGCTCGTGGTCCTGTACTCCGAGATAACCGAGTCAGACCCGGCCCCGCAGTCGTGGCCCCCGTCGGAAGAATGACGTACTACAGTTGCGAAGAATGCGGCCAGATGATAGACCTCTCGGCGTTCGAGGGGCAGCCGCGCCGGCAGGACTGTCCGGTGTGTGAGGAGACGACGCTGTGGACGCCCGAGTTCGAGGGTGAAGGGGTGTCGTTTTGACACTCGCTTTCGAGGTGAGCGACCGCCTGTACGAGGCCGCTCAGGAGTGGGCCGACCGGCGGTTGGAGGACATCGACGAAGCGATGGAAACGAAAGTCGAGCAGGCGTTGCTGGAGATCGAACACCTCGTCTCACAGTCCCACGACGTGGCGTTCGAGGTCGACGGCCGCGAGGTACGGTACGAACCGACAGAAGAACTGGCCGCGTTGCTCCGTCGGCAGGCCGAGGAGAGCGGAATCGACGAGAGTACCGTGCTGAAGATGCACGTCGACCTCTACGCGAACGCGTTCCTCGACGAAGTCTCGGACGAGCAGAAACCGCCGGGAACGCCGTCTGAGTGACGGCACCAAAACTTAAGCCCGGCCACTACGACAGATGATATACAATGGCACACGAAGAGAGTGAGTGGAAACCGAAGGGTGCGACAGAGACGTTCAACGACTTCGAGGTCTGGGACCACGGCGTCTGGCCGGGCGACGTGAACCAGAACGACACGACGACGGACGACGACGAGGAGTGACCCGCTGCCGGCGTCAGGTTCGTACTGTTTTCGTGGCCCCTCTCTACATGCGAGCGACAGCTACGGGGCCGGGAAGACCCGTTTGTCACGCGGCGGGACGTAGAAGTTCGAGCGTGACGCAACCTCGATGAATTCCAGCAGGCCGTTGTTCTGTCGATCCCGGAGTTCCTCGTGTTCCTCCCGGAGCCACCACCCGTTCATCGCGTCCCGGACTTCCTCGAAGTCACGCGGGCGTTCCTGTAACGAGAGGAAGTGAATCCCGGCCTGGCCGCCGTCAATCGTGTTGAAATCGCGCCGGAGGACAATCGGCTCCCCGTCCTTGCGGGCGCGGGCCACCTTCTCGAAGTGGCCGACCTCCCCCTCTGTGCTCGCGTGCTCGCGGACCATGTCGGCGAAGGGGAGGGTACCTCTGTCGATGTCCTCCGGCGAGAACTCCGCCGAGAACAGTCGCTTGACGCGGTCGGACTGGGCGAGTTCCCACCAGTTGTCGAAGGCCTCGTTGATTCGTGAGAGGTGTATCGTCGTCCCGCCGGCGTACGGGCCGTCGTCGATGGTGACGCGGTCCTCGCTGGCCTGCGTCCCGGCCCGGCCGGCGAAAAAGCCCGAGAACATATACGACTCCTCGGGGATGTCGGCGGGGACGCCCTCCGCGTCGGCGTGGGCCGCCGGGAGCCCCTCGCCGATGAAGCCGCCGCGGCGGTCGGCGACGGAGAACACGTCGCCGAGTCGACCCTGAATCTCCGCGTCCGCGAGCGTCGGCCGCGTGTCGAACATCGCCGACTCGGCGGCCGCGAGGTGCGAGGGAACGTCGCTCGCGAGGACGAGCATCGCGTCGAAAGACTGCAGGTCGGGGTTGTCCGTCCGGGAGAGGACTCGCGGGCTGCGTATCGGGGACGAATCGAGCGACCCGTAGGTGTCGAAGTAGCTCGTCCCCCAGCCGAGCATATGCAGGAGCCCCGAACTGATGAACTCGTAGGCGTCTTCCAGTGTTCGCATCGCTAGCTCGACAGTCTCCGCGGCAGAATCCGACGGTGACCCGTCGAGGTCGAGCATGAACAGACGGAAATGACGTGGCAACAGGTCGTTGCCGGCGGCGTCGCTCCGGAGGCGCGCGTTCCAGGCGTGTTGCCGTCTCGGGAGTTCGTCGGCTCGGGGGTTCGGGTCGAGGTCACCCGTCGGCGACTCCGCTTGCCTGGCCAGCAGGGACGAACACCCGCTGAGACCGGCTGCTCCGGAGAGTGCGGAGAGTCGAAGCAGCAGCCCTCGGCGCGAGTTCATGGTATGATATCACAAGGGTAGGTCTGCGTGGAGAAAAACGTTGTCTCAAGGGAACAGGTCGCAACGGTTTTTACTTGACATTCCGTACCATATACCATGTTAACTATACTCATACACTCGGAATCGGGACTCACCCTCCCGTTTCCACCCGATATGGGCACGGCGGTCCTCGGTGTCGGACTGGTCGTCCTCGCCGTCGTCACGTACGATATCTATCAGCAGCACTGGACCGGGGAGGGAACCTGATGGCCACCGAACAATCGGACTCCCGGCTGACAGCCGTCTCGCTCCTCGGATATCTTCGAATCCTGGTCTACACTCTCGCTACGCTGCTGGCGCTGTCACTGCTTGTCGTCGGAACGATCGGACTCATCGCCGAGCTCAAGGGGAGCTGGCACTGGGAGATTCACCTCAAATCGACTATCAGCTACATCGGCCTGTTCGTCAGCCGGCTGCTGATCGTTCTCGTCCCGCTGTTCGTGGTCCTCGTCGTCGGTCGGCGGGTGGTGCCCGATGCGTGAGCGACTGCGTGTGAACCCCTTCGGCGTCGTCGCGGCGGCGTCAGTCACGCTCCTCTGCGTGCTGGTCGCGGGCGCGGGAGCCGTCGCAGTCGTCGCACGGTCGGTCAACTCCTGGCGGTCGCTCTTTTTCATGGAACAGACGATGGCGTTCCTGCTGCCCGCGGTGAAGGTCCTGCTGGTCGTCGGCCTCATCGCAAGCACGGGCCTCGTGCTCCGTATCCGGTAGCCGCCCTGCTAGCCGATCTGCGCGACGATCTCGTCCTCGAAGCGGACCAGCCCCTCACAGATGAGCGCCGCCGCGAGGAACAGCCCCTCGTCGGCTTCCTCGCGCATCTCGTCGGCGAAGTCGATGACCCACTCGCTGAGGTGTTGCTCGATGAACACCCGCTCGTAGCCGACGGTCTCCTCGTCGCCCTCGCGCTGGCGCTCGATGAGATACCGCAGGAACGCCAGCTCGACGGCGATGAAGTCGTCCTCTTCGGGGTAGTCCTCGGGCGGTGCCCAGCCTGCCGCACCGTAGCTGGCATCGACTTCGGCGAGCCCCTCGCCGATGAACTCCGTGTCCTCGCGGTAGTTCGTCTCGTGGGGCAACACCGGCGGCCGCGGGCCGACGAGCAGGTCCGTGTACTCCCGTTCGAGTTCGTCCTGCACGTCCGAGACCGACCGGTCAGTGTTGTCGTCTATCCACGCCTGCAGCATCTCGAAACCCTCGTCCAGCTGGTCGTTGATGGAGTCCTCCGGCAGTTGAACCTCGCCGCTCAACAGCCGCTCGACGAACGCCTCCTCGGGCACATCCCAGAACACGTCGATGACGAAGTCCACCAGTTCGAGGCGGGCCTCGTAGACGGCCGCGTCGTTCATCGTTTCTCCCCCTGGTCGAACAGCAGGCGACTCCGACAGTCGCTACAGTACTCGAAGACGCTGTGGTCGGCGTCGGGGGCCAGCCCCTCGACCTGGTCGCCGACCTCCGCCTCGATCTTGTCGGCGGAGGCAACACTGGTGAACGGTTTGCCACAGCGAACGCACTCGAGCATGTCGCCCTCGTGGACGGTCACCCAGGCCTCGCCGTCGCGGTTCTCGGGGAGCAAGGAGAGGTCGAGCCCGTCGCGCATCGTGATCGCCGTCTCCGGACACCCTTCCTCACAGAGGCCGCAGTTCACGCAGTCCGCGTGGTTGAACGCCAGTTCACCCTCACCGGTTCGCTGGATGGCGTCGGTCGGACAGAGGTTCGTACAGGTCGGCGTCAGCGTACACGCGTCGTTGACGTCCATAATGCCGAAGTCTTTCAGCCCGCGAATCACCTCGCGTTCGGGCTCGACGTGATCGAGGATGGTTCGAACGCTCTCCAGCGTCCAGCCGTGGCTGTCGAAGTCGGGGTTAGGGCGGGGCTCCTCGCGGTCGGTGTCGCTGCGGCCGGTCGCCTCGTAGTCGCCAGCCGGAATCGGCGTCTCGTCGAGGCCGAACTCGACGAAGCCAGACAGCGATTCGACGAAGGCTTGGGGGTTGCCGGCCTCCGGCGCGAAGAAGCCGACCCGGTCGCCCAGGCCCAGATCGGTCGTCGCCTGATTGAGCCGGTCGACCAGCTCCTGCTTGGGGTCCGGGCCAGAGTGGAGGCAGGAGCCGCCACAGCCGACGATGGCGACGCCGTCCGCGCCGGCCGCCAGCGCGTGCATGACGTGTGCTTCACCGACCGTGTCCGTGCAGTTGACCTGCACCGGGAGAATCGGTGGGTAGTCGAGATCGCCCGATTGGACGGCTTTGCGTCCGTGTGCGCGGAGCCGTTCGGCGGCGTACTCCGAGCAGACGAACGCGATGACCTGCGTGTCGATACCTGCGCTGTCGCCACGCGAGAGTAGTCCCTCGTCCGTGTCGTCTTCCAGCAGCGCCTCGACTTCGCGCGCAAGCCGCCGGTTCGAGGGCTCGCGGAGCTGTGTCGCGCCCGTCGGACAGGCACTCGTACAGGCCCCGCAGTTCTCGCAGGCCACCTCGTCGAACTCGACTGAATCGATAGTGGGCCGGTCGACCGCGCCGTGGGGACAGGCGTCTACGCAGGCCGTACACCCCTCCTGGCTAGATGCCCCGGCGGCACAGACGTCCATATCGAGGTCGAGGAACTGCGGCTTCTCGATGCCGCCCAGTTGCGATTCGACGGCGGCGATGGTTCCGGCGTCGACGGGACCCGTATAGAAGCCAAGCCGGCCACCGCGGGCGTTGTCCCGGCCGCCGGGGTAGATGACCTGGTCGACTTCGACGGTGTGGGTGACGCCGTCCAGATCGATAGCGTCGGTCGGGCAGATGTTCGTCCATTCGCCGTCGGGCGCGTCGGGGTGAATATCGACAGGGAACTCGATCACCATTCCGTCCGGCCCCTCTCGAACGCAGTCCATGCAGTCGATGCAGTCGTCGGTGACGCGGGCTTCCAGCGTGAGTTCGTACTCGCCGTAGGAGCCATCGATGTCGACGACGCGCCCGCGCTCCATCGTCACGTCGCCGAGCCCTTCCACGTCCGCGAAGTCCCGCCCGTCCGCAACGAACGTCACGTCGGCGCCGTCGGTCAGTGACCGCGCTGCTTCCGGATCACCAACGACGGCGACGCGGTTCCCGGCGTCTTTCGACACCGTCCGCGACGGCGCTTCCTCGCGGAGGCCGGCCCGCTTTGCATTGATGAGACGGGCCGTCTTGTCGGTGGCCGCGGCCCCGTCGTGGACCCAGGCGTTGGTTTCCCGGTGGTCGACGAACACCGACGCCTCGGGGTGAAGGCCGTGTTCGTCGGCGAGCCCGCGGATGCGATCCTGACACGACGGTTCCGGTGTCGTCGCGATGACCTGATCGAGATCGTACTCCTCAATGACCTGTGACATCCCGGCCAGGCCGTCCTGACAGAGCAGTTCGGAACTGGCCACGACGTCGACATCGCTGACACCGTCCCGTACCGCTTCGAGGTCGATATCGCACGATCCCCCACAGGAACACACGAAGGCGCCCGTGTTCATTAATCATGCAAAACCCTGTCCCGGTAATAGACCTTGCGGAGTGTTCACACATCTATTCATGAATACAACCCCAAATATTTGGCTGGGTAGAAAATTTCATGAATTATTATGGCTAACTATGACACATTTTATCATGGATGACATCGAATTTGTGGCACGTCTAGAGAGACAATGACAAACCAGATTTCGTGGCAAACACGGACAGCATCGGTAATGGGTGGGCACCATTCACCATGAGTACACAGCAGGAACCAGTCTCACTGGATCTCGACCGGCGCTCGTTTATGAAGGCGAGCGCCCTGGCGGGCGGGGTCGCCCTCGGCGTCAGCGGCGCTGGTCAGGCACTCCAGGAGGACGGCGAGGAAACGGACGGGACAGACACGGACACCGAACTGACCAAGACGATCTGTAATTACTGCTCAGTTGGCTGTGGCTTCCGTGGTGAGAAGGAGGGCAACTCCTTTGTCGGCATGGAGCCGTGGCATGAACACCCGATAAATGCCGGGTCGCTGTGCTCGAAAGGAGCCGGCATCTACGAGACCGAACACTCCGAGAAGCGCCTCAAACACCCGATGATACAGGAGGACGGGGAGTGGCGCAAGCTCGGCTGGAACGATGCCTACGACCGTCTGGCGACTGACATCCGAGCGCTGTGGCCCGATTCCGACGTCTCACCAGCGGAAGCCGTCGACGTCGACGCGGAGCACAGCCGCGAGAGTGTGATGTTGCTGGGCAGCGCGCATCACTCCAACGAGGAGGCCTACGCCATCCGAAAGCTGGCGGCGTTCATGGGCACGAACAACATCGACCACCAGGCGCGTATCTGTCACTCCACGACGGTGACGGGGCTGGCGAACACCTGGGGCTACGGCGCGATGACAAACACCGTGCAGGACTACCGGAACTTCGACCTGAACATCATCATCGGCCAGAACCCCGCCGAGGCACATCCCATCGCGATGCAGCACATCCTCGAAGGGCAGAAACGCGGCGGGACCATCCTCAATCTGGACCCGCGGTTCACGAAAACGTCGGCCCACGCCGACGAGTTCATGCGGTTCCGCCCGGGCACCGACGTGGCCCTGATGATGGGTATCATCAAAGAACTCCGCGACAAGCACGGACTCGCGATGGACCCGGACGCGGACGACAGCGGACAGAACATGCTCACTGACCGCGTGCAGGGCTGGGAAGACGTCGACGCGGAACTCGATGAGTACGACAAGGAGACCGTCGAGGAGATCACCTGGGTGTCCGCCGAGGACATCGAGCGCATCGCCGACATGATCGACGAGGCCCGGCCACACGTCCAGATCGAGTGGGCGATGGGTGGGACCCAGCACAACAACGGGACTCAGAACATCCGCTCGTATGCGATGGCGAGCCTCGCCTCCGGGAGTGCGGCCCGGAGCGGCGGCGGCCTCCAGGTGATGCGAGGACACGCGAACGTCCAGGGGGCGACCGATCTCGCGGTCGCGAGCCACATCCTTCCGGGCTACTACGGCCTCACAGCCGGCGGCTGGTCCTGGTGGGCCGAAATCTGGGACAAGACGCCGGAAACCAGCGGCTCCACCTCGTTTGCGGACATGTACAACCGGTTCGAGCTGATGCCGCCGGAGAAGTACGTCCGCCAGAGCCCGAACTACGAAGGGAGCGAGGACGCGAACGAACTGCCGCCGAACGGCGACCACGGCCCGGAGAACCCGGCCGAGAACTCGATGATGTTCCAGAACGGGCTGACGGTGGCCCGCTGGTTCGAATCAGCGCTCGACCAGGAGGACCGGTATCAGGAGACGCCGATCTACCAGCCCGACCAGACGAAAATCGCCGTCTTCTGGGGCCACTCCGCGAACTCCATCAGCGAGATGGAGCAGATGAAAGAGGGGATGGAGAACCTCGACCTGCTAGTCGTTGTCGACGTGTTCCCCTCGGTCGCGAGCGTCCTCCCGGACTACGAGGACGGACCGCCGGTGTTGCTGTTGCCGGCGTCCAGCCAGTACGAGCACCACCGGTCGCTTACCAACACGAACCGGTCGGTGCAGTGGTCTGAACCGGTCCGCTCGCCGGCGCACAACTCCAAGCCGGACCTCCAGATCATGCAGGAACTGGCCGGCTATCTGGGCTTCGGCGAGCACTTCGACTGGGGCGCGGGCTCGGAGCTGTACAACGGCAAGTCGAGCTACGAGGGCGTCGTCCGGGAGTTCAACCTCGGGACCAACACCATCGGCTACCGGCAGACCCCCGAGCGGCTCCAGCAACACCTAGAGTACGACTGGGCGTTCTCCAACGAGGACCTCAAGGGGGCCGAAGGGACGCCTGTCGCGGGCGAGTACTGGATGCTTCCCTGGCCCTGCTGGGGCGAAGACCATCCGGGCACGCCGATAATCTGGAACGACGACTTAGACCCCAACAACGGGGGGCAAGACTTCCGGACCCGTTGGGGCGTCTCGGCACCGACCCCGGAGGACTGGGACGCGATGCCGACGGACGACGAGTACCCGATGCAGGAGACGCTCGACGCCGTCGGCGACCGATACGACAGCCAGGCGGAAGCGCTGGACCTGACCCGGGCACCGTACAACCCCGAGTGGGCCGACGACGACGACACGGCTGCAGACGGCATGATTCACGGCATCCCGGAGTATCCGGGCTGGAAGGTGACGCCGCCACAGAGCCTCGTGGACCCCGAACAGGAGGTTCAGCCGGACGAACTCACCATTCCCCAGCAGTACGCACTCGACAACCAAGAGTCGGTGTACACCGCCGCGCAAGCGTTGAACAATCCCGACACGGGGAGCGCGGTCTTCGACGAGTACCTCGAAACGATGATCGGGCAGGGGGTCGACCCCGAGTTCTACGAGGAGTACGATTACAACCAGCCCGACGCGCCGACCGGACGCGGCCGGGCGCGTGCCGTCGTCTGGAGCTTCCTCGACAAGGTGCCGGTCCACCGCGAGCCAATCGAGGGGCCGGACACGGAACTGCTGAACGAGTGGCCGGCAAACGGCCAGCAGCGGAACTTCTACCGGCTCGACCAGAACAACCTCGTCGAACAGGAACAGGCCACGGACATCATCCACAATCAGGACGACGGGCCTGATCTGGACATGATCATGACCAGCGGTCGGCAGGTCGAACACCAGGGCGGTGGTGCGGAGACGCGGAACAACATCCACACCGCCGACCTCCAGCCGCATATGTACGCTGAGATAACGCCGAACAAGGCGGCGGAACTCGGCGTCGACGGCGGCGACCTCGTCGTCATCTCCTCGACGGACCGTGGCTCCGTGCTGGTGAAAGCCCGCGTGACGGACCGGCCGAACGATCAGGAAGTGTTCCTGCCGTATCACTGGGGCGGCGTGTTCAAAGGCGAGAGTCTGGAGGACAAGTACCCCGACGGCCACGTTCCCTACGCAATCGGGGACTCAGCCAACGCTATCACGTCCCGCGGCTACGACGTGGAAACCCAGATGCAGGAGACAAAAGTATCGATGGTCGCGGTCAACCCGGCGACGCCGGAGGTACTGGACCGGTACAACATCGACGTGGACCTCGATCTCACGTTCCCGCAAGACGAGAACGACGTCGGGACACAGAAGGACTTCGACGTCCGCGACAACTCGACGGTGCAATGAGGTGAGCTAGTATGTCAACAGGCAACGAAGTGATGCACGACGGCGTGATGAGTACCGGCGAGGACGCGCGCATCTTCCCGGACGTCGAAGCGTGCATCGACTGTGGCGGCTGTGTCGTCTCCTGTAAACGAACGTGGGACGTCCCGCGCGACGAACAGCGAATCAGCATCGCGACGATGCTCGAAGGCCAGGAGGCCGCGTCGGGGCTCAACGCCAGCAGCGGCAAGGCGATGGAACAGGGCGAGTCGCCCGGCGAGACCGCGGTGCCGATGCAGTGTTACCACTGCGAGAACGCGCCGTGTGTCTCGGTGTGTCCGACCGACTCGCTCATTTCGAAGGAGAATGGCTTCGTACGGGTCCGGGACGACCTCTGTATCGGGTGTCAGTACTGCCTCTCGGCGTGCCCCTTCGGCGCGCCGCAGTTCCCGAGCGAGGACGAGGGCGTCGCGAACCTCGTCGGCAGCGGTGGCAACATGGACAAGTGTACCATGTGCGAGGAGCGCCAGGACGTCGGCAAGGGGCCGGCCTGCGCCGAGGAGTGTGCTACCGACGCCATTCTGGTCGGGACGCCCGCCCAGATATCCGACGAACTGGACAACAGGGACAGCGGCACGTTCTTCAACGACGTGGCCATGGACATCATCTTTGGCGAGGACGCCAGTGAGTTCCAATGACTGACAGGGATGACCTTCCGGAGGTGAACGGGTATAGCCGCGTCTCGGTGCTCATCAGCACGGTCGTCGGCCTCGCCGTCGCGGGGCTGGCGCTGTTCTGGGCACAGGGGTTCAGACTCGGCTACGAATCGCTGTACCGGGTCAATCCGAGCGTCGCGGGCGGCGGTATCGGCGCGGACTGGGTGTTCGGGAATACTATCCCCGCGCTTGACTTCCTCATCGCACTCATCCACGCGGCCGACGTCATCCTGGGTGCGTTCATTCTCGTGATGGTGTTCATCCACTGGGCGGCGTTCCAGCGGCTGGCCGACCAGATGCGTGAGCCAGACGAGGACGTCAGCGAGGCCGTCGCGGCCGACGGTGGCTCGCGGGCCCGCAGCGACGGACAGGGAGGTGACGGCGCGTGAGCAATCTCGACCACGGGAAGTTCACGCGGGTGACGACCCTGTTTCACTCGCTTTTGGGGCTGGACGTGTTCCTGCTGTTTTTCACCGGGTACGCCATCATGTTCAACGACGAACTGTGGTGGATGCTGACGCTGATGGGCGGTGCATCCGGTGTGACGGCGATCCACCGTATCACCGGCATCGGGCTGGTCGCACTCGTCGTCTTCTGGATTACGCTCCAGATTATCTCCCCGACCGGCCGGAGCAACTTCTCGAAGATCCTCCCCAGCAAGGGTGACGTCGACGCGTTCATTCAGGACATCCAGTTCGTGCTGGGTCGGGCCGACGAACGGCACCCCAGTGCGCGGCAGTTCGCCGGCTACAAGGCCGACGAGGTCCCGTTGCTGTCCTACATCGGCAAGGGCGTCGTGTTCATCTTCTCCATCGAGCTGACCCTGCTTGCGATTTCGGGGCTACTCATCTGGAGCAAGACCGGACTCGCCGCGATGTTCCAGACCAAGGCGGCCGCGATGGCCTTCGTCACGTTCCACGGCCTGCTGGGCGTCATCATGCTGATGGGGGTCATGTTCCACATCTTCGAGCACGGGATGCATCCCGCCTTCTACCCCGTCGAGACGAAGGCGTTCATTCCCCGAAGCATGGTGCCAGAGCACCACGGTGACGACGATGAGGAGCCGGACACCACGGGGATCGAACGGCTCTCGCTGTCCCCGTCCTGGCGCACTGTCTCGACAGTCTTCGGTGCGATGACCGTCATCGGCATCGTCTCCGTGCTCATCGGGAGCATCTTCGACGAGGGCTATCCGGTACCCCGTGAGCTTGCCATCGGCGGCGGGCCGTCGAGCATCCTGTTGACTATCGGTATTAACCTCGGGATGGTCGTCCTCGGTGTCGGGCTCGTGCTGTCGATGTACGGGAACGTCCTGCGCATCCGCTGGGAACAGCAGCTAGAAGCGGAGCGGGAACCGTCGACCGCGGCCGATGGGGGCGAGCCCCAGACCGACGGCGGCCAGCCTAAATCAGACGACAACGAGAACTGAACCGACTCGGGGCCGTTTTTCCGTGCAACTACGCGATGAGTGCCTGTCCTTCAGGTGATAGCTCGACGTCGACGTCCTGGCGGGTCTGCTCTTGAATCTGGTTCAGGTTTCGAGTCAGGACCTGGAGGATGTCTTTTGGCTCCGGGTAGACGAGCATGTTGCCGTCGCCGTCCTCCATGACCAGTTGTGTGTCGGAGAGCGCGACCTGGTCGCCCTCAATGCTGGCGACGATGACGTCCAGTGCCTCCGCGCCGCCGGGGTCGCCTTCCGTCACCTTCGTAATATAGAGTGCATCGAGGCCAATGAGATCCTTGTACTCGCGGACCTGTTCGGCGCAGGCGACCATATCCTGTGTCACAGCCGTCTTTTCGGCGTTGCCGTGATCCCCCTCGTGGCAGTGTTTACAGATTCGGAGTTCGAGACGCATGCCCCTGTCTATGTGATTGGCTCTCATTACCGTTGGGGAGGGGGCGCTCAACCACTAGTGTTTACTGTACCGCTGTGAAATGGTATCATATGGCATCAGCGCTCAACGCGGTGTATCTGGCACTGGTCGTAGTCGTCGGCGTCGTCGGAACGCTGTTCGTCGCAAGTATCAGGTCCGCCGACGTGCGGTCCCGGTGGCTCGAACTGTCATCGATCGGGATCGTGGTACTGTTCCTGCTGTCCCTGGGCGTCCAGTTCCTCGCGTAACCGTACCCGATTGCCGGGAGACACTGCCGAAGCGATAGCCATCGTTGTGTCTCTGCCAAGCAAGATCCATCGACGGATGGCTCGAACTCTAGCTCAGTACCGGCAAATATAATCCAATCTACCCAAACTTATGAATATATTTTCCTTTATCTATTTTTCAGGCACTGAATTAGCGCTATATCTCGGAGACTCGTATATAAATACAGTATTTGGGTGTACTCCCCCGAAAGTCGGTGGGTTTAGCTACTACTTAGAACGTATCCAGTGATAGGAAACCGATAGTCGATATCCCTCGTTTAGAGTAACAGTAGTACATCCATTATTGAGATAGGGACCGCGTCAGGGGCGTGGTACTATATAGTACCACACGGTGTAAGATAGCGTTGGAACGTCGTTCACTCATGATGAATGATACGTATAGTGGCTATTTATCAAACAAAACCTAGAACCGGCATCTATGAGATGAAAGCCGGAACTCGTGTCTACTCGTTCGTGTCGCGGGACCGAAACACATGCTCGAAACGCCTTCCAGACATACTTCCAGTACCCTCCTGACTAGTCTGTGCTGTTCTGCAATCACTGGCCGAGGACGGTGCTATTGTCGAAAGACGCTGTTTAATTACCGCTGTCACAAGACTGTACTACCGTTCACCGTTTCTGAACACTGCCGTTACGAATAGGTAACGTTCAGCTCGATGACGTTGGCGACTTCCAGTACCTTCTGTGGGAGTTCCTCGCGGAACCGGTCGCCACGGAACCGATTCGTTGGCCCCGAAACGCTGATCGCACCGATGATTTCGTTATCGTGGTTGAGCACTGGGGCAGCGACACAGCGGAGCCCTTCGAGACGCTCTTCGTCGTCGAAAGCGACGCCGCGGTCCCGGACGTCCGCTAGCTCTTGCTCCAGTTCCGCTCTACTGCTGATCGACTTGCTGGCCTCCCCGCCGAGTCCGTGGCGGTCGACGATCGCATCGACCCGTTCGGTCGACATATGTGCGAGGATCGCTTTTCCCAGCGCTGTCGTATGAAGCGGAACGCGTGTTCCGACGTGGGCCTTGACCTGGACAGCTTTGTCTCCCCGAGCACGGTACAGGTACGACCCGCGGCCGTGTTCTTCGACGAGAATATTCGCGAGTTCGCCGGTTTCTGCGGCCAACCGATCGACCTCTGGCTTCGCGATCCCGAACAGTTTCTCCCGGTGGCGGGCGTAGGCCCCCAGCTCCAGAAACCGGAGCCCTACCTCGTACACACCGTCCCTGTTGACAACGTACTCCTCCTGTTCCAGCGTGCTCAGATAGTTGTGAACCGTGCTCTTCGGGATGTCGAGATGCTGGGCCAGTTCGGTGACACCGGCCCCGTCGAGGTCTTTCAGTGCGTCAAGCACCTCGAACGTCGTCTCGGCGGATTTGACTGGGTTTTGAGCGGTCTTTGCCATACCCGGTCATGGTACGCCCTCGTATTAAACAGTTGTTCAAACATCTGGGACAGAGCGGGGACCTCGATGCCACACCGGTTTCTGTCACGACATATCGATGGCATATCACCGCACACAGACACGTACGTTCCGGCCGATTGTCGCAAGTAGAGATACCCATAGAGCGTGTAGGCAACCGACGGGTGACAAAACTCTGTCGGGACAAATCCTCACAGCAGACCGACACACAGGCACGCAATCGGAACCAGTCGGGGGCCGAGTGGGGTATCACGCTGTGAAACCCCATGCGAAGGGGTTCCCAGAGAGACCGCGGCCCCGTTCCCGGTTCACTAGCCGCTTAGACGACCGTGACGGGATTTTTCAGCGTTCCGATGGACTCGATGTCGATGGTGACTTCGTCCCCTTCCTGCAGCGTAAAGTCGTCGTCGGGAACGAGCGAGGTCCCGGTAAGTAGCACCGATAGTTCGGGGACCGCGTTGTGTGCGGTGTAGTACGAGACGAGTTCCTCGCAGGTGCGTTTCATCTCGCTGGTGTTGGTCTCCCCGTGGTAGACACGCTCACCGTCGCGGTGGATCGACATCGAGAGCGCCAGCGAGTGCGGGTCTTCGATGTCCGTGACGACGGCCGGGCCGACCGAACAACAACGGTCGTACACCTTGGCCTGAGGGAGGTACAGCGGGTTCTCCCCCTCGATAGACCGACTGCTCATGTCGTTGCCGATGGTGTAGCCGACGATTTCTCCCTCGTAGAGAACAATCGCAAGCTCGGGCTCGGGCACGTCCCAGTCCGAGTCGGCCCGGATACCGACTGCTTCGTTGGGGCCGACAGTCCGATTGGGCGTCGACTTGAAGAAGATCTCCGGTCGCTCCGCGTCGTGCACGTACAGATACATCTCCGGCGTGTCGCTTTCTTCTGTCCGCGCTTCTTCGCTGATCTGGTACGTAACGCCGGCGGCCCAGACTTCGTCGGCAGTGACGGGGTCGGTAGCATCGGCTTCGAGTCGCTGCTCGGACACCGCTTCAGCGGTATCGAGATGGCGGGCACTGAGTTCATCCGGTGCAGTCTCCGCAATCGAGGCCGACTTGAGGAGGTCACGGAACGTGCGGAGTTGCGGTTTGACGCTGGTCAAATCGTACACACCGTCCCCAGTTTCGACCGCTAACCGCTGTGAGTTCCCGTCGCGTAGCTGGTAGTACCTCATACAGAGTAGCAAACTGCAACAATACATCAATCTTGCGCTGCCAACGGCGTACTTCCTGCCTGTCGCAAGGGGACACAGACACTAGTTGTGGAGAGCATCAGCTATCCGGCGGTAGACACACAGTCGGTACAAACGGCACTTTCCACAGAGACACACAAGGGAAACTCGCTTCCGTCGGTCAGTAATCCATTTCGCTTCAGGCGAACCGCCGTTCAGTAATACGGAACATCATGGATGACAGACGTACATACGTTATTCTGGTGTCCCAGTGAGTCTGTCGTGAGAGATGGACTTCTATCGAGCCACAGATCACGTCCGAAGTTGGACTTGAGTTCCCTAAGTACCACGTAAACTTCTAACCGTACTCATTTTTCTTACCAAATAGCACATATATGGATAGATCTTATTAATATCTAGCACCGTATTACTTAATATAGAGCTATCTGTGCAAGCTCTCACTTAGGTGGCCGAAATATGCGGACAGTATCCCGCTTCCCATCCATCGAATCTACTTCAGTAAGTCCACAGTCTGTGAACACCGCGTTCCAGTCCCGATAGTACAGCGGGACGTTGTCGTCGACGTAGTTTACCTCACCCGGGTCGCCGCCCTCGTTCTCGACGGTGATCAGCAGGTCATCGACGATACGCGCCAACTCCCCGAACGCCCAGTCCACGTCCGGGTGGAGGTGCTGTAGCGTCTCGACGGAGAAGACGACGTCGTACGCGTCGTCCGCGACATCCGTGACGAACTCCTCGATAGCCATCGCGTGGAACGAGCCGGTGGCCGCAAGGTCGGGATACGTCTCGGCGAGGACATCTAACGCGTCGGCGTTGATGTCGACCCCGGTCAGATCCGAGTAGCCAGCGTCAGACAGTGCAGCGAGATGTCGCCCGGAGCTACACCCGACCTCCAGAATAGCCGCGTCCTGCTCGACGTGCTCCGCAAGTATCGACTGCACTAGCTCACTCGTCTCGTCCGCTCCATAGTAGGCATAATACGCGGGGGAGTATTCGCCGGACCGGTCGGCCCACTCCTCGCGGATGTCGGTAGAGTCCACGGTCAAGTCGGGAGGGGAAGACGGAAAGTTCTGCCGGCTCGGTCGCAGCGGCGGTGGTTCGACCGAAAGACGCAACAGCCACCCAGCCGACCGGTATGCCATGGTCTGGACAGTGATGCCGGACTTCGAGGGGTACGACGAGGCCCGCGATCAGTTCAGCTGGGACCTCCCGGCGTCGTACAATCCGGCGGTCGATTTTCTGCAAAAACACGACGACCCCGACAGGGTGGCGCTCGAACAGGCATACCCCGACGGGCGGCGCGAGCAGTACACGTTCCGCGAACTGGACGAGCTATCGGACAGGCTCGCCGCGGGGCTGGCCGGGCTCGGTGTCGAGGCCGGCGACCGGGTCGGCGTCGTCGTACCACAGAAGCCACAGAACCCGATCACACACTTGGCGAACTGGAAGCTCGGAGCCGTCTCGGTTCCGCTGACGGTCCTGTTCGGGACGGACGCACTCCGGTATCGGCTGGACGACGCCGGCGCGACCGCCGCTGTTATCGACCCGGCCGTGCGCGGCGATATCGATGCAGTCCGGGACGACTGTCCGGCGCTGGAACACGTCGTCGAGATCGAAACCGACGCACCGGCGGGCGATGTCCACGCCTTCGAGGACGTGCTCGCCACGCCGGAACACACCGATATCGAACCCTACGAGTCCACACCGGACACCGATACGGCGATACTGTACACGAGCGGGTCGACGGGGCCGCCGAAAGGCGTCCGGCACTCACACGCGCTCTGGCTCGGGCGAGCCGCGGCCGCGTACAACTTCTTCGATCACGGGCTGGGACCGGACGCGACGGTCTGGACGCCCGCGGATTGGGCCTGGGGCGCGGCGCTCGGGGGGACGCTCTTCGCGACGTGGCACCACGGCGGGACTATCGTCGGCTACCCCGCTTCGGGGTTCGATGCCGAGGAGGCGTTCAGCCTGCTTTCTGAGTTCGGCGTTACCCGGTCGTTCATGCCGGCCACCGCCCTCCGAATGCTGATGGACGTCGAGAACCCGACGGCGGCGTACGACCTGGCCATCAAGACGTTCGCCGTCGGCGGTGAGTCGCTGACGCCCGAAATCGTCGACTGGGTGGCTGAGACGTTCGACTCTGTCACGATTAACGAGTTCTACGGCCAGACGGAGCTGAACCTCGTCGTCGCCAACAACTCGAACTGGTTCGACACTCAGCCCGGCAGCATGGGTAAGCCGTTACCGGGGTATGACCTGACAATTCTGGATCCCGAAGCCGCCGACAGCGGCGTTGCCGACCCCCTCCCAAGCGGCGAACTCGGTGAGATAGCGGTGCGACCCCACGACCGCTCGGTGTTCTTCGACGAGTACTGGAACATGCCAGACAAAACCGCAGCCAAGGAGGTCGAGGGCTGGTTCGTCACCGGCGACCTGGCTCGACGGGACGACGACGGCTACGTCTGGTTCAAATCGCGCAAGGACGACGTCATCATCACCAGCGGCTACCGCGTCGGACCGATGGAAGTCGAGAGTGCAATCCTTGAGCACCCCGACGTGGTCCAGGCGGGCGTCATCGGTGTGCCCGACGACACGCGTGGAGAGATCATCAAGGCCTACGTTGAGACAGCCGAGGACGCACCGGCCCGCGAACGGCTTCGGTCGGAAATCCAGTCCGCCGTCAGAGCGCACCTCGCCGAGTACGAGTACCCCCGCGAGATCGAGTTCGCCGATGCGTTGCCCCAGACGACCAGCGGGAAGATCCGGCGGAAGGAATTGCAGGAGTGGGACGCCGACGACAGCGCTGCCGGCGGGCCACCGTAGTCCCCAGTGTAACTCTCGGTAGTCATAGAGCGTCCGAAATCAGTTGTGTATCGCGGATACTGTCGGCAGCGAGGGGTACGTTGGATCTCGATATGCAAATTTCTGGTTCGAAAAGACGATAATCGATAGAAGATTGTAATTATAGTCCTATCAGCTGTTTTGATATTCATATCCTAGATATGCAGAGCTAAATCTGAAGGTCAGATCTAAGACACCCCTTCATTGGTGCCCCTCTGTAGTGTGTTGGTCAACCATAAGCCGGGAGCGTGGTCCAGCGGATGGTGGACCTCGGTCGTCAACCTCCGTTGACCGGCACCCGAGCGACGTACAGATTGCGTCGATAGCTTTCGGAAGACGACTACAATACGGCTGCTCGGGGAAATTAAACGCAGGTATGAATGGAACGGACAGCCAGGATGGCCCGGCGTTCGGACGCGGGTAATCCCGTTTGCCTCCTCCACCCCGCGACCCCACGAGCGACGGGTGTTCGATGGTCCGCTGCTCACTTCCGTGCCTGGCGGAGTGCCATCGTTTAACCACATGGGCGCACCCCTGCAGGTGCGACCACGCGGACCGCCGTCCCCGTGGGACGAGGCTTCCACGTTAGCTTACGGGGTCCACGTCCGTCAGACCGGACGCCCCCGGTGTTCGGTCCCCGCTCAAGACCACAGTGCGGGCGAGGAGGGGGGCCTAGCCCCCCGACCTAGTCCACCTGAAACTCCGCCGCCGCCCCATAAGGGCCTTTCGGATGCGCCCACAGACCGCTGGACGACGCGCCGGTGGGCAGACCGGCCTACAGCAGGTCCAGCGCTCGGGCAAACCATGTCCCACCGAGCGGGATGAGCACACCTGCGAGGACGACACCCCAGCGGTGGTACTCCATCAGTGTCGACTCAGTCAGTCCCAGCACGAGGCTCTCGGGAACGGTGACTGCCCAGAGGACGCTGAGGGCGACGATGAACACGCCCATGCCGATGCTGGCCCCCGCCGCAACACTCGGGTCCGACCGACCCTCGCGGCCGGCCGCCAGCACGATGATGCAGACGAGCGCGAATACGCCCGGTAGCAGCGGGGATAGCGCCCCTGAACTGTAGTACGCCCCCACGGCACTGGTCGTCTCGACGAGGCCATACGGGACCGCGAGTGCAAGGAGATATAGAACGCAACCGACGATGCCGACAGCCGGAGCGAGCCGTAAGTCGTCCATACCGTTGCTCGGTCCGGCGGCGTCATAACAGCGACGTTCGAGCGAAACGAGGAAATGTCGCCTCTCCGTAGCCGTGACCATGGGACTGGGTTCCACCGCGAAAAAGATACAGAAGGTCGCCGACATCGCCGAGGACCTCTACAAGAAGGTCAACGAGCTGAAGACGCAGCTGGAGGACCTGCGCAGCACCGTCGACGAGACGAACACCCGCGTCGACGGGATGGAGCGGGAACTGGCCGAACAGCGCGCACTCATCGAGGCACTCGCCGAAGAACGGGGCGTTGACACGGAGGCTGTCGTGGCCGAGGTCGCTGCTGACACCGACTCCGACACTGCTGAAGCGGTTTCGGAGTAATCCCATGACTGCGGTCCCATCACGCGGCGGAACCGGTTGGTTTAAACCATAACGTCATCATACCATTGTACGTAGGGCGCTTAGCTCAGCTTGGACAGAGTGCTTGGCTTCGGACCAAACCGTCGGGGGTTCAAATCCCTCAGCGCCCGTATCGCTTAATTCATCCGAATTTTCCGCGTACAGAGGTTTAAGCCCCAAATATGATTTTATTACCTCGATTCCTTTCGTTCGACAATCGAACGGTTCTGAGTTGGAGCGGTGTCGTCTGGTGATTCGCGTACTTCTACACGGACCTCACGGGGAAATCAACCGCCAATTACGACGCTACCACCGCTTGTGTCGGGTAACTTACGGCGCTCAAGAACCTTCCTAAACTTCGTCAAGTAGTTCGGGCTGAATACAGAGAGTGTAGTCAGCACAGCGGCCTCATTTGCTCCAGATACGTTACGTTTTGTAAGCTGCTCAGTAGGCGTGTCACGACGAATCAGCTGGACCACACTACGTGGAGTCGCCCGCCCTTGTCGTCACCTGGTAACGTTCTCCCTGGAACTCGTAGATGCGGGAATCGTCAAGTCCGAAGGGCGGGATGGAGCTGGTGAACTCTTCTATCCGGACTCGGGCGGCGTCGTATTCCCGGCTCAGTGCGATGGCATCGCGCAACTGATCGTCGCGTACAACCTGCTCAATGATGATTTGCTCTGCATGGGGCTCGGAGTCGTCGATTCGTTCGAGCATATACGCATCGTGTTCATCGTTGTCGTTGTCAGCCTCACCCCGGGTTGACCGTGCAACCAGCGTCTCGCCGTCCCATTCCGTCTCGGCGATGGCGGCTGTTGTGGTCAACTGCAGTGGATCGGCCTGCAAATCGAAGCTTGCCGCGAGCGCAATTGGCTCCTCGTAGGAACCTGCTTCGAACCACCCATCGGTTGCAAACGCGTAGTGCCCGCCGCCGAGCCCATCGGCTGAGAGTGATTCCGTCCCTTGGACCCTGTCGATGGCAGCGCCATCGTTGACGCTACCAGTCGTAACGGTTAGCGTCCAGGTGTGGTCCTCGCCGGCCGCCATTATTGCCAGTGGTTGTGGCGTAGACCGAGGCATGATATAGTACCAGCCGCCATCGACTCGTTTGTACAGTTGCCAGTTGTAGAAGTTCGCCTCGAACCGCTGTGCACTCCGGTTTCTGAGCGTGAAATCGGTTGGTTGATCCAGTTGGACGGTCTGGGTTTCTGGAACGAGGACCACTGGCATCGCCTCAGGATCGACCGCCTCATAGCAGACGACTTGGGCGGCGTCATCGAACGGTGGGCACGCCTCCGAGGCAGTGTCACCGGGGAACTCCGGCACCGCTTGGGTCGGTTCGGTTGGGGAGTTGCCATCGGCGGTTGTCGTCGATGTCGCGTTTGATTCGTCTGGGGCGGCCGTACAGCCGGCAAGCAGTGTGGCAAAACCTGTAGAGAGGCCAGATAGAATCTGTCTTCGAGAGGGCTTGGGCATGTTAGTTCGCTCCCGATGCGATTCGTATATGTTTTCTGTCCGGTCAGAAGGATCTCCACTGCGCGCCGCTGAGAGCCTTATTCAGGCGTTTAGCGGGTGTCAAACGAGTTAATCACGTCGATCGTCGAGTAAGTCTCGGCCAGATCCTGGTCGTCAAAGTCGGAATCATCGCTCCAGATAGCTGCATCGTTGGCAATCGCACACGCCAGATAGAGAACATCGTCCGGGTCGGTGTCACCGATTGCTTCCTTTGCCCGTTCGATAGCTTGGTAGAAGTCGTCAGCAGGAACAACGTCGATGTACTGGAACAGGAGGTCGATGAATTGTGTCACTCGGTCCTGCTCCATCCCAGATTTCTTCACGATTAGCTCCTCGTAGTTCTCGATTTCTTCGTAGACGAAGGCGGGTGTCAGGAGGTCGGGTTCGAGCGTGACGATGAGCTCACGCGTTTTCGAATCAGCGATGAGTGCAGATATGACAACGTTGGCGTCGATGACCAGCTTCATTCGTCGTGTCTATGCTGATTCCTCGTCAACGCGCTTACGTCCGCTATCGTTTATTTTGTCGGCGATTTCCTGTACGTCGCTCTCGGTGAGATTACTCTCACTGGTGAGTTCGTCCATCACTTCGAGCGCCTCGATTTTTTCTTCGATGGCCTGTCGCGTGATCTCGCTCCAGTTGATCTCCGGGTGGCTCTCCATTCGCTCCTTGAGGTCGTTGTCCACATTGACGGTGATACTAGGCATACAGAAACCTATGGATTCACAGATTACTGTATTTTTCGGTGTATCTAAGAGCGCTCGAAGTCGGTTGCCTCACGCCTATCAAGGGGATTCGCTCGCCCCACGAACGAGCGCCCTCAGCGCCCGTGATTTCTGTGCGAACGACAGTGAGCGGTGAGGAGCGTCGGCTGCGGGATTTGAACCACGCGAGACGAGCGAGAGCGAGTCTCGCAGTCGGGTGAAAATCCCGCAGCGCCCATCGCAGATCTTCTCCACCCAAACCGTCCGACAGCGGCGGCTTAGTTCTGCCAGTGAACGGAATGGACTTACTGTCCCGAGGTGACGGAGGCCGCGACCGAAGCACGAGTATGGCGATACCGACACGGTAGCCAGATACCCCGGCATTTACAGCCAAAATACGCTACTGTGCGGTTCAGTCGTCGGCCGGCTCCACGACGCCGTCGAGTCCGGTCATCTCCAGCCCGCCACCGATGGTCCGGTTCGGGTACGGCATATTGATGTCCTCGGCATCGAAGCGTTGCTTGACTGCCTTGACGTATTCGGCGCGCGTCTTGACGAAGTCGGACCGACTCGGGTTCTTGATCCAGATACGGGACTGCAGTCCGACGGAGGAGTCACCGAGTTCAACGAGGCGAACCGATGGCTCGGGGTCGTCCATAATCTCCGGGTGTGCCCTAGCCTCGTCGAGAATGATTTCAGTCGCCTCGTCGATGTCGTCGTCGTAGTCGATACCGAACACGAACTTCAGTCGGAGTTGCTCCTTGGCGACGGGGTTCTTGATGACGCCGTCGGTCAGATTCGAGTTCGGCACGGTCAGCAGCTCGTTGTCGAAGGTCCGGACGCGGGTAACACGGAGACTAATGTCCTCGACGACGCCGGAGTTGCCGTCCCACTCGATCCAGTCGCCGATCCGGAACGGCTTGTCGGTGTAGATGAACACGCCGGCGACGAAGTTCTGGATGACGTCCTGCATCGCGAAGCCGATGGCAAGCGTCGCCGCGGCGGCGATGGTTGCCAGCGACTGCAGGAAGTTCCCGTACTCGGCCATCCCGAAGGCGACGGAGATGGCGACGAACACGACACCGATGCTGACGACCTTCTTCAGCGGCCGCCGTGCGTGGGTATCGAGGTCCCGTGACTTGAGCGAGCGGTCGACGATGGGGAGCACTATCGCCTTCCCCAATGCGTAGACGAGGACGAAGGCGACGACGAAGACCACTGCCGAGGCGATGGACCCGGCCGCCGGTACGCCGAAGCCATTGAGTAGGTCGGTGAGCGGTTGGACCTGCATCATTTCTCGAACACCGCGGTGTGGCCCCGCACTTGAATCACCTCAGCGTTGACCATCTCGGCCAGGTCGTCAGCGAGTTCCTCGGCCGTCGTGCCGCCCCGGGACGACCGGAGGAACTTGACCTTCACGAGGTCCGTGTTTTCCAGTTGGTCGTCGAGTTCGTCCGCTACGGATTCGATGCCGTGTTTGCCGACGCGGAGCGTCGCGTCGAGGTCGTGTATCCGCGACTGTCGAGAAGAGTCACTCATGTACACCGTTTAGCGAAGACAGCCCCTTAAAACCAGCAGTCGTAAAGAATCCTCAGTCGTACGGATAGCGGGACTGTGACCCACAGTCACACGTAATGACGACGTGGCCGGACTGGGTCCGGGATCGGGCGTTGTGTCCGTGCAGCAGGTACGTGTCGCAGGCGTCACACGTCGACCGCTCGAACGACCGCGGCAGGCGCAGCCGGTGGCGTTCGGCGACCCGGCGAGCCCGGCGGACGTACGACCGGGCGCGCTCCTCGTTGCCGGCCTGGACGGCCTCGCGAGCGAGCGACTGGAGGCGCTCGATCCGCTCGCGGGCGATGGTCGCCTCGTCCGTCATTGGCGGTACTGGGTCGGCGGCGGGAAAATGCCTTCCGAACGAGCTAGCAATGGTCGCCGTACGATTTGGTAGCTTTGTGAACAGCCGGAAAGCCCCGAGACGCTGGGCTACTGCGACTCTCACGGCTCGCTTCGCTCGCCGTTCGAGTGGTCGCGGCGCGGAGCGCCGCGCACTCGCTGCGCGCTTCTTCGCTCCCTACCGTCGCTCATGCAGTGCTTGCTTCGTCTCGAACGCCCAGCGTCTCGCCCCTTTCAGTCCCACCTGTGACTGTTCGACCAGCCGACACGGGTGGGACTGAAAGGGGCCGCGCTATCGACGAACCCCGGTGAAGCAAGCACTGGACTGAGTGAACGGAGTGAGCGAGGGAAGCGCACAGCGAGCCGCGGGAGTCGATAGCGCGGGGGCTTTCTGGCTGTTCTGAACGTTTGTTTGGTAAGTAAACGCTTCTAATCACACCCTCCACAAGTGAAGTCGATAGGATTTTCGGCCCCGACAGAGTTGCCCGAGACGTGCGCGTCCTGAACTATCTCGAACTGGCCGACCGCCTCGACCGGTCGGGCATCGGCACCGCCGTGGACCACCAGCGGGCGGCGCTGTCCGAGACCGACATCGAGGTGGAGACGACGCCCTGGCAGGAGGGCCATCCGGCGTGGGCACTGGGTGGCAATATCGCCTTCAACGACCCGGTGTTCCGCGAGTTCGACATCGCCCACTGCAACATGATCGGACCCGGCTCCGTCGCCGTGGCACAGCACGCGGCGCAGGCGGACATCCCGCTCGTCCTGCACGCTCACGTCACCCGCGAGGACTTCCGGGACAGTTTCCGCGGGTCGAACCTGGTCGCGCCGGCGCTGGGTCGCTATTTGAAGTGGTTCTACTCCCAGGCTGACCTCGTGCTCTGCCCCTCCGAATACACGAAGAACATACTCGAATCCTATCCCGTCGACGCGCCCATACAGCCGATGTCGAACGGCGTCGACATCGACGCGCTGGCGGGCTACGAGGACCTGCGCGAGGACTACCGGCGGCGCTACGACCTCGACGGGATGGTCGTCTTCGCCGTCGGCAACGTCTTCGAGCGCAAGGGGCTGACGACGTTCTGTGAACTCGCCCAAGAGACGAAGCACGACTTCGCGTGGTTCGGCCCCTACGACGCCGGGCCACAGGCCTCCAGGACCGTCTCGCGGTGGGTGAACGACCCGCCCGAGAACGTGACCTTCACCGGATGGATCGAGGACATCCGCGGGGCGTTCGGGGCCGGCGACGTGTACCTGTTCCCGACGAAGGCCGAGAACCAGGGCATCGCCGTGCTAGAGGCGATGGCCTGCGGGAAGGCGGTCGTCCTCTCGGACATTCCGGTGTTCCGGGAGTACTACGAGGACGGCCACGACTGCCTCATCTGTGCGGACGAAGCGGAGTTCCGCGAGGCGCTGGAGCGTCTCGCCGAGAACCCCGACCTGCGGGAGCGACTGGGCGAGAACGCCAAAGAGACGGCCAGAGAGCACAGCCTGGAACGGGTCGGCCGGCGGCTGGTCGAGACGTACGAAGAACTGGCCTGAGCGGATCGAGGCAGATGGCTCGAGCGGTCGAAGCGATTGTTATGCCGATAGCGGTTCGCTGTTGACAGACACCGACGGCGAGCGCCGCCAGACGACCGCGACCAGCACCGCGCCGACCAGCACCAGCGCGCCAGCGACGGCGAACGCGAGCAGGAAGTCGTAGCCGCCGAGCCAGCCGCCCAGTAGCGACCCGACGCCGCTCGCCAGCCCGGAGACGGCGGTGTAGATGCCGAGCGCCTCGCCGCGGATGGCCGACGGCGCGAGCTGGGTGACGACGCTGGCCGCGGTGACGGCGATGACGGCCCAGGCGACGCCGATGAGGACGAACACGACGCCGTTGATGATCGTGCCCGCGAGCGTCGCAGATAGCAGGAGCCCCACGACGGCGACAGCCGGATGAAGCGCGGCGCGGGCCAGCAGGCCCCCGACCTGGAGCCCGCTCGGGCTGTAGCGTTCGGCGAGTGCGCCAGCGCGGTCGTACCACAGCGCCGAGCCGACGCTGGAGACGAGATACAGCGCGAAGACGAGTCCCGACTCGTAGCCGAGCGTCCGCGAGAGATACAGCGGCAACGGCCCCCAGAACACGCCGAAACCGACGAAGAAGGCGATGACGGCCCCGAAGTAGATGGTCAGCGACGGGGAGAACCGGGCCGCGACTTCTCGGGGGTGTATCGACCGCGTGAGCCAGTACAGCCGCCCCTGACTGACCGGGAACGTCGCGCTCCGGACCGGCAGCCGACGCGACCGGGCAATAGCCCGCGCCATCCGACTGGCCTGCGGACGGTCGAGTTCATCTGGGTCGGACGGCAGCCACTTCGCCCCGAAGAACGCCGACAGGCCAACGGCGGCCGCACACAGCCACAGCAGCGACTGCTGTGCGGGGATCTCTCCGAGTGGTTCGGAGAGCAGCGCCGTCCACACGAGACCGAGGACTAACCCGCCGGCCCAGCCCCAGCCCTGGTAGCGGTTCAGGACGGCGAACCGGGCCGGCCAGTCCCGCTCGACGGTTCCGGTGGTGACAAGCAGCGTCAGCACCGGCGCGGCAGCGCCGGCCGCGAACCACAGCAGGCCGTTGCCGACGATGACCAGCCACGGCTGTTCGGTGAGCGAGACGAGCAACAACGCGGAAGTCGCCAGCCCCAGTGCGAGGAGGACGAGCGACCGGCGCTTCCCCGTTTTGTCAGCGACGCGTCCGAAGATGAGTGCGCCCGGCGCACCCGCGGCGGCGGCCACCCCGGCGAGGACGCCCAGCATGAACGTCTCGCCGCCGATGGCGACGAAATACAGTGGAACGAGCAACGAGCCCGCGCCAAACGCGACCGATGCGATTGCCCAGGCGTACAGCCAGCCGTCCCGATCCATTACCCCAACTGTGCCACGGTCCCCCAAAAGAACTCTGGCACCCGCCAGCGAGTGACAACTGTCTGACTGATGGCGCGCCAATGGCAACGGTTTAAGCCCTGGTCCTGCTACGCCGCGGCGATGACACTGCCGCACGTCGCGACGTTCACCGACACGTACCTGCCGACCGTCAATGGGGTGACCTACACGGTCCAGACGTGGCGGGACCGCTGGCGCGACCGCGGCGGTCGCATGGGCGTGGTCTACCCGAAAAGCAATCACGACCCATCAGAGAACGAGTATCCGGTCCGGAGCCTTCCGTTCCCCTTCTACGAGGGGTTTCGCCTGGGGATGCCACAGATACCGAAGGGCGTCCGGGACGCCGAACTGGTCCACGCTCACACGCCTTTCAGCCTCGGGATGGCGGGCCAGCGACTCGCGGGCAAACTCGACATCCCGTTCGTCGCGTCGTATCACACGCCGACGAGCGAGTACGCCGAGTACGTCTCGTTCAACGGCGCTGTCGAGTCAGCGGTCCGCTCCAGCGCCGAGAGCTACGAACGCTGGTTCCTGGGCCGTGCCGACACCGTGATCGCGCCAAGCGAGCGCGCGGCGACTCACCTCCGGGAGGCTATCGGCCTCGATACGACGGTGACAGTCGTTCCGAACGGCGTCGACACGACCGTGTTCGAACCGGTCGACACGGCCGACTTCCGGGACCGCTACGACCTCCCCGATAGCCCTATCGTCGGCTACACCGGCCGCCACGGCTACGAGAAGTGCTTGGAGGACATCATCACCGCCTGCGAGGGGCTGGACGTGACTGTCGTGTTCGCCGGTGACGGCCCGGCCCGTGAATCGCTCGAAGCGACGGCCGAGCACAGCGACGTCGACGTGCGGTTTCTCGGATTTCTTGACCGTGCAGAACTGCCCGAACTGTACTCGACGCTCGACGTGTTCGCGTTCCCCAGCCCCGTCGAGACGCAGGGTCTGGTCGCGTTGGAGGCAAACTGCTGTGGGACGCCCGTCGCCGGTGTCGACGCTGGCGCACTCAGCGACACTATCGAGGACGGCGAAACCGGCTACTCCTACGACGAAGGCGACATCGACGGCTTCCGTCGGGCTATCGAGCGCGTCCTCAACGAACGCGAACACCTTCGGGAGCGCTGTCTCGCCCGGCGGGACGTGATCAGCGTCGAGCACGCTATCGACAAACTAGCCGACGTGTACGACAGCGTGCTGTAGCTGTCGCCGGCACAGCGTCTGCGTCGCGTAACTCAGGCCCGCGAGTGCGACCAGCCGATACCGAAAGCGAGCCCGTTGAGTGTGCCAAGCAGTATTCCAAGATAGAAATCCCCCAGTGACACGGCCAGTATCAGGCCGGCCCCGACTCCCAGCGCCAGCCCTTTCAGGACCGTTGGCCAGTGGAGCCAGCTGAGTCGCCCCTCGGCGTCGTCGCTCATACGCTCTCTCGGGTCGCCGGCGAGTAAACTGTACCCCTTCGTCACGACTGCCCGCGCCGGTCGAGGGCGGACTGGTGGTCCTCCAGAGCAGCGATGCGGTCAGCGACATCTGGATGCGACCCGGGCAGCAGCCGCTCGGAGACGCTCCGCCAGCGGTGAGCGAGCCGTTCGGCCCGCCCCTCCGGCGGAGTTTGCTCGTCGGACGCAATGGCGTGTGGGATCACACAGAGTTCTCGAACACCGGTCTCGGCGGTTCGGATGTCTGTGGTCGGACGCTGGTCGTCTGTCAGCGTCTCCAGCGCGCTGGCGAGTGCTGCCGGGGAGCCACAGATGGCGACACCGCCCGCGTCCGCGGCGTACTCCCGAATCCGTGAGAGGAGCCGGTAACAGGCTGTGCTGGCGAGATACAGCGTCGCCGTGACCGGTATCGCGATGACAGCGAAGAGCAGAATCACGAGGTGAATGTTCCCGCCAGCGACCCACGTCCCGTCCTCGTCGTCGCCGCCGAGGAACCAGTGGAAGAACATCGAGTACTGCAGCGTCTTTCCGAGCGTGCGAGTAAACAGCGCGCTGACGGTCGGGAGGAACGCGGCCGCAGTCATGACGAACGCGTCGCCGTTCTTGAGGTGGGCCAGTTCGTGGGCGATGACGGCGTCGAGTTCCGCGTCGTCGAGCTGGTCGACGAGCGCCGTGGTCACGACCAGCGTCTGTTCGCCGGGCCGGCTGGCGACGTAGCTGTTGGGCGTCTCCGAGTCGATGACTGTCACGTCCGGTGTCACCATATCCGCCGTCTGTGCCAGCCGAGCCACTCGCTCTCGGAGGCGGTCGGCGGTTTCGCTACGCCGTATCTTCGCCCGCATCGCGTCGACGGACTCAGGATCGGACGCCCTAGATTCGGTCGCAGTTGTTCCGGAATCCCGGAGCGTCATCCGGTAGCCGTAGATGGACTGGACGGCGAGCACGAGCGGCGTCCCGACGAGGACGACGGGCCACAGCGGCACGATATCGAACCCCATCGTCCAGAACAGCGTCCCGATATCGTAGCCGACCAGCGGCAGGAGACCGAACGCGACGTGGCCCAGCACGTACGCGACGGCGACAGCCACGGCGTCGAAGGCGACGAGCACCACGACGAGCGCGAGGAGACGTGCGCGGAGGGACCACGTAGTGGACGGGCGGGGAGCCATAATTGTTCGTTCGTTATGACGAACAAAAAGCGTACGGGAGGGTCCGGCCCTGCCTCAGGCCAGCGCGCTGCCGGCCCGAATTATTTCGCGTTCACCAAACGCCGGGCCGACCAGTTGCAGCCCCACAGGTAGCCCGTCGTCGGTTTCGCCGGCGGGGACGGAGACGGCCGGGAGGTTCGCGAGGTTCACCGGGGTCGTGTTGGCGTCGGCCAGATACATCGTGAGCGGGTCGTCCAAACTCTCGCCGCGTTTCATCGGCGGCACGGGCATCGTGGGTGAGGCGAGCACGTCGGCGTCCTCAAGCGCCTCATCGAAGTCCTGTTTGACCCACGCGCGGGCGTCCTGCGCCTTCTTGTAGTACTTGTCGTGGTAGCCCGCCGAGAGGGCGTAGGTTCCGAGGAGAATCCGACGCTTGACCTCCTCGCCGAAGCCTTCCTCACGGGCGTTCGCGAACGACTCGTTCCAGTTGCCGTCGTAGCCGCCGGACTGCCCGTACCGGACGCCGTCGAACCGCGCGAGGTTCGAGGAGGCCTCGGACATCGCGATGACGTAGTACGCCTCGACAGCGTGTTCGACGGAGGGGAGGTCGACCTCGTGGTAGCTCGCACCCTGTGCTTCGAGGTCGTCCATCGCCGCCCAGAACGTCTCGACGACATCCTCGTCGGCCCCGTCGAGCAGTTCCGTCGGAACGCCGATAGAGAGTCCGTCGACGTCGCCGTCGGCGGCCGCCGCGTAGGAGCCGTCGCTCTCGGGCGCTTCCTGCGTCGTCGCGTCGTGTTCGTCCGGCCCGGCGATGACATCCAGCAGTTCCGCGGCGTCCTCGACCGTGGGTGCGATGGGGCCGATCTGTTCGAGGCTGTTGGCGTAGGCGACGAGGCCGTATCGGGAAACCAGCCCGTAGGTCGGCTTGATACCGACGACGCCACAGAAGGCGGCCGGACAGCGGATGGAGCCGCCGGTGTCACTCCCCAGCGCGAGGTCGGCGTCGCCGGCGGCGACGACAGCGGCCGAGCCACCGGAGGAACCGCCCGGCACCCGGCCCTCGGCGACGGGGTTCTCAACGGGCCCGAACGCCGACGTCTCGGTGGTCGTCCCCATCCCGAACTCGTCCATGTTCGTCTTGCCGGGGATGGTCGCGCCGGCGTCTTTCAGGCGCTCGACGACCGTTGCGTCGTACGGCGGGACGTAGTCTTCGAGCATCGCCGAACCGCAGGTCGTCCGGACGCCCTCGGTGGAGATGTTGTCCTTGACCGCGACGGTCTTGTCCGCCAGCGGGCCGTCGTCCGCGCCCTCGATGGTCTCGTCGGTGATGTAGCCGTTGTACGCCGTCATCTACGACACCTTCGGCCCTTTGAACTGCCCTTCTTCGGTATCACTGGCGTTCCGGAGCGCGTCCTCCTGCGAGAGGCTCTCGCGTGTCTCGTCGGGGCGCATCACGTTCGAGAGGTCAGCCTCCCGTTCTGTCTCTGGGACGTCGTCGAGCGCTTCGAACGCGTCGAGGATGTCGCCAAACTGCTCGGTGAACCGCTCGATCTCGTCGTCTGCGAGGTCGACACGGGCGAGGTCGGCGACGTGCCGGACCTCCTCGGGATCGACGGCGGGGTCGCTCATGTCGGGCCGGAGTGCTGGATGCGCGGTAAGCGTTTCGAAACACCGGGCAGATATATAGCATAGTTAATAATTGTGGAAGCGAATACACAAGAATTGCCAACTCTTGTTTCCCCTTCGGAAAATTGGACTTCTGAAACGGACAAAAGTTTTAAGTCGCCGTAGATACAACAGTAGGCTACAACACGTTTTTCGGGTACGATACCCGGTTGTCCCACCCCCAACAAATGACCGATACCAGCATCCGCCGATACTCGAACGAGCGCGAGACGGAGACAGAGCAGACGGACGAAGAGGAGTCGGAGACGCTCGTCTGTCCGGAGTGTAACGGGTCGTTACTGTCCGACAGCGAGCGCGGTGAAACGGTGTGTGAGGACTGTGGGCTGGTCGTCGAGGAGGACGAGATCGACCCCGGTCCCGAGTGGCGCGCGTTCGATTCGAAGGAGAAAGACGAGAAATCCCGTGTCGGTGCGCCGACGACGAACATGATGCACGACAAGGGCCTCTCGACCAACATCGGCTGGCAGGACAAGGACGCGTACGGCAATTCCCTGTCCTCGCGCCAGCGCGAGAAGATGCAGCGACTGCGCACCTGGAACGAGCGGTTCCGTACCCGCGACTCCAAGGAGCGCAACCTCAAACAGGCCCTCGGCGAAATCGACCGCATGGCGAGTGCCCTCGGACTGCCCGAGAACGTCCGCGAGACGGCCAGCGTCATCTACCGTCGCGCACTGGACGAGGACCTGCTGCCCGGCCGCTCCATCGAAGGCGTCTCGACGGCGTCGCTGTACGCCGCCGCGCGACAGGCCGGGACGCCGCGCTCGCTCGATGAGATTGCCGGCGTTTCCCGCGTCGAGAAAGACGAAATCGCCCGGACCTACCGTTATGTGGTCCGCGAACTCAGCCTCGAAATCCAGCCGGCCGACCCCGAGAGCTACGTCCCGCGGTTCGCGTCGGATCTGGACCTCTCCGAGGAGGTCGAACGGCGCGCCCGCCAGCTGCTCCAGAACGCCAAGCAAGAGGGCGTCCACTCCGGGAAGTCGCCGGTCGGCCTCGCCGCCGCTGCGGTGTACGCCGCCTCGCTGCTCACCAACGAGAAGGTAACTCAGAGCGAGGTCAGCGAAGTGGCCAATATCTCCGAGGTCACCATCCGCAACCGCTACCACGAACTGCTGGAAGCGGAAGACAACATCCACCCCTGACCGGTATCGTAACCTAAACCACCGACTGTGCCCTCCTGTCGGTATGGAGACCACGCGTCATTTTGTCGCGACCGTCTACGT
Source organism: Haloarcula sp. KBTZ06 (assembly GCF_048595605.1). Lineage (NCBI taxonomy): Archaea > Methanobacteriati > Methanobacteriota > Halobacteria > Halobacteriales > Haloarculaceae > Haloarcula > Haloarcula sp. KBTZ06. The sequence continues at coordinate 1,782,591 of NZ_CP184337.1, forward strand.
CGTCAGCGACGGCAGCGTCGCGCTCCACGAACACAGTAAACTCGACATGTGGCTGCCCGCTGGCGGCCACATCGACCGCGACGAACTCCCGCACGAGGCCGCGCTCCGCGAGACGCGCGAGGAACTAGGCCTCGACGTGGATCTCATCGCATCACAGCAGGACATCGAGAGCGAGACGGTCAAATCGATGCCCCAGCCACAGCACTTCTTGCTGGAGGACATCAACGTCAACGCCGAAGGCGAGGTCGGCCACCAGCACATCGACTTCATCTTCTACGGCCGGGCGGACACCCGCGATATCGCGCCGGGGCCGGGCGAACAGCCGGCCGAGGACTGGGAATGGTTCTCTGCTAATGACCTACAGAATCGGAGCGATGAACTCCCGGCAGACGTCGTCGAGGTCGGCCAGCAAGCAATCGAAGCGGTACGCGAGCCGTAGCCGTGACTCACTCCACGAGCGACTCGACGTACTGCGTGACGTGGTCGTCCATCCGGCGCTTGTAGCCGGCCTGTCGGGCCAGACGGTCCAGTTCCCGGGCGGCAAGCGAGCCGTACTGTGCGGCCTTCTTGTCCCGGTTTGCGATCTCGTCGGGGAGTGATCCGCGCGCTGCCGCCCGGAGCGCGACCTTCCGCGTTTCGCCGTCCACGAGCAGCTCGCCGTCCAGTCGGAGCGCGGCCTCGACAACGCGGTCGTGTAACAGCGGCGTCACCGGCTCGACGCCGGCGGCCCGCAGGGCGAGCACGTCCCGCTCCAACTGGTCGGGGAGCGAGCCGATGACCTCCCGCTGTGCCCCGCGGACGGTGTCGGCTTCTACGCGGGGGTCCTCGGGGGCCTTTGCGACTTTTGCGTAGCCACCGAACAGCTCGTCGGCTCCCTGGCCGAGCGCCAGCCGGTCGAAGCCGTCGGCGGCGACCCGTTCCGCGGCGAGATACAGCGGGAGCGCAATTTGGACCGCCATGGCGTTGGTTCGACCGGTGGCGTGTGCGATTTCGGGGACCGCCCGCTCGATAGCCTCGTGAGTCAGTTCGACCACACGGACCTCGGTCCTCAGCAGGTCGGCGGCCGACCGAGCGGCCTCAACGTCGTGACTGTCCGGGAAGCCCGCGACGTACAGCGGCGCGTCGAGACGAGCCGCGAGCAGCGCCGAGTCCACACCGCCTGAGAACGCGATAGCGAGAGAATCAGTGTCGACGGCGTCGATGCTCGTCTCGACAGCCTCGCGAACCCGATTGATGGCTGTCTCGCGGTCGCTGAACGGGTCGGGCGACGGGAGCGACCACCGCTGCCGGGTCCCGTTGTCGTCCCGAATATGACCGGCGGGGAACGACCGCGGATCGGCCAGCGCGGTCGGGTCACGGCTCCACTGCCCGGGGTCGAGAGGCTCCCCGTCAGAAACAGTCCGCTCCACGAACAGCGGGTATCGCCCGAGAACGTCCCGGAGGAGCGTTCCGTCCAGTTCGCCCGCGAACCCGCCGCTTCCCGGCAGCGCGTCGCCGCTGTCGAGGGCGTCGACGACGGTATCTGGGTCAGCTCCCTGCATCACTGCAGTAGTTCCGCAATGCCGTTCTTGACGCGTCGCTTCGCCCCGCCGGCGGCCTGCCGGAAGCTAATCCGCCACGGCGTCCGCTTGCCCTCGACGGTCGTCTTGCCCTCACGGATGGCGTCGAGAATCGCGTCGGCCGTTCGTTCGTCCGTGCCGACGTTGGTGACTGCCTGCCCGACCATCTCCGCGATGTGGGCGTCACTGCCGGCGGTCATCGGCAACCCGTTACGACGGGCGAACCGCTCGGCCTGCCGGTTCGACCGTCCGGTCAGCAGCCGCGAGTTGTACACTTCGATAGCATCGGCGGTCGCAAGTTCGGCCTTCGAGATGTGTTCCAGCACGCCGTGGCGGGACTCCTGAAACGGGTGTGGGACGACTGCGAGTCCCCCCTGATCGCGAATGCGGTCGAGCGTCTCCTCGAACGGAAGGTGTGGCGGAATCGCCTCCTGAATCCCCAGAGCGAGGACGTGTCCGGCGGCACATGTGACCTCCATCCCGGGAATCCCGACGAGGCCGTACTCCGGGGCGAGTTCGGCCGCCCGGAGGCTGGCGTCGATTTCGTCGTGGTCAGTCACGGCCAGCGCGTCCAGTCCGACGGCGCTGGCTTGCTCTAAGAGGAGCTCGACCGGGTCCCGGCCGTCGTACGACAGCGACGAGTGCGCGTGTAGCTCAACCGACTGCACAGGTATCGATAACGGGGGGCAGGGCAAAAACGCCCCGGTCCGCCCCCGTTCTCACAGAGAACAAACCGGCCGCCGTGTCCAAGGCGGCCGAGTGCCCGAAGAACGCCCATCTGTCCCACGAGACTGAGCGTGTGCTTCCCGACGATACGACCGTCAATCGACGGTCGCATGTTGCAATTACTGGTGTGCAGGAATGAGTGAGCCCCCTCAGCTTGGTGGGGATTAAAATGGGGTTAGACGCTGCCGACTCAGTCGGCCGAGCTCCCGCTCGCCACCGAGCGCTCACCGGTGTCGAACGGCGGCGACCCGTGGATCTCCTCGTCTTCCAGGTAACACTGCGGGTCCGGGGCGAACAGGTCGTCTTCCACGGTGAGCGCCCGGAGCCGGGAGGCCCCGCGGCAGACCTCGGCGTAGCGGCAGTCGGCGCATTTCCCCGTGAGGTGCTCTTCGCGGTTGCGGAGTGCCGTCAGAAGCGGGTTCGACTCGTCCTCCCAGATAGCGCCGAACGAGCGGTCGCGGACGTTCCCCAGCGAGTACCCCTGCCAGAACTGCGTGAGGTGGACGTTGCCCTGATAGTCCACGTCGGCGACGCGTTCGCCGGTCGGGTCCCCGCCGTTGACCCGCAGGTACTCGTACACCCGCTGGGCCTGTGCGTCGCTCATGTGCTCGCGGGCGTACTCGACGAGGTAGGCCGCGTCGGCGTAGTTCCCGACCAGCAGCGTCTCGATCTCCTCGCCGCGGTCGTGGTACTCGCGAGTCATGTCACAGACTCGCTTCACCGCCTGCCGGCGGTCCTCGGGCGTGAGATCGGCGTCGACAATCTCGGTCCCGCGGCCGCCGTAGTCCAGGTGGTAGAAGCAGAAGCGGTCCACGCCCACGTCAGTCAGCAGGTCGACGACGCCCTCCAGGTCCGCGGCGTTGCGCTCGGTTATCGTGTACCGGAGTCCGGTCTTCAGGCCCGCGTCGAGGCAGTTCTCTATCCCCTGAACCGCGCCCTCGAACGCGCCGTCGACCCCGCGGAAGTCGTCGTTTCGCTCCGGCAGCCCGTCGACTGAGACGCCAGCGTATTTCAGCCCGGCGTCCTTGAGCGACCGGGCGCGCTCTTCGGTGATGAGCGTCCCGTTGGTCGAAAGCACCGGTCGGACGCCGACCTCGTTCGCGTAGGCGACCAGTTCTTCGAGGTCCTGCCGGACGAGCGGCTCGCCGCCGGAGAACAGCACCACCGGCGCGCCGTAGTCGGCCAGGTCATCGAGCAGCGCTTTCCCCTCCGCGGTCGAGAGCTCCCCGTCGGCGATTTCGGTGTCGGCGGCAGCATAGCAGTGATCACAGTAGAGGTTGCACTGCTTGGTGACGTTCCAGACGACGACGGGCCGGCGCTGCTTCTCGTCCCGGATCTGGCGTTTGGTCGACTCGTTGGCCGCGTCGTACCGGAGGCCGTCCCCCTCAGCGTCGAGGTCACAGAGCAGTTTCGAGACCGAAATCATCGGTTTTCACCCCGGAGCGTCTCCGACTCCATCTCGTCGACGCTCATAGTGGCGTCGTCCCCCGCGTTCCCCGTTCCGAGCGTCGCCTCGTCCGTCTGGTAGCGGCGGGTCTTGTCGGCGGGACACAACCACAGTGTGACGGCCGTCCGCGCGAACAGCGACGCTGCCTGCTCTCTGGCGATGTCGGCGGACGGCGCGCTGACACTGCCGACGTGGGTGAGCGGGTCCGCCGTGTCCTCGCGGACGAACACCTCCCACTCGCGACTCGTTGCGCCGCGCGGGGCGTCTACCTCGTGGTCGAACTCTTCCATACCCCTCTGTTAGACTCCCCAAGAAAAACGGGACTAGCGTGTTCTCAGCTACTGGGAACCACTCGGTCAACGGCGTTTCAGTTCGATTGGAATACAGCGTTTGCCGTCCAGACGCTGGGCGGGAGCTGTGCAAGCACAGAGTGAGACTGGAGGATAGCGGTCACAGTCGAGTTGCTCGTGGCTGCCGGAAGTGGTCGCAATAGCCGAACTCCGAATTTTGGTATAGCAGTATCTGATTTACTAACGGGTCGTGCCTGCGTGGCTTAAAAGGAAAGTCTGCTATTCGAATGTAGCCGAGATGTCCCGCGAAAAGACCAATCAACTCACGCAGCCTATCGAAACGCCGTCTTACGCTTCGTAGCCGGCGTAGTCCATCAGCTGTTTGAAGATGTCGGTGTCCATCGCCTCCTTGTAGACGACACCGGTGATCATCCCACCGGGGTAGGAGGTCCCGTTCATCGCGTGGCTGACCTTGTGACAGTGCGCGAGGTAGATGCCGGGGTCGGCGTCGGCCTCGAACTCGATAGTGTGCCGACCGGCGGGCGGGATGCTGGTGATGTCCTGGTCGTGGCGGGCGGCTTCCGGAATCTTCCCGCCGTCCTTGTGGGTCACCTGGAACCGGTGGTTGTGAATGTGCATCGGGTGGTCCATGTACCCGTTATTACACATGTGGATACGCACCGTGTCGCCCTGCTCGACGATGATCGGCGAGCCGTCCTCGGGATGCAGCGTCCGCGGCGCGGACTTGCCGTTGACCGTGAACGTATCGGGGCGACGGTTGCGAACATCGTAGCTGGCGTCCATGCCGGCCATCTGACGGTTGAGTCGGGAGTCCCACTCCTTCAGCGTCATGAAGTACTCCTTGTCGGCCGGTTCGTAGCCCTTCGGGTCGACGCGGAAGATGCCGTACATCCCCATGTCGATGTGGCGGTGAGTCTGGTAGTGGCAGTGATAGAGATGCGTGCCCGTCACGTTCGCGGGGATCGTGTAGGTGTGTTTCTCGCCGGGGTCGATGCGGATGCCCGTCGTCGTCGGGACGCCGTCGTCTTCCCACTGCTTCTGGACGGCGTGGAAGTGGACCGTGTGCGGGCGCATGCCGTCCGTGTTGTCGAAGGTGACCTCCATGTCCTCGCCTTCCGTCGTCCGGAGAATCGGTCCCGGAACGCTCGGTTCGCCGTCGTCGGCCTTGAACGCCCACACCTTTGGCAGTTCGACCGGGCCGCCCATCGACTCGCCGGGATGGGCCTCGTGCTTGGCCGGGACAGAGGAGAGCGTCACTTCGCCACCCTGTTCGTCGACGTTGACGATCTCAGGCGGCGACGTGGTCGGGAGGTCGCTGTCGGATTGTGCTGGAGTTGTGCTGGTGTCGACTGACTCTTCGGTCGGAACCTCACCCGGGGCGGTACAGCCCGCAAGCGCGACCGTGCCACCGAGGCCGGAGGCTTTCACGAAGTCACGACGGGAGATGCCCGATCCGGGTGCGCCAATCTGGTCTTCCATAAGCAACTGTGGATAAGACACCACAGTATAAACCCCCGAAGGGAGTTCTCAGACCGACAGAAGCGTTCTCAGTTGCTGGGAACGAACGAACGGTTACAGATAAGTCCCCCATATATTGCGTGCTGTGTGGCGCAAACGTCGGCTGTGTCGGGCGGTAAGCGCTCCCAAGTCGGTTACATTAAACGTCTTGGGCGGGCAGTGTCGAGCAAGGATGGTCCGGGACCCCTTCGCTGACGAGGAGACGCCGGAGTTACAGACGGTCCTCGACGCACTCGACGACGAGGACTGTCGCGCCATTGTCAGCGTACTGGAGGAACCGTTGACGGCGAGCGAGATATCCGACCGGAGCGGCGTACCGCTATCGACGACCTACCGAAAGCTCGAACTACTGACCGAGTCCTCGTTGCTGTACGAGGGCGTCGAAGTCCGGTCGGACGGCCAACACGCGAGCCGGTACGCGATCGACTTCGAGGAGGTCGTCATCAGTCTCGACGAGGAACTGTCGCTCACCGTCGACATCTCACACCGCGCTCGGACGCCGGACCAACGGCTCGAAAACCTCTGGTCCGAGGTGCGAAAGGAGACATAACCATGGTACACATTCCAAGTTCACAGGTCGGCATCGTCGTCTCGAAGACACTGATCCTCATTCTTGGCGGACTGATTACGTACTACTCGTATCAGGCGTACAGCCGGACGAAAAGCCCCCAGCACAAGTGGCTCACCTACGGGTTCGGTGTGGTGACCCTTGGCGCATTTATTGGTGGCGTTCTCGATATCGTTGTCGGCAGGTATCTCGGTCAGCAACTGCTCTCCGTGAGCGTCTTCACGTCGAGTTCACTGACGGCCATCGGCCTGGGTATCATCCTGTACTCGCTGTACGTTCGGTAGTGACCACGCGACGTACCCGCGCAGCAATCTCGTCGCCTCTCGCTTCTCGATTTCGGCCGGAGCGGGCAACTGGTCCGTATCGTGTCGTGACACTGGTATTCTCACCGACTGGAAACGCTACGGACGGTATATTTATCAGGACGTGTCAATCAAAGCCATGCTTGGAGCGAACGCAGTGTTGTTAATCGGGATGAAGACAGTCACGCTGTTCTGCGGTGTGATACTGACGACGTTGACATACCGCGCATACCGCCGCACTCGGGCACCGGCGATGCGAGCGCTCTGTCTCGGTATCGGGTTCGTCACACTGGGTGCAATACTCGGCGGCAGCCTCCACCAGTTCGTCGGCATGCCGGTCGCACAGAGCGTCACTGTCGAAGAACTGTTCACCGCTGCTGGGTTCTTTATTCTGACCTACTCGGTGTACACTGACCAGCCGACCACGACGAACTGAGTTACGAGTCCTCGGCGGGCGTGCGTCCACGACCGGTCAGGAGTGTTGGTAGCGATTGCGGGCTGTGTTCGACGAGGACGGCGACGAGGTTCCCCGCGAACAGGACAGTCCCGAAAAACGCGAGCGCCCCGGCGACTAACGCCGTGCCGTCCGGTGTCTCGAGCCACTGATTGCTCACGAGGAGGCCGTACGCAACTGTCAGCGCCACACCATCTATTGCCGCGATTCGGTGGTCGTACAGGTCATCGACCATCGGCACGTCCTCGAAGCCGAGGCGGTCGCTGTACCGGTGGACCCAGACGATAAACGGGACGACGTGATACAGCGTCCCGAGGACGACGAAGCCGACGCCGCCGACGAGCAGCACCGTCGACGGCTGACCGAGCAGCCCGGCGTACGCCAGCGGGTCGTTCCACCACGCGAACACCGTCAGTCCGGCCCAGAGAAACAGCGACAGCGCTGCGACGCTGTATCGGGTCAACATCGGGGACCACTCGACACGCGCCCCGACGAGCTGTCGCGCCAAGAGCACCGCCACCACGCCAAGGCCAGCAGCGACGAGAACTGCGCCGAACCGGGCCAGAACGGGTGACCCAACTAGGCGACCGCCGGCGAGCGCAAGAACGCCGAACGGATAGACGGCCGTCTCCGCCCGCTGGACCGCTGCATCGACCCTGCCTGTGTCGGCCTGCGTGAACATCGGGGCGAGCTGTGCCAGTGCACCCGCGACAGTCGTCAGGACAGCACCGAACACGGCGAGTGTCCCGTGGGCCAGCAAGAGCCCCTGCCGGCCGATTCCCAAAATCGGGAGGACGCCGGCAGCGTGATCCAGCGCCAACACTATCCCGGCGGCCGTCACGAGGGCGAAAAACACCAGTGCCCAGCCGAAATGAATCGCCGTGACGTCGGGCTCCGCAGCGAGTAGCGTCCGTCCGATGTTGTAACAGAGCGTCCAGACGCCGATCAGCGCGAACGCGCCGGCGACCGGTAGCAGGGCAGGAGTCGCTGTCAGGAAGCCAGCGGCCAGACCCGCGAACCCGACCGCAGCGAGTGGTAACTGCGCTGCAGCGAGGCGGCGCGAGTGGAGTTCGATGCCACACCAGACCGGGACGAACTGCGTCAGTGCGCCCATGATGGTGAGACAGACCCACCCCGCGAGCAGGAGGTGGACCTGTGCGAGGTGGCCAGCACGGCCCTCGACGACGCCGACGGTGACACCGGCGACCAGAAACGCCAGCGCGACGACGAAATGACGCAGCGGGACCGTCATCGGCGGGGCGGCGTCTGCGTCCACGTCGGCAGGTATTCCGCTCATTGCTGTGTAGTACGACCTTGTCCCTGCTGGCACTGAGGCCGAATATGTTCGGGGAAAGGGTCGGCCCGTTCACAACCGAACGCGAACACATGACGTCGAACCACCAGCCAACAGAGCAAATCGCGGCCCTGATTTCGGAAACCGGTGCGCCCGGTGACGCGCCGACGGAACGCCTCGATGTGCAGTCGCTGGGGCCGCCAAAGCCGCTCAAGCAGACACTAGAGCGGCTTGCGGACCTTGACGACGACATCGTCCTCGTCCAGTTCAACGACCGCGCCCCACAGCACCTCTACCCGAAACTCGAGGACAGAGGATACGAGTACGAAAGTGTTGAGACCGACGACGCGACAGTGACAGTCATCTGGCACAGATGAATCAGAACACGGAGCCGCCTGTCGACGTCGAAGAAGCGATCGCTCGTATCGACAGCCGTGGTGCGAAGATTCAGCGGGAGCAACTCGAACGGACGCTGTCACAGCTACAGCAGGACGGTGAACTGACGGCTGACCAGCAGCTTGCGGTCGAAAAACTGAGCGAACGGCTCGTCGACCGATTGCTCGCCGTCCCCCGGGCAACTCTACAGGACGCGGCGAGGAGTGCGGACGACGAGCGGATCGAAACCGCGATTTCCCTGTTCGAGTGAGCCTACTCCGACGACGCCAAAACGAGCAGTGCCTCGCTGTCCGCCGTTGCGGCGGGGGAGATGTCCTGGTCACCGTCGAACCGGACGACGTCGCCGGGAGAGAGCGACACCGTCTCGTCGCCGAGCGTCAGGTCCACGGCGCCCGAACGGAGGAGGAACACGATGTCCCGACCGGGATGCTTGTGGGCCGGAATCGACTCGCCCGCATCGAGTGTCAACCGGATGGTCTTTGGCTCCCCGTCGAACAACCTCGTCCGGCCGTCCCCGTCGCCGTCGAGCGTTGCTCGCTCCGTTTCTGTGACGGTAGATTCGCTCATTGTTTCGGAAGGTCGGCGACGAACTTCTGTGGGCCGTCCTGCTCGCACCGATAATTCGCCGCGTCGAACGCCTCGACCTCGGCTTGCATCTCGTAGAACAGCGGCTTTGGCTCGTGATCGTTGATAATCCGAAGCGTCTCCCCTGAGGACAGCGCCTCGAAGGAGTCGTGTATCTTCGAGTGTCGCTCCGGCGGCGGCGTCTCGCGCAGGTCGAGTGTGGTTGCTGGCATCACCTGAGCGTTCGCCGGGCGTCGGTGAGGGGGTTCCCCCGAACACGTTCGGGAGTAGGTCCTGATGGATGCCGCCCGTTCGATTCAGTATGAGCCTTCTCTCCGGCCTCCGTGGCGGCTCAGACGTCGGGTTCGATAGCTACGGGACGTTCGTACCCGAACACAACCCGGACCCCGGCCCGTTCCTGTCTGAGACAGCAGTACTGACCGGCACCGACCACGCCGCGTTCCACCGACTCACGATGGATCTGTTCGACGAGCGCGGCGTGTACGACATGACTTTCGGGTACAACCTCGCACGGCTGAACCTCGACCATCGGCACCCGGACGCGGGCTTCCGCTACGGCCGTGAGACGGACGACAGGAGCGTGTTGCGAGCCGAGTTCACGCCGACGACCGAGTTCTGCCCCCAGAGCGACACGCTGACTGTCGGCGCGTTTCGCGCCTGGAACGGGCTGTCGGACCGCCACGAGTACGACCTTGTCCGCGTCCGCGTGAGCCCTGGCCACCACCAGAGTACGAGTATCAACGACAAACTCCAGCAACTCGAAACGCGGTACCGGAAAACCGGTGAACTCCGGACGGACGATGCGGACGAATCGTCCGACGAGAGCGTGCCGTTCTGACGGCTGAGTACATGGAAAACGTTATACGGTTTGCTGGGCGACATATCGTAAGCTGAGCCGACTGGGTGGGATATCGGTGGCTTGGTGGGATAGTGGAGGGTCCCTCCACGACAGAAAGCAACAACCTATCAAAAAACGATGGTATCGGAGTACTTACAGTGCGGCGTCGCGGCCCGCCGGAGGCGGAGCCGAGATGGATAGCGATATCTTTCGGGATGCGGACGGAACCTACAACAAGCGGCTTCTGGGACTGGTCCTTCTCGTTTTACTCGCCGTCGTCGGTGCTGGCGTTGGGACCCTCGGTCTCACCGACAACAGCGACGCGACTTCTGAGCCCGCCACCGAGATGACGCCAAGCCCGACGGAGTCGACACCGGACGGAACTGACGCCACTTCGACCGAAAGCGGCGGCAGTGCCTCCCCACCGCCGAGCGCGCTCCTGTCCGAAACTCCGACAGAGACTCCGGCTAACAACCAGTCGGACGGGACCACCGCGGGCAACGCGACGGCTGAATAGGCCGGCAGTAAAACGGCGGTTCCTCAGGAAAACAGCAGATTGAGGTTGAACCCGGTCACGGCGAGCCCCATCACTGTCAGAAGCACCGGCGGACCGTAGTAGAGCAACGGGTCTTCTTCGAGCACGCCGCCCCAGATGCTCACGCCGAGACAGCAGTATATCACGAGGAGTTTGAGGCCGAGGAAGCCGCCGCCGCCGAACGACTGGATCGCCCACCGGATCGCGGGATTCGCCTCGGTGAACGTCGGCACGAAATAGACGATGGCGATGGTGGTAACCACGTCCCCGACGCCGTAGGTCGCCAGCGCCACCGCCCATACGCTGGAGAAGGACCGACTGGAGAAGGAACTCCCTTCCAGCGTCAGCCAGTCACCGTCGGCAGCACCCATACTGCATTGGGGTATGGCCAGCGGTCATATATACTCCGAGTGCCAGTTATCTTATTTGAAACCCTGATCTCGATGTGACGCCTCCGGATATATTGAGCCCATAACCTCGTATAGCCACTCCAACAGCGCATATTACCCTCTTGATACCCATGACCGATTCTCAGTAGCCACTCGTATTCAGCTGTGAATCTCAGTTATTGGGAGTGGGTGTCGAGTCGTTGTACAGGCGCGCCTCGACGGTCGCCGGTCGCTGAGTTGCCGACGCGAGTTTCGCTGCGTTCCCGACCAGGTGTACGTTCGCGTACTGCCGGCGCGGGTGCATGGAAAGGGACTTATCTTGTGGGCGGCCACGACGAGGTAATGAGCCTGTCCGACGCGGACCACGAACTCGTGGTCGAGGAGATCGGTCGGGAGCCGACCCGGGCGGAGGCCGCTCTCTTCGAGAACCTCTGGAGCGAACACTGCGCGTATCGCTCCTCTCGCCCCCTGCTGTCGGCGTTCGACTCCGAGGGCGACCAGGTCGTCATCGGCCCCGGCGACGACGCGGCCGTCGTCTCCCTGCCGACCCACGGCGACGGCGAGGAGATGTACATCACGATGGGCGTCGAGTCCCACAACCACCCGTCCTACGTCGACCCGTTCGACGGGGCGGCGACGGGCGTGGGCGGGATCGTCCGCGACACGCTGTCGATGGGGGCCTACCCCATCGCGCTGGCCGACTGTCTGTACTTCGGCGACTTTGACCGGGAGCACTCCCGCTATCTCTTCGAGGGCGTCGTCGAGGGTATCTCCCACTACGGGAACTGCATCGGCGTTCCAACTGTCACCGGGAGCGTCGCCTTCCACGACGACTACGAGGGGAACCCGCTCGTGAACGTGTCCTGTATCGGCCTGCTGGAGCCCGAGCGGACCATCACCGCCGAGGCACAGGAGCCCGGCAACAAGCTCGTTCTCGTCGGCAACGCGACGGGGCGAGACGGGCTCGGCGGGGCGTCCTTCGCCAGCGAGGACCTCGCGGAGGACGCTGAAACGGAGGACCGACCGGCCGTGCAGGTCGGCGACCCGTACTCGGAGAAGCTACTCGTCGAGTGCAACGAGGCGCTGCTGGACGAGGAACTCGTCGAGTCGGCCCGCGACCTTGGGGCCGCTGGCCTCGGCGGCGCGTCGTCCGAACTGGTCGCCAAGGGCGGCCTCGGCGCGCGCATCGAACTGGACCGCGTCCACCAGCGCGAACCGAACATGAACGCCATGGAGATTCTCCTCGCAGAGAGCCAGGAGCGGATGGTGTACGAGGTCGCGCCGGAGAACGTCGACCGCGTGGCCGAACTCGCCGAGCGATACGACCTCGGCTGTTCGGTCATCGGCGAACTCACCGAGCCGGGCACGAACTACGTCTGTACGTTCGAGGGGAGCGAGACAACTGTCTCGGACAAGTCGAGCGGGCAGCGCCCGCGAGACAGCGAGACAGTCGTCGACGTGGACGCGGAGTTCCTCGGTGAGGGCGCGCCGATGAACGACCTGCCCAGCGACGCGCCGCCAAGACAGGAACGAGACCTGCCAACGGTCGCGCTGGAGGAAGCCTTCGAGGAGATCGTCAGCAGCCCGAACTGCGCCTCGAAGCGGTGGGTGTACCGCCAGTACGACCACGAGGTGCAGGTCCGCACGAGCGTCCTGCCCGGCGACGACGCCGCACTGCTCGCCATCCGTGAGGCCGGGACCGGACTGGCGTTCTCTGCTGGCGCGGACCCCAACTGGACCGACGCCGCGCCGTACGAAGGTGCACGCGCCGTCGCGCTGGAAAACGCCACGAACGTCGCCGCGAAGGGCGCGACACCCCATGCGGCTGTGGACTGTCTGAACGGCGGCAACCCCGAGAAACCGGACGTGTACGGCGGCTTCAAGGGTATCGTCGACGGCCTGGCGGATATGTGCAGTGACCTCGACGTGCCGGTCGTCGGCGGCAACGTCTCGCTGTACAACGATTCACAGGACGGGCCGATTCCGCCCACGCCGACGCTCGCGCTGGTCGGGGTCAAGGAAGGCTACGATGCCCCGCCGCTGTCGCTGTCCGGCGAGGGAACGCTCGTCGTCGTCGGGGACACCGCACTGGAGGGCAAAACCGACCCGCGTCTGGGCGGGTCCGAGTACACCGCGCAGTTCGGCGGCACCGACCGCTTCCCCGCCCTCCCGGCGGACTCGACGGACGTTGTCGAGACGATTGCCGAGGTCGCCGACGCCGACCACGTACTGGCGAGCCACGACGTGAGCCACGGCGGCCTCGCGGTAACGCTGGCCGAGATGGTCCACGAGGACGCCGGTGCGTCGGTCGGAATCGGGACCACCGAGCACGGTACCCCGGCTCGACTCCTGTTCAACGAGCGGCCCGGCCGGGTCGTGTTCGAGACGACCGACCCGGCGGCGGTCCGGGAGGCCTTCGACGGCGTCGCCCCAGTGACGGAACTGGGCGAGGCGAACGACTCGAACGGACTCGATATTACGGTCAACGACGAGACGCTGGCGTACAACGCTGCGGACATCGCCGACCTGCGGTCGGTCATCGACGACGAACTGGCCTGATTACCAGCGGACATCGAACCGCGCACCGCCCCTCTCGCTCTCCGAGACTGCGACCGACCAGCCGTGTGCTTCGGCGATGCTCTGAACGATCGACAGGCCAAATCCTGTCCCGTCCGAGTTCGTCGAGTAGCCGTGTTCGAACACTAGCTCACGGTCGTCCGGTGAAATGCCGGGGCCGTCGTCGGCGATGGAGAACCCGTTCTCATGTGTCCCGGGCGCGGACACGACGACGGTGCATTCCGCGCCCGCGTGCTCGATGGCGTTCCGGTAGAGATTCTCGAATAGCTGCTGGAGGCGCTCGGCGTCCGCCTCGATGGTCGCGTCGGTTTCGATAGTAAGCGTTGCGTCCCCGGTTTCGACCTGTTGCCACGCGTCGGCTGCGACGGCTTCGATGGAGACGCTCGTGGTCTCTCCGACGACCCGCCCCTGACGAGCGAGCGTCAGCGTGTCATCGAGGATGCGTGCCATCCGCTCGTGTGCTGCGGCGACCTCCTGTAACCCCTCCCGAACAGCCGCATCCTCGATGTCGCCGAGCAGAAGGTGGGTGCGGCCGGATGCGACGTTCAACGGGTTCCGAAGGTCGTGGCTGACGATACTGACAAACTCGTCAAGCCGCTCGTTCTGGTGTCTCAGCTGTTGTTCGCGGCGCTTGCGCTCGGTGATGTCGGTGTATATCCCGTACCCTTCCAGCTGGCTGCTGTCACGGGTGACGATGGTACTCCGGAACAGGTAGGTCCGTATCTCGCCTGATGCAGTCGTCCGCCTGACCTCTTGCTCCGACTGGCCGGTCTGTTCCCACCAGTCTGCCCTGATGACTTCGGAGTCGGCTCCGGGCGGCGCGAGGAGTGTCCGAAGCTCCGTTCCGACTGCATCCGTCTGGTCGTAGCCGAACGTGTCCGCGAACGCTTCGTTGATCGACTTGACGTACGGTTCTCGCTGCTCAAACTCGACGACGACAGCCGGGTTTGGGATGTTCCCCAGGAGCGCGTCAAACCGTTCCTGTGCCGCCAGCTGCACGCGGAGTTCACTCGCGACGAGTGCGACGTATCCCTCGTTGTTGTGCTGGATTATATCACAGATATCCTGTGCATCCGTGTCGTCTATCTCCGTGTCGCCACTGATACCCAGGTCAGCCATCGCGTCGTCGACGATAGCCGACGCCTTCTCGATGCCGACCGTTTCTGCGAACTTTGAGACGAGTCCTGTTCGATTCATCTGTTACTCCGGCAGTGCAAAGAGCACCGTTGTCGTGTTGTGAAAGCCACTGAGTTGTCCGGCCTGCATACACAGCTCTCCGTACGTCTCAAACCCAGCAACTGGGGCCGACAGGGTCGATGTGATACCATCGACAGTCGCCGAAAACGCGTCGTCGAAGAGAATCTGACGACACGCGCAGTCGTAGACGAACGCGCCAGCGATGGGACCGTCACACAGCGAGACAGCGTCGGCAGCAGCCTGTTCGGCGGACGCGATCTGGTCAGCTTTGTTGCCATGCATTACGCGGAGGACAGTTCCCTCCGGAATATCGACGGCAAACTGCAGTGCGCCAGTCTCTTCAATCGCAGTCCGGGGCCAGCGGATCTTGTAGGTTTCACCCTGGTCGATACCGAACAGGTATTCGACCATGAGCTTCCTGAGCGCCGCTGACCCGACTGGGACGTCGTCGACGGCTACCCCCGATGTCTCCACAGCGTGGTCTCGAACAGCGTCTTTCCATACCGCAAACGCTGGTTCACCGTCGAGTTCGTGAACCACGTTCCCGGAGACCTCGGTTACCTCCCACGGCTCTGAGATGGGGCTGTGGCCGTGATTGACGGTAATGATCGGACGCTTTTCGCCGGAGACGAGTACGATAACGACTGCGTCGTCGACAACCGACTCATCGCAAAACACTGGTGTCGACTCCATCCGGAGACCGTCAGACGCTGCCCCACCTGCGAATTCGACATAGGGGCCAAGCCGTCGCTGGACTGACAGCGACAACTGTTCACCGACGCCCGACAGCCCGTCGTGGAGGACGATCGCTGACTGGTAGGGTTCCTCGATATCTTCGGGAAGCGCTCGGACAGCATCTCTGACAGCCCCACGGGTGTTCTCGCTGAGACCGGCGGCAAGGGCCGTATCGAACCGGAACGAATCACTGGTAACGAGCGTGACGGCCACGCCGGCATCCATCGTTCGCTCTTCAGTGAACGTTCCGCCAGCCGTGCAGCCGACAACGGCTGTCTCGTCGTCGACGAGCGCATTCACGCCCGCCAGAACGGCTTCGGGGTCGAACCCAGAGCTGGCAAACACCTGACAGAAGTCCACCCGCTCGGCGTCCAGTCGGTCACGAGCAGCGCTGGTCGCCTCTCGGCCAGCGCGCGTCCCAGCGGTCGCCACTGACGTTCCCGTTGCGACCGCTGTACTCGCGCCTGACTGGGGCGACATTGTACAACAGTTATTCGCGCGGAAACCTATATACTCTCCCCAGAAGTATCAGAAATGATATTCCTGGCGGCCGACGTGGTCATACCGACCTGCTCAGGCCAGCGCCAGCGCGATACCGAACGTAAGCACCAGTCCGACCAGCAGGACGCCGAGCCCTGTCCCGACCTGCGACATGGTGAACGGGCTCTGTGGGGCCGTCGACCGAAGCGGCGGTTCTCGCGCGGGCAGTTCGACGTGTTCGGGGTCGTAATCCGGCCGGTCCTCCTCGTGGTGGTCGTCTGCCATAAGCGGTGGTTCTGGTGCGTCGTACGTGTAGCTGTCGGATTGTCACTGCGTGCTCGGCCAGACACTTGCACCAGTCGAAACGGTCAAACGGCGTTGCGTCGAACCCACAGGTATCGAATGACGCTCACGAAACGGATCATCCCCTGTATCGACGTCGACGTGGACGAGAACGGGGACGCGGCGGTGTACACGGGAGTCAACTTCGAGGACCTGGAGTACACTGGCGACCCGGTAGAGATGGCCAAGGCCTACAACGAGTCCGGCGCCGACGAGTTCGTCTTCCTGGACATCACCGCCTCCGCCGAGGGCCGCGAGACGATGCTCGATACAGTGTCGGCCGTGGCCGACGAGGTGTTCATCCCGCTGACCGTCGGCGGCGGCATCCGCACTCGTGACGACATCAAAGAGACGCTGCGGGCCGGTGCGGACAAGGTGTCGATCAACTCCGGCGCTATCGCCGAGCCCGACCTGATCAACGAGGGCGCGGCAGCCTTCGGGAGCCAGTGTATCGTCATCTCCGTCGACGCTCGCCGTCGCTTCGATTCGGAAGGTGAGCACTACACCGAGGTCAACGGCGAGTCCTGCTGGTTCGAATGCACCGTCAAGGGCGGCCGCGAAGGGACCGGACTGGACGTCGTCGAGTGGGCCACAGAGGCCGAAGAGCGCGGCGCCGGCGAATTGTTCGTCAACTCCATCGACGCCGACGGAACCAAGGACGGCTACGATATCCCGCTGATGCAGGCCGTCTGTGACACCGTCTCGACCCCGGTCATCGCCTCTTCGGGCTGTGGTAGCCCCGCTGATATGGAGGAAGTGTTCGTCGACGCCGGCGCGGACGCCGGACTGGCGGCCTCTATCTTCCACTTCGGCGAGTACTCCATCGAGGAGACGAAAGAGTATCTGGACAGCAAGGGGATTCCGGTCCGACTGTAACGCATCTCCGACTTAGGGTAGCAATATTAAATACCCACTCCTGTCATTATCTCTGTATGACGCAGTTCTTCTGTCGCCTCGGACGCCTCGGTTTTCCCCGCGTCCCGGCGTTCGATATCGGTTCTCGCTGTCAGCGGTCACGCCCACCCCAGTCCCTGGAAGCAGGCGTCAACGGGGTCGAACAGCCCCGATGAGTCAGCCTGTGACCGAGCGACCGTGGGGGAACGTCTCCCCGGAACCGCAGCACTGTGGCCTGGCATCGGGCAGGTTTTATTCGCCCAACACGGAGAATCAACAATGAAATGGCGGTGTGAATGGTGTGGCAAACCCCACGAGGAGGACGACCCGCCGTGTGACAACTGCGGGCACGGTTCCTTCGAGGAGGCCGTGACGCAGGTCAACGAAGCGGTCGTCGAGGGCGGGCCCAGGTGGGTCTGTCTGGACTGCGGTCGCCAGCACCAGAAGAACTCCCCGCCGTGCAAACGCTGTGGCGGGAGTAACTTCGAGCGGCGGACGGGGCCGCCGGAGGACGATCCGCTCGATGAGATACAGACCGGCTGGCTGGACGTGCTCGAAACGAAGTACGCGATCGGCTACGCCGCCGTGGCACTGCTGCTCGGCCTCATCGTGCTCGCTGCTGTGGGCGGTATCACGTTGCCGGGCTTTGCCGCCGAAACTCCCACCGGCCCACCGTCGATCGCGTCCCCTGCCGGCAGCGGCGACACCGTCGACTCGCTCTCGCTCGCCGAGGTCGAGGACACCTACGTCGACGTGTACAACGTCCGGCGGTCGGGCGTCGGCGGTGGAACGGTCTCGCGGAACGCGACCATCGACGACGCCGCGGCCTACTACAACAAGGGCCGCGTCGATGCGCGATACGACAACGCGGAGCGGCCCACGCGAGAGGGAGTATCCCGGTTCCCGCTCCCCTGTGACCGCCCAGTCGTGGTCAGCTACGAGGTGGCCTACGACCGGACGCCACAGTCACTCGACCAGTTCGAGAACGAGACAGCGCTGGCGACCGCGCTTGTCGACAGTTACATCGAGCGAGGTAACAGGCTTCGGACGTCGGACGCCGGACTGATCGGCCTCGATATCCACGTCGGTCCGGACGAACGCGTGTTCGTCACGTACGTACTCTGTTAGAACTACGCGGCGGCTTCG
Source organism: Haloarcula sp. KBTZ06 (assembly GCF_048595605.1). Lineage (NCBI taxonomy): Archaea > Methanobacteriati > Methanobacteriota > Halobacteria > Halobacteriales > Haloarculaceae > Haloarcula > Haloarcula sp. KBTZ06. The sequence goes on from NZ_CP184337.1 coordinate 1,800,884, forward strand.
AACGCGTCAGTGAAGTTGTCCGCCTTCTCGATGACGGCGTCAGTCCCGTCTTCGAGAGCTTCGAGCGCGTCGACGCCATCCTCAGTTTTGATGGTCAGGACCGGGTCCGTCTGGCCACCGGACTGTTCCGGGTTCACGTCGTAGGTCGCCGCCGTGACGCCTTCTGTCTCCAGTAGCGCCCCCTTGATGACGTTCATGAACGTGTGGTCCTCACCGGCGATTTCGATAGAGAGTTCCGTGTCGGATTTGTCGATAACGCGAAGGTCCATACCCACTGTTTGGTCGCCTCCGACCCATCAACGCTTCGCTTCCCGCCCGTTGTCGGTGCGGTCACCAGGCCGAGTGGAGCTCACACGAGCGCGTAGATCATCAGGAGACCGAAGTAGATGAGCACAAGCGCGCCCAGCGCCTGGAGTCGGAACGTCGAAAGCGACTCCTCCTCGTCGTCGTGAGCCGCCCGGAAGGCCTCGATCTCCGCGTCGTCGAGTTCGTTGGGATGGGCCAGACCGCGGTGGAGCGCGAGCCATGACTCGCGGGCGAACGGCCGGCCGCAGTACGCACAGGTGTAGGCCGTGGCGTCGGCCGGGACGTCGTAGGCTGCTCCGTCATCGGTGCTTGTCGCTGCCGTATCAGCCGCCGTCTGGGTTGCTGTGTCAGTCATAGATGGGGGAGTGCCACCTCCGGCTGAGAGACGACCCAGAGGCTTGTCATCGTGTAGAACACCATGACCGCGATGAAGGGGTACTGCGACCGAATCGCCTGTAGTCGTGCGGGAAACAGGTCGTACGCGGCGGCGTGGGCCACCCAGATAGCGACCAGATGACCGACGATGACCGACGCGAGCGCAATCGCGCCGAACCAATCCGGTAGTTCGATGGTCGGCACTACTGCCGGGTCCGCGAACGGCGACGTGAGCGCGACGGCCAGCGAAGGTGCGAGTACGAGGAAGTACCCGAGGTAGTGCGCGAAGTGGTAGCCGACGGCGATAGCGACGAGCGGCGGCGCGAACCGCTGTGCGAGCACTGCCGGAGCCAGATACGTGTCCGACATATCACGGGAGAGCCGGACCGCGAGTCGATACACGCCGAGGAAGCCGGCGAAGCCGATCCCGAGCGCGACCGGATACAGGAAATGCGGCGGGACGCCGGCGTCGACGAGTGGTGTCGTCAGGTCCCGCCAGGCCGGCGTCGTGACCAGCCCGTCGTAGGTCGTGACCCACAGCAGGGCGACCACGAACGCCACCTCGTCGGGGCCGTCGACCAGCCGCGGCGTCGAGAGGTCCATTCCGGGGAGCCGAAGTCGGAGTCCCCCCTCGTCGCGGCCGATGGGCGCAAAGCGACCGTAGTAGCGGAACACCCGCTCCACCGGGTCGGCGTGAGCGAACCAGTCCTCGGGTCCGAACACGAGCGCGCCCGCGAGCGTCAGCACCGAGTAGCCGGCGACGACCGACGCGAGCAGTCGCGGCTGGTCGGCGAGCGGGCTGACGACTTCCAGCCACACCAGCACGAGCAGGCCGCCGACGGCGGGCCACGATCCGACGCGGGCCGGGTAGGGGCGGTCGAGCGTCGGGAGGAGGTCGGCGAGCGTCTTGAACGGATTGAGCGTCGCCCAGGCGTTGCCCAGGAGGTATGTCGTCATCGCCAGCCCGGCCCACCAGCCGACCCAGACGAGCAGTATCGCGAGGTTCGTCCGGGCGTTCGTCGGTCCGAGGAAGCCGACGACGAACACCGCGGCGAGTCCGGCGAGCCCGAGGAGTTGGCCGGCGAGCTTTAGGACACGCTCGTAGTCGCCCGACAGCGGCCGCCCCCAGTCGTGGATGCGCTCGACGAACGCCCGGTCGGTGACGAACGAGGCCAGCAGGAACGACGCGCCGACGGCCGCACCACCGGTACTCAGGAAGAGCCACGTCGGTATCGTCAGCGATTCGCGCCCGCCGCCGGCGAGACTGCCGCCGTGTGCGCTCGCTGTTCCCGTCGCGGCCAGCCAGCCCAGCCCACACACCACCAGCGCGACCGTACGACGCCTCCCAGATGTCATCGTCGGCAGTTGGGCCTTCGCCCCCGTGTAGCTTCCGGGACGCCGGCGGGCCATTCAGAGACGGAACCGGACCAATCCGCAGTGAATTGGATGGGCTTTTAGTATTCCGTTCGCAAGGGCCCTAGTATGAGTGTCTCCGATGAACACGCGGACGACGGGCACGGGGAGCACCACCTCCCGGCGACGGAGGACTGGCCCCACGGGTTCGGCGAGGCCAGCTGGTGGCCCTTTGTGACGGCGATCGGTGGTTCGGGCATCTACGTCAGCGCCGCCCTGCTCGTGCTTTCGATGGGCGAGAACGCACTTGTTAGCCAGACGGTCGGGGCGGGCGCGATGGCCGGGAGCGTCGGGCTCTTCCTCGTCGGCATCTACGGCTGGCTGTATCACGCCTTCGTCTCCGACTTCTGGGAACGCGGGACGGACTACCACTCGGACAAGACGCTGAAGTTCGCCATGCTCCTGTTCCTCGGGAGCGAAATCGCCACCTTCGGCGCTGGCTTCGTGTACTACTTCATCGTGCGTGGCGGCGAAGTCTGGGCGCAGGCGGCAGTGCCAGAGGTGTTCGGCTCGCTGGTGATCGTCAACACGCTGATTCTGATCGCCAGCTCGGTGACGCTTCACTACAGCCACATCGCGCTCCGGAACGGAAACCGAAGCCGGTTCCTGAAGCTGCTGGGCACGACGCTGCTGCTGGGCATCGTCTTCATCGGCGGGCAGGTGTACGAGTACTACGAGTTCATCGTGCACAAGGGCTTCAGCATCGGTGGCGGCATCTACGGCTCCGCCTTCTACGGTCTGACGGGACTCCACGGCCTCCACGTCACGATGGGGGCCGTGCTTCTGGGTATCGTCTTCGTCCGCGCGTACTACGGTCAGTACTCGGCTGAACGGCACACCTCCGTCTCGACAGCGTCGATGTACTGGCACTTCGTCGACATCGTCTGGATCTTCCTCGTCGTCGTGCTCTACATGGGCGCGAACCTGGTGTAGATCGCCGACGAGTTTTAGACGGCCGACACTCGTTTCACACGCATGGACCGGCTAGACGTCAGCGGGAGCTTCGACGTCCACGAGTACCGACACGGACTCAAGCTGCTGAAAGACGACCGCGGGACGATGACGCTGTCGAACCGGAAGGGGTTCGCCTGTCCGGCCTGTGGCAACGAGTTCGAGACGCTCTTTATCAGCGAAAAGCGGACGAACACTTTCGGAGACCCCGGGTCCCCCTTCTGTCTGGTTCGGACTGACGACCAGCTACTGGTCCTCACACATTGAGCCGAATCGGCCCCGGTAACAAGGCTTATCCCATCTGACCCGATTCGGTGAGGTATGAATCGGATTGTCCCTGCGATCGGTCTCGCTGCCCTCGTCGTCCTCTCCGGCTGTGTGACGGCGACGGTCGACTCGACAGTGGCCGGAGACGGCACAGTTTCGGAGTACGACCTGACTCTCGACATGTCCCCGTCGGTGTACGACGGCCTCCAGAGCCAGGCCCAGCAAGAGGGCTATGACTCGGTTGAAGGATATCTCCTGGCCGACGTGAACACCAGTCGGATGGCGAATCACACGTACGAACAAGAGCTTGAGGGTGAGAACGTCACGCTCTCGATGACGTTCACGGACTGGAACCCCGGCCCGGAAAGCGACGTGTCGGTCAACGCTAGCGGGGGCAACGTCACGTACGAAGACCGGACGTTCGTCACTGCGAACGAGGATACCGACGTGGCCTTCGGCGATGGCGTCGCAGTCGAGTACCAGCTGACGATGCCCGCCGACGTCTCGTCCTCGAACGCTGATATCGTTCGGAACGAGACCGCTGTCTGGGAGTACGAGGCTGACGAACCGGTCGAGGAACCGATCCGCGCGACCAGCCCCGCACCGTCGTCGGCCTTCGGCCCCGGAATGGGGATTCCCGTCGCCGTCGTGGCGCTGCTCGGGGCCGCACTGCTGGCCAGTCGGGACTGAGACTGTCGGCTGTACCTCCCTGAAGATACTCGCTACCTCGGGGTAGCAATATTCTCCACGAGATGACAGCCGGAAGTCTGTGTAGCTGAGGGCGTCACCACACGCATCGTTCCTTGCATCCGGATTCGGAGTCTACAGACGCTGGCCGGGTGGCTGATACTCTTCTCAGACAGTGGGATGGGCGATACCGTCAATATATCTGATATTTTATAACGGGCGTTTAATGTCGTTTCGCCCGGATACAGAACGATGCGCGCAGCCAGACTCCACGAGTACACGCACGACATGTCGAACGGGCTTTCGATAGACGAGGTGGACGCACCACAGGTCGCGTCGGGGGACGACGTCATCGTCGAGGTCGAAGGGGCCGGCTGGTGCCAGACTGACAATCACATCATCGAGGGGATGTGGGACCAGTACGTCCCGCAGGACCTCCCGATGACGCTGGGCCACGAGAACGCCGGGACAGTCGTCGAGACCGGCGACGACGTCGATATCGTCTCGGAAGGCGACCAGGTCATCTGTCATCCGGTCCAGACCTGTGGCACCTGCCGACCGTGCCGGCAAGGTGAGACGATGTACTGCGAGAACGACGCGTTCAACGGCCTGACGACCGACGGCGGCTTCGCCGACCAGCTACTGACCAGCGACCGGTCGGTCATCCCGCTGCCCGGGGGCGTCGACCCGGCCGACATCGCCCCGCACGCCGACGCCGGTATCACGGCCTACCATGCGGCGAAGAAAGCCGTCGACGGACTCAACCCGGGCGACACTGCGGTCGTCATCGGTATCGGCGGGCTCGGACACATCGGTCTCCAGTGTCTCGACGCGATGTGTGCCGCCGACCTCGTCGCCGTCGACATCAAGCAGTCCGCCCGCGACCTCGCTGACGACCTCGGCGCACACTACACCATCGACCCCGAAAGCGAAGACGTCGCCAGCGAGGTCGAGGCCATCAGCGACGGCGTCGGCGCGGCGCAGGTGCTCGATTTCGTCGGGGCCGACGAGACGACGGCGCTCGCGCCCGATATCTGTGCCGCCGGCGGCGACCACCACATCATCGGCTACGGCGGCCACATCCACGAACCCGCACAGGCGCTCGTCAACGGCGAGTTCGCCTATCAGGGCAACATCGTCGGCCAGTACACCGAGCTGCAGGAACTGGTCGCGCTTGTCGAGCGCGGCGCGGTCGACCTGCACACGACCCAGTACGACCTGGGCGAGGTAAACACCGTCGCACAGATGCTCGAAGACCGAGAGATCGACGGTCGGGCAGTCATCACGCCCTGAATGGCCTGTGTTGCGGTGTCGTATCGCCGGACAGGGCACCCTTCTTTCGGCTCACCGACCGTCGGCGCGAGTCTGTTCCGCGTCCTCGGCCAGGTCGTGATAGCACCTGAGAAACGCGTCCCGGCTCACGGTCCCGGCACCGGCCGCTTCGAGTCGGTCTTCCAGCCCGCTCCGGTCGACGTGCCAGCACTCCTTGTAGCAGGGCTTGCACAGGTACTCGAAGGACTTGCCGTCGCGGTTCCAGCGGTCCCCGTACTTGTCGTATTCCCGGGCATCCGACCGGGCGACCGTTTCACCGCAGGCGATGCAACAGACGTCTTCGTCGGTGGCGCGATGCCAGGCGTTTCTGAAATCCATCAGACCCACACTCCGTCTAACTGTCCGCAAGTGTGTCTGTCGTGCCGCTCTCGCCCGTACACCGCAGTACCCGCCGGTAATCCGTACTGTGTGCCCATCGTTTACGGCTAGAAGTACCGTCCAGCAGCCCGTCGCCATATCGCATCACTGATGAGGGTCGTTTTTATGCGGCTCACGGAGCACCGTCGGGATAGCGACGCAACACCTACGGCTGCCGACAAGTCGTCTTCGGTAGAGAACGCGGCTAACTCGCAGAACGGCATTCGAAAAGGGAAGCCGGTGGAGGGATTTGAACCCTCGGCCTAATCCTTACGAAGGATTCGCTCTGCCAGTCTGAGCTACACCGGCGCCGTACTCGCGTACATCAGTTGTTGGACGCATAACCGCAATAAGGATTGCGAATCGGGACCACCGAGAGAGACGTTCTCACTCCGCTCGGGACCCGACGACGGTGACCGGGTCGTCCGCCTCGAGCAGGACCTGCTGGGAGACGCTCCCGAACACGGCCTTGCCGGTCGGCGACCGCTTTCTGGACCCCATGACGATCTGGTCGACGTCGAACTCCTCGGCCAGATCGATGATGCCGTCCGCAGGCGGCTGCTGACCCTCAGCCAGCTGGACATCGACGTCGTGGTCTTCGAGGTAGTCACGCACGAGGCGCACTGTCGAGATCCGCTCGACGTTGCGTATCTCCTCGGGCGCTTCCGCCTCTTCCTTGGTCAGTGCGTGCGTGATCACGGCCTCGACGTCGGTCTCAGCAGCCGGTAGCTCCGCGACGAAGGCGGCCTGGCCGCGGGCGCGGTCCTCATCGGCGTCGACGGGGACGAGTATCGTGTACATATTTTACCCTCCTAGATACAAGCGTCCGACTTCCTCGTCGTTAAGCAGTTCGGTCCCCGTGCCGGTGAACTTGATTTCCCCGCTCGCGAGCACGAAGCCGCGGTCGGCGATAGAGAGGCCCTTTTCAGCGTTCTGTTCGACGAGCAGGATGGTCGTTCCGAGGTCGTTGAGTTGCTCGATGCGCTCGAATACGTCGTCGATGAACCGCGGCTCGAGTCCGATAGACGGCTCGTCGAGCATCATCACGTCCGGTTCGACCATCAGCGCGCGGGCCAATTCCAGCAGGCGACGCTGGCCGCCCGAGAGAGTACCGGCTGACTGGCTCCGGAGGTCGGCGAGCACTGGGAACTCCTCGTACAGTTCCTCGGCGCGGGCAGCGGCGCGGTCGTCGTCGTTGAACACGTAGCCGCCCATCAGCATGTTCTCGTGGACACTCATCCCCGGAAAGACGCTGGCGTCCTGCAGGACGTAGCTCATCCCGTTGGCGAGGTTCTGCTGGGGCGACCGGCCGGTGATCTCCTGGCCGCGGAACGACACCGTCCCGGACTGGACGTCCGCGAACCCGTAGATGCTCTTCATGAGGGTGGACTTCCCGGAGCCGTTCGGACCGATAAGGCAGGCGACCTGTTCGTCCTCGACAGCGATGCTCACGTCGTGCAACACGGTGGTGTTGCCGTAGCCGGCCGTGACGTTTTCCATCCGGAGCACCGGGTCCTCGGTCGGGTCGCTCGTTGCGTCTGGTGTTGATGCCATACTCACTCCCTCCCGAGGTACGCGTCGAGTACGCGCTGGTCGTTCTGAATCTCTTCGGGCGTCCCGTTGGCGATGCGCTCGCCGTGGGCCAGGACGTAGATGCGGTCGGCGATGTCCATGACGAAGTCCATGTTGTGTTCGATGAGGAAGATGGTCGACTCCTGCTCCTCGTTGGCACTGCGGATGTAGTCGATGAGATTGCCCAGCATGGAGGGGTTGATGCCGCCTGCCGGTTCGTCCATCAGCAGGATTTCGGGCTCCGACATCAGCTCCATGGCGAACTCCAGTAGCTTCTGTTGGCCGAAGCTCATCCGTCCGGCGCGGGTCTCCGATAGCCCCCCGAGGTCAACGTAGTCAAGCAGTTCGTCCGTCCGGGAGAGCAGCGAGCTATCCGGGCGGCGCAGGAGACTACCGACGTTCGCGCCGCCCTCCTGGGCCGCAAGCAGCAGGTTCTCGCGGACGGTCATGTCGCCGAAGATCCGGGTTTCCTGGAACATGCGCCCCAGGCCGGCCCGCGCGATCTTGTGCTCGGGCCAGTCCGTCACGTCCTCGCCCTGGAGGTAGACCCGGCCCTCGTCGGGCGTCAGCGTCCCGGTGATACAGTTGAACAGCGTGGACTTGCCGGCACCGTTCGGCCCGATGAGGCCGACGATTTCGCCGCTGTGTATCTCGATATCCACGTCGTCGACGGCGGTCAGGCCGCCGAAGCGCTTCGTGACGCCGTCGGTCCGCAACACCGCACGGTCGCTGTCCGTGACAGCTGTCGAACCGCTGTCCGCTTTACTCATCGGCGTTCACCTCCTGGTCGTCAGTGTCCGTGGCGGCCATGCCGCCGTGCTTGTAGTAGTCCATCTGGCTGGCGTATTCGCTGAGCGTTCCGACGACCCCCTTGGGGAAGCCAATGACCGTGACGATGACGGCTCCACCAAGCAGGACCAGCTGCCACCCGACGGCGTACGTCTCCACGAGTTCGATGATGGTGTGGAGGCCGAACGCACCGATGACGGGGCCAGCGACGGTGCCGGACCCGCCAAGCAGCGCCATCGCGATGAGTTCCACGTTCCACGCGCCGTTGTAGGCCGTCTGGGGGTCGATGAACGTGTTGAACAGGCTGTACGCCGCACCGGCAAAGCCCGTGAACAGGCCGGCCAGCATCCACGCGGCCGTCTTGTAGTACGTGGTGTTGAACCCCATCGCTGTGGCCTTCTCCTCGTCGTCCCGGATGGCGTTCAGGACGAAGCCAAAGCGCGTCCCGGAGAGGTAGTAGACGAGCGCCATCTCGACCACGAGGACGCCCAGGAACAGGTAGTAGAAGGTCTCGGCCGAGGGCGTCTCCAGCAGTATCTTCCCGCTGGCGCCACCGGTGATGTCGAGGATGCGAGAGACCTGCTGGGCGACCAGCAGGACGCCCAGCGTCGCGATGGCGAAGTAGTGGCCGCGGAGTCGGAGCACGACGATGCCGATGATGGCTGCGAAGGTGACGGCGAGCAAGCCGGCCAGCAGGAACGCGACCGGGAACGCGACAGCGAAGTCTTTCGTCAGGATAGCCGTCGCGTACGCCCCGATACCGAAGAAGGCCATGTTTCCGAAACTGGGATAGCCGGTCTGTCCGCCGACGATGTCCCAGGACAGCGCCAGGATGGCGAACAGGAACATCTCGGACAGCACTGTCATGAAGTAGCCGCCCTCCAGTCCGAGCACGGGGAACGAAGCCGCAATCAGCGTCCCAAGACCGAGGAGCGCCCAGCCGTAGTCGTCACAGGTCCCGAGGAACCGATCGACCTGTTCCGGCGGGAGGATCGACCGCAGGACGCCGCTCGAATCCTCGTCGGTCGTGCTCATTGTTCAGCCCCCTGGCCGAACAGACCCCTCGGTTTGAGGATGAGCAAGACGATGAGCAGCGAGAAGCTCACAGCGAGCGTCCACTGAGAGGAAATAAAGCCTGCGACCAGTTCCTCGACCGACCCGAGCAACAGGCCCCCGATGAGTGCGCCGGGGATGCTCCCGACGCCGCCAAACACCACGATGATGAAGCTCTTGAGCGTGTAGATGAGCCCCATCTGTGGCTGGATGTTCAGGATGACAGCGATGAACGCGCCGATACCGCCGGCAATAGCCGATGAGACGCCGAAGGTCACCGCGCGGGTGTGTTCGACGTCGATGCCGACCAGCGCCGCGGCCTCGGGGTTCTGCGAGACGGCCCGTATCGCTCGTCCGGTCCGCGTTTTCTGGAGGAACACGTACATGAGCGCGGTGAGAACGAGCGCGCCCGCGAAGGCGACGAGTTTCATCTTGGGGACGACGATGCCAGCGAGGTTCACCGACGGGTCCGCGAAGCTGACCTGAATCGACCGTGGGTTCGCCGACCACGCCTGTATCGCCAGTTGCTGGATGGCGATGCTCGCGCCGAAGGTCACCAATAGCGTGAGGAAGATGTCGGTCCCGATGACCCGCGACACCAGCGTCCGCTGGAGCGCGTACCCGATGCCGAACAGTACGGCGATGGCGACCGGGATGGTCGCTAGGAACAGGAGCGGCGACCCCTCCGCGTTCCCGGTGACCAGGGTTAGCATCCAGTAGGAGGTGTATCCACCGAGCATCACCATCTCGCCGTGGGCGAGGTTGATGATGTCGACGACGCCCCAGATGAGCGCGAATCCGACCGCCACGCCTGCAAACAGTGCCCCGACCAGCAGGCCGTTGACGACGAATTGGGTGGCAGCCATCGCTCTCAGCGCTCGCTCCAGTCAGGCATCGGGTACACCGGATCGGACTGCGCCACGTTGTCCGGGTACACTATCTGGAGGTCGGACTCGGGCTGCCACTGGTAGACCAGCATGTTCTTGTCGATTACGCCGCTGTCGTCGAAGGCGACGGTGCCGTACACCGTCGAGAACTCGGCCTGTCGAATGTGGTCCCGGACCGCCGTCGGGTTGAGTTCGTCGACGTTCTGGAAGGCGTTCATGTACGTGAGGATGACGGCTTCACCGGCCGCACTGTGGTAGTCCGGCGTGTAGTCGTAGTTCTCCTCGATGGCCGAGACAAAGTCCCCGGTCTTGCCATACACCGGGTCGTCGAAATCGGCGTTGACTGCCCACGAGGACGGCCCGTACATATAGTCGCCGTTCGCGCCGGCCTCGTCTTTGAACGATTCGTTGAGGCTTCCGACGGTCCCCATCGCCGCGTCGACGTTGACATCCTGGCTCTCCATCTGGTTGGCCAGGATGATGTTGTGCTTCTGGTGGGCACACAGCAGGAGGATGTCGGCCTCGCTGTCCCGAACCTTTCCGAGGTTGGTCGAGAGGTCCGACGTGTCCGAGGGGAACGTCTGGTCGACAACCAGTTCCAAATCCGTGTTGCTGATTTTGTTACGTGCGCCCTCCGCGGTCGACTGGCTGAACGTGCCGTCTTCCGCGAGGATCGCGATGGACTCCGGCGTCGAGTCCTGTGCGAGGCACATGTCGATGTAGCTCTTGGCGTACTTGTTCGCCGTCGGCAGGAGGCCGAAGATCCACTCGTTGCCCTGTGCGAATATCTCCGGGCTCGCACCGCCACCCTCGACCATCGGCTTCTGGTTCTGTGCGGCCACGGCGCTGGCGGGCAGGGTCACCGTACTGGAGTACGGTCCGAGCAGGTAGTCGATGCCCTCGCGGTCGATGAGTTCCTGGTAGATAGACTTCGACTGGGAGGCGTCTGTCCCGTCGTCACGGAGAATCATCTCCAGTTCGTAGGTGTTGCCGTCCCCGGCCTCAACCCCGCCGGACTCATTAATGCGCTGGATGGTCAGCTCGTAGGCGTCTTTATACAGCTGGCCGAGGTCGGCGTTGTCCCCAGTGAGACTCATCGAACCGCCGAGCTTGATGACGTTCATCCCGCCATCGCTATCCCCGGTGGACCCGCCGTCACTACCGTCACCGCCACCACCGCCATCGCCCCCGTCACTACTACCGTCGCCACCGTCACCGGAACAGCCAGCGAGGCCGGTCAGTCCGAGGACACCTGTACTTCCTGCCACCTTCAGAAACGCGCGTCGGTCTTGTTTTCCAGTCATAGGTCGGTTTACGCCCGTGTATCAATGATACACGGCCTGTACGTTCCGTTGTGACATACCCTATTAAATGTTAAGGATAGTGTGGCGAGGTAGGACGTATACGTAGAAGTACGTCCTCAAGAACAATCGACACCGCAGACCGGCCTACCAGAGTACGCGGGGCCAGAGGACCGCGAAGGAAACGAGGACGAGTGCCGTCAACACGAGCGTCATCAGGACGTTCAGTACGACGCCGGCCCGAATCATGTCCCGTTGCTCCAGGTGGCCGCTACCGAAGACGATAGCGTTCGGCGGGGTGGCGACGGGGAGCGCGAACGCGAAACTCGCCGCGACAGCCCCGGTAACGGTCAGCGTGACGGCTGCCTGTACCGGTTCGACGCCGAGTGTTCCAGCGAGCACACTTCCGAGGCCGATGAGGACCGGGGCGAGTATCGTCGTCGTCGCCGTGTTCGAGGACAGTTCCGTCACCAGCACGGTGAAGACGACGACGGCGAGCACGACGAGGACCAGCGGCGCGCCGACCAGCGTGTCGAAGACAGTGCGTGCGAGCCACGTCGTCGCCTCGGTTTCGGCCAGCGCGTCCGCCAGCGAGATGCCGCCGCCGAACAGGATGATGGTACCCCAATCGATGTCGACCAGGTTCTCCCAGTCGTCAGCCCCCGAGAGGACGAGTGCCGGGATAGCGAGCAGTCCGACCACCACGAGGTACAGGACGCCGCGGTGGCCCGTCAGACCGAACACTGTCTCGCCCGTGCCGCCGAACAGCGTCACGAACACCGGTCCAGGGAGGAGTCCCTCGAACAGGAACCCGAGCCCGCCGAGAATCCACAGGCCCGCCGTAGCCGCAAAAATATACGCCGCGCGCCGGCCGCTTTCGGACAGTGGCCCCTCCTCTTCGAGGTACGTGTTCGCCTGCGCTTTTGCCCCACTCACGTCCTCGACCTCCGGGGGGTACAGCCAGAACGTCAGGACGTACCACGTCAGCGGGAGGGTCAACACGACGATGGGGAGCCCGACGGCCAGCCACTGTACGAACGATATCTCGACGCCGATGAGCCTGTCGAGAAACGCCACGGCGACGACGTTTGGCGGCGTACCGATGAGGGTGCCAACCCCGCCGACGCTCGCCGCGTAGGCCGTGCCGAGCAAGGTCGCGATTCGCATGTTCGACGCCTCGCCGTCGGGGACATCTCGGCCGACGACCTCAGCAAGCACACCCAGTGCGACGGGCGTCATCATCGCCGTCGTCGCCGTGTTCGACACCCACATCGAGAGAAACGCCGTCGCGACCATGATTGCCAGGATGAGCAGCCGCGGCGACCGCCCCATCCAGCCAATGAGGTGCAGGGCGATCCGGCGGTCGATGTTGTGGGTCTGGAGTGCCTTCGCGAGCATGAACCCCGCCACGAACAGGTAGATGAGCGGGTCGGCAAAGCCCGATAGCGCGGCCTCCATCTCGGTGTAGATACCGAACACTGTCAGCAACACCGGTATCAGCAGCGCCGTTACCGGGAGCGGCAGGGCGTCCGTGACCCAGAGAATCGCCGCAAACGCCATGGTCGCCAGCGCGTACTGGGCGGCGATGTCGAGTCCGGGTGGCGTCGGGGCTGCGGCTATCGCGGCCGTCGAGGCGAGCGCGACGAGGATCGCCCCTGCCGTTCGCCGCGGTCGCGTTCGGCCCGACCAGGTCATGGCCGACCCCGCTGGCCAGCCGCCGCGTCTCGGCGTCCGTGGAATATCCGTTCAGTCATGGTTAGAAGTTCGAAACCAGTACGCGCACCTGTTCGTTGGTCAGTTCCGAACGGTACAGTTCGAACAACACTTCGAGTCGTTGCTCCGAGAGACTCCGGTTGTTGTTCTCCAGCATCGAGATGTGAGCCTGCATGATGTCGTCGATTTCCACTTCGACCTCCCGCTGGCCGAACCCCGCCGCAACGCGGAGGAGACGCCACGCTGTCGGCGAGATGTCGTGGATGTCGATGTTGTCATCCTCGCTCACCTCCATCTGCTACTATTCCCCACCATCAGACGAATGAACATAACTGTTCGTTTCAGCGCGTCAGTCGAACGTCGAGCACGACGTTGTGTTCCTTCGGGGCATACGACCGGACGGTGTGGCGCGTTTCGACCGTCACGTCGTAGGCCGGCTCCGCAGCCGCCCGAATCGCTCGCTCGCCGGGCCCGAACAGGTCGTCCTCGTGCTGGATATCGTAGTAGTGAAAGACACAGTCGTCAGCCGCCAGGCGGACGGCGGTCTCCAGAAACTCGTCGGCGCTATGGGGCAGATTCATCACGACGCGGTCGGCCCAGTCCTCGTACTCTCCGGCGACCTCTCGTACGTCGCCACAGATGCCCGTCACGCGGTCGGCGACGCCGTTGCGCTGTGCGTTCGCCCGGAGGTACTCGATTGCCGTCTCGTTGATGTCTGTTCCGACGCAGGTCGCGCCGCGTTTGGCGAACGGAATCGCGAACGGGCCGACGCCCGCGAACATGTCGAAGGCCTGCTCGCCCTCGCTGACCTGTTCGGTGACACGATGGCGCTCTGTCGCCAGCCGTGGCGAGAAGTACACCTCGGCGAGGTCGAGGTCGAACGTGCAGCCGTACTCTCGGTGGGTGACTTCCGTCCCCTCACCAGCGAGTACGTCCCAGTCCCGGACCCGCTGTTCGCCTTTGATCTTCGACGCGCGGTTCAACACCGCTCGCACGGGCAGGTCTGAATCCATAATCGCGTCGGCAATCGCCCGCGCCCGGTCGGCGTCGTCCTCGTCGACAATCGCGACGTCGCCGATGCGCTCGTAGCTCGGGTCGAAGTCGAGTCCGTCGGCCGGCATCGTCTGGCCTTCGCGGACCGGCGGGTCTGCCTCCACGACGGTGAGGTCCGACGGCACCGCTGTGGGATCAGTGACGGGGACGTACAGTTGTCCGTCGACGACCGTGATGTCGTAGCCGTCGTCGACGAGGTTTGCCTCGGCGAGGCGCTGGCGCGTCTCTTCGCCGGCCTCGCGGGAAACGCGAACGCAGGGAACGCCCATACTCACACTCTCCGACCGCGGGCGGTAAGCCTGACGCTTCGCGCCCTTTATGCCCGACGGCGACCCACTCCGGATATGCTCACATTCGTCGGGCTGGGCCTCTACGACGAGCGCTCGGTCACAGTCGCCGGCCGCGACGCCATCCGAGACGCCGACCGGGTGTTCGCGGAGTTCTACACGAGTCGGCTGGTTGGTACCGACCTCGAAACGCTAGAGGACGTACTGGAGACGAGTATCGAAGTCAGGGACCGCGCCGGCATCGAGCAGGACCCCGAACCGATTCTCGAAGCCGCCGAGAGCGAAGATGTCGTCTTCTGTACTGCCGGGGATACGATGGTCTCGACGACACACACCGACCTCCGGCTCCGCGCTGCTGACCGCGGTATCGAAACCCGAATCGTCCACGGAACGACAGCCCAGACGGCCGCCGGCTCACTGACTGGCTTACAGAACTACCGCTTCGGGAAGGCCACGACGCTCCCGTTCGAGGACGCCCACGGCGGTGACGGCGTCCCGGATAGCGTCGTCGCCACCATCGAGGACAACCGGGAGCGGGACCTGCACACGCTAGTCTATCTCGACATCAAGGTCGACGACCCCCACTGGGACGAGAGTGACGACACGTACATGACTGCCAGCAAGGCCGCCGCCATGCTATCCGAGCCGTTCCCCGACACGCTCGGCGTCGTCGTGGCCAGAGCCGGTAGCCCGGACCCGCTGGTGGCCGCCGATACGCTCGACGCTCTCGCCGCACAGTCATTCGGCGAGCCGCTACATCTGCTCGTCATTCCCGGTTCGCTCCACCCGCTCGAAGCTGACGCACTGGAATCGATTGCTGGAGCAGAATTAGAATAACGGCCGTTCCTCCCGACGCAGTTCAGTCGTCACCAGGCGTTGCAGGACCCGACTCCGACTGGTTCTTTTCGAACGCCGTTCCGAGGTCGTACTCCGTGCCAGTCACCAGGAAGAGGAGGTCCTCGACGATGACCGTGAGTTCCGGTAGCTCCCGCATCAGCACCCACGTCAGCCCGACGAGAACGATGACGGAGCCGAACTGCGCCAGAATCCGGTCGACGATGTAGTAGGACACCAGCTGTGCGTCGCTGAGGCCGAACAGCGCCATGACCGTTCCCGGGAAGAACTGCGCCTTCTGCAGGCCAAAAGCCAGCGCGATTCCGAGGTTCCGAATCAGATTCAGTACGTAGATGATGCTGACAGCCGCGACCAGCACGCGGAGCTTCCGCCGCCACGGCGCCTTGACCGCCAGTATTCCGCCGGCGAAGATAGATATACTCCCGATACCCGTACAGGCCAGAATGATGGTGTACGTTATCGGCCGCTCGTTCCCGCCGAACCAGAACGTGTTTTCGTAGGGGTACTGCTTCGAGGCGATATCGATGCCGTTGTGCGAGAGCCCGTCGACTACCACCGGGTCGTAGCCCAGGACGGTCATGAGGAAGGAGACCTGCCCGGTGACGATCTCGATGATGGTCTGGCGGAGCGGCCCGATGGTGAGAAACGGTACGTAGATGACGCCCATGAGGCCGATTGCCCGGGTCAACACCAGCAGCGACTCGCGGCCGTTCCAGAGCAGATAGCCGGTGTACAGCGACAGGGGGACGGCGATGACGCTCCCCAAGCCCTCGACGACGCTCTTCTGTATCAGAATGAAATGCGGGGCCAAGACGAGCCAGTATGCTGCGAACAAAGCCCAGCCGACTGTTCCGACGGGACGGGCCAGTCGCTCGTCGTACTGGGCGACAGCCACGCTTCCCAGAAACGCCGCGAGAACGAGCCACATCAGCGGTTCCGAGACTGTGACCGGGTCGAACGACAGTCCAGCGATGTCGACGCCTGCCTGCAGGACTGTCTCACTCATTGCTCGTACGTTGGCCAAACCGGCGTATATGTTTTGTCGTTGCGCTACTGTGCGGTGTCGTCGTCAGACCGACCTATCGACAGTGCCGCCGCTACCCACGTAGCGCGCGAAAGAAAGAACGGTGTTCAGAGACCGGAGCTGTTCCGGTTAGTTGTCGCGTCGGACAGCGAGGAGCGCAGCGGCGACGAGTGCGATGAGCGCGATGGCTGCCGTGAAGCCGGGACCTTCCGCGGCGGTGGTCTCGGATTCATCGGTTGCCGGCTCATCGGTTGCCGGTGCGTCAGTTTCCTCTTCGGTTTCGGCTTCCGTTTCGGTTTCCGTTTCGGTTTCCGTGTCCGGTGCTTCAGTCTGCTCTTCCTCGACGATGGTCACGTTCGCACTGTCCGTCACGGCAGAGCCGTTCTGGGTGTACGGATCGTCATCGCCGGGGAAGTCGTACGCTTCGTTGCCGTTGGTGTCCTGGTGCGGCATCGCGACCGCAGTGAAGTCCTCGTCCATCGGCTCGTCGAGCGTAACCGTGATGTCCTCGTGGCTGCCTGCCCCGAGGTACTCGGAGTTCCCGACGACGTCGCCGGATGCGTTACCGGCGTGGATTGCGATGAAGCCACCCTCGGACAGCTGTGCGCTGTCGACGACGACTTCGCTACCGTCGGATTCCTGCTCGCTGATGCTCACAGTAGCCGTGTCGGCTTCGACGATACGGCCATCTTCCTCGTCGCTGAAGTCAGAGTCACCGTCGACGTCCAGCGTCTGGACGGTGAAGTTCGTTCCAGCGGAGTAGTCGCTGAAGTCGGCCGTGGCGGTGTACGTACCGTCAGCGGCGACATCAGTTTCGGGGCGGAGGACGAACGGGTTCGCGTCACTCTCGGACTCCATCTCGACTTCGAGCTCGGAGCCAGGTGCGACGTTCGTCTCACCGGTCACTTCCTGACCAGTGGCGGCCGAGACCGTAACGACGCCGCTGTCGTCAAGGTCCAGTGTGGCGTCGCGCTCGGACGTGGTGTAGATCGCGCTGTCGCTGTTCCGGTCGTCGGTCAGCGGACCTTCTCGGACGGAGAAGGTAGCGTTGAGGCGCGTGTCTTCTTCTTTGACAATCGTCTTGCCGTTTTCGAACACAACATCGCTCGTGTCAACAGCGACGAAGTAGGTGTTGTTGTCCGGGTCGTCGACAACAGTTACCGCGTCACTGCTGTTCGAGAAGTCAATCGGGTTCGCGTCAGCGTTTGCACCGACGTCGGTCCGGTTGACGTAGAGTCGAAGACCGGACGTCGTCGCGTCACTGTCGTTGATGCGGTATGGCGTGGTATCGGTCGCTGCGATGAACGCCTCAGTAACATCAGAGGCACTTCCGTCTTCCTGCTCGTATTCGAGCGCACCCTCGATACCGGATGCCTGAATTTCGTGGACGACAACGTCCTCAGCTGCGACGTCGTCGGACTGCGTGAGGTTCTCACCGATGCGGTCGTAGATGTCGACATCATCGTCGTCGATATCTGCGTCGCTCGGTGCAGCCCACGTCTGGATATTTTCAACGGAGTTCTCGTTGAGTCGGAGCGTTCCAACCGTGTCGGGGCTGGTGACATCCGGGGAGGTCCCGGCGGTCACGTTCATCGAGTAGGAGCCTGCTTCGAGCGTGTCTCCACTCAGGCTACCTCGGGTGTAGTCGCCACCCTCCTTGATGTTGTCAATGTCGTCGTCACCAGGCACGCTGAGAACCGTACTATCGCTGTAGTTTCCAGCGGTGTAGCTGTTGAACTGAACGGTAACTTCGCCGTCACCGTTGTCGTCCTCAAGCTGGCCCTGGATGTAGTAGTTGTCGTCGTTCTCGTCGCCGATGTTGATGACGGCGTCCTCGGTGTTGTCAACCTGCACCGTGATGTTGACAACGTCGCCAATGTTGTCCTGAACGGTCGAGCTTTCGAAGCTTGCCTCACCGTCGTCGGACTCGGAGACGTTGATCTGGTCGGATTCGGCGGAGACGCCGGTCTGGTTGTCCGTCACTTGGACGTAGTACGGACTGTCGTCGGCGCTCTGGTTACCGAAGTCGAACACGACGTTCTCGTTACCTTTCAGGCTCTTGACCTGCGTGGCAACCTTGTCGTCGTCCTCGTTGAACAGCGTTGCGTTGGCCGGCTCGCCACCACGCGTGGTCGAGACGTTGACCGCAAGCGTGTCCTTGTCGTCGATGTTGGCACCGTCGCCGACATCGTCGTCAATGTTCACATTGAGATCGAGATTGCTGATGGTGATGTTTTCGTCCGCAGTACCACCAACGGTGACCTCGTATTCTTCACCAGTGTCGAGGTTTTCCGTTTCGTAGGTGTAGACTTTGCTGTTGGCTGTGTAAGTGTCCTGCGTGACGACAGCGCCGTTCGAGTCCTCGACCACAATCTTCGTGCTCGAGGTAGCATCGTCAGCGTCACTTTCTCCGCCGTCGGCTCGGACAGCCAGGACTTCACCGCGGAAGGCGTTAGTGTCGCCCGAGCTATCGTCGGCCACAATCGTCTGGGACGTCACGTCGATGTCCTCAGCGACGACCGTGTTGTCACCGCCGGTGAGACCTGAAACCTTGACGGTCAGGTTCCGGTTCGGCTGAACGTCCTGATCCAGGCTGAACTGGAGGCGTCCAGTCGTCCCGTCGTCAGTCCCGTCGACTGAGGTGACATCGTAGTTGCTCGGGTTCTTGTTGCCATCGACGTAGATGTCGATGTCAGTGTCACTGACTGTGCTACCGGTTGAACCATTGAGTGCCAATTCGACTGTCCCGCTATCGTATTCTACTGCCTGCTCGACGGTCACGTTCGCGGCGGCGGCTGCGCCACCGGAGAACGCGATGGTCCCGGCGAATACCGAGAAGACCATCAGCGCCGTCAGGAACAGGCTGCGGATTTTTTCGTTTGTATCTGTCATAGTTTGTGTTGCTATCGGGCGACCCCAGCAGTTTTCCACCTGGTCGGAACGCGGTCACCGCGACCGCGCATAGACCGAACCGGCGTACTCACTTCTGGCGTCATGGGTAGGGGTATCGGTACATTACCCGAAGTGCGGTAAATGCTTTATGGATAAAGGTTACATCCAAATTACACATTGCTGTCAGGTAATAATTATTTTGAAATGGTATGTACTCTTATTCTGGATATTTATTTGACTCTTTCCTGGGACCAGATCTGAGAAACACGCCTCCCGATTCGACCGGCGGTTGTTCCATCACTCGACTACGGACGGGTCCCAAACCGTTACCGAAACCACCCTCGCAGTGGCGGACATCGAGGAGGTGTCCGGCAGGCGCTGGGTTACTGCCGCGTTGGGCCAGCGTTCGACTGTGATCCAGTCACGACTGCCGATGGGGCAGTTAGCCGTTCAGAAGCGGACGGAATCGTGTCTGAGTAAACTACGAGTCCCCGAGTCGATCTGCAGTCTGTTTGCACTCTTCACGTAGCGTGCGAAAGAAAGAACGGTGTTCAGGGACCGGAGTGGTTCCGGTTAGTTGTCGCGTCGGACAGCGAGGAGCGCAGCAGCGACGAGCGCGATGAGCGCGATGGCTGCCGTGAAGCCGGGACCTTCCGCTTCGGTGGTCGCGGTTCCAGTGTCCGGCGTGTCCTCAGGCGTGTCCGCAGGCGTGTCTTCGGGCGTGTCCTCAGGCGTGTCTTCGGGCGTGTCCTCAGGCGTGTCTTCGGGCGTGTCCTCAGGCTCTTCGGCGGAGACGGTCACGTTCGCACTGTCCGTCACGGCGGAGCCGTTCTGGGTGTACGGACCGTCATCGCCGGGGAAGTCGTACGCTTCGTTGCCGTTGGTGTCCTGATGCGGCATCGCGACCGCAGTGAAGTTCTCGTCCATCGGCTCGTCGAGCGTGATCGTGAGGTCATTGTACGTACCTGCTTCGAGGTACTCCGAGTTGCCGACGACGTCACCGGATGCGTCACCGGCGTGGATAGCGATGAAGCCGCCACTGGACAGCTGTGCGCTGTCGACAACGACTTCGCTACCGTCGGACTCCTGATCGCTGATGCTCACGGTGGCCGTATCGGCTTCGACGATGCGGCCGTCTTCCTCGTCGCTGAAGTCGGAGTCACCGTCGACATCCAGCGTCTGGACGGTGAAGTTCGTTCCAGCGGAGTAGTCGCTGAAGTCTTCCGTAGCGACGTACGTGCCGTTCGGACCAACAGTTGCTTCCGGTCGTTCGACGAATGGGTTCGCCTCACTCTCGGATTCCATTTCGACTTCGAGCTCGGAGCCGGGGGCGACGTTCGTATCGCCGCTCACTGTCTGTCCGGCGGCGGCGCCAACGGTGACAAAGCCGTCGTCGTCAAGATTCAGCTCCGCGTTCCGCTCAGACGTGGTGTAGAGCTCGCTTTCGCTCGAAGAGTCGTCAGTCAGCGGACCTTCTTGCACGGAGAAGGTGGCGTTGATTTCCGTGTCCTCTTCCTCAGTGATCGTGTTACCGGACTCGAACTCGACGTCCTCGGTGTCGAGGGCGACGAAGTAGGTGTTGTTGTCCGGGTCGTCGACGACGGTCACTGCGCTACTGCTGTTGGCGAAGTTAATCGGATCTGCGTCAGCGTTTGCACCGACGTCGGTCCGGTTGACGTAGAGCTGGAGGCCGGAGGCGCTCGTGTCGTCGTTGATACGGTCCGGCGTGGTGTCGGCAGCTGCGATGAACGCATCAGTCACGTCGGAAGACCCGTTGTCTTCCTGCTCGTATTCGAGCGCACCCTCGATACCGGATGCCTGGATTTCGTGGACGACGACATCTTCGACTGCGACGTCGTCGGACTGCGTGAGGTTCTCACCGATGCGGTCGTAGATGTCGATATCCTCGTCGTCGATATCTGCGTCGCTCGGTGCAACCCAGGTCTGCATACTCTCGACGGAATTCTCGTTGAGACGTAGCGTCCCAACCGTATCAGGACTGGTGACATCCGGGGAGGTCCCGGCGGTCACGTTTATCGAGTAGGATTGTGGTTCCAGTACATCTTCGTCCAAGCTGTTCCTACTATCGGTGAAGCTTCCCTTCTCTTCGACTTCATCGAGGTCGTCGTCACCGGGGACGGTAAGAACCGTGTTGTTGTTGTCGGTCCCAGCGGTGTAGCTGTTGAACTGAACGGTAACTTCGCCGTCACCGTTGTCGTCCTCGAGCTGACCCTGGATGACGTAGTTGTCGTCGTTCTGGCTGCCGACGTTGATGACGGCGTTCTCGGTGTTACCCATCTGGACGGTGATGTTGGTGACGTCACCGACTTCATCCTGTACGGTGGAAGTCTCGAAGCTGGCGTCACCCTCACCGGACTCGGAGACGTTGATCTGGTCGGATTCGGCGGAGACGCCGGTCTGGTTGTCCGTCACTTTGACGTAGTACGGACTGTCGTCGGCGCTCTGGTTACCGAAGTCGAACACGACGTTCTCGTTACCTTTCAGGCTCTTGATCTGCGTGGCAACCTTGTCGTCGTCCTCGTTGAACAGCGTTGCGTTGGCCGGCTCGCCACCACGCGTGGTCGAGACGTTGACCGCAAGCGTGTCCGTGTCGTCGATGTTGGCACCGTCGCCGACATCGTCGTCAATGTTCACATTGAGATCGAGATTGCTGATGGTGATGTTTTCGTCCGCAGTACCACCAACGGTGACCTCGTATTCTTCACCAGTGTCGAGGTTTTCCGTTTCGTAGGTGTAGACTTTGCTGTTGGCTGTGTAAGTGTCCTGCGTGACGACAGCGCCGTTCGAGTCCTCGACTACAATTTGAGTACTCGAGGTAGCATCGTCAGCGTCACCTTCGCCGCCGTCGGCTCGGATAGCCAGGACTTCACCGCGGAAGGCGTTAGTGTCGCCCGAGCTATCGTCGGCCACAATCGTCTGGGACGTCACGTCGATGTCCTCAGCGACGACCGTGTTGTCACCGCCGGTGAGACCTGAAACCTCGACGGTCAGGTTCCGGTTCGGCTGAACGTCCTGGTCCAGACTGAACTGGAGGCGTCCAGTCGTCCCGTCGTCAGTCCCGTCGACTGACGAGACACCGTAGTTGCTCGGGTTCTCGTTTCCGTCGATGTAGATGTCGATGTCTCCCGTCGTGACTGCGCTACCGGTTGAACCATTGAGTGCCAATTCGACTGTCCCGCTATCGTATTCTGCTGCCTGTTCGACGCTGACGTTCGCGGCGGCGGCTGCGCCACCGGAGAACGCGATGGTCCCGGCGAATACCGAGAAGACCATCAGCGCCGTCAGGAACAGGCTGCGAACCTTGTCTGAATTTCCTGTCATAGTTTGTGTTTGCTATCGGGCGACCCCAGCAGTTTTCCACCTGGTCGGAACGCGGCCACCGTGGCCACGCATAGACCGAACCGGCGTACTCACTTCTGGCGTCATGGGTAGGGGTACAGTCTAAACGATAGGTGTCTGTTGTATATGTTTTGTGGTTAGGAAATCTGATTGTCATGAATAGTCAAGCCCCAAAGACGCCATCTGAGGCGATTAGATGTGGTCCAAGCAGCTTGTAGGTCATAGCACAGGATCGGCATTCGGGCGTTTGACGGCCCAGAGCTACGTATCGGAGATGGTATCGCTGGCCTGAGACGCTAGGGCTTCACAGATCCTCACTGCTCGCTCAGGAACGACTCCGTAGACGAATCTCCTTCTGACAGCTACCGCGCGAGAATAGATTAGAACAGACGGTTAGTACCGACCAGTGCCGTCAGTTGGTCACGATTTCGATTTCGCGGGCGTCGGGGTCTTTGGTGAACGCGTAGCGGTCGTCACAGCTCTCGGGGTCGCGGTAATCCTCGGCGTGGCGACCCATCAGCGTCTCCCACGCGCTATGGAGGTCATCGGTTCGAACCGCGAGATGCCCCCAGGCATCGCCGAGTTCGTACGACCGGCCGTCGTAGTTGTAGGTGAGTTCGACCGACATCGCCTCTTCTGGGGCATCCTCGGGCTTGAGGAAGTACAGGGCGAAGTCGTCGAACTCCTCGCGGCGGAACAGGTCGTAGTCGAGCTTTCGGGTGTACCAGCCGATAGCCTGTTCGGCGTCTTCGACACGGATCATCGTGTGGTCCAGCGACCACTTCGCGCCGTGGTCCCGTTCGACGATCTCGATCTCGTGACCGTCGGGATCCGTGACGAAGGCGTAGGAGCCGCCACAGGAGTCCGGGTCGCGATAGTCCTCGACGCCGGCGTCCATCAGCTCGTCGTAGGCCTCGTACACGTCGTCACAGCGGACGGCGATGTGTCCCCACGCGTCGCCCATCGTGTACGAGCGCCCGTCGTGATTGTACGTGAGTTCGAGCAGGGCACCATCATCGTGGACGTCCTCCGGACCGAGGAAGACGTTCGTGAAGGTGTCGGCCTCCCAGCGGCCCTTCTCCTCGTAATCGAAATACGTCTGGTACCAGTCCAGCGACGCGTCCAGATCCTCGACGCGCATCATCGTATGATCGAGTGACCACATACACGGCACATGGTGCGAGCGAGCGAAAAGGCTACCGCCACAGGTGGTTCCGTCCGGATTCGATACCGCGGCTCACTCCGTCGCCGTGTCCGCTCGGATAGCCGGGAGGTAGTACCACCAGACCACGATAAGCAGGACAAGGGAGCCGACCGGGACAGCCACGTAGTTGAGCCGCCTGTTGAATCCCAGAAACACCGGAAACTGCGTCAGACCCGCACCTGCGAGTGCGAGGGCGGTCACCCGAACATCCTCACGCCAGACGACACCGGCAACGGCGCTGGCTAGAGCAAAGGCATACAGCAGGACGCCCGAACCCCACGATTCGATAAACTGCGGGAGTGCGCTGGTAAAGCGGATGAAGTAGCTGTAGACCGAGAGCAACTCCGGCGGGTTCGTGTTGAACAGGCCAAACGAGAAGACGAGCGTCAGTTCCTTTCCAATTAGCACCACTGTCCAGGGGACGAGGCCGGCAACAACGACGGCGATAAGACGGCGTCTGGGACCGCGGTCCATAGTTGGTAGCAGGGTTCCACACCAATGAACGCATCTACTCCGCTATGCGGTAGCGGTCCTCCACAGGATTGTTCTTCCGTGGGACCCTTTCTCTTCAGTTGTTCGCGTGCACGCGAGAACCGACGCGCGACAACCTAGCGGTTAGCGACGATCCGCAAGATATCTTCGTCAGCGAGTTCGTGGTCGCGCCCGACCTGCTGTTCGTCGTGCTTGGCGCTTGGACCGGTCACACGAGCGAATCGGAAGCGCTCGTCGAAGCTCCCGCCGAGTTTCTCGCAGGCGTCGTCGACGGTGTCGCCCTCGCGGAGTATCAGCGGTTCCTCGCGGTCGACACCGCGGCCCGGCTTGTCCATGTAGATCCGGATCAGGCCGAGTTCGTCCCAGATGCGTTCGGTGAGGCTATCGAGCCCTTTCTCTTCCTCGGCGCTGATGAAGATTGCTTCGTCGGGGTCGATGTCACGCTCCCGGAGCTCGTCTTCGACTTTGGGGAGGTAGTCGGGCTCGATGAGGTCGGCCTTGTTGACAGCAACGAGGGAGGGCAGATAGACGCGGTTGTCCATCACGCCGTCGATGAGCTGGTCGATGTCGATCTGCTCGCCGATGGTGACGTCGGCGTTGACGTAGCCGTGCTCGCGCAGAACGGCTTTGACCGTCTCGTCGTCGAGTTCGACGCCGGAGGCAGTGTTGACCGAAATCCCGTCCTTGCCCTTCTTCCGGACGTTGACCCACGGCGGGTCCTGGTCGAGTCGGATCTTGTTCTTGTACAGTTCTTCGCTGAGTCGGTCGTACTGGTCGATCTCGAAGACGGAGATGAGGAAGACGATGAGGTCCGCAGTCCGGACGACGGACAGCACCTCCTTGCCGCCACCGCGACCACCAGCAGCCCCTTCGATGAGACCGGGAACGTCGAGAATCTGGATGTTCGCTCCCTTGTGCTTGAGCATCCCCGGGTACACGTCGAGTGTGGTGAATTCGTAGGCTCCAGTTTCGGATTCGGCGTTAGTGAGGGCGTTTAGCAGCGTCGACTTCCCGACGCTGGGGAACCCGACGAGCGCGACGGTCGCGTCGCCGTGTTTCTCGACGCCGTAGCCACCGCCGCCGCCTGAAGAGGCCTGCTGTTCGAGCTTTTCCTTTTTCTCCGCGAGCTTGGACTTCAGCCGACCGATATGGGCCTCTGTAGACTTGTTGTAGGGAGTGCTGGCGATTTCGTCCTCGAGTTCCTGAATCTCCTCTTCGAGCCCCATTAAGTGTATGTCGGCCCCTCACACCGAATAAGGCTTTCCTCCCTCGACGACGCCACCCCATCGGCCCGGGTCGACGCAGTTGTCCTGCCGTTCAGAATGGTCAAACGACCCTCATGTAATTCGACACACCTATAGGGTATCCACCGTCATGTGTCGATAATGGGAGCGGCGAGTCGGTTCCGCGACAGCACGCAGATACTGCTGCCAGTCGGTGCGCTCGACGGAATTCGCGAGGAGTTGGAACAGCAGTTCACTGTGAGTGTTCATCAGGACGGTGAACAGATTCGGATAATCGGCTCCCCAGTCGAAATCAAGGACGCGAGCGACTTCCTCGCGCGGCACGGCGTGACGTTCGCCTGAACTGACTGGGATTCTATTCTTTGCCGCGCTGACCTCTTGTTTGTTGGTTCCAAACGGTGAGCGTTCGTGCGTGTGGAGGCCTCACGCAGCGATCCGTGAAACGCAATCCTTTAAACTGCCGCGAGGATTCCACTATGTATGGCTGGAACTATCGAAGTCCTCGTTCCCGGTGGGGAGGCCAACCCTGGCCCGCCACTCGGTCCGGAACTCGGCCCGACACCGGTGGACGTGCAGGCAGTCGTACAGGAAATCAACGACCAGACGGCAGCGTTCGACGGCACCGAAGTCCCCGTCACCGTCGAGTACGACGACGACGGCTCCTTCGAGATCGAGGTCGGTGTCCCGCCGACGGCCGAACTCATCAAGGACGAGGCCGGCTTCGAGACCGGCAGCGGCGAACCGCAAGAGGACTTCGTCGCTGACCTCTCCGTCGACCAGGTCAAACAGATCGCCGAGCAGAAGCATCCCGACCTGCTCTCCTACGACCTGAAGAACGCTGCAAAGGAAGTCGTCGGGACGTGCACCTCCCTCGGTGTCACTATCGAAGGCGAGAACCCACGCGAATTCAAGGAACGCATCGACGCGGGCGAGTACGACGACGTGTTCGCGGCCGAAGCACAGGCGTAAGTCGGACCGCTGTGCGACTGGCGTGTGTTTTCCCTTGCTTTTGACGCTGTTGAGCCACTGCACAGTCGATGGGACCCCCGTCACCGACTGGTCCCTGAGAACCGGAAACACGCCCGTCAGCGGCCCTTGGGCTGGTTCGACGGGTTTAAGTGTCGCATTGGCGTCTACCCGCACGAGACAGGCATCCGCCTGTTTCACTGACCCGTAGAAGCCGATTGGCGTACTACGGAGGTGAACAATGGCAGATCAGGAAATAGAGAACGCAGTCTCGCGCGCACTCGAGGACGCACCTGAGCGGAATTTCCGCGAAACGGTCGACCTCGCTGTGAACCTGCGCGACTTAGATCTTAACGACCCGTCGAACCGCGTCGACGAGTCCGTCGTGCTTCCTGCTGGCACCGGCCAGGAGACCACTATTGTGGTCTTCGCCGAGGGCGAAACCGCCCTCCGTGCCGAGGAAGTCGCAGACGACGTACTCGACGAGGACGAACTCGAGGAACTGGGTGGCGATGACGACGCCGCCAAGGACCTCGCCGATGACACTGACTTCTTCATCGCAGAGAAGGGCATGATGCAGGACATCGGTCGCTACCTCGGGACCGTCCTCGGTCCGCGTGGGAAGATGCCGGAACCGCTCGACCCCGACGACGACGTCGTCGAGGTCATCGAACGCATGAAAAACACCGTGCAGCTCCGCAGCGGGGAACGGCGAACGTTCCACACGCGGGTCGGCGCGGAGGACATGTCCGCCGAGGATATCTCGGACAACATCGACGTTATCCTTCGCCGTCTGCACGCGGACCTCGAGAAGGGCCCGCTCAACATCGACACTGTCTACGTGAAGACGACGATGGGGCCTGCGATGGAGGTGGCCTGATATGAGCGCCGAATCCGAACGCAAGACCGAGACCATTCCCGAGTGGAAGCAGGAAGAGGTCGACGCCATCGTAGCGATGATCGAGTCCTACGAGAGCGTCGGCGTCGTCAACATCGCCGGGATTCCGTCCCGACAGCTCCAGGACATGCGACGTGACCTGCACGGGACCGCCGAACTTCGCGTCTCCCGGAACACGCTGCTTGAGCGTGCGCTTGACGAAGTCGACGACGGACTCGAAGACCTCAACAGCTACATCACCGGGCAGGTCGGGCTCATCGGGACCGACGACAACCCGTTCTCGCTGTTTCAGGAACTCGAGGCCTCCAAGACGCCCGCACCCATCGGTGCCGGCGAGGTGGCCCCGAACGATATCGTGATTCCGGAAGGCGACACGGGCGTCGACCCCGGTCCGTTCGTCGGCGAACTCCAGAGCGTGGGTGCCGACGCACGCATTCAGGAAGGCTCCATTCAGGTCCTTTCTGACTCGACGGTGCTTGACACCGGCGAGGAAGTCTCCCAGGAACTCGCGAACGTGCTGAACGAACTCGGTATCGAACCGAAGGAGGTCGGTCTCGACCTCCGCGCCGTCTTCGCTGACGGCGTGCTGTTCGAACCCGAGGAACTGGAACTCGACGTCGACGAGTACCGGAGCGACATCCAGGCGGCTGCCGGCCGGGCGTTCAATCTCTCGGTCAACGCCGACTACCCGACCGCGACGACGGCCCCGACGATGCTCCAGTCCGCTCGTGGCAACGCCAAGAGTCTCGCGCTCCAGGCGGCCATCGAGGACCCCGAGGTCGTGCCTGACCTCGTGAGCAAGGCCGACGCACAGGTCCGTGCGCTCGCCTCGCAGATCGACGACGAAGAGGCGCTCCCGGAGGAGCTCCAGGGCGTCGAGGCCGACGTGGCGACAGAGGAACCGACTGACGATCAAGACGACGACACCGCATCCGAGGACGACGCGGACGCCGACGACGCGGCCGAGGAGGCCGACGACGGCGACGACGACGAGGACGCTGGCGACGCGCTCGGAGCGATGTTCTAACAACACACACTACAACAATGGAATACGTATACGCTGCACTCATCCTGAACGAATCGGGCGAAGAGATCAACGAAGACAACCTCACCGACGTGCTCGACGCCGCAGGCGTCGACGTCGAGGAGTCCCGCGTCAAGGCCCTCGTCGCCGCCCTCGAGGACGTCGACATCGAGGAGGCCGTCGACCAGGCCGCTGCGGCACCGGTGCCGGCAAGCGGTGGCGCGGCCGCACCCGCCGAGGGTGGCGCTGACGAGGCCGACGAGGCCGACGAGGAAGCCGAAGAAGAGGCTGCCGACGACGGCGGCGACGACGATGACGACGAGGACGACGAGGCAAGCGGTGAGGGCCTCGGCGAACTCTTCGGCTAACTCGGTTCAACACAGCTCAGCTTTTCTTTGCGTGCGCTCGACTGGTGAGAGGCATCGCTACCGCTCGAATCCTGGGAGCCGTCGTATTGCCTGCCTTCGAAGTATCGTCCGACGAACAAGCGACTGCAGAAGGATGTCGACGCGGCTGTTTAGCTACCGAGTGTCACCGTGTCTGAGTCGACCGTAACCGGTGAGTCGTTCCCGGTCGCCCCCGTTTCGTCGACGTTCTTGAGATATATCTCACCCGTCGCGGTGTCGGCCACGGTGCCGCTCGCCGTTTCGTCGTACACGGTCACCTCATAGGTGTAGTAGCCGGGGTCGAGATCGACGTCGTAGCCCGCCCAAGCCGGGAACGGATCGGTATTGGTCAGGTCGCCGGTCCCAGCAGTGACCATCTCGGAGCCGGCGAAGACGGTCGACCCGTCGCTTTTGTTTTTGATTGTGAGGTTCACTTCCCGTTCGTCACCCACGGTCCCGTTATTGCGGACCTCCACGGTCATCCGCTGTGCGCCGCCGCGACGCTCGATTAGTTCTGAGGTGTTGTAGGTCTCCGCGCCGATGTTCACCGACTGCGTGTCGTTGACGACAACGTTCGACTCCCCCACGAAGAACGACAGTTCCGGGGACGTGGAGTTCGACGTTTCGATGTAGTAGGTGTAGTTGCCGCGACTGGTCGGCATATCAAGCGTAAACTGTCGGGTTTCACCTGGGTTGAGGTCCGCTGACATGGTTTTCGAGTCGATGTCGGTAAATGACGGACTTGTATCGTCGTTGTTTTTCGCACGGAGGACGACGGTATCTGTACCGTCCTGCTCGCCAACGTTAGTGACGTTGACAGTCGCCGTTGCCGTGTCGTCACTGTCAATCACACTCTCGGCACGGACTGAATCAATCTGCATGAACTGTCCTTCCGTATCACCGACACGCACGTTCCCGCTCGCCTTCTGTTGCGTACCGGGGATAGATACCGTGTACGGATAGCTTTCCCCAGTTGCCTTTGAACTAGTCGGAAGGGTGAACGTGACGGTTTCGGTCTCTCCGGGTTCAATTGTCGTCGAGTTCGTCCCGGCACTGTTGCCATCAAAGCTGCTCTCTAGGGTAGCTTCACCGCTCTTTCCGCCGACGTTCATTACCTCAGCCGTCAGCGTTGCGTCGGTTGTCTCATCAACCCTGCTTGGGGCGTCGGTGTCGATGAGGTTGTACTCCGGACCCGTCTGTACGTCTTTTTCGATTGCGTTGACTGTGAACAGGACAACGGCATCGTTATAGTCAGGGTCGCCGTCATTTGCCGCGTTAGCTGGGTCTGCGTCCTCCTGTGAGAGTTCATAGAGGAGTGCGCGTTCCCCGTCGCCCAGTTGGAGATACCCCGTGTCGTTCACGCGGCTTCCGAGCGTATCCTGAATGTCTCGCTGGTACCACTGTGCTTGCTCGAACGCTGGAAGCTCGTCGCCGTCGTTCAGGATGACGAGGTTCTGCTGGTTCTGTGTCTGGCTGACAGTGGTCGTGTCGTATGTATCCCAGTCACTACAGTACTTCGTGTCATAACCAGCCAGCTCAATCGAAGGAGAGGTGTAGGAATACCTGTCACAGCCGTAGGACTTTGCAAAGACTGAGATCTCCGTTCCGGGTTCGAACGAATCGGAGTAGTAGTACGGGTTCTCGTGTTCGTCAGAGATGAGGCGCTGCTCCGCGTGCGGACCATTGATGTCGCCGTTCTCGTACCCCCGCCAGAGTCCGATCGACTGTGGGTCGGACCCGTTGTCGACATATAGTGACATCTGCACGGGTGCATGGTAGATGTAGTTCCAGCGATTTGAGAAGCCTTCCAGGTCCGCACCCTTCAGCGCAACCGAAGCATTGACCGACTGCTGTATCGTGATCGTCGAGCCGTTCCCTTCGAGCAGCGAGTCCGGCTCGACGGTCAGCGTCGACTGTCGCGACCGGTTCGCCGTCGAGAAGGTTACCGAGTAATCTCCGGGTTCGGTGGGCGCCGTGACGGTCCGATTGAGCGTGACGCTCTCCCCGGGGTCGAGCCGTTCGTCCTCCGCAATGTGGGTCGTTCCGTTGTACTCGACGCGCAGTGTTTGCTTTCCTTCGGTTCCGCCGGTGTTCGCGACGGCGAACTTGATATTCGTCTGGTTGTTCGGTGCGACGGGGTTCTGTACGTCTACAGCGGTGATCTCGTACAACGGCGGCGACGATGAACCGACGACGAAGGACCCTGACCCGGTATCGTCCGGTGTCTCGACGACATAGGTGTACTGCTGTGGTGACCCGACTATTAGCGGGCCACTGGTCACTGAAGCGGTCCCCGACTCAGTGCCTCGGCGAGTCCCGTTGAGGGTGAGCGTCGTGGTCTTCGACGCAACAACGCTGCCAGACGCGTTCTCGATACGGACCTCGACATCGGTGGATTTCCGAATGTCACCAGTGTTTTCGACCGTTGTGTCAACGGTCGCCGTATCCCCACTTTGCAATCCACCCGGCGGCGAAACGGACGCTATCTCGAACACACCTGCATCACCGACGATGAAGTAGTGTCCGTCGTCGTTGTGTTGTGAGTATGTATCATCCTCTGTTTCGACTTCCAGGTCGTACGTGCCGTTCTCCGACGTTGGCATTGACGGCCCGAAGTCGATTGTTCGGCTCTGTCCAGGGCCGACCAGCACGCTTCGCGTCGCGCTTTTCGACCCGTTGACGCGGAAGACGACCTCCTGATCTGCCGTCATTTGCCCAGTGTTCGTGACTGTGACCTCAGCCGATGGGACCTGATTCAGCCGCGCTGTTGCCGGAATCGAATTGCTGGTGACATCCAGTGACGGCGTTCCGTGGACGGACGTATACTTGATGACTTTGTAGTCTTCGTCCTGCTTTGACTCCACAGTGAAGTTGTGTGGCGTCGCCGACGAGACGCTCACCGACCGACTCACAGTGGTCGATTCCCCGCCGATGAGGGTCATTGTCTCCTCCACCTCGCTTGGTGACCCCGACTGGTTGTGCTTCAGCGTGATATCCTGTGTATCTTTTAAGCCTCCGGTGTTCCGGACCGTCGCTGTCACGACTGCTTTCCCAGGGTCTGACGGGTCCGGCTTGACCGTGACACCCTCAACTTTGAACTTCGGGTTCGTCACGTCGCCGAGTGCAAAGCGTATGTGAACGCTCTCTCCCGGCTTGACAGACGCCGGGGTCACCTCAACGTACTGATCATCGTAGGTGCTCCGTGCCCAATCTGCCCAGGCGCGGGCATAGCTACTGTTTTCGATAGTCAATGTCGCGTTGGCGACTTGCGACGGAGTACACTCATAACTGGGTGACGAAATTGAACCGGTTCGCGCGTCCTCGTAGGACGCGTCGGTGAACAGGGCCATCTGCAGTGCCGCTTCGTGCGACCGCTTGGCCGTCGCGTTGGATTGAATGGCAACCGAACTCCCCTGGATCTGCTGTCCGGAGATATTTGCGAACGATACCGACAGTGCCCCTTCGTCGTAGTTCACTGCTGGGGGCGACGACATCGTTGCGCCCGACTCGGTCATCCGCCACACACCCCCGCCCTGATAGCCGACCTGTTGGCCGTTCTTTTGATACCGAATCGTCTGCAGCGAGCGGTTCCCCGTCGAACAGGCCGAGCGTCCGTTCAGCGTCAGATTGTATGCCGCGTTGCCAGAAACGGCGACGTCAGACCGAACCCGGTCTGGGATCTCGACTGATTCGTTGGTGTCTGACCGCTGGAAGCTCTGATCGACCGACAGCAGCACCTCCTCGGCGAGTTCGACGTTCGCGTCGTCGTTGACATCTCCGATTGTCTGTTGCCCCACCTGAACGATCAGTACGGCACCAACAATGACGGCGCTTGCCAACAACACCACACCCAGAACATGCGATACACCCCGGTCTCCAGCCCCCCGGCTGCCCCACTCGAACATACTTATTTACATACCAACTATTGCACATAAGTTTACTGTTTCACCCATACTAATAACGGTTCCATCGGTGACCTACTGAGGTTAAACAGCAGGTATTCCCTCTAACGGGACCTATCAGCGGTATACACTACCGGCACCGTG
Source organism: Haloarcula sp. KBTZ06 (assembly GCF_048595605.1). Lineage (NCBI taxonomy): Archaea > Methanobacteriati > Methanobacteriota > Halobacteria > Halobacteriales > Haloarculaceae > Haloarcula > Haloarcula sp. KBTZ06. The sequence goes on from NZ_CP184337.1 coordinate 1,833,618, forward strand.
TGTCGAATTCCGGAGCCACTGACATTACAATACCCTCCGGAAATGTCATATATTAATCAAGATTGCTATGCCATATGTTGGAACGCTTGTGATATGTGACAACACTAAACAAGATTTAGTTGACTAAGGTTCCTTATTATTCGTATACGGTGGACTGGACGGTACTTACGTAATGCGAATTGAGCCCCAACTTGACCTTTTAATTGAATCCGGCAGCAACGGGTAACGGTTGGTTTAGTAATGTCTCTAGCTGGTTTTTCTCCTAATATCTTGGTTAGACAGTATTGTGCCCTCGATTGTGTGGTTTATTATAGAATCCGCCGGGCTACATCCCAAATCAGCCTACCTGTGTTGTCGATCTCTCATCCACGACGGTAAAATAAGGATGGACTCGCCGGGTTGTTAGCCTATTCGAGGATGCGCGCTTTCTAGGTTCATCCGCTGTAGTGTACTGGTGCTGGATCATGCGTCGTCGATGAACTCCCGTCGAACCTCCATCTTCTCGCGCTCGCTACGCTGGTCGTAGTGCTGGTCGAGAACGTCATTCGAGACGTTCATCCGATCCGAAACGACTTCTTCCGGCGTACCGTCTCGAAGGTGCTTCGTGATCGAACCGCGGCGGATACCGTGCGGAGATCGGGACGACGGGCAACTGCTGGCAGTGTCCCGAGTCATGTACTCACAGCTCTCGGGGTTCTCTCCGTGTGGACACTCGCCGACCATACAGGGCCGAGTCCACTGGTAGACAGTACTCCGGATAGGTGTCTCACTCAGACGGCCCCGGTCGCTGGTGATGAGCGGTTCCCGACCGTATTCGTCGGTGACCGAATCTCGGTGGTTCTCGATGTACTCCTGAATCACTTCGGAGTAGAAGTCACCGACAGCTATCGACCGCTCGGCAGCTCGTCCGTTCTTCAGTGGAGTTCCAGTTTCCGGCCGGTGGCGCAGTTGTAGGTACTGCCCATCAGCGTCGAAGTCGTCCAGGTCAAGCGAGCGGAGGCTACCGAGTCGGATACCAGTGTGCCAGAGGATTCCGAATATGACGTGTTCGCGGGAGGCGTACTGGTAGCGATTCAGGTGGTCGAGGATCGCTTCGGTGTGTTCGGTATCGAGTTTCTCATCTTTCGAGGCTTCCTCGGGGTCGACCTCCGGGAGCAACACCCGTTCACGCATTCCCTGTTCGACCGCGTCGATGCTGGCACAGAATTCGAGGAACTTTCGGAGCGTAGCGAGGATGCCTCGAAGGGTTACCTTCGACACCTCACCGTATTCGCTTCCCTTGCCCTGTCGACGCCAGACACGGAACTCGTGGAGATCGCGCCCGGTTAGCCCGTTCATGTTCTCGATTCCCTTCGACTGGGTCCACTCGATGAACGAGTTGAGCCGGTACCGCTGGTTCGTGAGGGACTTTTCAGATAGCTCTGGTTCTCGGTGATCGAGGTAGAGGTTCACCGCGGTCGCCGGAGCTATCGGTTCGAGGTCGTCGCTCATGGTTCCCCCATCGAGGCAAGCAGCTGGCGGGCAGTCTCAAACGCATTGTCCTCTGTTGGTTTATCACCAAGCGGGTAGCCGTCACCGTCTCGACCCATCGCCTCGAGTATCTTCGAAACGGAGGGTGCAGGACCATCGATGAGAAGTTCGCGGCGGGCTTCGCAGGCAGCCGCGACTGCTTCAGCAGCATCAAGCGATTCATTTCGTCGCTGCTTCGACACCTCCGACAGACCGAGCATTCGGTCACAGTGCGGGCAAGGATGGCGGCGCTGGTAGGAAGTCGCGTCGGCATACGAGTCGTGCCGTTTGGAGAAGTTACAGTCAGGACACCGAACGCGGTACTCCGTACGTGGGCGAACAGCGGACTTTTCAGCAGGCGATTCGACTACTCTCGTGCGGGGAGTACTCCCCGTATCGGTTCCGTACGACATTGGTTTGCCGGGCGGAGCCACTTTCTGGGCCGTGTCACACCACGGCCCGGTTCTCGACGACCGAGAGCCATCAGTGACCCGCAGATACACAAGAACGTGCTGACAACATAAATGTAACGACGTGGTTAGTAAGTTGTAAGAGAACTTGAGAGGGCCTATAAAATGTATTAGGTGTCCACACGTAGAAGCGATAATAGAATGCGCCTATCTGGGTCGTGGCAGAGCGTATGGGATGACCGAATCCTAGAGTGGATGTCTGAAAATGAGGGATCCGGTACACCCAAGCAGCTCAACGAAAGTGGCCTCATCAGAGTCTCTCAAACGCACATCGCGCGTCGATGTAAGGAGTTAGCCGAACACGGCCTACTCCGACACGTTGGGAACGGAGCTTACGTGATTACTGAGGAAGGAGAAGCGTACCTCGATGAAGAATACGACGCCGAAGAAGGCGTCTACATCGACGGAGAAAACAGCATTTCAGAGCCATCGCCGACGGCTGAATCAGAGACGAACGGCGTGTAAGTAGTCCTCCACCATGACGATACGAAAGACCGCCCGCTGGCAGCAGTGTATCGACGACCGAATACTGGAACACCTTCGTGACGATTCGTGGTCGACCGCGAGTCAGATTGCACTTCAAGATGGGATTCATGCCACCGAGGCACAGGTCCAAGAACGATGTCGTGTTCTGGCCGATGCCGATTTGGTGGCATTTCTGACGGAAGATCAGGACCTCGTTGAGTTGACTACCGAAGGCGAACAATATCTCGAAGGCGAGGTCGATGTAGAGCTGTACCCACGCCCGCGCCATCCCCGACTCATGGAGTGAGTTTACCAAGGGCCGTCAGGGTGTGTCGGGATGTGATCAACATTGGGGTCCCAAGTATATGGGTCATGGCCGCTGCCTTTATCATACTCTTGCCAGTCAATTTGAGCGGCAGCGAAAACTTCCTCGGGAATCTCTCGTGATAGGGCCGTTTTAATTGCATGATCTCCAAAAATCTGATATCTGCGTCCAAAGATGGATGAATTTTCCTCGGATGCAGAAATGAGGGTTTCAAGATTCTTTTTATTACTGACTATATCAAACAACCACTCCTCTAGTAGATCTCTATCTGGTGCCTCGTCTGAGTCTGGGTCCTTTATATGTATTAGAAATCGCGCAAGCTCAGCAGAGTCGACTTCCGGAAGAGGATATGGGCCCAAGTATTCACTTCCCTTTGCATCGACTTCGCTTCGGAACTGATCACTGAAATTATCTAGCTCATGCCGTATTTGTGAGAAAAATATAATCTCCCCTTCTGACTCGCTATATGACATACTATCTCATTCAGGCGTGAATGACATATAGTGCTTGGATACAAATTGGTAATATGATGATTTAGCCAGTCCATTTTTTACGATTAAGTATCCGCTCGCTCAGCCCCATCTGAAAGAGCGGGTCGGACCGTGGTGAATCTGTATCCACGCCCGAGCCATCCCCGACTCATGGAGTGAATTCAGGGGAATGTTCATACCGATTGAGTCTACTGATTGACTTGTGTATCAATTTACTCCCGACGAAATAGATAGAGATCGCGCCCATCATCAAGCAGTGAAGCAGGGCGCAGATAATGTCGATGTGAAGCGTATCGGAAATCTTGGGGAAATCGCGTTTGAGCAGTTCTGTCGAGAATACCTTCCAGCGGAGATGTGGGAATGGGAAAACGAAGATGCCATTCGACGGTGTAACCCAGAGAGCTACTCTGGTCACGATTTCGAGGTTTTCGGCTATAATATCGACGTGAAGACCTCTCGGGACGTATCGTCATTTCTGCCAGAGACGCTCGTCGAGAAGGATTCCGAAGACGATATTATTGTGATGGCCTGGCACCGGGACAACGAGGATAGTTTGATTCTACTCGGGTGGGAACACGTCGAAACGCTCGAATCCAAGGTTGAGACAGAGGAACAGTTCTCTGGTAACTCTCCTGAGAAGCTCGAACACTTGGCAACTCGTCCGATGAACGACCTTCAGGACCTCGGGCCGAACACTGCGAATATGAACCAAACTCCCGAGAATCCATTCCAGCCGGGAGATCGCGTACAGAAGCGTGACGACGAAGATGCGTCAGTGGGTGTTGTAATTGAGGTTCTCCCCCCAGAAACGCAGGTAGAACTCTACGGGCAGGAGCTTGACGGCGAAGCGGTCAGAGTAGCTTTCCCGAGCTCGCTCGATGAAGGCCCGGGTGACTGGAGAGATATTTCACCAGCTCTGCTTTCATCGTACTGCGATGACCAAGATATCAGTCTCTACACTTACAAGCACGAGAATCTGAAATTCGCCGAGAATCCGTACACTGTAGGTGATTACGTCATCAAATCCTCACACGATGATCCTAATCTTGCGGTCGTAATCGAGGTAGATGGATACGATGTTACTGTCGTGTATGAGGGGCCGAAAGGTGACGAGGTCACCCCAGCGAACCTGAGTGAACACTGTAAGGAAGAGGATCTGTCGACGTACCAATATCCAGAGAAAGAGTTAGAATTTGTCAATACAGACAATTTCTGAGCAGAAACTGCACTTACGTTCCGGGTCTTCGACCGGGCTTTCGCATTGGGATTGCCCCCGTCGCTCCGCTCGGGGGCGTGCGCTCACAGGCTCGCTCGGCCCCCCATGTGAGGGGGGCGCTTCGCGTCGCCGTTCGCTTGTGGCGTTGGTGTAATCAGTAGATACACCGTGGCCGGACCCCTGAGAGCGGTGGGTCGGCGGGTGGGTGGGCGACGGGGTTGTGGAGATCTTCGGCTACGTGGTTGGGCCGAGTTCTTCCAGACGGTCGCCGAAGTGGTCCCAGTCGTCGAAGCCGTGCCACACGTCAGGGTCGAGATTCCACTTCCAAGAGGCAACGTCGTCCGGGTCGTAGCTGTGAAGTGTCGGTTCGAGATCGGTCAGATCGGCATCGAAAAGCGGAGAGTCGGGCCGGTCTGCGTCACCGTCCCAGTTAGTGTAGAACTCAACGACATCCGGCGCAGATTTCCAGAATGCCAAGTTGGTCAGTCGCTTGCACTCTGGGACGACGTCCTTTCCGGTGTGTCCGACCGCACCGACGACTTCGACACCGAGTTTGCTCATAGCTTTCAGTGCGGGAGCGTACTGGGTACTCACTTCACGGCTGTATACACGAGCATCCATGTATCGGCTGGCTTCGTCAAGAACGAACGTTTTCGGAACGTCGCGGTTCTCGACGAGGAGCGTCATCAGCTCGTGCATCGAGGAGACGTAGCGGTCAGCGCCTTCCCAGGTCTTGGAGTTCGAGATAACCAGCACGTCATCCCAGACAGCACGAGCCATATCCGAAGCGAGCAGGAACATCGTGTTCGTCTTGCCAGTGTTGGGTCGGCCCGCAGCGAGAACCGTCGTCAGTGTCCCATCGGCATCGAGCCGATCCATCAGGCGAGCGGTCACCGTCAGCGACGACGCGTCGAGTTCCTGTTCAGTGATGCCGACGAGGTAGGAAGCGAGTGATCCGTTGCCGTTCTCAATGGCGCGGGTAGCCGCTTCGGTGTGGTACTTGGACTGGAGAACATCGGAGAGTGCAGTCTGTCCGAACGACCGGGAACCGTTTACCTCAGCACCACGGTCGAAGAGCGACGAGACGAACGACAGGGTCGCTCGTTCTGCGTCGTCAGCCACGACGCCGGTATGCTCGTGCAGGGACTCGCCGCCTTCGATGTTACCAGCAACGGCCTCGTTGAGTTTGGCCGCCGTCAGCAGTCGTTCGTCGGAGTCAGTCATCAGCTGGCACCTCGGCAGAGTCGGTATCGTCTTCCACGAGCTGGTCCCGGAACGCGTAGGCGAAGCCGATCAGCGGCAGCGCCACCGACAACACAGGGAGATGATCAGGAACAGGACGGTACGCAGCTTGGTATGCCTGTTCACCGGCGCGATACGTCACGTCAACTGGTACATCGAGTGCCTGCGGCGGAACTGCCCATAGGCCAGCCCAGTAGCCAGCGATGAACGTCACAGTAGCAGTCACCACGACGATACTCTTCTCACGATGGGTTAGGTTAAGTTCAATCATCAGCTGAAGCACCTCCGTCGCCAGCACCGGCGAGATCAGCGAGATCTTGGTCGAGATCGACACGGACACCCGGAACATCAGACTCCGGAGACTCATCGTCCTCGGTGTGTCGAATCTTCCGGTCAAGTCCGAACTGCTCGATAGCCGAATCTATCTCGTCGGTCAGTGCGTCACCTTCGTCGGGCAGTGTCCCGCGCTCGAACGTCGACACGATACGGAGAACCGCCTTTCGGGTGGCGTTGCGGATGATCGTGAACGCCTGGGCTTCGATGGCGAACCCGCGCTTGGCGTCGGCTTCGAGCTGGCCGCGACACTCTTCGACGGCCTGGAGCGTTCGCATCAGCTCCCGGTCGGAGAGCGTGCCGCGCCAGCAGCCGTCGACGGTCTGGGCTTCGAGATCGACGTTCTTGCCAAAGGCGAGATTGGGACTCACCCAGTCGAGTTGGCCGTCGTCGACGGACCACTCGCGGAACCGTTGCCCAGGAGTTCGGAAGATACCGCCTTTCGTTTTTCGGGCATCAATGTCGACAAGCCAGACGTAATTCGGGTCCCACAGCAGCGACCGGACCTTCTTGCCGGTCGGCCGTCCGACCAGTGGAATCGTCACGAGCGCGCAGAGTCCGATCAGACGCAGGCTTCGTGGGAGTTCGTAGCCGAGAATCGACGCGATGACGAACAGGACAATACCGACACCCGACGCGATCAACAGCAGGTTGTTCGTGAGCCACCGGAACAGTCGATAGGTCCGACTGTGGTCCGGGCCAGGATCAGCGTTGTGCGCCATCTCGTCGCGGTCGAGATCGGGATTGCTCTCGTCTTCGGTCATGCCAATCGCTCACCTCGTTGAGCCGAACCAATCTTCGCGGAGACGGCTTCGTACAGGACGGCAATCACGACACCGAGCGCACTGCCGAGGGCAGCGTTGCGAACGTCCTCACCACTCCACGGGCCGGTGATGATGAACGAATTGGGCTTGCGGAGGTAGTGGAACCGCTGTTGTTCGATGGATTGCTCAGTCCAGAGTGTCACGCCACCGCTGGATGGCACTCGAACGGTCGTCGTCGTATCCGCGTCGACGACAGCCGCACGGAATGAGACACTGCCGGCTTCTGAACCGTCGTCAACCTGCGGGGCGACACTGACAACTTTGTACTCGTCCGACCAGAAGTCGATGACCAGCTGGCCGTCCGCGTAGTGATAGTCAGTCACGACAACGTTCTCATCGACGACGAGTTCGACATCACTGGGTGCGCCATCAGGTGCGGAGACGTTCGTCGAGGTCGCCGTTTCGTTCGTTGTTTCCTGCGCTGCTGCTGGAGCAGCGAGAGCGATACAGCTGACAATCAGCATGAGGAGTATAGGCGTACGTGGGTTCATGCTCGAAAAATTCGCGTGTTGGTCACCAGAACCAGTCGAGCGACGGTTCCGGGAGCCAGGACGACACCAAGTCAATGGCTGGCCCGATCACATCGACGGTTCCCGAGAGTTGCAGCGCAACGAGTGCGACTATGACGAGCCACAGGTACCGAGGAACGAGCTTGAGAGCCAGCCAGTAGACCATCAGTTGTTACCTCCCGTTCGCCGCTGGCTCACGGCGTAGAGTGCGCCAACGCCAATCAGTACCAGCACGAGCGAGGAAGATGAACTTCCGAGCAGGCCACCACCAGCCGAGCCACGAAGGTTCTGTTCACGCGCCTCGATCTCCGCTCGCTTCCGTGCCAGATCCTCGTACTGTTGCTTGAGTTCGGTTACGTTAGTCGTCTCATAGGTGGTTTTCTGGATAGTGACGTTCTGGACGGTCTGGCCGTCCTGTGTGGAGATACTGTCGATAGTAAACTCACCATCCAACTCGACAATGCGATCCGAGGTAACGACGTACTGCGTGCCGCCAATGTTAGACGTGTTGTAGGTCGTCCCATTCTCGAACTGACCGCTGGCGGGATTCTCCTGCGAGAACAGGACGCCCTCGTACTGCGTACCGGATTCAGTGGTGACGTTGAAGCTCCCGATCTGGTCGAAGTTTTCGGGAGAGTTCGTGCCGAGTAGCGTTAGCTGTGCTGCGGCCCAGCCTTGGAAGTCGTCGCCCGGCGACTGCTGGGACGCCAGCACGTACGGGTCCACGAGGTCGCTATTGTTGATTTCGCCAGCCTGATAGGCGCTGTATGTGTTCTCTGCCAGCGTGTCCATCTCATCGCGAACAGTCTGGTCTTGATTTTCGATAGTTGTCCACGTAGACTGGAACCGCTCGAAGGGGACGACAGCAACATACGACGTATCGGAACTGTACCCATGGACTCCAAGCGACTTAGCCGATATACCGAGGGTTGCACCAGATTTTGCAGTGTTTGTGATGTAGTGGTCGTACGTTTCGGTGTCGCCACCCGGACCGTAGGTCTTGGATATTTGGACGTATGTGTAGTCCTCAGTCGTGCCATCAGTGAGAGTTACGGAGTCTGTCGGTTGATTCCAGTCGTAAGTGTAGTCCCCGGTGCTTGATAGCGACTGGTCGTCAGTATCCACGTAGCTACTATCTATGCTCTCGTTGAGGGCAGTACTACGCAGGTACTTGAAGTGGGAGACGGTCAGTGTGTACTCAGCCAGCAGATTCCGCTGGTGGGTCGCGTAGAAATCACTTACAGCCTCTTTAGCCGCATTTTTAGCGGCTGACTTACTGCTTCCGTTGTTCAGTGCGCGGATATAGGCGTTTTTGCCCTCAATGCGAGCTTGCGTCTTAGCATCCTTCAGGTCGTTGTTCAGGACGGTTAGCGTGTTGTCAGTGCTAGCATTGCTGTTGAGGGCAGACTGATAGATGTCCGTTTTGACCTGTGCAGTGTCGGTATTCGTCGTGTTGACGGTCGTCGTGCCCGGCTGTGCCGTACAGTCGAGACTGTCGACGTAGCCAACAACATCCGCGATTTTATCAGACACATCACATGTGAGGTCTGAGTCGCCGCCGGTTGTCCCCACCTTCGTATGGAACGTTTCGCCACGGCCATCCCAAGTGTCGAATTTCGGTTCTCCACCAGAGTACTCGGAGACGGTGACGTTCACCGATTCATATGCCCCGGAATTTAAGAACAGGAGCACGTCCCCGTCAAGATTGGCCGTATTGTACGTTTCACGGGCTAAGACGGTCGTGCCGGTGGACGGGCCGCCCTGCGTGGTGTACTCGACAGTGAACTCCGTGCCACCGTCAAGATTGCTGGTATCAACAATCAGCGTCGTTGGGGAGCCGGTGTACTCGTAGGTGACTGGCCCGCTGTCCGTGGCTGTTTGTGCCAGCGCGGGGCCGACACCAGTAACGACTGTCGACAAGACGAGCAGGCCAGCCAGCAAGATCGAGCGTGCGTGACTCATCGGGGTTCACCTCCGAAAGAATAGCGTCGTATCATCGGTTTACTGAACAGCAACTCCCCAGGAGACGACCGTAGCGAGGAACGCCAGCTGCATCCCGAGCGGGTCGCCCAGGGAAGTGAGGAAGTCGTTCACCGTTGGCAGGTACTCGTTGCCGAGGATGACAGCGGGACCCAGCGCAATGGCGATCTTTTCCCAGTCCTCGTAGTACTCGAACTGCTTTGTCTCGGAGCTGGCAAACGCCGCAGCGAAGGCCCCGAGCGAGATCAGCAGCGAGTGCTGTGTCGTCAGCGTGTACGACAGCCATGGGAGTTCGACCGTGGTGATCCCGCCGAACTGGTAGAGACTGGCCGCGACGAACGCCACCGACAGCATGGCGGGCAGACTACGGATGTTCATGTAGTCGCTCACCATGTCGCTCGCGCGATTCTGGTAGCTCATTCAGGCCCTCCAGCAGGGAGTTCCCGGACCTTCCAGATGTCGTACTCCTGTTCCTCGCCGTCCTCGTTCGTGAACGTACTCGTCTGTTCGGTGTGCTTGATACCGACTACGTCGCCCTCGCCGAGGTCGTTGTCGTCGAGCGCGTTGTCGATCTGGCTGTTCGACCACATGGCGACCACGTCGCCGATGCCACGGGCCAGCTCAATGACGGTCGTGTCGTACTTGCCGCAGTTGGGTGTGAGTTCCCGAATCTCACCGACGACCGATTCGCCGGGTTCGAGGTCAATCCACTCCGAATCGTAGTCGTCAGAGGTGCTGTTATCGACCGGTTCGAGATCGTCGAAGGATGGCGTTTCCTGAGTTGCCATACACGACGAAGATTCGCGAGTTGATACTAGAAGCGGTCGCTCGCCTCGGTGAAAGTGAAAGCAGAAATTAATACATTGGGTGTCTGACCCACAGAGAGTTTCATATCCTCATGCTTTAACGAATATAACTGCACTGTAAGTTAATTATCACGAACTAGGGGCTGCACCAAAGTTATTGGAATAACACTCAATGCCTAATTTCCACTCACTGGTTCGGGGCTACTACTCACAGCTATATTTGATACTTAGTATTGTAGAAATAGTCGGAAAACAATTAAGGCGATTCACAGTCTGGACATTTGGTAAGGGAGTTCTCTCATCTGAGATGTCAAAGGTTACTTTTGAGACAGGTTTGGAGCAAGCGCTAATTAGTGCAGCAGAAGATTCTGAAAATGCGGCTGGATTTTTGGAGCAATACAAACAGACTAAGAGATATCTTGAAAATGAGATGTATCCTTGGGTCCAATCAAACTGTAGCTGGTATACAGACCACGGCGAACAGCATATTACTGCAGTAATGAATCAAGCCAGCCGGCTACTGAAGAATGAACTAAGAGATCTTGACGAAGGGGATCTAAACGAATTAGATCTATTCATTCTCCTTACGGGGATCCTCTGGCATGATGTAGGTATGATTATAGACCGATCCGAACATGAAAGAATATCGACTGAAGTAAATTCCCGCTTCCGTGACATTGCCTTTCCATCTACCTCGATAAAAGCGACGACGGACGATATTATCAAGGGGCACCGTCATCAGGCAGGATTAAATATTCCTAAAAAAAGTGCAACATTCAACATAAAAGGTGGAGTTTATAAAATATATCCAAAGTCATTAGCTGGAATTTTGCGCTTTGCTGACGAAATTTCAGAGACACAGGAACGGGTGTCAGGTGATACTTGGGTACGAGAAACTGTACCAGAAGAGAGTGAAATATTCTGGCGTTACGCCGAAACGATTCAGGGATGTCATCCACACCTAAATGCTAAAGCTATAAATCTCAATATCGAAGTTAGCTTTGAGAGGGCTACCGAAATGTATCCTTGCCCGGGAAGTTTCGAAGAAAGAAGAAATGAGAATGGTGAAATATCATTAATCGAATACATAATTTGCCGCCTTGAAAAATTAGTAAATGAGCTGTCGTATTGTGAGCGATATTTCAACAGGTATGCCGAAATCCGGGAGGCTAACGTGGAAATTACTATTCGTGATGACTCAAACAACATTATAAAAGAAATAAATGAAACCCTTGCTGCGGCAGGGCTGACTACCAAAGGAAATTATCCAAATATCAACATATATGATGAATTTTTCGAAGAGTATTCAGAGTGGAAACCTCATCAACTACCCGAGTCAGACCAGATTGATACAGCTGGATCTGGTTTACCACACGGAGGGAAAGGACAATGATAGATCTTGCAGAAAATCCATTTGCTGTACACAGCCCTGACGCACTTAAGGACGTTCCAGCTGAGCAGATTGTTGACCTCTTTATTAAGGAACATACTCAGTTAGACAATGTCAAAGAACAAAAACACACCTTTATTTGGGGTCCCAGAGGGTCTGGCAAGAGTTTTATGCTCAGATACTTGGAACCGCAATGTAGATTCGTAGAGTACAATTCACCTGACGATTTCTTTGATAGCGATCAACCATTTCTGGGCATTTATACTCCCTGCAAAAAAGGAGAGATAGATAAGACTGAACTTGATTTATTAAATGATCGTGCCTCACAAGTTATATCTGAACATCTGTTGAATTTGACAGTTGCAGAAGAAACCCTTTCAACTCTCTCCGGACAATTTCCAAGCGGCTACTTCAACCATGATAAGAAAGTTAGCTTTTCGCGCAAGATTCTAGATTTATTCGATAGTGGTTCAATTACTGCTTCTCGGGAGTATGCCTCCGACCGATATGAGCAAAATAAAGACCCTTTCAAATGGTTAGAGGAGTTATTCATATCGGAAAAACGTCAAATATCGCATTATCTACAAGAACTTGCGCTAAGTTCAGATGCGAAGTACACCGGCGCAACCAGCGGATACCACGACTTTTTGCTTCCGTTAATGTCCAATGTCCAGCAGTTACTCGGTCGTTCTGATGTTCCGGTGTACATTTTTATTGACGACGCTTTCCATCTATTTGAAGAACAGCAAGAAGTAATTAACACATGGATTGCAAATAGAGATCAGAGTACCCTCTGCGTGAAGATTTCTTCAACTAGAGATAGATATGAAACGTTTGAGACAACGGGTCGAGGGAGAATTGAGGAGACGCACGATTATAACAAAATAGATTTTGAGGAGCTCTATACTGGGGAAGACAAACAGTATTCAAAGAAGGTCCGAGATATTGTAGAAAAACGATTGGAAGTATCTGGTGTACCCACAACTGATATTGAAGAATTCCTGCCGTACCGGGAGTTTGAGCAGGAAAGATTAGAGGAGATTAAAAGTGAATTGGAAGACGAATGGTTAGAAGAAGGAAAACCAGGTAGGCAGTCTGATTATACCTCAAGGTATGCTAAGGCCCGCTTATTCCAAGAGCTGGCCGCAGGAAAAACAGAAAAATTCTATTCCGGGTTCGATGAGATTGTACATATCTCTTCGGGTGTAGTTCGGAATTTCTTGGAGCCTTGCCAATTAATGTTCAATGAGGTTAAGCGTGAAGGAGATAATGTTGATGATATAACACACATACCGCCGAGGATTCAACATAAAGTACTGAAACAGAATTCTGAAGACTTCCTAAAGGAAGCCCCTGAAAAAATCGCCAAAACTCTACCTGAGGAGGATATTGGATATATTGAAGATTTAAAAACGCTGGTCCGATCCTTAGGGGAACTGTTTTATCACCGGCTTCATGACCCTGACTCCCGCGAACCGCGAGTGTTTTCATTTACCATCCGTGGCGACATCCCCAGCGATTCAGATCTAGATAGGGTCTTAGAATTGGGAGAGAGAATACGATATTTCAAAGTAAAGACATATAGTACCAAGGAGGGTGGTGGAAGATCTGATTGGTATATACTCAATCGAAGATTAGCACCTATGTTCAAATTAGACCCAACCGGATTTGAAGGGAGAATAACACTGACCCCAGAGCTACTCGAAATAGGCTGCAATGATAGTTCTGAATTTGTCAGACGCAGATTAGATATTGATGAAAAACAGGAGTCCTTGAATACGTTTACGGAGGAAAAATGAGCAAGCAGTTCATCGAAGCCGAACAGCTTGGGTCAGAATTTACTGTCGGGCAGATCGACTCCAGTAAACCTGATGATCTTTATCTTACCAGTGCCGGTTTCGAGGAACGAACGCTGACCGCAACTGAGTCCCTAGACTCAGATTATGAAGCAGACTGGGGTATTATTTATGTGAATAAGGAGTACTTCAAACGATCAAACAGTGAGGTAACCAAAACTCATCTAAAGGAACAAAAGGAGTCCCTTCGGAAACACTGCGAAAACGTGGATGTATTGATGGGGAGTTGGCTGGAAGCTGATGAACAACTCTATACTCTACGAGACGGGTTTAAAAATTTCACAGAGCGCAATAGCCTAAATATCACAGTTGATGTTACTTCGTTTAATCGAGAGTCGCTTCTGGTGGCTTTTAATATTCTATATTCTCTAAGCAATGATATTTCTACTAGAGTACTGTATGTATCGCCAGAGGATCATGGCGAGTGGCTTACCAAAGGCCATCGACTGGTACGGAATGTCATTGGGTTTGCTGGAATACAAAATTCAAGCAAGCCAACATTATTAATAATCTTATCGGGATTCGAAAAAGATCGAGCAGTCAGTACAATTGAAGAAATCGAACCCGGTAAAGTATTGATGGGGATCGGCAACCCTCCAACGAAGGAAACGTTTCTTGAAGAGAATCTGCAGAAGCAGGAGTTGGTTCTAAACCAACAAGACACAGACAGATTTCGATTCTCTGCCAATAGTATAACTGATAGTAAAAATGATATCAAAGAGGTTATTGAGAAATACACTGATGAATACAATCTGATTCTGAGTCCGATGAGCACTAAACTGTCCACCTTAGGTGCATGGAGCGCAGCCAGAGAATCACGGGAGGTACAAGTTGTCTACACTATTCCTGGCGAATATAATCTAAAAAATTACTCATCAGGTTCAGAAGCAATGTACATTGACTGGGTAAAATAATGTCAACTATCTCCTAATGAGGTGAACAGTTTAAAGTATAACGCTGCGGAATGAAATTGATAGATGCCGAAGACGGAACTCAAGAATGTTGTCGACATTTTTTGTGGAGCAGGGGGACTGAGTGCCGGTTTTTCTAAAGCAGGATATAATGTTGTCACTGGTATCGACAATAATGAGAACTCTATTGAAACGTTTAGGGCTAATCACGATTGTGAACCCATTGTAGGAGATATTCAGCGACAAGATGTAATCTCTGATATTAAAGAAGCGGTGTCTCAGAATGGATATAATACCGAGGAGATTGATTTAGTGATTGGGGGACCACCGTGTAGAGGTTTTTCAATGGCGAATGTTCGGTCAGATTCTGCAGAGCATCCTTTGAATGAACTACCAGCTCGATTCTTAGAAATAGTTCGAAAGATTAGTCCTGAGGCTGTTCTAATAGAGAATGTCCCGAGATTGCTCACCGTAGCTGACGGTAAATTCAAACAGTCGATAATCGCACGGCTTGAATCAATGGGGTACAACACCACATATGGTGTTTTAGAAGCAGAAAAGTTTGGAGTCCCGCAAAAGAGACGTCGCGTATTTTTTATTGGTCATAAATCCGCTGAACCGGAATTACCTACTCAAGCAGAGTTCGAATTCAAACTGCCAGTAACTGTTAAACAAGCAATATCAGATTTACCTGAATTACCGACAGGGGGCGGTGGCGAGCTGAAAATGGAATATTCATTCGATAATTCTGAAGCTAGCGAATATGTAGCGGAAATGCGACGTCACGAGGAGCCAGGTGTCGTTATGAACCACCGAACTACAAGAAATCAAGAAAAGACATATCGACGATTCAAGCATATTCCTCAGGGTGGTAATTGGAGAGACATTCCAGAAGATCTTATGAAGAACTATACAAATCGCCAGCAGACGCATGATCACATTTACCAACGATTAGAGGAACATGAGCCAGCAAAAACGGTAGCGAATTTTCGAAAGCAGATGATAGTTCATCCCACTCAGAATCGCTTACTCTCGGTACGGGAAGCAGCACGACTTCAATCGTTCCCTGATGACTATCATTTTAAAGGCAGTAGTTTCAATGCTCGTCAACAGATGGTTGGCGATGCAGTCCCCGTGAATTTGGCATATTCCATTGGAAAGTCTCTCCGAAATTGCCATGCTACGGGTGAGCTCTCATCTGTTTGAATCTTAATTGTTTATCAGGCGAATTTAATTATGTTACATATATCCAAAGTTGTAGCTAACAGACAACTATTTCTGAGATATTGGATTTTATAGATGGTATATCTAATTAAAATCAATTCGTGTTTTTCTCGCATTTGTCGATTATAGTTTCGGGAAACCGTTCCTGTAGGCACACATATTATACAAAACCCACAATAGAACCAATTATGACCACACATCTAGAATCGGTGAGGTATTCTCAGAGTCAACCTCAGATAAACTGTCGGTATCAACAACACAGTCCTCAATGTCCTCAAGATTTCCTGAACCGTCGGCCACCTCTCTTCCCGGGAGGTCCCAATAAGCGTATGCACCAATGTAGTCGACAACGCTCCGGAATGTCATTTCGTTAGGAAGCGTTGAACGTACCTTCGGCTGTTCGACATCAGAAATGGCGCGCTCTATGGCTGCATCGAGATTGGCGAGGTTGTCCCACTGTTGACGCGCAAGGTCGTCACGTATTTCGCTCTCACTCGCGGCTTGAACGGAGTCAAGGGAACACCAGCGAACGACTTCACGTACGTCCGGGTCTTGCAGGTGGTCGTTTGGATCTATCCCCTCCGTAATCGACCGGGAACAAGACCAGAACCGTCGGTTCGTCGCCCAGTACAGCGCGAGCTTCCAGGTGGCCGCTTTGTCCGCGTAGGTCTCTCGATCTTCGTCACCCTGCTCGAAGGACTCCGTCGCCTCAAGCAGCGAGCCGAACGTCGCGCTCAGGTACTTCCCAAGATACGCGCCAGCAGTTGATTCTTTCTCGTGACCGTCGTCGCCGAACTCTATCAGCTCGTGCGACCGGGTTCGTTCGCGCACCCACTGTTCGCCGTGATCGTGGTCGCCAAACCTGTACCAGTCGACGAAGCCCTCGTCGCTCTGGAACTCCGGCTCCAGCTCGTCGAGGTCGTCACGGTAAGTCAGCGGATACACGTCGACGATCTCGCCCTGGCCGTAGTCGGCCCACTTCGTGGCTACTTCCGGTTTGTCGCAAAGCCACGGCATACCGTCCTCGTCACGGGTTGGTACGTCGAAGAACAGGACGTGCAGGTGCGGATAGCCTTTCTCTGTGAACTCTAGGGCTTTGATGTAGTCGGGTCGGTCACGCGGTCGCCCGGTCACCTCGCTATCGAGATCGTGCCGCCAGCCAGGTATAGCGGAACGTCGAGTATTCTCTTTCGTCGAAGGGTCGGAATCGAAGTACGACAATAGCCGGTTAAAATTCTCGTTGATAGAGTCGATTCCGTCGAGCAATGAGTCCTGACGCTTCGGGTCGGTCGTCAGTGTGACCAGTACAGCGTTATCGGCGTTCTCGTAGCCGTATTCGAGTGCATCGTTGAACCGTGCAAACTGTTTGGAAACGCGCCCCTGGTCGTTGAAGCGAGTCTTGTAGTCCTTCGTCATCCGTTTGGTGGACTCGCCACCACGCCGGTCGACGAAGTGGACATCGAACAGGAGCTTGTAGTCTTTGATGCGATTGAGGTAGGATGTAAAACCGTCTTTCAGTAGCTCCCGGAGGTCATCGTCGACAGAATCAACCTTAGAGAGGTAATTCCGCAAAAACTCTCTGTCGTACTTGATGCCCTCTTCGTTGGCTGTTTGAGTAATGCCTTCTGTAATCAAGTCAAGAAGGCGGAGGGTCGGGGTCACCATCAGAACCCCTGCAGACTCGGATTTCCGCACGTAGGGGTTTTCAGGGGCTACAAGGTCATCGACAAAGCGGTATGCAAACTGGTAGTCGGGGTCAGAGCCTTCGACGCGCTCGCACGTTTCGGGTGAGACTCCTTTGACTGCGTACGAAACAACGTGTGACAGCGGTGTACCCTCCGGATGCGCCGCAATGAACTTCGCTACGCGTACGCGGTCTTCGTCACGTTCTGTAAGTGTTCCATCGAGCAGTTGGCCGTGACCGAGAAGATCGCGCTCTTCGAGAAGGTCTGCTAAGACGGGAGTGTTACATCTATCGGCGAGGTCGAGACCGCCCAGGTGTCCCGGCGGCTCGACGACGCTCATTTGGGACCATCAGAATGGGCGTCCGTTCGTCGACTGCCCAGTGTGTCGCTGTTGGGATTCCCCTCACCCTCCGGGTTCGGGGGAAACGCTCGGGCTTCCGGGTCGCCCCGCGTGGGGGCGCTTCCAGTTGGTCGAGCTGGTGCGGAGTGCGATTGGCGCTCGCCCTCCGGTCCGGGATGCTCACTCCGTTGCGCTTCCGGGCGTGCCAGCTCTCCCGTACCCTCGCTTGTGGTGTCTGCCGAGGGGACTTTGTAGCACTGCTTACAGCGATTGGCCTCCGCCGCTGGATGGTCGGCCCTGTTGATACAGTTGTCCTGACAGAGTGGACAGCGGTACTGGACGTAGTTCGACCAGTCCGTCACTGCTGACCACCGTCCTCGACGCGCTCGATTGCTCGACGAACATCGTCGTCGGTCGCCTCTATGAGGCGAGACGCACGGACGAACTCATCACGAGCGAACGGCCAGTCGGCAGGCTGGGCGAGGTCGCGTTTAGGCGACACACCGACCACCTCCGAGAAGTGTCAGAAAGCCGTCCTCCCTCGGAATAATCGCGTGACTGCGAGGGGTGCATCCGGATTCCCGATGAACTAGCTTTCTCCGGGGAGGGTTCTCGAAACCCGATTGTGCCGAAAAGGTGGAGAAACGGCGCTCTCGTCGTGTTATTAATTCCCCGCTTACGACGGTAAAATGAGGATGGACTCGCCGGGATTTGAACCCGGGGCCTCTCCCATGCCAAGGGAGTGATCTACCCCTGATCTACGAGCCCTTGCGTGCATTGTTTGCTTCCCGATGGGATTGCTTAAACCCATCGAAGCACCGGGACATAGAGAACCGGCCCCACGGTCTCGGTTAGGCCAGTACTACATCGGCCTCGTGGAGTGCATAGAAATCTGGTAATTGGAGTTACAGTACGGCCATAATGGCTATAACGACTGAGGCCATCCCTACAGTAATCTCAGTTTAGTGAATCAGGCTCATGAACCGTAGGAGAAACGAGACGCAGTCTAACGACCGGCGTGTCGGCCGGTCACTCTGGATCGAAGAGCACCGGCGCGGGCAGACGACGCTGGACTTCGCGATCGGTATGAGCCTGTTTCTGAGTGTCCTGATATTCATTTTCCTGTTCATTCCGGGGTTGTTGTCGCCGTTTTCTGCGGGGGTTCAGGAGGAGACAGTCACGACCGACAGAGTCGCCGATGGGCTCACAATGGGGATGCTCGGTTCGCCACAGCAGCCGTACGTCCTAGACGAACACTGTACTCGGGAGTTCTTCGCTGGGAACGCACCACCGTCAGGATGTGGCTACGAGTCAGGCGGGAGTGCGGAGGAACGGGTCGGGCTCGACCCGGCTCGGGAGAACGTGAACGTCACAATCCGGGGGAACGCGACGGCAACAGCGGCCTCCGATGAAACGCTCTGCTGGGATGGAGCAACTGAGGAACTCGTTGAAGCTAGTGGTAGTTGTGGGACGGTACTCACTACTGGTGGGAACCCGCCGACAAACAACGACGCGTCGGTCACTGCGTTGCGAGTGGTCTCGTTGAACGGGCAGGATGTCACAGTACGCGTGGTGATGTGGTAGCATGCGCGCGCAGGCACACACGCTCGAAGCCATCGTCAGCGGCATGCTGTTACTCGCGAGCCTGGTGTTCGCGCTGCAGATGACGGCGGTGACGCCGCTGTCCGCGAGCACGTCGAGTCAGCACATCGAGAACCAGCAGCAGGCAATCGGCCACGGCGTCCTCGCCTCCGCGGCGGCAGAAGACGCACTGAAACCGGCTGTGCTCTACTGGGACAACAGCACGGCGCAGTTCCACAACACGGCCGGCGGTCGGGAGTACTACACGAACGGGCCGCCGGACAATCGATTCGGGGAGTTGTTAGAACGCGCGTTCGACCAGCGGGGAATCGCGTACAACGTCTATCTCAGGTTCCAGAACACGCAGGAGCGAACCGTCACGACACGATACATCTACAGCGGCGAACCGAGCGACAACGCGGTGCGTGCGAGCCACACAATCACGCTCATGGACGACGACCACCTGCGTGATGCGGACGGGACGCGCAACAGCACGCGGCTCGGTGACCCAGCGACCGATTATACGGTTTCGGACACTGGAAAGAACGTCTACAACACGGTCAGCGTAGAGGTGGTCGCGTGGCGCATCTGAACGACGACGACCGCGGACAGATAATCCTCATCGCCGCGTTGGCCCTGGCGGTGACGTTCATCGGGCTTGCGCTGGTCGTCAACTCCGCGATCTACACGCAGAACCTCGCGAGTCGGGGCGAGGTCGCCGGGAGCAACGACGCGCTGGAGATGCGGGCGATGGTGGAGACAAACGTCGGGGGCGGCATCACCGCGGCGAACAAGTACAACTACTCGACCCAAACAACACTCGAAACCGGTGTGCGTGAGAGCATCGGGACCGTCAGTACACAGACGGAACGCCAGCGGGTCACGAGCGGGACGCTGGTGAACGTCACACTCGCCGGCCCGCCGACCTACGGCACGCGGATCGCCCAGACCAACACGTCATTGTTCGAATCCGGCGAGGCGACACCGAGCGCCGATTGGATGGTCAGAGAGCGGGTCACGCGCCCGGGTGACGGAACGAACGCGACCAGACGGTTCGTCATCAACGCGACACAGCTCCCCAGTTCGGGAAGTGAGTTCGTCGTCGTAGCGAACGGCACCGGCGGCAACCCGAAATGGACGATGCGGGTCTGGGGTGACGTCGGACCCAGCGGGACGGTCAACGTGGAAGTCGACACACCGAGTGGCACACAGACGTGTGCTGTCCCTATCGAGGAGCCGTACGCCCACATCGACGTGACCGGCGGAACAGTCCAGGGCGAGCCGTGTCTCGCGCTCCAGGGCGGGAGCTTCGACGGGCGGTTCGCTCACGGTGTCGGCGACGAATACAACATCAGCTACGAGTCGGGCGACCAGATCAGGGGGAACTACTCGATGGTTGTCCGCGATAGCAAGCGGGCCTACACGCTCGATACAGCGCCCGCGTCGCCGTTCAGCACAACCGCAATCTACGATGTGACCGTCCGCTACCGCTACGACACGTCGAACCTCCGGTACGAGGCAAAGATACGGGTGGCCCCGGGTGAGCCAGATGCGTCGTAACCGTGCCGTCTCAACGACGCTGAGCTACACGCTGAGCCTGGCCATCGCCTCGATTCTGGTGTCCGGGCTCCTCATTGCCGGCGGCAACTTCGTCGAGAATCGGCAGGAGCAGGTCATCAGGGACGAACTCGAGGTCGTCGGACAGCAGGTCGCCGCCGACATCGCCCGTATCGACCGGCTGGTGGTCGCTGCCGACGACGACCCGACTGCGCGGCTGAATCACACGTTCCCGGCGCGGGTGAGTGGAACCGGCTACCGGGTTTCGATTGACGCCGGCGCCGATGAACTCGCGCTCGAATCGACGTCGCCGGACGTGTCGGTGACTGTGTTGCTCAAAACCCGGACAGACCTAGGGGACTCCAGTGCTGGCGGCGGTGTTATAACCGTGTTCTACGACGAATCGAACGATCAACTGGAGGTGCGAGATGGCTGACCGCGCCGTAAGTGAGGTGCTGAGCTTCGCCCTGGTGTTCAGCCTCATCGTGGCATCGATAATACTCGTCTCAGTGAGCGGGCTGGGGGCGTTACAGAACGCTCGGGACGCGGAGCAGATGGAGAACGCCGAACGGGCGTTCGACGTGCTCTCCGACAACATCGCGGACCTCCACAAACAGGGCGCGCCGAGCCGTGCGACGGAGGTCAGCCTCGGTGAAGCCACGCTCAGGACGGGCGAAAACACGACGATATCGGTACAGGTCCACGACGGGACTGCCCCCAAAGACGTCGGGACCTGGGAGATACGACCGATAATCTACGCCGGCAACCAGGAGCGAGAGCTCGTCTACGAGGCAGGGGCAGTGTATCGGACGAACCGGGACAGCGGAATACAAAAACGGACGCCACCGATACTCGTCTCAGACGACCGCGTGCTCATCACCGTGGTCGGCACGACCGCCAGTGGCCAGCAGAGCCTGGGCGGGTCGACGGTGCTCGTCCGGACGAACCACCGGAGCAGCAACGTCTCGTTCGCCGATACCGGTGGGAACATTGAACACGTCAACGTCAGTGTCGACTCGACTCCACAGCGCGAGGCACTCTGGCAGTCGTACTTCGAGCAGGAAGGGTTCGCCTGTGGGGCCGACGGCTGGTGTAACTTCACGTCGTCTTCCGGCGGCATCCAGCGGACGTACGTCGTCTACCACGACATTGCGGTCGACATCGACCAGTAGCCGGTCGACTACCCGCTGGTCACGTTGATCCGGTTCTTCGAGACGTGGAGGTACGTCAGCCGGATGATGTTCGTGTTCTTCGGGACGGCCCGCTCGTTTCTGAGCGCCCGGTCGTAGTGGACCAGTCCGCCGTTATCCACCGTGACTGACCCGGCGACGAGGCCGCCGTACAGCTCCGCCTTCTTGAGTGAGACGCTGCTGGCACCGACGCCGCCGGCGGGTGCGTAAATCACGCCCTCGAACTGCGGAGTATCGGTGTCCCCCTCGATGACGGCGTCGAAGTCCGACTGACCGTACACCCAGAACTGCTTGGAGTTATTGGCGTTGTCGATGTTGACGTCCCCGGTGCGATAGATGTGGAAGTGGTGACCGCTGGCGGACGTCGCCTCGCCTTTGACGTAGAGGCGGACTTTCCCGCCACCGTTGACTTTTATCTGCCCGTTGTTCTCGATGTAGACGTAGTCCCGGACGGCGATGGTCACGTCGTCACCACCAGTGTTAATCGTCAGCGTCTCGCCGCTCAGTGTCAGGTCTTCTAAGTAGTAGGTGCCTGCGCCCAGCGTCTGGTCGCCGCTGTCGAGCTGGTTCCCCGAAATACTGCTGGTCGCGCCGTTGTCATTGGTATCGCTTGCGTTGGCGACTCGCCGGTTCACCAGGCCGTCGATAGCGCCGGCTCCCTCGACGCCCGAGATCTGTCTGACATCGCCGTTGACAGTGCCCTTGATGTGCTTGGTAGTCGAGTACTCCACGTCACGGGTGACGACGCCGCTTCCCTTGACCTCGACTCTGTCACCGGATCGAACGGAGCCGTCCACCTCGCTGTTTCCTTTCACGTACACGTCACCGGCTGTGGTGATCGTTCCGAACGACCCCCGTGAGGTCGAGTAGTCGCCGACAGACGAGTTGTAGCTGTCCGTTCGAGCGGGGTCGGTACCGCTACCGGAGAGCGTAATCTGTCCGCCGGCGGACGTGGCCGCGACGGCGCTCGTCACTTCTCGCGGCCCCGTCGGCACGACCAGCGTCGTGGTCACGCTGTCGTTTTCGTGGTCGTAGTACGCGTCACCGTCGGTCCGCTCTTCGAAGTAGCGCCCCCATGACCGGTAGTACTCGCTCTGGACGGTGATGTTGACCGTCCCGGTATCCAGCGGATTGATGTTCCCAGCTGCCTGGTCGGGATACACCTGCGTCGTGCCGTCCTTCGAGATACTCGCCCGCGAGCCAAGCGAGCGGTCACCGCGGACGGTGATGAGTGGGAGCGTCAGCGTCGCGTCGCGGTAGTAGAACTCCGGCGGTGAAACCATGACACTGCCGCTGTCGGAGCGCCGCCACACCCCGCCGCCCTGATAGGCGACTTCCTGGTTCCCGTTTTCGTAGACAACCGCGCCGAGGCGCTCGTCCATCAGCGTGACGGTGGTCGGGGGCGAAGCAGAGTGGTTGGTGATATTGACGGTCATCCGACCGGCAGTGTCGTCGATTCGGTACGTGGATCTGTCCGTCCCGACGAGAGACACCCGCTGGCTGTCGGCGTTCCCAAGCGCCACCAGGGCCGCCTGGGAGTCCAGTTGGGTCATCCCCGTCTCCGCCCGGGAGACGTCGAGCCCGGCCTCAGTATCGACCAGCGCCGTCGCTCCCAGGCTGACAACGACGCCGGAACCGACGATGACGAGACTGAGAACCAGTATCAGCCCGAGCGGGGCTGATTGTGCCCGTTGCTGACCCCGACCCTGACCCCAGGGGAATCGCATTATCCAACAGTAGTTATCACAGCTGATAAGGCTGCTGGCCGTCCCGTCAATAGTCGCTACCAGCGACTGTCTATGGCAGCCACAACAAAAACCGACCGACGCTAAGTGCTACCATTTCTGGTAGTGATGAAGTGAGGTGTGTCGGCGGTCAATTGGACGTGATGTTGACGTCGTTCGTCGAGATGTGGAGATAGGTGATCGCAACCACGCTCGTGTCTTTGGGAATTGTACGCTCTTGTTTGAGTGCCCGGTCAAAGTGGACTCTGCCACCCTTTTCCAGTTCGACTTGGCTGGTGACCGCACCGCCGTAGAGTTCGCTCTTCCATATCTCGAACCTGCTCGTTCCGGTCTTTCCCCCCGGCGCGTAGATGACGCCAGTGACTTTGGACTTGTCTGACCCTTTCTTCTCCATCCGGGCCTGGAGATTATCTTTGCCGTAGATCCACACTTGCGTCGACCGCTCACTGACCGCCCCGGTTGTCCTGATCTCACTCGCCCGTGTGAAGAAGTGATAGCTGTCAGCGCTCCCGCCCGACGCGGGCGACTCGCCTTTTACGTAAATCTTCACCTGATTCGGGCCGGACACCGTGATATCGTTTCCGGTGTTGAGGCTCACGTAGTTCTCGACGCCAATGATTACGTTTCCACCAGTCGTGTCGAACTCCACGTCGTCACTGAGGTCGATTCTGTCGACGTGATAGCGGCCCGCGGACAGGGTCGTCGTCCCCTCGGTCCCGTCGATGACGCCGTCGTCGGCTATCGTTCCCCCGTTATCGTTCGACGACGATAGGTCGTCGACCTGTGTGTCGACATGGGAGTTGATATTGGTGGTATCACCGAACGAACTGATCTGCTCGTCGGAACAAGAGCCGGAACACGCTCCGTGTTTGTCGTCGAATGCGTCCGCCCATTCTACCCGGTCACCGTTGAACGTCATCGAGTTACTACTGAATTCGACGCGACCGCCCGAGGTGATGTTTCCATTCAGTTCCGCACTCCCGGTGACGATGACATCACCTGCCGTCGTGAGATCGCCGCCGTCACCGGCCTCGGAGGCGTCGTACCCGTCCCCGTCTGCCGAGGTATAGCTGTCGGTAAATGCATCGTTCCCGCTCAGTTTGATCGACCCGGAATCACTCGTCGCGGCGACGGCGTTCCGGACTTTTCGCGGCCCTGCAGGGACCTTGAGAACGATCGAAACACGATTGCTGTCGGGGTGGTACGTCACGTCACCGTCCGTTCGCTCCTCGAAGTACCCGCCCCACGCGCGGTAGTACTCGCTCTGGAGGGTAACGTTGACTTTCCCGTCTTCCAGCGGGTTCGTGAAGTTCGCGTTTCGCGTGGTGTTCGGAAAGTGCGACGTTGTTCGGTTGTGGGTGATCGACGCGCGGTCTCTGATTGTCCCGGACCCGCTCACTGTCACCAGGGGGAGCGTCAGCGTCGCGTCCCGGTAGTGGAACTCGGGCGGGGACACCATCACCGACGTTCCGTCACCGCTGGACCGCCAGACGCCGCCGCCCTGATACGCGAGTCGCGTCTCGTCACTGCCGTGATACGCCACCTCACCCATCGATTCGTTGAATACGGTCGTCCGACTCCCGGACGTTGTATTCTGATAGGAGACGTTCATCCACCCAGCGTCCTCGTCGATACGATAGGTGCTCGAACTGCTCGCAGGAAGTGAGACCTGCTGTACGTCCGTCTGTCCCAGTGCCACGAGCGCGGTTTTGGAATTGAGTTCCGTCAGCGACTTTTCCGTTCGTTCCGCGTCGAGTTGCGTCTGCGTGCTCGTAATTGCGTCAGCACCCAGTGCGACGACCGCCGTCGTCGATATAATCATCACCGCAAAAACCAGCGCTAGCCCGAGCGGAGCACTCTGCCCGCGACTGCCGAGTCTCCGCCCTGCGCTACCCATACTACGCATATCTACTCTAACAACTCACTTAAAGAAGCAGGGCGAGTTATCAATCGTAATACTGTGAAGCCGCTCGGCTGTGAAACGGGTTTCGCGGCTATCCTCGTTTCGAGACGCGACCGGGAAGCGGAACGGTTTAGTCGCGCCCTCTCAGACAGGGAGATGGGAACAGCACGACCGCAAATCTGACTCGCTGTGGACTTTCACAGCTCGGGATTGCGGCCGTGTTCGGCACTGTACAGTGCCAATACGCCTCGTAACGAGAGCGGTTCGTGCGGTTCCAACCAGATTACAATGGCACGAATGCATACACGCCGTCGCGGTTCGTCCGACTCGGACAAACCGGCGGCAGACGAACCCCCGGAGTGGAGCGACGTCGACGAGGACGCCATCGAAGAGCGCGTCGTCGAACTGGCCGAACAGGGCCACTCGCCCAGCGAGATCGGCCTGAAGCTGCGCGACGAGGGCGTTCAGGGCACGCCGATCCCTGACGTCTCGCTCGCGACCGGCAAGAAAGTCACCGAGATCCTCGAGGAGAACGAAGCTGAGCCGGACCTGCCGGAAGACCTTCGGAACCTGCTCGAGCGGGCCGTCCGCCTTCGCGACCACATGGACGAGAACCCCGGTGACTACCAGAACAAGCGTGCGCTCCAGAACACGCAGTCGAAGATCCGACGCCTCATCGACTACTACCGCGGTGACGAGGTCGACGAGGACTTCACCTACAGCTACGACAACGCCGTCGAAGCGCTGGGTCTCGAATAGATGTCGGCGACCGGTCGGGAACCGACGCCAGCCACGTCGCCCGGTGACCTCGCCGGGTCGCTGCGGGAGGCCGCCTTTGTGCGCCTCGTCAGCGACGCGACCGGCGAGGCGCTGGCTGCGACTGGCCTGCTGGCGCGGGCGCTCGATGACACGCCGTTCCAGGTGAGCGTCGTCCGCCCGTTCGAGGACCCCGACCGGACCACGGAAACCGACATCACTGTCGCCATCGGTCGCACGCAGCCGACTGCCGACGTGACGCTGACCGACCGCGCCGCCGCGACCGCCTTCGAGACCGCCCGCGAACTCGGCACGGCCGACGCCGCGCTCGCCCTGGCCGGCACGATTGCCGCCGGGGACGTTGACGGGACTGTTGCCGAAGCCGCCGAGCAGGCAGGGCTCGACCGCCGACCCGGCGTCGCAGTGCCGGGCACGGACCTCGCGGACGGGCTGGCCCACTCGACGCTGTTTGTCGCGCCCTTCTCGGGCGACGCCGACGCAGCGCGGGCCACGCTCGCCGACCTGGGCCTCGACGCGGACCGGATTCAGTCTGCGGACTTTTCGGCCGACGACCACCGACGCCTCGCGTCGCTGGTCGCCCTGGCCGTCACTGCGGACGCGCCGCCTCGGGCCGCCAATGCGGTCCAGCGCGCGCTCCGACCAACGGTGGGCGGCCCCTTCGAGACGGTCGGCGGCTACGCCGACGTGCTCGACGCCGTCGCTCGGGAAGAGCCCGGCACTGCCGTCGCGCTCGCACTCGGCCACGAGGCCGTCCGCGAGGACGCCCTGGCCGCCTGGCGCTCGCACGCCACGCGCGCCCACGAAGCAGTTTCCGAGGCGACCACAGGGCGGTACGACGGTCTGTTCGTCGCCCGCGGCGACGCGATGCCGACCGGCACCGTCGCCAGACTGTTCGCGGACTTCCGCGCTCCGGAGCCAGTGACGCTCGTCGTCACCGACACGGAGGCCGCGGCCCGCGCCACGGACGGCCGGGACGTCGCCGAAACGATGCACGCTGCCGCCGAGACGGTCGGCGGCGATGCCGTCGGGACCGGCGACCGGGCACGCGCTCGGTTCGACGTTTCAACGGCCGATTTCATCGAAGCGTTCCGGGAGGCAGTATGAGACGGGCCGAGATTCGTACGACACACGACTCGCCCGAACGCGTCGCACGCGCGGTGCGGCCCGACAACACCGACGAGATGACCACGCGCGTCGAGGGCGACGCGGTGGTCACCACCGTCGAGCGCGACTCGACCAGCGGCCTGCAGGCGACCGTCGACGACTACGTCGTCAACATCCGGGTTGCAGCACAGCTCGCAGACCAACACACACAATCCAATCATGAGTGAACGAAGCGTTTCAAAGCGCGCAGAACAGAAACGGTGGTACACCGTGCAGGCTCCCGAGCAGTTCGACCGGGAGGTTCTCGGTAAGACACCGGCAGACGAACCGGACAAGGTGCTCGGACGCACCATCGAAACAACGCTCGGCGAACTGACCAACGACGCCAGCGAGAACAACACGAAGCTGACCTTCAAGATCAACGAGGTTGCCTCGGACTCAGCGTACACGGAGTTCATCCGCCACGAACTCACGCGGGACTACCTCCGCTCGCTCGTCCGCCGCGGCTCCTCGAAGGTCGAGGCCTACATCACCGTGCTGACCACGGACGACTACCGCGTCCAGATTCAGCCAGTCGCCGTGACGACGAAGAAGGCCGACGCCTCTCAGGAGAAGGCAATTCGCCGGACGATGATCGACCTCGTCCGCGAGACGGCCGAAGACCGCACTTTCGAACAGCTGATCGACAGCGTCGTCGAAGGGCGTCTCTCCTCGGCTATCTACGGCGAGGCCAAGGACATCTACCCGCTCCGACGCGTCGAGATCAAGAAGACCACGCTCGAAGCGCGGCCCGAAGAAGTCGCCGCCGAAGAAGAGACGGCCGTCGACGTGGACGAAGAAGACGTCGACGTCGAAGCCTAACGCGTTCCAGCACCGACGTTCGATTTTTCGGCCGGAGTGAGAGAACGAGCCCTAGCGACGCGGCAGGCGTGAGTCTACTCTCCGACGTATGTTTCACACGACGGACACGAGTTAGCGACCGATACCGCAAAACAGCGCGTAGAAGACCCACTCAGCGCAGACAGGAAAAAGACTCGGCAAAAGCGACAGTGTCGCTACTCGCCGCTCGTCGCCGTTTCGGGGTTTTCGGTCACGACGACGGTCCCGACCATCCCGGCTCGCTCGTGTGGAATACAGAAGTAGGGATGTTCGCCGAGCACCTCGAAGGTGTGGGTGAAATCGTCACCCTCGTACATCGTCCCGCCGGAGGAACTCCCCCAGTTGTCGCGGGCCGCCTGTTCGGTGTCGAAGCCGCCGGAGGCGAAGTAGTCGGCGTCGTCGGGGATGTCGTCCTCGTAGGCCGTGACCGAGTGGCCCTGTTTGCTCGTGTTGAGCCACCGCACGGTCGTCCCCGGTTCGACGGCGATGCGAACCGGGCGAAACGCCTTCGCGGACATCCCCACGTCGTAGTCGGTGTCAGCGCTCCCACCGCCGAGGCAGCCGGCGAGCCCTGCGACCGCCGCCGGGCCGGCCGCACGGAGAAAATCCCGTCGCTCCATACCGTGACTCAGGACCGCATAGTCAAAGACCACTCGGTTCCGGACTGTGGAGAACCCCGGTGTCAGTCCGTCGCGGTCACTCGAAAGTCAGTCCGTCGCGGAGGCCGCGCGCGTCGGCGAGCAGGCCGTCGCGGTCGTCAGCCGTCAGCGTTACGTGCCCCATCTTCCGGAGGTCGTACACCTCGCGCTTGCCGTACCAGTGCAGGTGCGCCCGTGGCGTCTCCAGTATCCCGTCTTCGCCCCGCAATGCTGCCGACTGGCGCTCCGAAACGTCCCCGAGGATGTTCGTCGACACAGTGGGGAACCGCTGGTCGGTCGATCCCAGCGGCTGGCCGGTGACGGCCCGCAGGTGTTGCTCGAACTGCGAGGTGTGACACCCTTCGATAGTCCAGTGGCCGGAGTTGTGCGGTCGCGGCGCGATTTCGTTGAGCAGAATCTCGCCGTCGGTCGTCTCGAACAGTTCGATGCCGAACACGCCGCGGCCGTCCATCACGTCGAGCACGTCGTGAGCGACGCCTCGTGCGCGCTCGCGGACGGCTCTCGACGCTCTGGCTGGCGCGACGGACTCCCGGAGGATTTCCTCGCGGTGAATCGTTTCGGTGACTGGGAACGTATCGCGTTCGTCCGCGCCGCGACAGCCCATGACCGCGAGCTCGCGCTCGAAGTCGACCATCTCCTCGGCCATCGCGGGGCCGGCGATGTCGTCGACAGCGTCCTCGACGTCTTCCGGGCCTTCGACGCGGATGTTCCCGCGGCCGTCGTAGCCGCCGGTCCGGGCCTTGAGCATCGCGGGGTAGCCCAGTTCCTCGCAGGCCTCGCGGAGGTCGGCGGCGGTGTCGACGGCGCGAAACGCCGGCACTGGGACGCCAGCCTCGGCCAGCCGGCGCTTCTGGACGAGCTTGTCCTGAATCGTCCGGAGCGTCTCGGGAGCAGGGTGGATCGGCGTTCCCGTCTCCTCGGCGACCCGTTCCAAAACATCGGGGTCGGCCAGTTCGATCTCGAACGTGAGGTAGTCGGCGCGCTCGGCGAGTTCCCGCAAGGTCGCCTCGTCGTCGAAGTCGCCGACGATCTGGTCGCGGACGACCGGTGTTGCCGGGCAGTCCGGCGTCGGGTCGGTCACGAGCAGTTCGAGGCCGAGCGGCGCGGCCGCCTCGCCGAGCATCCGGCCGAGTTGGCCACCGCCGACCACGCCGACGGTCGGCCCTGGTGACGTGAGCGTCATACCGCGCGCTTTCACAGCAGCAGGGTTAACCGTTCGGTTCTCGCCCGTAGGACTCGTGGACCCACACCGTCATGTCGTTCGAGCCGTACTTCGTTCGCATTCGGTGGGTCTTGGGCACGTACCCGGCGGCTTCGAGCCGTTCGGTGGGGACCGTGCTGTCGATCTGCTGGGTAATGACTATCGGCGGCTGGTCTTCTTGCGCCTGTTCGGCGAGCGTGTCGGGTCGGTTCTCACACGAGACGTTCACGTCCTCGGCCGCGTAGTACCACGGCAGCGGCAGTGAATTGTGCCATTGCAAGCAGGTCGGTCTGGTGTTCCACCACGAGTCGTTCCACTGACCGCGGTCTTCCTTGACGTACGCGTCGTCGCCGTCGTAGGCGTCGCCGCGCTCTCCGTGATACATGACGACATCGGTGCCGTTTCCGTTGGCCGTCGCGATCCGGTCCATCTCCGCCAGATCCGCACGGAGCGACTCCTGTGGTTGGGCGTACTGGACCAGCGGGTTCCCCTCCAGATGCTCGTTGGTGTACACCCGCGTTGCGGTCGTGTTGACGACGAGTGCAGTAACGAGCAGGACGATGGCAGCGGCGATGGCAGCGCCGGTCACGTCGTCGGTCGACAGCGATTCGTTCCCCCACCGGATCACAGCAGCGAGTCCGACGGCGGCCGGAATCGACAGCGGGACCACGACGTGGACGGCGAGCCAC
This sequence comes from Haloarcula sp. KBTZ06, assembly GCF_048595605.1. Classification (NCBI taxonomy): domain Archaea; kingdom Methanobacteriati; phylum Methanobacteriota; class Halobacteria; order Halobacteriales; family Haloarculaceae; genus Haloarcula; species Haloarcula sp. KBTZ06. The sequence goes on from NZ_CP184337.1 coordinate 1,864,479, forward strand.
GGCGCGCCGATGTCGGTCCCGATGGGGTAGCCCAGAATCGAGACGTAGCCGCCGTAGGCCGCGAACGGGACGAGGTGGCGCGGCTCGACGGTTCCGAGGCGGTCGAGCGCGTACCCGAACGCCGAGAACAGGACCAGCGGGGCGGCGGTGTAGCCCAGCGCTTTCAACAGTACCTCGTAGTGGCCGTCGACGCTCTCGTAGAACGTCTCGATAGACTCGACGAGGCCCGTCTCAGTGGTCGTGGCTTTCTCCGAGGCCGGCGAGAACCACTCGCTGTACTGGTCGACGACGCGCTCCCAGGTGGTCCCGACGAGTTCCGGGAACAGCGACGGGTTCGTCACGCCTGACCAGAAGTTCACGTCGCCGCTTGCGGCAGGGGCTGGCGGGTGTTCGATGCCGGCGACGCCGGCCCCGCGAGGGGCGTAGAAGAACAGCGAGACGAGGCCGAACACCAGCGCGGCGAGGACGATGTGGCTCGCGTACGCCGCGAGGACGGACGCGGCGCTGTCGTGGCGGTCGCGGAACGAGCGAACCGTGCCGACGACGAGTCCTACGTCCGCCCGGACGCGACCCGCCATCCGCCCCCAGATTGCGCCGACGGTCGGGACGCCACGGAGGAAGCCGAACGCGTCGCGGTAGCCGTTCGGGAGGACGAGCACCTTCGCCAGCAGGAGACCGGTCGCGCCGAGCCACGTCAGCACGTAGACGATGGCGTTCTCCTTCGAGGCGAACCCCAGTGCCATGAACGCCCCGACGCCGTAGAGATAGCGCGCCTTGCGGGTATCGACGAACCGGACGAGCAGGCCGAAGGCGGTGAACATGAATGCCGCGACCAGCACGTCGCTGCGCATGAACCGCGAGAAGTACAGCAGGACCGGATTGAGTGCGAGAAACACGGCCATGAACACAGTCTCGTCGGACCGGAGGTGTTCGCGAAAGAGCAGCGCTGTCAGCGGGAGGAGGCCGCCGACAATCGCCACCGGTAACCGCATCGTGAAGTCAGTCGGCGCGGCGACGGTGAACACCCAGCTATCGACGTGCTGGATGAACGGGCCGTGGATGATGTAGCGGTACGCAAAGGAGCCGGAGTCGCGGAGATGGAGCGCCCAGTAGGCCACGCGGCCCTCGTCGAAGTGAGCGACGCGGCTCCCGAGCGCCGCGACTCTGAGGACGAGTCCGAGAAGCGTCACAGCGACGACGAGCTTCACGGTGGCGCGGGGGTCGTCCGCGAACCAGGACCGGGTCCGGTCCCGGAAATCGTGGAGGGCAGACAGCGGGGACGACTCAGCCATATCTGGCTCAAGCACATGGGGCATTAGAATCCTTCTGGTTTCTATAACATGTTTTTAACCTAGCGGGCCACCTCAGATGCCGGCACAGCAGTCTGGAACTACGGAGGCATGGAACGGTAGTTCTTTAGTCGCCCCTGCCCGGGTGTCAGGTATGGTGCAGCTCGGGCTGGTTGTCGCCCAGTATGATAAACACGGGGCCGTTATCGAGGAGATGGAGCACGGGGCTTACGAGGCCGCTGCCAACAATGACGCCGAGATTGTCGCGTCGATTGACGTCCCGGGGTCCTACGATACGCCGCTGGCCGCCGACCGGCTGGCGCGGCGGTCGGATATCGACGCCGTGGCCGTGCTCGGCGCGATTATCAGCGGCGACACTGACCACGACCAGGTCATCGGCAACGCCGCCGCACAGGGGCTGACCGACGTGTCCCTCGACCGCGACACCCCCGTCACGCTGGGCATCATCGGCCCGGGCATGAGCCAGGACGAAGCCGAGGCCCGAACCGACAAGGGTGCCTCGGCCGTCCGGAGCGCGATCGAACTCGCCACTGAACTCGAACAATGACTATGGACTTCGCTTCCCGCGTCGAACGTGTAGAACCGAGCGCGACCCTCGCGATCAGCAACAAGGCCGCAGAACTGGAGGCCGAAGGGAAAGACGTCGTCGACCTGAGCGTCGGCGAACCCGACTTCGACACGCCGGAGAACATCAAAGACGCCGCCAAGGACGCACTCGACGCCGGGCACACTGGCTACACGTCCTCCAACGGCATCCCCGAACTGAAGGAGGCTATTGCCGACAAGCTCCACGACGACGGCCTCACTCAGTACGGCCCGGACAACCTCATCGTCACGCCCGGCGGCAAGCAGGCGCTGTACGAGATTTTCCAGACCGTCATCGACGATGGCGACGAAGTCGCCCTGCTCGACCCGGCCTGGGTGTCCTACGAGGCGATGGCGAAACTCGCCGGCGGGACGCTGACCCGCGTCGACACCGCCGCCCACGACTTCCAGCTTGAAGGCGCGCTGGACGACCTCGCCGACGCCGTCTCCGACGAGACGGAACTGCTTGTCGTCAACTCGCCGGGCAACCCCCACGGCGCGGTGTACTCCCGCGATGCGCTGGAGGGCGTTCGTGACCTCGCCGTCGAGCACGACATCACGGTCATCTCCGACGAGATTTACAAAGAGATTACCTACGATGGCGTCGAAGCCGTCTCGCTCGGCACCCTTGAGGGCATGGAGGACCGAACGATAACGCTCAACGGCTTCTCGAAGGCCTACTCGATGACCGGCTGGCGGCTGGGCTACTTCGCGGCCCCGGAAGAACTGGTCTCCCAGGCCGGGAAGGTCCACTCCCACTCCGTCTCGTGTGCCGTCAACTTCGTCCAGCACGCCGGCGTTGAGGCCATCACGAATACCGACGACGCCGTTGAGGAGATGCGCCAGGCCTTCGCCGAGCGCCGCGAGTTCCTCATGGGCCTGTTCGAGGACCACGGCGTCCACGTCCCCGAGCCACAGGGCGCGTTCTACATGATGCCCGAAATCGCACCCGACGGAGACGACACCGAGTGGTGCGACCAGGCCATCTCGGAGGCACAGGTCGCCACCGTCCCCGGGACCGCGTTCGGGACGCCCGGCTACGCTCGCATCTCCTACGCAAACAGCAAGGAGCGCCTGCAGGAAGCCGTCGACCGCCTCGCCGAGGCCGACCTGATCTGACGCGCGAACCGTCGTTTTGCGAACGGTTTTGCCCCGACCACCGTTCGGGAGTCCTACCCGCCCGAGCCAGGCTGGGACTCCGTCGCTGATTCAGGCCCCGACAATCTGACCGTAGCCGTTCCGAACGACGGCGAGTACGCGCTGGCGATTGCGGCCGGCATCGACAGTACCGGTGAGCGCGTCGTCTCAGAGGCGGTTGTTACTGTCGTAAAACGAAGGCTGTGGTTAGACTGGAATCGGGGCCACTCACATCACGCCTCCAAGAACTGTGAGCACCACGTTCGTATCTCGGACTGGAACAGGGAGGGCTACGTCACCGATTACAGTGTCCCGATAGCCCGGTGGCGGCGAAAGAGGTAGTAACAGCCGAGTATGGGGTACACTACTGGTCCGAACAGAAAGAAAAAGACACTGAAACCGACGTAGCTCCCTGGGTTGGGCTGCCACGCGCCGGAGTGAAGTCGGACGTAAGTCGCGTCGCGGTATATCGCGACAGAGAACGGTACCGCAGTGAGGATACCGACACCAATCAAAACAAGTCCGATACCGATGCTTCCGCTTGAAGCAAGTACGCCTCCAAGAACGAGGCAGACGGGCGGCAGCACGGTCCCGACAGCGACAACCGTCCACCACCAGTCCCGGTCCACCCAGTCGACGACATATTGATGGCGTTTATACAGATGTTGAAGTTTCATCAGGTAGCCGAGGAAGAAGCCACCGACCGCGTACAGGGCCGGATTCGGGTCCCAGTCCACGTCCGCATCCTGTAGCGTCTTTGTATCGAAATAGAGGACAACCGGTGTTACGAGCCACGATATTAGTGTCACGACAATGCCACCGAGGTACCAGATGCCGAACGTCCCGAAGATGCTGGCCAGTCCAACTGGCCCGTTACCTACATTCTCGCCCCCTATCCCGACAATAATCAACCCGAGCCCGAGAAACCCGAACAGAAGGGTCGGCAAGAGCAGCAGTATCTCTACAGCGCGGTACGACCGTGAATCGACGTCGTTGACTGTGACCATCCCCATTGTATCGTCCCAACTGGTGATTGCATTAGCGATACAGGGGTGTAAAATAATTTTGCTAATATGCTGATAAGAGTGGGCAGACTACGGAACCGAGTCAGCTACGCTCGTCGACAATCCGGTCGATGATCCGGCCTGTCGACAGGAGCCGGTCAGCCGCCTCGGCTTCCAGCGGGCTGGCCCGGCAGATATCACAGTCGAGGCCCCGGGCGGACAGCGCCGCTTCGAGTTGCTCGTCGTCGTGGTGCTGGTCGTAGCCCAGCGCGATGATGTCCGGTTCGATGCGCTCGATGGGAACGAAGATGTCCTCGGGATGGCCGAGGTGCGCTTTGTCGACCGGTTTGAGCGCGCCGACCATCTCCCGGCGCTGCTCGTCCGGGACGACCGGCGGCTCCTTGTGGGTGACGTTGACCGAGCGGGCGACGATGACGTGCAGTTCGTCGCCCATGTCGGCGGCGTCCTGTAGATAGTGGACGTGGCCCGGATGCAGAATGTCGAACGTTCCCTGTGCGACGACGCGGGTCACTGATCGAACTCCTCCTCACGTAGCTCCGCGTCGATGTCGGCCTGATCGAAATCGAAAAAGGACTCCTCCGGCGGCTCCACGTCGAGCACCGGGAGGTCGACGACCGAGCCGTCGCTGTCAAAGGCCTTCCAGTCGTCGCGACCGTACGGGTAGCCGACGATGATGTGAACGTCGCCGCGGCCGAACGTCGCGAGGTCGGCGTCACTGGGCTTGAGGACGCCGTTCGGGTGCGAGTGAATCGACCCCGCTGCTCGCATGTCGTTCGGAACCATGCTCGTCTTGACAGTCGCACTGACCGGGTTCGACTCCGTCCCCGGAATGACCAGAACATCGGTCAGAACGGTCCCGTCGTCGTCGAGCCCGAGCTTGCTGGCGTCATCGCCCCTGAGAAAGCCCATATACTCGTTGGGATGGGCCTCCTCAGAGGCTGCGAGCGCGAACTCGAGTGCGGACTCCGCGATCCCGAGTATCCCGCTCGTTCGGAACAACCCCATACCACGGGGTCGGGCCGGACGCTTTTTACGCGTTGTGTTCGTCCCTCCGCGGATTCCGAAGAGTACAAACGGGGGAGCACCGAAGGATTGACAAATGTCTTCGCCAACTGGCACCGGTGACGGTGCTACGGTCCCCGACGGCGGGACCATCGTCTACGATCTCGCGGACCAATGTACGTCCGACGATCTCGAAGAAGGCGCACTGTACCACGCAACTGTCAACGGCACCGTCGAATACGGCGTGTTCGTCGATCTCTCCGACGCTGTCTCCGGTCTCGTCCACGACTCTAATCTTCTGGGCCAGTACGACGTGGGCGAGGACCTCATCGTCGAACTCGGCGAGATCCGTCCCGACGGCGACCTGAGCTTCGAGGAAGTGCGAGTCGCCGATTACGAGGAACAGCACGTCGCCCACGGCAACGCGACCACTGTCTCCGCCCTCGTCGACGCCACCGGTGAGACGGTCATCATCGAGGGCCAGGTCGTCCAGATCAAACAGACCGGCGGCCCCACTGTGTTCCAGGTCCGGGACGAAACCGGTATCGTCCCCTGTGCCGCCTTCGAGGAGGCCGGCGTCCGGGCGCACCCCGACGTCCAAATCGACGACATCGTCCGCGTCTCCGGGCGCGCCGAGGAGCGCGACGACGGCTTGCAGGTCGAGGCTGAATCGCTGACCGTCCTCGACGGTGAGGAAGCCGACGACATCGAGAGCGACCTCGACGCCGCGCTGGCCGAGGCCGCAGAGCCGGCCGACGTCGAGCCGCTGGTCGAGTGGTCCGCCTTCGAGAAGCTGTGGGACGACCTCCGCGAAGTCGCGACCGAACTCCGCAAGACGGTGCTTTCGGGCCGCCCGATTCGCATGCGACACCACGCCGACGGCGACGGGCTCTGTGCGAGCGTGCCGCTGCAGGTCGCGCTGGAATCGTTCATCGCCTCCCAGTACGAGGACGCCAGCGCGCCCCAGCACCTCCTCAAGCGCCTGCCGAGCAAGGCCCCCTACTACGAGATGGAGGACGTGACCCGGGACCTCAACTTCGCGCTGGAGGACCGTACCCGCCACGGCCAGAAGCTCCCGATGCTGCTGATGCTCGACAACGGCTCCACCGAGGAGGACACACCGGCCTACCGTAACCTCCGGCACTACGACATCCCGGTGGTCGTCGTCGACCACCACCACCCGGACCCGGAAGCCGTCGAGCCGCTCATCGAACAGCACGTCAATCCGTACCTCCACGACGAGGACTACCGCATCACCACGGGGATGCTGTGTGTCGAACTCGCCCGGATGATCGACCCCGACCTCACCGAGGATCTCCGACACGTCCCCGCGGTCGCGGGCCTGTCGGACCGCTCCGAGGCCGAGGCGATGCGCGACTACATCGACCTCGCCGGCGAGAAGGACTACGACGAGGCCGACCTGCGCGACATCGGCGAGGCGCTGGACTACGCGACCCACTGGCTGCGCTACAACTCCGGCGAACAGCTCATCACCGACGTGCTGAACGTCGACTGTGACGACCGAGACCGCCACGGGGAAGTCGTCGACTTCCTCGCCGACCGGGCCGAGCGCGACGTCGAGGACCAGCTCGACGCCGCGATGAGCCACGTCGAGCACGAGCGCCTCGACAACGGCGCGCACCTCTACACGATCGACGTGGAGAACCATGCCCACCGCTTTACCTACCCCGCGCCGGGCAAGACGACCGGCGAAATCCACGACCGGAAGGTCGCCGAGACGGGCGACCCCGTCATCACCATCGGCTACGGCCCGGACTTCGCCGTCCTGCGCTCGGACGGCGTCCGGCTTGACATCCCGCGGATGGTTACCGAACTGACCGAGGAGGTCGACGGCGGCGGCGTCTCCGGCGGCGGCCACCTCGTCGTCGGCTCCATCAAGTTCGTCAAGGGCCGGCGCGAGTCGGTCATCGACGCCCTCGTCGAGAAGATGGCCGAAGCCGAAATCGACGAGGAGCTCGGAAGCTCGACGGCGCTGCCGGAAGAAGTGTAACGCCGCTCGACACACGATACCCGTTTTTTACGCCTCGAACGAAACCCGACGAGCGGCGAGCCCGGCGACCACGATGAGTCCGAGCAAGGCCACGAGTGCCCCAATCGGCGTGTCGAACCCGCCGGCCCCCCAGTCAGCGTCGAAGACGGCACCGAAGTAGTCGGCCGCGTCGCGGCCGTGCAACACGAGTACGACCTCGCGATTCGACGTCGCTGCCGCCTCGTTCCAGTTGAGGCTGCCGACGACGACCTGCTTGTTGTCGATGACGGCGCCCTTCGCGTGGATCTTCTCGTAGCGACCGGCGGGGTCCGCCACTTTCGCCGTCAGCGATGCGTCGTTGCGGTCGGCCCACTCCCGAAACCGCTGTGCTGTCTGCGTGTTCTCCTCGCGAACGTACCACGCGTCACTCAGCAGGAGGCGGACTTCGACGCCGCGCGACGCGGCCCGGCGGAGCGCCCGCAGAAGTGGGCTCTCCCAGTTTCCGACCGTGGGCTGGATGACGTCGATGGAGTCGTCCGCGTTGTCTATCGTCGCGACGAGTTTGCCCTGGGCATTGTCCGGGGTAACCAAGAGGTCCGTCCGCTGGACGGCCACCGACTCCGTCCGGAACTCGCTCGGGTACGAGCCCGTCGCCGGCTCGCCCTGCTCGAACTGTCGCCCCTGACGGTACTCCCCCCACCGCTCGCTGTCCTGCCAGCCGGCGTCAGATCGGAACGTCTGATTCAGCCCGTCGACGACCCGTCGTTGTGCCGTGATGACGCCCCAGCCCCGGCTGCTGTTTCCGCCGGTTCCCGCGGGTTTCCAGTTCTCCGTCAGCACGACGGCCCGCCCGTCGGCGACAGCGTACTTCGCGTGGTGGTAGCGGTATCTGGTGCGCGGGCCAGTCACTACCCGAACCGGGACGCCGGCGTCGGTCAGCCGGTCGAGGGTGCGGGCTTCCGCGGCGGTGCGGCTCCCGACCGGTTCACCTTCGAGAAGGACGCGGACCGTCGCGCCACGGCGCTGGGCGGCGATGAGGGCGTCGGCGACCCTGGCCGAGGAGAGCGTGTAGCCGGCCAGGTACACCCGTTCGGTAGCATTGCGAATCGGTTGCATCGGCGCGGCGGGCGAGTCCGGAAGCGTGAACGCTTGTACCTCGCTGCCGGCGGCCCTGACGACCGGTCGGTCCGTCGCGCCCAGCGGTCGCCAGCGGATAACTGACCCGTTCACAATACCGAGTTCACCCTCGACGGCCTCGGTGTACCGAACGGCATCGACAGTCTGATTGGCACGCTGAAGGCGAACCCGCTCGCCCCCGTTTGCCAGTGCGAGATGTCCGTCGAGGCCGACGACCGGCCGGTCGGTGAGCCCGCGTGTCCGGTTCGGTGCCGTCGAGAGGACGACGCGCCCGCGTGCGCTGGTGTTCGGAATACCCGCAGTCCCGTCACCGTCGGTAATGGCGTACTGTCCGATGTCGGTCCCGTCGGGGATGTCAAGGACGACGAACTCCCCCGCGTCGCCGCCAGCGACAGGGTCCGGGTACACCGCGTGAATCGACGGCTCCGCAGGACGGCTGGCTGTTGTGCCGGCTTGAGACGCCTGTCCAACTGCGATATGGGGACCTATCGCGGCGAGGACGAGCACGCAACAGACGAGTGGGGCGAGCGACCGCATCGGGGCGTCTGGCCGCCCGTTCGTATAAAAAGATTCCCTGACTCAGGCGCTTGACGCCTTCTCGGCTTCGGCCTGGACGATGTACGCGCGGTCGTCCGTGTAGCGGGCGGCTTCCTCGAGCGCCGTTTCGGTCCCGATCTGTCGGAGCGCCCACGCGGCGGAGGCGCGCACGGAGTCGCTGTCGTCGGACTCGAGTATGTCGCCGAGCGGCTCGATAGCGCGGGTGTCACCGAGCAGGCCCAGAGTGCGGGCGGCGACCGAGCGGATTTCTTCGCTGTCGGCGTCGAGTCGGTTGGCGACCGGCTGGACCGACTCCGCGCTGCCGATAGCGCCCAGCGCGCGCAGCGTGACTTTCTGGAGCGCGGGGTCGCCGTCGCCGTCGATGTAGTCGTGCAGCGTCTCGGTCGCGCGCTCGTCGCCGATCTTCCCCAGTACCTCGATTGGCCCTTTGTCGCGCTTCTGGGCGCGCTGGTGCATCGCGTCGAAGGCCGGCTCGGCGTCGCTGCCGAGGTTGTACAGGAGGTCGACGATGTATCCGTCGAAGAACTCCGACCCGAGTTTGTCGTATGCGAACAGAACCTGTTCGAAGTCCCCCTCCTCGGCGTGGAGCTTCGCGGCGTTCCACTCCGGCGGGAAGTCCTTCCGGTTCTCGTTGGTCAGGATATCATAGAAGCCGCGGGCGTCGAGTTGCTCCTGTACCGTGAGGTCGTCCCAGACTTCGGCTTCGTCCAGCCCTGTTTCCAACGTTTCCGCCGCTTCGAGGAGCCCTTCGATAGTTTCCGTGTCCTCGTCAGGGTCGAGGTTTGCCGCTTCGATAGCGTCGACGACTGTGGTCAGCGCATCCCCGGCAGCGACGAAATCGCCGCCCGTGTCGGCGTCGTGGTCGACGAACTCGGCGCTTTCGTCGAGGAACGTCTCGACGGCCTCCTGGGCCTCGCCCTCGCCGTCGTCGGTCCACTCGCTGTCGGTGACGGTGTCCGCTGCGTCGGAAACGATAGTGACCACGTCCTCGGCGTAGGGGCCGCGCTGTGCTTCGAGGTCGTCACGCAGGTCCGAGAGCTGGGACTCCAGTTCCTTGCGGGGGTCCTCGGCTTCGTCGTCATCCTCGTCGGGCTCGGGCAGGTCGGCGGCTTCGAGGTCGCTCTCGATGTCGTCGAGGGACGACTCGACGTCGTCGAGGTCTGCCTCCGTCTCTGCGGCGTCGAGGTCCTCGCTGGCCTCTGTAAGACGCGATTCCAGTTCTTCGGCGGTCACGTCGATCTCGTCTGCTGCCTCGGCGTCGTCCGACGCGTCGGCCTCGTCGTCCCCGTTGCTCATGTCCAAGACTGTGTCGGAGCGGGCCAAGAGCGTTTTCCTTTCGAGGCGGGCGGCTGAACCACGTCGCCGCCGGGCCAACGAGCAAAGAATATGTATCGGGAGTTGCAGTGCCATGGGTAGCGAGCATGACTGACGCGACACCGCCGGACGACGGACAAAACCCGACGACACCGGAGGAACCGGAAACCGCCGGCTTCGTCGAGTACGGCATCGACGACAAGCCACCGCGAAAGCAGGCGATACTGCTCGGCGTCCAGCACTACCTGACGATGATCGGCGCGTCCGTGGCGATCCCGCTCGGACTCGCGGGCGCGATGGGAATGTTCGAGGCCGCGCCGGACCAGGTCGGCCGTCTCATCGGGACGTTCTTCGTCGTCTCCGGTATCGCGACGCTCGCCCAGACGACGCTCGGAAACAGATATCCCATCGTCCAGGGCGGGACGTTCTCCATGCTCGCGCCCGGGCTGGCCATCATCGGCGTGCTGGCCCAGCAGGGGGCGGACTGGCAGACAATGCTCGTCGAACTACAGGGAGCTGTCATCGTCGCCGGCATCGTCGAAGTGGTGATCGGCTACAGCGGCCTCATGGGGAAGCTGAAGCGGTACGTCGGGCCGGTCGTCATCGCGCCGGTCATCGCGCTCATCGGACTGTCGCTGTTCAACGTCCCACAGATAGCGAACCCGAACTTCGGCAACCCCGGGACCGGGCAAAACTGGTGGCTGCTCGGGCTCACAATGCTCTCGATTATCGCGTGTTCGCAGTATCTCGATCGACGCCACCGCGCGTTCAAGCTCTTTCCCGTACTTCTGGGTATTCTGTTTGCATGGACCGTCGCGGCTATCCTCTCGGTCACCGGCGTCTTCGCCGCAGGCTCGGTCAGCTATGTCTCGCTCGGTTCGGTCACGAACGCACCGCTGGTCCAGCCCATCTACCCGTTCCAGTGGGGGCTCCCGCAGTTCACGCCGGGGTTCATCGTCGGGATGTTCGCCGGGATGCTCGCTTCCGTCGTCGAGAGCTTCGGCGATTACCACTCCGTCGCCCGCATTGCCGGCCGCGGTGCGCCGAACAGCCGCCGAATCAACGACGGTATCGGGATGGAGGGGGTCGGCAACGTATTCGCCGGCATCATGGGCACCGGCAACGGCTGTACGTCGTACACTGAGAACGTTGGAGCAATCGCTATCACCGGCGTCGCGTCCCGCTATGTCGTGCAGATCGGCGCCGCGGTAATGATTCTGGTCGGCTACTTCGGTCCAGCGGGCCAGCTGTTCGCGACCATCCCGTCGCCGATCATCGGCGGCCTCTACATCGTCATGTTCGGACAGATCGCTGCCGTTGGCCTCTCACAGCTCAAATACGTCGACCTCGATGCCAACCGAAACGTCTTCATCGTCGGTTTCGCACTTTTTGCCGGCCTCGCGGTGCCCGAGTATATGAGCCAGGTCGGGCAGGGAATGGACGTCGGCAGTGCGACAGCTCTCCAGCAGGGCTTGGCAGCCGTTCCGGTCCTCGGGAGTGTGCTCGGGACCGATGTGGTCGCGACGACGCTGTTCGTCATGGGTGGCACCGGGATGGTCGTCGGCGGTATCGTCGCCTTCGTCCTCGACAACACCGTGCCGGGGACCCGCGAGGAGCGCGGCCTCGCAGCCTGGGCCGCGCTCACGGAGGACGACAGCGAATACGTGTCGTCACTGGACCGCATCCGCGGCCGCGGCGGCGACCGCCCGGCTGCAGTGAGCGACGACTGACCGTGGACGACGACGGCGACGGCGCGACCGCAGACACCGCATCGCCTGTCAGCGACCAGCGGTACGCCGGCACGCTCCGGACCGGCGGGACAGTCGTCCTCGGTGCTGATCGCCTTGTGGTCGACCGTGGCGACAATCCGGTGGTCGTCGACCTCGACGACATCGTCGAGGTAAGTCTTCAGGACGTCGACTGGTTTCTCGCGGTGATGAGCGCCGCGCTGGTCGGGTTCGGTCTGCTGTCACTTGACCGGTCGGTCCTCCTCGGCGGGGCCTTCGCTGTCGCCGGTGCCGCCAGCCTCGCGCTCACCTACCGCAAGCGGTACGCGCTCAGGATACAGGTCACCGGTCGTACCGACCCACTCAGGTGCTTCCCTGCGGACCCACAGACGCTGCTTGCCGAACTGGAAGCGGCCCTAGCCGACTGACCGGAAATCGCCTACACTTACGCCCGTCCCCGTTCCAGTCGGTCGTATGCCCGCAGACAGCGTCCAGTCGCTCATCGACCAGTTACGCGAAGAAGCCGAGATGGACCGGCCGAACGATCTGACGCCCGATGTCGGCATCGTCATGGGGTCGGACTCGGACCTGCCGACGATGGCCGGCGGGCAGGGCAAGCGGCCCGGGGCCTACGCGGCGCTTGCCGACGAACTCGGCTTCGAGGAACAGACGGACTACACCGACGCGCCCGAGAGCCGCTTCACCTTCGAGACGTTCGTCTGCTCGGCCCATCGGACGCCGGACCTGATGTACGCGTACGCAGAGACGGCCGCTGACCGCGGCATCGACGTCATTATCGCCGGCGCTGGCGGCAAATCCGCGGACCTGCCGAACATGACCGCCAGCATCGCCTACCCGCTGCCGGTTATTGGCGTCCCAGTGCAGGAGAAATCCGTCGACTCGGTCATCGGGATGCCACAGGGCGCGCCGCTGACCGCGGTCGACGCTGGCAAGTCGTTCAACGCCGCGCTCTCCGCGGTACAGATTCTCGCACGGCAGCACGACGAACTCCGTGACCGTCTCGTCTCGTATCACGAAGGCCTCCAGACCAACGTCGGCGAGGCGTCGCGCGACCTCCACGAACTCGGGACACCCGGGTTCAAGCGCGAGTACTGGGACGAGTGATAACTGAGGGGCGTCACACCCTGGGAGGTGCGGCAGTTACAGGTCACTTGCCATCCGAGAGCGCGTCGGCTCTTAAAGACCCACAGGGCCGAAAAACCGAACAATGAACCCTTATATGCGAGTACTTCTAACCGGCAGACGATAGGAGATACCGGAATGAGTAATCCATGGATCGCCATCGGCGCGCTCGCGGTCGTGGCGCTAGCCATCCCACTGACGATGATGGCAGTTTCGAGCCTATTGCGGCCCAGCGTGCCGGAACAAGGCAAACGCACCACCTACGAGTCCGGTGAAGTGCCGACTGGCAGCAGTCGACAGATCAAGTTTAATATCCAGTACTACATGGTCGCGCTGCTGTTCGTCGTCTTCGACATCGAGACCGTCTTCATCTTCCCGTGGACGGTCATCTACAGCGACGCTGCCGCTGAGCTCGGGATGACCACGGCACTGCTACCGATGGTCGTATTCATTACGATTCTCGCCATCGGACTCGGTTGGGCCTGGCGTAACGGTGCAGTTCAGTGGGTGCGCAGTCCGCGCGCCACGAAGGGGGCAGACACATATGAGTAGTGACCAGACACCACCGGCCGTCGAAGACGTATCGACACAGGAGGCCCGCATGGGCGACGGGGCCGACGACCGCTTCAACTCGACGCTACGTGAGGCGTTCGGGTCGACGCCGTTCATCCTGACCAAGTTCGACAAGTTCATGAACTGGGTCCGGGGCTCCTCGATGTTCATGCTGCAGTTCGGGATCGCCTGCTGTAGCATCGAGATGATCCACACCTACGCGATCAAACACGACCTCGACCGCTTCGGGTCAGGGGTGCCACGCGCGTCCCCGCGCCAGGCGGACGTCATCATCGTCCCGGGGACCATCGTCTCGAAGTTCGCGCCGCGGATGAAGCGCGTCTACGACCAGATGCCCGAGCCGAAGTTCGTCGTTTCGATGGGGTCGTGTACCATCTCCGGCGGCCCGTTCCAGGAAGGGTACAACGTGATCAAGGGCGCGGAGGAGGTCATCCCGGTCGACATCCACGTCCCGGGCTGTCCGCCCCGCCCCGAGGCACTCATCTACGGCGTCGCCAAGCTGCAAGAGCGCATCGCCGAGGGCGAGTCCTCACCGGTGACGGTCAAACCCTACGAACTGGAGCAGTTCGGCGACCTCGAACAGGACGAGCTCGTGGATAAACTCGCCAGCGAGATCGACGAGGAAGACCTCGTCATGCGGTACAACTGGAACGACTCTCCATAACCTGCCATGAGTTTAGAAAAACCATCACGCGATACAGCGCTCGACGTCGGCGTTACGGAGGACGGGCTCGATTACGACGCGCTCGCGGACCTGCTCGGGGGCCACGTCCTCGACCGCGAGGAGCACGTCAACGCCGAGGGGTTCGTCATCCGTCCCGACGAGGTCCAGGAAGTCCTCTCGACGCTGAAAGAGGAGGCCGGGTTCGACCACTGCGCCTGTGTCACGGCACAGGAGTACGACGACCGGTACGAATCCATCTACCACCTGCGGAAGTACAACGACCCGACACAGGAGCTGTCGATCGTCGTCCCGTCGCCGAAAGACGACCCGCACAACGAGTCGGCCGCTCGCGTCTACGACACCGCGGACTGGCACGAGCGGGAGGCGTATGACCTGGTCGGGATCGACTACAACGACCACCCGGACCTGCGTCGCATCCTCCTGCCAGAGACCTGGCAGGGCCACCCCCTGAGCCAGGACTACAATCAGGACCAGCCACAGATCGTCTCACTGCGCGAGCACGCGAACCCACTGAAAGACGACAAACGCAGCGAGGACGATCCGGACACGATGTTCGTCAACATCGGCCCGCACCACCCGGCGACCCACGGCGTGCTCCACGTCGAAACGGTGCTCGACGGCGAGCAGATCGCCGACCTCGAACCCGACATCGGCTACCTGCACCGCTGTGAGGAGCAGATGTGCCAGCAGGGCACCTACCGCCACCAGATCATGCCGTACCCCGACCGGTGGGACTACATTTCCGCTGGTATCCTCAACGAATGGGCGTACGCGCGCGCGGCCGAGGACCTCGCGGATATCGAGGTCCCCGAGTACGCGCAGGTCATCCGGACGATGGCGGCGGAGATGTGCCGGATCGCCTCGCACGAGCTTGCGCTGGCGACGTTCGCGCTGGACGTGTTCGGCGACTTCACCGCCGTCTTCCAGTACGGCATCCGCGACCGCGAAATCGTCCAGAACCTGCTGGAAGACCTGACCGGGCAGCGGCTGATGTTCAACTATCTCCGGCTGGGCGGGGTCGCCTGGGACCTACCCGAGCCTCGCGACGAGTACTTCGAGAAGATCCGCGACTTCCTCGACGATCTTCCACACAAGCTCGAAGAGATCCACGACCTCGTCACCGGCAACGAGATCTTCCAGATGCGGTGTGTCGACACCGGCGTCCTCTCGCCGGAGCAAGTCAAACAGTACGGCGCGACCGGTCCCGTGGCACGCGGGTCGGGCGTCGACTACGACATCCGGCGCGACGACCCGTACGGCTACTACGACGAACTCGACTGGAACGTCGTCACCGAGCAGGGCGGCGACAACTTCAGCCGCGTTCTCGTCCGCCTTCGCGAGGTCGAGGAGTCCGCCCGCATCATCGAGCAGTGTGTCGACCTGCTGGAGCAGTGGCCGGAAGACGACCGCGAGATTCAGGCCAACGTCCCGCGGACGCTCCGACCCGACCCCGACAAGGAGATTTACCGCTCCGTCGAAGGTGCAAAGGGCGAACTCGGCATCTACATCCGCTCGGACGGCACGGACAAGCCGGCCCGGTTCAAGATCCGCAGTCCGTGCTTCTCGAACCTGCAGACGCTGCCGGAGATGTCCCAGGGCGAGTACATCCCTGACATGATCGCCTCGCTCGGGAGCCTCGACATCGTACTCGGGGAGGTGGACCGGTAATGCAGTCGGCGCCGTTACCGGAAACGCTCGCGAACCTGCTGGACCTCGACCCCAACAGCACGGCCGTGATGATCGTGCTGAGCCTCGTCGGAGCTGGACTCATCGGGACGCTCATGATGACGAACACGGCGCTTGCCGGTCCGTGGGCGAAGCGAAAGATTACGGCCGCGTTCACCGACCGCATCGCCGTCGACCGTATTGGCCCGTACGGGCTGTTCATTATCGTGGCTGACGCCGTTCGCCTGCTATCGAAGGAACTCATTGTTCCCGAAGGCGTCGACCGACCGGCGTGGGACCTCGCGCCGCTGATTATCGCCAGTACCGCGCTGCTCGGCTTTGCCGTGATTCCGATGGGGAACGGCATTCACCTCGCCGACCCCGAGGTCGGGCTGGCGTACGTGTTCGCCGTGGCCTCGACCACGTCGATCGGTCTCGTGATGGCCGGCTACGCATCGAACAACAAGTACTCGTTCCTTGGCGGGCTGCGCGCCGTCGCGCAGAACCTCGCCTACGAGATCCCGCTCATCCTGACGGGCGCGTCGGTGGTCATCTTCGCCGGTTCGCTCCAGATGAGCGAGATCGTCGCGGCCCAGCAGCAGTCCCTTATCGGCCCGCTGCCGTCGTGGTACGCGTTCGTGAACCCCTTCGCGTTCGTGCTGTTCATGATCGCGAACCTCGCGGAAGTCGGCCGGAACCCGTTCGACATCCCCGAAGCGCCGACCGAAATTGTCGCCGGGTATCAGACCGAGTACTCCTCGGTGTACTTCGTCCTGATCTACCTCGGGGAGTTCATCCACATCTTCCTCGGCGGGGCGATCATCGCCACGATCTTCCTCGGTGGGCCGGCCGGTCCGGTCCTGCCCGGCATCGTCTGGTTCCTCATCAAGATCTGGGGCGTCTTCCTGTTCACGCAGTGGGCCCGTTCGGCGGTGCCCCGCGTCCGGATCGATCAGCTTATCGAAATCGGCTGGAAGGGAATGCTGGTGCTCTCGCTGGCGAACCTACTGCTGACCGCGGTTATCGTCGGGGTGACCGTCTGATGACGGCCACGCGAACCGACCCACGAGCGACCGGAGGTGACCTGTCATGATCGGAATCCTGAAATCCATGGCGACGACGATGAAACACGCCCTCGACGGGGAGACGTTCACGGTGGAGTACCCGGACGTCGCCCCCGAGGTGAGCCCCCGCTTCCGCGGCGTCCACAAGTGGAGCCAGGAGCGGTGTATCTGGTGTCGACAGTGTGAGAACGTCTGCCCGAACAACACGATCCAGATCGTGATGGACGAGCAGCGCAACGGCGAGCAGTACAACCTCCACATCGGCCAGTGTATCTACTGCCGGCTGTGTGAGGAAGTCTGCCCGACCGACGCCATTCTCCTGACCCAGAACTTCGAGTTCACCGCGGACACGAAAGACGAGTTCGCCTACGACAAGGAGCAACTCAAAAACGTCCCGTGGTACAAGGACATCGACCCACTCGAGTCACGCGAACCGGACCGGGGCGCGTGGATCGGCGAAGGCGACGGCGAAGTGGACTACCAGTAACTCCTTTTACGACGGCTTTCAGCGGTTCTCTGTCGGGTCAAGCGTCGTTGCTGAACTGTCATCCGTACGTGACTCGCCGAAACGACCGTCCGCTCAGCGAGGCCGACCTTCCAGTATCACTCCCTGGGTAGAGCTACGGGCTCCACCGCTGCAACCCACCAGTTAATTGATAGGTGTTCGCCAGCAGGACGGAAGTGCCCCGAAATATGGGGGCCATACCGGCAAACAGTGGCTCTACTGGCGAGACGAAAGAGGAATCTTCAAAGGGACGCCGCAAAGAGTCTCCAAGTAAGATGGCACTGGCAGAGTCAATTGCGTTCGCGCTGTTCGCTATGGTAACGGTGGGCAGCGCTGCGGGCGTCGTGTTAGTCCGGGACGTCTGGCACTCGGCGCTGTTACTGGGCGTGTCACTCGTCAGCGTCGCAGTGTTCTACGTAATGAACCAGGCGGCGTTCGTCGCAACGATGCAGATCCTGGTGTATGTCGGCGGCGTCCTCGTCCTCATCACCTTCGCGGTGATGCTGACCCGCGAGGACGAGTCGGTGATCGAGGTGACACCATGACCACAAAACCCGAACTACAGACGGAGGGGAGTTTCGTCGCTGGACTGGCCGCAATCGCCCTGTTCGTCGTTCTCGGTGCAGTGTTCATGGGCGTCTCGTTTCCCGCACCAGCGGGCTTCGGCGAGGGAGCGGCGATAACCAAGAGCCTCGGCGCGGCGCTGTTCGATATCGCCCCGAGCGCGATTATGGGCGAGGGTGAGACGGCCGTTCCCGGTGAAGGGTTCCTCGTCGCCTTCGAGGTCATCGACATCGTGCTGGTGGCCGCACTCGTCGGGGCCGTCATGCTCGCTCGCCGCGAGGTCGCCGGCGAGTCGGTCACGCTCGGTGTCGAAACCAAAGAAGACGAAGACGTGCCCGTTGCCGCTGACGGTGGCCCGGGAGGTGACGACTCGTGATTCCGGCCGAGACGTATCTCCTCCTGTCGGCGGCCATATTCTGTATCGGCCTGTTCGGCATCCTCACGCGACGGAACGCGCTCATCTTCCTGATGTCCGTCGAGCTGATGTTGAACGCTGCGAACATCAACCTCGTCGCGTTCTCGCTACAACACGGGAACCTCACCGGCCAGGTGTTCAGCCTGTTCACGATGGCACTCGCCGCCGCGGAGGTCGCCATCGGGATCGGTATCGTCCTGGTCCTGTACCGCAACTTCTCAGACGTGGACGTGACGAAGGCGACGACGATGAGGTGGTAACAGATGGCTGCATTCACATACGCTCCGGCGATTGTCCTGCTGCCGTTCGTATCGTTCCTCGTCGCGCTGTTTGCCGGCGACCGCATGCCGAAAGGCGGCGCGCTCGCGGGCATCACTGCGACGGGTGGATCGCTTCTGCTATCGATCTGGGTCGCGCTGACAGTGGCCGGCGGTGAGGTTCACAATGAGATACTGTACCAGTGGACCACGAGCGTCGAGTCGCTCCAGCTTAACTTCGGACTCCTGCTGGACCCGCTGTCGGCGCTCATGCTGCTTATCGTCTGTCTCATCTCGTTCCTCGTCCACATCTTCTCGCTCGGGTATATGAACGACGAGGGCGAGACCGGTCTCCCGCGCTATTACGCCGGGCTCGGCCTGTTTACGGCGAGCATGCTCGGGTTCGTCGTCGCCAACAACCTCCTGATGGCGTTCATGTTCTTCGAGCTGGTGGGCCTGTGTTCGTACCTGCTCATCGGCTTCTGGTTCCGTGACGACGGCCCGCCGAGCGCCGCGAAGAAGGCGTTCCTGGTCACCCGTTTCGGTGACTACTTCTTCCTCATCGGCGTCGTCGGCATCTTCGCCACCTTCGGGACCGGTCTCTTCGCCCCCATTACGCAGGGCGGCGAAGTGGTCGCCGAGAGCTTCCCGATGCTTGCCGAACACGCCATCGTCGACGGCGAGACCGAAGGCATCGCGATGCTTGAGACAGTCGGCATGGGGCCACAGCAATGGTTCACCGTGCTCGGCCTGCTCGTGCTGGGCGGCGTCGTCGGCAAGTCCGCGCAGTTCCCGCTGCACACATGGCTGCCCGACGCGATGGAAGGTCCGACGCCGGTCTCAGCGCTGATCCACGCGGCGACGATGGTCGCGGCCGGTGTGTACCTCGTCGCGCGCATGTACGGTTTCTACGCCCTCTCGCCGACGGCGCTGGCCGTCATCGCGCTCATCGGCGGCTTCACCGCGTTGTTCGCGGCGACGATGGGTCTGGTCAAACAGGAAATCAAGCAGGTACTCGCGTACTCCACCATTTCCCAGTACGGGTACATGATGCTCGCGCTGGGCTCGGGTGGCTACATCGCTGCCGTCTTCCACCTGACGACCCACGCCGTGTTCAAGGCGCTCCTGTTCCTCGGCGCGGGGTCGGTCATCATCGCCATGCACCACAACGAGAATATGTGGGACATGGGCGGCCTGAAAGACCGGATGCCGGTGACCTACTGGACGTTCCTTGCCGGCTCGCTCGCGCTCGCTGGCATCGTTCCCTTCGCCGGCTTCTGGTCCAAAGACGAGGTGCTGTACGAGGCGCTTATCCACGGCTTCGGCACTGAGGGTGGTCTCGGCACGGCCTACCTCGTCGCGTACGCGATGGGGCTGCTGGCCGTGTTCTTCACCGGCTTCTACACCTTCCGGATGGTGTACCTGACCTTCCACGGTGACGCCCGCTCGGACACCGCGCGTGACCCCGAGCCCGTCCGCTGGAATGTCAAGGGCCCGCTGACGGTGCTTGGGATTCTCGCGACGACGATCGGGTTTATCAACATGGCTCCGGTCGCGAAGCTCACCGGTGCCCACATCGACTTCCTCCACAAGTGGCTGACCGGGCCGGAGAACGGTGGCTGGCCTGCGGCGCTCAACACTGGACTGCACCACTACGAGGGTCTCCTGCACGATGTTTCACACGTTGTGAAGGGCTACCCGCTTGGAGAGACGCCGACACTGCTCGCTTCTGCAGGCGTCTCGCTCGGGCTGGCACTCGCCGGTGTGTTCGTCGCTCGGAGCCTCTATGCCGGTGCCGACCCGGTCGAGCATACGGACAAGCTTGGCGGTCTGAAGACGCTACTCATGCACAACTACTACCAGGACGAATATCAGGTGTGGCTCGCGACGGGTGTCACCTACCCGCTCGCCCGTGTGATGAACAAGTTTGACCAGGGTGTCGTCGACGGCGTCGTCAACGGCATCTCCAGCGTGAGCCTGTTCGGCGGCAGCCGCATCCGACGCATCCAGTCCGGCGTCGTCAGCAACTACGCGACGCTGCTGACGCTTGGACTCGTGCTCTTGCTTGCTGCCTTCGGCATCATGGGAGGGTGGTTCTAGATGTGGGTCGCTGCACTGCTGCTCGTGACCCTGCTGGGAACCGGCCTCGTGTTCCTCTCGCCTGACCGGTACGCCGGAAAGCTCGCCGCGGCCGTCAGTGCGGTGCCGGCGCTTGGCAGCATCTACATGTATTGGGTGTACCTCACGCAGTACGGCGGGACGGGCAACGCACTGCTGTCGCCCGCCGACATCGCGTTCGGCCAGCAGATCCCGTGGATCACGCTGGGTGAGCTGGAAGTGTCGTACTACGTCGGCCTCGACGGCATCAGCATGCCGCTGCTCGCGCTGACGACGGTGCTGACGACGCTCGCCATCGTGTCCGCGTGGACGCCCATCGACGAGCGCCAGTCCCAGTTCTACGGGCTGATGCTGTTCATGGAAGTGAGCCTCATCGGCGTGTTCTCCGCGCTCGATTTCTTCCTCTGGTTCGTCTTCTGGGAGGGCGTCCTCATCCCGATGTACCTGCTCATCGGTGTCTGGGGCGGCCCGCGCCGGAAGTACGCCGCGATCAAGTTCTTCGTCTACACGAACGTGGCGTCGCTGATCATGTTCGCGGGGCTGTTCGCGCTCGTGTTCAGCACCGACCTCACGTCGCTGTCCCTGCCCGCGATGGCCGAGGCGTTCCGCACCGCGAGCGGGCTGCCGACCATCGCCGGCGTGAACCTGATGACCATCTCGTTTATCCTGATGTTCTTCGGGTTCGCGGTGAAGGTGCCCGTCTTCCCGCTGCACACATGGCTGCCCGACGCACACGTCGAGGCCCCGACGCCGGTGTCGGTCATGCTGGCCGGTGTCCTGCTGAAGATGGGGACCTACGCGCTGCTGCGGTTCAACTTCACGATGCTCGCTGACACGGCGCGCCAGCTCGCCGTTCCGCTGGCTATCATCGGCGTTGTCAGCGTCATCTACGGCGCGATGCTCGCGCTGGCACAGCGTGACCTCAAACGCATCGTCGCCTACTCCTCGATTTCGTCGATGGGCTACGTCATCCTGGGCCTGGTCGCGTTCACGCCCTACGGCATGGGCGGGGCGACCTTCCAGATGATCGCCCACGGCCTCATCTCGGGGCTGATGTTCATGTGTGTCGGCGTTATCTACAACACGACGCACACGCGCATGGTCGGCGACATGTCCGGCCTCGCGGACCGCATGCCCTGGACGGTTGGCATCTTCGTCGCCGCCGCCTTCGGCTACATGGGCCTGCCGCTGATGGCCGGCTTCGCCGGGGAGTACTTCATCTTCCAGGGTTCGTTCAACGCGCCGACACTCGGCGGGGCTGCACCGGTGTTAACCTCGCTGGCGATGTTCGGCATCGTCATCGTGGCCGGCTACCTGCTGTGGGCCATGCAGCGCACGCTGTTCGGGGCCTTCAGTCTGGAGACGGACTACGAGGTCAGCCCGGCCGCGTTCCACGACGTCGCGCCGCTGGCCGTGTTGCTCCTGCTGGTCATCGCACTCGGTGTCGCACCGGACCTCTCCTTTGCCATGATACAGGACTCGATTTCACCGGTTCTCGAAATCGGAGGTGGTGCATAGATGGTCGCACTCCCTGACTGGATGGCGCTCGCCCCGGCACTTTCGCTGGGCCTCGCCTCTCTGGTGTTGCTGCTAGCGGACTCGATCGACCCGGACACGACGAACACGGGGCTTCTGGCCGGCATCTCGGTGCTCGGCTCCCTGCTTTCCTTCGGGTTCGCCGGCTGGTTTATCACCGCCGGCACCGGCATCGCCGATAGCACTGGCGTCGCACTGTTCAACAACCAGCTCGTCGTCGATCAGATGGCCCTGTTTTTCATGGCCATCGTCGGCAGCGTCACGACGCTGGTCGTGCTCGCGAGCTACGACTACGTCGCCGAACACAGCTACCAGGCCGAGTTCTTCGCGCTGGTCCTGCTGTCCGCGACCGGGATGAGCCTCCTGAGCGCGGCCAACAGCCTGGCGACGGCCTTCGTCGCACTCGAACTTGTCTCCCTGCCGTCCTACGCACTCGTCGCCTTCCTCAAGGAGAACAAGGGCAGCGTCGAGGCGGGATTGAAGTACTTCCTCATCGGCGCAGTGTCCTCGGCGGTGCTCGCCTACGGTATCTCGCTTGTGTACGCTGCGACGGGCGTCCTTCGATTCGACGGCGTCGCGACGGCCATTTCCAGTGGCACGGTCCAGACCATCGTCGACGGGTCGGTTCAGGCCCAGTCCGGTGAGCCTGCCGTCCCGATGGCTATCCTCGGCGTCGGTATCCTGATGATTATCGGCGGCGTCGCGTTCAAGACGGCTTCCGTGCCGTTCCACTTCTGGGCACCCGAGGCGTACGAGGGCGCGCCAGCGCCGATCTCGGCGTTCCTCTCCTCGGCGTCGAAGGCCGCCGGCTTCGTGCTGGCGTTCCGCGTCTTCGCCGTCGCCTTCCCGATCGGTGACCTGCTCGCCGCCGGCGGCGCGATCAACTGGGTGATGGCGTTCCAGATCCTCGCCATCGCGACGATGTTCATCGGGAACTTCGCCGCCGCGACCCAGGAGACGGTCAAGCGGATGCTGGCCTACTCCAGTGTCGGCCACGCCGGCTACGTCCTCATCGGACTCGCCGCCGTGTCCGGTTCCGGTGAGGGCCTGAATCTCAGCATGAGTGCGGGGATGTCCCACCTGCTCGTCTACGGCTTCATGAACACGGGCGCGTTCCTGTTCATCGCGCTGGCCGAGTACTGGGGCGTCGGCCGCCGCTTCGAGGACTACAACGGCCTCGGCAAGGAAGCGCCGGTCGCCTGCGCGGCGATGACGGTGTTCCTGTTCAGCCTCGCCGGCCTGCCGATCGGCGGCGGGTTCTTCTCGAAGTTCTACCTGTTCCAGGCGACGCTCAACGTCAGCGCGTGGTCGCTGGCCGCCGCGCTCATCATCAACAGCGCGCTCAGCCTGTTCTACTACTCCCGCGTCGTCAAGGCGATGTGGATCGAGGAACCGACCGGCAGCCGGACCATCGAGTCGTACCCGATGGGGCTGTACACCGCTGTGGTGGGCGCCGCCATCGTGACGGTGCTCCTGCTGCCCGGCTTCAACCGCGTCTCCGAGATCGCGTTCCAGGCAGCGCAGTTGCTGTAGACGCCTGGCTATTTTCTTTCTCACACGCTTGTTAGCGAGGCTTACGCCGACTCGTAGACGAACACGCCGCCACTCTCGCGCTTCTCGACGCGGTCGGTGACTTCGAGTACGTCCAGGTGGCCGACAGCCTCGCTCATCCCAGCGAAGTACTCCGTAGCGGGCAGGTCCCCGAACAGCGCCGTCATCACGTCACTGGGTGTCGTCGCCCCGCCGGAGACGATGTCGGCGACCTCCGCGGTGCGCTGGTCGTGTTCCGCGAGGATGTCGTCGATGCGTTCCTGCGGTGATGCAACGGGCTCGCGGTGGCCGGTGAGAAAACGGTCGTGGCCCTGCTCGCGGAGCCACCGGAGCGAGTCGTTGAACGCCGGCAGCACCCGCGGGCGCGTCCCGCTCTCGTCGGGCACCTGCAGGAACGGGTTGGGCGTGATGTCGCCCAGCACGTTGTCGCCGACGATCGCCTCACGGCGACCCTGAAAGTCGTACGAGAAGATGATTTCGCCGGCGGAGTGGCCCTGTACGGTGTCGACCGTGAGTTCTGTGTCGTCGACGGTAGCGATATCACCAGCCGCGAGCGCGCGGTCGGTATCGACGCTCTGGGCGTAGGGCAGGAACGCTTCCGGTAGCTGTGTGACCGTCTCGGCAGTCTCGCGTGAGACGCCACACCGCTCGAAGAAATCCGCGAAATAGGACTGTTCAGTGTGTAGCTGCGCCGCGAAATCGCGCATGATATCGGCTGCCGGCTCGCTGGCGAGGACACGCGCCCCCCGCTCGGCGAACCGGTTTGCCATGCCGAAATGGTCCGGATGCGGATGTGTGACCAGTACCTGCTCGATGTCATCCGGCGACAGCTCGCGTGCTTCAAGCGCCTCAACCAGACGCGACCACGCTTCCTCGCTGTCGGGTCCCGGATCGACGATGGTTCGTCGCGCGATATATGCATTGACTGGCCCGACCTGAAACGGCGTGGGAATCGATACCCGTGTGAACATGTCTCCCCGTTGCAGGTGCCGGCGCAAAACAGTTCGTACCCGCGGGACACGTTTACCATCGTGGCCGCTCGCAGTCCCTCGATCAGCCGTGATTGGGGACTGTGTTCCGGGCACAAGAGATATATTCGTCCTTCGCGTAAGGTCATATATGAACAAGCACTTCGAAGACGCACGATACTACCTGAAGCGCGCCGGCAAGACCGCCACCAAGGGCGTCAAGGAAGAACTCGAACCGGTCGAGGAACGGTTCCGAGAGCTTACTGGGAAGGAAGCCGAGCCCGAACCCAGCCGACTGGAGGCCGTCAAGGCTGACCTGAAAGAACTGCAGGGGAAAGCCGAAGGCGAAGCCGAGGAAGCGATCGCTGACGCCCGCAAAAAGATCGGCGAGTACCGCGGGAAGGAAGAGCCGGAAGCGTAGTCGGAAAGCAATTCTTAAGGGATACGCTCGAATAGAGTCGAGTGCATCGGGTTGGTGATCTAGTTCGGTTATGATACCTCCTTCACACGGAGGAAGTCGGCGGTTCGAATCCGCCCCAACCCATTCTTGTGACGAACAGGCGTGAGGAGCAGAATGGTCCGGCGGATTCGGACCCTGCGAGACGAACGCAGTGAGTCTCGCTTCGGTGAGAATCTGCCCCAACCCATACGCTCGCTTCACACTTTTGAAGGACAGAATACCACTGTATGAGGCTGTGCTACGGCAGTTTCCATCGAGGCCAGTAGTACACGGAGAGAGGGGTTTGCCCGTCTGCAGGGCTTTGTTCCACCCGCGAGAGCGGATTCGATACCGGTGACGGCAGTGTCACCGAACCAAGGCCAGCGGGTGATTGCAGTTCACTCCCGACAGTTTTTACCGCTCGGTAAACAAGGAGCGGTATGACCGAGAGCGAGTCACAGGCGTCGACTGACGGACCGATTCCTGGAGAGATGGTCCGGCATGGAACGGGCGTGAATTCGAACCGTGCGTTCCCGACGGACAGCTATCCGTACAATCTGGACCCATTTGTCCTGTTTGAACAGTTCTATATCGACCCTGACACGGGGTTTCCGATGCATCCCCACCGCGGCTTCGAAATCGTCTCGTACATGATCGAAGGCGGGATGGAACACGAAGACTCGCTCGGCGTCGCAAACACTGCATACGAGAACGATGCGATGCGAATTACAACCGGAAGCGGGATACGTCACTCCGAATTCCCCGCGGATGGGCAGGCCTGTACCGGACTCCAGCTCTGGGTAAATCTGCCGCAGGCGGTGAAGGACGCTGACCCGGATTACGTCGACGCGACGGCCGACATGCTTCCGACGGAAGAACAGGACGGCGCGACGGTCACGACAGTTGTCGGCGAGGGCTCGCCGATCAGCCTCTATACGCCGATGGAGTATCTGGACGTTTCCGTAACCGACGCGTGGACGTGGTCGGTTCCGGCGGAGTGGTCCGGGTTCCTCTACGGTGTCGCCGGTAGCGGGACGGTCGAGGGGCATTCGTTCACTGACGGTGATGTTCTACCGGTCACTGACGCACGGTCAGTGACACTCCGGGGCAATGAGTCGCTCCGTGTCGTCGCCGTCTCGGGCCGTCCGCACGGCGAGTCGATCCGACAGCGCGGGCCGTACGTTCTTTGAGTGGGCAGCGTTACGTGGTTGAGAGCCACCTGTGAGCTTCCGGCCGAATTTTACCAGATGGTAAGACTCTTTTATTGGTGGCCCCTGGCTTGAGACATGGCAGATGTAGCAGTTGTCGGCGGCGGCCCCGCCGGATTGAGTGCGGCACAGTACGCTGCGAAGAACGACCTCGAAACGATCACTTTCGACACGGACGAGTCGTGGATGCACAAGGCACACCTGTTCAACTACCCCGCCGTGCGGTCCATTAGCGGCGAGGAGTTCCTCACCATCGCTCGCGGGCAGGCCCGCGACCGTGGCGTGATGCTGTACGAGACGGAAGTCACGGCTATCGAACAGACCGACGACGGGTTCGTCCTGACGACGGACGACGACGAGTACACCGCGGCGTACGTCGTCCTCGCGACTGGTGGCGACCGCAGCCTCGCCGAGGATCTCGGCTGTGCGTTCACCGATGAGGATGTCGTCGACGTGACCGTCGACATGGAAACGTCGGTCGAGAACGTGTACGCGACCGGTGCAATGGGGCGAGCGGAGAAGTGGCAGGCGGTTATCGCGGCCGGTGACGGTGCTGCCGCTGTCCTCGACATTCTCTCGAAAGAGAAAGGCGAGTACTACCACGACTTCGATATGCCGTCAGACGTGCCGGAACTCTAACGATGCAGCCAGAATCGACTCCCACAATGAATTCCGCTACTATCCCGAATCACACTGCTGGAAACGCCCGCGTGGGCTCGGTGGTGAGTTTGTGATGGCACCCGAACTCAACGTCGTGTTGCTCGTCACCGGCCGTGTCCTCTTCGGCGGCGTGCTCGCCTTTACGGGCCTGAGCCACTTTACGCAGACCGAACAGATGGCCGGCTACGCCGAGTACAAGGGCCTCCCGGCGCCGAGATTCTCCGTCCTCGCGTCCGGTGGGCTCCTCATCCTTGGCGGGCTCGGTGTGACCGTGGGTGTCTTCCCAGTCGTCGCAGCGGTCGCCCTCGCCGTGTTCCTCATCGTCTCGGCGGTTGCGATGCACGACTTCTGGGCCGTGCCGGACGAGGACCGGCAGGACGAACTGAACAGTTTCCTGAAGAACGTGACGCTTGCAGGCGGGGCGCTCGTCGTCGCGGCGTCGGCAACTGGAACATGGGCGCTCAGCGTCGGTATTAGCCCCCTCTGACGCTGCCTTTTCAGCCCAATCTACTGCGGCGGGTACAGCGAGTCGAGAATAAAGTCGTTGACGGCCCGCTTGGCCTCGTCGGGTGCGTCCTCGTGGCCAAGCGCAATCCGCCGGCCGCGGGCCGCGTGAATCACGTCCGTGATGAGCTGCCCCATCAGTTCAGCGTCAACATCGCGAAACGTGCCCTGCTCGACTCCGTCTTCGATGACCGTGGCGATGCTTTCGCGAAGGCGGTCGTAGTGCTCGTTGAACAGCGCCCGGTGCTCGTCGTCGTTTTGGGCGTAGGCGTACAGTTCGTGGTACACCTTCATCCGGTCCCAGTGCGAGAAGTCGTCGAACTCCGGGCCGAACAGGCACCGGTCGATGCGCACATCGAGCTCTGTGCGGGGGTCAGTCTCGTCGTCAACCTCGACACTTCCTTCGTACTGATCGATGATGTACTCCAGAAACGAAGAGATGAGGTCGTACTTGCCGTCGAAATGATAGTGAATCACCTGCCGGGACATGTCCATCTCCTCGCCGATGTCCCGGACCCGCAAGTCCTTGTAGCCGTGCTTGCTCAGCGCCCGAAAGGTGGCCTCCATAATGACCTCCCGGGTGTCCTGTGGCGTGCTCTGCCCGTCCGATTCGCTCATGCCCTGTTTTATCCTGGTAGGCACATATCGGTTTCTCCCTCCGTCGGGACTGGCGATCCGTCGTCGAGCGGGACGTGCCTCGCCTCGAGGCTGTAACCGCTCCCCTCGCTCACGCGCGTTCGACGAACCGAGCGTCGGCGGAGGTGTGGCCCCGGTTGAACGACAGCACCTTCGCTCGAATCACATCGCCGGCTGACACCGACGACGGCACGTCTTCGGTGAACAGGACGAATCCCTCGACTTTCCCGACGGCGACGGGGTCGCCGGAGTGGTGGTCGCTGAATTCGGTGACGCCGAACTCGTAGGTCTCGCCGAGTTCGACCGGCGGGTCTCGCTTCTGTGCGGCCTCGTGGGCGCGTTTCGACGCACTCTCTCCGGAGCGGCGAGTGATCACAAATGCCAGCGCGAGGCCCACGGCGAGGGCGGCCCCGCCAGCGGCGAGCCAGATCGGTTCCATGCCAGAGGTTGCAGGACGAACGGATTAATACCTTTCAGAGTCCGGCGGGCGTGCTCACAATCCGAGGCGGTCCAAGAGGCCGCCACTGGAGTCCGAGCTCCCGTCTTCGGAGTCCCACTCCGTCGGTAGCTCGGCCGCGAGTGACGTGACCTCGTCGTCGCTGTAGCGGGGGTCCGTCGTCGCGTCGTCCAGCCAGTCCGCCCACTCTTCGGCCGTCATCTGACCCTGTGAATCGACTTCCCACTGGTCGACGAGCGCCTCCCGGTCGCGGAACGGGATGTCCATGCCGCTGTCGCCCCAGTACAGCGGCGAAAGCGCGAACTCGTGGGTGTCGCTCTCCAGCCAGACGAGCCGGTAGGGGTAGTCGTTGTAACAGAACACGTCGTCCGGTGAGACGACATCGCCGTTGGGGAGCTCCAGGGTCTGAGACATTGTGTTACTGTAGGGGCTACCCACGTTTCAGGATTATGTGTCGGTAGAAATACCGGAGCCACCGGAGCAGCGCCGCTACACGAGCGGGTCACACAGCGCCCACTCGTCCGTCTCGGGATCGAGGTTCGAGGGCTCCGCACCGCGGTCGGTCACGATACCGGCGTGGTAGAAAATCGCCTTCAGTTGGAAGACGGTGGGTGAGTGGTAGACGCTACCGTCAGTAAGCTCCGAGCGGCGGAGTTCGCCGTCGCCGGTCAGCACCTGCTGGCGAACCGCCTCGTCGCCGCGGAGGAACAGTTCGACGGTGAACTCGGGGTGCAGCGCGTGGAGGTACGCCACGAACTCGACGAGCGACGGGGAGCCGTAGCCGTCCCGGTGGCAGGCGTAGAGCCCGTCGACGAGGAGGTCCGTGGCCGGATAGTCGGAGACGACACGGCGGACGAGCTGGCCCCACTGTGGCGCGATGTCGATGAATCGCTTGCGGGACCGCTGCCAGTCCTCGAACCGGCGGAGTGCGGCGTCGATGTCGCCGACTGTCCGGAGCGCGAACCGGACAACCTCCCGACCCAGCGGCGTCAGCGTGAGCGACCCCTGGCCGGCGTCAACCAGATTCAGGAACTCCGCGCCAGCGATAGCGCCGTCGACGGCCCCGACGACGTGGCTGGCAAGCAGGTCCCGCGCGTCGCCGTCATGGTAGACGGCCAGCGGGACTGCGACGTAGTTCTTCGGATGGTTGAGCCCGAAGTTCTGGTCGGCGACGCCCTGGGCGCTGGCCTGGAACCGGATCGCCGAGGCGGCGTCCATCGACCCGTGGCCGACCACGCGGGGCCGTTCCAGCACTGAGACCGAGCCATCGGATTCGACGCCCAGCACGCCAACGTTCAGCTCGCGGGCCATCGTCCGCGCGGCGGTGGAGATGCCGCTCCGGGGGGCGGTCAGGAAGGCGACGTTCGCCTCGTTGAGCCGGTCGTGGGCCTGGACGACCCCGCGCTCGGCGTCGACGCCGCCGTTGCCGGTGTACCCCTTCGCCTCGACGACGATCAGCGGCGGCCGGTCACTGAGCCGGTCGACGGACAGCAGGTCCGTCGAGAGCGTCTGCACGCCAACGAGATCGGGATAGCCCGTTCCGACCCGGACGTGGTTGAACGGTGCGAGCGTCGCCTGCACGGCCGCCTCGATAGGCGTTTCGTCCAGCCAGCGCTGCTGTGCGAACTGTGTGTCCGCGACGACGTAGGCGTCCTCGCGGTCCGCAAATAGCCGGTCTTTCGTCCGGGCGAGTACCTGTGGCTCGGAGAGCCCCGACGCCGCTGTGGCCATAGACGGCGTTCACACAGGGCGGACATGAGTGTTCTGTCCCCGGAGAATCAGATCGGGGCCGCTGCTCTGGGCCACACCACCCGGCAGCAGTGTTATCCTCTGTCACGATCGATAGGAAGATATGACAGCACCACTACCGAACAGCGTACGGGACTGGTTCTGGAGCCGCCACTCGAACCCCAAGAGCGGCTGGTCGCGCGTTCCGACCGGCGCTGTCATTGTGTACGCGGTGTATCAGCGTCGCTGGCGACTCTTGACCGCGGCGCTGCTGTGGACAGCTATCAACCCAATCCTGTTCGCGCCGCCGGACACCGAGGACGCTTGGATGACCCGCGCCGTGCTGGCAGAGCGGTGGTGGCTCAGGGAGCAGGATAACGGAACGATGGGCCTCGATTATCCGAACGTGTGTAACACCGGCGGCGCGCTGGCGTCGACCATCGCTCTGTACGCTGCCTGGCGTCGCCGACCGGTCAGCGCCGCGGCCGCCACGCTGGCGATGAGCGGGCTGAAGCTCTGGTGGCTCCGTGAGATCGTACAGCAGTACGACAAACGCGGCCCGGAGTAGGCGGCGTTTGCGAAAGCGACAGGGCGTCGAAAAGAGGAATGTCTCTGCTGGTCGTCAGTACTGGTGGAGCGGCTGCTGGCGGATTTTCGCCCGCAACTCCCCGATTGAAGGGTCGCCGTCGCCGCCGAACTGCTGTGTCACGGAGTGGACCTCCTCGCGGGAGATCTTGACGTTCCCCTGCTCGATGACGTCGGCGGGCCGTTCGCGGAGTTCGCGGATCGTCCCGACGGCAAGCAGGAACGGAATCGCCCACGCGGAGAGCGTGTTGCCGCGGGTCTCCGGCATGGCTTCGAGCCACGCCTGCGCGTCGTCGAGGTACCCCTCCGCTCGCTTGGTGACCTGCTCGATGACGGGGACCAGCGAGTCGACGTTGTCGGTGTCGCTCACGTCGCTGTGGTCGAGCCCCTGCTCGTGGAGCAGTTCAAGCGGGAGATAGACGTTGTTCTCCTCTTCCATGTCCGTCGCGGCGTCCTTGGCGACGTTGACGAGCTGGAGCAGGAGGGCAAACGAGCGGGCGTTTTCCTCCATCTGGGCGATCTGCTCGTCTGTGGCTTCGTGGGAGACCAGCCCGGTCACCAGCGTACCGACGGTGCCGGCGGCGTACCAGCAGTACTCTTCGAGTTCGTCGAGTGTCTTGATTCGAAGTCCGCCGGCGTCGGCGTAGCGGTCGACGAACATCGCCATCCCGTCGACGAGTTCCCGGACCGGCCCGCGAATCGTCTGCGTGGAGTGGTCGTCGAGGGTGTGAAACACGTCGACGATGCGGCCCGCATTCTCGACGACCTCCCAGTCGGCGTTCGTCGTCGTTGGAATCCACTCCTCGACGGCGTCGTGGAACGACGACACGGTCGTCCCGCTCGACGGTTCGAGCGAGCGGCTGTACGTCTGCAGGAGTTCGGTCTGTACCGCTGGAGGGAGGTGGCCGGCGTCCTCGATCGTGTCAGCCACGCGGCAGAGAAGATAGCCCAGACAGATGTCCCGGGCCATCGGTTCGTTGAGTTCCGAAATTGTGAGACTAAACGTCCGCGACACACGATGGACAGCATCGTAGCACCACTCGATGTCTTCCGAAGACGACCGGTCTGTGTGGTTCTGAGACATTCCCGACATCCGGGGTAGGGCATACGATGATAAAAATGGGACGGCTACGGCGTCAGTCTCGTCCCGGTCACGGGTCGGTGTTCCGACAGACTCAGGAGTGTCCGAGCCTCATTTGTGGTATGAACGGCACAGCAACGTGGGGGCTGCGACCGTGAACAATCGGGACACGGCAGTGCTGGTACTGACGGTTCTCGCTGCGATCATTCTCCCCGGACTCGCGAACTGGGGGTTCAGCACGCTCGGCTACCCGTGGATCGGGAGCGCCGTCTGGGCGCTGGGGTACGGCCTCGGCGTCGTCTTCATCTGGCACGAGTGGGTCCGGCCGCTCGATATCACCGGTCCAGAGGGTGTCAGCGGCAGCGAGGACTCAAGCGAGTAACGTGCTGTTCGGCCCCAGGCTACCAACTGTCTGTTTTCCCTCCAAGTTCTGGCCCGGCAACACACATATTGAAAAATCTTCATACAACACCCGTAGTACCCGCCTGGCAACATTTATACCCGTGGTCGGCCCAACGTGAGATATGACAAACGAGGCGCTCGGCGAGGGTCGTCCCGGAACGAAGGGGCGCGCCGGGTGGACACGCGAGCAGGCGAGTCGGATCGAGCGGACCGACGACACCGTTGCCCCCATCGTCTACCCGCCCGCGACCGAACAGATTCCGGAGGTCCACATCTGGGATACCTGGTTCCTCCGCAACCGCGACGGCACGCTGGCGACGGTCGACGGCTATCGGGTCTGTTTCTCGCTGACGGCTCCGTCCGACCTGTTGCCCGGCAAGCGCCACGACGTGGCGACCATCCGCTGTTTCTACTCCGATGACGGTCGCAACTGGCACAACGCCGGCCCGGTGTTCGAGGACGCACTGGGCCAGCGCCAGTGGGCCGGGTCCGCGCTGTACGACGACGACGGCAGTGTCTATCTATTTTATACTGCAGCCGGCGAGGAGGGAGCCGACGACCTGACCTACACGCAGCGCATCGTCGGCGCGGGCGGCGGCAGCATCGACACGACCGACGGGTTCGAGCTCTCCGGTCCGTGGACCCACCACGAACTGCTCCACCCCGGCGGCGACCGCTACGAGCGGGAGGACCAGTCCAGCGGGATGATATACACCTTCCGCGACCCGTGGTTCTTCGAGGACCCCGAGACGGGCGAGACGTGGCTCCTGTTCGAAGCGAACACGCCGGTTCCGGAGGGGAGCGACGTCTGTGGTGGCGACGCCGCGTTACAGGAGTTCAACGGGAGCGTGGGCGTCGCCCGCTCGCCGACGGGCGACCCGCTGGAGTGGGACCTCGAAGACCCGCTGCTCGACGCTGTGGGCGTCAATCAGGAACTTGAACGGCCCCATATCGTGTATCGAGACGGCCTGTACTACCTGTTCATCTCCAGCCACCTCCACACGTTCGCGCCGGGACTGGAGGGGTTCGACGCGCTGTACGGCTTCGTCGCAGAGGATCTCCGCGGTGACTACGTCCCAATGAACGAGTCGGGGCTCGTCGCCACGAACCCCCAAAACGCGCCGTTCCAGTCCTACTCGTGGATGGCCTTTCCCCACGACGGCGAGGTGCTGGTCCAGAGTTTTTTCAACTACTACGACTTCGACGGCGACACGCTGGACGAAATCGCCCATCTGTCCGAGTCTGAGCAGATGCGCCGGTTCGGCGGCGCACTCGGCCCGACGCTCCGGCTTGAGGTGGAGGGGAGCCGGACACGCATTATCGGGTCGCTTGGGCACTGGCACATCCCGCTGGACGGCGAGACACTCCCACTGACGGACCGAGAGCTGATTCGGCGCGGGAAACGCAACGATACCAGTACCGGTGGCTACGGCGCGCGAACCGAGGCTGAGCGGAAGTAAAGCGTCTCAAAGCGGTCTTTTCACAGGAATTCGGCCGGGGCTGTCTACCAGACAGAGTCCAGGTCCCAGACGTCCAGCGACGCGATAGTGGCGCGACCGCCGTCGGCCGACAGCGAGATGCCGGTCGCATCATCGCGGGTCGGATACACGCGGCTGGTCAGGCAGTGGCGTTCGTTGGCGAACACCTCGACGACGCTCCCGTCGACGAAGACGCGCAGCGACAGCGGCGCGTCGTACGGTCGAACTCGCATCCACTGGGTGTCGCCGGTTGCCTGCGGATCAGTGCTTGAGGCCGACCGGTCGATGGCGACCTCGCTTTCGTAGGTGTAGCTGATCGGCGTCCGCTCCTCGCCGTCCGGCGATTCGAGGACGGACAGTTCGACGGCTTCGGCGTCCTCAAGTCGAACCGTGGCGCGGAGCTCGAACGACCGGCTCTCAACCGGCAACTGCTCGGTGTCGCCCGCGTCGAGGCGCACCACGTCGTAACTGGTGTTGTCGCCCCGTAGCTCGGTGAGTTCGGGGGCCGGCCGCTGGCACAGGCCGCCGTCGTCGGCCAGGGACAGCTCCCGGGGCAGCGACATCGCGCCGGACCAGCCGGCGTTCCACTGCCCGCTCACGTCACGGGCCTCGGGGAGCCACCCCCAAGTCAGGATGCGGCCGTCGTCGGTCCACATCGACTGCGGGGCGTAGAAGTCGCCGTGGTCGAGCTTGTCGCGGCGGTCGGCGTCGAACTCGCCGTCCTCGTACGTCCCGAGGAAGTACACCACGTCCTCGTAGTTCGAGATGTGGAGGAGCTGTCGGTCCCCGAAATCGAGCAGCTCCGGGCATTCCCAGACGGTCCCGGCGGTGTCGCGGTCGCCGGTGAGAATCGGGCCCTGGTACTCCCAGTTCCGGAGGTCGGAGGACTCATACAGCAGGGCCGCTCCGCCGCCTCCCTCTATGCCCGCTCCGATAAGCTGGTACCAGGTTCCGTCCTCGCGCCAGACACAGTGGTCCCGGAACTCCCCCTCCCAGTCCTCGGTGCGGAGCACCTCCGGTTCCGTCGGCAGTTCCTCGATGATGGGGTTGTCCGGGTCCTTGTCCCAGGCCGTGAGGTCGTCGTCCGCTGCGGTGGCGATGCAGGGAAGCTGGCGTTTGTCCCGGCCGCCCGTGTACAGCACGGTCGGGACGCCGCCGTCGTCGACCGCACAGCCGGACCAGCAGCCGTCCCGGTCCGGGCCGTCCGGCGAGGGCGTAAGCGCGACCGGGCGGTCCTCCCAGTGGACGAGGTCGTCGCTGACGGCGTGGCCCCAGTGAATCGTGTTGTGGAACGGCCCGGCCGGGTTGTACTGGTAGAACAGGTGGTAGCGCCCGTTCCAGTGGATGAGCCCGTTCGGGTCGTTGAGCCAGTTCGCCGGCGGCGTTACGTGGTAAGACGGGCGACTCGGGTCATCGCCGAGCCGCTCGCGCAACTGCCCGAACGTGTCGACGTCCTTCGGACGGCCGGTCAGCGGGTGCCGGTCGGCCGTCGCCAGGAATCCCAGCGCGTTCTCGATGAGCGTCTCACGGTTGCCCCGGCACACGTCGTGGGTCGGCTGGGCGAACGCTACGGACGACCCGATGCCCAGCACCTGCCCGGCCCCGGGCTCCCAGGAAAGAATCGACATCTGCTTGACCACGTCGGTGTCGCCACGGACCGTACTCGCGAGCACGTCCCCGGACTGGGGCGCGATGGACTCGTATCTCGCGTAGGGGATCGTCACGCCGGCCCCGCGGGTGTGGACGCGAAGGGTGTCGTAGTCCGCGTGGATTGGGTGGTCGGCGTACAGGGCCTGCCAGAGGTGTCCGGTCGGCTCCGGAATCTCCTCCCAGCCGACGGCGTCGGGCGCGACGTCGTCGAACCCGAGCGGTTCGACGGCCGAGAGCGCGCTCAGTGTCAGCAGGAGCGAGCCGCCGTCACGAACGTACGCGGCCAGGGCCGGCGCGTCGGCCAGCGCTCGCTCGTCGAACAGTTCGTCCCGATGCCACCAGAGGACATCGTACTCGGTCGGCTCGACCGACGAGAGCTCGCACCGCTCGGCATCGTCGACTGCCTCCTGACACCAGTCGTACGCCGCCGCCTGCTCGTCCGTACAGGCGTCGGCGTAGAGACAGCCGATGCGTGGCGAATTTCCCATTGCCTCGGTATCCCTTCCTGAAATATAAAAACATTCGGCAATCGTTTCTGAACGAATATGCACGCTCTTGTTGATTATGTCGTCGATGCGGCCAGCGGAGCGTCCGGCAACCTATCGAGGTCGCATCAGCATGGGCCGTCGAAGATTCCGAGCAGTACTGGGAAGGGGCAATAGCCAGAGCAGTGGCTGAAAGCGGACTATCGGTGAGAAAGCGGGCGGAACCGGTCAGTGAACGCGGGCGTTGCGGGCCTCGGCCTTCCAGTCGATGACGGTTTCGTGACAACTGGGACAGACGAACTCGGTGAGCTTTGTCGTCTGATCGTTGTATGACATCCGCGTGCCACAGTTGGTACAATCCATTATAATTGTATATATTCTACTGAAGGATATAAATTTTCTCCTGACCATAGTCGGCTCGGGCGGGAGAGGTCCTGACACGGCTGAATTATGCTATGTCATTACATGGTGTTGATCAGATACCCTCAGTCTGTGGTGATAGCGCCACCGCTACACAGTTTCGCCAGGGTGCGGACGGTCGCAGACAACGGACGGCGAGCCGAGAACGGATGGCTAGCGAGGACTACGACCCACCGTGTCCCGTCGGATCGATTTTCGGGTCGGTGCCGTCGATACCGCTCTCGATATCCGAGAGGTCAGTCGTGTCAGTCGGTGACGGCGAGGGTTCGTCGGCGGTCGTGATGTCCAGGTCCGGCGTTGTCCCAGTCTCGTCGAAGCGGTCGTCCACGTCGACGGGTTCGCCACCGAGTCTGGCCTCCGTCCGCGAGAGTCGCTGTTCCACGGCATCCAGTTCCGCTTCAAGGTGGTCGGTGGCGTCCGGATAACAATCCCTGGCGTCCGCCAGCGCGGTTTCGAACGCCGCCCGGGCCGTCTTGTACTCCTTTAACGCGGCGTCGGGCTGGCTGGCGTCGGCGTACCAGTCCCCTGCCTCCATCGCGTCCGTCGCGACCGTCCGCCGCGCGGCGACGAGGTTCTCCGCGACTGTTCCCAGTCGGTCCCGGACCTTCTCGGGGTCGCCAGCGAACCGCCGCTCGTCCGCGCCCCAGTCGAGTTCGAGAACGTCTCGGTAGGCTTCGAGCGCCTCGGCCCAGTGATCGGCGGCGACAGCGGGGTCTTCCGCCGCGACGGCCTCGTTGTCGGCCGCGACCGCAGTGCGCAACGGCGACTGTTCGAGGTCCTCGATGACGGTGTCGAGCCGGTCCCGCTCGGCACGGATGTCGGCAAGTTCGGGGACGACCGCCGTCGGGAGCGAAAAGATCTCGTCGTACTCCGCCCGCGCCGCCTCGTAGGCGTCGTACGCCGCCTCGAAATCGTTCCCCCGCCAGTGCTTCTCACCGGTGTCGACCGCCCTTCGGGCACGGCTGCGGCGGACTTCCGCGAGTGTCGCGACGTGGCGCTCCCGTACCGTCGCGACACGCCTTTCGAGCGCATTCGCGTCTCCGGGCGGCCCGAATTCGGTGGCCGTCTCGCCGGCCGCGTCGAGTCGGTCCCCGGCTTCCAGCACCGACTCCAGTGCCTGCTCGTGGTCCCCTCGGTCGCGCTGTTCGGTCGCAGTCACGAGGATCCGCTTGACCTCGTCCAGGATGTTCTCGACGCGGACCCACGCCTGTGACGCGTGCGAGAGATACGCCGTCAGGTCCACGAGTCCCTGCTTGCCACAGTGGACCTGCCACTCCGTGTCGCCACATCGCCGAAACGTGATCCGGCCGTGTCCGAGCGACCGGTCACCCGAAATCTGGTCGATATCGACGTGTGGGATGGCGAACCGCGTGTCGCCGTCGTCGTCGCCCACCAGCAACAGGAACCGCTTGTCAGTCACGATCCCGATCATCCGGTAGTTACTTCCTGGTCGCACCGTCTCGCCGGACTCCGACGTGCCGATTTCGATGCCGTGCTTGCGACTGGTGAGGGCGAACTGCGCCGTCTCGTCGTCGTCGACGGCTCCCAGTGCTGGCCCATCGTGGAGATATCCGGCCGAGAGGAGTCCGCCCGAACCGGTGCCGGTGAGAACGTCGGGCGGATCTCCCTCGAAATTATCTAAGTTGATAATTTTTCCCATTACCGGGTAGAATAGGCCTTAGGACTTGATATTCACTTATCTATTCTGATATCGCCGTGGTAAATTAATCTGGTTTGGATGCATATCGTGCTGCTGTTCCTCGGTCACGGCAGCCCTGTCGACTACGCCGTGACTCCCTACCGTGCGTCAGCCGGCAGACGGCTGTCTGACTTGGCTTTAGGTATCATGTCTCCGTACTTGGCCACATGCCACGTACCCGTCTCAGCGGGGGTTCGTCTCAGGAGCGACAGGGTGGTGGTCTCTCGACCGACGCGACCCGTCTCGGAATCGACACTGACGTATTCGAACTGCTCTCGACCGATCGTGGTCACGAAATGGCACAGTCTGAGCCCAGAATCGAACGGTGGCTGAACTGCTGGCGGAACCCCTAGTTGGTCTCGACGAGACGCGCCGCGATCCGCTGTGCGCCGATGGTCGGCGCGACGTCCGGTTCGTCGGCGGCGATGACTTCGATGTCGCGGTTCAGCTCCGCACTGAGTCGCTCCTCGAACTCGTCGACGATGCCGGGGATACAGGCCATGCCGCCGGTGATGGCGATCGGCCGGTCCAGTGCTAGCTGGTACACCTTCATGTAGTCGTTCGCCAGCTCCGGCAAGAACGTGTTCGCCAGTTCGTCGACAGCATCGTCGAGGTACTCGTTGACCGCGTCCATCACCGAGCGCTCGATGGTGAACTCGTGTGAGCCGCCGCCGGGCTGCTGGATGATGTCCGTGAACGGCTCGAAATCGACGAAGTCGGCGTGTTCCTCCTTATATTCGCGGGCAGTCTGATTGTCGATGTTGACCCGGCCCTGGGTCTCCTCCTCGACGTAGTTGGCGATCATCCGGTCGACCTCGTTCCCGGTCACCGCACCCGTCGTGAACGGAGAGAGCTGTTCACCGCGGCGGTACGCGGAGGCTTCGAGGTTCGTCGACCCCATGTTGACGGCGACGAAGATCTCGTCGATGGCTTCCAGGTCGTCACCGAAGGCCGGAATGGAGCCACACAGCGACTCCGGATAGCTCTCGACGAGTTCCAGCCCGATAGAGGAGTTCTCGATGACGTTCTGCAGGTTCTCCAGCCCGGTCGGGTTGTCGATAGTCGGGATGGCGTACACGACGCCGCTGTTTGCCGGAATGTCGTGCTCCTCGATGATCGCCTCGAAGAACGTCTTGGTCATCTCGGCTCGGTCGGCGTCCTCGGGGAGTCCCGACCGAAGCATGTACTCGACGCGGTCCGGATACTCGCGGGCCGCTTCCTCGCCGTAGAGGATCTTCTCTTCGCCGGTCAGGGCGTCCTCGTACGTCGCCATGCACGTCAGTGTCTTGATGATTCGGTTCTCCGTGCCGTGTTCGCCCGGCAGGGCAATGACGGTCCGGGTGCTCCCGAGTTTGACCCCGACCGGAACAGCGGCAGCGCCGTCCGACGACACACCGGCGTCCGATTCGGACCCGGTGCCGTCGTCCGCATCCTCGTCACTCATATACGGTCGTCCTTGTCGACCGCCCGATATATATCCTCTCCCTAGTATTCAGGACTGATAGCTGTCCTCTCAGGTGGCTGATACTGAAACCCCTTCGGTAGCGGGGATTCGAAGGAAAAAGCTGGTGCTGAAAACGAGAGTTACGTCATCGCAGTGAGCTTCGCGACGTAGACGAGACTCAGCATGTGGTCGTCGACGCTCAGTTCGTTGTCGTCGTTCGTCGCCGACTCGTCGATGCCGAGCAGATAGTCCGAGAGGTCGTCCTGTACGTCCTCGGTGATCCAGTCGATAGAGCGGTAGTAATCGAGCGCTTCGTCGGCCCCCTGATACCCGGAGTGCATCAGCAGGAACTCCAGCCACTCGAAGACCACGAACTCCGCGGCGTAGGTCTCGGGCAATGTTTCGAGATAGGGCTTCTCGTTGGCGTCGCCGCCGAGGAACGGCAGCAGTTCACGGTACAGCCCGGAGCGGAACGAACTCCCCGCAAGCACCTCTTCGTCGGAGTCGTCAAGCCCCATGTCGAGGCCCGTCGGGTCCGGGACGTCTTCGTCGCTCATCCCGTTCCCCCGCTGACGAGCCATCTTCCGTAACTCGTCGAGGTCGTAATCGCGCGGGTTGATGGTCATGATACTGACCCTTCAATCTACACAATCATAAATCTTGCACACCGTCAGACGGCCGTCATGCACACGCTCGCGGGTGTTTCTGTCTCGTCCGCGTTCCGTCCCCCAGTTGCGACGTTGATAATCGGGACCACATTTTTATAGTGGCTCGGAGTCGACCTGTGGATACTTGGATGATGAACCGGCAATCAGAAACCGGTCCAGCCCGCTTCTGTGTGACCAACGCGAAAGGCGGGACCGGAAAGACGACAGTTGCTATCAACGTAGCCGGTGCACTGAACGACCGCGGCCGGGACGTCCTCTTTATCGACCTCGATCCCCAGGGCAACGCCACGGAAGGCGTGGGCCTCGTCGAGGCGTACGACGCCGACCCGCCGACGCTGTTCGACGCACTGACTGGCGACCCATCGGCGCTGGGTGAGCTTATCTGCGAAGGCGAGGAGATGGACGTGATCCCCTCCAGCATCGATATGCTCCAGGCCGAGCACGAACTGACCATCGCCGACCTCATCGCCCGGGTCAACACCCAGGGCGGGGATATCGATCAGGCCGCGCTGGCCTCGTTCGCGATCAACATCACGCCGGAGATGGTCACGGGGTCACACGCGCTCGACACGCTCGACCGGGCGCTGTCGACGCTCGATGCCGAGTACGACTACGTTATCATCGACTGCCCGCCGTTCTACGGGAAGCTGACTGACACCGGCATGTACGCCGCACAGAACGTCCTCATTCCCGCATTGACTGAAGCCACCTCCGAGCGGGCCATCGAACTGCTGATGGACCAGATGGCCGCGATGGAGCGCCAGACCGACGCGTCGATCAACACACTCGGCGTCGTCGCCAATCGGGTCGAGACCACGTCCGAGGACGAGACGATGCTCGAATGGTTCAACATGGCGTTCCCGGACAGTCCCGTCTGGGAGGTCCGCAAACGGGTGGCGCTTCAGCGGGCGTTCAGTGCCGGCCAGTCTATCTTCGCGACCGAGGAATCGTGTGACATGGCGGCTGTCTTCGAGGACATCGCCGCTGAACTCGACGAGCAGTTCGGCTTTACCGACACAGAGGTACCAGCATGAGTGACGACGAACGTATGGACAGGGCGGAGCGCATCCGGCAGATGCGCGAGGGGAACAAGGCAGAAACTACCGACGACACTGAGGAGACAAACGACGCCTCCGCGGACGGCTCCGGTGAGCAGCCCACCGACGAGGGCGAAACCGAGGAGACAGCAACCGAGGTAGCCACCACGGACTCAGCGGCCGCCAGCGATGACGCGGCTGACGAAACGGCTACTGCCGATGAACAGGCCACCGACGATGGCGGTAGCGATACTGGCTCCGACGGCGCAACGACTGATCAGAGCGACACTGACGCGATGGCCGCCGCACAGCGAGCGGCAGAGGCCTCCGCCCAGGTAACTCCCGAGAACGTCGCCGCCGGTGGTGCCGACCAGCCGACGGACGACCTGTCGGCGTCGGCCAGCCCGATGCAGGGACCGACCGGCGTTGAGTTGCCGGACCAGGAACTCATCGAGGAGGCGATGGCGTCGGACAACACCGCCACGACCGAGGGTGGCGCTCGCGCCGCGGCTATCGACGACGACGCGACCCAGACAGAAGAACTGGTCCGGGTACTCGAGTTCGCGCTCGGTGACGAGTACTACTGTCTCGATATCGACTACGTCGAGGAGATCGTCAAGCGCGAAACGGTCACCCGCGTTCCCAACACCGAAGACTACGTCGAGGGCGTCGTCGACCTCCGCGGGCAGATTACGACGATTCTCAACCCCAAGGAGATGATGGACATCGACAGCGATGGGACCGAGAATCTCATCGTCGTCTTCGACGCAGGTGTGTTCGAGGAACAGGGCGCGATGGGCTGGATCGTCGACGAGGTCCGACAGGTCGTCCCCGTCGCCGAATCTGAAGTGAACACCGCCCCAGTCGACGGCGAGTACATCAACGGCGTCGTCGACCGCGACGGCGAAGACGAGTTCGTCATCTGGATCGAACCCGACGACGTGCTCGGGAACGCGACCGCGGACGGCGAGGACTGACGCGCCGATCTACGGTTTTTGCGGTACTTTATTCGGGTTTCGTGTCCCTCGCATCGAGGTCCAACTCCTCGCTGACGAGATCGACCGCGTTCTGGACGGCTCCAACTGTTCCCAGATAGCCCGCGCCGACAGTCGTCTTGAGCGCCAGCGCGGCCCGCCCGGTGAGGATAGAGGGGCCGACCTTCGCCACGGCGTCGTCGCCGACCGAAACGAGCCACCCTGGGACATTGAACTGGTACTGGGTCAGTCGGGGCTGGAACTCGCCGGAACCGCCCTGTTGCCGCTCGACGAGCGTCCCGATGTTGTCCGCGGCCACACGGGCCTCGCGGATGGCAGCCGCCGCACTCGCCGGCACGGCCTCGCCGTCGCTGTCGACGACTCGGGCGGCGTCGCCGACGGCGAACGTCGACTCGCCGAGTCGGAGGTCCGCCCGGACGACGGGGCGGTCGGCGTCGAGTGCCGGCGACCCCTCGATACCGCCGGTCCAGACGAACTGGTCCATCGCCAGGTCCGAGCCGTCTTCGAGCGCGATGGTGTCAGCATCGGCCCCAGCCACGCCCGTTCCGGTCTTGACTGTCACACCAGCGTCGACCAGCGCGTCGTGGACCGCCGACTGGAACGACGCCGGGAACGACGGTGCGACGGCGTCTTCCTGTTCGAGCAGGAGGACCTCGCTGTCGCTGTCCGAGGCCATTTCGGCCAGTTCGCCGGCTACCTGCACGCCAGACAGGCCAGCGCCGCCGACGACCACCCGGTCGCCGTCACCGAGTTCGAGGAACCGCTCGCGGATATCGTGGGCGTCGGCAAGGCGCTTCAGCGGCGTCGCGTGCTCGCGTACGCCCGGAAGATCGTAGAAGGCCGTTCGCGCACCGAGACATACCGCACCCACGTCGTAGGACAGCGTCTCAGCACCGTCCAGCGTCGCCGTCCCTTCGTCGGGCGATACGTCCGTGACCGTTGCCTGTCGGACCTCGCAGTCGAGGACGGCGTCGAGGTCGACAGTGATCTCGTCGGCCAGCGACGGCCGGCGGACGACCCGGTGGAGTTCGTGCTGGACGAGGTGTTCGGGCTCCTCGTCGACGACGACCAGCGAGACGCTATCGGGGAGAGTCTGTTCGAGCTTTCTGGCGAGCGTGAGCCCGGCGTATCCGGCTCCGAGAACGGCGACGCGCATTGTGTTCTCCGGTTAGGACGGCGTCGGGTTAACCCTGTGCTCGGGAGCGACGATTCGATCAGTGCCGGTTCAGAACAGCGCCTTGTCTTCGTCGAGAATCTGTGCGGGGCCGCCAACATCCCAGACGCGGGTGTCGACGCCGCAGTCGGCGACCGTCTCTTCGACGCGGCCGACGTACTCCTCAGTCGTATTGATGTAGACGCTCGCGCCGGTGTCGACGGAAAAGTACACCGGCACGTCCTCGGTGTTCCGGAGCTCCCGGAC
Organism: Haloarcula sp. KBTZ06; assembly: GCF_048595605.1. Classification (NCBI taxonomy): domain Archaea; kingdom Methanobacteriati; phylum Methanobacteriota; class Halobacteria; order Halobacteriales; family Haloarculaceae; genus Haloarcula; species Haloarcula sp. KBTZ06. Next base: position 1,908,304 of record NZ_CP184337.1, read on the forward strand.
GGCGTTGAAAATCTCGATGGTGCGAGGCTGCCAGTACACCCAGCCGGCGGGACCGGTCATCGTCGCGGCGGCCAGCGACAGCGAGTCCTTCTCGGCGAGGTCGAAGACGGCGTCGAAGTCGCCGTCGTACAGCGCGTCGCGCATATCCGAGATCTGGCCGTGGATGTGGGCCATCCGCGACTCGAACATGTGGCTCTCGGCAGCCTCCTTGTGGGCTTCCTCGGTTTCCTTGTAAGATGGGACCATCCCGGCGACGATCCGCAGGTCGTCTTCGAGGTCCGTCTCGATGCGCTCGCTCCGACAGTCCTTGTCGTTCATGCCGGTTCGGAGGTGAGAGAACGCGCCCGTCACCGCGCGGGCGGCCGAGGAGGAGCCGCGGCGCGCGACCGTCGATATCTCGGGTCGCGTCATGTCAAGGCCCGCCGCCTCGACCAGCGCCATCGCGGCGGCGGCAAAGCCCGACGAGGAGGAGCCAAAGCCGATGTTCGTCGGGAAGTTGTTCGCCGACTCGAAGCGGACGCCGTGGTCGATGCCCGCCAGATCGCGGACGTGATCCACGACGGCGTCGATGCGCTCGGCACCGCGGCCAGTGACCTCCTCGCCGTCGATGACGTACACGTCTTCCTCGCGGTCCGGGTCGAAGGCGGCCGTCGTCTTCGAGTGGCTCGGCGCGGTACAGACGGAGATGCTGTCGTGGTACGGCAGTCGCAGTTCCTCGTCGCGCATCCCGTGGTACTTGACCAGCCCCTGAATCGGATGTGCCTTCGCGGTCGCTTTCATACCTCACCCTTCCGGGCCGGTCACTTTGCTATTGCGAACCGCCGTCGCCGGAACGGCGTTGGCTCTCCGGGGACTCCCTGCCGAGCAGAAATCCTGAAGCGTCAGTACTCGGGGTTCTCTTCGCGGACGCCTTCGCGCTTGTTCACGAGGCGGGCGAGCGTGAACAGGGCGTCAGAGAGGCGGTTCAGGTAGATGATCGCCGTCTCGTTGACGCCTGCCTCCTCGGCAGCAAAGGAGACGCAGCGGCGCTCGGCGCGCCGACAGACCGCACGGGCGTGGTGGAGCTTCGCCCCGGGTTCGGACCCGGAGGGGAGGATGAACGATTCGAGCGGGTCAAGCTCCGAATCGGCCTCGTCGATGAGGTCTTCGAGCGTCTCGACGTGGGACTCCTGTATCCGCGGGTCGTCCTCGTCGGGGTCGGGGTTGGCGAAGTCGGCCTGGACGATGTGGAGGTGGTTCTGGATGACACGGAGCTTCTCGTCGATGTCGTCGTGGCCGGTCGGCCGCACGACCCCGACTAGCGCGTTCACCTCGTCGACGGTGCCGTACGCCTCGATACGGCGGCTGTCCTTCGACACCCGCTCCATGTTCCGGAGATCAGTCTGGCCCTGGTCGCCGCGGCCGGTGTAGATAGTCATAGCTGGATCTGGCACTGCCAGCGTCTTATAGCCGTGGGCGAATCGTTGGGGCGCGCGGGCGGCCGAGCCCCGTGGCGACTGTGAACCGCTAGCTCCGTGTTCAGAGCCGGCGGCGGACCTCTGAGAGCGCAGCCGGTGAGATATCCAGTTCGGCAAACAGCGCCTCGCGCTCGGCGTCGTCCCCGTGGCCAGCGACGAAGCCGTTGAGCCGGGCGGCGACCGTCGAATCGACGAACGCATCGCCGTAGATATCTTCAAGTTCATCGGCGACCACTGGCGTCGAGCGGAGTTCGTACTTCTGGTGGTAGTCTTCCGCCAGGTAGAACTGGTCGAGGGTTTCGATGGCCGTCTCGACTGACCTACCCGTTCGCGATTCGAGTTCCTCGCGCGTCCGCTTGGCGGTTTCACGCTGCTGATCGTTATGAGCCAGCACCACGCCGCGGTACTGGCGTTTCCGAGGGGCGGAAAACGGCGTATGGTTCGCCCAGAACACGGCAAGCAGGTCCTCGTAGCGCACCGCCTCGGGGTCGTACTCGACCTGGACGACCTCGGTGTGGTCGCCCAGCGAGTAGTAACTGGGGTCCAGGTCGGTGCCGCCGGCGTAGCCGACTCGTGTCCTGACCACGCCCGGTGTCGCGCCGAAGCGGGCGTCTGGCCCCCAGAAACAGCCCATGCCGAACGTCGCCGTCTCGGTCGCCGACGGCGGCAGCGATTCAGCGTCGACGGCCAGTTCGGTCGGATGAGTCGGCTCGTACGCACTCGGAATCATACTGGGATACAGGGGTTCGAGCGGTTTGCCCCCTTCGACGCCCCGAGTGGAACCGGGAAATTCAACTGTACCCCCGCGGAAACAACTGGATATGGGCCTCGAACTCGAACACTACTGTCCTGAATGCGAAGAGTACCGCGACTTCTGGAAGGTCGCGAGCACGACGATGCACCTGGGGACCAAGATCAAGTGGCACTGCCCGGAGTGTGACTACGGGTTCGTCCGCATCGACGGCGAAGTCGACACCGGCCAGGCGGCATAGCTCTCCGGAGCGGTATAGAGACCTCTTAGCAGCCGTTTTACACCGTCCCTGAGAGGTATCCATTACCGATGAGTCTCGACCCGGACGGTGCGGGAAACGCGACCGCCGAGCGAACGCAGGCCCCGCACGACCTGTCGATGACCGTGGTTGAGTACACCGGCGAACCGGACCGCTGTACCGTGTCACCGCGGGGGCTCTCCGGCATTGCCAAGCTATCGACGTGGATTACCGTGGACAAGGACATCGTCGTCAACCTGGATGCGATGCGGTGACCGAGAGTTTTTACCGGGGAACCACGGACCTAGAACCGATGAGTATCGAGGTCCTACTGGTAGACGAGGACGTAGACGTTCTGGACATCGTCGGGACGTTTCTGGGACAGGAAGACGAGTTCGAGATCACGACGGAAGCCGACCCAGAGGCGGCACTGGACCTGGCAACTGACGGCGATTTCGACGCCGTCGTCAGTGACTACAAGATGCCCCGGCTCGACGGGATGGAGCTATGTGCCGCGCTCCGGGAGAACGACGTCGACATCCCGTTCCTGCTGTTTACGGCCCGCGAGTACGACGACGTCGCAGATGCTGCCGCGGAACATGGCGTCACTGCCGTGGTTCAGAAGGGGACGGGCACGGAGCAGTACAGCGTGCTCGCCGACCGGATCCGCGACGCCATCTAAGTATCCAACCGAGGCAGCTCTAGCGTGACGACTGTCCCGCCGTCCCGACCGCTAGCGAAGTCGACGGTGCCGCCGTAGGTTTCGGTCACCCAAACGACCAGCCACAGGCCGAGGCCGGTCCCGTGACGGAGTTGTGTAATCGGTTCGTCGCCGGTCACGACGTCGAGTTCGTGCTGTGGAATCCCCGGGCCGTCGTCGGCGACAGTGATTGAGACGGTTCGCTGGTCGGCCGTCACGTCGACGCTAATCGACGGGTCGTCGCCGGCATGTTCGAGGCTGTTTTCGAGGAGTTCACCGAGGATTCGATGGAGCCGCCCATCACCCGCCGTAACCGACACATCCGGGAGGTCTGTTTTGATTTCACCGGCATACTCGTCGTGATACGAGGATACGGTATCCGTAACGGTTGCGGGCACGTTGACCGGGGCCGCGCCGTACTGGTCGCGGCGAACGGAACGCTCCATGTCGCGCGCCCGCTCACTCAGCGACGCCATCTCCTCCGCCTTTCGCTGAAGTCTGTGGAGAATGGCTCGCTGGTCCTCGTCGTCGATTCGCTCGTCCAGCGCGTCAGCCATCCCGAGGACGACAGTCAGGTCGTTCCGGAGGTTGTGCCGAAGGACGCGGTTGAGCAGTTTCAGCCGGCGTTCGCGCTCGCGCTGCTCAGTGATGTCGGTGTAGATACCGAACCCGCGGACGCTGTCGCCGTCCCGGCTGTACGGCACGCCCCGGAAGAGGAAGTCACGGAACCCCGTCTCGGTCATCAGTCGGAGTTCGGTCTGGAAGGGGTCGCCGTTCGCCCGTCGGTCGTCGAACTGGGGCAGTTCGTCGTGTGCAGTGTCCGGTGGTCGGAGGAGGTCGGAGAGTGGGCTGTCGACGGCTGTGTCCTCGCCGTACCCGAACACGGCGGAGAACGCGGGGTTGACCGACCTGACGACCGACTCGTCCGCGACCGTCTCCGTTTCGATGACGGCGTCTGGGAGCGTGTTGAACAGGTACGAGAACCGGTCACGCTCGTCTTTCAGCTCTGCCCGCGCCTGCTTGAGTTCGGTCAGGTCCCGGACGACGCCGACAGTGCCGCGGAACTGGTCCGCGTCGAGCAGCGAGACCTCGATTTCGGCCGGACGCGTCCCTCCGCTGGCCGTTTCCAGCGCCGCTTCGAGCTGGACCGCCCCGGTTCCGCCCGCGCGGCAGAGGTCGCCGATACGACAGGCGAACTCGTCGATAGTGTCCTGGTCGAGAACAACGCGCGGATGCTGGCCCAGAAGCGTCGCCCGCTCGTAGCCGAGCCACTCCGCGAGCGGTTCGGTGACCAGCTGGAACCGACCCTCGTCGTCGAGGACGTACATCATGTCACGGACGTTCTCGAACACTGACTCGTACCGTAACAGGCTTCGCTCACGCTCGACGCGGTCGAACGCGGCGGCTGCATTGGACGCGAGAATCTTGCCGACGGAGACGTCCGACTCGGTGAACTCGTGGCCCTGTCGCGCACCGATGCTCACGACTCCGTGGTCCCCCATCGGGAGGTACATCACCGCTGTCAGCACGTCGGAGTCGTAGTTGTCGATCCGCTCGAACTCGTCAACGATCAGCGGCTCGTCGCGCTGGAACGCGTCGCCGGGGAACCCTTCGTCGGCGTCGTACACCGGTCGTTCCGGGACCTTGTCGCTGGCTGCGACCGGTCGGAGTGTGTCCGCCTCCTCGTCGTACAGCCTGACGAGCGAGTGGTCGAACCCGAGATCCGACTCAGTCGCCTCGATGACTGTTTCGGCGACCTCCTGGGGTGTCTTGGCCTGCATGAGCGACCGAGTCGTATCAAGCAGTCCGGACAGCGCCTCGTCGCGCCGTTTCTGTTCCGTGATATCCCGGATGACGCCCGCGGTCCCGGCGAATCGCTCGTCGTCGTCGTACAGCAGCGTCATGTGGTCCTGGGCGGGGAACGAGTTCCCCGACGCCTGCTGGATCTCCAGCTCGAACGATTCCTCGTCGTCGCGGTCCCCGAATATCATCTCCTGAACGATTGATTCGGCGCGCTCGACGACGGCGTCGTTCTTGATGAACCCGGTGTAGGCGCCGAGCAGCTCCGACTCGGAGTAGCCAGTGAGGTCGGTCATTGCTTGGTTGACGAACTCGAAATACCCCTCTGAGTCGAGCGCATAGACGCCGTCGTCGACCGCTTCGATGATGTTCTCGTATCGTTCGAGTTCGTCCTCGCGGCGGCGGCGTTCGAGTTCGCGGTTCATCCATTCGGTCAGCAGTTCGAGAAACGCCTGCTCCGAGTCCGAAAACGGCTCCGGACGCGGGTCGCTGTCGGCGAAACACAGCGTCCCGTAGGTCGTCCCGTTGACGCTGAGTTCGCTCCCGATATAGCAGGACATCCCGGTTTTCTGGGCGATTGGTGGACCGCCCGCCACGTCGGTAGCGTCGGCGACCTCGTACATCTCGCCGGTCTCGATGACCCGATCACAGTAGGTCTCTTCGACCGGGGTCGTGGTCCCGGGCTCGAAGCGGGGGTGATCGCCGACCATTACCGCGACCTCGTGTGTCCCGTCCGCGATCCGGTTCAGAAAGCCAAGTGACACGCCGAGCCGCTGGCATCCGATTTCGAGGACTCGTTCGACCGTTTCGGTCTCCGTGAGCCCGTCTTCCGTTGCGAGCTGTGCTAGCTTCCGAAGCGCCGCGTTGTTCGTCTGTAGCTCGTGCTTGCGCTCGATGGGATCGGCTGGACTGTCGGCGTTCGTGTCGGTCCCTGTCAGGATGTCGCCGACCCGTGTCGCCAGGTCCACGTCGCTCCGCGGGACGTACTCAGTGACGGCCAACTGCGTCGCACGGGCGGCGACCTCGCCGTCCGGTTCGGCCGTACAGAGAACGACCGGGAGGGCGTCGTATTGCTCGCGTATCGCCGCCAGCACGTCCAGACCAGTGTCGTCCCCCGGGAGCTCTTGCTCGCAGATGACGGCGTCGTAATCGCGGTCGGCCAGTTCCGACAGCGCGTCTGCCGCGCTGGTGACTAGTGTGGCTGGGGCCGGTGTGTCAGGTGTGGCTGTGTCCGCGTCATCGTCGGTAGAACCTACGTACAACAGGTGCGGCGTCTCGGACATAGCGTTGCGTTGTAACTGCTATACAACGGGGTGGCATATACGCTCGGGCGGGAGTATCAATTGTCGAAACGAGCAGCTACGTGTCGTCAAGCGCCTGCCAGGAGAGCCGCGGGTTTCGGGCCGCAGTCGCCTGGTCGATGCGTTTCGCCGCCGGCCGCGACGGTGCTTCGGCCAGCTCAGCGTCGGAGTCGCCGGCTACGGCGTTGAACGCGGCCGCGAGCTGGTCCAGCGAGCGTTTGGTTTCGCTCTCCGTGGGCTCGGTCATCAGCGCCTCGTCGACGATTTCGGGCCACTTCGTCGTCGGCGGATGGACGCCGTAATCGAGCATCCGCTTGGCCGCGTCGGCGGCGTCCTGCTCGCCGGCGCTGGCGACGAACTCGTGGTGGAACGGGCCGAAGGGCACCTCGTACTCGATCTGCTCGGCGAGGTAGTTCGCGTTCAGCACGGCCTTCGCGCTGGCGTCCCGGAGTCCCTCGTCGCCCAGTCTGGCGATGTAGGCGAAGGTCTTGAGCAGTACCGGCCAGTTACCGTAGAAGCCGTGGACCTTCCCGATCGTGTTGTCCGGCTCGTAGTGTTCGTAGTTGCCGCCGCGCTCTCTGACGTGTGGGTCCGGGAGGAACTGGGCCAGTTCCTCGCGGACGCCGACCGGGCCGGCCCCGGGGCCGCCGCCGCCGTGGGGCGTCGCGAACGTCTTGTGGACGTTGTAGTGCATCACGTCGAAGCCCATGTCGCCGGGGCGAGCGCGCCCGAGCAGGGCGTTGAGGTTCGCGCCGTCGTAGTACAGCAGGCCGCCGGCGTCGTGGACGATGTCGGCGATGTGCTCGATGTCGCGCTCGAACAGCCCCAGCGTGTTGGGGTTCGTGAGCATCAGCGCGGCGGTGTCGTCGCCGACAGCCGCCTCCAGCGCTTCGATGTCGACCCGGCCGTCGTCGCCGCTCGGGAGCTCGACGACCTCGTAGCCGGCCATCGCCGCCGTCGCGAAGTTCGTGCCGTGGGCCGAGTCCGGGATGACGACCTCCGTGCGCTCGTCGTCGTTATGCTGGTGGTAGGCTTTCGCTATCTGTATCCCGGTGAACTCGCCAGCCGCGCCGGCCGGGGGCTGTAGCGTCACCGCGTCCATCCCGCCGATGCGGCCGAGGTAATCCTGCAGGCGGTGACACAGCGCCAGCGTCCCCTGCACCGTCGAATCGGGCCGGTCCGGGTGGATGGCGGCGTCCGCCCGTGCAGCCACGTCCTCGGTGAAGGAGGGGTTGTACTTCATCGTACACGAGCCGAGCGGGAACGGCCCGCTCTCGACGCCGTAGTTCATCTGCGAGAGGCGCGTATAGTGCCGGGCCAGTTCAGGCTCGGCCGGGTCCGGCAGGGAGAGCGAGTCCCGCGTCAGGTCGTCGGGCAGCGGCGAGTCTTCGGTGTCGACCGTCTCGCTGGCTTTCTCCGAGAGCAGCGGCTCGTACCGGTCGTCGCTGTCGTCGGTCCAGCGCGCCTGGTCGTATTTCACGCGAGACACCCCCGTGTCGAGCGTGACGCTCGTGGGACGCGGTTTGTCTCACGGTGTTTCGCCGAGTAGCGCGAGGCGAGTGTCACTTCGCCACCTCCCGGAACGCCGCCACGAACTCGTCTGTGGCGTCAGCAGTGGTCTCGGTCGCACACACCTGCACTAAGTGGTCGTCGACCGCGTGGACCGCGAAGCCCTCGCTCGCGAGGTCGGCCACGATTGCGCTGGCCGGCTGGTCCGTGCGGGCGAGGAACTCCCGGAAGTGGTGGCGGCCGTGAATCGGGGCTTTCACGCCGACGATGTCGTCGAGGCGGTCAGATAGGTCACGAGCGCGGGTCACACAGTCCTCGGCGAGGTCGACCAGTCCGTCCGGGCCGAGCCACGCGGCGTGCATCGCAGTCCGAAGCGCGACCCACGCCTGATTCGTACAGATGTTGGAGGTGGCCCGCTCCTTGCGGATGTGTTGCTCCCGCGTCTGGAGCGTCAGCGTGTACGCGCGGCGGTCGGCGGCGTCTTCGCTGGCCCCGACCAGCCGACCGGGGACCTGCCGCAGATACTCCTCGCGGGTGACGAACATTCCGAGGCCGAATCCGTAGGCGGTCCCGGTCCCCAGCGACGCGGCGTCGCCGACGACTACGTCGGCTCCGACATCGGCCGGGCGCTCCAGCAGGGACAGCGCGATGGGGTCCGAGCCGAGACAGAACAGCGCCTCGTGGTCGTGGGCCAGGTCGCCGACAACCCCGAGCCGTTCCTCGATAACGCCCCGGACCGTCGGCGACTCGGCGTACACCATCGCGGTGTCGTCGCCTATCTGGTCGGCCAGCGCCGCCACGTCGACGACGCCGTCGGTCATCGGGTATGACTCGACCGTGAGGGCCGGTCCTTCGGCGTAGTTCGACAGAACGGTGCGTTTGCCCTCCCGGAGGTGCTCGGGAACCAGAATCCGGTCGCCCGAGACCGAACGGACGCGCTGGGAGAGCGTCGCCGCCTCGCCCAGCGCCGTCGCGTCGTCGTACATCGAGCAGTTGGCGACGCCCAGTCCCGTGAGTTCGACCAGCATCGACTGGAACTCGAACAACGCTTGGAGAAAGCCCTGTGCGACCTCTGGCTGGTACTGCGTGTAGGAGGTCAGGAACTCCGAGCGGCCGGCGAGGTCGTCAACGACGCTCGGGACGTAGTGGTCGTAGTGGCCGCGGCCGAGAAACTCGGTGAGGTCGGCGTTGCGGCCCAGGAGGCCGGCGACTTCCCGGCGCGCCGCCCGCTCGCTCCGGGCGTCGATACCGAACTCGCCGTCGAAGGCGACGGACTCGGGAACGTCGAACAGCGATTCGAGGTCGTCGGCCCCGACTGCATCGAGCATCGCCGCGGTCTCTGCGGCCGTCTGCGGTGCGTACGGACTGCCTGTTGCGTGTGAGTCACTATCGCTCATTGGAGAACCACCCAGTAGCGCCGGGGTGACATGATATCGACAGCTAGCGACCGTGCCCACATTAGGTTACTCCTTTCACCCCCGCAGGGACCGCTGCCACCGAGGGTTACTCGATCTGGTCGCGGTACGCGTCGGGTGAAAGCAGGTCGTCGCTCTCGTCGGCTATCTCGACCTCAAGCATCCACCCGTCACCGAACGGGTCCTCGTTCAGCAGTTCCGGCTCGTCGCGGAGCCGGTCGTTGACTGCTGTGACGGTGCCGGAGACGGGGGCGTACACGTCGGACACGGCCTTGATAGACTCCACTACGCCGAAGTCCTCGCCCGCGGTCAGCTCCGCCCCTGCCTCGGGCAGTTCGACGAACACCACGTCGCCGAGTTCGTCCTGTGCGAACGCCGTGATGCCGACCTCGGCGGTGTCGCCGGAGACGCGTACCCATTCGTGTGACTCCAGATATCGCAGGTCGTCGGGAACGTCGAAGCTCATCTATCGAGGAATGGTGTGCTCCTGGTACGTGCTTTCTTCGGTTCGCCGCGGACGACGACGCGGACAGTCTCGCCCGGTTGGGCGTACGCCGTCGGGACGTAGGCGAGGGCAATCGGCGCTCCCAGCGTCGGACTCATCGTACCGCTGGTGATGTGACCGATCGGCTCTCCGTCCGGCGTCGTCACGTCGTACCCGTGACGCGGGACGCCGCGGTCGATGAGTTCGATGCCGATGAGCTTCTCTTCGGGACCGTCAGCGGCGACGCCCTCCAGTGCGTCCCGACCGACGAACTCCGTATCTAGTTTGACGGTCCAGCCGATACCGGCCTCGTAAGGCGTCCTGGGCTCGTCGACCGGGTGGAACTCCTGCCCGGAGAGCAGAAAACCCATCTCCAACCGGAGGGTGTCGCGCGCGCCGAGCCCGCAGGGCTGGCACTCAAGCGCGCCCCAGACCGCCTCGGCATCGTCGGGCGGACAGAGGATTTCGAAGCCGCGTTCGCCCGTGTATCCCGTCCGAGCGATCAACGAGTCGACACCGGCGACAGCCCCGTCAGCCACCTCGAACCGCGACAGGGCAGCGAGCGAGACATCTGTCTCGGCTGCCAGCAGGTCCGGCGCGTCAGGCCCCTGGACGGCGATCATCGCGTACTCCTCGGTCCGGTTCGTCACCGTCGCGTCGATCCCCCGCTCGTCCCGCTCAGAGAGCCACCGTTCGGTCATTTCCCCGTCGTGCCCGGCGTTCGGGATGAACAGGAACTCGTCGGCCGCGCCTTCGGGCAATCGGTAGACGACGGTGTCGTCCAGCATAATTCCGTCCTCGTCTGTGATGGCCCCGTACTGGGCCTCGCCCGGGTCCAGCACGGTCACGTCGTTGGTGGTCAGCCGCTGTGTCAGCGTCGCCGCGGCCGGCCCGGACACGGTTATCTGTCCCATGTGTGAAACGTCGAACTTCCCGGCTTCGCTCCGGACAGCCTCATGTTCCGTGCGGATCGACTCGAACTCGACCGGCATCTCCCACCCGCCGAAATCGGTGAACGAAGCGTCGGATCGCTGGTGAACCGCAGAGAGCGGTGGTGCCCGCAGTGTCATACGCGGACCTCTCGTACCGCGTGGTCTTACCGTTTGGCCCTTGACCGCCTGTGGCCTCGCGATAAACCATATGTGGCGATATCAAATCCCGGATTGCGGTATAGTAGCCATTGAAAATCAATGCACACCTGATCGCACGACGGCAGTGCGATCAGTGTTAAATCGTTTCAATTGTTACTATAGATGGAGCGACAGAACCGGGACGGAAAATAAGCAGTCGTCTTCCTTACTCGCTTCGCGCCTGCGGAAACACGATCTTGACTGGTGTTCCGCCGTCGTCGTGGTCCTCGTCCATCGTCACGGACCCGCCGAGTCGTCGGGCAAGCCACATGACTGCCCACAGTCCGAGCCCACGGCTGTGTGCCACTGGCCCTTCCGTCTCCGAAGCCAGGACATTGCGCTCCATCTCGGGTATCGCGGAGCCATCGGTATCGACGCTGACTGTCACCTGTCCCGACGGTGTCTCTTCGGCCGTAAGTTCGACAGTTGGGTCGGCCAGGTCACTGTATTCCAGAGCGTTCTCGAGGAGAATCTCCAGTATCAGGTCGATAGCCATCCTGTCACCCGAAACCTCCGCGTCAGTGGGTGCGATTTCAATGGTGACTCTGGGGTGCTGTTCTGTGAGGTCATCTTGGACATCATTGAAGACCTGCCGGAGGTGGACTGTCCCGCTTCGGAGGTCTCGATCAATGACACGGTCGAACGACCGTGCCCGCTCGGCCAGTGAGTCGAGTTCTTTCGAGGCGTTTTCGATTCTATCGATATGTCCCTTAGTGGCATCAACGGGGAGCTCAGACGAGGTGAGTTCTTCCTTGAGGAGCCTCGAATTGCCCCGTATCACGGTCAGCTTGTTTCGGATATTGTGTCGGAGGATCCGACTCATGACCATTAGCCGCTGCTCTCGCTCCTTGTCCTTCGTGATGTCGCGGACGATGCCTCGCAGTTTCGGTGTCCCGTCCCGGACAGTTTTTTCCGCACGGAGTCGGAACCAGCGCTCGGTTTCGTCCGCGGTCTGGCGGCGTGCCTCTATCTCCATCGGTTCGCCGGTTTCACAACAGGTCTTGATCGCGTCGCGAACGACCGCTCTATCGTCGGGGTGGTACTGCTCGATAGCCTCCTCAAGCGTCGGATTGTACTCTGGCGTCCCGTAGAGGCGTTTCATCCCGGTAGTTCCCTCTATCATACCCGTCTCCAGATCGAGTTCCCACCCGCCAACGTCGGCCAGGGTTTCGGTCCCGACCAGCCACTCTAGTTGCTCCCCCCTCTGTTTTAATCCCGTTACGTCGTCCAGACCAACGACGACGCGCTCAACAGTCCCGTCCTCACCCAGTATCGGCGCGGCATTGCTCGAAAGCCACCGCTCGCTCCCGTCGGCAAGTTCTATCCAGTGCTCGAACCCGAACACCGGTTCACCCGAGTCAAGCACCTGCGTGACTGGGTGTTCCGAATTGGGGATCGGTGTCCCGTCTTCGTAGTATATGTTCCACTCCGGTTGGGTGTATCGTCTCTGAGTGATTTTCTCGCGTTCGAGACCGAGCAGTTCCTCGGCGCGCTCGTTAGCTAGCGAGATTCTGCCAGATCGTTCTACGGCGACGATGCCAACCGGACTGACCTCAAACACACGCTCAATGAGGGCTTGCTTTTCTTCCCGCCGCTTACGCTGCGTGATATCTTCTGCCAGCCATAGCACGCGCCCCACGTTATCACCGCCGACCGGCGTGACACGAGCCTCGAAATATCGCTCTCCGTGGTCAAGCGATAGCTGGTACTCGATATCCTGCTGTTCACCCGTTTGTAAAACGTCCTCGATAATCGCGTGGAACTGGTCGGCCTGTGCTGTAGAGAAAATATCCCAGAGATCCGCTCCTAGCAGTGTTTCCGGATCTTTGAAAAACAATGCCCCGTTGTGGGCGTTGTGAATGACATCGACAAAGGTGCCGTCGGCGTCTATGACCAGAGCCGGATCGGAAATTATCTCACAGAGCCCGTTTAGTACGTCTTGGTCGTGAAGATGTCCTTCACTCATAGTCAAGTCCCACGCATTGTTGCTGGCTGACTGTGGACGGTGGTGCGTCCATAGTGTGAGGGGGGAATCATCCTAAGCTTTGTGTCGCACCATTCTATATAGCAGAAAAAGGTTTACCGACCGAAGCGGCACGCATAAGCGGGCCGGGCAGGGAAAGAGGCGCATGGAGCTGTTTCGTCGGATATTCGGGGAGAAAGACTCGCAACAGCGCGTTGGACTGTTCGTCGACGGGCCGAACGTGCTCAGGTCTGAGTTCGATGTCGACCTCGACGAGGTCCGGGACATTGCAGTCGACTACGGGCCGCTGGCGTTGACTCGCCTCTACGTCGACCAGAACGCCTCGCCGGGGCTGATTCAGGCCGCCGAGGCCCGGGGCTTCGAGGTCCGGACCACCAGCGGTGACGTTGATGTGCGACTCGCCGTTGACGCGACAGACGCCGTCGCCTCGGGACAGATCGACGTCTTGGTCGTCGCCTCGCGGGACACGGATTTCAAGCCGGCGCTGGAAGTGGCCGCACGGGAAGGGGTCAAAACGGTCGCCATCGCGCCGGGAGAGTATGGCCGCTCCGACGCGTTACGCAACGCGGCCGAAGACGCAGTGACGCTCTGAGGGCCGAACTCCGTGACGCCAACTGTTTTTTCCGCCAGTGCCATTGGCCACGTATGGACATCGACGACACGCCGGTACTGGACAACCACCTCCATCTCGATCCGGTCAACGGCCGGAACGTCGCGGCAGCCGAGGAATTCGCCTCACAGGGTGGCACACACCTGCTAGTGCTCAACAAGCCGTCCTGGCACCTCGTCGAGAAGGCGACAGCGGCGGAGACGTTCCGCGAGGTGTTCGACCTCACCGTCGAGGCCGCTGCCGCCGCGACCGAGGTACTGGACGGCCGCGCCTGGCCTGTCCTCGGGGTCCACCCGGCGCTGATTTCGAAACTCGTTGATGACGGCTACACGCCGCCGGAAGCACGGGACATCATGCAGACCGGCCTCGACGTGGCGGCGGAGTACGTCGATAACGGTGACGCGCTCGCGATGAAGTCCGGGCGACCGCACTACGACGTTGACGACGCCGTCTGGGAGGCCTCCAATGCGGTGATGTGCCACGGGTTCGAACGCGCCGCCGACGTGGGCTGTGCGATACAACTCCATACGGAAGGCGGCGAAGACTTCGAAACAGTGGCTGGCTGGGCCGAAGACCGTGGCCTCGACCGTATGCAGGTCGTCAAACACTACTCCGGCGGGCGGCTCCGTGGCCCAGTCAAATCAGTGCTTGCGGATAAGGACGAACTGGAGATTGCGGTTGAGACGGACGAGCCGTTCCTGATGGAGACCGACTACATCGACGACCCGGACCGTCCCGGCGCAGTGCTCGGCCCGAAAACGGTGCCACGGCGCGTCCGCTGGCTACTGGAGAACGGCCACGAAGACGCAGTCAGAACGGCACACGTCGAGACGCCGGCAGACGCGTACGGCATCGACACCGAGGCGACGCTAGAGCGGTAGGCGGCGACGGCAAAAGCGAGCCGCGACGGCTATCCGAACTTGCCGGTGATATAGTCCTCGACGCGCTGACTGTCGGGATTCTCGAAGATTTTGTCCGTGTCGTCGAACTCGACCAGCTCGCCACCGGTGAGGAAGACGGCGGTCTTGTCCGAGATACGGGCCGCCTGCTGCATATTGTGGGTGACGATGACGACGGTGAACTCCTCGGCCAGTTCCTCGATGAGGTCCTCGATTTTCGAGGTGGCAATCGGGTCAAGCGCCGACGCCGGCTCGTCCATCAGGATTACGTCCGGGTCGACGGCAATAGCGCGGGCGATGCAGAGCCGCTGTTGCTGGCCGCCCGAGAGGTCGAGCGCGCTCTTGTCCAGTTGGTCTTTGACTTCGTCCCACAGCGCGGCGCGCTTGAGCGCCGTCTCGACTTTGTCGTCTATGTCCTCCGTCTGGTCCTGAATCCGGAGGCCGTAAGCGACGTTGTCGTAGATGCTCTTCGGGAAGGGGTTGGGGTGCTGGAACACCATTCCGATGCGTCGCCGCAGCGCCACCGGGTCCACGTCGGCATCGTAGACGTTTTTCCCCTCGAAGTAGAGGTCTCCCTCGACCCGCGCCGCGTCGATGAGATCGTTCATGCGGTTGATACACCGCAGGAACGTGGACTTGCCACAGCCGGAGGGTCCGATCATGGCCGTCACCTGTTTTTCCGGGATGGCCAAGTCGATACCCTGTAGCGCCTGCGTCTCGCCGTAGAACACGTTCAGGTCGCGGGACTCGATGACTGGCTTCCCCGTCTCGCCCGCGTTCGCGTCCGTTCCCTCCACGTCGATCGACTGGTCGACGAGGGGGTCGCCGGACGGGTCCGGCGACGACGCGGCTGTTTCAGTGGTCGGTGTGGGCTCGGTACTCTCGTTGCTCGTCATCTCGTTCTCTGTCATGAATTATCCTGTTCGCTGATACCGGTTCCGGATGACAATCGCTGTCGCGTTCATCACCAGCAACACTGCAAGCAGTGTAATCACGCCGGCCGCCAGCACGCCGTGGCGGAACGACGGGTCCAGTTCCGACGACCATGAGAAAATCTGGCGTGGCATCATGCTCGCCACGTCGAAGAAGCTATTCGGCGCGAGCCGGACCGACGCCGCCGCCCCGATCATCAGCAGCGGGGCCGTTTCGCCGATGGCCCGACCCAGCGCCAGTATCGTCCCGGTCAGAATGCCCGGAAGTGCTTCGGGGAGGACGACCTGCCGGATCGTCTGCCAGCGGGTCGCCCCCATTCCGTAGGAGGCCTGTCGGAACGAGTCGGGGACGGATCGAATCGCCTCCTGTGCGGAGATGATCACAATCGGGAGGATCAACAGGCCGACCGCGAGGCCGGCGACGATGACGGAGCCCTGGGGCCACTGGAGAACTCGGATGAAAAGCGCCAGTCCGAGCAGGCCGTACACGACCGACGGCACACCGGCGAGGTTCCCGATGTTGATTTCGATGAGTGTGACGAACTTGCCCATCAGCCCCTGGGAGGGTGCGTACTCCTCAAGGTAGATCGCCGCCCCGACGCCGACCGGGAACGTGGTGAGCACGATCACGATAATCATCATCACCGAGCCGACCATCGAAGGGTAGATACCGGCATCGGCGGCGGTCCGTGAGGTCGCGCTCGTCAGGAACCCCCAGTCGAGCCAGGGGTCCGGTCCGGCAAACCCGAGCGCGCCGGTGACGACGCTGCCGACGACCACGCCAAGCACGGCGGCGACCGGGAAGGCGAGGCCGCGGACGCCTTCGCCACGACGGAGCACGCCTTCCACGTAGACACCCAGCGGGAGTACGGCGAATGTGACTATGAGCAGCCACACGTCGGTCCCAATTCCCAGCAGTGGTCCGGCGACGACGCCCAGCACCGCAACTGCCGCCGTCAGCCCGACGACGGCCAGGCCGTCTCGCCGCGACTCGCGTCGCTGTTCGACGAACCAGCCTGCGGCACCGGCGACTGGGAGCACGAGCGTCAGGAGTAACATGACCCAGTCCGTGGGCACGAACGGGAGCATCATGATGGCTTCTCGGAGGCTTATTACGCGATAGTACAGCCCGAAGTCGAGGCCGAGCGCCGCGGCGGCGTCGGTGACGAACCAGTTGAACCTGGTGGGTGGCAGCCCGAATACCGTGATAATCGGAGCGAGGAGCACCACGGCGAGGCGTTCGAGCGCGGCCTTCGGCCGCAGTCGGCCGTGTGCAACGATCAGGCCGCCGGCCACGACCAGCGAGATGAGGAGCGCGAACCACTCGAGTACGGAGAGCAGTTCGATGAACAGGACCGCAAACCCGCCCGTGAGCAGGAGTCCCACGACCGGGAGTCCGCTGGTGACGTAGGCGACCTCGCCGGCCGGCTCGTCGAGTCGATAGTAGTAGACGGCTAGTGCGGCCAGCGGCACCAGCACCGTCGCGGCGTAGGTCGCCAGCCACCCTGCGTCGGCCGAGAAGGGTCGGAACGCGTCGTTGGCGACGAACAGCAGGAGGAGCAGGACGGAGACGAGTCCGAACGCGGTCGCCGCGAGACAGGTCGCCTCGAAGGCACGCCCCCGAAGATGGTTGACATCGCTGTTCTCCCCGTGCCAGCCCGTTTCAGGTTCTCGTGTTGCCATCAGTTCAGTCCCCCAGTGTTCATTCGTACTCCTCCCGGTATCGCGCCGCGATTCGGTTGCTCAGCAGGTTCAACAGGAACGTGATGACGAACAGCGTCAGGCCGATAGCGAAGAGACTGGTAAAGCCCAGTTGACTGACGCTGTCGGCGCTGTTGATCTGGACCATCGCCGCCGTCATCGGCTGGTACCCCTGAAAGAGGTTCGCAAGCGGGTCCGAGAGGTTCAGCATTCGGGGCCGGCTGCCGGCCGCGACGACGACGATCATCGTCTCGCCGATGGCCCGCGACAGGGCGAGAATGAACGAGGAGAAGATGCCCGAGGCTGCCGCGGGGACGACGACGCCGGTGGTCACCTCGAACTTCGTCGCGCCCATCCCGTAGCCGGCCTGTCGTAGCGAGTCCGGGACGGAACTCATCGCATCCTCGCTCAGGCTGGAGACCATCGGGATAATCATGATACCGACCATGATGGAAGCGCTGAGGATGTTGAACGTGTTCACCGGGAGCCCGATGGTCTGGAGGAACGGCGTCACGTACACGAGCGCGAAGATACCGTAGACGACTGTCGGGATACCAGCCAGAATTTCCAGCCCCGGTTTCAGCACCGAGCGCATCTGGTCGCTAGCGTACTCGCTGAGATAGACCGCGGCCGCGACACCCGTCGGGAGTGCGATGACGGCGGAGATCACCGTGACCAACAGCGTGCCGCTCAACAGCGGGAGTAACCCGTAGACGTTCCGACTGATGAGGAACTCCGTTCCGGTGAAGAAGTCGACCGGGTTCACCAGCGTAAAGAACGTAATCGCGTCGCGTGCGAGCAACACGACGATGCTGACGGTGACGAGAATCGACGCGGCAGCACACAGGAGCAAGACGTATCGGTACATACGCTCGCGTGCTGCACGCCCACTCGGTCTGGACGTAATATTCGGCCCGGGCATCTCGGTACTCATTGTGTTGTCTCTCATAATGTACTCATGTGAGTAAGCCGGCTCTCGACCGTGTTAGCCGGCGATCTCGTCCAGCTTTTCGAGGTTCTCGTCGCGCTGCTCGGCGCTCGACGGCACGTACCCGATATCCTGCACTAGGTCGGTTTCGGCCTGCTCGAGGTAGAACTGAATGAACTCGTACACTTCCTCTCGCTGAAGCGCTGACTCGGCCGCGTAGATGAACAGCGGTCGGGCCAGCGGATAGGAACCGTCCTTGGCGTTTGCCAGACTCGGAGGGGTACATTCGTCGCCCTCTTCGGCTTTGACTTCGACGGCTTTCACCGCCTCGGAGTTGGAGTTGTAGTAGGCGAAGCCGAAATACCCCATCCCACCCTCGTTGTCACGGATCCCTTTGACGATAGTCTCGTCCTCTTCGGTCGGCTGGTACTCGGTTGTGTGTTCGGTGTCCTCGCCGACAACGTTCTCGTTGAAGTAGTCGAACGTCCCGGACGTCGACGCCGGGCCGTAGCGTTCGATCTCCATATCGGGCCACTCGTCGCGCACGTCCGACCAGTTCGTGACGCCCGCTTCGTCGCTCCAGATCTGGCGAAGTTCGTCGAAGGTCATGCAGTCGACCCAGTCAGCGTCGTTGTTGACCGCGACAGTCAACGCGTCACCCGCGATCTCGAACTCAACAGGCTCGACGTCGTTGCCCGAACACTGCTCTATCTCGGCGTCGCTGATAGGGCGGGAAGCCCCGTTGATATCGGAGTCGCCGGGACAGAACCAGTTCTCGAAGCCGCCGCCGCTCCCCGTGGAGTCGACGGTGACGTTGACGTTCCCGTGTTCTTCCATGAACTCCTCGGCCATCGCGTCGGAGATGGGGAACACGGTACTGCTGCCCTTAATAATGACCTGCCCCGAGAGGCCGTCAGAACCGCTGTCAGTGGAGCCGCCGTCGTTGCCACGGCTCGTGTTCTGCGTACAACCGGCCAGTGCCAGCGCCCCAATCGCACCAGAACTTGTTAAAAATCGGCGACGTGAGAGACCACTGCTCGGTGAATCTGTCATCACCTGATGGAAGTTAGAGAGCGGATAAGTACCCTACTATTAGCCCTATATCTGGATATAAACACTATATACTACTATATATTTTGATGGCGTTGCTATCTCGCGCGCCTAAAGCGGGGTAACGGGCGTCTAAGCCCGATAGCGGCCCAGTTAGAGAACAACTCGTTGATCCTGATATTGACACCATACTACACGGGGTAGCGCCCGCAGCGTGTGTCGTTATTTCATGACAGCACAGGTCAGAGTTTCGATCAGTAATATATAGTCACAGCATATTTTATAAATCTGCAGCGCGTATTCGTAGTACTATGGAGACGCGCAAAGTACAGCTGACGGGCGGGTCCACGTACACTGTCTCACTACCGAAGGAGTGGGCGACTGAGAATGGTGTCGAGAGCGGCAGTATCGTCGAGTTTTACGCCGAAGACGACCTGCTACTGGTCTCGCCACAGCACGGCGACGACCACGTCGAGGGAACGCTAGACGTGACCGGCCTCGAAAACAGGCACGAACTCACGCGGGCAGTGATGACGATGTACGTCAGCGGCTTCGACATCATCCGACTGGAGGCCGCTCGCATAACGGCCGAGCAGCGACGCATCATCCGCGATGCGACACAGGGACTGGTCGGCCTCGAGATGATAGAGGAGACGGCTGACCGAGTCGTCCTGCAGGACCTGCTGGATTCGTCGGAGCTCTCCGTTCTCAACGCCATCACGCGTATGCGGCTGGTTTCGTTGACGATGCTCTCAGACGCCGTCAAGGCGCTCATCGAGGACGACAACGACCTCGCCGAAGACGTTATACAACGCGACGACGACGTGGACCGCCTCTGGTACATGGTCTCGCGCGTGTTCCGAACCGTCCTTCGCAATCCGACGGCTGCCAACGAAATCGGCTTCCCGCGTGAGACAGTGTTCGACTATCAGTCCAGCGCCCGTCAGCTAGAGCGCATTGCCGACCACGCGACCAAGATCGCCAGCCTCTCCCAGGAGATCGGTGAAATCACCGGCGAAACTGCCGACCTTCTCGATCAGTTGGAAACCGAGGCCATCGCCGTCCCCGAAACCGCGATGGATGCGCTGTTGGCTGACGACAACGACGAGGCTGTCGAGTTGGCAAACGAGGCCCGTGCTCGCATCCCCGAAGTCGACGAAACCGCCCGCGAGGTCGACGGGAAAGTCAGGGAGCTAGACCCACAGAGCGCACAGCTACTTGGCCGCGTGGTCGACTCGCTGTCCCGAACCGCCGACTACGGCGGCAACATCGCCGAAAGCGCGCTCCAGAAGGCCGCTCCCCGGCCATAGCTGACGCTGTCGCTCCGAGTCCGTGAACAGCCGAAAAAGCTGATTGCGTGCCGGATTACTCGACCAGCACGGCGTTGACCTGACCGTGCTGCCCCGGGCGGGAGGTCACGCGGGCCTGTCCCTCGGAAGTGTCGAGGATTGCGCCTTTCGTGATGATGTTTCGCCGGGCGTAGTTCGGGTTCGACGGGTTCTCGACGACGTTCTCGATGGTCGCTTCGATGGTTTCCGCGCCGTCGGCGATGCTCGCAACGTCGGTCTTGACCGCACGGACCTTCTGGGTGTTACCGCGGGAGTCGACGGTCTTCAGTCGCTGCTCGCCGACCTGCGTCTCGACGGTGTCCTTGCCGAGCTCGTGTTTCTTCTTCTTGTGGTTCGGTCGTCGGCGGCCGCCTGTCCGCTTGCGAGGGGAGCGTCCCTGGTCTTTCATACGGGAAGGAAGACCCAGCGGCTACTTGAACCGTTCGATGCCGACTCGCCATCGTAATCGTTACCCCCGCGCCGACCGGTTGCTCTGACGATGAGTCTGAAGACGGCCGTCGCCGCACCGTTCCGCCAGCGTGGAACCGACCGGATGGCGGAAAGCGAGTTCGTCGTCGCGCTCTCGCTGGACCGGAACTGGTTCTCGCCCGACCAGGCCAAGACGCTGGTCGACGTGGCCGCGAGCGAGGGGCTGGTCGAACGGGACGAGGACGACCTCGTCGTCGCTTTCGACGCGACACACACCGCGATTCCGGACGGGTTCACGCCGGGTGAGGAAATCCTGCAGTCGCGGTCGACGTTCGAGCGGGTGCTCGATGCGGTCGTCGAGGCCGGCATCGAGAAACAGACCGCTGTCGCCGGTATCAACGCGCTCCAGTCCGACATCGGTGTCACGCTCGAGGCCGCGGCCGTGGTGTACGCGCGGAGTGAGGGTGTCGACGTCGAAGCCATCGCTGCCGACGTTCGGGAGGAGCTCTAATGGTCAAAGACAGGATTGCTGACGGCCGACGGATCGGACAGTTGCTCGCCTCGGAACTGACCGGCCTCCAGCGCGGGCCGCTTGCCGACGTGTCCGTCGTCGATGCCGATAGGGACGTGGACCCGACGCCGGACGGGGCCTTCGCCTACCGCGTGACGGCCGACGACGACGAAGTGGCAATCGTCGAGGTAACGCCGGCGACGGCCCGATTGCTCCTGAAGCAGGAGCCCGGGGCCGTTCCGGAGCGTGATGATCTCACCGTCGACGGGACAACCATCGTCGTTCACAGCGGCGCGGCGGTGAAAGCCGCGGTCGACGTGCTGGAGCAGTCCCTCTCGGGGTAGGAGGGTTTTCCGGAGAAAGAAACGGTTGGCTGCGACTCCGACTGAAATAGCTGTACTCATACTGTCGGCTGTACGTCTGTAAAGAATTTCGCCACCCGGGGTGGCGAATATCTTAAAATAGTTACAGCCAACAGTATCAGTGACGACTCGGCTCGGCAATAGCCGCGGACGTCCACGCGACGAAGCCAGTGAGGACGAGCACGGAACCGAGCACCGCTGTCGCGGCAGCGATAGCAAGCACCAGCGTCGGGAGGCCGAGCGGCGTTCCGACGGCGATGACAATCGGTGTCGCGGTGATACAGAGCGACCCCAGCGCGACGGCCCGGCGCTGTGTCGTCGTTAGTTCGATGCCGAGATGGAACAGCGACCCGGGCTCCGGGTCGGGAGCGGCGAGGCCGAGACACAACAGCGGAACGCCGATAAACACCAGCGTTGCCGCGACAGCGTACGACCAGAACAGCCACTGTCCGGACGCGGGCGCGAGCGACAACAGCGCGCCGACGGCCACGAGCAGGACACCACCGACGAGTCCGAACTGCCGCAGCCGCGGGTCGTCCAGAGCTTCGCTCAGGTCTGGGAGGGTCTCGGCCACATGGCCGACATCCATGAAACGGTCCATGAGCGGGCTTCTACCTGCGTTGTGAAATAGACACGGGGGAGAATATCAAATCTGATTCCATCGAAGCGGGCACGACGCGAGAAGGAAACGCTTGTATCGCTGCCAGCCGCCGCGGTATCTATGCACTTCTTCGACCGTCTCGCGGACCGAATCGCGACCGCCGACAGCGTGGTGTCGGTCGGCCTCGACCCGGACCCCGACCGCCTCCCCGACAGCGTGCTGGACGCCGACCTCCCGCGCTGGCAGTTCAACCGCCGCATCATCGATGCGACCCACGAACACGCCGCCTGCTACAAGCCGAACGCCGCCTTCTACGAGGACCCCGATGGCTGGCGCGCCCTCGAAGAGACCATCGCCTACGCACACGGGAAGGACGTGCCCGTGCTGCTCGACGCAAAGCGGGGCGATATCGGCAACACGGCGCGGCAGTACGCCCAGATTCTCGACGAGGATGAAGGGCCTGCCGCCGACGCCATCACGGTCAACCCGTTCCTCGGCCGGGACTCGTTGGAGCCGTTTCTCCAGCGCGCGGACAAGGGCGTGTTCGTGCTGGGGCGCACGTCCAACCCCGGCGGCGAGGACCTCCAGGACCTCGAACTGGCCTCCGGCGAGAAGCTCTACGAGCGCGTGGTCCACCTCGCGGACCTCTGGAACGGGAACGGGAACGTCGGACTCGTCGTCGGCGCGACCAACCCCGACGAACTCGAAGAAATCCGCGAATTAGTTCCGGACATTCCGTTCCTCGTCCCCGGCGTCGGCGCGCAGGGTGGCGACGCCGAAGCAGCCGTCGAGCACGGTCTCGCCGACGGCGTCGGCCTCGTCAACTCCTCGCGGGGCATCATCTTCGCCGGCGAGGACGCCGACACGCGGCGCGACGACTCCGGTGACGCGTTCTTCAAGGCCGCCGGACAGTCCGCGAAACAGCTCAAACAGCGACTGAATCAGTTCCGATAGCTTAGAACCGGTACGTGTCCACGCCGTCGGGCATGTTCTCCGGTGATTTCCGGTCGCTCGGCTGGCCGACCTCCGCACCGCACTCGACACACATCCCGGTGTCCTCGTCCCAGTGGCGGTCACAGACGAGTCGCCCGCATCTATCGCAGGTGTGGTCCACGTCGGGGCGCTCACAGAGTTCACACAGTCCGGCTACGCTCATGTCAGGATGTAGCATACCTGATGGTTTGAATCTTTGGCGGCGTGACTGCGGTAGTTAGTCCGGCAGGACGAACACAGAGAACCGGAGAGCCCCGAGACAGCCACGAAGTATTTCCCCGTGGGCATTCCTCTCTATAATATGTTGCCACTCCTCCAGCTCGGATCGCTTCCCTCACCGCCGGCGATACTCGTCGGCTTGCTGGCTATCGCCGTGGTGCTACTGGTCGGTCGGCTCGTGATGAAGGTGGCGTGGCGACTCGTCATCATCGCTATCATCGCCGTCGCCGTCCTCTGGATACTCGGAATACTGGGCTTCCAGGTGATCTAGAGTCCGGCGAGGAAGTTCCGGATCACGTCGTGGCCGACCGCGGTCAGGACTGACTCCGGATGGAACTGAACAGCTTCGATGGGGTGCTCGCGGTGGCGGACGCCCATCACCAGTTCCGTGCCGTCCTCGGTCTCCGTCGTCGCGCTGACGACGAACTCCTCGGGAACGTCCTCTGCAATGAGCGAGTGATAGCGCCCGCCCTGGAACCCCTGTTCCAGTCCCTCGAAGACGCCCTGCTCGTCGTGGTCGATGGGGAACGCTTTCCCGTGAATCGGCTCCGGCGCGCGGCCGATGGTACCGCCGTAGGCGTACACCGCCGATTCGAGGCCGAGACAGACGCCCAGCGTCGGCACGTCGGGGCTGACCGCCCGGAGGACCGCCAGCGTGACGCCGACGTCCCGTTCGTTCTTCGGGTGGCCCGGACCCGGCGAGAGGATGATTGCGTCGGGGTCGAACGCCTCGACGTCTTCGAGCGATGCCGTGTTCCGGACGACTTCAGTCTCGGCGTGTTCGGAGACGTACTCGACGAGGTTGTACGTAAATGAGTCGAAGTTGTCCACGAACAGCACGCGGAGGTCGTCCCTGACGGCCTCCTCGCCGGCGGGCTGTGACGCGCTCATCGGGTCACCTCCTCGGGGCTGTCGGCTGACGACTGATCTCCAGTCTCTTCGATTCCTTCCAGCGCCGTCAGCACGCCGTCCATCTTCTGCTCGGTCTCGATGTACTCGCTTTCGGGGTCCGAATCCGCGACGATGCCGGCCCCGGCCTGGACGGTGATGCGGTCCCGGTCGCCCTCGTCCTCGACCGTCGCCGAGCGGATGACGATGGCGAAGTCGGTGTCGCCGTCCCAGTCGAAGTAGCCGACGCCGCCGCCGTAGGGGCCACGCGGCGAGCGTTCGAGTTCGTCGATGATCTCCATGGCGCGGATCTTCGGTGCGCCCGAGAGGGTGCCGGCCGGGAACGTCGCGCGGGCGGCGTCGAAGGCGTCCTTGTCTTCGGCGAGTCGTCCTGTCACCGTGGATTCGATGTGCTGGACGTGGCTGTACTTGAGGACGTTCATGAACTCCGGGACGCGGACGCTGCCGGCCTCGGAGACGCGGCGCACGTCGTTGCGCGCGAGGTCGACGAGCATCGTGTGCTCGGCCCGCTCCTTGCCGTCAGCGAGCATCTCGCCGGCGAGGCGGCGGTCCTCGACGGGGGAGTTCCCGCGCGGGCACGTCCCCGCGATAGGATTCGAGACGACGTGGTCGCCGGCGACGGAGACGAGCGTCTCCGGGCTCGCGCCCACGATAGTCAGGTCGTCGTAGCCAAGCAGATACATATACGGCGAGGGGTTCACGTCTCGGAGCGCCTCGTAGAAGCCCAGCGGGTCGACCTCGCCGTGCAGTTCGCGGGTCCGTGAGATGACGCCCTGGTAGATGTCGCCCGAGAGGACGTACTCCTTGGCGCACTCGACGGCGTCCTCGTACTCGTCTCTGGGGCCGGCGACTTCGTCCTCGCGGCGGAAGCCACCGGTCTCCAGCGGGGCGAGGTCCGAGAGGATGCCTTCGACGCGCTCGGCCTCGGTGACCAGTTCGTCGTAGCGGTCACCGGCGTCCTCGCCCTGGCGGACGACCGGCGTGAACACAAGCGAGACAGTGTCCTCGACGTGGTCGAAGCGGACCGTCGATGTCGTGAGCACGAACTGGGCGTCAGGGAACCGCGAGTCGGGCCGGTCCAGACCGACTTCATCGAGCCAGAGGTCGTAGACGGCGTCGTACGAGAGGAAGCCGACGAGGCCGCCTTCGAGGTGCTGGCGGTCCATCTCCGGGAAGTTCCGCAGCGCCACGTCAGGCATCGCCGCCCGGAGGTCGTCGACCACGTCGCCGCCGTCAGTCGTCACGAGGTCGGCGTAGCGGTCGTCGAACGCCTCGACCTCGCTCTCGTCGCCAGTCACGGTAACGACGGCGCGCGGGTCGTAGCCGACGAAGGAGAAGCGGGCGTGGCGGTCGTCGGTCTCCGGCGCGAACGCGCCGTCGGGGTCGCTTGAGGCGACCTTCTCGGCGCTTTCCAGCAGGAACGTGTAGTCGTTTGCGGCCACGTCGCTCGTGCGGCCGGTCAGCGCCGAATACGCGGTCAACGGCTCCACGTCGACAGCCAGCTCCGCGGCGGTGCGGACGACGACCGGGCGGTCGGCCTTGGCGTGTTCGACGAACTCCGCGCGGGAGATATCGAGGGTCATACCCCACCCTCCGGCGCTCGCGTGGCGTTCCGGACGAACCGCTCGACGGCGTCGTGGTCTTTCGTGCCGCCCGAGGACTCGACGCCGCTCGCCACGTCGACGGCGAACGGCTTGACAGTCTCGACGGCCTCAGCCACGTTCTCGGGAGTCAATCCGCCGGCCAGCACGACGGGGACGTCCAGCGAGTCGACGAGGTCGCGCGTACGCTCCCAGTCGTGTGTCTCGCCCGTGCCACCGCCGCCGTCGGCGTCGACCGAATCGACGAGCAAGGCGTCGACGTGGTCGGCGTAGTCTTCGATGGCCGGCGCGTCTGCCTCGACCACGGAGACGATGTCCTGAGTGATTCGGCTGGCGAGAGCCCCGAGCTCGGCCGGTGAGAGGCCGTCGTGGACCTGCACTGCGTCGGGTTCGACCCTGTCGATGCGCCTGACGGCCTCCTGAACCGTCGTCGGCATCGTCACCAGCACGCTCGTCACGAACGGCGGGACGCCATCGACGAGCGTCGTGGCTGTCTTCTCGTCGACCTCTCGGGGCGTGTCGACCGGGACGCCGTGGATGACGCCGACCGCATCAGCGCCAGCCGCGATAACGGCGTCGCGGTCCTTGTTGTCCGTCACGCCACAGATCTTCACGCGCGTCATGCCCCGATCAGGTCGTCGAGTTTGTCGGCCGCCGCGCCCGATTCAATGGCCTGTCGGGCCTGTTCGACCCCCGCTTCGTGCGTGTCGGCGACGCCGGCGACGTAGATGGCCGCGCCGGCGTTCGCGAGAATGATATCCCGCTTTGCACCGGTCACGTCGCCAGTGACGATGCCACGGAGGTCGGCGGCGTTCTCCTCGGGCGATCCCCCGGAGATGGTCTCGATGTCGTGCATTTCAAGCCCTATATCCTCCGGAGTGATGGTGTACTCCTCGATCCGGTCGCCGGTGACCTCCGCGACAGCCGTCTCGCCGTGGATAGCGATCTCGTCGAGGCCGTCACCGTGGACGACCAGCGCTCGTTCGACGTCCAGTCGGGCCAGCGCCTCTGCCATCACGGGCACGAGGTCCGGGTCGTAGACACCAAGCACCTGCGCGTCCGCGTCAGCGGGGTTCGTCAGCGGGCCGAGAATATTGAAGACTGTCCGCATCCCGAGCTCCTGGCGCGGGCCGATGACGGCCTTCATGGCCGGGTGGAACACGGGAGCGAGCATGAAACCGATGCCGTCTCGTTCGATAGTCTCCTCGACGGCCGGCGGTTCGGCCTCGATGTCGACGCCGACTTCTTCGAGCACATCGGCACTCCCCGAAGATGAAGAAACAGAGTAGTTGCCGTGTTTGGCGATGGGGACGCCAGCCCCGGCAGCGACGATGGCGCTCGTTGTCGAGACGTTGATCGTGTTGTAGTCGTCGCCGCCGGTCCCGCAGGTGTCGACAAGCCCCTCGCGGTCCGGTCGAATGGTCCGTGCGGCGTCACGCATCCCCTCGGCGAAGCCGGCGATCTCGGCCTCCGTCTCCCCCTTCGCCCGCAGTGCCGTCAGGAGCGCACCGATCTGTGCCTCTGTCGCATCCTCGAAGACAGTCGTCGCAACGGCTCGGGCCTCGTCCTGTGTCAGGTCGTCACCGTCAGTGACGCGTTCAATATACTCTTTCATTGTATTCACCAATGGACTTTTTCGTGTTGTGATGTACAAATCCGTACATTGACTTAAGCCTATCGGGACCCCTGCTCGCCGACGAGTATGTGTGGGCAATCAACAGACAACGTGGTGATACGGAATTCGAAACCTTCAATTATACCCACCGGAAACAATGTGGTGTACCTCGCAGTGAGGGTTCGTGGTCTAGGTCGGTTATGACACCTCCTTGACATGGAGGAGGCCGGCGGTTCAAATCCGCCCGAACCCACTACTTCTGTCGCAAGCAAACCGCGAGCGACGAATCTACGCGTGAGTGCGGATTTGAACCCTGAAAGACGAACGAAGTGAGTCTTTCTCTGGTTCACAATCCGCCCGAACCCATTTCTGACGACGTAGCCGACGAGCGTAGCCAGTCGCGTTCGTCGTCTGTCTCTACTATCGTCGAGTAAGTGATTCCGACGGATGTGCGTTTCAACAGAATCGGAATGAGATCACCGGACCGACAGAGTCGTCCCATAGTTTCTTGCCCCAACCGCGTTAGAGTCATCTATATGAGAGATCAGGTCCAGTCGGCGGACGCGTTCGAACAGTTCGTGCTACTGGCGGTTGCGGAACTCGAAACGGCCGGCGAAACGCCGGCCCACTCCTATCATGTGACCCAGACGGCGAAGGCACATCTCGCGGATATCGACCGACAGCCGTTCGGCGGCGTCGAGCGCCAGAAGGTCATATCGGCGCTGGGCCAGCTCGCCGACAAGGGGCTGTTACGAACCGAACAGACGGAGTCACCGACGGGGAAAGGACGGCCTGGGTACGAACTGGCTGGCGACCCGGACGAAGTGCTCGAAGTGCTGTCGGCGACAGACGAGTTCACGTCGTATATCGAAACGGTCCGGTCCTCGTAACCGATCCCTCGTTAGACGACGCTCACCCCGCCGTGCTCCTGATCAAGGGCGGGTGGCTGGCCCGCTTCGAGGCGTTCGAGCCGGTCCGTAATCGTGTGGACGACATCGCCTTTCGTACAGGGTGCGACGTGGACGAGTTCGTTGCCGTCGTACTCAGCCAGCCCCATGACTGGTAGCGCCATGGTGTCGTACGCCGATTCCGCCACTTCTGAGTCAACGGTCGTGTCCTGATAGAAGGATTCCAGCGAGACGTTGTTGGTCAGCGCCCACTGCTTGAACTCGGCGACGCGGTTCAGGATGTACGTGCCTTCCTCCGTCCGTGCGGCGGCCGACTGGGGTGCGATCTGCTTGCCCCAGACGATGACGTTGAACCCGTCGATGTGGTCGTTCTCGTCGAGCGTCTGGAGACGGTCGATGACCGCCTCCTGTCGTTCGTGTGCGCCGTCGGGCAGCATCGACCGAACGTACAGCTCGATGTGAGGTGTCGGGATAGTATCACTCATAGCTATCAGACAGCACTCCCGGCTGACACATATAGGTACTGTGAGAGATGTCTGCATAGGACAGATTGTGTCTTCAGACCCTGATACGCACGAAATCCCCATTTCTTGTGAGATGGTCTACTTCCAGTTGTAACGCTAACGCAGGAGTAGTTAACAACTGAAACCAGTATTCGATTACTGACTATTCGGCGTTTGACCCGGACGAAAGACCGTGGAGGTTCTCGTGGATGCCGAGGATGAGCGCGGGAACCACGATCATGAAGATGTGCTCTTCGATGGGAATCCCGAGCAGGTCGACACCGGTCCGGAGTTTGATCGCGAAGACACCGACGGTGAGGGTGTACCAGTCCCAGACGTAGGCAATCGGATAGAGCACGACGATGGTCTTGGCCGCCATCCGGAGGGCGTTCGCACGCCAGAGCAGCACGAGGGCAATACTCCCCCAGACCACCTCTGTGACAAGATATGTGTAGGGACCGAAGACGCCAATGTCGGGCAGCATACACTGACCTTAGACCCAAGGGCCTAAAGCTTAGTTCGTCTCTCGGTTTCCGGGGACTAAACCAACCTTGATAACCCCACACGTCGAATCTACGAACTGTGAAGAACGATGGATATTGCTGATATCGCCACCAGAGAGTTTGTCGAGGTTGACGCCAACAAGCGCCTGGGGAAAGTCCGGTCTATCTTCGAACGCGAGAACCCCAAGGGTATCATCGTCACGGAAGACGGTGACTACGCTGGCGTTATCACGCAGAAACAGCTGGTCCAGTCCCACGTCGAGGACAACGCGAAAGCGGGGGCGATGACGCGCTCGGCACCGAAAGTCGAGCGCACCGACGACGTGCGCGAGGTCGCGCGCGTCTTGGTCGAGGGTGGAGTCAAGCTCGCGCCGGTGTTCGAGGCGGACGAGCTCTGGGGTATCGTCACCGAGGACGATATCCTCGACGCGGTTCTCGACAACCTCGACGCGCTGAGCGTCGAGGACATCTACACGCGAGATGTCATCACGGTGTCCGAGGATACCAACGTCGGGCAAGTCGTCAATCTCCTCCGGAAACACGGCATCTCCCGGCTGCCGGTGCTCGGTGACGACGACGGCCTGACCGGAATGGTCACGCGCCACGACATCGTCGACGTCGTCGTCCGGGACATGAACAAGACGACGCGGGGCGACCGCTCCGGCGAGATCGAGCGCGTGCTCGACATGCCCGTCTACGACGTGATGAGTAGTCCGGTAGAGACGGCGAAGCTCGGCGACTCCGTCGAGGACGCCGTCGCGCGGATGCTGGAAAACGACTTCGCCGGGCTCGTCGTCACGCCGGAAGACGACGACACCCACGTCGCCGGCATCCTCACGAAAACCGACGTGCTCCGCGCGCTGACCTACACCGAGGAGGAACACATGGACGTCCAGATTACGAACATCAAACTGCTTGACACCATCTCCCGTGCGGACATCCGGTCCGACATCGAGGCGGTCGCGGACAAGTACGGGGCGATGCAGGTCCAGCACGCCCACGTCCGGTTCCACGAGCACAAGGAGAAGCTCCGTGGCACGCCGCTCATACAGTGTCAGATCCGCCTGCGAACCAACAAAGGCCAGGCGGCCGGCTCCGGCGAAGGCTACGGCGCTGAAACCGCGTTCAACGTCGCGCTCGACAAGCTAGAGCGCAACGTCCTCGAACTGAAAGGCGTCCAGGCCGACGAGGAGTACCGCGGCCAACTCCTCCGTAAGCTCGGCGAACTATAACCGGATACTCGCTTTTTCTATCGCTCGGCGACCTGCACGAGCTGCTTGCCGATGTTCTCGCCCTCGAACAGCCCGAGGAACGCGTCGGGCGCGTTCTCGATGCCTTCGGTGACGGTTTCTCGGTAGGAGATGTCGCCCGAGGCGACCCACTGACCGAGCTGCTTCGTCGCTTCCTCGAACCGCGGCTCGAAGTCGGAGACGAGAAGCCCTTCGACGGTCGCCCGGGACTGGATGACCTGAGTCAGCTTGCGCGGCCCCATCGGGACTTCCTCGCTGTTGTACAGCGAGATCTGTCCGCAGACGGCGACACGCGCGTCGGTGTTGAGTCGCGTGAACACCGCGTCGGTAATCGGTCCGCCGACGTTGTCGAAGTAGGCGTCGACGCCGTCCGGTGCGGCCTCGTCCAGCGCGGCCCGATAATCGTCGGTCGTCTTGTAGTTGATCCCCTCGTCGAAGCCCAGGTCGTCTTCGAGGAACGAGACCTTCTCGTCGGAGCCGGCGAAGCCGACGACGCGTGCGCCCTGGAGCTTGGCGAGCTGGCCCGCCACGGAGCCGACGGCCCCGGCAGCCCCGGTGACGACGAACGTGTCGCCGGCCGAGGGCTGTGCCACGTCTCGGGTGCCGAAGTACGCTGTCAGGCCCGGCATCCCCAGAACACCGAGAGCCGTCGAAATCGGTGCGAGTTCCGGATTGACCTCTGTCAGTACCGGTCCGGGTGCCGTGGCGTACTCCGCCCATTCTAGCTCGCCGGTGACGACGTCGCCCTCGTCAAACCGCGCACCGTTGGATTCGACGACCTCACCGACGACGGCACCGCGGAGCGCGTCGCCCACGTCCCACGGCTCCTCGTACGATTCGCTGTCGCGCATCCGGTCGCGCATATACGGGTCCACAGAGAGGTACAGCGTCTTGATGAGCACCTCGCCAGGCCCCGGTTCCGGGATCTCTTCCTCGGAAAGCTCGAACGTATCGTGGTCGGGAGTCCCTTCGGGCCGCTTTGCTAGCCTGTAAACGCGGTTAGTGTTCGACATCATCCCCTATACACTTGGGACCCGAAAGGGGGCTTCGAAAGGAGAAACAAACACCGGTTGTATAGTTTATCTAATAATTATACACGGATATTGTGTAACCACGGGAGACGCATCACTAATCAGAAGCAATGAAGCCGCACACGCGTTCGAAGAGCGGCCAAAAACAGGTATCGAAGTCGCTGGAGTTACTGGAAGCCGATCCGGCCGCCGGTCCCGGCCTGGCGCTGCGGACTGGAACCGCCTCTGAACTCCTCTTCCATCTGCTCGTAGTACTCCCGGATGTCGTCGGTAATCGTCGGGCGCACGCTGTCCATCGCCTGCCGGAAGTGACGCATCTCGACTTCCTCCGCGTCGTCGTCCTCACGGAGTGCCTCGATGGCAGCCTCCCGGGCGATAGATTCGAGGTCCGAGCCGACGAACCCATCGCTGACTTCGGCCAGTTCGCGCAGGCTCACATCGGGCGACAGCGGCGTGTCGTCCGTGTGGATCTTCAGGATCTGCTCACGGCCCTCGATGTCGGGCTCGCCGATCATCACGAGCCGGTCGAACCGGCCCGAACGGATTAGCGCCGGGTCGATCATGTCCGGCCGGTTGGTCGCGCCGATGACCATCACGTCCTCCATCTCTTCGAGCCCGTCGAGTTCGGTCAGGAGCTGATTGACGACGCGCTCGGAGACGTTCGACCCCATCTCGCCGCCCCGACCCGGTGCCAGCGAGTCGAGTTCGTCGAAGAAGATGATGGTCGGGGCGACCTGGCGGGCCTTCCGGAACGTCTGCCGGATGGCCTTCTCGCTCTCGCCGACCCACTTCGAGAGCAGTTGCGGGCCACGGACTGAGATAAAGTTCGCGTCGGTCTCGTTGGCGACGGCTTTCGCCATGAGTGTCTTTCCGGTGCCGGGCGGGCCGTACAGCAACACCCCCGAGGGCGGCGTCACGCCCATGCGCTCGAACTTCTCCGGGGAGTTCATCGGCCACTCGACGGCCTCCTGGACCTGCTCTTTGGGGCCGCTGAGGCCGCCGACGTTGTCCCAGGACATCTTCGGGAGCTCGACCAGCACCTCCCGCATCGCCGACGGACTCACCTCGTTGAGTGCGCCCTTGAAGTCGTCCCGCTTGATGATCATCCGGTCGATGAGGCTCGGCGGGATGTCCTCCTCGTCCAGATCGATCTCGGGAAGGTAGCGCCGGAGCGCCTTCATCGCGGCCTCCTTCGTGAGACTCTCGATGTCGGCTCCGACGAAGCCGTGCGTGTCCGTCGCCAGCTTCGCCAGATTCACGTCGTCCGACAGCGGCATGCCGCGGGTGTGAATCTGGAGGATCTCCTCGCGACCGACTTCGTCCGGGACGCCGATCTCGATCTCGCGGTCGAAGCGGCCCGGGCGACGCAGCGCCGGGTCCACGCTGTCGACGCGGTTCGTCGCGGCGATGACGATGACCTGCCCCCGCGATTCGAGGCCGTCCATCATCGTCAGCAGCTGGGCGACGACCCGGCGCTCGACCTCGCCGGTCACGTCCTCACGCTTGGGCGCGATGGAGTCCAGCTCGTCGATGAAGATGATCGAGGGCGATTCCTCGCTCGCGTCCTCGAATATCTCGCGTAACTGCTGTTCGCTTTCCCCGTAGTACTTCGAGATTATCTCGGGGCCGGCGATAGAGAAGAAACTGGCAGAGGTTTCATTGGCGACGGCCTTCGCAAGCAGCGTCTTCCCGGTTCCGGGCGGCCCATGCAACAGGACCCCCTGTGGCGGCTCGATGCCGAGCTTCTTGAAGATCTGGGGGTGTTTCATCGGCAATTCGACCATCTCTCGCACCCGCTGGATCTCGTTTTGCAGGCCGCCGATGTCCTCGTAGGTGATGCCACCGCCGGTCTTCTCGAAGCCGGAGATCGGTTCCTCGCGGAGTTCCACCTCGGTGTCTTCGGTGATGAGACAGACGCCCTCGGGTTCGGTCTCGACCGCGATGAGCGGGATGGCCTGTCCGGGCGAGCGCATGAACGGGTGGTTCGTCGAGGACATCACCGGGACGATGTCGCGCTCGACGACCGGCCGTTTCAATATCTGCCGCTTAACCATGCCAGCGGCGTCGGAGCCGAACTGGACCGACGCTTCCTCGGGCGGGGCGAGGACGAGCTTGTCGGCCTTCTCGGCCTCGGCCTTGCGGATGGTGACGCGCTCGCCGATGCCCACGTCAGCATTCTGGCGCGTGAAGCCGTCGATGCGAACAGTGTCAGTGTTCCAGTCCTGCCGGTCGGCCCGCCACACCTTGGCCGCGGTCGTGTCGCTCCCCTCTATCTCGATGATGTCTCCGGGGGAGAGCTTGAGATGCAACAACGTATCGGGGTCGAGTCTGGCGATACCGCGTCCCGAGTCGTTCGGGTACGCCTTCGCCACTTCCAATTGAACTTCGTTCATAGTAGAGCCTGCTTACGATGAACTCGGGTAGCCCCGGAGATATGCTTTATGCTACCGGCGGCCAAGACGCAGGGCGACGGGTTTATATGATACCTAATAGCACACCGCACAGTAGGGGGTAATAGCCACCGGTCTGGGTTGCCGTGACACAGGCTGCCGCCATCGCCGCGTTTCATAAGGCTGGACGCGATAGCGCCGGTATGGTATTTCTCGTTCCCTTCGACGGATCACCGCTCGCAGACGCCGCGCTCGACCGTGCCGTCGCCTACGCTGAAGCGCTCGGCGAGGACGTCGTCGCTGTCGCGTTCATCCCGACCGGGGCCGACTACGCCGAGCGCCGCCGCCGTGTCGACCCCACTGAGGACTTCGCCGCGGAAACCGCCGCAGACGACCTCCGGCGCAAAATCGAGGAGGCGACCGACGACTCCGAACTCCGCTACGACGACGTGAGCGCCCACTCCACCAGCGAACTGTCGACGACGATCAGACAGAGCGCCCGGGACGTCGATGCCA
This sequence comes from Haloarcula sp. KBTZ06, assembly GCF_048595605.1. NCBI lineage: Archaea > Methanobacteriati > Methanobacteriota > Halobacteria > Halobacteriales > Haloarculaceae > Haloarcula > Haloarcula sp. KBTZ06. The sequence goes on from NZ_CP184337.1 coordinate 1,942,862, forward strand.
GTGTCGTGTTCCTCGGCAGCGACGACACCGAGGACATCGTCGTCCCTATCGACGAAGTCACCGACGGCGAGACCTACGACATCCACATCGTCCGTCAGGCCTAGGCGGTTCAGCGACTCGACACGCTGGGTGGAATCGTAGTATGAGGGCTTTTACTCGCGGGGCGCGACGCCCCGTGTATGCGAACACTCGCTTTCGACGGCCGGATGGGCGCAGCCGGCGATATGCTTCTGGGGGCGCTACTGGCTGCCGGGGCCGACCGCGAAGCCCTGGCGCCGGTCGAGGACGCACTCGCTATCGAGTACGCCGTCTCCGATGTGGACCGCTGCGGAATTGCTGCGACGCGTGTCGAGGTACTGCTGACCGGCGCTGCTAGCGACGCTGATGGACCTCACGACCACGCTCACGACGATCACTCGCACTCCCACGACGAGGGACACGGCCACACTGGGGACGACGACGGATATTCTCATACCCACGATGAGCACGACCACACCCACGCCGAGGGCCACGGCCCGAGCCGAACGTACGCCGAGGTGGTCGAACTCGTCGAGGAGATGGACCTCTCGAAGTCCGTCAAGGCGGACGCGCTGGCCATCTTCGAGATACTTGGCGAGGCCGAGGCGTCGGTCCACGGGACGGACCTCGACGGGACGCACTTCCACGAGGTCGGGGCCGACGACGCCATCGCCGACATCGTCGGTGCCTGTCTCCTGCTGGATGACCTCGACGTCGAGCGGGTCGTAACGACGCCGCTGGCGACGGGCGGCGGGAGCGTGGAGATGAGCCACGGCACCTACCCGGTTCCGACTCCCGCAGTAGTCGAAATCGCCGAGCGGGCCGACTGGTCGCTGCAAGGCGGCCCTATCGACAGGGAACTGGTGACGCCGACCGGCGCGGCGATTCTCGCCCACATCGCGGACGGCACTGAGTCGCTGCCACCGCTCGATATCGACGCGTCGGGCTACGGCGCCGGCGGGTGGGACCTCGACGACCGCCCCAACGTCCTGCGGGCGCTGGTCGGCGACGGCGCGGGGCGGCTCCGCCGCGACGAAATCACGGTCCTCGAAACGAACGTCGACGACGCCCCGCCCGAGGTACTCGGCGACCTCCAACGTTCGCTTTCAGAGGTCGGCGCACGCGACGTGTCGATCGTGCCGACGACGATGAAGAAGTCCCGGCCCGGCCACATCGTGAAGGTCATCTGCAGACCGGACGACGCCGAACGGGTCGCGCGTCGGCTTGCCGAGGAAACCGGGACGCTCGGCGTCCGCGAGTCCGGGGCCGGTCACCGCTGGGTCGCCGACCGCGAGTACGAGACGGTCGCGCTCTCCGTCGACGGCGAGGAGTTCGAGGTCACGGTCAAGATCGCAAGCGACACCGACGGTACGGTGTTCGACGTGAGTACGGAGTACGACGACGCCGCGGCTGTCGCGGATGCGGCCGGACTTCCCGTCCGTGAAGTGATGCAGCGGGCCGAGCGGATGGTTTCGCGTTAACCGCTCTCGTCGGCTGCTTCGTCTTCTGAATGGGCCGCTTCCTCGCCGGCTTCCCCCTCGCTCTCGTCGGCCGGGCTATCGCTGTCGTGTTCCGCCAGCGCCTCCTCGACGGTGAGCGAGCCAGTCGCGACCTGCCGGGCGAGGTCCTCGCTGATCGCCCGGTTCGTGTCGCTTTCCTCCCGGGAGCGGTCCTTGATCTTCTGGAGTTCTCCAGCCGTGGGCTCGATAGTCCGACTCTCGATTTCTTCGCCGTCGAGGCGGGCGATGTTGACCGCAGCCAACACGTCGCCCATCCCGCGCGCCCCGGAGCCGAGATACGGCGTCGTCCCCGTTTCGTCGACCAGTTCCACCGGCACGGATTGGATGTCGTCGATGATGCGCGCGCCGACGAGCCGTGCGCCGTCGCCGATGCGAACGACCGGATTGACAGCGTCTTCGACCTCCTCGCGGACGATTTCGCCGACCTCCGCCGCGGGCACCTGAAACGCTGCCACGACCATGTCACCGTGGAGAATCGCGACGCCCGGTCGCTCGCCGGGGTCGATGCCGATGACGGTGCGACCGTCGCCACCGCGGAGTGTCGAAATAACGGCTTCGACGGCCCGCCGCGGCGCGTCCGGGTCCGCCTGCACGACGTCGACGCCGTCAGGGATCTCGACCGACTCCCCGGCTGCGATGACCGCGACGTCGGCCCCCTCGGGCCACTCGTCGCCCGGTTCGATAGTCGTGAACGCTACGCCGCGGTCGCGGAGTTCGTTGACGACGCCGTGGTACACTTCGAAGTCCTCGGTGGCGACGACAATCACGACCGGATTTCGGCCGCCGATTACTTACAAATGTGGGGGTACAGTGGTCCGCGTATATGTTGCAGATAATTACGAGGTACTTGATAATACATCCAGATAAGAATCTCCCCGATCCCTATTACGTTTGACAGGATTTTTATAACAGCTAACTGGAGTGTCAGTGATGGGTCCAGCGGCCAGCACTGATGGAGAAGACGCGGCGTCAGACCCACTGTTCGGTGGTGTCAGTGGTGCCTATCTGGGCTTAATTCTAGCACCGCCAGTCATACCGCTCATCGAGCGTGTCGGCGTCACCGAAGCCTGGACGCTGTATCTGGCACTGATCGTGACGTTCGGGCTTGTAACCACCGGGACGGCCTGGATACTCACCAGTCGACCGACAGTGGCTGTTACACTCGGCGCGACTCGCGCACGCTGGCTTCTGCCGGTGATTGCGGTTGGGTACGCTGTCGTCGGCTTTGCGTCGCTGGAGACGACTGGAATCAGTGGCGTGCTGGCGTTCTTCTTCGGCCTGCTGGCCTTTTTACTCGGAGTTGCTATCGCGACCATGGCACAGACGCGGTACGCCGCTGCGGTCACCGCAGACACGAACGAGCTGACCCGCTGGCGAGCGAGCTGGCCCGAGTCTGCACAGCGCCGGCGGTTGCACGTCGGCGGAGCCATCGCTGGCGTCGCGACCATTGGCTTCGCCGTCGGTGCGGTGTTCGATATCGCCCTGCTCCAGTACTCCGGCCAGGTGCTGTTCCCCGCTGGGTTCGTCCTCCTCTCGACGGGCGGGTCCCGAACCGCCGTTGCGACCGAACGCGGTCTGGAAATCAGACTGCCGGTCGCCAGGCGGTTCTATGCCTGGGAAGAACTGGAATCCTACGACCTCGACGCCGAATCGCTCGTCGTCACCCGCAAATGGGGGTCGGACCTGCGGTTTGCGACGGCCGAAATCGACGACGTGTCGCTCGTCGAGTGGACGCTGGCCGAGCGGCTTTCGGACGACTGACAGTAGTGCTGCCAGGTACCAGCGTTTTTATCGGAACCTGCCCAACCCTTGCCCGTGAGCGAGTACGTCCCGACCGGGTGTGATGCAATCGACGATCTCCTGGGTGGTGGGCTGGAGCGCGGGGCCGTGACGCAGGTGTACGGCCCGCCAGCGGCCGGGAAGACTAACTTCGCCCTCTCGGCGGTGATGGAAGTCGCTGCTGCCGGCGACGCGGCGCTGTACATCGACACCGAGGGGCTCTCCGCAGACCGCATGGAGCAGGTCGCCAAGGGCCGCGCACGCGGGACGGCCCAGACCGTGGACGACCTCGCTGGCCGGCTCATCATCACCGAGGCGCTGGACTACGACGAGCAGGCCGAGGCCGTCCAGGACGCCGCCGAGTTCGCCGCCGAGGTCGAACTCATCGTGCTGGACAGCGCGACCGGGTTCTATCGGCTCCGCCGGGACGACGAGGACGGTGGCGAGACGCTGCGGGACGTGGCCCGCCAGATCACCCACCTGCTCTCGCTGGCCCGCAAACACGACATTGCCGTCTTGTACACGAACCAGGTGTTCACCGACCCGGACAGCGACCGCTCGACGGCGCTTGGCGGCCACACCCTGAACCACTGGTCGGGCGCAATCGTCCGTCTGGACCGGTTCCGCGGCGGCAACCGTCGCGCCACGCTGGAGAAACACCGTGCCAAACCGGCCGGCGACACGGCCCAGTTCCGCATCACCGACGCGGGACTCGTGGGCGACGACACGCCCGAGACGCCGAAGTAGGCTTTTCGTCGAGAAGCAGTGCTGTCAGGCGCGCGCCGTCGCGGCGACGGCCGCGTCGTAAGCGCGAGGGACGAGTCGCACAGGCGAGCGGAGCGAGCCGAGCAACGCAGTCGGCTGGGGAGGCGTGTGGCTGTCGCGGTTTTGTGGCTGTCGTAATTAATGCATACCGCGCGAGCGGAGCAAGCGCGGTTTCGCTCCGAGCGCGGCCCTGGCCGCGACTCGGAGGTCGTTTTTAGCGTAGATTTTTGCAAAGGGGGTTCCCGCAGCGCCGCAGGCGCGAGGAAACCCCCTGCAGTAAAAAGGTACTCTCAGTAGATGAGGTCGTCGTCGTTCTCGACCATGTACAGCGTCCGCGCGGCGATGTTGACAGCGTGGTCCCCGACCCGCTCGATGTCCCGAATCGTCAGCAGCAGGCGGGATACGTCGGCCATCAACTGCTCGATTTCGGCCTCGCTGGAGTCGGCGTCGATCTCACGCTCGATGAGGTCGCGTACGACCGTCTCGGAGGCGGCCTCACAGCGTTCGTCCACCTCGTCGTCGATGTCGGCGATAGCGTAGCACTGGTCGGCGCTCTCGTCGCCGTAGGCTTCCATGGCGTTCTCGACCATCTCGATGGTCACGTCGGCGACCTCCTGAATGTCGACCTCGGGGTACACGTCGCGTTCGGCCTCCAAGGAGTACTCGCCGAGGTTCGTGGCGAGGTCACCGATACGTTCGAGGTCGGTGATGATCTTGAACGACGCGGCGATAAAGCGGAGGTCGGACGCGACCGGCTGTTGCAGCGCCAGCAGGTCGATACAGTCCTGTTCGAGGTCGAGATACAGCTGATTGATCTCGTGGTCACCCTCGATGACCTCCCGGGCCATCTCCTCGTCTTTCTGTTCGAGCGCATCCAGGCCAAGCCGGAGCCGCTCGAGGACGATCTCTGACATATAGAGGACATCCTCGCGGAGCGAGTTCAGTCCCTCCTGATAGGAATCGCGTGGCATAGTCCGGAATGTGCTAGTGGTATGCATCAGCCTTTCCCTTCTCCCAATATCTCCCGATACCGACCGGCGCGACGGTAGCAGCGGGCGTGCTATGCAGGGACAGGCATGCTCGACAGCGAGAACCGGCTACTGTGACACTGCCTCGGCGTCGTCACGGGGACGGATTTCCAGCGTTGTCGCGTCGCCGAGTGCTGTCCCGCCCTCGACGCGCTCGACGCGCAACACCACGTCCTGTGGCGTTGCACAGCCACAGCTCACGAACTCGTCCCACTCATCGCCAACAGCCACTGGGCCGCCGTGGGCGCGTCGGAGGTACTGTTGATAGGTGTCCCCGCGGAGTTCGTCGGCTATCCACTCGGTATCGACGCCTGACCACGGGTCCCCATCGGCGATGCTGGGGGCAAACGAGAGCACGAGACGGTCCGCAACGGGAGTCATACACTGGCTGAGGCGGGAGACAGGCTTAGTCCCTTGGGAGCGACCGCCTCGGCGCGGCTACAGTTTGTCGTTGACCGCTTCCAAGCAGTCGGCGTCGACGAACACCACGACGTGATCGCCGGGTTCGATGACGGTGTCACCACGGGGGATGACCAGTTCGCCGCCGCGGCTGATAGCCCCGATGACCACGCCGGTCGGCAGTTCCTGCACCGATTCCTGAATCGGCCGTCCAGCGAGGACGCTGTCGGCGGCTACCTCGATTTCCAGCACCTCGGCGCGGTCGGATTCGATGATAGCAACCTTCGTCGCGTCGTACTCCCGGGTGAACCGCGTAATCTCTTCGGCGGTCGTCTCGCGGGGATTGACGGCCACGTCGACGCCGACGGCCTCGAACAGGTCGACGTACTCGCCGGAGTTGACGACGGCGACGGTTCGCTCCGCGCCGAGCCGCTTGGCCAGCAGCGTCACCAGGAGGTTCTTTTCGTCGCTGTCGAGCGTCGCAACCACGGCGTCGGCGTCTGAGACGTGTTCGCGCTCGAGGAACTCGCTATCCGTTGCATCACTCTCAAGCACGGTGGTTCCCTGCAGGTCCTCCGCGAGTTCGCGCGCTCTGTCGTGGTCTTGCTCGATGAGCCGTGGCTTGATGCCGCGATCCTGGAGCAGTCGTGCGGTGTGATAGCCGACATCACTCCCCCCGACGATGAGGACGTTCTGGGTCGCCTCCGACTCCGGTGCGATCTCGGTCGCGAACTGGCGAACGCTCTCGCAGCTGCCGATGACGACGAGATCGTCGCCTGCTTTGATGACTGTCTCCCCACGCGGGATGATGACTTCGTCGTCACGCAATACGGCAGCGAAGGTCAGGGATTCGTAGCGGTCAGCCTCCGCGACGGTCAGGTTCGTGATTGGACTAGACTCACGAACCTCGAACTCCCCCATCTGGACCTGCCCGTCGACAAACGTTTCCACGTCACGCGCGCCGGGGAGCCCGATGACGCGAGCGATGTTCTCCGCGGTGAGCAGGTTCGTCGCAACCATGTGGTCCACGCCGAAGGCGCCACCGGACTTCTCCCAAGTCCGGAGGAACTTCGCGCTCTTGACGCGGGAAATCGTGAACGGGTCGGCGGCCGTTACCGCCGTCCCGCAGGTGACGATGTTCGTCTCGTCGTCGTCGGTACTGGCGATGAGTACGTCGGCTTTCTCGATACCGGCCTCTGCGAGCGTGTCGAGTTCCGCGCCATCTCCTTCGACGCCGAGCACGTCAGCCTCGTACATCAGGGCCTCCACACGGTCAGGGTCGATATCCACAACGGCGACTTCGTGGCTTTCGGCGAGGCTCTCGGCGATGTTCGAACCGACCTCGCCCGCACCGACGATTACGATATACACGGCTGTGCCTCCGCCTGATACATGTGCATCAGCTTTCCACCGATAGGTGAAGTGTATTTTCATCCGGCTGGCAGGCCAACTCCATCGGGGCGGCCGGGCTATCGAACCCGGCGATGAACGAGTGCTGATCTATCGGTGAAGATGCAGCCTTCGAGCCACTTACGGCTCATCCCGGAGCGGCACGTCTAACCAGGGACAGAGGGCTGACCGACGCTGGAACCGTTCGACCGCATCGAACGACTCTTTCGTCTCTTCGATAGCCTTTCGCATACTGGCGTAGTCGGTCATACACACTTCATCTGTCGCCCCACCGTTTGATTATATGCTTCTTTACGCCCGCTACCTGGCCGGTAGACACGTACTTCTGTCGGTCGCTCGCGTCGGTCTGTTCGTCGAACCGACCTCGGCGACTGTGACGCGATAGCTACACAGATCTTGTCCAAGATTCTGGCCAACGCGTGGCGGACACTTGGCGGACCGTTCGCTTAGTAGCAGGTGACTACTCTCCCGTCGCTAGTCGGCGTGACTGCCACTCACCGTCACGCTGGCAGCTTAGTGACTATTTGTAGACGTGGCTGTGGACGCGAGTACGAGAAGATGGACTGCACTAGATCTGACTGTCGGCAGCAAGCGTTATCCGCCTCCGGGTGTGCCACTGTGTCACGCATCTCTCCAGTACGTAGCTTATTTCTCCGTATCGAGAGCGGCCCGCAGACGGTCAGCAAGTGACTGTGGTGCCGACAGTGAGAGCCGATGGCTCACCGCCAGTGCTACAAACACCACGCTCACGACGAGCGCGACGGCGATGCCCGGCACTGTGACCCCGCTAAGTGCGAGTCCGCCGACGGTAATCAGTGTGGCACACGCGGTCCCGAGATACCGACCTGACCACCGCTCATCGGCCGAGGTGTGAGCACCTGTCCGGTCGTGATCGATGACGGACTCAGTCGACGGCGTCGACTCCGCGTCCGGCGTCGACAGGAGCGATGGTTCCTCGTCGAGATACCCGTCGAAGGAGTCCGCGAGTGCGGTCGCTTCGACGAGTCCGCGGTCCTGATTGTAGTTGATGACGCCCGCGTCGTCCATCTTCGGGAGGTGGGACTGGTACAGCGCGATGTAGACGCGCTGGCGCTGTTTCGAGCGGAGCGAGTCGACCGTCGTGTCGTGTTCCAGCGCCGCGATGTGTTCTGCGATGTCGCTCATATCGGCCGGCTCGTCGCCGGAGTGTTCGTGGAGGTACTTGAGGACCAGGCGGCGGCGACGACACTGGAGGACGTGGAAGAGGTCGTCGCGGGTGAGTTCGTCGCTCGATGTGGACTCCGAAGACGACGACTCCTCTGTCGCGGACTCCTCGGCCTCAGTTGTCGTGGGGTCGGAAGTCGTTTCAGCTATGGACATGTTCGCTCGTTCCTTTTCCAGCAACCGACATATACCGGGTCGACTGTTCCGCCGATTGCGACTGTTTCACCGATTTAACGGGTCGATAATGGCCGACTTACCCGGGGCCAACGTGCGATAAAATAACGTTCTGAAGTGCCTACACCTATTTGCTGGGGGTTTCGGGTCAAGAACTCTGTTCCACGGCTGTTTCACACAGCATACTAAATTGTTTCATCACTACGACGGTAAATAATGTCTACAAATACACATATGTGCAGTTGCGGTAGGCGTTGTTTCCCGGGCTAATTCTGCCGTTTGTCGGCCATAGAAGGGTCAGAGGGCGAAAGTTATCGTTTCTATGTGTCTGTCGGCTATCGGTGTGGCTTCAGTTGCGACTGTCGTGACAGTGGCGAATAGTTTCACTTGGCGGAGACACACCCGAAAAACGCCGGTAGTGAACAGTGATGCCACTATCGACCCGGCTATCCGAGCCGTGAGCCAGTTTATCCGCCGGGCGTCGGTGGCTTGATATCGCCTGCGTGTGGCGAGTTCGCGGCTGCGGGTTTCGCCCGCTCCAGACAGATGAGGTTCTCCCTGCCGAGACGGATCTTGACGACCTCGTCGTCGTCGACCATCCGCGAAAGGAGGCGGCTGACCTTCGCTTTCGACCAGTCCGTCGCCTCGACGATGTCGGTCTGGTGCATACGGCCGTTCTCGACTTGCAGCATCAGTTTCACGAGCCGCGCGTCAGGGGTGAGTTCCCAGTCGGCTTGCTCGAAGGCTTCAGCCGCGGTGTCCGCGTCGATGTCTGCACGGTCAGCTTCGGCCACCCTGTCCGTCGCCTCGATTTCACGGTTGACCTCGATAATCTCTCGGTCCAGTTCGAGGCGGCGATAGATGTACAGTCTGGCCGCCACGGAAAGCTCCGTGACCCAGCCACGCCTGATCGCCGCGATTGCCACCCCGATCCCAATGAGGAACCCAAGAAGCGAACTCGTCACCCAGACTGGCGTCAGCATGCTGTTCGGATTCGTTCCCCAGGCGACTTCCTGGCGATCGGTCAGGAAGTCACCGTCCGAATCGGCCGCGAGCGGGTCCGTTCCGAGGTCCGAAACCTCGCGCCCGTCGCTGAGACCATCGCCGTCGGTATCAGCGGTGGTCGGGGACGTGCCAGCCGCCAGTTCCTTTCCGTCGTCGAGGCCGTCATCGTCCGTATCGCTCTCGGTAGGTGCGGTGCCCGTTTCGAGTTCTGTCCCGTCTGTTACCCCATCTCCGTCAGTGTCTGCGACTGTCGGGTCCGTGCCTATGGCCAGCTCTCGCCCGTCGGCGACCTCATCGGCGTCAGTGTCAGCCTGTACTGGGTTCGTGCCAATTTCCAGCTCCCGACCGTCGAGAACACCGTCGTCGTCCGTGTCTGCGTCGGTCGGGTCGGTCTTGCCGGACGCCTCTCGCTGGTCGGACAGCCCATCGCCGTCAGTATCGGCGACGGTCGGATTCGTCCCAAGTGACAGTTCGCGCTCGTCCGACAGCCCGTCGCCGTCCGTGTCCCTCTGTCGCGGGTCAGTGCCCTGTTGAAGCTCAGTCCTGTCGGCGACACCGTCTTCGTCAGTGTCTGCGGCCGCTGGGTCCGTCCCGTGCTGGTGGACCTCTGTCCCGTCCAACAGCCCGTCACCGTCAGTGTCGGCGTCAGTGAGGGTCGTCCCCCGGGCTACCTCGTTGCTGTTGTTGAGCCCGTCGTCGTCAACATCGCCGGCACGCTGAATCGGCTGCAGAGACACCGGCTGCCGATCTAGCGTGGTGTCAGAGCTCGTGTTGGAGAGCGAGATAGAGAGATCATCGAGCCCCGCCGTTCCGGGGGTTGTGAGGGCTGCGGTTCCGTTCGGGCCGACCGGCGTACAGGCCGACGACCCGTTCGCACGCGCACAGACTGAGAGGTTTTCCTGCGGCGAACTGACAGTCACTGCGATCCGATACCCGCTGACCCGCTCGCCGTCTATCCGTTCCCAGACGAACGCGGTTCCGTTCGGCCCGTCCGCAGCAGCCTGTGTGGGCTCGGCCGACTGTATCGCCGGCGCTGTTTCGTTGCCCGCTGCTGTGTATTCAGCATACTGCCCGGCGTCCGCTGCGGTAGCGACACCTACGGAGACAGACGCGACTGTCAAGAGGAGGAGTAAAGCGCAGATCCCGCTCACGATCCGGTGTCTCATACAGTACGAGTGTCACAGCGGGACAATATCCTTTTTGGCACATAGTCTCCTTGTCACTTCTAGACACACCTGATAATTCAATGATGGTTTCGGCTGCGTCCAAACTACTTACTCATCGGATAACCCGAGCTCCGACCCAACGACCTGATCCATCCCCCGCCGAATCCGCTGTGACATCGCCGATGGCGAAATGTCGAGTTTGTCCGCCAGCTCAGCCTGTGAGATGCCACGGGGCACGTCGAAGTACCCCTCTCTGTGTGCCGTCTCGAGCGCGACTTGCTGGTCTGCGGTCAGTCCGCATACGCCGGCGTTTGCCTCCCCAGAGGTCCAGTACAGTCGATCAAGTCTAAACGTGATACTCCGTTCAGAGCACTCAGATCGGAACTGCGACAGTGCCGCTCGCGACCGAAACTGCGCCTGTACCTGCCACTGTCCACCCGTCCCTTCGATGTCGAGCACCCGTCCACCGGCTCGGACGAGCGAGGGCGTGAGTCGGATGGCGCTGTCGGCCACCCTAACCCGATAGACGCGGTTCGTCTCCGTCCAGTCTAACACGACAGGCTCGTATACCGTACTATCCCTCTCCAGTTCTGCTTCGAACTGGTCAAGGCCCTCACCGACGGCTTCTATCACCAGAAAGCTCGACGTCCCGTCATCGACCATCTGTTCCGGACGGACTGTTATGTCCGGCGTGCTCTCGACTGCCTCCGTCAGAACCAGCTCCGGATGACTCAGACACAGATCGACACCGAGGCTGTTCTCCCGTGGTGTCCCATCCGTCTCCGATGGGCTTGCCGGCCCGTGTCCAGCACCATCGACTGGCTGGTCTGCCTCGGTTGCCGATCCCTGGTCGCCGGTGTTGCGCATGTAGACACCAATCGAATCGGGCACAAGGACATTATCACTATATAGATAGTGTCTGACAATATAGAGGCTATACTAATAGCCACTCTGTGGGTCCGGTGTTTGACCACCTGTCGAGACAGAACAGTATCTTCCAATAGCAGGTTTCGCTGGGACAACTCAAACTGAATGAAATAAGTCCTACTTCACGGTGGTTCCGGACTGGCTTCGAGTAGGGTGCTGTCCCACGAAATCAGCCATATTGGCCGATCAGATACGGCATACGCCGGCTGGGTCATCCACCGATCTAGTCAGATACGACAGCGGTCATTCACCTTGTTCCGGTGGTGTTGACGTGGGGTGGACACCCGCAGATTGGCAAAGGACGGTGTTCGGTCGGTTTGTCGGTCTCAGCTGGTCTATTCCACCCTTGCAAGTCATACGAAACGGAGGGGTCGGTGCAGTCGAGCAGTGGTTGCCGGTTGCTATACTTGCAACTTCGCTGCGTTGACTGGCCGCAGTCGGGGCAACGTTCTCAATCCATTGGAATGTATAGACGATTATGGGCGACCCAGCGTGTTACCGCGACTACTGTCCTGCATGTGACGCGCAGGTAACGATCACTGACGGTGAGTGTCCGGACTGTGGCACGAGCTTAGAGTCGTACGAGGCATAGAACCGATTGAGATTTCACTCGTTGTGGGGTCTCCATAGTTCAGTTGGAGCGAGACCTGAATGATTGTGACGACTAACTACACTCGGCCCGGGAGATGAGGAATCAGTCAGAACGGTATCTTTACTGACGGACTGGAATTACTTAGAGAAGTGCAAATTGAGAGGTGCACAGTCATAGTAGTACAACGAAACAGCCAAACCACTCCGAAAAAATGCCTACAGTATGGCAGATAGTCGTTCGCCGGCCCTCCTCGACGAGGATGGAAACCTCTTCGGCCTCGTCAACGTCGTCGATGCACTGGCCGTCCTGCTCGTCATTGCGGTCGTTGTGGCAGGCGCCGCACTTGTCCTCCAACCGGAGCCAGAGCCACCTGATCCAAATACTACCAACGTCACCCTCGATCTCGGGACACAACCCTCATACATCGTCTCAGAAATCACCGGGGGAGATACGTACAGTCCAAGCGGTAATTCACAGCTCACGATCACAGACGTCCATCTGACACCGCAGGGCAACCAGACACGTGTCATCTTACGCGCTACGCTTCAGGGACCGCCTGACGGGGACAGTCTCACATATGCGAATGCGCCCCCGCGCCTCGGGCGACCGCTAACCATCGCGACGAGTCGATACGAAGTAGACGGCCAGATTCGTGCAGTGGGTGGTGACAACAGTTTCACTCAGGAAGACACGACGGTGGTTCTCAGAGACACCATGGCCACCGCCGAAGCGCGAGACGTCACCCCCGGTGATGAGATCCGACTCAGCGGACGCACTGTTGCGACTATCGAAGACGTAGCTGCATACACAACCGAGAATTCAACCGAACAGACCGTCTTCGTCGAAGCAGAACTCGACACACACAGACAGCAGTCTGACCGTCGGTTCGGCGGCACACAGATGCGGCGCGGGCAGACGGTCACGCTCCCGGCCGAAGACTACACCTTCGACGGTCGCATTGAAAAGGTGGATAGCGGCCTCCAGCCAACGACTACTGATGTGCTCCTGGAAACAACCGTCGATGCAGAAACGGCTGGCCGTATCGCTGCCGGCGACGTCACTACCGTCGCCGGGTACGAGGCAGCCGAAGTACGAACGGTTACCACGTACGCGACACAGAACCCCGACCGCAAACGCGTGCTCGTTGGGCTCTCGTTGGCCACTCTCGAAAACGCCGGTCGTCAGCAGTTCGGTAGCGCCGCCGTCCAGCGTGGGAACAACATCACTATTTCGACTGAAAGCTACGCGCTCTCCGGCACCATCGAACGTGTTGGCGCACTCGAACCGCGTGGAACGCTCACCAATCGGACGGTAACCCTACGGATGACCGATATGCGTGCGGACATGGCGGATGCGATCGAACCCGGCATGACCGAGACCAGTGGTGGCGAAACAATCGCTCGCGTCAGCCGCGTCAATACCGAGCCATCTGTCATCATTACGACGGGCGATAACGGCACGGTAAACGTCGCTGATCATCCGTACTTGCGTGATATCACTATCACGACTGAACTCCGGGTCCGCGAGTCGACAAGCGGTGTCCAGTTCAAAGGCGAGTCTCTCCAGCAGGGCTCGACAGTTGTGATCAATCTGGGGACAATCACTATCGAAGCGACGGTTGTGAGTGTTGGGCTCTGAACGACATCACAAATGGTATGGTAGATCACTCAAACCAGTATGTAATCGGATGTCCGAGGAATCCGGGTCGCTAAACCATGACGCTGTCGGAGAGAAAATCAGCGCGATTAGCGACGGGTCACAGGTCATCAGCACCGGGCGAGCGATCGGCACTCGTGTAAGTGAGTTCGTTCGGGAGTCGTATTGCTATCGCTGGCTCACGAAGGAACCTGACCCAGACATCATCGTTATCGATCTTCGAGAGACGTACACTGTCGGTCCGTTTATTACGCTGCTGGATACGCTTATTCCACATATTGAAGACGCTTGGAATCAGTCGCGTGTGGAGTCTGCCGCGAGCCGAGTGTTTGAACGGCTTAGTGAGGAGGTGTTTGACCCGCTTTCCGAGACGCGTGGCTACGAACTCGCAGTCTCGGTCTTGGTGCCACCGGAACCACCAGAGCAAACGCGCACTGGGGATGACGAATCGGAATCTGCCAGGGATGGCTCGACCTGACGTTCCAGAATATTCTTTTTAGTAATTCCAGCGACTTGCCAATACTCTCTTCGGGGTGAGGAAATCGCAGTTTCAAACAATCTTGAATGACCCCAGGCTGAGTTTTATCGCGAGTGCAGTCAGAAATTCGCGCTTCTGGCACGTCCGACCATCCATTCCTGCGATGGGATGTTCCTCAACTGGCGAAGCCCGGGTATTGCACTCACACTTCCGATATTACCCTTTTATCCCGGAGTGGCTTCGGAGTCTGATCCGGATAGACCACCCAGAATAGTCGGTGTACGGATATGATGACGGTGATTCGGAGTGTGATCGCTCGGGCAGGCGGTCCCGAAGTGGACAATAGGCAATCATCTGTGATAGCCTCGGCTCGTTAATGTGATAATGCTTGGTGGCGTTCCGGAACTGTACGTCCTCTCGACCAAGGGGACCCTTCGGGAGGATCGTTGAACATCAACCCTCTGGAACCCGACGAATCAGGATCCGAGACCTAGTCAATGAGACGGTAAAACGGGGGTCAACTACAAATTTGTGGTTATGATCCTGCTGTGGCGAGTGGTTTACATATATATATATATATATATAATTCCTGAAACGTATAGTGGTCCGCGTTTGCCGGAAGTGCGCACAGTCAGTCGGTTTGGGCACGCGTCCCCACCGTTTGTTGCTCGTCTCTCGGACCAATAGTAGCACACAGGTATTACCACAGAACAGGTCTCAGTTGGTGCTGGTATGCTCTCATCGAATCCCGACTCAACAACCGGAACGAGCCGAACGGGTTAGTTTTCAGGCCAGAGCTGGTCTTTCAGGGACCGCTCCCACACCCATTCGCCGTTTTCCCGGTACCAATCGATGGTTCGCTGTATCCCCTCACGAATATCAATCTGTGGTTCGTAATCGATCAGGTTCGAGGCCTTAGAATAATCACAGTGAAGCTGCTGGACGTCCAGCGGTCGGAACCGAGACTGTTCAACCTCGATGCTCACTTCGGCGTACCCCATCTCTTCTGCGATTATGTGCGCAAGCTCCTCGACAGTATAGTCCTTACCGAAGCCGAGATTCACGACTTCTCCTTCCGCGTCGGGACAGTTGATAAGCTTCGAGGCGCCGCGGACTGCGTCTTCGACGTACGTAAGGTCGCGACTCGCCTCAATGTTCCCCAGCGACAGCTGATTATCCGTCGATAGCTGTGCGATCAATTCTGGAACGATGTAGGGGTGAGTTTCTCTTGGCCCGTAGCAATTAAACTGACGGAGGATGACGACCGGGACGTCCTGTTCATGGAAGAGCGTAAAGCAGAGGCGGTCGGCCGCGAGTTTACTGACCGCGTAGGTTGACTGCGGATACGTACGGTGAGACTCGCTCATCGGGACTTCCTGTGCGGTCCCGTACACTTCCGACGACGAGTAGGTAAGGATGCGCTCAACCCCAGCGTCCCGGCACGCGAGCAGCAGTTTGAGCGTCCCGTTCGCGTTCACCGAAAAGAAGTCTGTGGGTCGGTCATAACAACTCGGGATGTATGGTTCTGCGGCGAGGTGGAACACGTAGTCGATTTCGTTCGAATTTAGCAAATCGACCAGATCCGACCGCAAGATGTCACCACTGACGAGGTCGATGTGGTCCGCCAAGTCGGCTCGTTCCCCTTCGATTCGGTTGACGATATTTTGTAAGTTATCTAGAGCGCCCGTCACGAAGTTGTCCAAGACGGTGACGTGGTTGTCATTCTCGAGCAGTCGCCTGACGAGAGCGGAACCAATGAAGCCGGCGCCCCCAGTAACCAGCACCCGCTCGTTCTGGAGTTCGGTAACCATACAGGTTAGTTTTTTTCGGGGATTATAACCTTCTCGTCTCGATGCCGAGGTCAGAGGGCATCGCGGATAACGTCACATATCTCGATTATAATCTGATCATTAAGATTCGGAGCGGACGGCAGATTCATACCACGCTCGTGGAGTCGTTCCGTCACGGGGCAATCGCTTCCACTCCCGGCGTAGGGCGGTTGCTCGTGGAGTGGGTAAAAAAATGGCCGCGTCTCTACGTCGGCATCAGCGAGTGCGTTCCGCACCCGCTCGAACTGTCCGGTCGTTCGAAACACCGGGGCGACCATCCAGTGGGCTGACTCCCCCCAGCCGGGTGTCGCCTGGAAGCGAACGTCCTGCGTCGTCAACTCGCGGCGATATGTCGCAGCGACGCGGCGTTTGTTCTCAAGGATCGCGTCGGCACGCTCAACCTGCCCAATGCCGATCGCGGCCTGTATGTTCGTCAGTCGATAATTGTACCCGATCACCGAGTGGTAATATTTTCTGTCTCTCGACATACCGTCCCGCCGGAGCAGCCGTATTCGCTCTGCAAGTTCGTCGTCGTCCGTCGTTATCATCCCACCCTGACCGGTGGTGAGGATCTTGTTCCCGTAAAAGCTGAAACAGCCGACATCGCCGAGGCTCCCCACACGTCGACCACGATACGTCGCTCCGTGTGCCTCGGCAGCGTCCTCGAGGACCAAGAGGTCATGCTCGTCGGCGAGCCGTTGAATCGGCGTCATCTCGCATGGCTGTCCATAGAGATGGACTGGCATCACCGCCTTGGTGTCTTCGGTGAGACGCTCACGGACGCTAGCGGGGTCAAGTGTGTATGTGTCCGGGTCGACGTCCGCGAACACCGGAGTTGCACCGACGTAGGACACCACGTTCGCACAGGCGATCCACGTCAGGTCCGGGACGATTACCTCATCTCCCTCGCCGATCCCGGCAGACAGGAGTGAAAGGTGGAGTGCAGCGGTTCCGGTTGAGGTAGCGAAAGCGTGTTCGGTTCCGATCCAAGCCCCGAATACATCTTCGAACTCCGTAACGTACTCGCCCTTCGGGGAAATCCATCCACGTTCGAGTGCGTCAAGCACCCGGGAACGCTCGGCGTCCCCAAATGTCGGTTCTGCAAGCGGAATCATGTATAAGTAGTAGAGTGCCAGTGAAAGTGATCGTACATTCTCAAACTATAAGCGTTGCATTTCATTTTTCTGCAAGGGTCCTGACTATCTCTAGATCTATCGGTTCGTCAATATCAATTGACCGGTCTCTTGGCATTTCGAATGGGACTGTAGCATCGGTATAGAATGATTCGTGTTTAATAAAAGCGTTCCTCCGCGCGGCAAAGATGGCCCCGTTCGGGCAGCGCAAAGCTGGAAGGTCCTGGCTACGTGGAATGTCGTCAGTCCAAAGGACGTCCCTATCGAAGTACGTATGTAGGTACCCGTCATCGTCAGGTTCCACTGCCCAGAAAGGTGGTTGCTCAAACTCAGTCACGGAGATGACCGACTTCGCAGCCTCGTCGTTTTGCAGCTTCCGTACTGCCTGGTCGATGTCATCTACTCGACGGAGTGGAGAAGTAGCTTGCAACTTTACAACCACGGTCGGCGGTTCCTGTTGTTTTTCGATCCAGTTGAGCGCGTGTTGGATGACCGGTGGCCCCGGTGTCTCATCCGTTGCTAGTCTGGCCGGCCTTATAAAAGGGATTTCCCCGCCGTACTCGCGTGCTACTGAGGCTATCTCCTCGTCGTCAGTCGAGACAATCACTCTGTCTATCGTTGTCGCTTCGTTCGCCTGCTCCACCGTGTGGGCGATGAGGGGTTTTCCAGCCACTTCCTTGATGTTCTTTTTCGGTATCCGCTTTGACCCCCCACGCGCCGGAATTACGGCGAATACGTCACACGTCATTGCTTGATACCGTGTCGACGTCGGAGACGACGGTACTCCGCCATCGACGTTATCTCGAATTCCTGACCGCCGAATTCGGCTACTGCGGGTCGAAACGGTGGGTAATACATCGCCCGGATGAATCGATCGATTTCATCGTCAGACCACTGATGGTTAATAACTCCGTCGTTTGGAAGGTCGCCTCGCCCGTGATACGTGCCGACCCCCGTCTGTGGTCGGCCGCTGTACTCTTCTTCCACGATCAATTCGAGTACTGGCAGGAAGTTGCTCATTCCGGCGTGGATGAGTCGGTGGTAGAGCGAATAAGCGGTATCGGTAGGCCCGATGGAGACCTCTTCCTGCTTGAGTATCGGCCCAGTATCAATTTCGTCTGTCATGTAGTGGTACGTGTAGCCGGTACGCGATTCACCTTCGACCATCGCCCACGGCACCGACAGCACACCGGCGTACTGCGGGAGCAACGATGGGTGGAGATTCACACCACCGTACTGTGGAATATCGAGAATACGGCTCGGAATCTTGTCTCGATAGTAGAGGGAAAAGATGAGGTCTGGGTTGAAGGCCTCGATCCACGACTCTGTATCGGGGTCGGAAATATCGTCGGTCTTATACGATATATCCTTCTTTTCGAGAAACTCCAGTAGTTCTTCGTTCCGCTCAATATCGTAGGTCAGGACGCGAAGTTGCTCTTTTTCGAAGCCACTATTCAACAACTGCCTGATCGCTAGAATCCCAGACCGATAGAACGTCGCCAACAGAATTTTCGTGTCAATCATCACCGTTCACTCTTAGCGCCTAAGCGTAGCAACAGTTGTTTTAAGTCTCTTGCGTTCCCGTGATGTGATTCGACTACCCGAGTCAGCCCTGACATCGACGACACGGGTATGTCGTCGTCGGTTGGATTGACCGCGTCGTGTTGGTCAACGCGTCCGTTATTTGTATGCAGGTGGAGACAATCGAGATAGTCTGCTACTTCTTGTACGACTCTTGACTTATCGTAATCAAAGGTCTGTGAGGACACGTTCAGATGGCCAGTATCGAGTAAAACGCCGCAGTCAGATGGGTCTACCTCCTCGAATAAACGACTGAACTCGTCAGGTCGACAAAACATGAGGAGGGGGTCTCCTCCGACCACGTTCTCCGTGGTGACGACGTTGTTCTCGATCGAGATCGACACGTCGGTCGACGTCGCATGGTCAATTACAGACCGCAGTGACGAAAGAAACCGTTCGAAGCACGTTTCGTAGTCGGGTGGCGACTGCTTAGGGAATGTCAGGGACAGATCCGGGTCGACTCTGAACCCGCCGTGGAACGTGTACCGCGGTATATCGTGCTTCTCGCAGAAGGTGATCGCGTCCTTGACGTAGTCGACGCTTTGTCGTCGCAGGGACTCGTCCGGCGATGCGAGGTTCAGGATGAACTCGTCCTGAACGGGGAGAAAGTAATTGTGGGCAACGAAATTGAACGAATACTCCTCAACTAGCGCCGAGACATCTACATCCTTTTCGCTGCAGTAGCCGAGTTCGACGTTTTCGATGTCGGCCCGAGAGTACGCCATTAGTGTTTCCTCCATCCCGGTGTCTGGAAGACACTGCGTTGATGCACATATCATGCGATGTGATCCCACGTAATCGGTGCATGCTTGGGGATCTCCTGCGTGGTAGACTTACCGACGACATCGTCGTAATTCCACGGATCTATTCCTTCGTCTGGGCGGACGATCAACAAGTCGTCGGGAGAGATAGCCGCACCAGATTCGATATCGCGACTGGCGTGTAAGCTCCGGCGCATGGAGTGTTTGTTGTTCCGTTCCACTGTGGAGATCAACCGACGAGTACTTCCGATCGCCTTCTCGGCGAATCGCACGTTGTCCACCATCTGCGAGAGTTCATCGGGTTCTAACGACGCGTAGTGATCCGGGCCCTCCATCCCCCGGTCTAGAGTGAAGTGCTTTTCAATCACAGAGGCTCCGTATCCCATCGCCAAGACTGGAGCCACGACCCCCCTCGTATGATCCGAAAACCCAACCTGCCCAGGGAACGCCGTTGCGAGAGTCTCGATAAATCGCATATTGAGTTGGGTGGCCTTAGCTGGATACGATGAAACGCAGTGCAAGAGAGTGACGTCCCCGCAATTTCGAAACCGGAGGAACTCGACTGCGCGTTCAATTTCACCAAGGTTTGCCATCCCCGTGGAGAGGATGACGGGCTTTCCTGTTTCTGCGATCGCGCTCAAGAGGGGTTTATTCACGATGTCGGCCGAGGCGACTTTATACCGATCAACGCCGGTGGATTCAAGAATTTCGACGCTCTCCGGGTCGTACGGCGTAGACATGAATTCGATCCCAACTTCCTGGCAATATTCCATCAGGACGTCGTGATCTTCTTCTCGCAGTTTTACGTTGTCCAGCATTTCGTACTGGTTTGTACTGGCATCCCGTTCCTTCTGATAGTCGGCCTGCTCCGTCTGAGCTGTCGCGACTTCTTTCGGCTGGAAGGTCTGAAATTTGACCGCGTCAGCACCGGCGGAAGCGGCTGCGTCCACAAGGTCTTTCGCGATCTCGATATCGCCGTTGTGGTTCACACCCGCCTCCGCGATAACTTTACAGTGGGGTTCGAAACCAGTGTCTGCAGTCATGAATGAGTACAACTCACCATCGGATAAGAATATATCGACGTATGGCGACCACTGTCTCCCCCATGCTTCCCCGGTCGTGGGTGAGCGTTGGTAGATCTGTGATCGAACGAGGCGGCGCCAGCGCTGGTAGAATGGGACAATCGCGGCCAAACACATTCGATTCCGATCGAATCACGTACACCGATGCTCATCAAGTACCACACCTAGCTATGATCGTGTCTGTCGACGTGCTTGCGGACTATACCCACGACAAGATGCCATATCCCGGGGGCGACGGCTAGCGGATCGGATCGTTTTTATTGGTAGAGGGTCCACCGCCGATTGAACCCTACTTTCCTAAACAAATGAACAACGAAGCCTCGCAGCGGGAGAAGCTAGCTGCGCTCGAACACGTCGCTCGTCATCGGCCGCTGACGACACTCGCCATTCTTGGGATGAGTCTGGTAGCCGCCGTGCTGGAGGGTATCGGTCTCAGTTTCATTCTTCCCATCATTGAGGTCACCCGAGGGCAAACGTCTTCGTCCGACCAGAGCCAATTCGTTGAGGCGTTCGTTACGCTCTACGACGTTCTAGGAATTCCGTTCTCACTCGAGTACATCATCGTCGGTGTTATCACCGTCATGGGTGTTCGGTACGGGTCCAGTTTTGTCGTCGACTGGTTGAAGGCCTATCTCCGAACAGATTACGTCCGTCACCTGCAGACAACGGCCTTCAACCGGGCACTCGATACCGAGATTGCGTACTTCGATGAAAAGGGGTCCGACGACATCCTCAATACGATAGTGACGCAAGCAGAGTATGCCGGTCAAATGATCCAGTGGCTCGTCGAGATCCTCAAACAAGCGTTTATGAGTTTGATTTACGTGGCGATAGTGGTCTATTTGGCACCGAAGTTCCTGATCGTGGCAGCCGTTTTCCTCGGTGGCCTCTTCTATTTCGCGCGGAAAATGGTCGAGTCCGGCTACTCCGTCGGTGATCGGGTCGCCGACGCGAATCACGAGATACAGACGGTCGTTCAGGCCGGGACGCAGGGCATCCGCGACGTGAAACTCTTTGCGCTCTCGGACGAACTAATGGACGACTTCCTTGAATCGGTTCAGAAGTATACCGATTCGACGATCCAACTGTATCGGAACCGGTCTGCGATTGATCACTTCTATCAGTTCACCATAGCCGTCACAATCTTCGCTTCGCTGTACGCGTTCCTCGAGTATTCTACTCTTTCGTTCGGCGGACTGGGACTGCTCTTGTTCGCAGTCTTCCGACTTGCACCCCGAGTTAGTACAATCAACAACCAGTTCTACCAGATCGAAGGACACCTGCCACACCTCATTCGGACCCAGACGTTCGTCGACGAACTAGCGGACCGGAAGGAACCGGGTTCCGACGGGGACCCATGCCCCGATCAGCTCGAAAGCGTTTCCTTCCGCGATGTCACCTTTGCATATCAAGATGAAACCGTACTGGACGATATTTCCTTCGCGATCGAGCAAGGCGAATTCGTCGCGTTCGCCGGTGGCTCCGGGGCCGGGAAGTCGACCATCGTCTCGCTTCTCGCTCGTTTCTACGACCCCGACACAGGGACCATCACGGCCAACGACGTACCAATCGAGACCTACAAACTTGACGAGTGGCGCCGGCGGCTCTCGGTTGTCCGCCAGCAACCGTACATTTTCAACGATACGCTCTGGAAAAATGTGACCGTCGCTGACAGGGATGCGACCAAGGAAGAGGTCGAAGCGGCCTGTCGAGCGGCGCAGGTGACGGAGTTCCTCGACGAACTACCGAACGGATTCGACACCGTGCTCGGTGACGACGGGGTCCGACTCTCGGGTGGCCAGCGACAGCGAATTTCCATCGCGAGAGCCGTGCTCAAGGACGCGGAAATTCTGGTTCTCGACGAGGCGACGAGTGATCTGGACTCGCACCTCGAAGAGGAAATACACGAACGCATCGAGCGTCGCGATGACGTCATGCTCGTCGTCATCGCGCACCGTCTCTCGACGATCACGGATGCGGACCGGATTTACGTTGTAGACGATGGCGGGGTCCGGGAAGTGGGCCCCCACGACGAGTTACTTGAGCAGGATGGAATGTACGCCTCGATGTATCGAACGCAAATCCGGTCGCCCTGATTCACCTCGTCAAGAAACCGCACTGGCGTTATTCCAAGCGTTTTTAAATTCCACCGACTTGAGCATCCCTATGCTCTCGAAGTGGCAGATCTATCAGACTCTCTCTAGGGCCGGTCTCGGATCGGCCGCAATCCGGCTAGAGAATCACTTTACTCAGAAGTACGACTTTGCGGATCTGACGGACGAAAGTATAAAGTCGTATTCGGAGCCTACAGATGAGGGGTACGTCCTCATTCCCCTCACGCGCGGGCAAGATGGGCTGAATTCCTTCCGGTACTGTATTCTCGCACACGCCTTTCGGACGCGGGGCTACACTCCGATTATTCCTCTTTGCCACGCCGATCTCGATCTTTGTCAACGGAAGACGTGCGAGAAGGATGGGAAGGCGGTCTGTGACGTGTGTAACTACGCCGGGCGGTCGCTCCTTTCAGCGTTCGGACTTGAGGGCATCCCCATCGAGTCACTGCTCAGTGAAACGTACGGTGCACCGGAGGTAGATACAACGCTCGAAACATATCGCGGAATTTCCGTCGCTGATTACGCGATGTCATCCACTCGCCGCTTCCTCTTGCGACACTCGATCGACTTTGAGGACAGCTACCATCGTGAAACGTACCTCAGATTCCTCCGAAGTGCGGTCATCCTCGTCGACATGTGCGAGGCGCTGTTCGAGCAATATCCGTTCGACGCTGTTCTCGCACACGACGACCGTTACGTTCACGGCGGGATCCATCTCGCAGTCGCGCAGAAACACGGCGTAACGTCGTACAGTCACGACCTCGGTCGCCGCGAGGGGACTATCCTGTTCGGTGACGCAGGAAACCGCTCCTCATTACCATTTTTTACTGACCATGATACGCTCCAGACGGAGTTAGCGGAACCACTCTCTGCTAGCGAGGAGCGCCGCGTCGAAGAAATCATGGCTGCCAGAACCGAAGGCTCTGACGTCAGGATCAACTATTCCGCTCGAACCAACAACTCGTTCGACTCGTCTGCTGACTGTACGGTCGGCATATTCACGAACCTGATCTGGGACGCTTCTCTCGAAGTCGAGGAACTCGTTTTCCCCGACGTACTCGATTGGATAGATGACACAGTCGAACACGTGTCGAGTGTCGATGACGTACAGTTCGTCTTGAAGACCCATCCCGCCGAGGCGAAGTTCGGTACGGACGAGTCAGTTGAAGGACGGATCCGTGACGGCCACGACCCACTCCCCGACAATCTCGAAATCCTATCACCGGATACCGACGTCGATACGTACGCGCTTATTCGTGATCTGGACGCAGGGATCGTGTACAACTCTACCGTTGGCCTTGAGATGGCGTACGAAGGTGTCCCAACTATCGTGGCCGGGGACACCCATTACCGCGATCTCGGTTTCACGTTCGATCCAGAAACGCAGGACGAGTACTTCGGATTGCTAGGCGACATTCGCGATCTAGAGATGGACGAAGAAATGGTCGCACGCGCGAAGCGGTACGTACACGTCTACTTCGAACGCAAGCACGTCGACTTTCCGTTCTTCAAGACGCAGTCTGCAGGCGACAACGAGTATTTCAAAGTGGAACATGACAAGGTCAAGCCAGGGAACGAGAACTTCGATTTCATTGTTCGGAAAATCCTCGCCGACGAACCGGTGCTACGGTAGGTACCGCCGCTCACATCTTGTATCCAAGCGCCTCTAGCTGTTCCGTTTCTACTCCGTTCTGGAACTCGTTCGACTGGTCGGCCCGCAACTGGCGACACTCCTGGTACCACAAGCCGAGTTCCGCCCGCAATTCGCTGGCGGTTTCGGTGTCCTCACTGATCCTGTTCTCCGTCTCCCGTGGGTCCTCGTCGACGTGATAGAGCATCTCATCGTCAACAAGGAGTCTATATCCGATCATCTCTCGCAGATGATTTTTGAGGTTCTCGAAGGACCAGTCTGGTGGATCGATAGAGATGAGCTTCCTGTCCGTAGAACGGACGCTGGTGAAGGCTGGCCCGCGCCGTCGGCTCTGGGTTCTACTGAACACGAACTCATGTCCAGACACGACTCCCGGCTCCCAGACAACCGATCCTTGTCCGCTGAGGAATTCAGGATCAACGTCTGCTGCTCGAAGAAGCGTATATGGAACGTCGATCAGTGACACGACCTCGTCGTGAACACCACCATCCGTCGACGAGGTTTTGAGAACGAACGGAACGTGGGTCTGTTCGTCATGCGGGATAGTGTTGTGTCCTCGCGCCGGATTCCGGAACAGTACGCGTTCACCGAACGCCTCGCCGTGGTCACCGACGACCGCGACGATAGAATCGTCGGCCCGTCGGTTCGATTGCAGGTATGAGCGTAACTCCCCCAGCATATTGTCCCAATAGTTGATGCAATCGTCGTAGAGACTTTCCAGCCGTCGAACTCCCCGGAGAACCGCGAGAACCCGTCCGGTGGGTCGTAGGGGGAGTGAGGGTCGATCGACCATATGAGGACGAACGTATCCTCGTCCTCGTGTTCCCCGAACCATTCGAAGAGATAACTGTTCAGGTCCTCGGCCCGTGGATACGCGAGTATATCCTGGTCGGTGTCGTGAAGTTCACGGTCGGCCGTCGTCGTGGTCCGTCGATCGAGTACTTCGGGGTGTTTGTACACCTCGATTACGTCGTCGAACCCGCGGTCGAAGCCTGTCGCGGACGAGACGTTGCCCATCGAGGTGACGCAGAGCGTCTTGAAGCCTACGGAGGCGAAGAAAGCAGCGGGACCCCGCCCGGTATGCTGTCAGAACGCGTTTCGAAACCGTGTGCCGGCGGATAACGGCCCGTTAAAAGAGACGAAGCGACCGGACGAGTCCACGTGGACGGGCTGAAACACTGAGTAAACAGCCGCCCTTATTCGGCGAGATTATCAAGGTTCGGAGTCGTGGCGCGATCGTATCCGTAGGCGGAGACGTGATCCGCCCGCAACGAATCGACGACGGACAGAATGACGTCCATTGCTTGCTCTGATAACTTTCACAAACGCACTTAATCGAATCGTTTGAGCGAGTCATGCTCCGGCGCCGACCTGTGTCTGTTACTGTTTTCACCGATGCTATGCCGACTCTGCGTCCGGCAGACCAGTAGATTCACAATAGCCGCTAGCCTACGAATCGCTCACACATGGCTTCTATCGGCGTTATCTATCCTCGTCTCACTGCCTTCGGTGGTGCGGAAGCAGTCTGTCTTACCATCGTTGACGCTCTCCGTAACGAACACGACGTGGAACTGATCACTGCAACTCCTCCTCGAACGCGGGAGCTGAGTACGGAACTGGTCGGGACCGAGTTTACCCTCAACTACCGGGAACTAGACGTCGACGCGACCGTTCCCGGTCGCGTCACAAATCTACTCGGGACCGTGAGCGGAAATAACTTCGACCTAGTGACGAAGTCCCTGTTCATCCGTCGCGTCCGTGCCATTGCACCGGAGTACGACCTCCTTGTGAGCGTCCGCGACGACGTTTCGCTCCCGCAGCCGACGCTCCAGTACGTTCACACGCCACGGTTAGCGTTGCTCGCCGCGGGTCGTCGGGTATCGCACCCTGACCGGAGTGAAAAAAGTACCGTCAGGCGCATCTACAACCATATTTGTACCACTCTCGCCGGACACAACCCACCGTCCGTTCATAACGACGTGTTGCTGACGAACTCTGACTGGACCCGATCGCTTACCAGAGAGTTCTACGGTCCCGACGTCGATATTCGGACGGTGTACCCACCCGTCACTCTCTCCGAGTTCGATCCCGTTCAGTGGGACCGCCGAGAGAACGGTTTCGTAACGATCGGCCGCGTCTGCCCATCGAAACGGACGCTTCGGACCATCAAAATCGTGTCTGAACTCCGTGACCGCGGATTCGACACCCACTTACACGTCATCGGGACAGTCGGGGATTCCTCGTACGCCGACAGCGTCTGTGACGCGGCGGCTGAACGGGACTTCGTCAGCCTCGAGGGCGAGGTGAAGCGAGCGACGCTTGTCGAACTTCTGACGACCCATCGGTATGGTATTCACGGGAAGGAGCGAGAACCGTTCGGCATGAGCGTCGTCGAAATGGTCGGCGCAGGTATGATTCCGTTTGTTCCGTCGGGGGCGGGGCCTGCCGAGATTCTGGGTGGCGAAGACGCACTGGTCTACGACTCCCTCGAGGATGCCGTAACGCTTGCCGAAGCCGTCCTTGAAAACCCCGACGTTCAGGCATCCCTCCGCTCGTCGTTGCCCGACTCGAACGAGAACTACGGGCCAGATCGATTCAAAACGAGCGTCGTCGAAGCTGTGGAGGAACTGGTTTGAATGTCGGGTTCGCTGGTCATCTCACTGGACACTGAACTCCAGTGGGGGTTCCACGGCATCGATGCTGAAAAGGAGTTTTCCACCGCCGGACGGGAGGAACGATCGAACGTCGATACACTACTTGACCTGTTCGACGCCTTCGATGCACCGGTGACGTGGGCAGTCGTTGGGCACCTGTTCCTAGACGCCTGCGACGGACGGCACGCGGATATCGAGCCGCCCCGAAGAGACTGGTTCGACACCGATCCGGGAACGTCACAGTCCGCCGATCCCCTCCGGTACGGACGCGACATTGTCGAGAATATCGTTTCCGCCCCAGTCGATCACGAGATCGGGTCCCACACGTTTTCACACGTCCTCTGTCACCAGCGTGGGTGCACCGAGGCGGTGCTCAAAACCGAACTAAAGCGATGCCGCGAACTCGCGTCGTCGTTCGGCGTCAACCTCCGCTCGCTCGTGTTCCCGCAGAACCAGATCGATATGCTCGGAACCGTGGCCGACGCCGGTTTCACTGCCTTCCGCGGACTGTCCCCGGAACATCGGCTGCGGGACGAAGCGATTGCAGGGCGCTACCGGCGTTTCGCTCGCTACCTCGCCAGACGACCGGCACCGACCGTCCAGCCCGTCCGGGATCCGTCCGGGGTATGGGAACTTCCCGCTTCCCAGTATTTCCCGTATGTCTCGCCGGGCCCTCTCAAGGATTCTCCCATCCGGCTCGCCCGGACACTCCGCGGACTCGAACGCGCCCACGACCGGGACGAGGTGATCCACCTCTGGGCTCATCCACATAACTTCACGCCCACACTGCTTGAAGACCTGCGCCGTGTTCTGGAGTACGCGGAGCGTATCGATGTCCCTGTCCGTCCGATGGCTGACGCCGTCGCCGTGCACGCAGATCGGTCGTAGGGTTGATAACCCCCTCTCAAGAATTCACGATAATGAGCCAGCGACAGACAGTCGTCATCGGTCTCGACGGTGCGCACTTCGAGCTGCTCCGTCCGTGGATCGAAGATGGTAAACTTCCCAACATCGCTTCCATTATCGACGACGGTACCGCTGCAGACCTGTGCTCCGTTCTCCCGCCGGTCACATCCCCGAATTGGAAGGCGTATCTCACCGGGAAGAACCCAAGTAAGTTCGGGATCTTCTGGTGGGAGAACATCGACACCGACAACCGACGCGTCTACTACCCGTCCCATCGCAAGAACGAGCAGACCGAGTACTGGGAACGCATCGCGGAGGACGCGTCGGTCGGCGTCGTCAACGTCCCAACAACGTACCCACCGAAGTCCGTCGACAATGCGTGCGTGGTGGCAGGTGCGCCGGACGGCGAGAACACCGGCTTCTCGACACCGGAGTCCCTAGAAGCGGAGCTTGTGGACAAATTCGACTACACCGTCACCACCAAGAATCGAATGGAGACGAAGCCGGATGCTACCGTTGACGAGATTCTCGATCGCATCGACAGCCGGTTCAAGGTTGCAAAACACCTTCTCGAAACACGCGATCTCGATTTCCTGCAGGTGACGACGTTCTACATCAACACGCTCCACCACTTTCTGTGGGACGACGAGACGACTCTGGAGGCTTGGCGGGCAATCGACGCGCACATCGGCGACCTCCGCTCAGGAGACCGGAACGTGGTTCTGATGAGCGACCACGGATCGACGGAGATCGAGACAGTATTCAACATTAACGCCTGGCTTGAACAGGAGGGGTTCCTCACGCTTAAGCGAGATGTCTCCGATTTCATGTATCGGCTTGGGTTGACGACAAACCGGGTCGAGCAGTTCGTCGACGCGCTCGGGCTTCGGAATCTCGCGTTCAAACTCGCTCCGGAGCGGCTCAAACGAAAAGTTCCGGACGAGCAGGGCGAAGTCCACAAGGGTGCAAAGACTGACCGGGTGGACTGGGACGAAAGCGTCGCCTTAGCGAGCGGACAAGGGCCCGTCTATCTCTTGCTGGACCCGTCGACATCGGAGTACGATCGTGTTCGGTCGCATATCGTCGAACAACTCACTGCCGTGCGTGGCCCGAACGGCGAAAAGGTGTGTAACGATGTTCTGGTCAAAGAGGAGTACTACTCGGGGCCGTATGAGAACGAAGCGCCAGATATCATCATCGACCAGCGTGAAGGCGTTCATATCCGCGGTGGGATCGGTAACGACAATATATTTGCCGACCCAGAAAATGAGGGATGGCGCGCAGAGAACAAACGCCGCGGCCTGTTCGCAGCGTGTGGTCCCGACTTCACCTCGGAAGCTGTGGACCCGATGTCGATTCTCGACCTTGCACCGACGCTGTTACATCTATATGGAAAGGATATCCCGACGGCGATGGACGGAACGGTTAGGTCTGATGTGTTCGCTGCAGACAGCTCCATCACAGACACCCCTATCGAGTATCGTGACTCAGATGAGCGTGATGCAGAAATCCGGCGAATTCGACGAATTGCTCGCTCGCTTGACGACTACTAGAGGTATCCAAGATCTTCCAGCCTGTCCTCGAGATCGTCATCCTCGGCTTCGGTACCCTCCAACTCGCTGATGACGATATGGAGAATGGTGGAAGCGTATTCTTCGCCGGAGTCGAACCCGTATCTTTTGGCACGCGCGGAAAGTTTCTCTCTAAGATCCGAATCGACATCAATCTCCATATTCGTGCAATATCTCCGCTGCTAATAAATATTGTTTTGATCGTCCCCTTCGCTCCGTCTTCCGTGTCATTGGTCGTCGGATTGATACTGCGGAGCGGTTACACTGGCCCGCTGCTGCAAGTCAATAAATGCCAAAGCGATCCCAACCCACATCCATCCAGCCTTCCCAAACCCAACGAGGAAGTTCGCTTCGACGACGACGGCTGTCATCGAAGTTAGAAGCGCGAGCGCGAGCAGCCTGTGTTCGATTAACTTCGAACCCGATATCAATCTTACAAGGAATCCGCAGGTGGTAGTAATAACACCGATAACAAATACAATCGCCGGGATCCCCGCACCAACCCCGATTATAAGGAATGCATTATGTGGGAGACGATTTCGGAAGAAGTGTTGCCGAATATTTCCCCATCCGACCCCAGTTAAGATGTTTTCTGATATCAGCCTATACGAGACTTTGAGCTGGCTGAGACGGTGAGCGAGCGATCCACCCCCGCTCTCAAGGCCGGTAAATAGGTGAAAGACGAAAGCAATGGCCAGCGGAAGCAAGACGATTCCAGCGAGTCGAAGCAGGGCTATCGGCGTTCGAGCTGAGCTATTTCTCAGCGGATACAGGTAGAATGCCACGTACACCATCGCTAACAGCGCTCCCCATGTACTACGGGACTGCAGAATAAACACAACATAAAAGAGAATCACTGCTACGCCCACGAAAGGGAGATATTGCCCGCTTCGTTTCGATGTGAAAACAACGTACGGTAACGAGCCAAGGGTGAACATTCCAATCTCGCCATGTGACAACTCTATCCCCGAAGTACGCGTAAACGGAATAATGTAGGAAGCAATCGACCGCGACGGCAGGAACTCGCCACCGAAGAAAACCCCCGTAAGCGAACTCACGATACCAATAACACTAATGGCCAGACTAGAGAGAAAAACTGCCGATAGAACAGTATGTAGCCGCTTCCAGGAGTCGACGTACAGGAGCAGCGAGACAACCAGCATGAGGTACCCCACCTGTGTTATGATCCGGCGATATGAGCCACCGTTGATGGCTTGCACGAGAACATTATACAATAGAAATGTGATAAATAGGATGACAACCAAATAAAGCAACGAGAGCCGCGAAATTTCTGCCCGCAGCAGTTGTCGAATTGTGAGGGCTGTGATTGTCATTAGGATAAGAATGTTTGTGGGGCTGACAAATACTATACCAGTCGGAATCGCGTACCCGGCGAATGGGAGAGAGAAAACCATACACAGCACCAGAAGATCTACTGTGTCGAAATCTTCAGTAAATAACTCAGTCTTCTTCGACGTTTCCATCGTGTTGGTCTTATTTTTCTTGAGTCAGAGGGTCACATGAACGTTTTGATATCACTGACAAATTGGCCTGTTTGATAGCTGTATCATTTGTTGGGTTCTGTAGAAACATCGATTAAAATTGTATTTAATTCAACGAAGATTGGGGTAGAGAACTGATAATGAAAACACACTGTTTATTGCTGGTATAACTGATAATTCCGAACCGCGCTCGGCCGTCACGGCCTTATATTCCGGCATAGAAGGTATATAGATATTGGAATGCCGTTAGATGCTTCTGTCGGTAAATAAAACGACGGTAACTTTCGCTCTCAAACAATTTCACTCAAACTGAGCGCGAAACGGTCGAAATCAGTATAGGCAAATATCCAAAATGCTTAATTAAACGCGGTCATCCAGTGGCAGGTCTTTTGATTGGAGTACTATGAACCAACGGGTATGCATGCGCATACCAATTGATTTTTTAATTTCCTGCGGCTGTTTCCCTAAATACTCAACAAGAGGCCGGCGCAAAGATCTGAGCGATGCTGAATCGTGGAGTTGAGGATATATTTCTAATTCGAGACCCGCCATATGCGCAAATAATTCATATTCTTCCACTGAATAGATCAATTCGTTTTGTTCCGGCGTCTCCGCCTGCCGTTCCTCGCGAGGAATGTTGTTATCCAGCGTGATCGACCACGGCCCTAGTAATCGGTTCGGACTCAGGAGGGGGTAAAGCGTCGGTTCGCGTTGAAGCAGGACATAACCATCATCTTTCACAACGCGCGATACCTCGTGGAGTAACTCGATTGGATGGTACGTGTGATGAAATGCTGAATCAAACACCACTATATCAAATTCGTTGGCACCAAAGCCCTCTAAGTTTAGGAAATCACCGATATAAAAATCGATTAAATTAAGATCTGCGTTGACGTACTCAAGTACCGGTGGTGCCACAGAGCGTAACCAATTTTCAGACAGTTCAACGGCACAAACACGGTCTACTTTATCCATTTGAGATAAGTGACCAGATAGCCAACAATGTCCAGCGCCAAGTTCGAGAATATCGCCTTCAATTGGGCCAACCCAATGTTCAAAATATTCTAGGGTGCGATAAGATTTATTCTTATCAACCCATTCTTTGACTTCTTTGAGGTTCTCTTTATCAGCAGATTCCCACGTCGCCTCTTCGTTTTTAGACAATTCTGTCTTAGAGAGATAAGATATATCCAAATCTTCATCACTTAAGCTACCACTCATTATCGTAACTGATTGATGCCACCAAGTAAATGCGTTACGTTATTGATGGATAATGGTCGATTCAGGTGGCCAACGGTAAAACTCCAGCAGAGGGGCTGAACTGAACAGAACTATTGACTACAACTTCCCGATTTGACAACGGTCTGGATTGTTCGTTCTCCGCTTGTTGCACTATTCGGCCAATTCTCGAAACAGCTGAAACGGTTAGAATTCAATCCCACACTCGCTAGCTCTGCATGCTGTCATCATTGTGTTTCAGTGTTGACTGATTAGTGAGGGCTCCCGCGTTCTCATACGCCAGCAGTGAGATCAATCATTATTTAATTCTTAGACCGACGATACTGCACCATGTCAACGACCGCCTGTTTCTACATCGGATCTGCAACCGCATTTAATGTTGGCTTGACGACAAGGAATATCGGTCTGATGATGCACGACGATCTAGACCTCCACCTCGTCGGTACTGCGGTCAACGAACTCGACGCTGACGTACGCGAACTGTTCTCGGTCCACGGGACAGCGTACGATTCGACCCGAATTGGTGGGATGCGAGCCCTCCACTCCTATCTCCGTACACACGGTCCGGATGTACTGACACATGTCGTACAGCCGCCGATTCATGGGACTATCGGGGCGACACTCGCCAGCCTGTACGATGTTCCCTTCGCATACCGCTACAGCGGCGACAGGTTCTTTGAATACCGAGTCGCGTCCGACCTACAGTCCATCAAATTCTTCGCGGTCAACAACATGCTTGGACGTCTCCCCATCGCCCTCTCTACGAAGTACGTTACTCTTGGCCCGGCCGGGACTAATCGGTTGATGTCCCTCTTTCTCGGACCGAACGAACGCGAGGTGGCCGAACTCCCGACGCCGGTGAATCTAGACCGGTTTTCCAACGTCGGGACGGAGTCGCCGTATGGTGTCGAGGGGCCTATTGCCGTATCAATCGGCAGAATAACCGATTTGAAGGGGGCCAAGTTTATCGAAGCGACCCTCCCGCGTCTGCTTACTCGCCGACCGGACCTACATGTAGTGTTTATCGGTAGCAAACGAGATGCAATTGGTGTCCCGCCAGCGCTGGAGCATCGGGTTTCTTTCACAGGCCCAATCGCTCCAGCAGCGGTCCCGAGATATTTGACATTCGCTAATGTACTGATCCACCCATCTCTTACCGAGGGCCTCCCCAGAGTCCTACTTGAGTCGCTCGCTTCGGGCACACCGGTCGTTGCTCGAGACGTCGGTGACGTGGCATCAGTTACCGAGAACACGTTCACGACGGCGGACGAGTTTCTCGATTTAGTTTCGCAGTTCGAGTCACTCCCGGTTGATGACGTCGAAAAGTTCTCAACTGATGTGTTGCGCCATAGATACGTCGAATTCTTCAGTTCGTTTGCCTGATCGCTCGGCCGAAGTCAGCCATGGTCAGCACATCGATTTCACCCTGCTCCTGTCGTGCTCCAGCATAAGCGATAAACCGCTCAACGATGTCCCGCTGGTGAGCGTTCGAGAGGTCCCAAAGGTGAGACCAGACGTGCAGCGTGGCGTCCGACCGGATTGCCCTATCGACGCCGCGGTAGAGCCGTCTGAGGTGCCACCGTTTTCGAAGTGAGACCGGGATCAGCCTGAACACGGGGTGCGGATCGATCTGCCCCATTGGCAGGTTCGGACACCCGAGCGAGATGTACGGCGTGCTCGGTGTGACGGCAGTCCCATCACAGACGCGTCCGTCACTCGGCTGGTAAGGGGACAAAGCGTTGTGATACAGGCGCCGACCTGCATTCATCTGGATTAGCCGACACGGTTCGGGAGTGCGAACCGTGTCGATACCGTTCTGTTTGAGCACACGCTCCGGTGCTGAACTGTGACGCGGCGGGACGAATGCCCGCGACCACGGGATGCCGAACTCGTCGTGGGCGTCCTGAGCACGTCGCAGTTCCCAGTCGACCGTTTCCGATGTCACCTCTCCACACGGCGTGTGCGAAAATGTGTGCGTGCACACGTCGTGGGGAACCGGACTCGAACAGATTGCATTGATCATGTCCGGTGCATAGAAGAGAGGGTCGGATTCCACGTCCGTCCCCGGATCAGCTTCGAACCACCCGTCACCAGGACGCCCCTCATGATTGCCACCGCACGTATCAAGCAAAAGGTGTCCGACGACATCAAACGTAATGGGGACCTCGGCAGATTCACACCAGTCTAAGAGACTACTCAGCGTCCTTGTTTCGGTGCGTCGGTCTTCACTAAGGTGGTCATACTCGTTGAGGTCATGTTTTGCCCATCCGAGTTCCACTTCGAGGCTGATAACGACGCTTCCCGTCAATCTCACGCCACCTCGCTACTCTGTTGCTTCGTCCGTAGCGATTCCATGGTCTCCAGTATCGCTCTCGTCGATGACTCGATAGAATACTTTTCGAGGGCCACCTCATCGTACGTTTCGAGTGGTTTCCACTCCGTTTCTCGAATTATTTCAGGGAGTTCGTCGACCGTTCCTGCGTGAAGGCGTGGGTAGTCAGTTTCTGGAATTGTCCCGACCGGCGTCGCGAACACATGCTTCCCCAGCGTGAGGCCTTCGTACACAACTGTCGGATGTGATTCGAAATCAGACGTGAGCAATACGGCATCCGTCGCTGCGACAGTTTCGAGTGCCAAATCGTGCTCCAACACCCCGGTAAAGCGAATGCGGTCGGAAAGCCCACGCTGTTCGACCGTATTCTCGAGCTGATCGAACATCGGTCCGTCGCCGACGACCACAAGTTTGTATCGGTCGGGAAGAGCGGCGACGATATCAAGGGCCGTGTCGGGGTTCTTTAGAGGGACGAGCCTGCCTACGAAGCTGAGAACGATGTCGTCGCTGTCGAATCCCCATTCGTGTCGGAATACTGCTCTGTCGCTTGACTCGTCAGCCACGCGGATTGCTTCTGCGTTCACGATACCGGGTGTCGTTTCGACGTTGTTTCCCGCCGTTCGGATGACGTTCGCAACGCGGGAGGCCTGACAGTAGACGAAGTCCCCCAGCCAGAATCTGAAGTTGAGACGCTCAAGAAAAAATTTCGGCGTCCACTGGAACTCGGATCTCGCGGACGGTGTTCCACCGACAAAATTCACGACCGGAACGTCTTGGAACCGCGAGAGCACCTTCGCAACCCAATGTAAGGAGAGGGAGCTCACGTATATCCCGTCGACATCATTTCGAATAGACCAGCGGTACGCATAAAAGAACGTGTACAGCGAAAACGCGAGCCGGTACAACACCGCGTGCGGTTCATACCCCTCTGCTGATGCTGGCTTCGCACGCATCGGTCGATGGATCTTCACTCCATCAACCTGGCTTAAACATCGCGTCTCGCTCGTCTTCGCCGTGAACACTGTGACGTCGTGCCCGTCTTGTGCGGCGATCTGGCAGATTCTCCACTGTAATAACGCACCCCCGTTGATTGCGGGATAGAAGTCCTCAGCAAATACAGCGAGTTGCATACTGGTGATTCGATGTTTTGGAAATATATGTCTGTCCATGCGATACTGGTCCCTCTCACTGGAGATTTACAGTGTGGCAAGGGTGTCATCCCCGGGTTTCGAACCGGTGCCCGACAATCAGCCGTTTAGGGGTCGCAAAGGAGGTCCAGTAGAAATCGCTATCACAAACCTCATAATCCGCTCCAGCAAAGTCTCTCCCACCTTGGCTCGTATTCTGGTACTTTGTTCTCGGCTTCCGTATCCGCTCACTGGGGGTGCGAAGCTCCGGATGTTTTACACGGCTCGTGAACTCGCCCGGGAGCACGATGTCGAATTACTCGTCATCGATCAAGAGCCGATCGACGAATCGGCTGTCGAGGCGCTCAGATCGGAGTTTGAGGCCATCCACCTCTTCACTTATCCACACTACAAATTCTATTTTAATACGCTACCGGGGCTCATCTCTTCGAAGCCGCTTCAAACGCATTATTATAGATTCGATGAGGTCGATGCCTGGCTCGACGATCACGCGCACAGGTACGATCTGCTCCACTGTAACCACGTTCGGACGACCGAGTACGCGTTCGGTCAGTCACCACCAGTGACCGCGGACCTCGTAGACGCGATATCTCGGACCTATCGCGAAGCCTCGAAGGACGCGACTGGATTTTGGCGCGCGATCTATCCGGTCGAATGGCGGCGGCTCAGGGAGTACGAGCGGTCCGTCGCGGATTCCTTTGACCACTCGTTCATTATCACGGAGGCCGACCGCGACTTTGTCACCGGTCGGCAGTCTTTTCCGTCGCTCTCTGTCCTCCCGAATGGCGTGAAGCCAGACCTCGTCGGACGAGGCTCCAGCGAATTCAGGACTGCACCCAACGATCCAAGGATTGTCTTTCTCGGGAAGATGGATTACTTCCCGAACGAAGACGCCGCGTTGTATTTTATAGAGGAAGTTTTTCCGACCATTCGGTCCAAGTACCCTACTGCCGAGTTCCAAGTCGTTGGAACGGATCCAAGCGACCGAGTCGCATCAGCAGACGCACGCCCGGGCGTGACGGTAACAGGGTTCGTGGACGACCCTGCAGAGTATCTTGATCGCGCTGACATCGTCGTCGCGCCGATGCGACACGGAGCCGGACTCCAGAACAAAGTCCTTGAGGCGATGGCGCTGGGGCGACCCGTCGTCGCTACCCCACTCGCAAGGGAAGGAATCAACGCGCTGGACGGGAAGCATATCGTCATTTCAGACAACGCGACGGAATTCGCCAGCGCCATCGATCAGCTACTATCCGACACTGATAAACGCCATGCTATCGGCACCGCCGCCAGAACACTGGTTGAGCAGCGGTACATATGGCCCCAAATCGGCTCTGAGTTGCGCGATCGCATCTCGGCCACCCTCGATAATCACGCCGGTACGGAGTGAGCGAGCTAAGCGAGTACACTTTGGCATAACGTTTTGCAATCATTAATTACAGCCTTCGATCTGCCATTTCAAGTATTTGAACCCGGCTGCAGACAGCAGTCATGAACTAATGGTTCTGGAAGAATCAGTCAAGTCGCTTTCAGACGCAGCGGACGCTGAGTATTTCAACCCCGGCCAACTTGTTCCGAATGGAACTCGCTGCTCAAATCTGTCAACGGCGGGTCCTTTGCCGGCGAATATGAGATTGGGAGACATAACAGCATGCACCACTTCGAGAGCTACGTCAGAATCGCCATTTTGAACGACCCATTCCATTGAGGTCGATGAGACAGCTGACAACTTGGAGTGCCGATTAACATTTTAATGCATTACATAGTCTTCACGCATTCGGCTAATTACGGAAGATTTTATTTAGGAAACGACGAGCTGAATATCCACGTCACGCTCTTGTAATCGAACTCAATTACGCGTAATAACTTCACGGTGAGCACGAAGGGTCTTGAAGATCGTCCGGAATATCATATTCGTTGTCATCGGTTATCAGCACCCCTGTCCCTCCTCACTTCAATCGCCTCCCACGGAGCGGGCACCGCTGGCTGCAGCGCAAGATTCCTCAGCATATGAACCAATCATTTTATTAAGTTCTGAGGATGAGAGCCCGCGGACTGATAAGGACCTACAGTGAGTCACAGTCGACGAGTACAGGGTCTACGTGTGCCAAACCGCTATTTCGGCGACGAGCGGCATCAATGGCGTCACGTGTGCTACTCAACTAAGATTACTTCTCTGAGCGGGAAGAATGAAGCCGAAACAGCCGCTCAGCAGTATTGATAAAATAAAGAAAGGTAGCTTCCGCGGCTCTATCCAAACATCTGGCGCATCATCGGATGCATCTCCATGAGCTGCTCTTCGGCGATCTCCTCGTACAGCTTGTACGTAATGGAGACCGTCAGTAGCAGCCCGGTACCGGAGACGCCGCCGATGGTACCCAGCATGTTGGCCATCACGGCGAGCAACCCAACCAAGGCGCCGCCGATGACAGTCACTTGCGGGATATACCGCTCGAGGACCTTTTCGATGACGCCGACGTTCTGTCGGAAGCCGGGGATCTGCATCCCGGAGTTGTGGATCTGCTTGG
The DNA here is from genome assembly GCF_048595605.1 of Haloarcula sp. KBTZ06. Classification (NCBI taxonomy): domain Archaea; kingdom Methanobacteriati; phylum Methanobacteriota; class Halobacteria; order Halobacteriales; family Haloarculaceae; genus Haloarcula; species Haloarcula sp. KBTZ06. The sequence continues at coordinate 1,981,013 of NZ_CP184337.1, forward strand.
CCGTTGCTTCCGGGCCCATGTCGGTGGTTTCGACCCAGAACACGGCGAAGACTGCGCCGCCGACCAGCATGACGAACAGGTCGATTCCAACGCGGGTCAGGATCTGCCAGACCGGCTGAGCAGTCCCTTCCAGCCACCACATCCAGTCGCCACGGCTCTGGATGGGGGCGAGGAAGTAGAACAGGCCGCCGGTCGGCTGGCCGTTGGCGTACGTGCCAAGGAACGCTGGCATCGAACCCAGCTGGGCGTTCAGGATACGGCCCAGGAACTGGATGTTCGCCTGCAGTGCCCGGACGAGGATCATCGGCAGGACGCTCGCGTAGATGAGCTTGACCGGGAAGCGGCCACGGGCTCCTTTCACGCGGGCGTTCGACAGCGGGATCTCCACGCGGACCGATTCAGCGTAGACGACCACTGCGAAGATGAGGACCGTCGTGAACAGTCCCAGCAGTTCGCCCTGCAGCAACACGGTCTGGAGGCCATCAGCAGCCAGCACTGGCCCGGTGCCGCGCTCGCCGGTGATGAACAGGTACCAGGTGTAGATTATCCCTTCGTTGTTGCCGATAAACGGCGTCGTCAGGATGCCACCGATGAGTCGCTGGCTCACGCCGGCGACAATGAACAGGCCGATACCGGAGCCGACGCCCCATTTGGAGATGACCTCGTCCATGAACAGGATGAGGACACCGCCGACGAACATCTGGGCGAAGATGAGCCACTGGACACCGGCCGTACCGATACCCAGTGAGTTCGCGACCGCCGTGTCAGCCGGGAGGAAGCCGCCGGCAAACACCATCGGGAGCCCGGTAAGACAGATCATCACGAGTACCAGCAGCTTCTGGAGCCCCTGATAGAGGATCTGGTCTCGCGGGTCGTCTTGGGTGTTCAGCCCGAGCAGGTCCGCCCCACCGAGGAGCTGTAACACGATGGACGCCGTAACGATCGGACCGATACCCAGCTGCATGATGCTCCCCTGGCCAGAGGCCAGAATCGAGGAGAAGCGCCCGAACACCTGTTGACTGGCGTCGATGTCCAGCCCGAACAGCTTCACGTTCGTCAGGAAGAAATACAGCAGGAGCACGCCTCCTGTCCAGGTGAGCTTGCGCTTGAACGGAACGTGTCCGTCCGGCCGCTGGACTGCGGGCATCCGGACAAGCAGTGGTTCGGCGGTGTCCTTCCAGCTCATCGTTCGTTATTCCTCGTCCGCGTCCGCGTCTTCGTCTGTCTCGGCCTCGGCCTGGCGCTCCTGGCCGAGGTCGGTCAGTTCGACGCTCCCGCCTGCGGCTTCGACTTTCTCGCGAGCGCCCTCGGAGAAGTCGTCGGCGATGAGCGTGAGTTCGTGGCGAACCTGGCCGGCACCGAGTACCTTCACGTAATCGGCGTCGTCGGCGTCTTCGACCACATCACGGACATCAACGCGGAAGCCACCGTCTTCGACTTCGGCGACGTCGTCGGCGGCCAGCAGCGTCACGTTCTCGTCGATCTCGCGAACGTCGATAGTGGCGGCCTCTTCCTGCACCTTCTGCGGGCGCTTGAAGCCGCTCTTGCCGAGCGGTTCGTGGTTGTGGAATTCGTGCTTGTCACGGCCTGCGGCACCGCGACCACCGCGGTGGCCGGCACCACGTCGGTTCTTGTGCGAGCCGCCGCCGTGCGTGCGCGAGCCACGCTGTCGTTTCTTTTTGCTCGTCATTATCGCATCGCCTCCAGGAGTTCGTCGATTCCCTCGGTGTCGTGTTTCCCGAGCTGCCCGCCCTCCTTGACGGGGTGTTTGACGCCGTCGTGGCCGCCACGGGGCGGGTGCAGACGGAGCGTCGGGGACAGTCCCTGCTCGCGTAGCGTCGTCTCCTCGGAGAGGAGCGCGAACGCGAGCCCGGAGATGTCGTCGTAGTCCGTGTTCTCGGCGACCCACTCGTCGTCCACGTCGGCGTCGCCCTCGAGCGGCTCGGCGCGCGTCGCCAGGACTGTCTCCAGCGTCTCCTGGCTCGGCTCACCGAAGGCGACGAAGTCGTTGACCTTCGTCACCATGCCGCGGTAGGCGTCCGTCTCGGGGACGAGCGTGCAGTGGTTCACGTGGTGGATGTTGAGCATCTCCAGCGTGTCCTGGATGTCGGTGTGCATGTTGACTTCGCCACGGAGCTGGACGAGCGCGTGCATCACTCGATCACCTCTCGTTTCTCGAAGGTCCGTTCGGGGACGCGCGCCTCGGCCGTGTTCTGCAGGGCGTTGAACGTCGCCTTCGCGAAGTTGACCGTGGTGCGCGTGTTCCCGCTACTGCGTGTCCAGATGTCCTCGATACCGGCGAGTTCAAGCACCTTGCGGACGGTCTCTCCGCCCGCGAGGCCCAGCCCGCGCGGGGCCGGCTGCAGCTCGACTTCGACGCTCCCGGCCTTGCCCTCGGTGCGCAGCGCGACCGTGTGCGGACGGCCACAGCCACACTCCCAGGACCCGCAGCCGCGGGAGACGTCGATGATGTTCAGCTTTGCGATGTCGATGGCTTTCTGGATGGCACCGCCGACCTGGTCGTCACGCCCTTCGGCGTAGCCGATGAGGCCGTCGCGGTTGCCAACGGCGACCACGCAGCGGAACTTCACGCGGCGGCCGGAGTCTGTCATCCGCTGGACCATGTTGATGTCCAGCACTTCGTCTTCCAGGTCGGGAACGAGCTGGTCGACGACTTCCGATTCTTTCAGCGGGAGCCCGGAGTTCAGCGCCTCCTGCATGGAGTCGATTTCGCCCTCGACGACCTGCTTGCCGAGGCGTGTCCGTGGCTCCCATCCGTTGTTAGCACTCATAGTTCGATGTCACCGTCCAGTAGGGTCTCTCGGAGCTCGTCGAAGTGCTCCGGGAGGTCTGCAGCGTCGAAGTCACCGCTGTACAGCGGCTCCTCGAGCTGCTCGTCGTACTCGGCGATGTGGGCACCGCGCGTGCGCTGCCAGTCGGCGAGTACGTCGTCGTTGTGCGGAATGTCCAGGCCGGCGTCGATTGCGCCTTCCTGTATTGCGAATACTTTGCTTCCGGGGGTCGGGCTGTTGAGTCCGATGTCGAGCACTGCCTCCTCGATGCCCGCTTCCTGCGCGCGAAGCCCGGCGAGCAGACCGGTGAGGTAGGCCGAGGGCATGTTGCCCGTCGGGGCCTCCCAGCCGTACTCGGCGAGGTCGCTCGAGTGAGCGGACGCGAGAGTGTCGTCGCCGTTGGGGCCAAGCGTCACCAGCTGCGCCCTGACGTGTTTATTGCTCTTTCGAGCAACGAGACGTGGCTTACCGGATTTCAACAGGCGCAACCGCTGATGGTAATCGGTTCTGGCCTCGCGGCGTCGCCGCATCGGTACTTTGTATCGTGGTCCTGTCGCCATTATGCGTCACCGTGGTTTGCGTCGATGTAACGTTCGAGATCGGCAACGCTATCGAACTCGCCACCGCCGGCCTTGTCGTACAGGTCGCGGTACTGCGAACTCGAAAGCGTTCCCTCGTCACGCAGTTCGCGCAGCTTCGTCCGCTGTGCGCGGATGCGTGACTCCCAGTCCTCCTTGGAGTTCTGCCGTGCGCCTGCCTTGCCCTTCCGGGAACCGGCTCCCTTCTGGTGGCCGTACGCACGCTTCTTCTGGCGCTCCCGGGCGCGTCCGCGGGAGTTGCCTTTCTTGTCTTTCGCCTGAATGGCGCCCTCATCGACCAGTTCGCGAACGTCCTCGCGGGTAATCGCATCGGCGATGTCGCCCTGTCGCTCGGGGTCGAACCAGACGCGGTTCTTCCCGACGTCGAGGACGTCAGCCGCGAGTCGCTTCTGTGCGGAGAGATCAGTCATCACTCACTCACCTCGACTTCGACGTAGGTGGGGTTGAGCACGCGGATGCCCGCGTCCTCGGCTGCCTCTTCGATTCGCTCGCGCTTGCGAGCGCCGACCTTCGAGGCGATGCGGACGGCCTGGATGTCGCCGTCGACGCCTTCGAGGTCGTCCACGTTGTGCACGCGAACCTCCTCGAAGCCGGACGGATGCTTGCCGCGAACCGCGGTCGGCGAGCGGAAGCCCGCCTCGACCGTGTCGCCCTTGCCCTTGATGCCGCGGCGCTGCTTCGAGAGCTGGCCGCGGGGCTTGCGCCACGAGGTCGAGACGCGCTTTTTCTTGTGGTGGTCCTGGCGGTTGAACTGCGGCTTGCCGACCCGGTGTCGCTGGGTCAGGAGCCGCGCGTCCTCGTCGGAGAGGTCCGGCGTCTTGTCGGTGAGCCCGCGGGCCTGGAGTTCCGTCTCCACGTCCTCGTCGGGCGCTTCCTCGCCGCCTTCCTCTTCGACTTCGGCTTCGGTCTCGGACTCGACTTCGAGTCCGCCGACGTCGGCCTTGATTCGGGCCGCCAGCGCGTTCCCGATACCGCTGACATCGGCGAGCGCGGACTGGTCGGCACCGCGAACGTCTTCGACCGATTCGAAGCCGGCCTCGCGGAGCGACTCCGCCTTGGACGGGCCGACGCCGCTGATGTCAGTCAGTTCGGTGTACTCTTCCTCTGCTTCGACGTCTTCTTCGTTATCCGCCATCAGGCGTCACCTCGGTTCGGTTTGCGGGTGATGTACACCCCGTCCTGGAACACGCGCACGTCCTTGTCGTTGATGCGCGTGAGCTGCTCGATGTCCGCGGCGGTCTGGCCGACGGCTTCGATGTCGGGACCGCTGATGGTCAGCTCCTCACCGTCGATTTCGACGTCCGTGTCGCCGTGGATCGTCGTGCGGCGGGGGGCCTTCTCGCCCAGGAAGTTCTCGATGACGACTTCGTCACCCTCGACGTCGACCTGCATCGGGAAGTGAGAGTAAAAGACCTCCATACCGTACTCCCAGCCCTCGGTCACGCCGTGGAACATGTTCTCGATGTGGCTCTGGAAGGTACCGATCGTCGACATCGTCTTGGCGTTGTCCTCATCGGATTCGATGACGACCGTGTCGCCGTCGACGGACACGTCGATGTCAGGGTACCAGAGCCGACGCGTGACGCTGCCGTTGTCCCCCTCGACGGTGATGTCAAGGTGGTCCTGCTCGGCGTCCACGTCCTCCGGAATCTCCAGTTCTACTCGTGGCATTGTTAGTATACGTACGCGATGACTTGGCCACCGACGCCCTGCTCACGAGCCTCGTAGTGGCTCATGATGCCGTGGCTGGTCGTAACGACGAGGGTCCCGTAGTCACGGGCCGGGAGGAACCGCTTCTCCCATTTCTCGAACTCGTCTGCGCCCGCAGAGTAGCGGGGCTTGACCGGGCCACACTCGTTGATGGCTCCTTTCAGTTCGACTTCGAACTCGCCGGCTTTGCCGTCGTCGACGAAACTGAATCCGTCGATGTACCCGCGGTCGTAGAAGACCTCGAGGACGCTGCCGATCTCGTTCGAAGCGGGCGATACTGTCTGCTCTAGGTGCCCGACGCTTTCGGCGTTGTTAAGCGCCGACAGTGCGTTGGCAAATGGGTCGTTCCCTGTCATTGTTAGCTGTACTTCCTGAAGCCCATGCCTCGCGAAATCTCGCGGAAGCACTGGCGGCACAGCCAGATGTCGTACTTGCCGACGAGTCCCTGTTCGCGACCGCAGCGCTGACAGGACTCGAGCTGGCCAGTTCGCTCACTGGATGCCGTCTCGGAATCGGGCTCGTCTGTGGTTTCACTTTCGCTCATTCGCTCACCTCCACGTCGTAGGTCGACTCGATGAAGGCGACGGCGTCCGCCGGGTTGAGTCGATGCTTCGTCGGAATCGAGCGTGACGCCTTGTCGCGCTTTGCGACGCGGTAGCCGGGGCGGACGAGGTTGACCGTCACGTCCAGCCCGTAGATTCCGATGCTCGGGTCGTACTCCTGGCTCGGGAACTCGGTGTGTTCCTCGACGCCGAAGCTGAAGTTGCCGGTGTCGTCGAACTGGCTCGTCGCCAGTTCGGCCAGCGGCAGCGCCGTCTGGAGGAACTCTTCAGCCATCTCATCGCGGAGGGTGACCTTCGCACCGATGGGATCGCCCTCGCGGATGTCGAACTCGCCGACAGTCCGCTTGGCCTTCGTTCGTACCGGCGTCTGCCCGGTGATTTCCCCGAGGATGTCCTCTGCGTTGGCGAGGTCACGGCCACCGTGGCCGATACCCATGTGAACGACGACCTTCTCGATACGCGGTTCGCGCATCTCGTGGAAGTCGCCGCCGGACTCACTCTCGGAGCTCATTCGTCATCACCTGTGAAGTTCTCGTCGATGACGACGACGTACTCTTCGACCGTCTCGAAGCCTTCGTCGCCATCCTGCGAGACTATCACGTTGTTCTGTGCCGAACCCGGCGTCACCTGAATCTCCTCGATTTCGCCGACTTCGCCCGCGTGGGCGCCGTCGACGGCGGTGACGAGCGCGCCCTCTTCGTACTCGAAGTGGGCGACGATTTCACCGTCCTCGTTGCCGACGACGATGGAGTCGCCAGCGTCGTAGGTCTGGGCGTCCTCGACGACGAGCGTCTCACCGTCGTGGAGGCCCAGCTGAACGTCGCCACCGGAGACGTGGGTCTTGGTGACGATTTTACCGAGCTTGGACTCGGCCGCGTCCGGGTCGATTGCGGTCAGCGCCAGCCGACCACCCTCGCCGGGGAACACGCGGTAGTACTCCTCGCGCTCGGTGAAGGCCAGGATGTCGAACATCCCGACGGGGCGTTCCTCGTCGGAGATGGCCTTCCCGTTGATGAGGACGTTGTCCTCGTTGAGGGCGTAGCGGGCTTCTTTGCGGTTGTCGGCGTAGCCGAGCACGTCCCGAAGAACGATGAGTAGGGGAACCCCGTCCTCACCGTGCGGGCCGGCGCCGGCTTTCACCGTAAACGTCGCGGTCTTGCGCTCTACGGGCCAACTGTTGGGCACCGAGAGTCGCTTCTGGTGGTTACTCATGCGGAATCATCCTCCGATTCGAGACGCGCCTCGCGCTTCTCGTCTTCGAGGTCCAGGTCCGTCACGCGGACGTTCGAGGTGTCAAGCGGTCGCGGGACTTCCTCGCCGTCCGTCTTCTCGAGCGTGACGTCTTCGACGTGGATGACGGCCTTGTCGAGGTCCACCTTGAGGACTTCGCCTTCCTCGCCGGCGAAGTCGCCGCGGAGCACCTCAACGGTGTCACCAGCGTTGACGCGGACGTTGCGCTGGCCGTACTCCTCGCGGAGGTCGGCCGAAAGCGTCGCCCGGACCTGCTTGTGCCGCTCGTGAAGCGGGGCACGTCGTTGACTCTTGCGTTGTTTGTCTGGTTGCTTGCTCATGGTTCTATACGATCATCGTCGCTGCTGATGCCACACTGCCGAATCGCTGTGCGACTTCCCGTGCGATAGGACCTTTCAGCTCGGTCCCGCGCGGGTCCTCGTTCTCGTCGACGATGACGGCCGCGTTGTCTTCGAACTTGACGCGGGTGCCGTCGGGTCGACGGATCGGCTTTCGCTGGCGGACGACGACGGCTTCGAGCACCTGGCGACGCATTTCGGGCGTCCCCTTGGTGACCGAGACCGTGATCTTGTCGCCCAGCCCAGCTTTGGGGTGGCGGTTCTTCGTTCCCGAGTAGCCGTGGACGGAAATGACCTTGAGTTCGCGCGCTCCCGTGTTGTCCGCACACGTAATGAGCGAGCCCTTCTCGAGGCCTTGCGTGACGTCAGCACCGAGTGCTTCCATCAGGCATCACCGTCCTGTTCGTCGTTCGCGGCCTCGTCCGAGCCCGCGCTAACGACGACGTGGCTTTTCGTTTTCGAGAGCGGTCGACACTCTGCTATCGTGACCGTGTCACCGACCGCGAGGTCGAGACAGTCCGGTGCGTGAGCCGGAACGCGGCTCCGCCGCTTCATAAAGCGGTCGTATTTCGGCACCTTCACGTCGTACTCGCGCTCGACGACAACGGTCTTCTCCATGTCAGTGGAGGCTACCTCGCCGTTCAGTGTCTGTCCGCGCACGGAGAGCTCTCCGTGGAACGGGCAGTTCTGATCGGCACAGGTCTCCTCCGGTTCCTGTACGTTCAGTCCTAGCGCCATAGTGAATCTCCTGTGTTCTCTGTGCGACGAGCGGGACGCGCGACGAGTCGGCCCCCGTCGACCCGGACTCGCTGTCCGTCGACGGCGAACGAAAAGGTCGCGCTGTCCTTCGGCACGTGCCACACCCGGTCGGCCCCCTCGATTGTCAGCATCTGTGTCGTCTCCATGACGACAGTTCCGCGGATACCGACGGCGGCCGGGTTGGACGCCGCGACGACCTCGCAGTCGAGGCCGACGAGTTCGTGTCGTGGGAGCGTCTCGGGTGTCAGTGGCATTATTCGTTCTCCTGCAGGTCGCCTTCTTCGCCCTGAATCGTCTTGATGCGGGCGATGGCCTTCCGCAGCTCCTTGATGCGGCCGGGGTTCTCCGGCGCACCACCCGCGGCCTGCACGGCCCGGGCGTTCAGCAGTTCGGTCTTCAGGTCGTCGAGTTCCGCCTCGCGTTCGGCGGGCGTCATGTCCCGAATCTCCTGGACGTGCAGGACGGTCATTCGTCGTCAGCCTCCTCGTCGTCCATTTCGTCCATCAGCTCTTCGGCTTCCGCCTCGACGTCCTCGTCGAGTTCCTCGTCGACAGCGTCTTCGAGTTCGTCGACGTCGACGTCCTCGACGTCGTCGTCAGTCGGGACTTCGACGTCTTCCTCGACGATCTCCTCGTCGACGAACTCCTCGTCAGCCTCGGCGTCGTCGGCCCCGGCGGCCACGTCTTCCTCGAGTTCCTCGGCCGTCTCGCTGTCTTCGGGCTCGCCTTCGAGGAGTTCCTCGACCGACTCGCCGTCGGTGTCGGCCACGTAGTCCTCGACGTCGACATCCTCGTAGATCTCGAAGTCGTCGGGGAGCTCCGCGTCCGGCGGGATGATCTTGACTCGGACCCCGATGGTACCGAGCTTCATCACGGCGACGCCGACACCGCTGTCGACGATCTCCTCCGCGGGCTCGCCGTTGTGCTTGACGTAGCCGCGGTTGAACTTCTCCACGCGCGAGCGTGCACCGGTGACCTTCCCGGAGAGGACGATCTCTGCACCGAGTGCGCCCGACTCCATGATGCGGTCGATGGTGGTGTGGCCCGCTTTGCGGAAGTACCAGCCACGCTCGAGTGCGTTGGCCAGTCGGTCCGCGACGATGCGGGCGTTGAGGTCCGGCTCGTCGACTTCCTGCACGTCGACTTGCGGGTCGTCGAGGTTGAATCGGTCCTCGAGTTCCGTCGTGATCTTCCGGATGTTCTTCCCGCCCTTGCCGATGACCATCCCTGGCTTCTCGGCTTTGAGCACGATCTGGGTTCCCATCGGCGTCTTGGCGACGTCCATGCCGCCGTAGCCAGCGCGACCGAGTTCTTCTGCGAAGAACTCGTCTATCTGGGTCCGCTGGAGTCCGTCCTCGATGAACTGTTGTTCGTCGGCCATTAGTCTTCGACCTCCGGCTCTTCGAGGATGAGTTCGACGTCGACCTGCGGGCTGTTCCACGCCGAGGCACGCCCCATCGCGCGGGGCTTGCGACCCTGCTGCTCGCCGACCTTGTGGGCGGCGACGTGCGTGATCGTCATGGCCTCACCGTCGAAGCCCTGGTGGTCGGCGTTGCCGACCGCGTTCTCGAGCAGGTCGAGGAAGGCCTTGCTGGCCTTCTCCGGGTATCGCCCGGCGTCCCAGCCGTCGACCTTGCTTTTGTGGCCGACGCCCGAGTTGTGCTGTTTGAACGGAACGGGCTGGTCGCCCTCGATAACCGCGTCGAGGTAGTCGACAGCCTCGCCGGCCGTTTTGCCCTTGATCTCGCGGGCGATGGCCTTGCTGTGCTTGAAGCTCATCTGCCGCTCCCGGAGCATCGCTTTGGCCGTCGTGTCCGGGTCGGCTTCGACTGAGTAACTGATTCCCATGATTATTTGAGCGGTACGAACTTCGAGGAGCGTGTCGCTCCGATACCGGCCTGACCGTGTTCGACACTACTCCGGGTGAGCTGGAACTCACCGAGGTAGTGGCCGAGCATCTCGGGCTCGACTTTGACACGCTCGAAGTTCTGGCCGTCGTGGACGGCGAAGGTCAGCCCGACCATCTCCGGGACCACCGGCATGTCGCGCAGGTGCGTCCGGATCGGGTCGTTGGCTGTCTCCTCTTCGCCGGCCTCGCGGGCCTTCTCGAGGAGCTTGTGTTTCTCCTCGGTCAGGCCGCGTACGATACTTCGCCGCTGTCGAGCGGGGAGCAGTTCCGCGACTTCCTCGAGCTCCATCTCCTGCAGCTCGTCGAGCGTGTGGCCGCGGAAGGAGAACTCTCCTTCGTGGCCGATTTGATATTCTGAGCTCATTCGTTGCCACCTCGACCAGTTCGCTTCGAGGCGATGTCCCCGACCTTACGGCCAGGCGGGGCGTTCCGCGAGATGGACTTGGGCTTGCCGGGGTGCTGGCGGCCGCCGCCACCGAACGGGTGGTCGACGGCGTTCATCGCCACACCGCGGACGTTGGGCCACTTCGTCCCTCGCGCTTTCATCTTGTGATGCTTGTTGCCAGCCTTCACGAACGGCTTGTCAGTTCGGCCGCCACCGGCGACGACGCCGATGGTAGCACGACACTGCGGGTCAAGCCGCTTCATCTCCCCGGAGGGGAGCTTGACGACCGCGACGTTGCGGTCGTGGGTGAGCAGCTGGGCGTTGACACCCGACGCGCGGGCGAACTTCCCACCGTCACCGGGGCTGGATTCGACGTTGCACACCGGGACCCCCTCTGGGATCTCGGCCAGCGGGAGCGTGTTCCCGGGTGCGATCTCGGCGCTGACGCCGACCTGTAGCTCGTCGCCTACCCCGACGCCTTCCGGCGCGAGAATAAGTCGTCGGTCGCCGTCTTCGAACTCGACGGCAGCGACCGGAGCCGAGCGGGCAGGGTCGTGCTCAATGTCGACGACCGTGCCGGCGATGACGTCGCCGTCCTCGACCTTGCGGTGCTCCAGATCAGCCTTGTAACGGTGCGACGGAGCACGGAACGTGGAGGTCCCGCGGCCGCGCCGTTGTCCTTGGATTCGTCGTCCCATCGTTAGAACACCCCAATTCTGGAGGCGACTTCCTGGGCGTCGTCGTCCTCAGAGAGGCGAACGACGGCCTTCTTCTCGCCGTCCATCGTGTTCTGCGTGTTGACCTGTTCGACTGTCACGTCGTACTGCTCCTCGACGGCGTCGGCGACTTCGCCCTTGGAGGCGCGGTCGTCGACGGCGAACTGGAGCTTGTTCTGGAAGTCCATGTCGTTCATGGCCTTCTCGGTGACGTGTGGGTGTTTGATGACATCCCAGCTCATCGCTCGGCCACCTCCGCGAGTGCGGATTCCGTGAAGACGGTGAGTCGACCGGGCGCGCCGCCGGGCGCGAGGTCTTCCGTGTTGACCTCGCTTGCGGTCGCCACGTCGGCGCCCGCGAGGTTGCGGGCGGCCGTCGACGGCTCGTCGCTGGTCACGAAGAGGATCGAGGCGGGACGACGGTACTTCCGTCCACGGGCCGAACCCTGTCCAGCCTTGATCTTCGTCTCGTCGGCGCGGTCGATGTCCGCGTGGACGTCGAGCGCCTCCAGCAGCGAGACGACTTCCTGCGTCTTGACGAGGTCCTCGAAGTCGTCGGAGACGACGACGGGCACTTCGTCACGGTCGAACTCGTGGCCGCGGTCGGCGACGAGGTCGGCGTCGGCCGTCGCGGCCAGCGCCGAGCGAACGGCCAGCTGCCGTTCCTTGTCGTTGAGGTCGAGCGAGCGGTCCTTCTCGGCTTTCGGCGGGTGGGCGCTTCGCCCCTTGACCGCCTGCGGGACGCGGCGGGCACGGCCGTCCTGCTTCGGGACGTGTGCCTGGCCGCGGCCGCTACCGAAGGACTCGGCCGGCGTTCGGAGGCCGGCGTACTCGTCGGACCCGTAGTCCTGCTTTCGGTTGGCCTGTGCGGCACGTACAGCTTTGCCGATGAGGTCGGACCGAACCGGCGTCTCGAAGACGTCCGGCAGGTCGACCTCGCCGTCTGTGTTGCCGTCCAGGTCGTAGATTGTTGCCTGCATAGGTTATCCCTGGTTCGATTCGTTGGAGACGTAGCGCACCTCGGGGTCGAGGCGCGGCTGGTCGTTCGGACGCACCGCGGGCCGGAAGCGCACCAGGCGCTTGTCCGGACCGGGTACGGAGCCCTTCACGAGCGTGTACGGCCCATCGACTTCGCCGTAGTTGACGAAGCCGCCATCGACGGTCGGTTCGTCGCCGTCGCCGATGTCGATGAGGCGCTTGTTGAGCTCGGTGCGCTGGTGGTAGCCGGTCTGCCCCTGCTGGGGGACCGTCGAGCGCACACGGGACGGGTTCCACGGACCGAGGTTGCCGATCCGTCGGCGCCATCCCTGGCGGGCGTGCTTGCCTTTCCGCTTCTGGACGCCCCATCGCTTGACGGGACCCTGCGTCCCTTTGCCTTTCGTGACACCGGCCACGTCGGCGTACTCGCCGGCGCGGAAGATGTCGTTCATGGCGTGTTCGCCACCGTCCTCAACGAGGTCGAGGGCGTGGTCGAGGCGGTCCGAAACGGACCCACCGCCGACGCGAGTCTCCATCACGTCGGGCTTTTTCTTCGGGACGCTCGGGACGGCGTCGGGGACGGTGTGCGTAATGAGTCGCACGTCCCCGAGGTCACCGGCCTCGAGTGCGTCTCGTACCTGTTCCTCAGCAGCGTCCGGATCGTGGTCCTCCGGAACGTCCAGGGTCCGGTCGAGTTCCGAGTGGAACTCGTCGGTCCAGACTTCCGTCAGCGGACGCTGACCGTACGGCGTGTCTTCGTACGCTCGCAGGGCGACGGCGCGCATCGGCGGCGTCTCGATGACTGTCACCGGGACAGTCTCCTCCATCCCCTCGCGGGGGGAGTTGGGTTCGTCGTTGACGAGCACGACGTGTGTCATGCCTGCCTTGTAGCCGGCGAACCCTTGGACGCCCGGCTGCCCGTCGTCAGACGGCCAGCTGTTGAAGCGAGGCGTCTCGCTCGTCGAGCGCTTGCGCGGGCCGAAGCCCAGCGAGCCTTTGCGTGGTCTGCTTGGTTGTGGCATTCGTTTACTCCGTGAGGGTTAGACAGGTGAGGGAGGCGAACAGAGCTTCTTCCGTTCGCACGACCTCACTGCCCTGGTTCGGAACCGTATTCAGCCAGAGGTCGAACCCTTCTGGTTCGTCGCTCGTCTGGTCTCCCCCGACGGCGTCCGGGGCAACGTCGAGTATCGACGGTAACCCGCGCTCGGGTGCCCCGAAGGCGACGGTCATGCCGCCCTCGGCGTCGCGCCGCTCGGCCAACTGGCCGAGACGGGTCGACGTTACCGGCTCGCCGTATCGCGAGGACGCGATAGTGAGCCCGGCATCGTCGCGCGAGAGTGCCGCATCGAGGTCCGCGGCGACAACGTCGAATCCCGTTGTGGGGGCGTCGACGAGTTTCGCCCGGACCGGCCGTCGCGAAGAGACCCTGACGGTCACGCGCTCCCCCTGTTCCACGTCCATATCCGCTGGGACGGGAAGGGAGATCGGGTGTTGCATGCCGCAATTGACCCGGACGCGCCCATCAGCTCCGACCTCGGTCACGATTCCCTGTCTTAACGACCCCGAACCCTCAGATCCGGAGCCGGTCTGTGAACGCACGCGGAGCGGCGGCAGGACGCCGACGTACTCCAGTTCGTCCCGCTTACCCCACATCTCCTTTCGGAGGTGCGGGGGCGTCGCGGCGTACCGCAGCACGGTTTCGACGAACCCGTCTTCCCACTTGCCCGCCCCGTCAGGGTCGGGGTACACTGTCAGCCGATCAACCCGGTAGACCGCGGCCGCGCGGGCCACGTAACCGAGCTTGCGAGTTGCCTCGCGTCTGTCTTCGGCTTCCCGTGCGAGGGAAGACGGCACGAGTACGCTGGTCGTCATGCCGTGACGCTTCCACGTCGCGCCACTAGACTGTGCCGATATCTCCCCTTCCCGGGCTTAAAAAGGCCCCGTTTCGCGTTCGCGATGCGTCGCGTTCACATGGTCCGTCATGCCGGTTCGGGACCGATGGGACCGTTCACTGGATTGCCGCTTCCGAAAGGCCATGCCCCGTGAAGTCATCACACGATACGGCTCTCAGACGGGGCGGCGATTGCCCTCACTTCCCATGGTTTTCCCCGGAAAACGGAAGGCTTTTTACTCTCACCCCCGCCAGATTTGATTGCAACGAGGCGTTGCGCGCTGGTACCGAGCGGCCGACGGCCGTGAGGGTCAGTGCAGAACGAAGCGAGCGCTGGTAGTGTAGTTGGTATCACGTGACCTTGCCATGGTCACAACCTGGGTTCAAATCCCAGCCAGCGCATTTCTCTTCATCCAAACTCCTGAGCGGTGCGTTTTATCGCGCCGCGTACTGGATGCTGTAATCGCACTGTATTTGAGCCCTGCCAGTCGCAGCGCCCACAACAAGCGTAGCGAGTGAGGACACGGGTCTGTTTTTCCGTCCAGTTCCCTCAGTGAATGTCTGTCAGCAACCACCGTTTCGTGGGCCTCACCATTTGTGCGTCCGAGTTCTCACTGTGTAGAGTTATCATCTATCCGCAACAAAACCCGGCAGTTAACAGTCTGCAAGCCAGTTAGAGGGTACGATGGAGTCTGCTGGGGATATCAGTGTACTCGTCGTTGATGACAGTGATTTCTTTGTCGAGATAGCGTCGGAAAAGCTCAGTGACGCACACGGCTTCACCACCAAAACGGCAAGTACAGGGCAGGAAGCGCTTGCGTCGTTACGAGAGCAGCGTGTCGACTGTGTCGTCAGCGACTACAAGATGCCAGGCATGGACGGGCTGGAGCTGTGTACCGAGGTGAGTGAGGAGTTTGACATACCGTTTATTCTACTAACCGGGCAAGGCGGGGAGGACGTAGCCAGTGACGCAATCGGGACCGGTGTCGATGATTACCTTCAGAAGAAGAAAATCATAGACGGAGAACGACTCCAGTTGCTCGCCACGCGGATACGCAACGTTGTCGGGCAACACCGTGCACAACAGAAGTACGAGAAACTGGTCGACAATACACCGGACGAAATCGTGGAGGTCTCCACCGACGGACGAATCCGTGCAGCGAACAAGTCGATGGCGCGGGCACACGATACCACGCGCCCGGAACTCATCGACTCGCAGTTGTCGGACGCACTCCCGGCCGAAATAGCGTCCGACCGCCTCGAATACGGTCAACGCGCCATTACCGCCGGGAGCGCGGTGACGTTTCAGGATTCCATTGGGGTACGTCACTTTCACAACATTGTCACGCCGCTCAGCGAGACTGGGGACACAAACACTGTCCAGTTCATCTCCAGAGAAATTACACAGCAGAAACACGACGAGCAGAAACTCAAAAAGACAAAGCGAGAGCTCGAACAGTCCAACGAGAAACTGGACAAGTTCGCGAGCGTCGTCTCGCATGACCTCCGGAACCCGTTGATGGTTACGAGGGCCAGAGTGGATTTCGTCCGAGATGATGCGCCCACGGAGCACGTCGAGACGATGGAGAGGAACCTCGACCGGATGGAAACGATGATAGACGAATTGCTGACACTCGCTCGTGTGGGCGAGAGCATCACCGACTTGTCTCGGGTCGCACTCGCTGCCGTCGCTGAGGACGCGTGGGAACACACCCAGACAGACGGCGGGACGCTCGAACTGAACCTTACAAGAGATGTCGCGGTTGAGACAGACCGTGACCGCCTGCTACAGGTTTTCGAGAATCTCTTTCGGAACGCGTTCGACCACAACGACACGCCGCTGACTATTCGAGTGGGGACACTCGACGATGCGGACGAAACTGAGCTTTCGGGCTTCTATATCGAAGATGACGGCCGCGGCATCCCCCCAGAGGACCGGACGACTGTTCTTGAACACGGGTACACGACGAGCAACGACGGGTCCGGATTCGGACTCTCTATTGTCACGGACATCGTCACCGCCCACGGCTGGGAAATCACCATCAGTGAGGGCCGCGACGGCGGGGCACGCTTCGACATTTCTCTCTGATTCTGTAATGCCCTACGTGGCGGATTCGTCCCACAGGTGCCACTCGTTGTTATGCTATCGAAATCGACAGTGTCAGTGCCTGACGAGTAGCGGCGAATTCACACAGCGTACTTCTCTGTCCCGAATTGGAAGGAACCTGTCGCATGGGGTCGCGTAGCCCTTCGTACACACCCGTCAGTCGTCGTTCCGGTTCGACGACCTATTACGTGCCGTCGCGGGAGAGCTGTCCACCAGAGGGTGCATCGTGCCAGCCGAGACCCTGTTATTTCGGTCAGCTGTTCTGAGGAGGTCGGGTGCCGTTTTGAGTATGGAGTACCATTATTTGTTGTCCCATCGTCAGTCCGGTTGTATGACAGACGAGACGGTCCACGAGTCACAGGAAACGCGGAGCCGAAGAGGAATTGCGTCGTACTTCCGACGGCTGGCGAACAGGCTCAGCCGCGGTGAGCCGGCCCCGGCAGATGAGGAACAGACTGTGACGGTCACGCCGCCGGCCGAATCCGAGTTCGAGGTTGAGGTCGAGCAGGAAGACGGCACTGTCACACTTGAAATCGATATGCAGTGGGACGAAGACGAGGGGGAGGTAGCGACTGACGTGGCTGCGAGCAAGGCGACCTTCGAGGTGTACGAGGACAATGCCGAGCAGTACCGCTGGCGGCTCGTCCACGACAACGGAAACATCATCGCCGACAGCGGGGAAGGCTACGCCTCCAAGCAGAAGGCCGAACAGGGGCTCGAAAGCGTCAAATCCAACGCACCCGGCGCGTACGTCGTCGACGAGTCCAAAGACGACGACGGTGTTGTCGAAGAGGGGGGCAGCAAAGCGACGTTCGAACTCTTCAAAGACAGCGAGGGCAAGGCGCGCTGGCGGCTCCGCCACGACAACGGGGAAATAATCGCGGACTGCGGACAGGGCTACGCCTCCAAGCAGAAGGCGAAGCAGGGCCTCCAGAGCGTGAAGACGAACGCTCGCGGGGCTCCGGTCGAGGAAGGCGAGTAAGCGCTTCGAACGGGAGTTTCTTCGGTCCAGTCCCCAGGCGAGTACCACAGCGGTTAGGTCGCGGGCACGCGTCGGAACCGGTATGACCTGCATAGGGTTTCTCTCGGTCGCACCGGTCATCGAAGGGAGCATGTCTTCCTACGTCGCCGACGCCGTCGCGGCGCTGGAAGCGTTCGACGTCGAATACGAGACGACGCCGATGGGGACCATCATCGAAGCGGAGGACAGCGAGGAGCTGTTCGCGGCCACCCACGCGGCTCACGAGGCCGTCGGCGAGCAGAGCGACCGCGTGAGCACGTTCCTGAAGATCGACGACAAGCGGACCGTCGACCAGCAGGCGCGGGACAAGGTCAACGCCGTTGAGGAGCATCTGGGTCGGGCAGCCAGAAGCGACGCGGCCGAAGGCGGAGATTAAAGGGAAGGGTGCCAAAGACGGCGTATGGACAGTCTCAATCGGATGGCCACGGAACTCGTTGACGAGGCCATCGACTTCGCCGACGAACTCACGATAGACGTACACGCGCTGGAGGGCGACGCCGCGGTGCTGGACTTCGGCGTCGAGGTCCCCGGCGCTGTCGAAGCCGGCATGCTACTCGCGGAAATCCAGACGGCCGGGCTGGCGACGGTCCAGTCCACGATGGCCACCGTCGACGGCGCGCCGCTGAACCACGTCGAACTGTCGACGGACCACCCGGCGCTGGCCCTGCTGTGCTCACAAAAGGGCGGCTGGGAACTGACTGTCGACGACTTTCAGGCACTCGGGAGCGGTCCCGCACGCGCGCTCGTCGCTGAGGAGGAGGCCTTCCAGCGCATCGGCTACCGCGAGGACGCCGACTTCGCCGTGCTGGCCCTGGAAACCGACGAACTGCCGGACGAGGACGTTGCGAGCCAGGTCGCCGAGCGCACCGGCGTCCCCGAGACGGGCGTGTTCCTGCCGTCGTTCGCAACCGCGAGTGTCACCGGGAGCGTCGTCGCCGCGGCCCGGGCCGCCGAACTGGCCGTGTTCCGGCTGGCCGAACTCGGCTTCGACCCGGTGTCGGTGCTGTCGGCCAGCGGCCGCGCGCCGGTCGCGCCGGTCGCCGGCGACGAAGCGACCGCGATGGCCCGGACCACGGACGCGCTCGCCTACGGCAGCGAGGTCCACCTCACTGTCGACGAGTCCTTCGACCGCTTCGACCAGGTGCCTTCCGTCGCAGCCGAAGAATACGGCGAGCCGCTGGAAGGCGTCTTCGAGGACGTCGGCTGGGACTTCGCGGAGCTCCCCGTCGAACTGTTCGGCCCCGCGGCGGTCACCATCGACGTGGTCGGCGGCGACACGCACGTCGTCGGTGGGACGAGCGAGGGCGTCTTGGCCGAGAGCTTCGGCCTGTAATCGGGTATGCGTTACAAGGTCGCGCCACCGGCCCGCTCGCACTCGTTTCTGGAGAGCGCCAGAGACGCGATTCCGCTCGTCCCCGACAGCGAGGCCGACTGCTGTCGCGCGATTCAGACGGCGACTGACGTGTCCGACCGCGAAACGGCCCAAAAATATCTGGTTTTCCTACAGGCGCTGGGACTGGTCGCCGAGAGCGACCGGGGCTACTACCGGACGCGGACCGACCACGACCAGGCGGCCCTCGCAACAGCGTTCGAGAAATCAGTCTTCGGCGTCGACGTGCTCGTTGAGGCTCTCAATTCGGAGCCGGTAGATACTGATGATGCGTTCGATGCCCTTCGGGCTGAGATTCCCCGCTGGGAGCGAGAGCGTCA
This sequence comes from Haloarcula sp. KBTZ06, assembly GCF_048595605.1. Taxonomy (NCBI): domain Archaea; kingdom Methanobacteriati; phylum Methanobacteriota; class Halobacteria; order Halobacteriales; family Haloarculaceae; genus Haloarcula; species Haloarcula sp. KBTZ06. The sequence continues at coordinate 1,999,740 of NZ_CP184337.1, forward strand.
CGCTGACTGGGAAGCCGTCTGGCAGGAGCGCACGGCGAATCTGCTGGAGTGGGCCGTACTGTTCGGACTCGCCGAGAAAACGACTGACGGCTACAGACAGCCGACTGAAGACGGGAAAGACCAGTGAGACAGCGGACCGCTACTCCGCCGGGTCGATGTCGGTGACGGTCCCGACGCCCTTCGAACTCCCCTCGCGGAAGACGAACTTCTGGCCTTCCTCGACGAGGTAGGAACGGCACTTGAACCGAACCCGGGCCTTGCCCGCGTCGCCCGGGAGCAACTGCCCGCCCTCTGGATAGAAGGCCGCGGCCTCGCTGACCGTTTCGAGGTGGACGACGGGTTCGTAGCCGTCGCCGATGCGGGTCGGATGGTTCAGCACCATCACCTCGGCTTCGAACTCCCGGACGGGCGAGGGGTCGGCGTCGGCCGGGAGCAGGACCATCCCGCGCTCGATGTCCTGCTCGCGGACGCCTTTCAGTGCGATACCAACGATGCGACCGGCCTTTGCCTCGTCGACCCGGTGGTAGTGCATCTCGATGGACCGGACCTCGACCTCGCGGAAGCTCCCGTCCTGCATCGGGCCGAGTAGCAGTTCGTCGCCAGCTTCGACCTCGCCGGATTTGATGGTGCCCGAGGCGACCGCGCCGACTCCCTGGACGTTGTACGTCCGGTCGACGTACATGCGGAAGTCGCCCACCTCCCCGGCGGTCTTTGGCAGGGCCTCGAACATCTCGTCTAAGTCGTCCAGCCCCTCCTTCGTGACGGCGCTTGTGGTGACGACGGGGACGACGGTCTCGGAGATTTCGTCGATGGCCGTGTCGACGCCGTGGCGCTCGACCCGAAGTGGCGTCTTGTCGACCTCCCGCAGTGCCTGTTCGACATCCCGTTCGACTTCTGCGACCCGTTCCTCGTCCACCAGATCGGTCTTGGTGATGGCGACAATCGTCGGGAGGTCCGTCGCTAGTAGAATCCCGAGGTGTTCCCGCGTCGTCTCGGTCACCCCGTCGTCGGCCGCGACGGTCAGGAGGCCGTAGTCGAGTTTCTGCCCGACGAGGCCGCGGATCGTCGTCCGGAGCCACGGCTCGTGGCCCACAGTGTCGACGAAGGAAACGAGCCGGTCTGATGCTTCGACGACCCGCGCTCGATCGTCCTTCCGGTGCGGATTGTCCATGCGGATCGGCTCACCGTCCTCATCGAAGCCGTAGACGCCGTAGGAGAGGTCCGCCGAGAGACCTCGGTCGACTTCGTGTGGTTGCACGTCGAGGAAGCCGCGTGTCCCGCCTTCCCCGTCGTCTGCGTCACCAGTGACCAGCGACCCCACGAGCGTGGATTTGCCGTGGTCGACGTGGCCGGCGGTTCCGACGACGATGTGGTCGTCGTCCGCGAGGACCGATCCCTCCGAGACGGTCGCGACACCGACGATGCCATCGGAGGCTGTCGACCCGTTCTCCGAGACGCCGTCGACGCCCCACGTTTTCACCTCTTCAATGTGTGCACCGGCTTCCTCTGCCAGCAGGCTGAGTACGTCCATCGACTCGGAGAACTCCGCCGGTGAGATGCCGGCCAGACCGCCGTCGTCGGTGACGCCGACGACGTACGTCGCCTCCCCATCCCCGGAGAGAACGCGGTGGCGGAGTTGCGCTGCAAGGGATTCGAGTCTGCCCTCTGACAGGTGGAGATCTTCGGTGAGCCGTTCTTTGAACTCGACGCTGCCGCCCTCCCGTTCACCGCGGTCAAGCGCGCGCCGGAGGACAGCCCGGTCGGGGCTCATACCCACCCGTTACTGTGGGGTAGATATAAGCCTTCCCCGGATTTACGGCTCCAGAGAACTCCTGAGAGCGGTGGCTGAGTGTATCTCTCACAGTATCAGTCGGACGGATATTTATACGCGAAGGCGCTGCCAGACCGGGTCGTGGACTGAGTCGCCACACGGAGTTTGCGGTTGTGTGACGCCGCTCCGTGTGCTGGGTTGCGCCGATGGCGTCACCTGTTTGCCCATCTGGTTAGCGACTGGTCTAAAAGTGAATCACACGACTGTCACTCCCGGTACGGCGCGACCGCTTCGAGAAAGCCGTCGCCGTAGGTCCCGTCGGTAACCCGGTCGGCGCGTTCGAGCGCTGTCTCGTCGGCATTGGCGACGGCCACGGCCTCTCCAGCCAGGTCGAACATCTGGGCGTCGTTCACTGAGTCGCCGACGGCGAGGAACGTCTCCGGAGCGAGGTCCAGTTCAGCACACACCGCTTCGAGGCCCGTCCCCTTGTCGACGACCGGGTCTGTAACGTGGTACGCGAAGCCGGTGTCGAGGACGACGAGCCCGCGTGCCGCGGCCAGGTCCTCCAGCGGTTCGAGCGGCTGGTCGAGCGACACGACGAGTTCCGTCTCGCGCCATCGGTTTGCCAAGTCGACCTGTCCGAATCCCAGGTCATGGCCCAGGTCGCGATAGGCCTCGCCGACCGCGAGCGCCGCCTCGTGGTCGCCTTCGAGCCTGAGCTCGTCGGTAGCTTCGACGAACACCACGCCGCCGTTCTCGGCGACGACCGTCCGTTCGATGCCGAGAAACTCACAGAGCGCAATTGGAAACGGCATCGCTTTTCCGGTCGCGATGACAACGCGTGCGGGCCACTCGCGAAGGACCGGCATGACGCGGGGGTCAATCGCTCGGCTTTCGTCAGTCAACGTTCCGTCGATGTCGACGATGAGCGGCGGCGTGTCGTTGTCCATACGTCCGGGTTCGGAGCGCTGCATATGGGAATTGCGGTCAGTCGTCAGTCAGCGTTTCGTAGGCCGCTTGCACCTGCTTGAATTCCCTTTCGCTCCCGCTGTCAGTGTCGGGGTGGACCTCCTTGACTTTCTCCCGGTAAGCCCGCTTGATCGTCCCCTGATCGGCGTCCGGCTCGATGCCGAGCCGCTGGTAGGCCTCCGCCGGACTCGGTCCCGACGACTGAACCCGCTGTCGGCGCTGCCGGCCGCCCGCTGCCTGGCGACGCTGTCGCTGCCGTCCCTGGCGACGACGCTGGCCACCCTGCGACGCTCGCGAGCGGCGCGCTCGGCGGCCGTCTCGCGGTGGTTCCCACTCCTCCCGTGGGCCGGCACCGAACCCACCGCGACGGGCGTTCCCCGTGTTCTGTGCCGCCTGTCGCTCGACCCGTTCGTAGAGGCTCGCGGCCATCTTCCCACTGAGGTGGTAGTACATGAAATACGTCGACACGCCGAACATGAGCGCCAGGAAGAGTACCGCGGGATTGATCACGAGGCCCACCGCTGTCAGGACGACTGTCAGGCCTCCAAACACCACTGCGATTCCCTTGGTGAGCCCGTCGTACTGCACGCACACTCCTTCGGTCCACAGACCTGTAAGCGTCCCGCCTCTCGCCTTCCATTCGGTCCGGCCTCGGACTGAATACCGGGCACGTTCCCGGATGGCACAGGGACGAACTGAGCTACCACCACACCATATCGACACCGCATGGACTGACAGGCCTGTTTTGCCAAAACCGCAGTACTGCGGTGCGTCTGACACAGCCTTACTCCCTCCCTACGCACTGTTAGCGAGCGTATATCACCACCCGCAAACCCCCGTCAGTTTCTACTGGATATCTCACTCACGTCTGGTGGTTCACAGGGACGGGGTTTCACTTTCACTTCGGTCTGGACAGTATTAAGGAGAATCGACGGCATCTATTCCGTTGTACGCGACTATCGTTTCACGCGTCACCAGCACAGTTCGTCGAGCACCGTAGCCACGACTCCGGAGATTGCTACGGCCGCCGCCGAATCGCAGACAAGAAGGATTAAACGCTATCGATGAATACGTATTCGCCGCCAGAAATGACAGGATCACGGGTAGCTACGACGAGGGGTATCGACCGACAGACGGCCGCTGTCGGGAGGAGGAGCGGGCGATGAGTAACAGCGACCTTTCCGCCGACGAGATCACGCTCCCGATCAAACGTACCGACGGTGACACTATCGAAGAGCGACTCACAGGCAACGCCTACCACAACATCCTCCCGGCTCGCTACCTCCGGAAGGACGCCAACGGCGACCTCATCGAGGAACCCGAAGACCTCTTCGACCGTGTCGCAAAGAACATCGCGCTCGCCGAGGCCGTGTTCGAGGCCAACAAGCAGGACGTCGACGTACACGTCTCGCCGGACCAGCTGAAGCCCGACCACCCGCGCCGCGACGAACTCGCCGACGAAGTGTTCGGCAAGGGAACGTCCGTCGACGACGACGTCGAGACCGAGCTCTCTGTCTACAACGTCAACAAATTCGCCTACGAGACGGTCGTCCCGGAACTGCCCGAGGGTGTCCGCGACCACGTCGAATCGACCGCCGACGCATTCCAGGAGCAGATGGAGCAGCTCTCCTTCATGCCGAACTCGCCGACGCTGATGAACGCCGGCGACGAACTCCAGCAGCTCTCCGCCTGTTTCGTCGACTCACCGGCTGACGACATCGACGACATCCACCAGACCGCCAAGGAGGCCGCACAGGTCTTCCAGTCCGGCGGTGGCATGGGCTATGCGTTCTGGAAGCTCCGCCCGTACGGCGACCCCGTCGGCTCGACCGGCGGCATCGCCTCCGGTCCCATCACGTTCATGCGGACCTACGACCAGATGTGCGAGACCATCGCCCAAGGTGGCGCCCGCCGCGGTGCCCAGATGGGCGTCATGCGCGTCTCCCACCCGGACGTCATCCAGTTCATCCACGCCAAGAACAAGGACGTCTCGCTCGCCGAGACGCTGCGCCTGAACGACCCGGACGACTTCACGCACAACTCCTTCGCCGAGGCGCTGGAGGAGGCTCGCGAACTCATCGACGACGACGGAAAGGTGCCAAAGCACCTCCGCAACGCCGTCGAGGGCCACCTCTCGAACTTCAACATCTCCGTCGGCGTCACCGACGACTTCATGGAGGCGCTGAAGGCCGGTGAGGAGTTCACCTTCACCAACCCCCGCACCGAGGAGCCCCACATCGTCACTGAGGAGACGAAAGAGCTGTACGACATGTTCGGTCTCGGCGAGCACGTCGAGGTCGGCGAGGAGCTCTCGATTCCGGCCGAAGAGCTCTGGGATGACATCGTCGAGGGTGCCCACGAGAACGGCGAACCCGGCGTCATCTATCTCGAGCGAGTGAACAAACAGCACTCCTTCGACGTGGAGGAACACCCCGACCACGAGATTCTCGCGACGAACCCCTGTGGCGAACAGCCCCTGGAGGAGTACGAGGCCTGTAACCTCGGGCACATCAACCTCTCGACGCTGGCCGCCGAAGACGCCCCCGACTGGCGCGTCTGGTCGGCTGCCCACGCCGACGAGTACGACTCGAAAGAGGCCGCTATCGACGCGTTCCTCGAAGACGCCATCGACTGGGACGAGTTCGACCGCCGCATCGAACTCGGCACCCGCTTCCTCGAGAACGTCGTCACGATGTCTGACTTCCCGGTCGAGAAAATCGAACAGAAGGTCCGGGAGATGCGCAAGATCGGCCTCGGTATCATGGGCCTCGCCCAGCTGTACATCCAGCTCGGCGTCGCCTACGGGACCGAGGAGGCCAACGAAATCGCCCGCCAAACGATGCGCCACATCAACCACGGGTCCAAGGCTGCGAGCCACGAGCTTGCGACCGAGCGCGGCACCTTCGAGGAGTGGGACAACTCCAAGTACGCGAACCCGACGGACTACCCCGACTGGTTCGAGAAGCAGACCGGCGAGGACGCGGCGGACTGGGAAGACGGCTACCCGATCCGTAACCACAACACCACGACCATCGCCCCGACCGGGACGACTTCGATGATCGGCAACACCACCGGCGGGTGCGAGCCCATCTACAACGTCGCCTACTACAAGAACGTCTCCGACGACGTGCAGGGCGACGAGATGCTCGTGGAGTTCGACGACTACTTCCTCCGCGCGCTGGAGGACAACGACATCGACGTCGAGGCCGTCAAACAGGAAGCCCAGGAGCAGATGGCCAACAACGAGTTCGACGGCGTCGACGGGCTGACGACCGTGCCCGACGCTATCGGAGAGCTGTTCGTCACTACTGGCGACCTCTCGGCGAAGCAGCACGCGGGCATCCAGGTTGCCTGTCAGGAAGGCGTCGACTCCGCTATCTCGAAGACGGTCAACGCCCCGAACGACTCCACGACCGAGGACGCCGCCGAAGTCTTCGAGTACATCTACGACCACGGCGGCAAGGGCGTCACCTACTACCGCGACGGCACCCGCAGCAAGCAGGTGCTGACGACGCGCGCCCAGAACACGGAGTTCTCGGACATGGATGCCGACGAGATCGTCGCCCAGATCGAGGAGGTCTTCGGCGGTATCGAGGGCTTCCTCGAAGACGAAGCCGTGCAGGCGGCTATCGACGACTCCATCGAACAGGTGCTTGGTGTCGCCGACGGGGACGCCGAGTACGCCGAGAAGCAGACTCGGCCGGACGTGCTCCACGGCGTGACCCAGCGCATCGACACCGGCTACGGGAAGCTCTACGTCAACATCAACGAGGACCCCGAAACCGACCGGCCGTTCGAGCTGTTCGCCAACATCGGCAACTCCGGCGGCTTCACCGCCTCCTTCACCGAGGCGCTGGCCAAGACCATCTCGACGGCGCTACGCTCGGGCGTCGACCCCGAAGAAATCGCCGACGAACTGCAGGGCATCCGGTCGCCGAAGGTCGCCTGGGACAAGGGCGAGCAGATCCAGTCCATCCCGGACGCCATCGGCACGGCCCTGCGTCGCTACCTCGACGGCGACGTCGACAAGGCCTACCCCGACCAGACCACGCTGGAGGAGACTGCCGAGAAGGCCGACGGCGAGACCGCCACGCAGACCCAGACTGACGGCGGTGCGGCCGCCGCCGCATCTGACGCAGGTGGCGACCAGCAGGACATCATCGACGCCGGCGAGAGCCCGGAGTGTCCTGACTGTGGCTCGCTGTCGCTGTACTACTCGGAAGGCTGCAAGACCTGCGAGTCCTGTGGCTGGTCCGAGTGCTGAGTCGGTGACACACGGAGTCGGCTTTCACCGCGATTGACGCCGTTTCTTTTCTAGTAACAGCGTGTCATAGAACTATTCGCAAACCCCGTGTCGGTTATTGATAAATGGTCAATACAGATGACATACTGATTAAATCATCAAAAACTATTGGTTAATATTATCCGCTCTTTCTCAATGGTTCCGGCAAGAGTGTCCACCCGGTATGGGGCCTATATGAGTTGGATCACAAAGTATTCACTCGATAACACTAACCAAACTGTAATGGATTCCTCACGATCGGTCTTTCTGGCAGTACTTGTCCTATGTCTGGTTGGCGCGGGTTGTGTGTCTCCGAATAGTTCTGAGATCAGCACATCAACCGAGTCTTTACGTGAGGATACAACAACCGATGAGCAAACTCCTCAACTAGTGGTAAATAACAGTGCAAAAAAACGAGCACTATCCGCTGAGGAGGATTATATTTTTAATCAGCTACAAAATGCTTCTTGTGCAAGTGGTGCACCTGGAGGGCAAACTGGAACGAAATATGCTGAAATAATAAATGAGACAAATCGTGGAAAGTATGTTGAGGTAAACGTCCCGTATCACTACTCAACGAAAGAATTAGAAGCGGATTACGAATCAAAGGCCCTCTATCTAATTGATGGTGCGAATATAATGAGAGTTAAAGGAGATGAGATTACCCCTTGCTGAATAAACATCAGTTATTCTTATCACTCTATGAAATATTTAGTGTCGGTATCCGGTGCGTCCGCTACCGGAATTCCGTGACGTCGTACACACCGGTAATCGTCGTTTCCTCGACAGCCGCCGTGATTTCCGCGCCCTCCTCGGCCGCCGAGTCCGCGACGAGCGTCACCGGCTCGATAGGCTGGCGGCGGAGAAAGGCCGCGATCCGTTCGAGCCACGATGGCTTCCCGCCCTTGCGACAGACGATGACGTAGCGTGAGTCCGCGAGCGACGCCATCTTGGGCTCGAAGTCGTAATCCTCGTGCTCGGCCGGCTCCACGACGTGGATGACCTCGCCGGCAATCGTCTCGTCCATACCCACGATAGCGACTACAGCGGTATGTGCCGCTCGCTTCTGTTGCTGGGACAATTGCCATAGGATGCGTGCAAACAGCGGTCAGTACAGTGCAACCGAAAGGCCATCGACTGTCTCGAAGTCGGTATCGTTGGTCACAACCGGCTCGTTGTGGACGAGCCCCGTCGCTGCAACAATCGCGTCGCCGGGCCCGAGCGTTGGCTTCGAGTCGCTTGTGAGGTGCTCCCCTTCGAGGACGCCCGCCCGGCGAGCGATGTTCTCGTCGAGCGGGACGACCGGTTTGTTGGCGACCAGTGCGTCGTACGCGCGGGCGTTCTCGTTCGGGTCCCCGCCAGCACCGACACTGACGTACAGTTCCTGAATGACCACTGTCGGAATACGCGTGGGCACCCCGTCGGCTTCGAGTTCCGCCGCCTGCTCGACTGCCCCGGGCTCCTCGGCCTGCAAGGAGATGAGAAACTCCGTGTCGAGAATCATTCAGCGTCGAGTTCCAGCCGTTCGAGCCGGTCCTCTCGGTCCGCCGTCGCCTGCTCGTCGGCCTGGTCGAGCAGTGCACGGTGGCGGTCGGCGTCGTCGGCCGAGTAGCCGCCGGCGAAATCCAGCAGCGAGTACTCGCTTGTGAGTCGGTCAATAGCCTCGGAGAACGTCTCTCCGTCCCGCTTGTGAGCTTTAATCCGCTCGTAGACGTCCTCCTCAAGCCGAATGGACTTTGTCCCCATGTGTATACAGTCGTATACAACTCGCTTGAATCTTTTCCTGAACGCCGTCTCACAGGCGACGCCCAGTTGACCGGCACATCACTGCTGTTCTGCGCACATCGGGCCCGTCTGTACAATTGGTTCCGGTCCAGCGTGAGGGAACTCGGAGGCTACGAGTACTGCTTGGAGACCCATCCCGAGGGACCGCTGGGGTAGGAGTCGGTCTCCTCCTCGGGCTGGAGTTCGCCGCGCTGGTCGACCATCCGGACGACGACGGTGTGGCCGCCCGAGGGCAGGTCGTAGGTGTACTCCCACTGTCGCCACGCGTCCTCTGCGGGGCCGTTGCCGTCGGCCGCCGGCAGTTGGTCCGAGAGCGTCGCGTCAGCCCACGTCTCGCCGCCGTCGGTGGAGACTTCGACGCGCTGGACGCCGTGCAGGCCGGCGTAGGCGTGGCCACCGATGCGGCGGCGGCCGTCCGAAAGCGTCGACTCGTGGTGGAGTTTGGCAACCGGATTGACGGGGCCGGTCCCCTGCCAACCGCGTTTCTCCCAGTAGCCGTCGGCCTCCTCGTCGAGAATTTCGATCTCCGAGAGCCACTTGACGTTGACTTCGCCCCAGTGGCCGGGGACCAGTGCTCGGACGGGGTAGCCGTGGCCGCGCGGGAGGACCTTCCCGTTCATGCCGTAGGCGAGCATCCCGCCCCGGAGCGCGTCGATGGGGAACTCCTCGTAGTAGTCGTCCTCAGCCCGGAGCATGACGCATTCACAGCCGCTCTGAACGCCGGCTTCTTTGAGGAGGCTGTCGACGGGAACGCCGGTCCACAGCGCGGTGTCTGTCTTGTAGCCGTTGAGACTTTCACCGACACAGCGGAGCGTAACGAACCGGTTTTCGGCATCCATCTCTATGATATCCTCATAGTCGAGCGTGACTTCCTCCTCGACAGCACCGGTGATGGAGAGCGACCAGTCCGCGGTCGAGAGTTCCGGGTCGATGGAGTTGATGTCGACCTCGTAGAAGTTCTCGCTGACCAGCGGGTCGATATCGCCGAGGCCAAGGGAATAGTCTGCCGCGACGGCGAGCTTTTCGTCGACATCGTCGAGGTCCGCTCCCGGCGCATTCAGCACGGGCGCATCGTCACCCGTCGCGACGACCGACCGCTGGTTGCCAGTTGCGTAGCCGACCGTCGCCGCGCCGATGGCCGCGCCAACCGTCGAGAGCGCTCGCCGCCGCTTCGAGGAGAGCGGAGACGTCGGGCCACCGAGTCCGTCAAGCGCCTGTGCAAGTCCGACGACGGCGGCGGCGGGAACCGCCGGACCGGCCGCGAGGATGACCTCACCGGTGAGAACGACGCTCACGGCCCAGGTTACGACAGCCGTCCCGACGACCGGGAGGGCGCGGTTGTTCGCCAGTTGGCCGGTGAGTATGGCTGCCCTGGCTGCCAGCGCGATGAACAGCCCCGCGAGTCCGACGGCGAGCAGGAGATTCAGCTGTTGGCCGAGGCTGCCGAGCGTCGAGATAGCGGTCGAGACGACGATACCGGGCATCGACCGCGCGAGCGTCCGCTCGATTGGCGAGGCGATGAATGTGGGTGCGTAGCCGGTCACAGCGTAGGAGCCCGCCAGGCCTGCGACGGCGGCGGCAACGCTAACCAGCAGCCGACCGCCGGGCGAGTCAAGGAGGTCGTCAGTCATGACTCAATCGAGGGTCTACCTCGCAAAAGGGATTGTTCCAATTTCGTCCGGATTCCGTTCCGAAACTCCGGAAGACACAAGCGAGCGGAGCTGTTCTACGAAATCATGGACGAGCAGCCCGGGGGTCGGCCCTGCCCACTCTGTGAACGGGCAATGTACCACCGACACTGCAAGTACGTCTGTCCGGAGCACGGCGTCGTATATGACTGCGCTGACACGTTCTACTGACGATACGCTCGCGGGTTTAATATCTTGGAACAACGAAAGAAGTGATATGAGTGGCCACGGGGGAGAGATTTCGGTGCTGCACGTCGACGACGACCCCGACCTTGGCGATCTCGTTGCGGTCCATCTGGAGCAAACTCACAATGATATCTCCGTCTGTACCGTGCGAAGCGCGGCAGATGGGTTACAGCGGTTGTCCGAGCGTACGTTTGACTGTGTCGTCAGCGATCACGACATGCCGGGCATGGACGGACTCGAATTCCTGAAGGTCGTCCGCGAGGAGTACGAGGAGCTACCCTTTATTCTCTTTACTGGCAAAGGAAACGAGGAAATCGCGAGTGATGCCATCTCCGCTGGCGTCACCGAATACCTCCAGAAAGGAGTCGGGACGGACCAGTACACCGTCCTTGCCAACCGTATCGAGCGGGCTGTCGGGGAACGGCGGGCCAAGGCCGCGCTCGAAGAGTCCGAGCGGATGCTGTCGACGCTCATCTCGAACCTGCCGGGGATGGTGTATCGCGCACGGAACGTACCCGATTGGCCGATGGAGTTCGTCAGCGACGGTGCGACGGAGTTAGTTGGCTACAGTTCGGAGGCGCTTGAGAGCGGCGACGTCTCCTGGGGGACGCTGATCAAAGAATCCGAGACGGAGCGTCTCTGGGAGACGGTCCAGACTTGTATCGCCGCCGACGAACCGTTCGAAGTCTCCTACCAGATCGAGACGGCCGACGGTGAGACCCGCTGGATGTGGGAGCGCGGGCGCGTCGTCGGCACTGACGACGACGGGGTCGAAATCCTCGAAGGGTTCATCACTGACGTAACCGCGCGCGAGGAGCGCGAGCGCGAACTCGCGAATCAGCGGGCATTTACCGAGAAGCTCATCGACTCCGTCGACGATATGTTCTACGTTGTCGGTCCCGATGGCAGTCTGGTCCGATGGAACGACACCGTCTCGTCGGTGACCGGCTACACAAACGAGAAGCTAGCGTCGATGGGCATTGGGGAACTCATCGTGGATTCCGACCACGAGAAATTATGGCGAGTGTTCGAGGAGACGCTGGAGACCGGATACGGAACCGTTGAAGCAGGTGTCGAGACGGCTGACGGCAGGGCGCTCCAGTACGAATTCAAGGGCTCGCTCATCGAAGACGAGCGCGGCGACCTGTTCGGGATTGCCGGTATCGGCCGGGATATTACGGAACGGAAACGCCGGGAACGGGAGCTCAGGGAGTACCGGACGCTGGTCGAAAACGTCGGGGACCCGATGTACGTCCTCGATACTGACGGGACAGTAGAGATGGTAAACGAGGCGATGGCCGCCCATCTGGGGTACGACCGCTCGGAAATCGTCGGCTCGGAACCAGTCCGTTTCATGCCCGAGACGGATGTCGAAAGAGCGACAGCACTCATCTGTAACCTGCTCGACGACGACGAGCGGACGTGGGGGGCCTACGAGATGCGGACGATATCCGCTGACGGGACAGTCCGGATCAACGAGGACAGGATCGCACCGCTGTTCGACGAGGACGGGAACTTCGACGGCTCGGTCGGCGTGATGCGCGAGACGACGGAGCGCAAGCAACGCGAACGGGAACTCGAACGCTACGAGACGATCATCGAGGCCGTCGGCGACCCGGTGTACACCCTCGACGACGAGGGTGTGTTCACCTACGTGAACGAGGCGATAGAGCAACTGACGGGGTTCGAACCGGACGAGCTGATCGGCGAGCACATCTCGACGATCATGACCGGCGAGGACATCAACCGCGGAAGCGAGCTCATCCGGACCATCCTGTCTGACCCGACCCGACAGAACGTGACCTTCGAAACGGATATTGTCGACCAGACCGGGAATCACACGCCTATCGAGATCCATATCGCGTTGCTTCCAGCCGCGGACGGGGAGTTCAACGGCACAGCGGGCGTCATCCGCGATATCAGCGACCGGAAAGACAGGGAGCGACAGCTTGCGGAGTTCGCGTCTGTCGTCAGCCACGACCTGCGAAACCCGCTGAACGTGGTCAAAGGGCGAATATCGGTCGCTCGGACGTCGGGCGACGTCTCGCACCTCGAAGCGGCAGAGTCCGCGGCCGATCGGATGGACGAACTCATAAACGACCTGTTGACGCTCGCCAGACAGGGCGATACGGTCGGCGAGACGACGATGGTCGACCTCGCTGCCCTCGCGAGCCAGGCCTGGATCGATGTCGAAACCGGCGAAGCCACGCTCGAAAAACACGGGACAGCGGCGGTCGAAGCCGACGCGGCACGGCTTCGCACGGTGTTCGAGAACCTGTTCCGGAACAGCGTAGAACACGGCTCCACGAGCAGTCGGACGGAGTCCGACGACAGTGTGGAACACGGACGTTGTGCAGACGGCGCAGCCCCGGTCACTGTCTCCGTCGGAACAACGGACGACGGATTTTACGTCGCCGACGACGGCGTGGGAATCCCACCGGAAGAGCGAGATGACGTGTTCGAGCGCGGCTACACCACGAGCGACACCGGGACCGGGTTCGGGCTGGCAATCGTCGTTGAGGTCGCACAGGCCCACGGCTGGTCTGTGTCGGTGACCGAAAGCGAGGACGGCGGCGCGCGGTTCGAGTTCACGACGAGTTCGGAGCGCTGACATGGCGGTAAGCCGGGCCGGCGAGTACCAGCACAGCCAGTGCCGCGGAGAACAACAGGACGTGCGGGAGCGCGTCGACACTGAGCCCCGTGAGCGTCAGCGACCGCAGCGACGCGCCCGCGGTGACCTCGACCGCGACCCACGGAATCTCGCCGAGGAACGTCCCGACCGCAAAGGAGCGCGGCGAGACGCGGGCGAACCCGGCTCCATAAGAGACGGGGTCCGCAGGCACCGGTGAGAGCCGTGCCGCGAGCACCCCCCGCGTCTCGCCGGTCACCTCGATAATCCGGCGGCCTGAGTCCCCCAGCCAGCCGAACATCCCGCCCTGTTCGCCGGCCCGGAGCGCGAACCGGTAGGGGATGAGGCAGGTGACGAGTGCGCCCATCAGTGCGACCGGGAAGCCGTATTTGACGCCGAGGACGAACCCGACGAACGCGGACAGCGGCATCGTCGGCCACGCGAAGAACGGGCGAACTAGGTACAGCCCGACGATGACGCCCGCGAGGTAGACAGGGTGGTCGGCGAGATGCGTCGTCTGGGCTACCACCCGCTCGGGGGTGAGCAGCGTTGTCGCGACGGCGACGACTACCACCAGCCCGGCAGTCCCGACCAGTTGTCGCTTCGCGAGGCGGTCCATCTACCCAATTGAGCGGTAGCAATCGACAAACGCTTTGTGGTATCTTTTAGGTTGTTCGGGGTTGAATCGGCGATTGTGTCCGAGAGGCGTGATCCGGTCGAACTCGGCGTCGAACTGCTCGCCCATCTGGAACACGGGGAGCTGTCCGTCGCCGACGCGCTCGACCGTATCGAGACAGTGACGACCAACCCACAGGTCCAGCGCGAGATACTCGATACTGCAGTGATGCGTGGCCTCATCGAGCGCGAGAACGGCGTCGTCCGCCCGCGGTCACAGGGGTCGTACGTGAACTTCGACAGCGACGTGGTCGTCCGCGAGGGGGAGTTCTCGTGTCAGCGCTGTGGCGCAGCTATCAGTACGGGCCACTTCGTCCAGTTCGACGGCGGCGAACTGGGACCGTTCGGGTCGACGTGTATTCGGAAAGTGTTAGGGCGGGAGTAGCGGGGGGCGCGAGCGAAGCGAGCGGCCCTCGGAATTACGAGCGGCGAACGAAGTGAGCCGCGAGTAGCGAAGTCGTGGACGGAGTGAGCGCCCCTCGTTGTGAAGGACAGGCAGTCAAAAACAGACCGTTCAGCGGCCCTGGCGGAGTTCCTTGATGAGCTGTTTGATGGTGCGCTCCTGCTTCTGGAGCTGTTCGTTCTGGGCCTCGACAGCGGCGGTCAGTTCGGCGACCTGTGCTTCGAGTTCAGCGATATCGGGGTCTGCCGAGGTGTCCGGCTCGACCGAGTCGGTGTCTACGCTGGTTACGTCACTGGATTGGGTATCCGTCGTGGCTTCGGCGGTGGTTCCCTGCTCGGTGGTCGCTGCAGTCGTGGCCTGTGTCCCGGCGCTCGCAGATTCAGCTTCGGAGCCGTCACCGCCCTCCTCGTCGTTGCTCACGAGCGGGTCGATACCGGATTCGAGGCCGAGACCGTTGCCGGATTCGTCAGCATTCTTCTCGGGGTCGGCCCCGACCTTGGCGTTGAGGTCGGCAAGCGAATCAACTTCGTGGTACGCGAAGAGAGCCTCTTCGAGTGTTTTCCGGACCATCGGTGCCTGCTCGGACGGGGCCTTGATGCGCTCTGGCCGCTCGTTGAACGAGAGCACGACAGCCGTGGCGACGCTGCCCTCCTCGAACTCCAGACCGGTCACGTCGTCGAAGGAGAACGCCTCGTAGTCGGCGTCCCAGGTGACGTTGCCGATGTGCTTGAGTAGCTGGCGGTCGGTGACGACCAGCGTCAGTTCGCTGAACCGGAACACGCCGGCGAGACTCTCGTCTGGGGCGATACCGCCCGAGACGGTGAGCTTCCCTTCGAGCAGCCGTTCGAGGACGGCATCGCCGCGGCTGCCGGGAACGGATAGTTCGAGCTTCTCACTGGTGTAGATGAGCGAGAACTTGGTCTTGCGGCGGCCTTCCGAAACCGTGAGCCGTTCGAAGTCGTGCGGATAGCTGGCGACCTTCTCGTCGCTGAGAAGGCCCTCACCGCGGTAGACGAGCGTCCGGGTCGGTGTGAAACAGGCCGCGTCTTCGTCGCCGAGGTTGACACCGCCCCGGATCTCCTCGTCCCCGAGTTCCTGCTGGACGAGGTCTGGTATCTCCATACTGCCTGCATACCTGCGTGGTGGCTTAAATCCGCGGGTCGATTATCAGCGCCGATCAGGCGGACAAAGCGTGGGACTGTGCCACAGTCCCGGCAGAGATGAGAACCTTCAAGACGGCTAACGGCCAACGGCTGAATGCACCCGCGCCCGGGTGGCTTAGCTGGACATAGCGCCGCACTCATAGGGTCTTTCGACTCATGCGGCAGTGCACCCGTCATGACCCCGGGGCGCTCGTCACGCCCCAGACCTGGGCCATGCGGAGATCGAGGGTTCGGAGCCCTCCCCGGGCATTTTCCAGATCACATCGGCCAGCAGCCAGCAGCATCACTGGCCCGTGCCGAACAAACGGTACGCGACTAGCCCGAGCAGGGCTGTTCCGAGCGAGCAGACGGTATCCTCGCCGAGTCGCTCCCGAACGCTGTCGTGCTTGTCACGACTGTTTGGAGACGTAGATGGTAGTTTCGTGGGAAAAGAACCGCCAGCGGTCAGCCAGACGAGAGGCCGCCGCCGGGGAACTCCTGAAACACGGCTTCGAAGTCGTCAATCTCTGCGGCCGTGGAATCGGCTGTCTCGCGGAGTTCTTCGAGTCGTTCGCTGACAGTCCGGTACTCGTCGCTGGCTTCCAGTTGCGCGGTGTTCTTCTGCGTTTCCAGCGTCGCCTTCTTCGAGGCCACGGCGAAGTACTCCTGCACCTGATCGTCGTACGTGGTCCGGACGAGCATCTCCGAGACGGTGTCGAGGAGGTCCTCGCGGCTGACCGGCTTAGTCAAGTACTCGTCGAAGGGCATCTCGACGATGTCGAAGTCCGGGTCGACGGCCGTTACCATCACTACCGCCGGGTCGACACCCCGTTCTGCGATGGTATCGAGGACTTCGTCACCGCTCATATCGGGCATCTGCCGGTCCAGAAAGACGACGTCGACGGACGCGTCGACTAACTGGAGCGCTTCCGTACCGCTGTGTGCGGTCCGAACGTCGTGTGCGGTCAGCAGCCACGTCGAATACAGATCCGCGATATCTTGTTCATCGTCGACGACGAGAACCGTTGCCTCCTCCGTCTCAACACGCTTTTGCACTTGTTGTCCCTCCTGTCGACTCACGTACTGCTCTCACGGTGACTTTCCCGAACAGCAAGATAAAGGTACCCAGCATATTATCGATTCTGAGAACACTGCAGTTGGTCTGTTGACTTTTTCATGGAGGCGTGCTGTCACAGGGCAGTGACTCATGCCAGAGATGTTAACATAGCGGCGACCGTACCCTGTGTGTATGGTGACCGTCTCCGGACCGTGGACGAGCGGGGAGATGGAACAGTTTCTCAGCGCCGAAACGGTTCCACTCCGTCTCGGGTGCCGAACTCCAGCAGACAGGCCCTGGATGCTCTCGCTCTGGTACCGATTCGTTGACGGTGTCTTCGAGTGTGCGACCGGGGCAGACGCAGCGGTTGTCGACTACCTCGACTATGACGGCGACGTGTCATTCGAAGTCTCGACGAACGAGCCGCCGTACCGCGGCGTCAGAGGCAATGGCACAGCGACGATGACAACAGACGAGGACAAGACGGTGCTCACCGACCTGCTGCACCGCTATCTCGGCGGGACCGACTCACCACTGGCCGAACGACTGCTCGCACCCGACCGCCGCGAGATCCAGATCACGATCACACCCGACCGTCTCCACACCTGGGACTATAGCAACCGGATGTAACTGCCTGAACCAATGGGACCCACAGACTCAGCCATGGAAACTGACCCGACAGACATCAAATCAATCGCGATAAGCGCCACCGACCTCGTCGCAGCTATTGAAGCGACTGCAGACGAATCAGAGACCGTGTTGCGCGTCACACCACCGTTCAGCGGCCGGATGCGGGCGCGTCTCCACGTCATTCAGGCCGACGACGACGATGACACGGTTCACATCGAGCCCGACTCACTGCTGACTACGGATGCACCGTCGTATCCGACGCCCGATGACACCGCCGACGAACTCCGAGCCGCGGACGATGAGACGTACTCGGTGGAGCGCCATCGGACCTACCACGAGCAGCGACTCGCCGAGTGGCGGGAGTCGCTTCCGGACCACGTCGTCGATAGCACGACACTAAGCGACACAGCGCACGACGTAACTGTGTCACTACTCGGACCGTAATCGGTCGTACACGTCCACCGGAGGCGTCACCGGGACTGGGAGTGTTACAGTAGGTTATACCACAGTTACACCGCCGATAAAACGTCTAAGCGTCTTTCAGCCGGTAATAAAATGAACGGCTAGGGGCCGCTGTGCGTGAAACGAAGCGAAACGGGCGGAAACCTCTAGAGGTTATAAGCTATCTCCAGTAGAAGCCGTGGGTAGGTCCCCCATATGTCAAGTTCGTCCGCATACGAATTACTCGCCCAGTTTGATGAGTCCGTCCCGGAGTTCGACGAGTCGCTCGTCTCCGCCGTTCGAGGTATCGCGTTCTGGACGGCGATTGCACTCCCGTTTTTATATCTCCCGCTACTGATTACCGGCCTGAACTCCGGGGCGACGCGGATCGCGTTCGTCGCGCTCGTCGTCTTCAACGCCGTGGCGCTGCGTATCGGCCACGCACACGGAGGAGACGACTGACACGGAACCCTGCGGTGCCGGTCACCACCATGGATATTGCGGCCCTCCACTCCGCATTGCCGCTGTGACCATACTTTCATCCACCTAGTAGTCGTTCGTATGCATATGTCACGGACAGCAGTTATCGCAGGTGTCGGTCCGGGCCTCGGGGAGTCACTGGCCAAAACGTTCGTCGACGAAGGCTGTCAGGTCGGCCTGTTCGCCCGGTCGGCGTCGTATCTGGAGTCACTGTCGGCAGACCTCGGTGACAACGCGCTCGCAGTACAGACTGATATTACCATCCCGGACCAGGTCGCAGCAGGCTTCGAGCAGGTCCGGGACGAGTTCGGCCCCGTCGACGTGCTCGTGAACCACGCCAGCGGCGGGGCGTGGAAGGGAACGCAGGAGATTTCACACGACGAGTTCCAGCGCGCGCTCGCCGTCGGTCCGGCGGGCGGGCTGGCCTGTTCCCAGGAGGCCGGCGACGACATGCTGACGGGTGACGGAGGGACGATAATCTTCACCGGTGCGACATCCGCCGTCCGGGGCCGCGACGGCGCAGTTGGGTTCAGCGCCGCCAAGTTCGCCGTCCGCGGGCTGGCCGAATCGATGGCCCGAGAACTCGGGCCCGAAGGCATCCACGTCGCCCACGTCGTCATCGACGGTCAGATTCTCCCGACGAACGCCGCCGACGCAGCTGACCGCGACACTCAGTCGTATCTTGACCCGGACGAAATCGCACAGTCGTACTGGCACCTCGTCGAACAGGACCGCTCGGCGTGGACGCTGGAACTCGATCTCCGCCCCCACGTCGAGACGTTCTGAGCGCCTCGGCTCCGATGCCGGCTATTCTTCGAGGAGGTCGACCCACTCTCTGAGCGGCCCCCGAATACCGTCGACTGAGATCGTCACGTCGCCGTCGAACCGCCACGTCGCTTGCGGGGAGTCCGAACCGAACCGCATCGGAATAGAGACCGAAATATCGTCGGCCGTGACGTGGAGCGCCTCGTCGCGGTCGACCGTCTCGTCGAGCAACCGTTCAACGGCCAGGCGGAGCTGTTCCGGGTCCGGGTCTGGAAGGTCTGTAGATTGACTCATACCTGTGGCTTGGAACCGAGGCTACCTCCGTGTTGCGTCGAACCGGTCGGTTCACCCCTGCTATTTACGGGTGTGTGGGACTCAGACGGTTTCGATGGAGTTGCCAACGCCGTATGCCCTCGGCGGGACCTACTACGTCGAGTCGGTGTCCGTGGGAAAGCAGACAGACGACGAGACGGTGCGCGATTGCGTGGTCTGTGGCGGTCACGTGTACGCCGACGACTGGCATCTCGTCGTCGGGGTCCTGGATACAGACGGCGGTCGACAGCGCCACCACCACTGTAGCGACGATTGCCTGACCGAGTGGCTCAAGCTCATGACGGCTGCCTGAGCAGCGGTGAGTCCGCGGAGTCTTGACGGTGGAACCCGTCGGGAAGATATGGACGAGCGTACGGGCGTATTCAGGGTCTACCGCGTCGTCGAAGCGGTCCCGCACATCAATTTATTTGACACCGACGCGACGCGGCTCTACACCGTGTACCAGTCCGGCTACGGCGAACGCCAGCCAGCAGTCGACGACCTCCGAACGGGAGACCTCGTCGAGGCGACGCTCGGCGGTGATCCCGACGATTCGGACGAGGCCTGGTCGCTACTTTCCTTCGAGCGGCTCGACCGGGTCGCGATGGACTTTGCTGTGGATGCTGAAGTCCCAGAAGTGGCGGCCGACCTCTGGGAACCGGGGCTCGAACGCCCGGCAAGCGCCGTGCTCGAAGAGGACGGCGAGCCGGTCGCGAAGTGTTTCGTGCAGCCGCGCGCGCCGCTGCCCGGCGGCACGTTCGTCCCGAGCGTGCTCACCGGCCTCGTGCCGATGGAATCACTGCTGACCGAACTCCCCGGTATCGGCGAACCGCCGACAGACGCTATCTTCATCGACCCCGACCCACCCGATGCCGACTCGTACGCCCGCCCCTACGGCGTCGCCGTGTTGTTCACCGCCGCCGCTGACGACCTACTCGCTGAGTTCCGGGACCGATATGATCTCTCTGCCGACACGGACAACAGACCCGAGTACGACCCGTACGGGCTGTAAGGGGTCGGTGGGGCGGTCCACAGGAGCCTACATCGTGATGACGAGCGGCACTGGAACGAAACAGAGCATGCCCAGAACGAACGTGACCAGGCCGATAGCCCAGCGGCCCGACCCCAGCGGCGTCTCGTCCAGCGGCGTCGCCGACCCGAGCCGACCGAACACCAGCGCCAGGAGCCCCCAGAACGCCCACAGTCCGGCTGCGCGACCCCCCTCAAACGCGACGAGGTAGCCCGCGAGCCCGAACAGGGCGACGGGGACGGCTAGCTGGACCAGCGACAGGCGGTCGCCGAACAGCGAGCGGGCGACGTGTGCACCGTCGAGTTGGCCGACCGGCAGGAGGTTCAGGAAGGTCACGAACGCACCCACCCAGCCGCCGATGACGACCGGGTTCGGGAGGAGCTGCGGGTTCGCGTACTCCAGTTGTTCACCCATCACCGCCGCGATGCCCTGCAACAGCAGCGGGTAGCCGAGTTCGATGTTCGTGACGATGCCGCGGGTTACCTCCACCGGTGGGAGCGTCACGCCGATGGCGGTCACGACGATTGTCGCGGCGAGGCCCGCCAGCGGACCGGCGACGCCGATGTCGAACAGCGCCTTCCGGTCGGGGATGTGGTCGTTCATGCTGATGACCGCGCCCAGCGTCCCGAGCACGTTCGGAAACGGCAGGAAGTACGGCAGGCTCGCCTCCACCTCGTGGTAGCGGCTCATGACGTAGTGGCCGAACTCGTGAATCGCAAGGATTCCCAGTGCAGCGGCGGCGAAGGGCCACGCCTCGAGCATGGCTGTCGGGTCGTCGAGAACAGACAGCCCGTACCAGCGGGTCCCGGCGTATAGTGTCGACAACAACGTCAGGACGGCGAGTCCGACGTTCAGCCACGGGACGCCGTCGACGCCGAGGGACCGCTCCCGCGCGATCAGGACCCACTCGCCCATCTCGCGCTGGAGCGCGACGCGATACCCGCGCTGACGGAACGCCGGTGCGATGCGGTGGATGACCTGTTCTGACTCGGTCATCGGCTCGCCGTAATACCGGACGCCGTCCTCGGCGGTCCTGTCGACCTCGTAGACGTAGAACGTGTCTGCGAGCGCTTCCGGGTCCGGTAACTCCGGCGGCGAGGACTGGGTCGCCATTACCTACGTTTAGGGTTCGACCCGTTTGAACCTGTTTGCCGCGGCACTAGAAGAGGGGCACACCGCCCATAGAGGACTCGGAGGGCGTTAGTCTGCGACGGCCTCGTCCGACCCGGTCGCAGCGTTGGGGTCCTGAATCCAGAGGTCGCCGAAAAGGTCGTCCTGCTGGAGGCGGACCTGGCCGCGGTGGGCGAGAAAGAGGAGCCCGAGGAACGTCTCGACGCGGGTCCCGCCGGCGGTGTCGACCTCGCGGTACAGCACCTCCTCGCGGCCCTGGTCGTACTGCTCGCGGACGGCGTCGTGGACATCGGCGATGATGTCGTCGATGTTCTCGGCGTGAGCCGTCCCGGTCACATCCGCCGCTGACGGCTCCTCGTCCAGTCGCATGTCGTCGGCCCCGCGGTAATCCAGTTCCTGCGTCCCGCGGTCGTACCCGCTCGGGGAGTCGCTGGTGTCGTACTCCCGGGATTCCTTCCACCACGATTCGCGCTCGGCGTCGCGGAGGTCCCGAACGAGTTCGTCGAGCGTCTGTGGCATCCCGCGGGCGCGGCGGCGCTCCAGCCGGCGGTCCATCTCCGACTCCAGCGCGGCGAAGGGGTCCGGTTCCTCGATAGGAGCATCCTCGTGCATCGCCTGCTCCCACGGCTCGGCCGGCTCCTCCTCATCCTCGCCAGCACCGAGCATCGCGTCGCTTTTCATCCGGATGAGGACGCTCGCGTAGAACAGCGCTCGCCCCGACGTGCGCAGGTCGGCGTCGTCGATTCGTGCGAGGAACTTGTCGGTGACCCGGACCACGTCAATGTCCCACGGGTCGATTTCGCCGTCGTCGGCGAGCTGGACCAGCACCTCGACCGGTTCGACGTCTTCGTCCTCGCTGTCGTCGTCCGAGTCGCTTTCGGGGCCGCCCTGCTCGGGAGAGGCATCATCTGAATCGGGGGAGTCGCCCAGCAGCGCCGCCGCATCACCTGATTCGCCGGGCGGCTCACGGTCCTCGTGGCCGGTAATGTTGAGTGGAATGTCATCCGCTTGCCTTTCAACCCCTTCATCAGTCATCAGCCGGCACCTCCTCGTCACCGTCACCCTCGCCCGAGAGGTCAATCCCAGTCACGGCGCTCACGTTGTCGCCCTGCATCATCACCCCAATCGCGCGCTCGGACCGCTCCAGCATGGCCGAGCGGTGCGAGACGACGACGAACTGGGCGTCCCCGGCGAGTTCGTCGACCAGTTCGCCGACGAGGTCGGCGTTGGCCGCGTCGAGGAAGGCGTCCACTTCGTCAAGCGCGTAGAACGGCGCGGGGTTGTGCCGCTGGATGGCGAAGATGAACGCCAGCGCCGTCAGCGACTTCTCGCCGCCGGACATCGCGTTCAGGCGCTGAATCGGCTTGTCGCCCGGCTGGGCCTTCATCGTCAGTCCGCCCTCGAAGGGGTCGTCTTCGTCTTCGAGGTGGAGGTGGCCGGTGCCGTTCGAGAGCCGCTCGAAGATGTTCTGGAACTGGTCGTTGATCTCCGTGTACGACTCCATGAACGTCTCCTTCTTGCGGGCCTCGTAGGTGTCGATGCGCTCGCGGATGCCGTCGGCCTCCTCGACCAGCGTCGCCTTCTTGTCTTCGAGTTCCTGCAGGTCGTCGTTGACCCGGTCGTACTCCTCGATGGCGCGCATGTTGACCGGCTCCAGCTTCTCCATCTCCGTTTCCAGCCGGTCGATCTCCTGCTCGACTGTGTCGTGGTCGGGCACGTCTTCGGGGTCGTAGTCGCCGACCTGCGCTTCGAGTTCGTCGATCTCCCACTCCAGGCGCTCCTGCGTTTCCTGTTCGGATTCGAGGTCCCGCTCGATTTCGGAGACGGCTGCCTGTTGCTCGTCACGGGCTTCCTTAGCCTCCTGCAGGTCGTCTTTCAGGTCTTCGCGCTCGGACTTGAGTTCGGCCAGTTCCTCTTCGAGGTCGGCGACGGCCTGCTCTTTCTCCGTTTTCAGATCCTGCTTCTCGGCAATCTTCGCTTCGAGGTCGTCGATGCGCTCCTCGTGTTCGGCCTTGCGGTTCTGGGCCGCCTCGATGTCGTCGTGGAGGTCCTCGATGGCATCCTCGGCGTACTGCTTTTCGAGTTCGTACTCGTTGAGTTCGGCGTCGAGTTCGCCCTGGCGGTCTTCGAGCCCGTCGATGTCGTCCTTGATGGACTCGCGCTGGTCCGTCAGGTCCGGCAGTTCCGAGTCCTCAACCTCGGCTTCTAGCTCGTCGATATCGCGCTGGAGCGCGTCGATCTCCTCGGTCTTTTCCTCGATGTCGGCCTCCAGTTCGTCCATCTGGTCGGCCACGTCTTCGCGTTCCGCGGCGATGTCTTCGAGGTCGGCTTCCAGCTGATCGATGCGGTCACGGGTGTCTTCCAGTTTGCTCTGCTTGCGTTCGATGCTCGTCTCGATGTCGCGGAGCTGCTCGGTCGCGTCGGACTCGCGGTCGCGGGCGTCGTCGAGGCGCTCCTCCACGTCCCGGAGGTCCTCACGCACGTCCGCACGCTCGTCTTCGAGTTCGTTGATGCGCGTGGCGACACGTTCGAGCTTGCCCGCGCCGCCCGAAAAGGAGTAGCGTGTGCCCGAGGAGGAGCCGCCGGTCATCGCCCCGGACTTCTCGACGAGGTCGCCGTCGAGCGTGACCATCCGGTAGTCGCCCATCAGGTCGCGAGCGGTGTCCATGCTGTCGACGACGACGGTGTCACCGAGCACGTACGAGAAGATGCCCGCGTACTCGCGGTCGAAGTCGACGAGGTTGTACGCGAAGTCGATGACGCCGTCAGCGCTGGGCAGCGATCCCAGCGAGCGGTTCTGCATCTGTGTGATCGGGAGGAACGTCGCCCGGCCGGCGCTGCGTGATTTGAGGTACTCGATACAGCGCTGACCAACGCTGTCGTCGTCGACGACGACGTGTGCGAGCCGCCCGCCAGCCGCCGTCTCACAGGCCGTGGCGTACTCGGGGTCAACGCCACCCAGTTGGCCGACGGTACCGTGAACGCCGTCCTGACCGGCGTTGAGAATCGCTGTCACGGCACGCCCGTACGAGGAGTCCCCGTCCTCGCCGGCTTTCGCCTCTAGCTGGGCGTACTCCTGCTGTTTCGCGCTGATTTCGTCTTCGAGTTCGTCCAGGTCCGACTGGAGTTCCCGCTTCTCGGCCCGGAGGTCGTCGACGACCTCGCCGATGGTGGCCTTGTTCTGCTTTGCTTTCTCCAGTTCCGTCTCTAAGTCCTCGATATCGGCTTCGAGGTCGGGAATCTCGGCTTCAGCCTCCTCGATAGCCTCGCGCTTCTCGTCCTCGGCGTTCGAGCGCCGTCGGGCCTCGTCGAGCAGGCGGTCCTGCTCGCGCTGGAGGTCGTTCTTCTCGCTTTTGAGCGTCTCCAGCCGCGAGCGCTTCGCCTCCAGTTCGTCCTTGACCTCCTGAAACTCCTCGCCGACCTCGTCGATGCGCTGCTGGACCTCCGCGAGTTCGGACTCCTTCTCGGCGATGTCGGCTTTGACGTTGGATTTGGCGACCTTCGTCTCGCGGATGTCGCTTTCGAGGTCGTCGATGGTCTCCTGCTTGCGGTCGATCTGGACGAACGCCTGCCGGCGCTCGTTCTCGGCGGCCTCGACGGTCTCCTCGGCGGACTCGACCTTGTCCTCCAGTCTGGAGATGTCGCCTTTGATCTCCTCGATCTCGCGCTTGATGGCGAGCTGTTCGTCCTCGCCCTTGCGCTCGATCTCCTGATTGAGTTCGTGGAGCTCGTCTTCCAGCCGGATGACCGCGCCCTGGCGCTCGTCGAGTTCAGTCTGCAGTTCTTGGAGTTCCGCTTCCAGCTCGTCGATAGTTTCCTCGACGGCCGCCAGTTCCTCGCGTTTGTCTTCGAGTTCGGCGGCTTTGCGATAGCCTTCGTACTCCTCTTTCTCGTCACGGAGGTCCTGGTATTTGAGCGCCGTCTCGCGCTCGTCTTCGAGCTGGTCGAGGCGGTCCTGTTTCTCTTCGATGCGGAGCTCGGCCTCGTCGATGCGCTCTTGCACGACCTCTAGCTCGTCGAAGGCGTCGGCCTTCTTCGCGTCGAACTGGGCGACGCCGGCGATCTCGTCGATGATCTCCCGACGGGAGCCGGCGGTCATATTGATGATCTCGGTCACGTCGCCCTGCATGACGACGTTATAGCCTTCAGGAGTGACGCCGGCCTGGGCGAGGAGGTCCTGAATGTCCGAGAGGTTGACCGAACGGCCGTTGATGTAGTAGTACGAGTAGTAGTTGTCTTCGGTCTCCTTGACCCGGCGCTTGATGGCGATCTCGTCCACGTCGCCCACGTCCTCGGTGCCGGCGGCGTTGACGACCTGTGAACGTGACAGCGTCCGGTCGTCGTTTGCCAGAATCACCTCGACACTGGCCTGCCGTTCGCCGTCGTACTCGGCGTCTTCGTCGGCGTGGCCGGGGTTGTAGATGAGGTCAGTCAGCTTCTCGGCGCGGATACCCGAGGTGCGAGCGAGTCCGAGCGCGAACAAAATTGCGTCGATGATGTTGGACTTGCCCGAGCCGTTCGGGCCGCTAATAGTAGTGAAATCTTCGTAGAACGGGATTCGGGTCTTGCGTCCGAAGCTCTTGAAATTGTCGAGGACGAGCTCTTTGATATGCATGCGGTGGTGTGGCCGACAGCCCTACGCGACGATGATGTCGGACTCCGAGTCCTCCTCGGTCTCCGACGCGGCCTCGGCTTCCTCCCTGTTATCAACCTCGTCGGTATCCTCGGTGTTAGGTGTGTCGGCCTCCGTCGGGGTGGCGGCCGATTCCTCCGAGTCGGACTCGTCAGCGCTGAATCCGTTGTCTTCGTCGACGCTGGCTTCGAGTTCCCGGATGCGGACCTTGCATTCGACGAGTTCGTCGGTCAGTCCTTCGACCGACGCTTCCAGTTCTCTGACGCGCGTTTCGAGTTCCTCGACTCGGTTGCCGCACATATCCGTAACCCAGCCATTGTGGACACTTATACCTACGTCAGACATTGGCAGTCCGAGTGATACGTCCGACTGGTGAGTCGAGTCCGTCCCGACACTGTACAGGGTCGTTAGCCTTTAGCCACGCGCCACCGAATCCCGGACAATGACTGCGCAAGCGTCCGAAGCCCGCGAACTCGCGGCCGTCATCGGGCTGGAGGTCCACGTCCAGCTCGAGACGGAGACGAAGATCTTCTGTGGCTGTTCGACCGATGTGGCCGATTCCGAACCCAACACCCACACCTGCCCGGTGTGTCTGGGACTACCCGGCGCGCTCCCGGTCGTCAACGAGGGGGCGGTCGAGGCCGCCGTGAAGGTCGGCAAGGCCATCGACGCCGATATTCCGGAGGAAACCACCTTCCACCGGAAGAACTACTACTACCCCGACCTCCCAAAGAACTTCCAGATCACGCAGTATGACTCGCCCATCTGCCAGGACGGGGAGCTGGAATTCTCCGTCGAGAGCGAGCGCCGCAGCGTCGACATCCGCCGGGCACACCTCGAAGAGGACCCCGGGTCAATCAAGCACGTCCGCGAGGGCTCGGGTCCGCTTGAGTCCCGGACCTGTTCCATCGAGCGCGCGGACTACACGCTCATCGACTACAACCGCGCCGGGACGCCGCTGATGGAGATCGTCACGGAGCCGGACTTCCGCGCGCCGGGCGAAGTCCGGTCGTTCCTCGAAAAGCTGGAGGAGGTACTGGAATATCTGGGCGTGTTCGACGCGACGCGGGACGGCAGCCTCCGCATCGACGCGAACCTCTCCATGGTCGACGCCAGCGAGGTGGACGACGACGGTGACATCGACGAATCCGTCCTCGAAGACGCCAACCGCACCGAGGTCAAGAACATCTCCAGTCACAAGGGCGCGGAACAGGCGCTCTCCTTCGAGGCTTCCCGCCAGCGGAAGCTCATCCAGTCGGGCCGCGCCGTCGAGCAGGAGACCCGCCACTTCAACGAAACGCACGGCAACACGGTGTCGATGCGCTCGAAGGAAGAGGAGAAAGACTACCGCTACTTCCGGGAGGCCGACCTGCCGCCGCTTCGCGTGAGCCACTGGAAGGACGAGGTCCCGATTCCGGAACTCCCCGACGCCCGCCGCGAGCGGTTCGTCGCGGAGTACGGCCTCAGCGAGGAAGCCGCCTCGAAGCTCACGAGCACGAAGCAGGTGGCGGACTTCTTCGAGGACGTGGCCGAGCGCTTCGACGCCAACCTCGCTGCGACCTGGGTCGCCGACAATCTACTCGGCGAACTGAACTACCGCGACATGGCCATCACCGATATCGACGACCGCTTCGACGAAGTGACCCGGCTCGTCGAACTCGTCGCCGAGGACGATATCACGGCGAAAAACGCGCACGAGACCGTGCTTCGGGAGATGCTCGACACGGGCGACGGCCCCGACGCTGTCGTCGACCGCGAAGGGCTTGGCAAGACCTCCGGCGACGAGGTCCAGCAGGCTGTCGTGGACGCCATCGACGAAAACCCCGACGCCGTCGAGGACTACCATAACGGCGAGGACGGCGCAATCAACTTCCTCGTCGGACAGGTCATGCAAAAGACCGGCGGGAGCGCCGACCCCGGCGACGTGAACGGGCTGCTTCGCGAGGAGTTGGAGAGCTAAGACAGCGTCCTACGCGGCCTGCGCGGCACAGTGGTGAGTTGTCACAGTCACCGCTGTGGCCAGTCGGCTGGCAGTTCATCAGCGTGGTTCTCGAGCAGGTCGAGCATCGGTTCGATTTCGTCGAATCGCTGGCCCCGAGATACTTCATCGGCCGCTCGGTCCCAGTCGATGTATGCCAGACTGGCCAGCCGCGGCAGGTCGTCGTGGCGGAGTTCGGTTTCGGTGTTTCTGGCCCCGGCACTTCTGGGCAGAAAGTCGACAATCGGCCGTGGACTACTCTGTTTTACCATAAACAGAATCATTCGTCGACGGCGGGTAAACAACGCCTCGAACACCCGGTCCATCCCTGGGTCCCATATCACATCCGGGATAGAGGTTTCCATCCTGTAACAAGAGACATACTATTGATGATAAATGTCACGATACCGCCGTTTCCTTGCCGAATCGATCCTGAATCGTACAGGTGGATTTGATTTGAGAGGCCGGCCCGATAGCCGCTACGCTGAGTTGCGTGCTACGATTCGCTCGACGCGTTCGACTCGACGCTCTCGCGCCGCTCGCCCGGGATGATCGCGGGGTCCTTCCACAGCAGCGTGACGAATATCGCAGCGGCGAGGGCTTCGAGGGTCTTGATAGCTGATTCGGTCGGTTCAGTGTTGAAATGGTCTAGTATCAGCAACGCGGTACTCCCGCCGTGGTGTCCGCCGCCACCGGACGACGGTGCAGAGAACCCCTCGACGAGGAAGGCACCGTGTCCAGTAGCGTGCCAGAACACCCAGCCGGCGATGGACGCGATCATGAGGAGCGTCCCGGCGATGTAGGCGTTCCGCAGGCCGATGACGCCCCGGGTGATGAGATACGGGCCGGCGAACAACACCGCGGCGAAGGCCACAAACAAGAAGGGCCGAGGGTCCGGCGGGAGGCCTCGTCCGAAGAGTCCCTCGATCGCCTGCGCGTAGATGATGCTTCGCGGGAGTCCCCACCAGAGGTGAAACGTCGCCGTCGCGAAGACGAGTGCGGCGGCGGTTCCGCGGAGGAGTTTGGTCGTCCGGCGATCCATACCGGCAGTCGGGGTGGCAGTGGCAAGAGTGCATCGAAGTGATAAGTGCCGCCGGTCACGGCGGCAGTGCGGGACCGCTACCGAGTGGTAAGAGGCTACCTCCGCGCGAGCGCGAGCGGCCCCGCAAGCGCCCGCACACCCGCGCTGTCGCCTGATTTTCCCGAAAGCCTTTAGAACAACTGACTCCGTAGCGACGAGTAATGACAGAGACAGGTGGTGTCCCATGCGGCTGATTATCACCGAGAAAGACAACGCCGCCCGCCGCATCGCAGAGATCCTCTCCGAGGGGAGCGCATCCGCGAGCAGGCAAAACGGCGTCAACGTCTATCGGTGGGGGAACACCCGCGTCGTCGGCCTCTCCGGGCACGTCGTCGGCGTCGACTTCCCCGAGGAGTACAACGACTGGCGCGACGTGGAGCCGGTCGAACTCATCGACGCCGACGTGACGAAGGAGCCGACCCAGGAGAACATCGTCACGACGCTGAAGCAACTGGCCCGGGAGGCCGACGAGGCCACCATCGCGACTGACTACGACCGCGAAGGGGAACTCATCGGCAAGGAGGCCTACGAACTCATCCGCGAGGAGACCGACGCGCCCGTCGACCGCGTGCGCTTCTCCTCGATCACCGAGCGGGAGGTCCGGGACGCCTTCGCCAACCCCGACGACATCGACTTCGACCTGGCGGCCGCGGGCGAGGCCCGCCAGATTATCGACCTCGTGTGGGGCGCGGCGCTGACGCGGTTCCTCTCGCTGTCGGCCCGACAACTGGGCGACGACTTCATTTCCGTTGGTCGGGTCCAGTCGCCGACGCTGAAGCTCATCGTCGACCGCGAGCGCGAGATCCAGGCTTTCGACCCCGAGGACTACTGGGAGATCTTCGCCGACCTCCAGAAGAACGGCTCGGGCTTCGAGGCCCAGTACTTCTACGACGACGACGGGAAGGAGGCCGAGCGGGTCTGGGTCGAGGACGACGCCGACGACGCCTACGCCGACCTGACGGGCGTCGACGCGGCGACGGTGACGAGCGTCCGCCGCCGGACCCGCACCGACAGCCCGCCGACGCCGTTCAACACCACCGCCTTCATCTCCGCCGCCAGTTCGCTGGGCTACTCCGCCCAGCAGGCGATGTCTATCGCCGAGGAACTGTACACCACCGGCTACATCACCTACCCGCGAACGGACAACACGGTCTACCCGGACGACCTCGAAGAGGACGCCCTGCTCGATGAGTTCGTCGGAGCCGGACACTTCGGCGAGGACGCCGAGAAGCTGCTGGAGCAAGACGACATCACCGCGACCGAGGGCGACGAGGAGACCACCGACCACCCGCCCATTCACCCGACGGGAGAGATTCCGCCGAAGGTCGACCTCTCGGACGACGAGTGGGAGATCTACGAACTGGTCGTCCGGCGCTTCTTCGCGACGGTCGCCGAGGCCGCGACGTGGGAGCACCTCCGCGTCGTCGCCGACGCCGGCGGCCGCTCGCTGAAGGCCAACGGCAAGCGCCTGGTCGAACCGGGCTACCACGAGGTGTACCCCTACTCCAGCGCCAGCGAGAACCACGTCCCCGACGTGGAGGAGGGCGAGGAACTGGCCATCTCCGAGGTCCGGATGGAGGCCAAGCAGACCCAGCCGCCCCGCCGCTACGGCCAGTCACGGCTCATCCAGACCATGGAGGACAAGGGGTTGGGGACGAAGTCGACCCGTCACAATTCAATCGAGAAGCTGTACGACCGCGGCTACATCGAGGGCGATCCGCCCCGGCCGACGACGCTGGCGATGGCCGTCGTCGAGGCCGCCGAGGAGTTCGCCGACCACGTCGTCAGCGACGAGATGACCGCCCAGTTAGAGGCGGACATGACCGCCATCGCCAACGGCGAGGCGACGCTCGACGACGTGGCCGACGAGTCCCGCGAGATGCTCAAACGGGTGTTCGATGAACTGCGTGATTCCCGCGAGGAGATCGGCGAGCACCTCCAGGAGTCGCTGAAGGCCGACAAGACGCTCGGCCCCTGTCCGAAGTGCGGCGAGGACATGCTCGTCCGGCGCTCGCGTCAGGGGTCGTACTTCGTCGGCTGTGACGGCTTCCCCGAGTGTCGCAACACGCTCCCGCTGCCGTCGACGGGCGAGCCGCAGGTGCTCGAAGAGCACTGCGAGGAACACGACATGTACCACGTCAAGATGCTCGCCGGCCGGGACACGTTCGTCCACGGCTGTCCCCGCTGTGAGGCCGAGAAGGCCGACGAGAGCGAGGACGAGGTCATCGGGCCGTGTCCCGAGTGTGGCGTTGCTCCGGCGGAGCAACGAGGCGACGGCGGCGAAGCCGCCGAAGCGGAGGGTGGCGAACTCGCCATCAAACACCTCCGTTCGGGCTCCCGGCTCGTCGGCTGTACGCGCTACCCCGACTGTGACTACTCGCTGCCGCTGCCCCGCAACGGCGATATCTCGGTGACGGAGGCCTACTGCGAGGAGCACGACCTGCCGGAGCTGGTCATCGACGCCGACAGTGACGACCCCTGGGAGCTTGGCTGTCCCATCTGCAACTACGAGGAGTACCAGGCCCGCACCGCTGTCGAGGACCTCGAAGACCTGAGCGGCATCGGCTCGGCGACCGCGGAGAAGCTCGGCGACGCCGGTGTCGATTCGCTGGCGGCGCTCCGGGAGGCCGACCCCGACATCGTCGCTACCGAGGTGCAGGGCGTCAGCGCCACGCAGGTCCGGGAGTGGCAGGACGAACTGGAAGCCTGAGATTTGAAGTCGCCGGTTTTCCGGTCAGTCGGAGACGAACGTCACGCCGTCACAGACCGGACACTCGACGGCGTCCGCGTTGTCGGCTGTGACTGTGTCGACGGTACCGTAGGCGACCGCGTGTGTGACCGGCTCGGGGATCTGGCGCTCACAGAGCGGGCATTCGACGAC
The DNA here is from genome assembly GCF_048595605.1 of Haloarcula sp. KBTZ06. Classification (NCBI taxonomy): domain Archaea; kingdom Methanobacteriati; phylum Methanobacteriota; class Halobacteria; order Halobacteriales; family Haloarculaceae; genus Haloarcula; species Haloarcula sp. KBTZ06. The sequence continues at coordinate 2,031,689 of NZ_CP184337.1, forward strand.
GCCGGCCCGGAGTCGGTCCCGGTCGATGCTGTGGCCAGTGGTCACAGCTGGAGGTGAGACGTGGAACTCGGGCCGTCGTCGTCATCGATACCGCCCTCGTGGGCGAACGTGTAGTCGTCGTCCGTGAGGAACACGTCGCCGTGAGTCTCCGAGACCTCGACGCCGGGGAGCGTCGTCCCCGCGGCGTCGCCGTTGTCACAGCCGCCGTCGCAGGCATCGAACAGTGAGCCGTGTCGGGGGCAGATGAGCTGGTCGTCCCGCATCGGAACGCCTCGCCCGGTGTCGAACCGCTGTGCCTCGTGCGTACATCGGTTTACCCACGCCTCGACGCCGTCCTCGCAGGGGACGAGAACGACCTCCTCCAGGTCGCCGTATGGGTCTTCGGCGGTGAACAGCCACGACCCGTCCTCGTGGACCGTCTCGACTGTCGTAAGTCGCTGCACGGCTGGCGTGTTTGGCTGCCGCCGGTATCAGCGTTACCGTAGTACGGCGAGAACTGTGCGCATCATTCTCCGGTCTCCGCGGCGATGAGGCGCACCAGTGCAGTAACGAACACCTCGAACAGTCGCCAGACCAAGACGCAACTGATGACGAGCACAGCAAGGACGATGGCGACGAGCCAGAGAAGGAGGCCGAACTGCAACTCGGTGAGCAGCCCCGTCGACAGGCCGACGACGAACCCGCCGACGAAGAGACCGCCAGCGCCCTGGAGACAGCGGCGTTGCCAGCGGTCGAACGCCAGCGCGTCGTCGGCTCCCAGCAGCGATGGCAAGGCGATGCCGAGTCCGGCACCGCCCAGCGCAAGAATAAAGAAAACGCTACCGAACAGATACGAGAGCCCGCGGACGAAGCCCGCACTGGACGACGACGCTGTCGGCATCGTCGAGAAGGAGTACAGCACTCCCACCGTGACGACGACCCCCGTAAACACGAGGACGGCCCGGATGGTAGCGACGACGTACCGGTGCCTGTCCGCTGTCATTGTCTGACGATTGTAACATAGCCATCATAAATCTTCGGAGATATACGTATAGCGCCGACGCCACTCGGTCGCTATCTGTCTGTCCGGGCGGGCTGTCAGTGTGACCCACTGTGGTCGGTGTATCCGAAGCGGTTATACGGCCACGCGCAAGTCTGGCAGGTATGAGCGACTGGGCGGACTGGGACCACATCGTGAAGATAGACCCCGACAAGACGCTGGTCGACGGAGAGACGTTCGAAGACGTCGCGGCGACGGGGACCGACGCCATCGAAGTCGGCGGGACCACCGGAATGACAGAAGAGAAGATGAAGCGGGTCGTCGACGCCTGCGGGAAACACGACATTCCCGTGTATATCGAGCCGTCCAACCCCGCATCGGTCGTCCACAGCGACCGCCACGACGGCTATCTCATCCCGGTCGTGATGAACGCCGGCGACGTGGCATGGATCACCGGCGCGCACAAGGAGTGGATACGCATGGACGACGATATCGACTGGTCGCGGACCTTCACCGAGGCCTACATCGTGATGAATCCGGAAGCGTCGGTGGCGTCCTACACGCAGGCCAACTGCGACCTCGACGCGGACGACGTGGCCGCCTACGCCGAAGCCGCCGAACACCTCCTCGGGCAGGAAATCGTCTACGTCGAGTACTCGGGGATGCTCGGCGACACCGACATCGTCGCCGCCGCCGCGGACATCCTCGACGACGCCACGCTGTTCTACGGCGGTGGCATCCACGACTACGAATCCGCCCGCACGATGGCACAGCACGCCGACACCATCGTTGTCGGCGACCTCGTCCACGACGAAGGTGTCGACGCGGTGCGAGAGACGGTGAAAGGCGCGAAAGACGCGACGGCGACGGTCCGGTAGCTAGAACGCCAGCCGTTCGAGCAGTCGGCCGACGACGCCGTCGGGGTGACGTTTCGTGTCCACTTCCATCGACGCGTGGTCGCTGTCCTGAATTGCTGACTGCGTAGACCCGTCGTCGTTTGACGTACGAGCCGCGAGCCTACCGTTGTTCGCGTGTATCAGGAGCGTTCTGTCGCTGTCAGCCGCGTCTATCGCCGCTGAAAACTCCTGTCGGTCGACGAAGGTCCGCTCCGTCGGCACGTCACAGAGGTCCAGCAGATCGTCGTGGTACGCTTCGAGTTGCTGGCGTTCCTCCGCGGACTGGCGCTCGTCGAGCGGGTAGAGGAACTGGAGGTCGGCTCCGGTCTCCGTCGCGACGGCGTTGCCGACGCGGACTTTCAGCGGGTCGTACGGGCCGCGGGTGGTGACAAGCGTGATCGTCTCCAGCGCGTCAAGCGGCTGTGCGTCGACGGCGATAGTGTCACAGTCGGCCTGTTTCCGGATGCGGTCGATACTGTCACCCAGTAGCGAGTCTTCGAACGACGCACCGCGTTCCACCAGTAGCACATCGACGCCACGCTCGTCGACGGCGTTGGCGACGGCCCGCTCGGGATGGTGGCTCACGAGTTCGCCGTATTCGACAGGAACATCGAACTCAGCCGCCAGCGTGTCGGTCCGGCACTCGAACTCGAGGTCGTCGTGAGACTGGACGCCGGAGGCGTAATCGAGGGGCTGCTGGTCGGGTACTTCGTCGAACTGGACGATAGAGAGACTGCTACCGTTGGGTGTGAGCGCGGCCCCGACTTCCAGCAGTGTCGCTTCGCTCCGTCGCGAGGACCCTTCGGGAAGCGCGACGAGCACGGCAGTCTCCGCCGTCTCGTCGAGTGTCTCTTCGGTCCGGTCGAGCGCGCGGTCGCCGATGCTCCGGCGGACGGACTCCTTGATCGCGCCCTCTCTGGTGACCCGCGGCCGGACGTAGCCCAGATACCAGACGACGCTGCCGACGACGATACCGACGGCCCCGACGATCGCGATGAGGCCCATCTGCGTCAGCAGGGCGAAGCCGGTTATGGTGCCGAATATCGGCGTCCACGGGTACAGCGGCACCTCGAAGGAAGGGTCGTAGTCGGGGGCGTCGCTCTCGCGGAAGCCGATGAGCGCGACGTTAATGAGCGCGAAGACGAGAATCTTGAACGCGCTCGCGAGCTTCGCGATCTCCAGGATCGGGACGAAGAGGATGAGCAGCAACATCACGCCGCCGGTCAGCGTAATCGCGGTCACCGGCGTCCCGAACCGGTCGCTGACCGTGCTGAACAGGTCGGGTGCGAGGCCGTCACGGCTCATGGCGAACGGGTACCGCGACGAGGAGAGGATGCCGGCGTTGGCCGTGCTGACCAGCGCCAGAATCGCCGCGAGAACGACGGCCGCGACGCCAGCAGTTCCCAGCGTCGCCTCGGCCGCGTCCGCGATGGGCGTCGTGCTCCCGGCGAGTTGGTCGAGCGGGATGACGCCGACGACGACGGCGACGACGAGGACGTACAGCAGTGTGGTGAAGCCAAGCGAGCCGAGCATCCCGAGCGGGATGACGCGGTCCGGGTCTTCGACTTCTTCGGCGACAGAGGCTATCTTCGTCACGCCCGCGAAAGAGACGAACACGAGGCCGGTCGCGGCGAAGATGCCGCTCGCGCCGTACTCCCACATCCCGCCGTAACTCGCGGTGTTGACCGCCGGACCGCCGCCGGCGACGAACCAGCCGATCGCCACGAGCATCACCGCGACGATGCCGATCTGGAGTCGCCCGGTCTGTTCCGCGCCGAGGATGTTGACGAGGACGAGAACGACGGCGAGCGTGATTGCAACCGGACGGATCGGCAGGTCGAACAGAAGGACGAGGTACGGCACGCCGCCGACGAGCGCGAGCGCGCCCTTGAACGAGAGTGAGAACCACGTTCCGAGTCCCGAAACTGTGCCAAGCAGCGGCCCCATCGACCGCTCGATGTAGACGTACGTACCGCCGGCCTCCGGCATGGCCGTCGCCATCTCGGCCTTGCTGAGTGCGGCGGGCAGCACGAGCACGCCCGCGAGGAGGTAGGCAGCGATGATGCCGGCCCCGGCGTCTTTCACCGCCAGCGCCGGCAGGATGAAGATACCACTGCCGACCATCGCGCCGATGGATATCGCTACCACTGACAGCAGTCCGAGGTCGCGTTCCAGATCCTTGGCCATGGTTACGCGGTTTCCGGCGTCCGGAGCGATGTTTCGACGGAGCGTTCCAGTTCCGTCGCCAGAACGCGTGAGCCACAGATCACCGTCGAGCCAGCCGACTCGAACGCCGGCCGGTTCTGTGGGTCGTTGAGCACGACGACCACGGTTTCGACATCGAACTGTGTCCGAAGCAGTTGTGTCACGAGGAACGCCCCGTGGTCCGTCTGCATCGATACCAGAGCGACATCGGTCGTTTGGGCCCCGGCGTCCTGAAGAACAGTACGCTCCCGCCCGTCACCGACTACCACGCGGGTGTCGTCGGGCGTTTGCCCGGCAACGCCGTCGTGGTCGGTGACGAGACAGGCATCGATGCCTCGGTCTAACGCCGTTACTACCTCAGACCCGACGTGACGGTCGCTGATGACCAGCACCGACGGGGGGTCGATGTCGTCGTCCACTCGTTCGCGGAGTCCGGTAAGAGATACCATGAGTTCGTAGGGGCCGGAGTTACCCGACCGGTATCCACCCATTGGTTCCGGAAGCCGATAAATATCTAGGAGGTGATTCCGATTCCGGACTATTATAGATATATAATCACCTTTCGGAAGATTATACTATTTAGACTCACCCTCGGTATCGTCGTGCCCGAACTGGTGGAACGGCCGGGTGTACTCGTTCCGAATAAGGTCCTCGTCGACGACCTCCAGTCCGATATCGTTGAGGTCCCTGCCGATTCGGCTCAGGTCGTTCCCGTCGGTTCCGACCACCTCGACGTGGACGTTGTCGGCCCCGGTCATGACCTCCCGGATGGCAACGACGCCGGACACGTCGAGCGCCCGCTGTGCGACCTCCTCGCGCTCGTGGATCGGTGCCGTACAGACGATAAGCGTATGGAGCTGGTACCCCGCGGCCTCGTAATCGACATCGACATCGTAGCCGGCGATAACGCCGGCCTCTTCGAGCTTTGTGATGCGATTCCGAACAGTTCGTGCGGAGACGTCAAGCGATTCAGCGATCTCACTCGCCGACGTGTGTCTCGCATCCTGCTGGAGCGCGTAGATGATGTTCCGGTCCAGATCGTCGATAGGGTACTCCGCGTCGGCCATGTCGATTGTTTCGGCGGCTACCAGTACAAAGGTTCAGGATATTGTCCCGACGCCTTGGTATCGCCCGACTGTCCTCGACACTCCGCTGTGGTTCGCCAGCAACACAGGGACTCGCTATGTGGATTCGAGGCACAGACGCCGCTGTGTCTCAGGGAAGCACCGACTGTTCGGTGAGTGTCACGGATACTGACGGGTGGTACGCGACCCAGTCCGCATCCTCGTCCGTGCGGTAGGAGAGGGGGACTTCGTCAAAGTAGCCCTGCAACGTGTACGTGCCGGCAGTTGAAACCCGCCGCCCGATGAGTTCGTACTGCCGCTCGATGGATTCACCAGCCTCCAGCGTTCCGGTGAGTGGGGCGTTGTCTTTGTTCGCTCCGTTTGGCCGTATCTCGACGGTATCTACCTCCGCATACTCGTCAGTCAGTAGTAAGATGTCGAGTGACCCCGAATCGCCTGCTGAAACCAGTCCTAACACCCCGAGTGGCCAGACGCCGGTGTTCTTGATGCTGAGGTCCTGTGTCCCAGTGTTTCGGAGGGTTATGTCCAGCCGACCGGGGCTTTCGATCTCGATATCCCGGTCAACGACTGTCACGTCGAGTGCGAGCGGGTGCGAATCATCTTCGGTTTCAACGCTGGAGATAGTGTACTCGGTATCGCCGAGACAGCCGGCGAGACCGGACAGCGCTGCTGTCGACACAGCCAGATACTGGCGGCGGTTCATGCGTCCACCGCCTCGGCGTGATCGGAGCCGTCAGTCAGTGTCATGAAGATGTCTTCGACTGTCGCGTCAGACGAAAGGTCACAGGTGTCCCGGAGCGCCGGCAGGGCCCCTTCGACAATGAGGTCCCCTTCATAGAGGATCCCGACACGGTCACAGACCAGATCGACCTGCCCGAGGACGTGACTGGAGAAGAACACCGTCGCACCGCGTTCGGACTCGGCTTCGACAACATCTCGCACCAGCGCGACGCCGTGGGGGTCGAGCCCGGTGAACGGCTCGTCGAGAATCAGGAGGTCCGGCTCCCCGACGAGACTCATCGCGAGTGCCAACCGCTGTTCCATCCCCTGTGAGAACTCGCCAGCGGGTCTTTCGATAGCGTCGGCCAGTCCAACGCGCTCGAGCAGTGCTCGCGGGTCGTCGTCCGTACGCTTCGTATCGATCACCAGTTCGAGGTGCCGCCGCGCAGACAGCGACGCATACGTCTCGAAGCGGTCGGGACAGATACCGACACGCTGGTGGCAGGCGACGACATCGTTCCACGGGTCGTGGCCGAGAACGCGGGCCGTTCCCGACGTTGGTTTGATGTAGTCCATCAGTAGATTGATCGTGGTCGACTTGCCGGCACCGTTCGGGCCGAGGAAGCCGTACACCTCGCCCTGTGCAACGGTCATGTTCAGCGCATCGAGCGCAACAGTCTCGCCGTACTGCTTCGAAAGCCCGTCGGTCTCGATTGCCGGCGGTGTCATGCGAGGTCACCTCGCTTGAACCGATAGCCGGCCAGTGCCAGCGGGACGACACCCCAGAAAAGCAGTACGACGAGGGCGAGCGATTCGTGAAGGTAGACCGGAACTGGCTGTCCACTAAAGGCTGCATCAACGACGTACTCGTTGGTTGAGATACCGGGATACAGCACGTCGATGACTGACGTGTACTGGCCACCGGAGTTCGCCAGTCCGAGTATCCAGTTCGTTACAGTTCGGTACGCTCGACCCGGCGAAAGCCGAAGTATAGCGAACAACAGACCGTCAGCCGGCGGTTCGAGCGGATTGACTGCGTTGCCGGTCACAGCCAGGTAGAGACGGACACCAACGACTTTCCACCCCAGTGTCAGCAGCAGAAAGAAACCGCCGAAGAGTACGCTGGTGACACGGACTGTGCTGGTCGTGGCTGCCGATGCCGCTGTTGCGACTGACACGAGCACAACGATGTACAGCACTGTCACCAGAAACACGCCGATGAAACGTAACGGGGAGAACAGCCCGAACTTGACACCGCCAATCACGCCGAGAATAACTGTTGCGAGGGCAAACGGGAGCACAGCCCCGACACTCCGACCGAAGACCTTGCCGATGAGAATATCAGTTCGCGTGAGGGGCAGTCCAAGCAGGAATTTCAAACTGCCCGACGTGCGCTCCTGAATAATCGACCGATACGTGAGTAACAGGACACCCAGCGGGAGGAGAAACGACCCGGCCACCTGAACGAAGCCAACCGTGACGTTCGGGCCAAGCACGTCCCAACTCTGGTAGGTGGGACCATACCCCCAGACGACGAGCAGGGGCGCAAGTATCCAGGTTCCTTTCGATTTGAGTAACGCGACTGCCTCTTTCCGTGCGACGGGAAACCATCGGGGGAGGGCCATGTTGGCGGGTTTGAAAGTGTATCATATAAAACACACTGTCAACGGCTACTCTGTTTACACGGCACCGAGCTATCGCTTCGGCCGGACCTGATCATCAATGGCGTCTTGTCCCGAGACCAACTGCGTCCGAGAGGGACCTGCGCCCTCGCCTCGAAAGACTGTTCTTAAGTTAGGCCCACAAGAACCAACGTCCATGGAAAACCGAACCTACACGGCGGACGCAACGCCGGGTGACACGGTCACCGTCGCCGGCTGGGTCCACGAGATCCGAGACCTCGGTGGTATTGCCTTCCTTATCCTTCGAGACACCACCGGAAAGATTCAGGTCAAGTTCGAGAAAGACGAGATGGACGACGACCTCGTGGAGACGGGGCTGAACGTCCAGCGCGAGTCGGTCATCTCGGTCACCGGCGACGTCGAGGAGGAGCCGCGCGCACCGACCGGCGTCGAAGTCACGCCAGAGTCGGTCGACGTCATCTCCGAGGCCGACCCCGAACTGCCGCTCGACCCCTCGGGCAAGGTCGACGCCGAACTCCCGACCCGCCTTGACAACCGCACGCTCGACCTCCGCAAGGACGAAGTGAAGGCCATCTTCGAGATCCGCGCGGAAGTCCTCCGCTCCGTTCGCGAGGCGTTCCGCGACCTCAACTGCACGGAGATCAACACGCCGAAGATCGTCGCTACGGGGACCGAGGGCGGCACCGAGCTGTTCCCGATCACCTACTTCGGGCAGGAAGCGTTCATGAACCAGAGCCCGCAGCTGTTCAAGCAGCTGATGGTCGGCTCCGGCCTCGAACGCGTCTTCGAGATCGGCCCGATCTTCCGTGCCGAGGAGCACAACACGCCGCGACACCTCAACGAGGCGACCTCCATCGACTTCGAGTCAGCGTTCTACGACCACACCGAAGCGATGGACGCCTGCGAGCACGTCGTCCAGTCTGCCTACGAGGGCGTCGCCGAGAACTGTCAGGACGAACTGGAAGCGCTCGGCCTCGAAGATGAGTTCGCGGCCCCCGAGGGCGACTTCCCGCGACTCACCTACGAGGACGCCCTGGACCGCATCAACGCCACCGGCGAACTCGACGAGCCGCTGGTGTGGGGCGACGACCTCTCGACGGAGGCCGAGCACGTCCTCGGGCAGGAAGTCGGCGAGCACTACTTCATCACCGACTGGCCCAGCGAGATCAAGCCGTTCTACATCAAGGACCACGACGACGACGAGGAGATCTCGACGGGCTTCGACATGATGCACCCGTCGATGGAACTGGTCTCTGGCGGCCAGCGTGAGCACCGCTTCGACCACCTTGTCGAAGGGTTCGAGCAGCAGGGCCTGGACCCGGAAGCCTTCGAGTACTACACCAAGATGTTCAAGTACGGCATGCCGCCACACGCCGGCTGGGGCCTCGGCGGCGAGCGCCTCATCATGACGATGCTCGGGCTGGAGAACATCCGGGAAGCGGTGCTGTTCCCGCGAGACCGGCAGCGTCTGTCGCCGTAGGCGACGACGCGACTGCCGAGCGGGAGCTTGTCACGAGCGAAGCGAAGTGACAGTGTTCCCGCGAGATCGCCAGCGTCTGTCTCCCTGAGACAGACAGCGACTCCCTCCGTAGGCGAGGGCCTGAAGGGAGTGAAGGGTCTCGAATCGCCGTAACGACACGCGAGCGCGCGTTTTACACCACTTTCATCCAACAACTGCTACAGTGGAGAGCTGTGGATCTACGCACCATTCCGGGCCGACACAAGAAAGAGAACGTATTGTTTCTCCCGCTATGCGTTCGCCGCCGCCTGTTTCAGAATCTGTGGCGCAACCACAACTTCGAGCGCGGCGATCCCGAGTGCGACATACCGTATCGTCCCTTCCAAGAAGAGGAACGCGACAGCCGCGACGACCGTGGCGCTGACCAGTGGGATACCGTAGCGAAGGGCTGGGTTTTCGAAAGGGGAGGGCATACAGACTAGTCGCTTGGCCGACATAACTTATCTTTTCTGCATTTGCTACTGTGCGGGCAGGGATGGAGAACGGTCAAAATATAGCTGCGGGGACGCAGGCAGGACGAATACTGCTCACGTCTCGATACGCTACTCAGTCGTCAGCAGGAGCCGCGCCGCCGGAGCCGATGCTCGCCCCGGACCCCGAGACGGTGCCTTCGTTAGCGGCGACCCAGCGCAGGAGCAGGAACGCGAAGACGTACTTCGCGAGGATGTCCAGCCCGGAGTAGCCCCACGAGGTGACGCCGACGCTCAGGAGGGCCACCCCTTCGGAGCCCAGCGCCCACAGAATCGGGTAGCCGAGCCACAGCACGACTGTCAAGAGCTTGAGCGTCCCGAATATCTCGCTTGTCCCGGCGGCCTCCGCATCGGCCGGCCACTGGACGAGCAGGACGTACAGCACCGCGACGAAGAACGCGCAGCTGATGCCGTAGAACACCCAGCGCAACAGGTGCGAGGAGGTGATCAGCGCGGCGGCGAGGCCGGTCACGCACATGCCGATGTCCATCGTAATTGCGGTGAACAGCGACGCGATATCGGTGTCGGCCAACAGGCCCAGCGCCAGGAGAATCATCGGCGTCGAGAGCGTCCACGTCAGGTAGCGGCCCCACGGTGACAGGACTTCCTGCCCGGCGAGAGCGTGGCCCGGCGGCATCTGCAGGAAGCCGACTGTCAGGCCCGAGGCCAAACCGGCGTAACTGGAGATCGAGACCAGCGGAACCAGCATCGTCGCAACCCAGATGAGTTTGGCGCGAGGCGACTCGATATCCCGACCCATCGCGACGAACAGGAGGATGACCACGCCCGCCAGCGCGATGTTCACCCAGAGCGATGAGTTCAGGAGGAAATTCGACTGTATCTCCTGGAGCACATCTGACTGTGTCGCCTGGAGTACTGTCGTTGCAGTGGTACTGGCAGCTGTCATACATTCAATATACGAAAGGACCACTTAAGACCGTATGGCCAAACGGTATCGGTATTCGGTTTATATTCAGACTTCGGAAAGGAACGCTCACTCCGCGAGAATGATATGAAAAACGGCCAACAGCTAACCGCTCCGGGCAAGCATCACTCAGGAAACAGTTCTTTTTCGCGTTCGATGGCTTCGATGCGCGCAATTTCGGCGTCGGTCAGTTCCAGGTCGGCAGCGGCGAGGTTGGCTTCGAGATGGGGTCGGGAGGACGCCTTCGGGATTGTGACGACGTTCTCGTAGCTGGTCACCCAGGCGATGCTGACGGCGGCCGGCGACGTATCGTGCTGGTCCGCGATGTCGACGACAGTCGGCTCCTCGAACACGCGACCGCCCGCCAGCGGTGCGTACGCGACCAGCGGGTAGCCGTGTTTCTGGGCGTCAGCGAGCAGTGGTTCGCGCCAGAATAGCGGATGGAACTCGACTTGGTGTGCAGCAATTCCATCGAGGTGCTCGCGCGCAACAGTCAACTGGTCCGGCTCGAAGTTCGAGAGCCCGACGTGCTCGGTCAGTCCCGCCTCGCGCACGGACTCGACAGCGGGCAGCGTCGTTTCTGGGTCGTAGTCGCCACGCGGGCGGTGGACGTACAGGAGGTCGACGGTGTCGAGACCGAGTCGGTCGAGGCTGGCTTCCGTGCTCGGACGGACAGCGGTCGGCTCAAGGGCGTCGATCCAGAGTTTCGTCGCGACAGTCAGGTCAGCCCGATCGGTGTCGGCGGTGGCGATGCCTGCACCCACAGTACTCTCGTTATCGTAGATCTGAGCGGTGTCGAGGTGGCGGTAGCCACAGTCGATGGCTGTCCGAACGACAGCCTCGTCCTCGATACCCATCGTGCCGAGTCCGACTGGCGGGAGGTCCATGCTCCGGCGTTCGGACCCCCGTTAAAAAGGAGTAGCGGCTCCGACGGGCCACAGCCCCCCAGATGCGGCCCGCCGGTCGGTTAGAAGTCGGTCCGCTGCGTGACAGCTTCCGCGTGGTCAGCCCACTTTTCTACGGTCGGGGACCCCCAGTACTTCACTGCGCCGCTTCGCTCGTCGTAGTCGATGAGCCCGATCCGATGGAGGACTGGCAGGTGCTCCTCTTCGAGCTGCGTTCGGATCGTCGAGGGTGACGTATCTGTTGCGTCGACCGTGCTCGTCTCCCCATGCTCCGATATTGCCGAGGCTAGCGCCGTGACGTCAGCGGCCGTCTGGTCACCGCTCGCGAAGTAGTGACAGACGGCACGGCGTCGCCAATCAGCCAAAACCTCGAACACGTCGTCTACATCCGCCGTAGACAGCGTTCTGTCCGACGGCGTCATCCCACACCACTGGTCACTCTGAGACCCTCCATTCCTTTGGTTACTCATTTACGCGCATTAAATTAATAGCCCCCAATATTATTAACTCTGTACCTAGACGGCTAGGTACCCGTCGAACGCGCTGGCTGTAATTGCCAACAGCGTCACCGGCGCGTATCACTGCATATCGAACACAGCGTCGATGAGATTCCGCTGCGCTCGCCGGAGATGCTGATGGAGCGTCGGTGATGCGATACTGAGCCTCTCTGCCAGTTGCTCGGCGTTCGTATCTCGGGGCCAGGCGTAGTAGCCCGTCAGGAAGGCCGTGCGGAGGACTTCCTTCTGGCGGTCAGTCAGGTGGTTGCGTGGGTCCGTTTCGGTGTCAAGTATGTCGTCTGTCCGGTCGCACTCCTGCTTTGCCGTCAGCGTGCTGTCAGGCACCCGGTCGGAGACTGCGTCCCGTATCGCCCGGGAGTCGGCATCCGGCGGGGCCTCGACAGTAATAGAGAGCGCCCCGTCGTCGGCAACCACAGTCCGGCAGCGGGCACCGACATCGAGAAGCAGCGATTGGACGGTTTCTGTAACCTGCAACTCGATAATGCCGCTGGAATCGTCTGCACGGACGACCCGCGAACCGAGAATCTCCGTCTGAGAACAGAGATGCGCAGAGACTGCATCGGGCGGCCCTTCGTCGACGGAGACATAGAGGAGATGCGTCGGCTCGGTATCGACAGATTCGACGACCTCGATTCGGCATCCGTACGCATTCGCTGCCGAGACAAGGGGTATGTCGGAACATTCCGATTCGAATGTCAGTTCGAGCGTGGTATCGTCAGACAGGAGTTGCCTGTTCTGGACCGCGGCGAGCGTGTACCCGACCATCTTGCCGAGGACAGCGAAACTGTCAGCTATTCGGCCGCCGAACGCCGCTGGCTGGTCGGCGTACACGCAGAGAACGCCGTGGACGGTGTTTCCCTGAACCAGTGGAATCGCTGCGGCGGACTTGAACCCCTGCTCGCGAGCAGCGGCCCCACACTGCTTGAATTCGGACGGGTCGCCGCAGTCCTGTATCGTCTGGACCGCACCTGTCACGAGGGCTGTTTCACACAGCACTTGGTCGTTCCCGTCACTAACGATGAGTTCGTCGAGAACGTCACTATTGTCGCCGGCTACCGTTTTCGGCACGAGTCTATCGTCTGCGCCGGCTCGCTCACCGATCCACGCTAGCTCACAGAGGTCCGATTCGACAATGCGCTCACACACTGTCTCTGCAGTCTCGTGGCGAGTCGCGGCACCACCCAAAGCGTGAATGAGGTCCTGTATGAGCATGTTGACCCCGTTGAGTGTCGCCAGTTCGTCGCGCTGTCGTTCGATCGCATCCTGACGTTTCCGCTCTTCGGTGATGTCCTGATGGATCCCGACGGCCCTGATCGCCTCGCCGTCGTCGTTCCACTCGAACACCTTCCCGATGTCCCGGATCCATCGCCAGTCCCCGTCTTTTGTCCGCATCCGGAACTCGCTCTGATACAGATCGGTCTCCCCGGACTTCAGTTCCGCGAGCGCCTGTTCCACTCGGTTGAGGTCGTCTGGATGGACGAGGTCGGCCCACGTCTCGTAGTGTGGCTCCAGTTCGTTCGTGGTGTAGCCGAGCATCCCGGTCCAGCGCTCGTCGAAGGTGACATCGTTGGTTTTGGGGTTCCAGTCCCAGACGCCGAGTTCCGCGCCTTCGAGCGCGAGATTCAATCGCTCAGTCATCTCCTGATACTCCCGCTCGCGGTTACAGCGCTCCGTGATGTCCCGAGCGACGCCGATCAACCCGCTGTAGTTGCCGGCTTCGTCGTGAATCAGCGTATAGTTGATCGACACCTCCCGTTCGGTACCGTCTTTCCGATAGAACGTCAGATCGGCAGTCGTGCTCTCCTTCTCAGGCGTTTCGAGCAGCGTTTCCACAGTCGCCTGCCCCTTCGACAGTTCACCGGGGGCCAGCACTGTCGAGGCGTGTTCGCCACACAGTTCGTCCGGCTCGTACCCGAGGTTCGCCGCGAACGACTCGTTACAGAAGTCGATGACACCCCGTTCGTCGAGCGTGTAGAGGCCGTCCTGTGCCTGCTCGACGAGGAGATCCAGCAGCGCCGTGCGGGCATCACGCCGGGCGGTTTCGGTGATGTCTCGCAGTAGGACGAGCGTGAGTCCCCCTGCGGCGTCCGGTAGCTCGTGCCCGTGTCGAAGGAGGTACTGGTCGCGGTCGCTACCCGGAACCCGGACCGCAACCGGTTCAGTCGGGGCGTCCCGGAGTCGCTGTAGCTGTCGACGGCCGCCGGGCGTGTCGGGGAGTGCCGTCCGCATGGCGTCGTAAAAGCCCTCGACCCGGCGGGTATCGTCGAGGCGGTCAACGAACGTCGACACCGAGTCGCTCGACCAGTGTACCGTTCCGTCATCCGCCAGTAGGACAGCGATTTCGTTCGCTTCAGCGCGCGATTCGATTCCGGACAGCGCATCTCGGAGCGCGGACTCGGTCCGATCGGCCGACGCCGACACGACGCTGACAATCTTCTCCGCCAGAAACGTCGGCTGTCCGTCCCCCTGTTTCCTGACGACCGTCTCTGCATCGTCGAAGACAGTCGCAGCGCTGTCCGGGGCAGTGGCGTCGGTGTAGAGGACGACCGGGTAGCGGTCGTTCGACACCAGTGGGGCCGGGATATCGCCCAGTCCAGTCGGGTCGAGGACGAGACAGGAGACCGCTGTCGACGCGGCAGCTTCCAACGCGGCATCCGTCGTTGCCACGCTCGTCACCGTCATCTCGGCGCTGTGATCCGCCAGAACCTCGTGTATCTGCTCTCGTGCCGTCGCGTCGGAGTCGAGATACACGACTTCGATGTCTCGACTGGCAGCGCCGGTCTGTCTCGCTCCCGCAAACGCGACATCGTCGAGGCCATTCCCAATCATCGCCCTGGTATGCTGTTCAACCACTTTACTGAGGCATAATAACTGTTCGGCGGCCACAGCAGCTCCAGACAACGAGCCGACACGTTTGCCGACACAGTGGCTACCCCATCGGGGATAACACACGGTTCCTGTCGTACCCCATCGGACAGAAAACGCTTGAACCGGTGACGCACTGTGTTCAGTCACCACAGTCCCGCCAGCTATCATCCCGGCAACGGGTCCAGTGACACATCCGAGTCAGTCGACAACGGACAGCCGCTCTCGGAGGGTTTCTGCGACATCGGTGAGGTGGGCCTGTCCGAACGCCGCGACCAGGAGCGCCCCGAGCGAATTGAACATCGTGTCCCGGACCGTGTCGTCGAGGCCGTGTTGCGCCAGCGGCATCGTGACACCCGTTTCGGTGGCGATGATGTCGAGCGCGAACTCGAACAGTTCCCAGATCACGCCGAAGGACAGCACGACGACGAAGATGTACACGAAGAAGACGCGCTTGGGGATGTGAATCGAATCGTTGTGGAGGTCGATGGTCCGGGCCGTCGTGTACCCGAACGCGGCGATGAGCGAAGCCGACATCGCGTGGGTGAGGTGGTCCCACCAACCGATCTGTCCGTAGAGCCCGGCCGACCCGAGGGTGTGCAGGAACACCGCGGTCGTGATCCAGAGGGCGAGCCACGGGTCCAGAGCCAGATTGTAGTTTCGCCGCATCACCGCGGGGAGAAACGTGACGAGCAGGCCGATACCGCCGTTCGTGATCGGCTTCGGTTGGCCGGCGACGATGCCGTAGCCGACCAGCCCGAGCAAGACGAGTTGCATCGCGCGGGTGATCCGCCGCTGGTTCCGCATCGACGGTCGGGGCAGCCTCATCGCCGCACCATCCGTCGGAGACCACGCCAGAGGCGGCGGTCCCGCCGTCTGAAGTAGCCATCGAACAACACACCCGCGGCGAGTCCGGCGAGGGTGACGTACAGCCACTCGGTCATCAGCGCCTCGTTGGTCGTGAGATACGACGTCCCGAGAAACCGGTCGGCGTTCCACCGGAACACCGTCCAGGCCGCCACGGCGGCGAGTGTCGTCAAGACGACGAGACAGACGGCAAACCAGTGTGTGACTTCCAGCTCGGTGAACATATGCAGTTCCACGATGACGAGTAGCGACAGCGCTGCCAGCGAGAGATACGTGGCAAAGGTTCCGACCGTCCCCCCGACGAGGCCGCGGACCAGGATCGGCAGGCAGGCGAGAAAGAGCAGTTCCCAGGGCAGCATGACGCGCCACTCGCGGAACGCCACCGGCGGCACGAGGACGACGAAGCCGACGACACCGACGAGCAGTATCCACTGGTAGTCGATATCGAGGACGCTTTCGACGAACACAGCCGTGAGAATCGCGACGAGCACCCACGCGATGATCGCGTTGGTTCGCCCGTCACGAAAGAGCTTCTCGAACGTGTCATCGAGGTCGATAGCCCCGAGACTGCTGTCGGGACGGCCGGCACCATCGCTCATTGCAGTGGACTGGGGTACGACGGAGAATAAACCCAGCGACGTGTTTATACCGGCTACGGCCCCTTGTACAGGTATATGATGCTGCCGACGCACGCGATAGCGGGGCTCGCAATCGCGACACCGCTGCTCGTCCTTGCGCCAGACCACGCCGCAGTAGCGCTCGCTGGCGGCCTCGTCGGTGGCGTTTTGCCCGACCTCGACCTGTACTCGGGCCATCGGCGTACGCTGCATTACCCAAGCGGGTACACGCTCGCGGCGCTCCCGACCGCCGGGTTCGCCGCTATCCTCCAGACACCGCTGCTCGTTGCGCTCACGTTCGTACTGCTGGGCGCTGCCCTCCACTGCCGGATGGACCGGTACGGCGGCGGCCTTGAACTCCGCCCGTGGGAAGGCACGTCCGAACGCGCCGTGTACGACCACGTCCGCGGGCAATGGCGGTCGCCCAAGCGATGGATACAGTACGACGGTGCACCGTCGGATGTGGGGCTGATGGTACTCGTGGGTTCGCCGCTGTTCGTCGTTCTAGACGGGCCGTTCCGGTGGGTCGTCGCCGCGGCCCTCGTCACCGGTGCGACGTACAGCCTCCTCCGGCGTCGACTGGCAACCCTGGCCCCGGTCGTGTTCGGCAACGTTCCCGAGTCGATCTCGGCCCACGTCCCGGACCGTTACCGGCAGTAGCGCTCGGCTACTGACCCGTTTCCGATATTTCTGTGACGCCGCCGTTATTTCCGCGCCGCTTTCCTCACTGCGGTCCCGCGACAGCGTCTTCAGCGACGCCGCGTAGCGTCAGCCATGTGTTGATTCCGGCCCGCAGTGCGACGAGATCACTCGCCTCGACCGTGAGTTCGACCCGCTGTCCGTCCCGGCTGAGGCGCGCCGTCGTCCGGTCCCCCTCGATGTCGTCGATTTCGGGACGGATGCTCCGCTCGATGGCGCGAGCCCGGTCGGCGTTGTCGTACTCCGCAGTCAGGTGGGTCTGATGTGGTGCAGTCATACTGTTCGAAATGGGAGCGTCGTCGTATCAGTCGCGGGACTGCCCCAGAAAAGCCGTTTGCAACGTGGCGCAGTCGGCCGTCGACCGTCAACGGCGTACCGACAGTCTCAGTTGACGTTGATCTCTTTGACGTCGGGTGACCGCTCCTTCAGCAGGACGCGGTGTCCGCAGTACGGGCAGCGAACGCCGCCGTACTCGTCCAGCGTCACGTCGCGCTTACAGCGTGAACACTTGTAGCTCATAGTTGAGAGATTGGAACGGGGGTCCTTTACTCCTCGTCTTCGGACAGTGCGGCCCGAATGGAGCGTCGGACGGTCTTGCCGCCAGGCGTCTCCGGCTTGTAGCTGCCGCCGGTGAACTTGTAGTCACAGTAGCTGCACTGCCAGATGCCCGTCCCCTGGCGGTCGACTCGGTCTTCGCCGCAGTTCGGACAGGCGTGGTCCTCGTTCATCTCCGATTCGATCTCCGCGACGCGGCGTCGAGACACGCGACCGTAGCGAGCGCCGAAACGGCCCGAGCTGCCGGTCTTTCCGCTCTTGCTAGCCATAGTGGTCTGTTGTCCGCCGAGCGGCCACATAAGGCCTTCGAGATGCGGCCCGGTCGACCGACGGCCACAGGGATTAACAGGCCCGGCCGGCAACGACCGACTGACATGGACGAGCTACTCGACGTCGTCGACCTCGTCGCGGACTCCGGGTTCGAGGGTATCGTCACATGGCTCGTGCGAATCGTCGGTCTCGTCGCGCTGCTGGGCGGGCTCGGGCTGTGGCTGTTCACCGAGATGGGACTGCTCGTCGTGCCGGCAGTGCTGATACTCGCCGGTATGGTCCTGCTCGTCGCGCCCAGCATTCTCCTGCTGACCGCGGAGCTAGCCTAGAGAACTCAAGAGGGAGGCGGGCAAACCGTCGGTCGATGGCAGCGTTCGACGGGCTTCGAAGTCGCCTCCAGCGGGTCGCACCGGCCACGAGCGGGCGGCTTACGGCCTCGGAGTTCTTGCTCTCGGGCGCAGCAGCCGGACTGCTCGGCTGGGGCGGCACCCAGGCGCTCACCTGGCTCGACCACGCCAACGGCCAGCTGCTCGCAACGGTGCTGTGGGTCGTCTTGATCGGCGGCTTCGTCGGCCTGACGGTCCTGCACGCACCGGACTCGGTCCGCTTCTCCGACGCGATGCTCGCCTGGGGAACGGTCAACACCACTGCGACGGCGCTGACGGTCGGCGGCCTCCTCAGTGTCGTCCCCGAACAACTGGCGTACTGGCACGCGTGGGTCGGCGCGACGGCCATCGGCTACTGCTGGACCGGCGGCGTTCTGAAAGGGGCGGGTCAGCCCGCGCGCGGACGCGGCTACCTCGGAGCGGGCGTCGTCGGCCTCTGTCTGCTGACTATCGGGGCCGTCGCGTTTCCGCTGGTCGCCCCGACCGGCTATCTGGCGCTCGCCGCGCTCCATGCAGGTCCGATGGTACTCGACGTGCGGACGGCGTTACCGGCTGTTCACCGGACTGGTGTCGTTGGAGCCGCGGTAGCCGCTGTGCTCGTTGTCGGCGTTGTCGTGGCGTGACAACCGGTCCCGGCGCGGGTGCTACTCCTGCAGTTCGGCTTCCTTGAGTGCCTCGTTCAGATCGGCCCGGACGTGTTCGCCCAGTTCGCGGTCGCCGGCCGTCGTGACAACGCGGTTCTCCTGGACGCTTGAGCCGTCGCGGATGAGCACCCGGACGTTGCCGTTGGCGTCGGCGCGGGTCGCCTTCGCCCGGACGCCCGTCGGCGAACTCGCGCCGCCAGCGTCGATGGGACCGGGGATGACCTTCTTGACGTGGGGGTGGCCGGCGACGGTCTGGATGACTCGCTGGCCCGACCGGCCGCCGATGAGCGTCGAGTGGCTCCCGCCGAGTTTCTCCGAGGGCGCGGCGTCGACCACTTCCAGCGCGGGCTCGCCCTGGCGGTCGATGACCCGCTGAACCGGATCGTCGCCCTCGACGCGGAAGAACTCGTAGTGCAGTTGCGGGCGGACGGCGGCGATGACGTCGCGGTCGCCCGTGACGTACACCTCCTCCGGTCGTTTCCGTCGCACCTCGTCCGCGACGAGGCCGGCGAAGTTGCGGAGCTCGACGACGACCGTTTCGTCGCTCCCCTCGCCCTCCGGCGTCGTCGTCACCGTCCGCTGGCCGACGACCGACCCGTCCAGCAGCGAGGTCACTGTCGCCCGCTCGCGGTCGAGTTCGAGGACGACGGCGTCCGTATTGGCAGTGTGACAGACCAGGCAGTAGTCGCCCGGTCGGTCGAGCGGCGTGGCACACTGCCGACAGTCCATAGCTGTGGCTACGGCTGCGCGCTGATAAGGAAGCCGGTTCGGTGGTTTTGCGACGTGTGGTCAGCCCTCGTCTTCGATGGTCGCACCGGGCGGATAGATAGCGGCGACGGTCGCATCGTAGCCCGCGTCGGTGAGGCCGGTCCCCAGCGCAAACACCGTCTCGCCGAGCATCGCCATCGCGGCGTCCCCGCCCGCTTCGGCCACGTCGTCGATGACGCTTTTCACCTCCGGCGTCAGCAGCTCCGCTTCACGGGAGAACTGCCGGGAGGCCTGGATAAACGTCGACAGTTTCGGCTCCTTGACGACGGTAGAGAGCGCGCGCTCGCCGGCAGCTGTCAGGATGTCCGTGTCGCCGCCGACGACATCCGCCGTCGATAGCTCCCCGAGTGTGACGTACTCGATGCGGCTGCGGGCCGGAATGGCGTCGAGATAGTTGAACTGCGGCCCGCCGGGTTCGAGCCGGAGCGGCACGCCGCCGCGGGCCTGCGCGACAACGTCGCCGAGCCCGGAACCGGCCTGGACCTCCGCGCCGTGGGCGATGGTCACCAGTTCGTTGTACGAGAGCCCGTGGCCGAAGACGGCATTGGCCGCCAGTGCGGTGCCAAGCGCCAGCGCGCCGGAGACGCCGAAGCCCGAGCCGAGCGGGAGCGGTGTTTCGGCGGTGACAGTCGCCGTGGTTCGCAGCGCGTCCAGCACTCGCTCGACGGCTTCCACCTCGATTTCCTCGCCGTTCAGCGTTATCTTGGTTTCAGCCCCGCGGCTGACGGTAACAGAAACGCCGTCAGACAGGGCCAGCCCGCCGCCGCGGGAGCCGGTCTCGATCGGGTCATCGCCACGGTCAACGGTAAAAAAGCCCGTGATGTGGCCGGGGACGAACGCGTGTGCTTCGTCGGTCATTGCCTCCTCGTGGGACCCAGTGGCGTTAAGGATTGGTGGTCGCCCGCTCCGTCCGCACACGCTCCGCCCAGAGTTTCAAGAGGCCGACAGGCGGTTCTCCGACCCGTAGTTTGATGTGTGTTTACGGCGGATGACTGTGCAAACATGCCGACAATCAGCGCGCGGCTCCCGAGTGAAGAGAAAGACGAACTGGACGACGTCGCCGAGTTGCTCTCCGAGGACCGGTCGACCACGATTCGGAAAGCCCTGCGGGAGGGACTGGAAACGCTCCGGCTCCGCGTCGCCGTCGAGCAGTACCAGTCCGGCGACGTGTCGGCGGCCGAAGCCGCACAGCTTGCGGACCTCTCCATCGCCGAGTGGCTCGACGTGGCCCGCGAGCGAAACCTGACGACGCAGCTTGAGCTGTCCGACTTGGAGCTCGACGCCGACACGGCCGCGGAGCTATGACCCGCATCTACGTCGGGCCGACGTCGCTGTACTCGCTGGGACAGGTGGGGGAACTGTCGCTGCTGGACGCGTTCGACGGCGACATCGTCATTCCCGAGCCCGTCATCGACGAGGTCCAGGTCGAACCGACCGCAACGAACCTGACCGAGTACCGCGAGAACGGCATCGACACCGGCGTCGACGAGGACTACGTCGACCAGGCCGAGTCCCTGCTCGGCGATTCCGACCTCGGAGCCGCTGTGACGGTGCTCGCCGGCGTGTTAGCCCACCGCGACAGCGACGACCGCTCCGCCGTGGCCGTCGTCTCCGAGGACCGCACTGTCCGCCGGATGGCGCAGGGCCTGGGGGCAGAGGTGACGAGCAGTTTCGGCGTCGTGGTCCGGGCCGCTATCGAGGACAAGTACCTCAAACCGACCCAGGCGAAGCGGATCGTCAGGCGGATTGATCAACACGGGATGCACCTGACCGGGGAGCTACGGGAGCGGGCGGTTGGAGAGGTCGCCTGAGTTCACTGCCGCGAATAGTGGGTTCATGTCTTTTAGCGCCGGGTTTTCGACAGAACGACTGTGCTCTCAGCCCCTTGCCACCCCGCTGCTGGACTTGAAAGCGTGGGTTTAACAGTGCGGCCCCCAACTCTGGAGGTATGCAGGGTAATCTTCCGCCTGAAGCACAGGAGAAGCTCGAGGAACTGCAGGACCTTCAGCAGACAGCACAGCAGGTCGCCGCACAGAAACAGCAGGCCGAGACAGAGCTCCAGGAGTCCCAGACGGCTCTGGACGAGCTCGACGACATCGACGAGGACTCGACCATGTACCGCGAGGTCGGCGAACTCCTCGTGAAGACCGAGTTCGACGAGGCGCAGGACGACCTCGAAGAGAAGGTCAACAGCCTCGAAGTCCGCGTCGAGACGCTCGAAAAGCAGGAAGAGCGCGTCCAGGAGCAGTTCGAAGAGCTCCAGAGCGAGCTCCAGCAGATGCTCGGTGGCGCAGGCGGCGCGGGTCCGGCCGGCGGCCCCGGCGCTGGCGGCGCATAAGGCGATGCCGACAGACGATGAGGTCGTCGAGACAGCCTCGACCGCAGCCGAAGACGTTGTCTTCTCGCGATACGATGTCAGCGCGGTCGAGGACCTCGACGTGACTGTCACCTTCGAAGACGGCGTACTAGATGTCGACGTGTACGTCAACGCGCCCGACAGTCGTCAGGACGAGGCACAGGTCGCGGACGACGCTGCCCTTGCCGCTCGGGCCGCCGTCGACGACCTGTTCGAAGAATAGGGACCCGCAACGGAGCGGGCAATCGCTCGGTGTTCTACCGACGCCGCGAACCGTCAGTCGTGGCTGGGTCCCCGGTCCGGTCGCTCGCGAACCCGGTTCGGAACGCAATCCAGCCGAGCACTGAGACGAACAGTATCGGCGGGAGAATCATGAACCCCCATAGCGGGTCTAAGCCCCAGCCGAGTAGCAGGGCCAGGTCGAACAGCCCGATAGCGAGAAACGGCGAGACGAACAGGAGGGCGCGCTTCCGGTTCACCCCGTCCGACGATTCCGACGCCGACGAGTCCTCGTCACCCGCAAGGAGGTCTGCAGTCGTACGGTCACGGGGTCCGTCGTCGGCGTGGACGCTGGACTCGGCGGTGTCATCCATACCCGTCACTCGGAGTTCAGCAAGCAAAAAAACCGCGCTTGGTCGATCGTCGAAGGAAGAGCCGTCAGGTCAGGGGGGGATTACGCGTCGCTGTCGTCGCTTTCGTCGTCAGTGGACTGTTCGTCGTCCGCGTCCGTCTCGTCGGTGTCCTCGTCCGCATCCGCGTCGTCAGTGGACTGTTCGTCGTCCGCGTCCGTCTCGTCGGTGTCGTCCGCGTCAGCGTCCTCGGACGCGGATTCGGTTTCGTTCTCGGCCCCGTCGCTCTCGTCACCGGGGGTCAGGTCGCTGATCTGTGCGCCCAGGTCGCCCGCGAGTTCGCCGGCCTGCTTCTGCCCGATGAGCGTGTGAATCTCGCTGACGAAGTCAGGGACCTGTCCGGGGAGGTCCGACGGCGGGCCGCGCTGGTCGCCTGCCTGGCCGGCGTCAGCGGGCGGGCCGCGGCGGTCAGCTGCCTCGGCAGCGCCGCCTGATTCGTTCTCGTCTGCGGTCGTTGTTTCGTTCGCTGCCTGCTCGGCGGCGTTGTCCGCCTGTGCGTTGTCCGCGTGGTCATCGGCCTGTGCGCCTGCTGCGCCGGGGAGTGCCGCCGCCGAGCCCGTGATGACGAGCACGGCAAGCAAGCCGCCGGCAATCGTAGTGAGTTTCATTGTGATCGTTGCCTCCGCTCGTCTCTCTGGCCCAGTGGCATATGAAGGGGGCAAGCCGAAAAGGCGAATTAAGTCGAATTTATCCGAATTGGACGCTCTATTTCCCGTTTTAATTCGGTTTAATCGCGATTCAGTGTGCGCTCACCAGGCCGTCGCGTCCAGACTGGACTGCTGGGCGGGATGGCTGGCGTGCGCGTCACGCGGTCGGTCCGGTCGACGGAGGCGTAGCCGGAGTCGGCCAGGCGAATAACGGACAGGATAGACCCCTGAAACCGCCGCCGGGGTAGCTTTTCATACCCGCAAACCCAACACTGGTCCATGGAACACGATGCCACGGTCGAAGGGGTCGGCGTCGGCGTCAGCGAAGAAGGGAGTGGCACGCCGGTCGTCCTGCTCCGTGCGCGCGAAGAGATTGTCCCCATCTTCGTCAGCAAGGACCAGGCCCAGTCGATGCAACTGGCGATGGCCGGCGAGCCCTTCGAGCGCCCGCTCACCCACGATCTGCTGGTCGAGATGGTGACGGAGTTCGGGGGCGCCATCGACCGGGTCCGTATCGACGATCTGGCCGACGGGACCTTCTACGGGAAGATCGACGCGGAGCAGTACACCGACGACCGGCGGAAGGACATGGTGTTCGACGCCCGCCCTTCGGATGCCATCGCGATTGCCCTCCGGGTAGACTGTCCGGTCGTCGTGACAGACGATGTTATCGACGAGGCCGGGCGACCGCCGGAACAGTTCGACCAGAGTGGGAGCGGCAGCGAAGACCTCGGACTGTGAGAACACGAAACATTTCTGCGTCTGTCCGCCCTTGATACCCTTGATGGGGTACGAATCGGTCATTTTCGACAACGACGGCGTGTTGCTGACGCTGACTGACATGGACGCACACTACGTCGGCGCGCGCCGGGCCTTCGAGGAACTCGGCGTGCCGTCGCCGTCGACAGCCCACGTCGAGGCCATGAGTATCGGCGTGACTGTGCCCGAACTCACCGACATCTGTACCCAGTACGATATCGACCCCGAGCGGTTCTTCCGGGCCCGTGACGAGGCACTGACCACGGTCCAGCGGGCGCTTATCCGGGCCGGCGAGAAACAGCCCTACAGCGACGTGTCCATGCTCGACCGACTGGACTGTCCGCTGGGCGTGGTCTCATCGAATCAACGGGACACCGTGGCGTTCGCGTTCGAGCATTTCGATATCGGTCACTACTTCGACACCGTCTGGGCGCGCGAGCCGACAGTCGAGAGCCTCCGCCGGAAGAAACCCCGGCCGTACTACATCGAGCGGGCGATGGCGGACCTCGATGTCAGTGACGCCCTGTTCGTCGGCGACAACGAATCTGACATCGAGGCGGCACACCGGGCCGGAATCGACTCGGCGATCATCCGTCGTCCGCATCGGACCGACACCCGACTCGACGTGACGCCGGACCACGACGTGTCCGGCCTCGAAGACGTGGTTCGGATCGCTGGCCGACGCAGCGGGAGCGACTGATCCGTATCCGGACCTAACAGATACATAGTCAGCACATTCTGGTACGTATACTGAAAGCAACCTTTCCCATGGCAAGTGCCGTGAAACGGTATGGAGAAGCCGGTCGGTGGAACGGACGAGAACGAACAAGCGGCATGCGACACACCGGCACAGCAGTCTCCCCCTGTGCTGTTGGAGACTCTCGCCGCGCGAATGCCCGAGCCAGTGGTCGTCACCGCCGCGGACGGGGAGATACGGACCGGGAACGATCACCTCTGTGACCTCCTCGACTCCGACCCGTCGGACGTGTTCGGGCGTCCGATAGCCGAGTTCTGCCCGGATCTGCGTGACGTTGACCTCGGAACCCACTGCAATCAGTCGCCAGGAACACCGCTGACGTCGTCGTGTTCCGCCGGCGACACGGAACGGTGGGTCGAAATCGCCTTCGAACCCCAGCAGTGGGACGGCGAGGAACTGTACCTGGGTATCGTCCACGACATCACCGAGCGCCACGAGCGGACGGAGATGCTCGAACAGTACGAACGCATCGTCGAGACCATCGAGGACGGCATCTACACGCTCGACGAGGGGTTCACGATGCAGACGGTCAACAGCGCCGTCGAGTCGATGACCGGCTACGACAAGGACACGTTGGTCGGGTCGAACGCGACGCTACTGGCGGACGAATCCGTTATCGAGGAGGCCGCGGAGATGTCCCGGCAGTTCATCGAGGGCGAGCGCGACGTCGGGACGCTGACGACGGACCTCAGAACCGCTGACGGGGACACGCTTCCGATAGAGACCAAGTTCACGACGTACGACCGCGAAGACGGAAGCTATCGGCAGGTCGGCGTCGTTCGGGACATCTCGGACCGGAAGCGGTTCGAGGAGACGCTCGCGGCGCTGCACGAGTCGACCAGAAAGCTGCTGCACACGGAAACCAAGACAGCCGTGGCCGAACAGATACTCGACACGGCCGTCGACGTGCTGGAACTCCCCGACGTGGAGATCTACCTGTTCGACCGAAGCGACAACACCCTTCGCAGCGTCGGCGACGCCGAAGCGGACCGAAGCGCGTCGGTCGGGCCGGGTCAGAGCACAGTGTGGGACGTGTTCGTGCAGGACAGCGCCGTCGAGGTCGCCCCCGGCGAAAGCATCGACCTCGGAGCGGGACCGGTCACGGCGAACGCGAAGCGGCTCTGCCTCCCGCTCGAAGACCACGGCGTGTTCTACGTCGAACTGGGCGAGCAACACAGCGACGCCAGGACCCGAGAGATGGTGGATCTGCTCGCCGCCAGCGCGGAAGCCGCGCTTGCGCGCGTCGACCGCGAAACGACGCTCCGCGAACGCGAGGCCGAGCGCCGCGAACAGAACCGCGAACTGCGGCGGCTCAAGCAGGTCAACGCGATCATTCGACGGATCGATCAGGTGCTGGTCGAAGCGGAGACCACCGAGGAGATCGAACAAGCCGTGTGTGACCAGTTGGCCGAATCCCAGTGGTTCTCCTTCGCCTGGATCGGCCGACAGGACGCGACGGAACTCGTCCCCAGAGCGTGGGCGGGCGACACCGCCAGCTATCTGGACGCCATCTCGCTGTCGCTGGAGCGCGAGGGCGGGCCGCCGGCCGTCCAGACTGCACAGTCCGAAGCGATGACTATCGTCCCGTCGGTGGCTGACAACCTCCGAGGCGACCATTGGCGGACGGAGGCGCTCTCCCGCGAGTTCCAGTCGGCGCTCAGCATCCCGCTCGAATACGACGACTTCGTCTACGGTGTCCTGACGGTGTACGCCGAGCAAGAAGACGGGTTCGACGAGATGCTTCAGGAGGTGTTTGCCGAACTCGGTGAGACCATCGCGAACGCGATACGGGAGGTCGAGTCCCGGCAACGCCGGGCCGGCGACGGCACTGTCGAACTCGAACTATCACTGTCAGCCCCGCAGTCGTTCTTGACGCACTTCTCGGATCGCGTCGGCGTCCCGGTCGTCTGTGAAGGGGCCGTCCAGCGGAGCGACGGTGCGATCCGTCTCTTCCTCGCTATCTCGGACTGCGACCCGTCTGTCGTCAAGGAGCAGATGCTGTCGATGGCTCGCGTCGACACCGCGCGAGCGATTTCGACCGACCAACTGGACGGGCTCTATGAGGTTGTCGTGACCGGCCAGACTGTCGCGGAGACGCTACTGGAGCAGGGCGGGCGGTTGAA
Source organism: Haloarcula sp. KBTZ06 (assembly GCF_048595605.1). Classification (NCBI taxonomy): domain Archaea; kingdom Methanobacteriati; phylum Methanobacteriota; class Halobacteria; order Halobacteriales; family Haloarculaceae; genus Haloarcula; species Haloarcula sp. KBTZ06. Next base: position 2,058,496 of record NZ_CP184337.1, read on the forward strand.
ATCGATCCGAACGTCGACGGGCGGACTCACGGTGACAGTTGTCGTCTCGGGCGAAACTGACGTCCGCCAGTTCGTCGAACAACTCGGCGAGCGCTACGCGGACGTCAAACTGATCGCGCGCCGTGACGGCGCACAGTCCAATGGCCAGCGGGACAGTACAGTCCGGTCGGCGCTGGAGGAGCAACTCACCGACAGACAGCTCGAAGTACTCCAGACGGCGTATCTGAGTGGCTTCTTCGACTGGCCTCGGGAGACGACCGGCCAGGAAATCGCGGCCAGCCTGGACGTGTCACAGCCGACGGTCAACCGGCATCTCCGCGTCAGCGAGCGAAAACTGCTCGAACTCGTGTTCGGCGATAGCTGAGACCGTCGCTATAGTATTAGTGACCAGTCCGGCGGGCTGTATCTGTATAGCCACAATCACCTTTTCAATCACTCATCAAGGGACAAACAGCGACAAACTATGTCCCAGGCAAAACTGGTCTACAGACCGACACCCAACGAACCGTTGAGCGAAACCATCGTCCACGCTGTGGCCGACACGCTGGGTATCGACCCCGTCGACCTCGATGACCGAATCAGTGACTGTATCGACCCTGATGCGCTGGACCGGCTGTTCCGTCCGGATACGGACGGCACCCCGAGCCCTGACGGGCTGGTCGTGTTCAGTATGGCTGGCTGTCGTATCGAAGTCGAAGGGAACCGTTCGGTGCTGGTGACACCGTCCCGCGACGTCTCGGCGGCAACTGGACTCGAAGCGTAACTCGACTCCGTGTGCGGGTGTTCTGCTGGCGCTGTGTACCCTTACCCGTGGCCCTCGTCAAGAGGTGCATTATTATCGCCTTATTTTCCTCACTCATTTGAATATCATTGAGAAAGTTCAGTAAGCAGATATTTCCTTTGCAGTAGCAATTGAAAAACTGGTACGTAACTTGGAGTAAAATTGTGTAAGTATACCGTTAATAGAACATTACCAGCACCCTACAGGTCAGTACCACTATAAGCGCAACTTCGCCTCTCGAATGTATGGACCTCGGACACCAACTGATCGAAACCGGCTCGCAGTCGGGCAAGAGCGTCGAGGCAGTGACCGGCCAATCTGAAGAAGTAGAATCACCCAAAAGTCGGTTAATCAAACATTATTCCACTGCCGAGATGCAGGGTGCAAGCGTTGGGGGACAGTCACAATGAGTGTTGAGTCACCCTCGGTCGATACACAGGACCTTCTCGAAGAGGTTCGGACGACCAGTCTCCCCGACCGGGTTGCAGAACTGGCAGACGAGTACGAGCGGGTCTGTGGCGAGCGTGACCGATTCCTCTGGCAGTGGATCTACTCGCTGTTCCCCGAGTTCACGCTCTCCTCCGTCCACCCGGACCACGCAGACCACGTCCGGACGCAGAAGACGGTACTCACGATGTACGTCACGATTCTGGACGACATCGTCGAGAACGACGGGGACCGAGACACCTTCGAAGAGGCCCGACGACTCGTGCAGGATCCGTCGTCCGTTGACCCGAGCCGTGCGGCGGTAAGCGAGGAATATTTCTCCTTTATCGAGCGTGTGTGGCGAGAGTTCGAGGGGGGACTAGCTGACGCGCCCCGGGTCGACGAGTTCTACGACGTGTTCACCTACGATATGCGACAGACGCTGAACGCGATGGATTACAGCGCCGTCGTCAACGAGAACCCACGGATTGCGAACCTCAGCGGGGCCGAAACATACGGGGCACATAACATGGTAATGTTCCCCTACGCGGCCGTTGACCTCATGTATTCGCCGGAATTCGAACTCGCCGATTACGGCACGGTCCGGGACCTGATCTGGGACCTGCAAGAAATGGCCCGCATCGGCAACTGGCTCACGACCTGGGAACGAGAAGTCAGGGAGGGAGACTACACCGCGGGAATCGTCGTGCTGGCCCTTCAAGAAGGGTTCGTCACTCCCGAAGAACTGGAAAACCCTGACGGAAAGGCCGAACTCATCGACAAAATCAAAGCCGAACAGTTCGAGGCCCGGTTCCGGGACCGGTGGGCCGACATCTACCAGTCCGTGCGCGACCGCGAGTTCGATACGGACAGCGTCGACCTCAACGCGCTGGTGGAGGGCATGGAAACCGTGTTCCAGTACCACGAAGCCAGCCGCGGACACAAGTAACGTACCGGGATCGGCCCCGTGGTCCACGGGCACACTGGCGTCTAATTCTACGGAATATCAGTCGAAACGGGAGGTGCTGTGCCGTCAGTCGTCGGCGACGAGCGGGTCCTCGTCGTCGGTGACGAGGCGGTCCATCGCGTCGACCATCGCGCGCACGGACGCCCGTGTGATGTCAGAGTCGCTGGCGGAGACGACGACGTGGTCGTCGCCGCGCGACATCTCGATTTCGACCGTGACGAGCGCGTCCGTTCCGCCGGTGATGGCGTCGACGTGGTAGTCTTCGAGCGTCGCGTCGGCGGTGTGGGACAGTGCCACCTCGGCGGCGTTCATCGCGGCGTCGACCGGCCCGGAGCCGACCGCTGCCTCCTTGCGTTCCTCGCCGTCGACCGCGAGTCGGACGCTCGCCGTCGGCGTGTCGGAACCGGAAACGGCGGTCAGGCCGAGCAGTTCGACCCGGCGGTCGCGCGCGTCGCCGGTCACCTCGTCGGCGATGGTCAGCAGGTCGGCGTCGGTGACGCGCTTGCCGCGGTCGCCGATCTCCTTGACGCGGCTGACGATTTCCGAGAGCTGGTCATCGGTGACCTCGACATCGTGCTCGTCGAGGGCGGCCTCGACACCGGCTCTGCCCGCGTGTTTGCCGAGTGCGAGGCGGCGCTCGCGGCCCACTTTCTCCGGCGGGTACGGTTCGTACATCGAGTCGTCCTTGAGCGTGCCGTCGGTGTGGATACCGGACTCGTGGGTGAAGGCGTTCTCGCCGACGACCGCCTTGTTGGGAGCCAGCGGGATGCCGGTCCGGTTGGCGATGAGCTGGGCGAGGTCGTACACCTCGGTCAGGGCCATCGACTCGACGCCGTACCCGTGGTCAAGCGCGATAGCGACCTCTTCGAGGGCGACGTTGCCGGCGCGCTCGCCGATGCCGTTTATCGTCCCGTGGACGAGGTCTGCACCTGCCGCGATGGAGACCAGGGCGTTCGTCACTGCGAGCCCCAGGTCGTCGTGGGTGTGGGTACTGACTGGGCCCAGGTCGGAGAGCCGGGAGACGCATTCGAGTGCGCGGTCCGGCGTCGCGTGACCGACGGTGTCGGCCCAGCAGATGCGGTCCGCGCCGGCCTCGACGGCGGCTCCGAGCAGTTCTTCGAGGTAGTCCAGGTCGGCTCGCGAGCCGTCCTCGCCGATGACCTCGACCCAGAGCCCGTGGTCGGCGGCGTACTCCACCAGTTCGACAGTGTTGTCGACGTTCTCGGACTTGGACGTGCCGACCTTCTGCTCGACGTGCTTGTCGCTGGCCGGAACGACGAGATTGATGCCATCGACACCACAGTCGAGTGCGAGATCGATATCGTTCCGGATACCGCGACAGAAGCTAGTGACGGTACCGTCGAGGTCGAGCCCCGCGACGCGAGAGATCGTCTCGCGCTCGCCGGGGCCGGTACAGGCGCTCCCGGCTTCGATGACATCGATACGGGCCGCGTCGAGCGAGCGGGCGATATCGGCCTTGTCGTCCGGCGTCAGTGACACGCCGGGGGCTTGCTCACCGTCGCGAAGTGTCGTGTCGAGAAACTGTACCTCACCGACATCTGAGAGCGCACGCATCGCTGGGTGCCCCTCGAACAATGTGTTCTGACTCACAGAAGATGCTCCATCACGCGCCACGAATTTCGCGGCCAGCCGCCTCGCGGCGACTTCCTCTATCCTCCGTCGGGTATTCCGACATAGTGGTGTCTACTCTACTCTTCACGGTCTAAAAGGTGACGGAACTGATTACCACGACCCATGCTATTGAGACTCGTTATTCAAGACGGACCGTATCGCCCTCGGAAACGTCCGACGCCGCGCCACCAGGCAGTTCGATGACAGTATCCGCGTTCGCGTAGCCGACCGAGCGCCAGGGCTGTAGGGTTTCGACGGCCTGGACCTCCTCGTCGACGAGCCAGAGCACGTCGAGTGGGAACCGGACGAACAGCATATGGATGAACTGTCGGCTCGCGCGGTCGAAGGGGAAGACCAGCGCGTAGTCGTCGGGAATCGACGACCGGAACATCAGCCCCCGGCCCTGTTCGAGCATCGACTCGGCGTACTCCACCTCCGTCGCGAGGGAGCGAGCCGCGCCGTCGGGGTCGTGGACGAGACGCATACCACCGCGGAAGTCGTAGGCAGGCAAAAAGTCTTCTGTCGGAACGGAGGGTTTGAGGGGGCACGGCCACTCACTATGTCACATGGAGAAGGCTCCCGGGGGGACGTCCGTCGGCGTCGACGACCCATACGACCACGTCCAGCGGTGTGACTTCGTCACCGGCGAGGGGAAGTGTCGCTGGGCGCGCGAACACGGCCACCACGACCCCGAGTTCGCCAACACCCGTAGTGCCGACGACTTTCGCTGTCCGGCAGCGATTGCACCCGATGACGCGGACGCAGACGCGGAGCCGGAATGGGATTGGGTCGATTGTCCGCATTTCCGCTCTCGGAACCACGATCGGGAGTGTGTTCGTTGCGGACTCGAAGAGCGGCGGATGGCCCACTCCGAGGACCGACCGCTGCTAGAGGAACACCACCTCTCGTACCGCGAAGGCGGCAACGAGCTATCACACGAAATAACGGTCTTTCTCTGCCGGTGGTGTCACGCGCAGATCCACCAGTCGTGGGCGCGGCTCGACGACGACGCGAATCCGGACCCTGAAGCCATTGCACAGCGGGAACAGCGCCGCTCTAAGGAGCAATCCGAACTGGGGTTTGAATCGGCTGCCGACCGCTACGACGACTCGTAGCTCCACTCGATTATCAAACCCGATAATCAGTGGCAGACGGATAAGTAGGAACACAGTAACTGATTAGTATAGTGACCTCTCCGGCGCTCACGAAGCAGTCGCTGGGGACGGGATATGTCGTCGCAACGGGTTTCGTGATTTCCGGCGCGTTACTCGCCCACGGCATGTCTATCGTCCGGCCGTCCCCGATAGACGTGGTCATCCTCAGCGTGGGGTTGACACCGGCGCTAGCCCTGGTAGCCGCGAACTACTGGCTCCCGGTGAGCGGACTGTCCGGAGATCAGATATGGACTGCCGCGGAGTGGTGCGGACTGGGCATCGCGCTGTTTACGCTCATCAAAATCGTCGTGCTGCTCGCCCCAGTACCGCAGTCCTCGATGATCCCGTCGATACTCGCAAGCGGGGTCGCAGTCGGCGGGTTTGGCGGGGTTCTGTTCGGGTGGCTGCTGGAACTCCGGCGGTCCCGGCGCAGACTCACCCAGAGCAACGAGGTGTTGTTTCGAGTGCTCAGGCACGACCTCCGGAACGACCTCAACGTCGCACTCGGGCATCTCGGCGAACTGCAGCGGGAGACAGCAGAGCGTGGCGACTCCAAGTCGCGTGCGCACGTCGAGCAGTTGAACGGTACTATCGACGATATCATCGCCACTACGGAGAAGGCGAGGCAGATAGAGTTCGCGTTCGACGCGGACCGTCGCGCACAGCAACCGATCGACCTCGTGCCGTGTGTCAGAGAACAGGCGAAAAAGATCACGCAATCGCACCCGGAGACAACTGTTGAACTCGACCTCCCGGATCAGTCGAAGGTGTACGCCGACTGGATGCTCGACACTGTGCTTCGGAACGTCATCGAAAATGCGGTCGTTCACTGCGAAGATACCCCGACGCTGTATATCTCAGTCGAAGAACACGGCCGAACCGTGTTCGTTCACGTCGGGGATAACTGCCCGTCGATTCCACAGCACGAACGGGATGTCCTCAATAGCGGCGTAGAGACACAACTGTGCCATTCAAAAGGGATCGGGCTCTGGCTGACGACGTGGATCGTCGAGAGTTACGGCGGGGCAGTACACCTCACGACCTCGGACGGCGGCAACACCGTGACGCTGGAACTGCGTGGCCCGACAGTTCTCGACGGGGTTCGCCAAACCCTTCGAGAGTGGCCCTGAAACCGGACGCGGGGGAACCGTCGACCGCATCAGGAGATATATACGCCTTCGTAGCCTTCGCGTCAGTAATGACCCGAATCGACGTTATCGACAATCACGGACAGTTCACACATCTGGAGCAGCGCGCGCTCCGGGACATGGGCGTCGACGTCTCACTCAGGGACAACACGACCCCGCCAGAGGAGATCGACGCCGACGGCATTGTTCTCTCCGGCGGCCCCGACATGGACGATATCGGGAACTGTCCCGAGTATCTCGATCTCGACGTGCCCGTGCTCGGCATCTGTCTGGGGATGCAACTCATCGCCGACGAACTCGGCGGTCGGGTCGGCGGCGGCGAGTACGGCGGCTACGCGGACGTGACGGTGGACATCCTCGATGATGACGACCCGCTGCTCGGCTCGCTGTATCCCGAAACGCGTGTGTGGGCCAGCCACGCTGACGAAGTGAAGGAAGTCCCGCCCGGATTCGAGCGGACCGCGACCTCCGATGTCTGTGGCGTCGAGGCGATGAGCAACACAGACGAAGCGATATACGGCGTCCAGTGGCATCCAGAGGTCGCTCACACCGAAGAGGGCGAGGAAGTGTTCGAGAACTTCCTGTCGGTCTGTGACCAGCAGTCTGTCGCTCGCCAGTAATCGCTGCAGCGTGATGTAACTGGTTTTATATTCACGCGTAGGATGTGATACATAAATGACGGCGACACAGGGAAATCTCGCTAGCCTTTCGCGGTTTATTTTCAGGGCTCCGACCTGGTATACGAGCCTGGCCTTTGCACTGGTCATCGCGGCGATGACTGGTATCGTTGCGTTCGATTCGCGGTTCATCCTCGACGACGCCTGGCAGGGCGTGTTTCTCATCGGCCTGCCGACCTCAATCGCCAGTGCCGTGACGCCGTGGGTCGACCGGCAGCTGGGCGGACAATTAACCCCGAACCGGGCCACGCTGCTTGCGGTCATCTGTGAGTTGATCACTATCGCGATGCTGACTGTCGCCGGCGTTATCGCCATCTTTACCGTCCGCCTCGGGCAGAACTTCGTCTTCGACGTGCTGTTAGTCGCGCTGGCGTCGATATTCGCCTTCCGGCTGCTGATACTGATGGCCGTCTCGCGGCACTCACTGCTGAAGGCGGCGATTCCGGCGAGCGTCCAGACGGTCACTGCCGCCGTGTTGCTGGCGATATACAGCGGGGCGACCGCGTTTATTCTCGAAGACCCGATGCTTCGGGAGTACCTCTCCCGCCCGGAGGAGGTCCCGCCGCAGGTACAGGGGTTTATTCCGCAGGACTTCATTATCCTCGCGGTTATCTGTGTCATCTACGCGCTAGCAGTCTGGCTGTTCCTGGTCGTCATCGACCAACCATGGCGCTCCTCGCTCGGCGTTTCCGCGCTGGATTTCCTCCGGGGGTTCATCGGGCACATCGCCGAAGGCACGCGCGAACTGGAGGAGTTCTTCGAGGACATCGGCGAAGAAGCCGTCGTCCCGGTCACCTTGCTGTCGGTCCGTCGGCCGGGCGGCGAGGAGAAAGCCCGGTTCGTCCTGCCGATGATTCACCCCGGCCCGATGGGTGAAATCGGCGGCGGCAACCTCCCCAGACGCGTCGCCGAATCGGCCGACGGCCTGGCCTTCCCGCCACACGCGACCGCCGGCCACGACTTCAACCTCGTCACGGAGCGGGAGGTCGACACGATCCTGTCGACCGCAGAGACGGCGTACCAGAACCTCGAATACGACGACCAGGCGACGGCGGGCCTCCGTGTCACAGAGGGCGAGGCCACGCTGACGGGGCAGGCCTTCGGCTCCGATGCGCTCGTCGTGAACACGTACGCGCCGGGCTGTGCCGACGACGTGGAGTACGCCGTGGGTCTCTCAGCGATGTCGGAAGCGCGGGCCGACGGGCTCGACGACGTACTCCTGGTCGACGCACACAACTGCAACGACGGGCTCGAGGGCGACGACCTCGGCCACGTCGTTCCCGGCAGTCAGCGGTCATTCGACATGCTCCACGGGGCCGGTCAGCTTGGAACCTTGCTCACAGATGCCGAAACCGGCCAACTCCGCTGTGGAGTCGCCTGGGACAGGACCCCCTGGGAGCCCGAGGAGGGCATCGGCCCGCTCGGAATCCGGGTCTGTGTCTTCGAAGTCAACGGCCAGCGGACGGCGTACGTGCTCATCGACGGCAACAACATGGAGCCGGGCCTCCGTCAGCGCATCATCGACGCCGCCGACGGCGTGGATATGATGGAGGTGATGACCAGCGACACCCACATCGTCAACACCGTCGAGGCCGAGAATCAGGTCGGACAGGTCATCCCCGAGAAGGAAATCGTTGCGCTCATCGGGGACCTCGTCGACAGAGCCGTCGCCGACCTCGAACCCGTCGAGGCCGGGATGGCGAGCGAACAGGCGACCGTGACGGTGTTCGGCAACGACCGGACCGAGACGCTGGCCTCGACTGCCAACGCGATGGTCTCGATGGGTGGCGCACTGGCCGGGGCGTTCATTCTCGTCGTAATGACGATCAGCGTGTTGATTTTCCTGCTGACCTGACGGCGGTCGGCCGGATACGATCCGATTCCTGCAGCACTACCGACTCGCTACGCTCGCCGACTCTGGTACAGAGAACGCCGAGGAGGAGATTTGAACCACGCCCAGACGGTCCGGGCGTGCGGCGCGGTGCGCCGTTCCGGGCTGCGACTGGTCTACTCCAACTCTCCACGCATCACGGTCCTGCAGCACTGCCGACTCGCTGCGCTCGTCGGAATGGCTGCAGAGAACGCCGAGGAGGAGATTTGAACTCCTGAGTCCGTGAGGACAGTTGCTCTCGAAGCAACCGCCTTGGCCAGGCTAGGCTACCTCGGCTCACCCATCAGTACCGCCGTTTGCTCTTTAGGGGTTTCGATTTCGGACTCGACACCCCTTTACCGGACCCGTAACATGACAGGCTATGGACGCTACCGAGGCAAGCGAGGTGTCGAGTCAGATCCTCGACGAGATCGGGAGTGCCGTCATCGCCGACCGCGGTTTCTTCGAGACAGTGCTGCTGGGGGTCGTCGCGAAGGGCCACGTCCTGCTCGAGGACGTTCCCGGCACGGGAAAGACACTGACCGCCCGCAGCGTCGCGACCGCGCTGGGGCTGTCGTTCTCCCGCATCCAGTTCACGCCGGACCTCCTGCCGGCCGACATCACGGGAACGCACATCTTCAACGAGGAGTCCCGGAGTTTCGAATTCACCGAAGGACCGGTGTTCGCCAACGTTCTGTTGGCCGACGAGATCAACCGCGCGCCGCCCAAGACCCAGTCCGCCCTGCTCGAAGCGATGGAAGAGGGACAGGTCACCGTCGACGGGGACACCTACGACCTTCCCGAACCGTTCTTCGTCATCGCCACGCAGAACCCAGTCGACATGGAGGGGACTTTCGAACTCCCCGAAGCGCAGGTCGACCGGTTCCTGGCAAAGACATCACTCGGCTATCCTGACGACGAAGGCGAGGTCGAACTCCTCCGGCGGCGTGCCGGCCGGACGACACAGAGTCCGACCGTGGAGCCGATACTTGACGCGGAGTCGGTCACGGAACTCCGGAGCGTTCCGGAGACGGTTACCGTCGACGACGACCTGCTGCAGTACATGGCTGCCCTCGCCCGGGCGACCAGAGACGATTACCGCGTGGACGTCGGGGTCTCACCGCGCGGGACCCAGCGGCTGTTCGAGGCAGCGCGGGCGATGGCGACCATCGCGGGCCGGGAGTACGTGGCACCGGACGACATCAAACGGGTCGCACAGCCAGTGCTGGCACACAGACTGGTGTTGACGCCTGACGCCCGCGTCGAGCAAGTCGACAAGGGGACCGTTATCCAGAGCGTGCTCGACGAGGTCCCCGTCCCGACCGTCTAACCCCACGTCCAGCGGGCGTCAAGCGCGTACCGGTACACACCCGTGATGACGATAGCCCCGCCATTGCCGACCAGCGGCACGACGCCGCCCCAAGTGACAAACGCGTAGAGGAGGCCCAACTGGAGCGGGATCGCCGTCCCACGAACGAGGTTCGTCTTCCCTAACCCGACTACGTACTCTCGCAGATCCGAGTGCTGTGACCGGTGGAACGTCCAGGCGTTGTTGAGGACGTACTGAAGCAGAATCGTACACTCGATTGCGATAGCGGCCGCGAGAATGTAATTCAGGCCACCGACATCGTTGAACAACCATAGCAGCGCTTGCTGAATTGACGCAGCAAACACACCGACGAGGAAGAACCGGACGAGTTGCTGTCGTCGGGCCGGTGTGACGACAGCGGACGCCATACAGCCTTACTGATAACCGAGCGCCTTTAACCGTGCTGTTATCTCGTCGGATGCCTCGGTGTTTTCCGCCCCCGTCCCGTCGCTATCGAGTTCTGCGAGGTGTTCGGCAACTGCATCCGAGAGCCGGTCGAGAACGGTCACAGGCGGATCGGCGTCCGCCGAGTCCGAACACAGATCGACCTGCTCTTCGGGATCGCTCGTCCGGTCGTACAGTTCCTGACGCCCCGATTCCGTGAATTCGATGTACGTGTAGCGCTCGTCGCGTGCGCTGAGGAGGAGCTCCCCGTCCGCACGGCTCCGCGGGATCGGCTGGCTGGTCACGCTCTCGCCCCGGACCGCTGCAGAGACGATGGGGCCGCGGTCCTCGATGTCCGCGCCGTGGATCGCCGGGGCGACGGACGCTCCGTCCCACTCCGTCGCCGGCGTGAGCGACAGCAGATCGCACACCGTCGGCGCGATCGTGTCGAGGCCGACCGGCGTCTCGACCGACTGGCCCTCGCTGTCCGGTGTCGAGACGATGTAGGGAACGTCGATGAGCTCCCGATAGAGCTTGGGGTAGTGAGCGAGATGGCCGTGTTCGAGGAACTCCTCACCGTGGTCGCCGGCGACGACGACGGCCGTATCATCGCGATGGCCCTCTGTTTCGAGGGTGTCGAGTAGCCGACCGACGCTGGCATCGACCTGCCGAACCGTCGCCTCGTACAGCGTCCGGAGCGTCTCCAGCGTCCGGTCGTCGACTTCCCAGCCCAGCCCGGTTCGGAGGTGGGAGGTGAGCATTCGGAGGACACCGAAGTGGTTGTCCGACACCTCGCGGATGTGCCGCGGGGCCGGCACGTACGGTGTGTGCGTGTCCATGTAGTGGACCCACAGGAAGAACGGTCCGTCGGTCGTCGCCAGAAACTCGGTGGCGCGGTCTTCGAGGTCGCCCATCCGGGACACGTCGGCGAAGGGCCGTTCGTCAGACCCGCCGCTGAGGACGGTCGCAGCACGACGGAACGGTGAAGTGCCGAGTTGGACCCACGCCTGGATGGTCGGGTGGGCCGCCAAGTACTTGCTGTAGCCGCCGCTGTCGACGAACGGCTCGAACTCGTCGAACCCGCGGTCGTATCCCCAGTGATCGGTGAGAAAACCGTTTGCGGCGTTGAACCCTGCCGTCTCGATACCGGCATCGGACACCTGCTCGGCCAGCGTCGGCGTCGACGCCAGACCGATGTCGTCGCTCTCAGCGAACACCGGCCGCGAGCCGTGGATGGACGGGAACGAGAACGGCGTCCAGTTCCCCTGTGCGACGGCGTTTTCGAAGACAACGCCCGACTCAGCGAGCGAGTCCAGGACTGGGGAGACGCTGTCAGCGCCACCCAGTGCGTCCGCTCGCAGCGAATCAACCGTGACCAGCACCACGTTGTTCGTTGCCGGGGCCGTCATTGTCGGCCCACACTCCTCCGTGATCGTAATGGTATCGACGTATCGCGTCCGCGATCCGGGGTTTGCACCCGGTACGTGCCACCGTATTTTCTCATACCCCCTATACCAGACACTGAATACTGAACGTTCCGGATAAATTCAGGAGGCTATAATAGAACCATACTCTGATAAGGTAGAATTAAACCCGTTCTCCGATAATGTGCTGTCCAGAACATATTCGATGACCAACTCCATTCAGCTTCGGTCCTACGACGACCGGGACGCCGACGCTGTCTGGTGTCTCCACGAGTGGGCAATGCGAGCGACCGGCAATGACCCCAGTGACATCCCCGGAACGTCGGACCTGCAAAACATCGAGACGCGGTATTTCGACACTGGCGGCGCGTTTCTCGTCGGCGTCGTTCCCGATGCCGACGATGACCTCCCACAGACGTTCGACGGCGGCCTAACCGCGATGGGCGGGTTCCTCCCGAACGAGGTCGGCCACGCGGACGAGCGAACCGTGCCCGGCGCGGCCGAACTCCACCGAATGCGGGTCGCCCCGTCCCGGCAGCGGCGCGGCTACGGTCGCAGCCTCCTCCACAAGCTCGAACAACAAGTGGCCGAGCGGGGGTACGAGGTCCTGCTTGCGACGACGTCACAGAGCCAGCCCGCCGCGGTCGCGTTCTACCGCGACGAGGGGTATCAGGAGGTCGGCCGGTCGACGCAGGGCGAGTACGAACTCGTCCACTTCGAAAAACGTCTCTGACCGTATAGCCGGAGGGCGTTCAGTCGCCGCTGTAGGCGTCGTCGGTGTCCTCGCCGAAGGAGGTGTTGAGCCCACCCGGGCTCTCCCGGTCCTGCTCACGCATACTCTGTCGCGTGAACTGCGGCTTGGCGCGGACGGCCTTTTTCGAGCGGAACGACCACCACAGCGCCAGAGAGAGCCCGACGGTTCCAGCGATGCCGACACCAGTGGCCGGCAGCGACGCCTGCGTGTAGAGGAACGCTGTCGAGAACAGCGTGCTCGCGAGCAACATCCCGAGGATGAGCCGCTTGGTCATCGTCGCGAGCAGGCCATCGGAGTCCTCAATGTCGGCCTGTACGCGGAAGTCCTCCCGCTCGACTCTGTCGAGGGCGGACTCCAGTTTTGGCGGGATACGGACGGCCGACCGGGCGGCGTCGGACACTTCGGTCGCCCGGTCCTCGACGAAGTTCCGCACGCCCTCGGCGAGATACCCCTCCTCGCGGAGATAGTCGGTAGCAACGCCGATGAAGTCGAAGTCCTCGTCGAGGGTGACACAGACGCCTTCAACGACCGTGGCGACACGCAACACGAGCGCCAGATTCGCCGGCAGGCGAAGCGGGAACTCGTAGATGGTGTCCTCGACCTGCTGAATGATCTGCTGGACGCGGTACTGCTCGATGTCCTCGCCACGGGCGTCGGCGATGGCCAGTTCCATCACGTCGCCCATCACCTGCCGGTCGGCCTCCGGCGAGAGCGTCCCCATCTCGATGAGGGCATCGAGGATGGCGTCGATGTCCTGATCGGCGACGGCGGCGTAGAAGTCGATGATCTTGTCCTGCACGAACGGGTCGACTCGACCGGACATCCCGAAGTCGTAGAAGACGAGTGTCCCGTCGTCCTGCACAGCGAGGTTCCCGGGATGTGGGTCGGCGTGGAACACGCCATCGTCGATAATCATCTGGAGGTACGCCCGCTGGAGCGTCTCGGCCAGTTCCGTCCGGTCGATACCACCCGCATCGAGGCTGTCGATGTCGTTGATCTTCGTGCCCGGAACGTACTCCATCGTCAGGACGCGCTGCGTGGAGTGGGACTCCTTGACCTTGGGAATGCAGATACGGTCGTTGTCCCGGAAGTTCTCCCGGATTTCGGTGAGCATGCGGCCCTCCCGCTGGTAGTCCATCTCCTCGCGGATGGTCTTCGAGAACTCGTCGGCTAGCGTCTCAAGCGAGAACGACCGGGAGTCGTCGATGAAATACATCAACAGCGGGAGCGACCAGCGGACGACCCGCAGGTCGGCCTCGACGAGCGTCTCGATACCGGGCCGGCGGATCTTGACGGCGACCTTCTCGCCGTCGACCTCCGCCAGATACACCTGGCCGAGCGACGCGCCGCTTATCGCCTCTGTCTCGAACTCGTCGAAGCGGTCGTCGACGGAGCCCAGTTCGTCCTCGATGACGACCCGTGCCTCGTCCCAGTCCGCCGGTGGCACGCGGTCCTGCAACTTCGAGAACTCCTCGATGTACTCCGGCGGCAGGACGTCCGGCCGGGTCGAGAGTATCTGTCCGAGTTTGATGAACGTCGGGCCGAGCGTCAGCAGCGAGTCGAGCAGCTGCTGTGCACGTTTGCGACGCTGTTCAGGCGTGACACGGCGCGACGAGCCGACCACGAAGAACCGCTTTCGGTCTCGTGCGTACGCGACCAACAGGGGCAGGAAGTGGCGAGCGACGACGAGGAACCGCCAGTACGCGCGAAGGTTCACCGGCTTGCCACCTCTGGGTCAGTCCCCGTCGATCGGGATTGTAGTGCTCGGTGCGGCTGTCGCCTTCGGCAGGCGGAGCTCGAGGACGCCGTTTTCCACGGTCCCCTCCCCGCCCTGCCCGGTCGTGTCCGGCGGGAGCGGGAGCTCGGCGTCGAGGAACACGGAGCGGTCCTCGCGGACGAACGTGAACTCCCCGGGCACGTCTTTGGTCCGTTGCCCGTCGATACGAAGGCGGCCCCCTTCAACGGTCACGTCGATTGTGTCCGCGGTCACACCCGGCAGGTCGAGCACGAGCAGGTATTCGTCCTCGGATTCGAGCACGTCCGCGAACACGGCGTCGGGAAGATCCCGAAGCGCTTCACGCAGGGCTGGCATACGCCTGTCTAAGTGGTACGCAGTGGTAAACCCGACGGTCTCTGCTACTCTACAGGGGTACGGAGAGGAGGACGGCAGCACCGATGAGGACAGCCGCTAGTCCGAACACAGTTTCAGCGATAGCGCCGCGAACAATCCGTCGGGCCGTGCCACGCTCGCTGGTGTCGGAGATGACGAACACCGGCGTCCCATCGCCATCCCCGACGACGGCGTCGACCAGATTACTTCCCCACTCCGATGCGGGGCCGCGCATCGCCTGACCGTAGACGTACACGTCCTCGCCAACGTCCAGCCGGCGCTCGGTAAAGCGCTGCTTGTTCCCCAGGCTGATCTCAGTCACGAGCAGGTTCACGGACCCGTCCTGTGCCTCGACGCCCTCCGTCCGCTCGACGTAGTCGGCCAGGCGCTCGGGGAGTTCAGTCCCGGGGGATACCGTCACGGACTGGGACTCGAACCGTACGTCCGCGCCGTCGGGATTCACGCGGACGCGAGCGTTCCCATCGTCGACGATGAAGTCGACGCCGGCCTGCCCCTCGTCTAGCGTCTCCCAGCTGGAGTGTTTCCCCGACGACCGATACTCCTCGACCTCGTAGGTGTAGGCCAGACACTCGCTGCCGGTGAAGGGAGCCGTGACGGTTCCGGCGTCCTCGTCGGCAACGGCTGTGCCGGTGATTTCGACGGGACCGGAGTGCCCGTCGAGCGAGCGCACCGGGACTGGATCGTTCCGGAGGATGTGAAACACCGTTCGGAGTTCCCGGCCACCGCGGAGGAGGACGAAGCTGCCGATGACCAGGAACACGATGGCGACCAGTTGCGGGAGGACCATACGGCCACTCCGCGTCGGACCGAACAAAAGCGTTCCCAGTCCATGTAGGCGAGTGACTGATGGGACGTGGCCACTCGGGGCGTTTTTGCCACAGTACCCACTAGCAAGGGTATGGCTGGCTCCCCGCCGTCGGAGGCCGAGTCGCTCGCGCTGGAGACTGCCCGCAGACAGCTCGGTAGCTTCGCTGTCCCCGTCGACCGGACAGACAGGATTCCGCTCTCCGTCGCTGTCGGACGAGTGCTGGCGACAGATGCGACGGCGAACGAACCCGTGGAAGCGGCGGATATCTCGGTCGACGACACCGTCTTCCAGCAGGGGCATCAGGTACGGCCCGGCGATGTGGGACTGTTGCGGGCAAGCGGCGTCTCCGAACTGCTCGTCCGCCAGCGACCACAGGTCGGAATCGTACCGACGGGCGACGAACTCCGAGCGGCTGCCAGCGCGGCCCGCGAGGTCGAGACAGCGGGGTTCACGCTGGCGCAGTACGCCGACCGGTGGGGCGGGAAAGTGACCTACCGGGACCCCGTCGCCGACGACGCACCGGCGCTCCGGATGGCCGTCCAGCGCGACCTCACCCGTGATGCGCTCGTCATCACCGGGACCGAGCCGGGGGACACGCTTCGAGAGGTCGTTGCGGACCTCGGCGAAGTGTTCACCGACTACGTCGATATCGACCCCGGCCAGCGGACGGGAGTCGCCGTCGTCGAGGACCGCCCAGTCCTGCTGTTGCCGGAGTCGCCGAGGGCAGCCCGCGCCAGCGCGGTACAACTCCTTCGTCCGCTATTGAAGGCGTTTGCCGATGCGCCGCTGTCTGCGCATCCGGAGACACGAGCGACGCTGGCGGAGCAAGTCGACAGTCAGGACGCGGTCCGGACGTTTACTCCGGTCGCCGTGAGCGACGGGACGGCGACGCCGCTACCCGGCGTTGACCTCGTCACGGCGACCCGAGCCGACGGCTGGGTATCCGTGCCTGCAGACGAAACTGGTATCGATGCCGGGACGACCGTCAGGGTGGAAAACTGGGACTACCTCCCCTGAGACGACGCCAGATCGAGCAGCGAGGCGACGCGCCTGTCGCCGCGCACGCACCGACCCATCTCCGCCGGGGACCGCCGACCGACGTGGACCCCGTCGAGGCCCGCGTTCCACGCTGCACCGATGTCTGACGGATTGTCCCCGGCCAGCACGCCGCTGTGACCGTTGTACCAGACATCCATCTCCCGCATCGCCAACTCCACCGGCTTGGGGTCGGGCTTCCAGCCGATGTCGTCGTCACAGCAGACGACCGTCTCGAACCAGTCTGCGATGTCGAGGTGATCGAGCACCGGTTCGGTGAGGTACTGCTGGCAGTGCGTGACCAGTCCGACCGGTGTATCGAGGGTGGCGAGGAACGCCTCGGCGTCGTCGTAGAGATACGTCGCCTCGGCCCGGGAAATGGGGTCTTCCTCCTCGTGGAACAGCCGCCAGAACTCCTGCTGGTCGACATCGCGCTCTGCGAGTGTCTGTGACCGTGTCCCACCGAACCCGTACCAGAGCGCATCCCGCTCCCGGTCCGTGAACTCGACGCCGAGGCGGTCGCCGACGGCACCCATCACTTTCCGGGGGTAGGCTGGCTCGATATCGACGAGCGTCCCGTCGAGGTCGAACAGCCAGAAATCATAGTCGGTGGTCATGAGGGGTGATTTTATTGGGGATTTTCTAATAAAGTCTTTCGGGCCCTACTACCAGTTTTGATGCGTATAACACCGCTGTAAACACTGACTACGCAGCGACGTTTCTTTTCACGCCACACGGATCGAACTGCCGAGGTACTTGTTGAGCACTTCGCTGACCGAATCAGCGTTGAACAGGGCCAGGTCGTCGGCGATTTCGGCTTGTAGCGCGTCGAGGTACGCCTCCTCGGTCCGGAGTTCACGGAACGACGCCGAGACGACCGGGCAGCCGAGTTCGTCCTCGACAAGCCGACGGAAGTGCGGTTCGTCGGCCAGTTCGCCCCGCCAGAGCGTGTCCCGGAAGAACAGCCAGCCGCCGGTCCCCGGGGTGTCGGCCGCTCGATACAGCGTCGTCTCGAACCGGTCGGGGTCAGTCCACAGCCCATCCGCGTCCGGCTCCAGCCGGATTTCGACCCGAAAGACGTACCGTGCGGTCGCCCCCTCGGGGTCGGTCGGCCGGAGCGACGCGAGTCCATCGGCGGTGTCCACGGTCACACCGTCAGTCGTGGATGCCGTTCAGCCGCTCGGCGAGATCGATGTCGTTCTCGGTGATGCCACCGGCGTCGTGGGTCGTGAGTCGGACTTCGACCTCGCCCCAGCGGATGGTCATCTCCGGGTGATGCCACGCGTCCTCGGCGAGGCCAGCGGCGGCGCTCAGAAAGCCCGACGCGTCCAGATAGCCGTCGAACTCGAAGACGCGAACGATTTCGTCGCCGTCGCGGGTCCACTCCTCGGGTAGCCGGTCGCTAATCTCTGCATCAGAGAGCAGGTCTGCCATATCGACTACGTCGGACGGCGTGGGCAAAAAGGTGGGCGTGGTCAGTCGTCGGAGAGCCGGTCGAGCATCGCGTTCGGGATTTCATCGCGCATGCCGTCGGGGATGTCGTCGACCGACATGCCCTGGGTGAACTCGGGCGGAGTGGCCTGGTCCGGGCCGCCGAAGTCCGGGTCGAACAACTGGAGCGCCGTATGAATCGTCGACCAGTCGTCCTCCTCCGCGGCGTCGCGCAGGCTCTTGGTCGGCGCGGCGAGGATCTGCGAGACGATGGCGTCGGCCATCGCTTCGACGACTTCCGCCTGGTCATCGTCGAAGTCAGCCGCCGAGAGCGCGCTGTTTATCTCGGCCGCCTTGACCTGTTCGGCGCTCTCGTACATCGTCGAGATGACCCTGTCGGCGCGTTTGCGCTTGTACTGCGTGAGCAGGCGGTCGAACTCCTCGTCGACGATGCGTTCGACTGCCTCGGCGGCTCGCTGCCGCTTGTTCCGCGTTTCGGCGGTCACCGACTCCAGCGCGTCGAGGTCGTACACCGTCACTGACGGGAGTCGGTCCGCGCCGGCCGGAACGTCACGCGGCTGGGCAATATCGACGATAGATACGTCACCGGCATCGCTGAAGGTCCCGATATCGAACACCTGGTCGCCGCTCCCCGTCGCCGAGATGACGGCACTGGCCTCGGAAACGGCCGCTTCGATGCCGTCGAGCGCAACCGCACTGGCGTCGATGTCGACCGATTCGGCGACGTGCTCCGCGTGTGGCACTGTCCGATTAGCCACGAGCAGCCGTTCTACCTCCTCGCTGAGCGCATCCGCAGCGAGTTGGCCCATCTCGCCGGCACCGACGACGAGCGCTGTCCCGTCAGTCAGCGAACTCTCCTGTTTGAGCAAGCGAACCGCGGCGGAGGCAATCGAGACGACACCCTCGTTGATCTTCGTCTCCGTGCGGGCGCGCTCGCCGACGTGAATCGCTTTCGTGACACCGTCTTCCAGCATCGGCCCGATGCCGCCAACGCCGCGGGCTGTCTCGTAGGCGGTCCGGAGCTGGCCGAGGATCTGGTCCTCGCCCAGCACAATCGATTCGAGCCCGGCGGCTACCCGGAGCAAGTGACGGAGGCTCTCCTCGTGACCCATCTCGACGACGACATCTTCGGGCACGGCGCGGGTGAACAGTTCGAGCGCGTCGAGCCCGTCCGCGTGATCAGAGACGACGACGTACCCCTCGGTACGGTTACACGTCTGTAGCGCAATCGCCTCTTCGACCTCTGGGTTGGCGAGCAGGGATTCGACGGCGTGGCGCTCGCTGTCCGCCGCAGCGGTCTCTAATTGGTCGACGCTTGCGCGTTCATGGGAGATACAGACCCCAACGATTGCACCAGTGTCCCCTCTCACGTTTGATCACCAGGTAACTCTCCGATCACGTCTCTAGCTACTTGCTCTCCCTTGTACCTGCCACTATCTAAAGCCTTCCAAACTTCCCGTGACCTGACAACGAACCTGACGGCGTCACGCCGTTCGGCCGGCGGGACGCCCCGGTCGCGAAGGTCCTCACGGAGGTCACCAACGAGTTCCGCCATCAGACCGGCGTTTCCGAACTCGTCTTCGAAACGCTCGCGGAGGTGTTTCGACAGCGCCGGCGCGCGCCCGCCGGTCGCAATCGCCAGCGTCACCGGGTCGTCCCGCACTGTCGCCGGGACGACGACATTGCCGAACGACTGGTCACCGTGGTCGTCGGCACGGTTGACGAGCGCGCCGTGGTCCTCGGCAGCCGCGGTGAAGGCGTCGTTCAGGGCCGAGTCGTCCGTCGCGGCGACGACCAGTGCCGGGTCGGTCCGCTCGACCCATTCTTCGGCATCCTCGGGGTCCGGGGCGGCCCGGACCTTTTCGGCGTCCGCGAACGCCCGGTCGGCGAACTCGGGACTGAGGACGACGACGCTCGCCTCCGTGGCGAACGTTCGGGCCTTGCGCGCACCGACCGGACCGCCGCCGACGACGAGCACTGTCTCGCCCTCGAAGTCGTGCATGAGCGGAATCATCGGTGCTCCCCTCCTGATCTGGCGCTGCTACACCAAGCGGACACGGTCACGCCGTCTCTGTGTTCTGCCGCGCTCGTTCGTCCAGCCTGATTCCCGTCTTCTTCAGGATGCGCGTCGAGAACAGCGTGTCCCAGTCGTCCTCGGACACGTCCCAGTGGTCGGCCATCCGGTCGCGGACCTGCTGGATGCGCTCCTGGCTCTCCGCTTCGCTTCGCCCGTGGGTCATCGCGAAGAAGTTGTACGGCCAGACGCCGTCGTGGCGCGGCCGCTCGTAGCAGTGGGTCACGAAGTCGAACTCGGCGATGGCCGGCCCCACCTCGTCGATGACCTCGTCGGGCACGTCCCAGACGGTCATCCCGTTCTCGCTGTAGCCCAGCGCGTAGTGGTTCGGGATGACGCCGACGCGGCGGACCTTCCCTTCCATGTTGAACCGCTGTATCGTCTCCAGCACCCAGTCGACGTCGGCGTCGATTTCGTCGGCCACGTCGGCGTAGGGCGTGGCGGTAATCGGCAGGCCGTCCTGGATTTCCAGCACGAGGTCCAGTTCGTCGGCGGTCAGGGACTGGCTGTCGGTCGGCGTCACGTCCGGCCCCAGGTCCGAACAGTCGATATCTTGCGTCTGTGGCCCCTCGACGGGGAACTTCGCGCCGACGTGGAACTCCTGCTGTTTCGGGAGGTTGTACGTCTCCTCGCCGGTTTCGGCCTCGATTTCTGCCAGGACCTCCTCAACCCGGCCTTCCTCTGCCACCGAGAGGACGAACCACATGTTCAGATGCGGATGTTCGCGTTCGTAGTTGTGCGCGACCTCCGGGTACGCGTTTATCATCTCGGCGTGTTCGTCGTAGCTGTCCTCGGGGGCGTGAGTTGCGACAAGGGTGGCGGTACCGCCGATAGCTTCGGCGTTGATGAGTGCCCCGAACCGCGTGAGAACGCCCGCGTCGTCGAGGTCCTGTACACGCGCTAACAGCTCGTCCGCGTCGATGTCGACGCCGTGGTCGGCGAGGGCCGCCGCGGCCGGTTCGAACGGCCGTTCGACGACCGGGAAGCCGCCCTGGAAGGCGTTCAACACCGCCCGGTCTACCGTCCCGAGGTCTTCGCTCATGCCGAAAGCTGGGGGGCCTGCGAATAAAAACAGTCCGGGACAGCCGGTACCATGTCCGGGTCGCCGGAGCGTTTTACCCCCTTGCGCCCCTAACCCGCGCGTGGCAATCTCGACAGCCGAGCTGGCGGTCCGGCTGCTGGTCTACCTGTTTGTCCTGATAGGGGTACCGCTGTGGTTCGTGCTGATGTTCCGGCTCATGGACTACGCCGCACACGATACGCTGGTCGAGCAGTTCAGTGGTCGACGTAACGGTCGCGACACCGGCCAGCTCAACGCCTACTTCGAACAGGCCGCCGTCGAGGCCACGACCTGTCGTATCTGTGGCGCAGCGAACGGCCCGGACTACACCTACTGTCACAACTGCCAGGAACGGCTGGCGGCCGGCGACTGATACTGTTGGACGTAACTTCGTACAGCTATTCGCAACCCTGGGAGTGGCGACATTCTTGAAAGGCTTCCGTCCGACAGTACGACGCGGTTACTCGCCTTCGACACCGGTTACCGCGTAGCCGGCGTCCTCGATAGCTTCGAGAATGCCGTCGTGGTCGGCGCTGGCCTCGTAGTAGAACACCAGATCGAAGGAGCCGTTGCGCAGGAGTTGCTGGCACTCCCAGACGAACTCCTCGCCGTCCAGCGTGAGGCCCTGGTGCTGGTTCGACGCGAACTCGGGGTCGTCGCTGCCGGAGTAAACGTACGTATCCTTCGGGTCCAGGCTCGCGCCTTCGGCGATGAGTTCGCCGACCTCGATGGTGGCCTGCATCATCTCGATCTCGTCGCTGCCGTCGTACTCCGTGTGGACGACAGCGCCGTTGAGCTGAATCTCGCCGGGCTCAAGCAGTTGTTTAGTCCGGCGGTAAAGGTCGTCGTCAAGTGCGTCGGCCTCGCTCATACCATGCGGTCGGTGTTGCTGTCCCTAAGACACTTCGGATTCCAAACGCTGGTCGGCTCTACCCGAAGATATTCGGTTCGAGGGGCGGCACAGCGACAGCGGTGGGAACCCACGCGCTGCCGAGTCGCACCGCTCGGTCAGTCGCGAACCCGTTGAAAAGCGAGCCGGTCTCGCTTACAGTCGCGTGAGGTTCTTCGCTCGCGGGCCTTTGTCTGCCTGTTCGATGTCGAATTCGACTTCTTGCCCTTCTTCTAAGTCCGGGCCGCCGACGTCTTCCATGTGGAAGAACACGTCTTCGTCGGCATCGTCGGTTTCGATGAAACCGTAGCCACCCGTATCGTTGAAGAAGTCGACAGTGCCTGTCGCCATGGTTACAGCCGCGTGAGGTTTTTCGCGCGCGGGCCTTTGTCGGCCTGCTCAATCTCGAATTCCACTTCTTGCCCCTCCTCGAGGTCAGGACCGTCGATGTCCTCCATGTGGAAGAAGACGTCCTCGTCGGAGTCTTCGGTATCGATGAACCCGTAACCGCCTGTGTCGTTGAAGAAGTCTACCGTACCGGTCGCCATTGCAATTTGAACGTTAAGCCGGGGTATATTAAAACTATGCGCATATATTTCGATAGATTAGGTGGGAAATAACTGTACCCAGTCCCTTCCACAAAGCCCTTATTGAGTGGTTGAAATGTACACAACGATGCTATCGAGGGGGAAGCGACTGGGATATGCGGCCTACGAGCGATTGCTCCAGTGGGAACTGTCAGGGACGCCCGACCACGTCGCAGTCATTATGGACGGGAACCGAAGATACGCGGAAAAGCAGGGCGCCAAAAAACAGGAAGGCCACAGAGAAGGAGCCCAAACAACGGAGGCGCTGCTGAACTGGTGTGACGAACTCGGCGTTCGTGAGGTGACGCTGTACACGTTCTCGACGGAAAACTTCGACCGCGACCCCGAGGAACGCGAACACATCTTCGACCTCGTCGAACAGAAGCTCCGAACATTTGCCGACGCCGACCGGGTCCACGAGGCCGGCGTGTGTATCCGCGCCATCGGCGAGACAGAGATGCTACCCGACCGGGTCCGAGACGCTGTCGACTACGCTGAAGGGCGAACCGCCCAGTACGACCAGCTCAACCTCAACATCGCGCTGGCCTACGGCGGCCGGGCCGAACTGCTCGGCGCGGCCCGCAACGTCGCCACTGCCGTCGAAGACGGAACCCTCGACCCGACGGACGTCTCCGCGGAGACTATCGAAGCGCGGCTCTACGAGGGGCCGACCCGCGACGTTGATCTCATCGTTCGAACCGGCGGTGACGAACGCACCTCGAACTTCCTGCCGTGGCACGCCAACGGCAACGAGGCTGCCACGTTCTTCTGTACGCCCTACTGGCCCGAATTCCGGAAGGTCGACTTCCTGCGAGCGATTCGGACGTACCAGAACCGAGAGCAGTCCTGGCGGACGACCCGTGCCGAGCGCTCGCTGGCACTGGTTCGTGCCATCGAGCAGTCGGAACTCCCGACGGCCAAACGGATGCTCGGACGGTTCCGGGACGCGCTCCCGAGCGCCGAGCGCGAGCAACTTGAGGACGAGTACGAAATCGCAGACTGACCTCTTACCGACCGAACCGCCGCTGGCGCTCCTGGTAATCCCGCAACGCCCGCAAGTAATCCCGAAGCCGGAAGTTCTGCCAGTTCACGTCAGTGAAATACAGCTCCGAATACACGGACTGCCAGATCATGAAATCGGAGAGCCGCTCGGCCCCGGTCTTGATCACCAGATCCGGGTCGGTCGGGAAGACGAGATGCTCCTCGACCGCAGCCTCGTCGATATCGTTCGGGTCGAGTGAGCCTGCATCGACGTCTTCCGCGAGCTTCTGGACGGCCGTCGCGAACTCCGACTGTCCGCCGAGGCCGATGGAAATCTGGATCGGGGCGTCGGCCGTCGTCTCGTCGTCCGGTACTCTGACCGCTATCTCCCGTGGCGCGGTGACGCTTTCGAGTTCGCGCTGGAGCGTCGGAATCGCTTCCTCGTCGAGGACGCTCACGTAGACGACGACGGTATCGGTGCCGTACTGAACGGCCCAGTCGAAGAATCGCTCTAAGGTCCGGTATGCACCGTCTCCCAGGAGGTCCCGCTCGGTGATCACCAGCGCGACCGTCTCGGGCAGGTCGGCGTCGCTGCGCCGAACGCGCATCGCGAGATATCGGTCGTATAGTCCCACGCCCGCCGGTATGCTGACAGCCCCAGTAAATCTCACGGTACCGTCGCCTCCGCAGTTCGGAAAGGGTAAGTGCCTCTCGGGGATACCGGTGGGACGTGACTGGCACAGTCCGTCGGGCAGGCGCGTTCGCCGCCGTGGGGACCCTCGCGGTCGCCGTCCCGGCCGCAACGGGCTTTCGCTCGCTCGAACTCGCGACTGTCGCCGCTATCGCACCCTTCGTCCTCGTCGCCGCGCTCGGCGTGACGGTCATCGGGCAGGACTCGCGGCTGTTCGACCTGTTCGCCCGTCCCGGCGACTACGAGGACGGGAAACTGTACGGCCTGGCGGCCTTCTCGCTTGCCGCCGCCGGGCTCGCGCTGCTTGCCGTCCGATTCAGTCTACCGGTGCCGGTGTTCGTCGGCGTCGTCGTCATCGTCGCCTACGGGAACCTCGGCCAGCGACTCGCCTACACCGTCCGCTCCGACGAGGTGGTCGCAACCGCAGGCTTCGTGCTCGTCGGCTTCGTCGCCGGCGTCGCGGGACAGGTGGCGGGAACGCGGATTCAGGCCGCCGTCGGCGAGGGAGCGGCCGCCGTCGACATTCCACTCGTGCTGTTTCTCGCCGCCAGCGGCGCGTTCGTCGCTGCCCTGCTTCGCTCGGTCCTGTTCGAACGGGACGACCCGCTGGTGATGCTCACGGTGGGACTGCTGCTGTGGCTGTTTTTCGAACTCGACCCGTCGGTGACTGCACAGCGCGTCGTCATCGCGCTCGCCGTGACAGTACTGCTCGGCTATCTCTCCTACGCGCTCGACACGGCGTCCCTCCCGGGGATGCTCACCGGCGTTCTCCTCTCGTTTTTGACCATCGTTCTCGGCGGTTTCGGCTGGTTCGCCATGCTGATTTCCTTTTTCGCGCTCGGTGGCCTCTCGACGAAGTTCCGCTACGAGGAGAAACTGGACCGCGGCATCGCCGAGGAGAACGAGGGCGCACGCGGGAGCGGGAACGTGCTCGCGAACTCCATCGTCGCGCTGTTCGCCGTCGTCGCCGCGGCGGCGAGTCCGAGCCACATCGCCGTCGACCCGCTGCTGTTCTTCTATGCCTTCGCCGGGGCCGTCGCCGCCGCGATGACCGACACGTTCTCCAGTGAGTTCGGCGGGCTCTACGACAACCCGCGACTCATTACGACGCTCAAACCAGTCGAGCCGGGCACTGACGGCGGCGTCACCTGGCAGGGCGTGGCCGCCGGGGCCATCGGGGCAGGCATCATCGCTGGCATCGCCGCGCTCACGCAGGACATCAGTACAGTCGGCAGCGGCGTCATCCTCCTGTGTGGACTGGTCGGCATGACCGTCGACAGCCTGCTGGGTGCGACCGTCGAGGGCTCGGTCGTCGGCAATCAGGGCGTCAATATGCTCGCAACCCTGGCGGCCGCGCTGACCGGCGCTGGCGTCGTGCTGACCGCCGGCCTCCTATGATCCGGGAGGCTCGTTCCGAAGACGAGGTTCGTCTTCGGGCCATCCAGACGGACGCGCTCGACGAGCCGTGGCCGGAGCTCCTCGGCGTCGGAATCGACGGCCCGCCGCTCGTGCTGGTCCTCGATATCGGCGAACCGCTCGGCTACGCGCTTGTCGTGCCGGACCACCCGGTCGCGTACCTGGCGGAGTTCGCCATCACGCCCGGCAAACAGGGGCAGGGCCTCGGGACGACACTTATGCACGGGCTTCTGGACAGGCTCCGGACTGGTGGGTTCGAAACAGCGAGACTCACCGCGCGCGCTGACGACGAGCGGGCACGCTCGTTCTACGACGGGTTCGGGTTCTCCGTGGCCGACGAACTACCCGACCACTACGACGACGGCGACGGTGTGTTGCTCGTTCGCGAACTCTAGTCCTCGATGCGAACCTGTACGGCCGTCGGCTGTTTGACGTACTCGCCGTGGCCGGCAGCGACGACGACATCGACGCCGCGCTGGGCGGCAACGTCGAGGAGCTTCTGCGAGCAGTTGGCATCGATGACGACAGTTTTGGGAACGTCCTCGGTGGATTCAAGCAATGAAACAACGGCATCTGCGTCACCCTCCGCAAGCAGCGTCGCATCCTCGTCGACCAGCCTGGCGGTTCCGCTGTGGGTCTGAATAACGGCTTCGATGTGGTCCGAAAGCGAGGGGATGGTCGGTCCGTCGCCGCTTTCGGTCGACTCCTCGTCGGCTGCGGCATCCGCCACAGCGGTTGCGTTCGAGTTGTCCGCGACACTCGTCGCCCCCTCGGTCGTTTCGGCCTGCGCCGACCCGGCCTGCGGAGCGGGCGCGGGCTGGCTGTCTGCGGTGTCCTCCGACGTCGCGGCCGCCACGGCACCGCCGTCAGCGGTCGTCGACTCCTCGGGATGGGACATCTCCTCGCGGATGCTGTCGAGGCTCTTGGCGCTTGCGACCGTCTCGTAGGGAACCTTGTCCCGGAGCGCCGACATCACCTCGCTGCGTGAGAGGTCCTCGACGGACTTGCCGGTGGGAGTGACAGCGACATAGTCAACGTCGCCGACCTGCGCGAGTTCCTTCAGAATGAGGTCCCCGCCGCGGTCACCGTCGAGGAACGAGGTCACCGTCCGGCCGGCCGTCAGGTCCGCAATGGCGTCGGGGACGTCCGTTCCCTCGACTGCGACGGCGTTTTTGATGCCGTATTTGAGCAGTTGCATCACGTCCGAGCGACCCTCGACGACGACAATCGCGTCGGAGTCGGCCACCCGCGGGCCGGCCGGGAGTCCCTCGTAGTCGGTCACGTCGGCGACCCGGACCTGCTGTCTGACCGTCTCGACGATGTCCGCGGTCTGGATCGACTTCTCCTCGAAGTCGTTCAGGAGTTCCGTCGCGCGCTCGACGACTTCGCGCCGCTTGGCGCTGCGTACGTCCTCTATCTCTGAGACCTCGATTTCGGCGCGACACGGCCCCACCTGTTCGATGGTCTCCAGTGCTGCGGCGAGGATCGCTGTCTCGACTCTGTCGAGACCGCTCGCGACGGTGATCTCGCCGAAGGACTGTCCGCCTTCGGAGCGTATCTCCACGTCGATGCGGCCGACCTTCTTCGAGTCCTGCAGGTCCCGCAGGTCCAGTTCGTCGCCGAGTAGCCCTTCCGTCTGGCCGAACACCGCGCCGACGACGTCGCTCCGCTCGACGACTCCCGCCGCCGTGATGTCGGCATGTATCAGATATTTCGCCGTATCTTGCATGATTGTCCTGTTTTCCAGCCCGTCGAACGCTGTTCCGACGGACTGCTGTCACTATACTGATGTTGGGAAGTACAGCGGAATAACCTTGCGCACGCGAGTCGGTGGAGGAAAACCTCACTCAGTTGACTTTCGAGCCGACACTGCCTCGATGGATCGCTGTGCACCAGACGGGTCAGCCACTCACTCCAGCAACGGGCGCATACCGCCGATACCCGCCTGGATGGCGTCGACCGGGTCCTCGGGGTCGTCGTGTTCGAAAACGAGCCATTCAGTCCCGGCCTCGCGGGCCGCATCCACCACGGCCTGGAGCGGGACGACCCCCTCGCCGAGAGCGGTCGGCTCCCCGTCCTCTGTCATGTCCTTGAGGTGGACGACGGGAACGCGCCCGTCGAGTCGCCGAATCAGGGCGGCAGGGTCTTGACCCGCCGCGTGCGCCCAGCCGGCGTCGAACTCGAAGTCGATCGTCGTCCGGTCGACGAGCGCGTCGAAGGCGGTGCCATCGCCGAGCGGGACGAACTCGTGGTCGTGGTTGTGATACAGCAGGGGTCGGTCGAACTCCGTGTCGAGCATCCCGAGCAGCGTCGCGGTCGACTCGACGGCGCGCTCGCTCGCGAAATGGTCGTCATCGAGATACGGGAGGACGACGTACGGCGCGTCGAGCGTCCGGGCCTGATTCTCAACGGTGCGAGAATCGGACTGCAGGTCCTCCAGTTGGACGTGGACGCCGGCGATACCGAGTCCCGCCTCGTCGAGCGCGCGTCGGGATGCGCCCGGGTCGCCGATGCCGGCGAACTCCACGCCGTCGTAGCCGGCGGCCGCGATACGGTCGAGTACGTCCGATAGCGGCTCCTGGAGCTTTCGGAGCGTCCAGAGCTGGATCGCTGTCTGCATACCGTTGCTGCGAACGCTGTCGTGAAATAACTGGACATACTACCGGCGGGCATGGGATTCACTGAAACAGAGATCGACCCCGCGCGGTTCCTCGAAGACGTAGAGATGCGTATCGGCGAAATCGTCGACGTCGAACCGTTCCCCGAAGCCCGCAAGGACGTGTACAAACTCGACGTGGATTTCGGCGACGAGACGCGCCAGTCCGCCGCGGGACTGACCGACGTGTACGATCCGGAGGACCTGCTCGGCTCGCAGGTCGTCGCTGTCGTCAACCTCGGGACAGTCTCTATCGCCGGCTTCGAGAGCGAGTGCCTGGTCACCGGCGTCGACAGCGAGGACGGTGTCGTCCACCTGACGCCCGAGCGGGAGGTCGAACCCGGGACGCGCGTGTATTGAAAGCGATCTCTGTGACGCGGACGTATTGAAGACGATTGTTCTTCAACGAGGCTGGGTGAAGGTTCGTTACCCATTAGTATCGCTAGCGGCTAGTTTGTCGTAATATGAGTTCGGTCAGGGTCGCTGGGTGGACAGTCGTCGCGTTCGTGCTGATGGCGCTGGCAGTGCCGTGGTTCCTCTGGGACACCAGCGCGATTGCCGCAGGGCTGCCGGTGTGGCTGTGGTGGCACATCGGGTGGATGGCGCTCGCGAGCGTCGTCTTCGCCGTCTTCGCGCGCACCGACTGGGGCCTCGGCGTCGAGGAGGTGAACTGACGTGGCCGATACCGCGCTCCAGTTGGGTATCGTCGGCGCGTACATGGTGGTCGCGCTCGCAGTGGGGGCCGTCGCTTATCGACTCACCGAGCGCACCGCCGAGGACTACTACCTCGCGAGCCGGACGCTCGGCACGGTCGTTCTGCTGTTCACGACGTTCGCGACGCTGCTGTCGGCGTTTACGTTCTTCGGCGGCCCGAACCTCGCGTTCAGCGCCGGCCCCGAGTGGATTCTCGTGATGGGGCTGATGGACGGCGTTATTTTTGCTGTTCTCTGGTACGTGCTGGGGTACAAGCAGTGGCTGGTCGGCAAGCGCCACGGCTACGTGACGCTCGGCGAGATGCTGGGCGACCGGTTCGGGTCAACGGCGCTGCGGGTCCTTGTCGCCACCGTGAGCCTGGTCTGGCTGTTCCCGTACGTGATGCTCCAGCAGAAGGGGGCCGGCCAGGCCATCGTCGGCCTCACGAACGGCGCGGTCCCGTTCTGGGTCGGAGCCGGCGGCATCACGCTGTTCATGATCCTCTACGTTGCGCTCTCGGGCATGCGCGGCGTCGCCTGGACGGACACGCTCCAAGGGCTGTTCATGCTCTCGCTGATCTGGGTCGCCGTCGCCTGGGTCCTGTCGGCCGTCGGCGGCGCGGGCGAGGCGACGGCCCTGCTGGCCTCTGAAGAGCCGGCCTTCGTCGGCCTTGGCGGCGGCCTCTACACGCCGCAGTACATCATCTCGACCGCGGTCAGCATCGCCTTCGGCGTGACGATGTTCCCGCAGATCAATCAGCGCTTCTTCGCCGCCGGCTCGAAAAAGGTGCTCAAGCGGACGTTCGCGCTCTGGCCAGTGCTGGTCCTGCTCCTGTTCGTCCCGGCGTTCATGCTGGGGGCGTGGGCGGCCGGCCTCGGCGTCACGGTTCCGGAGGGCGGCAACGTCATCCCCGCGCTGCTGGGGGAGTACACGCCGACGTGGTTCACCGCGCTGGTCATCGCCGGCGCGATGGCCGCGATGATGTCCTCAAGCGACTCGATGTTGCTTTCGGGGTCGTCGTACCTCACCCGTGACCTCTACCGGCCGCTGACCGGCCGCGACGATGCCAGCGACGAGGCGACCGACCGCCGCGAAGCGCTCGTCGCCCGCATCGGCGTCGTCGCCTTCGCCACACTGTCCTTCGTTGCGAGTCTCTACACGCCGGGGACGCTGGTCCAGATCGGCGACACCGCCTTCAGCGGCTTCGCCCAGCTAACTGTCCCAGTCGCGCTGGCGCTGTACTGGCAGGGAACCACGCGCACCGGGATGTACGCTGGCGTGGTGGGTAGTCAGGTGTTCTACGGCCTGCACGTCTTCCCGGTGCTTGCGACGATTGGGGGACTGGCCGGCCTCGACGTCGCCCTGCCGACAGCGTACCTGGGCTGGACGCCCGGCATCGTCGGCATCCTAGTCGGTCTCGTGTTGACAGTCGCCGTCTCGCTGGTGACTGCCCCCGCCGCGACCGAGAACCGTACCGCCTACGCCGTCACCGGTATCGAAAGCGACTGAGACGCGGTCGGTCTGCGTGCCGCCCTCCGGCACGGCAACCACTGGACGGCGGCCGTCGGCAGACATGTAAACCTACAAAAGCGTCCAGACCAATGTGTCGGTATGGACTCCGATCAAAACGTCGGCGGTCGCGACCGCCTGATCCGAGCGGTGCTGGCAGTCGTGCTGACAATCGTCTCCCTGCGCTGGCTTCGCAGCGGGAAGCGCAAGCGCGGCCTGCTCGCCGGGATCGGCGCGCTCGGCCTGGGATTCAACGCCTCGACGGGCTACTGTGGCTTCAACGATACGCTCGACATCGACACGTCGGCCGATAACGACGACGTGTTTGCCCCGGATGCGGACGACGAGCCGGCAGCCGACGAGTCGACGGACGTGAGCGTGGACTTCACCTCCTCCGGCGATACCGAGGCCTCGAACGGCCACGCCAGTGGTAAGCTGACCTGCGCCGTCTGCGAGGACCCCATCGTTCCCGGGGAGCGCCGCGGACCGAACGATGACGGCGCTATCGTGCACGAAAGCTGCGAGTAACGCGCCGCCCCGATACGCGCTCGGCAGCCCGAGTCTGGTTCTTTTTATAATCACCGTCCCAGTCTTTCACGTATGCAGACCCACATCGTCCCGGTCGGGTTCGACTACGACCGGCTCATCGCGCCGCTCGTGCGCGAGCAACTCGACGTTGACCGCGTCATCCTGCTCGAGGGCGCGGTCGGCAGCGAGGCCAACGTCGAGTACTCGCGAAACCTCGCCGAGAAGTTAGAGAAGGACTACCAGAACCTGCTCGGAGCGGAAACCGAGCGGTTCGTCGTCGCCGACGTGTACGACTACGACGAGGCCTTCGAGCAGGCCTTCGAGCTCATCAACGCCGAACTCGACGCGGGCAGCGAGGTGTGGGTCAACGTCTCCGCGATGCCTCGGACTGTCTCGTTTGCCTTTGCGACCGCAGCCCACTCGATCATGGTCGAGCGCGAGGGCGACCGGGACCGCATCCACACCTACTACACGGTCCCCGAGAAGTATCTGGAGACGGAACTCGCCGAGGAACTGCGCAAGCAGATCGACATGCTAGAGGACATGCGCACGGGCGAAGAAGTCGACGAGCGAATTGACGACCGACTCGAAACCGCGCGGGACCTGCTATCGGAGTTCGACGAGCGGGGGACAACCATCGGCGCGAAGGAGATCGACGGCTCCCACATCGTCGAACTGCCGGTCGCTTCCTTCTCGAACGTCAAGCCCTTCGAGGAGGTCATCCTCTTCACGCTGGGCGAACACGGCGAGTTCGAGTCCGTCTCCGAACTGGCCCAGCAGTTGGCCCGGGATCTGGGTGAGGAGTACACCGACTCCTTCCGCTCGAAGGTCATCTACAACGTCGACCGGCTCGGCCCCGGCGGAAAGGGGTACATCGAGCAGGAGGAACACGGGAAATCCTACCGGACGACGCTCTCCCGCATCGGGCAACTGTGGGTCCGGGCCCACTCCGCCGAGGACCGCAAGCACCGCGAGTCCGACCTGCCGTGAGCTGGTCGCTGGTATGAGCCCGTCGGGACGCTGGCGAAAACCGAAGTCATTAATCCTGCCGTAGGTCGAGTATTGTACAGATGGTGCGTCGACTCTCCCGAACGCTGGTTCTCGCGCCCGTCGGTGTAGGGGCCCCCACGCCCCACACCACCCCCACCTATCGACGCACGCACCGCTGATAACCACGCCGCAGTCCGATGCGACCCGGGTGTTACACCCACAGTTTGAATATGAGTGATACACAGGACCCACCGCAGGACGAATCGACCGCAGACGAATCAGAAAACGCCCTCGACGGGGAGTACGACCCCCGAGAGGTAGAGCCGGAGTGGCAGGACCAGTGGGTCGCCGACAAGACCTACGCCTACGACGAGGACGCCGACACCCGCTTTACTATCGATACGCCGCCGCCGACGGTGTCGGGGAACCTCCACATGGGCCACCTCTACCAGTTCACGCTACAGGACTTCGTCGCCCGCTTCCACCGGATGCGCGACGACACCGTCTACTTCCCCTTCGGCTACGACGACAACGGCATCGCCTCGGAGCGGCTCACCGAGCGCGAACTCGACATCCGGCACCAGGATTATCCGCGACGGGAGTTCCAGGAGAAATGCCGCGACGTGTGTACGGAGTTCGAGGACGACTTCACCGAGGACGTGCAGTCGCTTGCGATCTCCATCGACTGGGACAACACCTACAAGACCATCGCGCCGGACGTGCAGCGCGTCTCCCAGCTTTCCTTCCTCGACCTCTACGAGCAGGGACGGGAGTACCGCCAGCGCGCGCCGACCATCTGGTGTCCGGACTGCGAGACGGCTATTTCGCAGGTCGAGCAGGAGGACAAGGACAAGCACACGAAGTTCAACGACATCGCCTTCGATCTGGTCGAGACCGGCGAGGGACCAGCCGACGAGGGCGCAACCTTCACCATCTCGACGACACGACCGGAACTGTTGCCGGCGTGTGTCGCCGTCTTCGTCCACCCCGACGACGACGAGAACCAGCACCTTGTCGGCGGCAGTGCGCGGGTCCCCATCTTCGAGCAGGAGGTGCCCATCATCGCCGACGAGCGCGTCGACATGGAGACCGGCAGCGGCATCGTGATGTGCTGTACGTTCGGCGACCAGAACGATATCGAGTGGTACCAGGCGCACGACCTGCCGCTGCGGCTCGCCATCGACGAGTCCGCGACGATGACCGACCTCGCCGGTGAGTACGAGGGGATGCACACCACCGAGGCCCGCGAGGCCATCATCGAGGACCTCGGCGAAGAGGGCTCGCTGCTCGAGAGCCGCGACCACGACCACACCGTGCAGGTCCACGAGCGCTGTGAAGAGGAAGTCGAGTACCTCGTCACCGAGCAGTGGTACATCGAACTGCTCGACAAGAAAGAGGAGTACATCGAGGCCGGCCGCCAGATGGAGTGGTTCCCCGAGAAGATGGCGACCCGCTACGAGCACTGGATCGAAGGGCTCGAATGGGACTGGTGTATCTCCCGGCAGCGCGATTCGGGTATCCCGATTCCGGTGTGGTACTGCGACGACTGCGGCGAGCCCGTGATGGCCGAGCGCGACCAGCTCCCGGTCGACCCGCTGTCGGACGACCCGCCGGTCGAGGCCTGTCCCCACTGCGGCCACGACTCGCTGACGCCCGAGGAGGACGTGTTCGACACATGGGCGACGTCGTCGCTGACCCCGCTCGTGAACGCTGGCTGGGACTGGGACAGTGAGAGCGAGGAGTTCACCTGGGACAACCCCGAGCTGTACCCATTCGACCTGCGCCCGCAGGGCCACGACATCATCTCGTTCTGGCTGTTCCACACCGTCGTCAAGTGCTACGAGCACACCGGCGAGGTGCCCTTCGAGAACGTGATGATAAACGGGATGGTGCTAGACGAGAACCGCGAGGCGATGTCCAAGTCCAAGGGCAACGTCATCCCGCCGAGCGAAGTCCTAGAGGAGTTCCCGGTCGACGCCACGCGCTACTGGGCCGCTGGCACTTCCATCGGCGACGACTTCCCGTACAAGGAAGGCGACCTAGAGGCCGGCGAGCGCCTCCTCCAGAAGCTCTGGAACGCCTCGCGGCTGGTCGACCAGCTCACGCCCGCGAGTCAGCCCGACGAGCCCGGGGATCTGGCGGCGGTCGACGAGTGGTTGCTGGCCGAACTGGACGCAACCGTCGAGTCGATCACGACGAAGTTCGAGGACTACGAGTTCTCGAAGGCCCGGAACGAGCTCCGCTCCTTTTTCTGGAACACGTTCTGTGACGACTACCTCGAAATCGCCAAGCAGCGGTTGTCTGATGGTGGGGACACCTCGACCGAGTTCACGCTACTGCAGGCCCACCGGACCTTCCTGCAACTGTTCGCACCGTTCCTCCCGCACATCACAGAGGAGCTGTGGGAGCGGTGCTATTCGGAAGAAGACTCGATTCACACGACGGACTGGCCGACCGCAGGCGGCTACGACGCCGACCTCGAAGCGGGCGAGACGGCGATGGAAGTCGTCTCCGCGCTCCGGCGGTACAAGACCGAGAACGGCCTGCCGCTGAACGCCGACCTCGACCACGTCGAGGTGTTCGGCCACATCGCCGGCTTCGAGGACGCCGTCGCCGAGGCGATGCACGTCGCCCAACTGGAGACCTACGACGAGGCCCCGGACATCACGACCGAGGTCAGCGGTATCGACCTCGACTACTCCATCGTTGGCCCCGAGTTCGGCAGCGAGGTCGGCTCGATTGACGACGCTATCGAGAGCGGCGACTACGAGATCGACGGCGACACGCTGCGGGTCGCCGGCGTCGAACTCGACGACGAGATGTTCGCCGTCGAGGAGTCCCGGACCTACTCCGGCGAGGGCGAGATGACCGAAACCGAGAGCGCAGTCGTCGTCGTTCGGTAAGCTCGCCGCGTTTTTCCGACATCCGGCACTCCTATCCGGTCGCACCCATCGCCGCGACCAGTAGCATCAAGACCTGTGGGTCCGGTCATTGGAACCATGCGAACAGAGGAGACGATCCGGGACCGCATCGAGGCGCTGCAGGACGAGTACGACAGGCACGACCCGCCGTCGACCGAGCTAGAAGACGAGGCCGAGGTCGCCATCCTGCGCGCTATCGAGGAACTAGAGTGGGTCCTCGACGAGCGCGAGGCCGAGGACGGGTTCACGACCTGAGACCCGAGGACACCACTAGCGGAGGACAGCGCCGGTCACGCCTGCCGCTTCACTTTCTCTACGCGCGTCGCCAGTGCGAGAAACGTCGCCATGAGCGTCAGCACGACCGCCCAGCCGCCCGCGAGGTCGTGGGCCAGCACCGTGTGGTCGAACCCGCCGGCTGCGGCCAGCGGCTCGGCCCGCAGCCAGGTGTGGTGTGGCCCGTCGAGAACCGGGACGAAGTAGTCCACGATGTCGTTGAAGCCGTACCAGAACACCGCAACGGCGACGGACACGACGGAAAAGCTCGCGTAGCGGTGGATGAGGAAGGCCTCGGCGGCCATCGCCAGGTGGCTCAGAATCAGGAACCAGTAGAGCCACAGCGGAATCCCGCCGGGGCCGTTGAGAACGAGTTGGACGTACGGCGTCCACAGACCGAGCTTGATACAGCCGAAGAAGCCGAGCATGTGGAGCCATTGCGTATCCCAGTCGAGCCGCCAGGCCACAAGCGAGAGCCCGATGAACATCGTCGCGACGGGCGAGTCCGGAATCAGGGGGTAGGCGGCCAGCGGAGCCGCGCCGAGTTGGCCCTCCACGAGCGGCGGCGCTGTGTTCAGCGGGCGGCCGGCGTAGTACCAGAAGCCGAAGAGCGTCCCGACCAGATTGACGAGGGCGATTGGCCAGGCGAGCCGAAGCCCGACGTTCTCTAACCACGCCGGTAGCGGCGCGACGTACCGCGGGAGCCCTTCGGCATCGGGGAGCCGGCGGCTGAACACCCGCGCGACAGCCGCGTCGATGCGCCCGCCGACACCCTCGTCCGTAGCCATGTCGATGCAGTGGGGAGACGCGATGAAAACGGTAGTGGTCTCAGCCCCGTCCCCTGGAGAATATTGTGGTCGCTGGCGCGATATCGGGGCCTCTGCGCGTGGGTCAAACGCCGTTCTGTCCCTCGAAAGGACACGCGTTAAGTAAATCCAGTCCTAAGTCTGGGTAATGACTGAAGAGACCGACCTCGAGGACCTCCGTCGCGGGACTGACCTCGTCAAGCGCGGCTTCGCGAAGATGCAGAAGGGCGGCGTCATCATGGACGTCGTCAACCGCGAGCAAGCCCGAATCGCCGAAGACGCTGGCGCAGTCGCCGTGATGCACCTGGAGTCGGTGCCGGCCGACATCCGCAAGCGGGGCGGTGTCGCCCGGATGGCGGACCCCGGCAAGCTCGAAGAGATCATCGAGGAAGTGTCGATTCCGGTGATGGGCAAGGCCCGTATCGGCCACACCGCCGAGGCCCAGATTCTGGAAGCGGCTGGCGCGGACATGGTCGACGAGTCGGAAGTGCTGACACAGGCCGACGACCGCTACCACATCGACAAGCGGGAGTTCACCGCGCCGTTCGTCTGCGGGGCGCGGAACCTCGCCGAGGCGCTGCGCCGCATCGACGAGGGTGCAGCGATGATCCGCACGAAGGGTGAGGCAGGGACTGGCGACGTGAACCAGGCCGTGACTCACCAGCGCAACATCCAGCGCTCCATCGGGATGCTTGAGGGGATGGCCCACGAGGAGCGCGACGAGTGGGCCCGCGAACACGGCGCGCCCCGGCGACTCGTCCACGAGACGGCGGACCGCGGCCGACTTCCGGTCGTCAACTTCGCGGCCGGCGGTATCGCGACGCCTGCCGACGCCGCACTGATGATGCAACACGGCTGTGACGGCATCTTCGTCGGCTCGGGCATCTTCGGCGCGGAGAACCCACAGGCGATGGGCGAGTCCATCGTCGCGGCGGTCAACAACTACGACGACCCCGAACAGCTCAAGGAGATCGCGAAGAACCCCGGCAAGGGGATGAAGGGACAGGCGAACGCGGACCTAGACGAGGAAGAGCAGTTGCAGGGCCGCGGCGTCTAACGGCGCGACCAGTCGGTTTCCCTCCGGTGTCAGACAGCTTACAGACGGCCGCACAAAGACGAAGACACAAGTTCCTACGGCGGCGATAGGTGGCTGTGCAGGGGACGGCCACGCCGACGCCAGCGGCCAACGACACCGGTGAAGGCCTTTTGGAACTCTTTACCGTGTTACAGCGATCGCTGGACCAGTTGGTCGCGACGCAGGGGCGACTCGTCGCGACGCTCATCCTCCTGGTCGTCCTGCTTTTCAGCGTCGTCGTCGTTCCCGCAGCCCTCTCCCGGCTTCGGTCTGTCACGTCGGACCGAACCGGCGACTGGCTGCAGGTCATGGCCGACTACACGCCGACGACCATCCGGGGCGTGTTTCTCCGGATCGCTCAGTTCTCGATGGTCGTCCTCGTCGTCGTCTCGTTTCTCATCGTCTGGGGAGTCCTCGATGTAGTCCAGACAGTGGGTCCGTACCTCGACGGGAGCGATCAGTCAGTACTGGCGACGATACAGACGGTCGTCCTCGTCATGCTGGCCTTTGTCCTGTCCGATCAGATGCAGCGGTGGATCGGCCGGTTCAGCCAGGCCGTTACCGGCTTCACCGAACACCAGGAAGAGATCCTGCTCCGACTGGGGCAGGTCACTGTGTTCGTCACTATCGGTGCGACGATCTTCGCCGTCTGGGGCATCGACCTCAGCGGCCTGCTCGTCGGGGCCGGCTTCCTCGGTATCGTGGTCGGTCTGGCCGCCAGACAGACGCTCGGGTCGCTCATCGCCGGCTTCGTCCTGATGTTCTCCCGCCCGTTCACCATCGGCGACTGGGTGCTCGTCGGTGACCAGGAAGGGATCGTGACCGATATCACCATCTTCAACACGCGGCTAGAGAACTTCGACGGCGAGTTCGTCATCATTCCGAACGACCGCGTGAGCGACCGCGCAGTGACGAATCGTAGCCGCAAGGGGCTGTTGCGGCTCACGGTCGACATCGGTGTGGACTACGACACCGACGTTGACCGGGCGATGGACCTCGCTCGCGAGGCGATGGCCGACATCGAACACGTCGTCGATTCGCCGACGCCGGATGTTGTCCCGAAAGATTTCGGGGACTCCGCTGTGGTGATGGAACTCCGGTTCTGGATCGATCATCCGACGCCACCGCGAAAGTGGCGCGCCATCTCGGCGGTCGTCCGAGGTGTGAAAGCCACCTTCGACGACGAGGACATCACGATCCCGTTCCCCCAGCGGACCCTCTCGAACCGCGTGGACGCGGCGGACGAGGAGTCGCTGGAAGGCGGCGTGGAGATGCGTCCGGACGGCGACGGCTGACCTACAGGTCGAGACCGTCGAGAAGGAGCCCCAGTCCGAGAACCCAGCATCCCAGTGCGGTCCCGAGCGTGCTGACGTAGAACAGCCAGGACAGCCCCTGCTCTGTTGTCAGCGGCCCGCTCATCGCGGCAGTCGCGGCATCGCTCGCAGCCGAGAGCGACCCAGAGGTCAGAACCATACCGGCGAATGTGCCGACGGCGACCGGTAGCGCCACGGCGATCAGCACCAGACCGACACGTTCGGCTCGCGCGGCGACTGCAGCCGGGTCGAGGGGTCCGCTGTAGGTCGCGGCCGGCTGTCCCTGTGCCATGCTATTTCATAACATGTTCGAATGATATAAAAGTGCGCTCCTCGACGGAGACCGTGACACATATTCGGAGTGCGCAGCCGATCCGGTAATCACACAGAACAGTCGTCTCAGGCGCTAAAACCAGTACTTGCCGTTCGCCCTGGGTGGTAGACACGCCGCGGCGGAGCGGCCGCCGGTCGAAACTACTATCCCCAACGGGACGAACGGAGTGATATGAGCACTCCGCCGGGGGAGTATTACACCGAAGAACGCTGGCAGAACTGGCTAGACCGTATCGAGGAAGAAGAAGTCGACCCTGAAGACGAGGATTCAGCACGGCTCCTGTTGAACCTCCAGGACGACGCCGCGATCGCGGTCGCGAAGATCCTCACCGATTACGAGGACGGGCCGCTCGACGAAGAGGCGACCATCGACGAGCTTACCGGCGTCCGAGAGATCGTTCTCGACGACATCGACATCGACGACGAGGAGACCGTGATGCTGATCGACGGCGTCCAGACCTCGCTTTTGTGCGTGTTCTACGCGGCCGAGGAGTTCGTTGCTGAAGGGGCCGCGGACGACGCGACCATCACCGACTACATCGAGGCCGCCGCAGACGCGGAAGCGGAGGAGGACCTCGATGCGGCGCTCGGGTACTGTGTACAGGCCGGCACGCAGATCATCGGCGGGTCGGAGCTCCCGATGGAGGTCGCCGAGGACCTCGAATACGGGCTCGTCTCCGAGTGGGTCAACGGACTCGACAGTCTCCAGACCGCGATGAGCGACCCGGAAGTCGTCGAAGAAGACGAGAGTTGATAATTCGGCAGTCAGGTTTTTACCGCCGTCTCCGCAACTCATCGGCATGACTTTCACGGGCGATGAGCGCGCGCAGTCAGTACAGGTCGGGGCTGTACTGCTGTTCGGCGTGCTGATCATCGCCTTCTCCTCGTACCAGGCGTTTGCCGTACCGGAGCAAAACCGGGAGGTGGAGTTCAACCACAATCAGCAGGTCCAGACACAGCTACAGGACCTGCGAAACGCCATCGTCTCCGTTCCGGGACAGCCGAGCCAGCAAGCCGTCTCAGTCCAGTTGGGAACCCGATACCCGAGTCGGCTGGTGGCGACGAATCCCGGGCCGCCGTCGGGGTTGCTATACACGGACGGAACGACCAACGAGTCGCAGAACCTCACGGTTCGTAACGCCGAGGCGATTAACCCCGAGACGGCAGATTACTGGGACGGAACCGCACCGCGGCACTACAACACGGGGGCCATCGCCTACAAGCCGGAGTACAACGTCTACGGGGAGGCCCCGGAGACCGTGTACGAGCACTCGGTCGTCTACAACCAGTTCCGCGAGGGGAACATCACGCTCTCGGAACAGGCGATGGTCGATGGGCGCGACATCACGCTCGTCGCACTCAACGGGTCGATGAGCCG
The DNA here is from genome assembly GCF_048595605.1 of Haloarcula sp. KBTZ06. Lineage (NCBI taxonomy): Archaea > Methanobacteriati > Methanobacteriota > Halobacteria > Halobacteriales > Haloarculaceae > Haloarcula > Haloarcula sp. KBTZ06. Next base: position 2,098,681 of record NZ_CP184337.1, read on the forward strand.
CTCGGCGAGCGATTCGGTTACGGTCGACGTGCGGCCGACATCGCAGTCGTCCCGAACGGTTCGCGTCACGAACGCGACAGAGACGTCGAACGTGTCGGTCTCGTTTCTCTCCCGGCTCCCGGCGGAGGAGTGGAGAGTGCTTCTCGAAGACGAAATCGACCCAAGTCCGGGTAACAAAAGCAACGACCGGTACATCGCAAACGTCATCGAGGCCGAGGGGCCAGGCTCGCTCTACAACGTCACAGTCGTCTTCGAGCGGGGAGCCACATATCGCCTGAAGATGGCGAAAGCGGGCGTCGGCACTCGTGTTGCCTCTGAAAGTGACGCGTACCTCACCACTGTCGGCAATGAGAACGTTACTGTCGCAAAGGGCGACGACGAAGAGATTGTGCTGGAGGTTCGGGACGCGTACAACAACCCCGTAAGCGATGTCGAAGTGAACGGCTCAGTCGATGGGAGTAACGCGGGGTCGCTTACCACGGACACAGAGTCATCCGACAGCGACGGTCGCGTCAGGTTCGTCTACGAGACAAGCCAGTCGACGACAACTGGAACAGCCACCGTCCAGTTCAGCCTCGACGAGATCAACGGTTCGTTCGACGGCGAGTCTCCTGAAGACGTCTCAGTGCCGGTGACGGTGACGGAAGCGAATCCAGGATCCGGGGGCGGGTCCGGCAACAACGGGCTCATCTACAACGAGGACGCTGTTGCCCTCGACAGCAACGGGGACGTTGATGGAGGCGTCCAGTTTACGGTCACCAATGAATTAGGCGAGACCATCACAATAACGACGGTGGCAATCGACCCGGTTAACGACGATATAATCCGACTCAGTGACACCTTTAGCAACGACCGTGACCCAGCACCACAAGAGAACGAAGTATATATTCAGGCAGACACTAACGGATATACCGACTTCGGTGGCGGAACAGATGTCCCACGGACTGTTGATGTCGACAGTGATGGCAGCCTGAACGGTCCAAACCCAGTGCTGTCCGATACGTCAACGGCGACATTCCACCTGTTCGAGTTTATTCAGGATACCTTGTTTGGCTCTTCCGAGATAGATATGACTGGAGAGAGCGTCACGATAACCGTCACCTACGAGCTATCGAGTGGTGGTACCGATTCGAAGATGTTCACCGTCACTCCCGGAGGTGCGAACACGAACGAGCAACCGAACGCCGACTTCACGATAACCTCTGACGGGTCGGAATCGAATGGCAAGTGGGACTTCGACGCCAGCCCGTCCAGCGATCCGCAAGGCGACATCGTGACCTACGAATGGGATTTCGACGAAGACGGTATCTTCGAAACGACCGGCCAGACAGTAGAAAAGAAAAGAGTGGACTCCGGCACAGTGGTCGCACTCCGCGTCGTTGACTCAGAAGGGAATGCCGACACTGTCCGCAAAGAGGTTCCGTAACGGCCGTTCTCACCGCCCCTCAGCAGAGACTCACGGTAATGTAGACGACGCCGTCAGCGGTGGCCGCACCGACGCCGATGTGGTTCGCGTTCGCCACGTACAACGTGTCACGGGGGCCAGAGAGGTCGAACCAATGGTCGGCGACGGCGTCGGCCGTCCGAGTCGCGTTCGCGCCGTTGGGGTCGACGCTCGTGACCAGTTCGAGGTCGGTTACCGGGCGGATGTACGCGTTTCCTTCGTGGCGGAGGCGACACTGCTCGGACAGTCCGGCGGCCGCGTACCGGTCCGCCGTGTCTGACCCGTTCGCGATCGGTGAGGCCGACCCCTGCGCGGCCATTCGCTCGCTGTGGTTGCCGGCCATGGCTGACAGCGTCTGTCCGGTTTTGGTCTCATCCGAGAGGGAGCCGTCGAAGGCGTCGTTGGCAACCGGGTTGCCGCGTCGGTCGTTGATCGCCGCCACAAGCCGGTCTTCGAGGCGGACCGTATCGATAGCCGTCCCCGAATCAGCTGGCGTGGTCTGTGCCGCGTCCGGGGTCGCGGTCGGTTCTGCGGACTGCGTCACTCCGGCCGCAGTCGCCTCGGTACTCGGCGTCACCGGTGACGCACTTTCTGCACTGGGCGTCGCTGCCAGTGACGGCTCCGTGGATTCCGCCGGCGCTGACTCGGTCGCGTCTGCACCAAGCGTCCCTTCGACTGCTACTCCTGCGAGTCCCGAGACACTGAGTGCCGCCAGAACAATCAATCCGAATGTGATGACCGATCTGTTCATGTGAAACGTTCCTGTCCTGTTCCGAGAGATGATAGCTGAGATACAGTTCTCTCGGGACTGGGTCGAACGGCGTAGATTCGGCTCTCTCTCCACAAATATGTTTGGACAGAATCGGCGTTCCGATTACCAGCGACGAAAACCTGCCCGTAAACATCTTTACTGTGGCTGCGTGTGCTGAGGTATGGGTGACCTGTCGCGGCGCGGCTTCGGGGCCTCGGTGCTCGCCGCGCTCTCCGCCGGCTGTCTCGGGAATCGACCGACACAGGAGTCCGAGACGACGCCAGTTCCGGAACCGACAGCGTCACAGCGTGCTGCTACAACTGACCACGCCGGGGCTGCCTCGACGCCAGCGGCGGACAGTGCTGCGGCTTCAGCGGACCCCCCGACAGCACAGCGCGCCGAGGCGTCGCAGACGAATAGCTCGACGGAAACGTCGGCACGGCTGCAGGTCGAAACCGAGACACCGACGCCGACACCCGAGCCGAACCACCGGTCGGTCGATACGACGTTCCGGCTGGAGGAAGACGAGTACCAGGATTTCACGGTCGAGGCGACCGGCCAGACGACGCTCACCTACGACCTCATCGTTCGGCGTGGCCCGGCCGTCGATGTCATGCTGTTCACCGAGGAAGAGTACCGGGCGTTCCAGAGCCGCTACCGGGCCAGATACGCCGGTGAGGTGTCGCGGTTTCACGAGACGAACATCCGCGACAAGCGGATCACCATCTCGCCGGGGACGTATCGGCTCGTAGTCAACAACACCGACTGGTCGCGTGCCGTTCCGTCACCGGATGAGCCGTACGACGTTCTCGAAGGCGAATGCATGGTCGATTTCTCTTTTAGTACGGAACCGGCGACCAGCGAGTAACTGTCCCACAGAGAGTTCGCGGCCCATCGGCGCAATACTAGTCAACCGTCGAAAAGCCAGTCGACAAGCCCATATACATCCACGCTGACGCTAGACCCATGACTGCAGTCGGTATCGACGCCATGGAGATCTGGACCGGGAAGCTCAAACTCGACCTCGCGGAGACGTTCGCGCCGGCTCAAGGAGACGACCCGGGGAAGTACACGAAGGGGCTCGGCCTGCGCGCGTCGTCGTTCCCGGACGTGTACGAGGATATCGTCACGATGGGGGCGAACGCGGCCCATCGCCTGATGGAGCGCAAGGGGCTGACGCCCGAGGACATCGGCCGGATCGACGTGGCGACAGAGAGCGCCTTCGACAACTCGAAGCCTGTCTCGACGTACATCGCGGGCTGTCTCGAACAGGTGTACGACGAGAACTTCCACCACGCCAACAAGGGCGAGCGGAAGTTCGCCTGTATTTCGGGGACACAGAGCCTTGACGACGCCTACAACTGGATCCGCGCCGGACGGAACCGCGACCGAGCCGCACTCGTCATCGCAACTGACACCGCACTGTACGCCCGCGACGACCCCGGCGAGGCCACGCAGGGGGCCGGCGCGGTGGCGATGCTCGTCGATGAAGACCCGAATCTGGTCGAACTCTCGACCGAACAGGGGTACGGCAGCGCCGACGAGACTGACTTCCTCAAGCCCAACCAGCAGTTCCCGTCCGTCGACGGGAAGCGCTCGGTGAACGTCTACCTCGCCCGCATGCGCGAGGCGCTGGAGGACTTCGCCGAGGTGGCCGGCGACATCCACCCGGGCGACTACGAGATGATTCCGTTCCACACGCCGTTCCCGGGGATGGTCCGGAAGGCCGCGGCACTCGGCTACCGACACATCATCCGCGGCACCGACGTGGGCGACCTGATGGCCGAGGAAATCGGTCACCAGCCCATGCGCGCGGACTTCGAGACCGACGACGAGTTCCACGCCGCTATCAAGGAGTACACCGACGCACTCACGGAAACCGAGCGCTATCAGGACTGGTACGCTAACACCATCGAACCGACGCTTGCGATCTCCCGCGAGGTCGGCAACTGGTACACCGGCTCCGTCCACATCGCCCGCGCCGCCGGCCTGAAACACGCCCGCGAGAGCGGACTGGATCTGGACGAGGCCCGTTTGTTAGTTGCCTCCTACGGGTCCGGCGCACAGGCGGAAGTCCACGCTGAGACCATCGTCCCCGGGTGGGAGGAGGAAATCGGCGCGCTCAACATCGACGAGCAGATACGGAACCGCTACGACCTCTCCTTCGCCGAGTACGAACAGGTCCACGACGTCCATAATCACGAGACCGAGACCGATGTCGAGGAGTTCACCGCGCCCGAAGACGAGTTCGCCTTCGACGGCTGGGGCCGGATGGGTGAGCGGAAATATCGGTACGTGGAGTAGCGAGTGGCACGACCGAAGCGAGGGGTCTCGTACAGACGAGCGGCGCAGCCGCGAGAATAGCGAGGTTCGGAGCGAGCAGCGCGAGCGAGAACCTCGAATTGAGAGGGACATGTTATGGGCTGCTGCAAATATCCCAGCACTATTTGTGTCGGCAGTGAACAGTACGGAACAACCACCTGTCAGCTCGTCAACCAGATGCGTGCTTGAAACGTAACCAAGGAACCAATGATCGGATTGGAACGAGGGACAGTCGAACTCGTACCGTATCAAGAGGGGTGGAAAACCTCCTACGAGGAAGAGGTTGAGCGCCTGAAAACCATTGCCGGTGAGCGACTGCTCGATTTCGAACACATCGGTAGTACCGCAATTGAAGGCTTGCCAGCGAAACCGATAATTGATATCCTCGCAGTTGTCGAGAGCCTGGAAGAAGCGAGAGACTTGGTTCCAGTTCTTGAACAGAACGGGTATGAGCACCGGCCCGATGAAGACGTATACGGTCGGCTATTCTTCGCCAAAGGCCCACGTACGAACCGGACGAACTACCTCTCACTCGTTGAATGTGACAGTGATTTCTATCACGAAAAAATCGCCTTCAGGGAGCACCTCAGAGAACATCCAGAGGTTGCTGAACAATACGCGTCGCTAAAGAGGGCACTAGCAGAGAAGTACCCGAAAAGACGAGAGAGATACACTGCTGAAAAAGGTGATTTCATTCGAGATGTACTTGGCAGTGCAATGAATGAGTAGCAGTCCGACAGACGGTTGTGTCACGCTGTCCGGTGAACAAAGAGATCGCAGTCACGACAACAGTCGTTTTCCAGAGAGTACGTCGACGGGCGCGAAACAGCACGGCCGGAACCGGTGCGCTCAGGGAAGACGCCGCAGCCCGCCGAGCAGGTCCTCCAGATCGATATCGGTGATCGCAAGGGAGAAGTCGTCGATGCGGGCGAGGTCCTGTGCGTGCTCCCAGACCGCCTCGTCGTCAAGCCCGTGGAGGATAACCGCGTTGGGCGTCGGCGAGACGACCCGGAGCGCGACCAGCGGGGATTCGCCGCGGGTCACGTTCGTGAACACGAGGGCGCGGTTCGTCGACTGCCCGTATAGCTGGTAAAACTCGTCCGAGGAGAGGCGCGTGATGGCGGCGATGGAGTTGATGACGGTGTGGCCCGCGACGGTGTCCTGACTGCCCCGGAACAGTTCTTCGGCGTCGATAGCGTCGTAGACGCGCTCGACGCCGACGTTGGCCGAGTACTCGCGGAGGTCGTGGACAACGTCGCTGTCGAACCCGGCCGAGAGCACGCGGGCGTGCTGGCGGATGTGGTCGCCGCCGCGGTTCTCGTCGATATCGAGCAGTGCGACGACGAGTCGCCTGACCACGCCGATACCGGGGTTGTCGCGCCGCCCGCTCTCGTAGTCCGAGACCACGGACGGAGAGACGTCGAGTTCATCGGCGAGTTCGGTCTGTGCAACGTCGAAGTCAGTGCGCCACTTCCGCAGGGTCGCCCCTGGGTCGTCGCTCAGTGCCACCTCACCCGCCATTTTCTCCGCGAGGTCGTCGCGTGCGCCCCCTGCCATTAGTTCACACGCTGGAGGGTCGCGAATAAAAGGGTATCGGAACCACGGGCGCTTACCGGCGGGCGGTCAGTTCGACCGCAGCGAGGACGCCGTTTGTGGGAGCGTGAACGACGCGCACTTCGATGCTATCGCCCGGGTCGACAGTGCCGCCGCCGGCGTTCAACTGAAAGGTGATTGCCCGGCCCGCTGACCACCGCTTGCCGCCATTGGCGATGACACCGCCGACACAGTAGTCGTAGACGATGTTGTCGGGGTCGTCGGTGTTGCTCGCTGACAGCGCCGTTCCGGAAACTGGCAGGTCGAGGATGCGGGCGTCGGTGTCTGGCAGTGCAACAGCGATTGCCAGTTCGTCGGCCGGGACCGGGTCGCCGCCGGCGTGTCGAATCGCTACTGTGTTCCCGCCGCATCCCCCCGACGGGCCAGTCACGAAGTTTCCGGTCGAGCGGGCGACGGTGGGCGTCCGCTGGTCCAGGTCGGTAGTCGCAGTGAGTGCGAACCCACCGACTGTCGCGGCTAAGAGGACGGTGACCGAGAGCATGAGCACCACGCCAATGACGGGGCTGACGCCGCGACGGTCTCGGCTGAGGCTGGAGGAATACACGACTGGGACGTACTGTCCTCCTTTTCGGTCAAAAGTCTCAGGAGTGGGGGCCCGCTATGAGTCCCCGAACGCGGTCGCGATTGCGGCCCCGACAGTCCCGAAGACGGCCGGGTAGACGATGCCGGCGAGGACAACTGCCGTCAGCAGCGTCGGCGCGCCCTGTCCGGAATCGCCGGCGCTGACAGTAAACAGCACCGCCCCGAGCGCCGCAAGCGGGAGGTAGCCCAGGACGACAGCGGGACCGACACGGACCGCACGGCTGAGGTCAGTTGTCCCGTCGATACGAGCCGTCGCGATCCCTGCGGCCGTCAGCACTGCCGGCGGGAGCAGGTACAGGATCGGCGACAGCGACTCGTTCTCGGCGATGAAGTTGACCGCCGACGTCCCGCCGAGGAAGGGGATGTTGACCGTAACTGTCGTTGTCACGAACTGGGCGTTGAAAAACACCCAGCCGACGATTTTCCAGGCCGCCCGGTCGTCGCCGAACGACTCGGCGATGTTCGTCAGCAGCGCGTCCTGAACGGTGGAGATGCTCAGGGCGTAGACGAGGACGTACGCCAGAACGAACGCCGCGATACCGGCGAGGGCACCGACCGCGTAGCGCTGACGGGGTGTGTCACTCATGACGGTTAGCCCGCGGCCAGTAACGGGGATATGTCTTCTGGCTTGAGGAGCGGTGTGGCTCCGCAATCCCTAAACGCCGGTCGCGCCAATCACGATCCAATGGATTGGACGGAGAAGTACCGCCCGACGACGCTGTCAGAGGTGCGGGGCAACGACAAGGCCCGCGACGCACTCAAGAAGTGGGCGGACACGTGGGACGACCACCGCGAGGCGGTCATCATCCACGGGTCCCCGGGTATCGGGAAGACCTCGGCCGCCCACGCGCTGGCAAACGATATGGGGTGGCCGACCATCGAACTCAACGCCAGCGACTCCCGGACCAAGGACGTTATCAATCGGGTGGCCGGCGAAGCCGCCAAGTCCGGCACGCTGACCGCCGGCGGTGGCGGCCGTCGACTGGTCATCATGGACGAGGCGGACAACATCCACGGCAACGCCGACCGCGGCGGCGCGCGGGCCATCACCGCGCTGGTCAAGGAGGCCAGCCAGCCGATGATCCTCATCGCCAACGAGTACTACGAGATGTCAAACGGCCTGCGGAACAACTGCCAGGACATCGAGTTCCGGGACGTCTCGCCCCGGTCTATCGTTCCCGTCCTCCGCGATCTCTGTCGCCAGGAGGGCGTCGAGTACGAGTCCGACGCGCTGCAGGAACTCGCCGAGCAAAACAGCGGCGACCTGCGGGGCGCGGTCAAGGACCTCCAAGCTATCGCCGAGACGACGGAGCGCCTGACCGCCGACGACGTGGTGACCGGCGAGCGCGACACGACCGAGGGCATCTTCGAGTACCTCGACGTGGTACTCAAAGAAGCCGGCGCGCAGGAGGCGCTGGAGGCCAGTTACGACGTGGACGAGACGCCCGATGACCTCATCAACTGGATCGAGGACAACATGCCCAAAGACTACGAGGGGGCCGAACTGACCCGGGCCTACGAGTTCCTCTCGAACGCCGACCAGTGGCTCGGCCGCGTCCGCGAGACACAGAACTACTCGTTCTGGCGCTACGCCGGCGACAACATGACCGCGGGCGTCGCCGCGGCGCGGGACGGGACCAAGGGCGGCTGGACCCGCTACGGACCGCCGAGCTACTGGTCGAAACTCGGTCGGTCGAAAGGAACCCGGAACACACGGGACTACGTCGCCCAGCAGATAGCCGCCATCGACGGCGTCTCGATGCGGACCGCCCGCCGGGAGATCATGCCCTTCCTCTCGACGCTGACCCACCACTGTCGGAACCGCGAGCTAACGGTGGCGATGGCGGCGACCTACGATATGGAGGCCGAACACGTTTCCTTCGTCACCGGATCGGGCAAGGACACGAACAAGGTGCAAGACATCGTCGCTGACGCCGAGGCGCTCAAGGAGGAAGCCGCCGTCGAACACTCCGGCGGAGTTTTCGAGGGGGCGAGTGCGGACGGCGGTGACGGAGCGGGTGTGGCGGATGGCGACGAAACCGCCGACGCTGACGAGGAGAACGGCGACCAGCAAGTAACGCTTGCGGCCGACGACGAAGCAGGGTCCGATGACACCGGAGCAAGCGATGCGGCTGACAGCGACGATACCGAATCCGCGAGCGAGGCGGCCGAAGACGACGACCAGCAGTCCGGCCTCTCTGACTTTATGTAGTCACCGCCCGGTCGTGCCGAGACCGGGAATCGCGACACGGTCTTCGACGTACTCCATCAGGAGCGACGCCGAGATGACCAGCGCCAGGTACAGCAGGCCGGCGAGGACGAACAGCTCCGTATAGCGGTAGGTCTCACTGGCGATAGAGTCGGTTCGCTGGAACAGTTCGCGGACGGTAATGAAACTCGCGAGCGAGGAGTACTTGATGAGGTACACCAGTTCGTTCGACCAGCCCGGAATCGCGTAGCGCAGGCCCTGGGGCAGGACGACGTGCCGGATTCCATCGACCTTCGAGAGGCCGATAGCGCGCGCGGCGGTGAGTTGCCCCTCCGGGACGGAGTTCAGCGCCGAGCGGATGTACTCGGACTGGTAGGCCGCGCTGTTGAGGGTAAACGCGATGACGGCCACCCAGAACGCCTGTGCGGGGATGAATCCGGTCCCGACGGTGGGTAGCTCGCGGATGATCGTCGTCAGCGGCGTCGCGAAGTAGAGGACGAACAGCTGAGCGAGCAACGGCGTCCCGCGGAACAGTTCGGTGTACCCCAGCGCGACCGAGCGGGTGGCGCTCCCGCCGTACACTCGGGCGACGCTGAGCGGGACGGCGATGACGAACCCGAGGGCGATACCCAGCAGCGTCAGCAGTATCGTCGCCCACACGCCGGTCGCCAGCGGTGGCAGGTAGGGGATCGACGCCGCCAGAAACTCGAAGAAGCCGGCGACCCAGCCGACGGGGAACCCGACCGGACCGAGACTCGCCGCGAGACCGCCAAGCGTCGACGCGGCCGCCTCGAACGGTGCCGTCGGGAAAAACGACGTGTTGCGCTCGATGAGCGCGCCGTCTAGCAGAAAGTCGTTCGTCCAGCGCACGACGAGCCACGTCCAGAAAGCCCCGACAGTCAGCAGCGTCAGCGGCTGGTCGGTCAGTCCGGCGGCACGGGCGCGGATCGTTCGGCCGGTCGTCGTGGACTCCGGCGTCCCCATCGGTCACTCCCCCTCGTGGGTCGTCTCCAGGCGACTGAGGAACTCGCCGGTTCGGGCCGCCTGCGGGTTCTCGAACAGCTGTTCCGGCGGGCCGTGTTCGACGATTTCACCGTCGTCGAGGAAGATGATGTCCGACGCGGCCGACCGCGCGAACCCCATCTCGTGGCTGACGACGAGCATCGTGATGCCCTCGGCGGCGAGGTCGCGCATCACCTCGACCACTTCCCCGACGAGTTCCGGGTCGAGCGCGCTGGTCGGCTCGTCGAACAGCAGGAGCTTCGGGTCCATGGCGAGCGCGCGAGCGATGCCGACCCGCTGTTTCTGACCGCCTGAGAGTTCGGCGGGGTAGGAGTCGGCCTGGTCAAGCAGCCCGACCTGTTCGAGGTGTTCGTAGCCTTGCTCCTGAGCCGCCGCCTTGTCCATGCCACGGACCTTCCGGAGGCCGAGCGTGACGTTCCCCAGCGCGGTGAGATGGGCGAAGAGGTTGAAGTCCTGGAACACCATGCCGACCTGTTTCCGGAGTTCGTTCACGTCGGTGTCGGTATCGGTGACGCACTCACCATTGAGGTAGATGGCACCGCCGTTAATCTCGGTGAGGCGGTTCACACAGCGAAGCATCGTCGACTTGCCGCTCCCGCTTGGGCCGATGACCACGTCGACGTCGCCGGCGTCCATCTCGAAGCTGACGCCGGAGAGCACCTGTTCCTCGCCGTAGGACTTGTACACGTCGTCGAGTTCCAGCAGCGGATCGCTCATGCACGCTCACCTCCGGGGATGCTGAAGTGGTCGTCGACGTAGTCGAGCGAACGGTTCGTCACGAACGTGAGAACGAAGTAGATGAGACTCACAGTCAAGAAGATTTCAAGCGCGGCCGTGCTCTGACCGCCCTGGTAGAGGTTCTGGCCGACGGTCAGCAGTTCGCCGAGGCCGATGACGATGGCGATACTCGTGTCTTTCAGGACGATCGTGAACTCGTTTTGGAAGCCGGGCACGCTCCGGCGCAGCGCCTGCGGGACGACTACGCTACGGATCGCCTGTAGTCGGCCCATGCCGACGGCGCGAGCGGCTTCCAGTTGCCCCTCGTCGACGCTCTGGAGCGCGCCACGGAATATCTGTGATTGATACGCGGCGCTCCGGAGTCCGAGCGCGATAGTCGCCGTCACGAAGGCGCTGCTCGACACCGAGAGACCGAAGAACAGCAGGATAATGATGACGAGCAGCGGCGTCCCGCGGAGCACGACGCCGGCTGTCTCGACGGCGCGTTTGAGCGGGCCGCGGCCGTACACCTCGACGGCTCCCGCCGGGAACCCGAGCAGAAAGCCAAGCAGGATGCTCGCCGCTGTCAGGGCGACCGTGACACCCGTACCGACGAGTAGCAGGTCGAGGTTCCCGACAACGAACGCCCAGTCACTCTGCAACGGGAGGGGTGGCATCGGTTACTGCTGACCGAACCACTTGTTCGTCAGGTCCTGATACGTGCTCCCGTCCCTGACAGTGGACAGACCGTCGTTGAGAGCCTGTGTGAACTCGTCGTCGCCCTCGCGGACGCCGAAGCCGAAATTCTCGCCCGTCTCGTACGTGAAGGCGATGACGACCGGGCGCTGGGCGGCGAAGGTCTGAGCGACCGGCTCGTCAATGACGACCGCGTCGATGTTGCCGTTCTGGAGGTCTTCGACAGCCAGCACGTAGTTGCCGTAGGAGTTGTAGTTCGACTCATCGAGGTTCCCCGGTTCGATGAGCTCCGACTGAACCGTACTCTCGCCGGTAGTCCCCTTCTGTGCGCCGATGGGGCGTCCGGAGAGGTCCGACAGCGAGGACGGGGAAAAGTCACCGTCTTCGCGGACGACGATTGCCTGATTCGAGCTGTAGTACGGGTCAGTGAAGTCGATGGTCTCGTCGCGCTCATCGTTGATCGTCATCCCTGCGGCGACTACGTCGATGTTCTCGTTCGTCAGCGCCGGAATCAGGGACTTGAACTCGAACTCTTCCCAGCCGGCCAGGGTGTAGTCGGTCTCGTCGACGACCGCTTCAAGCAGGTCGATGTCGAACCCGACGAGTTCGCCGTCCTGCTTCATCTCGAACGGGGGGAAGCCCGGTGCAGTTCCGGCAGTGATTTCGGTAGTGCCGTCATCACCGCCACCGCCGCCGCCGAAACAGCCGGCGAGCGATACGGTCACTGCAGTTCCACCGACCGTGGATAGATACTGGCGTCGTGAAAGGCCGTCGTCTGACATAATCCCCACCACACGACAGACCGGAATATATCTTACGTGTTAACCACGGGGGTGGTACTCGTGTTCAATCGTCTGCGCGTGCCGTGTGCTGGGTATCGGCCGATTGTACCGACGGTGACTCCGCCGTGTCGGTGTAGGCCCACGCCGTCGCCGCGACCATCGCGCCGAAGATGAGCTGTGCGGCCCCGTGGTGGAGGACCTGCGCCGTGGCACCGAAGTTGAAGATGGTGTTCGCGCCGAGGAGGACCTGCACCGGGAGCACGACCGTGGCGACGGCAGTTGCGAGCTTGATCCGCCGGCTGTACTCACCGCGCCACGCGGCGATTGTCGAACCGAGAATACCGAAGCCGGTGATCATCGCGACTAAACGGTGGAACCACTCGACGAAACTCGCCCAGTTTGCGGGGAACAGACCCATCCAGCCGTCACAGAACGGCCAGCGTGCCTCACAGGTCAGCCCGGCGCCGATAGCCCCGGTGTACACGCCAAGCAGGATGAGTGCGAACGTCAGCACCGTCGTCGTCGCCACCAGTCGGCGGAAACGGGTGGTCATACCTATATCTTCGGTTGCACGTACTTATGCTCTCTTTTCGCGCCTTGCCAGCGAGTACCATTATCTTTACTGATATTCTCGGAGTCATCTTTATCTACAGGTGTTCTGGAATGTAACATAGCTACCTTATGTTCGAACAGATCCGCACCTACATCTACGGCCAGGGGTCCCGTTCTTCGGACGCTGCGGCCCGACGGGCGGACGGAGGCCTCGTCGCGAGTGACGGGCAGACCCGCTTTCTGGCCGACGCCATCGACCCGGACTCGCCACGCCTCAACGACCGCTTCGACGACTCCGATAAGGCCGCTATCGGGACCCAACACGTCGAGCGGCAGTTCGAACTCGAACCTGACGAACTCCGAGCGCTGATCGACGAATACGAAACCGCCGGAATCAGCCAGAGTGAGTTCATTGCGGCCCAGGGCTTCGTCACCGACTCGCTCGTCGAAGGCGCGTTCGAGCAACTTCGGGACGAACTCGGCCCGGATGCACAGGCCGCTATCGACTCCGTCGAGGCGGAGCTCCAAGAAAGGCTGGAAACGACACAGTCTGTCTCACAGGCCGGTGTCGATGCGTTCACCGACTCTGTGGCGGACAGTGGCTCCGGCACGGGACTCGACTACCACAGCGTGTTGCATCACATCGGGACACCGCTCTTTATTCTGGATACGAACGGTGATATCCTCAGCTGGAACCGTTCGATCGAAAACCTCACCGGCGTCTCCGAGGCCGAAGCAAAGGAGATGGAGATGGCGAGCATGGCGTTCTATCCGGACGGCCGACGCGGGAAGACCCTCGCCGACAAGGTTCTCGACGCCCCGGAGACCACCCATACGGAGTACGACGTGCCGAAGGTCGAGGACGAGGACTTCACGCTGTACCGCGACACGAGCGTGATGGCCGACCAGCACGGGAACGAACGCCATATCTCCTTTAGCGCCGCCCCGATTTACGACGACGACGGCGAACTCATCGCGGTCGTCGAAATGGTCCAGGACCGGACTGACGAGGCCAACCGCCACGAGGCCGTGACGAGTCTGGTCGATGAGATCAAATCGACCATGGCCGCGCTCAAGAACGGCCGCCTCGACGCCCGGGCGTCGTTCGACCGGACCGACGGCGGCGAGTACGTCGACGACCAGCTGTACGAGGTCGTCGGCTCGCTCAACGACATGGCCGAACAGGTCGAGCAGTTGGCGGACCAGGTGGACGCACAGGCGCAGCAACTTGCGACCACTATCGAGCAGGCGAATTCGTCCGCAGAGGACGTCGAGAGCCGGGTTACCGAACAGACCGACTCCCTCACCCAGGCGGCCGACAACATCCAAGATATCGGGGCCGGGATGGAGGAGGTCGCCGCGACATCTAGCGAAGTGGCGTCGGCAGCACAGCGCGCGAAGGCGGCCGCGGAAGACGGGTCAGACGCCGGTGAAGCAGTCATGGACGTTACCGACGGGCTCGCCGAGACGAGCGAAGACCTCGTGGACACCGTCACAGACCTCGACGACCAGATGGACGAAGTGAGTGAGATCGTCGAGATAATCGCCGACGTGGCGGAGCAGACGAATATGCTCGCCCTGAACGCCAACATCGAAGCGGCCAGAGCCGGCGAAAGCGGGAGCGGGTTCGCTGTCGTGGCCGACGAGGTGAAGACACTCGCTAACGAGACAGGCGAGTACGCCTCCGAGATCTCGACGAGCATCACCACGATTCAGGATCAGGCGACCGAGACAGCCGAAATGGTCGAGACGTCACACGAGCAGGTCGAGCACGCGGAATCCGAGATCGCGGACGCCCTGGATGCGCTGGACGAGATTTCCGACGCCGTCGAGGAAGCGACGCGAGGCATCCAGGAGGTCGCCGACGCCAACGACGATCAGGCGAGCGCTATCGAGAACGTGACTTCGATGGTCGAAGACGCACAGAACCACGCTCAAGAGGCAGAAACGGCGACGAAAGAGATCGTCAAAGCGACCGACCGACAGGAAGAGGCGGTCACCGAACTGACCGACCGGGTCGGCGAACTCACCAACACGAACTGAGGTCCGCGGCCGGTCCATCGGGCGGGTCCCCGGCGGCGGCTGTTTTCCAATTGATGGGACACGACCGGGGCAAAAACCGCTGCAACAAGGCGACATTCGACAACCGTCGTTGTACCGCTCGTCCGTTGACGGTAAACTTGTCTTTTTTACAGTTGGGTTCGACGTCTTGGTATGGGACTTGACGAGGACGCACTGGAGTACCACCGGAGCAAGCCGCCGGGGAAGATAGAGATTGCGACGACGAAGCCGACGAACACACAGCGTGACCTCTCGCTGGCGTACTCGCCCGGCGTGGCCGCACCGTGTGAGGAGATCGACAAAGATCCCGAGAAGGCCTTCGAGTACACCGCGAAGGGGAACCTCGTGGGCGTCGTCTCCGACGGGTCCGCCGTGCTCGGCCTCGGCGACATCGGCCCGGAAGCCGGGAAGCCGGTCATGGAGGGGAAGGGCGTGCTGTTCAAGCGGTTCGCTGACATCGACGTGTTCGACGTGGAGCTGGACACGGACAACGCCGAGGCGATGATACAGACGGTGGAGGCGATGGAGCCGACCTTCGGCGGCATCAACCTCGAAGATATCGCCGCCCCGGAGTGTTTCGAGGTCGAGCGCCGACTCAGCGAGAAACTCGACATCCCGGTGTTCCACGATGACCAACACGGGACCGCGATCATCTCCGGCGCGGCGCTGGTCAACGCGGCCGACATCGCCGACAAGGACCTGGAGGACCTGGAGGTCGTCTTCTCCGGGGCCGGAGCCTCCGCTATCGCCTCGGCGAAGTTCTACGTCTCGCTTGGCGTCTCGAAGGACAACATCACGATGTGTGACTCCTCGGGCATCATCACCGAGGAACGAGCGACCCACGAGGAACTCAACCGATTCAAACAGGAGTTCGCCCGCGACATCCCCGAGGGCGACCTCGCCGACGCGATGGACGGGGCCGACGTGTTCGTCGGGCTCTCCGTCGGCGGCATCGTCGACCAAGAGATGGTGCGGTCGATGGCCAGCGACCCCATCATCTTCGCGATGGCGAACCCGGACCCGGAGATCGGCTACGAGTCGGCCAAGGCCGCCCGCGACGACACGGTCATTATGGCGACCGGCCGTTCGGACTACCCGAATCAAGTCAACAACGTCCTCGGGTTCCCGTTCATCTTCCGCGGCGCGCTCGACGTGCGGGCGACCGAAATCAACGAGGAGATGAAAGTCGCAGCGGCCCGCGCACTGGCCGACCTCGCCAAGCAGGACGTGCCCGACGAGGTCGTCAAGGCCTACGGCGACCAACCCCTGCAGTTCGGCCCGGACTACATCATCCCGAAACCGCTGGACCCGCGGGTCCTGTTCGAGGTGACCCCCGCCGTCGCCGAGGCCGCCATCGAGAGCGGCGCGGCACGGACGAATATCGATACGGAGGCCTACGTCGAAGAGCTCGAAGCGCGGCTGGGCAAGTCCCGCGAGATGATGCGCGTCGTGCTCAACAAGGCCAAGAGCGACCCCCAGCGGGTCGTGCTCGCCGAGGGCCACGACGAGAAGATGATCCGCGCGGCCTACCAGCTGGTCGAACAAGGAATCGCCGAGCCGGTCCTCATCGGTGACGCCGACCGCATCGAGTCCACGCGCCGGAAGTTCGGCCTGGAGTTCGACCCCGTCGTCGTCGACCCCGAGACAGCCGACGTGGCAGACTACGCCGACCGACTGTACGAACTCCGCCGGCGGAAAGGCATCACCCGCCGCGAAGCCGACGAACTCATTCGGGACGGGAACTACCTCGGCAGCGTGATGGTCGAGATGGGTGACGCCGACGCGATGCTGACCGGCCTGACCCATCACTACCCTTCGGCCCTGCGCCCGCCGCTGCAGGTCATCGGGACGGCCGACGACGCCGACTACGCGGCCGGTGTGTACATGCTGACGTTCAAGAACCGCGTCATCTTCTGTGCGGACACCACGGTCAATCAGGACCCCGACACGGACGTGCTGGAGGAGGTCACCCGTCACACCGGGGAACTGGCCCGTCGGTTCAACGTCGAACCGCGAGCGGCGATGCTGTCGTACTCGAACTTCGGGAGCGTCGACAACCCCGGGACGAAGAAGATCCGCCGGGCGGTCTCGCGCCTGCAGGACGACGACCGCGTGGACTTCCCGGTCGACGGAGAGATGCAGGCCGATACCGCCGTCGTCGAGGACATCCTGCAAGACACCTACGAGTTCTCCGAACTCGACGACCCCGCGAACGTCCTCGTGTTCCCCAACCTCGAAGCCGGGAACATCGGCTACAAGCTCCTCCAGCGACTGGGCGGCGCTGAGGCCATCGGGCCGATGCTCGTCGGCATGGACAAGCCGGTCCACGTCCTCCAGCGTGGCGACGAGGTCAAGGATATCGTGAACCTCGCGGGCGTCGCCGTCGTCGACGCTCAACAGGAGTAACAGACGCGAGCGTGGCGAGCGTTTTTCGCCGCCGAAAGACTCGCTGCCCTCGTCTTTCGAGCCCTCGTTCGCTCCGCTCACGAGAACCACGTTTTTCGAGGAGTGGTGTGCGAGTGCTGCGAGCACACCCGAGCTGAAAAAGGTGGTAGCGACATCGTGAACCTCGCGGGCGTCGCTGTCGTCGACGCACAGCAGGAGTAGCGACTAGCGACTGCTTTTTTCGAGCTAGGGCGGAATCATCCGTCAAAAAACGTAGCGTTCAGGCCTGTCGCCGGAACGCGATGTCACGTATCGCCTCGCCGTCGGCCGCGGGTCGGTGGGTGGACGAAGAGTGCGTCAATGACCGCCACAGCACCGACAACTGATGCGCCAGCGATCGCTACCTGCATCGAGAGGCCCAGAACGACCGCGGCGACGAGTGTGAGGACGAACACCGCGGGGATGACGGCGAGAACGAGGTCGTGCCGCGTCGGCGACTGACGCGGCAACAGCTGCTCGACGTACTGTCCGCTGAAACCGTCCGGTCCGTCAGTTCTGGTACTCAACGTTGCTCACCTCCCACTGCATACTATCTCATTTCTAATATATAAAATTTGGTCTGTGTGACGTTCCCCAAACGTACGCTAGAATGGTTCCAACTATCTACATAA
Source organism: Haloarcula sp. KBTZ06 (assembly GCF_048595605.1). Lineage (NCBI taxonomy): Archaea > Methanobacteriati > Methanobacteriota > Halobacteria > Halobacteriales > Haloarculaceae > Haloarcula > Haloarcula sp. KBTZ06. The sequence goes on from NZ_CP184337.1 coordinate 2,116,490, forward strand.
CTTATAGCGATTATCTTCTGTGAAACGTGACTGACAGAGAGCCTCGGAACCACCAGTTACGATGTTTTCTGGCTGTGGTCAGATTTATCCACAGAATCGCGGTCGTATGTGATATTTCAGGTACGACAGCTGTGTGCCGGTCGAAGGGCTGGTACGGCTACGTGCTACTGTCGGCAGCGGCGTGAGAGAATGGGATACCGTGGCCGGCAGGGGTGCCGGTGCGCTCCGTCAGTCAGATGCGCCGCCACGCTCCGCGCGTGATGGCGGCGGGACGCGTTCGTTTACCGTCGGCGCGTCAGGGAGGACACATCGGTCCGGCTCGCCGTTGACGTGAGCGTACTGGTCGGGTGCGTTCGCCAGCGGATGAGCGGGGTTACGGTCGCCGGAGATCCGTGCGGCACGGACCTCGCCGAACCCGTTGATACGTGCCTGGATTCCGCGCCAGTGCAGTCCCGTTGCCGGCGGGACCGACACGGAGTGTGGCGGGTCGTAAGCGGAGCCATGGGAGGCCAGCACCTCCGCGTTCACGTTCTCGGCGAGCTGGTCGTGGTCGATGAGCAGGCCGACGCGGGCGTTGGGCGGGGCCCGTCTCGCAAGCACGTCGAGCCCCAGATGGAGCGCCCGGTACTCCGCGACGTTGTTGTCGGGGCAGGTGTCTGGGACAGACAGCCTGACGACGCGCTCACCGTCGAGCGTTTCGACGACGACACCCAGCCCCCCTGTCGGGCTGTCCGAATCGCTGTCGGGCGATGTCGTGCCGCCGTGGGGCCTGAACGACCCGTCTGTGGCAACGTAGAAGTCTCGATGGTGACTCCGCGGCGGATGCGCGATGTGCGGCGTCGGTGATTCATCGAACAGGTCTCGAAGTGACGGCCGGCCGTAAGCGGCCATAGTTTCCGTTGGGTAAGCAGGGTATTAAATATATTCCCTCGACAGACTTCTCGTCTCAGTACAGCGGTTTGACGGCTTACTGGACGGGCTACTCTCTACTTCAGACCCGCACCCCGTGTCGAATCTGTTAGCTGGTGAGAAAGAGTTATATCCACGTAGGCCCATGTTACCAACACACATGACTCCGACGAAAATTCGTGAGCGACTCGAAGAGGCAGAAGGCCGGGTCGACAAAGAGCAGTTCGTCAGCGCGTTAGAGTACGTCCGGGACGACGGTCGCACGCGTCGCTAACCGTATTTTTATCCTGGCTAGCGGAGGCGCGTACTGGGCCTAGCGATGGTGAGCGACGAGACTAGCGGATCTGAGCGATACCTGTTGGGCCACTTTGTGGCCCGGTTCAGTCGTCGGTGAGTTGCCAGCCGTCGCCGACCGATTCGACGACGCCGCGCCGCTCCATCTCGGTCGTGACCTCGCCCAGTCGGTTCGGCTGTGCGATCTCTAAATTCGTGCGGCTGACGCCGTGGTACTCCCGCAGTAGCTGACGGATGTCGTCTTCGTTATGGGTCTGCTGGTCGCTCTTTTCCATCACGCCTGCGACGAGTTCGACCATGTCCTCGACGAAGTTCCAGGGGTAGACGACCCAGGTCCACTCCTCAAGGCGCTCGCCGACGAACTCCGGCTCGTGGTCGCTGGTCTGGAGCAACTGGAGCGTCGCTGTCCGGACGCTGCTCGGGTTTCGGTCGCGCACGCACTCGGCGGCCGTTTCGATGGACTGGCCAGTGTCGGCGATGTCGTCGACGACCAGCACGTCTTTCCCCTCGACCGCGCCGTCAGCCAGCGGGTATTTCACCTGTGCCTCCTCGCCTTTCGCCGCGGTCCCGACATAGTGTTCGACTTTCAGGCTCGCCAGGTCGTCCAGCCCGAGGAAGTCACAGAGACAGCGCCCGCCGAACCAGCCGCCCCGTGCCAGCGCGACGACCACATCGGGTTCGAACTCGGCGGCCTTCACGTCGTCAGCCACGTCTCGACAGAGGCCGTAGATGTACTCCCAGTCGGTGATGGTACACGAGAACTCATCCGGTAGCTCGCCCATACGAGATGGCGTGTGTGGCCGGACTTAACCGTTGCATATTCCGCATCAGTTGCCGAGCACGGTTGAACCGCTACGCGTCCGGGTCGCCTTTCCGGAACTCCCGGAGGAGGACCGTCGCGTAGCTCCCCTTTGGCAGCGAGAACGAGAACGTCAGGTCGGCGTCGTCGCGCTCGACACCGAGGTCCGTTCGGAGCAGGATGGCCCGCCGCGTCCCGTCGCTGTCGAACGCGCCGGGGAGGTCGAAGTCGCCCTGTTCGAGGCCCACGTCGTCGAGGACTTCACGGGCGATATCGCCCGGTTCGCCACTGCCCAGCTCGGTATCGGTCCCGACCAGCGGCGCGGTGACAAACGCTCTCCCGCGCTCGCAGTGGCGCTCGACGGTCGACAGCCGCTTTTCCGTGACCTGCTGTGTGCGGTCGGCGTCCGGAATCGGGAAGGCCTCGGGTGCGTCGCTGTCACGGAAACAGACTATGTCGCCTTCCACGGGCCGGTCGAAGGGGAGCCCGCGGTCCAGCCGCTCGGAAAGGATGCGGTTGAAGACGTAGGACTGGGCGGCGTTGACGAACAGCGACTGGAGGTTCGACGGCAGCGCCTCCAGCGCCTCGCGGAAGTCCGCCGGCTCGCTGGCTCCGTTCTCGACCAGCCGGTGACAGATGGAGCGCTCGTAGCCCAGCGCGCCGGGCAGCCTGTCCAGCGCGCCGGCCCAGTCGTGGGTTTCGTCGACGTATGCTCGCGCCTCCTGCGTCGACTCCGGTTCGCGCTCATCCGGGTTTCCGACGTAGGCGAGGACTGCGTTCTTCCACTCGCCGCGGGCGATGGCCAGCCCGACCTCGTGGGTGACCGGCCGGCGAGACCCGAACCGCTGCTGGCCGAAGTAGTTGGGGACGCCGACCGTCGTGTCGCCGTCTGGCAGCGTGGCGTCGCTGGACCGGGCCCTGTCCCCCGTCGGGTCCTCTCCGCTGGCGAACGCCTGCAGGTCGGCCACCACGCTGGCGGCGTTGTCGGTGTTCTCGGTGTCCCGGACGACTATCTCGAAGGCATTGCCCGCCAGATCGCCGAAGAGGATGGGGCGGCCGGCGCGGCCGATAACCTCGATGTCCGTGCCGCCGATCTCCGGCAGGTCCTCGGCTGCGACTCCCTTTACCGAGAACAACTGGGTCGTGACCGCGCGCTTGTCTTTCGTTCCCGCCCACGACACCCGCTCGCGGGAGATACCCAGCCTGTCGGAGAGTTTGCTGGCAAAGTCGTTGGTCTCCCAGTTACGAAGCTCCGCCCGGAAGACGAGATGCGGGTACGCCCCGGTGTCGGCGTCGACCGGTTCAGTGCCGAACGCCTCCAGTTCCCGAACCCGGAAGTCCGCAGGGGAAGCGCGGAGGTGGCCGCCCACCCCGTCGGCGTCGCTGACGTAGTACTCCATACCGACCGCTCGCTCGATTGGGTGGGCCGCTTGCATTGTGTGGCTGTTTGCGGGTCAGCGCTTAGGGCTGGCGTTTGCGGACGCACCCTCGTTTTACGCCGTTCCTCGCACCTAGTGTTATCACGACACACAATCTAGCTGTTTACAGGTCGTGGCTATGCGGGCGACCGGAGAGCACCACGATGCCAAAGCTAGCATGCGAGAGTTGCGGACGAGAGATAACGTTCGACAGGGACGGTCAGGAGTCCCGCGCGCCGATGCGGTACTGTCCACGCTGTGGCGAGGAGTTCCCGCCGCGCGACGAGTGGTAGGCCGGCACGGCGATTATCTGTAGGCCTCGAACTCCCGGCCGAAGATAGCGAAGTAGACGACGCCGACGAGGCCGACGACCGTAGCGACGCCGAAGGCCAGTTCCGGACCGGCCTGTATGACGACATCGCCAACGGGCACTGCCCACTCGCTCCCGTAGAGCCAGCCGCCGAGCGCGGCGCTCGGGATGACCAGCGTGTTCCGAAGCAGGTAGTACGTCCCGGTGACGCGGCCGCCAGCGTCCTGTTCTGCCGGGCCGACGATGAGCGCCTTGTGGGCGGGCAGGCCGGCAAAGCGCAGGCCGGAGAACGCGAACAGGAGCACCAGCACCCACTGGTTGCCCGGCGCGAAGATGAGCAAGAGCGGGAACACGGCGTAGACGAGAAAGCCCAGCGCGACGGCGGGCTTGAGGCCGGCCCACTCGGTGAGCTTTGCGACGGGAGCCATCGAGATGATGGCGACGACCATCTCGACGCCGAGCAGGACGCCGAAGAAGGCGTCGGGCCGTAGCTCCACGCCAAAGCCGGTGAACCCCACCGAGAGAAATTCCGTGACCACGATGACGAAAAACACGTACACCATACCGTTGGCGAAGCGGACGAACGTATCGGCGACCAGAAGGGGGCGGAGTGTCGCCGGCATCGTCCGCAGGTCGGCGAGTATCTGGTCGATGCCCTCGAAGGACTTTCCGAGCGTGTCCTCGCTGGCGTCGTAGAGGAAGTGCTGTGCAACGGTGGCGACGAGACCACAGGCCAGCGCGACCAGTAGCACGCGCTGGAACCCATCGACGAAGGTCGCCGTCGTCGCGAGCAGCGCCGCGGCAGCGAGGGGCCCGAGCAAGAAGCCGATGCGGCGGAACATCTCCGTACTGGCAAACCCCATCGCAAGCCGCTGTGACGGGACGCTCTGTTTGACGATGGCGAAGGTCGCACCCAGCCCGAAGGACTTCCAGGCCTGTGCGAGAAAGAGCCCGACGAACACGAGCGTCCACGCCGGCAGCGTCGTCGCGCCGAGCGTGATGTCGCCGACGACCGAAGCGAGATACCAGATACCGAAGCCGACCGTCGCCAGCGTCGCGAAGGCAGTCAGTGCCAGCCGCGAGCCGATGCGGTCCGACACCGCGCCGCCCGGATAGGGATACACCGCGCTGATGAGGTTCCCGACGCTCCCGTACAGGCCGATGACGCCGGCGCTGGCCCCCAACAGCCGCATGTACTCGGGGATGTAACGGCTGGTCATCTGGAACGCGAGGCTGAACGCCAGCATGGACAGCGACAGCACGAGCACGTCCCGCTCCAGCGCGAAGAACTGCCGGAAGGAGTCGAGCAGGTCCACGTCCTCCTCGGCTCCCGTCTCGGTTGCCATTATCGGAGTGCAGTTTCTCTAACAACTTAACGCTCGAAGAAGAGGCAATCAGCCTCGGCTGTCCCGCCGGGTCCCTGCTCAGTACGGCAAGACGAACAGCACGACCGCCAGGAACGGCGTGAGCGCGAGCATCATCGCGATAGCGTAGCCGAACATCTCCCGGGCCTTGATGCGGGTGATGGCGAGCAGCGGCAGCGCCCAGAAGGGGTTCAGGAGGTTCGTGTGGGCGTCGCCGACGGCGTAGGCCATCGTCGCCTGGCCAACCGGGACGCCGAGGTTCTGGGCGGCTTCGAGAATCGGCGGCCCGAGGATGATCCACTCGCCGCCGCCGGAGGGAGCGAAGATGTTGACCGTCGCGCCGGTGAGCCAGGCGATGACCGGGAACGTCTGTGGCGACGAGACCGAGATGAGCGCGTTGGCCATCAACTGCGCCAGCCCGGAGGTGGCCATCATCCCCTGGATGCCGGCGAAGAACGGAAAGAGCAAGACGATGCCCGACGCGGCGGTCGCCGCCTCGCCGAACTTCTCCCGATAGGTCTGTGGGTCCATGTAGATGAAAATGCCAATCGTCAGGAAGCCGAAATTGACGATGTTCAGTCCGAGCGCGTCGATGCCGGACTGAACGAACTGCGAGGCGACCAGCGCGATGCCGGTCAGGCCGTAATCCCACCGAGAACGCGGCTGTGGTTGATGCGCTCGGCCGGGACCTGCTTGGATGTCGCAGTCGCTTCCACGCCGCCGTCGCTTGCGGACTCGAACAGGTCGTCTTCGGGGATGTAGTGCGTGATGCCCCGTGCCTGGTCGCCGGTCGGCGTGATGACGTAGAGGACGACGAGGGCGTAGGCTATCGAGAGCCCGGTCAGAATGAGGCCGTAGGGGTGGAAGATGGTCTCCGAGGCGGAGACGACAACGTCGATGACGCCCTGCTGGATGAACTCGTTGCCCTCGGTTGCGAGGAGGAGCGGTGCGGACCCGGACAGCCCCCAGTGCCAGGTGAGGCCGAGGCCGAGATAGCCGGCCACGCAGAGGACCGGATAGTGAACGTCGATGTCGTTCTCGTGGGCGGTCTTGCCCATCTCCCGGGCGAAGATCGCGCCGAGGATGAGGCTCAGTCCCCAGTGAACCCAGCCAAGCAGCATCGTCAGCAGGCCGACGAGAACGACCGCCTGTTTCCCGGTGTTGGGAAGCTCCGTCAGCCGGCGGATACCGGCGTTGACACGCGGATGGTACGCCACGACGAAGCCCGTCATCAGGATGAGGACCATCTGCATCGAGAACGTCAGGAAGGCCCAGAAGCCGTCGTACCAGAACCCGACCATCTCGACGGGGCCGGACCCGGTGAGGCCGACACCGGCCAGAAACACGACGTAGCTGAGGATGAGCGCGAACAGGAACGGACTGGGCATCCACCGTTCCACCCACGTGGAGAGTCGATAGCCGATACGTTCGAGGGAAGTTTCATCTGTGTTACCAGCCGACATACTGTTGCCACCTCCTCGCGAATATATCATAAAAGTTTGCTGCTATTCTGTCAGTTCTCCGCTAGTCACCGCTGTGCAGCCACAGTCCTGTGACGCGATTCCGATGACCGGACCGATCCTGACAGATGATTTTATCTCGGGTCCGAAGCAAGCCAGAGTATGTCATACAAAGTCGTCGTCTCTGACACCAAAGTGATGGACGGGGAGACACGGGCGGCGGTGCTGAACGCGGTCGACGCGACTGTCGAAACGATAGCGGCGAAAGAGCCGGCGGCAGTCGCACGCGCAGTGAAGAACGCCGACGCGTTAATCGTCGACGCCGGCACGCAGGTCACGGCCGAGGTCATCGACGCCGCCGACTCGCTCAAAGTGGTGGGCCGGGCCGGAATCGGCGTGGACAACATCGACGTCCAGGCGGCAGTCGAGGCCGGCGTGGCGGTCGTCAACGTCCCGGAGTACTCTGTGGAGGAGGTGTCGACCCACACGTTCGCGCTCGTGCTCGCTTGCCTGCGGAAGATACCCACGTTCGACCGCTCGGTCAAGCGCGGCGAGTGGGAGTGGTCGGTCGGGCAGCCGATCCGTCGCCTCGCCGGCAGCACCGTCGGCCTCGTCGCCTTCGGCAAGCTCGCCAGCCGGTTCGCCGCGAAGCTCCGGGGGTTCGACGTGGACGTCGTCGCCTACGACCCGTACGCGGCCGAGTACCGGATGGGCGACCTCGGCGTCGAGCCGGTCACGTTCGGGACGCTGCTGGCCGATTCCGACATCGTCTCGCTGCACGCGCCGCTGACCGACGAGACTCGGGGGATGATCGACGCGGACGCGCTCGACCAGATGCGCGACGACGCGCTGCTCGTAAACACGGCCAGGGGTGGGCTCGTCGACGAGACGGCGCTGTACGACGCGCTCGCCGGCGGCGACCTCGGCGGGGCCGGACTGGACGTTCGTGAGGCGGAACCGCCCGGTGACTCGCCGCTGCACGACCTCGACAGCGTCGTCTGTAGCCCCCACGTCGCGTGGTACTCCGAGGAGTCCCGGGTCGAACTGACACAGACCGTGGCCGAAGACGTCATCCGGGTACTGCGGGGCGAGGAGCCGGAGAACCCCGTCGATCCCGAGACCGGCTGGTTCTGACGGTCTCGGCGGCCGAGACGGTTATGTGTCGGCTTCGGCGAGGAGTTCGACCGCAAGTTCGGCCGCCTCGACCGCCGACTCGCCGAAGACGTAGGTTATCGGTTCGATGCCGAACGCGCCGCTGTGGTAGATGACACGAGGGACGCCGCCGCGTTCGCGGAAGGCCGCTTCGAGCCGCTCGTCCCGGTCCTCGTAGCCGGCGTCGAACTCCAGCGGCTCGATGCCCTGCTCGTGGGCGGCGTCGAGGACCGCCTCGTCAGTGCTCAGATTGAGCGCCGCCCGGCGCGAAGGGTCGACTGCCATCGCGGCCAGTATCGTCCCCGCGACGTGTTCCGACGCGCCGAACTCGGGGTTCGACGGGACGTTGACCCGCCCCCGCAGATCGTGAATCCGGCCGGGGACCGCCGCCACGTCGAGGGCGTCCCCGGCGTCCGGCAGCGCCATGCCGACGTTCATCCCCACGTTCGGGATGGCGTCGACGACGACGGCGCTGTCCGCCAGCAGTCGCGTGGCTCGCCGGACCGACGACAGCACGGCCCGTTCCGCTTTCACGGCGGTATCTGTTCCCCGAACACAGAGGTCACAGCCCATCCCCTGTAGCGCCGGCATCTCCTCCTCGTGGACTGCACAGATGGGTCCCCTATCCTCGAACTCCCGTACCAGGGCGAGCAGTTCGCCAAGCACCGCGAACTCGTCCATCTCGCCCGCGGCCAGTCCGTCGGCGATCCGCTCGATAGTCTGTTGCATCCGGGCGTCCTCTCGAAACCGCTCTTCTACGGTGACCGAGCCGCTGCCGTACTTGCTTACTGCGGCCTGTGTCACTCCGAGCTGGTCGGCGATCTCCTGCTGGGTCCACCCCTTCTCGTCGAGTCTCGTGGCGAGCATCGCCCGGGCCGTCGGGAGGAATCGCTCGACCACGATTTCGCTCGGCAACTGCAGTGTCATTGCCAGAAGTGAGGGCCGTAGTTCGTTTAGCAGTTTGGACTACGAAAGCTGCTGGTCGACTGCGGCGTTCTGGAAGCAGACAGCCGGAGGGGCCCGCTCGTACTCGGAGTTCGCCGTGTGCGTCACGAATTACCTTGTTACAACTTGGTTGTATTAGCAGGATATAATACGTCGGAGGTTGTTGTGTTGGCCACCAATGGCGTTCAGCGACCACCTGCTCGACATCGGCGAAGACATCTGGGACGCACAGAAGGACCACCCGTTCGTCCGCGAACTGGCCGACGGGACACTCGACGAAGCGGCGTTCGAGCACTGGGTGAAACAGGACTACCGGTACCTGCAGGACTACGCGCGGCTGTTCGCGCTCGCCGGCGCGACGGCAAACGACGAATCGACGATGACGCACCTGCTCGGGGTCGCCCATCAGGTGCTCGACACCGAGATGGACCTCCACCGGGAGTTCGCGTCGGACTACGGCATCTCGCGTCGTGAGTTGGAGTCTACCGAGAAAGCTCCGACCTGTCTGGCGTACACGAACTTCCTCGTCCGAACGGCCTATGAGGGCCACGAGGCGGAGATCGCCGCCGCGCTGTACCCCTGTATGCAGGGGTACCTCGACGTGGCCGAACACATGGCCGACCTGGCCGACGGTGAGCACCGGTACACGCCCTTTATCGAGATGTACACCAGCGACGACTTCCGCGAGGCGACGGGCTGGTGTCGGGCGTACGTCGACCGCTGTGGCGAGCGCTATCCCGGCCAGCACGACGCCATGGAAGCGGCATTTCGCACGAGCGCGAAACTCGAACACCGGTTCTGGGAGATGGCCTACACGCAGGAGGGGTGGGAGTTATGACTGGTGAGACGTACTCGGCGTACGCCGAGCGAACCGACGAACCCCGATTCACCGACTGGCTCCGGGAGCAGAGTCAACCGGACTGGGACGCCGCCGTCGAGCACCGCTTTGTCGAGGAACTCGGGGCCGGTACGCTCGACGAGGACGCGTTCGCCGGGTATCTGGTACAGGACTACGCCTTCGTCGACGAACTCGTCGGGACGTTCGGCCACGCGGTCGGGCAGGCCCCAGATATGGCCGCCAAACGCCAGTTTGTGGAGTTTCTCGATACCGTGACCGACGAGGAAGACGACTACTTCGAGCGCTCTTTTGCCGCACTCGGCGTCGAAGATTCGCGCTGGCAAGACCCCGAGCCGACGGACGCGACGGCGGCGTTCGTCGACCTGCTGGGTCGTGCCGCCCGAGAGGGGGGCTACGCCGAGACGCTGGCCGTCCTCGTCCCGGCAGAGTGGATATACGAGTCGTGGGCGACGGCCGCCGCGGCGGCCCACGGCGACCCGGACAGCGACGGCCTCCCCAGCTCCGGGATGGGACTGCCGTTCTACTTCGCCGAGTGGGTCGATCTCCACGCCGTCGACTCCTTCGTCGCGTTCGTCGACTGGCTCCGGGGCGAACTCGACGCCGTCGGGCCGACGCTTTCGCCCCGCCGGGAGGCCCGCGTCGCGTCGCTGTTCGACCGCACGGTCACGCTCGAACAGCAGTTCTTCGAGACGGCCTACGAGGAAACCGCTGAGACGCCCGACCACGAGGTGAGCCCGTAGATGGTATCCTCAGCTATCGTTCTCGGTCTGACCGCGGCGACCGTTCTCGTGTTCACCGGCATCGGCCTCTTCGCCGCCCGCGGCCGAATCGACTCGGTGGAGACGTACATCTCGGCCCGTGACTCGGCCGGTAGTGGGACCCTCGCTGCGACGGTCATCGCGTCGATGATGGGCGTCTGGATTCTGCTGAGCCCCGCCGAGGCCGGGGCCGCCTTCGGTGGGCTGCCCGCCGTGCTGGGCTACGCCATCGGCAGCGCGATTCCACTTCTCCTCTTTATTCCAGTCGGCGCTCGCATCCGCGAGGTGATGCCCGCAGGCCACTCGCTGACGGAGTTCGCCTACGCTCGCTTTGGCTCCGGGATGTACCTGCTCGTCCTGCTAGTCTCAGTGTTTTACATGTTCATCTTCCTCGCCGCGGAGATGACCGGTATCGCCGGCGCGCTCGCGCTCGTCGCAGACGTGCCGCTCTGGCAGACCTCGCTGCTCATCGGCGGCTTCGTCCTCGTCTACACGGCCTACGGCGGCCTGCTTGCGAGCATCGTCACCGACACCGTCCAGACGCTGGTCATCCTGCCGCTTCTGGCCGTCGGCTTCGGCGGCGCGCTCCTCTCGCTGGGCGGGACGAGCGAGTTCCACGCGACGGTGGTGTCGGCCGACCCGACGCTGCTGGACCCCGGATTCGGCCCCGGCCTGGAGTTCGGGCTGTACGTCGCCTTCGCTCTCCTGGGCGCGAACATGCTGAACCAGGGGGTCTGGCAGCGGGTGTACGCCGCCGACGGGGAGCGCGCCCTCCGTCGCGGACTGGGCATCGCCGCCGTCGTCGTCGTGCCGATGCTCCTGCTCGCCGGCCTGTTCGGCATCGCCGCCGCGGGGCTGGGCCTCACGGAATCCGGTTCCGCCAGTATCGCCTTCTTCCTCGTGGTGGCGGAGGCGTTCCCGACGTGGGTGACCCTCGCCATCGTTGTCCTCGCCGTATTGCTGGTGATGAGTTCCGCCGATACGATGTTCAACGCTATCGCCAGCGTCGTTACGGCCGACCTCGCCCGGTTGCTCGACGATCCCGACCAGCGGACCCTGTGGCTGGGCGGGCGCGGGCTGACGGTCGCCGTCGCGCTCGCCGCGATGTTCATCGGTGCGCAGGGGTACAGCGTCCTCCAGTTGTTCCTGACTGCCGACCTGCTGGCGGCTGGCGTCTTCGTGCCCTTCCTCGCCGGTCTCTACACCGAGCGGCTCACCGGGCCGGGTGCGTTAGTCTCCGGCATTGCGGGGCTACTTGTCGGGTTCGCCTACTTCCCGTCGCTCCGTGGCCTCGTCGCCGCCGTGCCAGGCGTCGGGAGTATGCTGCCAGCGCCGTCGTTCCTCATTGCCTTCGCTGGCGCGACGCTCGTCTCGGCCGCCCTCACCGTGGTTGCGACGCTTCTCGGCGGGGCCGACGCCGACCTCGAAAGCCTCGGCCGGGAGGTCCGTGCGCTTGACGATCCGGTGGCCGACGGGGGGTCCGAGCAATGACGCTACCAGCCGTCCTCCCCCTCGCCGCACTCGGGTCGACGGCGTTCGCGGCGCTGGCCTGGGGGTCGATTCTGCTTGTGCTCGCTGTCTTTCTCGCCGTCGGCTGGCTGGTCCTGACCGAGTAGTCCGGCGACCGTGAGAGTCCGGATATACGGCGTTTCGTGGTAACAAGACACATACTTATCATGATGGGTGAGGAACGTCGCATATGCAGACTTTCGTGCTCGCAACCAATTCCGAGACAGTCAGCCAGACACTGTGTTCATACCTCGAAGACGTCCTCGACCCGGACGACAGCGTATACGCGGTCAACTCACAACCGGGCGGAGACAGGACGCCACCGGATGCGGTTGCCGACGGGAAGGCCGCACTCGAAGTCGTCTCGGACCGTCTGGGCGACCAGGTGTCCGTCGAGACCTACCAGATAATCCGGGGGAACAGCCCGGCTGAAGATATCTTCGACATCGCCGAAGAGGTCGATGCCGACGAACTCGTCATCGGCGTCCGCAAGCGGAGCCAGACCGACCGGCTCATCTTCGGGAGCGTCGCCCAAGATATCATGCGGCAGTCGAACTACCCAATGCGGGTCGTGCCGCGGGAGTAGCGACTGGCCGCCGGTAACGGACCGCAGAGAAAGCAAAGACCGAGACAGCCGCGCTATTCGGCCGACTCGTAGTCGTCGAAGGCGTCGATCTCGACGCCCTCGTCGGTGATTTCAGCCAGCACGACACCGTTGCCGGACCCGGTGTCACGCTCGGCCGCGGCGTTGACCGCGCGAATCGCCAGATTGCGAGCCTCGGAGAGACTCATCTCGGGGTCGTACTGCCCTTCGATGGTCCCCGTCGCGACCATCGTCCCGGAGCCGGTGACGGTGTAGTCGTCTTCGAGCACGCCGCCAGCTGGGTCGACGCTGTAGACGTGGCTGCCTTCTTCGTCGACGCCGCCGACGATCGGGTTGATGGCGAAGTACGGGCCACCGCGGGCGAAGTTACCCGCGAGCGTCGCCAGCGCGTGAATCGAGAGCGGTTCGTCGCGGCGGACCTCGTAGAGGTCGGCCTCGGCGCGCAGCGAGCGGATGAACGACTGGGCCCCGCCGACGCTGCCGACCAGCGTCATCGCGGCCGTCGGGTGGATCTGCTCGACCTTCTGGACCTGCTTGTTCGAGACGAAACGGCCGCCCAGCGAGGCGCGGCGGTCCGTCGCGATGATGACGCCGTTCTCCGTCGAGATGCCGACGGTCGTCGTCCCGGTCTTGACGACGTTCTCCTCGTCGCGGCCGCCGTCCTCGTTCGGCAGGTTGCCGACCTCGGGTTCGTAGGCGTCGGTCAGTCGGTTCTCGGGGTCGTACATCAGTTCTCACCTCCGAGTTCGAACTCTTCCAGGCGCTCGGCGATGTCGTCCTCGGCGAGCTTTTCGAACTGCTCGCTTTCCACGTCGATGGTGGCGATGTCGACGCCGGTCGCGTCGAGGCCGTCCTCGTTGACCGAGGCCAGCGCCCGGAGCGCGAGTTCGATGCCGGCTTCGAGGTCCATCTCCTCGGCGTACTCGTCTTCAAGGAACGTCTGGATGTCCTCGCGGGAGCCGCCGATGGCGACTGCCTGCCACTCGTAGGGCGTTCCCGAGGGGTCTGTCTCGAACAGCCGGGGTTCGCCGTCCTCGATACCGGCGACGAGTAGCGCCACACCGAACGGGCGTGCGCCGCCGGTCTGGGTGTACTGCTGGATGTAGTCCGTAATCTCCTTCGTCAGCGACTCGACGGAGGCGGGCTCGTCGTAGCGCAGACGGTTGACCTGGGCTTGGCGGCGCGCCACGTCGATGAGCTGGCGCGCGTCGGCCACATGGCCCGCGCTGGCGACGCCGACGTGAGAATCGATCTCGTGGATCTTCTCGATGCTGTCGCGCTCGATGAGCGGGGACCGGGCGTGGCGGTCAGCGGCGATGACCACGCCGTCCTCGGTGCGGACCCCGACGCTCGCGGTTCCGCGCTTGACGGCTTCTCGTGCGTACTCGACCTGATAGAGGCGTCCGTCCGGGGAGAAGATGGTAATCCCGCGGTCGTAGGCCTGTTGTTCGTTTCCTTGCATGATGTATCGTGTTGTTGTTCACCTGAGGTTAGGGTTGCTCTTATATAACCGTATCGCGGGCCGCTGCCCTCAGAACAGCGGCAGGTCGCCGGTGACGCGGTCCACCAGCTCGTCCTCGGCGGGGCCGACGGCGAGTGCCGTGACAGTCCCCGGGTCGAGCTGTGTGTGGCCGGCGTCTCGGACGACCGCATGCGGCAGGCCTTCGCGCTCGGCCACGTCCGCGAGTTCGAACAGCTCGGACTCGCTGGTGACCTTCAGGACGACTTTCTTCTGCCCCGCGCCCTTCCAGGCTTTGCGGGGTTTCGGGCCGGCGTCCTCGTAGGCCGACAGCGAGGCGTGGGCAACCTGGGCGGCGAGCTTGCCCTCGCCCATGCCGATGTTGGCCCGCGCGACGATAGCCTGCTTCATACGATTACATGGCCACCCGTACTTAAACGCCCGTCGGACTCCCTCCACGGTTGCACATACCACAGAGTACATACGCCGTGGCCGAGCACACCCCGGAGATGCCCTCCATCATCCGAACGTTCCTCCTGCGACCGGGCGCGTTCTTCGAACAGCGACGTGACCGGCTGAACGGACTCCGTGGCGGCGGCCTCGCTCTCGGCATCGCTGTCGTCGTCACAATCGTTCTCGGAGTCGCGCTCCGGCTGTTCGCTGACCAGTTCACCGGCACCGTCGAGCGAGACAACCCCGCACGGCCGCCGGAACAGCTGTGCGAAGACGGCGGCGTCGGCGGAATAACCGTGTCCGGCTGTGACGAACCGGCGACACAGACCGTCGAAGTCGGGTCGTTCATCTGGGACTACGCGACTAGGGCCCTTCCAAGACTGTTTTTCGGCTTGATTATCGCCTGGATCGGACTGATGATCGGGCTGTATGTCGGCGCAAAGCTAGCCGGCGGCTCCGGGCGGTTCGGCGAGACGGCAGAGATCACCGCCTGGGGACTGCTCCCGTCCGTTGTCGGCGTTGCCGCTGGCGGTGCTGCACTCGTCTTCTTCGCTGCCACCACCGACCTCTCCGCGTCCTCGCCGGAGCTCCTACTCGAACAGGTACGGCGTCTACAGAACGGCCTCTCCGGACTCGTATTTCTCGCAATACAGGTCGGGACAGCGGCCTGGCAGGCGTACGTCTGGGCTGGCGGCCTCCGGGTCGTCCACGAGATCAGCAGGTACGCAGCAGTCGCCATCGCCGTCATCGCCGCGACGCTCCCCGTGATTGCCTCCTGAGAATCGGGGAGTTTAGGCTTCCGGCCGCACACGCCACTGTCATGATACTCTCAGATGCGGATATTCTCCGG
Organism: Haloarcula sp. KBTZ06; assembly: GCF_048595605.1. Lineage (NCBI taxonomy): Archaea > Methanobacteriati > Methanobacteriota > Halobacteria > Halobacteriales > Haloarculaceae > Haloarcula > Haloarcula sp. KBTZ06. The sequence continues at coordinate 2,131,633 of NZ_CP184337.1, forward strand.
CGGCTGGAACAGGGAGACCTCGTCGTCGAACCGCTCGACGACCCGGACATCCAGATTCAGCCGGCCAGCGTCGACCTCCGTCTCGGTCGTGAGTTCCTGGAGTTCCAGCACGCCAACATCCCCTGTATCCACCCGAACTCCGAGGACGAAGTCGCCGACTACGTCGAGGAGACTGTCGTCGAGGAAGACGAGGAGTTCATCCTCCACCCCGGCGACTTCGTGCTGGGGACGACCCACGAGCGCGTCGCCATCCCCGACGACCTCATCGCCCACGTCGAAGGGCGCTCCTCGCTGGGCCGACTTGCGATTGTGGTACACGCGACGGCCGGCCTGTGTGACCCCGGCTACGAGGGCCAGATTACCCTCGAACTGTCGAACCTCGGCACTGCGCCCGTTGCGCTCACGCCCGGAATGCGAATCTCGCAGCTCACCTTTACCGAACTCAAGACACCCGCCGACCGCCCGTATGGGGCCGAACGCGGCTCGAAGTACCAGGGCCAGTCCGGACCGCAGGCGAGCAAGATACAGGGAGATAGAGAATTCGGGGGCGACCAATGAACGGGACGGCTCACGGTGGAGGGCGGCGATAGATGCGGTTCATCGAGGAAATCGTCGTCGACGACTTCCTGCCGACGTTTCGCTCGCTGCTGGCCGACGCCCTCAGAGAGCGCGGGCTGACACAGTCCGAAGTCGCTGACCTGCTGGGCATCAGCCAGAGTGCGGTCTCGAAGTACGTCCACGGCGACGTGGCGCGTCAGGAGGACCTGCTGGCCCACCGCGGGCTGGAGGAACTGGTCGAGCGACTGGCTGACGGGCTGGCGGACGGCGATATGAGTCCGGTACAAGCGCTGGTCGAAACAGAAGTGTTCATCCGCGAACTCGAACAGGGCGGCGTCCTCGCGCAGTTACACGAGGATGCGGTTCCGGAACTCGGCGCGTACGACGACGAGTTCGCCGTCCACGACCCGGACTCACAGCTCCGGTCGGCCGAGCGGACGCTCGCGTCGGTGCGGCGGGGGCTCAGCGTGCTGGAAAACACCAGCGGGTTCGCGACGCTCATTCCGGCGGTCGGGTCGAACCTCGTCCAGTGTCTCCCCGAGGCCGATAGCATCGAGGACGTGGCCGCCGTCCCGGGGCGGATTCTCGACGTGAAAGGACGGGCAACGATTCCGGCGGACCCGGAGTTCGGCGTCAGCGAGCACGTCGCGTCGCTGTTGCTGGCGGCGCGGGCCGCCGGAAGCGACGCCCGCGCGGTGTTGAACGTCCGGTACGACGACGGCGTCGTGACCGCGCTACGAGATGCCGGTCGGACCGTGGTCGAGTTCGACGCCGAGGAGAGCGTCGAGCCCGCCGTCGCGGCCGCGCTGGCTGACGACCCAGCGGCCGACGTGCTCTACCACACCGGCGCGATGGGTATCGAGCCGGTGGTGTACCTGCTCGGGGACGACGCTGTGTCGGTCGCTGAAACGGCGCGCGAAATCCTGTGACCGACGCGCAATCATTCTACGGCCGGTGGGCGCGAGTGTACGACTGGGTAGCGAATGCCCCCGGCGTGGCGTCCTGGCGCGACCGGACGGCGGACTCGCTGGCGCTCGCGCTCGGCGATACCGTCGTCGAAATGGGCTGTGGGACCGGGGCGAACGTGCCGGCCCTCCGCGAGCGAGTCGGGCCGTCGGGTCGGGTCGTCGGCATCGATGTGACCCGAGCGATGCTCGACCGCGCACGCGAACGGCCCGCGAGAACCGGCGAGACCGTTCATTACGTGCAGGCCGACGCCGCCCGCCCGCCAGTTCGAGCGGCGGATGCCGTCCTGGCGACATTCGTTGCCGGTATCTTCGAAGACCCCGCTTCGGCCGTCGACGCGTGGTGTGACAGCGTTGGCCCGGGCGGCCGTGTCGCCCTGCTGAACTTCCAGCGAAGCCCCAGCGCTCTCGCCGCACCGTTGAACCTCGCGTTCGAGGGGTTCGTCCGCCTCTCCGCGCCGGGAACGCGCCTGTCCAGACAGTCACACGTCAGCGCGTTCGAGCGACGGGTGCGGGCGGCCCGCGAACGGCTCACCGAGCGGACGGTTGCGCGCCGCTACGAGACGATGGCCGGCGGGTTCGTCGGCCTGCTCAGCGGGACCGTCGCGTAGCGCACGCGGGTTCCGGCGGGCACCGGGAGGGCCGAAACGCTTCCAGCGGATTCGGCGGGCGGAGAGGGGGCAGGGCGGCCCGGTCACGCCACCTCGGACCCCGTCGCACGGCCCATGAGCCAGACGGAGACGGCACCGAAGACGACATCGAGCGCACAGAGAACCGCGAGCGCCGGCACGAGGGTGTCGTAGACGCCGCCGAACGCCGTCACCTCGACGACTGTCAGCACGTCCCGACCGAGGACCAGCGCTCGAATCGCGTCGACGCCATAGGTGACCGGATTGACCGTGGCGACCACCTGCACCGACTCTGGCAGCGAGGACGCGGGGAGAAACGCCGAGGAGAGGAACAGTAGCGGGAACAGCAGGAGGTTCCCGACCGCGTCGAGCGTCTCCTCGTCCCGGGTCGCCACCGCGACGGCGTTCGAGAGCGCCATGTACCAGAGCGCGAAGAGGACACAGACGAGGACGATGCCGAACAGCCCCACGAGTCCGGTCTCGACGGTGGCGCCCATCGCCAGCCCGAGGCCGAAGATGACGAACACGTAACAGACGAGGCGGAACAGTTCGGCGGCGGCCTTGCCGGCGAAGACGGCGGTCCAGCGCATCGGCGAGACGGTCACCTTCTCGAACATCCCCGTCTGGAGGTCCTCGACCAGTCCGAGGCCGGAGGAGAGCGACGACGACATCGACACCTGGACGACGGCCGCGGGGAGGACGAAGGGGAGGTAGCCGACGCCCTCGAATCCGGCCCGTTCGATAGCGAGAGTGCCGACGTCGCCGAAGACGGCCGTGAACATCAGCAGGGAGAACACCGCCATGAAGAGTTCGAGAAAGACGACGGTCGGATTCCGAATCGCCTTCCGGGTCCACCGCTTGAAATTGACCCAGATGTCTCCGACGAGGGAGTTTCCGGCCGACCGCGACGGACCGGCGTCGACGCCCGCGGAACTCATCGTGTCCCTCCGGACGGCCCCGGCCCGGTTTCGCCGTCGTCCCCAGCGGTGAAGCCGTCGGTTCGCCCGTCCGCGATGGCGAAGAAAACGTCGTCGAGCGTCGGTTCGTCCACGTCGAACCCGGTCACGGCGACGCCCGCCTCGCGGAGCGCAAGCAGGTAGTCCGTGCCGCGCTCGGCGGCGTCCGTCGTCGTCACCCGAACCGTGTCGTCGACGGTTTCGACCGTCGCGTCCGGACCGAAGCGCGTTCCCTTGCGGGCCACGTCGGCCGCCGTTTCGGCGGTCTCACGGCCGCCGTCCACGTCGACTTCGAGGATCTGACCGCCGACGCGGCGCTTCAGTTCGGCGGGCGACCCCGTCGCGGCGATGCGGCCGTCCCGGAGGACCGCGACGCGGTCACAGAGCGCGTCGGCTTCTTCGAGATACTGGGTCGTGAGGAATATCGTGGTCCCCGTCTCGTTGAGCCGGCGGAAGTGGTCCCACAGGCGGTTTCGCGCCTTCGGGTCCATCCCCGTCGTCGGTTCGTCGAGGAAGACGAGGTCCGGGTCGTGGACGAGGGCCGTCACGGCGTCGAGTCGCTTCTTCATCCCGCCGGAGAACCGTTTGGCGGGCGTGTCGGCGACGTCACCGAGGTCCGCGAGTTCGAGCAGTTCCTCGATTCGCTCTGCTCGCCGACCACGCGGGACGCCGTAGGCCTCGCAGGCGAACGCGACGTTCTCCCGCGCGGTCAGTTCCGCGTCGACACTCACGTCCTGTGCCATGTATCCGATGGTCTCCCTGACCGCCGTCTGCGCCGCGGTCGCGTCGTGACCGTTGACGACGACTTCGCCCTCGGTCGGTTCCAGCAGCGTCGCCAACACCTTTACCGCGGTCGTCTTGCCAGCACCGTTCGGCCCGAGGAACCCGAAGAACTCGCCACGAGGGACGGTGAGCGACACGTCCCGGACGGCCGTCGTTCCGTCCGCGTAGGTGACGCGCAGGCCGTCGACGCGTATTGCCGCCGTCGAAGCGGCAGCCGACCGATCGGGAGCGTTCGCGACACGTCGCTGTTTCGGTTTCGTCATCGCCGTCAGAGTGGTCGCTCGCCGGTACCGAGAGCGTTCTGTGACGTATGAGAGGTGGGTTTATGTGGCGGTTCCGGCACACATCGGACATGAAACACCTCCGGGTCACCGCTCGCATACCGCCCGACTACGCGCCGGAGTTCTTCGACCTGCTGGCGAACGACCCCGAAATCGAGGAGTCGCGCATCGTCGACTGGAACCGCACCCCCGAAGGGTGTGATACCGTGCTGTTCGCCATCGACGGCGACGCGACCCGGTTCGTCGACCGCGCGCCCTCGACGCCCGGCGTCGAATCGGTGACGCTCTTGGGGGCCAAGCGGCGACGGACGTACGCACTCGTCGAGAACCGGCCGCTGTCGATGCCGATGTTCGGCGCGATACACGACGCTGGCACTCGTCTCGGCCTCGTTGTCCTCAAGCCGCTCATCTATCGCGACGGCACGGTCTCCTGCCGCGTGGTCGGCGAAGCGGGGCCGCTGCAGGACGCCCTCGACGAGGCTCCCGAACCCATCGACGTCCGGCTGGACAGCATCAGCGCCGTCAGCGACGGACTGGCGCGGCCGTCGTCCAAACTCAGCGAGCGTCAGCGCGAGGCCGTGAGGACGGCCCTCGCCCTGGGTTATTACGACCGGCCTCGCGGTGCGACCCACGAGGACGTGGCCGCCGAGCTGGGGTGTGCCCCCGCGACGGTCAGCGACCACCTCCAGCGCGCCGAGGCGAAACTCGTCCGCGCCGTCATGGACGACTTCGGTCCGACGGTCTAGCGCCGATAGCGCTCGGCGTGGCGGGGACAGAACTCGGTGCCCCGTAACTGGGCGTCGACGACGCCGGGCTGTCGGTGGGGGTTGTGGAGTCGACAGCCCTCGTCGTCGCAGAAGGCCTCGCCGGTGTCGAGGTAGTGGTACGCCTGCAGGACGTATCCCTTGATAGCGTCGGTCGTCCGCGGGTCGTCCTCGACGAGAAACTCGCCCTCGACTTCGTTTTCCAGCACTTCTCGGGGCGGTGCGCCGCCCCCGAACAGGGCGTGTTTCTGCTGTTCCTTGTAGTACTGCTCGGGCTTTGCGGGGGCCTCGTAGAGTCCCGGTACCGAGACGATTGCGGACTGCCCGAGGATGTTTACGCGCTTGTGCCAGCGGCCGTCGTGGTCGCCCCAGGTCCCGACGACGCGGTCCAGCAGCGGGACGTGGAGGTGGTCGAGCGAGCGCTCGGCGTCGGGCAGTCGGTCGCCGAGGGCGCGCTGGACCGCCAGGCCGTCGTAGATGACGCCGCCGGCCCGCTCGGGCGAGTCGAGGGCGCGCTCCTCGTAGCGATCGATACCCAGCATCGTGTTGCCGGTCTCGCGGTCATAGGGCGAGAGCACGCGCGCCTCGGCGAACGACTCCGCCAGGGCCGAATCGCCGTGGCTGGCGAGAAACCGGTCGCGGACAGAGACAGTCGCATCGACACGGGCGTCCAGCCAGTCGGCGATAGCGTCAGCATCGGCGACAGTGGTCGGCGCGCGATACAGTGTGACAGACTCCATATATTGGCCGGTGGTATCGCCGAGTAATACCGTTTACGTCTCGTGGGCCCGGCGGATTTGATACCGGGTGGTGAGGGCGGCGCCCGATTCGAGTTCACCGGTGTCGGCGTCGCCCACTTCAGCGACAGACTGCCCGTCGCTGGAGTGAGCTACGATCCTGTTTCGTGGGGGAGTTCTGGACTCTCTTCGGTGAGGGCGTCGATGAGGTCCATGACCGACCACGTCGTTCCGTCGTCGGTACATGGGTACACCCCGACGAGGTCATCGTCAGCGTAGGCGGCGGCGACAAGCATCGGCAGTCGGAGCACCTCTGTACTCCCGCCGACCAGCAACGAAGACGTTCGCGTTTCGAACGGCGGTCGGAGACTCAGTCCGTGTTCCTCGGCCCACTGTTCGTACCGGTCGACGGTGGCCAGCACGTCACCGTGGCCCTGCTCCTGTGCCATCGGAACCTCCTCGGGCCAGGTCTGTACGGTGAACTCGTCGATGACCCCGGCCGCGTTGAGTTCGGTAAATCGGTCAATAGCCGTTGTTCGCGGCCCACAGACCGGCCGCCTGCTCCAGAGCTGGACGGTAAACGCCCGGGTGGCTGACTCCTCGGCGCTCTGGTCGGTGGTCCGCTGCATCTTTTCAGACATTGGTTGATAATTACTAACATGATGTTTCCATGCTACCATAATTGTTGGCATTTATGCGATATTAGCGCCGCTATAGCACAAATAATGCAAATATAACCGCACATTTGGTCCCTTATTATCTATATAAGTGGACAGATTTCAAACCAGTAGCTATGGGACGGTATCGGTACCATGGGTGTTTTTATACACTAGTGTATAGAAGTGTCCATAATGGCAGACGCATTTGAAGTACAAGAGGAGTTCCGGTTCCTCGGCCGAACGTTTGCGGAGTACTGTCGGCTGTTCGGGCTGGACCCGTCGTCGCTCGGGGGCCACTCGGTGCTGGACTGTCCGGGCGGGCCGGGGTCGTTCACCGCTGTCGCGAGCACGCTGGCCAACAGCGTGGTCGCAGTCGATCCGATGTACGGCCGGACGGTCACTGACCTACAAACAATCTGTCATGACGCCGTCGAACAGACGGTGGCCCAACTGCAGGCACAACGCGAGGCCTTCGTCTGGAGCGAGTACGGCAACCCGGCGACACGGGGCCGGTATCTCAGGGCGGCCGCCGAGCGGTTTCTGGCAGACTACGCGCGACATCCCGGCCGGTACGTCCAGGCTGGCCTGCCCGAGCTCCCTTTCGAGTCGGACGCGTTCGATATTGTGCTGTCGGCGAATCTCCTCTTTCTCTACGATGACCGTCTGGACGAGCAGTTTCACGCTGACGCGATGCTGGAACTGGCCCGCGTCGCCCGCACCGAGGTCCGGGTGTTTCCGCTGCACTCCCTAGATGGCAGTCGCTCGGCGTTCGTCGACCCTGTCCGCAACCGAGTCGAAGACGCGGGCCTCACGACCCGCTTCGAGTCGGTTCCCTACGAGTTCCAGCCCGGCGCGACCGAGGCGCTGGTGGTGACAGACCCCGCCCAGTGGGTATGACCGGTCACAGACAGCGTCGGCTTCGTGCTGGCCTGTCGCTGCCTCCCAGCCCACTCGCTTACAGCGTCAGTCGCAGGAAAACCCTGAGAACTGCATCGCGCCACAGGAACGACCTACAGAGAAGGGAGGGCGTTAGTCGTCAGCAGGGGATGCGGCGTCGCGGCTCGTGACATCGACCGGTTCGGCGTCGACTTCCAGCTCGTCCAGCGCGACCTGCGCGGCGCGCTTGCCGGAGACGAGCATGGCACCGAACGTCGGCCCCATGCGCGGGAGGCCGTAGGTGGTCGCGGTGGCCATACCGGTGACGACGAGGCCGTCGTGGGCGAGGCCGGTGTGTTCGACGACGGCGTCCTCGCTCTCGCCGACCCACATCGAGTCGTGACCGGGCGAGTCGTGGCCGGGTGCGCCGTAGGTGTCGTCGTCGGTCTGGTCCATGCCGCTGGCTTCGTCTTCGAGGCCCGGCGCGTTCAGGACGCCGCGCTCGTCGAGTTTCTTGACGGCCATCGCGTCGTGGCCCGTCGCGTCGATGACGAGGTCAGCCTCGACGGCGATGGGGTCGACGCAGGTGATTTCCCGTGGCAGCGCGTGGACTGGCGTCCAGTTCATGACGATGCCACCGACGCGGTGGTCCTCGCGGATGACGATGTCGGTGAACTCCGTCATGTTCTGCATCTTCGCGCCGGCATCGCAGGCGGCCTTGATGAGGCCGGAACACGCTTCCGGCCCGTTAGCGACGTAGAGGCCCTCGCTGTCCTTGGACTGCTTGTGGTCGACGTCGAGTTCATCGAGCACCTGCTGGGCCGGGTCCCGAACGGTAACCTTGTTCATCAGGAAGCCGCCGAGCCAGAAGCCGCCGCCGAGGTAGTTGTTCTTCTCGACGACCATCACCTGCACGCCGCGCTCGGCGAGTTCCTTTGCGGCCATCAGCCCCGATGGGCCGCCGCCGACGATGATGACATCGGAGTCCGAGAAGTCCATGAACTCCTCGGTCCACTCCTGCCCGATTGCGCGTGTGACCTCTGCTTCGCCAACGTCGCTGAACTGTTCGAATGAATCTGAATCGCTCATACCACCTAGTGATATTCTTTGGTGGTACATAGTCGTTCTGATGGCCTCGTCTGTTTGCTGAATCTCGCGCACGGCCGCTGGCGTGGAAGGCAGTAATAAAAATGGTTCCACGCGGTGGTTTCAGGACTAACTATCAAATGAGAGTATTGTGTGCTAATGTCTACCGAAACAGGCAACACGTACACGGTCGACACTGAACCGGCGGCAAGAGACATCGACGATATCGACCTGCACGAATACGAAACGCGGCCGGTGCTGAAGTTCCTGATCGCGTTTCTCATCGGCGGGGTGTTCTTTCTTCTGCCGGTCCCGTACCAGGGCGAGGTAACAGTCCCGTTCGACATCGTCGTCAGCAACATAACCGGGGCGTTCCCGAACGTCATCGGCGTCTACTCACTGGCGATCATCCTCGCCGGCGGGATACTGACGACGCTCGCGATGGCCAGTGACGGCGAGGTCGCGGGGTACGACCTGTCATCCTTCGAAACCTCGGGAGTCTTCTGGGCGCTCCGAGTCGCCGGCGTGCTCGTCGCGCCAGTGATGTTCTTCAAACTCGGTCCAGAGTGGCTCCACACACCCAGCACCGGCGGGCTGATGTGGGGGACGCTGGTGTACAGCGTCGGCGTCATCATCCCTATCGGGGCCATTTTCATCACGATATTCGTCGAACTCGGCGGGCTGGAGTTCGTCGGAACGCTTGCGAGGCCGATAATGCGACCGTTGTTCAAGGTCCCGGGGCGGGCCGCACTGGACAGTCTCGCATCGTGGGTCGGCTCCTACAGCGTCGGCCTGTACGTCACCCGCAATGTCTTCGAAGACGGCGGCTACCACAAGCGCGACGTGTTTACCATCGCGACGTGCTTTTCGACGGTGTCAATCGGCTTCGTCGGCGTCGTCGCCGCCACGCTCGGGATGCTCCCGAAGTTCCCGCTCATCTTCGGGGCGTACTTCTTCTGTGTCGTCGTCACCGGCGTTATTCTGGTCCGGGTGCCGCCTATCTCCAGGATTCCCGAGGAGTACATCGCTGAACCCGACCCGGAACTCGCCTTCTCCGGGACGCCGTCGGATTACGTCCGGCTGGCGGTCAGCGAGGCCGTCGGCAAGGCCAAGGACGGCGAGACGTTCGCACAGGCAGCCAAACGAGGCTTCGTCGACGGCCTGAAGCTCACCAGTCTCATCCTGGGAACCATCCTCGCTGTTGGACTCGCCGCGACGCTGCTCTCGGCACACACCCCAGTCTTCGACATTCTGGGTCGCCCGTTGACGCCGGTCATCGCTGCGCTTGGAATCCCGAACGCAGAGGTGGTCGCGCCGGCGACCATCGTCGGTATCACCGAGATGTACGTCCCCGTCCTGCTCGTGAGCGAGACAGCGACGAAGGCAAAGTTCTTCGTCGGCGTGCTGGCCGTCTCTCAACTCATCTTCTTCTCCAGCGTCGGCCCGATGATGATGGACATGTTCAGTGACGTCCCCATCCGGTTTCGGGACCTCGTGGCGTTGTTCATCATGCGGACGGTGCTTCTCGTGCCGCTCATCGCCGGCATTACTCACGCTCTCGCTGCGCTGGGCCTCCTATAGGTATTCGACCAGCGCTTCAGCCAGTTTCTTTTCCGCCCGCCGCAAGTGGTCCTCCGCGGTTCGGCGCTCCACGCCCACCTGCTCCGCAATAGCCGCCGTTGTCGTCTCGCGGGGCAGTTCGTAGTACCCCTGCTCGTAGGCCGTCAGGAACACCTCACGCTGCCGCGGCGACAGATCGGGGAGCATAGCATCGACGGTCAAAAGCGGTGCGTCCGGCGTTACGGAAGTAATCTCACGTTTCGATTCGACGGTAACGTCGAACTGTCCTGCCAGGGACTGGTACACTCTGGCCAGTGCGTCGGGGCTGAGACCGAGTGCCCGGACGAGCTTGCCGCCACTGGCGTATTTCAGCGGCGGGACCAGCAGACAGCCCTCGTTCGCCAGAAAGCGCTCGACGTTGTTGTCGAGCTGTGCTTTCAGACACTCCTCAGTGACCAGCACCTGCTCGTCGCCGTTTTCCAGCCGCTCACCGATACCGACGGTGGTGCGCACCTGCTCGATAACGTCCCCGACGTCCCCGCCGCTAACGTGCAGAAGGTCGCTGTGGTCGTTACACCACAGCTCGATGCGGGTGCCGGTCCCGTCGGTTGCCGCCTCGTAGGCCCCGTCGCCGTAGACACGGAACAGTACTTCGTACATAGCTAGCGGTGCACAAGGATATATAAAAACAGTTCCGAACGGTGACGATCTGCTAACACGGTTCTCCACTAATGGTGTGGTATGGCACAGCAGTCTTCCCCAGACACCGACCACGACGTCGGGACGCCCTCGGAACAGTGGCGCGAGTACCAGGGTTCACCCACCGGCACCGGCATCGAGTGTGAAGGGTGGCGACAGGAGGCCGCGCTCCGAATGTTGAACAACAACCTCGATCCCGAAGTCGCCGAGAAACCGGAGGAGCTAGTCGTGTACGGAGGGACGGGGCGTGCGGCCCGGTCGTGGGACGCCTACGATACTATCGTCGACGAACTCCGTGAACTCGGCGACACCGAAACCCTCCTCGTCCAGAGCGGCAAGCCGGTCGGTCGGTTCGAGACCCACGAGAAGGCCCCGCGCGTCCTCATCGCGAACTCGAACCTCGTCGGCAAGTGGGACACCTGGGAGCACTTTCACGAACTTGAAGCGAAGGGACAGATCATGTACGGCCAGATGACTGCCGGCTCGTGGGCCTACATCGGCACGCAGGGCATCATCCAGGGGACCTACGAGACGCTGGCCGCGCTCGCCCGGGAACACTACCCGGACAACGACGGGCTCCGCGGGAAGATTGTCGTCACCGGCGGCCTCGGCGGAATGAGCGGTGCGCAACCGCTCGCGGTGACGATGAACCACGGCGTCTGTCTCGCGGCCGAAGTCGATGAGGACCGTATCGACCGGCGCATCGAAACGGGGTACTGCCAGGAGAAAACCGACGACCTCGCGACGGCCATCGAACGCGCACAGACGGCCGCGGCGAACGGTGAGCCCTACAGCGTCGGCGTCCACATGAACGCCGCGGACATGCTCGCGGAGATGTTGGACATGGGGTTCGTCCCCGATGTAGTGACCGACCAGACGAGCGCACACGACGAACTCGAAGGGTACTACCCCGCTGGCTACACTGTCGAGGAAGCCGACCGGCTCCGCGAACGCGACCCCGAGACGTACGTCGCGGAGAGTCTCGATACGATGAAGCGCCACGTCGAAGGCATTCTGGAACTGCAGGACAGGGGAGCCATCGCCTTCGAGTACGGCAACAACATCCGGGGGCAGGTCGAGGACCAGCGCGACCTCGACACAGCATTCGACTTCCCGGGGTTCGTTCCCGCGTACATCCGCCCGCTGTTCTGTGAGGGCAAAGGACCGTTCCGCTGGGCCGCGCTCTCGGGCGACCCCGCGGACATCCACCGGACAGACGACGCGGTCAAAGAGCTGTTCCCGGAGAAAGACGACCTCCATCGCTGGATCGACCTCGCCCAAGAGCAGGTGTCTTTCCAGGGCCTGCCATCGCGAGTGTGCTGGCTGGGGTACGCGACCGAGGATGGGCTGACCGAGCGCACTCGCCTCGCGCTCCGTATAAACGAGCTTGTCGCCGACGGCGAGATTACGGCACCCATCGTCGTCACGCGGGACCACCTAGATGCCGGGAGCGTCGCCTCGCCACACCGCGAAACCGAGGCGATGAAAGACGGGACTGACGCCGTCGCCGACTGGCCGATTCTGAACGCCCTGCTGAACTGCGCCGCCGGCGCGGACATCGTCAGCGTCCATGACGGCGGCGGTGTCGGCATCGGCAACTCCCTGCACACGAACAACCACGTCGTCCTCGACGGGTCTGATCTCGCAGCCGAGAAGGCCCGCCGTGTGTTCACGACCGACCCCGGGATGGGCGTCATTCGCCACGCCGACGCCGGTTACGAAATCGCACAGGAGATGGCCGACAAGAACAACGTCGCGGTCCCGATGCGTGACCGCAACCGCGACCAATGACCGACCTGACAGACCCGTCACCGTGGACCGGCTCGTCCGACGACCCGAACGACGAGCAGTTCGGTGACGTCGTCGAAACGGCCACACTCGCGACCGCTGCCGAGTACGACGTGGTGCTGGTGGGCGAGCCGTACGACGGGGCCGTCATCGGACGGCCGGGCGCGCGTGCCGGCCCGGCGGCTCTCCGACGCGAACTCGGCGGAACGAAGACGCATCACATCGAACGCGGACCGGTCCGCTCGGTCGCCGACCTCGGCGACATCGAGATTCCGGCCGGCGGCGTCGAACGGGTCCAGAGCGCTGTCCGCTCGATGACGGCCGAGATTCACGCAACGGGCGCAGTGCCGGTGTTTCTCGGTGGCGACAACTCACTGACGTTCCCGAACGCCGCGCCGCTGTTGGCTCACGAAACGGTCGGCGCAGTCAGCTTCGACGCCCACCTCGATTGCCGCGCCGTTCGGGACGAGCCGACGAGCGGGACGCCGTACCGACAGCTCCACGATGCAGGCCTCGACGCACTGGCCGTTGTCGGCGCGCGCCACTTCGAAACCTCGACAGCGTACCACGACTACCTCGCCGAGCAGGGCGGGACAGTCCTGCCGCCGGCGTCGGTGGCCGGCGACCCTGCCGGCGCGGTGGACGATGCGCTCGCCGCGCTCGGCGACGTGGACGCCGTCTACGTGAGTCTGGACCTCGACGTGCTCGACGCCGCAGCCGCGCCGGGCGTGAGCGCGCCGACGCCGGGCGGCCTCTCGACGCGAGAATTGTTCCGGATGCTGGGCCGCATGGCGTCCGACGACCGTATCGCCGGCTTCGAGATAGTCGAGTGCGCGCCGCCGCTGGACGCCGGGAACCGGACCGCCCGCGCCGGTGCCCGCGCCGTCGCACACTTCCTCAGTGGCCTGGGAGGTGACCGATGACAACCCTCGATGCGGTGGTCTACGGCGCGTCCGAACTCGTCGCGGGCCCGGCGGCGGACGGCCGCGGACTGGAGACCTACGAGGACGGCGCAGTCGCCATCGTGGACGGCACTGTCGCCGCTGTCGGTCCGACCGCGGAGGTGACCGCCGAATACCCGCCGGAGAGTGCCAACCACGCTGTCGACGCCGACGGTCAGGCCGTCGTTCCGGGCTTCGTCGACCCCCACACCCACGCGCTGTTCGCCGGCGACCGCTCGGACGAGTTCGCCGCCAAACTGCGCGGGAAGTCCTATCAGGACATCCTCGCCGAAGGCGGCGGCATCCTCAGAACGGTCCGAGCGGTCAGGGACGCCGACGAGGAAACGCTGCTGTCGAACCTGCTGGCCCATCTCGACACCATGCTCGCTCACGGGACGACGACAGTCGAGGTGAAGTCCGGCTACGGACTCGACACGGAGACGGAGCTACGGATGCTCCGAGTTATCGACAGGGCCGACGACGTCCATCCCGTCGACGTGGTCCCGACGTTCATGGGCGCACACGCTGTTCCCGAGGGGTGGGACGCCGACGACTACACCGCGGCGGTCGTCGACGAGCAGCTTCCGGCTGTCGAATCGCAGGGCATCGCCGAGTTCTGCGACGTGTTCTGCGAGGAAGGGGTGTTCTCGGTCTCGCAGTCCCGACGGGTCCTCGAAGCAGGCGCGGCCGCGGGGCTGACACCGAAGGTCCACGCCGAAGAACTGGCCCACATCGGCGGGACGCAGCTGGCGGCGGACGTGGGCGCGGCCAGTGCCGACCACCTCCTGCACGCGACCGGCGAGGACATCGACGCGCTTGTCGACGCTGCCGTGACGCCGGTGTTGCTCCCCGGAACGGCGTTCGGTCTCGGCGCAACGTACGCGGACGCGACGGCGTTCCGCGACCGGGGTGCGCCCGTCGCGGTGGCGACGGATTTCAATCCGAACTGCCACAGCCACAGCATGGGCTTTGCGCTGTCGCTGGCCTGCGTCGAGATGGGGCTGCCACCGGCTGAAGCGCTGGTCGCTGGAACGAAACACGCCGCGCTCGCGCTGGACAGGACCGATGGGCTGGGGACGCTCCGCGAGGGTACGCCCGGTGACGTCGCCGTCCTTGCCGCGCCGAGTCACGTCCACATTCCTTACCAGTACGGGACCAACGTCGTCGACACCGTCCTGAAAGACGGCTCGGTCGTCAGCACCCCAACGCATGAGTCATACGCTCGGGATATGCAACCATGACCGCCGAAGTTGTCCTCGACGGCGAGTCGCTCACGCCCGCCGAGGTGGTCGCTGTCGCCCGGAACGGCGCGACCGTCACCGTTGCCGACACCGCCCGCGAGCGAATCCGCGAGTCCCGCGAGCGCGTCGAGAGCGTGCTGGACAGCGGCGAGGCGGTGTACGGCGTCACCACCGGTTTCGGCGACCTCGTCGACGAGCGCATCCCACGCGAGGACCTCGATGCCCTCCAGCGGAACCTACTGCGGAGCCACGCCGCCGCGGTCGGACGGGAGTTGACGACCGAGGAAGTCCGGGCGATGATGGTCACACGGGCGAACACGCTGGCGAAGGGGTATTCAGGCATCCGTGAGTCCGTCGTCGATCTGCTGGTGGCGATGCTCGACGCTGGTGTCCACCCGGTCGTCCCGTCGCGGGGCAGCCTCGGCGCGAGCGGCGACCTCGCGCCGCTCGCCCACATGTCGCTGGTCCTCATCGGCGAAGGAGAAGCCGAGGTCGAGGGGGACCGACTCCCCGGCGACGAGGCGCTCGACGCAGTCGGCCTCGAACCGGTGACGCTCCGGGCCAAGGAGGGGTTGGCGCTCATCAACGGGACACAACTGACCGTCGGCGTGGCCGCACTCCTCCTCGCCGACGCGGAACGGCTGGTCGCCGCCGCCGACATCGCCGGTGCGCTCACGACGGAGGTGACCCTCTCCTCGACAGTACCGTCCCACGAAGCCATCACCGACGTCCGGCCCCACGCCGGCCAGGCCGCGAGCGCGCGAAACATCCGGCGGCTGACGGCCGACTCCGACGTGGTTGAGTCTCACCGCAATTGCGACCGCGTGCAGGACGCCTACGCGATGCGCTGTCTGCCGCAGGTCCACGGCGCGGTCCGCGATGCCGTCGCCCACCTCCGGGAGGCCGTCGAGGTGGAACTCAACAGCGCGACCGATAATCCGCTGGTGTTCCCCCGTGAGGCGGTGGGGGACCGGGCCTCCGGCTCCGACAGCGCGGGCGTGCTGTCCGGCGGGAACTTCCACGGCGCGGTACTCGCCATGCGCCTCGACTATCTGACGAACGCGCTCACCGAACTCGCGGCCATCTCGGAGCGCCGGACGGACCGGATGCTCAATCCGAATCTGCAGGAGCCACACCTCCCGCCGTTTCTCACCGAGCGAAGCGGCGTCCGGTCGGGCTACATGATCGCACAGTACACTGCTGCCGCACTGTTGAACGAATGTCGGTCCTTCGGCCGGCCCTCGATGGACAACACGCCCGTCAGCGGCAATCAGGAGGACCACGTCAGCATGAGCGCGCAGTCGGCCTATCTGGCCCGAAAAGCAGCCCGAAACGCCGCCGCGATTCTCGGCGTCGAGCTGTGCTGTGGGGCGCAAGCCGCCGACTTCGTCGACGACGCCCTCGAACTGGGCGTCGGGTCGGCCGAGGCCTACGACGCCGTCCGTGCAGTGGTCCCGAAGCTAACGGCGGACCGACCCATCCACGAGGACATCGAGGCCGCGGGCGCACTCGTCGAGTCGTCGGCCTTCATCGAGCGGGTTGCTGCGGCGCTCGACGAAGGGCTAGAGTGACCCGGCCTCAGGACCCAAGCCCCAGGTCCGCGGTCCCTTCAGCCCCCTGATAGCGCTCCCGGTCGTCCCAGTCGGCGATACTCGAATGGGTCTCCCGGACGGCGATTTCGAGATGCTCCTGTGTTATCTCCGAGCCGTCTCGCAGGGCGTGCCGCGCCGCGTCCTCGGCGACGAGTTCGAGGTCGCTGGCGGCGTAGCCAGCCGTCGGTTCAATGATGGCGTCCCAGTCGATGTCACCGGCGACGGGCCGGTCCTGCAGGTGGATCTCCAGAATCTGTTTGCGAGCCTCGGCGTCCGGTGGCGGGACTTCCACGCGCTCGTCGAAGCGGCCCGAGCGCCGTAGTGCCGTGTCGATGTCCTCGACAAAGTTCGTCGCGGCGACCACGACGATGTCGTCGGCCGCCGCGCCTTCGAGTTCGGTGAGCAGTTGGTTGACCAGTTGCTGCTCGCTCGTGTTCATCGACCCGCGCCGCGAGCCCGCGATGCCGTCGATTTCGTCAATGAACAGCACGCAGGGCGCGTTCGCGCGGGCCACCTCGAACACCTCGGCGACGTTGCGGGCCGGCTCGCCCATCCACTTGCTAGTCACGTCTGCGGGACTGATCTCGACGAAGCTGTGGTCGAGTTCGCCAGCGAGCGCGCCGGCGAGGTGGGTCTTCCCGCAGCCGGGCGGACCGTACAGCAGCAGGCCGGAAAGCACGTCGATGCCGTACGTTTCGTATTCCTCGGCGTTCTCAAGCGGATCGAGGACCGTGTCTTCAAGTCGGTCCTTCAGTTCACCCATCCCACCTACGTCGGCGAAGTCGCGTCCGGCGTCAGTCTCGACGAGCGAACTGGCCTGCAGGTCGACGCCGTCGGGCTGGACGACGCCGTTCTCGGCGACCATCTCGGGGTCGACCCAGTCCGGGATGCTGGTGTCGGTCTCTGTGGCGGCCTGCAGCAGATGGTCCGTCCCAATCGGGGCGTCGGCCCGCAACGCCTTTCGGGCGGCGTCCTCGGCAAGGAGTTCGATGTCGCTGGCCGCGAAGCCGGCCGTCTCCTCGACGACGGGGCCGAGGTCGATGTCGGCCGCTGTCGGCCGGCCGGCGAGGTGAATCTCCAGAATCTGCGTTCGCGCCGCGGGGTCCGGCGGCGGGACCTCCACGCGCTCGTCGAACCGGCCCGAGCGGCGGATCGCGTCGTCCACGTCCTCGACGAGGTTCGTCGCGCCCAGCACCACCACGTCCTCGTCGGCGATCCCTTCGAGTTCGGTGAGCAGTTGGTTGACCAGTTGCTGCTCGCTGCTGTTCATGTTGCTGTCGCCGTCGCGTGCGCCGGCGATGCCGTCGATTTCGTCGATGAAGAGGATACAGGGGGCGTTCGCGCGGGCGATCTGGAACAGTTCCTCGACTTTCTGTGCGGGTTCGCCCATGTACTTGCTGGTCACGTCGGCGGGCGTGACCTCGATGAAGGCGTGGTCGACCTCGCCCGCGAGTGCGCCTGCGACGTGTGTCTTCCCACAGCCGGGCGGGCCATGCAGCAGGACGCCGTTGACGACGCCGATGCCGTACTCTTCGAAGGCGCTGGGGTCCTGCAACGGCCGGACGACCTTGTGGTTGAGCGTCTCAAGTAGCTCGGACATCCCACCGACATCGGCGAAGCTCCGGGACGGGTTTGGGTCGACCAGCCCGTCGGCTTGCATATCGACGCCGTCGGGCTGGACCACCGTCCCGTCGTCCGAGGGTCGTTCGCGGTTTATCGAGGGCGGGCCGTCGGTGCTGTCGGAGCCAGAATCGCCGCCCATCCCGGCCGTGCCGGATTCGTCGGACTGGTCGATCCGCTCCCGGATGTTCCGTTCGAGGCGGTCCGGGTTGACCTCGTAGCCGTACTCGGCCAGCCGTCGGGGTTCGGCGCTGAGGAATTCCGCGAGCCAGCCGTGGCGCTGCAGGTCCTCGGTCGGGGCGTCCGGGTCCCGGAACGTGACGAGCTTGACGTCCGAGCTGTCGGGCGAGTGGTACTCGGCGAGCCAGAAGGGGAGATACAGGCGCTCGATGCCGGTCACGCCGTCGAATCCGTCGGGGTCGAAATCCCCGGGGAGCCCGTAGGACTCGCGAAGCTTCCGGAGGAACACGTTCGCCGCGCCCGAGGCGGAGTCGTGGCGCTGCTCGCGGTACTCGGCGACACGCTGGGGTAGTAGCGACCGGGCGTCGTCGTCGGTGACCTGGAACTGCAGCAGGACGGAGCGGCCAAGCGCGGGGTCGTCGCGGCCGAAGTCGTAGTCGCCCGTCGGCCGGCGGACCACCGAATCAGTGTCCTCGACGTACTGCGAGACGGCCCGGTCGTTGTCCGCCCAGAGACCGTCGAGGAACGCGGTCTCGGATCGCGTCGTCGTGCCGAACAGCTTCCCCTCGCCGGTCTCGTACTCGTAGTCGACTTTGAACACTGGATAGAACACCCGGTGGAGCCGTTCGAGTCGTTCGGTATCGCCGAACGCTGTCATCGTCCGCTGGTCGAGCGTCTCTCTGACAGTGTCCTCGTCGGGGACCCGACGGTCGGCGTAGATGTACGGCGGCAGGCTCATTCGAGGTCACCCTCCCGAATCGTCCGCTCGGCGGCAGTCAGGGCGCTATCGGCGTCGAACGTGTCGATGGCATCCTGCTGGGCGTCCGGGTCGCCACGGAGGTCGCGGGCGTGCTCGGTAATGTTCGGTATCGCGCGAATGATGTTGTCGATGATGGGCACTGTTGCCACCTCAGCCGAGCGGCTTCGAGGGTTGAGGTCGATGACGAGTTCCGTCTTGCCCATCTCGCCGAGCGCCTCGGCGCGGTCACCGTCCTCCAGCGGCACCAGCACCACGTCCGCTGCGCCGATGCCGTCGGCGTCGACCTTCGCGCGCTCGTGGTCGAGGCCGGGAATGCGCCCGTCGGCGGTGAGCCCCTTCACGTCCGTCGCCCCGTGCTCGCGAAGGTAGTCGGCGATGGCCTCGATGCGTTCCTCGGTCCGGTTGAACAGGTTCACTTCGAGGTCTGCGCGGGTCACCTCGGCCAGTTCGACGAGTTCGCCGGGCACGAGGGCGGCGGCGTTGCCGTTGACCGAGACGACGGCGTGCTCGGCGGACAGAAGGTGTGCCGCGGCGGCACGCTCGGCGTCGTCGGCGCTGTCGATGGTGCGCTCGCCCAGCAGGTAGTCGAAGGCTTCGCCGCGGCCCTGTGCGATGAGGCCCTGCCGGGAGGTGATACCGTGGTCGACGCCCGCTTCGATACGGTGGCGGGTCAGAAGCGACTCGTAGCGGGGGTGGCTTTCAGGGAGGTCGACGTCCTCACTCATACGTTCCAGTGATAGCTCCCTGTACTAAAGTCGTCCGTCAGGCGCGTCCCGGGCGTTGTTGCGTGTCTCACCGGAACCGATCACCGGACGACGATGGCTAGCTCCGGAAAAGATTATCTGCGGGTCAGCACAACTCCGTGCCATGGATACCCGACAGGCGTTGCTTGTCGACGCGTTCGCCGCGGAGCCGACGGCGGGCACACCGACCGGCGTCGTCCCTGAAGCCGACGGACTGACCGACGACCAGATGCAGGCTGTCGCCAGCGAACTGGGGGCCACCGAGGCGGCGTTCGTCCTGCCGGCAGAAGACGCCGACCGCCGGCTTCGCTGTTTCTCGCCGACCGAGGAACTGGCGCAGGCAGAGACGGCGACAATCGCCGCGTACGCGGCGCTCTACGAGCGTGGTGAAGTCGACGCCGCCGAATTAACGGTCGCCACAGCTGGAGGCGAAATCGCCATCGAAACCAAACCGAACGGCATGGTCTGGGTCGAGCAGGGCCGGGCCGACATCACCGAGGTCGATATCCCCTACAGCGATGTCGCGGACGCGCTCGGACTCGACGAAGCCACGCTCAAGGACGTGGGTGCGGACCTCCCGCTCGTGACAGCCGACGCGAGTGAGTCGTGGCTCATGGTCCCGGTCAACTACTTCGAGCATCTGAGCACCCTCGCCGTGGATGGGACCGCCGTCGCCTCGCTCTGTGACCGCGCGGACGCAGTCGGCGTGTACCCGTTCACCTTCGACACCGTTGGCGGCGACGCAACGCGCCGGTCGACGTTCCACGGGCGAGCCTTCCGCGCGGGGAGCCGGACAGAAGAGCCGGTAAGCGCGGCAGCATCGGGGGCCTGCGCGGCGTTCGTCCGCCGCTACGGGGCGCTCGATGACACCGTCGAACAGATCATCGCCGAGGGCGGGCATTTCCGCGACCGACCCGGGACGGTGTCAGTCGATACCGACGGGACCGAGGTGTGGGTCGGCGGTCGCGGCGTGACCGCATTGGACGGCACGGTAACTGTCCCCGCTGTTGACGACGACGATATTATCGAAGCGTGACCGTCCACACCGCACCGGCAGCCTGACCGCCTAATTCACTCGAAATCGAGTGAAGAGCGATCTCTCACTGGTTGCAACCGGAACATCCTTAATTGTCGTTGAAGATGGTACGAATGAGTCCATGCCAACACTGTGGCTCGACGAAATCGGTGCCGACGACCTGGCGCGGGTCGGCGGCAAGGCGGCGTCTCTCGGAGAACTGACCGGAGCGGGCCTGCCCGTTCCGTCGGCGTTCGTCGTTACCGCCGACACGTATCGGTCGTTCATCGAAGCAACTGGAATCGACGAGCCGCTGTTCGAGGCCGTCGATGTCGACAGCGACGACTCGCAGGCGCTGGCCGAGGCAGCCGAACGCGCTCAGGAGTTGATCCTGGAAACCGACACCCCGCCGTCGGTCCGCGAGGACCTGCTGGCTGCATACGACGAGATGGGCGACGAGGACGTTGCGGTGCGGTCTTCGGCAACTGCCGAGGACCTCCCGGACGCCTCCTTCGCCGGCCAGCA
Source organism: Haloarcula sp. KBTZ06 (assembly GCF_048595605.1). NCBI lineage: Archaea > Methanobacteriati > Methanobacteriota > Halobacteria > Halobacteriales > Haloarculaceae > Haloarcula > Haloarcula sp. KBTZ06. The sequence continues at coordinate 2,152,591 of NZ_CP184337.1, forward strand.
GGACACGTACCTGAACGTCTCGCGTGCGGACCTCCTGCAGCGAGTCAAGGAGTGCTGGGCCTCGCTGTTCACACAGCGGGCTATCTACTACCGCAACGAGAACGACTTCGCCCACGACGCCGTGGACATCGCCGTCGTCGTCCAGCAGATGGTCGACGCGGAGAAGTCCGGCGTCATGTTCACCAGCCACCCCTCGACCGGCGGTCCAACGGCCATCATCGAGGCCGCGTGGGGGCTGGGCGAGGCGGTCGTCTCCGGTGCGGTTTCGCCCGACAACTACATCGTCGACCGCGAGACGGGCACCATCGATGAGGTGACCGTCGCCGACAAGAAGGTGATGTGTGTTCGGGGAGAAGACGGCGAGACAATCGAGCGCTCCGTCCCCGAGGAGAAGCGCAACGAGCGCGTCCTCTCGGAGGACGAGATTCACCGGCTCATCGAAATCGGTGAGCGCGTCGAAGACCATTACGATACACCACAGGACGTGGAGTGGGCGGTCTACGAGGGGGAGGTGTACCTGCTGCAGTCCCGCCCGATCACCACTATCGACGATCCTGAAGGGAGCGCCGGCTCGGCCAACGAAGCCGAGAGTCAACCGCCGGGGGCAAAATCGGGTGTCGCCGACGGCGGAGCGATGGAGAGCCAGTCGGAGTCGGTCCGGCTCTCCGGAATCGGCTCCGCGCCGGGCCGGGTCACTGGCGTCGTCCGCATCGTCGACAAACTCGACAACCTCGACAAGGTCGAGGACGGCGACATCATCGTCGCCGAGATGACCACGCCGGACATGGTCCCGGCGATGAAACGCGCCAACGGTATCATCACCGACGAGGGCGGGATGACCAGCCACGCAGCCATCGTCTCCCGTGAACTCGGCGTTCCAGCCGTCGTCGGTGCCGAGGACGCGACACAGAAACTCCGGGACGGCGAAACGGTCACGCTCGACGGCGACAAGGGCACAGTCGAGAAAGGGGCCAAGGTTCCCGAGACGACCGGCGAGGAAGAGGATGCCGGGCCGGTCGAGGCACACTCGCCAGTCAAGCCGATGACCGGAACGGAAGTCAAGGTCAACGTCTCCATTCCGGAGGCCGCGGAGCGAGCGGCTGCGACCGGTGCCGACGGCGTCGGCCTGCTGCGCATCGAGCACATGATCCTCTCGACGGACAAGACGCCCTCGCGCTACGTCGAGGACCACGGCGAGCGCGCCTACGTCGACGAAATCGTCGAGGGGGTCCGCTCGGTTGCCGAGGCGTTCTACCCGCGCCCGGTCCGCGTCCGGACCCTCGATGCCCCATCCGACGAGTTCCGCCAGCTCCAGGGCGGCGAAGACGAGCCGAGCGAGCACAACCCGATGCTCGGCTATCGGGGCATCCGGCGCTCGCTTGACCGACCCGGCGAGTTCAAGCTCGAACTCCGGGCGTTCGAGCGCCTGTACGACCTCGGCTACGACAACGTCGAACTGATGCTCCCGCTGGTGACCGACGCCGAGGACATCCTGCGGGCGAAGGCGCTGATGCAGGAGGTCGGCATCGACCCCGAGAAGCGCGACTGGGGCGTCATGGTCGAGACGCCGGCGAGCGCGCTGTCCATCGAAGACATCTGTGAGGCCGGTATCGACTTCGTCTCCTTCGGGACGAACGACCTCACGCAGTACACGCTGGCCGTCGACCGCAACAACGGCAACGTCGCCGACCGCTTCGACGAACTCCACCCGGCCGTTCTCGAACTCATGCGCCAGGTCATCGGGACCTGCCGCGAGCACGACGTCGCCACGAGCATCTGTGGCCAGGCCGCCTCGAAGCCCCAGATGGTCGACTTCCTCGTCGACGAGGGAGTCACCTCTATCTCGCCGAACATCGACGCCGTCCGCGACGTACAACACGAGGTCAAGCGCGTCGAACAGCGCCTGCTGCTGGAATCGGTCCGCTGAGGCCGCGGCCGCCCGACGTAGCCAGCAGATTTTTTTGCACCGTTCGCTTCGTTGCGGTATGGCACCCGAATCGACACCGGAAGCCAAGAGTATCAGTTCCGGTGTGTCCTACATCCCTTTCGGCATCCCCGGACTGGACGGACAGGTCCGCGGGATTCCGACCGGGAGCACGGTCCTGCTGGCCGGGGCGTCGGACGCGGGCGGCGATGCGTTCACCTACACGAGTCTCGCGACGCTGATGCTCGCGAAACACCGGCCCGAGATGGTCCCGAACAGCGTTGCCCGGCGCAGCGAGGCGATTCCCGACTCGGTGACCTACATCACGCTCTCGCACGACCGCGAACACGTCTACAGCGAACTTGACGCCGTGCTCGACGGCTATCAGTTCGACACGCTCACGGACAACATGACCGTCGCGGACTTCTCCCAGCGTTTCATGGAGCTGTTGCCGGTTCCGGAGCCGCTGTTCGATGCGCGACGGAGCGACGCCGAAATCGAACAGCCCGACGCGGAGCCACCAGAGTCGGAGCCCAACGAGGGGACCTTCGAGAAACTGCTCGCCGACATCAGCGACCGGGTGAGCGACGCCGCGGAGACGCTCATCGTCATCGACTCGCTGACCGACCTCGAACGAGCGACGGAGTTCGGTCTGCCCCAGAACCACGAAATCGCGTTCCTCATGGGGCTCCGGGAAGCGGTCGTCAACTGGGGGACCGTGGCCTTCGTCAAACTCGACCGGCCCGCGGGCGACGTGCGCTCGGACGAACTCATCCACGGCCTGCTGCACGGCAGCGTCTACTTCTACTCCAACGACAAGGGGTTCGAGACGTACCGGACGATGCGGGTCGGCTCCTTCGGCGGCGCGCTCGACACCGAGCGCCAGACCGTCTTCGAGTCGCTGATCGGTCCCACGGGCTTTCGAGCGAAGGCGACGAAGAAGATCGGGCCGTCGAACTGGTAATTCGGTCGGGACGAGCGCTACAGGACCAACTACGGACGGCTGCCCCGTTCTGGCCACCGTTTCGCCGTCAGGGCGAATAAACAGCAGACAACGGACATGCCCGAGCACAACGGCTAAACCGCTCCCCCTCTATACTCGCGATAGATGCTCCAGCGGGCAGAGCCACAGGACTTCGAGCGCGTCCTCTCGTCGATGTGTACGGTACCGCATCCGTCGGCACGCGAAGCGGCGGAACGCTTCCTCGCGACGAACCCCGGGGACCCCGGTACGTACGAGACCATCGCCGACCTGGAACGCGAGGCCGTCGACTATCTCGGCGACATCACCGGGCTCTCGGACCCCGCGGGCTACGTCGCCTCGGGCGGGACGGAGGCCAACCTCCAAGCGATACGTATTGCCCGTAACCGCGCCGATACGGACGACCCGAACATAGTTGCGCCCGTCCACGCACACTTCTCCTTTACCAAGGCCGCTGACGTACTCGGTGTGGAACTGCGGACCGCGCCAGCGACGGACTACCGCGCCAACATGGAAGCGATGGGTGAACTCGTTGACGAGGACACGGTGTGTGTCGTCGGCGTCGCCGGCTCGACCGAATACGGCTACGTCGACCCGATTCCGGCCATCGCCGACCTCGCCGAGACGGTCGACGCACTCTGTCACGTTGACGCCGCGTGGGGCGGTTTCTACCTCCCCTTCACCGACCACGACTGGCACTTCGGCCACGCGAACATCGACACGATGACGATTGACCCGCACAAGGTCGGGCAGGCGGCGGTCCCCGCCGGCGGGCTACTCGCGCGCGACCGATCACTGCTTGATCAACTCGCCGTCGAAACGCCATATCTGGAGTCGACTGACCAGCTCACGCTGACCGGCACGCGCTCGGGCGCTGGCGTGGCCTCCGCCGTCGCGGCGATGGAGTCGCTGTGGCCGGCTGGCTACGAGCAGCAGTACGAAACGTCGATGGCCAACGCCGACTGGCTGGCCGACCAGCTGTCGGCGCGGGGCCACGACGTGGTCGGCCCCGAGCTTCCGCTTGTCGCGGCCGATCTCTCGATGCCGATGACCGACGAACTCCGGGACCGCGGCTGGCGGGTCTCAAAGACCGGGGCTGGCGAGATGCGTGTCGTGTGTATGCCCCACGTTACGCGGTCGATGCTGCGGTCGTTCGTGGCGGACCTCGACTGGTACTGAATCGCGGACCTCGACTGGTACTGAATCGCGGACCTCGACTGGTACTGCGTCGCCGCCCTCGGTCCCGAACATACTGGTATTGACTACTCCCGAGAAGACATACGAAGGTTTAGAAGTGCCTGTTTGCTACAGAGGGTCGTGGACCTGGTAGTACCGACCACAGCGTTCATTGCCTTCATCGGTGACTGTACGACCGCCGGCACTCCACTGTCGCCGCTGGAAGAGGCCGTCTGTACGGCCACCGGTCCAACCGGACTGGGTATCATCGCGGTGTACTCGTTTCTGATCGCGTTCATTCTCCCACTCCCGAGCGAAGTTGTACTAGTTCCGGCCGAAACGCTTCGGCTTGGACTCTCTACGAACGGGAATCTGGTGGCGATTATCCTCGTCAGTGGTCTCGGGAAGGCGTTCGGCAGTCTCGTCGCCTTCCACATCGGTCAGGAGGCAAAGGAGTACGGCCCACTCGTGCGCTGGATCAAGCGCTCACGGTTCAATATCATCGAATGGTCGGAGAAGAAGACGGTACAGCTCGCACAGAAGTACGGCTACGTCGGTCTGGCGCTCGCGCTCTGTGTTCCCTTCTTCCCCGATACGATCTCTATCTACGCGTTTACCGTCCTCGAACGCGACTACTATCGGTTCGGCGCGGCGACGTTCTTCGGCAGCGCCGGGCGGCTTGTGGTGACACTCGCACTCGCAGGCGGCACGCTCGTGCTGCTGTGAGCGGCCGGCACACAGATTTATGTAATCTGTTTGAGTAAATGCACGCATGTCCCGAAGCCGTTTGGCGGCCCAGACCCTCCTCGGCGGAATCGTCGTGTTGATCGGCCTGGCGCTGCTCGGACGGTCGACCGGACTGTTCGACGCCAGCGCGCTGTTCGTCTACGTCCCATCGTTGTTCGTCCTCGTCGGCATCTACGCGCTAGTGTCCGGCGGGCTACGGAACCTCGTGGGTCCGCTGCTGGTCATCCTCGTCGCTGGCGCGTGGCAACTGGTCACGCTGGGCGTGCTCGCCGCCCGTGACGTGGTGCAGTTCTGGCCGCTGTTAATCATCCTGTTTGGACTATCGCTCCTCCTCGGACAGTACCGGGCGAAAGCACGATCCGAGCGGAGCGATCACGTCCTGCTATTCGCGTTCTTCGGGGGCGCGGAGCGACGCATCACGGCCGACGCCTTCCGGAGCGCGGACCTGACCGCGCTGTTCGGCGGGATCGAACTTGACCTCCGGGACGTGAGGAGCAGCGACGCGCCGGCCCACGTCAGCACGACGACCATCTTCGGCGGGACCGAGATACGGGTCCCGCGGGAGTGGAACGTCCGCCTCGACGTGCTACCGCTGTTCGGCGCGGCGGAAGACTCTCGCCCTCGTTCCGACGAGGAACACAAGGATGTCGACCTCGTGATCACCGGGTTCGTCGCCTTCGGCGGTCTGGAACTGCTGGACTGACGGACAGCAGCCCGTCCAGCGCGGCGCCGAAACCAACCCCCTTTTGACCCGTCGGTGGCACACGAACAGGTATGAGCAACGACGAGTTTCCGACGGACCAGCCGGCGGTCGTGACCTGTGGGTTGCCCTACGCGAACGGTGACTTGCACGTCGGCCACCTCCGGACGTACGTCGACGGGGACGCGCTGTCGCGCTCCCTCCGACGGATCGGCCAGCAGACGGCGTTCGTTTCGGGGTCGGACATGCACGGTACACCGGTAGCGGTCAACGCCGCCGAGGAGGGTGTCGAGCCGCGGGAGTTCGCGCTTGACTTCCACGAGACCTACGCCGAGACGTTCCCGCAGTTCAACATCGAGTTCGACAACTACGGGCACACCGACGACGAGACCAACGTCGAACTCACCCAGGAGTTCGTCCGCTCGTGGGTCGAAAACGACCACGTCCACGAGAAGGAGATCGAGGTCGCCTGGGACACCGAGGAGGACCAGCCCCTCCCCGACCGCTACGTCGAAGGGACCTGTCCCTACTGCGGGGAACAGGCCCGCGGCGACGAGTGCGACGAGGGGTGCCAGCGCCACCTCGAGCCCGGCGAGATCGAGGACCCGGTGTCGACGCTGACCGGCAACCCCGCCGAGTACCGCACCCGCGAACACAAGTTCCTCCGGCTTGCAGACTTCCAGGAGTACCTCCAGGGCTTCCTCGACCGCCTGGAAGGCACCGACAACGCCCAGAACCAGCCCCGCGAGTGGATCGAGGGCGAACTGCAGGACCTCTGTATCACGCGGGACATGGACTGGGGCGTCGATTATCCGGCGGACGTAGACGGTGGCGACGAACTGGTGCTGTACGTCTGGGTCGACGCGCCCATCGAGTACGTCGCCTCGACGAAACAGTACGCCGAGCGCGTCGGCGACGACGAGTACGACTGGGAGCAGGTCTGGAAAGTCGACGGCGAGGAGCACCACGGCACCGAGTGGGACGACGAGTGGTCCGACGACAACGGCGAAATCATCCACGTCATCGGGCGCGACATCATCCAGCACCACGCGGTGTTCTGGCCGGCGATGCTTCGCGGGGCGGGCTACAACGAGCCCCGGTCGATTCTGGCGACCGGGTTCGTCGGCATCGACGGCAAGGCGCTCTCGACCTCGCGCAACCGCGCCGTCTGGGCCGACGAGTACCTCGACGCCGGCTTCCATCCCGATCTGTTCCGGTACTACATCGCGACCGGCGCTCAGATCGATACGGACGTGGACTTCTCCTGGGACCGCTTCCAGGAGCGGGTCAACGGCGAACTCGTCGGCAACGTCGGCAACTTCATCTACCGCTCGCTGCTGTTCGCCGAGCGCAACTACGACGGGACGCCCGACGCGCCCGTCAGCGACGACGTGCGCGACCGAATCGAGTCGGCCATCGAGGACTTCGAGGCCGCCGTTCGGGAGTACGACGTGCGCGAACTCGCCGAAATCGCCATCGAACTCTCGAACTACGGCAACGAGTACATCCAGCGCAACGAGCCCTGGAACCTCGTCGACGACGACCCCGAGCGCGCCGAGCAGGTCATCCGTGACTGCGTCCAGCTAACGAAGGCTGTCGCGGTGCTCATGCAGCCCGTTCTGCCAGGCAAGGCCGAGCGCCTCTGGGGCCAGCTCGGCGAGCAGGGCTCCGTCGCCGACGTGACCCTCGACAGCGCGCTCGAAGCGCCGCCGGCCGAGTTCGGCGAGCCCGCGGAACTGTTCGAACAGGTCGAGGACGACCACATCGAGGCGCTCAACGAGGAACTACAGGAGCGCGTTGAGGCGGCCAGCGACGACGAGTCCGAGGACGATGACGGCGAAGCCGCCGGAGACGAAGGAGATGACGACGCAGAGACCGCCGACCTCCAGCCCCTCGTCGAGGACCGCATCAGCTTCGAGGACTTCGAGGGCGTCGACATGCGCGTCGGCGAGATCCGCAGCGCCGAGCCGGTCGAGGGCGCGGACAAGCTCCTGCGGCTGGAAGTTGACATCGGTCACGAGGTCCGGCAGGTCGTCGCCGGCCTCCGACAGCTCCACGACGCCGAGGACCTCCCCGGAACGCGGGTCATTCTGCTTGCCAACATGGAGAAAGCCGAACTGTTCGGCATCGAATCCAACGGCATGGTCCTGGCCGCTGGCGACGAGGCCGACCTGCTGACGACCCACGCGGACGCCCCGCTGGGGACCCGCATCAAGTAAGCCCAGTCGCCAGCGCTTTTGTAGTCACGGCACGTACCGCGAACCATGGATGACGACGGGGCCGCACGAGACGATGCGGCCGCTACGGGTGACACGTTCACCGAGGAGTACGAACTGGCGACGGAAGCCGACGTGATTCAGGTCGACGGTGACGCAGCCGACGAGGAGGAGGGCGCGGTCGCCGGCTCGTTCGCCCCGGACCTGGAAGTGACTCCCGATGCGCCGAAGCCTGAGAACGTTGTCTTCGTCGCGCTAGGGGTCTGCATCGCGATTCTCGCCCTCGGACGGATGTTCCTCGGGGCGGAGATGTACGCGCCGTCCATACTCGGCGGCGTGGTCCTGTCTGTCGCGCTCGGAACCGCTGTACTGTACGGGTTCTTTGTCCGGACGAGCGACGCGTAAGACCTGCACCGGTGCCTTCAGAGTCGCGCTCTCTACCCCGACACTTAATCCTGCTCCGACACTAAGTCGGGGCATGGTGAACCCGCTGGCGGCAGTTGCCCCACTGCAGGCCGAACCACTGTTAGGTATGTCGCTCTCCATTCTGCTGTTTCTGGCCGGCGCGGGCCTCATCGTGGGCGAAGCGCTCGCCCCTGGGACCCACTTTTTCGTCCTCGGCGTGGCCCTGCTGACGGCGGGGCTGGTCGGGCTGTTCATCCCAGCGAGCCTGGGTATCTTCGCGCCGCTCATCCTCACAGTCATCGTCCTGGCGACCACGGCGGTCACGCTCTGGGGGTATCGAAAGCTCGATTTCGCCGCGCCGGGCCGCGGCCAAACGCTCAGTTCCGACTCGCTTACTGGCCAGTTCGGGACTGTGACCGAGCGCGTGACCCGAAGTGACGGCGAGGTCAAACTGGAAGACGGCGGCTTCAATCCGTACTATCAGGCCCGCAGTTCCGGCGACCCGATAGAGGAGGGAACGGAGGTCATCGTCATCGACCCCGGCGGCGGGAACGTCCTGGAAGTCGAGGCGGTGGAGTCGGCGACTGACGAAATCGACCGCGCGCTCGAACGCGACCGGAGCCGGGGCGACGGGGATGCCGAACCGGAGCGCGACCGGAACCGGAGCGACAAGGATGCCGAGCCGGAACGAGAGTCGGAGCGGGCGTAGGTGTGTAATTCGGTAGTTTGTGACAGGGACACCGAAGCCTTTTCCTTGAGCGCTCCGGAGGTTTGACTGTCATGTTCCCCGCGACAGCACCGCTACAACCCGGAGGACTCATCGGTTTCGTTACCGTAATCTTCCTCCTGATCGCCATCGCGCTGGTGTACTCCAGCGTCGTGATCATCCGCCCGTACCAGAAAGGTGCCTACACGGTCCTCGGCACCTATCGCGGCGTCCTCGACCAGGGGATTCACTTCATCTACCCCTTCGTCTCAGACGTGACGCGGTTCGACATGCGGACCCAGACACTCGACGTGCCACGGCAGGAGGCTATCACCCGCGACAACTCGCCGGTGACCGCCGACGCCGTCGTCTACATCAAGGTGATGGACCCGAAGAAGGCGTTCCTCGAAGTCGATAACTACGAGCGTGCCGTCTCCAACCTCGCCCAGACGACCCTCCGTGCCGTGCTGGGTGACATGGAGCTGGACGACACGCTGAACAAGCGGGGCGAAATCAACGCCCGAATCCGGAAAGAACTCGACGAACCCACCGACGAGTGGGGTGTCCGCGTCGAGAGCGTGGAGGTCCGCGAGGTCAACCCGTCCAAGGACGTCCAGCAGGCCATGGAGCAACAGACCTCCGCCGAGCGGAAACGCCGTGCCATGATTCTGGAAGCCCAGGGTGAACGGCGCTCCGCCATCGAGACGGCGGAAGGTGACAAGCAGTCCAACATCATCCGCGCGCAGGGTGAGAAGCAGAGCCAGATTCTGGAAGCCCAGGGTGACGCAATCTCGACCGTCCTCCGCGCGAAATCCGCCGAATCGATGGGCGAGCGCGCCGTCATCGACAAGGGGATGGAGACGCTCGCCGAGATCGGCCAGGGCGAGTCGACGAAGTTCATCCTCCCGCAGGAACTCACCTCGCTGGTGGGCCGCTACGGCAAGCACCTCCAGGGCTCGGACGTGAAGGAGAACGGGCACGCGCTGGAAGCGCTCGACTTCGACGACGAGACCCGCGAGATGCTCGGTCTGGACGACATCGAGGAAATCCTCGGCCAGATCGACGAGGAAGCGCAGGTCGACGTCGAAGCGATGGAAGAGGAAGCCCAGAAGATCAAGGAGGGCCAGGACAGTGGCCTCGACAGCGCCGACGAGATGATTCAGGAGATGGACGCCGAAATCGACGACGACTCGGGCACGACTGACGTGGCCGGCGGCCCCGACGACACGACGCGAACGTCGGAAGTCGACAAGGACGACTAGTCCTGATAACCAGGCGAAGACGTTTTATTACCGACCCACCTTTTCGGTAGCAATGACGCGTGAGGGCGACGTGGACGAGGACAAGCGGGCGACGCTCCGTCGCTTTGCCGCCCTCGGTGCAGCGAGCCCGTTTGCCCGCTTCGGCGATAGCGGGAGCGAGAGCGACGCGCCCGACGCCATCGCCGGGTACGTCTCCGCACATCCCGGGACGCACTTCTCGAAGCTTCGCGACGACCTCAAACTCGGGACCGGCGAGGCCCAGCATCACCTCCACCGGCTGGAAAACGAAGACGTCGTCGCCTCACAGAAGGACGGCGACTACCGGCGGTACTTCCCGGCTGGCCAGTTCTCCGAGTTCGAACAGGTGGCGCTTGGCTACCTGCGACGCTCGACAGCCCGCGGGATGCTCGTCACGCTCCTTCGCCGTCCGGACGTGACGGCCTCTGAACTGGCCACCGAACTGGACGTTTCGCGGCCGACGGTGAGCAACTACGCCGGCGACCTGGAGTCCGCCGGACTGCTGTCCCGAGAAGACGGGTACGCGGTGACCGAGCCAGAGACAGTGTTGACACTGCTTATCCGGTACGCCGATTCGTTCGATGACGATGTTGCCGAGCTAGCGGGCGAGGCCGACTCACTGCTGCGGTACGATCCCTGAGCTGATTCTTTCCGCCGAGTTACGTCTCCCGGTCAACACCGGTAATTTCGAACCTGGCTCCGCCCGACTCGCTGTCGGTCACACTGACATCCCAGCCGTGGACGGCGGCGATATCGGCCACGATTGCGAGGCCGAAGCCGGTGCCTTCGGGCGCGGTCGAGTAGCCCGCTTCGAACACCGTGTCTCGCTCGTCTTCTGGAACCCCCGGACCGTCATCAGCGACGTAGAAACCGCTGGCGTCGTCGATGTCACCGACAGTAACCGTCACTCCGGTATCGCTTTCGACGATCTCGTCGGACTGTCCCGGACTGCCCACAGAGCCCTGCTCCATGCTGTTTTCGTGCATCTGCGAGAGCGAGGGTTCGGACCCGTGTGCCACGCAGTTCCGAAACAGGTTTTCCAGCAGGCGCTGCAATCGGCGGGGGTCAGCAACGACGACACTGTCCGTATCGGTCACCAGAGTCCCGTTCTCCGTCCCGATAGTCTCCCAGCACGCGCTTGCGGCGGTCTGTAAACTGACGGGCTCGGTGGTCGTCGCCTCGCGTCCGTCCCGTGCCAGCGTCAGGATATCGTCAATGAGCGTCTGCATCCGCTCGTGGGCGTCGTCGATACTGTCGAGGTGGTCGTTGGTCACTGCCTGTTGGGCCAACTCCAAGTGGCCCTGTGCGACTGTCAGTGGCCCCTGAAGGTCGTGGCTGACGACGCTGGCGAAGGACTCCAGTCGATCGTTCTGAACGCGGAGTCTGCGTTCGCGCTCCTTCTGTTCGGTGATATCCTGGATGAACCCCTGAACTGTCCGCTTCTCCGCGCCTTCGACGCGTTTGCCGTGGGTCCGGACCCACCGACAGTCGCCTGTTGCGGTGATGAGCCTGGTCTCGATATCGTACGGTTCCCCGTCTTCGAGGGCCGCATCGACGGCGTCCGAAACCATCTCCCTGTCTTCGGGATGATAGAAGGACAGTCCCTCTTCGATTGTCGGATCGAAGTCGTCGTCGACTCCGTGGATACGGCGAGTGCCCGCTGTCCAGGTCAACGTCCCGGTTTCGTCGAACTCCCAGGCACCGAGGTCGCCGAGTTCCTCCGCCTCGGCGAAAAAGTCCCGTAACTGGGCGAGGTTCTGTTCGTGCTCGATGCGCTCCGTGACGTCCTGGCAGTGCGAGAAGATGGTAACGACATCGCCCGAGTCGTCAGTGACGAGGCGATTGTGCCACTCGACCATGATACGCTCCCCGCCCTTCCGGACGTTCTCGTTGACGCTGTGGTAGCCACCGCTGGCCTCGCTAAGTGCGGACGTGACCGCGTCGACGTGGTCGTAGCTTTCCTCGCTGACGAACACCTCCCACGTCTCGCCGACCAGTTCCTCCTCGGTGTAGCCGAATATCTCTGTGAGAGTGTCGTTGACGCGGACGATTTCGAAGTCCTGGTTATACTCGACGAACCCGAGCGGCGACTGGTCGATAAACAGCGAGAGCCTGTCTTTACTCGCTTCGAGGGCGCGCTGTGACCGGTACTGTTCGACGGCGTTGACGATGCGGTTCGCGAGAAGGGCGTAGTGGCTGGTGTCTGACGTCTTCTGTAGATAGTCTGTGACGCCCGCGGAGATAGCGTCACCGGCGATCTCTTCGCTACCACGGCCCGTGTACAGGATAAACGGGAGATCAGGGTAGTCCTCGCGGACAGATTCGAGGAAGTCGATGCCGTTCTCGCCGGGCATTTCGTAGTCGGAAACGATACAGTCGACCGACTCTGTTTCGAGCAGACGCAGGCCCGCTGCTGCACTCGTCGCGGTCTCGATGTCGAACGCAGGACGCTCTCGCGTGAGGAATGCCGCTGTCGTCTCTGCGTACTGCCGGTCGTCGTCGACGTGAAGCACCCGGATAGCGGAGCCAGCCTCGCCCATTGATGTGTACAACTATGGCTTCAATAGTTATCAATATAGACATTCACCACTTACAATATGTATGGATATATCAGGGATAAATCGTCTGAAACGATGAATGAGCGACGGCACCGAGCGTTCTCTAGAGTAAGATACAGTTTGCACTCACTCGGACGACCGAGTGAGAGTGGGGATGTATCCGCGGTCGAACCGGCACCGGTTCAGGTCTCGACCATCCACGTCGTCGAGGAGGAGTAGCCCCACTTCTCGACGGCCAGATCGTGGTCGCCGTCGGCGATAGCTGTCATGTTCGTCCCGACCTCTTTGGCTGAGAGACCGAGTTCATCACCGATGAGCCGCGATTTGAAATACGTCTGTTCGTCAGCATTGGAACGGAGATACTCCAGAATACGTCGCTGCTTGTCCGAGAGCGGACTGTCGGGGGTTTGTGCGGTGGCGCTCATTAGTACAGTTACTAACAGTATCGAGACACCCTTATGGGATTTGGTACAGACGGTTAACGGCTTGCAGTCTTGCGGTTTTCCCTCGCTCGAACCGGGGATACTGCCGCGAGTTGGGCCACGCGACAGGTAGTTGGTACAGGCGGGAAACACCGTGAGCGCTCGTCGTCGCTCCGCAGTTGGGACGGTCACAGTCGTTCGCTCCGGCAGTTCTTTAGTAATGGCCCGTTTTGTGGCCGAACGGAGGTCTATCACATTGGAAATCTCGGATCAACTGCTGTGTCTGTTCAGTGCCGATATCCGCGACGAGGGGGACCGGTACGTCGTGGAGGTCCCGCGTCGAGAGATCGAGACGGGCGCAGTCGACTCGGGCAGTACCTATCGTGTTGCGCTCATCTCCACAGACGAGGGGACAGAGACGGAGGAGGAGACGGTGTCGGACACGCCACCGGACCAGCCACAGCCGCCGGTCGAACCGGGTGAGACGCGCTACGTCGAGATCGAAGACATCGGGAAGCAGGGCGACGGCATCGCTCGCGTCGAACGCGGCTACGTCATCATCGTTCCGGGGGCCGAAATCGACGAACGAGTCAAGATCGAAGTTACCGAAGTCAAGTCGAACTTCGCGGTCGGCGAGATCATCGACGACGTCTGAAACTACTCGTAGGCACTGCCGTCGGGGCGCTTTGCCCCTTCGGAGTCGTGGACGACGACCTGTCCGGCTGACGGGTCGACGGGCCGGTAGTTGTCGCGGACGCCGATGGCTTCTTCGAGTTCCCGAACGGCGCGTTCCTTGAGCGCCGCCGCCAACTCCTCGGCGTCGGCTCTGGAGATATCCCGGCCGAGTCCCTCACATTCGTGAGCCCGGACCATCCCCTCCTCGTCGACGGCTTCGCCCATCGGCTGGCTCGTCCCGCCCAGCGCGACGCTGAACGGGTAGGTCCGGCAGATGAGCGGGCGGTCGCCGTGGACCGTACAGGCACCCGTGCCATCGTCGTCTTCAGCGTAGAACGTGCAGTCGCCGCAGTCGTCAGTCTGGAGCGCCCACTCGAACGTCTCACCCTCGGGGCCGTCCGGGCCGTCGGCCAGTCCGTACGGCATCGGGCGGGCGACGTCACGGAAGTCGTACTCCCCGGCGGACTGTAGCTGCCTGATCTCGTCGGGAAACACCGTCGCCGTGTGGGGTTCGGCGTCGGTTTCTCCAGAGCCGTCGTTCTCATTCTCACCGGCACCACCGGCGACTCTGTCCGTCTCGTCGGCACCCTCTCCCCTCTCGCCACACGCCGACTCGGCCTTGCAGCAGGCCCCACAGCGGGTGCATTCGAACCCGATGGTCTCGATAGCGTCGGCCAGCTCCGACTCGTCGAGCGTACGGGCCCGTTCGAGTTCGGTTTCCAGGGATTCCACAGCCGTGGTAGCGGGCCGACAGGCAAAAAGGCGTCACTCCGCTGGATGCAGTGCGGCCCGCTCGCCGTCCCACGAAACAGTACCCTCGACGGCGAGCTTTTCGAGATGGGCCAGCACTGTCCCGCGGGCCAGGTCGCGAACGCCAGTGAGGTCCTTGTCGTAGGCGGCGTCGAGGATTTCGTCGAGTGTGTCGGCCCCGTCGTCGTTGACAGCCGCCCGAACACGTTGCTCGCGCTCCAGTCGGTGGCTGATGAGGCGCGCACAGGTCTCCCGTGGGCTCTCGATACGCGGGCCATGGCCCGGTAACAGCACGTCGGGGTTTCTGGCGTGGAGTCGCCGCAGTGACGCGAGATAGGCCCGAACGTCGCCCTCTGGTGCGCCGACGACGACGCTGCCCTCGGCCACGGCGAGGTCGCCGGAGACGACGGTCCCGTCAGTTGCGAAGGCGACGTGCTCCGGCGCGTGGCCCGGCGTGTCGAGGACGGTCACCGGGCCGGCGTCGGTCGGAATCGTCGTCCCGTCGCTGAACAGTTTGTCAGGGGTAACGCCGGTCGCAGCCTCGAATGCGGTCGCCCGGCCACGCCGCGCCCAGACCGTCGCGTTCGTCTCTCTGGCGTAGTGTGCGACGGCACCGGCGTGGTCAGGGTGGTAGTGTGTGAGCGCAATGTGAGCGAGGGTGCGGTCACTGAGAAGCGAATCGAGCGCATCATCCGTATCCGCGGGGTCCACGAGAAGCGCCGCCTCGTCGCCGCAAACGTATGCCGCCGTGGTGCCGGTCGGTGCCCGCGTCGGGACGGGCACGTCGGCCCGCTGCCAGTCCATACCGACGGGTCAGACTGTGAGGAAATAAACCTGTTTGCGTGCGTCAGTGAAGCTGTACCGCGAGTCGACCAGCTCTGACTCCTCCAGTCGGTTCAGGGCGTACCTGACAGTCCGGTCCGGGAGCAGCGAGTTCTCGGCTAGTTCGCCCTGTGACAGCGGGGCGTCGTCCTCCAGCACCTTCGCGACGAGCTTCGCGCTCGGCGGGAGTTCACGCAGGGTGTCGCGGAACTCCTCGTCGGTGAAAGGTGCTGGTGCAGCGTTTTCAGTTAATGCGCTCATAGTGGCTGATATTCCAGACTTACTGGTAAAACTTGGCTATATGCATGACCAAACAATACAGATTCTATGAAGTGTTTAATGTGTCCTTATACAGAACCGCCATCGTGCGGTTCTCGTCGCTATCCGGAAAGTACGACCAGAACTATCAGGGCCGAGAGCGCGAGCGGATCTGACCTGACTGGAAAACAGCCAAACCGATGAAAGGGGATTCCAGTATCGTTTTATCCCCCGCGGGGTGAGCAATACACCGTGAAAGGGCAGGAGTGGTATCAGGCCGACACCGTGGCCGAAGAGTACGAGGCCAAGCGGTTCTCCCGTGGCGGTCGGCTTATCGACCGACGCGAGAAACAGGCCGTCCTCGACGCAATCGGCCCCGTGGCTGACAAGGACGTGTTAGAGGTAGCTTGCGGAACCGGACGGTTCACTGTGATGCTGGCCGAGCGCGGCGCGAACATCACCGGGCTGGACATCTCAGGACCGATGCTCCAGCAGGGCCGTGAGAAAGCACAGGCGACTGGTGTCGACGACCGTGTCGAGTTCATGCGGGGTGATGCGGCCCGGCTCCCGTTCCCGGACGACCACTTCGACACCGTGTTTGCGATGCGCTTTTTCCATCTGGCGGACACGCCGGCGGCGTTCCTCGCTGAGATGCGCCGCGTCTCGAAGGAACAGGTCTTCTTCGATACGTTCAACCGGTTTTCGACCCGGTCGATATACAACTGGGCGCTCCCGATGGGGTCGCGGCTCTACTCCCGCTGGGAGATCGACCGGCTGCTGGACGGAGCCGGACTGGAACTGACCGAGGCGAACCACGACTGGCTGCTTCCCTACGGATTCTACCGGAAGATTCCGAACGAACTGGCCGCCTCGTTCCGCTCGCTCGATACGGCGCTCGGCGGCACGCCACTCGGCGAAAAGCTGGCATCGGTGTCGTACTGGAACACCCATGTGTAGCTCGCCGCCGCTCGGACAGCCCGTTTTCCCTGAATGGATGTCGCCGTCCGTCTCCCGCGACTTTTAAGCGCCTTCGCCGCCGTACCCAGAGGTATGGATATCTCGGTAGTGGTCCCGACGTTGAACGGCCGGGAGGAGCTGTCCGGCTGTCTGGACGCACTCACCGAGCAGGTTCCCGATGCCGAAGTGATTGTGGTCAACGGCCCGTCGGCCGACGGCACGACGGGCATGGTCCGCGACCGGGACGACGTGTCGATCCTCGTCGAGATCGCCGACCGCTCGGTCACGGTCGCCCGCAACGCAGGGATCGACCGGGCAACGGGAGACGTTATCGCGCTCGTCCACCAGGCTCTCTCGGTCGAGTCCGGCTGGGCTGACGCGGTGAAAAACGGGCTCTCGGGGGCAACCCAGGCCATCACCGGGCCGACACACCAGCAACTCTGGGCCGGAATGACGACCGAAACCGAGGAGACGCGGACGATAGCCGGCCGCGACGTGACGTATTTCAATCCCGGAAACGTCGCGTTCGACGCGGAGGTGCTGGAAGCGCTCGACGGGTTCGACGAGTACCTGAACGTTGGCAGCGCCCGGGACTTCGCGCACCGGATGGCCGCCAGTGATTACGGCGTCGACTGGAGCACGGCGATGTGCGTCAGCCGCGAGTTCGAGGCCGACGGCGGCACCACGGAGACCGACTGGAACTGGAAGTACCGCTCGCTCGCCTACCGGCTGGTGAAGAACTACAACGTCCGCCCAACCGTGTTGCGGCGACTCCTCAGCCACGCGGTGAGTGACGCGACGGACGCGCTGATCGATGTCGTGCGCGGGGAGACGACGCCGTCGCAGTGGCTCGGCAACGGGCAGGACGTGTTCGGCGGCGTCGGGTCCGGCATCGTCGACGGCCTCCGCGCACGCGTGACCGACCGGACACCCTGTCGGAACCCGAACGGCCGCTCCGCGCGCGCGGACCGCGCGGTGACTGTGTACGACTGGCGGTAGTAGCGGTAACCGGTACTGGCCGCAACCGTTCGACCGGAATAGGAGTTGTCGGCGGTCAGGGGGCCAGCGCCTCGATGACGCGGTTGGGATTGTTCGAGAACACCTTTCGCATCGCGTCTTCGGGAACGTCCAGTGTCAGAATCTCCATCACGGCCACGTTCGGGTGGACGCTGGGGACGCCGCTCCCGAAGAGAACGCGGTCGGGATGTTCTAACACCGCCCGTTCCATCGGCCCGCGGTAGCGGACCGCGCTGGTGTCGAGATACAGATTATCGTGAGTCTCCAGCAGGTCGATGGCCCGTTCCATCAGGTCCTTCCGGAGCGGGTGCGCGCCGAAATGTGAGAGGATAACCGGGAAGTCATACGCCAGCAGCGACTCAGCGACAGCTTCGGGTCGGAACCCTTCGCCACCGTGGACGATGACAGGCAGCGACACCGACTCTAGTTCTGCGAGCACGTCCTCGTCTGGCAGCCCGTCGGTCGGCGGATGGAGTTTGAAGCCGTAGAACCGGTCGTCGTATGCGTACTGCTCGATGTCTTCCGGGGACGTGTGGTCGTCCGTGCGACTACTTGCGAGGTTGCGAAGGGTCGACCCGGGACCGGTCCCCGGGTCCCGAGCGCCGTTGACTCTGGCGAAGGCGACCATCGGCCGCTCGACAGTCATCCGGGCGACGGCGTTGTTCGCTTTCAGATACGAGCCGTCTCGCTCGCCGGGAAAGACGACGGAGCGGACGACACCGGCCTGGTGCATCTCCCGTTCCAGTTGCTCCGGGTCACCCATACCGTCTCGGGGTCGGCGCTGCTCGTCGGGTTCCAGTCGCGCGTGCACGTCGACGACCCGAAAGCCGTGCTCCAACTCCAGCATCTACTATACGGTGTGTATACTCCCATATTAAAAGGTGTGTAGGTCCAGCCGGGATTACAGGGACAGCACGGCGCTGTCACCCGACGAGCGGTCTACGCCGTTAGAAAGTTTTATATAGAACCGCTTGCCTTGTCTTAAGTGAGGTTCAACACATATGTCATCTGGCCAGCGACGCATGGGCGGCCAGCCTCTTTTCATCCTTGATGAGGACGCCCAGCGCACACACGGGAAGGACGCACAGTCATCGAACATCTCCGCCGGAAAGGCCGTAAGCGAGTCCGTACGGACCACGCTCGGTCCCCGCGGCATGGACAAGATGCTCGTCTCCGACGACGGTGATGTGGTCATCACCAACGACGGGGCGACCATCCTCTCCGAGATGGACATCGAACACCCCGCGGCCCAGATGATCGTCGAAGTCGCCCAGACCCAGGAGGACGAAGTGGGCGACGGCACGACGACGGCGTCCGTGCTGGCCGGGGAACTGCTGACGAAAGGCGAGGACCTGCTCGATGACGACGTCCACCCGACAACAATCGTCGAGGGGTACTCCGCCGCGGCCGAACTCGCACAGGACGCTATCAACGAGCTCGTCCTCGACGTCGACCTCGACGACGAGACACTCGTCGAAGTTGCCGAGTCCTCGATGACCGGCAAGGGAACCGGTGACGTCGAGGCCGAGAAACTCGCCGAAGTCGTCGTCGACGCCGTCCGCCACGCCAAGAGCGACAACGGCGTCCGCCGGGACAACATCGAAGTCCACACCCAGACGGGTGCGGCTTCCTCCGCGACCAAGCTCGTCGAGGGCGTTATCGTCGACGAGACGGCCGTCCACGACAACATGCCGACCTCGGTCGAGGACGCGTCCATCGCGGTCATCGACACCGAACTCGACGTCCGCGAGAGCAACATCGACGCCGAGTACAACGTCTCCAGCGTCGACCAGCTCAACGCCGCGCTCGACGCCGAGGACCAGGAACTCAGCGGCTACGCCGAGGAAGTCGTCGAAAGCGGCGCTGACGTGGCCTTCGTCACCGAGGACGTCGCCGACCGCGTCGCCTCCCAGCTCGCCAAGGAAGGCGTCTTCGTCGCCGACAGCATCGGCTCCTCGACCGCCAAGGACATCGTCGAGGCCACCGGCGCGAAGCGCGTCGGCTCGCTGGAAGCCCTCGACGAGGACTCGCTCGGCCACGCCGACAGCGTCGACGTCGAGAAGCAGGGCGACGACGACGTGACGTTCATCACCGGCGGCGCGACCGCCGAGTCCGTCACGGTCATCGCCCGCGGCTCCACCGAACACGTCGTCGACGAGCTCGAACGCGCGCTCAACGACGCGCTCGACACCGTCATCGCCGCGCTCGACGCCGGCGGTGTGGTCCCCGGCGCAGGCGCGACTGAGATCGCCATCGCCGACCACATCCGCTCCGAAGCGGCGTCCATCGAGGGCCGCAAGCAGCTCGCCGTCGAAGCGTTCGCCGACGCCGTCGACGTGCTGCCCCGCACGCTCGCGGAGAACACGGGCCTCGACGCCATCGACGCGCTCGTCGACCTCCGCGCCGAACACGAGAGCGAGGGCATCGCCGGCATCATCAGCGAAGGCCAGACCGGCGTCGTCGGTGACCCCGTCGACTACGGCATCCTCGACCCCGCCGCTGTCAAGCGCGAAGCGGTCGACTCCGCCACCGAGGCGGCAACGATGATCGTCCGTATCGACGACGTCATCTCGTCGAGTTAAGCGAGGTCGCAGCGCGACCTCGACACGAGCGGCATCGCCGCGAGTGTTCACAATCTGTTTTCTTTTGACTGTGCCAGAGAGCGGCGCGACCGCTGTAGAAACTACCGCTCAGTCGCCGCTGGGTTCGACAGAAAGCGTCAGCGTCGCATCGTGGCCGTCAGCGAGCGCTTCGACGAGGTCCCGGTCCACGTCGCCGGCTGCCGCGTCGGCGTTCACCATCACGGTCCGGTCATCGACGTAGTCGCTCGTCCGCAGGACGTGGCTGCGGTCGTTCTCGAAAGACAGGTCGGGGTGGCCGGTCCCGGTCACAGTGACGGTCTGATCGCCAGCTTCGATAGTTGCCGTAATCGTCGCGTCGGCGTCCTGGCAGGCCGTCACGAACTCGCTGTCGAAGTCGGCGGGGACGCGGTCGGCTTCGATAGCGAGGATGCAGTCACCTGCAGGAGTCAGAAAGTCGTCGCTCGTCACTTCCAGCGTGCTGGCGTGCTCGCCGGAGACGTTCTCGTGGCCCTGTGCGTGGACCACTTCCTCGAGTGTCATACCTCCCGGTCACTGCCGGGCGTACTTCAGCGGGACGAATCCGACCTGACGACGGTAACCGTCACCGCACCGCAGGCGCACTCGTGGGCCTCGCGGCGGCCGGCCTCGGTCTCGAACACCAGCGCTGGCTCGCCGAGCGGGCGCTCGCAGTGCTGGGCCTCGCAGGTCGGTGTCGCCGCCTCGTGTAGTTCGGTGAGCATATCTGGATAGTAGATGGCTACCTATGTCAAGGCGAGCCATCCCCGTAGTGAAAGTGAAAGTGAAGCCGTGGGGCAAAGGATATGCCCCCGCGGAACGGGCCACAAGGTATGTCGCTGGAGTGGCGCGGCGCGGCGGTTGCGCCGGACGACGAGATGCCGTCCCCGGAGTCGTGGGAACCGGTGTCAGTGCCCGGCCGGCCCGAGGGGTTCGCCGGCGCCGAGGCCGTGGCCTACGAAACGACGTTCTCGGACCCGCGGGACGAGAGCGATGCACACACGCTGCTGGTGCTGAACGGAGCGTACGCGCACACGCGCGTGTGGTGCAACGGGGATCTGCTCACCAGCCACGACGCCTACTTCGAACCGCTCCGGGTTCGACTCCCCGAGAGCGAGGAGTACCGGATCGTCGTGGAGTGTCGCGCGCCGGCGGACCGTTTCGGCGGGTTGCACGCGACCGACCAGCTACCGCCGGAGCGCTGTGTCCCGGGCATCTGGTGGGACGCACGGCTCGAAACCCGGCCCGACCCCTGCGTGAGCGAGCTTTCGGCCCAGCCACAGGTATCGGAAGCCGACGTAACCGATGCGACAGTGGAAGTGTCGGCGACTGTCCTGTCCGAAGAGCCGCTTGACGACCGGATTACGCTCTCACTCCGGCCGGAGGGTGACGTTCGTGGCGGCGGGATGATGGACCGCGCTCGCGTCTCGACTGACGAGGAGACGACGTCGGTGACCTACACGATAGACGTGCGCGACCCGTCGCTGTGGTGGCCCCACGACCGCGGCGAGCAGTCCCGCTACGTCCTCAGCGCGAAGCTCGATGACGACGAACACTCGGTGACGACGGGACTACGTACTGTTTCGTACGACGACGGCCTGCAGGTCAACGGCGAGGAGGTGCCGGTTCGCGGCGTGACACTGCTGGACCCGACCGCGGAGGACGTCGTGCGGGCCGTCGACGCCAACGCAAATCTGGTCCGGGTTCGGGCGCAGGGGACGCCGCCCGAAGTGGCCCGCGCCTGTGACGACCACGGCGTCCTGCTCTGGCAGGACCTCCCGTTGTCGGGCCCCGGTTCGTTCGACAACGAACGGGGAACCAATCTCGCGGCACGGCTCGATGCGACCTACGCGCAGCATCCCAGTTTCGCGGCGGTCGGCGTTCACGACGAGCCAGTGTCACCCTACGCCGACGGCCTTGGGTCCGGGTTCCTCGACCGACTACGCTTTCGCTGGCGGGCCTGGCGAACCGGATACGACAGCACCGAGGCCGAGACCGTGGCTGGGGCCGTGGACTCCGTCCCGACGTTCCCGGTGGTCGGCCCGCCCGGAATCGACCCCGACGCGGCCACGCTGTACCCGGGGTGGCGGTACGGCGACACGGCCGACCTCCCATGGCTCTGTTCCCAGTTCGGCGTCGGCGACGTCGTCGCCGGCTTCGGGGCCGGCGCGCTCGGGACGGCCGACCCGGTGGATACCCCGGGGTTCGACCGCGCCCGGCACGACCGCCACATCGACGACGGGGTGGCTGGGTCACAGGCGTACCAGGCTGACGTCGTCCGCGAGGTGGCCGAGGGATTGCGCCAGCGCCGCGCACCGGTCGTCGTCCTCGACAGCCTCCGGGACGTCGGCGACGCGGGCATGGGTGTACTCGCCGCTGACGGGAGCGAAAAGACGGCACACGACGTGCTCGCCGACAGCTACGAGCCCACACAGGTCGTCCTCTCCGCACCCAGTCCCGGAGAGCGGGACGTCGTCGTCCTCCACGACAGGCCGGAGAGCACGAACCTCACCGTCGAGTGGGACTGCAACGGCGAGCGCGAGCAGGCCGAACACACTGTCGGTCCTTTCGCCCGCGTCCCCGTCGACACGCTCACGCTGTCGGCCGGCGACGAAGTGACACTCGCCGTCACCGACGGGCAGCGGGTCGTCAAAAACGAATACACCATTAGCCAGTAATATATGTCCGTGATATACAAGGGTAATCCGGTGAGGTTACGACCGGTTCACCCGCCGAATTGGGGCGTGTGAGACGTTGACGCGGTATTCAATGCACCGGAATGTTTAAACAATATCCACCTCTATTTGTAGACACCAGAACGCTTCCGCGTTCAGGCAGTATCGCTTTCAGCCCAACATGAGAGGGAACCCTTGTTATTGGTGTCAGCCCCTCAGTAGTGGGCCGACTGTCTGTGCTGAAGCGGTGATGGCATAGAGGATTCAACAATGGCAGACTCGATAGACGAATCAAAGAACGTTACAGTAACCGAAGAGGATCTCGAAAACAAATCGAAAGGCGAGCTTATCAAACTCGCCGGCCAGCTCCGCGACCGACGGAACGAGCTGAACCAGATGGCGTCCGAGCGGGCCTCCGCCCGTGACGACCTGAACGCGAAGACTCGCGAGAAGGTCGACGAGGCCCAGGAACACCGCGAGAAGCGCGACGAGCTCAACGAGCAGGTTCAGGAGCACAAGGACCAGCGCAACGAGCTCAATGCGGAAGCAAACGAGCTGTTCGACAAGGTCGACAACCTGAAAAACGACCTCGAACTCGACGAGGGCACGTCGGTCGAACAACTCAAAGAGGAGATCGAAGACCTCGAGTTCAAGCAACAGACCGAAGTGCTCTCCTCGGAGGACGAGAAGGAGCTCATCGAGAAGATCGAGACCAAGCGCGAGAAGCTCCAGGAGAAACAGGAGAAGCTCGACCAGGGCGGCGACCTCGAAGAGCTCAAAGAGGAAGCGGAAGAGGTCCGCTCGGAAGCCTCAAAGCACCACCAGAAGGTCACGGAACTGGCCGACGAGGCCCAGAAGCACCACAACGAGATGATCGAGGCCTACCGCGAGGCCGACGAGATCCGTGACGAGGCCGACGAGAAGCACGAGGAGTTCGTCGAAGCGCAGGAAGCGGCCGACCAGCACCACGAAGACTTCGTCCGCGTCCAGAAGCGCCTGCGCGAACTCGACAAGAAGGAAGAGGAGCAGGAGCGCTCCCAGCGCGAGGAGAAGCAGGAAGCCGCGCGCGAGGAAGCCGAGGAGATTTATCAGAAGTTCAAGGAGGGCGAGACCCTCGACACCGAGGACCTGATGAAGCTCCAGAAGGCCGGCAAGCTGTAAGTCTGTAGGATTTTCTCTCTGTTTTCACCGATTGTAGATGCATCACTCACTCGGCCTGCTCCAGCTCGGCGCGCTCTCGCTCGTCCCGACAGCTCTCGGTGGAGTCCTGTTCGGCCTCGCACTCGCCGCGCCACCGGGTCCGATGAACGCCGTCATTGCTGAGGAGAGCGCACTGCGGGGCTGGCGGGCCGGCTTTTTCGCCGGCCTCGGCGCGATGACCGCTGACGCCTGTTTCCTCGTGCTCGCCGTGCTCGGCGCTGCAACAGTCATCACCGAGACGCCAGGCGTTCGGCGCGTGATGGTCGGGGCCGGCGGGCTCCTGATGCTCTGGTTCGCCTACGGTGCAGTCAAAGAAGCGAATACAACAGTTACCGAGGGGGACTCGTCGGTCACGTCTGGGGACAGTCGCGGCTTTCGCAAGGCACTCGTGCTGGCGCTGACCAACCCCTATCAGGTCGCCTTCTGGCTCACCGTCGGCGTCGGCCTCCTCGAACCCGGTGTGGTCGACGTGGCGTCGTACGTGCCTGCGGTCGGGACTGATGCGCTAACCGTCCAGACCGGACATCCGGTGCTGCTGGGTGGGTTTTTCGGCGGTATCGGCCTCTGGATCACGGGGTTTCCGGCGGCGATTGTCGCCGCGAGAACGCGTATCGAGCGGCTCGCACCGCTAATCGCGTGGGTCAGCGCTGCTGTTCTCGCCGGGACCGGCGTCCTGTTCCTGCTGCGAGCGCTATGAGTCGCCCATCCCGGTCGCCACGTCATCGAGGTCGTCTTCGACGGCCATTTCGGCGACCTCCATCGTCAGCCACTCCTGGAACCAGCGGGTCCGCTTGAGCCGCTGGTGGACGATGGACTCAGCGGTGTCGCTCTGAACACGCTCGCGGGCATCCTCGCCGCGCTCGATGACCCGGTCGACCATCTCGGCCGCGTCCATGTGCGTCCGGGACTCATAGCCCATCCGCAACAGCATCAGGGCGGTCCCGTTCGCGCCCACCTTATCCAGAATGTCCGCCTCGATGAGACACTGTACTTCCAGGGGTAGGTCGTCCAGCGGCCCCTGATACGAGTGGGCATCGACGGCGGAGCAGACCTGTTCGATAAACGATTCGGGGTAGTCACCGTGTGCCTTCAGGTACTCGCGTGCGATCCGAGCGCCGGCTTCCGCGTGGAGGTCCTGCTCGGCTTCCAGTTTCGCGATGTCGTGAAACAACGCTGCCACGCGAGTCACGTCCACGTTCGCCCCTTCCTTGCGGGCGATTTTTGTCGCGATGTCGACGACGTTGAGGATGTGGTTGAAGCGGTATTCCGCGGAGTGCCACGGGTACCAGCGCATGCGGCCGCCCTCTTCTTCGTTTTCGACGCTCGCCGCAAGGTAGTCGTGGACGAACTCCTTCATATCCTCGAACGCGTCGGCTGAGACAGGTGACTCCCTAATCTCGACGCCCACAGCACCACCTCCGGAGACGGATTTCGATAGTCATCTTACACATATAGACGTACGTTCGACTCTTTAGCGTTACGACAGGGAGAACGGCTGCCACACCCGGTATTTCTGTCTGCAAACAGCGTCACAGAACCGGCCTTCGGAGCGGTTGTC
Organism: Haloarcula sp. KBTZ06; assembly: GCF_048595605.1. Lineage (NCBI taxonomy): Archaea > Methanobacteriati > Methanobacteriota > Halobacteria > Halobacteriales > Haloarculaceae > Haloarcula > Haloarcula sp. KBTZ06. The sequence goes on from NZ_CP184337.1 coordinate 2,178,216, forward strand.
CGGACGCCGGACAGCCACCATCCCTGGCCCCGACTCCGTGTCGAGTTGGGTCGCTGTCGGGTGACTGCCGACGACTGGTTCTCAACGGCTGAGAACATTAGTCCGGCTTTTTACAGCTAATAGATAAATCAGTACATATGCCTCTCCAGCCACTCCACACGCCCGTCGGCGATGTGTCGATCGTTACCCACGCGATAAACGAACACGCAGTGACTGACGTACTCGTCGGCGTCGGTATCGCCCTGTGTCTGTTCGGACTGTACTACAAGCTGATACTGGTCCCGGCGAACAGGCAGGAATCGTCACAGCGCTCGGGAGACCAGTCGCCCCCGTAATTACAGGTAGGCGGCGTCCCAGCGCATCGGCTTGCGAACGTTCCCGCAGTTGTCACATTCGATGCGCCCCATCGAGTCCATCGCGTTCGCCAGCGTCTCGCAGTTACTGCAGTAGTAGCCGTAGCGGTCGCTGCCCTCCTCTGTGACGTGGACCACATGGAACGGCGCCATCGACCCTGACTCGTGGTTGTTGTGGTCGACGTAGACCGTCCGACCGTCGTCAGTTACGGGTTCGCGACCGAGTTCGTCGGCGTCGGTGTAGAGGTTCTCGACGTAGGTTCGTCCGGCGATGTCGACTTCACCCGTGCCGGCGCGTTCGAAGCCGCGGTCCTCGTAGAAGCTGTTGCCCTCGACGTTGTCGGCCAGCACGCGCCCCTGGAGTGTCTCGGCACCCCGGTCATGGAGTTCCCCGTGGGTCTCGTCGAACAACGCTGACCCAATCCCCTCGCCGCGGTATGCCGGGTCGACGTGCAGCCAGAGAATCGTCCCGATACTGTCGCCCGACAGGACGCTCTCGGAGAGGCCGACCACCTGCCCGTCCTGCTCACCGACGAGAATCAACCGATTACTATCGTCGTCCAGCACTTCCTCGATGCGCGCTTCGTCGTACCACTCCTCGATAGCGCTCGTAATCGCCTTCGGCCCCAGCGAATACGACGCCTCTAGTGAGCGACGCGCCACGTCACGGATAGCCGGCCGATCCGACGGCACTGCCTCCCTGATTTTCATATGCCACTAGTTGGCACGGAACATCATAAATCTACAGTTCAGTGTCAGAATTTGTGACACCCGTTGGGCTATTCATGCGAGGACACCGCGAATTGTGACCTCGACCGGCCTGTAGCTATCCTGTCCACTCGCTTGCGCGTCGGACAGGAATGCGGGCGCTGTTCGTGCTCATGTCGTAGGGTACTTCGGGCGGATTCGAACCGCGGTCGCTCCGCGTTGCTCCACTCCCTGCTTTGAATCCGCTGAACATATTTGTCGCTCGCGGTGTTGCTCGCGACAAAAGTAGTCCCGGGCGGATTCGAACCGCCGTCAAGGGCTCCAAAGGCCCTTATGATTGGCCACTACACCACGGGACTTCGCTTCGCTCGTCCCGCGTACCTCGCAGAACCGTCCGGTTCTGCTCACCACCACGGGACTGCACTTACCGCGTTCGGAATAATCGACGGAACGCACTTGAACGCTTCGAGAGCGGGCGGTCAGTCGCTGGTGACTTCGGCCTCGACTTCGAGCAGGCCACAGACGTCACCCTCGGGGTCGAAACAGTCCGGACACTGCGGTTCGCGGTCGATAATCGTATCGAGGCGATCAGCGACCGTTTCGTCGATGACGCCCTCCAGTTGTTTTGCCTCGGCCTGGAACTCCTCGACCTCTAGCACTTCGATGAGGAACCGCTCGATGATGCAGTAGTTCTGGAGCGCCTCGCGAGCCTGTGCGATGCCGTCGTCGGTGAGGTCGACGCCCTTGTACTTCTCGTGGTTCAGCAGCCCTCGGTTTTCGAGTTTGCCGATCATCTCGTTGGCGCTGGCCGGACTGACATCGAGCATGTCGGCCACGTCGCCGGTGGATGCCGGACCGTCTTCTTGCTGTTGCGTGAGATAGATCGCTTTCAGATACTGGGCCTGCGTGTTCATTGATAGTCCTCCATCAGGTCGGTCACGTCTTCGACACCCTCTGCTTCGTCCTCGCGGATATCCGACAGCACGGCAAGCAGCCGCTCGCGGTCGATGGTGAATGTCACGTCGGACGCCTCGATGGCTTCGATGAGGTCGTCGTAGAACTTGTACGCCGTCTCCTCGTTACAGAGTTGGTCGTACAGCACGCCGTCGAAGTCCTTGTCGGCTTCGTACTGGGCCTCGACTAGCATCTCGATTTCCTCGAAGGGGACGGTGTCCGCTTCGAGGTCGTCGATGAGCGCCTCCAGTTGCCGGCGGTGCTCGGCCGACTCCGTCTCGGCGTGCGCGAGGAGGTCGAGCACCGCCTGTTCGTGCTCTCCGCTCGTTTCCTCGGCATGCTTGGCCGACCGTGCCTCGACGACCTCTTCGAGGACGATACCGATCTGTAGCAACCGGGCGAGCTGATGGTCGGATGCGACCGGCTGTGTAAGACTCACGGCAACACCCCCACTCGGCACTGTGCTGCAGTCATACACGTAGTTCGGGGAGGCCCGGACTTAAGCGGTTCCCTGTCGTCGAGCCCGCGTTTCGCTCCGGTAGGGGACGTTCTCAATCTCCGCCTGCCGAGCACTCGTATCAGGCGGACCGCCACGATACCGGCGCGAATGAAATGAGCGTAGACGACATCAAGCAACGCTCTGATGAGCCCGCGTTTACAGCCCTACGGGCTATTCACGAAGACGCCGCGGGAACAGAGTTCCCGCGAGCCTGTGCTCGCGTTACTCGTGCAGACACCGGGTGAGCAAAGCTCTCCCGAGACTTCGTTCGTAGCCTACCGGCTACTCACGAAGACGCTCGTAAATCAGCTGGTCGAGGTCCTCGCGGAGTTCGTCGACCTGCACTTCTTCGAGCACGGGGACGTAGAACCCTTCGACGAGCATGTTCTTCGCTCGCTCAGGGTCGACACCGCGGGAGGTCATGTAGAACATGTCCTCTTCGTCGACCTGCCCGACCGTCGCGGAGTGGGAGGCCTCGGTGTCGTGGTTGTTGATGATGAGCTTCGGCGACGCGTCGGCCTCGGAGTCGTCAGAGAGCATGAGCGTGTTCTCACGCTGGTACGACGACGTGTCCCAGGCCTCGCGACCGACGTCCTGAACGCCCTCGTACACCGAACGGGCGTCGTCGTCGAGGACGCCGCGGGTGACGAGGTCGGCGATGGTGTGTTCGGCCTCGTGCCAGACACGCGACGCGATGTCGAAGTGCTGGTCCTCGTGGCCGAAGAAGGCCCCGAGAATCTGGGACTCCGAGGAGTCGCCGAGCAGTCGGGTCTCGACGTTGGACTTGGTCAGGCGGGAGCCGATGTTGCCGTCGATCCAGTTGACCGTGGCGTAGGTGTCGGCGTGGCCGCGCTTGACCTGGAAGTTGTAGGTCTCTTCCGAGAGGTTCTGGAGCGCGCCGTACTGGACGTAGGCGTTCTCCTCGGCGACGACCTCGACGATACCGGAGTAGTACTGGTCAGCGTCGGTCGTCTCGCCCGTCTGCTGGCGCTCCAGAATCGTGACCGAGGAGGACTCCTCGGCGAGGACGAGCGTGTAGTTGAACAGCGACTGGCTGTTCATCGTTGTCCGGATCTTCACGTCCTCGGCGTCGACGCCCTCGGGGACGTAGACGACTGTCCCGGCCGAGAACAGGGCCGTCGACAGCGCAGTGAGGTAGTCCCGCTGCGGGTCGACAACGCTGCCGAAGTGTTCCTTGACGAGGTCCGCGTGCTCGTCGAGCGCCTCGCTCCAGGACAGCACTTCGACGCCCTCTGCGTCGACGCGGTCCTTGTCCTGGGCGTAGTCGAGCGGGTCGACCAGCGACTCATATTCGAGCGCGTCGAGGTTCGTCCAGGTGCGACCCGGCGTCCGGATGACGTCCGGCATGTCGAGCTCTTCGAGCGCTGCGAGCGCGTCCTTTCGCGTCTCGAGCAGCCACTCGGGCTCGCCGAGGTCGTCTGAAATCTGTTCCACCTGGGTCTCTGTGAGATTGGCGTGTACCTGCGTACTCATGGTTATCCGAGCGACCCCTCCATCTCAAGCTCAATGAGGCGGTTCAGCTCAACGGCGTACTCAATCGGCAGTTCCTCCGTGATCGGCTCGATGAAGCCGGCGACGATCATCTGCTTCGCGTCGTCGTCGTCCAGTCCGCGGGACTGGAGGTAGAAGACGTCCTCGTCGCCGATCTTGCCGACGGTCGCCTCGTGGGCGACGTCGACTTTGGACTCCTTGATCTCCATGTACGGCATCGTGTCCGACGTGGACTCGTTGTCGAACATCAGGGCGTCACACTCGACGGAGGTCGAGGAGTCCTCGGCTCCGTCGGCGATGTGGACGAGGCCACGGTAGTTCGTGCGGCCGCCGTCCTTGCTGATGGACTTGGACTCGATGGTGGATTTCGTATCAGGCGCGTTGTGGTAGACCTTCGCGCCCGTGTCGATGTCCTGGCCCTCGCCGGCGAAGGCGATGGTGATGTGGTTGTCCGTCGCGCCGGGACCCTTGAGAACGGTGGAGGGGTACAGCATCGTGGCCTTCGAGCCCATGCTGCCCGAGACCCACTCCATCGTGCCGTCGGCCTCGCAGATGGCGCGCTTGGTGTTGAGGTTGTACGTGTTCTTCGACCAGTTCTGCACCGTCGAGTACTGGACGTGCGCGTTCTCCTTGACGAACACTTCGACGCCGCCGGAGTGGAGGTTGAACTCGGAGTACTTCGGGGCGGAACAGCCCTCGATGTAGTGGACCTCGGAGTTCTCCTCGGCGATGATGAGCGTGTGCTCGAACTGGCCCATGCCGTCGGAGTTCATGCGGAAGTACGCCTGGACCGGCATGTCGACCGTGGTGTCCTCGGGGACGTAGACGAACGACCCGCCGGACCAGATGGCACCGTGCAGCGCCGCGAACTTGTTGTCGCTCGGCGGCACGGCCTTGGTCATGAAGTACTCTTTGAGGATGTCTTCGTGCTCCTGGACGGCCTTGTCCATGTCACAGAAGATGACGCCCTTGTCCTCCCAGCGCTCCTGCATGTTCTGGTAGACAATCTCGGACTCGTACTGCGCGCCGACGCCCGAGAGGGCGTTCTTCTCGGCTTCCGGGATGCCCAGTTTGTCGAAGGTGTCCTGAATCTCTTCGGGGAGATCGTTCCAGTCGTCGACGCCGCCGCGTGTCTCGATGTCGGGGCGAATGTACGGGACGATTTCGTCCACGTCGACCTCGGAGAGGTCGGGTGCGCCCGGCCAGCCGGTCGGCATCGGCATTTCCTGGTACTGCTCGAGCGCGCGCAGGCGGCGTTCGAGCATCCACTCGGGCTCGTCCTTGTCTTCGGAGATGACCCGGATGGTCTCCTCCGTGAGGCCCTTTTCGGCTTCGAAGGCGGACTTCTCCTCTTTCTTGAACTCGAAGCGCTTCTCGGTGTCGGTCTCTTTGAGGTGGTCTTGATCTGAACTCATAGTGTGTGTAATGTTATCGCTGTGTACGGAAGGGCGTTACGCGGCCTCGTAGGCTTCCTCTCGGACCCAGTCGTACCCTTCGTCTTCGAGCTTTTCGGCGAGTTCGGCACCGCCGGAGGTGGCGATCTGGCCGTCGAGCATTACGTGGACGTGGTCGGGTTCGACGTAGTCGAGGATGCGCTGGTAGTGGGTGATCTGGAGGATGCCCGCGCCCTGCTCGTCACGGAGCGCGTTGATGCCGTTGGAGACGTCCTGCAGTCGGTCGATGTCCAGCCCGGAGTCGATCTCGTCGAGCACGGCAACGGAGGGCTCGAGGATCGCGGCCTGAAGGACTTCGTTTTGCTTCTTCTCGCCGCCCGAGAAGCCGGCGTTGAGATACCGGGACGCGAACTTCTCGTCCATGTCCAGCTGCTCCATCTTCTCCTGGAGGATCTCCTGGAACTCGGCGACGCCGATTTCGCCCTCTTCGACGTTGCCTTCCATCGGGGAGGTGTCGTAGCCGGCGGCGTCCTCGTTGGTGTCGCCGCCCTCTGCGTCGGCTTCCGCTTCTTCGTCGTCATCCTCGAAGAGTTCCTCGCGCTCTTCGAGCTTGGCGTTGAGCGCGGTGCGGAGGAAGTTCACCATCGTGACGCCCTCGATCTCGGCCGGGTACTGGAAGCCGAGGAAGATGCCGAGCGCGGCGCGCTCGTTCGGTTCGAGGTCGAGCAGGTTCCAGGTGCGGAGGTCCTCCGGGATTGCCTCGTCACCGAACTCGTTCTCGTCGAGGTGGATGAGCACTTCCCCGTCGGTTACCTCGTAGGCGGGGTGGCCGGCGATGATCTTCGCCGTCGTCGACTTCCCCGAGCCGTTGGGACCCATCAGCGCGTGGATCTCACCGGACTCGACTTCGAGGTCGACACCGCGGAGAATCGTCTCACCGTCCTCTTCTGCGACTTCTGCGTGGAGATTGTTGATTTCGAGTTTAGCCATAGGTATCTCTTAGGTCAACCGAAAGAAGGTACGTTTCACCCATGAAGCTTTCGCATTGCTGTGAACTCAACTTCTTCATATGGAAACAATATTTCTCGTAGCGGTAATCGCCCGTATTCTGTGGGTTACATGAAGCTACCGAGTCCCGTCTGTTCCTGACCGGACTTGACCTCCTCCCAAGAGATATCCATGGCTTCCAGAATCCGAGCAATCGGGCCTTTCAGCGTCTTATCGAGCATCTTGTCCCAGTCTATCTCGAACTCCTCGGGGATCTGGTCTGCGTACTCGAAACAGATTACGTCAGGGTCCCGCCGGAACTCGCCGTACAGCGGGTCCCGCTGGGGGTCCAGTCCTTCTTCCTCCTCGATACGCTGGAAGAAGTCCGAGTGGACCCGGTCGAGATACAGCCGCTTGGGCTTGGAGCCGCTCTGGAAATTCGTCCCCAGAAGCATGTTGGCGTACTTCGCGCCCCGGACCTGCGCGGTGTCGGTGTCGTAGTTGTCGAGTTTCTTCCCGATGCCACCGGGAATGCCCACGTCGTCGTAGTTGACGTTGCCGTCCTGATAATCCTCGATGACGTCGCTGACATACTGCTTGATGGACTCGGCATCCTCACCGCGGACGATGCGGTCGATGACCTCTTTCTGGACCCGTTTGGTGATGGGGGCGATATCCGAGCGCTGGTACTCGAAGCCCGTGATGTCGATGTCGTCGACGTGCTTGCCCTCCTTCCAGACGATGTTGCCCGCGTAGCGCTTCTTTTTCCCCGCCTGGAAGAACCGCCGGTAGAGCTTCTCGAACTCGATCTCGAAGCGGTGGAACTCGGCGTTGAGCTGCTCCATCGCGAACTCGTCGTAAGAGGCGTTGATCGTCTCCTCCAGCTCGAACCCTTTCTGAATGGTCGTGGCGATGAGTTCGAGTTCGTCGTCACCCATTTCGGGGTGCTTCTCGCGCATCTCGTCGGTGATTTCGACGTCGCCTTCTACGTCGTTGGGACCCACATCGCCAAGCTGGAGCATGACGGAGTCGGTGTCGCCGTAGACGACCTCGTACCCCTCGTTTGCGACGACCTCGTCTGTGTAGTCGATGACCTCTCGTCCAGTGGCGGTGACCGCTGCGCCCATCTCCTTGTCGTAGAGGCGGAAGCGGTCCCACCCCAGAACGCCGTAGAGCGACTGACCGACGAACTGGAATTTTCCGTTGCGGCCGGCCATCAGCGTGTGGTTGTCTTCGACGGTGACGCAGTAAACACCGTCCTCGGCCGTACTCCGTGACCCGCTGCGATGCATCCGGAGCGTGTTCTTGCTGTCTTCCGTGACGTAGATTCGCCAGGAGCCGCTGTCACGGTTGTAGTTCGCAGTCAATCCGAGATGCGCACAGAGCCGTAGCACGTCGTCGCGGAGTTGGTCACTGGAGGTGGTGTACCGCCAAGAATTCTTCTGTCGGTCTCCGTCACCGGCGATAAGCGTGTCGAGGAAGCGCCGCTTCTGTCGGTGGCTCAGGTCGAAGACGAACTCGGGAATCCGCTTCTCGAAGGTCCCGCCGCCACAGATATCCCGGAGCAGGTCGCCAAGCAGTGCCGAGGTGAACTGGTAGCTCCGGTCGTCGACGTAGTAGTCGAACCCCAGTCGGTCGAGCAGATCCCCGATTGCCGCGTGGTCGGACTCGCCACCATCAGCGATGGCGTCCTGAGCGATCTGGACCGTGGTCGATGCGCCGCGCGTCTTCTCGCCGAACTGCTTTGTTTCGGAGGTGTAGACGTTCCCTTCTGTGATGTACCACGCGAGCAGTTCGAGGAAGTCGTCGCCATCGAAGGTTCGCGGTATCCACTTCCGACCCGATTCGGCGTGGATATACGTCCGTTCGGCGACCGATTCGATATACTCACGGTTGGCCTCGAACTCGGTGGGGTCGAAGACATATCCTTCCTCGCCGATGTCGTTTTTCAGAACCGTATCCGGATAGTGGCCGATCTCGGCGGCGAACGTGTGGCCATGGACTGACGGCCGGACCCACACCTCGTAGTCGTCGGCGTACTCGGTCAGATCCACCGTGTCCAGCGGGTCGCCGTCCGGTCCGTCCCAGTCGTGGGGGAGTTCGTAGTCCGTGGCATCGTCGAGGTCACCGGCTTCGACGAAACTGTACCCGTCTTCAGTGATTCCGTTGGTCTCGTTCTTTCGGACGAGCATCCGGTGGTTCGGCGTCACACGGAAGTCCATCTTGCTCGTCTCTATATCCACGAGGTCGCCGCGGTAGTCCGGATACGACTGTGTCTCGACCACCGGTTTGACCTCCATCTCCTCCGTCTCGGGGTCCAGCGAATACACCTCGTCGCCGATATCAAGGTCGCGAATGTTCTGAACGCCTGCCGGTGTCAGCACGTCGGTATCCGGCGTGAAGCAGTTCATGATGACCTTAACTGCCGCTTGCTGCCGGTCAAAGCGCTCGTACTCCGGGTTATCGGGGTCGAAGCTGTTTCGTTCGGCCTTCTTCTCCTCGCGCTCGGTCAGCAGTTCGTCGACCATCTCCCGGATGACGCCGTCCGGTTCCTTCCGGAAGTGGGTGCCATTAGGTGCGCGGTAGGTGTCGCCGTCGTAGGTCTCCGGGTCGACCTTCGTCTCCGGGCTGGCGTTGGTCGTCACCATACACATCGGGTACAGCGACTTCAGGTCCAGCACGGTGACGTTCTCGCGGACGCCCGTAATGGGGTCAAACACTGCGCCGCCCTCGTAGTCCTCGCTCTCCTGTTGCCCTTTCGAGGGGAGCGCGAACTCGCCGTGGAGCTTGTGGAGGACGTACATATCCACTGCGTCGCCGGGCGTCGTCGCGTCCTCCAGTTTGCAGCCGACGAAGGTGCGGACCTCGTCCCAGAAGTCGATGATGTCCTGCTCGCGGTCGAGTTCGACACAGAGCTCCACGTCCCGGAGGTTGTACTCCAGCAACTGCTCGGGGTCCTGCTCCCAGAGGTCACCGATGTCGCCAGTGTAGCGTTCCTTGCCGACGCCGAGTTCCTGCTCGCCGACGGCGTCAAGCCGGTAGGATTCGAGTTCAGTGAACTGCGTTCGCTTGTAGGCATAGAGGAGGTCGAAGACGACACGGCCTTTGATATCGGGGCCACCCCAGCCCGAACGCCAGACCTCGTCGACCCGCGAGAGTCGGTCTATCTGGAGGTCGAAGTCGTGGTTGTAGCTCTGGAGTTCCTCCAGCCGGTCGAGGAAGTACGGCGCGTCGAAGTCGTCGAAGTTCCAGCCAGTCAGCACGTCAGGGTCCGTGTCGACGATGTAGTCGACAAAGGCCTCCAGCATGGCCTCCTCCTCGTCGAAAACCCGAACGTCGGCCTCGAAATCTTCCCGAATCGGCTCGTAGCCGGCCAGCGCCTCGGGACCGTTGATGCCGTCGGGGGACTCGTACAGCCAGACGACATACTCGTCGCGGTAGGAGTCGTGAGAAGTGAGACAGATGATGGGCTCCTCGCCGTCCTCGGGGAAGCCGTGGCGGTCGTCGACCTCGATGTCGAAGGTGTTGACCCGCGGCTCGGCGTGGGCTTCGACCGGCGTTATCTCCTCGTGATGGACTTTCAGGCTGCCGTCGTCGAGTTCGCGGGCGGGGACGCGCACGCCGCTCGTGATGTCCTTGTCGATGAGCAGGCGGTTAGGAAAGAGGATGTCCGCCTCGTAGTGGTCGAAGTCGTCACGAATTTGGCCCACGTCGCGGGGCGTCTGGCCGAATATCTTCGTCAGGCGCTCGCCGCGAATCGACTCGTAGGGCTCGCCGTCCTCGTCGGCCGCTTTCCAGTCGGTGATGCTGTCGTACTGGCGGAGTTCGTCCTCAGTGACGCTGTCGGTCGGCGCGTAGAAGTACGGCTTGAAATCGAAGACCCGCGCGTGGATCGGTTCGTTGTCGTCGGTACGCCCGAAAACGTGGACGACCGGTGACTCATCATCGCCCTGCCCCTCGATGGTGTAGTCGACCTGCGTGACGACGAACTCGACGGTCTCCTCGACCGGCGGGAACTGGCGCTCGTCGAGGTCGACGACGCTCGTGTCACCGTCGTCGCTCCCACCGTTGCCCGCGATGGCCGCCGCTTCGTCGGCGACCGGGCGATCCTCATCCGCATCTTGCTCGAAGTCCCCCAGCGTGCCCTGGGTCCCGTCACTCATTCTTGGCCTTGTTTCGAGATGCCGCATAAAAACACCGGCGGTCGACGGGGTATTGCCACAGGCAGAAAGTATATGCCATCGAGTACCATACCCAAGTTTGACGGCCAATGTCGCACCACGCATCCCCCCACGGCGAGGCGGATAGGTCCGAAGAACTGCGGTCGGAGCCGGCGCTCCCGGACGCCATCCAGACGACCGAGACCTACGAGACCGAGGAGGGGACAGTGTTTTACGACGCCGAGAACCCTCTCGCGTGGCTGCAGACCGATACGGCGCTCACCTTACAGGAGATCGCCTGACACAGAGTCCTTTTATTTGCCGGACGACGTAATGCGCCTGTGATGGATATCCCCGGCGAGGACGACCCCAACCAGAGCCCGGGGGTTCTCTCCGAAAAGAGCGAGCACGAACCCGCTGAGTTCGATCCGGAGAGCCTCGGCCCGGACGTACCCTCGCCGTCAGACAGCGATTACGATGGCGAGGCCACGGGCCTGTTCGTCAGGCTCGTTATCGTGTTCAACGTCGCGCTGCTGGCCCTCTCGCTCGGGCCGATGCTGGCCTACTTCGAGGGGCAGGTCGACCTCGGGATACGGATCTTCCTCGTCGGTGTCATCGCCTTCGGCTACGGAACGTTTCGGTACGTGAAGTTCGAGCGGGAGCGCAAATCGGACGACGACGAGGGCGAAACAGCCGAGACAACGGATACCCAGCCTGACAGCGCGGAGTCAGGCGACCACAACGGCTAACCGGCCCGATCAGCTACGGACGGCCATATGCGTACTGTGCGGGACAACGACGGCACGCGTTACTTACTGCTGAAGGAGTCCACCGAGTCGAGTCTGGTCCGGGACCCCGAAACCGGCGAGCAGCGCCACATCCCGAACGCCGATCTCGAACCCATCGAGGGTGAGTCACCGCTGGCCACGGCCGCCGCAGCGGTTCCCGACGCCGCTCGTCGCGTCCTCACAGCGGCCCACGACGACCAGGCACTTGGCCTGCTCGTGGAACTCGACGAGCGTGGGCCGGTCTCCGTGGCAGAGCTGCTTTCGGCCTACGACCTCTGTGAGAGCGACCTCCACGGCCTGCTGGCCGAGTTCCGCGCCGCCGGCCTGCTCGTCGAAGCGACGGTCCACGGCCAGCGAGGGTACGACACAACTGAGACTGCCAGCGACGGGCTCGCTCAGCTTCGGGACTGAGGGCAAGTCACTACCGCGCACCAGGCTCAGGCCAGTTCTGCGACCGTCGCTTCGACCTGCTCGACCCGTGAGCGGTTGGTCGTGGCGTCTTTCTCAACGCGGACGAGGTCGTCCGCCGCACCGACCAGTTCTTCGTCGTGGCTGACCACGAGAATCTGCTCGACGCCGACCTCATCGCGCATGTACTCCACGAGGTCAAGCAGTTGCGTGACGTGGCCCGAGTCCAGAAACACCGTCGGCTCGTCGAGGATGAGCGGGGGCATCGGCGCTGCGCCTTCGATACCCTCCGCGAGCAACCGGTAGATGGCACACCGCAGGCTGAGGTTGAACAGCGCCCGCTCGCCGCCGGAGAGCTGTTCGGGCTCCAGCGGCTCGCCGTCCTTTTGATACACCGTCAGCTGGTACTGCCCGTCGAGTTCGATGTGGGAGTACGAGTCGTTCTGATACACCAGATCGAACGTCTGATTGAGCATCCGTTCGAGCGTTTCGACGTTGCGCTGGCGCAGTTCCGCCCGAAGTGTGCCGTACATTTCCTGTAGTTCCTCTGTCTCCTCGTACAGCGTTTCGAGTTTCTCTAGGGTCGCTTCGAGGTCCTCGCGGCGCTCCCGTAGCGATTCCAGTTCCTCGATTTCGTTCGTGACGCCGCCGATGGCGTTCTGGAGTTCGTCGCGCTTTTCGCGTTTCTCCGCCAGTGCTTCCTCGGCCTGCTCGATGTACTTTTTCGCGCGCTGCTTCTCACTTCTCGCTTCTTCGATACGGTCCTCGTCGAACGACTCAGCCAGGTCCTGCTTGCGCTCGCGCTTCTCCGCGAGCTGTTCGCGGCGCTGGTCGTTCAGTTCGGCTTGCTGACTGCGCTTCTCGCGCAGGCGCTCGATGTCGTCGTCGCAGTCGTCGATGTTCCCAAGGAGGTCTTCGACCCGCTCTAGGTTCTCTATCGATTGTTTGACCTGCTGGCGCTCCTGATTACACTCGGCGACGACCGAACGGCAGTCCTCGGCCTGTTCGCGGGCCTCGGCCGCCTTCTCGCGTTTCGTCTCGGCCTCGGACTCGTGGTCCGCTGCTTCCTTGCGGAGCGTCTCGATGCGCTCCTGATCCGCGTCCAGCCCGTTCTCCTTCTCCTCGACGAGTTGGACGATATTCGAGCGGTTGTTTTCGAGCGTCGATAGCTCGTCGGCAGTCTCGACCAGCGCTTTCGCCGTCTCGTGTTTCGACTCTAGGGCTTCGACGTCCTCGCGGGCGTCGGTAAGCGTGGCCTCCAGCTCCGATATCCGCTCGCGGTCGTCCTCGATGGAGTCGACGTGGGGCGACTCGGCCACGTCCTGCCCGCATTCGGGGCACTTGCCGGCCTCCAGCAGCGCCTCGGCTTCTTCGAGTGACTCCCGCTCGTTCTTTAGCTTCGTCTCCAGTTCGGTTACCCGCTTCCGGGCCTCTTCGAGGTCACTGGCGACGGATTCCTTGTACGACTGTGCCTCCTCGCGGCTGGTCGGCCCATCCTCGAACCTGGCTTCGAGATCGGCGATCTGGTCGTCGATGTCGCTGATCTGCTCCCGGCGCTCGGCGATAGTCTCCCGCGCAGCTTCGATGTCTGTTTCCAGTTCGGCGGCTTCCTCACGCTTCTCTTCGGCGCGGGATTCGAGGTCCGCGGCGCTCTCGGCCAGCGCGTCGGCCGTGCTGCTGTGTTCCTTCGCGTCGACGCGCTGGTCCTCGATTCGGTTCTGTAGTTCGTCGTCACGGGACTGCAGTTCGTCGAGTCGTGCGTCGACGGTGTCCGGGTCCGGCTCTGCGCTGTCGAGGTCTGTTTCGGCCACCGTTTCCGAGAGCTCCTCCCGTAGCGACTCCCGGTGGTCCTGCAGGTCGCTGATCTGCTCTTTGAGCTCGGTTCGTTCCGTCTCCGTCTCGGTGATGGTAGCTTCGAGGTTCTCGATATCGGCTTCGAGGGTCGACAGTTCCTCGCGTTTCTCCTCGTACTCTTCCAGTACAGACTCGGCCTGCGTGAGCGTCTCCTCGGCGGTGGCTTTCTGGTCCTCGATGTGCTCGATCTCGTCCTGCAGATTGGATTCCTGCGTTTCCAAACTGTTCAGGCGCTCGTGAAGCTCTTTCTCCTCTTTCTCCTGAATCTGCTCGTCGAGTTGTGAGAGTGCCCCCTGTTTGTCATCGCGCACGCGGCCGACGCCGACGCGGGCGTCGCTGGCCCGCTCGCGGTACGCCTCCAGTTTCCCCAGTTGCAGGAGGTCGTCGAGCATATCCTGGCGGTCGCCGGGGGAGGCGTTGATGAGCTTGTTCACCTCGCCCTGACGGACGTAGGCGCAGTTGACGAACGCCTCGCTGTCCATCCGCAGGAGTTCCGTAACGCGTCGGCGCACATCGCGCGCGCCTTCGTAGTTCCCTTCGGGCGTCTCCAGAACGCATTTCGCCGTTGTCGGCTGCGCTCCGGTCGCGCGGACCCGGCGCGTGAGGTGGTAGTCGCCGCCGGCGTGGGAAAACCACAGTTCGACAGTACAGTCGTCGGCCCCAATGGTGACCACGTCACCGAGGTTTTCGTCCAGCGCTTTCGAGCCGTACAGCGCGAAGAAACAGGCCTCAAGCAGGGAGGACTTCCCGCTCCCGTTGAGCCCGTGGATGACGGTCACGCCGTTGTCCAGTCGCAGGTCAGCATCGTCGTAGCACTTGAAGTTGGATAGTTTGACGCGTTCGAATTTCATTGTCGACCCTCCATTACAGGAACTCCTCGACGCTCGCCTGGCCATCGTCGTCTGTGCCGTCGGCCTCGTTCACCGCCGCTCCGTCTTCAGTATCGTCCTCGTCCGTGCTTGCGGCCGCATCTGTGCCGTCTGCTCCATCGCTCGCGGCCGTCTCAGCGTCGGCTGCGAGGGCGTCTGAACCCTTAGAGAGCAGTTCACGAACGTGCCGTTCGACCTCGTCTTTGACGTTCGCATCGGCGACCTTCGAGGCGCGAATGGTCTCGTCGATGTCGTGGGCGGCCTCACTCAGTCCGAGGTCGCGGACGCGCTCGGTGACGGCGTCGTCGGGGTCGGCGAAGCTGATATCCGTTTCTTGCTCCTCGGCCGTGATTTCCCGGTGGTCGGTGACGCGAGCCACGAGCGCCCCTCGGTCAAGCGCGAACGATTCGACGCTGGCTGGGGTCACTGGGTCGCCGTCGCCGCTGATAGAGACGATGACGACGGCGTCCTCCAGGTCGTGCTGGCCGACGCGGCTCCGAACCCGTTCGACACCCTCTTCCGGGCCGAGGTCAACGTCGACGAAGACGAACTCGCGGGTGTCGAGGCCGCGGCGGGTGATACGGACCTCGTCGTCGAAGGTGACGATGTTGTAGCCGCGGTCCTCTCGCTCGCTCGCGCTCGCGCGCTCGGTCGACCCACAGTAGGTGACCCAGGCGTCCTCGACCTGCTGTTTGCCGGGGTCGTGGTTGTCGCCGAGCAACATCGCGTCGAAGGTCACCGACGACTCGGCCAGGATTTCTTCGGCGTCCCAGTCGCCGTAGTCGAAGGGCTGGAACAGGCCGTGAGTGACCAGCGCGGCGCTGTCGGCGTCGTGGGCGGCGAAGTCGTAGTCGAGGTCGTCGCGCTGCGAGCGCGGGACGAAATCGAGGCCGTAGAAGGCGGTGTCGCCGACGACCGTCGGCTCGTCGTCGAGCCGCGTCGCCAAGCCCAGCGACTCGTACAAATCGAGCCACTGGGCGTCCCGTTTGGCTTCATGGTTACCCACGACGGCGAGAAACGGAACATCGGCTTCGGAGAGTTCTTCGAGAACGGTCAGCGTGCCCATGATATCAGCCAGCGCCGGACGGCGGTCGTGGAACAGGTCACCGGCGTGGACGACGGCGTCGGCGTCGTCCGCGATGGCGTCTCGGACCACCTGCCGGAACGCATCGAGGAAGTCGTCCCGTCGGTCGGGGACGTTGTACTGCTGATACCCGACGTGGGTATCGCCGGTGTGTATCACCCGTGTCATTTGCCCATCCGTAAGCCAGCGCCACCTAAAGGGGTATCGTGACCGCAGTGAAAGTGGTCGGCCCGGTGGCTACGACCCATCGCTGGGCCCCGCCGCGGCGTCCCGGTACCGCCGGAACGCTCGCAGAGCCGCCCGACCCTCGTCGGCCAGCCCGCTCACTTCGTGTTCGGCCTGTGCGACGGCCGCTTCGAGTCGCCCGACACCGAACGTCTCGACGAAGGCGACCGCCTCGTCTAAATCGTCGGTCGCCTGGGTCGCTCGCTCAATGACTGTCCGATAGTCGGCGTTGCCGCCTGTATCGTGGGTTCCAATCCGGCCTGCGCTACAGTCGCCCTCTCCGTCGGCTATTCCCATCGTCCCGCCTCCGTCGTCGCTGTTGTCGGCCTCCCCGTCAGCTAGTGCCGCGAGTGCCGCTTTCACCTGGTCGCTATCGGCCATAGAACGGCGTGGCCACGGCATCCGAAATAAACGTTTGCTGGCTCCGGGTCAGTTGATGGCGCGTTCGAGAACCCGTTCAACTCGAACCGATTGAAAAAGCGTACAGTTTGGCGAGGTGACTGGTTCGATAGAATTAACAGCCCAGTCCCGGTGGTACAGGACGAAAATCCACTGTCGGATGGCCTCCACAATGTCTCTACGCACACTCCGCTCCGACGACAACGCGCTCTCCCCGGTTACAATCGTCGCGCTACTGATTCTGGCTACCCTGCTCATTTCCGTCGTCCTCGCGCTGTTCATCCTCGGCGGGTGAGGCGGGACGAGCACTTGCTGGCAGCAGCCGGTACGCTTCCCGCAGTCCCCCGTCCGAGCGTTCAAATACCAGCACGCGACCAGGGCCGGGCATGACAGATATCGAGACGCTGGCCGACCGGCTCCGCACGGTCGAACGCGCGGTCACGGACGGAACGACTGAGTTCCCGGAGGTGACGGACCTCGCTGAGTTGGAAAGCCGCGTGGCCACCGTCGAGCAGCGTATCGACGACATCGACGAGCGGACGGCGGAGCTCGAAGCCGCCACGCAGGCCCTCCGCGGCTACGTGGGGAACATCCGCGCGGTCAACGAAGATGTCGAGCAACGCGCCGACGCGGCGCTGGCGGCGACCGACCGACTGGAAGTCCGACTCGACGAGGAACTGGCATCGCCGTCGGCATCTGACCCATCAGCGGCGGGGACCGACCAGTTACGGGCGGAGACAGTACAAGGCCATCCAGGCTTGTCGGATAGCGGCGAGCACAGAGAAACGAACGCCACGACCGAGGAACCGACCGATTTCTCCGCCATCACCGACGGCGGAGATACCGACGACGAGACCACTGACGCGGGCGTTATCGGACGTATCCGTGCGCTGCTGTGATATACCGGCTGGTTCTCGCCGTCGCGGTCATGACCGCACTTGTCGGTGCAACAGCGCCAGCGCTATCGACGGCCCGAGCAGACGCAGCCAGTGGTGCCATGGAGCGTCAACTGGACGAACTGGGGGCCGAATTGACCACTTTAGTCGAGACTGACGACGCGACGGCGAACGGCGACGCGCGGCGCGCGGTGGAGATACGACTCCCCCCGCGGACCTACACGAACGCCGGCGTCAGTCACCTGCAGTTCGCGGAGCGGGCCGGTGTCGGCGTCGCGATCTGGACTGTCGAGTCCCGGAAGCGGACCGAACGGCTGGTCGGTATCCCGATCCGAACGACGGCGTCGACCGACCGGCTCGACGAACCCGGTACACATCGACTCGTGTTCGTCTTGACGCGGTCGGACGGCCAGCGGGTGCTGAGGGTCCATCGGTTTAAGTCCGAAGCCGCGGCGAGGAACGGCCATGCGTGAGTGGCTCTTCGGGTCATCGGCGTCGGACTGCCGCTGTGAAACGGCAATCGAGGGTGAGCGGCTGGTGGTGACGGCGGATCAGTGTCCGGGCGGTGGCGACCTCGCCGCGTCGGCTGACTGCCGGGCGACAGTCGTCGGTTCGCTCTCGTCGACCGGTATCGATACCGTCGTCACGGAGCAAGCAGGACAGGAGCGAGTGTACGTCGACCGGGCGGCGGCGGTACTCACCGCGGCTGGCCGGTTCGCGACCAGAGTCGCCTCGCTGGACGACCGCCTCGCAGACCGCGCTCGCCGGGACCCCGTCGCTGCCGCCGCGGAGGCAGTCGGCCGAGCGGGGCCGGTCGCTGACCTGGCAGCGGAGACCGGGTTGGCGGTCGCCACAGAAGGCTTCGATACCAGCGAGCAGGCGCTCACTGCATACACTGGGCCAACGATTAGCGACGCCCGCGTCGGCGCAGCGCCGCCGGCGGCTGCGGCTCTCCGAGACCAGCAAACGCTCCCGACAGGGGCCGTCGTTCGGCGATACGACACGCGCAGCGACCACCTGCCGATGTATCATATCGAACCCCGCGAACAGCGGTTCGACGTGGATACGATGGAGACGCTCGTCGAAGCGTACGAGCGAGTCGCCACCGCTGCCGCCGACGGCGACTGTCACCCGTACGACGCAGCTACCGCGGTGGCCGGCGACAGTACGACGGCAACCGCTGTCGGGGCCGTGCTGGAGAAACGCACGGGCGGGCTCGGGATTCTGGAAGATATCTTCGCCGATCAGCGGGTGTCCGACGTGTTCGCGACAGCCCCAGTGAGTGACACCCGGCTCCGAGTGCGTTGTGACAGCGAGACGATGCGGACGAATGTCCGCCTGACGCCGGCGGGCGCGAACACGCTGGCGTCGACGTTCAGACGGTCGAGCGGCCGGGCGTTCTCGCGAGCGAGCCCGACGCTCGATGCGACGGCGACGGTGGCTGACCGACAGATTCGCGTCGCCGGTGTGAGCGAACCGGTCAGTGACGGCCTCGCCTTCGCCTTTCGCGCCCATGACAGCGACGTGTGGCGGCTGGCCGACTTCGTCGACAACGGGACGATGCCGACAGCCGTCGCCGGGCTGCTCTCCGTCGCCGCGGAGCGCGGCGGGGCCTGTCTCGTCGCCGGCCCCCGCGGCGCGGGCAAGACGACGACGCTCGGGGCGTTGCTCTGGGAACTCCCCTACGAGGTCCGGACTATCCTTATCGAGGACACGCCCGAACTTCCGGCGTCGTCCCTGCAGTCCGACGGGCGGGACGTGCAGGCGCTTCGGACCGCCCGCGGAGAGGGGCCGTCGGTCGACGCCTCGGAGGCCCTGCGGACCGCGCTCCGGCTCGGCGAGGGCGCGCTCGCCGTTGGGGAGGTCCGCGGCGAGGAGGCCAGCGTTCTCTACGAGGCGATGCGTGTCGGTGGCGGCGACGGGGCCGTCCTCGGGACGATTCACGGCAACGGCCCCGAAGCGGTTCGGGAACGGCTGGTGTCGGACCTCGGCGTCCCGGTGCAGTCGTTCGCTGCGACGGACCTCGTGGTGACGCTGGCTCCGCCCGCGTCGGAACACGGCCGCGGTATCGCATCTGTCGCGGAGATCGTCTCCCACGACGACGACGTTTCTTTCGAGATGCTCTACGAGCGCGACGGAGCGACGGCGACAGCCACCGGTCGCTTAGAGCGGGGCAGCAGCCGTCTGGTGGAGTCACTCGCCGCACCCGGCGAGTCCTACGCCGAGGTACTCGACGCTGTCGAGGCGCGAACCGAACGATTCGAGGAGTCAGTGGCTGTCGAGACACGCGGGAACGAGCCACCCACAGACGAGGTCCAGCCGTGAGCCACGCCAGCGGTTCAGACGGCGACAACGACAACGCGAGCACAGCACCAGCCGCACCGCCCACAACCGCAGTCGGTGCGGCCTCTCCTGGCACTATCGAGGTACCAGACGACTACCGGCGAGCGTGTCGGCTGCTCTCGGTTTCGGCCCCGCCTGAGGCACTACTGACGGCGAGCTACGCCGTTGCGGTGTGTGGCTCCCTGCTCGCACTGGTCGCCGCTGTGACGGTGACCGGACTGCTGGCGACGACTGTCAGCCTCGGACTCCTCGCCCTGTCCCTGAGCGTCGCGGCGCTGGGACGGTACGGCGTGCCGTTCGCCGCCGAAGCAAAGCGGATTCGAGCGCTGGGGACCGCGCCGTCGCTCGTAACGACACTGGTGCTCGGCGCAACGCTGTGGCCCAGTGCTGAGCGGGCGGCGGCGTTCGCCGGACGGGCCGGAAACGGCCTGCTCGCCACACGGCTGCAACACCATCGACAGCGAGCCGCGGGCACGCCACGGAGCGGTCTGGGAACGTTCGCGGCGGCCTGGAGCGACCGGTTCCTGGCGCTCGAACGCGCAGTCGGACTGGTCGAGAACGCGACGGCGGCCCCAGCCGAGGAACGGCCCGAGGTCCTCGAACGCGCGCGGCGATGCATCCTCGACGGGACGCGCGACGAGATGGCGGCCTTCGCGGCCTCGCTCCGCGGCCCAGCGACCGGCCTGTACGCGTTCGGTGTGCTCCTACCGCTGGCGATGGCGTCGCTGTTGCCCGCCGCCGCTGCCGCGGGTGTGCCAGTGACCGCCCCTGTGCTGGTCGGGACCTACGTCGTGGTCTTGCCCGGCGCACTGTTGGTCGCCTGTTGCTGGCTCCTGGGCCGGCGACCGGTCGCGTTCCCGCCGGCGACAATCCCGCGAAGCCACCCGGACGTGCCGGCATCGGCACTCCCGTCAGTTGTGGTCGGCATCGTCGCCGGAATCGGGGGGTGGCTCCTTGCCGGCGCGCTCGTCGCTGCGTGGGCGTCTCCTATCGGGGCACTCGGGGCCGGCGTCGGGAGCGCGCTCGTCAGCTACTACCGACCCGTCGCCGAGGTCCGGGCCCGTGTCACCGACATCGAAGCGGGCCTCCCCGACACGCTGTCTGCCGTCGGTCGACGGCTGGGCCGCGGCCAGTCAGTCGAAGCCGCGCTCGTCGAGGCTGTCGACGAGACTCCCGAACCGACCAGCGCCGTCATCGAAGCCGCCGTCGCGCGTCAGGAGCGTCTCGGCACCAGTGTCGAGGGGGCGTTTCTGGGTCCCGGCGGCGCGCTCGCTGATGTTCCGAGCCATCGGGCCCGTCGGGTGGCGACACTGCTGGATACAGCCGCAACAATCGGGCCACCAGCGGGACCGTCAGTGACGACGATGGGTGAGCATCTGGATGCGCTCCGCACCATCGAGCGTGAGACGCGTCGTGACCTCTCGCAAATAACCGAAACGCTGTCGAACACGGCCGCGCTGTTCGGTCCGCTGATCGGCGGCGCGACGGTTGCGCTGGCCGGGTCGATGGGCGGCGGCGAGCAGTTCAGCACTATTTCGAGCGCGCTGCTGGGCCCGGTCGTCGGCTGGTACGTTCTCGTCCTGGCTGTCCTGTTGACGGCGCTGTCGACGGGCCTGCACCGGGGCCTCGACCGGGCGCTCGTCGGCTACCGAACCGGTCTGGCGCTCCTGTCGGCCACGGCCACCTTCCTCGTCGCCGTGGTCGCTACCGGGCTGCTGGTCTGAGTGTTTAAATCGGAGGCCGCGGCCAGGCCGTTCTATGTTCGAGACGTACGTCGATACGCTGTACCTCTGGGTCGGTCTGGGAACGGTGAGCGTGGCCGTTCTTGGCGTCGTCGTCGGCCTGCCGACGACCGCACCGCCGGACGCGACGGCGACAGCCGCAACTATCGATGAGGTCACCACCAGCCCGCCCGGGTCCGTCGCACACCGACGAGTCGTCGCTACGGAGTGGCGGTTTAACGGGCGTGACCTCCGCCTTCGCAACGACGGCGGGACAGCCACCGCACGACTGATCCGAGCGGCTGTCCCGGCGCGGACCGACCGGCTACAGGCTGTGTTGAACGGTGAGCGACCGAAGGCGGTGTACGACTCGCCCGACGCCTTCCGTCGGGACACCCGCCAAACTCGGGCCGGTGACGACGGGTGGCGACCGGCCCCCGACCGACTGACGGTCAGGCACGTCGCCTGGGGAGGGACCGATGTCACCATCGTCGGATAGAGCGACGACGGAGCCGCTGGCCGCACTCGTCGCCGTCTTCGCCGTCACGCTCGGCGTGGCGCTGTACGCCGGCGTAGTAGACGAAGCATTCGGAACGCTCGACGACGACCGCAATATCGCCACCCCGACCGCCGATGCTGTGGAACAGCGGCTCTCGTCGGCCGGCATCGTTCAGCCCGGCGCGCTCGACACCGCGCTCGATGCAGTGCCGGCGAATTACCACGGGAACGCGACCATCACGGCGACGGCTGGCGGGCGATGGAGCAGTGGCCAGAAGCCACCGAGCAGCGCCGACACCGAAACCAGAACAGTGAGCGTGCAGGTCGGGCCGGGGGCAGTCCGCCGGGGAACGCTCACCGTTCGGGTGTGGCGATGACCCGAGCCATGAGCGCCGTCGCCGACGTGACGGTGTTTCTTCTGCTCGTCGGTGCGGCCGCAGGGACTCTCGTGAGCGGTGTCGGGGTGGAAAAGCCGGTAGCAACCCCAAACCCTGCGGCCGAGCAAGCGTCGGCGCTGGCGACGAGCACCACGAGCGTCGAGTACGATTTGCTCGTCCCACCGTCCGACCGCCACAGGCCACCCGACCACGCCACGCGACGGCAGCGGACGAGCCACGGGACCGTCGCGGAACTGCTCGGTGAGGCGGCGATGAGCGGTGTCACCGTGGACGGCGAACGGGTATCGAGCGCCGGCACGGACTTCGAGTCACGAGTCGCTGCGGCAACGCGTGACAGACTCCACAGCCGCGGGCATCGAACGTCCGTCCGTGTCACCTGGGCACCGTATCCCGGTGCGCCAGTCAGCGGCGAGTACCGTGTCGGCGACCGGCCCCCTGACAGCGTGGACGTTCGGGCGGCGACGGTAACAGTTCCGAGCGGGATGGAGGCCGTCTCGGAGCCGGCCCGTGAAGCAGCAAAGACAGGCGGCTACGACGGCGTGGCGACGGTCGTAGCTCGGAGCGTCGTCGACGGGCTGTTCCCGCCGACACAGTCGCGGTACGCTCTCCGTGGCGACTACCCCTCGGACGTGCTGCTGGCCGCGCGGTACGAGCGCATGGCCGACCTGACGGGGGCGAGCGTTGCCGTTGAGCAGCAATCGGCGACAGAAATGAACCGCGACCTGACCGCGGCGCTCGCCGCCCGGCTTCGGACCGACATGCGGTCGCGGTACGACTCGCCAGCGGACGCCGCCCGCGCCGTTCGAGTGAGCCGTGTCCGCGTAACTGTCAGGACGTGGTCGCCGTGAGAGACGACACCCGCGGCCGGATCCCGTTCGCGTTGCTCGGCGTCCTCCTTCTGGTAAGCAGCCTCACGCTGGCCCCGACGTTCGTTAGCGAGCCGGCCCCGAGCGAAACAGCCGTCGAGCGGGCGCTGAATCAGGCCACGGCGGAGACGCAGGTCGCCGTGCGGGACGGCGTCTCGACGGCCGGCCGGCAGGCGGCCGCGAACCCGGTCGTCACGCTGGCCGATACGCCCACTGGCCGGGTGCTGAACGGCTCGACGGCGTTCCGGGACTCGCTCAGAATCCGCGCCTATCTCCGGGTTGCGGACCGACTGGAGCGCGTCACCGGCCGAAGCGGTGACGTAACCGTGACCGCCAGTTTGCCGACGGTTTCTAACGCGAGCGACCTCCGGGCTGCGAAACGTCGCGTCTCGGTCGAACGCGCCGGGCCGAACGAGACCGCGATGCGGGCGACGGTCGAGAATATCGTTCTGACGGTTCGGCGCAACGGAGCGGTGGTCTCGACACGGCGGGTTTCGCCGACCGTCGTCGTTCCGAACCAGGCGCTCATGCTCCACGACCAGGTGTCAACCTACCAGACGCGGTTGAACAACGGTCTGGACAAGCCGGGCCTGAGCCAGCGGATGACAGCGCGGCTGTACCCGATGGCGTGGGCGAGAGGATATGCCCAGTACGGCGGCGCAGGCGTCGAGAACGTCGTCGCGAACCGGCACGTCTCGCTGGCGACGAACGGCGCACTGCTCGGCGTCCAGCGGTCGACCTTCGGGCGGAGTGACCCCGCCGGTCGTCGTGCTCTGACAGAGGCGACAGCGATGACGGGAATCGAAGACGTCGTTCGGGGGAGCAGGGGTTCCGCTGTCTCCAGCGACGTGCTCGATCAGGCCGACTACAAACCGGTCAGCGAGACGCCGCCGCGCCCGAAGTCCACGGCCAGTCCGAGCCCGGGGGATTCGATGACCATCGGCGTCAACGAGACGGCCGACACCGCGTTCCGGTCCGTCACCGAGCCGTCGGCGCTCAACGAAACGCTCGAAGACGCGTACACCGTCGAGGTAGCGCTGGAAGTCGACGAGCACCGACTGGGCGGGGGGCCGCCGGGGAAGCCGGCCTCGCCGGGCAGCGAGTGGACACTAGTCGCCGACCGGACGACTACATCCGTTGAGGCGGTCGGGAACGCCAGCGGGGGTGTTGCGACGCCGGACGGCTGGCACAGATTGGAGACGTTCAGCCGGACCGTCGAGCGACAGTACACGCGGACCGCCGTCTGGCAGAACGGGTCAGTGCGTCGGCGCACGACTGTGTCGAGCACCGCGCGCTATCGCGTGACCGTCGCCGTCGTCGGCCGCCATCACGGCCGCTCAGTGGCACCGAACCGCTCGATTCGGACCGCACACGACGCCAGCGCAAGCCCGTTGAACGGGTCGAACCTCGCCGATGTGGAGCCGAAAGCGATGGACAGGCTCGTCGGCCACGCCGGGGGGAGAGACGAGACCGCCGAGCGAGTCGTCGACGACAGCCTGGGCCGGACGGAAGCGACGGTGACGGCCGACCGACCACCGGAACTGCACGAGTGGGTGTATCGGGACCTGATGGCTCTACGGGAGCCAATCCGCAACACGACCGTCACCGTCGAGCGCGGACGTGTAGGGACCTTCGAGACGAATCCGCCGCGAGAACTTCGGGAGCGGGTCGCGCAACGCCGTGCCGACCTCGCGGCCGTGCCGGACACCTACGACAGCGCGGCCCAGAAGGCCCGCGTCGCGGCCCGGCTGACCTATCTGAATGCAGTGTTGGCGGAGCTAGATAGGCAGGCCTCGGCTCGGGACAGTAACCGGAAGCGAGTCGACGCACAGCTAACGGACCGCACCGAGGGGTCGCTGCGTGCCCTCCGGAAAGGGTTGGCCGCCCGTGAGACGCGCGTCCCCCGGTCACGCCCAGTGCCAGTCGGCCCGGCCGGTCCCGTCAGGACACGGGTCGATACGCAGACGCCATATCTGACGCTGGCCGAACTGGACGAGCGCCGGTATCGCGCGCTGGACGGAAGCGAGCATCCGCTGGTGGCGCGGAACGCGAACGTGTTCACGGTCCCCTACGGCGACGCCGCCGACGCCGTCGTTGGCGGTGCGTTCGAGGGTGGCGATAGGGTGCGCCTTGCAACGGCAGCGAACGCACTCGCAGCCGCGAACGAAACCCTCGAAGACGAGTCGAGCGCCACGCTCGCTTCGGAACGTGATGCGCTCCAGCGGGAGGTGGAAGCAGCCAACGAGGAGCTGACGACGACGCTCTGGCTGGAAGTTTCCCAGCACACCGAAGCTGAACAGGACGAGAGCAAGGCCATTGTCGCTGAAGCGATGTCGCCGTGGAACACACCGGCGGCCCGAGCGCTGGCGCTGACCAACGGCTCCGCGCAGGAGCGGGTCGCCCACGTCGCCGGTGCCCAGCTGAACCTCACGCGGGTCGAACGCGACCGTCTCCGCCTGACGCTGCTCTCAGTCGACACGCCAGCGACCAGACCGACGCTGGAGTCGACAAACGGGACGGCCTCGGCGGTACGGTCCGTTGCGAAAGACGAACTGAGCAAAGCGCTGGCGAACGCAGGGGAACAGAAGGTCCAGCAGTTCGCGAAGAAGCGTCTCGGAACGGACAAACTGCCGGCTGGCCTCCCGCTGGCACCGCCGGTCACCCCCTGGTACGCGACGGCGAACATCTGGTGGGTTACCGTCAAGGGCGAGTACGCCAGGTTCGCCGTCTCTGCGAGTCACGGCCCGCCGAGGGAGCCAGGCGCACGGACCACCTATGCGCGTGACGGGCACAACGTCACGCTCGACGTGGACGACGACGGATCGACAGAGCGATTGGGTACCGCCGACCGCGTCTCGTTCAGCGCCGATACGGGCGTCGTCGTCGTGGTACCGCCCAGACCGCGCGGGGTCGGTGACAAGGGCGGGACCGCCGTGGAGGAATCGAGCGGGTGGCCGCACGCAGGTACCTGACCCCGGGCCGCATAACGGAAGTGAAATACCCCGGGGCCATACCGACACCCATGCTTCGAGGCGAGTTTCCGGACGCGGGCGAGCAGTCCCACGAGGAGTTACTGGCGGCCTACGGCACCGTGCTGGCCGAGACAGTCGAGACAGTCGGCGTCGAGGAAATCGTCGCCACGACCGGTCTCGACCGGGCGACAGTGACAGCGTTCGTCGACGGCGATATCGGCGACCGAACACTCGATGAGGCGGTCGCCGTACTGGCGACCGGACCGAACCGGCCGGACGCCGACGCGTTGCAAGCCGAGGCGCAGGATATCCTCCTGATGGGGATGACGACGGCCGTGATGGACGTAGAATCGCTGGCCTCCGGCATCGACGACGAACTGGAGCCAAAGGAAATTCAGCAGAAAATCGAGGGCAGACATCCGGTGACGCTGGCCGAGTACGCCCTCCTGCACAGCCACATCGAGGGGGAAAAGCGGTGACGGAGCGCGTCGCCATTCTGGGCTGTGGCTACGTCGGCCTCGAACTCGGGCGGCAGTTGCACGACGACTACGAGGTCGTGGGCGTTCGCCGGTCGGACGGCGGTATCGAAGCTATCGAGGACGCCGGCTTCGAGGCCGTCCGGGCCGATGTGACCGACCCCGAGTCGCTGTCGGCGGTGCCGGACACTGACTGGCTCGTCTTTGCCGCAAGCTCTGGCGGGCGGGGAGCCGAGGCTGCCCGCAAGGTGTACGTCAAGGGACTCCAAACGGCCATCGACCACTTCTGGTCGCGGGCCGATCCTCCTGAGCGGCTAGTGTACACCTCCAGTACCGGCGTCTACGGCGACCACGACGGCGCGTGGGTCGACGAAGAGACAGGGCTGGACCCACAGACCGAGAAGACCGAAGTGCTGGCCGAAGCGGAGCGGGTCGCCCGCGAGCGCCCCGTGGAACACGGCGGTCACGGTACCGTCGCTCGCTTTGCCGGCCTGTACGGCCCGGACCGCTACCGGCTGGAGCGGTATCTGGAGGGGCCGGTGACGGCCGGCTACCTGAACATGGTCCACCGTGCCGACGCGGCCGGTGCCGTGCGTCACCTGTTGACTGAGGACCACCGTAACGAAGTCGTGCTGGTCGTCGATGACGAACCCGTCGAGAAGTGGGCATTCGCCGACTGGCTGGCCGAACAGTGTGACGTCCCGTTCCCGCCGAAACAGACGACAGCGGAACGACTGGCCGACGACAGCCTCTCGGAGACGGCGAAGCGCCGTATCCAGACGAGCAAGCGATGCTCGAACAATCGGCTTCGGGAACTGGGCTACGAATTCGAGTACCCGACCTTCCGGGAGGGGTACCGCGACGCCGTCCGGGAATACCGGCAAAATTAGCTGTATCGGGGGCGAACTTTATTACTGATAGGCTGGCGAACAGCGTGGTATGACACGCGTTGCCGCCGGTGGACTCCAGATCGACGCCGCCGCGGCGTTCGCTAGCGAGAACCCCCTGCTGGTCGCTGGTGTCGCTGTGGTCCTCCTCGCCCTCCTCGGTGCCGGCATCTGGTTGCGTCGGTATCTCAGCCGAACGCCCGGCGAGCGACTGCGTCGGACGCTGACCGGCTACGACCGGATCGCGGTGTTGATGCACCCGAACCCGGACCCGGACGCGATGGCCTCCGCGCTGGCCGTCAACCAACTCGTCGCCGGCACTGATACGTCAGCGTCGTTGCTGTACCCCGGGGAGATACGCCGCCCGGAGAACCGGGCCTTCCAGACGGTGCTGGATCTGGATTTCGACCACATCGAGACTGTCGACGACATCGACGGCGAGGCAGTCGTCCTCGTCGACCACAACACGGCACGCGGCTTCCCCGGTGCCGAAGAGATAGAACCGGTCGCCGTCATCGACCACCATCCCGGCAACGGCAGCGGGGACGAGTTCACGGACATCCGGTCCGATTACGGGGCCTGTGCGACCATCTTCGCGAGCTACTTCAATCAGTTGGAGTTCGAGTTCAGCGACACACAGGGGAACGGGGGTATCGATATCGACGCGTCACCGGCAGAGACCATCCCCTGTGCGCTGGCGACGGGGCTGATGTACGGTATCCAGTCGGACACCCGGTCGCTGACCAACGGGTGTAAGTCCGAGGACTTCGCGGCTGCCGCGTACCTCTACGATGGGATGGACAGCGACCTGCTCAACCGCATCGCGAACCCGCAGGTCGACGCCGAAGTCCTCGACGTGAAATCCCGAGCCATCGGGAAACGAGAGGTGCGAGCGCCCTACGCGTTCAGTGATGTGGGCGAGGTGTCGAACACGGACGCGATTCCGCAGGCGGCGGACGAACTGGAGACGTTAGAGGGCGTCTCAGCGGTCGTCGTTGTCGGCGAGAAGAAAGGGACCATGCGCATCGCCGGGCGCTCGCGGGACGACCGGGTCCACATCGGCCGGGCGATAGAGGCCGTCGTCGACGATATCCCGATGGCCGAGGGCGGCGGCCACGCTCGGATGGGCGGCGGCAAGGTCCCGGTCGAGCACATGGCCGGCCTCGGCCCCAGTAACGGCGTTTCCCGGGAAGATTTCCGCGAGCGGGTGTTCGATGCGATGAGCGGCGAACTGTGACAGGCGACTCCTGCGCTGTCGCCGACTCCAGTGAATCTCTGTCCTTTTGTCACTGCCCGACCAACACCCGGTATGGCCACACGGGAGGCGACCTGGGCGTACCGGGACGACCACGACGAGTTCGCGCGCACGTTCTACCGGCGGTTCGGCGACGGCGTCGTCTCCAGCATCGGCATCGGAACGTACCTCGGCGACCCGACCGACGAGCGGGACGCGAGTTACCACGACGCTATCGTGACGGCACTCGAATCCGGCATCAACGTCGTCGACACGGCGATAAACTACCGTCACCAGCGCTCCGAGCGGGTCGTCGGCGACGCCGTCGCGGACGCCGAGGTGGACCGCGATGCGATTGCCGTTGCGACGAAAGGAGGGTTCATCCCGTTCGACGGAGAGCGCCCGGCGGACCCCGGCGCGTTCGTCCGGTCGGAGTACCTCGACACCGGCATCGTGGACCGCGACGACCTCGTCGCGGGCCAGCATTGCATCGCGCCCGACTACATTGACGACCAGGTCGACCGCTCGCTCGCGAATCTGGGGCTGGACACCATCGACCTCTACTACGTCCACAATCCGGAGACGCAACTGAAATCCAAGTCCCGTGAAGCGGTGTACGACCAGCTAGAGGCAACCTTCGAGCGACTGGAGGAGCGCGCTGCAGCCGGCGACATCGAGCACTACGGTGTCGCGACGTGGGAGGCGTTCCGCGTGGCCGCTGCCCACGACAGCTATCTCTCGCTGCCCGAGGTCGTCGAGCGCGCACGCGCCGCGGCAGAGACGGTCGGCAACGCGGCGACGCATCTCCGCGCGATTCAGTTGCCGTTCAACGTCTCGATGGCCGACGCGTTCACCGTCGAATCCCACGACGGCGCGGAGGGGGCGCAGTCGGCGCTGTGGTTCGCTCACGAGGCCGGGCTGGACGTGTTCACCAGCGCATCCATCATGCAGGGCAAGCTGGCCGCAGCGGTCCCAGACGACGTGGCGGCGAAGCTCTCGGGCGAGACGAGCGCACAGCGCGCCATCAACTTCGCACGCAGCGCGCCGGGCGTGACCTGCTCGCTGGTCGGCACGGGCTCGGTCGAGCACGCCCGGGAGAACGTCGATGCCGGTCGGTACGAGCCGCTCGGTGCGGACGCGTTCGACGCCGTCTTCGAGTAGCTAGCTGAGTTCCTTCCACTTACCGTCGCACTCGGGGCAGACGCGCACTTTCCCGACCTCGTCCGGGTCGTTCTCCGTCGCGAGCGGCTCGTCACAGCTGGTACAGGAGAGCCGTCCGTAGTTGTCCTTCTCGACGTCGCCGGCCCGGAGGGCCTTCCTCACTGAGTCCATACCTGCCAGTGTGCTACCCGCGTGTAAAAACCCCGTGGCGGCGTTCCGGAACGTTGTTCATGGCTTCCGGTCTATCACCGGTCGTGTCTCGTCGCCGTATCTTCGGCTCGCTGTTGGGGATGGTGTTCTGCATCAACCTCGCGAGAGTCGTCTTTGCACCACTTATCGAGCCGATCCGGGCGACGACGGGTGCGTCCGATGCGACGCTCGGACTGCTCGCAACGATGGCCTGGGCCGGGAGCGCCCTCCCGAGGCTTCCCACCGGCGTCCTGCTGACCCGGATATCGCGGGCGAAGGTCATCTTCGGCTCCGGTGTCGTGTTGACGCTCGGGACGACGTTCACCGCGTTCGCGTTCGACCCGACGTTGTTGCTCGTCGGCGCGTTCACTATGGGGCTTGCCAGCGGCGTCTACCTGACTGCGGCGAACACGCTGGTCAGCGAACTGTACCCGGAGCGGCCCGGCCGCGCCCTCGGGCAACATGGGGTCGCTTCCCAGCTCGCCGCCGTCGGCGCGCCGGCGCTGATCTCGTTCGTACTCATCGTCGGAACGTGGCGGACCGCGCTGCAGGGGATAGCGGTCGCCGCGGGACTGGTGACCATCGCGTTCACGCTCATTGCGAGACGCTCGCAACTCCCCGACGCCGGGAGCGAAGACCGCGACCTCCTCGGCGCGGCGCGCGCCCAGTGGCACATCATCGTCACCAGCGTCGCCACCATCGGCGTCGCGGGCCTGGTCTGGAACGGACTGTTCAACTTCTACGTCACCTACGCCACGAGCGTTGGGCTGTCCGCGGGGTTAGGTCGAACGCTGCTGTTGCTCGCGTTCGGCGCCGGCGTACCGGCCTTCTACGTCAGCGGTCGGCTGGCCGACCGTCTCCCGTCGATTCCGTATCTCCTGACGATTCTGGCGGCCTTTACCGGCTGTGTGCTGGTGCTCCCGTCACTGACCGGATTCTGGTCGCTGGCCGCGTTCAGCGTCGTCGTCGGCTACGTCATCCACAGCATCTTCCCGGCGGTGGACGCGTACCTGCTCGGCTCGCTCCCGGACCGCCACCGCGCGAGCGCCTACGCCACCTACGGCGCGGGAATGATGGTGATGCAGGCCCCCGGGAGCGCGCTCGTCGGCCGACTGCTTGATGCCGGCGTCACGTTTCCGACACTGCTTCGCGGCATGGGAATCGCGTTGCTCGTCGTCCTCGTTGCGATGGTGTCGCTGCACCTCGACGGTCGCCTGCCGAGCGCAGCCCGAGCCTAAAGGCTGAAGCCGCTCGGTGCCGCGTCACCTGTATGGACCTGCAACCGGACGAGCTGGCTGGCGTCGTCGACCTCTTCGGCTCGCTCACCAGAGCGGAACTCGTCGACGCCTGCGGCGAACTCGCCTTCAAGCAGGGCGTCGACGCCGACCCGGACGCGGTCGCGGCGGCCATCGACGGCGCTATCGACTCGTATCACCTCGTCGCCGTCGACGACCACGCCGCCGATACAGACGAGACGCTGCTGGTAGTCGGCCCGGTCGCGTTCCCGGCCCTGCCCGACGGCGCGGCCGACCTCCCGCATATCATGGACGTCCCGTCCCGCGACCTCGCGCGCGACGCTGTCATCGAGGCCGTCAAGTCCCGTTTCCGGGAGGACGCGGTGATGGCCGTCAAGAACGGCGACGAGGACCGCGTCGAGACACTGCTCGACGTGAGCTACGACATCGAAGCCTGGGAGAGCGTTGAAATGGACGGCCTCCGCGACCGTCTGGACGACGTGTGAGCCCGACATCCGTATTCTGCACCATTAAATCGGCTAGTTCGCAGGAGTGAGCCACCCGAATTAAGACGCTCGGGTACCTACGATGTGCTATGCAGTTCGACCGGGTCGCGGCCCACGAGCCAGTCGTCGTGGACGACGAGCCACAGGAGGCCGCCGTCATCGCCCCGGTGGTCACGCGACCCGAGGGCGAGGCGATACTGTTCACGAAACGCGCTGACCACCTGTCTGACCACCCCGGGCAGATGTCGTTCCCCGGCGGCGGCCGCGAACCCGAAGACGAGGACCTGCTGCGGACGGCGCTCCGGGAGGCCAACGAGGAGATCGGACTCGACCCGCTGGCAGTCAACGTCGTCGGCCGGCTGGACGACATCAGGACCATCACGCGCTACTCCGTGCGCCCGTTCGTCGGCCGGATCCCGGACCGCGACTATCTGCCCTCGGACGAGGAAGTCGCGGAGATCGTCACCCTGCCGGTATCGGAGCTGACCGACTTAGACAACTACGAGTCAGAGCACCGCGACCACCCTCACTACGGCGAGATACGGCTCCACTTCTTCTACGTCGACGGCTACACCGTCTGGGGCGCGACGGCGCGGATGCTCGTCCAGTTGCTCGAACTCGCAACCGACTGGCGGATGCCGCCCGAGCCGGACCGCTACATGGAGCCGGACGACGACCTCCCGCCGAGCGTGCGCGACGAAGCAGAGTGACACAGAGTGGGTTGTGGTAGGGCCGAGAGCGACAGGATTTTGCGACCCCGAGACGTTGATCGCGTACTGGATGACCACGCTTACCGGTGCGACACTGGCGGTCGCCGGCATCGACGCGGTGGCGCTCAAGCCGACAGAAGTGGACGTGTCCCGAGCGACGGGCCTCGACATCGAGACGCTCGCAATCGATTACGAGGGGGCGGCTCACGTCCCGGAGACGGACACTATCGAACGACTGGCGTCGACCGCCGACGTACGCGTCACCGCGCCAGTCCGGGCCGACGGCTTCGATCCGCTGGGCGACGACAGCGGGTTCGACGCGCTGCCGGCAGGTGCGGGACACGTACTGGTCGCCGGCCACAGCGCATATCTCTCGGAGGACGAGGCCGAACGGGCCGTCGCACCACGGTTGCGGGCGGCCGTCGACGACGCCAGCGACCCCTGGGTCGGCACCGAGGGCATCGAACGTCTCGCGCTGGCGGTCGGGGGCACGCAGTACGAACTCCTCTCCCGGACGACGGCCCGCGACGTGCGGACGCTCCGGACGGCCGGCTTCGAGGGATCGATTGCCGTCTACGCCCCGCTCGTGCTCTCGAACAGCGAGGACGCGATGCTGGACGCCGTCGGCGACTACGCGGCCCGGCGCGGCCCGGTTCGGAACGCACTGCCCGATAGCGCACCGACGGACAGCCGAGCGACGGGGCGGGCCAGAGACGTACTCAAACAGGCCATCCGCGACTACGCGCTCGTCGGCTCCGTCGAGACAGTCGCCGAGCGAACCGAGCGACTCCACGACATCGGTGTCGACACGATTGTCGGCTATCCGGCGCGTGGACTCGACCCCTTCCTCTCGTAAATGAACGTCGCCGTCGTCGGCGGCGGGGCCGTCGGCCTGTCGACCGCAGCGGCACTGGTTCGCCGCGGCGCGTCAGTGACGGTGTTCGAACGCGACGGATTGGGAAGCGGTGCAAGCGGTCGCGCGGCCGGCCTCTGTTACGACGCGTTCGCTGACGACGTAGACGCGGCCGTGGCCGCGGACGCGCTCGCTCGCTACCGCGACCTAAACCTGTTCGAGCCACAGCCCTACGTCTGGGTCGCGCGCGACGAGAGCGACGCCACGGCCGTCCGCGAGCAGATCGCGGGGATGCGGCGAAACGGTGTGGCAGTCGAGGCGCTCACGCCAGCGGAACTCGGCGACCGCTACCCCGCGCTGGACATCAGTGGTATCGAAGTGGCCGGCCTCGCCCGAGATGCTGGCGTACTCGACCCGGACGCGGTGGTGGCGACGCTCGCGGAGCAGGCCCGGGCGGACGGGGCAAATATCGAGACGGGAACCCCAGTCTCCCTCGCGTCGCCGACGACCGTCGAAACGCCGGACGAGACGCGGACGTTCGACGCAGTGATCGTTGCGGCCGGCCCGCAGACGAAGCCACTCGTCGCTGCTGTCGGCGTCTCGCTCGCGTTGAAGGCCTACCGGGCACAGGCGCTCGTAACCGAGCCGGTCGACGCCGCCCTGCCGTCGTTCTACGACGCGACGCGGGAGTTCTACTGGCGGCCGAAAGCCGACGCGCTGCTGGTCGGCGACGGCGCACACGAGGTCGACCCGACGGAGTGGAACCCGGAGGCTGACGCCGAGTTCGTCACTCGGAGCCTCGACCGTGTCGAGCAGTCAACGGCGCTCTCGCCGGCTTGTGACCGAGCCTGGTCTGGTCTGTGTACAGCGACGCCAGACGGCGCGCCGCTGGCCGGGCAGGTCGCCGACGGGCTCTGGGTGGCGACCGGCTGGCAGGGCCACGGGCTCATGCGCGCGCCAGCGATGGGCGACTATCTCGCCGCAGACGTTCTCAATCGCCCGAATCCGCTCTCCGAGCATTTGCCCGACCGGGTCGACCCAACGCGGTTCGACGGCTCCGAAGAATTCGCCGCGCTGGACGACCCGACGCGTGACTGGAACGAGTGAATACGCTGTGAGAAGGAGTATACAGAAGGATCAGGCGTCGTCGTCTTCGCCCTCGTCAGCTGCGTCGGTCACGTCTTCAACATCAGCCGTTTCGCTGTCTGCATCCGCGTCAGTCACCTCAGCAGTCCCGCTATCATCGGTTGCAACGCCGACATCCGTTGCTTCGTCCTCGTCGTGGTCCGTGTCGGCTTTCGGGACGCGGACGTGGAGCGTGCCGTTACTCTTGAGCGTCGCCTGCGCTGTCTCCGGGTCGACAGCGGCATCGCTCGGCAGCGTGACGCTCCCGTCGAGTGCGAGCCCGCGGCCCGGGTAGCGCATTTCGAATCCATCGTAGAAATCGCGGAAGCGGTCGATACGGACCTCCACGCGGTCGTCGACGTACCGGACCTGGATGTCCGACGCCGTCGTGCCGGGCGCGTCGAAGACGACGAGGTAGGCATCGTCTGACTCCAGCAGGTCCGAGGCCAGCGGCTTGTTCTCCTGCACCCGGCCGGCGGCCCGGCCGATGTTCTCGAAGATCGCGTCGCTGATCGAGGAGCCGATGTCCCGCATCATAGTTCCACTTCGTCGAGACAGTCCGTCCCGCCACAGTACGGACAGGAGAACGCCGCGAGTTCGACATCGTCCGGCATATCGTACGTGTAGTGCATCTCGAACATGTCGAGTTCGCAGCTGTCGTCCGTGCAGACGACCTCCATAGTGGCTGGCATACTATTCCGTTGGTCCGTCGGGGACAAACCCCTTACGGACGGGGAAGGGGCCACCCCGTTCGTGCCAGTCCCAACATTGATACCGTCACCGGCGTACTCGGGTGTATGAGTAAACGCGTCCTCGGGGTGGATTTCAGCGGCGCAGCGACCGCTGGCGACGCGCTCTGGGTCACCGAGGCGATCCCGACGGAAGACGGGCTGACGATTCAACGGTGCTACCGCGGGACGGACGAATGGGGCCGGGACCGTGAAGCGGCTCACGCTGGCCTTTTCGATCGCATCACCGACGATGATGTGGGCGCTGTCGGGCTGGATTTCCCGTTCAGTCTGCCACAGGCGCTGCTTGACGCGCAGTGCGGGGGGACCTGGGACAGCTTCGTCGACTGGCTTGCGAGCGGTAGCGGCCCGACTGACCCGGGGTCGCTTTCGGAGGCCTGTCGGCACACCGCCGAGATGGCGACCGGCAGCCGTGACCTGCGCCGGGAGACGGACTTCCGACGCGGCGCGCTGTGTCCCTACACGAATCGGACGCGCAGTATGACCTTCTACGGCGTCCGGGACGTGCTCGGAAAACTGCGAGACGACGAGACGACAGCCGTGGTACCGATGGAGGGCTGGGACGCCGACACGCTCGTCGCCGAGGTGTACCCCGCCGCGACGTTCGGCTGGCTGGGGTGTTACCGCGAGGGGTACAAGAACGTCGACGACCCCCGGCAGCGCCGGGAGGCCAACGTCACGGCGGTCGAAGCCTGTAGCGTCACCGTCGGCGACCACCGCGATACCTACCTCGGGAACCACGACGCGCTGGACTCGCTGGCCGCCGTGGTTTCGGCGGGCCGGCTGGCCGACGGTGCCGGACCGCCCGTCTCGGGTCCCGACAGTGAAGGCTGTATCTACGTTTGACGACGCAGTGAAGTCACCGTCTCCGGGTCGAAGCCCGGCATATATCAGTTTCCGGACCAACTAGCGTCTATGCCTGACGACCAGGGCGGCTTCGAGGGCGTCCGCGAGAACGTCGACGGCCACCCGATGGTCAACCTCGTCGGCTACGCCACCCCCTACTGGCTCCGTCTGCTCGTCGGCATTCTGGCGGCGTTCTGTACCCGGTTCGCCCGCCTCGTGCCGCCGATAATCGTCGCCGCGGCCATCGACCGTGTCGTCCTCAGCAGCGGCGAGCCGGGGCTGCTGACGGATGCCGGCCTGTTGCCGCCCGGCCAAATCACGGGCGAAGCCGCCCGTATCGCGTTCCTCCAGCGGCTGGTCGCCATCGCAGCCATCGCCTATCTCCTTCGGTCGGCGACGCGCTTTGCCTCCAGATATCTCCTCCAGTCGAGCGCCCAGAAGATACAGCGGGACCTCCGGAACGACACCTACGACCACCTGCAACACCTCTCGCTGTCCTTCTTTGCGAACCACCAGACCGGCGGAATGATGTCGATACTCAACAGCGACATCAACCGCCTGGAGTCGTTTCTCAACACGGAGTTCCGCCAGATGATTCGGGTGGTGGCGACCGTCGGTGGTATCGCGGTCATCCTCTATCGGTACTCTCCGAAACTGGCGCTCATCGCGCTCGGCCCGGTGCCACTCATCGGCATCGCCAGTGGCTTCTTCCTCACCTGGATTGAGCCCAAATACCGCTCCATCCGCCAGACAGTATCCCGCCTCAACACCCGGTTAGAGAACAACCTCAGCGGCGCGCCAGTCATCAAAGCGTTCGACCGCTACGACTTCGAGCGCAAGCGGGTGACCGACCAGAGCCAGGAGTATCACGACCAGAAGGTAGCCGCCCTGCGTATCCGCCGGGCCTTTTTCGCCGGCCTGCGACTGCTTACTGGTATCGCGTTCGTCCTGATTCTGTACGTCGCCGGGATGGACTTCATCACGGCTCCCGAGAGCGAAGCGGCGCTGTCGACCGGGGCGTTTGCCCTGTTTTTCCTGTATATCCGCCGGCTGTACTCGCCGATGCGCCGAATCGGGCGCTCCGCAAACAAGTACCAGCTCGCCAAGTCCAGCGCCGAGCGCGTGTTCGGGCTGCTGGGTCAGGACCCCGAAGTCACCGACCCCGCAGACCCGTACGAACCCGACAACATCGACGGGTCGGTCGAGTTCGACGACGTGACGTTCGGCTACGGTGACGAACCGCCGGTCGTCCGCGACGTGTCGCTTGACGTGCCCGATGGCGCGACAATCGGCCTTGCTGGGGCGACCGGAGCCGGCAAATCGACCTTGCTGAAACTGGTGCCGCGGTTCCACGACGTGGATGCTGGTGCGGTCCGGATGGATGGCGTCGACGTGCGCGAGTACGGCCTCCAGAGCCTCAGGGGCGAAATCGCCATCGTCGAACAACAGCCGTACCTGTTCTCGGGGACCGTCGCCGAGAACATCGCCTACGGCGACCGCGAGGTACTCGACGCCGAACAGTTGGACGAGGAGACCGAAGAGGTCGGCTGGGAGACCGCACGCGACCGTGTCCGCGATGCGGCGAAAGCCGCACAGGCCCACGAGTTCATTCAAGACTTGCCGGATGGGTACGACACGCAGATCGGCGAGCGGGGCATCAAACTCTCGGGCGGCCAGCGGCAGCGGGTCGCCATCGCTCGCGCTCTGCTGAACGACCCCGAGATCATCATCTTCGACGAGGCGACCAGCGACGTGGACACGGAGACGGAAGACCGGATTCAGGAGAGCATCGAACAGTTGGTCGCGGACCGCACCGCCTTCGTCATCGCCCACCGCCTCTCGACAATTCAGGACGCGGACCGTATTGTCGTGATGGACGACGGGGAAATCGTCGAACGGGGTAGCCACGCTGACCTGCTCGCGGCCGACGGCGATTACGCCGATCTCTGGCACGCCCAGGCCGACGACCGAACGGTCAGCGCCGACGACTGAGACTGCGTCTGTTCGGCCGCCGCCGGTACTGGGTCAGCAGCGCCGAGATGCCCTAGTACCGTCGAGAACCCATTGAGTAGCCCGTTAAGCCCGGTCCACACCAACCAGCGTGAGCCGCTGGAGGGACGCATACTAAGTGCACATTAGTCCCGCTTTGCGTCTGTGATAGTGGTACTTGATAACAGTGCCTTCGAAAGAGATACTTTCTCATATGCACTACAGAGATATTATCGCTCTTTTTAATACATATGAGTTATTAGGTCGGCGTAAGCGTGACATCACTCACTCTCGAACCGCTGACGTACGAGGACATCCCGTCGGAGCGCCGTCCCGGGGTACTCCAAGCGTTGGTCCCCGTACTCGGTGTCGTTCTGTTCCTCGGCATCGGGTCCGGGTATCTGAAGCTGGCCCCACACGGGCCGTTGCTCTGGAGCATCGTGCTGACTGGCGCAGTCGGCAAATACTGGCTCGGCTACTCGTGGGACGACCTCTACGAGGGCCTCGCGGACAGTCTGCTGATGGGGCTGCAGGCCATTCTCATCCTGTTCATCATCTACGGACTCATCGCGACGTGGGTGAGCGCGGGGACTATCCCCGGGCTGATGTACTATGGCCTCTCGATACTGACGCCGGACGTGTTCCTGCCGGCGACGGCGCTGCTTGCGATGGTCGTCGCCTTTTCTATTGGGTCGTCGTGGACGACAGCCGGCACTCTTGGCGTGGCCTTCATCGGCATCGGCTCCGGTCTCGGCGTGCCAACACCGATGACTGCCGGTGCCATCCTCTCGGGTGCCTACGCGGGCGACAAACAGTCCCCCCTCTCGGATACGACGAACCTCGCGGCCGCCGTGACGAACACCGACCTCTACGACCACATCCGGGCGATGCGCAACGGGACCGTCCTGGCGTTTGGCCTCTCAGTCCTGCTCTACGCTGCGCTGGGGCTGCGTACTGTCGGTGAAATCCCGGACGGGCGCGTCGCCGAGATACAGGGCGCACTCGCGGGCAGCTACGACCTCTCGGTGCTGGTGCTTCTCCCGCTCGTCGTCACCTTCGGGCTGGCGCTGTACGGGATCCCCGCGCTCCCGACGCTAGTCGCCGGTGTCTTCGCCGGGACCTTCACGACCATCTTCGTGCAGGGCCGGTCGTTCACTGCCGCCTGGACTGTCTTTCTCGATGGGACGGCCCCTGAAACGGGGATGGACCTCGTGAACGACCTGCTGGCAAGCGGTGGCATCTCGGGGTCGGCCTGGACGATTGCCGTCGTCGTCGCGGCTCTCAGTCTCGGTGGGCTCCTTGAGCGGACCGGCGTCCTCGCCGTGCTCGCACACCATCTCGCAACTGCTGTCCGCGGCCCGCGCAGCTTAGTCGTCGGGACCGGCGTTTCGGCCATCTTCGTCAACGCCTTCTCGGCCCAGCAGTACATGAGCATCGTCGTCCCCGGACTCACACTACGGAACCTCTATGACGAGTGCGGTCTGGCCAGCGACGACCTCTCACAGGCTATCGAGTCCGCCGGAACCCCGACCGGCGCGCTCTTCCCGTGGCACGCCGGTGCCGTCTATATGTCCGCAGTCTTCGGGGTCGGAACGCTTGCCTACGCCCCGTACTACTTCTTCGCGTTCCTCTCGCCGCTGATCCTGTTTGCGACAACGCTGTTCGGCGGACGGTATGACGGGTCCCAACAAGCTGATTCGGCCCCGTCGTCTGCTGTCGCCGACGACTGAGTGTGTGGACCGGTGCCGACTTGTCGCTCAGGCATCACGCCCATTAGGCACCCACTCGTGTGTCAGCTATGGACACGGAACCGGCAGCACTGGGCCGTATTCGAACCGTCGCTCACATCCTTGACGAGAGCGTCCGCGTACCCGGCACAACGCTCCGTGTCGGTCTCGACCCGATAATCGGCCTGCTCCCGGTCGCGGGCGACGTCGCCACTGCGGTGTGCTCGCTGTACATCGTCGCAGAGGCGATTCGACTCGGCGTCCCGAAACGGACGCTGCTCCGACTGCTCGCAAACATCGCGGTGGAGATGCTGTTCGGAACCGTCCCCGTCGTCGGTGACCTCTTCGACGCCTACTGGAAGGCCAACGTCAAGAACGCCGAACTGGTCGCCGCCGCGGTTTCGGAGTGAGACGCAACGGCGTCGTGGATTCGGACCTGATACCGGCTCTGGGACCCCATAAAACGTTTATACGTAGGTTTTGACGCCCTACGAAATGGTCTCCAGACGTACCCTCCTTCGAGCGGTTGGCGTCTCACTCCCCGCTGGACTGGCCGGTTGTAATGTACTCACCGACAGCGGCGCTGATGAGGCAGCCACCCCGACACGGACGGCAACACCCACGGCGACGTTGTCCCCGTCGACGGCCGATAAGCCGGCGACGTCCACCCCCTCTGCGGGGCGCACGGAGACCACGACAGCCATTTCGAGTCCGACCGAGACAGCCTCACCAGCGGTGGCGGAGGAGGCTGGAACGCCTGTGTTCACCCCCACTCCGAACGGGACCGTCGACGAGTTCGGCCGGGCCGTTGCACTGTCGGCGGACGCCGCAGTCGTTCTCGCCGAAAGCGACGGGGCCTACGTGTTCGAGGCTAACGGCGGCTGGCGACCGACAACTGTATTGACTCCTGACGAGGAGGAGCACTTCGGCGGCTACAACATCTCGGCTGCGATGGTCGGTGAGGAAGCGATTCTCGGTGGCCCCGGAGCCGGCTCCGAAGGGGGCGCAGTCTACCTCTTTGCGCGGGACGACGACCAGTGGCGACAGCGGCATCAGTTTGTCCCCAACGAAGACAGGGATGAGTTCGGCCGGTCAGTCGCGTTCGACGGCGAACGGGTTGTCGTCGGCGACAACAACGATCCGACGACGATGCGGTCGTGGAGCGGCAGCGCGTACGTGTTCGGTCGCGACGGAACGGACTGGACACAGGAGGGCGCGCTCGGAAGCGACGCCGAGAACCTCTTCGGAACCGCCGTCACGGTTGCTGGCGACACTGTGCTGGTCGGTGCGCCCTACGCCGAGCAGGACGGCCAGGAGACAGGCGCGGTGTTTGTCTACGAGCGGGCGGACGGCGAGTGGTCACAACAGATGCTACTCACACCCGACGACTCGGTGGCTGATAGCCTGTTCGGACAGTCGGTCGCGCTCGACGGCGACACGGCAGTCGTCGGCGCTCCAGGCGACGGGGGCGGCAGTGCGTACGTGTTCGAGCGAACCGAAACCGAGTGGACACAGCGGGCCCGGCTCACCGCCGCGGATGCCGGTTCGGGAGACGACGTCGGTTGGTCGGTGGCGTACACTGGCGGGGTGGCGGTCCTCGGGGCACCCAAGGCAGGTGCGTCCGGCCACGCCTACGTGTTCAGGGCGGCCGACGACTGGACCGAGACGCGACGGCTGGTCCCGAAAAACCCCAAACAGGACGCCGAGTTCGGCTTTGCAGTCGCGCTCCATGGCACGACCGCGCTCGTTGGCTCTCCCGCCTTTGATGGGCCGAGTCCCGCCTACCTCTTCGAACTGTAGTATTGACACCGCTACGAAGAGCTACAGCGAACGTGTGCGTGCTGTTCTATGGTTCCTGTTCGTCCGGAAACTGGAGAGAGGCAGAAACCGCCATCCAGCTTGAGCAGTCCACCCGGCTGTCGGTGGACACTAAGAGGAAACCAAGGCTGTCCGGAGCGTTCTGACGTTCAGATACTCCGTTCACCGGAACGTAAGACAAGCCGGACCAGACACGGTTTTAGGTATCGAACGTCAAGCGACGGGTATGACTGCCCCCGAGACGCTCGACGTGACCATCGTCGACGGCTACGTCGACGAGCCCGCACACTTCGGGGTGCCGCCGTACATCTCGACGTATCCGCGGTACGCCGCCGGCGCGCTTGTCGACGCCGGCGTCCCCCGCGAGCAGATAACGTATCACACTATCGACGAACTCCGGGAGGACAACGCCGTCTGGCGCGACGTAGAAGACGCCGACCTGCTGGTGTACGTCGGTGGCATGACCGTCCCCGGCAAGTACGTCGGCGGGACGCCGGCAGAACCCGACGAAGTGCGCGAACTCGCCTGGACGGCCGACGGGACGTCCATCATGGGCGGCCCGGTCCGCTTCGGCGTCGGCGAGGCCAACGAGGGCGCGAGCGAGACGGCCCGCGACGACCTCGATTTCGACTTCCTGGCGATGGCCGACGCCGAAGCCGCGGTGTTCGACCTCGTGGAGTCCGGCCTGGAGGGGTTCAACGACCGCTACCGGGACATCGAGGAGGAGACGCGGTGGGCCCGCGCCGGCGCGTTCGTCGTCGAACAGCATCCGAACCATCCGGAGTACCTCATCTGCGAGATGGAGACCTCTCGGGGCTGTCCGTACCGGTGTTCCTTCTGCACGGAACCGATGTACGGCAACCCTGACTTCCGGCCGCCCGAGAGCGTCGTCGACGAGGTGGACGCCCTCTCGGACCGCGGCGTGAAGCACTTCCGGCTGGGCCGGCAGGCCGATATCCTGGCCTACGGCGGTGATGGCGAAGCGCCCAACCCGGACGCCCTGCAGCGGCTCTACGGCGGCATCCGCGAGGTCGCCCCAGACCTTGAGACGCTGCATCTCGACAACATGAACCCCATCACGGTCGTGAAGTGGCCCGAGAAGGCCCGCGAGGGGATTCGCATCATCGCCGAGCACAACACGCCCGGCGACACCGCCGCGTTCGGCCTCGAATCGGCCGACCCGAACGTGATGAGCGACAACAACCTCAACGTCACCGCCGACCAGTGTTTTGAGGCGGTCAAAATCGTCAACGAAGTCGCTGGCTGGCGGCCTGGGGGAGACGGCGACCCGCGCAGCGGGTCGGATACGCGAGCGGCATCGCCGCGAGCGCGGGACACTGCTCCCAACTTCGGCGACGACGCCGCCCGCCGGCTTCCCAAACTCCTGCCCGGCATCAACCTCGTCCACGGGCTGAAAGGCGAGACGCGGGAGACCTTCGAGCACAACAAGCGGTTCCTCCAGCGGGTGTACGACGAGGGGCTCATGCTCCGGCGGGTGAACATCCGACAGGTGATGGCCTTCGAGGGGACCGACATGGCCGACACCGGCGCGGAGATCGCCAAGGACCACAAGCAACTGTTCAAGCAGTACAAACAGGAGGTCCGCGAGACCATCGACAACCCGATGCTCCAGC
This sequence comes from Haloarcula sp. KBTZ06, assembly GCF_048595605.1. Taxonomy (NCBI): domain Archaea; kingdom Methanobacteriati; phylum Methanobacteriota; class Halobacteria; order Halobacteriales; family Haloarculaceae; genus Haloarcula; species Haloarcula sp. KBTZ06. Next base: position 2,221,243 of record NZ_CP184337.1, read on the forward strand.
GGGTCGCGCCGCCGGGGACGATACTGCCCGACGTGCACCTGGAGTACCACCAGGACGGCAAGACCTTCGGCCGCCAGTTGGGGACCTACCCGCTCCTCGTGGGTATCCCTGGCGAGCGCGAACTCGGCAGCGTCGTCGACATCGCGGTCACCGACCACGGCTATCGGTCGGTCACTGGCGTCCCGTATCCGCTGGACCTCAACAGCGCGTCGATGAACGAACTCACCGCGATTCCCGGTATCGGCCGGAGCACCGCCGGCGACGTGGTGGTAAACAGACCCTACGAGTCGGTCGGCGACATCGACGTTGCGTCCATCGAGCGGTTCGCGACCACCAAGTCGCAGGAAGGCGCTGACTAACGGCCGGTTCGGTTCCGTCAGCCTATCGAGCGGAAAGTACTTTTCACTCCGGAGATGACCAAGAGCGTATGACTGCGGTCGAGGTGAGCGTCGTTCTCCCTGCCTACAACGAGGCGGACACCATCGAGCAGACGGTATCGATAACGCTCGAGACGCTCGCCTCGTTTCTCCCCGAAGACGCGTACGAAGTCATCGTCGCGGAGGACGGCTGCTCGGACCACACGCCCGAAATCGCGACGCGACTCGCGAACGAGGACAGCCGGGTCCGACACGTCCACAGCGACGACCGCCTCGGGCGCGGCGGCGCGTTAGAGTACGCCTTCGAGCGGGCCGACGGCGAGACGCTGGTGTATTTCGATACGGACCTGGCGACGGATATGTCCCATCTCGAAGAGCTCGTCGACGCCGTCCGCGTCGACGGCTACGACGTGGCGACCGGGTCACGCTGGATGCCCGAAAACCGAGCCGACCGGCCCGCGAAGCGCGGGATTCCGAGCTTCGGCTACAACACGCTCGTCCGAACAGTCCTCCGCTCGGACCTCAAGGACCACCAGTGCGGGTTCAAGGCGTTCGACCGGCAGGCACTGGAAACGCTGTTACCCATCGTTCAGGACGAGCACTGGTTCTGGGACACGGAACTGCTCGTGAAGGCCCAGCGCAACGGCTATCGAGTGAAGGAGTTCCCCGTCGACTGGACACCCAAGGGCGATTCGAAGGTCGATATCGTCCGGGACGTGTTCGGGATGGGCAGCCAGATACTCCGGACCTTCTGGGAGCTGTCGGTTAGTCCCCGGATTACCCGCGAGGTATCGCTCGGCGCGGGGACGATGCTGGTCGTCGTCGCACTTCTGTTGATGACGCAGTATCTCGATCCCGACCGCGTGCTCGCAGAGATGGCGGGCGCAGCGCCGGAAGTCGTCGCGCTGAGCGCCGTCGTCTACGCCGTCTCGTGGCCGCTTCGCGGTATCCGCTATCGGGACATCCTCGTCTCGATGGGGTACCGGGAGCGGTGGGGCTTTTTGACGGGCGCGATATTCATCAGCCAGACCGGGAATCTCGTGTTTCCGGCGCGGGCCGGTGATGCGGTTCGGGCGTACGTCATCAAGGCCCGGCGTTCGATTCCGTACCCCTCCGGGTTCGCGTCGCTGGCCGTCGAGCGCGTGTTCGACCTGCTGACGATCACGCTGCTTGCCGGCGTCGTCATGATCGGGCTGGCTGTAACGGGGTCGGCCGAGCAGTTGCTGACCGCGCTGACTGGTGATACCGTCGGCGGCGACGCGGCCAGCAGCGGGCGAACTGCCGTGGCCGTGGCCAGCGGCGTCGGCCTCGCGGCGATCGGGGCGGTGATGGCTATCGTCGCCAGTGCGCGGAGCGACCGGAACTTCGTCCGGGCGGTCATCGGGCGGCTGAGCAGCGACTCCTACGCCGACTACGTCGCCGGCGTCATCGAAGGGTTCGTCGGCGACGTACAGACGGTGGCTGCCGACGGGTCGGCCTTCACCCGTGTCGGCATCGGAAGCCTCCTCATTTGGACGTTCGACGTGATAACGGCCCTGATCGTCTTCGCGGCCTTCGGATACAGCCTGACGCCGTCGCTGGTGGCCGTTGGCTTCTTCGCGGTCAGCGTCGGGAACCTCGCAAAGGTCCTGCCGCTGACGCCCGGCGGTGTCGGCCTCTACGAGGGTGCGTTCACCGTCATCGTCGCGTCCCTGACGCCGGTCGGCGTCGCCGCGGCTATCGGCGTCGCTATCGTCGACCACGCGGTCAAGAACGTCGTCACCATCATCGGCGGCGTCGCATCGATGGCCTGGCTCAACGTCTCGCTGACGACGGCCGTCGAGGAGTCCCAGTCCGCCGACGCTATCGAACCGGAAACAAACGACTGAGCGCATTCTGACGCGCCCCGCAATAGCACTCCGTCGCTACTGGGATTGCGCTGGTAATACTCGGGACAGTACAACAGCACTCTACTGAGATTGCTCTTCTAGAGTAACAATTGAAACGATTTCCACACTGATCACACTGCCGTCGTGCGATCAGGTGTGAATTGATTTTCAATAGCTACTGTAGCTACCAGTCTCCAGAGCGGCGTATTTCTTTACTAATATTATAAATAAGGGCCTTTTTACTAACAACGTTAATTATAATAGTTAATATTATACAATACGGAAAACTACGCAGTTCTGCTATGTTTCAACGTAGCATACAATCGAGCGAACTGGGCAGGCAAACGCGACGCAGTTTCCTCAAGGCCTCGACCGGTGCTGTGGCATCGGTAGCAGCACTCGGTACGAGTGGCGCTGTACGGGGCGGCAAGTTCGGCGGTGATGACGGAGAGTACACAGCTCCAGCGGAGTTCCCACTCGTTTCGACGCGTGATCAGTTCACTGACGACGCTGAACTGAAGTCCGAGTATACAGAGACAGAGTACGAAACAGTGGGGGATTGGGAGTCGACCCGGGCCAGCGACGATACGGAACTCGTCATCTTCGTCCACGGCTGGAGTCTCGGAGAGACGGATGCCAGAAACGCCGCCTACACCTGCCAGATCGGGCTTGAAGAGAACGAGTACGACCAGTTCACCGTGGGGTTCACCTGGGATGCCGATAAGGGCGACGGCATCGGCTGGAGCGAGGGTGTCGCCATCGCCAAACAGAACGGTCCGAAGCTCGCACAGTGGGTTGCCGACCACAACGACAGCGGTGGGCTTCCAGTCCGGGTAATCGGACATTCGCTCGGCGCAAAGGTGGCTGTTGAAACGATGGCGTCGCTTCACGAGCGTGGACGCGAAGACGCAGTCGAGTCGGTGACGTTACTGGGTGGCGCTATCGGTGAATCCGTCGTTGAGCTCGACGAGGCATACGGCGAGTCCATCGAGTACGCCACCACGTCCTTCGACAACTTCCACAAGGACGACGACGCGGTGCTGGGGACTGCATTCAGTGCTGCCGAGTGGGCGGAAGCGGTCGGTGAAACGGGTGTGCAGAGTCCCGATGACGCCCCCGAGAACTACACCGAGCACGATGTAACAGAAACCGTTGCGGACCACAATTCATACTACGAGCCTGGCGAAGGGTGTCTGCCCACTGTCGTTGAGACGTTCGAGTAGAGAGGGACGTGGCGGCGGTGACGCTACCAGTTGTATACGATTATAACCGGGTTGTGGGAAATCAGTCAAAAATACCCGGCAGCGATTATATGAATGGTCATGCGACTGATGCACAAACGTGGGTTTCGTGACGTGTATCGGTGGTCTCCATGACAATACCGGAATGTTTTAATGACTTTCGTTCGAATACAGTGTTACCGACTGCCTCCGGGTTCTGTGATGTCTCCCACCCGGTGAGCACCCGCCTTCGCAACCAATGAGTGAACACACACGGACGCGACAGCAGCACGAGGAACAGACGACTGAGTCGACGGAATCGGAGAGCACTGCGTGCCCGGAGTGCAGTGGCTCGCTCGTCATCGACGACGAACACGGCGAAACGGTCTGTGAGGACTGTGGTCTCGTCGTCGAGTCCGACGAAATCGACCGCGGCCCCGAGTGGCGCGCATTCGACTCCAGCGAGAAAGACGAGAAGTCCCGCGTCGGCGCACCGACGACGAACATGATGCACGACAAGGGCCTCTCGACGAACATCGACTGGCGCGACAAGGACGCCTACGGCAACTCCCTCTCTGGCAAACAACGCCAGAAGATGCAGCGTCTCCGCAAGTGGAACGAGCGGTTCCGCACTCGCGACTCCAAGGAGCGCAACCTCAAGCAGGCCCTCGGTGAAATCGACCGTATGGCCTCCGCGCTCGGACTGCCAGAAAACGTCCGCGAGACGGCCAGCGTCATCTACCGCCGCGCGCTGGACGAGGACCTGCTCCCCGGCCGCTCCATCGAGGGCGTTTCGACGGCGTCCGTCTACGCCGCCGCGCGACAGGCTGGCGTCCCACGCTCGCTCGACGAGATTACGGAGGTCTCCCGCGTCGAGAAGAGCGAAATCGCCCGGACCTACCGCTACGTCGTCCGCGAACTCTCGCTCGAAGTCCGCCCCGCGGACCCCGAGAGCTACGTCCCGCGGTTTGCCTCCTCGCTGGAACTGTCTGACGAGGCCGAACACCGCGCCCGCCAGCTCCTCCAGAACGCCAAGGAACAGGGCGTCCACTCCGGCAAGTCCCCGGTCGGCCTCGCCGCTGCCGCAGTGTACGCGGCCGCCCTGCTGACCAACGAGAAGACGACCCAGGCTGCCGTCTCCGAGGTCGCCGACATCTCCGAGGTCACCATCCGCAACCGCTACCACGAACTGCTGGAAGCCGAGCAGGACCTCCCCGTCGCGTAAGCTCGGTATTTGCGTTGGATCGCTGTGAGAATCAGTTTTTGGTTGATGTTTCAAGCGGAGTATTTGCTACTGCAGCGGACAGTCTGAACAGCCAGAAAGCCCCGGCCGGCTGAACTCGGGGGACTCGCTGTGGTCCTCGCTCGCCATGCTCACTGCGGTCCTTACTTCGTCCGTCTTCGTTCAGCCGCCCGCCCCTTTCAGTCCCACCCGATGTCAGATGGCCAATCAGCTACGGGTGGGAGTGAAAGGGGCCGACCCGCTCCGGGAACCTCAGCGATGTAAGCACCTACTGGAGCGCAACGAGCCGGGGGACCGAAGCGGGTCGGGAGCTTTCTGGCTGTTTTCGGACGGTATTTCAAAATAAGGCACGGCCACCACAGAGCGACACACATCAACGACTCCCCCGACCGATAACCGCAAGACTAGAGTCGTCTCATCTGCTGGGACCGGTATGGAGACGACACACCGGGTTCGAACCGGTGACGCCCGTACGCTTGAGTGTCCCGACGACAGCGTCGAATTGGTGGTCACGTCCCCTCCGTACCCGATGATCGAGATGTGGGACGACATCTTCGCGGACCTGGACCCCGACATCGGGGCGGCGCTGGACCGCGGCGACGGTGACCGAGCGTTCACACTGATGCACGACGTGCTCGATGCGGTCTGGGCAGAGCTGAAACGCGTGCTGGTTCCCGGCGGCATCGCCTGCATCAACGTCGGGGACGCGACGCGGTCCCTGGAGGACGGCTTCCGCTCCTACCCCAACCACGCCGAAATAACCAACCGGCTGACCGACCACGGCCTGCGCGCGCTGCCGGATATCCTGTGGCGCAAACCGACCAACAGCGGCGCGAAGTTCATGGGCTCGGGGATGGTGCCGCCGAACGCCTATCCGACCCTGGAACACGAGCACATCCTCGTGTTCCGCAACGGGGAGCGCCGCCGCCTCGAACCCGGCGCGGACCGTCGCTACGAGAGCGCCTATTTTTGGGAGGAACGCAACGAGTGGTTCTCCGACCTCTGGGAACTGCCCGGCGAGACGCAGGGCATCGACGACGGGCTCCGGGACCGCTCGGGTGCCTTCCCGCTGACCGTGCCATACCGGCTCATCTCGATGTTCTCGGTGTACGGTGACACCGTACTCGACCCGTTCCTCGGGACCGGGACGACGACGCTGGCAGCGATGGTCACCGGCCGGAACTCGGTCGGAGTGGACCGCGACCCGGACCTGCTGTCGGCGCTCGAAGACCGGGTCGCGGCCGCCCCGGAACGCTCTCGGACCATCGCTCAGGAGCGCCTCGCCGACCACCGCTCGTGGGTGGAACAACGGCGTGCCGACGGGAAAGAGCCGGGCTACGAGGCCGAACAGTACGACTTCGCGGTCAATACGAAACAGGAGCAACGGATTCAGTTCTACGCGGTCGACTCCGTCACGACGACCGATGACGGCTTCCGGACCGCCCACGAGCCGGTCGAGTAAGCGCGGCTTTTTGTGTGGCTCCGTCGAAGCCGACCTATGGACTTCGAGTCGTTCACCCTGCTCGCCGCCACAGACGACCTCGGGGTGGAGCCGGCCGCCCGCGCTGACGCCGACGGGCTGGAGCTACGGATGGATTTCTCCGACGAGCCGCTGGCACAATTGGACGCCTACGACGGCGACCTCCCGATACTCGTCACGAACCGGCCGACGTGGGAGGGTGGCGAGGCCGCCGACACCGCGGGCCGCCTCGACGCGCTCGAAACCGCGCTCGAACACGACGCCGTGACGGCCGTCGACCTCGAACTCGCGGCGCTTGCGGGGGCTGGCGACCACGATGCCGGCCGCGTCGCCGACGTTGCCCGCGACCGCGGCGCGTCTGTCGTCGTCTCGACGCACAACTTCGAGTCGACGCCGGACCGCGACAACATCGTGAGTCGACTCGAACGGGCCTGTGCTCACGGTGACGTGGGGAAAATGGCCAGCACAGCCCAGTCGCCGGACGACGTACTGGCGATGCTCGGGGCGACCCGCGAAATGACTGCCAGAGGCGAGCAGGTCGCCACGATGTGTATGGGTGCAGCCGGTCGTCACTCCAGAGCCGTCGCCCCTGTGTATGGCTCCCGCATCGGCTACGCACCGGTCGACCCCGCTGACGCAACCGCGCCGGGGCAGTACGACCTCGCGACGCTCCGGACGCTGGTCGGACAGCTACAGAGCGACGCCTGAACCGGTGGCCGCCGGTCACGGGGTTTTCCTCCGGACGGTGATCCTTCGGAAGATATAGGGGTATGCGAGACGGATTCGCGGAGTATGACTGACACAGGACGCAAGCGGCCGTTACTGGCCGTGGTGCTTGCGTTCATCTTCCCTGGGTTGGGACACTTCTACCTCCGCAAGTGGGGACGGGGACTGCTGTGGCTCGGGTTATTGTTCATGCTGTCGGTGGTGTTCGTCGTCACTGGCGCTATCGACCCCGTCACCCAGTTGAGCCTAGAGGCTATCTCGTCGTCGTATCAATCCAGACCCACCGAGGTGACAATCGGTTCGGTCGTGATCACGACGCTCAACGTCGTCGACGCCTACTGGGTCGCGGTCAACGAGAACCAGACACAGGAGGTCGAAGCCGGTATGACGTGTCCGAACTGCGGCAAGGAACTCGACGAGGACATCGATTTCTGTCACTGGTGTACAACGCAACTGGAACCGGTCGAGGCGGACCAGCAGTAACCTCCGGCTTGCGGTCCGTTCCGGGCCGAAGCCGGCTTACTTCTCGATGATACTTTCTTCGATCCGCTCGCCGAAGTGCGTCGCCGTGTCCTCGTGGTAGATGAGGATTTCGTCACCGGGTTCGAGGTTCGTGACGGCAGTTCGCCCGTCCCGGGTGTGGACTTTGATGGTCTCGGCGTTCTGGAGCAGCGTCTCGATGCGGTCGCCGTCCTCGGTTTCGGCCTGCACGCGGAACATCGGACGCTTCTCTATCTTCGCGCGGCCGACGATGGCCTCGCGAGTGTGCCCGTCTGCGTCGACGATCTGTACCTCGTCGCCGGACTGGAGTTCCGAGAGGTACTTCGTGCCGCCGTCGGGGGTCCGGACGTAGGCGTGGACCGCGCCAGCGTTGACGCGGAACGGCCTGCTGGCGACGTAGGGGGATTCAGCCGTCTCGGCGTGGACGAAAAAGAGCCCACGGGCCATCGAGCCGACGAGCATCCCTTCGTCGTGTTCCATCAGGCTGCCCGTGTCGATGCAGACGCGGTCAGCGGAGCCGGTCTGCTCGATAGCGGTGACCTCGGCGTACTCCAGGTCGAGCGATTCCCGCCCCATCTCGTCACGGACCTCGACCGTCTTGCGGATTTCGTCGAGGTCGTCGGTGTCCAGCAGGACGCCGTCAGCCCCGATTTCCAGCGTCTCGTAGGCCGTTCGTGCGTCCTCAGCGGTCCGGACACCGGCGATGAGGTCCGTCTCCTCGCCGACCCGGGCGATGAGGTTTTCGAGCGGAATGATCTGCCAGTTCTCGCCGATGACGATAGTGAAGTCGGCTTCGGCGGCGACCGCCTCGGCGAAGGCCTCGTAGTCCTCGTCGAAGATGCGGACGTAGCCGCCGTCGGGGGCGGCCCCGTTCTGCCGGAGCGTCGAGAGGTCCGCGGAGCCGGAGAAATCAGACGGGAGGTCGACCGTGCCGTCGCCCTCACCGTCTTTGCCGACGATGGTCGCATCGGCCACCGAGTCCTCCGCCTCGGCCTCCATGACGTGGACGTCGCCATTAGTGAACGCGGCGATGTTTATTTCTCCGAGTTCCGAGGCGCGGTCGACATCTTCCTCGTCGACCAGTACCCAGTCGACGCCGGCCTCGATACCGGCGGTTATCCGGCGTTTCCGTGTTTCCCAGTCGCCGACCTCGCTGTCGGCTTTGAGCCAGACGCTTCGAGTCATACGCCCACGTCCGCAACGGCGGGGCTTGAACGTGGCGGAACCCGGGTCGGTCTGTCGGATGCCAGACAAGCAAGGGAGAAACGTGATCTGGCTCCGGTGAGGGAAAAGCCCACTCTGTTCTGTGGTTCGAGACTGCGTAATACGGCTATTGGTCCGTATCCGTGTCCAGTTGTCCTGATTTGGCCCCTAGGCCTCGACGGCCAGTCCGGCCTCGCGAAGCGCTTCCTCGGTGGTGGCGTCGTCGTGGACGACGGCTGAGACGGCACGGGCGATTTTCTCCGGTTCGTCGTGCTGGAAGATAGAGCGGCCCATCGAGACGCCGGACGCCCCGGCGTCCATCGTTCCCCGGACCATACGAACGGTGTCTTCGTCAGTTCCTTTCGAGCCGCCGGCGATGACCACTGGCAGCGACGTGGACTCGACGACGTGCTGGAAGGTCTCGGCGGAACCGGTGTAGCCGGTCTTGACGATATCCGCGCCAAGTTCCTCGGCCAGCCGGACGGCGTGGCCGACGGACTGGTTGTAGTCCTCGTTCTCGGAGTCGATGTCGGGGCCGCGGGCGTAGGCCATCGCCAGCACCGGCAGGCCGTACTGGCTGGCCTCAGTCGTCAGTTCGGAGAGTTCCTCGATCTGTTCGGGTTCGTACTGGCTGCCGACGTTGATGTGGAACGAGACGGCGTCAGCCCCGGCGCGGATGGCGTCTTCGACCGTGCCGGTCATCCGCTTGTCCTGCTCGTCAGGGCCGATAGTAGTAGAGCCGTTGAGATGCGTGATGTAGCCCGCGTCGTTCTTGTTCGGATGGACGCGCCCGGCGATGCCCCGCTGGGTGAGGACGGCGTCCGCGCCGCCGCTAGTGACCGCGTCGATAGTCGATTCGATGTCTTTGAGGCCCTTTACGGCCCCCATTGTGATGCCGTGGTCCATCGGGATGATGACGTATGTGTCGTCTGTCCCGATGCGTTCGAGTCGTGCGCGTTTTCCTGCAGTCATGATATGAGACAGTGTGGCAAGTACGATTATGTGCGTTCCGGTTGCGGTCGTTCTGCCGCGCCCCGGAGCGCACCGTCTTTGAGTTCACGAGCCTTCGCTTCGAGCCGGTCGGCCACTTCGTCGACTGGGTCGCCGTTCTCGTGACCCTCGGCCACGATATCGACCAGCGCGGAGCCGACGATAACACCGTCAGCGCCGGCAGAAACGATTCGCTCGGCGTGGTCGCCCGTCTTGATGCCGAACCCGACGGCCTTGGGCACGTCCCAGTCCGAGAGCCGGGCCAGCGATTCCTCGGTGGCGTCGTCCACGTCCTCGCGCGCGCCGGTGACGCCCAGGCGCGCCTGGACGTACACGTAGCCCGACACCTGTTCGAGCATCCGTTCGAGTCGGTCGCCTTTCGTCGTCGGCGCGACGATGAACACCAGGTCGAGACCGAACTCGTCGCAGGCCTGGCGGAGCGGGGCAGCCTCCTCGGCGGGCAGGTCCGGAACGACGAGGCCCTCGATGCCGACCGCGGCGGCCTTCTCGACGAACGGTCGGGGACCCTGGCTCGCGGTTTCACCGCTCGCGTTTTCCGAGTCGCTTCGCGACTCGCTATCTCCCTCACCGTACTGATAGATGAGGTTGTAGTATGTCATACACACCAGCGGCACGTCGACGTCGAGATCCTCGACGAACTCGAAGAAGCGGTCGGGCGTCATCCCGGCTTCCAGCGAGCGGACGATAGCGTTCTGGATGGTCTTGCCCTCCGCGATTGGCTCGGAGAACGGCAGGCCGAGTTCGATGACGTCTGCCCCGCCGCGGGCCAGCGCCTCGACGTACTCCAGTGAGGCCTCGTAGCTCGGATCGCCGGCCGCGAGGTACGGGACGAAGGCGGGCTCGTCGGCAAAGGCGCGTTCGAGGCCCATCAGAGGCCACCTCCGCCGACCCGCTCGAAGATGGACATGTCCGGCGCGATGTCGAGGTCGCGCTTGCTCGTCTCCTCGATGACCGTTTCGAGGTCCTTGTCGCCGCGGCCGGAGACGTTGACGATGACGGTGTCACCGACCTCGTCGTGGTGCTCTTCGAGATAGCCGAAGGCGTGGGCCGTCTCCAGGGCCGGGATGATACCCTCGTCCTGGGAGAGCCGGTGGAACGCCTCCAGCGCTGCGTCGTCGTCGACGTTGACCGGCGTGACGCGGTCCTCGTCGACGAGGTGGGCCAGTTCCGGGCCGACACCGGCGTAGTCAAGCCCCGCGGACACGGAGTGGGATTCCATGATCTGGCCGTCCGAGTCCTGCAGGAGCTTCGTTCGCGCGCCGTGAAGCACGCCCTCGTCGCCGGTCGAGAGCGTGGCGGAGTTGGGCGCGACGCCCTCTTCCTCGTCGACCTGCAGCGAAGAGCCGCCGGCCTCGACGGCGTAGAGGTCGACGTCGGTATCGTCGACGAAGTGCGCGAAGGTGCCCATAGTGTTCGAGCCACCGCCGGCACACGCGAGGACTGAATCTGGTAGCCCACCGGTTTTCTCGATGGCCTGCTCGCGGGCCTCCTCGGAGATGACCGCCTGGAAGTCACGCACCATCTTCGGGAACGGGTGCGGGCCGACGATGCTCCCGATGACGTAGTGGGTGTTCTCGACGGTGGTCGCCCAGTCACGCATCGTCTCAGAGATGGCTTCCTTCAGCGTCCCGCGGCCGACTGTGACGGGATTGACCTCGGACCCGTTGATGCGCATCCGGAACACGTTGGGGCGCTGGCGCGCGATGTCGGTCTCGCCCATGTAGATCTCGCAGGGCATGTCGAGGTGGGCCGCCGCCATCGCCGTCGCCGTGCCGTGCTGGCCGGCCCCGGTCTCGGCGATGATGCGCTCCTTGCCCATGTACTTCGCCAGCAGAACCTGGCCAAGCGCGTTGTTGAGTTTGTGCGCGCCGCCATGCAGCAAGTCCTCGCGCTTGAGGTACACGTCCGTGTCGTATCGGGCCGAGAGCTGGTCCGCGTACTGCAGTGGCGTCGGTCGGCCGCCGAAGTCGGCCAGCCGCTCCCGAAACTCGTCCATGAAGCCGTCCTCGTTTTCGAGCACGTACCGCTGGTAGGCGTCGGTCAGCTCTTCGATAGCTGGCATCAGCGCCTCGGGCACGTACTGTCCACCGTACTCACCGAACTTGGGGTCGTGTGCGTCGTCAGTACTCATGTGTCTGTAGTCGTCGTTTCAACCGCATCAGTGTCCGCATCTGTTAGTCGCCGCGTGTTCGCTTCCACGTCCGTCGCCGCGTCGTGGTCCATGATCGCCGAGCCGATCAGCAGCGCGTCCGCACCGGCGTCGCGCATCCGTGTAACGTCGTCCGGCGTCTGTATGCCGCTTTCCGCAATGAGTGTGACGCCGTCCGGGACTTCGGGCGCGACGGCTTCGAACGTTCCGAGGTCGACCTCCAGCTCCGCGAGGTCGCGGTTGTTGACGCCGATGATGTCCGCGCCCGCGCCGAGTGCTTTCTCGACCTCTGCCGCGGTGTGGGTCTCCACGAGGACCTGGAAACCGCGCTCGCGCGCGGCCGTGAGGAGATCAGCAAGGTCGTCGGTCCCGTCCGCTTCGAGAAAGCGGACGATGAGCAGGACGACGTCCGCTTCGACGACGTCCAGCTGGCTCTCGTGGAGGACGAAGTCTTTCCGCAGGACGGGCACGTCGACGGCGTCGCGGACCCGTTCGAGCGTCGCCGCCGACCCGCCGAAGTGGTCCGGCTCGGTCAGCACGGACAGCGCCGCTGCGCCGCCCGAAACCATCTGTCGAGCGAGGTCGACCGGGTCGTCGGTCCGCTCACCGTCCGCGGTCGGGCTCGTAGGCTTGATCTCCGCGATGACCGGCGTCCGCCCAGCATTCTCGGCCGCTTCGAAGGCATCGGCCAGCGACCGGGGTGTCACCGAGACCCGGTCTCCGCCGCCACCGCGCTCCCGCGCCGCGTCGAGAATCGACTGGACCGCTGGTGCAATCTCCTCACTGTAGTCCATTACTGAACACTAACGTACAGAAGTGTACATAAGAGTTGCCCTATTATCTCAGGAGTGAGGACACGACGGCTACCCTGCGTTGTCAGACATGCCACAGTTCTATAGACCTACACGTTAAATGTTCACACATGTCGTTCCAGACATCCATCCGGCCGGCCGAACCAGTGGACATCGCGGATATACGGCGGATCGCCAGGACCACATGGCATACCGTGTACGACGACATCCTCGGAGCAGAAACCGTGGAAGAGCACCTCAAAGAGGGGTATGCGCCGCCGCTATTGGAGCAGATGATCGAACTCGAAGAGGTCGGCCTGTTCGTCTCGACGGCCGACGACGACGTGGTGGCGTACATGAGCTGTGGGATGACGGACGCGACCGGCTTCGGCGACCTCGATCTGTACGTCCACCCGGACTACTGGGGGGAAGGTATCGGGACGAAGCTGCTGCATCGCGGGGAACAGCACTTGCACGAGCTCTCCGTGCGGAAAATCCGCGACGAGGTGCTGGCCGAGAACGAGGTCGGGAACGCGTTCTACCGGAGCCACTTCGAGAAGGTCGGCGAGCGGACGACCGAGGTCGGCGGACAGGAACACTCCGTCAACGTGTACGAGCGGCGGTTGTGAACGCCGGCTCGCATTCGCAGCCCGCAGTACGTGTGTGACTCACACGCTCTCGTAGCTCGTGTAACAGCGTTTAAGCCGCTGAAACCGCTTCATCGGTGCAATGAGCTACAAGATCGGACTCGTCGGCAAGCCCTCTGTCGGCAAGTCCACGTTTTTCAATGCGGCGACGATGAACGACGTGCCCGAGGGCGCGTACCCGTTCACGACAATCGACCCGTCGATGGGCGAGGCGTACGTCCGCGTCGACTGCGCGGCCCCGGAATTCGATCACACCTGCACCCCGAATCACGGCTACTGTACCGAGGGCGTCCGGTTCGTCCCGACGAAACTCGTCGACGTGGCCGGCCTCGTCCCCGGCGCACACGAGGGGAAAGGGCTCGGAAACCAGTTCCTCACGGACCTCAACGAGGCCGATGTGCTCGTCCACGTCGTCGACTTCACCGGTGAGACTGATCTGGAGGGTGAACCCACCGAGGACCACGACCCGCGCGAGGACATCGACTTCCTCGAAGACGAGCTGGATATGTGGTATCTCGACATCTTAGAGAAGGGTATCGAGCGCTACCGCTCGGGCTATCACGGCGAGGACAAGGCCATCGAAGACGACCTCGCCGAGCAGATGTCGGCGTTCAAAATCAACGCCGACGAGATTAAACAGGTCGTGCTCGCGCTGGACCTGGAACTCGACCCCGACACCTGGGACGACGAAGACAGAGAGGCACTCGCTCGGGAGATCCGCATCCGGACCAAGCCGATGCTCATCGCGGCGAACAAGATGGACACCCCGGAGGCTCAGGCGAACTGGGAACCGATCACCGAGGACCCGGAGTACGAGCACCTCACGTTCGTCCCCGTCTCGGCCCACGCGGAGAAGGCGCTGAAAAACGGCAACGAGCAGGGCGTACTCGACTACCGGCCCGGCGACGAAGATTTCACCGTGACGGCGGACCTGCCCGAGGAGAAGGCCGCGGGGCTGGAACAGATCCGGGAGTTCGTTACCGAGTTCGGCGGCACTGGCGTCCAGCAGGCGCTGGAAACCGCGCTGTTCGAGGAACTGGGCGCAATCGCGGTGTTCCCCGGCGCTCGCAAGCCACAGGAGGACGGCACCTTCCTGCAGGACTGTTTCGTCCTCCCCGACGGGTCGACCGCCGAGGACTTCGCGTACTTCCTGCACACCGACATCGGCGAAGGGTTCCTCCACGCGCACGACGTGCGCACCGAGCGACAGATCGGTGCTGACACCGAACTCGACCACCGCGACGTGGTCGAAATTACGACAACGAACTGACACTGAAAAACTCACCGCTGATACTCCGGGGGTGCGATTTTTCATGGGGCGGGAGTGAACGTGTCACATGCACCCCGAAAGGTCCAGTTCCGTAGTCTGTTTGGAATCGATGTCGAGGCGGTTTCGATGACGACGGCAGATGATGCGACGGGCCCGCTCGGCCGACTCATGCTTGCGGTCGGTACTGTGCCGATGGCAATCGAGCCGTACCTGCCGACGCCGCTCCGTCGGACGTTCAGCGTCCGTGTGTTCCTGCTGGCAGCAATGTCGATCGTGGGCGCACCGGCGCTGGCTATCGTCCTGTTTTCCTCCGTGACAGCCGCCGCGGTGTTCATCGGGTTTGTCGTCGCCGTGACCGGGTTTCTGGGCTACTGTGAGATGTACCGCGCGATAATCGAGATCAACCGAAAGGCGACGGCAGTCGACAACGGCCAGTACGACATCGACTTCGGTGTCGACCGGATCGACGAGGTCGGAGACGCATACACGAAACTCGAACGGGCCGCGGCCTCGCTCGGCCGGAACATCGAGGAGGCAAACGAAGCCCAGGAACGCGCCGAGGAAGCGCGCGAAGCAGCCGAAGCGGCCCGTGAAACCGCGGAGTCCGAGCGCAGTGAGATGGAGGCGCTGAGCAGTCACCTCGAACTGAAAGCGACCCAGTACCGGACGACGCTCGACGAGGCGGCCGACGGCGACCTGACCGCACGCGTCGACACCGACAGCATCAGTGACGCCATGGCGGCCGTCGGGACCGCGATCAACGAAACGCTGGCTGCCCTCGAGACTGCCATCGGCAGCGGCCAGTCGACCTCGACACACATCGCAACCGAGAGCGAAACCGTGTTGACTGACGGTCAGCAGGTCCGTGACGAAACGCAGTCCGTGGCCGACACCGCGTCCGACATCGCGGACGGAGCAGAAACCCAGCGCCAGCAGCTAGACGACGCGGCGAGCGAACTCAGCGACCTCTCGGCAACCGTCGAGGAAATGGCCTCCTCCGTGGCCGAGATCGCCGACCAGAGCAACACTGCCGCAGACCTCGGCCGAGATGCACAGCAGTCCTCGTCGGAAGCCCAGAGCGCCGTCGACGAGATCCGACACCACTCGACGAGCGCCGCGAGCGAGGTCCAGCAACTCGACGACATCGCCGAAGACATGGCCGAGATCGTCGAAGTCATCGACGGCATCGCCGAGGAGACGAACATGCTCGCGCTGAACGCCTCCATCGAAGCTGCGCGTGCCGGCCAGGCAGGCTCGGGCTTTGCCGTCGTCGCGGACGAAATCAAACAGCTTGCGACCGAGACACAGGCCGCCACCGCCGATGTGGAGGACCTCATCGGCTCGCTGCGGTCCCAGGTCGGGACGTCCGTCGACGCCATGGAGACGATGGAAGACGCTGTCGACCGCGGAAGCAACACTATCTCCGAGACCATTACGACGCTTGAAGACGTGGTCGACGCCACTGTCGATGTCAACGGCGGCATCCAGGAGATCGACCGGGCGACCGACCAGCAGGCGACCAGCGCGCAGGAAGTCGTGCGGATAATCGACGACATCAACGATATCGCCGGTGACACCGCAACTGACGCCCGTGAGATGGCCACCACGGTCGATCAGCAGGGCCAGACCGTTGCCGGGATGGTCGACTCGGTGGAGCGGTTCGCCGACGACGCCGACACGCTCCACGACGAACTCTCACAGTTCGAGACCGCCGAGACCGACGTCGTGAACACGCCCGCCGGCCCCGGCTCCGCTACGAGTGACTGAGACGAATTGGGTACCGTATCCCAGTCGCGCCAGCCAACACTGCCGTCGAACGGTTTGGAACTCTACAGCAGGAGGTGCGCCAGCAAGGCAATGATGGCAACTTTCTTGACGAGAATAACACCGATAATCAGTTGCGTCGTCGAGAGCGCCCGGACGCGCTCGATGCCCCGCCGGAGGAACGCGGGCGACTGGGCGAGTTCACGCACCAGCAGCCGTACCTCCGCGCGGAACGTCTCGACCGCCGACCCCTCGCCGTCAGTGTAGGCGGCTTCCGGCCGGGGCAGCCACTGCGACCCCGTGTATTCGAGTTCGACCAGCGACCCCTCCAGATGACTTGCCTGCTCGAACTGCAGGCCGTTGGCTTCACAGAGGCGCTCGACCTTGGCGATGTCGCGGTCGCTGTTCAGGTCGTACCGCCGCTGTATCGGGTCGGTCGCCCAGTCGAACTGGAACCGACAGACGAGTTCGCTCTCGCCGACCCACACGTCGACGATTTCGGCCAGTTCGACCGTGCCGGCCGTCTCTTTCCGCTTTTTCTGGAGGTGCTCGTACTCGGTGGGGGACTCCATCGAGGCCGTCACCTGGGACTCCGTCTCGGGCATACCTTCTCGACACGAGTGTTCGGCTGACGACACTATACGTTTTCTCCCGCTTGAACGGTTGGAACTCCGTAACCGGGGCGAAACGAGGACCTGCCAACGAGACAGTCAGATATCCACCGGACACCCGTTTATCTCGCCGCCGCGCATCCCTTCGGCGAGCCAGTAGATAGAGAGGGTCAATACCGCGAGCGCCAGCAGCGCGAATTCCAGCCCATCCAGTGGCAGAAACAGCAGCGAGGTCGAGACGCCGAGTAGTGACAGCAGGCCCAGCAGGACCGCCGACCCACAGGCCGCACAGCCCGCGCCGAGCGTTCCGAGGACGACACCCGCGACGCCCGCGCCGCCCTGCTGGAGGTCGAGGCCATGTTCGCGGAAGTGGTAGGTCACCAGCCCGATGTCGACGCCTGTGAGGACGGCGACGACGACCAGCAGGATTCCCTGTGCAGGGTTGAACGACGTACCGACGAACGGGTACAGCTCCCCGAGCACGCGCAGTCGGCTGGCGAGTGGGAGCGACCCACCGACCACGAGGTCCAGCACCAGCGGGACGTTCAACGAGACGACAAACAGGGTCAGCGAGACGATTGCGGCGATCACGGCGACTGCCGCGTAGACTGGCAGCGTGAGCACGAGCCTGACCGTCCGGCCCATGAGCCGCCAGTCCCCGCGCGTCGTCGGCAGGCGGAGCCCCTCTGCGGTGCTCATCCGTCGTGCTCTCCCAGCGCCTCCGCGATGAGTTCGTAGCTGACGCTCCCGTTGACCTTCGTCACGAACTCGCCGTCCTCGAACAGCAGGATAATCGGCGTCGTCTCACCCAATCCGGCGTCCTCGGCCGCCTGGATATCGGCCTGAACGGCGTCATCGTGGGCACGGTTTCGGGCGTCGCTTGCGACCGCCTCGCCGTCTACCTCGGTCTCCTCGGTGAGAAACGTCGCCGTCCGCGCCAGAACGTTGTCCGGGTCGAACGACGACTGCTCGGCGAAGTAGTGATCGAACAGCGACCAGTACGCCTCGCTGTCGCGGGCGAACGTCGATTCCAGCGCCTGCGTCGCTGGCTCACCCCAGGGATAGATCACGGGGTAGGTCCGGACGACGTACGCGCCTTTGCCCGCGTCCACGATGTTCTCCCGAATGTCCGGCAGCGTGTTCTCGTGGAAGCGGCGACACGTAGGACAGGAGGGGTCTTCGAACGCCAGGATGACGTGGCCGCCCAGTTCGCCGCGGCGGGGCTGGGCGTCGAGGTCGGCGGCCGCCGGGTGGCTGTCGACGGATTCGACGCTGTCCGCCTCGCTACTGCACCCAGCGACTGCGCCGACGACACCCACCCCGGAAAGTGCTAGAAAGCGTCGTCTGTTCATATACGACTGGTTGGCCCGCGTTGGTTTAGCGTTTGTTCCACTATGTGGCCACGATGAGTAACCGTCTTGTCGCCAGCGGCGGTAGCATCTGCCGGCCGATGACGACGACTCACGGGGCCGAACCGGGGTGACTCCCCGGTGGTGACGAGCCCTATGAGTGCCGAGGCTCTTACCCAAACTGGTAGCTGCAGCTGACGACCGTTTGCCACGGGTATCTCTGCGGTTCGGTTGCAACTGACATGATCTGGATCTGGGACGACAGCGACTGCGATGACTCTCCTGCAGAGAGTCCCTCTGTGGAGATCCCCAACAGTTAGGGACTAAATTGTACACGGTTTTATTGTTTTGCTATCAATGTTGATATTCTCGGCAACGGTTTTTTGACTATCATTAGCTCAGGTTGAGCAATGATAGATGAGAGAGGAGAGCCATGGACTGGGAGCCGGCGACGGTTACTCGGGATGCTCGCAACTGGCGGAACAGCCACGCTGGTCGGCTGTTCGACTGGCGGAGAGACGGAATCAAGTACAGCCGAAAGTGGGGGCGAAGCCGCCGGGTCGACCGACGGCTCGCTGTCAGTCGTTGTCAGCTCGAAAGGCTACACAGAGCAGTTGAACCTCGGGTACATCGCCTACGAATTGCTCGCCAACAACACGGGTGTGAGTCTTGTGGACGAAACCGGCTTCGGCGGGAACGCTGCACACGCCGAAGCGTATCAGGCCGGCGACATCCACGCGTACTACGATTACATGGGGTCACTGTGGGCTGCGCACCCGCCCAAGCACGACGAAGCCGACTTCGAGACACCTGACGAGCAGTACGAAGCGCTGAAGTCCGAGATGGAGTCGGAACACCCGATACGGATTCTCGACCGCGCGGACTGGCAGAACACATGGGCCGTGTTCATCCGCGAGGACGCTATCGAAGGGACCAGTATCGAGACAATCAGTGACCTCGCCGGTTACGTCAACGACGGGAACTACGACATTAGACCGGCGTTTGGCGACGGATTCAGGACTCGTAGCGACGGCTTCGATGCTTTGCTTGAATACTACGGGTTTGAGGGCGAGCATGTGGAGCGCTGGGAGGCAGAACAGGAGTTCATCGAGGCGGCGTCGGCGCAGGCGGCTGGCACGGCCGTCGACGAAGGCTACGCCGATCTCAGCTTCGGGTACAGCACCAGCGCGTGGCTCACAACCGTTGAAGACATCGTGTACCTCGATGACGACCGGAACTTCTGGCCGTTTTTCCACCCGGTCGGCGTCGTTCACGAGGACGTCGCGACGGACGCCGTGGTGTCGGCGCTGAACAAGATGCCGGACGCCATTCCGGACGCGAAAACGATGCAAGAGCTGAACAGTCACGCAACCGAGGTCGGCAGCCAGCAGGCGGTTGTTGACCACCTCACGGCCAACGGCTTCATCTGAATCAGTATGGAAGAATCTACAGCACATTCAGGCGACGGTGACGACGAATCAGCAGACGCGACAGCGTCAGCGGCCTCGGACACGACAGCGCTGGAGCGAGTGAAAGCCGTTGCGCTGCTGCCAGTCCGGTCGTACCTCGTCAAGTTCGCTGTTGCGTTGCTCGTGATCGTGGTACTCATCGCGGCCGGCGGGTTCTGGGTGCAGGGGAACGCAACTGCCACACTCGAAGACGACACGGCACAACAGCTCGTACAGGAGGTCAACGCCGAGTCCGGCCTGTTGAACGAGTGGATTGAGCGCAACGAACGGCCGGTGCTCGTCGCGTCAAACAATCCGCTGCTCGGTTTCAACGCGACGCGCGAAGACCAGCAGGCCTACACGGAACGGCTCGCCGCGGATGAGCTCCAGTCCGACCGCGTCGCTGCCGTCCACCTTGCAGACCCCACTGTCGGCACAGCGGGGGAGGCAAGGATTGTGGCGAGTACTGACGAAACGCTCCGCGGAACGCGTGTCACATCGGACGCACATCCGTGGGTCGACCGGACTCGGTCTATCGGCCGCGACACAGTGGTTTCATCGAACCCGTACACGAACGCGAACGGCAAGCGAGTGGTCAGTTCGATGAGTGTCGCCGCCGACTTCACACACGTACTCGTGGTCGAGTACGACGCCAGCGACCTGAGCAAGCAGTTCAGCACTGGTATCGACGGGACGTTCACACAGGTGGTCCGCCCGACATCGAGTTCGACTGAGGTGTTGTTCTCCGACGCCGGCACCGATGCCGTCGGACAGCCGTACATCCCGAACCAGTCACAGTCCGACATCCCGGAGATCAGCACGGCTACCGAACAGGGCACCTTTACCGACACGCCAGCGAAGGACGCAGTGCTTGACACCGACCACGTCGCCGCGTACGCGACCATCCCCGGCACAAACTGGGTCGTCATCAAGCACACGCCTGCGGCGAACGCGTTCGCGCTGAGCGAGCAGATTCGGACCGATATCCTGGCGTTCATCCTGCTCGCGCTCGGTGGCGTTGTCGTCGTGGGTGGAACGATTGGACGGAACACGGCGACATCCGTGCAACAGCTCTCTGCGGCCGCTACTGCCATCGAGCAGGGAGAGTACAATGTCGACGTTTCGAGCTCTCGCCGGGACGAAATCGGTCAGTTGTTCACGTCTATCGGGAGCATGCGCGACGCACTCGTCTCGAAAATCGACGAAGCCGAGGCTGCCCGTGAGCAAGCAACAGACGCCCAGGAGGAGGCGGAAGAAGAGCGAGCCCGCGCCGAGCAGGCAAAGGAAGAGGCTGAGACGCTCGCGGCGGAACTCGAACAGCAAGCAGAGGTATACAGCGACGTGATGGAAGCGTGCGCGGACGGTGACCTGACCCGGCGTCTCCCCGAAAGCGAGACCGACAACGAGGCGATGGCGGCTATCGCGTCGTCGTTCAACGATATGCTCGCACAGTGGGAACGCACTATCGTCGACATTCAGGAGTTCGCGGAGACTGTCACAGCCGCCAGCGAGGAGGCCGAAGTCGGGGCGACTGACGCCGAGCGTGCGAGCGGCGAGGTCAGCGAATCGGTTCAGGAGATCGCGGCTGCCGCCGACGAGCAACGCGATATGCTGGACACAGTCTCGGGAGAGATGACTGACCTTTCGGCAGCTATCGAAGAGGTAGCTGCGTCCGCTGACTCGGTTGCAGAGCACTCGAACCAGACCGCTGACGTCGCCCGAAAGGGCGAAGACACGGCCAGAGACGCGCTCGAAAGTTCACGCAGAGTACAGGAGGCAATCGACACGACTGTCGAGAACGTCGAACAGTTAGACGAGCAGATGGCGGAAATCAGCACCATCGTCGAGCTGATCGCCGACATCGCCGAGCAGACGAATATGCTCGCGCTGAACGCGAACATCGAAGCCGCTCGTGCCGACAAAGACGGCGAAGGGTTCGCCGTCGTGGCCGACGAAGTCAAGGAACTCGCCGGGGAAACGCAGGCATCGGCGACCGAAATAGAGCAACTCATTACCGACGTCCAGTCCCAGACGGAGACGACTGTCGACGAGGCCAGAGTCGCTGAGGAGTCGATGGAAGCAGGCATCAGTGCGGTCGAAGAGGTCATGGAAGCGTTCACAGAAGTGTCGGAGTACGCCGACAAAACGGACGCCGGCGTCCAGGGGATCAGCGACACCACTGACGATCAGGCCGCCAGTACTGAAGAAGCGGTATCGATGACCGAGGAAGTCGCCGACCTCAGTGAATCCACTGCCGATGAGGTACAGAGCGTGTCCGCCGCCGCAGAGGAGCAGGCGGCCTCGATGTCGGAGATCAACGACAGTATCAAATCGCTGAGCGGGCAGGCCGAGCAGCTCAAGGCGCTCCTGTCGGAGTTTGACGTCGCTGTCGACGAAACCGAGCGATCCCGAGACCGCTGATCGACAACAGCGTGAGCACAGACTGACGCTCGGAGCGGTTCGGCACACGCGTTTTCCTGTACCGTTTCGCCGCGTGTATCCACCACAACGCGCAACGCGTCCCAGTACGAGCAGTGATGGAGTCGCAATCCGCGTTGCAGGGACAGCGTGAACCGCCTCGGCCTGCTCCGCCTGTGGATGGTCGTCGAGCGGCTCCGACCTCGCCGGTCGGTTTCGGCGCGTGGGAATCCCCAGTACGCCTTTATTTTGGTCGGGCGAGCAACACATATGAGCGTCATCTGTGAGTTCGAGTTGCAGTCCGCGGATATGCCGCTGTGTGCGGTCGCTGCCGAACTGGACACCCGGCTGATCGTCGACACCGTCGTCTCCGGAACGACCGCGGAGCCGGCACTCGTATTCTCCGCGACAGGCGTCGAACCGGATGCCCTCGAATCGGCGTTGCTCGGCGACGAGTCCGTCGTGGAGTTTGTCGCCATGGACTCGGCTATCGTCGAGTCCCGCTATCGGGTCGTCCTCGACACGGACTACGTCGAGATGTACACCCAGCTCATCGACCGGCAGACGTATCCGATGGGTGCGCTCGTGACCGAACACGGGTGGAAGGTGAGTACGCAGTTCGCCGACAGAGCGGACCTCGAAGCGTTCCGGGACGCCTGTCAGTCCAGCAGCGTCACGTTCCGCCCGCATCGGCTCTGCGAGACGGAACACGGCGGCGATGACTACGGACTCACCGCCCCGCAACGAGAGGCGCTGCTGGCAGCCCACCGACTGGGCTATTTCGCCGTCCCTCGCGGAGCAGACCTGACGGAACTCTCGGCGGAACTCGACGCGACCACGTCCGCGATCTCGGAGCGTCTCCGACGTGGAACGGACCAGCTGATCGACCACACGATTGCCAGCTCCGAACAGTGACAGCGGGCTACCCGGAGCGCGGCTATGTCGGCGAGATGTCCCCTCTTATAAACTGCTGTACATATGTTGGCAACGGTTAGGGCTGGGAGTTGCGTAGTACTACATGACGGTGACCCAAAATGACCATCCACCAGCACCCACACGTCACTGACCGCGACGCACACTTCGTCGGCGGTGGTATTGCCTCCCTCGCTGGGGCGGCGTTCCTCGTACGGGACGGCAATATGCCCGGCGAAAACATCCATGTCTACGAAAAGCTGGACGTCGTCGGTGGCGCGATGGACGGCGCTGGCGACCCGGACGAGGCCTACCTGATCCGGGGCGGCAGGATGTTCAACTATCCGGCGTACGAATGTACGTGGGACCTCTTCGAGTCCATCCCGTCGCTCGAAGACGACTCGCGGTCGGTCAAAGACGTGATGGACGAGTTCAACGAAGCGCACCCCTCGTACGCGAAAACGCGGCTGATGCACGAGGGCGAACGGATCGACGCGGGCGAGTACGGACTGACGAGCCAGCATCGACAGTCGATAGCTCGGTTGCTCCTCACGCCCGAACCGCGACTCGGTGACACGCGCATCGAAGAGTGGTTCGACGAGTCGTTCCTGGAGACGAACTTCTGGTACGTCTGGGCGACGATCTTCGCGTTCCAGCCGTGGCACAGCGTCGCCGAAGTCCGGCGGTACATGTACCGGTTCCTGCACGAGTTCCCGCGCCTGCACACCATGGAAGGTATCGACCGGACGAAGTACAACCAGTACGACTCGATGATCCTCCCGCTCCGGCGCTGGCTCGAAGACAGGGGCGTCTCCTTCGAGTACGGCCACGAGGTGACCGATATGGATATCGTCCCGTCGCGGACGGGGCGTACCGTCGAGCGGCTCTACTGTGAGACCGACAGCGGCACCGAGACGGTCCCCGTCGAGCCGTCCGACCTCGTGTTCGTGACGAACGGGTCGATGACCGACGGCTCGTCCATCGGCGGGATGGACGAGGCCCCCGAACTGAACGAAACCGGGGCGTCGTGGGAGCTGTGGAAGTCCATCGCCGAGGACAACCCACAGTTCGGCAACCCGTCGGTGTTCGCGGACAACGTCACGGAGACGAAGTGGGAGTCGTTCACCGTCACCCTGCACAACACCGACTTGTTCGACCACATCGTCGACTTCACGAACGAGGAACCGGGCAACGGGCTCGTCACCTACCTCGGGTCGAACTGGCTGTTGTCGACAGTCGTCGCCGCACAGCCCCACTTCGCGAACCAGCCGGACGACGTGAAGGTGTTCTGGGGCTACGCGCTGTTCCCGGACCGCGAGGGGAACTACGTGGAGAAACCGATGTCCGAGTGTACCGGCCGGGAGATCCTCCAGGAGCTGTGTTACCACCTGCAGTGTGAGGAACGGCTCCCGGAGCTACTCGACGACGTGACCTGCATCCCGGCGATGATGCCGTTCATCACGGCGCACTTCCAGCCCCGGGAGCCCGGTGACCGACCCGAAGTCGTTCCTGACGGGTCGAACAACCTGGCGTTCCTCGGACAGTACGCCGAACAGCCGCGGGACGTGGTGTTCACCGTCGAGTACTCGGTCCGGTCGGCGATGACCGCCGTCTACGAGATGCTCGACCTTGACCGGGAAGTCCCCCCGGTGACCAAACACTACCGGGAGCCCGGTGTCATCGCGGACACTGTCCGCGCCGCGTACCGCTGAGAGAGTCGACGGCGGTACGGGCGCGGAGATTCCAGCACTTTAGTACGGTGACGGAGATGGGTGTGTATGAACACACCGCCGCTCGCCGTCCGGAGGCTGCGATGGTAAACCTCGCGCTCTCGGCGGCACAGCTCGTCTTGGCGCTGGTACTCGTGGGACTGAACGGCTTTTTCGTCGCCGCGGAGTTCGCCTTCGTTCGCGTTCGCGGCACCTCTGTCGAACAGCTCGCTGACGAGGGGAAAGCCGGTGCGGGCTCGCTCCAGGCAGTGATGGCGGACTTGGACAACTACCTCGCGGTGACCCAGCTCGGGATTACGCTCGCCTCGCTGGGGCTGGGGTGGGTCGGTGAGCCCGCCGTGGCGGCGCTGCTGGAACCTGTTCTGGCACCGATACTGCCGGAGACCCTCCTCCACCTCGTGGCGTTCGCGATTGGGTTTACAATCATCACGTTCCTCCACGTCGTCTTCGGCGAACTCGCACCGAAGACGTTCGCGATTGCCCAGACCGAGCGGCTCTCACTGTTGCTCGCACCGCCGATGAAGCTGTTTTACTACCTGTTCTATCCTGGTATCGTCGTCTTCAACGGCTCGGCGAACGCCTTTACGCAACTGCTCGGCGTCCCGCCGGCCTCGGAAACGGACGAGACGCTCGGCGAGCGTGAGATACGCCGGGTGCTGGCTCGGTCCGGCGAAGAGGGGAACATCGACGCGGCGGAGGTCGACATGATAGAGCGCGTGTTCGACCTCGACGATACGGTCGTCCGGGAGGTCATGGTCCCGCGCCCCGACGTCGTGAGCGTGCCGGCCGACGCCACGCTGTCGGATATCCGGGCAGTCGTTTTCGACGAGGGACACACCCGCTATCCGGTGGTCGATGCCGACGACAGCGACCAGATCGTCGGGTTCATCGACGTCAAGGACGTGCTACGGGCCGGCGAGGAAGGCAACGAAAACACGACTGCCGGCGATATCGCCCACGAGATACCGGTCGTCCCGGAGACGACCGCTATCAACGACCTCCTGTTGCAGTTCCGGCAAGACCGCCGGCAGATGGCCGCGGTCATCGACGAATGGGGGTCGCTCGAAGGCATCGCGACCATCGAGGACGTGGTCGAGGCCGTCGTCGGCGACCTGCGCGACGAGTTCGACGTCGACGGCCGCGAACACGCCATCCGCAAGCGAAGCGACGGGAGCTACGACGCCGACGGCGGCGTCCCGCTGTCGACAGTCAGCGAGGCGCTCGGTGTCGACCTCGACAGCGACGCAGTCGAAACCGTCGGCGGGCTGGTACTGAGTCATCTCGACCGCGCGCCGGAAGTCGGTGATACCGCCGAAGCGGCCGGACACGCGTTCGAGGTGACAAGCGTCGACGGCACCCGTATCTCGACGGTTCGGATTCGAGCGAACGACGGCGACACCCCGACCACCGACTGAGCCGGTCCCAGACCCGGGTGACGAGAACAGGGCCAGTCACGGAGTGCCGCCCGTCTACAAGGGAATCAGTCCACGACGGCCGCCAGGCTTCGGTCAACGGCTCGCTCGACGTGCAGCGCCGTCGTGTCGAACAGCGGCGTGTCGGGGCAGTCCGACTGTTCGACGAGGAGTTCGATTTCGGTACAGCCGAGGACAATCCCTTGTGCCCCCGCCTCCACCAGCCCGTTGATGACGTCGAGATACCGCGCTCGTGAGTCGGGGCGCACCTCGCCGGCGGTCAGCTCATCGAAAATAATCAGGTCGACATCCTCACGGGCGCTCGGGTCGGGGACGACCGTCTCGATGCCGTGTGACGCGAACCGGTCGTGGTAGAACGCCCCCGACATCACGGCGTCCGTCCCCAGGACGCCGACGGTCTCGATGCCCGCAGCACGGATTGCCTCCGCCGCCACGTCGACGATGTGGAGGAACGGCACCGAGAGTGCCTCGACCAGTTGGGGCGCGACCCGGTGCATCGTGTTCGTCGCCATCACTACGAAGTCGGCTCCGGCGGCCTCCAGGTCCAGCGCCGCATCGACGAGGATTGACGCGGCGCTGTCCCAGGCCTGGTCACGGATACACTGCTCGATGGCGGCGAAGTTGACGCTCCGGATGACGATATCGCCTGCACTGTGCCCGCCGAGTGCGTCGTTGATTCTGTGGTCGATACGCCGATAGTAGGTCCGCGTCGACTCGCTACTCATCCCGCCGAGGACGCCGATTGTCTGCATCTCGTCTAGTGGCATCGTGGTGACACTCAGTGGCCCCTTCCCAGCGAGTTCGCTTAGCGGTTCCGCCCCCAAGCTCGCCAGTGAGCGTCGACTGGGAGGAGCTGTCTTGGGGAACGCTCTCAGAAGAACTCGCCCAGATACACCGGCTCGGGCTGGAACACGGTAGCGAGCGGGTCCCGAACCGAGTCGTCGCGTATCTCCAGGCCGGCCACTCGTTCGGCGGCGTCGACGCCATGGGTCCCGACGGCCAGTTGAGAGAGGGTCGCAATATCCACCGACGCGTCGGCCGACGGCGGCTCGTTCCGGTTCGCGACCGAGTCGACGCTCGCCGAGCCGTTCTCCACGGTCAGCCGAAACAAGCCGTCATTGCGGTCGAGCAGCGGGTCGCTGACCGAGAGGGTACAGGCGAGGTCGGTGTCGGGCCAGTCGAGACGTTCGAGATGAGATATGTCGGTGAGCCGCACCATCGGTCCGGCCTCGACGGTACAGTCGACCGCGCCGGGGTCGTCGACGCGATGGAGGAGGTCGGCGTCGGGTGGCAACTGGAGTGTAACGCGCTCTATCTGTGCGCCGTGGGTCCCGAGGAACGCGAACAGCGCGCGGCGACCCTCCTCGTCGGCGGCCGCGAACTGTGTGGCCGAGAGCGTGTGGTCCGCGTCATCCGCGACGGTGTACACGACGTACCCACGGAGGTCCCCGTCGCGTTCGTAGCCGTAGCAGTACGGGACGCCGTCGTCGTCCCAGTCGGCGAGCGTCCGCTCGCGCCACCACGCTTCCGAGCGGCGGAGCGAGAGCGCCGCCCCGGCGGCTGAAGCGGTCTCGACCCGACGGAGCCGCTCCCAGTCGTCGGCGTCGAGGCGGACCAGCTGTCCGGCGGTGGAGTGGTCCGGGAGCGCCGACGGCGGCAGGTCGTAGCGGTGGTAGGTGTTCGCCGTTCCCCAGCCCAGGCGTCGGTAGAACGGCGTCGAGAACGGCCAGAGGGTGACGAACCCGACATCGGCCTCGCGGTACTCGTGTAAGGCGTGCCGACAGAGGTCGGCGGCGTATCCCTGCCCGCGGTATTCTGGTGGCGTCGCGACCGCGCCGAGGCCGCCGACCGTCGCCGCTTCGTCGCGAACGGTCGTGTCGAGATAGTAGAGCTTGCAGACCGCACGAAGGCTGTCGTCGTCGTAGAGGCCTCGCTGGTCGAACAGCGACGGCGGCCAGTCACTATCGGGCTCCGGCGTCACCGGACCCGTTTCGGGCGCGAACGCGTACTGGAGCATCCGCTGGCAGGCTTCGCGGTCAGTCGCCGGGACGGGGCGCAACTCGGACATACCGTCCCAGGTGTTCGCCAGCTACAGAAACCTAGTCATCTGTGGACCGACGCCGTGGCCGTCCCCGAGTACTGAGCCGTCACGGAACGTACCAGATACCCCGGTCACGGTCGAGGACCGACCCGACGACGATGTGCGGGAGCGCGACGATACTGATGAACACGCTCCAGAACGCCACCGCGCCGGGGAGCAGGTCGCTCGTCCCCAGTGGGTTCGGGAACGCCCAGTAGACGGCGACGAGGACGCCGAAGGTGGCCAGCGCCCCGACGACGAGGACGACCCAGGCGCGCAGTGCGACGGTCGAGGGGTCCGCGCCGCCGAGCAGGTCCCAGCGCTCGTCGCCGACCGGCTCTGTTTCGACGGACGCCGTCCGCGCCACCTGTCGGGCGGAGTACCAGAACGGGAAGTACAGGCCGACAGCCACGAGGACCGGAACGAACGCGAAGTACGCCGCCAGCAGCAGCGACTCCCCCGCGTCGACGAGCCACGAACGGCCGCCGCCGCGCACGTAGCCCAGCAGGATATGTGTCACCAGCGCGAGACCGTAGCCCGACCCGATGACGACCCGGGTCGTGTCGAACGAGCCCGCGTACGACGAGAGCGCCCCGGGTTCGACGAGCCCGACCATCAGCGCGCTGAACGCGTGGAACGTCTGCGGCCAGAACACGATGGGGACGAGCATCACCGCGCCGCCGCGGACGGCCGCTGCGAGCCCGCGCTGGAACCGTGTCCGGAGGTGCTCGGTGCCGCTCGTGGCTTCCAGCACCTGCAGGCCGCCGAGCCCGCCCTTCGCCATGGCGACGGTCAGCGCCAGCGCGAGGCCGGCGACTGGCGCCACGAGGAACAGGCCGACGAATCCGCCGATGGCCGCCAGATACACCGCGACGTACCGCCAGCGAAACGAGGGGCGACGGCGGCGGAGGTTCTCGAAGTGCTCGTACCCGCCGTGGGGGAGATTGAGCGCGACCATCCCGACGAGATACACCACCATCTGGGCCCGGAGCGGGACCCTGACGCCGACGGTGCCGAGGAGGCCGAAGGTGGCGGCGAGCACCAGCAGGCTCGCCCGCGAGAGCCAGAGCGACGGATGGCGGTCGGTGTCCCGATGCCGCTGCCAGACGGACCCCAGGCCGGTCGTGGGCATATCGTGGCCCTAGGGAAATACTCACAATAAACGAGACAAGCGATTCCAGCGAACTGGGAACGGCCCAGTGGATTAATTATGACAGTGTCTGTTGTGAGGTCTTGAGAATCCAGACAACCCTTTTTCAGTCATAGTCGCTAGCGGCTGCTATGCGTGATGGCCTCCCTCGCGACCGGACGGTGACCGTCGTCGGCGGCGGCTTCGGCGGCCTCTCGGCCGCGTGCTATCTGGCCGACGCCGGGGCCGACGTGCGACTGGTCGAACGCCACGACCGCCTCGGCGGGCACGCGGGCGTCCTCGAACGCGACGGCTTCCGGTTCGACACCGGTCCGTCGTGGTATCTGATGCCCGACGTGTTCGAGCGCTTCTTCGGCCACTTCGACCGCGAGCCCGCGGACTACTACGAACTGGAGCGACTGGACCCCCAGTACCGGGTGTTCTGGAAGGACGGCGATCGCGTGACGATGCGGCCGAACCGCGAGAACGCCCGCGAGGTGTTCGAGTCCTACGAGGAGGGGGCCGGCGATGCGCTAGCCGAGTACCTCGACCGGGCCGAACAGAACTACGAACTGGCGATGAACCGGGTCGTCTACGAGGGCCGCGAGCGGTTGCGGGACTACGTCGACACCGACCTCCTCCCGCTCGCGCCGCGGGCGCGGCTGTTCGGCTCGATGGACGACTACGTGGGCCGCTACATCGACCACCCGAAGCTCCGGCAGCTGCTCGAATACACGCTGGTGTTTCTCGGCGGCGCGCCACACAACACCCCGGCGCTGTACAGCATCATGAGCCACGTCGACCTGAACATGAACGTGTTCTACCCGGAGGGCGGCATCGCCGGCGTCGTCGACAGCCTCGGGTCGCTGGCTCGCGAACTCGGCGTCGACGTCCAGACCGGGACCGAGGTCCAGCACATCGCCGGCGAGGCGGGGGCGTTCGAACTGACCACCAAGGACGGCGTCGTCGGCTCCGACATCGTCGTCAGCAACGCCAACCCCGCATACACCGAGCAGCACCTGCTCGACCCCGCCGCGCGTGACCACGATACCGAGTACTGGGACGACCAGACCTACGCGCCGTCCGCGTTCATGCTGTATCTCGGCGTCGAGGGCGACGTGGAGCCGCTGGCGCATCACTCGCTGGTGCTGCCGACGGACTGGGACGGCCACTTCGAGCAGATATTCGACCGCCCGGCGTGGCCCGACGACCCCGCCTACTACCTGTCGGTTACGTCGAAGACCGACGAGACGGTCGCCCCGGACGACCACCACGCCGTCGTCGTTCTCGTCCCCATCGCGCCGGGGCTAGACGACGGCCCCGACATCCGCGAGGAATACCGGGAGTTCGTTCTAGACGACCTCGCCAAACAGACCGGTGTGGACCTCCGTGACCGCATTGTCGTCGAGGAGTCGGCCTGCGTGAGCGAATTCGCCGAGCGCTTCGGCGACCCGCAGGGGACGGCGCTCGGACTGGCCCACACGCTGTTCCAGACCGGGCCGCTTCGCCCCGGCCACCGCGCCGGCCTCGAGGGGCTCTACTACACCGGGGCCTACACGACCCCCGGTATCGGGATGCCGATGTGTCTCATCAGCGGCGAACACACCGCCCGCGACATCATCGAGGACAGCCCGTTCGAGACGAAACAGGACCGTTCGGCCTCGACGGCGGACTGACGCCGTGGCTTTCGGTTCGTCGTTTGTGTGGACCGTCCGAGTCACAACATGATACTGTAACGCACAGACCGCAGCCCAGCCTCGAACGGTTTATTGTCCCGCTTCAGGTAACGGGGGCATGGAGAAGCTCCGCGAGTCGCTGCACGAAGCCCCGATCATCGACAAGGACGGATACTCCTACCTGGTCCACCCGCTCAGCAACGGCGTCCCGATGCTGGAGCCGGAACTCCTCCGCGAGGTCGTCGTCGGCGTGACGCGGGCGGCCGACCTCGACGTGGACAAGATCGTCGCGCCGGAGGCGATGGGTATCCACATCGCGACCGCGCTCTCGCTCCAGACGGACATTCCGCTCGTGGTCATCCGCAAGCGTTCCTACGGCCTCGACGACGAGGTCCCGCTGCACAAGACCACCGGCTACTCCGAGTCGGAGATGTTCATCAACGACATCGAGGCGGGCGACGACCTGCTCATCGTCGACGACCTGCTCTCGACCGGCGGCACGATGGCCTCCATCTGCGAGGCGCTCGACGATATCGGGGCGGATATCTCGGACATCGTCGTCGTCTTCCGGAAACAGGGCGAGTCAGCGCTTGACGACACCGACTACGAAGTGACCAGCCTGCTCGATATCTCGGTCGATCAGAACGGCGTCACCATCCACGACTGAGAAGACTGCTGTCCCTGTTTACGCCTGCTCGACAGCGGCGGCCATGTGCTCTCGGGCTTCCTCGGGCGTCATCCCGCGAACGCCACACGCACAGGAGAGCAGTTCGGGGTCGGTCAGGTCGTCGACCTCCTCGGCGCTGGCCCGTTCGAGCGCGTCCTCGTCGGCGTCGTAGTCGAAGGTCACCCGATATGTGACCTGTGCCACCCCCTCGATCTGGTGGGACTCGTCGGGGTCGGGGTTTGCGATGGCCTCAGCGTGCTCTTCCTGCATCGCGGACTTCCACTGTTCGAGGTTCGCCTCGGGGTCCGAATCATCAGGCATACGCTGGCTGTCGGCGGCAGGACTGAAAAAGCGAGCGCTGGCGCTCCGGTCAGGCGGGAGCCGAGAAAGAGGGCGACTCTCGGAACGCTTTTTCCGCCAGCAAACGCTGGCTTCCCTGTGGGCGATTCTCGATCCGATTCCGACCGAGCCCGGTTCCTGTTGGCCGCGGCGACTACCGTCGCCACCGTTGCGACGGCCGGCAGCCTCTATCTCTCGCTGGGCCTCGGGCTGACCCCCTGTCGGCTCTGCTGGTATCAGCGAATCCTCATGTATCCGCTGGTGGTCGTCCTCGGCGTCGCCGCCGTCGAGAACCGGCCCGGTGTCGTCCGGACGGCGC
This sequence comes from Haloarcula sp. KBTZ06, assembly GCF_048595605.1. Classification (NCBI taxonomy): domain Archaea; kingdom Methanobacteriati; phylum Methanobacteriota; class Halobacteria; order Halobacteriales; family Haloarculaceae; genus Haloarcula; species Haloarcula sp. KBTZ06. Next base: position 2,253,604 of record NZ_CP184337.1, read on the forward strand.
TGCCGCTGGCGGTGCCGGGGGCCGCCATCGCGGCCTACCACTCCTGGCTGCAGGTGAGCCAGACGACCTGCGGCATCGGGGCGGTCAGTTGTGCGCAGATACAGTACCGGGTGCTCGGTCTGACCGTGCCGAACCTCTCGCTGACGGCGTTTCTCCTGGTGACCGGGCTGGTCGTCGCGGCGTCCGTGAAGCGGTCGTAGAGTACCGGACAGCCTTCGCCGGGACCGCACCCCTTTTTCCGGTCGCCCGTCGTGCCCCCGATATGGAATACACCAGACTCGGTTCGACCGGAACGACGGTTTCACAGCTGTGTTTCGGCACCTGGCGCTTCGGCCGGGAGACCGGCGGCGTCGTCGAAACCGACCGCGAGGAGGCCCACGAACTGCTGGACGCGGCGTGGGAGCGGGGCATCAACTTCATCGACACCGCCAACGTCTACGGCAACCCCAACGGGACCAGCGAGGAGTACATCGGCGAGTGGCTCGACGACTACGACCGTGAGGACTTTGTCATCGCCTCGAAGGTGTACTTCCCCTTCGACGGTCGCGGCGAGCCCGGCCCCAACGACTCTGGTCTCGGCCGCAAGCACATCCGCGCACAGATCGAGGGGACGCTGGACCGCCTCGACACGGACTATCTCGACCTCTACTACATCCACCGCTGGGACGAGCACAGCGACATCGAGGAGACGCTGTCGACGCTCGACGACCTCGTCCGCGCGGGCAAGGTCCACCACCTCGGCGCGTCGACGATGGCCGCCTGGCAACTGACCAAGGCCCTCTGGAAGAGCGACGTCGAGGACTACGAACGCTTCGAGGTGACACAGCCGCTCTTCCACGCCGGCTACCGCGATGACGTGAAAGACTACCTCGATGTGTGTGCCGATCAGGACATCGCTGTCTGTCCGTACTCGCCGCTGGCCGGCGGCTTCCTCACGGGCAAGTACGAGCGCACGGACGACGACGACCCGACGGCCTTCGAGGGACCGGCGGGCGCTCGCGGCTCGCTGTCCGACCGCTTCGAGGACTTCTACCTCTCGGAGCGCGGCTGGCACGTCCTCGACGAACTCCGCGCCGTCGCGGACGAACTCGACGCCACGCCCGCCCAGGTCGCGCTCCGCTGGCTCATCGAACAGCCGGATATCACCTGCGTCCCCATCGTCGGCGCGCGCACCGTCGACCAGCTCGACGAGAACGTCGGCGCGGCCGACATCTCGCTGTCCGACGACCAGTTCAACCGGATTGTGAGTGCCCGCTACGCCGAGAACGGCGAGCGCTGGGGCCACCGGGCGTAATCGGGATACAAACTGACCGAACCGCGTTGTAGTCGGGATAGTCCGCTGTCGTTCGGAGGAGACTGCGATATACTCCTGAGCCGGTCGGAACTCCCGGCCGACTGCCGACGGCCCTACGATGCCGATTTGCTGGCCCTGTCACCGGACGCAGTCACTGCCTCAGGCGCAATCGCCCCGAACAGCCAGACTGCGCCGCCAGCGACGAGAAACAGGCCGCCAAGCGCCGCAACTGCTGTGGTCGCCGTGGTTGCATCCGCCGCCACCCCAGCAGCAAGTGCCAGCGGCGTCCGGAGAGCCATATACGACATCGAGACCGCTGAGAGCAACGTCGCCCGCCCGACCGCCTCGACATGGTCGTTAATATACCCGTTTGCGATGGGCTGGACCAGCGGCTTCGCGGTTCGGACTGTCGCGAACGTCGGTAGTGCCACCAGCGCAATCCACAGCGGTACCACGAGCGCGACAGCCGTCAGGGCTGGCACGACGATCACGGCTTTGCGGACGCCGAGACGGGCCTCAATTGCGCCGGCGTAGTAGCCGCCAGCGGACGAGACTGCTGTCAGGGCGGCGTACAGCACACCCAGTCCGAGCGCGAGCGCCGCGCCGGCCTCACCTGCTCGCGCCGCCGCGATCGGACCACCAGCAGGGACCTCTACGCCGAGAGTGGCGACGTACGGCCCCAGCGTCTCGACCGCCATCGGCTGGACGTAGGTGTGAGAAACGCTCAACACGGCATAGAACAGTCCGATGTACAGTATCAGTGCTCGGAGCGGCGGTCGAGCCAGATGCGTGCGGATGACGGCGACGGTTTCCAGCGGATCGAGACGGTCGCCGGAGTCAGAGTCACCACCCCGGTCTGCGTACTGCCGGTTCTTCGGCAATGAAAGCAGTGCGACGGACCCGAGGCTATTGAAACCGACCGCAGCAACGAACGGATAGATCGGGTCCAGCCCGTACAGCAGGCCACCGACAACCATTGAGACTGCCGCAGTCCAGTTCTGCATCGCGTCACCCCGGCCGCGGATATGGCTGAACTGCCCGCTATCGAGTCGTTCAGAGAGTGTATCGTACAGCCACGCATCCATACTCCCCGAGCGTAACGTCAGCGCCAGCGCCCACAGTGCATAGAGGAAGCCGTACCAGAGAAACCCCGAAGCGAGAACGAAGCCTGCGAGTGAGGTAACGGTGAACAGCACGCTGAGAAGGAGGCTCGCACGCCGCCCGAGCCTGTCACCGACGTAGCCTGTTGGTATCTCGCCGACGACTGACAGCGCCGAACAGACCGCTGAGAGGACACCGACCTGTGTGAACGTCAGTGTTCGCAGGAGAAACAAGGTGAAAATGGGAGTTATGAATCCGACCGAAATCGTGGCACGGTACAGGTAGTACCGGCGCACTAACCCACGGTCGGATACCGGTCCGAACATACGGACGTTGTCACTTTCGGGGGACTAAAGCACTTCCTGAAACGTGATTCAGTACGATTTTTGACAGGAGAGTGCAGATATCAGCACCCAACGATAGTATTGCAGGGTACTGTGAAGCGTTAGACCGTTTCCGATGGGTCGGTGACCTCGTCAGCGGCCGGATACACGCCGACTTGGTCGCAGTGGCCCGCCAGCGGGCAGGCGTCGGGGTCGTCCAAACAGGCCGGCTTCCGGGCGCTACAGTACTCCCGGCCGAACTGGATCATCGCGGTATGTCCGAAGCCGCATTTCTCCCCAGGGACGTCGCGTTCCAGATACTCGCGGACAGCCTCGTGGTCGGCATCGGGTGGGGCCAGCCCCATCCGGCGGGCGATGCGGTGGACGTGTGTATCGACGGGGAACACACCGCCGCGACCGCCCGCGAACAGCAGGACGCAGTCGGCGGTCTTCGGGCCGACGCCGTTCATGTCGAGCAGCGTTGACCGCACCTTCTCGGGGTCGCTGTCGCGGACGAACTCGTCGAACCCGGCCTCACCGCCGTACTCCTCGCAGATACGCTGAGCGAGGGCGATGATGCGCTCGGACTTCTGGTTGTAGAGCCCGGCTGAGGAGATGGTCTCGGCGAGTTCGGGCTGGTCGGCGTCGGCCAGCGCGCGGGCGAGGTCAGCATCGGTGCCGCCACCGCTCGCAGCCCCGCCGCCGCTCCCGTACCGCGCCATCAATTCGTCGTGGGCCGGCTGGCTCGCCTTGTCGGAGGTGTTCTGGCTGAGAATCGTCCGGACCAGGCACTCGAAGGCGTCCCGGCCGCCGTAGGTCTTCGTCCAGTACATTTCGCCGAGGCGGTCCACGATAGCTTCGGCCCGCGTCCCAGCCGTTTCCGGGTCGAACGTGGCTGACTGGCCGCCGCCAGCGGTCCCGCCGCTGATGTTCTCCGCTGGTTCCTCGTCGCTCATATCCAGTGCCAGGGCCGGCGGACTCAAAACGCCTACCCCGAACCGTTCGCATGACGGCGGCATCGCTTCTTCGCCGTCGCTATCGTCGTCAATGGTATGATGAACGGGAGTGATTGGCGGCGGGACCTATCCGGGCTGAGCGTCATCACAAAAGTGCTGATACAGACGATGTGAGATGGGTTCTCGTACTCTCCAGACACCATCCGCTGGGAGGACCGATAGTTCCGGTGTGGTCCACAGCAAAGGACCTGAAATGGGGCGTCCTTGGGGCGAGACGCCCACGGGACAGACACGAAAAACTCGTGGCGCGCGGCGACGGGCTATGCCCACGGTGGTCGTCGCCGCGAAAGATGGTCGAGACTGACAGGTCAATACCCGGTCACGTCCTGACTCTCACCTCCTGTAGGGCGGCGTTTGCGCGGACGACAGGGACGGCAGTACCCGACTCGCTACGGCGACAGATATCCCGTCTCGATGTGGCCTGTTCGTCCGGCATACAATTGTTTAGGCTACCCTAAAATACAAAAAGCCATCGGTTTCTAGGCGAGCCAAAAAGTAGAGCGTCGATTACTCCTCGACGATGACGGTGCCAACCATCCCCGCGGCTTCGTGCGGAATACAGACGTAGCCGTGCTCGCCAGCCGTCTCGAACGTGTGAACGTAACTCTGGCCGGACTGCACTGCCCCTTCCCCGTTCTCCCATCCCTCGCGTGCGGCCGACTCGCTCTCGAATCCGCCGGAGGCCCAGTAGGTCGCGTCCGACGGGATTTCGTCCGCCACAGCGGTGACCGAGTGCGGTTCGCCGCCGACGTGTTCCCAGGCGACTTTATCGCCGACGCTGACAGTGAGTTCTTCCGGCGCATACGCCACTGCTTCCATGTCGACGACGTGGTCGGCGTCGTCGGGAACGCCCTCGACGACGTTCGGGCCGCCGGACAGCGACGTCTCAGTCTCCTCGGACTCCTCGCTACCGTGGCCTCCGGACCCGCTCGGGGCGCTGTCGACAGCGCCGACGACAGCGAACTGCGCGGTTCGCGTCGCATCTGCAAGCACTGTCGGGTCCCCGTCGCCGTTCGTAAGCCCTTGCGAGTAGTCGCTCAACGCAGCCTCGAAGTGCTCGTAGGCGTCGTGGTCCGCTTCCTCCAGCATCTCGTGAACCCGTGCTTCCTCGAAGGTCGCGAAGACGTCCTGTACGATGGCTGTCGCGGCCTCCCCGTTGCCGCCGGCGCTCCCGGCGATGGCATACGCCGCCGCGATGGCCTCGTCGTTGAACGCTGTCGCCGCGCTGGTGACATCCCCACCGTCCTGAGCGGCGGCACGAACGTCGGAAAGCGTCGATTCGAAGCTCTCGTAGATTTCCTCGTCGGCTTCTTCCAGCGCCTCGTGGAAGCCCGCCGCGCCGCTCTCGAAGTGGGCGAAGGTATCCTGGATGACGGTCGCCGCGCGGTCGGTTTCCGACAGCGCCGCGAGGCCGGCCGCGTCGAAGGCCCGCCCGATCATGTAGTCCGCCTCCGCTCCGCTGGCGACAGCCGTCGACAGGGCCGCTTCGAAGTCAAGCAAGGCCTGCTGGACCCCGTCGTGATGGGTCGCCACGGCTTCGCTGTCGTCGTTCTCGTAGGCCGACTGGAGTGCCACGAGGTGTTCCTCTTCGAAGCGATGGTAGAGGTCCTCGCTCTCGTGCTCCATCGTCTCGTGGAAGCCGAGTTCGTTCTCCTCGAAGCGGGCGAACACGTCTGAGACGATAGTCGCCGCGCTGTCGGCGTCGCCGAGGCGATACAGTTCGCGAGCGTCCGCAATGCGCGCACGGAAGAAGGCGGACTCCAGCGCCGCCCGGGCGTCCTCGCCGCCGACCAGCGCTTCGATACCAGTCACGAGGTTCGTATCGACCGTTTCGACGGCGCTGTCGATGCCGTCCGCGCTCCCGTTCTCGATGGCACTGGAAAGGTCCTCCAGTCCGCCCTCGAAGGCTTCGTAGGCCTCGCCGTCGGCCTCCTCCAGCGCGTCGTGCGCGTTCGCTCCCTCGAAGTGAGCGAAGACGTTCTCGACGGCCGTCGACGCTGCATCGGCCGCGTCGTTGGCGGCGAGCCAGTCCGCATCGGCAATCCGGGCACGGTAGCTGTTCAGCGTGACCGTGTGCGCGTACGCCTGCCCGGGACCGCCGGCGGACGCGAGTGCGGCCGCGTCCCAGCCGCGGGCCTGCATCGTCGCGAGGTGACCTGCACCAGCGACCGCCTCTTGCTGGACCAGCGCATACGCACCTGTGACAGTCGCATCGAGCGCGGCGCGGGCCTGTTCGGTGACACCGCTCGCGTCTTCACTGCCCGCGGCGGAACCGATGCCAGCCAGTGCGTTCTCGAAGGCTTCGTAGGACTCCGCGTCCGCAGTCTCTATTTTGCTGTACACCAGCGCGTCCTCGAACGCGGTCATCGTCTCCTCCGCGATGGTAGCGGCCGCTTCGAAAGCGCCCAGCGTCCCGGCCATGGCGGCATTGCTCGCCCGACTACCCAGCACGAGCAGGTCCAGCACTCTGGTGGCCTGCTGTCCGGCAGCGGCCTGCTGCGCTGTCTGGAGGTGGCCCGACGCTTTGTCTGCGGCCGAGGCGGCTCCGGACACGTCGCCCTCGGACAGCGACGACTGGACGGACCCGAGCGCGTCCTCGAACCCCTCGTATGCCGACTCGGACGTGGCTTCTAGCTGTTCGTGGGCTCCGTACTCGCCCGACGCCCCCTCGAAGCGGGCGAAAACGCTCTGGGCGACAGCCGCCCCGGCACCGGGCGCACCGGCCCGACCCAGCGCGACGGCATCGTACAACCGCGCCCGGTAGACGTTCCACTCAGTCGCGACAGCGGTCATCGGCCCGACCGAGACGCCGCTTTCGTCCCCCTCGTCGGTTTCCGCACCCGTTACCTGTTCTGTCGCTGCTTCGGTATCAGCTGACGCCGTGTTCGGTTCGGACGACCCCTGGCTTGGACAGCCAGCAAGGAGTCCCGTCGCAGCGATCCCCACCGTCTTCAGCAAGTCGCGTCTCTGTGGCATACAGTCGATTAGGCAGGCCTAAAAGACTTAACAGCACCGATCTTTCGGCGAGCCTAAAACCCTTCGTAGTTACACGTCATCACAGTGATACGGAAACTGTGTCGCCGGTACTGACACCGAACGCTTCGTCGCCGCGGCCGCGGTTGACGGCGAGTTCGACGTTCCCATGGCTGCCAACAGTGACGAGTCGCTGGCCCTGGTCGACGGCGGCGTAGGCCCGTCGGACTGGAGCCTCAACGCCGTCGACCGAGACCACCCCGCCGAACCGCTCCGCAAGTACCGCACCGGGTATGTTCGTCACGGCGTTCCCGAAGTCATCGACGACGAGTACCTCGCCGGTCGCTCCGTCACCTTCGACTGCGGCTGCCGGGAACCGAAGGTCGACGTAGTCGTCGGTCGGCTCGATTTCGGGCCGTGTTTCAATGGTATCGACGCCGGTGTCGTGGACGGCCGCCGCGGCGGGCGCAAACACGTCCCGCCCGTGGAACGTCGTACTCGCCGGGTCGTCGTAGGCCCAGGTGAACACCTCGAACGCGTCCGGGGCGTCGTTCTCGGTTTCAGCCAGTTCGCGGGCGACTGGCAGGAGGACGCCGTTGTCAGGCCCCACGAGCGCGTGGTCGCCCGCACGGACGACGATGGCGTCTCTGTCGGTTCCGACGCCCGGGTCGACGACGACACAGTGGACTGCCGGCGGAAAGTACGGGAGCGTCTGCGTGAGCCAGAACGCCGCTGCCCGCACGTCCTGCCGTGGGAAATCGTGAGCGATATCCGCGATACGCGCGTCCGTCGCCCGACAGATGACGCCCTTCATCGCCGCCGGATACGGTGATCCGAAATCAGAGCTGAGCGTAATCATCAGTCGTCGAGGTCATCGATGGATTCGGTGACGGACTCGCCGCTGGCGGTGTATCGTTCGAGCGAGTCACTGTCTGAGACGTGCTGGAGTCGCTTGATGCCGTGGATCTCCTCGATGACTTCCACAACAGATGCCGGGACCCGGTCACGCCAGGACTCGTCGTCGATCATCCGCTGGCGGATCTCGCTGCCCTCCAGTCGGTCGCGGTCGAACATCGGCGACTGGCGGACCTCGATACCGGCCTCCTCGAACAAGCGGACGACAAGCGGATTGTTCGAGTACGCCACGTCGAAGTCCGGGCACATACTCTCGACGTGGCTCACCCAGACGGCGTTGCGGTTGATGTCCTCAAGGGGGACGACATAAGTCGTCAGGTCGTACTCCGCGACGGCCTTCGTAATCATCATGATTCGCTCGCCGGCCGTGAAGGGGTCGTGAGTGGTGTGTGAATCGTCGGCGCTTCCGATGCCCAGGACGAGTTCGTCCACCTCATCGGCGATACGTTCGACCATCGAGTGATGGCCGTTGTGGTAGGGCTGGAAGCGACCGATGTAGAACCCACGCATATTCCCCAGTGGGTGTGGTGGTTTGATAAACCCGACGACGCGGTACCGCCGGAATACAAGCACACCCAATTCGGGCGCTGTACTGCGGTTTCCGGGGTGTTGCAACAACCGACACGGGGAGAAAGTATATCAGTCGACAGGCCTTCCGTGAGTATGTTAGCAACGTTTGTATGAGCGACAACACCGACACCGACGCGACTCCCGACCCTGACCGGGAGGCATCCGACGCTGGGGAGGAAGAGGCGTCGACCAACGGGGCCAAACAGGACCCCGACGAACCCGCCTCTGAGCCCTCGGCCGACGAGCCATCCGACCCGTCCGAGGAGCGATGGGGCGGCGAGGGAGAAACGTCCGAAACGACACTCGGAAGCGATGTCCAAGTTGACGGCGAGTCCGAACTGGACGGAGACGAGGAGAATCTCCTCGGCGGTCTCGAAATCGAGTCGACCGCCGACATCGAAGTGCCAGACCGACTCGTCGACCAGGTCATCGGGCAGGACCACGCCCGTGACGTGATCAAGAAGGCGGCCAAACAGCGCCGCCACGTCATGATGATCGGCTCCCCCGGAACGGGGAAGTCGATGCTGGCGAAAGCGATGTCCCAACTGCTTCCGCGGGAGGAGCTGCAGGACGTTCTCGTCTATCACAATCCCGACGACGGCAACGAGCCGAAAGTTCGCACCGTCCCCGGCGGCAAAGGGGAACAGATCGTCGAGGCCCACAAGGAGGAGGCCCGCAAGCGAAACCAGATGCGGACCTTCCTCATGTGGATCATCATCGCCATCGTCATCGGCTACGCCCTGATCCTCGTCCAGCAAGTCCTGCTGGGGATTCTCGCGGCCGGTGTCATCTATCTCGCGTTCCGCTACGGTTCGCGCGGTAGCGACGCGATGATCCCGAACCTGCTGGTCAACAACGCCAACCAGAAGACTGCGCCGTTCGAGGACGCGACGGGCGCTCACGCCGGCGCACTGCTGGGCGACGTTCGCCACGACCCGTTCCAGTCAGGCGGGATGGAGACGCCGAGCCACGACCGCGTCGAACCCGGTGCCATCCACCAGGCCAACAAGGGCGTGCTGTTCGTCGACGAGATCAACACGCTCGACATCCGCAGCCAGCAGAAGCTGATGACGGCCATCCAGGAGGGCGAGTTCTCCATCACAGGCCAGTCCGAGCGCTCCTCGGGCGCGATGGTCCAGACCGAGCCCGTTCCCTGTGACTTCATCATGATCGCGGCGGGGAACCTCGACGCGATGGAGAACATGCACCCCGCGCTGCGCTCCCGTATCAAGGGGTATGGGTACGAGGTGTACATGGACGACACCATCGAGGACGACCCCGAGATGCGACGGAAGTACGCCCGGTTCATCGCCCAGGAGGTCGAGAACGACGGGCGGCTCCCGCACTTCACCGAGGAGGCCGTTCAGGAACTCATCCTGGAGGCCCGGCGTCGCGCCGGCCGCAAAGGCCACCTCAGCCTGAAGTTCCGTGACCTCGGTGGGCTGGTCCGCGTCGCCGGCGACATCGCCCGCGCCGAGGACCGCGACCGCACCGAGCGAGCGGACGTGCTACAGGCCAAACGCCGCTCCCGGTCCATCGAGCAACAGCTCGCGGACAACTACATCGAGCGCCGCAAGGACTACGAGCTCACCGTCAACCAGGGCGACGTGGTCGGCCGCGTCAACGGGCTCGCCGTCATGGGCGAGGACAGCGGTATCGTCCTCCCTGTCATGGCCGAGGTCAGCCCATCACAGGGTCCCGGTCAGGTCATCGCTACCGGACAGCTCAAGGAGATGGCCGAGGAAGCCGTCCAGAACGTCTCGGCGATTATCAAGAAGTTCTCCGACGAGGACATCTCCGAGAAGGACGTCCACATCCAGTTCGTTCAGGCCGGTGAGGGCGGCGTCGACGGCGACTCCGCCTCTATCACCGTCGCCACCGCGGTTATCTCCGCGATAGAAAACGTTCCGATCAAGCAAAACCTCGCCATGACCGGCTCACTGTCGGTCCGGGGCGACGTGCTCCCGGTCGGCGGCGTCACGCACAAGATCGAGGCGGCCGCCAAGTCCGGCCTCGATACGGTCATCATCCCCGAGGCGAACACGCAGGACGTGATGATCGAGGACGAGTACGAGGACATGATCGAGATCATCCCCGTCTCGCACATCTCTGAAGTCCTCGAAGTCGCCCTCGCCGGCGAAGCCGAGAAGGACTCGCTGGTCGACCGCCTCAAGTCCATCACGGGCAAGGCGCTCGATCACGAGGTCGGCCGGCAGAGCGGCAGCCCAAGTCCCCAATAGATGCCCGAGTGGGCCGCGTTCGTCGGCCTGACGGGGTTTCTTTTAACCGCGCTTCTCGGTCTCGCACGGCTCTCACAGGGAGCCGTACGGTCCGACGGCGGCGTCTCGTCGACAGTCGACAGTACTTCGATGGCCACCGAACCCCAGGACCCGACTCTCCCACGCTTCGAGACACAACGGGCGGCGGCCCAGCGACGGCAGATGCAGGATACGCTCGCCCCAAGTGACCTCTCGACAGGGGCCTTACTGGCCAACGTCGCGTTCACGCAGGGGCTGTTCGGCGTGTTGCTGGTCGCTGGCGCGTTCTACTTCGAAATCCCGGCCAGTGCGTTCGGTATTACTGCGGACGCTCTCTCGACTGGACTGCCGGCGATAGCCGTCGGCATCGGCGCTGGCGTCGGGTTCTGGCTGGGCAACGAACTCGCCGCGGCGCTGGCCGACGGCTTCGGCGTCGCCTTCGACGAGTCGCTGCGGGAACTGCTCGCCCCGGACTCGGCCGGCGGCTGGGTCGTCCTGCTGGGCGGTGTCCTGCCGGTCATCGCCATCGTCGAGGAACTCCTCTTCCGGGCGGCGGCTATCGGCGTTCCCGTAGCCGGCCTCGACGCACCGGCGTGGGCGATGGCCATCGTTGCCTCCGTCGCCTTCGCGCTGGGCCACGGTGCACAGGGTCGGGTGGGAATCGTCGTCACCGGCACGCTGGGGCTGGCGCTCGCGGGCCTGTTCATCGCGACAAACAGCCTGCTCGCCGTCGTCGTCGCCCACTACCTCGTCAACGCCCTCGAACTGATCGTCCACGAGGGGCTGGGCGTCGACCGGCTCTGGGCCTAGAGGCCCTCGATAGCCCGGAGCTTCTGCTCGACGGGCGGCGGCGCGGCGCTCGGTCCGTCACGGACTCTATGGTCCGGAATCAACAGCGGCACGGGGTTCGCGGCCAGTGCCTTCCGGACCTGCGCAAGGTCGCCCTCGTCGTCGTCGTCCAGATCCGGCGTCATCCGCGCGACCTGTGCAACGGTGGCGTCCTCGCCGTACGGAATCTCTTGGACCGCTTCAAGCACTGTGCGCTGGTCCGTCGGGACGGTGAGGCCGACGGTGACGTCCGCGAAGTCGTCCTCGACCCCCTGAAGATACTCGTCGATGCGGTCGAGCAGCGCGTGGTCCGCCCCGGCGTCGTCCTCGGGCTGGGACGGAAACGACAGCGAGATGATCCGGTCGCCGGCCTCACCGAGCTGGACGTACCGGTCGAGATACGACGACTCGCGGGCGTAGATTCCTGCGTCCCCGGTCGGTGCTTCCATACTAGCGTCGTCGGCCGGTCGCCCCTTCAACATTCGGCCTTGGATTGATTGAAGAGACAGACTGGGAAGCGATTTCGAACAGCCAGAAAGCCCGTTGGACAATCCAGGCTGGGTGGGACTGAAAGGGGCGAGGCGCTGGGCGTACGAGGCGACGCAAGCACTGGAGCGAACGCAGTGAGCGAAGGGCGCAGCGAGTCGCAGTAGCCCAGCGCCTCGGGGCTTTCAGGCTCTTTGAGGAAACACAACGAAAACGAGATCCGCCGTCAGTCCTGAACGGAGAGCACGCTGGGGTAGTCAGAGATGAGCCCGTCGACGCCGGCCCGGACCAGTTCACGGGCCTGATACCACGTACTGATCGTCCAGACGTTCAGATCACGGCCTTCGTCGGCAGCGACGTCGACGAGGTCGATATCGCTCAGATCGGACTCGATGTAGCCGTCGTCGTTGAAGAAGGGCGTTCCCTGAACCATGTTCCGAGGGACGTGCATCGCGTCACAGTCGTAGCGGCGGGTAATTTCCAGCCCCGCCTCGATGTCATTCCAGAAGAGGCAGGCAATGGGAATCGAGTCGTCGTAGTCGCGGACGGTCGCGAGCGCGGCCTCGTAGAACGACGAGACGAGGATGTCGTTGTCGTACTCGCTGACGAGGTCGAGCGCGCGCTCGGTGTAGGGCCGCCACACCGCTCGCTGCGCCGACAGCGCCTGGTCCGGCAGCGACTCAGCGAAACGGAGGTCCTGACTGCCGGGGTTCTTGAACTCCAGATTGACGGCGACGCTCGGCGGAATCGAGTCCATGACCGTTTCGAGCGTCGGGACCGTCTCCCCGGTGCCGAGAACAGTCGCACTGGTCACAGTATCGGTGTCGGTCTCGAAGACGAGCCCGTCAGCGTCGGTCAGACCGCGCTCGCCGCCGTCACGCTCGGCCAGCCCGTCGTCGTGAAAGGTGACGAGCGTGCCGTCGGCCGTTGGCACGACATCGACCTCGATCATGTCGGCGCGTCGGTGGGCCGTCTGGGCTCCCGGACCGCCGAACGAGGACGCTTCGACGGCCAGTTCCGTGTTCTCCGGGTAGACGCCGGCGAACCCGCGATGGGCGATGAGGGTCGTGCCGTCAGTCATCGCTTCGCGCTCGCTGTCGTCCGCGTCACTGTTGGTTGTGTCAGTATCATCCGATTCCTGAGGCGTTGCGCTCCCCACGAGTCCCACGCTTGCCAGCGTCGCCGCCGTCCCTCCGACGAACGTCCGTCGGCCGATGTACCGTGACATGCTATGTACGGCTGCCGAGCGGTCGTGAAAGACCGTTTATATGAGGGATATATGCCTCTCCGTAGAAATGGCTCCCACCGGCCAGGTCTGTAGCCGGTTACGCCGGCGTGGTCACGCTTACGCGCTGTGCCGCTCGCGGGCCGCGGCCACGACCAGCGGGAGTGTAATCGTCGCATCGGCATACACCGAGACATTCCGGGCGTCCTTTTCAAGTTTCCCCCACGAGCGAGCCTCGTCGAGCGTCGCGCCGGAGAGGCCGCCGGTGTTAGACGGGTCCATCGTCAACTGGACGGCGTAGTCGTAGGCGTCGGGCGAGACCAGCATCGTCTGGAGGACGTAGTTCTTCGGGACGCCGCCGCCGACGACCATCGCACCGGCGCTGTCGGCCTCGTACGCGATGTCGGTAATCTGTGTCATGTCCGCCAGCGCGTCGACCGTGAACTCGCTGGTCTGGGAGTACATCCACGCCTGCAAGCCCAGCACGGAGTCCTGGAAGGCCGGGCAGTACACCGGGACGTCGTTTTCGTAGGCCGCCGCCAGCACACCGGGATCTTCAGGCACGTCCTCGCGCTCGTTGACCTCGCTGTTGGCCCGGCCCAGTTCCTCCGTCATGCGCTGGATCGAGACCGCGCCCTCGTCTTCCAGCGTCGAGAACACCTCGTCCCGGAGGTGGTTCTCGAACAGGGCGAAGTGCTCCTGAGGCAGGTAGACGTTGTAGATGCGGTCGACGCCCTCGTCACGGAGCGTCTCGTCGTGTTCGCGCTCTGTCTGCCCCTCGGGCGTGACCTCGCCGTGGTGGTGCTTGCCGCCGATGGCCTCGATGCTGTCGTGGGTGCAGTTCGCGCCTGTCGTCACGAGCACGTCGATGTGGCCGTCGCGGATGAGTTCGCTGACGATGGCCCGCATTCCCGTCGGGACCATCGCACCGGCGAGGCCGAAGAAGGTCGTCACGTCGTCATCGAGCATCTCGCTGTAGATGTCGACGGCCTCGTGGATGTCGCTCGCGCCGATGCCGGCCTCGCCGTAGCTGTTAGCCAGTTCGCCGACCGTCATTCCGGCCCGAGCTTCCGCGTGCCCGATCGGATCGTGATGGAACGTCTCTCGCTCGTCGGTGTGGTCGCTCATTGCTGTGCAGTCGAGCGCGGGCGGGTTTCAACGTCGTGGTTCGCCACGACGGGTAGAGGCCGTTGTCGACGTGCCGTCACACCCCGCGGACGGCCATGCATCGACGTGCCGTCACACACCGCGGCTGAAACGGAGGGCTTAGACGCCCCTGCGTTGGATTGGGAGCTATGGATACTGCTGCGTTCAGGCGCGGCGTTCGGGATGTTGCGCCGCTGTTGCTAGGAATTATTCCGTTTGGCCTCGTTGCCGGCATCGCGACCGTCAACGCCGGACTGGGGCTGCCGACCGCAGTCGGGTTGTCGGTGGTCGTCTTCGCCGGCGCATCACAACTCGCGGCGCTGGAACTGCTGGGACAGAACGCACCGCTGACGGTCGTCGTCGCGACAGCCGTCGTCATCAACCTCCGATTGCTGATGTACTCGGCGTCGATTGCCCCGTACTTTCGGGAGTTCACCGGCCGGTGGAAAGCGGTGCTCGCCTACGTGTTGACTGACCAGGCGTACGCGCTGTCGGTCGCCAGCTACCGGTCGGACCGTGAAACGGACCGGAAGTGGTACTACCTCGGCGTCGCCGTGACGCTCTGGGCGGTGTGGCAGGTCACGACTATCGCCGGGGCGCTGCTCGGCACCGGCGTCCCCGACGCCTGGGGCCTCGAATTCGCTATCCCCCTCGTCTTCCTCGCGATTCTGGTCCCAGCAATCGAAGACGCAGCGACCGGCATCGCCGCTGTCGTCGGTGGAACCGTCGCCGTCGTCGGCGCTGGCCTCCCGCTCAATCTCGGACTGCTCGTCGCGGCCGGCGTTGGCATCACGGCTGGCGTTCTCACGGAATCCGCCACGGGAGGGGCCGATGGCGACTAACTACGGCCCGGCTGAGATAGTCGGCGTCATCGCTGTCATCGGCGTGTTGACCTACGCCTGTCGCCTCTCGTTCATCGCGCTGTTCGGTCGGCTCGACGAGATTCCGCCGGTCGTCGAACGGGTGTTGCGGTTCGTCCCCGCCGCCGTCCTCGCCGCGCTCGTCCTCCCCTCGTTCGTGACACTCGACGCCAGTAGTTTCGCCGCAGACAAGTTCGTCGCCGGCGCGCTCGCGGCCGGTGTCGCCTGGCAGACCGAGGACGTGTTCGCGACAATGGTGACCGGAATGGGCGTTCTCTGGGCCATCAGGTTCCTGCTGTAGTCAGCCCAGTTCCAGCGAGGCCCCACAGCAGTCAGACCGGTACTGCTCGCGTCGCTCGACGAGCGTGCAGTCCTGATAGCGGCGGGCAACGAGGTCGCCACACGCCCCGCAGGTGAGGACGTGCTTGGGCTCGGAGAAGGCCGGACAGTGGACGTCGGTATCAAGCTGGTCGGCCCGCTGCCGGAAAGCTCGGCCGTGGTCGGTCGTCCCGTCGCGCTGATATTGCTCGACGTGAATGAGTTCGTGGCGCAGTGTTGCCTCCCAGGCGTCCCGCTCGAAGGCCGAAAAGGCGTCCCAGGTCAGCGACACCGTACATCGAAGCGGGCGGCCGTCGCTCCCGTCGACGCTGTCCCAGTCGTACCGCTCGCCGACGGTGGCGTCGTCCAGTTTCGACCGCTTGACTGCGGCGGCCCGACGCTTGGCTCGGTGGGACACTGCCCAGTCGACGAGGTCGAACCGAACCGAGACGCCCTGCTCGCGGCGGACCCCGCGACAGTACTGTTGCGACCAAGCGATGAGGTCCGCATCCGAGCTAACGCCCTCGAACGAAACGACATCTGCCATCGCCTTAGAGGCCGGTCGGGCAGTCGATGTAGGTCGTCTCCAGCCCCCAGTCCTCGACGACGGTCTGGAGCGACTGAACGCCGAACGTCTCCGTCGCGTAGTGGCCGGCGAGAATGACGTGGAGTCCCTGCTCGCGCGCCTCGTGGAAGGCCTGCTGTTTCCCCTCGCCGGTGATGAGCACGTCGGCGTCCGTCTCGACCGCCTCTTGCAGCCAGTCGACGCCGCTGCCAGTGACGATGGCGACGTCCTCGACAGTCGACGGGCCGAAATCAAGCACTTGAATTGGCTGTCCGCCAGTATCCAGATTTCCTTCGAGGGTTTCGGCGAGTTCGGAGACCGTCTGTGGTTCTTGGAGGGAGCCACGCTGGCCGATGTGCTCGCCGCCCATCGATCCGAACGGCGCACGGTTGTCGAGGTCCAGCAGGTCCGCGACGCCGGCGGCGTTGCCAAGCGATTGATGGCCGTCTAGCGGGAGATGCGCGACGTACAGCGCGAGGTCGTTGTCGATCAGCGGTGCGACCCGGCGGTAGTTGGTTTCCGTCACGCGCTCCATCCCGCCCCAGACGATACCGTGGTGGGTCACGAGCAGGTCAGCGCCCGCGTCGGCGGCGCGGTCGATGGTCTCGACGGCCGCATCTACTGCGAAAGCGACGTGCTCGACCGGCTGGCTCGCCGGCCCGACCTGCAGACCGTTCGGACTGGCGTCGATGTCGGCGTAGGCCTCGATGTCGAGTCTGTCGTCGAGACGCGTCGCGATGTCGCCTGCGTTCATGGCGCGGACTTCGAGATGACCGGTGGTATGTTTTTCTCTACCGGCGACGGGCTACCCATCCGATTCGACCAGCTGGCCGTTTTCCTGACCGATGAGGTCCCGGTCCACCGCGGCGTCGATGATGGCGTCGAACTGCTCCCCGTCGATGTCGTAGGCGTTGACCGCGACTTCGCGGATTTCCACACGGTCGACGGGCATCTCGCGGTTCTGGAGGAGGCGCATCACCTTGTTGTACTCCAGTTTCGTCAGCGAGGGGCCGTCAGCGCTGTCGTCGCTGTCCGTACCGCGTTCGGTGTCCTCGCTCCCAGTGTTCGCCGCCGAGTCATTCGACTCGGTCGGCTCCGCCGCTTGTCCGTCCGTGGTGTCCGATGCCGCCGGGTTCGTCGCATCTGGCTCCGCAGCAGCCTCCGTCGTCGCCGCTGACTGCGCCGACTGTTCCTGTCCCGCCGCACTCGCGCTGTCGTTGCCAAGCAGCGAGCCGTCATCGGCCGGCTCGACCACGCTGTCGGTGGTCGCCTGTGCGTCGCCTGCCGTCGTTCCAGAATCATCCAGTAGCCCCGGCGGCTCCGTGGTCCCGGCATCGCCAGTCGTTTCCGCTGTCTCGCGGGCGTCCGCCTTCGCCGCCTCGACGGCCGGTTCGACGATGGTTGCGAGCTTCTCTCGGCAAGTCGAGCAGAGAACGACCGTCCCCTGCTTCTCGGCTTCCGGGTCCAGCGATTTCGGGATAATCGGATATTCGGAGAGCGAGACGTCGAGCGCGCCGCCACAGAAGTAACACGACGATAGCTGGTCCATGCTCTCAACCGAGATGGCCTGTTTACTAAAAGACTACTTGCTGTGTCGGATGCCGAGCAAGTGGTGACGGCCACGGCGGTCCGAACAGCACTGACGCTGAGCGATTGTTTGCGGTGTATTATAACGAAAACGCTCAGTTATCGAAGAATCCTCGGACCAGTCCAGCGACTTCATCACCTGGTTCCAGCCACGGCGTATGACCGTGTCCCGGGAGTTCGTGGAACTCGGCGTCGGGCATCTTCTCGGCGACGGGGCGACCGACGTCAGGCGGATAGAAGGCGTCCTCCGTCCCCCAGACGAACTGCGTCGGGCAGTCGATTCCAACGATTTCGTCCCGAATATCGAACAACGGGTGGGCACGGCCGTACGAGCCTTGGGCAGTCGCCAGCGACCGCTGGCTTTCCGGCCGGCCGGGCAGATCCTGGCCGGCGGCGAGCAGTTCGTAGAACACGTCGGGTATCGCTGAGGCGTCAACGACGTTGACCCGCTGCATCGACTGTCTCGCGTTCTCTACCGGGTCACCGCGGCTGAGCAGCCACAGCAGCACCCGGTTGAGGCCGCGAACCGTCAGCAGACGAAACAGGAGCGGGAGGTCTCGCGAGACGCCGCCCGGCGCGCCGACCAGTTGCAGTCGGTCCACACGGTCGTGGTCGATTGCGAGCAGGAACGACTGCAGGCCGCCGTGAGAGTTACCGGCGACGTGGGGACGGTCGATAGCGAGGTCGTCGAGCAGTTCCAGCAAGTATGCGACCAGATACGAACGGAGGTCCCGGTCCCGGTAGCTCGGCGCGGCTGAGAGGCCGAGGCCGGGCCGGTCGGGAGCGTACACGCGGTACTCGTCGGTGAGCGCCGGGAACAGCGGGAGCCACGTCGCCGCCGGCGTCCCGACCCCGTGAAGGAGGAGGAGTGGGTCGCCGTCCTGACTCCCACCGACCAGATAGTGAACGCGACCCGCGGCGTCCGTCTCGGTCACTCTGGACTCGACGGCGAGGTCGTAGTGGTCCGCGAGACGGGCCTGTGCGTCCGCGTAGCGTCGCTCCGCCGGATGGGACCAGTCGTCTGGCGACAGCGCGCGGCCCTCGGAAACTGTGGTACTGCCACTCATACTCGAACTGTCCGGCGCCGGCCGCATCAGTCTACCGCGGCCCGGTGCTACGTGGCGAGATTGTGCCTCCATGAGACACATATAGCTCCGCTCCCTCGCTCCCATATGGAGGCTATCGAGGGGACCGTCCTTGCCGGGCGGTCGTTCGAGCCGGTCCACGGCAGCGTTGTCGTCGAGGACGGCTACATAACGGCCATCGAGGAGACGTCCGAGCGCGAGAGCGACCACGACCGCATTGTCTTGCCGGCGTTCGTGAACGCCCACACGCACGTCGGCGACTCAGTCGCCAAGGAGGCCGCTGTCGGTCTCGGCCTGGAGGAGGCAGTGGTGCCACCGGACAGCCTGAAACACCAGCAGATCGCAGCGGCCGACGACGAGACGCTGATTGCCGCGATGCACCGCACACTTCGATTCATGCAGCGAACCGGCACCGCGGCGTTTCTCGACTTCCGGGAGTTCGGCGTCGACGGGGCACGGGCACTACGCGAGGCCGCCGAGGGACTCGATATCGAGGCCTTCATCTTCGGGAGCGATGACACTGCGGTGCTGGACGTGGCCGACGGGTTCGGTGCCAGCGGCGCGAACGACGACGATTTCACCGCCCGGCGGACCGCCACCGAGGAGCGCGGGGCCCCGTTCGCTATCCACGCCGGCGAACCGGACGCCACTGACATACACCCGGCGCTGGATCTGGAGCCGGAGTTGCTGGTCCACATGGTCCATGCCGAAGCAGAACACCTCGAACGGGTGGCCGATCAGGACGTCCCTATCGCGGTCTGTCCCCGTGCGAACCGCGTCCTTGAGGTCGGCCGACCGCCGATTGAGACGCTTCTGGAGTACACTGACGTGGCACTCGGGACTGATAATGTGATGCTCAATGCACCATCCATGTTCCGTGAGATGGAGTACACCGCGAAGACGTTTGACCTCCCCTCGCGGACGGTGCTTCGGATGGCCACGACCGCTGGGGCCGAAGCGGTCGGCCTCGACTGCGGTGTCATCGAACCCGGCCGCCGGGCCGCACTGCTGGTCCTCGACGGCGACTCAGACAACCTCTCGGCTGTCGCCGACCCAGTCGACGCGGTTGTCCGGCGAGCGTCGCCGATGGACATCCACCGAGTTGTCTGCTGAAGCCGACGGCGAGAATATTCCCCGATACATCTCGGATTAGCGCTGGTCCGCGTGGGCGAACACGAACGCCCGGAGGAGTTTCGCGGCCAGCGTCGCCGTCTGACCGTCGTCGCGGTCGTTGACCTCGACTACGTCGAAGCCGACGGTCTGCGGTGCGACGGCTCGGACCACGGTGTGCATCTCCCGCGGGTCGAGGCCGAACGGTTCCGGCGTCCCGGTGCCCGGCGCGAACCCGGGGTCGGCGGCGTCGATGTCGACTGAGAGGTACACCCGCTCGTCGTCGAACGCAGGCGACCAGTCGGCCACGTCCTCGGGCGGGACGACGGTCACGTCGGGTTCGTTCGCGCGGTCCCATTCGGCTTCCGAGCCAGTGCGTGCGCCCAGCACAATCGCTTCGTCAGCCACCGAGAGCGCGTGGTGGGTCACCGTCGCGTGGGAGTACTCGTCGCCGGCGTAGGATTCGCGCAGGTCGAGATGCGCGTCCAGACAGACGAACACGTCTGGATCGAGCGCACGCACGCCGGCCACAGAGACGGTGTGTTCGCCGCCGACGACGAGCGGGACGGCCCCCTCGCTCTCGAAATCCGAGAGAGTGCCCTGGAGGAAAGTGAGGTACTCGGCAACGTCGGCCGTGGGGCCGATGTCGCCGTGATCGTAGACGGAACAGTCAGTGAAGTGCTGGTCGGTGCGGTGGTCGTAATCGTCGAACTGCTGGCCGAACTGGCGGATGCGGCGTGGGCCGAACCGTGTCCCGGGGCGAAACGACGTCGACGCGTCGAGTGGTGCGCCCACGAGCGCGTAGTCGGCCGCCCCGCGGTCGGCCCCCGCACCGGGTAACATCGTTACGAGCGTGTGATCTTGCGCTGTTCCTCGTACTGGAGGTACTCGATTTCGTCGTCAGGCTGGAGGTCGATGTCCTCGGGGACGCGCATCGTGAACGTGTCGTAGGTGTCGAGGTCCATTACCTGGGCGTCGTTGCCGTCGGTCGAGACGACCTGCCCCTGCTTTCGGTTGACAATCGGGACCCAGACCTTCGCGTCGACGGGCTGGGACAGCGAGCGCTTCTTGCCGTCGAAAACGCCCTTGGCGTCGATGCGGGCCTTGGCGCTGCCGTGCTTGCCCGGCTTGGCCGTGCTGTAGGAGTTAATCTTACACGGCGTGTCTTCGATCATGACGTAGCTTCCCTCGTCGAGCTCTCGAACTTCGGTCTGCTCTCTTGCCATACCGCCGGATTACCCCTGTTTGGGTATAAACGGTTTGGAATGCCGCAGGCCAGGTCCATCGCTGGGCTCGTCCGAAGAAACGAGTCCTCCAGCGCCCGGAACTCCTCGACAGCAGCCCGACTCCCACAGCAGTTCCCACGTCTACCCCCACAGTTCAAGTGAGCTTGCACTAACCACACAGATGTGGCACTCTCGTTCGACCTGTTCGGGACGCTCGTAGCGGCAGACCGGCCGTCAGAGCCGTGGGACGCCATTGCGGAGACGCTTTCGGCCCAGTCGGTTCGGGTGCCGGACGACTGGGAGGACGCCTATCGCTCGGCCCACCGCGAGTACGACCGCGGCCGGGAAGCGCCGCTGGACGAACACGTTCGACTGGCGCTTGCCAGCCGCGGAGTCGAGGTTGCCGAGGAGACGGCGACCGAGGTTGTCCTCGATGCCTTCGACAGCCCGGTGACGGTCCGCGAGGGAGCCATCGAAGCGCTGGACGCCGCAGCACAGCGTGGCCCGGTCGCTGTCTGTTCGAACTGCAGTGTCCCTGGATTGGTCGAGCGAACGCTGGAGCGAGCGGCCATCGAGAATCAGAGCGGCCACGCGTTCGACGCCGTCGTCACCAGCGTCGACTGCGGCTGGCGGAAGCCGCATCCGACCATTTTCCAGTCGACCGCCGACGCACTCGACGTGGCGCTTGCCGACCTCGTCCACGTCGGCGACGACGCCCGAACGGACGGCGGCGCGGGCCGCGTGGGCGCGCAGTCGATGTTACTGGAAGACCACCCGCTACCGGCGATAGCCGAAAAACTCCGGGAGGGGGAGCTGTGCTGAGCGCGTTGGCGGTGGCCGTCGCCGGGGGGCTGGAACTCGCAATCGGTGAGCCACCGACCCGATTGCATCCCGTTGCGTGGTTCGGACGGCTCGTCGGGGCGGTCGACCGCGAGTGGGACCACCCGCTTGCGGTCGGAGGGTTCGCCGCGGCGCTGTTGCCCGTCGGAGTTGCTGTCGTCGTCGGTGGCAGCGTCGCACTCGCCGCCACTCGCGAACCGCTGGCCGCCGTCGCGCTCGCCGGCCTCGCGCTGTTCCTGACCACGAGCCTCCGCAGTCTCCTCTCGACCGCTCGGGGCGTCATCGCCGACACCGAGGCCGACCTCGCGGCTGCTCGGGACGGGCTGCTCGCACTCGCTGGCCGCGACGCCAGCGCGCTCTCTGCGGGCGAGGTTCGCAGCGCCGCCGTCGAGAGCGCGTCGGAGAACCTCGCCGACGGCCTCGTCGCGTCGCTGGCCGCGTTCGTCCTGGGCGGGCTCGCCGCTGCGGGCGTCGGCCTTCTACCGCTTCCCGTCGCTGCCGGGACAGCGGCGTGGATCAAGGCCGTCAACACGATGGACTCGATGCTTGGCTACCGCTCGAAACGCGTCGGGACGCCTGCGGCGCGGCTCGACGACGCCGTGATGTGTCTCCCGGCCCGACTGAGCGCGCTCCTGCTCGCCGTCGCCTGCGGGTCGCCCCGGTCGGTGGCCCAGGCCCGGGACTGGCTGGACGGCGTTCCCTCGCCGAACTCCGGGTGGCCGATGGGGACGGCCGCCGCGGCGCTGGACGTTCGACTCGAAAAGCCCGGCGTGTACGTCCTCAACCCCACGAGACACCTCCCCGATGTGGCGACAGCCCAGCGTAGCGTCACGCGGGTTGGCGTCGCCGGGGTGCTGGCGTATCTGCTGGCCGGTCTGGGGGTGCTCGCGTGGTTCTGACCGCGGTCCGGGGGGCGCTCGGCTTCCTCTCACGGCTCCCGGTCGGCCACAGCGAACGGGCATGGGACGCCTTCGTCGGGACGCCGGCGGCGTTCCCGATGGCCGGCTACGTCGTCGGCGGCCTCGTCGCGCTCCCGTTCCTCGCCGCCGGCCTGCTCCCGGCCCCGGTCGTCGCCGCGGCCTACCTCGGAGCCGTCGTCCTCGTCGCCGGCGTCAACCACGCCGACGGCCTCGCGGACCTCGGGGACGCCGCCGTCGTCCACGGCGACCCCGCGGAGCGCCGCGAGGTGATGCGGGACACGACTGTCGGCGTCGGGGCCGTCCTCGCGCTGGGGACCGTCCTCCTCGCGCTGGCGCTGGCCGCGCTGGCCGCTGCCGGGCTCCCGCCGCTGGTCGCTGTCGCGCTGGTCCTCGCCGCCGAGGTGGGGGCGAAACTCGCGATGGCGACGCTGGCCTGCGTCGGACGCCCGAGCCACGAGGGATTCGGGTCGACGGTTATCAACGGGAACAGCCCACGCCACCTCGTCGGCTCGCTCGCCATCGCACTCCCGGCCGCTGTCGTCGCCGTTCCAGCAACCGCAGTCGTCGTTCTCACCGGCCCGCTGCTCGCTCTTGGCCTCTCTGGCTGGGCGAACCGCCGACTGGGCGGCGTCAGCGGCGACACGTTCGGCGCGGCCAACGAACTCACGCGCGCTGTCGCGCTCCACGTCGGCGTCGCCGCGTGGTCGCTCTTCGGCGGCGTCCGGTCGGTACCGCTCGTCGACTGGGAGGTGCTCGCATGGACGCTCTGGTGATGTGTGGCGGGCGCGGGACGCGGCTGGACACCGAGGCCGAGAAACCGCTCTTTCGGGTCGGCGGTGTCCCGATGGTCGACCGGGTCGTCGGCGCACTGGAAGACAGTTCCGTTGAAAGAGTTATCGCTGTAACGTCGCCGAACGCACCGGAAACGCAGTCACATCTGGACGTGCCCTGTATCGAGACGCCGGGCGAGGGATACGTCGCGGACCTCGACGCGGCGCTGGCCGACGGCCGACTCGCCCGGCCGGTGCTGACCGTCGCCGCCGACCTGCCGCTGCTTGACGGCGAGATAGTGGACCGCGTGCTCGACGAGCACAACGGGGGCTCGCTGACGGTCCTGGTCCCGGCTTCGCTGAAGCGTGCCCTCGGCGTGAGCGACGACACGACGTTCGACAACGGAGGTCGGGAGGTCGCGCCGACAGGCGTCAACGTCGTCAGCGACGGCCCCGACGACGCCTGGCTCACGCGGGACCGACGCGTCGCGGTCAACGTCAACACGCTTGCTGACGCGCGCGTGGCTGAGCAATGGCTGTAACGGCGTGGGGCGGAGGCCGAACGCCGCGAAACCTTCTCCACACCGCCCGCCGTAGCCCCCGTCAATGGACCCTGATTCGGTCGAGGGCTTGCGGGCGAGTGGCGGCAACGGGGCCGAGGACGCCATCGGGCCGGACGGGCGCGTCCCACACGGCAGCAGCGACGACCCGGACCTGCTGGATTTCAGCGCGAACACGAACCCCCGCGTCCCGCCGGACGCCGCGAAGACGTACCGGGAAGCGTTCGAGGCCGCCCGCTCGTATCCGGCGGACGACTACCCCGAGTTCCGGGCGGCCGCGGCGTCCTTTGTCGACTGCGAACCGGAACAGGTGATACCCACGGCCGGCGGCCTCGAAGCCATACGTCTGGCGATCCAGACGACAGTTCGGACTGACGACAGCGTGCTCGTCCCGTATCCCAGTTTCGGTGAGTACGCCCGCGAGGTCCGGCTCCAGGGCGGGACGCCGGAGTTCGTCCCACACGACGACCTGCTGACCGCCGACCCGGACGGTCATGCGCTCGCCATCGTCTGCAACCCGAACAATCCGACCGGCGAAGCGGCCGACCCGTCGGCGCTCCGGGCCTTCGCCGACGACTGTCTCTCTGCTGGGACGACACTGCTGGTCGACGAAGCCTTTCTCGGCTTTACCGACGAGCAGTCGCTGGCGGGCCGTGAGGGCATCATCGTCGCGCGCTCGCTGACGAAACTGTTCGGCCTCCCCGGCGTCCGGATGGGCTACGCTGTCGGAGCGGGCGAGGCCCGTGACCACCTCGCCACCGCGCGACGCGCCTGGTCGATGAGCGCGCCGGCGGCCGCGGTCGGCACGCACTGCTACGGGCAACGCGAGTTCGTTGCGGAGACGAAGGCCCGTGTCGCCGACGAGCGAGCCCGTATGCGGGACCGACTCGCGGCGCGGTTCGACGTGTTCCCCTCCGATGCGCCGTTCCTGTTGTTGTCGGTCAGCGACGCCGACGAGTCTGTCGACGACATCCTTGCCTCGGCTCGCGAGGCTGGTATCGCACTCCGGGACGCCCGAACCTTCCGCGGGCTGGACTCGCACATCCGCGTCGCCGTCAGAGCCCCCGAAGAAAACGACCGGCTGCTGGACGCGCTGGATGTTTGAGACGACCGTCGAAGATGGTGTCTGTCAGGTCCGCCGCGAGGGTGCCAACTGGCTCTCGACGGCGTGGGACGGGGGCTACCGGACCGCAGACGCCGTCTACAACGTCACCGTACCCGAGGGGTTCGAGCGGACCGACCTCGACGCCTACCGCGCGGAGCGACTGTCCGCGACCGGTTTCCCCCTCGGCCCGGCGCTGCTCACCGGCGTGCATATGGAGCACGCCCGCTGTGTCCGGAGCGGCCCGGTGTCGGTGTTGGCGACCGCGGGCCTCTCGAACCCCGCGGCGTTACCGATGTCGGGAGAGGGGACAGCGGACGACTCCGACGGAACAGCATCGAATCCGGCAGACAGCCCCGACTGGCGTCCCGGCACGGTCAATCTCGTCGTCGGCGTCGACCGAGCGCTGGACAGCGGCGCGCTGGCAACGCTACTCGCCACGGCTGTCGAAGCGAAGGCCGCGACGCTACTCGACGCAGCGGGCGTGCCCGGAACCACCTCGGACGCAGCCATCATCGGCTGTGTCCCGAGCGCTGAGTCCGCACCGTTCGCCGGCAGCGCAACAGAAATCGGGGCCGCCGCTCGCGTCTGTGTCCGCGACGCTATCCGGTCGAGTCTCGCCGCCCGCTACGACGGCGACAGCCTGCCGACCGTCGACGACGCGGCGTACGGCGTCGTCACCGACCGTGAGACGGAGGTGTTCGAGCCGTGAAAAAGCCGTTTATCACACGACATTCCCGGAGACCAAACGGCTAAACAGAATCCGGTCGAACAGACGGGTATGAGCGATAACACGGCCGGACCGACCGCCGAGCCCATCAGTCCAAGCGCGCCCGAGGAGTTCGGACTGGTCCAGGTCTGGTGGGGCGATGGCAAGGGCAAGACGACCGCGGCGCTTGGGATGGCGACCCGCGCCGTCGGCCACGGCTACCGCGTCCACCTCCTGCAGTTCATGAAGGGCGGGACCAGCACCGTCGAAGACGTGCGCGGCGAGTACAACGCGATTGCCGCCCTGCCGGGCTTCTCATACGAGAACGCGGGCCACTACGGCTGGCACGGCTTCCTCGACGGCAGCGAGGACGACGAGCACGAGGCCCGTGCGAAAGGCGCACTCGACCGGGCACAGGAACTCGTTCAGGCCAGCGCCGACGCCGACCTCTCGACGCCGCGGGACGCCGACGGGCCGCCAGAGGAGGGCGTCAATATGCTCGTCTTCGACGAGATTCTCTACGCCGCGAACCGCGACCTCGTCGATCCGGCGGACGTGATTGGGCTCATCGAAGCAAAGCCCGACGACCTCGAACTGGTCCTGACGGGCGGGCACGAGCGACCAGAATTTCTGACCGACCATGCCGATCTCATAACGGAAGTCAACAAGGAGAAACACCCCATCGACGCCGGGCAGGGCGCGCGGAAGGGAACGGAATTCTAGAAGGTTCCAAGCAGATAGTCAAGACAGACGCCGAAGACTAGCGAGTACGTCACGTTGGCGATACTCCCCGTGAGATAATACGTCGTGTTCCCACTGGAGATGTCTTGCCAGCGGACAATTGACTTTGCGGTGAACACCAGTCCCAGTGCCGTGTATGCGCCGAGTAGCGTCAACGTGAGTATCAGAATATTCTCTACTTTCCCGACCGCACGTCCCGTATCCGCTTCTTTTTCACTCACATCGGCACCGGCGTATTGGAGAGCAGCGGATACCATGGTCCCACTTGTCGACAGCAACAGAGCGTACCCGGCACCAACTACGACCGCTGAGCGAAATGAGATAGACGAAATCAAATCACCGGTCGCCCAGACAAGACCAAGAATAGCACCGACTGTGACTACGGCCGACGCTGGTGTCCGCCAACTCACAGAACTCATTCCCAGACCTCTGTCATGGCCGCTTCAAGATTTGCTTCGGTTGACAGTACCATCTCCGCCTTTGCCCGCGAAAGCGTCTGTGAGACGGCCTGAATCGAGACGTCTCGGTCGTCAGCCAACGCCTGCATACTCTTTCTTTCGCGGTACTCACGGACGATCGACGCCTGGTGTGGCGTCCATTCCTGTTTCCACGCAAACAGCAGGTGTATCTGGTCGGCAAGCAGTGAAAGTAGCCAAGACTTCACGACAGGATCGTGCAGCGCAACGGCCCGACCGTTTTCCGTGATGTCAGCTAGCAACGTATCTGCTTTGTGGAACGCAGGGCCATCCATCTCTGAAACCTCGCTCGTTGTCATCCCCACGTCAACTTCTCCGTGGACAACCGCAAACCGAATCGCAGTCGGGTGTATCGATTCGGTGATTTCCCGGATAGCGCGGTAAGCATGTCCAGGGTTTCTGATGACTCCTCCGACCTCGTCAACCCCCTTCAACACCGAGAACGGCGCAACCGTCTGGTCGGCGAGTGCGTCGGTCGCTCGTGACACACCCTGATTGAGCGCCGCTCGCAACGCCTCTCTATCTGTGACCGACCGTGACTCGATGACATCACCGATGATGACGCACCATCGCTCCGCCATAGTCATCGACTCAACCCGATATCGTTTACTTGTTTCGGTTAAACCGTTTCACGTTGAGTATCGTGTGAACGGCTAATCCGGATTCAGTTGATTGGGCAGTGTTAAATCGATATGGGTTTAGTGATCTGAGCGAAAGACACCAGTGCGTTCGTCTCCCAACACAGCCTAATGGCCCACACGCTGCTGGTCGCCGGAACGGCGAGCCACGTCGGCAAGTCGACCGTCGCGGCCGGGCTCTGTCGCTATCTGGCCGACCGCGGCGTCTCGGTCACGCCGTTCAAAGCCCAGAATATGAGCAACAACGCCCGGGCGACACCCGGCGGCGAAGTCGGCGTCTCGCAGTACGTTCAGGCCCGCGCGGCCGGCGTCGCGCCGTCGACCGACCACAATCCGGTACTCCTGAAACCGCGAGGGGACGGCGAATCCCAGCTCATTCTGGATGGCGAGGCGGTCGGGCATTTCGAGGCCCGTGGATACTACGACGAGCACTGGGAGGACGCGCTGGACACCGCCCGCGCGGCCCACGACCGACTCGCCCGGTCCCACGACGTGATTGTCGCCGAGGGCGCGGGATCGATTGCCGAAATCAATCTGCACGACCGCGACCTGGCGAACGTCGAGACGGCGCGTTTCGCCGACGCCGACATCCTCCTCGTCGCCGACATCGAGCGCGGCGGCGTGTTCGCCTCGCTCGTCGGGACGTTGGAACTGGTTCCCGACGACATCCGGGACCAGGTGGCCGGCGCGGTCATCACGAAGTTCCGCGGCGACCGCTCGCTGCTTGACCCCGGCATCGACGAGTTCGAGGACCGGACCGGCGTGCCCGTCGTCGCCGTGATTCCCTACGACGACCCCGGACTCCCCGAAGAGGACAGCGTTGCGCTGCCGCCGGTCGGCGAGCGGTCCGTCGTCGGCGCTGACGATGGCGTCCCCGACGACGGGAGTGTTACTGTCGCCGTGCCGCGACTCCCGCGCATCTCGAACTTCACTGACCTCCAGCCACTCGCCCGCGAACCCGGCGTCAGGGTCGCGTACGTCCCACCCGAAGCCGCCCTCGACGACGCCGACGCGGTGGTCCTGCCGGGGAGCAAGAACACGGTCGACGACCTGCTGACGCTCACCGACGCTGGCTTTGATGGCCGCCTCCAGTCGTTCGACGGCCCCGTCGTCGGCCTCTGTGGCGGCTACCAGATGCTCGGGGAGGAAATCACGAACGCCGCAATCGAGGGGACCGGCGACGCGGACCGCGTCGAGGGTCTGGGCTTGCTCCCGGTGACGACGGAATTCAGCGAGTCGAAGACAGTCGAACACGTCCGGCGGGACCTCCGTGGCGTCGGCCCGCTTTCCGGGGCGAGCGGGACTGTCGAGGGCTACGAGATCCACATGGGCGACTCGACGCTGACCGACGAGGCGGCCCGGCCGTTCGACGGCGACGGGGCGGCGACCGACAGCGTTCTCGGCACATACCTCCACGACCTCTTCGTCAACGAGAGTGCCAGAGGTGCCTTCGTGCGAAATGCGTTCGAGAGTGCTGGTGTTAACTCCCCAGCGGCAAACGAGCGAGAGAGCGGCGACCCGTACGAGCGAGCCGCCGGCCTCGTCGCCGACCATGTCGACCTCGGCCCGCTCGGACTGGCCGATTGGTGACTGTTTGATACTTCTTCAAATTCCGGAAATTTATATACATCTAGCTCGCAATATTCTCCAATGGTCGAAGTGTTCGCGGTCGCCAGTGGGAAGGGCGGGACTGGCAAGACGACGAGCACCGTCGCCCTCGGGATGGCGCTGTCCGACCGCTACGACGTGACGGTGGTCGACGCCGACACGGGGATGGCGAACCTCCTCTTTCACGCCGGCCTCTCCGACGCCGAGACGACGCTGCACGACGTCCTGGCCGACGACGCGCCCGTTGAGGCGGCCACGTACGACCGGTTCGGGCTGACCGTCGTTCCCTGTGGAACGAGCCTGGACGGTTTCAGAGACGCCGACCCGGACCGCCTTCGAGACGTGGTTGCGACGCTTGCAGAAGATACTGACATCATCCTCCTCGATTCGCCGCCAGCGCTCGACAGCCGGACCGCCGTCCTTCCCATCGTGCTAGCCGACCGCATCGTCGTCGTCCTCCAGCCGACGATCCCCGCCATCTCGGACGGGCTGAAGGTCCAGGAGTACGCGACGACCTACGACACGGACGTTGCGGGCCTCCTGTTCAACAAGGTCCGCGAGTCCGAATCCATCGAACAAGTCTCAGAGAAGACCGAACGGTACTTCGACGGGCCGACGCTGGCCGCGGTCCCCGAAAGCGAGCGGGCCCGTGAGGCACGCCGTGCTGGCCGGCCGCTCCTTGCCCACGCCCCCGAATGCGAGGCGTCGACGGCCTACCGAGAGGCCGCCGAATCGCTTACCGTGCGGGATGGGGCGGCCGCCGACGCCGCCGACCGGTTCCAGAGCGCCGTCATCCCCGAGTCACTATGAAGTTGCCCCGCGGCCGACTCGACAAGTCCCGCGTCGTCACGGACCCGCGGGACACGCTGGCCGACGTGCTCGACCGCGAACTGACCGGCTATGCCGTCTTCGAGTCCCAGGAGACGCTCCTGCTTGACGGCGAGGGCCGGGGCGTCATCACGTTCACCGACGGCGTGCCGGTGCTGGCCTACCACACCGGCACGGACCGCGGCGGTCCGCCGGCGCTCGCGGACCTCGCCATTCCCGGGCCGTACCACGTCTCGTTGTACACGCTTGACGCCGCTGACCTCGAATCGGCACACGAAGCAGCCAACCTCCGAGTCCCACCCGGGATGCCCGCCGAACGGCTGGGCGGCGACCCGGCGCTGGCCGACAGTACGCGACGGGCGGCTCCCGACGAGCGGCTGCCAGCGATGGGCGACGGCGACGCGGCAGCAGCCGAGGACGGAACCACCGAACAGAGTGCCGTCGAAGCGTTCCTCGACGATGCCGAGAAAATCGAGGCCATCAAACAGCAGGCGCGCTCGGAGGCCCGCGAACGTGCTCAGCAGTGGGAGTTCTGAATGGTCCCGCTTGCGTGGGGTTCTATACAGCCAGCCATGAGATCAGTCTGCTTTGCTACAGGTCTTCAGTGTGTCCGTCGTGACACGGCCCCAATCCCACTCCAAGAGTAAACCGCCTGACGGCACCGTCGCATAGTTGTAGCGATGTACCGATCTGTGTCGACTCCGAAGTCGGTACTATCGGGAAATAGTCGACAACAATCCGCATCAATCCGCTCGCACGGGGATCCACCACACCCGCGACCGGCCCCCGACTTTCTTGCTCGTGATATCTGTCTCCGATTCGAGGTCGTGGAGTTTGTTCAGCGCAGTCCGTCGCGAACAGCCGAGTCTGTCCGCCACCTCCGACGCCGTGAGTGGCTCCGCGTAATCGTTTCGGTGTCTGAACACCTCGATAACGTCCGATTCAGTGTACTGAATCTCCCGTCCAGGCGGAGACATACTTCTGTCAACGATTGCCACATACTTATACTGTCGGCTATTATTTCATTCTGGGTGAAAGTATAGAAACACAGCCCGTTGTTGTCGCAAAACGAACCCGGACGTCGGATCAGAATAGCATGAACGTTCTAAGCTGTTACAGCCCCTGTAACAGGTGTTGTGTCCCGAAACAGTTACAGCGAATAAGTATAGGCCCCCACCGGCTATACCATGCTCCGGGGATACGCCATCCCGCCCTCCAGTGAGTGCTGGCGCGCCGACCAGTGCTCCCTTCGGCCCTTCCACACCGGATTCCATCCGTGAGCGACTGGATTATTGCTTGTTTTCTTGCACCGACAGGACCGATTCAAGCGGCTGTGACCGCGCTCTGTATCGGTCGAACACCGTCTCAGCCCAGCTATACACCGCTGTGGCGTCGGATTCGGCTATTGCCCGGACGTTGTTCCGATCGTCGTAGGCCGCCAGACAGACCCGCGAGCGGTCCAGTGCGAGGCCGATATCAAGCGGAGTATCGTGGACGTACGTGTCGATGTTCTCGTGTTCGACGCCTCGTTCCAGCGCGTCTGCGAAGTCCGACGCTGACCGTTCGAGGACGCTGTGATCGATGATGAACTCGATACGCGTCCCCGTTTCGAGCAGGTCCACCGCGACGTCGTTGAACACCGATGTAACGATCGGCGAGATGGCCCGAACGTCGCCGTCGACCTCGTGCAGCCAGTCCGTGAACCGATCAATCGCGGCCAGCGGGTTCTGTTCGGAACTCGTCGTGAGACAATCGGGGTCTAACAGCTCCGCCGGGAGATCCGCCGCGATGGAACCGAGGTGGGCTGCCAGCGGACCGACCGCCCGAGCCCGTTCGATCTCGCTCATGAGTGCCGTGTACTGGTCCAACACCCGCTGTCCAGTCACCGTGAGCCGGTACTCGCCGTCCCGTTTGACGACCCACTGCCGCTCGGAGAAGCCCGCGAGTATCCGCTGGATCGTGGTCCGAGTCGCGTCCACCGCATCGCACAGATCGGTCGGCCGTGCCGGACGCTCCCGGAGCTGGGCCAGTACTGCGAACCGCTGTGGTGACCCAGTAAGGAACTGGCAGTCCTCGAAAACGGTGTCGTCCGGACCCTCCGCCATTGGATACGTCTGTGTGCGCAACCGTCTTAGCCTCTTTGGCGTTTGGCAACACTGAACGAATTATGGAGCTACTCGTCGCCGAACGAGCCGAGACTGGTCTGGGTCCCACCGTCTTCTGCGCCGTTCGACGCATCCGTCCCGTGTTCCGCGGCGATGCGTACAGCGGCTTCGTGGCCGCCGGAGAAGGAAGCCCGGCGCGCAATAGCCGAGTCCTGCAGGGCGTCGGCCGCGTCAGCGCGGACCTCCTCGTAACGCCTGCGGAACGCCTGTCTAGCCGCGTCGTAGTCGACGACCGGGTGCGGGTAGTCTTCGCCAATGCTGACGCCACAGGATGCCTGTACGTGGACCGGCGTCCCCTCGGGCCGGTCGAGGTACTCGTCAGGGAGCGAATCGAGTTCGGGCACCCACCGACGAATGAACTCGCCGTCCGGGTCCTGATCGCGGACCTGCTTTCGGGGGTTGTACAGCCGGAGCGTCGGCTTGCCGATCAGGCCGCACTGGGACTGCCACTGTGTGTAGTTGATCGCCGCCGAGGCGTCAATGAGGTGGTGGTAGAACCAGTCCGCGCCGATCCGCCAGGGCTGCTGGAGCAGGTGATAGTAGACCGAGGCACACATCGCCCGCATCCGGAAGTTGAGCCAGCCGGTCTCTTTGAGACACCGCATCGACGCGTCGACCATCGGAAACCCGGTCCGTCCGTGCTTCCATGCTTCCACCAGCTCGGGGTCGTACTGCGCCGCGTTGAACCCCTCGAACACCGGGTTCACCGCCGCATCGAGCCAGCCGGGCCAGTCTTCGAGTTTCTGTTCGTAGTGCTTGTTCCAGAACAGCCGCGAGACGAACATCTCTTTCCCGCGGCCGTCGGGCGCGTGGTCCTCGATGTACTGAATCACCTGTCGCACGGAGAGACAGCCAAAGGCGAGATACGGCGAGAGCCCGCTGGTCCCGTCTCGCGCGTCCGTCGGCGCAGAGATGTTCCCCGGATAGTCGTCGATCCGCTCGGCGAACGCCGACAGCCGTTCGCGCGCTGGCCCGGTCCCGCCGCGAGGGACGGAGGATTTCGACGGCGTGACGCCGTAGTGGTCCTCGATTGTACTGATGTCGATGCCGGTATCGAAGCTCCGTGAGGTGACCGTGTTCGGGTCCCAGTCGTACTGGTCGGCGGAGAACCACGCCGACACGTCGTCCTGCCACCCGTTGCGGGTCTCCGCTCGGTCCCGAACCAGCCCGTCGCCGTCGACGAATGTGACGCCACACTGTTCCCGAACGCGGCGGTCCCGCTCCCGGCCGTAGCGTCCGGTGGGAACGGCCATCGTCACGATGTCCCAGCCGGCCTCGCGGAACCGCCCCAGCACGTCCACCGGGTCCCCGTGGGCGTAAGTGAGCCCGCGGCCGGTCACGGTGTGGTACTGGTCTGAGAGGTCGGCCAGACAGTCGTGCAGGAACCGGATACGGCTGTCACAGGCGAGGCCGTCCGCGCCGTAGAACGCCGGGTCGAACACGAACAGCGGAAGCACGTACTCGGACGTTGCAGCCCTCGCTACCGCGGCCTGATCGCGAATCCGAAGGTGTTCGCGATGCCAGACAACCGTGCCGGATACATCGCTCTCAAGCGTCGGAATCGCGTCTTGCCGTGGCGCGTCCAGCGTCTCGTCTGACTCCAGTCCCGCCATACGCACTATTGATTCAGCATTGGACCACAGGCACCACTGTCTTTCGTCTCTCGAAGCCACAGCGTTTGAGAGGGCAGCCCCAAGGACGGGAGTGAGCCGCGGTCGGCTACCAGAAGGGTTACACCGCGAGACCCGCGCTAGTCGATAATGGAATTCGAGTCCACACGCCGACGATTCATGGAACTCGCCGGAGCAAGTGCAACAGTGTCGCTCGCTGGCTGTAACGCCCTTCAGGGAGGCGACAGCGACGGAACGAACACGGGTACAGGGCCACAGAGCCAGAGCGCGGACGCGGACTCCGCGACCGTGACGGTCGTGGTTGAACCGGACCAGACGCAGTTGCGGGAACGACAGCAGGAGATCCAATCCGAAATTCAGGCAGGGAATCTCACACAGAGCGAGGCACAGGCCGAATACCGCACCGCACAGGAGAACCTTGCCGAAGACGCAATCACCTCGTTCGAGGAGCGCGCGACGTCTGACCTCGGTCTCACTGTCGACGATTCTATTTCCGAAGCAGGTGCGCTGCTGGTCACCGGTCCACCAGCCGGCCTCATCGATACCCTTTCAATCGAGAGTGTCACCGGGATCCTCTCACAGGCGACGTTCGAACAGATCCGGTCGCAGGTTCGAACCGAGACGCCGGGCGCGACGGAGTAACGCACACTGCGGACCGTTTTCTGGTTTGCCGCGAGTAGTGCAGTTTTTGTTCGGACGCTCACCGCGAGGACCGACCGCTGGTCTCCAGAACCACGGTGACGGTGGTTTCGCCGCGTTCGGTCGTCGTCGTCACGTCGAAGCCGACGGCGAGAACGTGCGTGCGGCCTACCCGGTCCTGAGCAACGACGCCGCGATCGGCGACGCAGTCCCCGAACTGGCGGTCCGGCCCGGACGGACAGTTCACGTCTTTCCACCGCCGTGTTGCAGTACCGTTGTAGGTTATATTGTAGTGGACACCGTCTTCGATTCGGGAGGTCTGGAGTCGGTCGAGCCGAGGCTGCAACCCCGTCCGAACGGCCGTCACTGCCGAATCGTTCGCGGCCCAGGCGTACTGGCTCGGGATGGACGTGCTCTCCGTCGCGACGGCTCGCTCAAGGACCCGAAGCGCGTCAGCAGACGGGTCGTCGTCGTAGTCGGCCGTCGCCCGAACGTCGTCGTGATAGCCCAGTTGGAGTGAGGCGAGCACGATTGGGACCAGCGCTACAGCGATGACCGTGGCCGCAACGAGGACTAGCTGTCCGCGCCGGGTCATGCGTACCACACGATGATTTGGACACTCCCGTGTCCCGTCGGCACAGTTGCGGTCCCAGTGCTGACGCCCTGTGGCGTCGGTGTTCCGACCGCTCCGTGCGGTGTTTCGACCCGGAAGAGGACGTTGTCGGGCAGGATACGGGCGACCCGGTTCGAAAGCGCGTCCCGTTCGCGGTCGAACGCCGTCGGACTCGACACGATCTCCTGCAGTCGCGTCGCTCCGCTGTGTCGCGGCGGGTCGTTAGCCAGCAGCGCCGCCGTATCGGAAGCGTAGGCGTCGAGCTGTGGCCCCTGTCGGTCCGGCGCTGGCGTCCCCAGGGCAAACCCGAGCGCGACGCCGAGAATCAGTACTGTCCCGAGGGCAACTTCCACGAGCGACAGCGGCAGCTGGGCTCTACGCATCAACGGTCACCACCATGGTTTCCTTCGTCGACTGCGGGGCGTCGTACGCTACGGTCACGTTCCCGGATTCGAGTCGGCCGGCGCGCTGGAATCGCAGTTCCGTTGTCTCGTAAGGGACCAGTGGGACCTCGTAGCTGCCGTCCAGCCCGCTTCGGTTATGCAGGACGACCCGGTCGTTAGCGCGGACCGTCCAGACGGTCGTGGCGGCCGGCGGGTCGATAGTTACTGTGGCCTGCGCGCTCCGGCGAGGGAGCGTCACCGCGTCGGTCGTTGCCAGATCAGGCGTGAGGGTGCGTTGCTCCTGAGACTTGACTACGACGAGACGGCTGATTCGCGTGCCGCCGTGAACCGTACCGCTGCGTGCGATCTCCTCGTCAGCCACCGCGACGCTGACCGCGTACTCACCGGCCGGCGGTGCGCTCCCCTCCAGCGCCGACTGGTCGAAGTCGTCCACCCGAGATTTGTTGAGGACGTTGCTCCGGGCGGCCAGTGGACCGCCCGCCGCGACGAGTCGGTCAGCGATAGCGGCGGCGACCCGACGCTCGTCGGGGGCCCTGTCTGCGCCGGCAATCGCGGTGTCGGCCATGGCGACACCCAGTCCGGTGACGACGGTCAGCAATACAAGCGCGATGCCCAGCGCTGGTAGCGACGTCTGTGCGCGAGTAGAATGGTCACAGCGACGGTTCGACAGGGTCATCGCTCCGCCTCCAGTGTCACCGTCACGCTCCCCCGTGTTCCGGAGACAGCGACGACGGTCGGACTGCCGCTCTGCCACTCGCCTTCGAAGGTATCGACTCTGTCGGGCAACAATGGCTGTGTTCGGCCGCCGATTTCGGGGTCGGGATGGTCGAGGACGAGAGCATCCCCGTCAGTCCGGATGCTGTATCCTGCGCCGTCGATGGTCTCCGGCAGCGAAACCCGAACAGTGGCCGAGACGGCCCGAGCATCCGGCGGGATAGCCTGCTCGACGCGGGCCGTGGCTTCGGCGAGCGTCCGGTCGCCGAGTTCCGCCCCAACGGCGGATTGGTACGCTGGGACAGTGCCGCCGTACAGCGTAGTCGTCACTAGTCCGATGTACAGCAGCACCAGTCCCATGCTCAGCAGTTTCTCGACGACGGTGCTGAGCGCACGGTTATCCATGCCCCACCTCCGTCCGCATATCGTGGCGGACCAGATACAGCGTCCGGCGGCCCGGGAACGTCGCCACGACGCTCTGAACGCCGTCGCCGTCGATATCCCTGACTCGCGTGGTTGCGCCGACACGCTGGAAGGACTCGGTAAACGGACGGGGCGTCTCCGTCTCGATAGCCACGCTATAGTTGTCGGCCGGGAGCCGTTCGCGTTCGTGGCTGACGTTCTGGCGGATATGTGCGGAGACGCCGCCCGTTCCGGACACCGTGCCGCCGCTGGCGTTGACGAGCGGTGCACCGACGATGACCGCCGTGTCGTCCCGCGTCGCCGTCACCGGCGGGTCCGATTCGAGCCAGGCGTTGCCCGCTGTCCCGCGGACGACACTGCCCCCGAGAAACCGAACGCGGCTGTCGCCGGAGTCGTACACTATCGCGTCGATGGGAACCGTCCGCTGAACTCCCGAATCGTTGAGGACTCGGAGTTCCCGCTCCGCAGTGGTCAGCCGCCCCGCAGTAAACCGGACGCGAGCAGTCTGGTGGCCCGTCTGCTCGACCGGCCGGAACGTCGTCTCGAACGTGTTGGCGACGCGGGTCTCATCGGCAGTCGCAGTGTGGCCGTCGACGACGGTCCCGACGACAGCCGTCAGTCCACCGAGCGCGACGACGGTCAGTCCCAGCAGCAACACCACGCCGACGACGTGTGACTGAGCGTCGGTGTCGGGAATCAAATCAGACCAGCCCCCGCGAAGACGACGTAGGCGACGAGTACCAGCCCCGAGGAGTGTAACAGCGCTTCGTAGACGCCGCGACTCGCCGTGCCGGCGAACCAGCCACAGGCCAGCATCGTCGCCTGCGTGACGACGTAGAACCGATGTTGCTCCCGTGCGGGTTTGATTGCGGTCGGGTCGAAGGCGATGTTGGCACCGCCCGAGACGGCAGATAGTTGCGCGAAGCTATCGAGGACGTAAACGTTGACAGCGACGGTGATCCCGATGACGAGCAGCGCCGTCGTCCAGCCGACCGCAACGTAGACGAGCAGCGCTGAGCGGATGGATTTCCGTAGATGGTAGAGCTGACCGATTTCAGTCTGTAGCGTTTCGAACACGTCCTCCGCGTCACTCCCCGTATCCAGTGCGCCGACGACCAGCCCGATGGTCTGTTCGGCCATCGGCGTGCCGACGCGGTCGACGAACTGGTCTAGCGCCGCAGCCCGGCGGTCAGCCGCGGCGTCGCCGGGGCTATCGCCCAGCGACAGTGTGAACGCGAGCGACTGGACATCGCTGGCGAGCGCACCGAGTTCCACGTCGTCGGCGACGCGTCGGACCGCCTCTGGAAACGGGCGGCCCAGCGCGACGTGGCCGGCGACGGCGTGAACGAAGTCCTGAATCTCCCTGTCTTTCGCGTCGTCCGCTCTGGCCCGGCGAACCGTCACCACGCCGACGGGGACGCCAACGGTAGCATACGAGAGAAGCGCGACGTTGACCGGCCGGTAGCCCAGCGACCAGAGGCCGGCCGCGACGCCGGCACCCAGCGGGACGCAGGCGAGGAGTGCACTCGCAGGGTTCGAGGGGATCGAGGTGAGTATTGCCACGGGACCGTCCGGGAGGCTGTAACTCGGGGCAGCCGTGTTCCGTGGTCGGAGCGTAGCGACGACAAAGGCTGCCAGCAGCCCAGAAGCCATCACGAACGCCGCGCTCCCGTAGACGACGATGGCACGGACAGTCGTCTCGCCCAGCGGCGTCGCAACGGGCTCAGAGAGGCCGGGCGCGAGAATACCCATCACGGTGACGATGAGCACCACGAGCGCCGGCAACACCAGCAACACGACGAATAGCTCCGCAAGCAGTTCGAGATAGCCGGTCGCCCGCTCGTGCTGCCGGCTCTGCTCGTGGGAGAGCAAGCGGCCCTCCATCTCCAGGTACCCCTCAAGCGCCTCGGCGCTCTGGTTCGCGTGTTCACGGAACTTCAGCAGAAACGGTGCAAGCAGGTCCCGTGAAGGGGTTTCGCTAGCGACTCGTTCGATACCGGTGTCGAGACTGCCGGTGAGAATGCCCTGATTGAGTGCGCGCCGGAAGGCGACCGCCGTCTCGCCGTATGCGTCCTGTTCGGCAACGGCGCGGAGCATCTCGCGGCGGTCGTGGGTTCCGGAGGCGAGCACTCTGAGGTATCGGACTGCGCCAGGGAGCGTGGCCGCGATGTCCGCGCGCCGCGCGCTGGCCACCCACGAGAGATACCGGTTTCCGGCGACGAACACGCCCCGCTTGAGCGTGAGTCCAGCGACGGTTCCGATACCGGTGGCCACGAGAAGTCGAGGGACTTCCGGCAGCGCCAGCCGATTGATGACCGGGAGGCCCTGCTGGAGCACCGCGACGAACGAGTCGAAGGTCCCCGGCGGCACGAGCATCGCTGTCGTCGCGGTTCCGACGACGCCCACAACGAGTGCCAGCCACGACAGCCCGTACACTCTGGCGACGTAGACGCCGAAGCCGGTGCTCGGATAGGCGGCCCGGTAGCGGTCGCGGGTGCTCGCGTGCCGGTCGTCCTCGGCGTGGTGGGCAAACAGAGCGTACAGGCCCCGGTCGAGCAAGCCAAGTGTCCCGCCGCCCTCAGTCGTCACCCGTACTGACCTCCAGTTGCGGGTCGTCGGGCGTCCCGGCCTGTCGCCGCAGTCGCTCGACGGTCGCTGCCTCGTTCGTCTCTAAGTCGGCCAGCACGCCGAACAGGTCGTCGAAGTCGGTCACCTCCTCCTGGACGAGATACTGCACGTAGCGATGGCGGCGGTGGAACGCGTCCTCGACGGCCGACACCGGTTCGTCCCGGAGGTCCGAAAGCCGGTCGAGAATGCCGGTGTCGACCTGCCGCTGCTCGTCGCCGAACTGCGGGTGGTCGTAGGCGAGTTCGAAGCTTCCGTCCGGTCGCCGCCAGCAGACGCTGTTCCAGTGGATGGTCGTCCCGTCCTTGTGTATCGTGCCGCTCCGGTCGGTCCCGCTCTCGACCATCGATGGGTCGTCGACGAACTCGACCACTTCGCCGACGTAGCGCTCTCCGCCGACGTGGCGGGGGAACACGACGAGGTCGATCTCGTTGAGCAGATAGGTCGGCAAGCCCTTCTCGATGACGCGATTGACCAGCGACTCGATATCGTCGGCGTGGGTCGTCCCGAGGACACCGTGACCCGTATTCAACGTCTCAGCGAAGGTTTCGAACGACGCGGCCGTGTTGATCTCCGCGATGACCTCGACATCGGGGTTCAGGTAATTGCACTGCGTCATCAGGTCGGCCATCGTCACGCGGCGGTGGTCCCGCTCGTGGTCTCTCGTGGTGAGCGAGACGCCGGTCTCGTGGGGAATCCGAACCTCACGCGACCCTTCGTCGATACTGATGGGACGGTCCCGATACGGGATAAACGGCATATGGGCGTTCATAAGGGTCGTTTTGCCGGCTCCCGTGGGTCCCGAAAAGAGGACGACCCCGTGAGACTCGTACAGGAGCCACAGCAGCGCGACGAGTTCCGTCGGCAGTGAGTCCCGCTGGACCAGATCGACCGGCGTCATCGCGTCGCCCGACTGTTTCCGGATGGAGATGTGTGGACCGCCTTCGCTAATAGTCGGCAAGGCAACTGCACAGCGGATGGTGTCGTCGGCGTCGTGGAGGCTGTCCCCGTCCGGGTCGATGTTGACCTTCGCGCTCGGGTTCGAGGCGTTGAGTTCGACGCCGTCGTCGGCGGCCAGTTGCGTGACGACGTTGACGAAGGCCGCCTCGGAGTCGAAGGCGAGGTTGGTCGGCACCCGGCCGTCGTGGCCGAGATCGGCGCGTGGGAGGACCTTCACGCGCTCGTCGACGCGGTTCGCCTCGATGTCTTCCAGCGTGTGGTCCCGGATGGGAACGGTGAGCTTTCCGTAGCCGACGAGGTCTCGAAGCACGTAGTACAGCAGGTCGTCGAGGCGGTCGTCGGCGAACCGATGGTCGACCGGCGGCACGGCCAGGTCGAGTTCGGCCAGCGCCGACCGCAGCCGGTAGCGGGCGGCGTCGACCCACTCGGTCGTGTTGCGGACGGTTAGCTGCCGGGCCAGGAGCGAGCGGGCACGCTCCCGCACGAACTCGACACGGTCCTGAACGACGCCGTCGACGCCGGTTTCCCAGACGCGCTCCTTGCACACCTCGATGAGTTGCTCGTCGCCGGGGAGCAGGTCCGGCTCTCGAACCGCGTACTTCGTCGTGAACGGGTCGGCACCGAGGAGATGCTCGCGGTAGACGACGACCGGAATCTCGAAGCCCTGAAAACGGACGGTGTGGCGCTCGACACGCTCGCTCGCGAACCGGTTCAGATACGCCGGGTCCGGGCCAAGGTCGGTCTCGGCCGGGGCGTAATCGTCTGTATGGACGACGACGCCGTCGTCGGTCACGTCAGCAACGTCGATTCGGGAGTCCAGCGCGTACGGGGTCAGGTCGTCGAAACACGCCAGCGACGAGAGCGCGTGGTACTCGATTCGACGACGGCTCGCCGGCGACGCGTCGATCAGTCGGTCGATTACCCGGCGGTGTTTCGCGTCGAACCCCCCGTTCATCCGCTCGACGGCCCCCTCACGCGTCCGCGGTCGCTCGATGTTCGCACCTGCGAAGTGTGATTCGACAGTCGACAGTGCGTCAGCCTCTGCCGCTGAAAGTACCGGATCACGGACATCGTACCGGAACCCGCTGCGTTCCCGTCGGACGGTCACGACGACGCCCGGATACACCTCGTCTTGCTCACGAACGTCCGGCGCGTACCAGGCGTCGGCGGCGTCCGGTGGCGTCGGTGCGGGAACCACCGGTGCGGTCTCCGTGCCAGCCTGTGCGGTCATACGCAGTTTTAAACTAGCTATTGTACTTAAAGTTGTAGACTTAGTTTTGCGGAATTTAATTAAAATATAATCTCCCTATATGGAGAATGTGAGTTGGAGTACAGACCATGAAAACACTCTGTCAGCATAGAGGCATACGAGCACAATAGGGGTGTCTGATAACATCAAAAAACCACTAATTAGGAGATATGATCCCGCTTTCGGGTCCGCTCTCTCCCATAACTCGGTGTTTCGAGATATGCACCAGAATTATCATAACTGTGCCAGCGGATCAGTTCACGTGGATGAAAGGAAAGGAGTCAGCGACGAGCAACGATAGCACAAAATCGGCAACTACCACACGACGACGGCTCCTCAAAGGAACACTTGGCACAGCAGTGACCGCGGCCGCGGTTCCGAGCCTGAGCGGCGTCGCGGCGGCCCACTTCCCGGTCGAGATCACGGTCGACGTCCAGCCCGAGAACGCGGAGAACTTCATCGACCTGTCGGAACACGACACCATCACCGTCGCAGTCGAGCAGTCAGAGTTCGTCAACAGCGACGGGGACAGCGAGACCTTCGACCCCACGGAGCGGGCCGTCCGCTATCGGTTCGGCTCGCGTCTCGCGCTGGAAGACGGCGAGGGGGCGCGTCCCGTCGAGGATGGCGAGATCAGGGAACCGGACGACGATGCTGCGGACGGCCAGGCGTCGCTCGTTCTCACATTCCCAGTCGATGAGATGGGCTTCGATGGTGGGGAGGAGACAGCATGGCTGTACTGGGAGCGGGACGAATCCGGGAACCACGGGTACGCGGGCTTCGATTCCGTGCGGGTGTATCGTGGGCAGCCCGCAAGCCGCTCGTTAATCGAACAGCTACAGCGATTGCTGGGTGGTGAGACAGCGTCCAGTTCTGACTGAGCGGCTGCGAACCGGAGCGGGGCTGTCAGTGCGCCTGTAATCGCAATGCTGGCGACTATATACGTCGACTCCGATGGCACGCTATGGCCATCGTTGCTGAAATCCTCCTCGCGGACGAGACGCTTCCGCTGGTCGGTGTGGCGGACTCGATTCCGAGCGGCGAACTCTCGATTTCGAACGCCGTCGGCCTCGAAGACGGACGACTGCTGCTTACAGTTAGCGTCGACGCTGGCTCCCGCGACGCCTTCGAGCGAGAACTCGACGCGCGGCCACAGATCACCGACGCGGCGGATATCGGGCAGACGGCCGATGGCTGGTTCTACAAGGTGGTCGTCGACAACGCACCGGATCTCATCGCGTCACACGACCCGGAGGAGTTCGAGGGCGTTGCGATGGACGCGACGGTCACCGGCGACGGGATACGGGAACAGAAGGTGTTCTCCGACTACGACGCGTTCAGTGCGCTACGGGACCGGTGTGCGGTCAACGACATCCCGCTCGAACTACTGCACATCGCTTCGGACCCCGAGAACCCCGGGGAACGCGACCAGTTCGGACTCACGGACAGGCAGTATCGGGCGATGTCCGTCGCCCTCTCCTCGGGGTACTACGACTCGCCGCGTCGCTGTTCGACGGCGGAACTCGCCGACAAGCTCGATGTGTCGGCCGCCGCGGCCTCTGACCTCTTGCGTCGAGCCGAAAAACAACTCATCAGTTCGACAGTCGGCCCCGACCAGTTCCGGAACGCGCTCGCACAGTAGCCGCCAGCCTGTGCGACTGCGCTGTTGCAGCCAGTGTATAAATGGGCTTATCAGTAAGCAAAGGACGCTCGTGGCTGTCGCACTGAC
The DNA here is from genome assembly GCF_048595605.1 of Haloarcula sp. KBTZ06. NCBI lineage: Archaea > Methanobacteriati > Methanobacteriota > Halobacteria > Halobacteriales > Haloarculaceae > Haloarcula > Haloarcula sp. KBTZ06. The sequence goes on from NZ_CP184337.1 coordinate 2,296,834, forward strand.
TAAACAGCGATGTCAGACGAATCTGCAGCAGACGATCAGGACGCACAGCGGCTTGCAGGCGACGTGGCGATTGTAACCGGCGCATCGTCGGGAATCGGTGAGGCAACCGCGGAGGCGCTGGCCGACGCGGGCGCGAGCGTGGCGCTGGCGGCCCGCCGCGCTGACGAGCTAGAGGCTCTGGCGGACCGAATCGAGTCGGCTGGCGGGGATGCGCTGGTTGTGCCGACCGACGTGACCGACGAAGACGACATCGACTCGCTGGTCGACGCGACGACCGACGAGTACGGTCGCATCGACATCCTCGTCAACAACGCCGGCGTGATGCTCCTCGAACCACTGGAGCGGGCAGATCGCTCGAACCTCCGGCAGATGGTCGAGGTGAACCTGCTCGGACTGATGAACCTCACCCACGCAGTGCTTCCGGTCATGCAAGAGCAGGAGAGCGGCCACATCGTCAACGTCTCCTCCGTCGCGGGACGCCGGGCCTCGGCCGATTCGAGCGGCTACAACGCGACAAAGTTCGGTGTGAACGCGTTCACCGAGGCAGTCCGGCAGGAAGTGACGACACAGGGCATCCGGACGACGGTTATCGAACCGGGTGCTGTCGATACGGAACTCGCGACACACGTTCCGGACGAGCAGGTGCTTGAGCGGTTCGCGGAGATGGACCTTCCGATGCTCCACCCCGACGATATCGCTCGCGGCATCGTGTACGCGACGAGCCAGCCCGCCCGCGTGGACGTGAACGAACTCCTGATCAGGCCGACCGGGCAGGATATCTGATCGAGGCAGGTCTTGCGAGTGGGAGACAACGGAGAAACGGAGCAGCCACCATTTACGCGGTCACACAGCCGACGACAACGGCTACTGGAACCGTGTCTCACTCGTTCGATCCGGTAGCACTTTACCGGGTTCGTGTCCACCGGCCGCGGTCAGTTTCCGGGGGTGAAACTGGACGCACAGTTGTCGAAACCCCCGGTATCGGAGGAATCTTACGTCGTCTACCCTAACCAGACACATGGCAATTGAGACGGATGTCCTCGTCGTCGGTGGTGGCGCGACCGGCGCTGGCGTCGCTCGTGACCTCGCACTCCGTGGTATCGACGTGACGCTCGTCGAGCGTGACGGGCTGACAAGCGGTACCTCCGGACGTTCGCACGGGTTGCTGCACAGCGGTGCCCGCTACGCCGAGGCAGACCGGGTCGGTGCCGAGGAGTGCATCACCGAAAACCGGATACTCAAAGAAATCGCCGGGGCCTGCATCCGTGACACCGGGGGCCTGTTCGTCCAACTCGCCGGGGACGACCCCGACTACTTCGAGGCCAAACGGGCGGCCTGTGAGGACATCGGCATCCCCGTCGAGACGCTGGACAGCGATGCAGCCCAAGAGCGGGTTCCCGACCTCGCCGCGGAGGTTGAGCGCGCGTTCGAGGTCCCTGACGCCGTCATCTACCCGTCGCGCCTGGTCGCCGCGAACGCCGCCGATGCTCGCGACCACGGCGCAGCGATACACCCGCACGCACCTGTCGAGGACGTGCTCGTCGAGGACGGACAGGTGACCGGCGTGCGGGTCGGTGGGGCAATCAACGACACTATCGAGGCCGACTACGTCGTCAACGCGACCGGTGCCTGGGCGGGCGAGTTCGCCGCGATGGCCGGCCTCGACGTCGAGATGCAACCGACGCGGGGCGTGATGGTCTCCGTCGAGTACGACGACCTCGGGCCGGTACTCAACCGCTGCCGGGACCCCGACGACGGCGACATCGTCGTGCCACACGAGCGCGAGGCTGTCCTCGGAACGACGAGCGTCCCCGTCCGCGACCCGGACGAGTACGAGACGGAGCAGTGGGAAATCGAAGAGAGCATCGAAGAGTGTGCGGCGATGCTGCCGCCAGTTGCAGACGCCCCCGAGGTCCGAACCTGGTGGGGCGTCCGGCCGTTGTACGCCCCAGACGAGGACGAGCGCGGCGGCCGCGGCATCTCGCGTGGCTTCTTCCTGCTCGACCATGCCGACGACGGCGTCGACAACATGGCGAGCATCGTCGGCGGTAAACTGACCACCTACCGGCAGATGGCCGAGGCGACGGCCGACCTCGTCTGTGACGGCCTCGGCGTCGATGCAGACTGCCGGACTGCGGACCGGAGGCTCCCGGGCGTCGACGACCCGGAGCGGTTGGATGCGCTCGTGGCCGAGTTCGACGGTCAGGGACCGACCGACGAGGACGTGGTCGGGTCGGTGTGACCACGCCCGTCGTGGCCCGTTGCAAGCCGCGGGAACGGGCTGTCAGCCGGCTGTAGCGTTATAAGGGAGGCAACCGCACGTACACTCATGATAAACGAGACCGTGCGGCAGATCGAGGAGATGGAGACACAGAGTTCCTCGATTGCCGCCGTGAAAGCTGCGAAGGCGCTCCGCGAGCTAACAGACCGCGAGTGCCACACGGTCGAGGACTTCCTCCGCGTGGTCGAGCGCAACAGCAGCGCGCTCCAGCGGGCGAACCGCTCGCACGCGCCGCTGTACACCACACAGCAGCGTATCGTCACGGACCTGAAAGACGCCGACCCCGACTCCGTCTCAGAGGCCAAGGAGCGATTGCTCGACACAATCGACGAGGTCGTCACGGAAATCGAGACCAGCAAGGACCGCGCGGCGGAGCGGGCGGCGACGCTCATCGACGACGGCGACGTGCTGGTGACTCACGAGAACTCCTCGACGGTGATGGCGACGCTCATGGCGGCGCTTGACGACGGCAAGGAGTTCCACCTGTACGCCAGAGAGTCGCGGCCGCATTTCCTGGGCCGTCGGACTGCCCGCCAGTTGGCCGACCGGGACGGGGCCGACGTGACGCTCATCGTCGACGGCGCGGCGGGCCACTACCTCTCGGAGGCCGACCGCGTCTTCGTCGGGATGAACTGCCTCATCGACGACGTGGTGTACAACCGCATCGGGACGCTGCCGCTGGCCGCGACGGCCAACGAGATGGACGTCCCCGTGACCGTCGTCGGGACCTCGTCGAAGTTCATCGGGAGCGGCTTCACCTTCAGGAACACGTTCCGGCAAGGGGCCGACGTGATGCTCGAACCGCCGGAGGGGTTCGACATCGGGAACCCGGGCTACGACGCGACGCCGACCCGGCTGCTCGATACGGTCGTCACGGAAGACGGCATCCTCCAGTTCTGAAGGTATTTAGCGGATCGTTCTGTCGGTGACTTGGCGGAGCCGCTCGGCAACATCGGCGTCGAGGGCCGCTTCGCTCACCCGCCACTGCCAGTTCCCGGTCGCCGTGCCGGGGACGTTGAACCGGGCGTCGCTGTCGAGGCCGAGCAGGTCCTGCATGGTCGTCATCGCGACGACGGCGTTCGAGTTCCACACCGCCTCGATGAGGTCCCAGTTGATTTCGTCGCCGTCGGTGCCGAGGTTGTAGTGGAGACAGTCGCGCTGGCGGTCCGAAAGGTCGCGATAGTAGCCGACGATGGTGTCGGTATCGTGGGTCGAGGTGTAGCCGACGGCAGACTCCGGGTAGTGCATCGGCTGGTACATGTGCCCCTCCTCGCACCAGTCGGCGTACTGCGGCACGCGCATGCCGGGGAAGCCGAACTGGTCCCGGAGCGCGACGATGCTCTCGTCGAGAAAGCCCAGGTCCTCGACGAAAAACGGGAGTTCGCCGAGCCTGTCTCTGACCGTCTCGAAGAAGTGCGCGCCGGGGCCGTCGCGCCACTGTCCGGCGGCCGGGTCCTCGGCCTCGGCCGGAATCGACCAGAACTCGTCGAAGCCCTTGAAGTGGTCGATGCGGGCGATGTCGACGAGGTCGAACAGCCGTTCGAAGCGGTCGACCCACCAGCCGTAGTCGTTCGCACGGAGGGCGTCCCAGTCGTAGACCGGGTTCCCCCACCGCTGGCCGTCGTCGCCGGGATTGGGCGGGACGCCGGCCACCTCTGCAGGGTGGTGGTCGTCGTCGAGTCGGAACACCTCTGGATACGCCCAGACGTCCGCCGAGTCGAGGCCGACGTAGATGGGGAGGTCGCCGACGAGGCCGATGTCCCGTTCGGCCGCGTACTCGGCCAGCGCCTGCCACTGGCTGTCGAAGCACCACTGGACGAACTTGTGGTAGCGAATATCGTCGGCCAGTTCGTCCCGGTATCGCTCCACGGCCGCCGGCTCGCGCGTTCTGATATCGTCCGGCCAGTCCATCCAGCCGGCATCGTCGAACTCGGCTTTCAGCGCCGTGAACAGCGCGTAGTCGTCCAGCCAGCCGGCCTCGCGCTCGCAGAACTCGGCGAACGACTGCTGGTCCGCATCGCTTGCGCTCTCGTCGAAGCGCTCGTACGCGGTCCGGAGCCGGCGCTCCTTGAACTCGGTCACGCGGTCGTACTTGACGTGCTGTTGTGAGAAATCCTCGGGCGGGTCGACCTCGTCCGCTGTGAGATAGCCGCGGTCGACGAGGTCGCGGAGGTCGATGAGCAACGGGTTTCCGGCGAAGGCGGACGACGACTGGTACGGGGAGTTCCCGTGGATGCTCGCCGTGGGACCGAGCGGACAGAACTGCCACAGCGACTGGTCGGCCCGGTCGAGAAAGTCGACGAACGCCCGCGCGCCGGCACCGAGGTCGCCGATACCGTGTGGCCCCGGGAGCGACGTTTGGTGGAGAAACACGCCACTCTGCCGTTCGAATTGCATACGCACCTGTTGCCCTGACAGGCATTTCAATGGGCGGGGTCGGTGACTGCCATCGTGTCTGCTTGCGGGGCCGGAGAAGGGCGCACGCAAACATATATATTGTATCCATTTGATGCTATGGTGAGAGAGCCAGTTACAGAGATGCCACCGAACGTTCTGATGCTTGGCTGGGGGTTCCCACCCAACATCACCGGCGGGCTTGATACCGCTATCGGGGAGCTGTTCGAACAGCTTGAACCGAGAGACGACGTCGAGTTCGAGTTGGTGTTGCCCGCGGAGTACGCGCCGCCGGACCGCGACGGCATCCACGGCGTCTCGACGGGAAGCGGCGACATCGTCACTCGCATCGGCCGGCTGGCTGGAGAGTTCGCCGACGAGGCGGCCGATGCCGACATTATCCACACGAACGACTGGTTCGGCTACAACCCCGGTTCGCGAGCCAAATCGGCCCACGACGTCGAATGGATCTCGACCTTCCACTCGCTGTCGGCGGACCGGAACGTGACGCCGCCACAGCGGGAAGTCGAGACGGAACAGCGGGTCGCCAACCGCTCGGACCACCTCGTCGCGGTGAGTGAGTTCACGCAGCGACGGATACGCGAGCAGTACGACGCCGACTCGACGGTCATCTACAACGGGTTCTCGTCGGTGGAGCCGACGGGCCGGGACATCAAAGCGGAACTCGGTATCGACGGGAAGATGCTGTTTTTCGTCGGCCGACACACCGACCAGAAAGGGCTGTCGTACCTGCTGTACGCGCTCTCGAAGCTCGGTCGGGACGACGTGAGCCTAGTTCTCGGTGGCTCGGGGCATCTCACTGAACAGCTCGAACGGTTCGCGGAGCTGCTGGGCGTCGAGGACCGAGTCTACTTCCCGGGGTATCTCCCCCAGTCGGAACTCGGGGACTACTACAACAGCGCGGACCTGTTCGTCTCGCCCTCGCTGGCGGAGCCGTTCGGCATCACCATCGTCGAAGCGCTATCGGTCGGGACGCGCGTCGTCGCCTGCGAGAGCGGGGCCGCGGAGCTGTTGAACGAGGACTGCGTCATCGAGGTCGAACCCGATTCGGACTCTATCGCCGAAGGGATCGAGCGCGCTCTATCGCTGTCGACGCCCATCGACTACGATGTTCGGACCTGGGAGGAAGTAGCCGACGAACACGTCGAGTTCTACCACGAGGTTCTCGACGAAGCCTGACGACGACCGAACGCTTACCGGAGGAAGCGAACGTCAGTGACCGGTTCCGGGTGAACGATGAGGTAGCCGTCGGCGGTCGGCTCCAGCCCCGTTACGGATGTCGTATCGGTTTGGGTCCGGTACGGGCTGTCTGCGGTCCCGTCAGCCGACTGGTAGGGGCTGTCGTACGGTGTCTGCCTGTCCTCTGGGGGGCGGTCGAAGTCCTCCGGCGGCAGGTATATCTTCTCGCCCGATTTCGAGCGGACCACGACGGCCGTGTCGCGGTCGCCCGAGACGTCGATTCTGGTCCGGCCGTCGTCGATTGTCATCTCGAACGTGACTGGCTCCGTTTCTGGTTGTGCCATGTTGTCAAGTAGCTTGCGTGCGGCGAGTAAACGGCGCTGTGTCACTTAGTCCTTCGCCAGCGGTGTGGTGGCTGGCGGCGAATCGTGTCGCGTCCTGCACTCGAACGGTGGCCCCATCGCCGCGAGCCATCAGCGGTTGATGATGAGCGACCCGGACATGTTGTACCCCTCGACGTGGACGTTCTCGCCGAGAATCGTTTCGTCGATATCACAGTCGTGGACCTCGGCGTCCGGGAAGACGATGGACCGGTCGAGGCTGCTGTCGGTCACTTCCGCCCCAGCCATCACATGGACGGTGTCACCGATCTCGGAGTTCTCGACGGTCGCGTCGGGGTGGATGAGCGACCCGCCGTCGAGTTTCCACTCGACCGTTTCGAAATACGAGTCGGGCGTTCCGATGTCGAACCAGACGTCGTCGAACGTGAACGCGGACACCGGCTCCTGCTGTTGCAGCCAGTCGATGTACCAGCCCGGTTCGTCGGGGTTGTTGTCGCCCGAGAGGTACTCCTCAAAGCGGAGCGAGTCGGCCGGGAAGGCGTAACAGGCAATCGAGACGAGCGTGCTCTTGGGGTTGTCGGGCTTCTCCTGGAAGTCGACGACGCGCTCGCCGTCGAGTTCGACGAGCCCGTAGGACTTGGCTTTCTCCCGTGAGCCCACGTCGTAGGCGGCGAGTGCCGGCCCGTCGCGCTCCTCGAAGAAATCCAGAAACTCCGAGGGGTCGAAGCCGATGAGGTTGTCGCCGCCGATGACAAACAGGTCGTCGTCGATGCCCTCGCGGTCGATCAGTTGCGCGAGCGCGCCGACGACGCCGAACTTCTCGTCTTCGTCCGCCGTACTCTCGACGGAGAGCTGGACCTTCTCGTAGCCCATCTCGTCGATGTGAGCCTCGAACTCGTCGGCGAAGGCCTCGTTCGTGCTCAGGTACGTCGTCTCGATTCGGTCGTCGGCTTCCAGTGATTGCAGGACTCCATCGATAACCGTCGTCTCGCCGACCGGGAGCAGCATCTTCGGTCGACGACGGGTGATCGGCCACAGCCGTGTCGCGTAGCCGCCAGCTAGAACTATCGCGTCCATATCCCACAGTCAGACCCGAGTTATAAAGTGGTAACTACTTGTTGGAGTGGCTAGAGGTTGAGCTGCCAGACGGTTGTCCCGGCGGTGACCAGATCCTCGTCGTCCGCGGCGGCGACGATCACCTGGTTCTCACCGGGGTCGACGTCGACTGCGACCTCGAACTCACGTTCCTCGACGGGGATGTACGTGATATCAGCGGGCGTTTTGACGACGACACAGACGCCGGTCGTCTCGCCGGAGACGACCAGTTCGTTCCCGCGGAACTGCGTGTCGACGCGGAGCGCGGGGCTGCGGTCGGGCGTGTGGGCCCGCCGCTTGCGGTAGCGGTCGTCGACGAACGCGGGCGTTTCGACCGGTTCACCGGCGCTGATGCCGTGGGCCAGCCGCACGTACTGGGCCATCGACCACGCCAGCGGCGTCGCCGAGCCGGTCCCTTCGGCGAACTCCCAGTCGTAGTCGGTCGCGTGGCCCCGGTCCCATATCTGTTCGGCGATCATCCGGCCGGAGTTCGCCACGTCCTGCATCATCCGGAGGCAGTTCTCGGGCGGGATGTCCGGGTCGTCACGGTGGAGTTCGTACTCGGCGCGCTCGCCGGTGAGCAGCGGCCAGAGGCGGCCCTTCCCTTTGTGTTCGACCGTCCACGGCGCGCCCTGGTCGTCCCGGCCGCGTTCGCCGTAGCCGTCGCCGTTGTACCGGTAGAACCCGGGTGCGTACTCCGTGTCGACGCTGATCGTGTCGTCGACTTCGACGAGCGAGTTCCGGATAGTTTCGTCGTCGTCGGGCTTGATGCCCAGCCGGACAAGTTCGAGGAAGCCGCCGTCGATGATGTTGCGTTCGTCAAGCGTCGGGCCGTCGTTGGCGAGTGTCCGGAGGTGCCCCATCTCGGGGTTCCCATCGAGCGTGACCCGCGTGTAGTAGGGCGTGTTAGTGTGGCGCTCGGTCCCGGTCTCGGTCGCGGTCCAGGCCTCGACGTTGTTCGCCCACTGGTCGGCCAGCGACAGCCAGACAAGCGCGTCGGCCTCGTGGCCAGTGTCGAGCGCGAGCTTCGCCGCACACGCGAGTCCGGCAATCTCGGCCGCAATCGAGGACGGCGAGAAGCCGGCCTCCTCCTCCCAGCGCTCCTGTGCGGTCTCGGGGCCGTGGCGGACGACGTACTCGGCCGACCGCCGGACGTTCTCGTAGCTGTACTCGACATCCTCGAAGTCGACGCCGCTCTCGGCGAGGCGATAGGCCATCACCTGCGGGAACGAGATGTTGTCCATCTGCTCGCCGCCCCAGCGGGTCGTCCCGTTGACGTAGGTGTTCTGCGGGATGAAGCCGGCGTCGTCCTGTTGGTACTCGTAGATGTACTCCAGTTGGTCCGTTGCGATGTCCAGCGACCCGATGGCGTCGAACACGCTAAACACCTGATACAGGTCACGTGACCAGACGAAGTTGTAGCCGTAGCCCTTGGGCTCCTCGGCGTGGACGGCTTCGCCCCACGGCACGGACGGCGAGGCAATAGACGCCCCGTGGTAGGTCTTGTCCTCGACCGCTAACAGCGTCATCAGCGCTGTCCTGTACTGGTTTGCCAGTGCCTCGTCGTCGGCAACCGACTCCGGAAGTTGCTTGTCCGAAAGGAAGTCACCCCAGCTGTCGGCGTACTCCGCGCTGACCGTCTCGTAGCCGCGGTCGAGCGCCCCGTCGGCTTCGCCCAGCGCGGCGGCGGTGTCAGCCTGTCGCGCGAAGCCGAGCGCGACCGTGTCGCTGACTCTGGTCCCCGAGTCCAGCCGGCCGATGAGGACGAGGTTCGTCCCGTCGATGGATTCGACCGGGTTCGGGAGGTCTCCGTCGGAGTACAGCCCATCGAGGTGGTCGCTGCCGGCCGCGCCGACGGTGGCCCAGTCGAAACGCCCGGCCGCGGCCATCGCCACGGCGATGGAGTATGCGTCGCCGTTCTCGTCGACGAGCAAGTCGTTGTCCGTCTGATCGGTGTAGGCGCGAGGGTTCCGGCCCACGAGGTGGTAGCTCCCGGGCTGGCCGTATCTGATGGCGCGGTCCTCGGTGACCGTGCTGGTGAGCGCGATGTCCGCGACCGAGAACACGTCGTATGATTTGCCGTCCTTGGCGCTGAAGGACACGTCGGCGACGATGGCGTCGTGCTCGGGGTCGGTCGCGTAGTCGACGGTCAGCGTCCACTCGTGGCCCCGGCCGTCGCCGGTCTCGGTGAAGACGTGGCGATAGAGGAGCGCCTCGTCGTCGACCGGTTCGACGCGTCGCCTGACGCTGTCGTCGGTCCGGCGGTTCTCGCGGTGGGTCCGGACGGCGTAGTCCGTCTCGTCCGTACACCGGACCAGAAAATCCAGCGTCCGCAGGTTCATCAGGTCGACCTGCGGGTAGCGAGCCTCCGTCAGCGCGCCCTCTGTGAGCGTGAACCAGACGCGCGAGGGGTCCGGTTCGTCGTGGTCGGCGACGGTGCCGACGCCGTACTTCTCCCCGGTCGTCCAGGTCGGGCGCTCGCTCGGCCCCTCGGTTCCCGCCGATGTCGTCGGGAGCGCGTTGAGTTCGTCCAGGCGCGCAGTCGCGTGGAGCCGCAACGCGTGGGACCAGCCAAGCGGCGTCGCGCTGTCGAGGTCGCCGTCGTCGAAGGCCTGTTCGGCGAGGTAGCCGGCGTCGGTCGTGAGCGGCCCGTCGTCCTCGAGCAGTTCGTACAGGTCGCTCGCGCGGTCGAGGTAGGCGTCGCCGCTCCCGTCGCGGTCGTTCAGCATATCGCCGACGCGGGCGGCGGCGAGGGCCCCCATCGCCGTCGTAACCGTCCAGACCTTCTCGCTGTCCTGATGACCGGTCCGCCAGCGGTCGCCCTCGTAGCGGGCCAGTCCCGCGACCTGGCTCTCGGTGGGGTTCCGAAAGAGTGTATCGAGCGTCGTGCTCACATGGTCGGCCAGACGTGTGAGGTGCTGGTCAGAGAGCGCCGTCCGCTCGACGCTGTCGTACTCCTGTAGCGCGTCCGCGAGGTGGAGCCCCGCGGCGTCGATGCGGTGGTCCGGCGTCCCGTTTGTCAGCCCCATCACGTACACGCCCAGATCACTGTCCCAGAGCGTATCCAGCCCGTCTAGCAACCGGTCGGCTGCCGCCAGACTCTGCTCACAGACCGATTCGGGCATCGGGGCGCGGGTCACCGCGGCGAAGGCCTCGATGAACGTCGCAGTGGTGTGCGTGAACTGGCCGACCGAGTCCTCCCAGACGTTCTGACACGGCTCGGGCAGGTCGTTGGCCGCGATGTCTTCGATGAGCGTGTCGACGGCCGCATCGATTGTCTCCCGAACCATCGCCGTCAGTTCGGCGTCCATCTTGCCGCGGTGTGTTCGCAGCAGCGTCGCGAGGAAGGCGGTGACGGTCGCGGTCTGGTCGGCCTGGTACTCCGGCGATTCGGCGTTGTGCTCGACTCTGGCGTTGGCCCAGCCCGGCGCGATAGCCCCGGTATCGGCCCAGACGCGGTGGGGCCACCGCCCGTCGGAAAGCTGGCTGTCACAGAGGAACGCCGCGCTCTCGGTCAACATTTCGACGGTGTCGATATCGAGTCGGTCGCCGGCTTCGAGCAGATGCCGGGAGACCGAGGCGTCGTCGCGGAACCAGACGTAGCCGTAGCCGCCGGAGTTCGAGTAGAACGGGTCGAACTCCGGGGCGGCGATGCGACCGCCGGTCGGCGAGGACAGCAGGTCAAGCACCCGCAGGTCCATCCGTATCGAATCTGACCGCGGCGTCGATTCGGCCACGTCGATGCGCGTTCGCTCCCGCCCGGCCTGCCGGAGATCGTCAGACGTCGTGTGCTCCGTCACACAGTCGGCGAGGTCGAGGAGTGCCGTCTCCCGGTCGACCTCGTCGTGGTTCGAGAGCTGACTGACCAGCGTCGTGTCCTTGCTGCGTCCGGACCGGTCAAGCGGCGCGGTCACGAGGAAGTCACCGGTGAGGCGGGTCTGGTCGCGTCGCTCGACTGGCTCCGACCGCGGGAACGCAATCGGGCTGCCGTCGAGTATCTCCGCGAGGCGTTCCGGCCGCTGTCCGGCGACGGCGTCCAGCCCGGTCGACGAGGCGAGGTAATCGTGCTCTCGCCGATGGTACACCTCCAGTACGCGCGAGTCGTCTGGCCCGGCGTCTTCGTGAATCAGCGAGCCGACGCCGCTGTCGCTGCTGTCGGGGGCCAGCGTGACGAACGCCACGAGCTTGGCGTCCTGTGGAACCGCCCCGCGCATCGCGACGTGCGTGACGTGGGCCCGGCCCAGCGTCAGATCGTACTGGTGGACCGTGAACGACCCCGCGTCGTATTCGGTCTCGACGAGCCGCGTCTCGCGGTAGTAGTGCTGTCTGATCGTCTCCAGGTCACTGAACCACCGTGTTTCGTCCCCAAGCATAACCCCGAGCCTGGAGCGGTCAATACCGGAGAGCCCGGAGAGCGAATCGGAATAGTCCTTCAGCGTGCCGTCTTCGCCGACGTGTACGAGCCGATCACCGTGCCCGGAGAAAGAGCCTGAAACAGTCCTGCGTTCTTCTGGAAAGCGCTCGTGACGAGTCCGCTTGTATTCGTTGAGCGCTGTCGAAAGCCGCATACACATCAAAGCAGACCAATCTCTATAAACTCCTGTGGTTCGGACAAATTAGTGATACTTCGAGGGAGTGGCTGCATATCCCGGGAGAACGGGGCCGCTGATGCCGAACAGATCCGCGCGCTCGGTCTACTGGTTTAGAGCGCTCTCGTCAGCCGGGAACACGGCGGCGCTGTCGACGGTGACTGCCGTGTCCCCGTCATCAGCAGCTCCACGATGCTCCCCAGAAACGAGGTCGGTATCATCGGTCCCGGCTGGTAGCCCGACCGTCGACGGTTCACTACTGAAGTTGAGCACGACGACAGCCGCGTCCTCCGCAGTTGTCCGCGCGTACGCGACGACGCGGTCGGACGGGCCGTCACGGACCTCGTACGGGATTCGGAGGAGGTCCGCGTCGGCCGACAGCGCCGGCTGGTCGTGTCTGACCGCGGAGAGGTCACTGACGAACGACTGGAGCGCCTCGTCGGCGTGGTCCCACGCGAGGTCGTCGCGCCGGCCGCGCTGTCCGAACTCCTGGCCGGCGTACAGCAGCGGCGCGCCCGGGAGCGTGAACAGCGCACCCGCGGCGGCCTCGGCGGCGTCCCGCCCGTAGTCGACGACGTAGCGCGTCTCGTCGTGGTTCTCCGCGTACAGCATGAACGACGCGTGCTCCGGGAAGCCGATCTCCGCCCGCCCCTCGATAGCACCGAGGACGGCCTCGGCATCGCCGCCGTCGCCGACCTGCCGGAGCGCGGCGTAGGTCGTCGAGTCGAAGTGCATATCGAACAGTCCGGCCTGAAAGTCTGGGATGTACGGGATGGTCTCGTCCAGCAGCAGGAACTCGCTGTCGCGGTCCTTGCAATAGTCGTGGATCTCGCGCCAGAAGCTGTTCGGGACGGCCCAGGCCATGTCACACCGGAACCCGTCGACCAGTTCGGCCCACTGCGCGACCGCATCGAGCAGGTGCCGGCGGACCGGCAGGTGATCGAAGTTGAAGTTCGCGATGTGCTCCCAGTCGAAGTATGTCTCCGGTTCAGTGTCGGTGCGCCACTCGTACCAGTCGCGGTATTCGCTGTCCGGGTCGTCGCGGGCGGACTCGAAGTAGGGGTGGGTCCGCGCCGAGTGGTTACACACCAGATCGAACAGCACCTTGAACCCGCGGTCGTGGGCCGCCTCGACGAACCGCTCGTAGTCCGCGCGGGTGCCGAGGTCCGACGCGATTTCGAAGAAGTCGGTGATGTTGTAGCCGTGGGGCGCGTGGTCGTTCTGTAACACCGGCGTGAGCCAGATGGCGTCGACGCCGAGCGAGTCGAGGTAATCCAGACGGTCGATGATCGCGTCGAAGGGCGATTCGTCGCTATCGCCGGCGAACGTGCGAACGTAAATCTCGTAGATGACCGAGTCCTCGGCCCAGGCCGGCGCGTCGTAGGGTCGTCGGGCGGCGACCTCCGCACCGCTCGTCACCGTCTCGACGCCGTCCCCGTCGCGGGTGAACTCGACGGCGTCGGGCACGCTGTAGCCGTGGTCTCCGACTGCAACGGCGTGGATGCGAGCACGGTCCGGGAGCGCGTCCAGCGGAATCCGGAGAGCCGTCCCGTCCCGGGTCACCGCGTCGGCGTCGATATCATCACGGTCGTCCAGCAGGAACTCGACGGCGAGGTCGGCGGCCGTCTCGGTCGCCTCGGGATGGGGACTGCAATCGGCGCGAACGACGGCTTCGTCGCCCTCAATGTCCGGCCGCAGAGTCAGGCGTGGCTGGCCGCCGCCACTGCCGCCGTCGCCGCCGTCCCCTGCCTCGGTGTACTCGCCGCTCCCGCTGCGGCCGGAACCGCTTTGCCCGCCGGAGACGCCACCGCTGTGACCGCCAGAGCGGCCGGACGTGTGTGTCCCGCTCGATTCGAGGGTCCCCGGGAACGCGCGGACAGTGAGGTCGTGTTCGCCGTCCGGTGCGGTGAGTCGGACGACGTATCTGCCCGGCGCGTCGGGGACGAGGTGTTCGACCGGGCCGTCTCCGAGCGATACCGTTGATTGCGCCGGTGCCTGCGTCAGTCGCCAGGTGTAGGTCGCCGACGGGTCCGGGTCGCGGGGCGCGAGTTCGACCTCGTCACCCGTCGCCACGAACCGCGGCGGTCCAGGATGGTGCATAGGTTCACTGCGATTGTCAGTGTCTTTGTACTTGGGGTAGCCGCGAGCGTGCCGCCGCCGGCAGCATCGCTTTCCGGCTACGGCGTGTACCTCCGCTGTGCCCGACTACCGACGCGACGCCGGGTTTGCGCTGCTCTGTGGACTGGCACTCGTCGCGTATCTCCGACAGACGGGCGCAGTTGAGACGCTCTGGTCCGAGTCCGCCATCGCCGTCGGCGTGGCCGTCGCACTGTGTGTCGAGGCGCTGTTCGTTCTCGACACGCCCGTCGCGGCGCTGTGGGAGCGCCGCGGCGTCCGGACGGCGTCGGCAGTCGTACTCCTGGGTGTTGCCGGCGGATTCGCCGTCTTTCTGGGCCCGGTCGTCGTCGCCGCGGCGTGCTGGGGACTCGTGACGTACTTCGGCATCCTCGCTGTGTGCCTGTGTTACCGGTGAGCGTTCACCCTCGCGGGGATGACACCGGTCGATGACCGTAGTAACCACCTACAACTATACGCTCCAAGCTAGTACTGTAATAGAATTATATAACTACTGCTTGCGCTACTCGGAGTTGTTTTTGAGGTTTCGAACCCAAATAGAAGATGCTATATTTAAAAAGAGTTGAAGTATCCCGATTATGTAGCTAAATGAGGGTACCGAGGGCGGAGTATTTCTCTACAGTAGCCAGACTTGTCCACCACGGACAGCGGGTATTCGGCTGTCGAATAACAACTGTACTGGTATTAGACTCTTCCAGTACCGGCCAACCGTCGGCGACGGAACTCGGTGTATCTGTCGAGACAACAGACAGAGCGGTTATTCGTGAGCCAGATTCACTTCGATGACGTTAGCGGCCTGCTGCACCGTGTCGATGAGTTGTGCTTTGCGGCCCGGCGACTGCAACCGGTTGATGGGCGCGGTGATGCTGATGGCGGCCTCACGGCGGTCGCCGGTGTCGATGGGGACCCCGACACAACCGGTTCCGTCGACCCGTTCCTCGGTGTCATCGGCGACCCCGCGCTCCCGGATCGTCTCAAGCTCTGCGAACAGCGTCTCGCGGTCGGTGATGGTGTTTTCCGTCTCGGCCGGCAGCCCCCGGGTCTCGATGATTTCCGCGACACGGTCGTCGTCGAAACTCGACAGGAGCGCTTTGCCGATAGCGGTCTTGTGGAGGTGGATGCGCTTCCCGAGGCGCGTATCGAGTGCGACCGCCTGGTCGCCGCTGGTGGTGTGGATGTAGATGCCGTAGCCCTGCTCCTCGATCATCAGGTTCGCCAGTTCGCCGGTCTCGACGGCCATCCGTCTGACCTCGGGCTTTGCCACCTCGTAGATGCCGTCGTAGCGCTGTGCCATGCCGCCGAACTCCAGCCACCGGAGCCCGATGCGGTACTCGCCGTCCCGTTCCACGACCAGTCCCTCGTCTTCCAGCGTCACCAGGTGTTTGTATATCGTGCTCTTGGCCGGGTCCAGCGAGTCGGCGAGTTCGACCAGCGTGGCGCTCCCGCCGAGGTCTTTGATTCCCGAGAGGACCGACAGCGAGGTCTGCGTCGCCCGGACCGAGTCCGTTTTTGCCCGTGTCATTAGGCACCAGTTCTGGTGCCGCTCGAATAAAATTGCCGTATCGGTTGTGACAATCGCTCTACGGTAGCTTCCGAGGCTTGACGCACGGCGAGGTGGGCGTCACCCAACTCTACGACCGTCACAGGCATTCGGAAATACGAAACGGAATGTGGGGTTCAACGGCGCGAAGCCAGCGACCGAAGTCGCCGGGGGCTCCGTGATGTGGCGACTGAACGGTCGCGAGATACCGACAGAGCAGTGTGCGCCGCCGACCGTTGTGTCGTCCGGGCGAACGAGTAGTGAAAGGAAATAAAACAGACATATTTCGTATTTTCGAATCCGCTGAAAGACGGTGGAACGACCGCTCTCGTCGATGTTTCGGTCGATAGTGGACGGTAGATTTAAGCTGTTCCGTCGGGTTCTTTGAGACGAGTTATGAGTGTGAAACGACACTACGACCGCGAGTTCGTCAGAACGTTCTTTACCTCGCCGACAGCGGTGGACGGGGAGGAGGACTCCGCGAAGATGCTGCGGAGCGCCGGCCAGCTCCGCGGCCTGCAGGCGCCCGACGTCTGGGTCCCGGACAACGAGGACGCGACGGCACCGAACATGCGCGAGGAGGGCGTCGAGAACATCATCGAGGTCGTCGCCGAACAGGGCGCCGAGTTCCCCGGCGAGATCCACCCGCGCGTCGTCTGGCACCGCGAGTCCCCGGCGACCCGCTACCAAGGGTTCCAGCAGATGCTGGAGATCACTGACCCGGACAACGGCGCGGTCGAACACATCGACGGCTTCGTCATTCCGGAGGTCGGCGACATCGACGACTGGAAGAAGGCCGACGAGTTCTTCACCATCATCGAGCACGAGCACGGGCTCGAAGAGGGCAGCCTCTCCATGTCGGTCATCGTGGAGAGCGGCGAGGCCGAACTGGCGATGGGTGACCTGCGCGAGGAGATGGGCAAGCCCTCGAACAACCTCGAACGCATGTTCCTGCTCGTCGACGGCGAGGTCGACTACACGAAGGACATGCGTGCGATGACGCCTACCGGCGAACTCCCGCCGTGGCCGGAACTGCGCCACAACACCTCCCGCGGTGCCAGCGCCGCCGGCCTTATCGCCGTCGACGGCCCCTACGACGATATCCGCGACGTCGAGGGGTACCGCGAGCGGATGAAGGACAACCGCGCGAAGGGGATGACTGGCATCTGGTCGCTGACACCGGGGCAAGTCGTGGAGGCGAACACGGCCCCGCTCCCGCCAAAGACCGGGAGCTGGCTGCTCGACGTCGGCGGTCAGGAGGTCGAACTCGACGCACAGGACGGCAAGCAGGTGTACGACGGCGACGACCTCTCGCTGGAAACGGACGGCGAGGGCGGCTACGTCCTGCAGGCGGGCGGTGACCGGCTGGAACTGGACGAGGACGAACTCACCGAGGAACTGCTCGACCGCACCGCGTACATCCCCAGCATGACCGACATCGTCGACTCGATGGAGGAGTTCGAGGCCGCGAAGGAGGCCGGCAAGGGAGCCATCGCGATGACTCAGGCCGCGACGCTGGTCATCGACGGCGTCGAAGTCGAGGTCAGTAAAGACCGGATGTGGGACGAAGCGACCTACCAGGCCGCCCAGACACCCATCACGCTGTTCCAGGACGTGTACGAGCACCGCCCGGACCAGCACGAGGAACTGGCGGAGATGTACGGCACTGACATCGTCGAACGCGCCACGGCTGTCGGCAACTAACGGCCGTCCTCAGTATTTCGTCACTCGAAACGCCGCGGGCGTGGTTCAGTCTTCCAGCGGTTCGATGAGTTCGACGTGGTGGCCGTCGGGGTCCGCGACGAAGGCCGTGTACGCGCCGGCCTCCGGCTGTGGGCCGGGCTCTTTGACGACGCCGTGATGATCGATGCGGTCGACCGTCGCGTCGACATCGTCCACGCCGAGAGCGAGATGGTCCCAGCCGGACCCCATCTCGAAGCTCGTCTCCCCGTCCGT
Organism: Haloarcula sp. KBTZ06; assembly: GCF_048595605.1. Lineage (NCBI taxonomy): Archaea > Methanobacteriati > Methanobacteriota > Halobacteria > Halobacteriales > Haloarculaceae > Haloarcula > Haloarcula sp. KBTZ06. Next base: position 2,314,366 of record NZ_CP184337.1, read on the forward strand.
TTCTGCCAGTTGCAGTTCGACGCCGCTGTCGTCGGCCACGTAGTAGTTCGTCGTCTCGCCGTCGGGCGTGGTGAACTGCCAGGACTCCTCGAAGCCGAACTGCTCGTAGAACGCGATCGATGCTGTGGCGTCGGCCACGTTCAGGCACATATGAAGGATGCTTGCATTGCCCATACATCGCTTCCAGTGCCCTGCGTCAAATAGCTGGCGGGCTACGTAAAGCGAATTGTGACCGCATGCCACAGACTTTAATGATTATTACTCCTGAATGCTCGTATGGCGATCGAAAATGTCGAGGACACCTGGTCAGCACAGGAACTGGACCTCGACCGACCGGACGTGGATGCGTACCGGGACCTGGCGGAAGCGCTTCGCTCGCGGGTCTCGGGTGGGGTCGAGTTCGACGAATACGCCCGGGTTCTGTACGCAACGGACGGGAGCATCTATCGCGCCGAACCGGCAGGGGTCGTGTATCCGACTGATACCGACGACGTGCAGGCGGCCGTCGAGGTGGCGACGAGCCACGGCGTCCCGATCATGCCCCGCGGGACCGGGTCGTCGCTCGCCGGACAGACCGTTGGTCCGGGCTGTGTCGTGCTAGACCTGTCCCGGCACATGGACGGTATCCTCGATATTCGGCCGGGCGAGCAGACGGCGCACATCCAGCCCGGTGTGGTGCAGGACGACTTAGACGACACGCTGGCCAACTACGGTCTCAAGTTCGCGCCGGACCCGGCGTCGTCGAACCGCGCCTCGGTCGGCGGCGGCATCGGAAACAACTCTACCGGCGCACACTCCGTCAGGTACGGCATCACCGACGCCTACACAGATGCGGTGAAAGCTGTCCTCTCTGACGGCTCACTCATCCACGCCCGCGAGGTCGTCATCGACTCGCCGGAGTGGGACGACATCGTGAGCAAAGACGACCGCGAGGCCGACATCTATCAGACGGTCCGCGAAGTCGTCGAGGAGAACGCAAGCGAAATCGAGGACCGCTACCCTGACCTCAAGCGCCGGGTGTCTGGCTACAACCTCGACCGCGTTATCTACGAAAACGACGACGGCGAGCGCGTGCTGAACCTCGCGAAGCTGTTTGTCGGGAGCGAGGGGACCCTCGGGGTCATTGTCGAAGCCGAACTTTCGCTGGTGACCGTCCCCGAGGAGACCGCGCTGGCGCTGTACTGCTTTGACACGCTTCCCGATGCGATGCGGGCTGTCCCGGTCGCGCTTGACTACGATGTCAGCGCGGTCGAGTTGATGGACGACGAGATGTTCAGGCTCGCAGCTGGCTCCGACGGCTACGCCGAGTACGTCGACCCGATTCCGGACCGAGCGGCCGCGGCGTTGATGCTCGAATACGACTCGGAATTGCACGATGACTTCGAGGCGGCCATCGCGCGGACCAACGAACGGTTCCTCGATAACGGAGCGGCCTTTGACGTGGTGGAAGCCTACACCGACGCCGACCAGGCTGACCTCTGGAAGCTCCGCAAAGCCGCGATTCCGCTCCTGATGTCCATGGACGGCGACCCCAAGCCGTACCCGTTCATCGAGGACGCGACGGTCCCGCCCGCCGAACTGGCCGAGTACGTCGAGAAGTTCGAGGCTGTGCTAGCTGACCACGACACCTCGGCCGCGTACTTCGCCCACGCCGGCTCCGGAACACTCCACATCCGCCCGATTCTCAACCTGAAGGAGGAATCCGGTATCGAAGACATGCACTCCATCACCGACGACGTGACCGACCTCGTGCTCGAACACAATGGGTCGTTCTCCGGTGAGCACGGCGACGGGATGGCCCGAACGGAGTTCACGCCCAAGATGTACGGCGAGACGCTCTGGGATGCGTTCAAACAGGTCAAGACGGCCTTCGATCCGCAGTGGTGGATGCACCCGGGCAACGTCGTCTACCGTGAGGGGCCGGCGGATATCGGCCCTGATGCCGACCGAGGGGTCGGTGCGGACATGCGTGAGAACCTCCGGTACGGGCCCGACTACCAGTCTCTGGAGCCACAGACGACGCTGGACTTCGAGGACGAAGGCGGCTTCTCGGAGCTCGTCGAACTGTGTAACGGCTGTGGGACCTGCCGCCAGACCGACGGAGACGTGATGTGTCCGACATACCGCGCCTCGGAGGAGGAGGTCCAGACGACACGGGGCCGCGCGAACCTCCTCCGGTCGGCTATTAGTGGCGACCTAGATGAAGACGAGATTCACTCCGACCGCTTCCAGGAGGAAGTGCTCGACCTCTGTGTCGGCTGCAAGGGCTGCAAGAGCGACTGCCCGACCGGCGTCGATATGGCGAAACTCAAGACCGAGCTGAAACACCAGCACCACGAAGCGGAGGGGGCCAGCCTCCGGGAACGCCTGTTTGCTAACATCGACACTGCCTCGAAGCTCGGGTCGGCGCTGGCACCGATTTCGAACTGGGCGACAGACATTCCGGGCGCGCGGGCCGTTATGCAGAAACTGTTCGGCATCGCGCCGGAGCGCGAACTCCCCACCTTCAGCCGAGAGACACTCCAAGACTGGTTCGATGCACGCGGTGGCTCGACTGTCTCGCGGGCCGAAGCCGACCGCAAAGTCCTGCTGTTCCCCGATACGTACACGAACTACTCGTACCCGACGGCCGGCAAGGCCGCCGTCGAAACGCTGGAAGCCGCAGGCGTTCACGTCACCATTCCGGACAACACCGCGCCGTCCGGGCGAGCGGCGTACTCCACCGGAATGCTGGACGTGGCCCGCGACCGAGCCGAGACGAACACGGACCGGCTGGCGGACCGCGTCACAGAGGGGTGGGACATCGTCTTCGTCGAGCCCTCCGACGCCGTGATGTTCCAGGACGAATATCTGGACTTACTCGACGGGTCGGCAGTGTCGCAGGTGGCCGACAGCGCCTACGGCGTGCTGGAATACCTCGACACGTTCCGACTCGACGACGCGCTGCCGGTCGAGGACCGGTCGCTCGGGGCCGCCGGGGCGGTCAGCTATCACGGCCACTGCAACCAGAAGGGGACCAACAAGGATCACCACGCCGTCGGCGTCATGCGTCGCGTCGGCTACGAGGTCGACCCGCTGGACTCGACGTGCTGTGGCATGGCCGGGAGCTTCGGCTACCACGACGAGCACTACGATCTCTCGAAGACTATCGGCCGGCTGCTGTTCGATAAGGTCGAGGAGAGCGACGGCGACCGCGTCGTCGCGCCCGGCGGGTCCTGTCGCTCCCAACTGGGCGACCGGGACGGCATCGACGAGATTCCACCGCATCCTATCGAGGTTGTCGCCGAGCGACTACCAGACACAGCGACGACCTCACGGTCGGCGTGATAGGAACATGGGCTGTTTGTCTGGACTCATACCCGAATGGGATGTTGTTTTCGGACATTTGGAGGTATATTTGGCAAAACACATAGATATAACCGTTCGACAACTACAATCGGGATATATCTCCAGATAGTACGATGATAGCGCTCGAATATCACAGTATATAGAGTTTTATCAGCAGCTCTGCCTGTATTCAGGTCCACCGCTTGTTCGGATCGAATCACATGCCCAAAGTAATACTGGTATAATATGTTGTAGTCGGAGAAACGGATGTACAGTTGTTAGAAATTGTTCCAGATGCATGACGGGGACCGTCGTCACCCGACTGTCAGTCCCGGGTAAACGACGCGGTGCCGTCGGTGAACGTGAGCGACTCGCGGCCGGTAACCTCGGCGGCGGTCGGCAGGTCCTCGACGAGCGGCTCGGAGACGTGCAGTTCGGACAGGTCCTGCGTGGTCTGTATCCAGACGATCCGGACGGTGTCGGGGTCGTAGCCACCGAGCGCGGACAGCGCCGTCCGGATGGCGAACTCATCGTCCGGCGCAACGAGGGGGAGCTTCGCCTTCGCCGTTGACCCGCTGGTGAGCGCGTTCGCGTACGTCTTCTGCAGGTCCAGCTGGTCAACCGCAGCCTGGCGGGTGATATCGGCCAAGCCGATGCCGTTGCCGTTGCCCTTCGTCGCCTCGGTGAGCCCGCGAGCGTACAGCAGTTTGATCGCCGGCTCGTCGGGGTCCGGCGCGTTGAGGACGCGGTAGCGGCCGATGACGTTCGTGTCCATCCCCGCGCCGGAGACGTCCTTGCCGAGTTCGTCGACGACGAGCAGGTCAATGTCGTCGACCGGAAGCGTCGCCATCTCGTCGTACGCCTGCTCCAGCAACGCTGGCTCGCGGTCGGTGAACGAGCCCGCGGGAATCGCTTCGACGTGGGCCGTCTCCTCGTGGAAGTTCTCGACCAGCGCCACGCCGCCGACAAGCGGCAGTGCCGACTCGACAACCGGGAGTGCGGTTTCCAGCGCCTCCACGTACCCCTCCTTGATGGCTGTCGAGTGGAACGCTTTCGCGCCGTGTTGCTTGCCCAGTCCGACGACAGTCATCTTCGTCAGGCCGCTCTCGATGCGGCCGCTGTAGTTGGTATGGGGCTTCACCCGGTTCACGACGACCACGGCATCCGCTTCCTGTGCCGCCGTCGAGACGTGGACCGGAAACTCGGTGTCACCGACAGTAACGGTGTCGACCTGTGCAGTGTCCATCCGGGCGTCGATGGGGGCATCAAGGCGCGACTCCGTGATACCCAGGCTCTCCAGCACTTCGCGCTGGCCCTCGGGCGTTGCCCCGCCGTGGCTCCCCATCGCCGGGACGACGACCGGCTCGAAGCCCCGATCACGGATATCCGCAACGACAGTCTCGACGATGTCGTCGATACGGTGGATGCCACGGCTGCCGACGGCAACGGCAACAGTCGCACCCGCTTCCAGCCCGTCAAAGTCGAGGCGGTCGAGTTCGGTCCGCGCCGCGGCCGACGGGTCGTCGACGGCGGCCGTCTCCGGCTCGTACCGGACGCGAGCGAAGCCCGGCAGCGGCTGTGGGTCGATAAGGTGGTCCACGTCGCCTCGGTCGGGGAAGTTCATATCGGAGGATCAGTGCCGAGCCATACAAAAACCGGGGTCGCCCAGCTCTATGGTGACCGGGGATACGGACATCGACCCGAACGATCAGGAATGCCTACGACGGCAACCCCCAGACCGGCGCAGTCAGTCCTGTAACAGCAGTCGGACGGCGTCGGAAAGCTGGCCGACGCGGGCGGCGTGTTCGAAGGACTCGTCGCGGATACCGTTCGTGACGAGCGCGAACCCGACGTTCAGTTCGGGGTCGGCCCAGCCGAACGAACTCCCGAGGCCGGCGTGGCCGAACATGCGCTCTTTGCTGGCGGCCCCGAACATATCGGCGGCCAGCCCGCCGGTCCAGACGCCAAGGCCGTAGCGGGCCGGGCGCGATAGCGTGCCGTCGGACTCGGTTTCGGCGTGAGTCGTGGTCGCCTCGTCGACAGTCGCTTCGGTCAGCAGTTGCGTCCCGTCCAGCGACCCGCCGTTGGCGAGACAGGCGTAGAACCGGGCCATGTCCCGGGCCGTACCGATGCCGTTAGCCGCGGGGATCACTGCCCGGCGCATCGCTTCCTGATTAAATGCCCCGGCGGACGCGGCGGGGTCATCGAGCCCCTCGTCGACATCGTGACACCGCTCGAACGCCTCGTAGCCGGCCAGGGTCGCCACGTCGTCGGGCTCGTCATCCCGCAGACCGATACCGGTCTGGTCCATTCCCAGCGGCTCGAACACGTTCTCCGCGACGTACTCTTCGACCGGCTGGCCGCTACAGCGGCGGATGAGTTCACCGACCAGCCAGCCGTAGTTGATGGCGTGATACGCCGGCGTCGTTCCGGGCTCGAACACGGGTTCGATGTCTTCCATCGCCGCGACGACGGCGTCCCAGTCGCCCCAGCTTTCGTACTGTTCGTCGAATTCTCCGAAGGGGATACCGGCGGTGTGGCTGAGCACCTGTCGGACTGTAATCGATGCTTTCTGCGTGCCGTCGTCGGCAAACTCCGGCCAGTGCTCGACCACCCGGTCGTCGTAGTCGAGTTCGCCCTGCTCGACGAGCTGGTGCAGGCCGACGCCGGCGAACGGCTTCGTACAGGAGAACAGTACGTGGCGCGTCTCGGGCGTCGTTTCGTCACCGTCGGGACCCGTGGAACCGCCGGCGAAGTCGACGACGAGGTCGCCGTCGACGTACACCGCCAACTGTGCGCCGTGGTGCAGTCCGACCTCGAGTTGTCGGTCGAACTGAGCCCGGAGCTGTTCGATGGCGTCTGCGCTGAGTTGTGGCATACCTTGTCTTGACTCCGGCGAGATAATAGAAGTTAGGTTCTGTTCGGTCGCGGAATCAAGCGGCAGACGGCTACTGATTGCGTTCGAGCTGTCAGACCATCATGGTCGATTATGCGAAACGTTGATGTCACTAAGCGGTCACAACTCCGTATGCTCGAAAACAAGAACGGAACGTCGGAGGTATCGACGACCCGGACGTCGTTCGAGATTCTGGGGCTGATTCGGGACGCGGGAGGCGCGACAATTGCGGAGATTCGGGCGGAGACGGACCTGGCCAAGAGCACGGTGTATCGGCACCTCAAGACGCTGCACGACATGGACTATCTCGTCGAGGAGGACGGGGAGTACCGGCTCTCGCTGCGGTTTCTGCAACTCAGCGAACCGCCGCGGATACGGCGACCGGGCTATATCGTCGCCAAGCAGAAAGTCATCGAACTGGCGATAGAAACCGACGAGCGGGCGCTGTTTCTGGTCGAAGAGGGCTTCGAGGGCGTGTATCTCCATCGGGCCGGCGGCCGGAATCCCCTGCAGAGCGACACGATGATCGGCAAACGCCGGCCGCTGCACGCGCTCGCCTCGGGGAAAGCCATCCTCGCGGAGTGGCCTGACGAGCGCATCGAGGCGTTCGCCGAAGCCACCGCCCTCGAAGAGTTGACGGCGAACACGATTACCGACCGGGACGCGCTGTTCGAGGAACTCGAACAGGTCCGTGAGCGGGGCTACGCGACCAATATGTCCGAACACATGGACGGCCTGCGAGCGGCTGGCGTGCCGGTGTACAACCACGAGGACGACCTCATCGGCGCGTTGAGCGTCTTCGGGCCGAATGGCCGGGTGAGCCAGGACGACATCGAATCGACGTACCCCGATCTGCTGGAACGGAAAGCCAGCGAGCTGAAGATCGACCTCACGTACGATTGAGAAGTACTGTTTCGCATCAGCGGGGCCGTTCCGTATCCCGGAAGATATTCGACGGCCGCCCTACTCGAACGCTGGGATGCCGGTCAGGTCGTGCCCGATGATGAGCGAGTGGATGTCGTGCGTCCCCTCGTAGGTGTAGACGGTTTCGAGGTTCGTCAGGTGCCGCATCGGGGAGTAATCAGCAGTGATGCCGTTGCCGCCGAGCATCTCGCGGGCCACCCGTGACTGCTCGCGGGCCATCCGCGCGTTGTTGCGTTTTGCCATCGACACCTGTTCCGGGCGGAGGTCGCCGCGTTCCTTCAGGTCGGCGAGCCGGTGGGCGAGCAACTGGCCCAGCGATATCTGGGTCGCCATCTCCGCGAGCTTCTCCTGCTGGAGCTGGTAGCCGGCGATTGGCTTCCCGAACTGCTCGCGGTCAGTGGCGTACTCGTGGGCGGTCTCGAAACAGTCCATCGCGGCCCCGACCGTCCCCCAAGCGATGCCGTAGCGGGCCTGCGTGAGACAGGACAGCGGCCCCTTCATGCCCTCGACGCCCGGCAAAACGTTCTCCTCGGGGACGCGGGCGTTCTGGAGGCTGATCTCGCCCGTAATTGACGCGCGCAGCGAGAGCTTCTCGTCGATCTTGTTCGTCGTCACGCCGTCGCGGTCAGTCTCGACGAGGAAGCCCCGCACGGGGTCGCCGTCGGCGGACGTGACTTTTGCCCAGACCACTGCGAGGTCGCTGATGGGCGCGTTCGTAATCCATGTCTTCGAGCCGTTCAGGACGTAGCCGTCGGCGTCGCGCTCGGCCGTCGTCTCCATCGCCGACGGGTTCGACCCGTGTTCGGGCTCGGTCAGACCGAAACAGCCCACCCGCTCGCCGCTGCCGAGCGCCGGCAACCACTCCTCCTTCTGGGCATCGCTGCCGTAGGCGTGAATCGGGTACATGACGAGCGCACCCTGAACGCTGGCCATCGAGCGCAGGCCGCTGTCGCCGGCCTCCAGTTCCTGTAACAAGAGGCCGTAGGCTGTCTCGCTGAGTCCAGGCAACCCGTACCCGTCGAGGTTCGGTGCGTAGAACCCGAGTTCACCCATCTCGGTGATGAGGTCCGTCGGGAACGTCCCGTCGATCCAGTGCTGGCCGACGTCCGGTTTGACTTCGTTCTCGACGAAGTCCCGGGCCGTGTCACGGACCATCCGCTCTTCCTCGCCGAGGTCGCCTTCGAGACCGAGGTAATCGATCATATAGGATCTGTGGCCGGGGTTCAATTAAGCGTTTGCCTGCTGCCAAAGTGCTAAAAGTCCGTAGCGCTGTCGACAGCATGGAATGTCACAACCAGATAGCCAGACGGCGTGGAGCCAACTGTACATCGACGGCGAGTGGCGCGACGCCGGAGCGTCTGATACGATTCCGGTGACTAACCCCGCGACAGGCGAGGAAATCGCGGCGGTACCCGCCGGGACAGAGGGGGACGTCAACGACGCCTATCAGGCCGCCGAAGCGGCCCAGTCCGACTGGGCGGCGCTGTCGCGCGAGGAACGCAACGAGTACGTTCAGGCGATGATCGGGGTAATGCAGGAACGACTCGACGAGATCGTCGAACTGCTCGCGACGGAGTCGGGCAGTGTTCAGGCCAAAGCGACTGCCGAGGCCAACTTCGCCATGGCGGACTTCCAGAGCGCACTGGAAATGGTCCCGCCGGAGGAAGAGGTCCGCGATTCGATGTATCACGAAGATAAGGACCATCACATCGTCCGCGAGCCCGCTGGCGTCGTCGGGATTATTTCCCCGTGGAACTTCCCGCTACACCTCACGACGCGGGCGCTCGGCCCCGCGCTCGCACTGGGGAACACCGTCGTCATCAAGCCCGCGACGGACACGCCGATTACCGGCGGGCTCCTGCTGGCCGACATCGCCGAGGAGGCCGGCCTCCCGGACGGCGTCGTCAACGTCGTCACGGGCCACGGCTCCGACATCGGCGACCGGATGGCCGGCCACCCGGCCGCCCGCGTGATGTCGTTCACCGGATCGACGGCGGTCGGCCGGTCCGTGGCCAGTCAGGCCGGGAACGCGCTCGCCCTTCCGGCGCTTGAACTCGGCGGGAACGGACCGTTCGTCGTCACCGAGGACGCCGACATCGAGGCAGCCGCAAAGGCCGGCTCCGTCGGCGCGTTCGGCCATCAGGGACAGGTGTGTATCTCGATTAATCGCCACCTCGTCCACGAGGACGTCTACGACGAGTACGTCGAGAAGCTCGTCGAGCACGCGGAGTCGCTGACCATCGGGAACCCGCTCGACGAGGACGTGGAGTTCGGCCCGATCATCAACGAGAGCCAGGTCGAACAGCTCACCTCGTTCATCGAGCAGACCGTCGACGCCGGCGCGACGCTGGAAACGGGCGGCGAAGTCGAGGACCTGTTCCTCGAACCGACCGTTCTCTCGGAGTGTACCAACGATATGTCCGCGGCCTGTAACGAGCACTTCGGCCCTGTCGCTCCGGTCATCCCGTTCGGGTCCGACGAAGAGGCTGTCGAACTCGCCAACGACACCGAGTACGGCCTCGCCGCGGGCGTCTACAGCGGTGATGTCGAACACGGTCGGTCCATCGCCGACCAGATCGACGCCGGGATGGTCCACGTCAACGACCACCCGATTCAGGACGAACCCAACGCCCCGTTCGGCGGGATGAAGGACTCCGGCCTCGGCCGGTACAACGGCGAGTGGATCATGGACGAACTGACCGAGACCAAGTGGATCTCCGTCCAGCACGAAGAGCGCGACTACCAACTGCTCTGAGCTGTCAACTATAGGGCCACAGCAGGTAGCCCACGATAACGACTCTGTGGGCCCGGCGAACACGAAACTTATGCCCGCTTTCGGCTATCATCCCTCATGGACACGCCGCGCCCAAGCGACCGTTCAGCGGAACCGGTCACCGTGGATTCGATAGCACGCGACCTCCGTACGCTGGGTCTAAAAAGCGGGGAAACGGTACTGGTCCACGGGTCGCTGTCCGAACTGGGATGGGTCTGTGGTGGCGCACCAGCGGTGGTAGACGCCCTGCAGCGTGTCGTCTCTGAGAGCGGGAATGTGGTGATGCCAACGCACTCGCCCGACAACAGAGACCCCGACAATATGGAGCATCCACCAGTCCCGGACTCGTGGGGTGACACGATTCGCGAGCAGTTCCCTCCGTACCGACCGGCAGTGACGCCAACGCAAGGAATGGGTGCAATCGCCGAGTGTTTTCGCACGTATCCAGATGTCCACCGGAGTGCCCACCCACAGCATTCGTTCGCCGCATGGGGTACCGATGCCGAGGCCATTGTCGGCGGTCACGCCTACGATTACTCGCTCGGGGAGGCATCACCGCTGTCCGGGGTCTATGACCGTGATGGGACAGTCCTGTTTCTCGGAACGTCACATGCGACCAACACCTCGCTGCACCTCGCCGAGTACCGCGCCGATATCGAGGCCGACACGACTGACCACGCCAGTGCCGTCCTCGCCGACGGTGAGCGCGAATGGCGCTACTGGGAGGATATCGAACTCGACGATGAGGACTTCCAAGCCTGTGGCGATGCGTTCGAGCGTGCACACCCCAGCGCCGTCGAGACAGGCACTGTCGGCGTCGGCGAGTCGAAACTCCTCGCCCAACAGCCGATGGTAGACTTCGCCGTCGAGTGGCTGGCAGCGAACCGTTCGTAGGGACCGGCGAACCGCAGCGCAGTGCCGGCGTAACTCAGAACTCGTCGATGACGGGGATGCCGACCGTCTCGTACTCGCCCATCGACGAGAGGGTGGCCGGCACGTCTTCGAGCGCGAGCGTCTCCCCGACAATCTTCGAGGGGGCGAGCGTCCCAGCGTCGATGAGTCTGAACAGCTCGTCGTAGCGAACTGGCGGCATCCCGTAGGAGCCGTGGAAGTCGATCTCCTGCAGAGTCATCGTGTCCACCGGCAGGGAGATTTTCCCGGCCTCGTCGTCAGTCGTGAGTCCGACCTGGACGTGGGTGCCCTGCTTGCCCAGTGACTCGACAGCGTTGCGACACGTCTCGGCGATGCCCAGCGCGTCGATGGCCACGTCGGCTCCGCCGTCCGTGACCGCATGGACCTCGCCGGGGACGTTGTCCACCTCGGCGGCGTTGATTGTCGCCGCCGCGCCGAGGTCCCGCGCTCGGTCGAGTTTGCCCTCCTGTACGTCGACCGCAATCGGTTCGGCCCCCAGCGCGTCGGCGATGTGGACCGCCGAGAGCCCGACGCCACCACAGCCGTGAATCGCGACGGCGTTGCCCGGCCTGAGGTCCGCCCGGTCGGTCAGTGCGTGGTACGCCGTCATGAACCGACAGCCCAAGCCGGCCATCTCGGTGAAGTCGACGGCGTCCGGCAGCGTGACGCAGTTGAAATCGGCTTCGCGGACGGGGAACGCCTCGGCGAACGCCCCCGGTGCGGCGTCGAGGAATCCGAGCGGCATCGATGTCTCGCAGATATTAGCGTGCCCGCGCTGGCAGTACTGGCACGACCCGTCGCCGAGGTGGAACGGGACCGTAACGCGGTCCCCCTCGGAGAACTGTTCGACGTCTGCACCCACGTCGGCGACGACGCCGGCCGGCTCGTGGCCCAGAATCTGCCCGGGCCCGGTCTGGATGCCGAACCACTCCCAGTCCCCCTGCCAGGCGTGCCAGTCGCTCCGGCAGACTCCGCAGGCTTCTGTCTCGATGACGACCTGATCCGGCTGGGGCTCCGGATAGGGCACGTCCTGAATCGTGAGCGGTTCGCCGTGCTCCTCAATGACAGCTGCTCGCATACCGCAAGGTGCGCGGGGCTAGCATAAATACCTATCCGCGATTGGACTTGGTGTGGCTGATCCGGCAGCGATAGCTGCTCGCGACCGAGGCCGCCGCCGATACTATTTTGACAGCCGGAATGCCCCGCCGCGCTTCAGTCGGGTTACGTCGCCGGGGCGTTCTCGGCGACAGTTTCGATGATCGACTCGTCGACGTACTCGTCACGGAGCGTCTGCTTCGAGAACTTCCCGGTCGCGCCCTTGGGAATCCCGTCGACCAGACGGATGGCGTCGGGGACCCACCACGACGGGTACGACTCGGCGACGAGGTCTTTGATCTCCTGGCGCAGCGCGGCTTCGTCGGACACAGCGTCGCGTGTGACGACGAACGCGGCGGGGCGCTCGTCCCACCGCTCGTGGGGGACCGGGACAACTGCGGCTTCGACGACCTCGTCGTGACCCATGACGGCGTTTTCGACCTCGACGCTTGCTATCCACTCGCCGCCGCTCTTGACGAGGTCGTCCATCCGGTCGACCACGTCGACGTACCCCTCCGGACTCACCCGGACGATGTCACCGGTCTTGAACCAGCCGTCGTCGGTGACAGCCTGTTCGGTCGCGTCGGGGGCGTTGTAGTACTCCTGTGTGACCCACGGGCCGCGCATCCAGAGTTCGCCCAGCGACTCGCCGTCCCAGGGCACTTCCTCGCCGTCGGTGTTGACGACTTTGAACTCCAGGCCGGCAATAGGAAGCCCCGCGGAGTGGCTCCGCAGGTCGAACAGCTCCTCCTCCGGAAGGTCCGCCAGCCCGGGCTTTGGCTCGTAGGCGTGGGTGACCGGCGACGTTTCGGTCATACCGTAGCCGGAGATGAGGTCCACGTCGAACTCCTGCTTGTAATCCTCCATCAGTGACCGCGGCGTCGCGGACCCGCCGCTGGTAAAGTACCGAACCGACGAGAAGTCCACGTCGCTCTCGCGGGCGTACTCCAGCAGGTCCATGAAGACGGTCGGGACCGCTGCCGAGACGGTCACGTCCTCTTCCTCGATGAGCCTCGCCAGGTCCTCAGCCGACGGGTTTGGCCCGGGGAGGACCGTCTTGGCTCCGGCGGCGATAGTCGTGAACGGGCGACACCAGCCGCTGACGTGGAACATCGGGACGTACGTCAGTTCCACGTCGTCGGTCTTGATACCGGCCTCGCTGGTCATCAGCGACATGACCTGCGTCCAGTACATCTTCTGGGTGTACTCGACGCCTTTGGGCTTGCCTGTTGTCCCGGACGTGTAGCACATCCCCGCGGGCTGGTCCTCGGGCAGTTGCGGGAAGGAGTAGTCGGGGTCGCCGTCGGCGATGAACGATTCGTAGTCGACGACTGGCCCCAGCGACGTCTCCGGTACCTGCTCTCCCATCACGATGTACTGCTCGACGGAGGCGAACGCCTCCTCGTCGTACGCCGCTTCGAGCTTCTCCAGCATGACGGGGTCGACGATGAGGATCTCGTCCTCGGCGTCGGCCACGATGTGCTGGATGTGCTCGTCGGGGAGGAGGAGGTTAATCATGTGTACCTGCGCACCCATGCAGGCGACGCCGTAGTAGGCCTCCTGATGCCAGTGGTTGTTCCAGGCGAAGGTCCCGACTCTGTCGCCGCGTTCGATGCCCGCCTGTTCGAGCGCTGAGGCCAGTTTCCGCACGCGCTCGGCGTACTCCGCTATTGTGTATCGGTGAATCCCCTGGTGTGTCCGCGAGACGATCTCGCTGTCGGGGAACACGTTTTCGCCACGCCACAGGAATGACCGGAGGTTGAGTGGTGCACCACCTGGCATACTCCGTGTCAACACACACCGATATGTTAAAACTAGCCCTGCTCGCTGTGGTAACACTTGACGTGCCACCCACAGTTCGTGGCCAGCGCTGTCTGAAACTGTGAACCAGCGGTAAATTTATACCGGAACCATGTGAAGCGACCCCATGCAGCGACAACGGAGTGATATCCAGTGAGCGAGTCCGTACTGCTCTCCATCACCGACGGCATCGCCACGCTGACGCTGAACGAACCGGAAACGCGGAACGCACTCACACAGCCCGTATACGACGCCTTGGAGCGCCACCTCGACACTATCGAGACAGCGTCCGATGTTCGATGTGTCGTCATCGAGGGCACTGGCGAGTCGTTCTCGGCCGGCGGCGACATCGAGGGGATGAGCGAGCGGCTCACGAACGACGACCCGACTGACGACGCCGTCAGCGAACTGGCCCGGCGGACCCGCGACACCATCGCCAGAGTCGTCGCGCTGCCGGTCCCGACCGTCGCGAAGGTCGACGGGTCAGCCGTCGGGGCCGGCGCGAACCTCGCTATCGCCTGTGACATCCAGCTGGCGAGCGAGTCGGCCAGCATCGGCTTCGTCTTCCGGCAGGTCGGCCTCAGCGTCGACGCCGGCACCTCGTACCTGCTCCCCCGCATTGTCGGGATCAACGTCGCAAAGGAACTCGTGTTCACCGGCGAGATTCTGTGCGCCGAGCGAGCCGCAGAACTGGGCCTGTTCAACCACGTCTACGACGCCGAGTCGTTCGAGTCCGAAGTCGCGGCGACTGTCAGCCGCATTGCCGATGGGCCGACCGTCGCCCTCCGGCACTCGAAGCGACTGCTTCAGGACGGGCTGGAGAAGTCCTTCGACCGCGCCCAGCGCGATGAGGCGACGGCTCAGGGCATCGTCTTCGAGACCGCCGACCACGAGGAGGGTGTCGAGGCGTTCCTGACCGACCGCCGGCCGGAGTTCGTCGGACGATGACACGACCCGCAGTTTTTCATGAGATGGGCGCGAAACGACGACCATGACTGAACGCAGCACCGACTACTACCAGCGGCTGGTCGACGAAAGTGCGCTCGAAGAGTTTCTCGCGAGAGAAATAGGCCCGGCCGAGACGTTCCACGTTGCGCGCCACGAACAGGGCCACTCCAACGAGACGCTGTTTGTCACCTGGGGCGACCAGGAACTGGTCGTCAGGCGACCCCCGCCGGGCCAGACCGCCGAGACGGCCCACGACGTATTACGGGAGTATCGCGTCATCGACGCGCTACAGGACACAGCCGTGCCGGTCCCACCGACGGTGACGGCCTGTGACGACCAGACGGTCATCGGCAGCGATTTCTACGTCATGGCCCGCGTCGAGGGGACCGTCATCCGAGACGAAGAACCGGAGCGCTTCACGAACGACGATGCCCGAGAGGCCGTCGGCACCGAACTGGTGGACACCCTCGCGGCCATCCACGAAGTAGACCCCGAATCCGTCGGCCTGTCCGACCTCGGCCGTGCAAGAGGGTATGCGAAGCGCCAGGTCACGCGCTGGGGGAAACAACTGGCGTGGGCGTTCGAGCGGACGGCCGAATCCCGAACCATCCCTGAACTGGAGCGGGTTGGCTCGTGGTTACAGGACGAGTGCCCCGACGACCATCCGGAGACACTGGTTCACGGCGATTACAAACTCGACAACGTGATGTTCGGCCCCGGTGCTGACCCCGAACTCGCCGCTGTCTTCGACTGGGAGATGGCGACACTGGGCGACCCACGGGCCGACCTCGGCTGGCTGCTCTCGTACTGGCGCGACGCCAAGGACCCGAAGCCGGAGATTCCCGACCTCGCGATGGAGTTCATCGAAGCGCCGGGGTATCTGACCCGGCAAGACCTGGTCGACCGCTGGGAAGCCCAGACGGGCCTTACTTTCGAACACGAGCGGTTCTACCGCACGCTCGCCGTGTACAAGCTCGCCGCTCTCGGCGAGATGTTCTACCGCCGCTATCTGGAAGGCAACGCCGACGACCCGTTCTATCCCCTGATGGAGAACCGCGTCCCGGCGCTGGCCGACCGCGCGATTCGGATTATCGAGGGCGACGAACCGCTCTGAAAACGAAGATAGACGATTGAGATTATCTGCCGGGCAAGTAGACGGTTTTCCTGAAGTGGATTGAAACAGCCAGAAAGCCCCGACTGGCTGATGACACCGTGACCAACACCACCAGCCACGATTGCTGCTAGGGGGATGATTGATATGTGTTGCAGTAGACACTACGCGTATGCGAGCAGAGCAGACAGAGATAGCGACAGTTGCAGTGCTCGGTGCGGGAACAATGGGTCACGGTATCGCCGAGGTCACGGCTATCGCCGGCTACGACGTCGTGTTGCGTGACATCGATGCAGACATCGTCGAAGACGGCTACGACGAAATCGAGTGGTCGCTCGAAAAGCTCGCCGAGAAGGGGCGACTCGACGAGGACCCCGACGACGTGGCGGCGCGGGTCGCGACGACGACCGATCTGGAGGCGGCGGTCAGCGACGCGGACCTGGTCATTGAGGCCGGGCCGGAACAGCTCTCGGTGAAGCAGGACATCTTCGAGTCCGTCGACGCCGCCGCGCCGGAGGACGCCCTGCTGGCGACCAACAGCTCCTCGCTCTCGATTACGAAAATCGCCCAGGCGACGGAGCGGCCGGAATCGGTGCTGGGTCTGCACTTCTTCAATCCGCCGGTGAAGATGGACCTCGTCGAGGTCATCTACGGCGAGGCGACGACCGACGAGACGGCCGAGGCCGGCTACGAATTCGTCGAGTCCATCGGCAAGACGCCGATTTACGTCCGCAAGGACGTGCGCGGGTTCGTCGTCAACTCCGTCCTCGGGCCGTTCATGAGCGAGCCGGCCTGGATGGTCTCGGCGGGCGAGGCGACCATCCGCCAGGCCGACGCCGCGATGGTCCACGAGCGGGGCTACCCGATGGGGCCGTTCGAACTCGGCGACCTGACCGGCATCGACATCGGTTACCACGTCCGGAAGGAGGCCGGGACGCCGATTCCGCCACTCATGGAAGAGAAGGTCGAGAACGAGACCCTCGGCCGCAAGACCGGCGAAGGGTACTACGAATACGACGACGGCGACGGGCCGGACTACGGTCCAGAGGACGCCGACGGCTTTGACCATCTCCGCGTCGAGTCGGTGATGGCAAACGAGGCCGCGAAGCTCGTCGGCGACAACGTGGCGACGCCGGAAGCCATCGACACGGGGATGCAACTCGGCGCGGGCTTCCCCGAAGGGACCTGCCGACGGGCCGACGACATCGGTCTCGACACCGTCCTCGACAAGCTCCGGACGCTCCACGACGAACACGGCGACGACCGCTACGAGCCGGCCGACTACCTCGTCGAACTCGTCGAGGCCGGCCACACCGGCAAGGAAGCAGGCCGGGGCTTCCACGAGTACGACACCGGCGACGGCCCGGGTGACTACCACACCATCAACTGGGAACTCGACGACGATGGCCTGCTGGAAGTGGAACTCGACCGGCCATCGCGGATGAACGCCATCAGCGAAACGCTCGCCGACGAGGTCGTCGACCTGCTCTCGTCGGTCGATGATGACGAAGTCCGAGCCGTCGTGTTCGAAGGGGCCGGCGACCGCGCCTTCTCCGCCGGGGCCGACATCTCCGGCTTCGCGGACCGTGACCCCGCACAGACTTCGGAACCGACGGAAGTGTTCACGACCGTCGCCGAGTACCCGCGGCCGACGTTGGCGCGCATCGACGGCTACTGTCTCGGGGCGGGCCTGGAGCTTGCCCTCGCCTGTGACCTCCGGCTGGCGACGACCGACTCGGAGTTCGGCTTCCCCGAAATCACGCTCGGCCTGCTGCCCGGGGGCGGCGGGACCCAGCGCGCGATTCGGATGTTGACCGACGCCCGAGCGAAGGAACTGGTCTTCCGCGGCGAGCACGTCTCCGCCGAGCGGGCGGCCGACTGGGGGCTCATCAACCGGGCCGTCGACGCCGACGAGTTCGACAGCGTGGTTGGGGAGTTCGTCGAGGACCTCGTCTCCGGGCCGCCGATTGCCCTCCGCAAAGCCAAGCGCGTGATGAACGAGGGGGCCGACGAGAGTCTCGACGCCGGCCTCGAAATGGAGAGCCAGGCCTTTGCGCTCCTGTTGACCACTGACGACGTAGCGGAAGGGACGGCGGCCTTTGCGGCCGACCGCGAACCGGAGTTCGAGGGGCAATAGCGACCCGTTCCGCTGGCGGCCCGCGTTCTACTCCCGGTAGCGACGGACTGGCTCCAGTTCCTCGCTGTCCACGTCCTCGAACGCCTCGCGGGCGATGGTACGCAGGTGAACCTCGTCGGCCCCGTCGACGATGCGGAACGTCCTGACCAGTTCGTAGAAGTCCGCCAGCGGGAGGTCCCGGCCGATGCCGTTGCCGCCACAGAACTGGACCGCGGTGTCGATGGCGTCCTGTGTCGCCCGGGCGGCGAACACCTTGCTCATCGACACCTCGACGCGGGCCTCCTGCCCGGCGGAGATGGCGTCCGCGGCGGCCCGGACCAGCGCCCGCGCGGCCTGAATCTGTGTCTCCTGTTCGGCGATTTCAAAGCGGACGTGCTGTTTGTCGGCCACGGAGTCGCCGAAGGCCTGCCGTTCGGTGGTGTAGGCCTTGGCGATGGACAGCGCCCGCTCGGCCATCCCCGAGAAGCGCATACAGTGGGTGAGTCGCGCCGGGCCGAGGCGTTGCTGGACGTGCTGGAAGCCGTTGCCTTCCTCGCCCAGCAGGTGCTCCTCGGGGACGCGAACGCCGTTGAACTCGATTTCGGCGTGGCCCTTCGGGTCGCCCTGGCTGCCCATGTGCGGGACGTTCCGAACGATGTCCACGCCGTCGGCGTCGGCCGGGACGATGAACACCGAACACCCTTCATACGGGTGCACGTCCTCGTCCGTCCGGGCAAAGACGAGCAGGATGTCGGCGTCGACGCCACCGGTCGTCCACCACTTGTGGCCGTCGATGACCCACTCGTCACCCTCCTTCTGCGCCGTGGTGCGTATCATCTTCGGGTCCGAGCCCGCGCCCTGCATCGGCTCCGTCATCGCGAAGCCGGACTGTATCTCGCCCTCGACGAGCGGGTCGAGGTACTCCGATTTCTGGAGGTCCGTCCCTTGCATCTCCAGCAGGTGCATGTTCCCCTCGTCGGGCGCGTCCACCCGCATCGCAATCGGGCCGAGGAGGCTTCGACCCGCTTCCTCGAACGTCGGCAACACGTCCCGGAAGTCATAGCCCATACCACCGTGTTCCTCGGGGATTTGGGGGGCGTACACGTCGTACTCTCGCGCGGCCGCGCGGAGGTCCCGAACCGTCGCGTCCGAGATCGCGGTCCCGCCTGCGAGTTCGCGCTCCCGCGGAATGACGACCTCGTCCATCAACGCTCTGGCGCGCTCGGCGAGTTCAGTCGCGGCCTCGGAATCGGTGAACGATATCATGGCACACTTTCGTTCTCGTACGTCGACAGCATAAGTGTTGGAGCACAGCGAACGCGTGGTCGGCCGTTTATTTGCCGGAATCGTGTTCCGGTACGTCATCACGGCGTCCCCACCACGACACCGAGCGTCGGCGGTAGTTTCATACCCGGGCCAGTCCAAGCCGCTGCCGTGAGCGAGAGTCCAGACGTCGAGGCCGTCTTCTGGGACATCGGGGGCGTCATCCTTCGGATGGAGTCCGTCCGGGCGGCCCACCGCGAGTTTGTCGAGCGCCTGTGTGCGGAGTACCCGGCGACTGCTGCTGCCGACGCGGCCCTCGAACAGTGGCGGTCGGTCCTCGGAACGTACTTCGGCGAGCGCGACGGGACGGCGTTCCGGCCGGCCCGCGAGGGCTACCGGCTGGCAGTCGACGAGATTCTGACAGTCAGCCCCGAAGAAACCGAGTGGGAATCGCTGTTCCGGAGAATCCGCGACGAACGGGCCGAACCCAACCCCGATGCCGTCGCGGCCATCGGGACGCTGGCGGACGCGCCGCTGCATCAGGGCGTCATCAGCGATGTAGACGACGACGAGGGCAAGGAACTGTTGCGGACCTTCGGCGTCTGGGACGCGATGGATTCGTACACCGCCTCGGAGGCCGTCGGTCGGACCAAGCCCGACCCGGCGATGTTCGAAACGGCACTGACAAAGGCCGGGGTCGAACCGGCACAGGCCGTGATGATCGGTGACCGCTACGAGCACGACATGGACGGCGGGACGGAGGCCGGACTGTGGACGGCCGCCTACGGGGCTGAGGACGGACCCGCCGTGGATATCGCGCTCGACGACCTCCGGGAATTGCCGGACTGGCTCGGAATCTCGGCCGGGGAGTGACACCGCGGTCCCAGCCGTCGGTACTGGTCCCGGCGCTCAGATGTCGGGCGTCTCTTCGAGCCGTGGGACGCCGGCGGCGGTGATGGTCTGGCCGACGATGTACGACGACGCCGGGCTGGCGAGGAACCGCGCGATGTCGGCGATTTCCTCGGAGAGGCCGATGCGGCGCTCGACGGCCTCGCGGTCGATGTTGTCGGCGCTGACGCCCATCTGTGACTCGACGCCCGGCGTGGCGACGAAGCCCGGTGCGATGCAGTTGATCCGGATGTCGCGGTCGGCCCACTCCGCCGACAGCGTCGACGTGAGATTGCTGACGCCGGCCTTCGCGGCCCCGTAGTGGCTCATGTACGGCGCGCCCTGTTCGCCGGCGACGCTGGAGAGATTGATGACCGCCCCGCCGTCGCCGTCGGCCAGCGCGTCGCCGGCCGCCTGCGTGCAGTGGTAGGTCCCGTGGAGGTTGATGTCGACGATGGTCTTCCAGCCGTTCTCGCTGATGTCGTCGAACCCGGCCATGAAGCTCGCGCCGGCGTTGTTCACGAGCACGTCCAGCCCGCCGAACTCGTCGACGGTCGCCTCCACCAGCGCCTCGACGGCCTCGCGGTCTGTCACGTCGCATTCGATAGCGACCGCCTCGCCGGGCCGGTCGCTGTCGTTGATCTCGTCGGCGACGGGGCCGACGTTGTCCTGCTCGCGCGAGCAGACAACCACGTCGGCCCCGTCGGCAGCGAACTCCTCCGCGATTGCTCGGCCGATGCCGCTCGATGCGCCCGTGATAATCGCCCGCTGACCCTTCAGGCTAAACCGCTCCGTGTGTGGCTTTGACATCGCTTCTGACATCTCGGGCATCCCCAATAAAGCTACGTCCTGGGCGCTCTCGCTTGGATTCAGTTTAATTCCGTTGAACGTCCGACGGGGACAGTGCTGGTGTGGGCGTCGTGGATGCTGTCCCAACCAACAGTGCGCCCCGGTAGGATTAACACCAGCGCGGTTCACGGTAGAGGTGTACATGCTTCGCAACGGTGGCACCCACAGGTCCCCGGACCAACGGGTGCAAACGCAGCAGCGGTGGCTCGACCCGAAACCGACGCGGCTCTCGACGGCCGAGTGCGGGGGGCAGTACAATGGCCGGTGAGTTCGAAACCGTCGAGGTTGGCGAGGGATTCACCACGTCGGGGCGAACCATCACCGAGGCCGACGTGGTCAACTTCGCCGGTGTCAGCGGGGACTTCAATCACCTCCACACGAACGCAGAGCGGATGGCCGACTCGGGGTACGGTGAGCGTATCGCCCACGGCGCACTGGTGTTTTCAGTCGTCACCGGACTGCTGTGGCAGGCCCGCGACGAGGCCGAAAAGCGGCACATGGTCGCGTTCTACGGGCTCGACCGCCTCCGGTTCGTCAAGCCGGTGTTCCTGGGGGATACGATTCACGTCGAGGCCGAAATTGTCGACAAGGAGCGGCGAGACCACCCGGTTGCGACGGGCGTCGTCCGGACCGAAGTCACCGCGCTGAATCAGGCCGACGAAGCCGTCTTTTCGGCCGAGTTCCTGACGCTCCGGCGGTAGACTGTGCGGTCTCCCAGCCTCGGTGCAGTCTTACAGCACGCGGTCGGCGATGATGTTCTTCTGAATCTCGCTGGTCCCCTCGTAGATTTTGGTGATTCGGGCGTCGCGGTAGTACCGCTCGACGTTGTGGTCGGTGACGTAGCCCGCACCGCCATGGACCTGAATCGCCTCGTCGGCCACGTCGACGGCGTGCTCGCTGGCGAAGAGCTTCGCCATGCTGGCCCACTTCGTCGCAACGTCGAGGTTGTCCTCGTCGATGGCGCTGGCAGCGCGGTAGGTGAGCGACCGCGCGGCCTCGACGTTGGTCGCCATCTCAGCGATCTTGTGTTCGATGGCCTGAAACTCACTGATCGGCTGGCCGAACTGCTCGCGCTCGTTCGCGTACTGAACTGAGTCGTCGATGGCGGCCTGAGCGGTGCCGACAGCCTGTGCGGCGACATTCGCTCGCCCGCTCGCGAAGAAGTCCATCAGCTGGTAGAAGCCAGCGCCCTCCTCGCCGACGAGGTTCTCCTCGGGCACGCGAACGTCGTCGATGATGATTTCGGCCAGATCTGACGCGCGGATGCCGAGCTTGTTGTCGATTTTCTCTGCCTGCAGGCCGTCGGTATCCGTCGGCACGAGGAACGCGCTGATGCCCTCATGGCCGGCGTCGGGATCGGTCTTGGCCATCACGACCATCACGTCGGCGACGGTGCCGTTGGTAATCCACATCTTGTTGCCGTTGAGGACCCAGCCGTCAGCGTCGCGCTCGGCGTAGGTCTCGATGCCGGCCACGTTCGAGCCGTGGGCGGGTTCGCTGATAGCGCTGGCACACGCCGACTCGCCGCTGGTGATTTTCGGCAGCCACTCCTCTTTCATCCACTCGTCGCCGTACTTCTGAATCATGCTCGACCCGAAGCCACGGGAGCCGATGGCGCTCCCGATACCCGGGTCGGCCCGCCAGAGTTCCTCGGTGACGACGACGCCAGTGAGGCTGTCCATCCCCGCGCCGCCGTACTTCTCGGGGACTTCCGGCGCGATGAGGTCGTACTGTGCCGCCTGCTCCATCAGTTCCGCCGGGTAGCGCTTCTCCCTGTCGCATTCCTTTCCGAGCGGCTCGATCTCGTTTTCGCCGAATTCACGCACCGCTTCTCGGACTGCCGTCTGCTCGGCCGTCAAGCTAAACGCCATATTCGATGTGTGACGGCCACCCAGATATAGATTTGGTCGAATCCTCCCGCATCTTTAATGTGTATGGTTTGGAACGTGGTACCACCCACCGAGGGTAAACCATGGCAGACCCAACGAGCACACCCAGCGACAGCAGCACAGCATATACCAACAGCATCGGTCGGCGGTCATTCATCAGAGCGACCGGGGCGAGCACGGCGCTCGGACTGTTCGCCGGCTGCAGCGGTGATGGCGGCGGTGGTGGGGAGAACCCCGATGGAGGTGGTGGCATCGCCGAGACGGTCACCATCGGCCACCTTGCACCGCTGAACAACCCGCTCGGCGTTGGCTCGAAGCGGTCGGCGGAGATGGCGGTCGCCGAAATCAACGACGACGGTGGTATCGCCGACCAGACCGTCGAACTCGTTACGAAGGACACGCGGGCGTCGCCGTCCGAGGCGCGCACCGTCGCAGGCGAGTTGGTCCGACAGGAGGAAGTCGACGCCATCGTCGGCACGTTCTCCAGCGAGGTGACCCAGTCTATCATGGACCTCGTGTCGGAGTTCAATACGCCGTTTCTGGTCACCGGCTCCGCCGCGCCGAGTACCGTCACGGAGTTCGTCGCGTCCGACTACGAGCGCTACAAGAACACGTTCCGGGTCGGGCCGGTGAACTCCCACTTCCAGGCGGAGGTCATCAGCCAGTACGCCGGCCACCTCTCGGACCGCCACGGATGGAACACGTTCGCTGTCGTCGCCGACGACGCCGAGTGGACGACGGTGTTCCGGAACCGGCTGGTCGACCTGCTGAAGGAGGCGGACTTGGACGTGCCGATGGTGAATGGGCTGGCAACTGATACCACCTCATTCGGGTCGGTGCTAGACGATGTGGACGCGGCGGGTGCGGACGCGATGTTCCGCTTCTTCGCGCACATCAACGGCGGGCCGATGGCGGCCCGCTGGGCACAGGGCGAGTACGAGTTCGGCATCGAGGGAGTGCACGTCGCGTCGATGCTGCCGGCCTACTACGAACTCACCGAGGGCGCGGCGGCCTACGAGACGACGACCCAGTCCGGCGCGGCGGGTGTCACCGACATCACGTCGAAGACGGTCCCGTTCACGGAGGCGTACATGGAGGCGTACGGCGACGCCGATGACCCGCCGAGCAAGCCGATGTACATGGGCTTTGTCACCTACGACGCGATACACGTCTTCAAGAACGCTGCCGAGCGCGCCGGTACCGTCGACCAGGAGAACAACCTCGATACAATTGTCGACGCGCTGCTCCAGACTGACTTCACCGGCGCGGCCGGGCGGGTCCAGTTCTACGGGGCCGACGAGACGTACGCCCACGACCTCCGAGAAGAGCGGGACAGTGACGGCATCATCACGAACTACCCGCTTACCCAGTGGCGCGAGGGTGGGTCTCTGGAATGCGTCTACCCGGAGGGCCTGCGGACCGCCGAACACGCCGCGCCGCCGTGGATGGGGTGAACGATGCTGGGAGACATTGCCAGCGTCATCGTCGACGGCGCGCTCATCAGCGCCGTCTACGCCCTGATTGCTATCGGCTTCACCATGGTGTTTGGCGTCGGCGGCGTGTTGAACCTCGCCCACGGTGCGCTGATAATGGCCGGCGCGTACACCTACCTGAGTCTCGTCTCGGACAGCATCCTCGCGAGCGTGACGCTGCATCCGATAGTCGCGTTCCCGCTCACTATCGTCATCGTCGGCCTCATCTCCTACGGCCTCTACGTCGTGCTGGTCCGGACCATCGAGGAGAACGTCGTCATCACGTTCCTCGCGACCATCGTGGTCGCCATCGCCTTCACCGAACTCGTCACGCTCGTGTTCCACGCGCAACCCTACCAGTACAGCGTGGTGCCGGGCGTGCTGCAGGTCCAGGCGCTCGGGACCCGAATCCTGTACGTCGAACTCGCGGCCTTTGTCGTCTCGTGGGTCGCGATGGGGCTGCTCTGGTACTACGTCACCAAGACCGACAGCGGGCGGTCGATACGCGCCACCTCGATGAGCGAGCGCGGAGCCATGCTCACCGGCGTCGACGTGTCGGGCGTGCGTGCCCGTACGTGGCTGGTCGCGGGCGGCCTGGCTGGCATCGCCGGCGTGTTCTTAGGTGGCATCGGGGCGGCCGAACCGACGATGTGGCTGGAACCGCTCGCGCTCGCCTTTATTATCGTCGTCGTGGGCGGCATCGGCTCGATCAAGGGGTCGGTCGCCGCGGCCTACATCGTCGGCTACCTGCAGACGGCGACCGGACAGTTCCTCGGACAGAGCGTCCGCGGCATCATGTCGCTGGTGGTCCTCGTGGTCGTCCTGCTGGTGCTGCCACAGGGCCTGTACGGCACGGAGTTCGTCCATGAGTGACCGAGAGCAGACCGGCCGAGGTATCGGCCGGCTCGTTGGCCGCGCCGAATCGGTCCTGAGAGACAGCGTCCTCCCGCAGGGAGCCGGCGTCATCGGAGCGGTCGGCCAGCCAGCGGAGCGGCTGCTCTGGCCGGTCGCCGAGCGGTACAACCGGACACTCGGCAAACGCTTCGGCGAAATTACCGGCCTGCAGTTGTTGCTGTTGCTGGTAGCTTTTGGCGGTCTCGTCACCGCGCCGCTGTGGGGCCAGGACTACCTCAGACCGCTCACGCTTGGCGCGGTCTGGGCCGTCTTCGCGATGGGCTGGGACATCCAGAGCGGTTACACCGGCTACATCAGCTTCGGCCACTCGGCGCTGTCGGGGGCGGCCGGCTACACCACCGGCTTGCTGGTGCTCCATCTGAATCCGGAGCTATCGCTGTTTGTCACAGTCCCGCTGTCGATACTCGCGACGACGGTGCTGGGTCTGGCCATCGCCGTCCCCTCGCTCCGTCTCCGTGGCCCGTATTTCTCGCTCGTCACCTTCGTCACCGTCCTGCTGTTCTACCGGCTGACAAAGGCCCTGAGCCACTGGACGAACGGCCTGCGGGGCATCCGCGTCGACGTGTTCACCTACGACCTGACGCTGCAGTACTACATGGTCGTGGTGCCGATGCTCGCGGTTGCGGCCACGCTGACCTACGTCGGGCGCTCCGATGTGGGGACCGTGCTAGTCGCCATCCGCGAGAACGAGGATGCCGTCTCCGCGGCCGGCTTGGACCCGACGAAGTTCAAGCTCTGGTCGTTCGTGCTGAGCGCCGTCCCGATGGGTATCGGCGGGGTCCTGCTCGCCCACGTCAACGCGGGCGTCGACCCACAGACGTTCGTCATCGTGGACAACAGCATCCAAATGATAGCGATGGCAGTCATCGGCGGCATGAGCTCGATTCTGGGACCGCTCGGCGGCGCGTTCCTGTTCGTCGGACTCCGGGACGTGTTCCTCGTCGGCCTCGGCGAGGAACTGCGCTGGCTCGCCCTCTGGCTGCTCGTTCTCCTCGTGCTGGTGTTCGCCCGGGACGGACTGTTCCGTCTCCTCTGGCGTGCACTCGGCGCGCTGGGAGGTGACCGACGGTGACGCTGCTGTCGGTCGACGGGTTGACCAAGCAGTTCGGCGGCCTCGTCGCCGTCGACGACCTCTCCTTTGGCGTCGAGAGCGGCGAGATACTCGGCCTCATCGGCCCCAACGGCTCCGGCAAGACGACCGTGTTCAACTGCATCATGAGCATCTACGCGGTGACCAGCGGAACGGTGCGCTTCGGCGGCACAGATATTACGGACGACAAGACACACCAGATTGTCAACCGTGGACTGTCGCGCGTCTCTCAGGAGTCCAATCCAATCGGGTCGATGACCGTCCGAGAGAACATCGAGCTGTTCACCTTCCCCAACAGCGTCCGCTCGTTCGACGGCGGCGCGAGCGACGAGGCAATCGCGAGCTACGCCGCCCAGGTCGACATCGAGGACGCCCTCGACGACGACCCCGGGTCCCTGCCCCACGCCGACGTTCGCCGCCTCGAAATCGCGAAGGCACTGGCGACGGAGCCGGACCTCCTCTTGCTCGACGAGCCCTTCGCCGGCTTGAACCAGACGGAGGTCCGGCAGCTTTCAGAGCAGTTCGAGTCGTTCCGCGAGCAGGGCATCACCATGGTCGTCGTCGACCACAACATGCGCGGCCTGATGGACCTCGTCGACCGGGTCGTCGTGTTGCACAACGGCCAGAAGCTCGCGTCGGGTGACCCGGCCGACATCGTCGGTGACGAACGGGTTCAGGACGCCTACCTTGCCGGGGAGGTGAACGCGGTCCAATGAGCGACCCGCTGCTCGAAGTCGAAGACCTCGACGTGTACTACGGCAAGTCACAGGCGCTTGACGGCGTCTCGCTGACCGTCGAGCGCGGGGAAATCGGTGGCATCATCGGCCCCAATGGCGCGGGGAAGACGACGCTGTTGGACGCCGTCGCCGGCTTCCTCGACTACGACGGGAGGATTCGGTTCAACGGGCGAGACGTGGCCGACCTCGACCCCCAGCAGTTGGTCAACGACGGCCTCGTCTACTGCACCGAGGACCGCGACCTGTTCCCGTTCTTCTCGGTGCACGAGAACCTGCTCATGGGTGCGCAGTTCCGCGAGGACCGCGATGCCGTTCGGGCCGACCTAGACATGGTGTACGACCTGTTCCCGCGGCTCGACGACCGCCGGGACCAGGAGGCCCAGACCATGAGCGGCGGCGAACAGCAGATGCTGGCCGTCGGACGAGCGCTGATGGGCGATCCGGAGCTACTCGTCCTCGATGAACCGACGCTCGGACTGGCTCCCGTCATCATCGACGACATCAGCGAGGCCATCGAGACGCTGAACGACCAGGGTCAGACGCTCCTGCTCGTCGAGCAGAACGCCACGTTCGCACTGCGCCACGCCCACCGGCTCTCACTGCTGGAATCCGGCCGGGTCGAGCTCAGTGGCTCCGCCGCGGAGTTCCAGAACAACGACTACATCACGGAGGCGTACGTCGGCATCCACTGAGCGAGCGCTGGCGAACCGAATCCTCGGACGTGTTAACACTACGTCCGTCGTCGACTGCCACTCGCGCAGTCGCACTTCGCTGTCGGCGGTTCGTATTCTCGAACAGATGCCGAATACAGTGAAAGCAACGGGTGGCCATCCATCGGACTACACCGTCCCGCGAAATGGGCGCATATGTAGCTGTACGCGCTTGCCGCTGTCTCCGATCATGAGGTCCATTGCCGGCGAACGCAGAGCGCACCGGGAGCAAACACAATCGATGTGTTGCTTGTTCCGTATACTGAAACTGACAGTGTTCCACGGCACTGTGGCTCGCCGATAGCCCGGTCCAGCGGGAGAAACAGGGACTTCTCAGTACAGTGGAATAATAACCGTACTTTTGTTATCTAGTAGGACAAGCGAGGGCAGACTGCCCGAGCGTGTGTCGCCCGTGGGAGCGGATACACCGGTCCGGCGGCAGGGTTACCAGTTGACGTGGACTAGTTGACTGCCACCGGGCCAGGCTTACGCTACGACGCAGGCGCTTTCGATATCGTTCGACCTATCCGAACGATCACAACAGGGCAGTGCGTCTTTGGTGGTGTGATATTACCGAGACCACGGTAACAGATTTGGTCAGAGGTATAGATCTAAATATTCGATATGTATTCAACTATTCCGATAACTGAGAGTTAGATAGAGATATCGACTGTTGAATGGACGGTTTTGGTCCTATATTAGGCCAAGAAAGTGCCCCCGAACGTGGTTATAGCTACACATATTGGAGAGACAATAACACCCATACAACTCGCTTTTGCAGTGAAACAGCCGGTAGATGCGTCTGTTGTAACAAATATGGAAACGTATTTCTACAAGTGTGCATATATTTGTCCCTATGGGAGACGAAGAAGACATCGAAGACGAGACCGTGTCAGTATCGATGGAGATATCGGGGAATTACGACGAAGTCATGTCGAAACTGGCAACAGAAGACGAGGGGTCGACGTCGCTCGTCTCGCTACTCGACGACCTCGAACAGTTGCTTGACACGGTGGTCCGTATGGACGGTGGGACACGCAGTGCAATTGCCCAGCAGCTGCCCGAGGATATGGCCGTCTCCTTCGACGCTCAGGCGGTCGTCGATACGCTTCAGGTGCTCGAACGCTACGACCTCGTTGTCCTCGAAGGCAACACCTGGAAGCCCGGTCCGAAACTCACCACCGAAGAGTGATTCACCACAGTCCGGCCGGTAGCGGGTGGCTAGTTCGCCGGAACCGGTCATGATGACCGGAGCCAACGGCTGTAACACCTTCCGGAGTACCAGTTTCGGTGTACAACGGCGATAGATTTCCAGTTGACGTGACCGAAGTGCAGTAGCGTCCCCCTGTCGCCCAGTCTGTCCACTGTCACCACGTAAAGAGCTGTATAACAAACATCGGATCGCACGGAAGACTGTATGCGAGCACAGTGCGTGCTCGTACTCTCCCGACGCCCACCGTCCCATGCTCCCCTGTACGGGACGGTTTCACGCCGGGTTTGCCCACCCGGCATTGGTCCTCGATACGTCCGTCTAACAGTCCCGGATTCCTTACAGGCCCGAGCTGAGATGGATTTCGTCTTTGGTAATCGTCTCGACGGCGTCGGCCTGTAACGGATAGCCGTCATCCTCGTCGGTGTCTTCCCAGCCGAGCTTCGTCATGAGCGTCGTCTTCAGCCCGGGGTCGGGGTCGACGTGAGCGGTGCCGTATCTGTACCCGCTGACGATGCCGACTTCGTCGCCGGTACTCGTGACAACTGTCTTGCCAACGTCGTCGTCGGTCAGTTGGATCGTAGACATTGCAGTCGTTGCTACTGGCGGTACGGGCATCACCGATGTGCTTGCATACGCAACCGCCGCGACGGACCCGCGTCCGCGCAGTACAAGGCGCGCCGTTGACGGGGCCGGCCCACCGACGCTACCAGTCCAGCGTCGCGTTGACGACGACACCGAGCAGCAACACGATGGCGGCCAGATACAGCGCCGTGACAAACAGGAGCAGCGCGCCGAGGTAGCCGTAGGCTGCGTACCGGCCAGCGGTTCCGGCGTAGTAGAAGAACCCGACCTGGATAGTGATCCAGCCTGCTGCGGCTACCAGCGTCCCCGGCACGACGTGTGTGAATGACGTCTCGACCGGCGGCAGAACGTAGTATATCGGGACGAACGAGACAACGAGGGCGGCAAACGCGGTGAGATTGCCGACCAGCGTCGGATATGGGATCTGAAACTGGACGTACGTGAGCGCGACGCTGGTGGCCGACAGCAGGACGACAGCACCGAATAGCACTCCCATCACAACTGCGCTGCGGACGAGCTGGGCCGGCAACGAGATTTCAGTGACCTCGCCGTACACCTCGGTAAAGGCGATTGTAAGACCGCGGAACACCTTGCTGCCGCTCCAGGCCACGAACACCAGACTCAGGGTCCCGGTCGCCCCGTGGCCGCGCGTGTTCTCCAGCAGTTCCGTCAGAATCACCTCGCCGTTCTCGGAGAGAACCGTCCGGAGCAGGTCCAGCAGCGTGGCGGTGCCCCCGAACGTGGAGAGCACGGCGAGCGAGAGCGCGAGCAGCGGGACGATAGATGCGATCGCGTAGTAGGCGATACTGGCTGCCATGAACGGGACATCTTCCTCGCGAACCGTTCGGACGATCTCGCGTCCGGTCGCGATACCACTCATCGGCGTCGGGAGCGCGTTTCGGTGACACGGATTCTACCCACTAGCTGAACTGGACGCACAGTGCGTAGGTCACGAGCCACGGGAATAGAACGAACGCCTGCGATGGCAGGCATGGGGGCCGGTGACTGCCGGAGGCCGAGAAGCAGTTACCGGTGCGAGGCGCGGCGTACTCGATAGGTCGTCAAATCCCGTCAGGTTCTGATACGGCGAAGCGGCGACTACCAGCGGTGGTGGACGTCGTCGAAGACGTACTCCTCGTAGATGTCACGCACCGCGCCGTGGACCTGATTCGAGAGCTGGTCCATCTCGCTGACCGCTGCGTTCGCCCGAACGTGGTCCGGGTTCGTCGAGCCGGGGATGACGGTCGACACCGCGTCGTGGTCCAAAATCCAGCGCAGCGCCATCTGGGCCATCGTCATCCGTTCGGGGACGTGCCCGCGGAGTTCGTCGACGGCGTCGAAGCCCGCGTCGACCGGGAGGCCGGCGAAGGTCTCGCCGCGGTCGAACGCCTCACCCTCGATGTTGAAGTTCCGGTGGTCGTTCTCGGGGAACTCCGTGTCCCGGGAGAGGTTGCCGGTCAGGAGTCCGGAGGCCAGCGGGACGCGGACGATGACGCCGACGTCGCGGCGCTTGGCCGCCTCGAAGAACCGCTCCGCGGGCCGCTGGCGGAACATGTTGAAGATAATCTGGACCGTCTCGACTTCCGGGTACTCGATGGCTTTCAGCGCTTCCTCGACCCGTTCGACGCTGACGCCGCAGTGCTCGACCTTCCCCTCGTCTTTCAGCTGCGCGAGGGCGTCGAACGTCTCCGGCTGGTAGTAGGCGTCCGTCGGCGGGCAGTGCAGTTGCAGGAGTTCGAGCGTGTCGACCCCGAGGTACTCCCGCGAGCGGTCGACGTGCTCGGAGAGGGTGTCGTAGTTGTAGCGCTCGGCCGTATGGGGGTCGAGTCGGCGACCGACCTTCGTCGCGACGGTCACCTCGTCGCGGACCTCGCGTTCGTCGAGCACGTCGGCGATGCGCTGTTCGCTGAAGCCGTCGCCGTACACGTCGGCAGTGTCGATGAAGTCGACGCCGGCGTCGAGCGCCGTGCGGATCGTTTCCCGTCCTTCCGCCGCCGAGACGTCGCCCCAGTCACCACCGATATTCCAAGTCCCAAGTCCGACAGCTGTCACGTCGTACCCTGTCGTCCCTAACTGTCGTCGGTTCACGTATAGCCGTACCGTCGGCGGTCACTTGGTGGCTGTGGTACGCGGCACCAATCTAAAAAAGGGCAGTGTAGCCCGATAGCAGGCAGTCCGGTGGACGTGCCAACGTGGACGCCGGGGGCTACGTGAGCCACTTCGTCCGGCGGATGTCGTACGCACCGCAGTCCGGACACGAGTGGTACTGAACGTCGAACGACGCCTGGCACACCAGACAGGTGTACCGGCGTCTCGGTTCCTCCCCAGGGGACACGGCGTTATCGAACAATCCCATCGACGACCACACACTCCCTTCGCAGTACGAGAGTAAAAACAGGGCAGATCGTTCATGCACATCATATCGTCGCTGTCTTGCGGTTACGATTATGGGGGAGGGTGGTGTCCGCTGGTGACTGGCAACACAAACGTGATCTTTGAGAGAGGTTTTGGAACGGGAGGTTGTCGTCCCAGCGAAGTTGTGAAGCCGACCTTGCCCTGACCAGAGAGTCGTGACCGCGGATTTTAATGCCCAGTCATCAGGTAACACACGCTATGGATGAGGCACCTACTGTCGATGAGTTGACACCGCCGGACCGAACGCTGATGGGTCCCGGCCCGAGCGACGTGCACCCGCGTGTGCTCAAGGCGATGAGCACGCCGCTGGTCGGCCACCTCGACCCCTCGTTCATCGAGATCATGGACGAGGTCCAGGACCTCCTCCGGTACACGTTCCGAACGGACAACAAGTGGACGATTCCGGTCTCCGGGACCGGCTCCGCGGCGATGGAGGCGGCCATCGGCAACGTCGTTGAACCAGGCGATACGATGCTCGTCCCGACGAACGGTTACTTCGGCGACCGGATGGCAAGCATGGCCGAGCGCGCGGGCGGCGACGTCGTCACTGTCGACGCTCCCTGGGGCCAGCCGCTCGACCCGTCAGCGGTCGAAGCGGCATTCGACGAACACAGTCCGGACGTGTTCGGGTTCGTCCACGCCGAGACAAGCACCGGCGTTCTCCAGCCATCGGTGCCCGAACTCACAGACATCGCCCACGCGAACGACGCGCTGGTCATCGCCGACAGCGTCACCTCGCTGGGCGGCGTCGAACTCCGCGTCGACGAGTGGGACATCGACGTGGCCTACTCCGGTCCACAGAAGTGCCTCTCCTGTCCGCCTGGCGCGAGCCCGCTCACGCTCAACGACGACGCGATGGACAAGGTCCTCTCCCGCGAGTCCGAGGCCCGCTCGTGGTATCTGGACATCTCCCTGCTGGAAGGATACTGGGGCGAGGAGCGCGCCTACCATCACACGGCCCCGATCACGAACGTGTATGCGCTCCGTGAGGCACTTCGCCTCGTCGCGGAGGAAGGCATCGAGGAACGGTGGGACCGCCACCTGCGCGTCGCTGGCGCGCTGAAGGCCGGCGTCGAGGGCATGGGACTTGAGATGAACGCCCCCGACGACTTCTGGCTCCCGAGCCTGAACACTGTCCGCGTGCCCGACGGCGTCGACGACGGCGCGGTCATCCAGCACCTGCTGGACGAGTACGACCTCGAAATCGCCAGCGGACTGGGTGCACTGGAAGGCGACATCTGGCGTATCGGCTGCATGGGCCATTCGGCCCGACGGCAGAACGTCAGCTATCTGCTTGCAGCGCTGGGTAACGCGCTCGGTGAGCAGGGCGCGACCGTGGACGTGGACGCTGGGCTGGCGGCGATGAGCGAGCGGTTCTAACGCCACGCCAAGCCGACACCCGCAGTTCGATTCGAGATTCTGCAGGTCTATATTCAGCACCTTGTGGCCCCTCGGTTTTTGCTTTGTTTCGAGACCTACGTCTACTGCTTCGAGCGCATCACAGCAGTACGGTTCATATCACCCGGTCGAGCTGGTCACGCAGACTGGCTTTCTTACCCTGCGGGAACATATGTCATGATTTAATTCAGTTGCACTAACATATCTACGTGTGATGTACAATGTACTCATACCCGTCGACAGAGACGAAGCGCGCGCGTCGAATCAAGCGAGCTATGTTTCACAGCTCCCGGATGCCACTGACACCGTCGAGGCGACAGTGCTCTACGTGGTGCCCCCCGACGAATTCGCCGATGCCGAGGAGGTGGCGTTCGGTGACGTAGACGCCGCCGTCCAGGCAGCCGATCAACTGGAAGAAGCCGGCGTCTCCGTGACTCGAATGGTTGCCGACGGCGGCGTTGCCCAACAGATCGTCCGTACCGCGACAGAACTGGACAGTGATGAGATCGTCGTCGGCGGACGCAAGCGGTCGGGCGTCTCGAAGGTCTTGCTCGGTAGCACTGCACAGGACGTGTTGCTCTCGGCCGACAGACCGGTCACGATCACGGGCGAGAATGTTGTACTCGGCGAAGGGATACGGCAGGTACTGGTCCCGGTCGATACGAGCGAAGAGCGAGCACGGAACCAAGCTGCATACCTGGCTTCCCTTCCCAACGCCCCCGAGTCAGTCGAAGCAACGGTCCTCTTCGTGTTCCCACACCAGGATTACAAAGGGGCTCCACCGCACGAGTTCGAAGACGTCGACGCCGCTGTCACTGCCGCCGAGCATCTGGAAGCAGAGGGGATTCCCGTCGAACGCGTCGCTGTCGGCGGCGAGGTCGGTTCGAAGATACTCGACGCCGCAACGGACCGCGATGCCGACAGCATCGTTATGGGCGGACGCAAGCGCTCGGGTATCACGAACGTCCTCCTCGGGAGCACCACGCAGGACGTCATGCTCGCCGCCGAACGCCCGGTTACGCTCACCGGCTGACCGTCTCCAGTCGGCCGGGTCCGGTACTTGTGTCTGTTTTAAGTTGGTTGTACATCATGTCATGCATCGCTTCATCGAGCGAAGAATAACTGCTGAACTCAAAGCACGCGCGAAAATAATCGATGTGTTCAGTGCAGGTCAACAGTACTGTACTGGAAACCAACACGCAAATTAAAGTAGATACTGATGAACGTATTTGATATCATAATATGAATGCAGATGAGTATGTGAAAGATAATGAGTCGCTTCTGGCATCCGCAGATGTCGACCAGACAACGCCAACACCTCCATTGACAGGAACTGGGAAACTCATTTGCACAGATTCTCGATTGGTCTTCGACACGGCCAAGTCAATCACAGATATCCGGGTAGACAGTATTTCTGAGATCGATTACTCCCCACCGTCATACCTCAATAGAGCGACAGTTGCTGGGCTATTAGGAATTATTTTTTCAGGGATTCTCTGGCTTCTATTGGCAGTTATATTACCAAATGAGCAGGCTATCGCTCTCATCGTGTTCCTATTGGGTACCATATCAATACTCGCTGGACTCCTGACGGCGAAGGCAACACTCGTCATCAAAACCAATTCCTCAAAGTATCGCTTCCGAGGAAGTGAGACAGAACTCTCAAAGCTTCCTCACGCGATTAGAGGTGCAGATCGGAGCTAAAATTCTGCCTCGATAGTTCGCCTGAGTTCGTTTCTACGTACGCCGTGATGAACGCGGTGGATAGGTCGCGGAATCGCTCGTGGCCGCTCTCGACTGTCTCAACGGCGACGTGAACACCGTAGGTGTTCGCCTCCACGCGCTCAGTGTAGGCCGTTCGCAATTCCCTGACGATCTCCTCGGCCTCGTCGAGGCCGTCCGCATCGGGATGGGACCGGCTCACGCCGACCACCC
The DNA here is from genome assembly GCF_048595605.1 of Haloarcula sp. KBTZ06. Classification (NCBI taxonomy): domain Archaea; kingdom Methanobacteriati; phylum Methanobacteriota; class Halobacteria; order Halobacteriales; family Haloarculaceae; genus Haloarcula; species Haloarcula sp. KBTZ06. Next base: position 2,349,624 of record NZ_CP184337.1, read on the forward strand.
CCTTTCAGCTATGAAATTCGCAAGAAGGCGGCGACCCCCAACTGGAATCAAGCTCCACTCTGGATTTTGCCGCCGCTCGCGGGGAAGTGAATCCAGTGATAGAGGGAATCTACGCCGCGAAAACGTGGCGTACGCTATCAGCCATAGTTCGGCTGAAAACCAAGTCCGCCCTCCCCGATTTGAACGGGGGACAAGTCGATCTACAGTCGACTGCTCTACCAGTCTGAGCTAAGGGCGGTCGACACCCGAAAATACCCCGCCGTCCAGACTTAAGGATTGTTATTCGCGGAGGGTGCGCCGAACGGTCACACGACGCGGAGTGACACACCGGCCGGTGTCAGACACGTCTGACCCCGCTTCCCGATCCTCCGAGAGACAAGTCAAAGCGGTCTACGAGCGGAATCCGACCGAGAAGAGATGTCATCGCGTCATGCCGGTAGCTGACGGGCGTCAGACAGCGCGGGAAGATTAAAATACCAGCCTGTATAATACCCTCATCGAGCCCGATGAGTAAGATAACGTTCCGTGCTGACGACGACCTCATCGACCAACTCGAGGCGTTCGACGCCTCGAAGAGCGAGGTCATGCGCGAAGCGCTCCGGGAGTACCTCGGAGACGCGTCACCGTCAGCGTCGGAACCACCGTCGGCGGCGTCGGAGTCCGTGACCGACGCCGAGACGATCGACGAGCTCATCGAAGACCGCGTCGACAGTATCATCGCCGACCGGCTGCAAACGCGACAACCGCGCTCGCAACCGCAGGATGTCAACGTAAACATCTCGTTAGACGGCGTAAGCGCGGGGGCAGCGAGCGCCGAAACCGAGCAACAGCGCGCCGGCGGCCGAGGGGAAAGCACCGAGAGCGGACGGTCCCACGACGAAAGTCAAACGTCTGATACGAGCGGGCGTAAGACAGAAGCGGAAACACGGGACAGAGCCGAGACGGAAGAACGTAAGACGTGCGCGCAATGTGGTGAAAACTTGGGTTCTGACCACGTTTACTGCCCGAACTGCGGTGAGAAGGCGTCCCGCCGGGTGTTCTGTGACTGCGGCGATGAACTCCGGTCGGACTGGGGATTCTGCCCGGGTTGTGGGAGACGGACGCCTGCGGCGGATGTCCTCGACCAGACCTAAATCAGCGTTTGCACGCGATAGACACCCTCAGACGCCGTAAACGGGAAAGTGTATGACACTGCCCGTAAGTTTTAATACATCAGGGTCAGTGGTTTATTCTGCGTAAGACGGTCGTCTTACACAGCGGCGAACGCGAGGGGATGCCGCCCTCGTACTGCGGTTTCGCTGTGTAAACACTCGTGCGGGGCGTAAACAGGTCCCGTCCGGGCCGTCTTACCCAAGGGGAAACTACCAAACATGGAGCGTGTGACACTACGGATTCCGAAGCAGCAGATTGAAGAGGTCGAACAAATGGTCGAGACGGGCGAGTACCCCAATCGGAGCGAAGCGATTCGCTCGGCGGTGCGGGAGATGCTCGCCGAGGAAGGCTCCGAACAGGCCTCCGAAAAGAAGCGGTCCTGGGCCAAGGTGTAACGATGCAGGATATCGTCAACGAGGCCCTCGAACGCGACGAGCAAGAAAAGAAGAAGATGTCCGACGAGGACGTCGACGGGTTCGGAGACCCGCGCATCGTCATCGTCGGCTGTGGTGGCGCCGGCAACAACACGGTCAACCGCCTGTACAACATCGGCGTCGAGGGCGCTGACACCGTGGCCATCAACACGGACAAACAGCACCTCAAGATGATCGAAGCCGACACGAAGATTCTGGTCGGCAAGTCCCTCACCAACGGCCTCGGTGCCGGTGGCGACCCATCGATGGGCGAGCGCGCTACGGAGATGGCACAGGGCACAATCAAGGAAGTGCTGGGCGACGCAGACCTCGTGTTCGTCACCGCCGGTATGGGTGGCGGCACGGGGACTGGCGCGGCCCCGGTCGTCTCGAAGATCGCCAAGGAACAGGGCGCAATCGTCGTCGGCATGGTGTCGACGCCGTTCAACGTCGAGCGAGCGCGGACGGTCAAGGCCGAGGAAGGCCTGGAGAAGCTCCGCAACGAGGCGGACTCCATCATCGTGCTTGACAACAACCGCCTGCTCGATTACGTCCCGAACCTGCCAATCGGCAAGGCGTTCTCCGTGATGGACCAGATCATCGCCGAGACCGTCAAGGGCATCTCCGAGACCATCACCCAGCCGAGCCTCATCAACCTCGACTACGCCGACATGACATCCATCATGAACCAGGGCGGCGTCGCGGTGATGCTGGTCGGCGAGACCCAGGACAAGAACAAGACCGAGGAGGTCGTCAAGGACGCGATGAACCACCCGCTGCTCGACGTGGACTACCGCGGCGCAAGCGGCGGCCTGGTCCACATCACTGGCGGCCCGGACCTCACGCTGAAGGAGGCCGAGGGCATCGCACAGAACATCACCGAGCGGCTCGAGGCCGACGCCAACGTCATCTGGGGCGCGCGGATTCAGGAAGAGTACAAGGGCAAGGTGCGAGTCATGGCCATCATGACCGGCGTCCAGTCCGCCCAGGTGCTCGGCCCGACGACCCAGAAGCAGGCCAACAAGTCCCGCGAAGCAATTCAGGAAGTCGGCGACGACACGTCCTTCGACGCGTCCGACAACGTCGAAAGCTTCGACAGCCCCGCCCCGAACGGCGGGAGTCAGAACAGCGGCGGTCGAACCACCGGCTACAGCGAGACCGACGGCGGGCAGGACCAGCGCGAGAAGAACAACGGACTCGACGTCATCCGGACGAACAAGTAGCGACGTCTACGACTTTTCTTTCGGTTTCTACGGCCGCGAGCGACGCGATCGGTACAATAGTATACAGAACCGATACGTGTACGTCGGGATGTCAGACACGCGCGTCAGACCGCTTCCAGCGCGTCCAGCAGATTGCACTTCCGGCAGAGGTCCCGCGCCGTCGGTGCGCCGCAGTTGTCGCACTCGCCGTAGTCGGTGTCGCTGTTCTCGCCGCCGTAGGTGTCGGCGGCTAACGCGGCGAGTTTTTCGTAGCCGGCCATAATCGAGTGGCGGGTTCCGGGGTGGTTCTCTTCGAGGCCAAGCATGAGCTCCTGTATCTCGCCGCGGTAAGCCTCCTCGGCGTGGGGACATTCGGTGATGTGCGCCGGGAGATCTTCGAACCGGGCGTACAGCGCGACTTCCTTCTCCGGGATGTCACGGAGCGGCTTGGCCCGTGGGATGTGGTGGTCTTGCGCCTCACGCGTCTGCTCCGTCGGTGCGTCGGCGGACGAGTCGAACGGTCCCAGCGACGCTTCGAAATGCTTGGCGATCTGTGAGATATCGCCTTCGAGGAAGTTCATCAGTGCCGTCTCGGCCTCGTCGTCGAGGTTGTGGCCGGTCAGCAGTTTGTCCGCGTCGAGTTCGTCCGCGTACTTCGAGAGGAGGTCACGGCGGAACACACCACAGTAGGCGCAGGCGGCCATCCCCTCGGGGTCGTCCTCGACGACGTCGTCCATCTGGACGCCGAACTCCTCGGCATAGGAGACGGTGACGTGTTCGATGCCGAGGTCGTCGGTCAGTTCCTCGCAGGCCTCCAAACTCGCGTCGCGGTATCCCTCGATGCCCTCGTGAATAGAAAGGGCGACCAGTTCGATGCGGGGGTCCTCGGCGAACGTGTCGTGCAGAATCTGCGTGAGAACGACGCTGTCTTTGCCGCCCGAAAGGCCAATTACCCATGTCTCGGGGTCTTCGACTGTGGCGTCGTCGGACACGAGCCCGTCCTCGCGGATGCGACGGCGGACCCGTTTCGTGACCGCTCGGCAGAGATGAGACTCACAGAGGTGAAGCCCGGAATAGGCCGCATGTAACACCGCGTTCTCGCCGCATTTGTCGCACTCCATCGTGACGAGTAGTCGTGGCCGCAATGGTGAGAGGGTTTCGTCTCGGCCACGACAGGCCAGGTCGTACCGAATTGATCACAGCCACACTCACAGCGTGTCGGGGCCGTGCTGTAACGCGTCGAGGACCATCTCGACGGTGTCCTCGCGGCCGCTCGACGAGAACAGTTCGTGGCCGCCGTCGTACAGCCGGATGCGGTCGGCCGGCAGGCGCTCGCCGACGGCACGCGGGTCGACGACTGTGTCCGTGAGCGAGCAAAACGCCGCGGCGGCGTCCCGGGCCGGGGGAAGCGACCGCTGTGCCCGCAGCACCGTCCGAAGGAAGGCGGGTGAAACCGACGACGGGGCGTCCGCGAGCTGCCGGGCCGTCGCCAGGTCGCCGATAGAATCGGCGTCCAGCGTGTCAATCGGGATGAACGGTCTCGTGATTGGCAGGGACGCGATAGCGTCGAGCATCGGCCCCGGAACCGGGAAGTCACTGTCCCACCATGGGCTCAGGTACACCCGATTGCCGATGCCATCGGCGTCGAGGTGGGCCGCTGTCAGCCCGCCCGCACTGTGCCCGAGCAGGTCGAACCTGTCAAGGTCGGTAGTGTACTCCTGAATCGGCCCGACCCACTCCCGCCGGTAGTCGGAGATGTGTGTCGGCAGTTCGACGGCGTGGACGCGGTACGCTGCCGCAAGCTGGTCGATGAGCCACTGGACGTTCCGGTGTCGACACCGGTTCCCCCAGCCGAGGACGAGCAGGCAGTCCTGGGTAGCCCCCTCGTCGTACACGCGAATCTGCATACGCGACGTTCCCGCGGCGGAGACATAAGCCCGGGTGAACGCCTGACAGCCGCCCGTCGTGTTGCCGGCGTGGGTAGCCAGTTGGTGCGCTCAGGGCCGCCACGATAGCCACGCCCCGTGTGGCTCGTAGTCGGCGAGACGTGTCGTTTCGATGTCGCCATCAGTCCAGCGCCTCCAGTCCAGCCCCACCGACTCGCCGCCCGACAGGTCCCGCTGACCGGTGAGCCAGTGCAGCGGGCGCTCGGCCATCAACTCTTCGAGAAACGCCGTCAGCGCCTCGCTCAGTTCCGCCGAGACCTGATACAGCACGAGCGTGTTCACGACACAGACCGGTACGTCGGACGGAATCTCGTCGAGTACCGCTGGCAGGTCATCGAGCATATCGCCCTCGATAAGCTCGGGTGGGTCGTCCCGCGCAACCGACAGCGAACCGTCTAAAACGGCGCGCCGCGCCTCGTGTTCGGGCCAGACGAGCGCGCGGAGCCAGTCCCTGTCGGCCTCGTCGGTCACGTCGAGCGGATTGCGGTCGATGCCAACCCGGGAGCGGATAGCTGGAGGGGTCTCTGGAAGCGGCGGATCGCCGCGCCGGACGCTGCTCTCGATGGTGACTAGTGAGTCGCCGTTACCCACTACGCGACCGTCGTAATCGTAGCGGTAGCGGTCGAACAGGAGGTTCAGGCCGGCGCTCGGCCCGAGTTCCACCAGCGCGAGCGGCCCGTCGGCGGCGCGGGCCACCTGTGCGACGGCCGGATAGAGGACCGCGCTGCGCCGCACCGCGTTCGTCTGCGTGCGCCGACTCCGCAGGAGCGCCCGGATGTCGTCGGCATGGTCGAGACAGAACGCGCGGAAGGCCGGGAAACACTCCTCGTCGGGATCGCGCGCCGACGGGGAGACATTCGAATAGTACTCGGCCAGCCGGTGGTCCGGGTGACGCCGAAGCAGGTACTGGACCGCGGCCAGCAGGAGGTGCGGGGCCTGGCGGCCCGCCGGTGCGGTCGCCGCGAGGTCCAGTATTTGCCGGTCCGTCGCGGCGTGGTGGCAAAGGTGGGCGTACAGGGGGGAGGAATCGTCAGCCCACTCAGTCAGGTCCCGGAACTGCGTCTGGAGGGAGGACATAACGGCGGAGACACCGCACTGACAGATGAGTGTTCGGCTCCCGGTAGATACTATTTAGACCGTCACACATGTAGCTGGACCAATGAGTCTGTGCCGGCAAAACGAACTCGGACGAGTCACAGTCCTCACCGCGACGAGTGGGTGCGGGATACTCTCACAGGTGGGGAGTCATGGGAACTGAGTCCGCGGACGTGGCCGTCATCGGCGGCGGTGTCGCCGGGATGAGCACGGCCGCACGATTGCAGGCAGACGGCTACTCGACGGTCGTTCTCGAACAGCACCACAGCGTCGGCGGCTGTGCGGGCTACTACGAGCGGGCGGGGTTCCGGTTCGACGTCGGCGCGACAACACTCGTCGATTTCGTGCCAGAGGGTGTCGGCGGCAAGCTACTGTCGGCCGTCGGCTTCGATCCCCCAGCGATAGCGATACAGGACGCCTACGATGTCTGGCTGCCGGACCGGACAGTGACGCTGTACCGCGACCAAGCCGACTGGGACGCCGAGCGGCGTACGAAACTCGGCGACGACAAGCGACATCTCGCGTTCTACGACTTCATCGACGACCTCTCGGCGCGGCTCTGGCGGCTCACCAGAACAGACGTCAAGATGCCGATACGGAGCGTCGGCGACCTCGTTCGGAACGCCCGTGCGGTCGGCCTTCGGGACCTTCCGCTGGCCAGATATCTCCGCTGGACGATGGCCGACGCGATGCGCGACCACGGCGTGTACGACGACCGACCGCTCCGAGCAGTCGTCTCGATGCTCGTCGAGGATACGGTCCATGCCACGCTCGACGACGCGCCGCTGTTGAACGCCGTCCTCGGGATGACGATCCGTCGGACGGGGCTGGGCCGGGCGACCGGTGGGATGTACGGCTTCTGGGAGTCCTTCGTCGACCAGTACACGGACATCGGCGGGCGAGTCGAGACCGGGCGAACCGTGACTGCGGTGACCGACTCCAACGGCGGCTTTCGCGTGGACTCGGCGGCTGGTCCGGTCGACGCAGACCAGGTCGTCAGCACTGTCCCAGTCCCCGTTACCAGAAGCCTCGCGCCGACGGTCGTCGGCGACAGACTCGACGACTACTGTTCGATGCTGCAAGCCCACGAAGGGAGCGCAGTCGTGCTGTTTCTCGGCGTCCCGGCAGCCGAGGTCGACAGCCGCGAGCGGACGCACCACCAAATTCTGCAGGCCTACGACGAACCGCTGGGCAACGGGAACAACATGTTCGTCTCCGTCTCCGCGCCGGGTGACGACGTGAGCGCACCGGCAGGACACCGGGCAGTCATGCTATCCACCCACTGTGCAGTCGAGCCGTGGCAAGGCCTTGACGAGGCGGCCTACGGGGAACAGAAGGCGGCCGCTCGCGAGCAACTGTTGGCGGGCGGCCGGACCGTCTATCCCGACCTCGGGACCGACCCGGTCGTCTCCGAGGTGGCGACGCCGGTCACCTACGAGCAGTTCACGAAGCGACCCCGCGGGGCTGTCGGCGGGTACAAGCAGACGCGGGCAAACGCGAACCAGGGGGCTGTGCCACAGAACATCGGTATCGAGGGGTTCTACCTCGCGGGCGACACCACCTGGCCGGGGCTTGGCACCGTCGCCTGCGTCAAAGGGAGCAAAATCGCGGCCGATCACGTTCGTCGGTGAGCATCACAAGGTGGCATGGCGAGCCGCAACGCGACGGGCGCGGAGAGTCAGCGTTTAGGCCGCCCGACCGGTAGAGGGGACAATGAGTATGGACCGTCCGGAGGCAGTCGAGCGCGTCGAGGAGATCGTCACGACGGTCGAAGCGGAGACGATGCCGGTCCCGGTCCGGGAGGTGTGGGTGTACGGCGACGTGGCGCTCGGGCTGGACCCGGTCGAGCGACTGGACGTGTACGTCACCAAGGACATCCTGTTCAAGGACGCGCCGGAGCGCGCCGAGGAGTTCCAGCGCAGTCACGGCGTCGACGGCGTCGGCAAGACCGTCCGCGCCGCGTGGGCCGACGAGCATCCCGAGTACATCCGCGCGAACGCCAACGGCCACGCCGCGCCCGAAAAGTGCCTCGCCGCCCACCTCCTGAACGACGACGAGCCGGTCCATCTGGAAGTGTGTAACGCCTCCTTCGAGGACAACGTCACCCAGCGGCTCAAGGGGGCGAAGATGCGAAACGACTACGAGCAGATTCTGGACCCGCGCGGGGCCTGCCTGTGGCTCGACGGCGAACGGTCGCCGGAGGCGTTCCAGAAGCTCCGTGACAACGAGTTCGTCTTCCCGACGCTGACCCAGTCGCTGTCGATGCTCGGGATGGACGAGACGGAGGCCGGCGACGCCGCCGACGCGGTCAAAGAGTACCGGGCACAGCAGGAGGGAGCGACGGTTCGGGGCGACGTGGTGTAGGCGGTCGCCGCCGGCTTTGGTAGGCCGATTACTGCAGCCAGGGCGCGGCGACCGTCGAGAATCGATGTCCGCAGGCGGGACATTCGACGAGCCCCGAGCCGCGCTCGCCGTCGTCGACGGCAGCGAACCGGCGGCTCCAGGTAACGTGTCGGCACTCCGGACAGCGGCGGACGAGCGGTGGTATCATGTGGAGACGCGAATCGGTACGTGTCGTCCGTAGCTGCTCGCCCCGCAAGGGTCTATCGGCGGGTGCCATCGCCCCGCGCGGAACCGCTGGGCGCGAACACAGCCCATGACAACTACAACGCGATTTTGAGCGAACGGAAGGGATACACCCACACCACGGGAAGGGAATCGTATGCAACGGACGCGACGAGCGACCCTGGGACTGGTCGGTGGCATGGCAATGGGTGGCCTGAGCGGCTGTCTCGCGCCGGGCGGGAACGGCAGTGGGGACGGCGGCACGGAAACACGCACGCATCCGTCGCCGGGAACTGCTCCCGGCACCGAGACGGACGACGGAGCCACCGACACCGAGACGGAGGACGGCGGCACGGAGACGGCCACCGACGACGAAACGCCGACGGACACGCCGGACGGGCTGCCCGGCGACCTGGACCGGGTCGATACACCGCCATACGAAATCGAGGACATCGAGTGCGACTTCGACAACTCCGGCGAGGGCGACCGCGACCCGCTGTATCTCTGTGCGAACATGCCGGCCGAGCCGTCGCTGTCGTTCGAGCAGGCGTCGACGCGAGGGACGCTGTTTGCCGACGAAGGGCTACGGACGGGTTCAAACGACAACGGTGACCAGCTCTACGCGACACTGCTGACAGACGCCGACGACATCGAGCGACTCGAAGACAACAGCGGTGACGCCTACAGTCTCGCCGCCGACACCGACTTCGAGAGCCACGCCGTGCTCGTCGTCCAGACTGGCTGGGGGTCCGGTTCGATCGTCCCCCACCTGAAACGCATCGAGGAGACGGCGGACGGCATCCACGCGTTCGGCTGTTACACACAGCCCTGTGTCTACACCAGCGATTTCACCGCCCGGTCGACGGTCGTCAGGTTCGAGCGCCCGGACGCACTCGACAGCGGCGTCGTCAGCCTGACCGTCGACCCGTCGACACGGTACAACGTGGCGACGGGCGAGGACGTAGTGACAGTCGACCGGTCGGAGTGACCCCCTGATTCTTTGCGACCTGCCGGTGAAGCGACAGCTATGGCAGCCCTCCCGATTCGAACCCTCCACGTCCTCGCGATGGCGGTCCTCGTCGGCGGCACGACCCTCCTCTGGTACAGCTATCGGAGCGGCGCTATCGCTTCGCTCGCGCCCGCGCGACAGTTCGAGTGGCTGTTCTGGGCCGGCGTCGGCGTGCTCGTGTTCACCGGCGTCGGCAACCTCGGCGCGCTCGGGCCGCCAGGACCCGGAACCGATTGGGGCCGAACCCTGCTGGCGAAACTCACCGTCGTCGTCGCCCTCGTCGTCGGGTCGGTCGTCCGAACCCTTCTCCTCGTTCAGGCCAGCGACCGCGAGGCCACGTCCGGCGACCTGCCTCCGACCCTCCAGCGCACACTCTCGCAGGCCTACGGCGCGACGGCAGCGGTCCTCCTCGGTATCGTCGTCCTCGCGGAGGTCCTCGCACATGGCTGAAGACCAGCGTGAGCGGAGAGCTGAAAGCGAGATAACGACCGGGGCCGAGACTGAGCCAGCGCACACCGCGGAACGGGCCAACGCGCGACCGGTCTCGCTCGTGACGTGGACGCTCGCAACGTTCGACACCGCCCTGTTCGTCCTGCTCGGCGTCCTCGCCGCCCACGCGAGCGGCGGCCTCGCCGACCTGCTCGCCGGGCTGAACACCCTCGTCGGCGTGGCCGTCTTCTGCTACCTCTGGGCGCTGTTCGTCCTGGCGGTCCGATGGGTTCACGGCCGGGTGGCGCTCGACTCGGCCGGAGTCAGCACGCTCGTCCTCCACGGAGTTGCGGCCGGCTGTGCCACCGGCGTCGCGTTCCTGCTGGGACTGTTCGCAGTGGCACTCGTACCGACAATACAGAGCGGCGGGGTCCGACTGCAGGCGGTGCTGCTTGTCTTGCTCATCGGGGCCGGTGTCGCCGCTGTCGTCGGCGGCGTCGTCGGACTGGTCGCCAGCCTGCTGGACATCGCAGTCTACGGACTGGCGGGCTACCTGCTCCCCGACGCCGGGAGCGAGCGGGTCACGGAACCTCGCCGACGGTAACGAAGAACGGCACCGTCTCGCGGCGTTCGTAGGCCTCGTCCTGCATCTGTTCGATTACGTCCCGGCCCATCGACCGCCAGCGCTCGCGGAGCGCGTCGTACTCGGCGGGCGTCGTATCGCCGTTGAGAATCGTCTCGCGGTTGTGTGCCAGTCCGGTTCCAGTGGCTTTCCGCTGGGCCGCCTGCATCGCCGCGTCGTCGTAGGGCGGCTCGATGCGCTGCTCCTGGTCGTACTGCGTCGTCGAAACGACGGTCAGCTCCGCATCGCTGAACACGTCGGCGGCGTCACTACCGAGGGTCACGTCTGTCCGCACTCCATCGAGAAAAAGCCGGCGAGCGCGGCGGGCCAGCATGGGCTCCGCGTCGACGGTCGACTCAACGGTGACGGCAGCGTTGTTCGGCTCGATGGCAGCCACCCGGTCGGTGGCGACGCGGGCGAACTCCCGCACCGCGATTTCGGGGTCAGGGAGGTTGATGAGCAACGCCTGACACACCACCAGGTCGAAGCTGTCGTCGCCGAAGGGGAGTCGCGTCGCGTCCCCGCAGACGATCGGGTCGCCGGCGGCGGCCAGCAGGTCCGTATCGGCGTCGAGGCCGACGACCGTTCCGTCGGTTTCCTCGCGGAGGACGCGGGTCAGCTCGCCGGTCCCACACCCAACGTCGAGGACGCGCTCGCACTCGCCCAACTGCAAGTCCGTGAGCGCCTCGCGGGAGTCGCCCCACATCCCCCGGCGGGTGGTTTCGAGGTAGTCGGCGGAGAACCTGCGCACAGTTCCGCAGAGTCGAGTCGGCCCCAAAAGTACCGCGGTCGAACGCGGTCGCTCACCGCGCCACAGAACCGAGAGAAGTCGGACCTACTGCGCCCGATGGCGGCTATTCGCCGCGGAGTTCCTTGACGCGGTCGATGTTCCAGGCGAAACTCTTGCCGTTCTCGGTCGGCGTCTCCAGCACCAGCGGCACGTCGCGGATGGCGTCGTGATTGACGAACGCGTGCATGCCGTCCTCGCCGATGTGGCCCTCGCCGATGTGGGCGTGTTCGTCCTTGTTCGTCCCGCACTCGTGTTTGGAGTCGTTGAGGTGAACGCAGGCGAGGTCATCGAAGCCGACAACCTCGTCGAACTCCGCGAGCGTCTCGTCGACGGCCCCGGGCGTCGAGAGGTCGTAGCCCGCGGCGAACATGTGGGCCGTGTCGAGACAGAACTCGATGTCCTGGTCGGTTCGCTCCCGGACCGTCGCGAGATGCTCGAACTGGCCGCCGAGCTTCGTCCCGCTGCCGGCGTCGGACTCGACTAGCACGGTGACGCCCTCGGGGATGTCGAGGTCGTCCAGCACGCTCGCGGCGTTGTCCAGGCCGCCGTCGACGCCCGCGCCGGTGTGAGCGCCGAGGTGGACGTTGACGTACTCGATGCCCAGCTTCGCGGCGGCGTCGACCTCCTTTTGCATCGAATCGAGGGACTTCTCGCGGAGGTCGTCTTTGGGCGTACAGAGGTTGACCAGATACGACGAGTGGATGACCCACGGGCCGACGCCGTGGTCGGCTGCGAGGTCGCGGAACTGCTCGGCTTCGTCGTCGTCGATGTTCGGGTCCTGCCAGACCTGTGGCGAATGGGAGAATATCTGCCCGCAGTTGCCGCTGTACTCGACCTGTTCCTCGACGGCGTTGTAGACACCGCCGGCGATAGAGGTGTGTGCCCCGACTCGTACCATGCACACCGGTCGGTGATGCCCGACAAAAGAGGTTCCGGAGTGCCACGGTCGGTTATAGCTCGTGTCCGGATTTCGCCGGGCGGGACGACAGACCGGGGAACAGGGATACCCGACCGCCTCAGACCCACTCGCGAACGGGCGGGATCATGCGGAGGCTCGATAGCGCGAGGTATGCACCGAACAGGACGAGAACCACGCCGATGGCCGCTGGAAGCGGCGTTGCTGACATTAGTAACGCTGCGCCCCAAGAGGCCAGTACGATGCCGATACCGACCAACATGAGCGTGCCGAGCGCGCCAAGCACTGCGTCCTCGGTAGCCACCCGAACAACCGCGTACAGTTCTTCCTCGGAAAGCGTTGCGGCGCTGCCGTCGGCTGCCTGAGGGTCGGCGGAGGTGTCGGCAGCGTCGTCATCAGCGGGGGACGAGACCATGCCACTGCTTGGCCGGGTTGCCACAAAACGGTGACGTAGCTCTGTTGTCAGGAACGTTGGACAGTCCGCCCTCGTAGCCCGTCATTGCAGGCGTGAGGGTCACGATGAATCGACCACCGCACCGACATCGGTGACCTCGCTGTCGAATATATTCTTATCAATAGCCAACTATCTAGTTTTGAGCGTCTTCAGTCGACTGATAATCGACTTATACTGGTCTCGATAAGTTAGTAATAGCCAAATGACCGAATCACAGGCCGCAGTAGATGAAACACGCGAGTTCGAGTTCGTCTTGCAGTTCGACGCGGGAGCCGATAGCCTGATGGACGTGTTCCGGCAGCACGAAAGTCTCTCTGTGTGGTCCTCGGCCATCTTCGTCGGTGACGACCATATGTGGCGGCTGGACCACGCGAAGGGGACGCCCGAGGCCCTGAGTGCGTTCGACGAGGTCTTCCTGGACGAAGATCGCTGTAACGAGTGTTTCGACGTCGTGAGCTGTGATACGACGCGGACGTACCACGTGCTGGACCGCGGGGAAACGTCGCGGACGGTGTACACGTTGCGTCGCGAAATCAGCGGCTGTCAGTCGCTGCCGAGTTTCCTGCACCGACACGTCAGTGACGGGGCTATCTTCGAATCCCGGCGGACTGGCGACGAGTACCGCTGGCGCGTCCTCTATCCGGGGTCGAACCCCATCGGCGAGGTGTACGACAGAATCGAATCGAGCCTCCGCGATGGCGTCACACTCTCGGTGTCTCACATCACCAGTGCTGGAAACTGGAAGGCCACCGAACGGGTCGCGACGAACTTCTCGCCCCAACAGTGGCGGGTGCTGAAGGCCGCCGTGACCCACGGCTACTACGAGCGGCCGCGGGAAGTCTCGGTCAAGGACCTCGCATCGATACTGGACGAGCCCCGGTCGACCGTGCAGTACCAGCTCCGGACTGCCGAGGACCGCCTTATCTCGCAGTTTGTCGAGGAAACACTCTGAAGGGCGAACTTTCAGGGTAGGACGCGGCTCGTGGTGGCCCGGCACGGCCGTCATCGCCGGACCGCACCGCCAGCGTCAGGGCGACCGTCGAATCCACTCGTCTGCGTCGAACTTCTCTTCCGCGTGCTCGCGTGCGCATGCCAGTTCGTCGTCCGTCCACGAGCCCTCGGTCGCGTCGACCCACTCGGCCAGCGTCGAGCGGAGCGTCTCGACAGCCTCGGCGCGGTCGATATCGGCGTACTCGTCTATCGCTCCGACGCGTTCGGTGAACCGCTCCGAGTCGGGGTCGGCGGTGAAACAGCCGCAGTGGCGGTCGGGGCGCAGCGAGACGGACAGGGAACCGTGCTGGATGACGGCGTCCTTCTGGCGGTACTGGGCGTTCCCGCTGAGTTTGCGGCCATCGGGGCCGACGATATCGTGGGCCGGATGGAGTTGCCGCAGGTAACAGGCCGGCTGGTGGACCGCCGACCGCTCGTCGTCGGCAAACGACGCGTCGACGCCCATGCGTTCGAACGCTTCGAGCACCGGCTCGCAGAACTGCTCGTAACACGCCATCAGGTCGCCCGGCACGGCCTCGGCCGGCGCGATGATGCCGTACGAGATATCAGCCACGCTGTCGTGGTAGATCGCCCCACCGCCGGTGGGCCGTCGCGTCACCCCAACGTCCTCGCGCTCGCAGAACTCCCAGTCGATCGTGTCGGGGTCCTGTCCGTAGCCCAGCGACAGCGTATCGGGCCAGGTGTACACTCGAACCGTTGCCGGACCGCCAGCGGCGACGGTTTCGGCAGCGGCCGCTTCCAGCGCCATCGTCATCGGTCCGGGTCGTGTTTCCTCGCCGATGACGCGCCACTCCAGGTCGGCCAGTGACATACCCGGGCTTCGTGACGCGATGCGATATGAATTGCGGGCTATAGTAGCCATTGAAAATCAATGCACACCTGATCGCACGATGGCAGTGTGATCAGTGTGTAAATCGTTTCAATTGTTACTATAGCAGCGGGTGGAATGACTGACGGGGTCGTTGTTTATGCAAAGAGCCAGAAAGCCCCCGCTCGCTCGACTCCTGCGACTCGCTGCGCGCTTCCTCGCTCCTCAACGTCGCTCGTCAGTGCTTGCATCGCCTCGAACGTCGAGCGAGCGGCCCCTTTCAGTCCCAGCCGTAGCCGGTTGGACAAAGAATGCTGGGCGGGACTGAAAGGGGCGTTGTCGGCGCTGTGCGCCGACTGCTCGGGAGACCGCAGGTCTCCCGGTGGGCGGCTGGACGAAGGCGGGCGATGTAAGCACCACAGGAACGACCGGAGGGAGTGACAAGGAGCGCAGCGAGTCCCCCGAGTTCAGCCGGCCGGGGCTTTCTGGCTGTACAAACACCTGTTTCCGATCACGAGAGCGACAGAAGTGGGTCCTAGCCCTGAACGTTCCCGCAGTCGGTACAGGTGAGTTCGAACCGGCCCTCGGCGAGGGCGACGCTCTGGGTCGTCTCCGCGTCACACTCCGGGCAGTGCGCTCTCGATTCCAAGTCGTCCCAGTCGTGAGTTGCACCGGGCGCGCCGAAGGCCCAGCCGACGACGCGCTCGTCGCCGGCGTTGTATCCCTGCTGGAACTCGCCGGGTTCGAAGCGAATGAGTTCGCCGCCCGAGACGTCGACCTCCTCGCGGTCGAGGCCGACCTCGAAGGTGGTCTGTCCCTGCTCGATGTAGAACACTTCTTCCTGGTCGTGATGGCGGTGGAGGCTCCCCGAGAAGGAGTCACCGGGTTCGAGTTCGAAGTAGTTCGCCGCGAAATGCTCGGTCCCGAGTTTCCGGGAAACGGGCTTGCGGATGTCGTGTACCTGCATCGGGTTCCGTTCGACCGGTACGTCGTCGATAGTTACTGTGTCCATGGTCAGTGTCGTCCTGAGTCGGGCCACCGCTAGCCCCTGGGGTGTGTTCGCAATCCAGCATTAGAAGGCACTGTTCCGGAGTTTATAGTTTTTCGGGAAGACATACGGTAGTCAGCCGCTCCGGCGGTCCCCGGGCAGTGCGGACTACTCCGCTGGTACGGGACGCTGTTCGAGTACGTCAGCCATCACATGAGCCTCGGCCTTCCTGAGGTGTTCAGCGGCAGTTCCGGGGGCACAGCCCAGTTCGTCGGCGACGTCGTCGACGCTCCCCTCGCGGGGGTCAGCGTAGTACCCGCAGTCGACAGCGGCGGCGACAGCCTCGAACTGCCGGTCGGTGAGCGCCGCGCCGGTGTCGAGCCGTCGGCTGTCGTACTCCCCGATCTCCCGCACGTCGACGGAGACGCCGTCGGGCACCGTCTCGACCGCCTGCTGGACCGTCCCGCCCGGGCCGACCAGGGTGAGCCCGACCGTCCCGTCGGCGCGGTAGACCACCGGCGAGACGATGACCAGACCGGCCCGCGTAAGGGCGTCGACGAGGTCGTGGCCGGTCGTCGACGGCGAGTCCTGTACGTAGAGGTAGAACGTCTCGTCGGGGCACGTCGAAATGGCGTACTCCCGGACGGTGTCAGCCTGTTCCAGCGCCGCCCGGTAGGGCTCCGGCGGGAAGCCGTCGACATGAAACAGCAGCGTCTGGAGGTCGGCACCTATGTCGTTGCCCCGGAGGAGATAGCTCGCCTCGTAGCCGTCGTGCTCGACGACGAACTGATGCATCGGGTGGCGGACCTCGGGGGCCATCCACAGCGAGAGCGTGACGTATTTCATACCTGGCTGTTCCGAGCAGTATTTAAAATAACCTCGGGCGTGAGGGGATAGTCCGAGGCACTCGGCCGCCGAACGCACGGACACTGAGATGGCCCAGACAGTCCACCGCACCGACGACGTCCATCCGCTTATCGAGCCGATTGCCGACCACGTCCTCTCCACCGAACGCCACGAGAACGCTCCGGCTGTCGTCATCCGCGCTGACGAAGTACAGACCGTCCTCTCGACGCTGAAAGAGAATGTCGGCTTGGACCACTGCGCCTGCGTCACGGCACAGGAGTACGCCGACCGGTTCGAGACGATCTATCATCTGCGACGCTACGCCGACCCGACACAGGAACTCTCGGTCGTCGTTCCGACGCCCAGGGAGTCGCCGAGCAGCGAGTCAGCCGCACCCGTGTACCCGACGGCGGCGTGGCACGAGCGGGAGGCCTACGACCTGGTCGGCATCGAGTACGCGGACCACCCTGACCTCCGGCGCATTCTCCTGCCCGAGACCTGGCAGGGCCACCCGCTGAGCCGGGACTACAATCAGGACCAGCCACAGATCGTCTCCTTTCGCGAGCACGAGCGCCTGCTCGAAGACCGCCGCGAGGGGCCGGAGACGATGCACCTCAACATGGGGCCACACCACCCTTCGACTCACGGCGTCCTGCACCTGAACGCCCAACTCGACGGCGAGCAGGTGGCGGCCGTCGACCCCGACATCGGCTACATCCACCGCTGTGAGGAACAGATGTGCCAGCAGGGGGGGCTACCGCCACCAGATCATGCCCTACCCGGACCGTTGGGACTGGGGCGGGGCCGGGCTGTTGAACGAGTGGGCCTACGCCCGCACGGCCGAAGACCTCGCCGACATCGAGGTGCCGGCGTATGCCCAGGTCATCCGGACGATGGGCGGCGAACTCTCGCGAATTCTCTCGCACATGCTCGCGGTCGCGACCTACGCGCTGGACGTGGTCGGGGAGTTCACCGCCACCTTCCAGTGGGGGGTCCGGGACCGCGAACTCGTGCAGGACATCCTCGAGGACCTCACCGGCCAGCGGCTGATGTTCAACTACCTGCGGCTGGGCGGCGTCGCCTGGGACCTGCCCGAGCCCCGCGAGGCGTTCTTCGAGAAGATACGCGCGTTCCTCGACGACCTGCCGCACAAGCTCACGGAGTACCACGACATGCTCACCAGCAACGAAATCCTCCAACTGCGAACGGTTGACACGGGCCACCTCCCGGCCGAGACCGCGAAGGCCTATGGCTGTACCGGGCCGGTCGCCCGAGCCTCCGGCGTCGACTACGACCTCCGGCGGGACGACCCCTACGGCTACTACGACGAACTCGACTGGTCGGTCGTCACCGAGCAGGGCGGCGACAACTTCTCGCGCCTGCTCGTGCGCCTGCGCGAGGTAGAGGAGTCCGCGAAGATTATCCGCCAGTGCGTCGACCTACTGGAGGATTGGCCCGAGGACGACCGCGAGATTCAGGCCAACGTCCCCCGCACGCTCCGGCCCGACCCCGACGCCGAACTCTACCGCGCCGTCGAGGCCGCGAAGGGCGAACTCGGCATCTACATCCGCTCGGACGGGACGGAGACGCCGGCCCGGTTCAAGATCCGCGGCCCCTCCTTCTCGCACGTCCAGGCGCTGTCCGAGATGGCGCGTGGCGAGTACATCCCCGACCTCGTAGCGACGATAGGTAGTCTGGACACCATCATGGGCGAGGTCGACCGGTAGGCCGGCACCCATCTGCGACGAACACAGCCAGTGAGTTTTGTACGCCGGGCACGTACGTCCGGTGATGACTGAACAAGCGACATTCGCGGGCGGTTGCTTCTGGTGTACGGAATCGGTGTTCAAGCAGGTCGACGGCGTGACCGATGTGGTCTCGGGCTACGCCGGCGGCCACGTCGCCGACCCCAGCTACGAGGCGGTCTGCCGCGGGGAAACGGGCCACGCCGAGTGCGTCCAGCTCACTTTCGATCCGGACGAGGTGAGCTACGAGGACCTGCTCGCGGTCCACTTCACGACGCACACCCCGACGACGAAAGACCGGGAGGGCAACGACGTCGGCACGCAGTACCGCTCGGCCGTGTTCTACCACGACGAGGCCCAGCGCGAAACCGTCGAAGCCCTCATCGAGGAGATAGAGCCGGGCTACGACAGCGACATCGTCACCGAAGTCGAGCCGCTGGAGACGTTCTATCCCGCGGAAAAGTACCATCAAGACTACTTCGAGAAGAATCCGGACCAGAGTTACTGTCAGTTGACCATCCCGCCGAAAATCGAGAAGCTCAAAGAGAAACACGCGGAACTGCTGGCATGAGCTTCGAGTACACGACGGAAGTCGAGGTCCGGTACACGGACATCGACACGTACGGCCACGTCAACAACGCGACGTACGCGACCTACTTCGAGGAGGCTCGCATCGACTACCTGCACGACGTGGTCGACTGTGGCGAAGCGCTGCTCTCGGGCAGCGAGTCGGGCACCGGCATGGTCATCGCGAACCTCGAAATCGATTACATCCAGCCGGTCCGGATCAGTGACTCCGTCGCCGTTGCCGTCCGGGTGCCCCGTCTGGGCGGGAAGAGCTTCCCCTTCGAGTACGAGGTCCGGACCGAGGACGGTGTGGCTGCGACCGGGGAAACGACTGTCGTCACGTACGATCGCGACACGGAATCCTCGCGTCCGATCCCCGAAGACTGGCGGGAGGCGATCACGGAGTTCGAGGGGCTGTAGCCACAGCCGATAGCGTGACGCCGCCCATTTCGTTCCGCCACGCTAGAAATCATCGAGCCGACCGGTGGTTTTATTTTTCATCGAGATGTTGTATTGAAAACATATGGAATATAGTACCGACCTCGGACGGCGCGCCCTCTTTGCCCTCGCAGGCGTAGCACTCCTCCTCGTGGTCGGGTTCGTCCTGTCCCAGTTCCTCCCGACGCTCGTGTTTACCGTCTTCCTGTACTACGCCAGCCGACCGATCTATCGACGGCTCGGGCGGCTTCCGCTGCCCGATTCGTTCCTGAATCGAGCCGTCCCCTACCAGAAGCAGGTCCACGCGGCGGCCACGATCTTCTTCTTTCTCCTGCCGTTCGTGGTTCTGGTCGGCTACACGCTCGTCCTCATTGTCCCCGAATTACAGGCGTTCTTCGGCGAGGGCGGCTTGGGCGCGGCGTACCTCGCGCAGTTCCAGGATCTCCAGGGTGGTTCACTGCCGGGGCCGCTCGCCGACCTCGGCTTCACCGATTTGCTGGCAATGGGACCGGCTGAGGTGATCGACCTGTTGCGAAACGCGACAGTCCAGTCGTGGCTGGGGCAAATATCCGATACGCTCATCGGCTCCGTGAGCATGCTTACGGCGCTACTGCTGCGCGTGTTCATCGTGTTCGCTGGAACGTACTACCTGCTTACCGACGGACCGCGCCTCGTCGGCTGGTTCCTCGACACCTTCGACGGGTCGGGCGTCCTCAGGGAGTACGCGGCAGCAGTCGACGAGGAACTGTCCTCGATTCTCTTCGGGAACATCCTGAACGCACTGGTGACTGGTGTAATCGGGATTTTCGTGTTCTCGCTGTACAATCTGGTCGCTCCCGGCTCAGTGCAGATTCCGTTTGCACCACTCGTCGGCGCACTCACCGGCATCGGGAGCCTCGTTCCTGTCGTCGGAATGAAAATCGTCTACCTGCCCGTCGCTGCACTGCTTGCGATCTCCGCTGTCGTCACGGGACAAACGGCGGCCCTGGCTTGGGTCGTTCTCTTCCTCGCAGTCACGCTGGTCGTCGTCGACACCATCCCGGATTTCCTGATTCGGCCGTACGTCAGCGGCGACCTGACCCACATTGGCCTGTTGATGTTCGCGTACATCTTCGGACCGATCGTGTTCGGATTCTACGGCATCTTCCTTGGCCCGATTCTGCTGGTCCTTGCCGCCCAGTTCTTCCGGATTCTCGTTCCCTACATCATCACGGGCTCGGTCGAAACGACGCAAACGTCGCTCTCCGACTACGACTCCGCGGAGTCGTAACGGGCTATCCGTTCCCGAGTCGAGCGCTGGCGGTCCCGAAGTCGAGACAGCGACTGTCTACTGACGAGTCGACTCGGTCGAGCCACCGCAGTTCCATCACCGAGAGCCGGTAGTGACACGTCGACGGCTCGATCTGTTGCCAGTAGATGTATCGGACGTCGGGTACTGGTTCGGCCTCGTCATAGGCCGCTGGAAGGTCGTGGGTTTCGAGGTCCGACATCGGCACCGGTCCCGGCGTCTCGACGGGTGTGAAGACGACGCCGACGCTACCGAGGAAGGCGACGTTCACGACGAGGACCAGCGCAAGGACGACGCCGAGATTCTGCGCCTGTTGTCGGTCGCGAAGCACCGTCGCGATCATGCCGATACCGATTGCGACGAACGCGAGCCCCGGAATGAGGTCGGTGTAGCCGCCTGTTTCGAAATCGACGAACAGTATCAGAAACGCGAACCACGCTGCGCCGACCGGAATCCACCATTCGGTGCGCCCGGCAACGCCGTCAGTGTCTGTGAAACAGCATCGAGCGGTATGAGCGAGGCCGAGCCCGCCAAGCAAGACGAACGGTGACGCCCATTTAAAGTGGACGACACCGGCGACGAACCGAGCGAGCAACGACGCGTGTTCCTCCGTTTGTAACGGTACGAGGAGAACCTGAACGACCATCTCCGAGGCTGAATGCCAGAGGAGAAACA
This sequence comes from Haloarcula sp. KBTZ06, assembly GCF_048595605.1. Lineage (NCBI taxonomy): Archaea > Methanobacteriati > Methanobacteriota > Halobacteria > Halobacteriales > Haloarculaceae > Haloarcula > Haloarcula sp. KBTZ06. The sequence goes on from NZ_CP184337.1 coordinate 2,370,583, forward strand.
CCGGCATCAACATGACGACGGTAAAGCCGAGACCGCCGGCGACGACACGCTCAAGCGCCCGCGTGTCGCGCCGTTGGATCGCTAGACCGACCACGATCAGCGGGAAGATGGCCCCAGCCTGCCAGTATCCAACACTGGCTGCCGCAGCCACGCCGCTCAGTGCCGGGTAGCCACGCGTGTACAGATATATCGCCAGTAATCCACAGAGAACGAGGAGGTATTTCGCTTTGAACCCATACGCCGGCCGGACGGCAAACCCCGGCAACAGGAACATCGACAGGCCAGCCAGCAGCGCAGCGATATCATCGCCAGTGATGTCATAGACCAGTATCACGACGAGTCCGACGATTGCACACACCGCACCGCTCATCAGCACCACGCTGAGGAGGTGGAGTCGGTACATATCGCCACCGGACAGCAATGCCAGTATCCCGGTCGTCTCGTAGGACAGCGGCAACTTCGGTTCCCAGGCGTCGACGTACAACCGCCCTCCGCGTGTCAAATACCAGCCGAGATGCTGGAAGATACCGGCGTCGGGTGCCATGGGCGGTCGAGTGGAATCGAGTGTGATTGTCAGGAAAACGTACAGTTGCGTGCCGACGGCAAACAGTACCGGAAACGCGAGTCGTCTATCGTGGGGATGGAGGGCAAGCGAGCGAAGCAGATCTCTGAGTTGATCTTTGTTTCGTCTGCTCACACGGGCTGTTTGTGTTCAGGTGACCAAAAGTATAGACTAATTTAGAACATATTCAGTAGCCAAAGGCAGCTACTGTTCGCATTACATATACTGCTACCGAGATTAGGATTGTGTTTTTAGATTGATGTGTCGCTCGTGATTCCGTTCAGACACCGTTCATATAAAGGGAGTCTGCAACCGTTCAGAGCCCGTGTTCACGAGTACTCAGTCGTGATTTGAGCTACAGAAACGGTAGTACAGCGGTGATACCCGACCGATAATACTACTATATGAGCCTGTACCATGTGGGTTAAAGTATTCCCTACTCGGCAGGACATTGTCTCAGACGCTGTTGGGCGCGAAACATCGAAACCAAGTCCGTATCGGAGTAGCTAGATACCCATATTAAAGCAGTATATCCAGCACGAGGGAACCTGGGCCCGCTTACGAGCGCACTGTGCTTTGATCTGACTCAGCACGGGGACGCTGGACTGGGTTTGAAACGTCTACTCGGCACGGAGCGACTGACAAGACCAACACTGGATACTCCGCAGAACAGCCCGCTCGCCCACCAGCGGTACTGATCGGCACATCGACAGTCCGATTGCAAACCGAACAGCGACGAGGCCGAGACATGATTTTGTATAGCGAATACTAATTTATCAATGCCCTCCGCCGAACGCGTCGGCCTTTTACCAGTTGGCCCAGTAGAGAACCCTAATGGTCCAGAACGTGGCTTCAGTGATGGCGGAGCTGGAACCCGAGGACTTCCATCTGCTCTCCGGCGTCGAACAGGGGATGCGGTTCTCGGAGTACGTCGCCCGCGAGAAGTTGACCGAGTTCTCCCGGCTGACGACGGAAGACGTCGACTACCGGCTCGACCGGTGTGCGGACCGGGGGCTGGTCGAGCGCAAGACCATCCAGTACGAGGGGTTCAAACTCACGTTCGAGGGGTACGACACGCTTGCGCTGCACACCTTTGCCGAGCGCGACACTATCGAAGGAGTTGGGTCGCCGCTGGGCGTCGGCAAGGAAAGCGACGTGTACGAGGCCCAGTCGTACAAACCGGTAGCGCTGAAATACCACCGCGAAGGGTACACCAATTTCCGTGAAGTGATGAAAGAGCGGGAGTACACCGCCGACCGCGACCACGTCTCCTGGCTCTACACCGCCCGGAAGGCCGCCGAACGGGAGTACGATGCCCTCGAAACGCTGTATCCGGACGTATCAGTCCCACAGCCTATCGACACGAACCGCCATGCGATTGTCATGGAGAAGATAGACGGCGTCGAACTCTCCCGAACGAAACTCGAACCGGAACAGGTACTGCCGATTCTGGATCTCGTGCTTGAGGAGATGCAGACGGCCTACCGCGAGGGGTACGTCCACGCGGACATGAGCGAGTACAACGTCTTCGTCACGAACGAGGGCGTCGTCGTCTTCGACTGGCCCCAGGCCGTCCCGACCGACCACGAAAACGCCAGGGAACTGCTAACCCGCGATGTGGAGAACATCGTGAGCTACTTCGAACGAAAGTACCCGCAGGAAATCAGCGACGTGGACAGGGACGCAGTCGCCGAACGGCTGGCGACCGACGCGTTCGAGTCTATTACCGAGTTTACCGAGTAGCGACGTTTTAGCCGCTACTCACCTTCTGTTGGCTGTTCACGGCCGAGTCGGAGCTTGACCGATCGCGGTCGAAATAAACCATATAGTGCGATATCAAATCGGTCAAACCGTACTGAACGGGTCGGTTCGAGACAGCGGTGAGAGAAGCGGTGTGTTCCCGGTAGCGAGGCCGAGTGCCACGCGACAGACTCGCTTCGCCGAACAGTGGGTTCAACTGTTCCTTACCGAGCTTCACAGATTGGATTAGGCAGTCCTAAAAACCGCAGACGTTTTATATTATTAGGTTGGCCTAAAACATATGGCAGACGACGGTACTGCGTGCGGGGCACAAACGGGGAGAGACCCGCAGAGGACTCGATGGCGAGCGGTGTCGTATCGTCGAGGACGACGTCGGCACCCTTCGCGGGGTAGCGGCGTGCACCGCGGGCCATATCCCGAGGTCCCAGTGGCGAGCAGTTGCTCGACCGCCCGTGCTCTGCCGACACTATTGGGGGGCGTCTGCCTGATGAGTGGCGACAGCGGTAGCGGGATATCGGGGGAACCGAACGATGGGTAAACGCCCTCAACGGTCGCGCGCTCGACTGTGGACTTGGGCCTACGCGGTGGTCTTCGGGACCGGTGAGCAGTCGACAGGGGAGTCGACGGCCAGTACGCCCGCAGCAAGCGGCGGGGATGGGGCGGATTCGGCGGAGCGATGAGAACGGCACCGGAGTATTTGCTGGCGATCTACATCGCACAGCACCGGGATGACCCGCCAGTCGCACCGGGAGAGTTGGGGGAGATGCTCGATCGGTCTCCGGCGGCGGTGACGGAGATGTGCCAACGACTTGCCGAAGACGGTCTCGTCTCCTACGAGCCCTACGATGGGGTGACGCTAACTGAATCGGGGCGCGAGGAAGCCACAGAGTTACACGAGACGTACGTGACCGTCTCGTGGTTCTTCCGAGGCGTGCTAGATCTCGACGACCACGAGACGGAGGCGATGGAACTGGCCGGTCTGGTCAGTCCGATGGTCGCCGAGCGGTTGGCGGCTACGCTCCCCTGTGACGCCGGGGCGGAGGGTACACGGGGGGTTACCGATTCAGACTCGACGACCTCCGATGGGGACACTGCGTGAGGGGGCTGTACTGTTCAAGACCTATTTTAGGCCGTGCGAAAAGTTGATAGAATTGATATAGTAAAAATTCGGCCTGCCAAGATTCTGGGTTTTGGCGGCCTAAAAGATGATATTTTAGGCCTCCCAAAACACCAATTTTATGATATGTTGGTGTGTAGGTAGAGCTGTCATGAGCGCAGAAGGACTCGAACGACAGACGCGTAACTACTTGAGCAACAACGTCCCGCAGATCCAGCAACACGGCGGCAACTTCGAGGTCCGCGAGGTCGACGAAAGCGCAGGCACAGCCACCGTCGCTATCGGCGGCGCGTGTTCGGGGTGTGGCATCGCTCCGATGACGATGAAGGCAATCGAACAGCGACTCCCCAAGAGCGTCGACGGGCTCGAAGACGTCGAAGTCGTCCGCTCTGGCGGACCGCGCGCCGCGGTCATGCCCTCGAAGACCGACGACATGGAGGAGATGGACGAGTACGAGGATTACAGCCCGCCGTTCTGAGCGCCCGCTCGTATCCGGATCGCAACTGTCGACATTTGCCCGGTACTGACCGGGACTGGGTTTTATTCACACCGGACAGCGTTCGCCGTCGAGGAGAGATCGGTTGACCGGTCGGGCTGCCGTCAGTGTGTGGACGGAGTCAGGTAGCTATCTGTGAGGATTCCGGGGCGAGAATTAGACCGGCAGCGTATTCTCGGGGACCGTGCCGTCGTCGGACCAGCCGCGTGCGTCGTAGTACTCGTCGAGCGCTGCTTCGAACGACGGGAGTTCGTAGGGGAGCGCGTCGTCTGTCCGGTCGAAGCCGCGCTGGTTGTTGAAGTGGCGTTCGAGGGTCACGGTGCGAGCGCCAACGGCCATCAGGTCCTCGAAGTCGGCATCGAAGAGTTGTTCGTAGCGCTCGGGAGTCATGAAGTCCCGCGAGAACTTGCAGACGACGCCGCTGTCGTTCAGCGCCATCAGGTTCTCCCGCTCGACCAGCACGTCGGCTTTCCCGAGCGTCCCCTCCGGAGCCACCGCCTGTTCGTCGGGGACGAGTGGGTACTCGACGGAGTAGAACGTCGCATACATGTGGTCCGCGCCGCGGTTGGCGACGGCGTAGGAGAGTCCCTGGCCGTGAAGGACACGGCCCTCGTGAGCCGCGAAGTCCATCCCCTTGACCGTCCAGTTCTCAACACCGAGGTCGTCGTAACAGCGGTCGATGCCCTCCGCGAGGGTGTCGCCGATTCCGTCGCGATGGGCGATTTTCTCGACAGTCTCGTGAATCAGGTCGGTGTCGCCGAAGGCGTCCTCACTGGCGAGATACGCGGCGACGGTGTTGCCGGCGGAGATGGCGTCCATCCCGAGGCGGTCACAGAGTTCGTTGGACTGCATCACGTCCACGATGTCGTCGACGCCGGAGTTCGACCCGAACGCCATCGCCACCTCGAACTCGGGGCCTTCGGTCTCGACGCCGCGCTCCTTGTCTTGCGTCGGGAGCTTGCAGGCGAACGCGCACGCTGAGCAGGTCCCCTTCTTGTACTTCTTCGATTCGACGGCGTCGCCGTTGATGCCCTCCACGCCCGCGAAGGACTGCTCGGAGAAGTAGTAGGACGGGAGCCCGTCGACCTCGTTGGCGAGGTCCATCACCGAGACGGTTCCCTGCCGTTTCATGATGTGGTCCGCTGTGGCGGCTTCCCGGTGAATGTCCGTCTGTATCGGCGGAACCTCGATGTCCGGTGGGGAGTCGCCCGCGAACGTGAGTCCCTTGACGTTTTTCGCGCCCATGACCGCGCCGAGGCCGCCGCGACCGAACGCCCGCTCCCCGCTCGTCATGATGGACGCGAACCGGACCCGGTTCTCGCCGGCCGGGCCGATAACGGCCGTCTGGTCGGCCTCGATACCGTGTTCGGCGTCGAGGTACTCCAGCGTCTCGGGAACAGTCGCGCCGGCGAGGTCGGGGACGGCCTCGAACTCGACGCCGTCGTCCCGAACGTGGAGGATGACGAGTTCGTCGCTCTCGCCGGTGAGTTCGACAGCGCTGTACCCGGTATCGGCGAAGTTCCTGGACATGAACCCGCCGGCGTTCGAGGAGAGCAGTCCGTCAGTCAGCGGCGAGACGCCGGTGCAGTTCATCCGGCCGGTGAAGCTCATCTGGGCGGCCTGCATCGGCCCCGTCGAGAACACCAGTCGGTTCTCCGATCCGAACGGGTCAACGTCGAACGGGATCCGCTCGTGGGCGAGCCGCGTCCCGACGCCGCGACCACCGAGGTACTGTTCGAGGATGCCGTCTATCTCCTCCGTGTTTCTCTCACCCGCTGACAGGTCGACTGTCAGCAGCGGCCCCGTTGAGTATATCATGATTGTTGCTTGACTATCCATGATCTTATCGATTGTGCCATGGGCGACTGTTCAACTGAAGCCGTTCCCACCTCCATCAGGAGGCACTAATAAACCCATAATCGGTGTAATAGCGTTTTACTGTGGTTTCGGTCGCAGTTCATGATATCATGTTTACACTATAAGTATGATCAACAATAACACATATCTTACCCTCCGAGGGATGTGTTCATGTCTCAAGATGCAGATGCCAGCGGAACGCCGACAGTATCGCGACGACGGATGCTTCAGACTACGGGTGCCGCCACACTGGCCGCACTCGCCGGCTGTAACACCGGTACCAACGACGGAGCCAGTAGCGGAGGCGGCGGTGGGGCTCCCGACCCGGTCCGTGAGCGCGTCGACGTCGATGTCGACGAGATTCAGGACGGGGGGACCCTCCGGTTCGGCCTCGGTGCCGGAATCGACTCCTTTGACCCGTCCTACAGCACCAATGCGCCGTCCGGGAACGTCCACGGCCTCGTCTACGAGAGTATCATCACACAGGACGCCGCAGGCACCGTCTATCCCTGGCTAGCGAAGTCCTGGGAACGGGTGGACGTACAGGAAGTCGAGGACGGAGCCTACGAACCGTACATGGTGTCGGCTGATACGGACGACGACGGGAACCTCGTCGCCGACGACCAGATACTCATCCGGAATCAGGAGGCCGGTGAAGTTCTGACTGTCAACGAGGCCCCCGACGCCGTCGAAGACGGTACCTACGGCATCAAGTACCAGGCCAAACTCCACGAGGGCGTCAAATTCCACAACGGCGAGGAGATGACCGCCGAGAACGTCGCCCGGTCCTACGAGGTCGTCGAGAACTCCTCGATTTCGGCCCAGACGTTCGACTCGTTCCTCTACGCCGAGGTTGTTGATGACTACACGGTCAACATCTACGGGCAAGAGCCCGATGCGGAAGCCGACAACCAGCTCCCGGTCGACGTGTACCCGATGGAGCACATCGAGGAGTACCCAGACACGGGCGCGGACCCGCGCAACGACCACACCCCCATCGGGACGGGACCGTACCAGTTCGAATCCTACGAGACCGAGGAACGCGCCGAGTTCAGTTCCTTCGACGACTACTGGCTCGACGACCTCGGCCTCGACGCGCTGGAGTGGTGGGACGGCCCGGACGGCTTCCCGACGAGTCCGGTCGTCGACGAAGTCGTGGTCGCCATCGTGCAGGACAACGCGACCCGTGCCGCGGCGCTCAACAACGGCGAGATCGACCTCACCTACGGGCTCAACACCGGCACGTACGGCGAGTACCGGAGTGCCGAGGACTTCCGGCTCAGCGTGACTAATGCCGGCGCGTACAACTTCCTCCAGTACCCCGTCACCCAGTCACCGTGGGACGACCCGCGCATCCGCCGGGGCGTCAATCAGCTGATTCCCCGTGCCCAGATCGCCGAGAACATCTACAACGGGTATCGGAATCCGGCCTACACGCCGCTGCCTGAAATGGCCGCCAAAGCGGGGACGGTGGACTACGAGGCACTCACCGAGGAACTGCGCCCACAGACCGAGCAGAACACCGAGGCGGCGACCGAACTGCTGCAGGAGGCCGTCGACGACCTCGGCGTCGAGACGCCAATCGAGGCCACAATCGAGACGAACGCGACGGACGACCGCCTGCGCGAGGCCGAACTCATCGCGCAGGTGCTGAGCAACACGGAGTTTTTCGACATCAGCGTCGAGGACTTCGAGTTCACAACATTCATCCAGCGCATCCTCGGCTCCGAGTACTACCAGCAGGGCAACATCGTCCTCATCGGCCTCTCGGGGACGTTCAACCCCGGCAGTTTCTACGACGCCGTCAACTCCATCGACAACTTCGGCCAGTGCTGTAACTTCAACCGGATTGACACGCCGGAACTGGACGAAATCGCGACGGAGGCACGGTTCTCCGTCGAGGCCGTCGAAGACTCACAGTTCCGGGGCGAGCAGTACGACAAGGTGTGGCAGGGACTTATCGAGCAGGCCCCGAACAGCTACACTGTCTTCGGGACAAACGTGACGGCGCTGTCGACGGAGTACGTCGGCTACAACACGTACACGTTCTCCAGCAGCATCCTGCCCTACGGCCTCCACGCCCCAGAAGACCAGCAGGTCGCCTATCTGAACCGGGAGTAACCCATGGGCCTCAGACGCTTCATCGCAGTCCGGGTGCTCACGACCATCCCGATACTGTTCGGAGTCTCGGTGTTCACCTTCGCGATGGTCCACCTGACGCCAGGGGACCCGATCGACCAGTTAGTGGCGCTAAACCCCCAGATTTCGGCCGCCGAGGAGGCGGCGATACGCGCCAGATACGGGCTCGACGGCCCGGTGTGGCAGCAGTACTTCACCTGGATAACCAATGTCCTCCAGGGCGATTTCGGGACGGTCATCAACGTCGACCAGCCGGTCGGTCCGTACATTATGGACCGGTTACCACAGACTATCGCACTGGGCCTGTTCGGCTGGGTTATTGCCCTGCTCATCGCGATTCCGACCGGCATCTACGCCGCCGTGAACAAGGACACGCTGGGCGACGACCTCTCGCGGGTGTTCGCGCTGTCGGGCATCTCGCTGCCGAACTTCTGGCTCGGCCTGATGCTCATCCTCGTGTTCGCGCTCTGGCTCGACCTCTGGCCGGTGCTGGCTCCGAACAAACCGCTGTTCTCGCCGGCAATGCTGAAGTATCTCGTCCTCCCGGGCGTCACCATCGGGACGGCGTCGTCGGCCACGCTGATGCGGGTGATGCGGTCGTCGATGGCCGAGGAGATGAACAAGGAGTACGTCACGGCGGCCCGGGCGAAGGGGCTGCCCGAGCGGACGGTCGTGTTGAAACACGTCCTGCGGAACTCGCTCATCTCGGTGACCACCATCGCCGCGTTCCTGACGGCGAGTATCTTCGCCGGCGCTGTCGTCGTCGAATCAGTGTTCGCCTGGCCCGGTCTGGGGCGAGCCTTCGTCAAGGCGATCTCCGGCCGCGAAGTCGACCTCATCATGGCGATCACGCTGTTTACCGGTGTGACGATCATCCTGGCGAACCTGCTCGCAGACATTGTGTACGCGCTGTTAGACCCACGAATCCGCTACGACTGACCAATGAGTACTGAACGAGGACGCATACGCATAACGGGGTTCGACGCCGACCGCGTCGAGTCCCGCGAACCGCTATCCGACTGGACAGAGGAACGAGACACCGAAACCGAGAGTCGCTGGGAGCGCGCCTGGGGCGAGTTCCGTGACAACCGAAGCGCGATGCTCGGGCTCTATATTGTTGCCCTGATGGGAATCCTGGCTGTATTCGCACGCCCAGTGACAATCGCGGGCGTGACAGTCCAGCCCTTCTCGCTGGCCCCCTACGACCCGAGCGCGATTCTGTACGTGCAGGGTCTCGACGTGAGCGCGTACGAGGCCCCGTCGCTGGCCCATCCGTTCGGCACCGACGGCTCCGCCCGGGACGTGTTCTCCCGCGTGCTGTACGGCGGTCGGTTCAGCCTCTCGATTGGCTTCATCGTGGTCTCGATTACCGCCGCCATCGGGCTGGTGTACGGTGCCATTGCGGGCTACTACGGCGGCCGGATCGACGAAGTGATGATGCGGCTGCTCGACCTTATCTTCGCGTTCCCCGGCCTCCTGCTGGCGTTGATTATCGTCGCCGTGCTCGGCAAGGGGTACTGGGAGCTGGTGCTCGCGTTCACCGCGTTCGGCTGGGCCGGCTACGCCCGACTGATACGCGGTGAGATACTGAAGGTCAAGGAAAACGAGTACGTCATGGCCGCGAAGGCGCTGGGCGCGCGTGACCGTCGCGTCATCTTCAGACACGTCGTCCCCAACGCTATCGCACCGCTGGTCGTCCAGGCCTCCCTCTCCATCGGGACGGTCGTCATCGGCGTGGCGGCGCTTGGCTTCCTTGGCCTCGGGCTCCCGCCCGGGTCCGCCGAGTGGGGGACGATGCTGGACGCGACGCGCGAGACCATCGTCCAGGGTCCCGGCGGGACGATTCCCTGGTGGGTCACCGTATTCCCCGGCGGCGCGATCTTCCTGTTCGTGATGTCGATGAACCTCATCGGTGACGGCATCAACGACGCGCTCAACGCGCAGGAAGGCACTGACGTAGCCACTGGAGGCGAGGTCTGATGTCACTGCTGGAAGTCGAAGACCTCACGGTGAACTTCTACACTGAGGAGGGCGTCGTCACCGCCGTCGACGACCTCTCCTTTCACATCGACCGCGGCGAGAAGTTCGGCGTCGTCGGCGAGAGCGGCGCGGGCAAAAGCGTCACCGCGCTGTCGGTGATGCGCCTCATCGAGGAACCGGGCCGCATCGAGAGCGGGACCATCCGCTTCGACGGCCAGGACCTGATGGAACTGTCCGATTCAGCGGTGCGGGACGTGCGGGGCAACGACATCGCGATGATATTCCAGGACGCCCAGACCGCACTGAACCCGGTGTACACCGTCGGCGAGCAGATCTCCGAGGCCATCCGTCACCACCTCGACTACGGCGACGCGGCCGCCCGGGACCGCACGATTCGGCTGCTCGATGACGTTGGTATCCCGGAACCGGAGGCCCGCTACGACGACTACCCCCACGAGTTCTCCGGCGGGATGCAACAGCGGGCCATCATTGCGATGGCGCTGTCCTGTGACCCGGAACTGCTCATCGCCGACGAGCCGACGACGGCGCTGGACGTGACTATCGAGGCGAAGATCCTGGACCGCCTCGACCGCCTCGCCGACGAGTACGACACGGCCATTCAGCTCATCACCCACGACCTCGGCGTCATCGCGGAGATGTGCGACCGGGTGCTGGTGATGTACGCCGGCCGCGCCGTCGAGAACGCCCCTGTCGAGGAGCTGTACTACGACCCGAAACACCCCTACACCGTCGGGCTGATGAGCGCCATCCCACGCATCGGCGACCGGCAGGACCGGCTCCAGACGATTCCCGGGACGATGCCGGACCTCGTTGAGGTCCCCTCTGGCTGTAGCTTCCACCCGCGCTGTCCCTTCGCCGAGGAGGCCTGTACGCGCAAACAGCCGCCGCTCGTCGACCCCGAAACCGGCGACGGTGTCGGTCCGTCCGACCGCTCGGCGGCCTGCCTGGCCTACACTGGGGACCTCGATAGCGAACTGGACTACGAAGTCGAAGTGAAAGGGGGTCGGGGGAGTCCGCCCGACGATACCCAGCCCGACCCCCGCGGCGGGCGCACGGACACGGAACCACCCCAGGCCGACTCCAACCCGGTCGGTCTCGACACCGACCTGTTAGACCGCGATGGCCCAGACGACTCGGGAGGGCAACAGGATGGCTAAGACGGCCGATAGCCCGATCCTGGAGGTCGAGAACCTCACGAAGTACTACGAGTCTGGCGGGACCATCGTTGACACCCTGCTGGGCCGGAGTCAGGAGGTGAAAGCCCTGGACGGCGTCGACCTTGAACTCTACCCCGGTGAGACGCTGGGTATCGTCGGCGAGTCCGGCTGTGGCAAGACGACGCTCGCCCAGACGCTGCTGCGGCTCATCGAGCCCACGGCCGGCTCGGTCCGCTACAAGGGCGAGGACTTGACGGGAGCCTCGGACGACCGCCTGCGGGCGCTCCGGAAGGACATCCAGTACATCTTCCAGGACCCCTTCGCCAGCCTCAATCCGCGGCTGACGGTCGGCGACATCGTCGGCGAGCCGCTGGACATCCACGGGATCGCGGACGGTGAGGAGCGAACCGAGCGTGTCAAAGAGTTGCTTGAGACCGTCGGGCTGAGCCCGCGTCACACACACCGCTACCCCCACGAGTTCTCCGGTGGCCAGCGCCAGCGTATCGGCATCGCCCGCGCGCTCGCCGTCGACCCCGAGGTCATCGTCTGTGACGAACCCGTCTCGGCGCTGGACGTGAGCGTGCAGGCCCAGATTCTGAACCTGCTTGCGGACCTGCAGTCGGAGTTCGGCCTCTCCTACGTCGTCATCGCCCACGACCTCTCTGTCGTCGAGCATATCTCCGACCGCGTGGGCGTCCTGTATCTCGGGGAGTTCGCCGAAGTCGGCCCAACCGAGGACGTGTTCCAGCCGCCGTATCACCCCTACGCCGAGGCGCTGCTGTCGGCCATTCCGGAGCCGGACCCCGGCTGGGAAGGGGACCGTATTTTCCTCTCCGGCGACGTTCCGTCGCCGCTGAACCCCCCGTCGGGCTGTCGGTTCCACACCCGCTGTCCGAAGGTCATCCAGCCCGAAGGCACCGACATGGCCCAGTCCGAGTGGCGGTCACTGATGGACCTGAAACAGCGGCTCCGCAAAGCCGACTCGCTCGAGGCCGTCACCGCCGTACAAGAGGGCGTCGAAGACGAAGACCTGAGTCAGCTCTCGCGGTCCGCACTCGAGACCCGGGTCCGCGCCGAGTTCGGCCTCCCGGACACGGTCGGCGACCGGGAGGCCGAGGACGTGCTCGCGGCGGTGCTCGACCACCTTCACGACGAGGCCTTCGAGGACGCGCTGGCGGCGATGAACGACGCCTTCAGCTCCCCCTGTGAGCGGACTGACCCCACGCTGTTCGGTGTCGGTGACGACCACCGCATCGCCTGCCTGTTGCACGACGACGAGCGGCCGGACACGCCGACGCGGACGGGGTAGCCCCGAGCAACGCTTTTGCGCACGCCAGCCCACAATCCGACAATGCGTCGCATCTACGACTCGGGGGCGCTCCACCGCGACGACGAGGAGCCACAGGCACCCACCGAGCGCGGGGCGCAGCCACAGGCCGCACGCAGTATCGACGGCGGGGCCTGGAGCGACCGTCTGGTGCCGACGTGGCTCCGCTATCGCGCCGTCTCGGTCGACATCGAGGTCCCACAGACGGAGTATCCGGCGGGAACCGAGGTGCCGTTCGTCGTGACGATGCAGAACGCGCTTCCGGTGCCGATAACGCTCCCGACGGACTCGCCGCGGCCGTGGACGTGGTACGTCGACGGGGTGCCCGAGGCGTCCCACGTCGACAGCGTGCCCAGCGGGAACGGCAGTCTCCGGTTCGACCGCGGCGAGCGGAAGCAGTTCAGACGTCGGTGGGACCGGATGTTCCGGGTCAGCGACGACGAGTGGGAGCCCGCACCGGCCGGGGAGTACACCATCGGCGCAGGGCTGAGCGTGACCGACGCTGCCGAGCGTGGCCTGTACAGCGAGACGACAGTCAGCATCAGCGATCAGTAGAGACGCGAGCAATCGCGCACCGGGCGATGCGGATCAGGATCCGGGAGGGGTCGGTGCAGGTGTGGGAGTCGGCTCTGCTGGTGTTTCAGTCGGGGTTACAGCTTCCTCGTCCGTCCCGAAGCCGCCATCGAAGGTCTCACCGGCATCCGGGTCGGGTGCTTCACCGTCGAGCAGGAACGAAAGCAGGTTCCCGATGAACACCTCGTTGTCGGCGTCGTATATCTCGGAACTGCGTATGAACGTCGAGTCAGTGACGAACACCATGTTGTCGTTGCGGACGACTGTCGCGTACGTGCCGGTGCGACGCGTCTCCAGCGTCCGGGTGCCATCGGCAGCGGTGAACTTCGTCTCGGCATCGCCGTTTACCACCGCGTAGCCGGCGGTGTCGAAGGTGATCGTCTCGACACCGTCGGTCAGTTCGCCGTCGTCGCTCGGCGATGCATAGATGGCCTTGAAGTTGTTGTCGTTGGCCGAATCATCGACGTTGTACAGCTGTTCGGCCCCCATCCGAACGCCGTAGCGCTCGGTGGCGTTGTTGGCGCCGAACGACACCGTCGTCGTCGACTGGGTGAAGCCGGTCGAGAGCCGGGTCTGTGTCGGTTCGGCGAGGACGACGACACGGCCACCGTCGTCCGTGTACTCCTGTAGCGCTTCGCGTTCTTCTTGCGAGTAGCTGCCGAGCGGCTGGACGATGAGCACACCGTCGTACTGGCCCAGCGAATCGGCGAACGAAGCAGTGCCGGCGGTGCCGTACTCGACAGTATGGCCCGCCTCGAACACTGCCTCAGTGATTGGTTCGAGTTCCGATTCGGACACCTGATTGCCGTGGCTCGTGTCGACGAGTATCCGCTTGTCACTCGCCTCGGAGTCGACCGATATCTCCCCCTCTTCGGGGTCGACAGGCGCGTTGACGGCCTCGGGCTGGTACTGCGACGGCGACTGGCCGTCGATCGACTGCCCGTCCGGCGGGCCGGACGACCCCGGGTTAGCGACTGCGAGGAGGAACGTCCCGCCCAGTATCGCCACGAGAACGACGATAAACACGGCGAGCGGCTTGACGATACGGCCCTCAGTCATTGCGGATCACCGTTGCGTTGTTGTCCTCGGCGGGGATTCCCCAGACGGCGTAGTACTTCACCGGTTCCCGGAACATCGTCTCGCTGTCGTCGGGATGGACGAGATAGGTCACGTTGTTCGCGCCCTGCACGGTTTCAGCGCCGGCAGGGACGATGATGGCGTTGAATTGGGCACCGCCGCTTCCCAGATATGTCACGTCGTACCCGTCGCCCTCGATGTCGCCTGAGAGTGCGGCGGCCCGCTCGATGGCCAGTTCGGAGTCACCGATGCGGTCGGCGAAACCGTTCTGGGTTGCCTGTGCGCCGAGGTACGTGCCGCCGTTGGCGACTTCCTCGCGGGAGACGGTCAGTTGCTCGCCCCGGTGACGCATGACCGTCCCGACGAAGGAGCGCTGGAGCACCTCGATATCCTCTCGGAGGCCGTCCTTGCTTATCTGGGCCTTGTCCGGCCCCGAGCGGACGAACGTCTCGCCCTGCTGTTCGGCCTGCTCGATGAGGCTCAGCGGGGCCTGGACGATGACGCCGATACTCCCGACGTTCGAACTCGGCTTGACCACGATCTCGTCGGCCGGAGCGATGCCGTAATAGCCGCCCGAGGCGGCCGTGCCCTCGACGTAGGCGACGACGGGCATCTCGCTGGCGGTCCGGTTCACGGCGAGGTAGAACTCCTCGCTCGAGTCGACCGGCCCGCCGGGGCTGTCGACCCGGAGGACGACTGCCTCGATTGAGCCGTTGTTCCGTGCTTCGCGGAGGTCCTGCTTGACGGCGTTGACGTTAGCGTCGGTTGTGCCGCCGCGAAGGGTGACGACGGCGACGCTCGGATCGTCGTCGCCACCGCTTGGCACGCCGTTCCAGATGACCGGCGCGAATATCGCGGCGACGACGAGGGCGAGCGTGACTGCGATCACGTACGACGCCGTCATCGCCGAGAACAGTTGTTCTCTCCCAAACATCTATACATCCCGTTCGGACTGCGGGAGTAATAAACCCCGGTCGGCGTCCCCTGTTGCGGTCTGCCGCACTGGACAGGCTGAGAGAGCAGCGACCAACGGTTATTGGGCTCCGGGTCGTGCAACCGGTATGGAAACCCGAGCACTGGGCGACACTGGGCAGGAGAGCACGGTGCTGACGTTCGGCTCGATAGCACTCAACTGGCTCGAACAGGAAGGGGCGAACCAGCTGGTCGAACTCGTGCTGGACCACGGCGTCAACCACTTCGACGTCGCGCCGACCTACGGCGACGCGGAGCTGAAACTGGGGCCGAAGCTCCGCCAGCACCGCGAGGAGATTTTCCTGGGCTGCAAGACCCAGGAGCGCGGGTACGAGGACGCGGCCCGGAAAATCGACCGGTCGCTGGACCGCCTGGGCATCGACACTATCGACCTCTACCAGATTCACGGCCTGGAGTACGAGGACGAACTGGACACCATCACCGCCGACGGCGGCGCACTCGATGCGATACGCGAGGCGAAAGCGGCGGGGAAAATCGACCATATCGGGCTGACGAGCCACGGTAATCCCGAACTCATCCTCGACGCCATCGACCGCATCGACGACCTGGAGACGGTGATGTTCCCGCTGAACCCCGTCGTTGCCGGGAAAGATGACGACGAGTACGACTACGAGGCCGTCCTGGACCGCTGCGAGGCGGAGGGCATCGGCACGCTGGGAATCAAGGCCTTCGCGAAGGGGTCGTGGCCGCCGACCGACGAACTGGCCGAGGCCGACCGCCCGTACGCGAACTGGTACGAGCCGGTCGACACGCCGGAAGTCATCCGCGAGCGGTTCGACTTCGCCGCCGCCCAGGGCCTCGACACCGTTGTCAGCCCCGGTGACCCGAAGCTCGTCGCGATGGTGCTCGACGCCGCCAGCCGCTCGGAGGGAATGGACGGGGCCCGCCAGCGTGCGCTCATCGAGGAAGCGCGCCACGACGACAGCCCGGTGCCCGAGCAACTGCACCACTGAGCGTGGACGGCGTTCCGGAGACGGTGACGGCCGCCCTCGCCGACCGGCAAGTCGAGGGACAGGTCTGTCTCGAAGCCGGGGCCGGCGTCGGGAACACGACAGCGGGGCTGCTGGCCCAGGGTGCGGATCGGGTGTACGCGGTGACGAACGACGCCGACCACGCCGCGACGGTCCGCGAGCGCGTCGGCGACGGGAACGCCGACCGGCTTGTCGTCGTCGAGGCCGACCTCCGGGCGACGCCACTCGTGACGGATAGCGTCGACCTCGTCACCGCCCACGGACTCTGTAACGTCCTGCCACCGACTGCACTGGACGCCGTCGCGGCCGAACTGACGCGGGTCGCAAAACCCGGTGGCCACCTCGTTGTCGACGACTACGCGGTGCCGCCCGCCGATGCGTCTGTCAACCGACTGTTCGCGCTGGAAAACGCCGCTGCCAGAGCCGTCGACGGCCGGCCGGCACTGACGTTCTACCCGCCCGCTGTGCTGGCCGCGGTGTTCGCCGACCACGGTTGGACTGTCGAGCGAAAGAAGACCTTGCTGGACCCGGTACCCTGGACCGAGGCGCATTTGGACGCCCACGCGGAGGTGGTGCGTGGGTACGCTGACGACCTTCCAGACGTAGTTGGGGGACCGCTGGCCGCGATGGCCGACGACATAGCTGCTGCTATCGGCTCCGAGCGAACCGGGACGATGTACAGTCTCGCGTTCCGGCTAGCGGAGTGATGAGTTGCTTGTATATTTCGTGACGAGAGTTCGAACAGCCAGAAAGCCCCGAGACGCTGGGCTACTGTGACTCGCTGCGCTCCTCACTACGTTGCGGTGCTTCCGTCGTCTCGTACGCCCAGCGTCTCGCCCCTTTCAGTCCCACCTGTGGCCGGTTGGTCAATCCAGGCTGGGTGGGACTGAAAGGGGCGGCTGGCTGAACGACGGCGGACGACGCAAGCACTGCAACGAACGTAGTGAGTGAAGCGCGCAGCGAGGCCCCCAAGTTCAGCCAGCCGGGGCTTTCTGGCTGTTAGATAATACACTCACTCAAGAAACGAAAAGAGACACAGATTTTCCTAGCAACCGAACGGCTAAGGAAGCGCCGGCCCACGGACAAATATGACGCTCAACCGCCTGTCCGAGTTCGACGCCGAACCGGAAGAGGGTGAAGTCATCGACGGGGAACTGGCAGTGACCGACGACGTGCTGGTGAAGGCGTTCGCGCTGGGGCCGGACGCGACAATCGACCCGCACGAACACGACGACGCGACGAACGTGTTCCACGTCGTCCGTGGCGAGGTGACGGTCCAGCAGGAGGATAGAGAGGAAGCCATCGCCGCGCCGGGGGTCGTGCTGAACGAGCGGGGGCAGGCCCACGGCGCGCACAATCACACCGATGGCGTCGTCGTGCTGACCGCGAGCCTCTGTCCCTTGCCGGGACAGTAAGGGGCTGCCGTCGGAATAACAGAACTGACCGGCCGTTTCCGCACCACGCTTATCGGTGTTGTAGTTCACTGACAAGACATGGCCGAACCACTGCCGACGAACGGACTCCGCAAAACGGTCGACAGCGGCGGCGTCGCGCTGGGCGTCCTCGACAACACATACAGCCCGACGCTGGTCGAATTCTACGGGGACCTCGGCGTCGACTTCGTCTGGCTCGACTTCGAACACGGCGGGCCGGACCCGTGGGACGCGGCGACCGTCGAGAATCTGCTGCGGGCGGCCGACGGCACCGGGACGGAGCTACTGGTCCGCCTGCCGGATACGGCTCCGACGCTGGTGCGGAAGGCGCTGGACCTTGGGGTCAAGAACGTCTTCCTGCCGCGGGTCGAAACCGCCGACGAAGTCAGGGAAGCCGTCAAATCAGGGCGGTTCCGGTACGACGGCGACCCGGGCGACAGGGGACTGGCCGCGCCCCGAGCGCGTCGCTGGGGCCTGGGCGAGAACTACATCGAGGCCTCGGACGCGGAGACGCTGGTCGGAACCACAATCGAGACGAAGGCGGCGGTCGAGAACATCGACGCGATTCTGGACGTGCCCGAGCTCGGCTTCGTGTTCATCGGGCCGTTCGACCTCTCAGTCGCACTCGGGCATCCCGGTGAAATCGACCATCCAGAAGTGGAGGAGGCGGTGGAGACGGTCCGCTCGGCGGCGGTGGAAGCGGACGTCACCGTCGGCGGCCTCGGGTTCGGGATGGACGACGTGAACGAGAAGGCCCAGTCGGGGTACCAGATACTGCACGTCGGGAGTACGACCGGCGCGGTACAGAACGCTGTGCGCGGGTGGCTGGAGGAGTTCGACGGGGAACGGAGCTAAGGGAGGAAAAGCGGTAGCGGCCGTATCAGGCGCTTGCGCCGGACTCGGCACCGCTCGTCGCGTCGACGGCGCTGTCGTCGAGTTCCGCTTCGGCTTCGAGCAGTTCGCGGTAGCGCTCGCGGATGGTCACGGTGCTGATGTCCGTGGCCTCGCTGACGGTTTCCTGGGTCATCTCCTCGCCCAGCAGCAGGCCGGCGGCGTAGATGGCCGCGGCGGCGAGGCCGACGGGGCTCTTGCCGCTGTGGACGTTCGCTTCCTTCCCCGCCTCGATAAGCGCACGGGCCTGGCGTTCGAGGGCGTCGTCGGCGTCGAGTTCGGAGATGAACTTGCTGAGGTAGGTCGCGGGGTCCGGCGGGCCGACCTGCAGCGAGAGTTCGCGGTTGAGATAGCGGTACGCGCGGGTGAACTCCATCTCGTCGACGCGGCTGACGACGGCCATGTCGTCGAGCGTCTGTGGGAGGTTCGACTGTCTGATTGCGGCGTACAGGGCGGCAGTCGCCATCCCTTCGATGGAGCGACCGGGCAACATTCCCTCGTCGAGGGCACGGCGGTAGATGACGCTGGCCGTCTCGCGGGCGCTCTCGGGGACGCCGAGAGCGCTCCCCATTCGGTCGATCTCGCCCAGCGCCTGCTTGAGGTTGCGCTCGGCGTGGTCGCGGGTGCGGAACCGCTCGTCCCAGGTCCGCAGGCGCTGCATCTTCTCGCGCTGGCGCGTCGACAGAGAGTTGCCGTAGGCGTCCTTGTTCTGCCAGCCGATGTTGGTCGAGAGGCCCTTGTCGTGTTTCATCTCCGTCGTCGGGGCACCGACGCGGCGCTTGTTGTCGCGCTCCTGGCTGTCGAAGGCGCGCCACTCCGGGCCGTGGTCGATCTCGTCCTCGTCGACGACGAGGCCGCAGGCTTCACAGACCGTCTCGCCGCGACTGTCGTCGGTGACGAGGCTTCCGCCACAGTCCGGGCAGGCGTGGCCGGTGCTCGCCTCGGACTCGGCCTGTTCGTCCGCACTTTCATCGCGTTCGTCGGGGGAATAGATGCTGCGTGTCGTCATGGTGTGCCTCTGCGAGCGCGTGGGACGCCCGCGGTCGTACCCAATTATAGGGGTGCATCCCCCATGACGACTCGTTTGGCATATGCCGAAACCCCGATTAGTGATAGATAACTGCCACGTTCGCGCGCCACAGCGCACGACGCCCCTCCGCGGTCATCCTGTGCTGACCTGCGACGCGGCAGTATTCAGGTAGTGCAGTTCGGCCCGGTTCCGGATACGATATCGCCGTTTACACGCCCGAGCGGCCGATGCGGAGGCGTCCGCCCTCGGCGACATCTTCGTCGGCCTGAACTGGCCCCATCGACCGCGTGACGAACGACCGGACGATCCACGCTTCGGCCCGCTGGAGGCGGTACTGGAGCGTCGACCGCGACACGTCGAGCGTCTCGGCGAGTTCGGTGAGCGAAGTATCCCGGGGCGTCCGGTAGTAGCCGTGTTCGACGGCGGCCTCGACGGCGGCCTGTTGCTCCGGCGGGAGCTCCGCCAGCGTCACGGCCTCGTCGACCCAGTACGAGGGCGAGCTAAGCTGCCGGAACTCGACGGTGAGCCCCTCGCGGAGCTCGGATTCCATCTCCTCGAACAGTCCGTCGACGCCGGCGTCGCTGCACAGGAGCAGCCGCCACTCACACCGGCTCCCGCGGCGTTCGGTCTCGACGAGGACACCGCGGCCGACGTGGTCGATGGCCAGCCGCGGAATCGAGTGACAGTCACCGGCTTCCGACCGGTAGCTGTACACCGTCCGGACCCCGGGATCAGAGCCGATGACCTCGTACGTCCAGTCGGTCTTGCAGTTGCGGGTCCCGATGCACTCGGTACACTGGACCGGGTCGTCGTACACGTCGTCAAGCTGTTCGAGGGCGGTCTCCGGGCCGGCGACCCGTTCGAGCCGCCACATCCCGTCTCGCGTGACGTTGCACGCGATAGTCCGGGAGTGGGTTTCCGGGTAGTCGATGAACACGTCCATCACGGGGTCGACATTCCGTTCGTAGTCGATAGTGAAGATGAACTCTCGCATATACGTCCCGTTGCGTGCCAAGCCGTTTATACGCACTGTCTCATTCGGCGTATGCCAAACAAGCTGTAATTGGTACGGGAGGCCACCGATAGAGTATGTCGTGTCCTGTCTCCGCATCTACTGGCGAATCGCCCGGCGGACCGACCGCCGGCGATACGCCGGACGAGTCCGCATCGCGTATTCGCGGATATGAACTGCCGCCGCACAACTGGCGACACACCGTCATCTACGGAGTCGTGTTCTGGGCGGTCGTGGCCGCTGCGTGGCTCGCCGTCCCGGCCGGCCACCCCTTCCAGTTGGGCGTCACGCTTTCGGGACTGTTTGCGGCCCCGCTGTTGCCGGTCGCGCTCTGCTGTGATTACCGGCAGGCCAGGCGCGTCGGCACATGTGACCCCGGGCTTCGCGCGTATCTCTCGAATCTCGTCAGAGATATCAAGACAGCAGTCACGGGTCAGAGCGCCCTCGGCGACCAGCGTCGGGAGTTCATCCGCTGCTGAGCGCGGTCAGACCACTCGCCGACAACCGTTTCGACGGTGTTAGCGGTCAACCCCGGCCGTATATTTACAGCCAGTCCGTCTCGGGGTCGATCCGGTTCGGTGGCGTCTCACCGGCCAGCGCGGCCTCGACGTTCGCGGCGACGGCGGCGTTGAGATCGTCGCGGGCTTCCTCGGAGTACCAGGCCGCATGAGGCGTAACGATGCAGTTGTCAAGGCCGACCAGCGGGTGGTCCGCCGTCGGCGGTTCCTCGGCCAGCACGTCGAGGCCGGCGGCCGCAATCGTCCCGTCGTCCAGCGCCGCCCGAAGCGCTCCCTCGTCGACGAGGCCGCCGCGGCCGGTGTTGACGAGGACGGTGTGGTCGCGCATTGCCGCGAGCGCGTCAGCGTCTATCATCTCCGCCGTGCTCTCGGTCAACGGCGCGTGGAGGGAGACGTAGTCGGCCCGCTCGTACAGCGTCTCAAGCGTGACCTTCTCGACATCGGCTTCGGCCATCTCCTCGGCGTCGACGTACGGGTCGTAGGCGATGACGTCGATGTCGAACCCTCGCAGTTGGTCGCGCACTCGTCTCGCGATGGGGCCGAAGGAAACGAGACCGAGCGTCTGGTCGCGGACGCGGTGTACCGGTCGGGTCCGCTCCCAGCCCCAGCCGCCGTCGCGAACGTCGCGGTCGTAGGCCGTGAGCGTCCGAACGCAGTCGAGCAGGAGCGTCACCGTGTGGGTCGCGACCTCGTCCGTGCAGTACTCGGGGACGTTCGTGACGGTTACGCCGTTGTCCGCCGCCGCGGACACGTCGATGTTGTCGATACCGACACCCGCTCGCGCGACGATCTGGAGGTCGTCCAGCGCGTCGAGCACCGCAGCGGTGACCGGCGTGTTCACGTCCACAACGAGCGCCGCTGCACCGGCGGCTGCGTCCCGGAGCGCGTCCTCGTCGTCTGTCTCCGCAACGACGACATCGGCGTCGAGTGCCGCCCGCAGTCGGTCGACAGCTATCATCGGGTCATCGCTTGCGACCACACGTTCCATACGCGGAGTCATGGACTGGGACGCTAAAACGGGTCGAAGTCGTTCCCATCGGATAGGAATTCGAGGTCCATGATCGATTGAATACAACGAATAAATCAGTTGCTCGTTCGATTCACGCGGTCCGAGCGCTGTGATTTAAGCCACTCGACCGCCAACCCAGCGGTATGCAAATCGAGCTGCGGTTTTTCGCCAACTTCCGGGAAGCCGTGGGGCAGAAAACGGTTCAGCGTGAGTACGAGAGCGGCCTCCAGGCGGGTGACGTGCTCCGGCAGCTCTCCGAGGAGTACACCGAGATGGACCTGTTCGAGGACGGCGAACTGCGGGAGTACCTGACGATTCTCCGGAACGGAACGGATATTGCCCATCTCGACGGGCTAGAGACCGCGCTGGAGGACGGGGACGAGCTCAGCGTGTTCCCGCCAGTCGCCGGGGGGTAGCACGGTCCGGTGGAGCAGGCGGGACTCGAATCAGCAGCAGAAGATAAACGGGAACATCAGCCCGACGCGGTCGCCGGCTTCCAGTTCCGTGTCCAGTCCGTCGAGGTGTTCGTTGAACTCGCCGTTGACCGCCACTCGCGCGTAGCATCTGGTCTGCTCGCCTTCGGGGTTTTTCGCCCAGTCGCCCGGCAGGTCCGCCATCTCCGGGGCCCAGCCCTCGGTGGTGGCGTCGGCTTCGGTTTCCGCGATGAGCATGTCGCTCACGTCGTACTCCCGGAAGAACGCGTCGAGGAGGTCACGCAGCGTGTCCCCTTCGAACGTGTACGACAGCGACGGCTCGCCGACGACCCGGCGGACGTGGCCGGTGCACCTGACCTCGACAGTGGTCAGGCCCGGCGTCGACGACTGTCGCTCTACTGTCTCACTGCTCATACGTGCGCTATGACCCGCCGACACAAATCAGTAGAGACGAACATGTTCCCCCATCGCTGGGGTTTATTGGCCGCGAACTCTGTGTGGCGATATGGACGACATCGAACTGGGGATTCCGTCCGGGATTGTCGACTCGCTGCCGCCGGACAGCGAGGACACGAAACGCGACATGGAGCAGGCCGTCGGTGGCTGGGAGCGGGAGCTCAACGCCGCCCTCGGTTCCGAGGAGCCGGCCAGCGCCGTCGTCGACCACATCGAGCAGTTCGAGAATCGGTGGGAGGCCTACGACGAGTACGTCGTCGAACTCCGGGCCTGGGGCCAGTCGCCCATCTACGCGATGGCCTGGCGTGACCTCCACGCCGCCGTTATCGCCCAGATTTACGACCACGCGGACCTGGACGAGCGTATCAACCGCGAGCGCAACGCCCGCATCGTCGACGACGGCATCCGGCCGGGATAAAGAGTATCCGTCCGGGGTAGGCCGTAGCCGTCCGGGAAAGGTGGAACGCGTCCGGGATAGCGCGGTTGTGGCAAACGAGCGCCGGACCGCCGATAGGTTTAGACGACCGCACCCGTAACGACCACGTAATGGAGCGTGAACGGAGTTTTCGCGGCATCTCGGTGCGGGCTGCTATCGGCTATCTGGAGAACCTGGGCGGCGAGCAACGCGGCGAAGCGACCGTCGAAGGCGACGGCTGGGCGGCGACACTCTCCGAGGAGAAGGTGGCTATCGGACCGAGCCTCCAGCTCAACGAGGTGACTATCCAGTTCGACGGCGACCCGGAGACGCTGGAGCCGCTCATCGAGAAGTTCGCACAGAAAGCGATGCGGGCGGGCGGCTGACCGGGGCGCGATGGCCGACCCAACGTACCCCATCGAGGGGCAAATCGTCTTGCTGGCCGGCACGCAGGCCAGCGTCCCGCTCGACCGACTCCCCGACCTGCTCGGACAGGTACAGACCTACCTCCGGGCGAATCGGGCGACATACGACAGGGAGTACGAACGCATCAGCGGCCCCAGAGAGGCCGATTACGTCTGTGCCGAGTCGGGCCGCTGGGACAGTATCGGTACAGAACTCGGGCTGAGCGGGCGCGAGCAGGACGCGGTTCGGCGGGCCCACGTCGCCCAGTTCGAGCGCGACGGCCGGCGGCTGGACAGAAGCGAGGAGTTCGAGACGACGCTGGAAATCAGAGACGTGCTAGCGGTCAGTTCCGAACCGTAATCGTCTCCAGCACGCGCTGAGAGAAGTCCGTCTCCGAGAGGTCGCCGTTTTCGAGTTCGTCAATCCACTCGCTGTCGACGGACCACTCGCCGAGTTCAGTGTCGTCGAGGTCCGTCACGGTCGCCTCGATGTCGACCCCGGACCAGTCATCGGCGTGCAGGTCCCGGAAGACGTTGATGACGCGACCGATTTCCCGGTGGGGAATAACGGCCGCCTCGTCGGCCGAAATCGATTCGTAGGTGAGCCGGTACGTCTCGCCCTCGTCGTCGAACTCGGTGACGTAAACGCCGTGGCTGGTCAGTCGGGACTCTACCTGAAATTCGAAGTCGTCGATATCTTCCTTGCGCATTAGAGAACTGAAGTGTGTTCGGCGGTCAGTGCGAATTCAGTCGTCGCTCGGGGCCGCCGCGCCGCCGGAGCTGACGCCGGTTCCGGGGCCGATATCGATTTCCAGTTCGTCGAGTTTCTCGTCGGGAACGACGCCGTTCTCCCAGCCACGGACCTCGTAGTACTCGTCTTTCATCTTCGAGAGTTCCGCGAGTTCGCCTTCGGAGCCGCCCTGGGCTGGCATCGCGTGCTCGTCGCCCTCCACGAACCGGTTTGGCAGGTCGTCGTCGGACCCGTCGAAGCCCGCGAGGTTGTTGTAGTACCGTTCGAGGTTGTAGACGCGCTCGCCGGCTTCCATCAGTTCCTCCTCGCTCACGTCCAGCCCAGTCATGCCGTTGTACTGCAGGACGTACTCCTCGATGCCTTCGGCGAAGGCGTTGAACTTGCAGATGTCGAAGGAGTCGCTGATGGCGTGGAGGTCCTGGAAGGTGGCACACAGCTCGCCTTTGCCTTCCCACTCTCGCGGGTCGACCTTCTCCGGGATGCCGAGAATCTCAGCCGCCGGCGTGTAGCCGCGCAGGTGACACGCGCCGCGGTTCGAGGTCGCGTACCCGATTGCCATCCCCTTCATACAGCGCGGGTCGTAAGCCGCCATCGTCTGGCCCTTGACCGCCAGCGAGTTGGTGTGGGCATCGAACTCCTCTGCGAGGTGGTCCGGCCCCTCAGCGAGATGGTCCGCGAGTTCCGTCTCGCGGTGGGCGATCATCTCGATCATGTCGATCATCGTCTCGGCGTCGCCCCAGTCCAGGCCGTCGCCGAGCTCGTCGAGTTTGCCCTCCTCGGTCATCTCCATCGCCATCGCCATGGTGTTGCCAACGTCGATGGTGTCGACGCCGACGTCGTTACACCGGTCGAGCATCACCGCAATCTTGTCGCGTTCGACGTGGCCGGAGTTCGGGCCGAGCGCCCACGCGGACTCGTACTCGTAGGACTCCGTGCGGACGTTCATCTCCTCGCCCTTGTGCATCGCCTGCACCTCGACTTCCTTCTTGCAAGCGACCGGACAGGAGTGACAGGTCGGCTCGTCGACCAGGATGTTCTCCCGGACGTTCTCGCCGGAGACGTTCTCCGAATCCATAATGCGCTCGCCGTCGCCTTCGGCGTCCGAGTACGAGCGCGTCGAAGAGTACTTCGCGTTCTTCGTCGGGAGGCCGTCCATCTCTTCGGTGAGGTTCATCAGGACGTTCGTGCCGTACATCGAGAGTCCGCCCTCGTTGGGTGCGGTCACGTCGGACTCCTGGATGACCTGCATCGCCTGCTTGTGGCCCTCCTGGAACGTCTCCTGGTCCTTCGGTTTGGGCATCCGGGTGCTGGACTTGACGACGACGGCTTTGAGGTTCTTGTTGCCCATCACACAGCCGGTGCCACCGCGGCCCGACGCGCGGTCGTCTTCGTTGATGATACAGGCGTACTTGACCTCGTTTTCACCGCCCTGTCCGATGGCCATCACCGAGAGGTTCTTGCCCAGCGAACCGCCCTCGATTTCGCCTTCGAGGTCGTCGATGGTGTCGTGGACGCCCTGCCCCCAGAGGTGCGAGGCGTCACGCAGTTCCACTTCGCCGTCTTCGACGAGCGCATACACCGGCTCGTCGGCCTGGCCCTCGAACAGCAGTCCGTCGAAGCCCGACCATTTCAGCCGCGCTCCGGACCAGCCGCCGTGGTGGGAATCAGTGACGGTCCCGGTCAGCGGCGATTTCGTACAGATGGCGATACGGCCGCTCATCGTCACCTGTGTCCCCGTCAGCGGCCCGTTCATGAACGCCAGCAGGTTGTCCGGACCCAGCGGGTCCACGTCCGGTCCCTGATCGAAGACGTACTTCACGCCGAGCCCGCGTGCACCGATGTACTTTTTCGCGTCTTCCTCGTCGATACCTTCGTAGGCTACGTCCCCGTCCCCGAGGTCGATTCGCGCCACATGGTCCTGAAAGCCACCAAGGTCTGTCATGGTAATACATGACTCTCCGGCTGGGAACAACTTAACGATTTGTGTTGCTAAACCACAGATATCCGACGTTTTCAGCGGTCGCGTCCCTGCGTGAGCGGGTCACATCCGCGAGTCTGGTCCGAACCGTTTAAGACTCCGAACGGCAAACTCCGGGTAACTCGCTGGGCGACGGGCACCAGCGGGCACCTGCGTGTGCAGGTCGGGATGTGAGTCGCGCCGAGCGCGACTTGAACCACGCAACGCCCGTGGTGAATACATATGGCACGAAGCGCATATTCGTACATTCGAGACGCCTGGAAGAACCCGGGCGACGGACAGCTCGCAGAACTACAGTGGCAGCGCCAGCAGGAGTGGCGCGACGAAGGGGCCGTCGAGCGCATCGAGCGCCCGACCCGCCTCGACAAGGCCCGCTCGCAGGGCTACAAGGCGAAACAGGGCGTCGTCGTCGCCCGCGTCTCCGTCCGCAAGGGCGGCGCACGCAAGCGCCGACACAAGGCCGGTCGCCGGTCCAAGCGCCAGGGCGTCACGCGCATCACCCGCCGGAAGGACATCCAGCGCGTCGCCGAGGAACGCGCCTCCCGCACCTTCCCGAACCTGCGCGTGCTCAACAGCTACTCCGTCGGTCAGGACGGCCGACAGAAGTGGCACGAAGTCATCCTCATCGACCCGAACCACCCGGCCATCCAGAACGACGACGACCTGTCGTGGATCTGTGCCGACGACCAGGCCGACCGCGTCTTCCGCGGTCTGACCGGTGCCGGCCGCCGCAACCGCGGCCTCAGCGGTAAGGGCAAAGGGAGCGAGAAGACCCGCCCATCGCTGCGCAGCAACCGCGGCAAGGGCAAATAGAGCCAACAACGTCTCGTTTTTTGCGGCGACGCGGTCACCGCGAAGCACCGCCAGCCAACGATTGTACTGGCAACAAACCGGAATCAAGTCTGGTATCTCAGCGATGCGACGGCCCCCCAAGTGTATACTTGATTAACATTATGTATTTACGAGAGAGACAGGACTCCGATGGGCGAAATCGCCATCCGTATCCGTGGCCTGCCAACGTGGAAGAAGGTGTACTTCGGTCTGGTCGGGCTGGCAGTCGTCGGAATTGCTGCCAGATATGGCCTTTTAGGCCCGTTAGCTGCAGTGGCTTGGTTCCCGTTCGTTGGCGTGAGTACAATCTGGGTTCTGTTCGATGCGCAAGAACAGGGCTTCGAGAATCCAGCAATAGTCGCGTTGATGGTTGCCATCCTGTTGCTTGTGGTCTTTCCCGGCCTGGCGGCGTTACTGACGTACTACTATAAAACAAGAATACAGCGAGACTCTACCGCCGGAGCCATCCTGTAGTTCGGTGGGGCGGGCCTGACGTGAGCCCAGCTAAACTAAACACTGCCGTCGGAAAGGATGCGAGAAATTATACACAGTCCCATCGAATTTCTGCCATGACTCCCCTGCCCTCCCTCGCAGTGACGGCCGCTGCCCTCGCGCTCTCGGTAACGATGACCTACATTGTGCTGGCGCTCTGTCTCTCACTGGTCGGAGTCGGCCTGTTACGGGTGACGGAGCGGACGACTGTGGCGTACCTAGTCATCGGGGCTGGAACTGGTATCTATCTCGTCGAGAGCGCGCAGTTCCTGTTTGGTCCGCAGCTGCGGTTCAACGCCGACGGCAGGGTGGTGCTTTTCCTCACCGGCTGTCTCATCATTGCCGGTGCGGCCGGACTGCACCGCCGACGGTAAACGCGCGGCGTCCGGTCAGACTACGCTCAGATACCTTGTTCCCGTGCGGTCTGCCTTGACTACCCCCAGACACCCTGTTCGCGGTCCATGATACTAACGACCACGACGTGGGGGAGTGTGACGACGGCGATAAACACCAGATACAGCGCGACCCACTCCGGAACGGACCCCGGCGGGTTTGGGACGAGGAAGTACAGCCCGCCGAGCAGGGCGAGCGAAGCGGCGGTCAGCGGTGCGGCGTCGCGAGCGAACCGCGCCAGGGCAGCTGTCGGGTCGCGGTTTTCGAGCGCGGCAGTGGCGTCGTCGTCGACCAGCAGGAGGCGGGCGACGTGGCGCAGCGAGTGCCACAGACAGAAGTACACGCCGATGGCGAGCACCGGCGGGACGAGGGCGAAGTACGCGAGCAGGCCCAGTGTCTCACCTGCGTCGAGCAGCCACGGCCGGCGGGCATCGGCGCGAGCGAACCCGACGGCCAGCGTCGCCACGACGAGCGCGCCGTAGGCGAGGGCGAGCGCGGTCCGCACGTCGGTCCGGAACGCCCAGCCGATAGCGGCCACGGCGTCGGGCGCGAACAGCGAGACGAGGTCCGTCGCGACGCGGCGGTACCACTCCGGGAACGCGAGCAGCGGGACTAGCATCGGCAGGCCGCCGCGGACGAGGACGGTTCCGATTCGTTGCGGAAGGGTTCGGAGGTGGTCGGCGTCGGCCAGCGCACGCAGCGCGTACAGGTCGCCCTGCCCCCAGTGGAACCACGTCACGGCGATGAAGAGGACGAACGCCGCCGCGGGCGCGAGGAACCAGGCGACGGCGTAGGTTCCGCCGACGACGCCGTAGAGCGCGAACACGCGGGCGATAGCCCGCCAGTCCGGGCGCTTGCCGCGGGTGCGTGCGACCGCGAGGTGGTCGACCGCACCGTGGGGGAGGCCGAGCAGAACGGCACTGACGACCAGCGGGGCGTACTGGAGCGCGGGCGGTATCGAGACCCCGGCGAGGAACGGAGCAACGACGGCGAGGCTGGCGATCCAGCCGGGGACCAGCGCGACCCGGTAGAGAACCGACGGCTCGACGGTGGTGCGGCGGCTCATTCCCATCTGTCCCGAAGCCAGATGTAGAGCACGACTCCCTGCACGACGAACAGCGTCGTCAGGAAGAAGAACACCGCCTCCTCGATGGGCAGGTCGAGCAGGGGAATCGTGTAGCCGGTCGTGTACTGTTTCGAGAGGGTCCAGACGCCGAGTCGGATGGCGACGCTGTCGATACCGCAGAGATAGGCCGCCGGAACCAGTGTCGCGCCGCCGACGGTCCGCCACTCCTTGGCGAGGAACTGCCAGCCGAAGGCCCACTGAATGGCGAGAATCGGCCCGCTCCAGACCAGCAGCGACCCGAGGTACAGTCCCGAGTCGGAGCGCAGGAGCACGAGGCCGGACAGAACGACGACGAGCGCAGCGGCGAGTCCAACGAGCCGCGTCCGCATCGGCGTGGCTAGCTGGCGCTCAGTGTCCACCCGAAACCGGGCCACCCACAGCCCGACCATCGCGGTCTGCAGGACGAAAAAGAGGTACTCGCCGAGGGGAATCGACCAGAACCGCACCAGTACGGCGCCGTCGCCGTACCACCAGACGCCGCGCCGGATGAGCGCGCCGTCCCACGGCGTCGTGTAGACGAGCGCCAGGCCTGCGAGGATTGCTGTCCCTGTGAGGACGTCCCGGCGGCTCCCGAGGCGGTAGGTGGCTGTCAGTGCCAATCCAGCCACGACCGGCACCACGAACAGGGCGTGGAACTGGAGATACGTGAGCGTAGGCAACATTAATTCAGATACAGCCGGTGGTCAGAAACGATACCCGGTGCGTGGCTGTCATCCACGCCACGCGGGTTGCCCGTGGCCGTGGGCGTCCGTCGGCGTCTCGCCGGGGCCGCGCTCGGAGACAGCGCTCACGGTGTAGAACGTCGCTTCGGGGTCGCCGTTGCGCCGCCAGTGCCACCACGTACGGGCGAGCAACCACAGCCGGCGACGACGAGTGAGTTCCGGCGTCTCCGTCAGCACGTCGTAGCCACGGTCGCGGATGAGTCGGTGGTGGTCAGCGTACAGGACCGCAGCCAGCAGCACGCCGAACTGGCAGTCTTCCGGGAGGTATCGGATGCCGGCGACGCCCTCGCGGTACAGTTCGTCGGTCCGAGCCAGTTCCTCCTGCATCACGGCACGGAAGGCGTCGTCGACCTCGGCGTCGGCCAGTTGCTCCTCGGTGACGCCGTGGCGGTCGAGCGTCTCCTGTGGGAGGTACACCCGGCCGTAGTCGTGGATGTCCTCGCGGACGTCCCGCAGGAAGTTCGAGAGCTGGAACGCTTCGGCCAGCGCCGTCGCGTGGGGCAGGGCCTCCGCCTTCTGTGGCGGGTCCATCACCTCCGTCATCATGTGGCCGACAGCGACGGCGGAGCCGCCCATGTACTCACGGAGGTCCTCGAACGTCTCGTAGCGGGCCTGTGCGATGTCCATCTCCATCGCGTCGATGAAGACGTTGATCGTCTCCTCGGAGATGTCGTGACGCTCGGCCAGGTCCTGAAACGCCGCCATGACCGCCTCGTGGTCGGTCTCGGCCGGGTCGACGTTCCCGAGCGCGGCCTCGCGGATTACCTCCAGTTGCTCGTGCTGGACGGTCGGGGGCGGCCCATCCGTCTGGTCGACGACCTCGTCCGCGACCCGGAAAAAGGCGTACATGACGTAGGTCGGGTGGCGGATACGCTCCGGAAGCAGACGCGTCGCGAGGTGAAACGTCCGGCCGGTCTCCTGCTGTATCGATTTGCTGGTTTGGATGTTATCGGAGTGCATTGAAAGCTATCGGGCGGTCATTCGGCGGGCGATGCGTCGCGCGCTTGTCGGCAGGCTGTCCGTAATAGTTCGGTCGATCCGTGAGTGCACCGCTGTCACGGGGGACTGTGTCCCGTCGGTTCGCCGGAGACAAACAGGACACTGGTTCCGTATCACTACATGTATATACGGTTGTTATCGGTATAAGCGGACTACCAAACTGCTTCGGGAATCGTGCCAGGAGTCCGCCGCAGGCGTAGGGATTCGCAAGCACTGGTTACCAGTTTTCGAACACTTCTTCCAGTAGCTTTCGCTCACCCGCACGGAGGTGCTGGTGGAACGTCGACGGACAGATGTCCATCGACTCGGCCAGTTGCTCGCCGGAGACGTCGCGTGGCCAGTCGAAGAAGCCGCCGAGAAACCCCTTCCGGAGCGCCGTTAGCTGGCGGTTGGTCAACCGCTCTTCGACGTTTGCGATGAACGCCTGACGGGAGACCGGCGGTTCGTCCCGTTCTCGCACGGAGAGCAGTTCCGTCTCCGGATACTGGCTGCGGACCTGCTCGACCACGCTTCGGGTCTCCATCGACGCCGGGAGCGTGACGGTGACTGTCGCCTTCCCCGGTTCGACCAGAATGTCGCCCGTCTGGGCCCCGCGGTCGGCGACGACCGAGACGACCGGCGGGTCCGAGACGGTGAATTCGAACAGCGCCGACGAGTCCGCCGTCGAGACGTGCGAGACGCCCGACACCTGGGGGTGGTCGGCGGCGACGGCACAGACCGCCGAGGGGTCGTCCGTCTCGACGAGGAAGAACATCACCGTCTCCTCACCGTCGGGGACGCTCCCACCGTACTCCATCGAGCAGCCGAGTTCGCTCGCCACGTCGATGTAAAAAACGTCGGGGTCGGTGACCTGCAGTTCGAGTTCGGTGACGTTGTCGGCGGTCAACAGCCGGCTGGTCTCGCGGGCGTCGATGGCCGCCGCGGTCGCCCGCCCGATGGTCCCCAGTACGGCCTGTTCGCGAGGGTCGAACACGTCGTCGCTGTCGGCGTAGACGGTGAGGACGCCGTACAGCGACTCGCCGGAGACGAGCGGGACTGCCGCGACCGACGCAACGTCGGAGTCGGCGAGTCGGCTGTGTTGCTCGTCGATGTCACCGGTCACAACTTGCATCTCCTCGGTGCGGGCCGCCTCCGCAACCGGGTCATCGGCGTCCAGCGGGATGGACAGCGACGTCGGGTGGTCGGCGGAGAGGGCTGTCGACGACAGCGTCTCGTCGCGGAGATCGAGTTCTGACACCCAGGCGAACTGGTAGGAGTCGACCTCGGCCAGCCGGTCACAGACGGTCTGCTGGATGGCCTCGCGCGAGTCGACGGTCAGTACGTCGCCCATCACCGCTTTCAGCAGCCCGTCGACCCGGTCAACGAGTTGCTTGAGGTTCTGGCGCTCGGCCTTGAGCTCCTCGCTGCGGCGCTCGGCTGCCAGTTCAGCGAGCTTCCGCTGGGTGATATCGATGTGTGCGACGACTGCGCTCCCGGCCTCGTCGTCGGGCAGCGGTGCGACCCGCATCAGAAACCACTGCTTCTCCTCCGGGGAGTGACACGGGTACTCCATCGTGAACAGGTCCTGCTCACCGTCGATGACCGACTCGATGCCGCCGAGTGCCTGCCCGGCGTACTCGTCGGCGTCGATGTCGGTCGTCGCGAAGTAGTTCGTCCCCTCCATCTCCCCATCCTCGTCGCCCGCGAACTCACGCCAGGCGCGGTTGGTAAACAGAATCGTCCCCTCGTCGTCGAGGACAGCGATATTGATGGGTAGCGTGTCCAACGTCGAGTGAGCGAGTGTCTCTGGTGGCTTCATTCAGTGTCCCTGGCTCCGAATAGCCGATACCCTGTGTAGTGGCGGCGGGTGAATAAACGTGTGGCCCGGAACGGGGAACTGTTGCCTGTGCGGAAAGCTCTAAGCGCTGTCAGTCGCAACTGGTTCGTATGTTCGGGTCCCGGAGTTCCCGGGGGGAGTCAGTCACCTGCATCGCGTGTGGGGAGTCCGTCCCACGGTCCGAGGCCCGCGAGTACGACAAACACGGCGACCGGTGGGACCGCCGGAACAAGACGTTCGAGCACCTCTGTAAAGCCTGTTTTGCCGACCTGTGCCAGCAGCCGCGGGACGGCCTCGAAACGACGCTTGACGCCGCCGGGGCCGGCGAGACCGACCAAGAGACCTTCCTGAGACGGTTCCGAGAACTCTCCGAGGGCGACACGCACAGGGAATGAGACGCGGAAGTCACGGCCCAGTCCCACCCCGACAGCCCTAACTACGCCCTGTTCGTACCGGGTGACATGACTACAGAGGACGCGCAAGCGGCCGCCGGGACCGCCGAGGGGCAAGGCCCCGTCGAGATCGACCCGGAGATGGCCCGCCATCTGGAGAACAAGCGCGAGGAACTGTTCGAGAAGTTCGGCATCCCCGACGAGTTCCCGCCCGAGGTACTGGAGGAGGCCAAAGAGCGCACGCAGGGCGTCCAGGCCGAAATCGAGGACGAGGTCGACGAACGCGAAGACCTCCGGGAGATGACGACCTGGACGACCGACCCCATCGACGCCCAGGACTTCGACGACGCCATCTCCATCGAGGAGCGCGAGGACGAGATCGTCCTCTGGGTCCACATCGCCGACGTGACTCACTACGTCAACCCCGACACGAAGATGTGGGAGCAGGCCGTCGAGCGCGGGAACACCGTCTACCTCCCGGCCTACACCGTCCACATGCTGCCGCCCGTCCTCGCCGAGACCGTCTGTTCGCTGGTCCCCAACGAGGACCGCCTGGCCCACACCGTCGAGATGCACCTCGACAAGGAGAACCTCGGCTACGAGGAGATCAACATCTACAAGTCCGTCATCCGCTCGGACGCTCGCCTGACCTACACCGAGGCCGAGCGCCTGCTGGACGAGCCGGAGACCGCAGAAGACGTGCTAGAGGACCAGAGCGTCGACCTCGCGGAGAAGACCGAGCGCGTCTGGGAACTGGCCGACCGGATGCACGAGCAGCGCAAAGAAGAGGGCTCGCTCGTCCTCAACCCCGCCCGCGACCGCGCCCACACCATCATCGAGGAGTGTATGCTGAAGGCCAACAAGGCCGTCACGCACGAGCTGATGTGGAACCGCGGCGTCGAGGCGATGTACCGCGTCCACCCACAGCCGAGCCCCGACGAGTGGGACGAGGCGCTGGTCGAGATTCAGGAACTCGACGGCGTCTCCATCCCCGGCGACGCTTGGGACGACCCGCGAAAGGCCGTCAACGCCACGCTCGAACAGGCCCCTGGTCGCCAACTCGACAAGATTCAGTGGGCCGTGATGAAGGTCATGCCACGCGCGAAGTACATGAACGACCCCTTCGGCGGCCACCACGCCCTGAACTTCGAGATTTACGGCCACTTCACCTCGCCGATCCGCCGCCTGTCGGACCTCATCAACCACTGGATCGTCTACACCAACGACGTGCCCGAGGACCTCGTCGCGCTGTGTGACCGCGCCAGCGACCGCCAGAAGGACGCCGAGCAGTGCGAGCGCGAGTACAAGAACTTCCTGCAGGAGGTCGGTCTGGACCCGTCAGCGGTCAACAACCGCGGTATCGAAGTCGTCGAGAATCCTGATGACGATGGCGAGGATGAAGACGCTGAAGCCGATGCCGCCGACGCAGCCGTTGAAGAGTAACGGCTAGCTAAAGTATCGGGTTCTGTTGTGCATGGTTCTGCAGCTACGGCCGTCGGGAGCCAGAAAGCCCCGGCTGGGTGGGACTGAAAGGGGCCGTGCTATCGGCGAACTCCGACGACGCAAGCACGCGAAGCGCGCGCAGCGAGGCGCAGGAGCCGATAGCGCGGGGGCTTTCTGGCTGTTCAAATATCACCACAAAGCCGTAGCAGCACCAAACAACCATCCCAGAGAGTCGCACATAGCAACAGCAAGACCTTTTCACAGTCGGTACGGCACTGCCCGTATGTGCCCTCCAGCACCCGCAATCGTCACCGAGGGGTTGACGAAGCGCTACAGTGGGGTCTCGGCGATAGCGGACCTCGACCTCACGGTCCCGCGTGGGAGCGTCTTCGGCTTCCTCGGCCCCAACGGCGCGGGTAAGACCTCGACGATTCGCATCCTGACGACGTTGACGAACCCAACAAGCGGCACCGCGCGGGTCGCCGGTGAGTCGGTCGCCGACCGCGCAGCGGTGGTCGAACACATCGGCTTCCTGCCGGAGGAGCCGCCGCTGTACGACGAACTCACCGGCCGCGAGCAGCTGGAGTACGTCGCCGGCCTCCGCGGGCACGAGGACTGGGACCGCGTGGAGTCGCTGCTCGACCGATTCGACCTCGATACGGACGCAGACCGGCGCGTCGAGACGTACTCGAAGGGGATGAAACAGAAACTCGGCCTCGTCCAGGCGCTGTTGCACGAGCCGGAGGTTCTCTTTCTGGACGAACCGACCTCGGGGCTGGACCCGCGGGCCGCCCGGACAGTGCGTGACACCATCAGCGAAGTCGCGGCCGCTGACACGACGGTCTTTCTCTCGACGCACATCCTGCCCGTCGTCGAGGAGCTGGCTGACACCGTCGGCGTCCTGTACGACGGCGACCTCGTCGCGGAGGGGTCTCCCGATGAACTGACCGACAGCGTCGAGTCCGGGAGCACGCTCGAAGACGTGTTCCTCGACGTGACCAGCGAGCACCCGGGAGAGCGATGAGACGGCCGAGCGGACGACGGACACGACTGATCGCGCGGACGGAACTGCGGCGTACCTGGCGCAAGCTCAAGGGGACAACACGCGGCGCACTCATATTCCTCGGCGGCGGGCTGGGCATCAGCATATACAGTCTCGCTATCGGCGCAGGGGCGTTCTTTTTCGGCGGTGCCCTGGCCGACAGCGACCCCCACACGGTCAGGCTTGCGACGACGGCGGGTATCGTCGGACTGCTCGGACTCGTCGGCTTCTTCACGCTCCAGCACACGGTGAAATCGGCCGGCGAGCCCGACGCCGCCGACGGCCTGCTGACGACGGTCCCCTACGAGGACGCGGCGGCCGGGCTGCTCGCCGCCGAGGCCGGTCGCGTGTCGCTCGCGCTCGCCATTCCGATTGTGGCGCTAGTAGGCGGGCTTGCAGCCGGTGACGCCGGGGTACTCGTCGCTCTCGTGGCGCTCATCGGGTCGGTCGCGGTCGCCCTGCTGGGGACGGTTCTCGGCTTCGGCCTGGGGCTGGTGACAAAACTGGTGGCGAACCGCTCGGCCTTCGTCGCCAGTCACCGCGCGAGCGTCGGGGCTGCCGTCTCGCTCATCCTGCCACTTGGCTGGGTCGCGATGACGGCCGTTCCGACGGTACAGCTTCGCGTGCTCCAACTGGCGACCCAGTCACCGCTCTCGTGGCCTGCCGACGTAGTCCTGCTCGTGCTGGGGACCGGCGGCAATTCGGTCGCTGCCGTCGTCGCCACAGCGGGGATTTTCGGCGCGCTCCCGGTCGGCGCAGTCGCGTGTCTGTGGCTGGCCGGGCGGGCCTGGTATGCCGATCCGGTCCAGCCCGACCACGAGTTCGACGCCGACGAGCGAACGCTCTCGGACCGTCTGCTGGCGGGGCGGGTCCCAACCGCGACCCGCGTAGTCGCACAGAAGTCGTGGCTCAGAGCCAAGCGAGCCCCCGTCACCGTCCAGTTCGCGGTCATGCCGTTCTTCTTCTTGGTGTATCACCTCCAGATAGTCATTCTGGAGCGGGTAGTGCCGCCGACGCTCCCGCTCAGCGCCGGCCTCGCCAGCGCGGCGGCGTTCGGGGCCGCGTTTTCGCTCAATCCGCTCGGCGGCGAGGAAGGGGTACTGCCGCTGACGCTGACCGCTAACGTCTCCGGCCGAGCCTTCGTCGCCGGGCTCGTCCTTGCGGGCGCGCTCCCCGGCGTCGTGGTGACGACGCTACTGGTCGTCGGCCTCGGTATCGCGGCCGGGACACCGCCAGTCACGCTCGCCGTCGGACTCTCACTCGCACTCGTGGCAACCCTCGCCGCGCCGGCCATCGCCGTCGGAACCGGCGTCGTGTTCCCGAAGTTCGAATCCTCGTCGGTGCAGGGCCGCGAAGTGGTGGTCCCGAGCGGCTGGGCGTTCGGACTGTACTTCCTCGTTCTCGGCGTGGCCGTCGCGCCGGGGAGTCTGGCGTACCTGCTCGCCGTCCGAGACCTGTTCGCGCTACCGGTCGATGACGCGCTCCTTCTCGGTGGGGGGCTGGTAGCGAGCGCCGCAATCGCCGTCGCTGGCGCTGTCGCCGGCTTCCTCTATGCCGCCAACCGCGTCGCGACCTACCGACTCGACTAGCAGATGGGCTTCGGGTCCAGTCCCATCGCCTCCAGCGTTTCCGCGTAGTCGTCGTACGCCGCTTCGATGGCTTCGGTCGCGGCCGCGGCTGCCGTCTCGCGCCCGGACTCCGAGAGGTGTCCGAGAGCGGCCTCCCCGTCGTCGAGTGCCGACGCCTCCCCTCGAATCTCGCGGAACGTATCGGCCCGCTGTTCGTCCGCCTCGTTGATGAAGAAGCTCACTACCTGCAAGTAGAACCGGTCGGCGACCAGCGGCGCGGCGACGAGGCCGGCCCCGACGCGCCGCGCAGTCCCACTGACGGTTTCGAGGTGGTCGATGAACCCATCGGGGTCACCGGCGTCCGCGTCAATGCGGTCCGCCCGCTCGGCCGCAGCCTCGGCGGCTGCCCCGAACTGCGTCGCCACGTCGCTGTCAGACTCGTCGGCCCATCGACCGAGGATATCCGCAAGCCCCGACTCGCGGGTCGACGCTGCCGTGAGTACCGCCTCAGTCTCCAGCGTCGCATCCGTCGCGGCGATGAGAACCTTGTCCGAGCCCAGTCTGTCTCGCTCCGTCTCGGTTCGGTCGCGAACGGCATCGATAGTGGCTCCGGCGTCCATACGCCTGCTGGGAACGGCAGGGGCTTGAAATCCCCGCCCGATTTATCCGCCGGGCGGCGCTAGTGTCGGTATGGCCGAGGACTACCCTGACCCGCCGACGGACCCGCCGTCACTATCGGCAGCGGCGTTGCAGGCGGAACTGGACGACGGCGAGTCGCTCCGGTTACTCGACGTTCGCGACCGTGACGAGTACGAGCAGTGGCGGATTCGCGGTGACTCGGTGACGGCGACACAGCTCCCATTTACGAAGTTCCTTCAGGCGAAGGTGACCGGCGAAGTGGACGACATCGTCGGCGACGTGGCCGGCACCGGCCCGATAACGGTCGTCTGTGGCCGCGGCGAGGCCAGCGCCTTCGTCGCCGGCCTGCTGACCGAACACGGCATCGAGGCACAGAACCTCAGCGACGGCATGGAGGGGTGGGCGCGGCTCTACGAGGCCCGCGAGATCACCTGCGACGCCGCAACCGTCCTCCAGTACCGCCGGCCGTCGTCCGGCTGTCTCGGCTACATGGTCGTCAGCGATGGCTCGGCCGCTGTCGTCGACCCGCTCCGAGCGTTCACCGACCGGTACGTCGCCGACGCCGCCGACCACGACGCCTCGCTCACCCACGCTATCGACACGCACGTCCACGCCGACCACGTCAGCGGCGTCCGTCGTCTCGCCGCAGAGACCGGTGCCGAGCCGATCCTTTCCGAACGAGCGGTCGCCCGCGGTGTCGACGACGTGACCGCACTGGCCGCCGACGAAACGCTACGCGTCGGCTCGGCCACACTGGAGCCTCGTCCCCTACCCGGGCATACGACCGGCATGACCGGCTTCACCGTCGGCGACGTGCTCCTAGCCGGCGACAGCGTCTTCCTCGACAGCGTCGCCCGCCCAGACCTGGAAGCTGGCGCTGACGGAGCGAGGGATCTGGCCCGCGACCTCCACCGAACGCTGACCGAGCGACTCGCAACGCTACCCGGCGAAACAGTCGTCGCTCCGGGCCACTACAGCGAGTCGACAACGCCGGCTGACGACGGTACATTCACCGCTACGCTGGGCACTCTCCGCGACCGGCTCCCGGGGTTCGCGATGGACCGCGAGGCGTTCGTGGAGTACGCCTGTGACGATATCCCGCCGCGCCCCGCCAACTTCGAGCGGATTATCGCCATCAATCTCGGAACGGAGACGGCCGACGACGACACCGCGTTCGAACTCGAACTCGGTCCGAACAACTGCGCGGCCGCGCCGTCGGACGCGGTGTGACACCGCCACGACACAACAGCGGCTACAACGGGAGTCGCTTGCGGATCTGATCCAGAATCGATTCGTCTTCGTCGGGCAACGACTCCCCCACCACGCCCTCGCCCGGGAGAATGACGGTTCGCTCGCCGTTGTCCTCGACCTCGATGAGGTCGTCCGCCTTGAGAGCCGCGAGCGCGTCCTCTATGCGGTCGATATTCTCCTCCGTCCGCGACCGAAGCTCGAAGACGGTCATCCCCTCATCACGGCGGTCAGCGAGCGCATCGAGCACCGCAACCTCTGTGTCGTCCCGGTCGCGATACTCCGGCTTCGCTCTCATATGTCCCTCTAAAACCGGCTGGGTCTAATCTTTGTCCCTCGTGAATCTAATCTGGGAACCTGATCCGACACGGTATAAACTGCTGAACCGGTAAGTCAGACCCCTGATCGGAGCGGTCGTCAGCGACAAACTCGCTGTGACTTATGATTCCGAACCGAGTGATTCGCTATCGTCCCTTTTCATGGTAAGCTGGCCCCTCTTCAGTGGTAGAGCCATACTTTGCCATGAAGACTCGGAGCGACCATTCGTCGGTATAGTACTTGTACGCCCAAATATATTTGATGTGAGTTGTTTCAAACACCCCGCCGTCTTCCGTAGTGAACGTCACATTGACCGTATCAGGAATGTACGTGTGGTCCCGGTCTGGAAGGTGGTCATCATTATTGTTATAGTCTTCTACAATGGCATAGTACTTCCAGAGCGGGTTTAGCCGGTCATTTCGGGTCTTAGTGAAGTTTGTGGTATCACGCATTTCAACCGTTATGTGGTATGAGTCATTATCAGGGAAGGCCTCCATCTCGGCAGAACGGTTCTCCTCGTCTGCATCGTATAGATACTGCATATTCTCATCGAATTCCTCAAACTTCTCTGCCTTGCTGAGATCACCTTCAGTAGTAGATCCGGTTTCCGTTTCAGTTCCTTTGGTAGCTACTTGCGTACTCTCGGTTTCCATTGGCTCAGGCGTTTGGGTCTTAATAATATCTGGCGTGGGTTCTGGCGTCTGCGTCGACGAAACTGTCTCTTCGGCTGGTCCGCTGCCTCCCGCGAACGCAGAGCAGCCGGCAGAGATAATTAAGAGAGCAATGGCGACAGAGCTAACGATAGTTCTAGTCTCACTCATGGTTTTGGGTTTCATTGTTGAGGTCTGTTTCCTTGTTTTCTTTTTCAGCAGGTGAAAGATTCAGAGTTTCAGTCAAGGTTGGCGTTGGTTCTGGTAACGTGCCAGTTGCTGATCCGTCGCCGTCCACTCCCGCAGATGGTGAATCCTGTGCAGTCTCGCCACCGGTGCTCAAAAATACGATCCCGCAGACAAGGGCGGTGAAGACAGGCATGTAGGCGAGCGCAGTCAAGATGCTAACGTACCCCTCTCCGGACTGGATTCCGGGCATCGGTGATTCCTTATTTGCATACCAATGGGCGTCCGTCCACATGATAAGCGGAGCAGTGACTGTGGGTAAGAGAGTGCCTGCAACCGTCACTAACAGGCAGGCGACTACCTCTTGTGCACTATTCTTTACATTCATCATATTTAGGATTTATTTATTGCCATCTGCAAGTTTTAGTTCCGAAGCCAGATCTGAAAGCTGTCACCAAAAACTCCACCCTCCGCCACCGTCGCCGCCACTGTCATCGTCATCGTCGCTATCGTCTCCGAACCAACTCCCGCTGTCACCGTCGTCATCACCACCGCTGTCCTCATCATCGTCGTCACCGCCACCGATTATGCCGTCAAGGAAACCTCCCTGATCATCGTTATCACTGCCACCACTACCATCATCGTTACCGTTGCTATCATCATCGTCACTACTACTGCCGTCATCGTCATCGTATGACCAGTCATATCCACCGTTGTCATCGTCGCCACTGTCCTCATCGTCGTCATCGTCTCCGCTATCTGGGTTCATCAGGTTATTTGGCACGCTGGATGCTGGACGA
Organism: Haloarcula sp. KBTZ06; assembly: GCF_048595605.1. Classification (NCBI taxonomy): domain Archaea; kingdom Methanobacteriati; phylum Methanobacteriota; class Halobacteria; order Halobacteriales; family Haloarculaceae; genus Haloarcula; species Haloarcula sp. KBTZ06. Next base: position 2,411,610 of record NZ_CP184337.1, read on the forward strand.
GTACTACGACTCTCATCGCTGGAATCGTCGTCATTGTAACTACCGCCATTATCAACATCAATGAAACCGTCCTGATTCTCTTCCTGTTCCTTTATATCGTCTTTTCGTTCATCGATAGTCTCCTTACTGAACGTGCCTCCGTAACCGTCCTCGGAGTACTTGTTCATGTTCTCTTCATCGATGATCTTAGTGAGTTCATTGTCAACGTACATCCACAAACCGTCCCGGCCGTCGGTGTCGACGATGGTGTCGCCGATAGTCATCGCGGCCGAAGTACAGCCCTTGTTCTGCCCGTCGACGTAGTAGCTTCCGCTACCACCCGGGCAATTACTGCCGCCGCCACCGTTGCCGGACGAGTCGGCGACACGAATCGTCCGGTTAGCGACGCCACGCCGTCCAGCGGCATCGTAGGCGACCGCACGGACGGACACGGAGCCGGAGTCGTTGAACGTGTGAGTAATCGTCGAGGTGCCGTTTTCACCAGCGAGTCGCGTCTGGTTCTGTGCGGTGCCGTTGACGACCCACGCGAGCGTTCGGAGGTCGGCATCACCGGCAGTCGCGTTTGCAGTCAGATTCCGCTGGAGGCCAACGGGAACCGCGGGCGGGGCCGACATCGAGACTGACGGCCCACCGGCGGCCACCACATCGACATGGAGCGTGTCCGAGCGCGACGCTCCGTCGTTATCAGTAACCGTGACAGTGACGTTGTACTGGCCGGTCTCGGCCGGCGAGAACGTCGTCTGAACGCAGGTCTGGCAGTCGGGCGTGCGCGTCGTGCCGTCCGGCGTTTCGATGGACCACTCGACCCTCTCAATTGTGCCGTCGGGGTCGCGCGAGCCGTTGGCGTCCAACTGGACCGTCGTCTCTCGCTCGACGGACTGGTCCAGGCCGGCGTCGGCAAGCGGTGGCTGGTTCTCGGCCGCCACCGCTGTCCCGCCGAGAAGCGCCGAGAGGGCAAGGACCGACACCACGAGTGTCGTCGTCCGCTGCATTGGCGTAGCGTAGGGCCGGTATCGGTTATAAAATTTCACAAATAGGGCTGAAATTAATATAACAGCGTCGTGAAACAGGTAGCGTTCTGTCACGAATGGTCGAGCCAACGGGCAGGGTTTAAGTGCGCCACGGTGGGAAGTTCTGGCAATGGGTCTCAAATGTTCCGTCCTCGGGCACAAGTACGGTGAGACCACCGTCGAGCGCGAGCGCGAAGAGCAGGGTAGCGAAGTCGTCATCACCATCCAGGAACGGGAGACCTGTGAGCGGTGTGGAAATACGCGCATTGTCTCGGAGAACAAGGAGGTAACGGCTATCGAGACGCCGTCGGACATCGCCAGCGATCTCGTCGAAGACGAGTCCGAATCCGAAACGTCCGAATCCGAGTCACCGCCGGAAGACGAACCTGCTGACAGCGTGGCCGAACCCACAGACGAGGAATCGGAGCGCTCGGGTGGCTGGGATAGCGTCGACGACCCGGTCGAAGCACCGGACGATGCAGGAATCGGCGACGAAAGCGTAGACGCCGGGGAACCGGTCGATCCGTCGGCTGACGACGCTGAGATTATCGACGACAGTGACGATGGCGAGGAAGAAAGCGGCGACGTGGAACTGGACGAGCCGACGACGACGGTCGACGTCCCGGACGCCGAGAGCGAGGAGCCGGTAACCGAAGACGAGACCGACCCGGAGAAAGACGACGGGCTCATTCTCGGCGAGGAAGAGGAATCGGAGTCGGCCGGCGACGACCGCCAGCCGGGCGAATGGCCCGATGAACCGGGGGACGACGGGGACGGCTGGTCGCCGGAGACGATGCCGGTCGATACCGGAACGGACGACGATTCGAGCGTCGAACCGACCAGCGACAGCGCCGTAACGGTTCCGGAAGGCGAGTTCGCCTGTCCGGAGTGTGGATTCACCACCGAGGTGGAATCGACGTCGTTGCGCGCTGGGGACTTCTGTCCGGAGTGTCACAAAGGGTCACTTATCACCCGGGACGAGGAGTGAACGCAAAGGGTAAGACAGCCCCTCGCAAAAACTCGCCCATGCGAGAGTACAAGATGCGACGGGGCGAGCATCTCGAAGACCGCGTCCCTGACATGGAAGCGTTCGTCGAGGAGTACTTCGGCGAAGTAACGGATACAGAAGAGTACGAAGGCAACGACCTGCTGGTCGTCGACGACCCCGACAACCCCGTGTTTGACCGGGTCGTCGCGGGCCGCGTCGAGTACGGCTCGAAGAAAGACAAGATCGCACTCCACATCGACGAGCGACCGGCAGAGGACGTCATCGCCGAGGGCAACGTCGATGCGGCCGAGGACGCCGTCGCTATCAAGAACGATTTCCTGGAGGAGGCGACCGACCGCGACGCGAAGGCACGACGCGACTCACTGAAGCGCTCGGTCGAGGACGACGCCGACGCCCCGGACAACGTCTAACGACGGTCGTCGGGCGCACGCAGTCCGCGAGTGCCGGCAGGCTGGTACTGCGTATCGGTTCGGCACGGCCCGCGTAGCCATCCGGAAATTCTTCGATATCGACACTGAGTACCGCCAGTATCACGCAGCGTCAGACGGGCGTCACATCTAAATACGCTTGTGGCATAGGTTCACATACGCCTCACCCGGAGGCGCGCACAAGTATCCGGGGCACGAGACACCCCTCGTGTTGCCACGGAGCCAGCTCCGGGGCAGCCTGTCATAGTTTGTCCGCCCGCCGGAGCGGACCCAATCCGGCATTCGAGCGCGGCCAGGTCAGTTACCGAGCCGGCATTCCCGTTTCATCGGCGCGATATCGACGACAAAATGCAGCCGTTGATCGGAAAGATTCGAGAGTCAGAACGGCGCTACTCGGCGAGCCCGTAACCGCGCTTGAACAGCACGTAGTCGATTGACAGCACGACCACGGTCGTCCCGGTCAGGACGGCCAGCGACGTGTTCGGATCGATTTCGGTGACGCCGATCATGCCGTAGCGAACGCCGTTGACCATGTACACCATGGGATTGAGAAGCGAGACGTTCCGCCAGAACGCCGGGAGGACTTCGAGCGAGTAGAACACCGCGCCGAAGAACACCAGCGGCCGGAGAATGAACTGGTTCATCACTGTCAGGTAGTCGAAGTCGCTCGCCCAGAGGCCGCCGATGACGCCGAGCCCGCCGAACAGTGTGGTAATCACCAGCAGGAACGAGACGAGATACACGGGGTTGGCGACGGGAACCGAGGTGAATATCAGGCCCACACCGACGATCAGCAGTGACGTGACGACCCCCCGGAGTGCGCTGGCCGAGACATAGGCGGCCACCATGCTCCGGTTCGACATCGGAGAAGTGAGAACAGCCTGGATGTAGTCGTTCCAGCGCCCGTGGAAGATAGTGAAGGAGGCGTTCTCAAAACTGTCCGAAATGGCCCCGAGTACGACCAGTCCGGGCAGGACGAACTGGAGGTAGCTCACGCCCGCAATTTCCCCAATCCGGCTCCCCAGAATCACGCCGAACACGGAGAAATACAGCGCGTTCGTGATAATCGGCGGGAGGAAGGTGTTGTACGGCCGGCGGACGAACCGGAGGATTTCCCGCCGAACAAGTGTCAGGAACTGCGTCGCGTTCGCGTTCATGCGGACACCTCCGCGTACTCGCGGTCGTCGCGGGTCATGTCGACGAACACCTCTTCGAGCGACGCGCGGCGGATATCGAGCGAGGTCACGGTGTGACCCTGCGCTTCGAGGTCGCGCATGATCGCCGGCGCGGTCTGGCTCCCTCCCATCGCCGTGACAGCCAGACCCTCGTCAGTCAGTTCGACGTCGGTGATCCCCTCCACGTCGAGTCGCGGGGCCGTCCGCGGCATCTCGGCGAGTTCGAGGACGATAGTGTCCGTCCCGCGGGCCATCAGGTCGTCGGGGGTCGCCACTTCGACTTTCCGCCCGTCGTCCATGATTGCGACCCGGTCACAGAGGCGTTCGGCCTCCTCGATGTAGTGGGTCGTCAGCAGAATCGTCGTCCCAGCGTCGTTCATCCGGTTAATAATATCCCAGAGGTCGTGCCGGAGCTGGACGTCGACCCCGGCCGTCGGCTCGTCGAGGATGAGCAGGTCGGGGTCGGAAACGAGCGCGCGCGCGAGGACGAACCGCCGTTTCATTCCGCCGGAGAGCCAGTCGAAGCGTGTGTCGCGCTTGTCCCAGATACCGACCGTCTTCAGCGCGTCTTCGGCGCGCTCCCGGGCCTCGGCCCGACCGATGCCGTGGTAGCCCGCCTTGTGTTCGAGCACCTCGATGATGGGGAAGAAACGGTCGACGTTGAACTCCTGTGGCGCGACGCCGATGCGGTCGCGGGCCTCCCGGTAGTCGTCCTCCACGTCGAAGCCGAACACCTCGGCGGTCCCCGCGTCTTTGTGGACGAGGCCGACCAGCGTGTTGATAAACGTCGTCTTGCCGGCTCCGTTCGGCCCGAGCAGCCCGAAGAACTCGCCCTGCTCGACTGTCAGTTCTAGGTCGTCGAGCGCCTGGACGTCGCCGTAGCGCTTCCCTAATCCACTGGCGCGTATCGCCGGTTCAGTCATTGCCGCCCTTAGCGTGGCGACACCGAAAAACGCATTGAAGCCCCCGAAAACCGGCAGTTAGACTGATACAAGCTGACAAGATCGACCGAACGGCGAGGTCCCGTTGGCCGGGCTGTCACAATCCTACTGACCGAGGCGTTCCCGGGAGATGCCGACGCCAGCCGGCGTGATGATGAGCTGGTCGTCGTCCTTCTGGACGATGTCGCCACCGACCTCGTTGGCGACCTGCTTGAGTTCGTCGCTGATGTGTTCCATCGTACGGTCCTGCGTGGAGTGGCGCGTGATGTCCGCGACGACCACGTCACCGTCGTAGACGGCGTCTTTGATGTCGATGACGTCCTGCTTGTCGCTGATACGGGCGATCCGAACCTGGCGTTCGAGTTCCGTCCCGGTCATCTCGAATTCGTTCGCGTTCAGTTCGACGTAATCCTCGGTGTTCCGAGAGGATCCAGACTCCCCGAGGATCTTGCTCATCAGTCCCATGTCACTCACGGCGTGCGCTACCCGTTTCAACTTTTCGTCCATCGAACGTGTCGCCACAGCACCCCTGATCGGCCGTGGTGGCGAGCAGGAACAGCGAGTCCCACACAAAACGTTATTCAGCGGCGGAGCAAACACCGACAGCGATGCGCCCGCCCTCCATCAGAACGACTCCCCGCACCGTCGCAGCCGTCGGTGGCGTCGTCTATGCCATCGGGGTGCTGTCGTGGCTGTTTGCAAGCGGCGTCCATTTCTCGTCGCAGGACCCGACGACACTCGCGTTCGGGGCCGGCTACGCCGCCGTTGGGATGGTCCTCACAGGTGCCGTCCCGCTGTATCTCTGTAGCCGCCTCTCGCTTGTTACGCCAGTCCTCGTGACGCTCTGGCTGCTTGGCAACACGGTGTCGCAGTGGTTCTACGGGACGCATCTCCACCCGTTGTCGTCGTATCTCACCGTCTGGCCACTGCTGCTCGGGGTGGCCGTGAGCGCTGGCGTGGCCGAAGCGGTTGCTAGAATCGGCATAGACCGTACCCTCGACCGGTTCGGGCTTCGGCCGCTGGTGTGACTGGAGTGCGATACCAGTGGACTGCGCTACACCGAGAACTCGAAGAGGTCGTCGCCGACGTGGTGCAGCGACTTGACGACTTTTCCGCTGTCGCCGACCATGTCGTCGCCGTCGGTCTGTGCGCGGCCGACAGCGAGAAACTTCCCGTGGGACTCCTCGTTGATGACGACCAGGTCGCCCTCGCTGATGTCGTCGTCGGCCTCGGTGATACCCGGCCGCATGATGTCAGCGCCGTCCGAGACAAAGGAGACGGCCCCGGCGTCCACGGTGACGATGTGTTTCTCCGGCGGGTACTGATTAGCTCCCTGAACGGTCAGGAACGGTTCGCCGTTCAGATAGAGGACGAGCGGGTCGCCATCGACGAGGACGACGTCCCAGTCGCTGTCGTCGAACTCGACCTTCTCGAAGCTGTCCGCGTCGAGTTCGACACCGAGGTTGTCCGACAGCGCCGTCGTGATGGTGTCGACCTCGTCCGAACGGAGGTGGTGTCGCGACTTGACTTCCATACCCGCGTCTCCTCGGCGACAGAGGGTAAGCGTAACGAACCGTGCGGACGGTGTGGCGGACGCAGGTTTTTGTCCGCGCGGGCTAAGGTCAGGGTATGCGAGTCGTCACGCTGCTGCCCTCGGCGACGGAAATCGTCTACGCGCTCGGCGTCGAGCCGGTCGGCGTCTCACACGAGTGCGACCATCCGCCGGCGGCCCGCGAGAAGCCGTCAGTCAACCGCTCGCACGTCGACCCGACGGCCTCAAGCGGCGAGATCAACGAGCAGGTCGCGGCCGCCGAGGAGGACGGCGGCGTCTACGCCATCGACCGCGAGACGCTGGCAGAACTGGACCCCGACCTCATCGTCACCCAGGGCGTCTGTGACGTGTGTGCTGTCGACCACGTGGTGGTCGCTGAGGCTGTCGAGGAACTGGGACTGGACGCCGACGTGCTGACGCTGGACGTCCACAGCCTCGACGACCTGTTCGAGTCCATCCACCGGGTCGGTGCAGCCATCAAGCGCGACGAGCGCGCCGCCGAACTCGTCGCGGACCTCCGTGACCGCGTCGCAGCAGTGGAGACAACAGCGGCGCGGGCCGAGACGACGCCCCGCGTGGCGGTGCTCGACTGGCTCGACCCGGTGATGGTCGGCGGGCACTGGGTGCCAGAGATGGTCCGGAAAGCCGGCGGCACCTATGGAATGGAAGAGGCGGGCGCTCACTCCCGGCCCCGCGAGTGGGAGGAGGTCGTCGACTACGACCCCGAGGTGCTGGTGGCCGCGCCCTGTGGCTTCGACGTGGCACAGACCCGCGAGAACATCGCTGACCTGACCGAGCGGCCCGGCTTCGACGATTTGACTGCGGTCCGGGACGGCCGGGCGTACGTCATGGACGGCCACCACTACGTAAATCGGTCGGGGCCGCGCCTCGTGGACACGCTTGAGTTCCTGGCGGCGCTGTGTCACCCGGACCTGTTCGAGACGCCGCCACAAGATGTGGTTGTAGACCTGCCGGCGCTCCGGGCGTAAACTGTCAGGGTACCGAACGCGGCATCAGCGGTCGGGGAGGAACGAGCGAACCGCCGCGCCGACCTTTTCCGGGGCTCGCCAGACACCGACGTGGCCGACATCGGATAGTTCGACGAACGTGGCAGCACTCATCGCGTCGTCGATTGCCCGAATTCCGTCGCGGAGATACGCCGGACTCTCGGACCCAGCAAGGAGTAGCGTGGGTGCATCGACCGTGAGCGAGTCCGGGAGTTCGTAGGACCCGACGACCGCGCTCTCCCGGACGACCGTCTCGGCCAGCGGCGCACGCTCGGCGGTAGGCCACTGCGAGGGGTCGCCGCTGGTGCTCGTCTCGCGGAAGAACGCCTCGATGACGGCTTCACGGTCGCCCGCGTCGAGGTGGCCCCGGAGCCGTGGCGCGAGCGGTGCGCCGTCGCGGTGATCGCCGACCAGTATCGCCGGTTCGTACAGAATTAGCTGGGCGATATCGGTCTCTCTGGCGGCCTCCAGCGCACAGAGCCCCCCGAAGGAGTGACCGAACAGCACTGGGTCACCCGGGAGCGAATCGATCAGTGCGACCACGTCGTCGACCTCGCGGGCGAGCGAGTGGTCGTCGGCGTCGCCGCTCTCGCCTCGGCCCCGCCGATCCACCGCGACGGGCGTGTAGCCGTCGGGTAACTGAGAGCGAAACCGGTCCCAGACCGCCGACGTGCCGGTCGTTCCATGCACCAGCACGACCGGTTGTCCGTCGCCAGGGCGGTCGTACGCGATGGCGGTCCCGTCGGGTGACGTGAGTGTCTCCATTGGGCCAGATACTCCGGGGGGACGGTGCGAAAGCGTTGTGAATCGACAGAACGGAGTCGTTCTCGCGTCACACTACCGCAGCGACCAGCCCGACGTAGGTATTCCCGAGAACGACGACGACACCGAGGGCCACGACCGAGAGAAACCAGGCCCGCCACAGCGGGACCCGCTCGACCACGTCGCGACACTCCAGCAGGACGACGCCGACGTAGAGGACGACGGCCATCTTCAAAGCGATTACGAGCAGCGGTTCGTGAATAAGGAGGGTCCGTATCCACGGGTTTGCTTCCAGCCCCGGCCCGGCAAACTGCGCGGCGAACAGCGTCGACAGCGCATCGCCGAAGCCCCAGACGAGCACCAGCGAGAACACGAGTTCGACGTAGCCGGGCATCTGGAGGCGAACCGAGAGGGGATGCGATGCGTGGTCAGGGCTGGACATGTGAGGGGATACCGATACTCGCGGTTGTCGGCGCATAAAGCTCGCTTCCACAGTATCAGCCATGAAAACTGGCGGCGAGTACAGGGCGAGCCGGTCAGTACAGAGCGAGTCGGTCAGTCCTCGGCGAGCGAACAGCGTCCCTCGTAGCTTGCGTCGGCGACGCTCGCGATGGCCGGGTCCTCGCCACACACCGGGCAGTCGGGGTTGGCGGCGACGGGGATTTCCTCGAAGGACATCTCGGCGGCGTCGTAGGCGACGAGTCGCCCCTCCAGCGTCTCGCCGTAGTCCATCGCGAGCTTGACGACCTCGGTCGCTTGCATGCACCCGATAGTGCCCGGCAGGACGCCGAGAACGCCCGCGGTCGCGCAGTCGGGAACGGTTCCCTCCGGCGGCGCTTCGGGGAACAGACAGCGGTAACACGGACTGTCGCCGGAGAACGTCGTTACCTGGCCCTCGAACTGGAAAATCGCGCCGTGGGTGAAGGGCGTCCCCGACAGCGTGCAGGCGTCGTTGACGAGGAACCGCGTGGCGAAGTTGTCGGAGGCGTCGACGACGATGTCGTAGTCGGCTACCAGGTCGGTCGCGTTCTCCCGCGCCAGCCGCAGGTCGTGGCGATCGACAGTCACGTCGGGATTGAGGCCGGTGACGAACTCGGCGGCGCTGTCGACCTTCGGTCGGCCGACATCGTCGTCGCCGTGGATGACCTGCCGCTGGAGGTTCGACCGCTCGACCACGTCGTCGTCGACGATACCCAGCCGCCCGATGCCCGCAGCCGCGAGGTACTGGAGGACCGGTGCGCCGAGGCCGCCGGCCCCGACGACCAGCACGTCGGTGTCAAGCAGCGCGGCCTGGCCCTCCGGCCCCACGTCGTTCATGATGATATGCCGGGAGTACCGGTCAAGCTGTTCTGGATCCAGATCCGGTCGCATAGTGGCCGTACGCCACCCGGAGAAATAAACGACGGGTTCGTCGCGGGGGGCACGTTCGGGACGCAGAGCTGATCCGAACAGCCGGGACAGTTCGCCGCTCAGTTGTTGCGCTGGAGGTCCGCGACGAGATCGTCTATCGCCTGATTGATGTCGGTGAGAAGGTCGGTTTGCTCATCGGATTCCTCGGCGATGTCGGCCGTACCGTCGGCGATATCCTCGGCTGCGTCCGTGGACTGGTCGATCATGCTGGCCACTTCCTCGGTCGAGGCGGCCTGCTGGTCCGTCGCCGTAGCGACCTCCTCGATACCGTTGTTGACCTCGCGGACGGTGTCGTCGATCTCTTCGAGGATTTCGGTCGACTCCTCGACAGTGTCGATACCGTCGTCGATCTCTTCGTTGCTCTCTTCGAGGCTCTCGACGGCGTTCTCGGTGTCGTCCTGAATGCCGTCGATCATCTGCTCGATGGTCGTCGCCTGCTCCTGTGACTCCTCGGCGAGGCTCTTGACCTCGTTTGCGACGACGGCGAACCCTTCGCCCGCCTCACCGGCGCGAGCGGCCTCGATGGACGCGTTCAGCGCCAGCATGTTGGTCTGGTCGGCGATGTCGTTGATGACGTCGACGATCTCGTCGATCTCCTCGACGCTCTCCTGAATCGTCTTGACGTCCTCGGCGACGCTGTCGGCCGCCTGCTGGATGTTCTCCATCGCCTCGTGGACGTCGTCAGCGTTCCCCTGCCCGCGTTCGGCGAGTTCCTTTGCTTCGCGGGAGGCCGCGGACACCTCTTCGGACGACGAGGCGATCTGCTCGACCGACGCCGAGAGGTTCGACACCTCGTTTGCGATGTCTGTCAGTCCCTCGTACTGCTCGGCGGCCTGTTCGCGGATCTCGGCAGTTTCCTCCGCGATTCCGACCGACGTGCCCTCCAGCTCGGCCAGCATCGTCTGGATCTCGCTCGCTGCAGTGTGGCTGTAGCCGGCCTCCGTGTCGATATTCTCCGCGACGTCGTCCTGGATGTCCGTGTCGATCCCCGTCCCTGTTTGGTTCGTTACATTTTCCGTCGGTCTCTCAGCCATAGTAGTCGTCACAATGGGAGGGGAATATAAAACGAGTTGCCCAATAGTATCAGAGTCGATATCTGGAACGGGGTTCGTCGACCGTCGTGTCAGCAGTCGTACAGCGCGCGGTACTTCTCCTCGGCGTAGTCGAGGAAGTGCTCGGCGGTGAAGGACTCGCCCGTCGCTTCTTCGACGAGGTCGTCAGTCCGATAGCGTGCGCCGTGCTGGTGGACGTTCTCGGTGAGCCAGTCGTGAATCTGGCCGAACTCGCCGGTGCGGACGTGGTCGTCGAAGCCGTCGATGTCCTGCCGAGCGTGGTGGTCCAGTTGCGCGGCCAGCACCGACCCGAGCGTGTAGGTGGGGAAGTACCCGAAGGCCCCGTTGGTCCAGTGGATGTCCTGCAGGCAGCCCTCGGCGTCGGTGTCGGGGCGGATACCGAGATACTCTTCCATCTTGTCGTTCCAGACCTCTGGCACGTCTTCGACGTCGAGGTCCCCACGGATGAGGTCTCGCTCGATTTCGAAGCGGACGATGATGTGCATATGGTAGGTCAGTTCGTCCGCTTCGACCCGGATGAGGTTGTCGTCGTACACCTCGTTGAACGCTTCGTAGAACTGCTGGGCGGTGGCGTCGGTCCCGAGATGGTCGTTGGCCGTCTCGGTGAAGAAGTCCCAGAACGGCCGCGAGCGGCCGACGTGGTTCTCCCAGAAGCGTGACTGTGACTCGTGGACCGAGAGGTCGCGATTGTCGCCCAGCGGCGTGCCGTACGCTTCCTGTGGCAGGCCGAGCGTGTACGTGGCGTGACCGAACTCGTGGATGGTCGAGCCGAGCGCGTCAAGCGGGTCCTCGGGGGTGAAGCGAGTGGTGACGCGAGCGTCGAACTGCGTCCCCATGGAGAACGGATGGGGAGCGGTGTCGAGGCGGCCGCGGTCCCAGTCGTAGCCAAGCGTGTCAAGCGCTGTCTCGACGAGGTCGTGCTGGGTGTCGTCGTCGTAGGTGCCCTCGAATGGGTCGGCAAGCGTCACGTCGCTGTCGGCGATGTCGTCGATGAGCGGGACGAGCGCGTCGCGGAGGTTCGTGAGTACTTCCTCGGCAGTGTCGATGCCGAGATACGGCTCGTACTCCTCGAACAGCACCTCGTAGGGGTCGCGGTCGGGGTCGATGGCGGCGGCGTACTCCCGGCGGAGTTCGACCAGTTCTTCGAGCGTGTCGGCGAAGGCGTCGAAGTCGTCCTCGGCCTTGGCTTCCTTCCAGACCGGCAGGGCGTTCGAGGACGCTTCGGAGAGGCGTTCGACAAGGTCTGCGGGGACCCTGGTGGCCCGCTCGTGGTCCCGCCGGACCTCCCGAACGACGGCCTCCTGTTCGGGGTCGAGGTCGGCGTCGTCGAGTTCGTCCAGCCAGTCGGCCAGATCGTCGTCGGTAAGCAGATCGTGATGGAGCGTCGAGATGGCGGAGGTCTGTTTCGCCCGGGCCGGCGTGCCGGCGTCGGGCATCATCACCTGCTGGTCCCAGTTGAGGACGCCGCCGGCGTCCTCGACGTAGTGGAGGCGGCGGACGTGATCCAGGAACTGCTCGTACGTGGACTCGCTGTCCTCGCTCGCTGTTGCCATACGGCGGCGTTAGGCCGGTGACCGTAAAGGCCCGACGCCGCCGGTAAGGGGTGCACTAGCTAACAGGACACATCAGGGCAGCGCGGAACAGCCGACAGTCACTCGGGCGGCCACGACTCGGCAACGTCCTCGTAGATGTCTCGACACCGCTCCAACACAGCCAGCGACACGCTCTCATCACCAGTGTGGGCCTCGCCGGGTTCGGCCGCGCCGACAATCACGCAGTCCGTCCCGGCCTGGGCGAGCCAGCCGGCGTCGGTCGCGTGCGGTTTGACGACGTGTTCAGGTGTCGCGTCCTGCGCGGCGGTAGCGGCGTCCAGCACCCGCTCCGCGAAGTCGGCGTCGCCACAGGCCATCGGCGGGAGGTCCTGATCAACGCGCCAGGAGACGCCGTCGATAGCTTCGACCCGGTCCAGCGGCGCGCGCTCGCCCGGGACTGTCCGCTCGTCGACGGTGACCTCGCATCGCTCGGGAATGACGTTCCAGGCCGAGCCGCCATCTATTTCTGTGACGGCGACACTCCCGCTCATTTCGTGGCCCAGGACGGTCGTCTCGGGGAAGTCGAGGTCCCGGACCATGTCGACGGCGTCGGTCGCGCGGTAGATGGCGTTCGCGCCGGCTTCAGGTTCGCTGGCGTGGGCCGCCGCGCCCTCGGCGACGATAGTCGATCCCCGCCGGCCTTTGTGGGCGACGGCCACGTCCGTCGTTCCTGGTGCGGAGTAGCCGGTCGACCCCTCACCGACGATGGCGTAGTCGGGCGCGAAGCCGTCCTCGATGGCGGCCTGACAGCCGATGCCGCCCTGTTCTTCGCCGACGAACGAAGCGAAAATCAGTTCGCCAGCGGGGTCGGCGTCCCGGAAGGCCAGCAACGCCGCGGCGACACACCCCTTCATGTCCGCTGCGCCCCGGCCGTAGAGACGGCCGTCGCGTTCCTCGACGACGTACTCGCCGTCGGCGTCGACCTGGGACTCGTCCGGCGGGACGACGTCGTGGTGGCCGACGAAGGCGAGCGAGTCGTCGGCCTGGCCCTTGCGGGCGATGACGTTCCCGTGGTCGTCGCGGGTGACTTGCGCATCGGTGTGGTCCCGGAGCCACGTCAGGATGTACTCCCCAGCAGCCGCTTCGTCGTCGTGACTGGGGATCGAAACGAGGGCACGAGTCAGCGACGGCAGCGTCTCCATACCGTGGGTCGTGTGCCGGAGCGGCAAAAATCCGGGGCAGGTGAGCCTGCCCGCGGACGGCAGGGACGGAGAGGGCACGGACTCCATACCCTTATCAACGGCAGTCTCCAACGGCCGATATGGAAATCGTACCGGACACGAGCGTGGTCATCGACGGCCGCGTGTCCGACCAAGTGAAGGCCGATGCCGACCCCGACACCGACGTCGACGGCATGGGCTTTGCCGGCGCGACGGTCGTCGTCCCCGAAGCCGTCGTCGGCGAACTCGAAGCACAGGCGAACGACGGCCGCGAGACGGGCTGGGAGGGCCTTGAAGAGCTCCAGACGCTCGTCGACCTGGCCGAGGGGGGTACTATCGACGTGGAGTACGTGGGCCGACGACCCGACGCCATCGAGAAGCGCGAGGCCGGCGAGGGGCAGATCGACGCGCTCATCCGGGACATCGCCGGTGACCGCGGTGCCACGCTCGTGACCAGCGACGACGTGCAGGCCCAGGTGGCCCGCGCGAAAGGGCTCGCAGTGGAGTTCGTCGAGCCGGTCAAGCGGACGGTCGACCGCCTGCAGATCGAGAACTTCTTCGACGAGGGGACGATGAGCGTCCACCTCAAGGTCGGCGTCCAGCCCTACGCCAAGAAGGGCTCTATCGGCGACATGCAGTACACGCCGATCCGCGACGACCCTGCAACCGAAAGTGAGCTACGGGAGTACGCCGCCGACATCGAGGAGAGCGCGCGCGCCTCGCCGGACGGCTTCCTCGAACTCGACGAGCCCGGGATGACGATCACCCAGTTCCGGGACTTCCGGATCGCCATCGCGCGGCCGCCCTTCGCCGACGCACTGGAAATCACGGCCGTCCGGCCCATCGTCAAGACCGAACTGGACGACTACGAGTACGCGGACCAGCTCCGTGACCGCTTCACCGAACACCAGCGCGGCGTCCTCATCTCCGGCTCACCCGGGGCCGGGAAATCGACGTTCGCCCAGGCGGTCGGGGAGTTCCTCGTCGACGCCGACTACGCGGTCAAGACGATGGAGAAGCCACGGGACCTCCAGGTCGGCCCGAACATCACGCAGTACACCGAACTCGGCGGCTCCATGGAGAAGACCGCCGACTCGCTGCTGATGGTCCGGCCGGACTACACCATCTACGACGAGGTTCGCAAAACGGACGACTTCGAGGTGTTCGCGGACATGCGCCTGGCCGGCGTCGGCATGGTCGGCGTCGTCCACGCAACCCGCGCCATCGACGCGCTCCAGCGGCTCATCGGCCGCGTCGAACTGGGTCTCATCCCCCAGATCGTCGACACCGTCGTCTACATCGAAGCCGGCGAGGTCGACACGGTCTACGACGTGACGACCGAAGTCAAGGTCCCGCAGGGGCTCATGGAGGAGGACCTCGCGCGACCGGTCATCATGGTCAAGGACTTCGAGACCAACCGGCCGGAGTTCGAGATCTACACCTTCAACAACCAGGTCGTCACGGTCCCGCTGGGCGACGACGAGGACGAGCAGGACTCCGGCGTCGACCGCCTCGCCAAGCAGGAGGTCGAACGCGAGATCCGGTCCATCGCCCGCGGCCACGTCGAGGTCGAACTCCGCGGTCCGAACACCGCCGTCGTCTGGGTCGAAGACGACGACATCTCGCAGGTCATCGGGAAGGGCGGCGGCCGCATCTCCGACGTGGAGAACCGCCTCGGCATCGACATCGACGTGCGGACCTTCGAGGAACGGCCGTCAGGTCCCTCCGGTGGCCCCCAGACCGAATCCGGCGGCAAGCAGGGCGAGATCGTCCAGCCGGAAGTCACCTCCCGGCACGTCATCGTCCCGTTGGACGGCCACGCCGGCGACACGGTCGAACTGCAGGCCGACGGTGAGTACCTCTTTACCGCGACGGTCTCCCGCAGCGGCGAGATTCAGGTCTCGCGCGGGTCGGGCATCGCCGAGGAACTAGAGCGAGCGATCGACCGCGGCAGCACGATTACCGTCGTGCCGTCGTAGGGTTCGGCGAGCAAGCCGGTCGTGCGGTTATCGCCGAGAAATGGGGCCGAGCCGGCGAAAACGACAGCTAAATTCCGGTGGAACACGACCGACTAGCCATGACCGACGCAGTCGTCGGGAACGTACAAGACCAAGAGACACTGGCTGCCCGCGTGGAGCGCGGGGTCGCGCCCGACTGGGTCGCCGACCACTGGCAGACGTTCCGCGAGGGGCTGACCGGCGAGCGGAACGGCTCCCCGTTCCCCTGTTTCTTCGGCGCGGAGTCGGTTCGGGACGGCGAGCCGCTGTACACAGCTGTCCCGTCGATGAGCGACCCGGACGCGCTGTTCGACCTCGGCCAGACGCTCCTGAAGTACCTTGACACCTACCAAGACCACAGCGAGCGGGCCTCGCTAGTGACCTTCTTCCGGCCACCCGAACGGCCACTGACAGAGGCCGAGTACCACGACCGACTCTGGCACATTCTTCAGTTCCTCCACGTCCACGACCCGGAGCCGTGGCCCGAGGATATTCCGACTGACCCGGACGACCCTCACTGGGAGTTCTGTTTCGGCGGCAAGCCGATGTTTCCGACCTGCCGCGCACCGTTCTACGACACGCGAAAGAGCCGCTACTGTCCGGTCGGGCTGGAAGTTACGTTCCAGCCCCGGGCGCTGTTCGAGGACCTGAACGTCACGGCCGACACCGAGGCCGGTCAGCACGCCCGCAATATCATCCAGGGACGGCTGGAGGAGTACGACGGCGTCTGTCCCCACGCCGACCTGGGCGACTGGGGCGTCGAGGGCGATCGGGAGTGGCCCCAGTACATGCTGTCGTCGGACGAGGACGCGTCGCCGGACGACTGTCCGATAACCGTGACACGAGAGCACCCGAAATCGAAGTGGCTCATCGGGACGCCCGCCCCGGAGCCGGCCGACTGAAATGGTCGCACTGCCCGAGACGCCGGTACTCGTGCTGGTGGATTTCCAGCAGGGGTTCGACGACCCGGCGTGGGGGACGCGGAGCAACCCCGACGCCGAGGCGAACGCGACGCGCCTGCTTGCCGCGTGGCGAGAGCGCGGGCTCCCGGTCGTTCACGTCCGGCACAACTCGACGGAGCCGGATTCGCCGCTCCGGCACGGCGAACCGGGGTTCGCGTTCAAGCCGGAACTGGAGCCCGAACCGGGAGAAGCGACGTTTGAAAAGCGCGTCAACGGCGCGTTCGTCGACACCGGACTGGAGGCGTGGCTCCGCGAACGGGACCACGAGACGCTCGTTGTTTGTGGCCTGACGACCGACCACTGTGTCTCGACGACGACTCGGATGGCCGAGAACCGCGGCTTCGACGTCGTCGTCCCAGGCGACGCGACGGCGACGTTCGACCGCACGCTCGACGGCGAACGCTTCGAGCCGTCGCTCGTTCACCGGACTGCGCTGGCGCAACTGCGCGGTGAGTTCGCGGAGATCGCGACGACGGACGACGTGGTCGCGTCGCTGTAACCAGCGGCTGCGTGAACGCGTCGCGAAACAGCCAAGCGAGAAGGCGTGTCAGTCCGAGACGGCGGCGTCCGCTTCCGCCGGTTGGTCGATAATCTCGTAGAGATTCTGTCGCGCGTCGGCGAAGTACACGTCTTCTTCGATGACACCGACTTCGTCGAGTCGTTCCAGAGCGTAGCGAACGGTCCGTGCCGAGAGCATCGACTCCTCGACGATGCCTTTCTGTGTCAGCGGGCCGTCGTACTCCAGAACCTTGTATACGAGCTTTGCGCTCGGCGGAAGGTCTGCGATGGCCTCCCCATCAGAGTCCGTCATTACCCGTAATCACAAGCGCCGGGCGCATAAAGATTGAGGAGTCCGTCTCGCCGCCGCACGCATTTGCGGCCGCGTCACAGTACTGAACCGCGCACCTTTTGGTTGCGGGTAGTGGAACGTGTGGTATGGCTACGGAAACGGCGGACGGAATGAGCTCCCATATGCGGGGGCTCACTGTCACGACGCTGACAGCCGTCGCTGGCATCGCCGCCGCGTTCGGTTCCAACGAGTTAGCGGCCACGCCGGACGCCCCGCAAGGGATACTTGTCCTCGCGGTCGCTATCGCAGCACAGTTCCCGATTCTGCGGGTGATCGGCATCGACACGGACGACCTCTCGGCGAAGGACGTGCTCTACATCGGCTTCATGACCTTCTCGCTGTGGTTCGTCTCGTGGGGCATTCTCCTCACGACGGGAGCGTAACGATGGCCGAAGACAGTATCGCCGTCGTCGACCTAGAGCGGTGTCAGCCCGACCGCTGTAACTACGAGTGCATGAACTACTGCCCGCCCAACCGCAGCGGGAAAGAGTGCATCGTCAAGCGGGAAGACGAGTACGAGGAGGACGAACCCTTCGAGGGCCAGCCCGACCAGGTCCGCATCTCCGAGGAGATCTGTCTGGGCGAGTCCTGCGGTATCTGCGTGAACAAGTGCCCGTTCGACGCCATCGAGATCATTAATCTCCCACAGGAGCTGACCGACGACCCGGTCCACCGCTACGGGGAGAACGCCTTCGCGCTGTACGGGCTCCCGAGCCCCGCCGAGGGCCAGGTGACGGGGATTCTCGGCCCGAACGGCATCGGGAAGACCACCGCCGTCCGCATCCTCGCCGACGAAATGCAGCCCAACCTGGGACGGTACGGCGAGGAACCGAGCTGGGACGAGATCCTCGACGAGTACCGCGGGACCGCCCTGCAGGAGTACCTCGAACAGATGCGCGACGGCGACGTGAGCGTCGCCCGCAAGCCCCAGTACGTCGACCGGATTCCGGACCAGTTCGACGGCAAAGCCATCGAACTGCTGGACCAGACCGACGAGCGGGGCGACCTCGACTACCTCATCGAGCAGACGGGTATCGAGCCGGTCGTGGACAACCACATCGACGATCTCTCCGGCGGGGAACTCCAGCGGGTCGCCCTCGTCGCCACGCTGGCGCGGGACGCGGACTTCTACTTCCTCGACGAGATCACGCCGTATCTCGACATCGGCCAGCGGATGACCGCCGCGCGGCTCATCCGGGAACTCGCCGAGGAGGAGGACCGCTCGATGCTCGTCGTCGAGCACGACCTCGCCATCCTGGATCTCCTCGCGGACAATATCAACGTCGCCTACGGGACCCCCGGCGCGTTCGGTATCATCACGCCGCCCAAATCGACGAAGAAGGGCATCAACGAGTACCTCTCGGGCTACCTCGAAAACGAGAACATGCGCATCCGCCAGACGGACATCGAGTTCGAGGAACACGCGCCACGGAGCGCCTCCACCGGCGACGTGGTCATCGAGTACCCCGAACTCCAGAAGAGCTACGGCAGCGGCGAGTTCTCGCTGGATGTCGAGGCCGGCACCATCCGCGAGAGCGAAGTACTGGGCGTCGTCGGCCCGAACGGTATCGGGAAGTCGACGTTCGCGAAGATGCTCGCCGGCCGGCTCGAACCGACTGCGGGCGAAATCGACACCAGCCTCGACATCGCCTACAAGCCCCAGTACATCGAAATCGACCAGCCGATGCGCGTCGACGCCTTCCTCGCGTCGATCACGGACGACTTCGGGAGTTCCTACTGGAACACCGAAATCGCCCAGCCGCTCCAACTGGAGTCGGTGATGGAACAGCAGCTCACCGACCTCTCCGGCGGGGAGCGCCAGCGGGTCGCAATCGCGGCCTGCCTCTCGAAGGACGCCGACCTCTACCTGCTGGACGAGCCCTCGGCCCACCTGGACGTGGAACAGCGCGTCATGGCGACCTCCGCGATCCGTCGCTACGCCGAGAACCACGACGCGACGGCGATGGTCATCGACCACGACATCTACATGATCGACCTGCTGGCCGACCGCCTGCTCGTCTTCGACGGTGAACCGGCCCGGAACGGCCACGCCGCGCCGCCACAGGGCATGCGCGAGGGGATGAACGAGTTCCTCCAGAACCTCGACATCACCTTCCGCCGTGACGAACGGACCTCCCGCCCTCGCATCAACAAACCCGACTCGCAACTGGACCGCGAACAGAAGAACGCCGGCGAGTACTACTACGCGCCGTAGGCTCAGAGCGGGAGCGAGGCTGGCGAGAGCCAGACGGCGACTGTCTCGTCATCGGAAATCTACGGGTGAAGAGACCTCAGCCGGAGTCGTTTTTGCGAGAACAGCTGTGCTCAAGCGGTTTCGTCGACGGAGGTCGATACTCGACGGTCGCGCCTGCCGAACCGCGCTCGGCGTGGCTATTGACTCCACATGTCACCCCGGGAGTTAGCTGGTGAGACTACGTCACAGGTGGTAGTACAGCCGCTACTCGCAAAGGAGACAGGAGTAGTCCGCGGCGTTACGCCGCAGGGTCATTGCCACCGTCCGTCTCGGACCCCGCAACCGCATCGTCGAGACCGTCAGCGACTTCGGCCGGGTCGAACTCCTCGTCCGGGTCGAGTTCGCGGTCGGTTTGCTCGTCTGTCTGGGGTTCAGTGACCGATTCGTCACCGGTGACCGTCACGAAGATGTCTCGCAGTTCCGCAACGCGCTCGGGGGACTGACTCTTGCTCATCGCGTATGTGTACAGGTACCACAGGAGTGTAGGCGCTATACCGAATCAGTTTGGTATCCGTTCGCAAACTACAGCACGTTTCGCTGGCAAGAGCCACACAGCGAGACTTCCTTCACGTCGACTTGTCGGACAGTGGGGGAGAAGTTCATCACGCAGCGCTTGTTGTCACAGTGCTCCAGCCCGAGGGTATGTCCGACCTCGTGGACGACCTCCTTGCGTACTCGCTGCGAGAAGATTTCGCCGGCCGAGCGGTTCGAGAACCCGCCATCGGAGGATGTCTGGAGCCGGTACGTGGAGATGACGCTGCCGGAGCCACCGAGATATGCGAGCCCAAAAACGTAGTTCCGGCGGCGGTAGAAGAGATCTTTCGGCGTGATAGCGATGTTTTTGCCGCCGGAGCCGACCCGGCGAGCCAGGTCGATGAACTCCTCTGCGCGGTACTGGTCGCGGTCCCCATCGTACGCGCCGGCGGGAATGGACTGTGGCTCGTGCATCGAGACTTCACAGTCGTAGACGGATCGAAGTCCGTCCGAGGCCTCGCGTTTGACCTGGGCCGAGACCTCGCCCACCGGCACGATGTCGACGTGCATGGGAACGCATATGCGCCCGCATCTCATAAATTGTACGACGTGACCGACACCACCGGCCCGCTTGTCGACCGACTGGCGTCTGTCGATTCCGTCGTCGAGGTCGGCATCGGAAACCACCCTGACGTAGCCGGGGCCCTGGCCGAGCGGGGCGTGGATGTGACCGCAACGGACATCGTCGAACGGGCGGTCCCCGAGGGCGTGCGGTTCGTTGTCGACGATATTCTTGACCCCGACGAGTCCGTCTATGCGGGGTGTGATATCGTGTTCGCCCGGAATTTACCGCCGGAGCTGCACCGACCGACGCTGGCCGTCGCCAACACCGTCGGGGCGGCATTCTGGTTCACGACGCTGGGCGGCGACCAGCCGACGGTCGCGGTCGAGCGAGAACAGCTCCCGGGCGGGGAGACGCTGTACCGGGCGAAAGATAGCAAGGCGCTTGAGTGAGGACCGCCTTCGCTCGCTCATGCAAATCGACGCGGTCGTCCTCGACATCGACGGCGTGCTGGTGGACGTGGCCGACTCCTATCGTCGGGCAATCGTCGAATCTATCGACCAGGTGTACGGTGACACGATCAAGAAGGCGGCGGTCCAGCAGTTCAAGGACGCCGGCGGGTTCAACAACGACTGGGAACTGACCTACGCAGCGGCGCTGTTCGTCCTCGCCGACCGCGAGTCCGCCGTCTCCGACCTGGCGGCGTTCACCGACGCCATCGCCGAGCGCGGCGGCGGCCTCGACGCGGCCGAGGCAGTGGTTCGTGACCTGCTGGACGAACCGGCCGAAGACCGAGTCTTCGACGCCTGGGACCGCGAACAGCTCCGGGACGTGTTCCAGACGCTGTATCTCGGCACTGACCTCTACCGGGACATCGAGGGCGGCGAGCCGCCGTTTGCCGCGCCCGGCTACATCCACGACGAGCCGCTCCTGGTCGACGACGAGACGCTGTCGGCCCTGCAGGCCCGCTTCGCCGTCGGCGTCGTCACCGGCCGACCGGCCGCCGAGGCCGACATCGCGCTGGAGCGCGTCGGTCTCGACCTGCCCACAGAGCACCGCTTCACCATGGATGACTGGGAGGAGGGCAAGCCCCACCCCGCCGCCCTGCGGACGCTCGCCGAGCGGTTCGACGCCGAACGGGTCTCCTTCGTTGGGGATACCCTCGACGACGTGGCGACGGCGGTCAACGCCGACGAAGCCGACGACGACCGCGTGTACTACGGCATCGGCGTCCTGACCGGCGGGCTGACCGGCGACGCCGGCCGCCGGACGTTCGCCAACAACGGCGCAAGCGCTGTCGTCGAATCGGTCACCGACCTGCCGGAGCTTCTGGATGCGGCGTAGCCCGCGTCATCGGGTCACCGGCAGCGCCCCTCGACCGCAAACAGCAACGGTTTCACCGGCGGGACAGAGACCTCGGGTATGCGACGACTGCCGACGTTCGGGTGGGCGTTTCTGGTGAGCATCTGGGCCGGGCTCGTCGGGGGCGCGGTCATCCACGAACCGTCGGTCGATTTGGTGCCGCTGTACGCCGTCACCTGCCAGTTAATCGGCCTCGTCGTGGCCTACTGGACGATGCGCGAACGCGACGACATCCTCGAATCCGTCCACCGGCCGGGCCGCGTCGGGATGTTCATCATCGTCCTCTTTTTCGTGATGGTCCCGCTCTCGACGATATTTGCTCTCTGGCTCGGGGCCACCTCGATCCCCGGCGTCGCGACACAGTGGCTCAGCTATCTGGTGGGCCTCGGGAGCGCGCTGTACGTCGCCTTCGCCGGCGGGTTCGACCGGGCCTGGGAGGAGTACACCTGATACTGTCGGCTGTACGTCTGTAAAGAATTTCGCCACACAGGGTAGCGAATATCGGACACTAGGGACAGCCAACAGTATGACCGAACCTGTCACACAACGTTTATTCAGTGGTCGGCCTACGCCGTAAGTATGGACATCGCGTTGCTTGGCGGTACTGGAGACATCGGCCAAGGTCTCGCCCTCCGCTGGGCTGACGACACCAACCACACGATCATCATCGGCTCCCGGAAAGCCCAGAAGGCGGCGAACAAAGCGGAGGAGTACGAGACAGAACTGGCCAGCCGCGGCCACGACGACGTGGCAATCGCTGGCCTGGGTAACGAGGACGCCGCCGCCCGCGCCGACGTCGTCGTCGCCGCCGTCCCCGCCTACCACCTCACGGACACCATCGACGCCGTCGCCGACGAACTCGACGACACCACGCTCGTGTCCCCCGCCGTCGGGATGCAACGCGACGAGGACGGCTTCCACTACAACCGCCCCGGTGCCGGCAGCGTCACGCAACTGGCCGCCAACGCCGCCCCCGACGACACCCCCGTCGTGGGTGCCTTCCACAACCTCGCGGCCGGCCGCCTCGCCAACCTCGACGCCGATCTGGACTGGGACACCATCGTCGTCGGCGACGACACCGACGCCAAGGACACCGTCTGTGAACTCGCCGAAGGCATCGAGGGGCTGCGTGCGCTGGACGGCGGCCCGCTCGCCAACGCCGCCGAAATCGAGGGACTGACGCCGTTGCTCATCAACGTCGCCCGCCACAACGACGGTCTGCACGACCTCGGCGTGCGGTTCCAATAGTACCTTTTTACGTCACCCCCTCTCCTCGCGCGCTCGCAGAGCGCGCTGTGGGGAGCGGGTTCGCAAAAATCTACGCTAAAAACGACCTTCTCGCTCCCGCTGGTCGCGAGAAGTGAAACCGCTCGCCGCTGGCGAGCGGTATGCTTTACTGCACTCACTCGGCCACCGCAACGACGGCGCTACTGCTACTCCTGTTCCAGCGGCAGCCCTGCCCTTCCCCGACGCCAGCGACGAGACGCTGGCGCGGCCCGCGGCTGGTCGCGCAGTTGATTATCAAATACCTCAAGATAGGCGTCAACTACTTGCGTACTCTATCCCTGATAGCAAAGAATGGAGATGGAAGACTCGCTCTCAATACTCCATGTCGACGATGACGCGGCGTTGGGAGCCCTCGTCGAAACGTATCTCGAACGAGAAGACAGCGGCCTTGACTGTACTGTCACGACGGAGACGAATCCCAAGAACGCTCTCACGATGATTCGGTCTTCGGAGACGAATTTCGACTGTGTCGTCAGCGATTACAGCATGCCGGAGATGAACGGCATCGACTTCCTCGAAGCCATCCGGGAGACCCACCAGAAACTGCCGGTGTTGCTGTTCTCTGGGGAGGAGACCGGCGACGTCGCCGCCGAGATCATCCAGGCCGGCGTCACCGACTACCTCAAGAAGTCCGTCGGGACGGACCAGTACACGTCGCTCATCCGCCGGGTCGAACACGCCGTCGACTCGGACGGCAGCTTCGAGACGGGCAGCGAAGTCAAACTCAGCGGTGTCGGCGTTATCGGCTCGGACGAACGCTTCGAGCGAGTCGACGAGACCTACGCCTCGTTTTACGGCTACGAGTCGGAGGAACTCGTCGGCAAGCACTGGTCGGAACTCCACCCGAGCAACGAGGTCCAGCACATCAGAACGCACGTCATCCCCGTCGTCCAACGCGGCGGGAAGTGGACCGGCCAGAGCAAAGGGCTGCGGGCCGACGAAACCACCTTCACCGAATCGAAGATGGTGACGGCACTCGACGGCGGCCGAATGCTCATCGCCGTCGACGAAATCGACGATTCGGGGCTGGCCGAACGGGAGTGAGCTAGCGGTCGCTATCGGCTGACGTGACGAACCGCAAAAACGACTGCGTTACGCCGAGGCCTGCTGCAGCGCGTCGTCGATGTCGTCGGCCTGCGTGACGCCGACGAAGCGCTCGACGATGCCGTCGTCGTTCTCGATGATGAGCGTCGGGAGGGAGCGCACCTGGTACTCGTTGGCAACGTCCTGTTCCTCGTCGACGTTGATCTTCTCGAACTCGACGTCCGTCCAGTCCTCCTCGAGGTCTTCGAGGATCGGGTCCTGCGTTTTGCAAGGGCCGCACCAGTCCGCGTAGAAGTCCTTCAGTGTAACCGTCATAGTACTCTGTTCGTGTTAGCCCGCGGTATCTGATAAGGGTTATCCATGTGTACCGGAGGCACGCAATCGCGGGCGACCCGAAAGGCTTAGTGTTGGTGATACACCACCCTGAAGTATGAGTGGCAGCGACGGCGGCGGACTGATGTCCAGTGCGGGACTGGTCCGATATTTCGACGCCGAAGACCAGAACACGATCCGTATCGACCCTCGAACAATCGTCGCGACCGGCGTCATGTTCGGGCTGTTGATGCTCGTGCTGAACGCGATGATCGTGTAGGCGATTCCGCACTGTTTTCTGCTCCCCGCCACTGACTCGCGGGTATGCACTTCACGCAACGCGAACAGCAGGCGCTCCGCGACGCCGGCGTCGATCAGGAGACCATCGAAACGGCCTCCGACGCAGTGGTCGCAGCCACCGACGACGCGGCCGCAGAACTCGAAGCCTTCTTCGACGGCCGCGAGACGGTGTACTCCGATATGGACATCGCCCACAGTTCCAGCGAGATTCAGGAACACACTGTCGAATACTGCGACCTGTTCACCCACGCCGACGACATCCGGGGGTATCTGCGCTTCGGCACCTGGGGCGTCCCGGTCGAGGGCGGACGCGTTCTGAGCGACGAGAAAGTAGAGCTCTCGCTGGGGCCGACAGTCCACGGACGGGTCCGCTTTGCCGCCGACGAGGACGCGCTATGACCGTCCGGGTCAGGGGCATCTACGCAACGGCGCTGACCCAGTTACTGCGCGAGGCAGACCACGAGGTCGTTCAGGCGTCGGAACCGATCCAGAACCGCTTCGACGGCGAGTTCGCCGACGAGCGGGCGGCGGTCACCGTGGTGACGACGGACGACCAGCAGGGCGTCGGCGTCGTGGGGGACCGCGACGTTGCCGAAACAGTCACCGACCGCCTGACCGAACTCGGGCGAGATACGCTCCACTGGAGCGACCCGACGCCCGAGGGCGCAATCTACGCCGGCACCGTGACCGAGACGCTGGGGAGCGGCGCTGTTGTCGACCTCGGCGACGGCGAGGGCTTTCTCCCGTACTCGTCCTCGGACGAGCGCGTCGCGACGGGCGATACCCTCCGGGTGCAGGTCGTCGAGGCGAGCGCGCCGTGGACGAACGGCCGCCCCGTGCTGGACACCACCGTCGCGGTTCGCGGGTCGCTCCTCTCGCTCGTGCGCGGCGGGACCGCCAACAGGTCGGGGACCGGCGGCCCGGCGATGCTGGACCTCATCGCCGCAGAGCCCCGGGACGGCTGGGGCGTCTCGTGGGAGTCGGCGAGCGAGGACGCGAGCTTCGATGGGCTGGCCGAGGCCCTCAACGCCGCCAACGACCGCGCGGCGACCGTCGACGACGCGCTTGCGGGAGCCGACGCGCCCGAGGACTGCGCGCCGACCCGTTACGACGAGGGACGTTCGACGGCGTGGCTGTGGTTCGGCCGCGAGAGCCGGTTCGCCCTCGACGAGGTCCGCCGCGAGGTGACGTCGACGATGCCGGGCCACCACCGCGTGAAGGCCGGGGACCGCGCGGCCAGCGCCGCCGTCGACTACGTCGAAGCGCTGTGTGACGACCTCGAAACCGGCGAGACGGACTTCCCCTTCGCCGTGACGGCCCGGCAGTTCGGCCCGCAGGTCGGCGGGTCGCTGTCGCTGGGCCACGGCAAGCCCGACGGTCGGCTCATCACGCTGGGCAACGGCGAGGTCCAGTCGGTCGACGACGACGGAACAGTGACCATCGAGCGCGAGATGAGTCCCGGCGGCACCTACGACGCCCTCGGCGTCCCGAAAGAGGCCGGCGACATCGCCGAGACAAAGGTCAAGGAGGGGCGCTGGTGGTATCCGACGGTGTACCGCGACAGCGACGGCGAGAAGAAAGGCACCTACGTCAACGTCTGCACGCCCGTCGAGATATTCCCCGACACCGCCCGGTACGTGGACCTCCACGTCGACGTGGTGAAACACGCCGATGGCACCGTCGAGCGGGTCGACGACGACGAACTCGACGCGGCCGTCGAACGTGGCCACATCTCCGAGCCACTGGCCGAACGTGCCCGGAGCGTCGCCGCCGCTGTCAAGAGCGCGCTGGAGTGAGTGAAGTCAGTCACGCGGCGCGGCGTCAGTCTTGCCGGCGTCGGGCGCGCCAGGCTGCCAGCCCGACCGCTGCAACCGCCGACCCGACGCCGAAGCCGGGGCCGCCGACCCCGAGGGAGGTGCCATCAGTGCTGTTAGCGCCGCCGCCCTCGTCGCCCGTGGCCGACGGGTCCGCTGTCGGCGTCCGTATCCGCGGGTCCGGGAACGTGTACAGTCCGGGCTGGACCTCCGTCCCCTGGCTCGCGTTCGTGCTTCCGGCGACGAAACAGCCGGCGGCCCGCTGTGCGGTCCAGAACGAGGTCGCTTCGGTGTCGCGCCACTCGAAGGCGAGTTCCGGAGCGGTCGGGTCCGTCAGGTCGTGGACACGGACGCCGCCGTTGTACCACGCGGAGTAACAGCGGTTGTCGGTCAGTTCGAAGTTGTGTGCCGTCGTGAGGATGCCCCCCGGCGACGGGTCCGAGGTCGGCGGCGGGTCGAGCGTGGACAGCAGTTCGGCGTCGGTCGGGTCGCTGATGTCGTACAGGTCGATGCCGCTGGGGCCGCCGCTGTCGTCGTCCGCGAGGTCCCATGATTCGCCGCCGACGCCCAGCAGCGACGCGTCCTCACTGACCGTCACGAAGTGGTCGTTGCCCGGCGGTTCGCTCCGCTCGGTCCCGGGGTCCTCGATTGCGGCGAGGTCTTCGGGGGAGCGCCCGCGGACCTTCGAGACGAGCGAGATGTCGCTCGGGTCCGACACGTCGACGACCCACGTCCCGCCGTCCCAGTACGCCAAGTAGGCCCGGTCGTCCTGCACCCACACGTCGTGCAGCGGCCAGAGACTCGTCGGCACGTCGGTCCAGGCGTCGCCGGCGTCAAGCAGCGACCACTCGCCGACTTCCTCTTCGGCTTCGATATCGGCCACGAGCAAGGGGTTGCCGTCGCGGTCGTTCGCGGTCAGATAGGCGTAGCGGCCGTCAAAGTGACAGTTGTGGACCCGTGTGTCCAGTTCGAGGCCCGCGATTCGCTCCGGAGCCTGCCGGTCGCTCACGTCGAAGACGACGAGACCGTGGGCTCCGTCAGCGGGGTGAGCGGGACCGGCGGCCAGCAGCCGTGAGCCGCTGACAGCGAGGTCCTGTACACGCTGTATTGGCCCGTCATCGCTCTCGGCCAGCAGGTCGGTCCGTCGGCTGAGCAGTCGCGGACTGGTCGGCGTGACGAGGTCGACGAGCGCGATGCCGTCCCCCGTCGCGACGTAGGCCGTGTGTCCGTCGAGGCTGGTAACGACCTCGTACACCGTCTCCATCTCTAGCACGCCCAGCGGGTCCTCGCCAGTCGGGGTGTCGGAGGCCGCTGGCTCGGCTGTCCCATCTCCGGTCGGCATCGGATGGCCGCGGGTCGTCCCCGTAGCGAGGCCGACACCTGTGCCTGCGAGGGCGAGTCGTCGGAGGACCGTCCGGCGGCGCATAGCCGTCCATGCGGGAGCCAGGGCAAGAAGGATTCCGGTGAGGGGTCAGTTCCCCTGAATCGCGTCGATAACCATCGCCGCGGCAATGATCGGCTCCTTCGGAACCGTGCTGGCGTCGTCGATAGTAATCTCGTAGCGGTCTTTCAGCGAGAACTGCCCGTCGATGTTGCCGACGTGGTTGCCGTCCTGATCGCTGATCTCGTACTTGTGGGGAATCCAGCCGCCGAAGGGGACGACGTTGCGAGCGATGGTCACGAGCGCGCCCTGTGAGGTGATCTCGGCGATCTTCGCCTCGGTACTGGCGTCCCGAATCTTCCACGTATCTTGGAAGATGGAGTAGTCGTTGTCGAGGATGACGATGTCTTCGCCGGTCTTGGAATCGGTCAGGACGTAGTTGCCGGCCACGTCGATGATGCCGCCGGCCTTGACCTGGAACACCTCGTTGTCGTTTGCGTCAACGAACGGGAACTCCTCTTTCATCTTCATCATCTTCTGTTTCCCGCGGAGGACGACGTTCCCGGCGGCGTCCATGGCTTTGTACTTGCTCCGTATCAGGCTCTGTTCGACCGTGTAGCTGTCATCAGAGAGGTCGATTCCCTTGATGTCGTACGTGGAGGGCGGACTCATATTATTTACCATAGAACACGCCGTAATCAAGCTTTCGACGGAACCAGCACCAGTCAAGTGCGGTTTCGGACGCAACCGACAGGGTTTCCCTCCTGCCGGCCAACGAAGATGCAAAGATGAGCAAGGATATAATCGAGGTCCGAGGGGCCGAGGAACACAACCTCAAGGACGTCGACGTGGAGATTCCCCGCGAGGAACTGACAGTCGTCACCGGGCTGTCGGGGTCGGGTAAATCCTCGCTCGCATTCGAGACGGTGTACGCCGAAGGCCAGCGGCGCTACATCGAATCGCTCTCCGCCTACGCACGGAACTTTCTGGGGCAGATGGACAAGCCACAGGTCGAGAACGTGGAGGGGCTCTCCCCGGCGATCTCTATCGACCAGAAGAACGCCGCCAACAACCCCCGCTCGACGGTCGGGACTGTCACCGAACTGCACGACTACCTCCGTTTGCTGTACGCCCGCGTCGGCACGCCACACTGTCCGGAGTGTGGCCGTGAAGTCGGTGAGCAGTCCGCACAGAACATGGTCTCGCGGATTCTGGAACTCCCCGAGGGGACCCGCGCCAAGCTGTGTGCGCCGGTCGTCCGCGACCAGAAGGGGGCCTTCGAGGACCTGTTCGACGACCTCGTGAGCGAGGGGTACAGCCGCGTCGAGGTCGACAGCGAGGAGTTCGACCTCACGATGGACCGCCCCGACCTGGACGAGAACTACGACCACACCGTCGACGTGGTCGTGGACCGCGTGAAGATATCGCCGGACGCCCGCTCGCGCATCACGGACTCCGTCGAGACGGCACTCGAAGAGGCCGACGGGACGCTGAAGGTCATCCTTCCGGACCCGGCGGAGGGTGCAGCCGAGACGCTGGGCGGGTCGGATGCCAGGGCGACCGGCGACCTCGCCGACGGAGACGAAGCGGACGACGGAGCCGCCGCGGGCCGCCTCGTCGTCGAACTCTCCGAGGATCTGGCCTGTACCCACTGCGGCATCGACATCTCCGAAATCGAGACGCGGTCGTTCTCGTTCAACTCACCCCATGGAGCCTGCCCGGAGTGTGAGGGGCTGGGCGAGACCAAGGAGGTCAGCGAGGATCTGGTCATCACCGACCCATCGAAGCCGCTCAAGCACGTCTTCGAGCCCTGGAGCTACGACCGGACGTACTACTCACGGCAACTGGACAACGTCGCCGAGCACTTCGGCGTGGACCTTTCGACGCCGTTCGAGGAACTCGACGAATCCATCCAGCGGCAGTTCCTCTACGGGACCGACAGCCGTGTCCACTTCGAGTGGCGGACCAAGAACGGCACCCGAGAGAAGACCGAGCGCTTCGAGGGCGTCATCCCGAACCTGGAGCGGCGACACGTCGAGACGGACTCGGACCGCGCCCGCGAACACATCGAGGAGTTCATGGCCACGACGACGTGCCCGGCCTGCGAGGGGACGCGACTCAAAGCCGAGTCGCGGGCGGTCCTCGTGGACGGCACCTCGATAACCGAGGTCAACGAGATGTCCATCAGCGACGCGCTGGCGCACTTCGAGGGCATGGAAGAGACCCTCTCGGCCCGCGACCGAAAGATCGCCGAGGAGATCCTCAAGGAAATCCGGGCCCGCCTTGGCTTCATGACCGAGGTCGGCCTGGACTACCTGACGCTGGACCGCGAGGCCTCGACGCTGTCCGGCGGCGAGAGCCAGCGGATTCGCCTCGCAACGCAGATCGGCAGCGGCCTCGTCGGCGTCCTCTACGTCCTCGACGAGCCGTCGATTGGCCTGCACCAGCGGGACAACGACCGCCTGCTGAACACCCTCGAAGAGCTCCGGGACCTCGGCAACACCCTGCTCGTGGTCGAGCACGACACCGAGACGATGCGGCGGGCCGACCAGATAATCGACATGGGCCCCGGCCCGGGCAAGCGCGGCGGCGAAGTCGTCGTCAACGGCCCGATGGACGAACTCATCGACACCGACGAGTCGGTGACCGGGGAGTACCTCTCGGGCGAGCGGACGATTCCGGTCCCCGACAGCCGCCGCGAGGCCGACGGCGAACTCACGGTCCGGGGCGCTCGCCAGCACAACCTCGCCGATTTGGACGTATCCATCCCGCTGGGGACGTTCACCGCCATCACGGGTGTCTCCGGCTCTGGGAAGTCCACACTGATGCACGACGTGCTGTACAAGGGGCTGGTCCGTCGGATGAACGACACCGACGTGAACCCCGGCGAGCACGACGCCATCGACGGCCTCGACGACATCGAGACGGTGCGGCTCATCGACCAGTCGCCCATCGGCCGCACCCCGCGGTCGAACCCGGCGACCTACACTAACGTCTTCGACCACATCCGCGAGCTGTTCGCCGAGACGAGCCTCTCGAAACAGCGCGGCTACGAGGTCGGCCGGTTCTCGTTCAACGTCAAGGGCGGCCGCTGTGAGGGCTGTGGCGGCCAGGGAACGGTCACCATCGACATGAACTTCCTCTCGGACGTGACGGTCCCCTGCGAGGAGTGTGGCGGCGCGCGCTACAACGACGAGACGCTGGACGTGACCTACAAGGGCGCGACCATCGCCGACGTGCTCGATATGACCGTCGAGGAGGCCTACGACTTCTTCGAGAGCCACGGCGGCATTCGCCGCCGGCTGGAGCTCCTGAAGGACGTGGGCCTGGACTACATGCGCCTGGGCCAGCCCTCGACCACCCTCTCGGGCGGGGAGGCCCAGCGGGTGAAACTCGCCGAGGAACTCGGCAAGAAGGATTCGGGCGAAACGCTGTACCTGCTGGACGAGCCGACAACCGGGCTCCACCCCGAGGACGAGCGCAAGCTCATCGACGTGCTCCACCGGCTCACCGACGACGGCAACACGGTGGTCGTCATCGAGCACGAACTCGACCTGGTGAAAAACGCCGACCACATCATCGACCTCGGGCCGGAGGGCGGCGAGAACGGCGGCGAACTCGTCGCCGAGGGCACCCCGGAGGACGTGGCCCGGGCCGACGCGTCCTACACCGGGCAGTACCTCCGTGACCTGCTGCCGAACGTCGACCTAGAGGGGCCGCGAGCAGACCGCGAGCTATCGGCCGAACAGCCGGCTGCGGACGACGACTAATCGGCCGCGTCGTCGATCAATCGCTCCACTCGCCTCACGAGACTCGCACTGAGGCGGGCTCCGACTTCATCCATCGCATAGAGCGTCTCCTTTGCGGCGTCCGGATCGATATCCCCGGTTTCCACGGCACGGACGAGTACACCGATTGTCCCCGAAACTGGTAGCGATATTGACTTACAAGCATTCCGGAGCGGTTTGTCATCGGTGATGACGACACACTCGTCCGCAAGTCGAGCGCCGGTGAGCAGTGCAACATCGCCGTCGACGATCATTGGAACTTTTCTTTCGGTATCAATTACTGACCCAGGATCGTTCCCGAGTCGAGCTGCTGAATCGGAAACGAGTTCATCTTGATCTTCCTCTCCGGCCCAGGCGAGAATATTAGTTTGAACGATACTCCCTTCATCTATGCAGGTGTCGAGTGCTGATTTAGCAGGCTCTTTCGAGATCTCGAATTTTACCGCCCGAGGGACGGCCAATCCGCCACGCACGGAATCGAGTAAATCAATCGACCCGGTTTCAGCTAATGTAATAATAACGCTCGCATCAAGAAGTACGACCCGCCCGTTCCAGGTCATCGAAGTGCGTCTACGTCGTCGGCCAGATCGACCTCGTCGTAGTTCGACAGAACTCCGCGGTCGTTCGCTTCAGCCATCATCTCCGCGATGGTGAGCCCTGCCAACTCCGCCGCACCGCGCATCCCGACCGCTCCGTCCTGATAGCGCTGGAGGGCGACCCGAACGAGTTCCTCGCGAGCGCCTTGCCGGATCGCCTGTCGGATCGCGTCGCTCCGACTCTCTCCTTTCGCCTCAGCGAGACGCGCCACCAGATCGAGTTCCGTATCGCTCATTCGAGTAGTGACGTTCTCCATGCGAAATGCAACGTATTGCATCGTATTAAGCGTGCGGTCATACCTGAGAGTGATGCCGTGTTCCGGGATAAATCTCCGCACCCGCCACCAACGTTTTAGTCGACGGCGAAACCTGATATAGCCAGCTATGGCGCAGTCGACAGCGGACCGCATCGAGCGGAAACGGGGTATCGGTGGGCTGGCGAAGCAAGCGAACCCGGCCTTTGCCGTGGGCGCAGTCGCAGTCCCGCTCATTGCGTTTGCGGGGGCCGTCGCCAGCGGCAACATCCGGGCGCTAACCTACGTACATGTGATGGCTGGGGTGCTGTGGACCGGCATCGACCTGTTCATGGGGCTCGTGTTGGGGCCGGTGCTCGGCGGCCAGGAACCAGAGGCGCGGGCCGACTTCTTCGCCTCGTTCACGCCCAAGATGACGTTCCTGATGCCGTCGCTGGCGACGGTGACTATCAGCGGCGGCATCCTGCTGGCGCTCCGCCTCGGGAAGTTCCCCAACGCCGACCCGTGGCTGGCGATTCTGACCGCCGCGACGCTGCTTCCGGTCGTTCTCCTCATCGGCTACCAGTTCGACGCGCTGACCGACCCGAAGACGCTGGGCGTCCTCGGCGTCGCCGTCGTTGGTTCCGGCGCGTATCTCGCGGCCACGCTGCCGGCCTTCGCGATGACCTCGTGGTGGATCGTCGCCACGCTCGGTATCGTGACGCTGCTGTCCGTGCAGGGCTTCGGGGTCATCCTGCCCGGCGAGGTCCGCATCTACCGGCAGGTCGTCTCAGAGAACCCGGACGTGGACCTGGTCTCCGAGATCGGGATGCGAAACGCCAGGCTCGGGGGCCTGCAGGGGCTGCTGCAACTGGCAATCGTGTTCGTGATGGTCGGCCTGCGCTGGTGGACGCCGTAGTCTGTGGGTACCGCCCATCGGGGGCGACAGGAACAGTCATCCTTACCACATACGCTCTCGTGTCGGCAGAACAACTACAATCTAGCCGGAGTTAGCACACGTCGTATGTCCGACCCTGAAAGCGGTGCGACGGACCCCGAAACGGTACTGGAGGAACTCGCCAGACTCCCGACGCTGGCCCATCCGACGGCGTCCCCCAACGGCGACGAAGTGGCCTTCTACTACGACGTGAGCGAGCGCAACGAGCTTCACGTCCTTGACGTCGAGAGCGGCACCCACGAGCAGTGGAGCGACGGCGAAGTTCCCCGGAACGCCCGCTGGCACGTCGAGTGGGGAGCCGACGGGGAGCGGGTGTTCTTCCACCTCGACGACGACGGCAACGAACAGAACGACGTGTACGCCATCGAGCGCGACGGGTCGGTCGAGGCAGTCGTCGAGATGGACGGGCAGGTGGTGATACAGGACGTCGGCAGGGACGGTGAGGCCCTGCTGGTCGGGTCGACACGCGACGGCCAGATGAACCTCTACAGCCACGACCTCGGGAGCGGCGAGACGGCGAAGCTGACCGATTACGACCGCGCGGTTCACACGGGCATCCTCTCACCCGACGGCTCGCAGCTGGCATACACGACCAACGAGACCGACGACTTCGACAACATGGACGTGTACGTCAGCGACGCTGACGGGGCAAACCCGAAGCCCCTCGAAATCGGTGTCACCGGCGCGGAAGCCGCCCCAGCCGACTGGGGACCCGACGGCGACCGCCTGCTGGTCGTGGACAACAGCGAGGACCTGTCCCGGAGCGGTGTCTACGACCTGGCGACGGACGAGGTAACGTGGTTCGGCGGCGAGTACGAGGAGGAGCCACAGGCGCTCCTGCCCGACGGCGAGCGGTTCTTGGCCGTTCGGACCCGCGAGGCCACGAAGGTGCCCGTCGTGTACGCCATCGAATCCGGCGAGGAGCGCGAACTCGACCTGCCAGAGGGCGTCGCCTCCTTCGGCATGATGGGCGGCGACCCGGTGCTTTCCGGGGACCGCCTGCTGGCGCTACACACGACGCCGACGCGCCGCCCCGAACTGCTCGCCTACGACCTCGACACCGACGAGACAGAGGCGCTGGTCGAAGCCGAGTACGGCCCGTTCTCACCTGACGACTTCGCCGACGCGGAGTACTTCACCATCGAGTCCGACGGCGTGCCAGAGACGCGGCAGGCCGCGGTCGAGCACGACCCCTACGACACGCTGGAGATCGGCTGTCTGCTGTACGATTCCGGCGAGCGGCCGTCGCCGCTCATCGTCAATCCTCACGGCGGCCCGCGCGGGATGGACAGCAAGTCCTTCGACCTCTACACGCAGTTCCTCGTCCACCGGGGCTTCTCGGTGTTGCAGGTGAACTACCGGGGCTCGACCGGCCACGGCCGCGAGTTCATCCGCGAACTGTACGACGACTGGGGCGGGGCCGAGCAGGGCGACGTGGCCTCGGCCGCCGAGCACGTCCTCGCGACGTGTGAGTGGGTAGACGAGGACCGCATCGTCGTCTTCGGCGGCTCCTACGGCGGCTACTCGGCGTACTGGCAAATGGTCCAGTACCCTGACCTGTACGACGCCGGCGTCGCCTGGATCGGCCTCACGGACCTCGAAGACCAGTACGAGAACACGATGCCACACTACCGGACTGAGCTCATGGAGAAGAACATGGGCACCCCGGCGGAGAACCCGGAGCTGTACGAGGAGCGGTCGCCCATCACCCACGCCGATAACCTCGACGCCCCGCTGTTCATCGTCCACGGCGTCAACGACCGTCGAGTCCCCGTCTCGCAGGCCCGCCTGTTCCGCGACGCGCTCGAAGTCGCCGGCTACACCGAGGGACCGGACGGCGATTTCGAGTATCGGGAACTCGGCGAGGAGGGCCACGCCTCCTCCGACATCGAGCAGAAAACGCGGCTGTTCCGCCTGCTCGATGGCTTCCTCGACCGCCGGATCGGGACCGAAACGGTCGCCGCCGACGACTAAGCTCGGCGGCTGCTTCGCCGCGCTGTACGTCTTCGCGTTGACGCGGTCGGTCAGTCGCTGACACCGCCAGTGTTCTTGGCTCGGGCGTCGTACAGTCGGTCATGCACACCGCCTACGCCGCGCTCGGTGACCGTATCCTCGTCGGCGACGGCCACAGCGGCTGGGACGACGGCCTCATCGGTCACGACATCGAGTGCGTCGCTGCAGGAGCGGCGGAACCGGACCGTGCCTTCGTGGGCACCGTAGACGCTGGTCTCCAGCGGACGACCGATGGCGGAGCGACGTGGGAGTCGGCCCTTGACGCCGGGGACCGCGTGACGAGCGTCACAGTCAGCCCACACGATGCCGACGTGGTGTGGGCCGGAACGGAGCCGAGCGCGGTCTATCAGTCGACCGACGGTGGAGAGACGTGGACTGAGAAACCCGGGCTGACGGAACTGGACTCGGCTTCGCGGTGGTCGTTCCCGCCGCGGCCCGACACCCACCATGTCCGGTGGATCGCCCTCGCACCGGACGACCCGGAACAGGTGTACGCCGCCATCGAGGCCGGCGCGTTCGTCCGCAGTCCCGACGGCGGTGGGAGGTGGGTCGACCACCCCGAGGGCGCGCGGCGGGACAACCACACGCTGGCGACTCATCCCGATGCCCCGGACCGGGTGTACACCGCCGCCGGCGACGGCTACGCGCTGTCGACCGACCGCGGCGAGACATGGACCCACCCGCAGGAAGGATTAGAACATCGGTACGTGTGGGGGCTAGCCGTCCATCCTGACGATCCGGACTGCATCGTCGTCTCGGCCGCCAGCGGCCCCCGGTCGGCCCACAGCACCAGCGGCGAGAGCTACGTCTACCGGTGGGACGGCGACCGGTGGAGACAGTCGATGGACGGTCTACCGGGGCCGGCGGGACTGGCCCGGCCGATTCTCACCGCCGACCCGGACGACGGCTTCCTCGCGCTGACGAACCACGGCCTGTTCCAGTCAAAGCTCGGGGAGACGTGGACTCGGGAGGGTCCCGACGGCGTGGGCTGGCCGGTCGAGTACGACCAGGTCCCGAGCGGACTGGCCGTCGTGTGAGGGGCGGCCGAGCAAGTGGCCGGCATCAGAGTCCGTCCGCAGCTACGCCAGTCGGAGCAAAACGGCACCGAAACCACTCGTCACGGCCGTCGCAACGGTCGCGAGCAGGAGAATCTTCGCCGCTTTTCGCCGGTCGGCGCGAACAGCCTCGCTTGCGTCGACGCGCCCGCTTTCCCCGCCCGACCCGGAGAGGTCGTAGCGGGCGAGTGCCCCGAAGGCGACGCAGAACCGGAAGTAATCCTGCAGCGCGCCGACGTACCCGCCGAAGACGAAGGGGACGGTCGCCCACAGCGACAGGTCGGGTATCGCGCCGAGGGTGGCGGCGAGGGCGATACCGATGGCGACTGCAAACGAAGCAATGGCCGACAGTCGGCGGGCACGGCGCTGGTTCGCCCCGATGTTGCAGACGCCGGGCTGGTACTCTGCCATGGGCGGTGACAGGGGCTACACCGACAAATACGCCCTGCTTCGGCTGGTGACGCGACGGCCGTTTCGGCGGTTGGCCGAGCAACAGGCCCATTCTCGGGTCCCTGCGACGGATAGCTAACCCAGCGGTCGTCCCGAAAACAGGTACAACAGTCCGTCTGAATCGAGAAGCTATTTGGTTCGTGACACCGAGAGAACGTGTATGCACGATGTTGTGGTGGTCGGCGCGGGTCCGGCTGGGTCCCGGTACGCGCGTCAGGCGGCGAGCCGGGGGCTCGACGTGGTGGTGTTCGAACAGGGGGAGATCGGCAAGCCGCTGGCCTGCTCGGGCCATGTGAGTACAGATATCTGGGAGTTCACCGAGGACGCCCGCGACGAACTGTTCCAAAACGAGATCTCCGGCGCGCGGTTCCACACCGGCGGCCCCGGGAGCCAAGACCACCCATTCTACAAGGATGAGGTCATCTCGAACGTCATCGACCGCGTCGGCCTGGACAAGCACCTCGCAGGGTTGGCCCGCGACGCCGGTGCGGACGTTCGAGAAGCACACTCCGTCGTCGGGGTCACCGAGGACAGGGACGGCGTCACCGTGGAGGTCCGCGGCGACGACGGCGTCGAGGCGCACCGAGCGAAAATGGTTGCCGGCTGTGACGGCCCGAAGAGCCGCGTCCGGCGGGAACTGGACCTGCCGGAGCCCGACGAACTGCTGCACGGCGTGCTCGGGTTCAGCGACGAGGTGGACCACACCGACTTCGTCGACGTTCACCTCACAGTCCCGCGCTTTTTCGCCTGGCGCATCCCGCGGGGCGAGGCCGGCGTCGAGTACGGGCTGGCTGTGCCGCCGGGCGACGACGCTCGCGGCCGCTTCGAGGCATTCGTCGACGGCTACGGCGTCGAAACCGACCACCGCTGTTCCGGACTTATCCCCATCGGCCCGCCGAAGCGGGTCACCGGCCGGCGGTCGTTCCTCGTCGGCGACGCCGCCGCCCAGACCAAACCCTTCACCGGCGGCGGTATCCGCTACGGCATGACCGCGGCCGACCACGCGGCCCGGGAAATCGACCCGGAGGACCCGGCGACGCTGGGCGAGTACGAGCGTGCGTGGCGCGACGACCTCCGGCAGGAGATCCGCCTGGGCCACGCGGTTCGGGCCGGCTACTCCGCGCCGGAGCCGATACAGAAAGCCGGGATGAAGGCCTTCGAGGGCGAGATCGGCGTCCACATGGACCGGCCGACGACGCTGTTCTCACGGGAGCAGTTGGCGGCGCTGTTCTCCCGGTCCTAACGGACCTGTTACTCGCCTGGCGTGTGCAGATAACGTTTTTACCGACCGATAGAAAAGGTCGGGCGTGGTAACACGCCGACGAACCTACGTCCTCGCGGGCCTGCTCGTTCTCACCGGCTGTCTGACGACAGTCCTTCTCGCGCGAGTGCTATCGACGATATTCTTCGCAATCACAGTCGCATACGTCCTGTTCCCCGTCTCGAAGTGGCTCGGGCGCCACGGGCTCAACAAGCGACTGTCGGCGGCCGTGACGACTGGTATCGCCTTCGTCAGCGGCACACTCATCGTCGTCCCGCTCGGGGCCGTGCTGTATCTCCGCCGTCGTGACCTGTTTTCGTTCTTCCAGCAACTCCCACCGATGGTGACCATCGATGTCGGCGGGTTTAGCTACCCGGTCGAGATCGCGCCGACGTTGCTATCAGCGCGACGGATACTCACGGATTTCGCAGTCGACCTCGCGGCAGAATCGCCCGTCCTGGCGCTGAAAGCCGTCCTGTTTACGATTCTCGTCTACGCGATGCTGTGGCGGCCACAGGCGCCCAAAAAGGCCGCCTATCGGACGGTGCCGGCGTCGTATCACGAGGTCGTCAACCGACTCCATCAGCGACTCCGGGGGACGCTGTACGCGATTTACGTTCTCCAGGCGGCGACGGCGTTCGGGACCTTCGTCGTGGCGTGGGTCGTGTTCTGGCTGCTGGGCTATCAGGGCGCGTTCGCGCTGGCGGTGGTCGCCGGCATCCTGCAGTTCGTCCCCGTCATCGGCCCCAGCGTCGTCGTCCTTACCATCGCTGTCGCGGACCTCATCAACGGAAACATCACCGGCGCGATACTGGTGACCGTGTTCGGCCTCGTCTTCGTCGGCTTCCTCCCCGACGCGGTCATCAGGCCGAAACTCGCCCGCTACACGACCGGCCTCCCGGCCAGCCTCTACTTCGTCGGGTTCACCGGCGGCGTGTTGACGCTGGGCGTCATCGGCTTTATCGCCGGGCCAGTCGTCATTGCGCTATTGGTCGAACTGTCGTCGCTGTTGACGAACGAGCGGCAGGGAGACCAGCAGCAACTGAGCTGAGCCAGCAGTCGGTATAACAGTTAGTTCGTCTCCAGCGGCCGCCCCTGTGCCTCCCATTCGGTCAGGCTCCCTTCGTAGAAATCCACCTGCTCGAAGCCGAGATGCCGGAGAGCGACGTACGTGTGGCTGATTCGCCGAGCGGTGTTACAGTAGAGGACGATACGTTTCTCGGGGACGATACCTGCACGTTCGAGAACAGATCGCGCTTCGTCTTGCGGAAGCAGTCCCCGCGTCTCGTCGTCGACGAGGGCCCGCCAGTCCAGCAGGACCGCACCCGGGATGTGGCCCTCGTCGTACTCCCCGTCCTCGCGTGTGTCGACCAGCACCGCGTCAGGGTCGTCCGCGGCGTCAGCGACCGCGTCCGGACCGACCAGCGGCGTCGCGTCGGGACGAGTCAGCTCGTAGTCGGTCGGCTCGACAGCCGGCGTCTCGCTCGACGTTTCCCGTTCGAGTTGCCAACTGGAGAAGTCGCCGTCGAGGAGATGGAGCCGGGCGGGGTCGTGGCCGAACAGTTCTGCGGTGACCAGAAACCGCGCGGCGAAGACGCCGTGGTGGTCGTCGTACGCGACGATTTCGCTCTCCGGCGTGATGCCGGCCCCCGAGAGCAACTGTGCCCAGTCGTCCTCGTCGGGGAGCATCCCTTCGCCAGCGTCGGCGTCGGACTCCGCGCCGTGTTCGTCTGCCCGGAACGAATCGAAGGGCACGCTCACCGCATTCGGGAGGTGGCCGAGGCCGTCGTATTCCCAGGCGTCGCGCACGTCGACGATTCGGATACCCTCGCCCTGGCTCGCCACCCACTCCGCAGAGACGAAATCAGTCATTGTCGTGGCGTTACCGCTCTGTCCGCTTGAAAACTCCCATCGCAGTCGGTCGAAGGTGGTTGCAAATATTGCTCGTTCTCACGGGAGAACAGAGCGAGCCGTCCCGGACATGGTACTCCATGGCCCTTATTCCCTCCACCGCTGGAACGCCGTCTTTCGGCACCTCCAAATAGGGGTAATATATGCCGCCAGGGTGGATGAGTGGCCGAACATGCCGAAAGTCGTGGTAATAT
Source organism: Haloarcula sp. KBTZ06 (assembly GCF_048595605.1). Taxonomy (NCBI): domain Archaea; kingdom Methanobacteriati; phylum Methanobacteriota; class Halobacteria; order Halobacteriales; family Haloarculaceae; genus Haloarcula; species Haloarcula sp. KBTZ06. Next base: position 2,451,787 of record NZ_CP184337.1, read on the forward strand.
ATGTCTGGTAGACTTACGCTTCGACGCACTATGACTGACTACGCTAACGACGTGCTCGTCTCGGCCGACTGGGTCAGCGAGCATCTGGACGAGTTCCAGAGCGACGACCCCGCCCACCGACTGGTAGAGGTGGACGTCGACACGGAACTGTACGACGAGAGCCACGCACCCGGCGCAATCGGCTTCAACTGGGAGACGGACCTCCAGGACCAGACCACGCGGGACATCCTCGACAAGGACGACTTCGAGGACCTGCTCGGTGCCCACGGCATCAGCGAGGACTCGACGGTTGTGCTCTACGGTGACAACTCCAACTGGTTCGCCGCCTACACATACTGGCAGTTCAAGTACTACGGTCACGACGACGTGAAGCTCCTCGACGGCGGTCGCGAGTACTGGGTCGAGAACGACTACGAACTCACCGACGAAGTGCCCGAGTTCTCCGAAGTCGACTACGAGGCCGCCGGTCCGCGCGAGTCCATCCGCGCCTACCGAGAGGACGTCGAGAACGCCATCGAGCGTGAACTGCCGCTCGTCGACGTTCGCTCGCCCGAAGAGTTCTCCGGCGAAATCCTCGCACCCCCTGGACTCCAGGAGACCGCCCAGCGCGGCGGCCACGTACCCGGTGCCCAGAACATCTCCTGGGCGGCCGTCACCAACGACGACGGCACCTTCAAGGACTACGACGAGCTCGAAGAGCTCTACGCCGAGTACGGCATCGACGGCGACTCCACGACGGTCGCCTACTGCCGCATCGGTGAGCGCTCCTCCGTCGCCTGGTTCGCCCTGCACGAACTGCTGGGCTACGACGACACCATCAACTACGACGGCTCCTGGACCGAATGGGGCAATCTGGTTGGTGCGCCTATCGAGAAGGGCGAGGCTGAGTAAGCGACAGCGCAAAATCGGAGACCGACTTTCGAATTTTTGTAGCGTTGTTCGGAGCCGGTAGCGTCGCCGAGACGGTGGCGGCCGTTCCGAACGGCTATCTCCCGACGCCGAAATACAGCGGTGTGCCCAACCGTACATTCAAGTCAGATGCGGGTCGTACACCCGAATGTGGACCGAAAGGAACTCGAACGGGAACTCCGCGACGCCTTCGACGCCGACCCCGATATCGTCACGGTCGTGGCCAGACAGGCGCGGGACCTCTCGGAATCGGACCAGTTCGTGACCGACTTCGGGGCGGAGCTGACGGTGGGGGATGTCGTCGACAACCTCGCGGACGCGCCCGAGGACTATCAACTCGCCGAGCGGTGGAACTGGTGGCTGGGTGCGCTTGACCTCTCACACGGCGGCTACGCGCGGTTCAGCGTGCGACAGGACATCGACAAGACGTCCTGATCTGTCGCTGTCGGTGTTTCTGCGTGGATGGGAAAAACGGCGCGACGCCAGTCAGTGTACGCTAAGCCCGTGTGCCTCTCGTGCGTGTTCGAGGAGTTCCTCCGTCGTGTCGAACTCCTCACCGCAACTGCACGTGTGGTACGTCGTCGGGGGTTGCTGGCGTGTCGCCATGACAACTGAACAATGAGCCCCGAGTATAATAATTGTTTATGCTAGCGTGATAACACTGCCCAGCCGACGTGTTATCTTTACACAATACCACAACCGGAAAGACTCCCTTGACAGTTCATAGCCCCTAAGAACCCGGATATCGTCGTGTTCCGGTTCATAGATATTCCGCCTTCCCGGCGGTTGATGGCACGATTCGGTCAGAACCGACGAACGGAAACGGGCGCGACGCTTCCGTCGGTATAATGGATGTGCAGTTTCTCGGCGGGGCGGGTGAGATCGGCCGGAGCGCCGTCCTCATCGACGAGTCGCTGCTGCTGGATTTCGGAATGTTGACCGACTCACCGCCACGGTTTCCGGTGCGGACGCCGTCGCCGGACGCCGTCGTCGTCTCGCACGGCCACCTCGACCACGTCGGGACCATCCCGGCGCTGGTGTCGGGCGACGCGCGGCCGCCGATTCACTGGACGCCGCCGACGTACGAACTGGCGATGACGCTCGCACGGGACACGCTCAAACTCCACGGCGGGACCGTCAACTGTCCGTTCACCGAGACCAACGTCAGACGGGTCACACAGGTGTCAGAGACCCACGGCTACCGCGAGTCGTTCGAGGCCGCCGGCTACGAAGTCACGTTCTACAACGCCGGCCACATCCCGGGGAGCGCACACGTCCTCGTCGACGATGGCGACACCCGACTGCTGTACACGGGTGATTTCCACACCGACGACCAGCGCCTCGTCTCGGGGACGACGGCACGCCCCGACGCGGACGCGATTATCTGTGAGAGCACCTACGCCGATGTCGACCACGAACCCAGGGAGACAGTCGAGGAGCGGTTCGTCGAGAGCGTCGAAACGACGCTCTGGGAAGGCGGGACCGTCGTCGTGCCTGCTTTCGCCATCGGCCGAACCCAGGAGATGCTGCTCATCTGCGAAGCGCACGACATCCCCTGTTACGTGGACGGGATGGGCAAACAGGTGACCGAGATGCTCGGGCAGTACCCCGAGTTCGTCCGCGACGCGGACGCGCTCCAGCGGGCGAAATCCCACGCCCGGTTCGTCACTGGGAAGGACGGCCAGCGAAAGCGCATTACCGACCAGAAGGCGGCCATCGTCACCACCAGCGGGATGCTCTCCGGCGGCCCGGCGATGACGTACATCCCCGAAATCCGCGGGAATCCGATGAACAAGATCACCATGACCGGGTATCAGGTCGAGGGGACGCCGGGCCGAGACCTCATAGAGACCGGCAGCGCCGAGATAGACGGTCGGATTATGCCGGTCAGCGCGCGCGTCGAGCAGTACGACTTTTCGGCACACGCCGACCGCGACGGGTTGTTTGCGTACCTCGACAGCTACCGTGACACGCCGGTACTCGTGAACCACGGCGACCGCTGTGAGGCTTTCGCAGCCACGCTCCGGCAGGACGGCTATGACGCGACAGCGCCCGAGCTAGGCGCGACCGTCGATATCCAGTAGGCGGTTACGCAGGCGACCTCGGCCACGTTCAGTCACTCTCGTCTGCGTCTCCGGTGGCACGCTGCTTCAACCACTCGTCGAGCAGGTCGCGGATTGCGGCGTCCCGGTTGTCGCGGTGGTCGGCGAACGCTTTGTCGTCAATCGCGTCGAGCAACTCCTCGTCCAGTTCGACCTCAATCGATTCGAGGTCCAGAAACGCTTCGTCCATTGATTACGGGGAGTTGGACGGCCAGAGAAATATATCCTCGTCAGACAACCGTCGGTCAGTCGCGTGACAGCGGCCGCGAAGGCGGAGAGTTCCAGAAGGGTGTCAGGAGACCGCCATGCTTTGATTACGACTCGCGTCGTATCCACAGTCAGTGATGGGCTCGCTACAGTCTCTCATCGGCCCCCACCGGCTCGACGCGCTCGGCGCGTGGGCGGTAACGGGAATTCTCGTGGGTGGCGTCGGACGGTTCGCGGCCGGTGGCGAATTCGATTGGGCAGTGCTCACGGCACTCCTCGTGGCTATCGCGGTCACAGTTCCGTTCGCCACGCGGGACCTCGAAACGACGGTGCCCGCGGAGTTGCTCGGACTGGTCGCGGTGCCGGTACTCGTCCGGGCGTTCGGCGGCTTCCCGCAGGTCACGCCGTTCCTCGTGGTCGCCGGGGTCGCGCTGTTGCTGGCCGTCGTGCTCGATGCGGGCACCTCACTGACGATGACGCCGCGGTTCGCGACGGTGTTCGTCGTCATCGTGACGATGGCCGTTGCCGGCGTCTGGGCGGTCGGTATCTACGCGACCGACACGCTACTGGGAACCACGTTTCTCGATGGACAGACAGAGTTGATGTGGGATCTCGTCACTGCGGCGGGTGCCGGTGTCGTCGCCGGCGTCGTGTTCGAACTGTACTTCGAGCGGTCAGCACGCATCGCTCGACTGCGCGTCTCGGACCCGGATCCCCCGGAAGGTGACCAGTCGGAAGCGTCCCTTCCTGGAAACGGCACGCACCACCGCATCGCTGTCCGGACGCTACAGGCGCTCCTCGGTCTGATATCCGCATTCGCACTCGTTCGTGGCAACGTGACGCTGTTCGTCAACAGCGGCGGCCCACTGGCGATAACGTTCCTGCCGGCGCTGTTCCGCCGGGAGTACGGCTACGCGATGGACACCGGCCTCGTCCTGTGGATCACAGTGGCGTCGACGCTGCACGCGGCCGGCGCGTTCGAACTGTACGGAGCGTTTGGCTGGTACGACAGTCTGGCCCACGCCGTCTCGGCATCGCTCGTGGCCGGCGTGGGATACGCGGTCGCACGAGCAGTCGAACGCCACTCCGGGGCGGTTGCTTTCAACAGGAAGTTCCGCGCGACCTTCGTCGTTCTGTTCGTCCTCGCGGTGGGCGTCGGCTGGGAGATCCTGGAATTTGCCAGCGGCGGCATCGCGTCGATTATCGGCGGCGAGGCGGTCCTCGCCCAGTACGGGACGAGCGACATCGTGAACGACCTCGTGTTCAATACGGTCGGCGCACTCGTCGTCGCGGGCTGGAGCACCGCCCACTTCGAGGGTCTCGCGGCCCGACTCACCGGGCGGGTCGGGCGACTCACCAGCGGTGATTGAGTGCCTGACGTCCTCTGTTCCCGAAAGCGGCTCTACGGTGCAGACGGACCGAAACGTATGGAGCAGGCACATCTCGATTTCGACCGCTACTTCGAGGTCGCAATGGAGACCGACGAGGCACAGGCCGCGGAGATGACTGTCGAGCCGGGTCGGTCCGTCGGCGGCCCGGAAAACTATCACGAGCACAGCGACCAGTGGCTGTTCGTGGTCAGCGGTACCGGCGTCGTCACCATCGACGACGACGCCCACCGGGTCGACGCCAGCGACCTCGTCCGCATCGAGGCCGGCGAACGCCACGGTCTCGAAAACGACGGGGACGAGCCACTGGAGACGGTCAACTTCTACACGCCGCCGCGATAGCCGTCTCAGGACTCGGTGTCGTCGACCGGAGACAGTTCGTAGCAGGTGCCGTCCCGAAGGACGAAGGGCACGTCCGATGCGATAAGCGCGCGGGCTGCCTCACCAGTGATAGTCGCCGCCTCATCCGGCCGGAGGGCCGTGTCGAGCGCCTCAGCCTGCGCGTCGGCGAGCGACAGCGGTTCGAGTGTCACACACCGGGCACTATCCGTCGCCTCGACTGCATACGTGACTTCGGCCGGCTTGTCGCCGTGGACTGCAAGCGAGAACACGTAGTACGAGCCGTTGTGGACGTACACCGAGCTGTTCGGGTCGAAGCCGCCCACATCGGAGTCGTAGCGGTGCTCGCCCGAGTCTATCGCGTCGATGGCGTCGCGCCGGTCACTGTCCGGGAGGTCGGCCACGCGAACCGCCGACTCGTTCCCGGGGCCGTCGACTTCGCTCACGCTGTATTTGTTGATGTAGCCGCCGAATCCGGTCGTTCGCTCCGCGACTGCGTACGTCTCGCCGTCGAACGCGAAACAGCCGAACTCGTGAAACACATGCGCCCACTCGTGGGCTGTCACGTCTGCCGAGGGGTCACGGATGGCTGTTTTGAGTGCATCGGTCGTCTCGGAAAAGACACCGACAGTCGCCGTTTCGGGCACTGCTGCGGCGTCGATCGGTGACAACACTACCGGGGTTGGCGTCGCTGTCGCCGTGGCTTCTTCCGTCGAGGAGTCGTCGCCGAGTCCGGAACAGCCGGTCACGAGCGTACAGGCGATGGTTCCAAGAACGGTCCTGCGGGAGGGCACAGTCGCCGATTTCTGGGCGACCGGTAAATGCTTTCAGCGTCAGGCGACGCCGGCCTCGGCGTCCATCGGGTCCTGAATGTCGCCGACGACCTCTTCGAGCAGGTCCGTGACCGTCACCAGCCCGATGGCTTCGCCGTCCTCAAGGACGAACGCGAGTTCCTGGCGCTCGGCCTGGAACTGGTCGATAGCGTCGCTAACAGTCGTGTCCGGCGACATCGTCATCGGCGGCGAGGCGACGGCTTCGAGGTCGATGCCGTCCAGCAGACCGCCCGACCCGTCCTGCTCCTCGCGCTCGTCGACGAGCGCGGGGATGTAGACGATGCCGAGGAAGTCTTCGAGCGTCTCGCCGACGAGCGGGTAGCGGGTGTGGGGCGTCTCGGCAATCCGCTCGGCGTTGGTCGCGTCGTCGTCGGTGGGCGACAGCGCAACGATATCCTCCCGCGGAACCATCACCTCGCTGACTTCGCGGTCGCCGACGCGGAACGCGGAGAGAACCTCCTCGCGCCGCTCGTCGGGTACGTCGCCGCGGTCGAGGACGGAGCCGAGTTCGTTGCGTAGTTCGGCTCGGGACTCGATGCTCTCGACCTCGGCTTCGAGCCACGCGCCGGACATCTCGACGCCGAACAGTCCCAGCGTCCACTTGGCGACCCCGTCACCGACCGAAATAATCGGCGAGATGAGTCTGGCAAAGTAGTACAGCGGGGTCGCACCGTACCGGCAGACGAACTTCGCGCGCTCGACGCCGAGATACGTCGGCGTCTGCTCGCCGTGGGTCAGGTGGACGAGGTTGATGAGGAGGAACGCGATAGCGCCGCCGATGCCGACTCCGGCCAGTGCCGATGTCTCGAAGTACGGCTCGAAGATGGCCGCGAGCGCCGGTTCGGCGATGATACCGACGGCGATACTGGAGGCGGTGATGCCGACCTGACAGCTCGTCAGATAGATCTCCAGGTCGTCGGTCATCTCCCAGGCACGCCGGAGGCCGGGTTCGTCGAACTCGGACTCGTCGTACTGTCTGGCCCGCGTCAGTGCGAACTCGATGGCGACGAAAAAGCCGTTGGCGAGAATCAGGGCGATTCCTGCAAGCAGCCTGACCGCGACTTCGACTGGTTGCATGTGCCGGCGGGGTTCACGTTCCGGCGGTGAAAAAGTGGGGATTGTAGTCTCCACTCACGCCGCGGCAGCACCGTCGGCTGTTCTCAGACGCTCTCGAAGTCGTACTCGACGCCAGTGAGGTCGGTCGAGACCGCCCAGAGCCGCTCGGCGGTCTCCTCGTCGCGCGAGGCCGCGTTCGACTGCTGGAACTCTGGCGCGCCGCGCATATCGAACAGCCCGCCGGGACCGACGTACTCGCCGCCGATGACGTCGTCGGCGGTGGCGGCGTACAGCATCGGGAGCGCGCCCTGTTCGGCAGATTGCGCGAAAACGGCGTTGGCGACGCCCATGGCCGCGGTTCGCAGCGTCGACCCCATCTCCCGCGGCCCGCGGAACTGGAGGTCCGTGTTGGCGTAGCCGGGGTGGCAGGCGACGCTTAGCACGTCGTCCCAGCCGTGGTTGCCCAGACGGCGCTGGAGTTCGTAGGCGAAGAGGAGGTTTGCGAGCTTGCTCTGGCCGTAGGCTGACCACTTCCCGTAGGAGCGCTCGCGCTGGAGGTCGTCGAAGTCGATTTCGCCCATCTCGTGTGCACCGCTGGACTGCGTGACGATCCGGGATTCGCCGTCGGCGGCCCTGAGCAGGTCGAGCAGGTGTCCGGTCAGGGCGAAATGGCCCAGGTGGTTGACGCCGAACTGCGTCTCGAAGCCGTCGGCCGTCTCGCTCCGGGGAATCGCCATGACACCGGCGTTGTTACAGAGGATGTCGATAGCGTCGTAGTCGTCCCGGAGGCCGTCGGCGAACGCCGCGCCGTTCGACAGGTCGGCCAGGTCGCACTCCCGGATGTCGAGCGTCGCGTTCGGAACGGCTTCGCGAATTTCCGTGGCGGCCGATTCACCGCGTTCGACGCTCCGGCAGGCCATCACCACCGTTGCACCCCTGCGAGCGAACGCTTTCGAGCCTTCGAGACCCAGCCCGCTGTTTGCACCAGTCACGACCACAGTTCGGTCCGTCAGCGGGGGCATGTCTTCGATAGTCCAGCCTGTCATTGACGCAGATACGGGCGCGAGACACTGAAACCCATCGCCGGCAAGAGAGTGAGAGTCTTATGCCGTCGCCCCCGTGTTTCCAGTAATGAGCGACGTGCCGGTCACCGTCTACACGCGGGAGGACTGTCATCTCTGTGAAGAGGCCATCGAGACAATCGAGCGGGTCGCCGACGACGAGGGGGTCGCCATCGAACTGGACCTCATCGACGTCGACGAGGACCCCGACCTCCGCGATGAGTACGGCGAGCGCGTTCCATACGTCTTCGTCGACGGGTCGCCGGCGTTCAAGTACCACGTCGTCGAGGGAGAGTTGCGCGAGAAACTGCAGCAGTCGGCGTAACCGCAGGGCATCGGACCCACCAGAGCCGTTCGCTGTCGGGACCGGGTCGGCGCTATTGGGCAAGTACCAGTGCTGTTTATTATTTCTCGAGGAGAATACGTCGGCGATGCCCTCCAGTATCAGCGAGAGAATCTTTACTGAGCCGTCCGGACGCCCCATTACACTCGTCCACGCTGCCGGTGCACTCATCTTCGCCGGCCTGTATCTCTACGGCTGGGTCGTCGAAGGAACCCCGGCTGCTTGGTTGCTCGCCATGGTAATCGGGACCGGATTAGCCGGCACTGCGGAAGCGCTTCCGAAGAGCCGACACCAAGCGGCCGGTATCCTCCGCTCCGTCGCGATTCTTGTGTTCCTCAGTCTCGTCGTTGCGTCCATCGTTGCACCCGAGTTCATCGTTGGCTGACCGCTGTACTGTGTCGGGAGTGTATCCTCCCCTTTCGCTGGGCCACTTCAGGAGTGTGCGCACAGTCGCCGACGGACGCCGGTGCTACTGACCGCGTTCGACCGCGTGTTTCAGCGCTTCAGCGGCCGCCGCCGGGTCGTCGGCCTGCGTAATTTCGGTGATAACAGCCACACCATCGGCCCCGGCTTCGACGACCTCGGTGGCGTTCTCGGCCGTGATTCCGCCGATACCGACGAAGGGAATGTCCACTGCGTCGGCGATGGCGGCGACGCGGTCGGTGCCGATGGCGTACTCGTCGTCGTCGATGTCGTCTTTCGATCCGGTGGCAAACACTGCGCCGACGCCGAGGTAGTCCGCGCCGGCGGCCGCGGCCGCTTCGGCGTCTTCGACAGTCGAAACGGAGCGGCCGATGAGCGCGTCCTCACCCAGAAGTTCCCGTGCAACGGGAACCGGAAGGTCGTCGTCGCCGAGGTGGACCCCGTCGGCGTCGAGGGCCTGTGCGATGTCCACGCGGTCGTTAACGACGAACGTGACGCCGGCCTCGCGGGTCAGCGCTCGCAGTTCCCGACCGAGTTCGTAGCGTTCGCGCGCGGTTCGGTCCTTCTCGCGGAGCTGGACGACGCCGACGCCGCCGTCAATCGCGTCCGCGACGATGTCGGCGGTTGTCCGGCCCGCCGAGAGCGACGCCTGCGTGACGAGGTACACGTCCCAGTCGACCATAGCGGGTCTCCGGACCGACGGGTCTTGTGTGCTGTGCGTTCGTCAGGACTCCGTTTCGGCTGTCGAACTCGGTGCGTTTGCCTCGTCAGTGCCGGCGTTGTCAGCCGTGAGCGCCCCGTCACGGACGGCCATTCGGAGGCCGAACTCGGCGATGTTGCCGCCGTGTTCAGCCGTTCTGGAGAGACTATCGAGGGCGCGCGTGAGCCGGTAGTCGGCGTCGCCGGATTCGAACAGCTGTCGGTCGAGGTCGGTTATCCGCTGGCGGACGGCCCGGCGCGTGGCCAGCGTCTGTCGAGCGGTAGCGACGCAGGCGTCACCGATGATGACGCGGACAGCGTCTTCGACGACGGTTCGGACCTCCTGAGCGATACCTTCGAGGGCTGTGACGATGGTCCGCCCTGGCTGGCCGTCGAGCTGGTCGGCGACGGTCCCGATTCGCTCGGCGTGGTCGGCCACGCGTTCGAGTTCGTTGGCGGTCGCCCAGAGGCTGAACAGTTCGGGGCGGGTCAGCCCGAGCGCGTCGATTTCGTCGAGCCGTGCCAGTCCCCGCTCGAAGTAGCGGTCGATCATGGCGTGCAGCCGGTCGGCCTGCTCGTCTCGGTCGGCCCATCGGTCGCTGGTCGTCCCGGTCGTGAGCGCGGCCATCGCATCCCGGTGCATCGACAGGGCGACGAACTGGAGCTGGCGGACCGACTGCCTGACCGACACCTCGCCGGCGTCGAGCAACGTCTGGGCCGTGACTTGTGTCTCGGTTTCCTCGGCGACGGTCACGCCGGTCAGGTTCCGAGTGACACGTTCGATGGCCCGGAGTTGTTCGTCGGTGTAGCCATCAGGGACTTCGAGGACGACTGATTCGACGCCGGCGGCGTAGGCTGCCCGGAGTAACTGTTCTATCTCGGCCGGGTCGTCGGTCCCGGCTTCGAGTTCGACGCGGTTCCGCGCCGTCGTCTGGGACTCGGGGGTCTGAATCACCAGCAGGCCGTCGATGTGTGTGTGGAGGTTCACCGTCGTCCCGGCCGTGCAGTTCTCCGATTCGGCCCACTCTTTCGGCAGTGAAACGGTGTACGTGCCGCCACCGACGGTCTGTATCTTTCGTGTTTCCATGCTTAGTAGATGAGTTCCGAGTCGGTTTCGACCATATACAGCGTGCGTGCGGCGATGTTGACAGCGTGGTCGCCCACGCGTTCGAGGTCCCGCACGGTCAACAAGAGCCGAGAGACGTCGTCAAGGAGTTGTTCGACCGCCCAGCCGTCGTCACTGTCCGCCTCCCGTTCGATGAGGTCCCGTGCGACGGTCTCACTGGCCCGCTGACAGAGCGCATCGAGGGCGTCGTCGTCAGCCGCGATGGAACGACATTCGTCAATGTCTTCGCGTCTGTACGCGTCGATACTGCGCTCGACCATCTCGGTTGCCTCGCGGCCGATTGTGTCGACGTCGACTTCCGGGGCGAGACGGCGGTCGGCGGACTGCGCGTAGGCCGCGAGGTTCGTGGCGAGGTCCGCGACGCGTTCGAGGTCAGTGATTATCTTGAACGAGGCGGCGACAAAGCGGAGGTCGGTCGCGACCGGCTGCTGGAGGGCGAAGAGGTCGATACAGTCGGCTTCGAGTGCCAGATACAGGTCGTTTATTTCGTCGTCGCCATCGATGACCGACTGTGCCAGGTCCTCGTCGACGGACCGAAGCGCAGTGAGTGCGGCTTCGAGTCGCTCAACGACGAGGTCTCCCATCTCGACGACGTTCTCCCGGAGTTCGTCCAGTGCTTGCTGGTACGACTCTCGTGACATAGGTCACCCGAACTTGCCGGTGATGTAGTCCTCGACGCGCTGGCTCTCGGGGTTCTCGAAGATCTTGTCCGTGTCGTCGTACTCCACGAGTTCGCCGCCAGTGAGGAACACGGCGGTCTGGTCGGAGATGCGGGCCGCCTGCTGCATGTTGTGGGTGACGATGACGACCGTGTAGTCCTTCGACAGCTCCTCGACGAGGTCCTCGATTTTCGACGTGGCGATTGGGTCGAGCGCCGACGCCGGCTCGTCCATCAGGATGACCTCGGGGTCGACGGCCAGACAGCGGGCGATACAGAGCCGCTGTTGCTGGCCGCCCGAGAGGCCGAGGGCGTTGTCGTCGAGGCGGTCACTGACCTCGTCCCACAGGGCGGCCTGCTTCAGCGAGCGTTCGACGAGTTCACCCTCCTTTTCGGTGTCGTCACGCCCGAACAGGCGCGCGAGCAGGCCCTTGTTGATCTCGCCGTGCTTGCGCGGGCCGTAGGAGATGTTCTCCCGGATGGATTTCGGGAACGGGTTCGGCGACTGGAACACCATCCCGATACGTTTGCGGAGTTCGACGAGGTTGGCGTTGGGGTCGTAGATTTCGGTGCCCTCCAGTTCGACCGAACCATCAATGCGGGCGGCCTTGATGCGGTCGTTCATGCGGTTCAGACATCGTAGATACGTCGACTTGCCACAGCCTGACGGGCCGATGAGTGCCGTGACGCTGTTTTCCGGGATCTCCATCGAGACGTCTTTCAGCGCGTGGTCGTCGCCGTACCAGACGTCGAGGTTCTCGACCGAGAGCTTCGTATCGCCGTCGAACTCGTACTGCCGCCACTCCTCGCGGACCTGCTCCTCGCTCTCACCGGCCGTCGTTTCGGTGCTCGGCGAGGTGGCTGTGACCGTCTGCTCGCCGTTCGTTTGCGTGTCCGTGCTCGGCTCCGTGTTGATGCTATCACTCATAGTTGAGTTTCCTCCGGAAGTACGTCCGCGCCGTGATACCGACCGCGTAGAACGTCAGGACGACCATCAGCAGGATGAACGCGGTCGCCCATCCCATCTGTGGCGACCCCGACACCCCGGCCGCGATGACGGCCCACACCTGCGTCGGCAGTGACGCCGAGGCCGTCAGCAGGGCGTCGTTGGCGATGAACGGCGGCCCCGAGACGAAGCGGAAGCCGTCGATGACGTCGACACTTTCTGTCGCGTTCAGCGTCGACCCCAGTACGAGAATGAGCGGGGCGGTCTCGCCGGCGATGCGGCCGACGCCGAGGATGACGCCCGTGATGACGCCGGGCATCGCCGCCGGCAGGACGACGCTCTTGATCGTTTCCCACTGGGTCACACCCAGGGCCGCGCTGGCGTCCCGGTACTCGTCGGGGACGGATTTGATGGCTTCACGCGAGGTGATGAGCACCAGCGGCAGGAGCATGAACCCGAGCACCAGCATTCCGGCCAGCAGCGACTCGTCGCCACCCAGCCGCGGAATCAGGAACGCCGCCCCGAACAGACCGAAGACGATACTCGGCGTGCTCCAGAGCGCGTTCGTCGCGATTTCGACGACCGCAGTGAACTCGCCCTGCTCGGCGTACTCGGTGAGGAACACCGCCGCACCGACTCCCAGCGGGACGGCGAACAGCGTCGCCCCGACGACCAGCCACACCGTGCCGACGATTGCGGGCATGATCCCGCCGGGTTCGGCCCCAAGCGGGATGTAGGCCTCCATCACCATCGGCCACGAGAGGCTCCCCTCGTTCGAGACAGCGACGCCGAGCACGGTGAACGAGACGCCGGTAGCGGCGACGTGGAGACCCACTAGGGCGGTAAAGCCGGCCGCGCCGATGAGGCCGAGTCGCGTCTCCTCGGTGAGCAACCGGCGGGTGATCGTCTCCTCGCTGGACCGCTTTGCGACAGTCGTGAGCGTCGCCAGTACGAGCGAGGCGACGGCGGCCCCGAACGCGACCGCGGGCACGAGGTTCACCGGGCCGACCCGCGGATTGATGCCGGCGACGGGCTGGAGCAACAGCGCGGCAAGCAACAGTCCGAGCCCGCCGAAGACCCCCAGCGTGAACAGCGGGGCCTCGCGCTGTGCGCTGTCCGCCAGCGTCGGTCCGTCGCTCGTGAGCACGCCGACGAGCGGGGAGACGGCGAGGCCGCCCGCGGCGACTGCTCCGGCGACGACAGCAGCGAATCCGAGCGTCTCACCGAGGGAGAGACCGAACGGAGCCGGGCCGAGAACCAGGAAGAAGCCGATGAGTACGACGAGCGCGAGGATCGCAGTCGGGACGGCTTGTCGAATCGAACCGGCACGTTCGGACTGCGTCCCGACGTTTCGGAGCGAGCCGAACGACCGGAAGAAGGTGACTGCGAGCAGCACCGCTGGTGCGAGCAGCAGTAGCGGTCCGACCGTCGTGTCGGGGGTCACCGCGAGTGCCGTATCGAGCGGCTGTCCCTGTCGGTTGACCTGGACGATATAGGCGTAGGAGTAGCGCAGCGGGGACCCGGTGACGAGTACACTCACGAACGTTGCGGCGAGCGCGCCGACTGCCGCCAGCGGGAGGACCCGGAACAGCTGTCGAGCGCCGTCGTTCCAGTCACTCGTTCCCGCGGGTGTGCGAGCGAACTGGACGGCGGCGAGGAGGGCTGGCGTCAGGAGGACCAGGGCGGTCAGCGCACCGACCGAAAGTCCGTGGACGGCGTAGCCGACGCCCTTGAGCGTCACGAACACGACGATTGTCGCCATCACGGCCACCATCAGGAAGGCGTTGAGGTTGATGACGAGGAAGGCTCCGTACTCGCGGCCCCGAGCGCCGAACCCGGCCCGGCACTTGGCGGCCGACCAGGCTGACAGGAGCGTCCCGACGAGGAGGAACACGGGGATGACCGCGCCGCCGGTGAAGCCACCGGAGAGCGTCTGGGGGTTCCACTGCCAGCCGACGCCGATGGTGCCGGTTACGATTGTCAGCCCGAGCGCGCCGACCACGATGGCTGTCGGGAGCGTCGAACCGAGGTCCTCGCGGGGGAGAATCGCCAGCAGGAACAGCCCGACGCCGGCGACGACGGCCCCGACGAGCCACAGGAGTGAGCCGGCACCAGCAAGCGCACCGCCGGCGGCGGCTCCCATAGCAAGGCCGATTGCGCCGAGCGCACTGCCGGAGAGCAGCCCAGCACTCATGTTTGGCTCCGTGTCCACGAGTTCAAGCCGGGAGGAGACACCAGCGGCAGTGATCGCCAGCGCTTCGGCCAGCAACACGGTTCCAAGCAGCGTCGCCATCGTCACGGGAAGGACCGCGGCAAGCGCGGTCAGCGCAAGCGTCGAAACGACGAGGCCCAGCCCGATGCCGCGCACTCGCTGTGAGGTGACCGGGACGACGTTGGTGTAGGAGGCGAGGCCGGTGATCCCGACCGCGCCGACGACGACAGCAAGTAGCGTCCCGAGCGCCGTGGTGAGGGCACTGCCACTGGCACCGGGCGGGACCAGATTCACCAGCGTGATGAGTCCGAGCGTGAAGCCGACGACGCTCAGCGCGATCGCCGTATCGAGCCCCCGGTCGTAGCTGTTCGAATCCGCACTGACGAGTCGGTCCGTGGTCGCGTAGGCGTCACTCATTGTTGCCCCTTCAGTTTCCGCTGCATACGTCGCTCAATGTACTGCGAGACGATGCTCATCCCGGCGACGATGACGAACAGCATGACGCCGGCGACGAACAGCACGTCGACAGTGCTTTCGGAGGCGCTCCCGTACTGGGTCGCGATCAGGCTGGTCAGCGTCGCGTTGGCGTCGAACACGTCGAACAGCGGGTCGGCGAACTGGGTCCCCGAGGCCATGATCGCGGCGACGGCCATCGTCTCCCCGATGGCCCGGCCCAGGCCGAGGATGACGGCCGCGGAGATGCCCGAGAACGCCGCCGGGATAGAGATGCTCTTCATCGTCTGCCACTCGGTCGCGCCCATGGCGACGGAGCCGTCGCCCATCGACTGTGGGACGCTAGAGAGGGCGTCCTCGCCGACGGAGACGACCGTCGGCAGCGCCATCACGCCCACGACGATGCCAGCGATGAGGAAGCTCGCCCCGTCGTCGAGGAAGTTCGTCTGGATGAAGCCGTTCAGCACCTGGAAGCCGATGAACCCGTAGACGATGGAGGGGATGCCGGCCAGGATCTCGACGCCGGGCTTGATTATCTCCCGCAGGCGGTCGCTGGCGACCTCGGCGATAAACAGTGCGCCGAACAGGCCGAGCGGCCCCGCCACCGCGCCTGCGATGACGGTGACGACCACCGTCGCCCAGATCATCGGTATCAGCGAGTAAGCCCCGCTGAGCGGGTTCCAGAACGTCGAATCCGACGGCAGGACGGTTTCGAGCCAGAAGAACCAGCGGGCCTCCCCGCCCTGCTCCGGAATCAGTAGCAGTCCGGTCCCGTGTTCGAGAAACGCCGGCAGCGCGCTCGCGAACAGGAAGAACGTGATGAACGCGACGGTCAGCACGGTGAGGATCGTCGCGACCAGCGTGAGCAGGCGTGCAACCTCGGCCTGATAGGTGACCCAGCCGACCGCCGTGACGAACACGAACGCCAGTAGCATGGGCAACGCAAGAGCGGGCCGAAACAGGAAGACGAGAATCGTCGCCACCAGCGTCGTCGCTATCGTGACGACGGCGAGCGTCGACCCGTCAGCTCTGTCCCCGTTCGACACCGCCTCGCCCTCCGTCGTAGGTATGTCCTCTGTCATAGTATGGAAAATCGACCGACACGGCCGATAATCGTCAGATCGACTCGAACCGCGGTCGATTACACCTGATCGGGGAGCTTGGCGCGCTCTTCCTCGCGGCGGCGCGAGCCGAGCTTGAAGTAGTTGTTCGGCGCGACGAAGGTGTCCTGACCGAAGTCAGATAGGATCATGTTGATGACCGCGGCCTCTTTCTTCGAGGTGCCTTCCCATGTGTACATGTGGAGGTCGCGCGAGAGGGGGTAGGCCTTCGAGTCTAGGCCGTTCTGGTCGTCCTGGTAGCTGTAGGTCGTCCCTTCCCATTCCAGCGCGATGGGGGCCAGCCCGTCGGTGTCGATGAACGCCAGCGCGAGGTAGCTGATAGCGTTGTCGGCCTGTGCGATGGCCTGGGCGAGGCGCTGGTTCTGGCCGTAGCGGTTGGCAACAGAGGTGTCTTCTTCGGGGTTGCCGAAGACGTTGGAGACGAACGACGTTCGCGTCCCGGAGCCCTTGACGCGGCCGAGCACCTGAATCTCGCGGTCCGGGCCGCCGAGTTCGCTCCAGTTGGTGATTTCGCCCTTGTAGAGGCCCTTGAGTTGATCACCGGTGACCTGTTCGACACCGGCGTCGGCGATCTCCTGGGAGACGACCAGCGGCTGGCCGTCCACGCCGACGACGTGGTCGACGAACTGTTCGTAGGAGTCACGGTCGGGGAGTTCGTCCTCGACGTTCCCGGAAGAGTTGCCGATGTCGTTCTGGCCGTTCATGACCTTCTCGACGCCGGTCCCGGAGTGGGAAAGACCGACCGTGAACTGGAACGGCGGGCCGTCCTCGCCGCCGGCCTCGAACCCGTAGAGCCCCGCCCAGTAGTCGGCGAGATTCTGGTCCGTGTCGATGTCGTACTCGCCGTGGGGCCAGTACTCGGTGTCGCTGGCCGGCCGGTTGGCGTTCCAGTAAGAGGCCGCCGTGTTCGCGATGGGGTACACCGTCGAGGAGCCGCCGGATTCGAGTGCGCTGGTACCGCCGGAGCTACCGCCCTCGTCGGTGCTTTCGGTCGCTTCCATCTCCGTCGACACCGCTTCGGTGTCCGCACTCTCGCCGGCGCCCCCGTCCGACTCGGAGTCGCCGCTGCCGCTGGAACAGCCGGCGATTGCAGCAATGCTGGTCGCACCCGTCGTTGCGATGAATTTCCGCCGCGATACGAACTCTGACAGCCCGTCTGGATCGTGCGCCATCACCAGAGTCCAGTGAGACAGGTAATAAGTAACCTGCTAAGATAGCTATATCTATTGGATTATTACTATATAGACATAGTATGTTAAACACCCGCAAATAGGCGGGCATATATCAGCAATCACGTCGCCATTGTGCCTTCAGCATCCCGAATACACCGTATATGAACGAGCGGTGAATATAGCTTTTTCAGCCGTTTGAATCACCGTTACCGGCGAATATCGTCGCCGGAGCGACGGTCATCCGGAGAATATGTCCCCAAATATTAGAGCTTGGATATAGTATATAGATATGAGTGGATTTATATCATCCCGTGAACGAGTGCCAGCCACATGGAGACACGCAAGGTCCAGGTGACAGGCGGGTCGACATACACCGTCTCCCTCCCCAAAGAGTGGGCGACAGAAAACGACGTGAGCGCGGGCAGCGTCGTCGAATTCCACGCCGAACGGGACCTGCTGTTGCTCGCTCCACAGCGGGACAACGGCCGCGTGGAGGGCACGCTTGACGTGGAGGGACTCGAAAACAGGCACGAACTCACGCGGGCGGTGATGACGATGTACGTCAGCGGCTTCGACATCATCCAGCTCGAAGCAACGCGGATAACGGCCGAACAGCGTCGGATCATCCGCGATGCGACCCAGGGACTGGTCGGTTTAGAGATGATCGAAGAGACGACTGACCGGGTTGTCCTGCAGGACCTGCTGGACTCCTCGGAGCTGTCGGTCCACAACGCGATCACACGAATGCGGCTGGTCTCGCTGACGATGCTCTCCGACGCTGTCGAGGCGCTCATCGAGGACGACGACGACCTCGCGGCGGACGTGATGCAACGCGACGACGACGTGGACCGCCTCTGGTACATGGTTTCGCGCGTGTTTCGCACCGTCCTCCGAAACCCGACGACAGCTGACGAGATCGGGTTCCCACGCGAGACCGTGTTCGATTTCCAGTCAAGCGCCCGTCAACTGGAGCGTATCGCCGACCACGCAACCAAGATCGCCAGCCTCTCCCAGGAAATCGGGGAAATAACTGGGGAAACCGCAGAACTGCTCGATCAGCTGGAAGCCGAGGCTATCGCCGTCCCCGAGACCGCGATGGACGCACTGTTGACCGAGGACTCCGACGAGGCCGTCGAACTGGCAAACGAGGCCCGGAGCCAGATCCCCGACGTCGACGGAACCGCTCGCGAAGTCGACGGGCAGATCCGCGAGTTCGACCCACAGAGCGCACAGGTACTGGGCCTCATCGTCGACTCCCTGTCCCGGACCGCCGACTACGGCGGCAACATCGCCGAGAGCGCGCTCCAGAAGGCCGCACCACGACCGCAGTCCTGAGGGTCGTCATTACAGGGAACGACGGACAGCCGTTCTGTGATCTCAGCGTGTCGAAACCAGACAGTGACGGCGGTGCCGCCTGATCGTATCGAGGCACGCGAGGATGTCGGCGAGCGCCGGACACGTCGCCGAACAGTCGCCGTAGAGATACCGGACGAGACTGGTCCCGTCGATGCCCGAGATGGCAGCGGCCGACCGGCTGTGTAGCTGTCGCTGGCGGGCCGCTGCCGCCGTCTCGCAGTCGGCTTCGATTTCGGCGAGCTGGTCATCGATAGTGTCGAGTCGGGCTGGGTCGGTCGTTCGCCGTGCGTTCGCACCGAGTGCGGCCCCGCGGCGTTCACAGTCGTCGAGCGTCGCCCGCACCGACTGTAACGACTCCCGTTCGCGTTCGAGCGCCGGGAGCAACGTCTCGCGTTCGTCGCGTGCCCCCTCGCTCGCGGTCAGCAGCGCCTCGTACAATTGCGGGGGCAGGCGTGTTCCTGTCGCGATCTGCGTGCCGAGTTCCGGCCCGAACTCCATCGACATATTCGCCTCCAGCGAATCGTCGTACTCGGCCTCGAAGTGCGGTACAGCCATGACTGTCTCTCGGTAAGCTTCCTGGACGGCACGCAGACTCGTATCGGGTTTCAGCTGCCGGGCACTGAGCACCGACATCCCCCCGGCTGAGGTGTCGACGGTGCCTGCGGATTGTCCCGTCGGTTCGATGGACACGAGTCTGGTCCGAAAGCGCCTGAAGGCCGACAGTTCAGCCTCGATACAGTCGATCTCCCGCTGAACGACGGCGAGCGCCTGCTCGATCTGTGGCTGGCTCGTCTCAGTGTCAGACACGGAGTACTCGACCGAACCGTCAGCTGTCGTCGTATAGGTATTTTATATGTTCGCTATATAGTCGACAGTACCGCTACCGCTGAACGGCCAACGGGTAGTCCGGGACAGGCTCAGCAGGCCGCGCGACCACTCTTGTTCCAGTGGTTTCGGGAATAGCAGGACGCGAGGAGATCATACCGGGCACCCATGCTGTCAGATCGTCCGTTCGCGTCGTCGTCAACGGATGCACTTTTGCCACACGGGCAAGTACGGCTCAACGGTGGCGATGACGAGATGTTACCCCCGCTGAGCCCCTTGTGACGATGGACTTTTCCTGAGCCACCATTTCGACTCCAAACAGCGGCTAAAACGGTGCAGCAGGACCTTCGTCGGTGTCTCCGTCGGCAGTCGCACTGTCCGACATTGTCTCTCCGCCAGCGTTCTCGCGCTCCAGCTGCCCCTCCCAGCCGTTCAGCCCGGGTTCGAAGCTTACCACGTCGCCATCGAACCCTTCGTACGATGCGATGAGTCGGGCGGCCTGCACGCTTGACTTTCCTTTCGGACACACTGTCACGACTTCGTCGTCGCCTTCGAACCGTTCGACCTCGTCGACGAGCGACGGGAACGGGACGTTCTCGCTTCCGGGAATATGGCCCCGCTCGAACGCGCCGGGCGAGCGGATATCGACTACCCGGACCGCCTCCTCGTCGAGTTTCGACCGCAGCTCGTCGGTGTCGATTTCGCCGTCCATATCCAGCCGCTAGCGGGCGATACCTAAACCTTCACCGGCTACAGCAAGCCATCGGCCTGTGCCAGCAGGATACCTTCGATGGTCGCGTCGTTAGCCGGTTCGCGCCGGGCGACCTGCAACGCTTCGTCGATGGGCACAGTCGTCACCGAGAGGAACTCGTTGTCGTCGAGGTTCCGGTCGACGGGTTCGAGCCCCTCGGCGAAGACGATGCCACGGCGATGGCGGAGCACGCCGGTCGAACACGAGAACTCTTCGATAAGTGAAACGCCGGCGGCCTCGAAGCCGGTCTCCTCGCGGAGTTCGCGCGCACCGGCGGCCGTGTAGGACTCGTCGTCCTCGACGATGCCAGCCGGGAGTTCGAGGCACTGCTCGCGGATGGTCGGGCGGTACTGGTCGACCATGACGAGTTCGTCACCAGTCGTGGCAACCACGACGGCCGCATCCGGCAGTTCGGCCCAGTAGTAGTCCTTCTCGGAGCCGTCGGGCTGGCGAACCCGGTCGTAACCGCCGGTGTACCAGCCGGTCTCGTACTCGCGTTCGCTCTCAACGATTGGCCACTCGTGGGCCGGTTCGCGGGTCATACGTCTTGTCGGACCGCGATGTGGTAAAACGTGCCGTTGTGCCTGACGACGACGCCGTCGTCGGTCACGGCCCCGTCGTACTGCTGGCTGAGTGCGTCGCGTTCGTCAAAGGGCGAGTGAGTGAACGCGCCCTTGAATCCGAGCGGCCCGCGCCAGTACGGTTCGGACTGCCCGGCGGCCGACGGGGAGGCGTCGGAAAGCGCCGCGCTCGTGTACGGGAAGCGCCGCTCGGATTGGGTACTCCAGTTGATCGCCGTGCCGTTGTCGACGCTGTACTCACCGTCGGTCGGCGTGGCGACAGTGTAGTAGGGATCCCCGCTCTTGAGGAGGCCCGGCAGCGCACCCAGCGCCAGTAGCAGGATGACGACGGCGATGATGCCGAGTAGGGTGTTCCGCGTGACCGGGCGCATCAGACGACCTCGCGGTAGATGCGGCCGAAAGCCTGGCGACGGAGCGTCCCGACGGCGGCCCGGCGTTCGTCCTGAAACGTCGCCGCGACGGCCTGCTCTGTGAACGGTGCGGCGTGCCAGACGACGTTGTCGACGTTCTCCGCGCCGACCAGCGTCACCTCGCAATCGGTGTCCGCGCGCCACTCCTCGAACTCCGTCATCGAACCGACCTGGACAGCGAGCGATTCCGCGAACAGCACGTCGCGGGCGGTCTCGACGACCTCGCTGGTGACACGTTCTTCGTAGGCCTCCGCGTCGAGGCCCATCGCCTTCGCGACTTCCTTGACGACGACCTGCGCCGTCGGCCCGAACGCTTCGTAGCGCTCGCGGGCCTCGGCTGCCGATGCCGGCGCGAACTGCCCTGCAGTTTCCATACGTCCCCTTGCCGCCGGCGGGACTATTCGGTTTCGTCTCCGGACTCGGTCGCATCCGCAGCATCGGCGTCCGAACCGTCGTCCGCCGTACCGCCGTCGTCGCTGTCGCGCAACATCTCCCGCGTCAGATCCCGCGCCTCGGCCAGCACTTCGCTGTCGTGGTCGCTCAGCGCGTTCGACCCCCGGTGGCGGTCCGCGCCCTGGGGGAGGTCACCGTGTCCGTGCCCGTGCTCGTGGCTGTGCCCGTCGCCGCTGCGGTCGACGGTGTCCTCGAATACCTGCGGGAACTCGGTCTCCTCGGCGTACTCGACGACCTCGGTGGACAGTTCGTCTTCGCCGAGTTGGCCCCAGTCAGGGACGCGCTCGTCGAGCCACGCCTCGTGGTCGTCGCCGCCGGTCATCGCCGTGAACGCGAGGTGGTTCGCCAGATGCACGTCGTCGGCTTGCGGGTCGTCACACACTGGACAGGCGTATCCCATCGGTGTCCGAACCGTGGATTCGGAGCCGTATATGTAGTCGGGGTCTCGGAGCGGTCGTCGTTTCAGACCGGCGTTCCCGCTCTTCGCCGGGACTGCACTGAGGAGACACAACAGCGGAGTAAGACAGAACGCCTACAGCAGACGGACCATCACGAGCGCGTCCTCGCCGTTGCTGTAGTAGTTCGGGATAGTCTTCCGGTGTTCGAACCCGAAGCGCCGGTAGAGCCGTCGCGCTCCCTCGTTGTCGGCTCGGACTTCCAGTTTTATCGACCCGGCACCCGTCTCGCCGATGACCTCCATCGCATGCCGCAACAGTGCGCTCGCAACGCCCTGTCGCCGGTACGCCGGCCGAACCGCGATGTCTTTGACATGACCAAGCGGGGTACCGTGGTTCGGCACCGTATCCGCGATGACATAGCCTGCGACAGCGGGCGGGTCGCCGTCGTCGTTGCCGGTTTCGGCGACGAGAAACCCCGCTTCGCCGAGATAGCTCTCCAGTGCAGAAAACGGCCATGGCTGTGGAAATGACGCCTGCTCGATACGGTGGATCTCGATGAGATCCGCGCGGACGGCGCGCCGAACCGCTGGCGTATCCGGCGTCTCCGGCCCGTCAGGAGCGACCGTTGTCACATGTGTACTTCGGTGTGGCCCTACATATGTGTTACCGCCGACCGAAGATACCCTGGTATCTGACTGCTTGTCGATAGGTGCTGATAGTTCATGCATCGATAGGGCCGAGACAGAGTTAGAACGCCGGAAGGTTCTTTAATCTGACGAGTCTACGTGTAGTTGCACCCGTTTTGGGTGCCACCACCCCCACCCCCACCCCTCTTTCCGAACTTTTCCATCGCTGCCGAGTTGTACTAGATGTAGGTTCTGTCAGAGTCGACTGCACACGCCGGGGAAGCGACAGCAGTCACAGAAGGGCACGATGGGTCTGGCACTGTCGCGAGGCAGACTTCGTATATCGCCGTTGACCTAGGACAGACGTGGCACTAGGCCCGATTTCACTGCCGGAAAAGCCGCGGTCGGGGAGCAACGCACTGTCTCACGGCGCTTCGCGCCGTTCGCACAAACCGAGCGTCTTCGCTGTTCCGGCTTCACCGCTCACAAAAAACCGCGGTCGCAAGGCGACCGCGCTACGCTCGGAATCGCTCTGCTCGCGGGACCTGCGGTCCCGCTCCCAATACGAGGTTTCTGCGAAACCTCGCGTGTCTCACGGCGCGACGCGCCGTTCGACCCGTAAGAGACTCCTCACTATGTTCGGAGTCTCTCTAGTCGTCTGCAGGTGCAGCGCCGCCTTCGTCGTGCTGCTGTTTCGTGTGCGAGAGCTTGCCACCGGCGGCGAGGATCTCGCGTTCGCGCTCGGAGGCATCGAGCTGGCCGGTCGCTTCCCAGTCGTCGTTCACGCGGATGGTGAACTCCTCCTGACCGGAGCGGACGGCTTCGGCAGCGTCGTCGACGACCTCGATGTCGTCGCCTTCCTCGATCTTCTCGTAGGTCTCCTCGTCGATGGTGAGCGGGACGATACCGAAGTTGAACAGGTTCGCCTTGTGGATGCGGGCGAAGCTCTGTGCGAGGACGGTCTCGATACCCAGGTACATCGGGCACAGGGCCGCGTGTTCGCGCGAGGAGCCCTGGCCGTAGTTCTCGCCGGCGACGAGCACGCCGCCGTCGGCTTCGAGTGCGCGCTCCGCGAACGTGTCGTCGACGCGCGAGAGCGTGAACTCGGAGAGCTTCGGGACGTTCGACCGGTACATCAGGATGTCCTGCGTGGCCGGGATGATGTGATCCGTCGTGATGTTGTCCTCCATCTTGAGGAGGGCTTCACCGCCGACTTCGGTCTCCAGCGGGTCCTTCAGCGGCACGTCGCCGATGTTCGGGCCCTTGATGAGTTCGTCGTCGACGGCTTGGTCGGGCGCGATGAGATCCGATTCGGAGTTGCCGATGTACTGGTCGGGCATCTCCAGACCGGGGGCCTCGAGGTCGCCGAGTTCGTCGGCGAGGTCCCGCGGGTCGACGATTTCGCCCTTGATGGCCGCCGCGGTGGCGACTTCCGGCGAGCAGAGGTAGACGTTGTCGTCCTCGATACCGGAGCGACCCTCGAAGTTGCGGTTGAAGGTCCGCAGGGAGACGGAGTCGGAGGCCGGGACGTGACCGATGCCGATACAGGCACCACACGTCGCCTCGGAGAAGTTGACGCCAGCGGCCATCATCTCCGCGGTCCAGCCCTCGCGGGCCAGCATCTCGGAGGCCTGCTTGGAGCCGGGGGCGACGATCATCTCGGTCTTCTTGTCGATGTTGCGCCCTTCCAGCATCTTCGCGGCCGGGAGGATGTCCTCGTAAGCGCCGTTCGTACAGGAGCCGATCATGACCTGCTCGACGTCGACGCCCTCGACCTCGGAGACGGGCACGACGTTGTCGGGCATGGACGGCTCGGCGATGAGCGGTTCGAGGTCCGAGAGGTCGACGACGATCTCGTCGGCGTACTCGGCGTCCTCGTCGGGGCCGATGTCCTCGAAGACGTCCTCACGGCCGAGGCGTTCGAGGTAGTCCTTGGTCTGGTCGTCCGTCGGGAAGATCGAGGACGTCGCACCGAGTTCGGTCCCCATGTTGGTGATGGTGGTCCGCTCGGGGACGGTCAGCGTCTCGACGCCGGGGCCGGTGTATTCGAGCACCTTGCCGACGCCGCCCTTGACCGACAGTCGGCGGAGCAGCTCCAAGATGACGTCCTTGGCGGTGGCCCATTCGGGCAGCTCGCCTTCGAGGCGGACGTTGACGACTTCCGGCATCTCGATGTAGTACGCGCCGCCACCCATCGCGACGGCGACGTCGAGCCCACCGGATCCGATGGCGAGTTCGCCGAGACCGCCGGGGGTCGGCGTGTGGGAGTCGGACCCGAGCATCGTCTTGCCGGGTGCGGCGAAGTTCTCCTTGTGGACGTTGTGGCAGATACCGTTGCCGGGGCGCGAGAAGTGGGCCCCGAACGTGCCTGCCGCAGAGCGGAGGAAGCGGTGGTCGTCGGTGTTCTTGAAGTCGAACTGGTAGGTCTGGTGGTCACAGTACTGGGCGGCCAGTTCCGTCTGGACCTCTTCGAGGCCCAGCGCTTCGAACTGCAGCCAGACGAGCGTCCCGGTCGTGTCCTGTGTCAGCACCTGATCGATCTCGATACCGATCTCTTCTCCGGGTGTTAGCTCCCCTTCGACGAGATGGTCGTCGAGAATTTTTTCCGTAAGCGTCTGTCCCATAACGTGCGTCAATGGATGGCGCGGCGGTATAAATCCCGCGTATTCCGTCGTATTTTTCATATAAAAACCCGCTCCGTCCGTCGCTCAGAAGCGAGTCAACCGACCGGAACGGCGGTCGGCCAGATCGGCAGGTCTTTCCACGACACTCGCACAGAATCGCGTATGTTCAAAAGCGGGCGGTTCGTCGCCGATTCCCTCGGCGACCTGAGAGAATCACAGGTACAACCGAACGGCGTCGACCTCACGCTCGGTGCGATCTACGAGCAGAGCGAGCCGGGACGCATCGAACGCGGCGGCAAGACCGTCGGCGACCGTCGGGAACTCGAACCCAGCGACGGGATCTATCAGCTCGACCGCGGCGGCTACATCGTCGAGTACGCCGACCGGGTCGTCATTCCGGATGGACACATCGGCTTTCTCCTCCCGCGGTCGTCGTTGCTCCGTAATTCGTGTATGCTCGATACGGCCGTCTGGGACGCCGGCTACGAGGGGCGAGGTGAGGGGTTACTGGAGGTCCACCATCCCATAGAACTCGAACAGGGCGCGCGGATCGCACAGCTCGTTCTCGCCGACGCCGCTCACGAGGGGACGTACGAGGGGTCGTATCAGGGTGAGAATCTCTGATGCGTGATCGCGGTCCGAAACACGTCTCATAGCCTGAGACATGGTAGGCCATGCTGTGAATTTAAGTGGATTTCCTGAGTGCTATCGATTGGTGCTTGAAGCAACTATACCTCGGTCCATACTGCCGTCAGCCTTCAGTACCCGGAAATTACACAAGCACCGTTTTCAGGTACGACAACTGTCTGACCGGGGTTTATCACCGTTGCTGCGTGACAGTGAGACATGATAGTAGAATTTCACATCGATGCCCCCCTCTTGCAGCGAACAGCTGAAACGCTGAGTAAAGCAGCGATACGGATACAGCGACTTCACTGCGAGAGTGGCGACTGCCGTGCCGTCGCCTGGATTGGCCCCGTCGAGCGGCCCGCCATCGAAGCGAATCTGGCCCAGGACGAGAGTATCACCGACTATGCCCACGTAGCGGCAGAAGGAGATGGTCACTGGTACACCCTGCATACAACTGACACGATAATCGATACGATCGGAGAAGCGTTGTTGAACGCGGACGGGTTCCTGCTCGGTGCCGCACAGACCGGCGACGACTGGGTGTTTCGAGCCCGGTTCCCCGAGAAGAGTTCGGTGCTGTCGTTCCGTGACGTGCTCGTGTCCAGTGATATCAACATCGACATTCAGACCATCACCGACGACACGGAAGCCTCTCCCCAGTTCGGCGTGACGGATCCACAGCAAGAAGTGCTGTTGCTCGCGCTCAATCGTGGCTACTTCACCGTCCCGCGAGAATCGTCCCTCTCGGACCTCGCCGCGGAGCTCGGGATCTCCAGTCAGGCCGCCTCGGAGCGGCTCCGTCGCGGGACGCGAACGCTGGTGCAGAACACGTTGGCGGCCCCTGAACGGCCGCTTGTCGGCTCACCGCCCGAGTAACCCACGGACGGCTTCCGGTTGGTGGAAAGCGAAGATGGTGGACGCCGGCCCTCTGTGAGCAGCCGGTCTGGGGGCGACATATTGCCGAATAGCCGCGTTCTGTGTTGTCTGGGCTGACAGTGTGCGGATACGGGCCGTCTGATGCGTCATCGGCCCACCGGTTATTTCAGACAGTGAAATAGCTCGTCCGCTGTTATAAGAGAAGGGAGCGTACACTGGAGTATGAGCTCGAACGAGGGGACCGTGTATATGCTGCGGAACCGGGCCACGGAGGGGTCCGACGACTGGGTCAGCCCCGAACCCGCAGGTGATGTTATTGCCGATGCGGTGATCGAAGCGACAGATCTAGATGCGGACGATATTGACGGGCTGGATACGTACGTCGACATCGGGTCACTCCGTGCGGTCGTCACAGAGAGGACGACGGAGTCGCTGACGTTCGCCGTCGAAGGACACGACGTGACGATTACCGCTGACGGAGAGATTTCCGTCGACAGTTGAGTCGGTGCTATGTCCAAATGACATAAGACGATGGCCCGAGAGCCCCAGATATGACCCGCGTGGCACTCATCGCACACGACGACGAGAAGCCCGAGATGATCGACCTGGCTCAGAGCTATGAATCGACACTCGCGGAGTTCGACCTCGTCGGGACCGGCACGACGAGCAAGCGCATCATGGCCGAGACCGACCTCACAGTCGAGCGAAAGGAGAGCGGACCGATGGGGGGCGACACGCAGATCGGCGCTGAGGTCGCCGAGGGCCGGATGGACGGCATCGTCTTCCTCCGGGACCCGCTGACGGCACAGCCCCACGAGCCGGACATCTCGGCGCTCCTGCGTATCTGTGACGTCCACGACGTACCGCTGGCGACGACGCGAGCCTCAGCGGAGTACATCCTCGAAGGGCTGGTTCGGGACGAAGCCGACGACTAGCCCGCCGGGAACGGGAGACGACCGTCTGCGGTCCGTTTACAGCGGGAGCAAGGCGAAAGCCCACCCCTTCAGGGGTGTGGATGAAGCCGACAACCCGGCAGCTTCGCCTGTAGCCTCACTCCGCGTGCGTCGGTCGTTCGGCGTACTCGATGGGGTCCCGTTCGCCGATACGCTGGAAGGCTTCCAGCCGGAAGGCGCAGGCGTCGCACGTCCCGCAGGCCGGTTCGTCGTCCCGGTAGCAACTCCAGGTGTCCTCGTAGGGAACGCCGAGTTCGACGCCGCGCTCGGCGATGTCGGTCTTGGACCACTCGACGAAGGGCGCGACGAGGTCGATGTCGGTGTCGGGTTTCGTGCCGGCGTCGATGACGCCCTGAAAGGCGTCGAAGAAGGCGGGCCGGCAGTCCGGATACCCCGAGAAATCCTCGCTGTGTGCGCCGATGAAGACGGCCCCGCAGTCGTTGGCCTCGGCGTAGGAGACCGCCATCGATAGCAGGTTGGCGTTCCGGAACGGAACGTACGAGGTCGGAATCTCGTCGCTGTCGGTGTCAGCGTCCGCCACGTCCATCGAGTCGTCGGTCAGCGACGACGCGCCGATTTGCGTGAGGTGGCCGGTCTCGACGTGGAGGAAGTCCGCCGCGTCGACGTGGTCGGCCAGCGCGCTGGCGCAGTCGTACTCCCGGTCCTCGGTGTTCTGCCCGTAGCTGGTGTGCAGCAGGTACAGGTGGTCGTAGCCGCGGGTCTGTGCTTCGTAGGCCGCCGTGGCGCTGTCCATGCCGCCGGAGGCGAGCACGACAGCGCGGGTGTCGTCGGTCATCGTTGTACGTGGTGTCGCAAGCAGTTACGTTCCCGGTTCGTCGTTCCAGAGGTCGACGTGGAGTCGCGGTGTGTACCGGTAGCCGTACTCCAGCGCGAGGTCCGCAACGGTCTCCCGTGTCGCTTCGAGTTGGTCACGCGTCTGGCCCTCCGGCATCAGTAACACGTCGTCGTCACACACGCGGGCAGACGTAGCGTCTCGGAGTCGCTCGACGAGGCACTCGATTTCGGCCATGTCCTCGCGGCCCGTGACGACGAACTTGAGTTGCGTGTCGTAGGTTTCGACGAGTTCGGCCAGCGTCGGCACGTCGAGCCGGCGCTCCTCGTGGCGGTCCGCCCACTCGCCGTCGCCGTCGGGGTCGCGGTCGGCCGTCGGCGTACTGGAGGCCAGTTTCGGGCTGATGCTGGCGAGGTCGATAGGGGCGTCGGGGACGACGGTCCCGTTGGTCTCGACCGTCGTGTGGTAGCCCCGGTCGGCCAGCCGCTCTAGCAAGTCCGCACTCGAATCGTGGATGAGCGGTTCGCCACCGGTGAGGACGACGTGGTCGGCGTCGTACTCCTCGATAGCGGCGAGCACGTCGTCGACGGTGAACCAGTCGTGGGTCGGCTCCCAGGAGGTGTGATAGGAGTCACAGAACCAACAGCGCAGATTACAGCCGCTGGTCCGGACGAACACGCTCGGGACGCCCGCCAGTCGGCCCTCGCCCTGAAGCGACTGGAACAGTTCGTTGATGGGGAGGTCGCCCGTCTCCGCGTCGGCGTCGGTCCCCTCGATATCGGCCCCGGGCGCGTCGTTTGCGACCGGCATCAGCGGGTACAGAGTTCGCTGGTCTCCCGGACGGAGACGGCCACGTCCGACACCGTCTCCGGGAGGCGGTCGGCGAGGCGCTGTTCCAGTATCGCGGCCATGACTTCGGCTGTCGGCGGGTGGTCAAGCACGACCACGGCGTCGCCGTCGCCGCTGGCGTCGAAGGCCTCAACCAGTGGGTCGCCGGCCTCCAATAGGAAGCGGTGGTCCCACTCGTCGACCACGTCCGTGACCTCGCCCTTGTCGACGACCCACCCCTCGTCGGTGAGTTCGCCGGTGACGCGGACAGTTATCTCGTAGTTGTGTCCGTGTGGGCGCGAACATTTCCCGTCGTGGTGTCGCAGTCGATGGCCCGCAGAGATCCGGATCGGCCGGTCACCGCCGACGACGAGTTCGCGTTCGCCCGCGTCGGCGAGCGTGTCCTCGGCCTTCGATAGTCGCTGAGACATACCACGGTATTATCATTCGGTGTCTTAACTCTCACGGGAGCTGGCCCACCAATGTCTCGATACTACGGAGCCAACAGTAGTTTGATGACCGGTATCAGCAGTCGTCGACGGCCGCAAGTCGTCGGTTCATCGCTCGTAGATACTCGGCGGCAGCATCGGGATGGTCGTTATCTAGCGCGGTGTTCACTTGCTCGCAGCCGTGCAACAACCGCGACCGCAGATCACACTCCGGCAGTTTGTTCCGGCTGACCGTCTCAGCCGTCGCAACTGTCTGTCGGGCCGTATCGAACTCCGCCGCGATAATCGCTGTTTCACCCTCTTCAGCGAGTTGTGTCAGCACCGCATGGACGTCGCTGGGCAGGTCTCTGGGCACATCCGCGGTTAGTTATGCACAGTCATAACGCTCGTGTTAGTTGTACAGCGATGGGCGGCGGCCCGTATCGCGAACGACTATCGGCAGCGGACATCGGCGTAAGGGATAGGTCGCTGCAGCCCACAGAGTCGGGTGTGACACGACGTGCCGTCGAACGGGAGTTCGAACGTTACCTCTCGCAGTTCGTCGACGAGACGTACGCGGCCTTCGACGTGGCAGCCGTGCTACGCGGGTCAAACGGGAGCGGAAGCCGCGTTGCGGGCAAACTGCTGAACAACAGCCGCCCGCTGGAGCGCCACGTCGTCCGGCCGAAACTCCAGTCCTACCAGCAACAGATACTCGCCCAACTGGAGCCCGTACTGGATTACGCCGCCACTGACGCGGCGTTCGATACCTATGCTGACGAAGTGCTGGCCCGTGATATCTACTGGAACGCACTTCGAGACACCGTCCATGGCGACCGCCGGGACCGGATTCGAGAGAGCCTGCTGGCCCGCCAGCAGTCGTTCGGGGACGACCTCGCACCGCTTGTCGCCGCCGACAGCGACGACTTCTGGACGGCTGTCACCGACGCATATGATCAGGACAGGGCGACGGACATCGTCCAGACCCATTTCGAGTTCTCCGTCCCACTGCGGGAGAATCAGAACGCCTTCGCCTTCGAACTCACCATCGACCCCGGTGAGGTGCTGGGCGGTCTGGCACGAGCCCTCCCTACGCTCGACGTCGAGTTCACCGACGAGGCGTTGCGGTCGATGCGACGGGCTGAACAGCAGGTCATTCCGTCGGCGAAGGCTGACGTAGAACAGGCCTACGAGTCATAGACCGGCTCCGCCGCTGGGTGTCGCCTTGCATCGCGCTCGCTACTGACTGGTGTTCCTCAGAGGAATAGTCCGAAAGTGGACACGACGGCCGTCTTGGCACATGGACGGCCGTTGTGTCAGGTATTGGTGTTGGTGTTGACTGACGACGGCAGGGATGGTTTACTCACGTCGACTCGGCCTCGGACTCCGCGAGACCGATAAGCATGGGAGCTTGGCAGCGAACGCCGGTGACGGCGTTCACATACGGCTACAGTACGTAGACCAATCAACCTGCCATCGATTTCCAGGTACCCATATGGTAAATAACCTACGAAATATGTTACTTCTATACTGAGTAAATCATTATATCCAATCGTCAGCGACCAGAGAACCGGAACACTGGAGGAGGCGAAAATGCTAGAAATCTGGTAGTTCTTTCGCACAGGTGGCGGGAGTCGAACGCGGCAGTGAAGTGACTGGCGTCGCGTCAGTCGTCGAAGGGCCAGTCACCTGTAATCCGCATCCCTTCGGCGAGGTTCTGGGCTTCGAGCGCATCGGCTATCTCTGCGGGGTCTTTGTGAGCAGATCGCACTGAGTCGTCTGCAAGTGTCACGGCGAGTTCGGTCAGGAGGACGGCCTGCTCGCGGAACGTCCGGGGCTCCAGTTTGTCCAGCGTATCGGCGTGGGTGTGGCCCCAGCCACGCCCCTCACCGCCGGTTTCGCTGGTCACATGATAGCCGGGGACGCCCCGGCGTACGAACGGCCAGTGGTCGCTGTGGGGGCCTTGCTCCGGCGTGAGCGAGATTGGGTGATCGAAGCGGTCGGCCACGTCCTCGGCGGCGGCCGCGAGTGCGTCGAAGCCGTGGGTGTAACACTTCAGCGTGCGGCCCTGGACGACGCCGTCGAAGTTGAGCACGGCCGTCACGTCGTCGGGAGCAGTTTCGTCGGCGAGGCGGTTCGACCCCACGAGGCCGACCTCCTCGGCACCGAAGGCGACGAACTCCACGCGTGTCTCCAGTTCGTCTTCGCGGCCGGCCAGCGCGCGGGCGGCCTCGACGACCATCGCCGTTCCGGCCCCGTTGTCCATCGCCCCCTCCGCGATGTCGTGAGCGTCGACGTGGCTGGTCACCAACAGTCGTTCGTCGGTGTCCGGTCCCAGTTCGGCGTGGACGTTCTGGCTCGTCGCGTCGGGCGTCCCGCAGTCGACGCTGACAGTGATATCGTCGCCCGCGTAGCGACGCGACAGTCGCGCGCCCGTCTCGCTGGCGACGCCGATAGCCGGAATCTCGCCGATAGGTGCGTCTGCTGTCCCGACGCTTCCGGTCGGCGGCAGGACGCCCTCGACGTGGTTGCGGTAAACGAATCCGACTGCGCCGGCCTCGACGGCGTGATAGTACTTCTCCCGTCGGTGGATGTACCGGTCGTACCAGTCGGGCACGTCGGAGCGGGCCAGCACTACTTTGCCCTCGCAGTCGGCGTCTTCGAACTCCTCCGGGAGGCCGTGCCCAACGTCGACCAGTTCGCCGGTCACCTCGCCGGCCGGCGACCGCGGCAGGGCGATACACTCGTGGGCCTGTGTTGCGACCGGTGACCCGTCAACGTGGACGGCGCTGTCGCCCCGTTCCCAGCCCTGGATTGCGAACTCCGAGAGCCGAGCGTCGCGGGCGTACGCCGCCAGCGCGTCCCGAGTCGCTTCTGCGGCCGCCCGTTCGCCGTCGCTGCCTGCCATCCGGTTCCCGATGTCGACCAGCGTCTCCAAGTGATCCCAGCCGGCCGTGCTGGTGAACGTCTCGCCGATCCAGTCAGTGTCGTCCATACGTCCCGGTGGGGCCGTGCCGGGTTTGAAATTAGGGGTCGTCGGGCGGCCGACGAAGCAATTACGAAGGGGCGAGCGGGCCGTACCGGCTGGCGAACCCGTATCCCAGAACTGCGACTGCAGTGATTGCGAGTCCGAAGAAGAGCAGCGAGAAAAGGAGGTCGAGCGGCGTGACGGCTATGACCGGCCGGTCCAACAGGCGGTAGAACGCCGAAAGGAGCCCGCTACCGAGGACACTCGCGGCGAGAAACCCGCCGAAACTGGCGAGACCGACGGCGGAGGCGGCGGCGGTGCAGTACCGCTGGGACAGGTCGCGCCGCCTGGCGTCGGCGTACACCAGCGCGGTGACGGACGGCGACACGAACAGGGCGACAACAACCGGGAGGAAGGTCATATCTGGGAGATGGCTGGAGAGGATACATAAAATCGGCTCCCGATAGCTGGCCGGTCAGCGGTCCGGTGCGCCGTTGTCCGGGGCACGGCATCGATGACAGCGCCGTCGCGGACGTGCCGGCGGCCATGGAAGCCGAAACCGGCTGCACCGAACCGGAGGCAGGGTTCGGACCGTCGCGGGGTACGCTTTTGCCGATTCCGTCCGACTACCCGGGTATGTCCGCCACACTGCGCGAAGCGGTCGCCGAGCCGGTCCGGGACGCCGTGCCGTTCCTGGTCATCACCGTCCTGTGGGTCGTCGTGATGATCGTCCTCTATGGCCTGTTTCTCCTGACCAAGCCTGGCGACATCACCTACGACGCCTGGGTCCACGCGACAGTGTTCGTCATTCCAGCTATCGGGTTTCTGGGACAAACCCTCCAGCAAGCGCTGTCGGGCTGAGCGGAATCGGTGCCGGTCACTTCCAGGGGTTCGGCACCAGTTCGGCCTGTACCGTCGCGCCGACGGCGAGGTGCGTGCCAGTCGTCGGCTCGGCGACACAGAGCAGGACGTAGCCGTCCGCCAGATGCTGCTCTTTGAGCGCCCGCGGCGGGCGGTGATGGACCACGTCGCCGGACAGCAGGCGAGCGGTACAGGTCCCGCACGCTCCGGTTCGACAGCCGAACGGCAGCCCGATATCCGCGGCCTCCGCGGCGTCGAGTATCGTTTCGCCGTCTGGCACCGAAACCGTCTCCGTCCGGTCGCTGTCCCGCCAGTCCAGCAGGACCTCGGTCATCGGCCGCCCAGTCGCATCGTCCTCATTGCCACACGTCGCTGGTACAGTCGCCGTCGGGCCACCGGATCTCGTGGGCGCGAGCAGGGCCTTCGGGTAGGTCGCCGAAGTCCACGAGGAAATCCCGGTCCAGCGACATCGTCCCCGTCCGCGGGTCTACGTCGGCTTTGAGCATCACCGACCCCTGCTCGGCCTCCTCGGGGAAGAACTGGTTGTCCCACGACGAAAACAGTGAGGTCGTCCAGTACAGCCGCTCGCCGTCGAGCGAGAGCTGGAGCATCTGCGGCCCGGCGACAATATCGCGACCCTGGACCTGCTCGATGTCGCCGAAGTAGCCGCCGATAGAGATGGAATCGGCTTTTCGGGGGTTCGACGGGTCCGAGATGTCGTACATCCACACCTCGCCGTGGAGCCAGTTCGACCCGAAGAGGTAGCGGTCGTCCATCGAGATGAGGATGTCCGTCACCAGTGCCGGGACCGGCATGTCCCACCCCTCGTGTTCGCGGTCGTCGAACTCGATGACCGGCTCGGCGTGATATTCGCCATCCGATTCATGGAAATGGATGATATTCGAGGATAGCGCCGCGCCGACGTAGCCGTGCGTGCTCTCGGGCGTGTGCAGGAAGCGGGCCTCTAGCGGAATCAGGCCGTCCTCGCCGAGGTCGATGGTCTGCTCGACGGTGCCGGCCTCCCAGTCCCAGAAGTTGAGCCGCTGGCCGTACTTGCCGTCCTCGACATCGTCCAGGTCGAAGCCGGGGTAGTACGTCTTCGGGGCCGCCCACTCCGTCGACAGCATCACGTTCTGGCGGGGCTGGTACCAGTAGTCGTAGTTCATCTCGATCTCGCCGGGCGGGTCCCACCGCCCCTGCACCTCGAAGTCGTCGTTCAGTTCCAGAAAGCCGCCAGGGAGGTCGCCGTCGGCATCGCCGAGCATGGAAATGAGAATCTCACCGTCGGGGATGCAGTGGACGGTGTGGGGCGCGGAGAGGTCGTGGTCGTACACCGCCTCCGGTTCGATGACTTTCGTCAGTTCGGGGTCGCGGCGCTCCTTCGTGTCGACGATGTGGATGCGCGAGGAGCGCTGGCCGGGAATGACGAGGTGTCGGCGCTCCAACCCCTCCATGTGGCACGACGACGAGCAGGCGTTCCACCCGAAGTGGTGGAGTTCGTCGCCCTTGTTCGGCATCTGGACCCGGTTGATGATTTCACTGTACGTGTCTGAGTCGGGGTCTACGTCGACGACGGCCAGGAAGTCCGGCGCGTCGACGTCCTGACCGACGTGGAGGCCCATCACGTAGGCGGTCCGTTCGCGCTCGGCCTCCTCGATGGCCGCCTGCGGGGTGGCATAGCCCGGCCCCTCGTGGTCGTGATGGTCGTGTGTCTCGCTCTCTGACGGCTGTTCGGCGTCACTCATGCATGTTAGTTACATACACATTACATTTTAGCAACGTGTTCCGGATGAAACGGCCGCTACATGCGGCGTGGTAATGGCGGCGTCCGGATCGATGCGCGGGCCGCCGCTGACTTCACGCCAGTTGTCGCCAGCTCCAAGTCGGCTCCCAGTCGAGCAGCCGCTCGGCTTTCGTCGTGTCGATGAGCGTCGCATACGGGTTCTCGTCGTCGGCTGTCGGCCCCCGGTAGTCAGCATCAGGGTACAGTTCCGCCGCGAGTTCGGCGCTCGGCGTCTCGGCGCTCGTATCTGGTGCCGAGACCCAGACGCGTTCGTGGCCGTCGAACGACGCCGCGACGGCCCGCTCGACGAGCCGAACGGCGTCGGTGGTGTGGACGTACGCGTACAGCGTGTTCCGCTGGGTGTGGAAGTGCGGTGACGCCCGAGACCCGGTGAGTGTCCGGTCTGCCTCGACGAACGTCTCCCTGGCCAGGTCGTCGTCGACGACCCACGGAAGCCGAAGCGACGTGATAGTGTCCGGGGCGTCCGCACTCCGGCGAGCGAACCCGTCGGCGGTGATCTCCAGTGCCTGTTTCCCCATTGCATACGGGTTCGACGGCGTGAGGCGGTGGTCCTCGTCGATCGGAAGGTAGTCGACTGTGATGGGGTCTGATTCGAACCCGCCGCCGATAGCGCTGAAACTCGACGCCAGGGCAACCGTATCGACACCCAGTTCGCCGGCCGCCTCCAGCACATGATAGCTGGACATGACGTTGCTCTCGTAGGTCCGGTACCCCGGCGTGTGGTCGGGCGTGGGAATCATCCCGAGATGGACGACCGCGTCGGGGCCGGATTTTGCGAGTGCGCCGTAGACCTCGCCCGCATCGAGCAGGTCAGTCCTGACGTATGCGTCCGAATGGTCTTCCTCCCGTTTCCCACGGGAGAGGTTGACCGTTCGATACCCCGCTGCAGTCAGGTGTTCGAGGACGTGCTGGCCGACGCGGCCGTTGCCACCAGTAACGGCGACCGATTCGGGCATAGCTACGTCTGCACCGCACAGCCCCAAAACAGTCCCGCAGGGCCTACGATGCCATCAGCGACCGCCGAACGGCGTCCTTGATCGGCGTCTGGTCAATCGGCACGACGTCCTGCAGGTCCATCTCCGGGTCAACCGTGACCGGGTTCCGCATACTCTCGGCCAGCGGCCGCGCGATGGCGTACTGTACGTCTGTCGTGAAGCGAAGCCAGTGCGAGGACAGGCCCGGCGTCATCACCGGCACGGCAATGATAAACACCCGCTTGCCCTTCTCCGCGGCGGTGAGTTTCAGCAGCGACTCGTAGGACCACACCGACGGCCCGCCGATGTCGTAGGTCTCGCCGCGGGTCTCGTCGGCACCGAGTAGCTCCACGAGGTAGCTGATTGCGTCGTCGACGCCGATGGGCTGACACGGCGTTCGGACCCACTTGGGGACGAGCATCAGCGGCAGGCGGTCGGTCAGGTCGTCGACGATCCGGAAGCTCGCACTTTCCGGGCCGATGATGACCGCCGCCCGGAGCACTGTCAGATCGAACGACCCTTCTGCGAGCACCGACTCGACTTCGCGCCGCGACGCCAGATGAGGCGAGAGGTTCTCCTCGTCACCGCTGATGCCGCTGAGATAGACGACCCTGTCGACCCCCGCAGCCGACGCCGAGTCGGCGAACCGGCGGGCGTAGCGACGGTCTAACTCGGCGAAGTTCTCGGACGTGAGCGAGTGGATGAGGTAGTACGCAACGTCGATATCGTCACAGAGGCCATCGAGGGAGTCTGGGTCACCGAGATCGCCCTCGAACGGCTCGACGCCGTCGGGAAAGGATTCCTCGCTCGCGCTCCGGGAGAACGCCACCACCTCGTGGCCCGCTTCGGCCAGGGTATGAACCAGTCGCTGTCCGATGAATCCGGTCGCACCCATAACGAGCACACGCATGTGTTCGTACCTTGTGTCGGAACCTCAAGGACGTTGCGGCGATTGCCGTGCAGTCCTGCCGCTGTCTAGAGCTGTAGGACGAGACGTATCGGTCACAGTGTGGCCGCAAAATAGCGGGCGGCGAGGGATTTGAACCCCCGACCATCTGGTCCGGAACCAGGCGTTCTGTCCGCTGAACTAGCCGCCCACGAAAAGTGCTATCAGACTGTCCGTCTTAACGGTTGTGAACCGCAGCGTCAAGGTGACTCGCCGGTTTCGAGGGTGAAGTCGCTGGTCGGATAGGCGACACAGGTCAGGCAGTACCCCTCTTCCATGTCGTCATCCATCAGCGAATCGTTGTTGCTGTGGCGGATGTAGTCCTCGGCCGGGCCGTCCTCGATGTGGCCGGCACAGGAGATACACTGGCCCTCGCGGCAGGCATAGGGGAGGTCCCAGCCTTCCTCCTCGCCGGCGTCAAGGAGCGGCTCGTTGTTGGCGACCTCGATCGTTTCACCCTCCTTGGCGAATTCGATCTCGTAGTACTCGACCTCGTCCTCGGCGATATCGTCGGGGTCGAAGCCCTCGTCCTCCTCTTCGGCCTCCTCGCCTTCGCCGAGTTCGCCTTCGGCCTCACCAGCCGGAATCGCTGTGGCACCGCCACCACCGATAGAGCGGTTGTACGGCTCCGGGAAGTCCGTCTCGGGGACTGTCGCGGCCCGCTGCTCGAGGACCTCCTGGGAGATGTCTTCCGGTGCCTCCCAACCGGTCCCTTTGGCGTAGTGGAGCGCGACCACTATCAGGGTGAGCGTGGCCCCGGCGGCGAGTCCAACGAGTTCTACCATGTGTCCGGCTATGGAATACTGGTTTAATTAGCTGTTGTTTCACCCGCAGCCGCCCGCGAACGGCCCGGCCACCAGACGACTGTGTGCCCGGCGACGGGCGATTAATTTCCACAGTGTTTAGTACTATCAATTAATGGAGTATGTCGTGGGACTAAAAGATTCGTGGAACGATCTCGGTACCGCCGGAAAGGTACTCGTCGGACTGGGCGTCGGCGTGGCTGTCCTGTTCATCCTGATTCCGATCATCATCATCGTCGCGGCGATAATTGCGTCCTTCGTACTGGGCATGGGTAGCAGTGGCGGCGACGTAGCTGTGGCCCCGCAGGCCTCGTTCACGTTCGAGTACGAAGAGACGACAGACGGCGTCGTTGCCGTCGTGACACATGACGGTGGTGATACGATCAGTGCAGAGCAACTCACTATCGAAGTGGCGGACGGACGAACAGTGGGGTGGGACGATGACGACGGCGAGGTGACCGCCGGCGACCAGTCACGCGTTAGCGTCGAAGACGGAGCTGAAGTCAGCCTCGTTTGGCACGGGGACGACCAGACAACGGTGCTCGCAAAGGGTACCGCTCAGGCAAGCGAGTTCTGAAGCGATACGGTAGCACACTCACGTCCGACGTGGGACGTCGTGGCGACCGAAGCCGTATCGGAGGCGGCTGGCGAGGCGGCGCGAGAAGCGGCCGTCGTCGGCCCGCGAGCCGAACCGCTCGGCCAACGACTGGTAGATGAGCGGGATCGGCACCTCCTGTTCGAGCGCTTCTTGCACGGTCCACGTCCCAGTCGACCCGCCTTCGACGCGGTCGGCCACGTCGCCGAGGTCGTTGCCCTCCTCGCGGAACGCTTCCTCGCAGAGCTCCAGCAGCCACGAGCGGATGACGGCCCCGTTGTTCCAGGTGTTTGCGACCGATTCCAGATCGAGGTCGTACCGGCCGTTAGCCAGCAGTTCGAAGCCCTCGCCGTAGGTCTGCATCAGCGCGTACTCGACCCCGTTGTGAACCATCTTGACGTAGTGGCCCGACCCCGCCGGCCCCATCCGGTCGTGGCCGTCGGGGCCGGTCGCGACGGCGTCGAAGACGGGAACCAGTTCGTCGTAGGCCCACTGCGGGCCGCCGACCATCAGCGAGAAGCCCAGCTCCGCACCGGCGGGGCCGCCGGAGGTGCCACAGTCGAGGTAGGCCGCATCGGTCGACTCGGCACGGCGAACCGAGTCCTCGAAGTAGGAATTACCGCCGTCGACCACGATATCGTCATCGTCCAGTGATGGGGCCAGTTCATCCAGCGCGGCGTCGACCGGGTCCCCGGCTGGGACCATCAGCCAGATTCGTTTCTCCGAGCCGAGTTTCGCCGCGAGGTCGGCGATGGACGATGCCGGCTGTGCACCGGCTTCAGCTGCGTCGGCGACGCTCTTCTCGTCGATATCGAAGACGACGACCTCGTGGCCGGCTTCGAGCACGCGGTCGACCACGATGCGGCCCATGCGTCCGAGTCCGATGACGCCAAGTTCCATACCGGGGAGTCGCTGACCGAACAGGTAGGGATTGCGGTTCGACAGAAAAGCGTGGCACGAACACCATCCGTGCCGTCGTCAGTCATGGTACCGCCCCGGCCGACCGTCTCGGAAGCGGTCGTGGGAGCCAGCAATTGCCACGAGTCCTGTCCCGTACTGCACCGGATACTCCGGCTCTGGAACGCAAAAAATCCACGGAATACAATCACATCGTCCGTTGTAATCCCGGGACCACCGCCGTTTTGTTCCGGCCACTCTTGGTGAGAATATGGACGACCGCATACGCGAACACGCCAGGATTCTCGTCGACTGGAGCGCTCGCATCGACGCGGGCGACGACGTGGTCGTGGCTGTCGAGGACGGCGCACACGATCTCGCAGTCGCCGTGGCCGAGCAGCTTGGCGACCGCGGCGCGAACCTCCTGTCGACGTACCAGTCGGACGAACTCACGCGGGCCTATCTGGGGGCCCACGACGGGTCATTCACCGAGAACCCCGAGTACGAACTGGCGCTGTACGAACGGGCCGACAGCGTGCTGTTCCTGAAAGGGTCGCGGAACACTACCGAGACGGCCGACGTGGACAGCGACCAGCGGCAGGCGTACTCGACGGCGCGACAGGCAATCAGAGAGGCCCGGCTGGACACCGACTGGGTGTCGACCCAGCACCCGACGCGGGCGATGGCCCAGCAGGCCGGGATGGCCTACGCTGACTACAAAGACTTCGTCTACGACGCAACGCTCCGGGACTGGGAGGCGCTGGCGGAGGAGCAGGCCCAACTGAAGGATATCCTCGACGACGGCAAAGAGGTCCGAATCGTGGCCGACGGGACGGACATCACGCTGTACATCGACGGCCGTATCGCCGTCAACTCCGCCGCCAGCGTGGCCTACGACTCCCACAACCTCCCCTCCGGCGAGGTGTTCACCGCGCCCTACGACACCGCCGGCGTCGTCACCTTCGACGTGCCGATGACGATACAGGGCCGCCGGGTGAAAAACATCGAGCTGACGTTCAAGGACGGCGTTGTCGTCGACTGGGCGGCCGAACAGGGCGAGGGTGTCATCGGCGAAATCATCGGGACCGACGGCGGTTCGCGCCAACTGGGCGAGCTCGGTATCGGGATGAACCGCGGCGTCGACCGCGTCACCGACAACATCCTCTTCGACGAGAAGATGGGCGGGACAGTCCACCTCGCGCTCGGGCGCGCGTACGACGCCTGCCTCCCTGAGGGCGAATCCGGCAACGACAGCGCCGTCCACGAGGACCTCATCACGACGATGGGCGAGGGGTCGCGGCTCGAAGTCGACGGCGAGACGATTCAGAAAGACGGCCTGTTCCGCTGGGAAGACGGTTTCGAAGGGTAGCTGTCGCGGTACTGCAGTGCTGTCGGGCGGGAATCGCTGTTGCAGTGCTGTGGGCCGGGAGTGGCCTCCGTGCCACGACCCGGGGGAGGGCAGGCCTGCTGAGGGCTGTACTGATGCTGTTGTGATGTACCGCGAGCGGAGCGAGCGGTTTCACTCCGAGCGCGGCCGCAGGCCGCGACTCGGAGGTCGTTTTTAGCGTAGATTTTTGCAAGGGGGGTTCCCGCAGCGCCGAAGGCGCGAGGAAACCCCCCGCAGTAAAAAGGTACTCTAGATTGAGAGGAACTGCGACACCAGCCACTTCGTAAACGTCCCAGTAATTGCGCCGATCCACGAGAGCACCACGAAGTGCATGTAGGTGTTGGCGTTGTGGCCACCGTCAACGGTCCGGATCATCAGCGATGACAGCATCGCGCCGAACATGATAATGATGATCAGCAGGAACTCGATGAGCGGGATGTTGTAGACGCTAGTGTTGATAAGCGAGGCAGCGTCGAGCCGGCTCCCGGTGCTCAGGTTGAGCGACATATCAGCGAGGATGTTGACGACCTGCAGGCCGATGAAGA
This sequence comes from Haloarcula sp. KBTZ06, assembly GCF_048595605.1. NCBI lineage: Archaea > Methanobacteriati > Methanobacteriota > Halobacteria > Halobacteriales > Haloarculaceae > Haloarcula > Haloarcula sp. KBTZ06. Next base: position 2,493,147 of record NZ_CP184337.1, read on the forward strand.
AGGCGAAGGTCGACGCGGCGGTCATCCCGTAGAGGAGGCCCACAAGCGTCGTTGCCGCCTGCTTGCGCTTCTGGCGGAGTTGTAGCACCTGATTCATGTTCTCGGAGATAAGCTCGCCCAGTTGCTTTGGCGATCCACCCATCTCGCGGCCGATGAGGTACATCTCGGAGAAGGTCTGGATGAGATAGGAGCGACAGTCGGCGGTAAAAAAGCGCCAGGCAGAGGTCGGCTCGATCCGCATGTTCAGTCGCTTGTAGAGGTTGTCGATGTTCGGCGAGAGCGCGCCGAAGTCCTTCTTGCGGAGGGTACGAAGCACCGCACCGGTCGTCGACTGCTTCGCGCCCTCGGTCGCCCCGAGCGCACGGATGAAGTTCGGGAACTCGGAGTCCCGGTCCTTGATGCGCTGTTCTTCCTGTCGGAAGGCGATGCCGGGGATGAGCATCGGCGTGATCGGCGCGGCGGCGTACAGCGGCAGCGGCACCTCGTCGAACATGAAAAAGAGGTCGTTCAGCGTGATCGGCGAGATGCCGAGCATCCCCCCAAGCGTGATGAACACGAGCAGCATCGACAGTCCCACGCCGGCGACCATCGATTTGTTGAGTTTGGACTCGATCGGCGACGGGTAGTCGACCGGGTGGAACCACACCGGGTCGTAGGGGGCCATCGAGCGGATGGCGAGGTAGAAGCCGGTCTGGACGAACACGAACATCACGATGACGGCGCTGACGGTCATCGTCGGGTTCGTTCCGGTCAGCACCGGCAGGACGACGGCGAACACCAGCGCGAACGTCATCGACAGAATCATCGAGAGGTAGAGGTCCTTCATGACTTCCAGGCTGTCGAGCGAGCTCTTGTACACCGTCGAGTAGTGCTGGATGATCTGCTCCTGTTCAGTCAGGAGGTAATCGTCGAGTCCCTGTCCGGCCCCGAGCGTGTACGCGAGGCGGTCGAAGAAGTCCGAAACTGCGCGGCTCGGGACCTGTTTGGCCCGGCGACGGCAGGCGTCGTCGAGACTCAGGTTCCAGGTGTCGACTAGCTGGACGATGCGGTGCATCTCCATCGCGAGTTCGCCGTACTCGTCTTCCTCGGCCAGCGTTCGGAACACTTCCATGCGGTCGATTTTCGTCGTCGCGAGCACGGTCATGTGCGTGATAAGCAGGTGAAACCGGTTGTTGAGTTCGCGTTTGCGCTGGCTCAGGAGGATCTTTGGGTAGAAAATCGCCGACGCCATCACCAGAAATCCAAGCAGGGGAATCGGTGCTCGGACCGCAAGGGGTTGATCCAGCAGCAAGGCGACGACCGTCGAAATAACGAAAAAGGCGACGGCTGGTAGCAGGATGAGGAAGAGATACCGCTCCAGCGGGATCGTCATCTGGCGGTAGGACTCCACGAGCGACTGGATCGTCTCGGATATCGTCAGGTCGAGTCCGCTTTCGGCTTCGCCCTGTGCCATCGTTAGTCAGGCCTGGCGATGTTGAACGGAATCCCTTCGACGCCGTCACGCTGGAAGTCCGAGATGAAGTCGTTGACTTCGTGATACCCCAGAATCCCCTCCTGGATGGCCCGCTCGATCATGTCAGCACGGAACTGGAGGTCGTCGTAGATATCACGCGTGTCCTCGTACCCCAGGAGGGTCGCGATCTGCTCTTCGAGGACGAAGGAGTTGTTCATCCCCTGGAAGATGATCTCGTCCTCGACGGGGTCCCAGTTGAACACCTGCCGGGTGACGACACCGTCCATCTCCTTCGAGTACCCCTCGATCTCCTGAACGCTCGTCACGCGGCGCAGGACCTGATCGCCCTGCTTGACGCGGTTCTGGAACAGCGCCACGTCGGCCACGTCCATGAACGTCTCGGGGACGTTGATCGGTTCGCCGGTGAAGCGCTGAATCATCGAGACGATGTCGCTCGCGTGGAAGGTCAGCATCACCGGGTGGCCGGTCTGGGCGGCCTGGAACGCCATCCGTCCTTCCTCACCACGAACCTCCCCGACGATGATGTAGTCGGGGCGGGAACGCAGTGCAGCGGCGACGAGGTCGAACATGTCGATACTGGTCCCCTCGTCTTCGCCTTCACGAGTGAGGAGTTGCTGCCAGGTGTTGTGCGGGGGCAGCACCTCGGCGGTGTCCTCCGCGGTGTAGATCTTCGCGTCGTCGGGGATGAACGAGGTGATGGCGTTCAGCGTCGTCGTCTTCCCGGACGCCGTCTCCCCGACCACGAACACCGTCTGTTCGTTCTCCAGACAGAGCCAGAGATACGCGGCCAGTTGCGGCGACAGCGTCATCCACTTGGTAATCTGGAAAATCGAGAGCGGAACGTCGTCGCCCTGACGGATGGTGAGCGACGGGCCTTTGAGGCTCACGTCGTCGGAGTAGATAAGGTTCAGACGCGACCCGTCCGGCAGCGTCGAGTCGACGATAGGGTCCGAGTCAGAGACCGGGTCACCCATCCGTTCGCCCATGTTGCGGAGCCACTGGTCGAAGGCCTCCTCGCTCTGCCACTCGACAGTGGTTTCGAGCATCCCGTAGACCCCGTGGTCGACGTGACATTCGCTGCGGCCGATAACGTGAATGTCCTCGTTGGCCGGGTCGCGCATGACCGGTTCGAGCGGGCCGAGGCCGACGATGTCGCGGTTCAGCCGGTAGAGGATGTTCTCGTAGGTCTCCTGTGTGACCTCGACGCTGTTCACGTCGGTCAGGTTCGACAGGCGCGTGAGGACGCCGCTGTCGCTGTCTTCGTCTCGGACTTTGGTGGTTTCCTGCAGGAGTTCCTCGATACGGTCGTCGAACTGGGCTTCGTTTTCGGGCGCGGGCTTGTTGACGCTGCGCTGGAGCAGACGGTTCCGGACCTTTCCGAAGACGGCCCGCTCGTCCTCGTCGAGTTCCGGCTCGATGGCGTAGTACTTCATGTCCTGGCCCACGTCGCCGTAGATATGACAGAAGATGGGGCCGCCGACCGGGTAGAGCACGTTCGGCCGGTTCGTCTCGTACTCGTCGTCGGCCTCGTCGATGAGCATTGGGAACTCACCGGTGATCTGCTTGAACTTCTTCAGGTGGTCCCGCAGGTGGGGCCGCCGCGCTGCCATCTGCCGAAGTTCGTCCGACGGTTTCGCACGTCCGTGGTCTGTCATATCTTATATCACCTCTAGGCGACGCTGCGCGATTCGATGACGATGCCGGTTCCCGAGCGGACCGAGAACCCGATGGTGTCACCGACCTGTTCGCCCATGCCGGCGAATCGGAGGACGTTGATCTGCCGGCGCACGTCGTTGCCGACCTCGATCATCTCCAGTTCGATGAACACGTCGGCGATGGCCCGGAACGGACCGATAGCCTCCTCGTCCAGCGTCGACGGGTCGACGGTGAGCATGATGCATTTGCCCTGTGAGATGACATCCCGGAAGTAGGAGATGACCTCCAGTGCGGCCTGTCGTTCCTCGTTTTGCCGAACGAGGGCTTCGAACTTGGGGTCGTTCCGGAGGATGGCGTCGAACGTGTCGATGACGACGACGTCGGCGTCCCACATCACTTCAGCCTCCATCAGCCGCTTGAGGAGTTCCTTCCGCTCGGACTGTTCGTCACCGCCGGTGAGCGCGTTCGACTCGCCGATGTCGGCGTGCAGGAACAGCACGTCCTCGTCGAGGATGTGGTCGACCATGTCATACGACAGCGAGTGCATCTGGTCGAGGAAGCTCCCGACGGTGAGTTCCGTCGAGAGGTAGGTCACTTCGTGGCCCTCCTCACAAAGGCCGTAGGTGAACCGCTGGCTCATGGCGGATTTGCCGGCCCCGTAGTCACCCTCGACGAGGATGATACTGCCGGGCGGGATACCGCCGCCCAGTTCCTTGTTCAGTCGGTCGTGATCGTCCAGTCCGAGCGAGAATAGGTCAGTACTTGCGATACTCATGTGTTGAACTCGAACACCTCCTCGTCGCCGTTGACAATCAGCTTGAGGCGGTGGTCGCCACCGTCAAGGTTGCCGTTGATGTCGATGCGAACGACTTCACCGGGCCGCCAGCTGTTACCGCCGTCCGGCTCCAGCGTCACCGTGTAGTCACTGGTGAAGGCCCCATCGACGAACACATCTATCTGCCCGGGGACTGGCGCTAACGTCTCTGAGCCGGTGTTTTTGACGTGAATCGTGATTGTGTTTGCGCCGTTATCATAGATGGTGTTGCTGCCGCTGTCGGAGATGATTTCGACATCGGTCCGAACGTCGCTACTCACGTCCAGCCCCTGTTCCGAGACAGCGTTGCTCAGCTCGCCGATACTGCTCGTAAAGACGCCGGCCACGCTCGCGGCGATAGCCATCGACGCGATGAACAGGATCAGGTGAGAGACGGAAACGCTCGCCATGTTAGCTCACCACCATCGTTTCGGCGATGCCGTTCTCGGTGACGACTTTCACCCGGTCGGGTTGACTACTGAGTGAGGTGACGGTAATCTCTAACCGCTCCTGTGACGCCCAGATATCCGTCGAGGGGTCGGTGTCAACGGTCGTGTCATAGCCCGCCTGATAGTCGTTGTCGACCAGCAGGTCGGTTGCTTCGACCGACAGCGTCTCGGAGCCGGTGTTGTCGACGGTCACGACGAGATTCTCGCTGCCGCTCGCGTTCCATGTCGCCGAGACAAGCGAGATGTCGGTGTTTTGCTGGTCGAGCAGCTGGTCTCGCTGGTCCTCGCGAGCGTCGTTGACGCGCTCGAAGCTGTTCGCGGTCGCGGAGTAGAACATTCCGAAGCCGATGAACGCGGCCACGAAGATGACGGCTGCCGAGCCGCTAACGCTGAATCCCATCGGAACCACCTCCACCGACCAGTTTCGAGAGCGCAACGGCGTCAGCCCCGCTGTCACTGTCAAGCTGCGAGATGTAGTGCAGGCTCTCCGTGTGGTGGTCGATAGACAGCCCATCCCCGGTGTCGTTCACGTCGTTGAAGCCGCGGAGGTACTCCTTGAGCTGGTCCGCGACCGACTCGTCGATCCAGTCGATAGTCTCGTAGTAGTCGATAGCGCGAGCCGTCTCGCGGTAGCCCGAGTGCTGGACCAGGAACTCGAGCCACTCGACGATGATGAGGTCCGCCGCGAACCCTTCCGGCATCGTCGACAGATACGGCTTCCCGCCGTCGTCCGCATCTGCGGCCGAGCTGTCGTCTGCCACTGCCTCATCGCTACTGCCGGTGGCCGCCGTCTCAGTCTGTGTGGCAGTCGGTTCCGGTTCCGGCTCCGGTTCCGGCTCTGGCTCTGGCTCCGGTTCCACGGCTGGCTCGGGTTCCGGCTCTGGCTCCGGTTCCGGTTCGGCTTCCGTAGCCGCCTCGGCCTCGTCACTCCCGTCGTCCTCGATGACCTCGTCGAAGAGGTCGTCGTCTTCCAGCCCGCCCATATCGTCGTCCGAATCCTCCTCGCCCAGCATATCGTCCTCCTCGCCCAGCAGGTCGTCATCGCCTTCGCCGAGCAGGTCATCGTCGTCGTCCGCTTCTTCCTCGGGTTCCTCGCCCTCGGCCCACTCGGCGTCGCCGGACTCGTACTCGTCTTTGAGCTCTGCGAACGATTTGCCGCCGTCGCCGTCGTCGCTGTCCTCGTCCATACTCTCCCCGTCGTCCATGCTCATCCCATCGTCCATGCTCATGTCGTCCTCCGTGTCGTCGAAGTCGTCGAACTCCTCGTCGAACGACCCGCCGTCGTCCTCGAAGTCGCCCATGTCGTCGCCACCGTCGTCGGGGAACATGTCGTCGACACCGCCGTCGTCCATCGACATGTCGCCGCCAGTGTCCTCCGTCAGGTCTTCGTCGAAAAAGCCCTCTGCGTCGGCGTTGGCGACGTCGTCGTCGATGTCCTCCTCGGTATCGTCGCTCCCGTCGTCGTCGAACAGGCCGAAAGAGCCGCCGCCTTCGCCCATGCCGCCCATACCGCCGTCGACGTCGTCGGCGAAGGGGTTGACGCCACGGGTGACCATCTCGTAGATATCGAGCAGCTTCCGGACGTTCTCCTCGGTCTCTTCGACGGACTCGGAGATGCTCTCGTTTTCTGTCCGAACCGTGTTGACCGTCGAAGAGAGGCTACCGACCTCGTTTTCCAGTTCGTCGAGACGGTGTTCCAGTTCGTCGGTGTCGGGTCCGCTCGCGTCTTCCATGTCGCCGAACTCGTCGTCACCGAACCCACCCATGTCGTCGCCACCGTCGTCGAGCCCACCCAGACCGCCGAGGTCGTCGCCGCCACCGCCGTCGTCAGCCATCAGACCGCCGCCGTCGGCCATCTCGCCGCCACCGCCGTCCTCGCTCGCATCCCCGCTCTCGTCGTCCGACAGGATCGAATCGAACATATTCTTGATGCTCATACCGACCAGCCCGCCGGTCAGCAAGACAAAGAGGGCGGGTGCCAGTCCAACCAGTTCCGGTGAGACGGCTGGAGCCAGCGGCACGAGAGCGAGACTACTCATCTCTTGTATCTCATGCTGTTTCTACTCTTGAATATTCCCCTTAGCGTATCATATTTGATAATAATATCCCATTTTCCCGGCTCAGATACAGTAAATTAACTATTCAAGTACTAGCCTATTACATTTCAGATTAATTTCGGACGGAAGATCGGGGGAACAGAGTGTGTCAGTGCGCCCCCGGCAGACGAACGGCAGTCACCCGTCTGACGTCCGGAGTCGAGCACGAGTCCTGCTCGCAGACGTCACAGCGTTATCGAATCCGTGTTCGCGCTTTTGACGATGAAATTGCCGGTGTCCGCTTCTAGTTTGACGGACCGGCCGTGGTCTCCGCCCAGGTCTTCGCCGACAACGGGAACGCCGTGTGCATCCAGCGTCTCGCGCACCTTCTTGGCGTTTCGCGAACCGATAGAGGAGCCGTTCTCGGAGAAGTCGAGCATATCGCTCCCGCCGGCGATTTTGGCCTCCATCGCCTCCGTCGACGCCCCGGCATCCGCCATGGCCTCGATGAGCACTTCGATGCCCGTGTCCGCGAACTTCGCATGGTTGCCGCCGTCGATATCAGCCGCCGACGGAAGCATGACGTGAACGAGCCCGGCCACCGTGTTACGGGTGTCGTATACCGCGATACCGATACAGGAGCCCAGCCCGCTCGTGGTCAGCACAGCCGGCTCTGTGGTCACCTTGTACTCCGCGATGCCGACTTTGATACGCTCGGGCGTACTTTGTTCGGGACTCTCTGTTTGGCTACCATCGTATACTTTCATTATTTGAATATCTGTTCGACGTCCGCGCCCGTCTCGGTCGCCCGCTCGACATCGAGGTCGTCGAGGGCGGCGCGTAACTCTTTCTCGTTGGGCAGGGCGTGAATCTCAGCCTGGAATTCGATGTCGTCGGTCCGCATCTGGGAGTCGATGATGAACGCGTGCTCCTGATACTGTCCGACCTGCGCCGCCAGCGGGTCCATAATCGCCCGCCCCATGTCGTGCACGACCCGCGGCGGCGTGTGCTCGACTGACGTCTGGAGGACGTTCGCCCAGCCGTCGACGAACCCGCTCGTCATGATGTTCCCCAGTTCCTCGATGGCGGCCTTGTGCTGGTCGGTTAGCTCGTCGCTGTCCATCTCGATGGGCATCATCGCCTCTGCGACGTTGATCGCGGAGACCTCGTCGAACAGCACCATGAGGTAGCCACTGGGCGTCCCGGTGAACTCGACGACCGTCCCGACGAACGTGTCCGTGCCGATCTGCTTTGGCACGTCCTCGATGGGGGCGAAACTGATCTGAGTCACCTCCGACTCGGTCGGGATGCCGGTCATCATCTCGACGTTGTCAGCGGCTTTCTGGGTGCCGCTAGTCGTCATCTCGTTGAACGTCTGGAGCTTGTCGATGGGGATGGCGTCGCCGTCCGTGTCGACGTGGTCCATCATCATCTCCGTGAGCGCTTCGTACTCAGGGAGCATGTAGATGTAGAAGTTCACCGACTCGTCGATCCATTCGATCTCCGATTTGAACACGAACACCTGCTGGTGGTCGCCGTTCTCGGGTGCATCGGGAAGCACGTCACCGCCGGACTCCTCGATGTACTCCGGCGGCGAGTGATCGATGGTCGCACCGACGTAGTCGGCCCAACCGTCGATGAAACCGCTCATCATGATGTTGCCGATCTCCTCGATGCCACTCCTGGCCATCGCCTCGTCGTCGCTGCTACCGGGCATCATCTCCTCGGTGATCGTGCCGGCGCTGTCTACGTCGAAGGCAAGAACGGTATCGCCCTCCAGAACGCCATCGAAAGAGAACTGGACGCCGACGAAGTCACGGCCGGCCAGTTCCTCGCCGACGTCTGCTCTGTCGAGCAGCGTTATCTTGGTTACGTCGACGACGGCATCGATGCCCGTCATCTGGCCCATCGACTGCGTGGCCTGTTCGGCCCCCTCGTGAGCGAGTTGGTTGAACGTACCGAGCGACTGAATATCGACGTTCATCTATGAGGGGACGACGTCCTCGATGGCCTCCATCACACTGGGTTTCTGGAACGGCTTGGTGATGTATCCGTCAGCCCCCGCTTTCACTGCCTCCTTCATTTTCTCTTCCTGGCCGACACTTGTACACATGATGACGTTCGCATCGGGATTGGAAGATTTGATCTCGTCCGTGGCCTCGATGCCATCCCGGATGGGCATCACGATGTCCATCATCACCAGGTCTGGCCCTTCTTCTTTGAACACTTCGACAGCTTCGACACCGTTCTCGACCTCCCCAACGATCTCGTGGTCTTCTTCGAGAATCTCGCGGAGGAGGTTACGCATAAACTCTGAATCGTCGGCGATCAGTACGTCTGGCATGCCTATCAAGCCTACATATCGTGATGAGTTAGATAAAGGTGTCCCGTAAATTATCGCGTGTGATATCGGTGGGTCCCGAAACCCAGTTACACCGCGGGGAGATGCGGTGTGAGAACGCGAATGAAATCGAGCGCGAAGGAGCCATACTGGAAGTACACGAGCCCCGAGAGGAGGAGGTACGCTGTCGTCAGCCCCGCCGGGAGCGCCAGACCCAGTGCGACCACTCTGGACGGGACGCGGTCGGGAACGAGTATGCGGCCCAGCACAGCCCCAGCACAGACACCAGCACCACCGAGATTGAGGAGTGCGTGGAACTGTACCGCTTCCCCGAGCGCCAGATCAAGTCCGGCAACGACGCCGAGTCCGATGAGGAGACCACCAATTGTACTCGCAGCGTACCCGCCGGCGAGCCACCGCTTCGCGTCGCTGACGGTTTCGTGGACCGCCGGAATCCGAACGACGCCGTACATGATCAGCGGGACCGTCGGCAGCAGATATCGAACAGTGAGCTGTGTGTGCAGTGGCAGGCGGCTCAGATAGACGAGCGTGAACACAGTTGCGAGGGTCGCAACGAGCATATCGGTCTGGGTTCGGGGGGAATAGTACGACGGACGGACATTCCACTGCCGCATCCGCTGAACAGCTGACCGGACTAGAACCACGGGGAGTGCCGCGACCGCGCCGAAAAGCGGGACGGCCTCGACCATCGTGAGTTCGATCGCCTCGTAGGAGTTCGGGGTGTAGTTGATCTGTGGCGCGGAGCCGCTCCGCAGGAAAATCTGTGACAGTCGCTCGGGCGTAGCCAGGACGTCGAGACCACGGCTGACCGCATCCGAAACGAACACCATCGCGGGGGCCGCAGGTCCCATGATCCGGTCGAACAGGCCGAGAATCGGTGTTATGATCGGCGTTCCGGTATCACTGTCCGCCCCTGTGGAATCACTGCCACCACTAGACCCGCCATCACTCCCGTCGGAACCCCCGCCAGTCCCACCGTCCGTTCCGGCACCCTCAGTGCCGCCAGTGCCGCTACCGCCACCGGTTCCGGCATCGCCGCCGGTCTCAGGTGTGAATTCGACGTTCGCACCCCCGACGGCGGAGAGCAACCGCGGCGGTTTGACCGGGTTACCAGAGATAAGGAAGTTCGTCACGAGCATCGGGAGCGAGCCGAGGAAGAGCGCGAGGGCGGCAACGGCCAGATGGAGAAGCGAGTTTCGCCTTGCAGTGACAAGGTCTACGAGAGCCAGCGTCACCACGAGGAAAAAGCCCTCGAAGGCGTGGGTCCAGGTTACCAGACCAGCGGCGATGTACGCGCCGGCACGAAAACCCAGCCCGAGCCGAAATTCGGCGTCCGCATACGCAACTCGGCTCCGAGCGAACAGATACACCGTCGTCAGTATCAATAGCCCTACTAGAACGTGCCGTTTCGGAAGCGAAGCCCAGAACCCGACAGACGAGGCGATACCGATTGCGACACCAGCCGCCAGGGCGACTGAGCGGTCGTGCCAGATTCCGACGAGGCGGTAGAGGACGACGCCGGTCGTCGCTGCTGCGAGCATCGTCGATATCTGGAACGCGGCTAGCGCGAGCGCAGTATCGGGGAGCGCCGTCGCTGTCAGCGCACCGATCAGAAACAAGACAGCGACGAGACCGCTACCGACCCACAGCACCGTTCGCTTGGCGACATTGGTGTGGCGCTGTCCGAGCACGCTAACGTGAGCCACGAAGACGAGCGCAGTGCCCGACCAGAGTCCAAGGAGCAGTAGCCGGGGTGTAATGAGCACGGACAGCCCTTGCAACGCCCAGACCAGCGGGACAGCCAGAAGTATCTGGCCGTAGTTGCGTCCGTAAAGCCTGCCGCCGGCCTCGTGCAGACCCGGTTGCGCGCCGAGTGTCAGGGAGTACGGCGTCTCTACGATGTGGAGGTGCCCGTTCGAGACAGCGACGAGGGCGTTGGCAGTGGTGTACGTGTCGGTGACGAAAATCCCGACGCGCCAGTAGAGCCCGAACGTCACGAGCAGGCCGAGCCAGAGGACATAGCCGTAGCGGTCACCGAAGATTGCCGTTCCGACCTGGCGACAGCGGCCAGTGAGCCGTTCGATGTCTCGAATCATTGCTCCACCTGCACTGTCACGTTTTCAGCAACGATTGTCTCAGCGGTTTCGAAGCTCTGGACCCGAAGCAGGACGGTTCCCCTGTACACGTCCCGCTCCAGTGACGACGGCGTGACCGCTCTGTCACCGGGTGCGAGCCGGTACGTCCCGGACTGACCGTCCGAAAGGACCTGTTCGTCTTCGAGGGAGATGTCGAGCGCAGGGACTGCGACCTGATACAGCAGTCTCGGACGCCCCGTCACGGAGTCGACGGACACGCTGGCATCGGGCACTCTGAGATACACGACGTTCGTGCCGAATCGGCCGTCCGTGAACCGTAATTCCGACGTCGGCAGTTGGACGGAACTGACAGTCGCCGTCCCGTCGCCGATAGTCGTCGGCTGTGGCCTGACAGCGTCGACGCCGACGAGCGGTCCCGTCACGACGAGCGTTACCAGAACGAACAGGGCAACGGCCGTCGGCGGATGGCGCGGGACCATTATCTACCCTACACACTGCCGTGCCCGGATTTAAATCCCTCGTCGGTTGGGCAGGTTGCTGCCCCTGTTCATCGCGATAGCTGCTCGATTGCAGGTGGTCGTTGTGGAAATGACCTACAGCGGCCCGTCTCAGAGTTCGGCACCGTCGGCGGCCTCGACGGCTTCCAAGAGATCAGCGATAGAATCGTCCGGCGTCAGTTGCGTCGACCGGACGAGCTGTTTGATGACTGCCGGCGGATAGCGAACCGGCACGTTCGATTCCGACAGCAGAATACCCAGCACTTCTTCGACCGGCGTCGACCCGTCCATCTGGCGACCGTACCAGAGCATGAAGCTCTCGAAAACGGTGACGATGTCGTTGGAAGCGAGCTGCTGCTGGTCGACGTCGCCGTCGAACTTCGCGGTCACGTCGAAGCCGTATCTGGCGTTCGAGTCGGCCATCTGTTCGGCAAGCCACTCGTGGACGTTCGCATCCGAGAACTCGGGAGTCGACGGCTCCGGGTTCGGTGCAGGAGACGGCGGGGATTCAGACGCCGAATCCGATGAGACGTGGTTCCCGTAGGAGTCGTCAGTGCGGACGTCCGACGAAACGACGTAGCGGCCCTCGTCGATTTCAGTGACGTGCTCGTCGTCGGCGATATCGAGCTCTTCGGGCGAAAGTACCTTGCCCTCTTCCGGATTCGGTTCGTCTGACCGCCGAGCCATAGGTACTAGTGTGTGAGGCTATCGTATAACTCCGTCGCTGGTCAGGGTGGACGAAAAGAGAACTACGTCGAACCGAAAAGATGACCGAATTTAGAGGCTGACTGCGGAGTTACCAGACAGAGTCTCCGGGACGACCAACCGAGCGGTCGTCGTGCCACCGGACTGGGTGTTCAGGCGAATCGTCGCCGTCTCACCCTCACCGAGGCCATCACCGGTGCCGCTTCCGCGGATTAACTCGGCGCTGAATATGATCGTCGCGCGGTCAGACGGGTCGTTCAGGACCTGGCTCCCTGAAATCGAGTCGTCGTCGTCCTGCACATCAGAGACAGCGAAGGAGGACCCGTCGGAGGGTGGGGTGTCACTGTAGCCAGACGAAGTGAGGTCGTACGAGCCAGTAGAGTCGACCCACTGGGCGATCGTACTACCGATGTCGATGTTGCCCGCACCGGGTGCCTTCTTCACCGTCAGCTTGACCGTGTCGATCGTGCTGCTTGAAGAATCGATTTCTTCACCAACAGCGTTGACGAGCTGCAGTCGGTTCGTCACTTGGTCACTGCTCTGTTGTCCGGTCTCCTCGGCGCTGCTCTGGAGGAAGCCGGCCGTGTTGATCAGGACGCCCGCAGCGATTGCCGCCACCAGCACCATCGCGATGAACACGATCAGGGTGCCGATACCGACCTGCCCGCGGTCGTCGTCGTTCGTTAGTTCCGTTAGCATTGTTGATCCGGGTCTGTCTGACCCTATCTGTTGACTCTTTTCATGGGTAATAATACCTCCTCTCAAATTATACGTCTTGATAACCAAGTCACTGATCGTCGTAAGCAACAGTCTCAGCGGCCAAAACAGATATTTGTCCGAGAATAGACGGAGCGCTGAATTCTATCTCTGAGAGCAGTAGTCAACAAAAACGTCTGGCCGTGTGAGGACTCCTAAATGACCGTTACGTGTCGGAGCCAGTAGTGTGCCGCAAGCTAACCGGTGGAAAGCACGCAGAAGGCAGAAATAAGCTACGAGTATATCAGCAATTGAAACTGAAAGATATGACGCCTTAGAGGGTGACTGCGGAGTTACCAGACAGAGTCTCCGGGACGACCAACCGAGCGGTCGTCGTGCCGCCGGACTGGGTGTTCAGACGAACCGTCGCCGTCTCACCCTCACCGAGGCCGTCATCAGCAGCGCCGCCGCGGATCTCTTCGGCGCTGAAGATGATCGTCGCGCGGTCAGACGGGTCGTTCAGAACCTGACTTCCCGAAATCGATCCGTCATCGTCCTGGACGTCAGCGACGGAGAACTCGCTCGCGCCCGGGTCACCGTCGTAGGTTCCTTCGTAGGTGAGGTCGTACGAGCCACTGGAGTCGACCCACTGGGCGATCGTACTGCCGAGATCAATGTTCCCTGCACCAGGTGCCTTCTTCACCGTCAGCTTGACCGTGTTGATTGTACTGCTGGATGACTGAATGTCTTCACCGACAGCGTTGACGAGCTGCAGTCGGTTCGTCACTTGGTCACTGCTCTGTTGGCCGGTCTCCTCCGCACTGCTCTGGAGGAAGCCAGCCGTGTTGATCAGGACGCCCGCAGCGATTGCCGCCACCAGCACCATCGCGATGAACACGATCAGGGTGCCGATACCGACCTGCCCGCGGTCGTCGTCGTTCGTTAGTTCCGTTAGCATTGTTAATCCGGGTCTGTCTGACCCTATCCAACCGTTCTTTTCGTCAGTAATAATACCTCCCCCCAAATTATATTACTTGATAATAGGGTCCTGAGGGGCTGTGGAGGTTTTTGCCAGAAGAATACCTATAGTTAGGTCTGAAGAAGATAACTGAGCTACGTCGCCTCTAAGAATCAGATTTAATTGCTTCTATAGGTCGGTATCAGCGATGGAAATAGCTGGTTGTCTGGTGTATGGTCGGGAGGTATCGTGTTGCGTGCAAGCTGGGGCGGTCTATACGAAAATAGACGTTGAAACCGGAGTCGACAATGAGATGAGTCACAGAGAAATCCGCTCACGGGCAGGGTGGTCAACTGATGCAGTCGAGAAACACACTCACTCGTACGTGACGAGACTGTACATCACGAACAGATAGCCGAACGTCGTCAACCCACTGTTGACTAGCAACAACGACCGTACGCCCTCGAAGTCGTTGATGAACGCGCTAATCATCGTCGCGGCCGCGCCCGCGATTGCAAGCGAAAATCCCACCGAGAGGTGAAGCATCGCCTGCCGGGATGTCTGGACGTACGCCCGCATGGCCATCCCGACCATTGTCAGTCCGGCCACGACGAACACCAGCGTCGATATGGCATAGAGAAGTTCTATCATCAGCACTGTACAGGGCTACAGCGAACCCGTTATTAAATCCACGCTCGAAAATATCTTTCGTGATAACGCCGAGAAGAGGCGTTCTACCGCTCAGATAGGGTCCGCCACGCCTCGTCGAGTTTGTTGGTCACTTCCGACCGCTCTTCGATGTGGACGGTCAGTTCGTCGTCGAAATCGACCCGGACCTCGTCCACGTTCCGCCGATACACCTTGATACGTCGGCGGTCGTCAGAGAGGATGTTGTCGTGTAGTTCCAGGAGGTCGTGTTCGGTCAGTTCGTCGATGCGTCGGTAACACGTCGCGATGGGGATTCCGAGTTCGTCGCTGAGTTCCTGTGCGGAGACCGGTTCGTCCGTCGCGTCGAGGATTTCGGCACTGTATTTATTGCCAAGCGTCTGAAGAATCTCCCCTGAATCCATCGTTATCAAATAATAAATTCAGTCGATAATAAAGCTATCGCCTGTGATATCGACTGAAAGGAGACAAACACGCACTACAGGACGCTCGTACGAAAACAGCGGCCTGTGCCGCTGTATCCGTCGTTCTACCGAGTAATAATGGCTCTATTGTATCGCTAAATTGGTGATTCTTCCTCGCTCATCATCGAGAAGGCGCTGGCGTTCTGGTGGACGTCGATACCGCCGCGGTCGATCTCCATCGGATAGATGTCCGTCTCGATGTTTTGCTTTCGCATCTTGGCGACCCAGACGTATCTGTTCACACCGGTATCAGTCGGCGTCTGGATAAGGTAGATGTTGCCGTCGGTCAGATAGTTTTCCAGCCCGATCTCGGTGTCCGGGAAGACGGCCCCCTGTTCGTTGGTCATCAGCGTCGTGAGACCGCTGTCGCTGAGGATGTCGGTGAACTTCAGGAGATACGTCCGCTTCTCCTTCTCGTTTTCGAAGAACAGTTCGAACATGGCGAGAGAGTCAAGCACCAACCGGTCGTAGTCGCCGTCTTCGAGCTCATCCAGCAGAATATCCAGTGAGGACGTGAAGTCGTTCTCGCGCAGGAGTACCTGCTTGTCGTACACCTTGATGTCGCCGTTGTCGACGTGATCCTGCCAGTTTTCGAAGCCGATGGATTCGGCGGCCTCTCGGAGGTCCGACGCGTCTTCCTCGAAGGAGAGATAGATGCCCTTCTCGTCGTATTTTTCGACGCCGTTGTAGATGTACTGGAGGCAGAGGATCGATTTCCCGGCACCGGGGTTGCCGCTCACCAGTGTCGTTGAGTTCTTCACAATACCGCCGTTCAGAATGTCGTCGAGGCCCTCGATCCCCGTTTTGGTTTGCTCAATCATAGTTTCGGAAGGAACTGGAAGTTGATTAGATACTTCTCTGTCGGGAATGTTAAAAAGTCTTGCTGGTGTGTCGCTAAACAAACCGGAATCAGTCACCAGCGTGGACGATGGCGGGGTCCACCCAGATAACAAAACTGTCATCTCGCTTGATCACGCCCCGGATTGAGCCGGCGTCGTTCGCGGGGGACCGGTCGACCTGCTCCGGCGTGATCTGGACTACCTGATACACCTCATCGACGAGCCAGCCGGCCGCACCCTGTTCCTCGACGATCTCCGGGTCGAAGACGATGATGCGCTTCTCTTCGCCCTCGTCCTCGATACCGAAAACGACCTTGGGGTCGACGATTGATGTCGTGCGCCCGCGCAGGTCCATGACGCCACGGACGTGCGGCGGGGCGTTCGGGACGGACGTGAGTTCGCCGATATCGACGATCTCAGTCACGTAGTCGATACTCACGCAGTACGTTTCCGAGCCGAGCTGGAACTCGAGTACCTGGCCGGTGGTGGCTGACTGTGCTGCCATTGCGGTTCTTATCCAAACTGTCGCGGACAGGGGCGCATAAAGGTGCCTGCTGGGCTATCAACTTTGATTACGTGGGCGGAGTATTTATTTCGGGGCCGGACGGGATTTGGAAGTAGGTATGAGGATGTCTCGTTCGCCGATGTCTCCTGGCCGACGGGAGCGTTGGTGATATGGCAGATGGTGTCCGCGCCGTGGTCGCAGACGACTCTCACTTCATGCGGAGTGTCATCTCTGATATCCTCAGCGATGGCGGTATCGATGTCGTCGCGCAGGCGCGTGATGGCGAGGAGGCGGTGTCGGCCGTTATCGAACACAAACCGGACGTCGTGACGATGGACGTCGAGATGCCGGTAATGAACGGCATCGAGGCGACGGAGCGCATCATGTCGGAGTCTCCGACACCGGTGTTGATGCTGTCGGCACACACCGACGAGAACGCCGATGTGACGTTCGAGGCGCTCGATAAGGGTGCGGTCGACTTCTTCACCAAGCCCGGTGGCGAGGTATCGATGGAGATGTCACGCCTGAAAGACCAGCTGGTCGAGATGGTCAGCTCCGTCGCGGCGGTCGATGTCGGCGCGACACACAGCCACGGCGGGACAAGCAGCGACAGCGGCGCGAGCTCACCAACAGCCGGCGGTTCAGCCACTGACCGGAGGGCAACCGGAGGCTCGTCGAGTCAGACGACCTACGTTGCGAACCCGACGCTCGTCATCGGCTCTTCGACCGGCGGCCCGAAGATGGTGGAACAGGTAATGGAAAACCTCCCCATCGAGGCTGACCTCCGGGTGCTCATCATCCAGCACATGCCGGAGGGGTTCACCGGCCGGTTTGCCGAGCGGATCAACACGCGAAGCGATTACGAGGTCCGGGAGGCCACAGACGGGGCGCGCATCGGCGGCGGCGAGGGACTCGTCGCTGCCGGCGACCGGCACATGGAGGTCAAGAACTACCGGAACGGCCGACTGCGGACGAAGCTGACACAGGACGAACCGGTCAACAGCGTCCGGCCGGCCGTCGACGTGACGATGCGAACGGCCGCGGAGACAATCGACGACCCGCTCGTCGGACTCATCCTCACTGGGATGGGCGAAGACGGCGCAGACGGGATTCGGCGGATCAAGCAGGCCGGTGGCAAGACCATCGCACAGGACGAGGCCACGTCCGCGGTGTACGGCATGCCAAAGCGCGCCGCCGAGACGGGCTGTGTGGACACTGTCTTGCCTATCGACGACATTGCGGACGGCATTATCGACACGATTACCACTGAGGTGACCTGACAATGGACGACCAGTATTTAGACGCATTCATCCGTGAAAGTGAAGAAGCGATTACCGAACTCAACAACTCGCTGCTCGAACTCGAATCCGACCCCTCCAACACGGAGGCGATGGATTCGATCTTCCGGACAGCCCACACGCTGAAGGGTAACTTCGGAGCGATGGGCTTCGACAACGCAGCGAACCTCGCGCACGCGATGGAGGACTTGCTCGACGAGATGCGCCAGGGCAAGATGGAGGTCACGCCGGACCTGATGGACCTCGTCTTCGCCGGCGTCGACAAGATTGAGGTCATCGTCGGGGAGATCGAAGAGCACGGCGAATCGGGGACGGAGACCGACGAGATGGTCGAGGAACTCCGAGCCGTTCTCGAAGAGGGGGCCGCCGCCGCGGGCGACACCGAAACGGCAGACAACGGTGGCTCCTCGGACAGCGATGAGTCGCTCTCCGCGGATGCCAGCGTCAGCGATGCCGACATCGACGCCGACGCTGTCAACGAGCGAGTCCTGCAGGCCGAAATCAGCGTCGGGGAGTCTGACATGCTCGGCGTCGACTCGATGCTTGCCGTCGAGTCCATCGAGGGGCGGTTCGACATTCTCGATTCGAGTCCGAGCCGTGCCGATATCGAGGACGGCGAGTTCGAGGACACGTTCGTCCTGTATCTCGACGGCCCCGACGCGGCGACCGTCGACGCCGAACTGGGAACGACTGGGAAGGTCGACAGCTTCGACGTGACCGACGTGACCGACGCGCTAGCGACCGGGGACGCCGCCGCAGTCGCCGCTGCCGGGTCGGATGCTGAGCCGAGCGCGGACCCGGAGCCGGACAACGAGGAGGAACACAGCGTCGACGAGATCAAGTCCGTCCGCGTCGACGTGGACCAGCTCGACGACCTCCACGGGCTCGTCGAGCAACTGGTCACGAGCCGAATCAAGCTCCGGCGTGGCGTCGAGAAAGACGACCTCGACTCCACTGGCGAGACGCTGAACGAACTGGACAAGATCACGGCGAACCTCCAGAACACGGTGATGGATATGCGGCTCATCCCGCTGAAGAAGGTCGTCGGGAAGTTCCCGCGGCTCGTCCGCGACCTCGCGCGCGAACTCGACAAGGACATCGAGTTCAATATCGAGGGCGAGGACATCGAACTCGACCGGACCATCCTCACCGAGATCTCGGACCCGCTGATGCACATCCTCCGGAACGCCGTCGACCACGGCATCGAGTCGCCCGAGGAGCGAGAACAGGCAGGCAAGGACCCGACGGGCCACATCACGCTCCGGGCCTCCCGCGAGCGCGACCACGTCATCATCGAAGTCGAAGACGACGGGGCCGGGCTCGACGTGAGTGGAATCAGGGAGAAGGCCGTCGAAAAGGGCGTCCGCTCGCCCGAGGAACTGGACGCGATGGACGACTCCGCGGTGTACGACCTCGTGTTCCACCCCGGCTTCTCGACGGCCGACGAAGTGACTGACACCAGCGGGCGCGGCGTCGGCATGGACGTCGTCCACGACACGGTCTCCCAGCTCGACGGGTCGGTCAGCGTCGACTCCGAACCGGGCGAGGGAACGACGGTCTCGCTGCGCCTGCCGGTGACGATGGCTATCGTCAAAGTGCTGTTCGTCAAGGTCGGCGGCGAGGAGTACGGCGTCCCGATCAAGAACGTCGACGAGATTACCGGAACAGAGGAGGCGAAGCAGGTCAACGGCCAGGAAGTCATCAAGCACAACGACGAGATCTACCCGGTCATCCACCTCGACGACACCTTCGACATCGAGGGCGAGACGGCAAACGGCGACGGGATGCTCGTCCGCATCCGCGAGTCCGAACGCCAGGTCGCGCTCCACTGTGACTCGGTCAACAGCCAGGAGGAGGTCGTCGTCAAGCCCCTGGAGGGTATCCTCTCGGGAACACCCGGCCTCTCGGGCACGGCCGTTCTCGGCGACGGGAACATCGTCCACATCCTCGACGTGGTGACGCTATGAACAAAGGTAGCGAGCGCACCTTCAACGACCTCGTGGAGTTCATCGGCGAGGAGATGGACTTCGAGTCGGGCTTTTACAATGACTCGTATCTCGACCGCCGCATCACCGCGCGGATGCGCCGGACCGACACCGAGGACTACCAGTCCTACCAGCGACTGCTGGAGCGCGACGACGGCGAGCGCGAGGAACTGCTCGATTCGCTGTCGATCAACGTCACCAGTTTCTTCCGGAACCCGGACGCCTGGGAGCGATTGCGGCCGGTCCTCCGGGACCTCACGGAGAACAACCGTCGCGTCAGGCTCTGGTCGGCCCCGAGTGCCGACGGCCGCGAGCCGTATTCGGCGGCGATGCTGGCACTCGACGACCCCGAGATCGACGCCCGGCGGGTCGAGATCACGGCGACGGACATCAACGCCGACATCCTCGAAGAAGCCCGAATGGGTACCTACGCGACCTCCCAGACGACCGACATCGCAGACGAGCTGGAGCCGCTGGACGATTACACGAAGTACATCGAGCAGGACGGCAACACGTTTGAGGTCCGGGACCGGGTCAAAGAGATGGTCACGTTCGAGCAACACGACCTCATCCGGGGCGACCCCAAGCGCGATTTCGATCTGGTGTTCTGCCGGAACCTCCTCATCTACATCGACTCGGAGTTCAAGGTCCCCATCTTCGAGACGATCCGCGGGTCGCTCCGCGAGGGCGGATATCTCATGATCGGCATGACCGAGACGCTGCCCGCGGAGTGTCGGGACTCCTTCGAAGCGGTCGACAAACGACACCGCATCTACCGGCGTGTGTAGCGACCAATGAGCCTCTACGAACTGGAACGGGACGGCAAGGCACAGGAACTCATCCGCCTCCTCAGGGAAAGCGACAACGAGCGGGTCAAGACCCGCGCCGCGGAGCTACTGGGGAACTTCGACGACCACGACGACCGGCGCGACGTGGTCAACGCGCTCGTGGACGCGGCCCAGAGCGACAGCGACGCGATCACCGGCGCGGCTATCGACTCGCTGGACGAACTCGGCGACGACGCCATCACGCAACTCATCGGGGGAATGGCCGGCGTCGACCTCGAAGACGACGCCGCAGACTGGGTGAAGGCGAAGGCGTACATGCAGGTGCTTGACGCCGATGTGCCCGAACTCAGGATGGCGGCCGCGAACGGCCTCGGAAACTTAGACCAGGCCGACGCGGTCCCGAAGCTCGCAGAGCGCTTCGAGGACCCGGACCCACGAGTGCGGGCGCGAGCGGCCCGGTCAGCCGGGAAGATCGGCGACTCGCGGGCGACGACGCCGCTCGAAAACGTCTTGTCGGACCCCAAAGCCGCCGTCAGGCGCGAGGCAGCGGACGCGCTGGGGAACATCGGGAACCGGCAGGCGCTCCAAGCGCTGTTGCCGCTGTACGAGGACGACGACGAGCGGGTCCGGCGTATCGCCGTCGGCGCGTTCGGGAACTTCGGCAACGACCGGCCGGTGGACTACCTCATCGAAGCCCTCTCAGACGAGTCGGCCGCCGTGCGGCGGACGGCCGTCTACTCGCTGATCGAACTGCTGTCGAACGTCCCGACCGACCAGAGCCACGAGATCCGCGACACCGTCGTCGAGAAGCTCTCGAACACGGACGACCGGAGCGTCGTCGTGCCGCTGGTCGAAATTCTCGAAGAGAGCACGCAGTCGGCCCAGCGGCGCAACACCGCCTGGATGCTCGGCCGGGTCACCAGTCAGGAAGAGCGGGACCGCGTCATCGAATCACTGGTCGACGCGCTCGACGACGACGACCAGATGCTCCGACAGTTCGCCGCGACCAGCCTCGCCGAACTCGGCGACGACGACAACATGGTCGAGCGGCGACTACTCAAAATTGTCCAGGACGACGGCGTCGACCCCAACGTTCGTGGCCAGGCCATCTTCACCCTCGGGAAAGTCGGCGGCGAGCGGTCCCGGAAGACGCTGGATAAGCTCATTGACGAAACCGAACACGACGTGGTCAGGAAGAAGGCGTTCTCGGCTATCTCGAAGCTCGGTGGCCGCGGATGAGTCAGCCGAGTGGATTAAGACGCGGCGGGGCGTACACCAGAGCGATAGCTGGCTAACCGATGAGCGACGGAGAACACGCACTGGTCGATACGAAGGGGAAGTTCGTCCAGGTCGTCTCGGACGGGCGCAAGCGAAACGACATCGAGTGGCTACCCGGTCGGATACTCCTCTCGAACAAGCGTCTCGTCCTCGCAACCAACGACGGCAAGCGGACCATCCCACTGTCGAAAGTCAGCAGCGTCACGGCCAGCCAGATGAACCAGCCCCTCGCACAGGTGGACAGCTACATCAAGGTGCAGGCCGGCCGGAACGTGACGCTCATCTCGGCGAAAAAGGCCGAGGAGTTCCAGGAGAAACTCTACAGCACGCTGCTCGACCAGACCGTCGTCCTCGTCAACCATCCCGCAGTCAAGGGTGGTGTCGTTCAGGACGGCGGCTGGGAGAAGGGGCGACTCAAACTCGACGGCGACTGCATCAATCTGGCCATCGCCAGCGGTACGTTCGTCGAACTTGACATCGACGACGTGGGGACCGTCGAGAGCAAGGAAAAGACGATTCGGGGCGACGAGCGACCGTTGCTGGAGGTCGAACACACCATCGAAGGGACCAGCGTCGAGACTCACATTTCGGGGACGCCACGTCACGTCTCGCTCATCGAGGGACTCGTCCGGCAAGGTGAGCAGCGCAACATCGCCGACGACGTGGACCTCTCGGATAAGGAGACGCAGGTGCTGATGGCGCTGTACTCCGGCATCTCGCCGTTCAAGATTCCGGACTTCGTCGATATGGAAATAGAGGAAGTCGAAGCCGTGTACGACCGGTTGATGGAAGCCGATATCCTCGAACCGGTCCGGACACGCCGGGAGGTCCAGCTTGAGGCCCGCGGCCGCTCAATCGCGAGCGATGCGATGGCTGACCAGTAACCGTGACGCTGAGACGGTGCGACCGGGACGGACGGTTCGACGCGTTTTTGAAGCGCGGTTGATTGAGAACAGGTATGGCAGAATTCACGGTCGCCGTCTCCGATCCGGAGGACGGCCACACCTACCAGATCGACGTCGACGGACAGGACGCAAACCGCTTCATCGGCCGCGAGCTCGGCGACGAGGTCGACGGCGGCGCTGTCGGCCTCAATGGCTACACGCTCGAACTGACCGGCGGGTCGGACACCTCGGGCCGACCGATGCGACCCGACGTTCGCGGCGTCATGACGAAAGAAATCATGTCCGACGGCGGCGTCGGCTTCAAGCCGACCACCGACGGCGAGCGCAAGCGCATCACCGTCCGCGGCCGCGAGGTCAGCGACGACACGCGCCAGATCAACGCGAAGATCACGGCCCGCGGCAGCGACGACGTGGCCGAACTCCTCGGCGACGACGACGAGTAAGTCAGTGCCGGACCGCGTTCCCAGTGACCACGAAACCGTCGAGACGCATCGCGTTCCCGTCGAGTCGGTCGGCCGAACCGACCGACCCCGGGTCGTGCTCCCGGACGAACTCGATTTCGACGACGGCGACACCGTCCGCCTCGCGCTGGACGGCGACCGGTACCACGCCGTCGTCGAGACGAATCTCGACGGCGAGCCGGTGCTCTCACACGTCGCCGACAACCGCCGACTGGCCCGCGAACGGGACGGGACGAACCGCCTCGCGGAGTGGGTCGCCGACGGCGAAGTCTCGCTCGGCGGGTCAGCACATCTCGACGTGGTAACCGACGGAACCGAGTACGGCCTCCGAACGCCGGGCAAGCGCGTCGTCTATACGGCGACCGGCGGGCCGGACGCCTCGCTGTCAGATATTGCTCGAAACCTCGACAACTGACGCCGTTAGCCCCCATTCTCCCGAATGAAGCCGATTTTTGCTGCTGATACTCGCGCGAAACGCTCAATATCAGTGCTGATGTACATCGGGTAACGGACGAATGTCGGAATCAGTGATCGCGGATTTCGTCGGCAAATTCAACTCCGAAGTGGCCGGTCGGGGCGACCCTATCAGGGGTCGGATCGTCCTCTCGCAAAAGCGGCTGGTACTGGCCGCAAGCGAGGACGACAAGCTGACGATCCCGCTGGACTCGATTTTCGACATTGCCATCGGGCAGGTCCCGCCCGACCTAGGCGATTTCTTCGACTCGACGGTGACGATCGCCTTCGAACACAGGGGGAAGCGGCTCGTCGCAGCCATCGAGGCTGGCGACGAGAAGATCGAGAAGTTCGGGACGGTGCTGTTCAAGGCCGTCATCAACGGCACCGAAACGACGGTCAAAGAGCGCGCCCGCGTCGGTGGCCGCGTCACCGACGAGTCGTTCAAGACTGCGAAGCTCTTTCTCACACCCGGTAACGTCGAGTTCCGACGCAAGGACGGATCGTTCAACGTCGATCTCAAAACGGTGTCAGACTTCGACCGGAACACGCGGGAGATCAACGGCACGGGCCGGCCGGTGCTGACAGTCCGGCACATGAAAGACGGGACAGCCATGACGACGCTGGCCGCGATGGCTTCGAGTCGAAAGATGTCGATCCTCGGGCGCTATCTCCGCCGCGAGTACGCCGAGCTCATGGAGGAGCTCAAAAACGTCGAGCTCACCAAGGACAAGAAGGAGGTGCTGGTCGCCATGTACTCGACCGGCGACATGGACGGGATGCCGCTGGCGAGCATTCTCGGCAAGGACTCCTCACAGGTGTCGATGATTCTCCAGGACCTCGCCGAGGACGGCCTCGTTCAGGACGCGTCCGACGGGCCGACGCTCACGCCGACTGGCAAGGTCGTCGCCAGCCGCCATCTCGAAGACGTCAACGCCTGATACGGATTGTTGTAGATTATTTCCGGATAGTGCCGATCACGGGGTCGACACATACCGGTAAATCGCTACAACAAGCCGTATGAGACGGATTGTCTACCTGTTTACTCCTCGGCCGCGACAATCGTACTGACTCTGGCATTCTCTTTGAGCTGTAGCCCCGCGCCGCCGACCGATAGCGGCACGCGCGGGAGCGCGTCGACGTGCAGTGTCGGGTGCGTCGCGCCGCGTTCGAGCAGTTCCGTCCGCGGCTGGAGCGTCACCGTCGCCGCGCCGGTCAGCGATTCGTTGTACTCGACGAGATACTGGCCGGCCCGCAGCGTCCACCACTCGTAGTCGTCGTCCGGATTCCGCTTCTCGCTCGAATGGGGTGTGACGCCGGCCGCGTCGAGTTCGCCGCCGCCGAAGTCGATCCGCCCCGGCTCGACGACCTCGTACACTTCGCCGACGGTGAGGTCGAACCCCGGGCTGTCGGTCTGGGTCGGTTCGTGGACGATATCCGTGACGTACTCGCCGAAGTCGGTCATGGACGACGATACCAGGCGAGTGAGCCTAAAAGTGAGGCTGGAAGGGGCGGCGACACAGCGCGTCTCGTTCCCGAGCGGAACGCGGCACTTTTGCCCGGCGAGTGACTCTCCCCCTGCATGACCAAACACACGGAGTTTCTGGCGGGCGAGCGGCCTGAAGACGTGCTCTTCTTCCTGCACGAGGACGCCGTCTCGAACCCCGGCGCGCTGGCCGAGTACGCAGACGAAGTCGAGGACGGCCACGTCCTCGTCCTGCCGGGCGACGACGGCCGCAGCGCGTTCCAGTCGGCGACGGGCATCGACCCGATGGGACTGGCTCAGCAGGCGATGGGAACCGAGGGCGACATCGACGACGACCTGACCGACGCGGTCTGTCCGATCGCCGAGGAGGAGCCGGAGAGCGACCACACGACCCGATTCGTCTTCGCCTTCGCCGAGGAACAGAACGAGGACGTAGGCGGGCTCTACGCCGAGGGAGACGTGGTCCACGCCTACGCAGTCTGTGCCTGTGGAGAACGGTACAGCGACAAGTGGGTCGTCGGGGAGTAGTCCCCGGGCCTACAGCAGGAACGGTTCGGCAAGTCTGACAAGCAGTGCCTTCGGCAGGCCCGTCACGGGGCCGCCATCGTGTGAGTACGACACCCCGACCTCATTGCGGGTGACGCCGTGCCGGAGGTGCTGGATGCCGTCAATCATGAACCAGCAGCCGAGAAGCGCCCGGGGACGACGACCCACGTTAGGCCGGCGGCCGCGACCGTGTACGCCACGAAGCCGAACACGAGGAGCCCGAACACCATGTGGTCGGCGTAGTCGCCGACAGTGGCCTGGGCGGCGTCGGCGACGAGCCAGACACAGAAGGCGAGCGCCGCTGCGACCGCAGCATACCGTACCGAGCCGTCGAGGACGTACAGCGTCACGCCGACGGCAACGGCGCTTCCGAGTCGCCGTCGCACAGCTGTTTCGCGCGCGATTCGCGTGTGGAGGGACTCGGACATCACCCGGCAGTGACGGGGGAGAGATAAATCAACGTTGTGTCAGGGGGCGAGATACCGTTCAGTTCGTTCACGGGCCCGCCTATCGGTCGGTATCGACGCCTTCCACTTCTTCCTCGGGCAGCCGTCGGAAGGCGTCCACGATAGCCTGTTTCGCCACGGCCCCTTGCGTCGTCCAGTGGTGGGCGTAGTCCATCATGTCGTCGTAGATGTCGGGCTTGCAGCCCGCCGCCTTCGGGTGGCCGCCGCCGTTGACCTGCTGGGCGACCTCGTGGGCGCGCTCGAAGTTATCCGTCCCACGAATCGAGGCGGAGCCGGCGGGCTTGACGATGACGGCGGCGTCAGCGCCCTGCTCGCGGAGCGCCTCGGCGACCTCGTTCTGGGAGCAGCGGCCGTAGGTGACGCCGACCGTCCACTCGCCGACATCGCGGAGTTCGGCCCGCTCGACGGCCTTCTCGATGAGCGCCTCCTTCTCGACGCGCTTCTCGTCGAGGAACTCGTGGAACTCCGGAGAGAGGTCGGGGCCGTGGTCGCGGACCGCCTCGATGTACTCTTCGGGTTCGCTCCAATAGGACAGGTCCGCGAGGTCGTCGCTTCGGGGGTCGTCGCGGATCCAGAGGTCGTGGTCGCGGGTGACGGCGGCGAGATCGGCCCACTGCTCGTCGAAGTCGTAGTCGAGTTCCGAAAGCGCCACGTCGGCGGTACACACTTCCTCGCTGTCCCCGACGGTGCGCTCGACGCCGGCCGCGTCCACGTCGGCGGCGAGGTCGTCGGGCCACTGGTGGTGGTCGAACCAGACGACGCGTTCGACGCGCTCGATCAGCGAATCGAGGGGCGCGATGTCGGATTCGCGGTCGGGACAGAGGTCACAGATGAAGACGGTCGCGTCGGGGTCGGCGTACTCGGCGGTCCATTCGAGCGCTTCGGTGAGTTCGTGTGGGCCGGCAGGCAGCAGTGCGCCTTCTCCGTGGGCCTCGCGAATCAGTGCGGTACAGGCCAGTCCGTCTGCGTCCGGGTCGGCGATAACAATGACACCGGCGTCGTCCAGCGTCTCGGCGGCTTCCGCTTCGGCTTGCTCTTCCTCGTAGGAATCCGGGATAAAGAACCCCTCGCCGGGGAGTACGGATTTGCGGCCGATAGAGAGACGGTCGTCGTCGATGAGCCAATCGTCCATGCCCCAGCAAGCGGGCGGGGCGTCAAGAAGCCGTCGGGTTCCGTTACACGTCCTCGCGCTCGGGGTTTGGCTCGCCTTCGAGCTGGCGGACCGTCAGCACCGGCATGGGGGCCTCCCGGATGAGTTCCTCGGCGACGCTTCCCAGCAGGAATCCATGTTCGCCGTGGCGGCCCCGAGTCCCGCTGACGATGACATCGGCGTCGTGTTCCGCCGCGTACTTGCAGATTTCGTCGGCCGGGTCACCCTCCCGGACGGCAGTGACGAGCTCCTCGTCTGCCTCGGCGTCGGCGGCCTCCAGAATGAACGAGAGGGCGCGGCCGCCAGTGGTCGCCAGCGCGCGCTCCAGCGCCTCGCGAACCTCTTCGGGAGTCGTCTCAACCTCGCCGGTGTCGACGACGTACAGCCCGTGGACAGTTGCGTCGAAGCGCGCTGCCAGGTCCAGCGCCGCTTCGACGGCCCGCTCTGCGCTGCCGGAGCCGTCCGTGGCGATGACCACCGTATCGAACATACACCACGCATCGAAGCCGCGACTAAATACACTGTTGGTCACGGCGAGGGACGCTCCGGATGACGCCACGGGGTCGGCACGAACCTCGGTGGATTTTTGCCGGCCGGGGCCGCACTGGCGAGTGATGGACATCGACCTCGTACTCGCGCCGGTCGACGGCAGCGACCAGTCGGAACGAGCGGCCGAGTACGCGATCGCCGTCGCGGAGCGGTACGACGCCGATCTCCACCTGCTGTTCGTCATCGACGAACGGCTCCACCAGGATATCGACAGCGGCGACGTGAGCGCAACCGCGATCGCCGAGGAGCATCGAGCGTTCACCGAGAGCATCCGGGAACGGTTCCGCGACGTCCACGACGGCACGTTCGAAACGTCGTCCGCGACCGCGTTCTCCGAGACACGACTGATGCAGACACCGGGCAGCGTCGTCCTCGACGTGGCGGAGGACGTCGACGCGGATTTCATCGTCGTCCCGCGCGAGGAGAGAAGCGAGGGCGAAGAGGCCGTCGGGCGCGCGGCGATCTACGTCATCGAGTACGCCAGCCAGCCGGTGCTCACCGTTTAGAGACGGATCGCCATCTCTATCTCGAAGCTCTCGGCGCTACTGATCTCAAAGCCGACCTTCTCGTACAGCGATATCGCCGGGTCGTTCCACCGCTCGACGGTGAGCCAGACGTGGTCGATACCCTCGGCCTGACCGTGACCCAGCAGCGTCTCGACCAGCGCCGTCCCGATACCAGCGCCCTGGTAGGCCTGTAGCACGAAGATAGCGAGTTCGTGCTCGTCCTCGTTGTCCGGGACCAGCGTCGCGTGGCCGGCGACAGTGTCGTCGTGTTTGGCGACGACGTTGACACAGTCGCCGTCGAGGATCGTTTCGAGCCACTCACGGATCGCTTCCTCTTTGACCGGCGGGATGCCCTGCGCACGGTCGGCAGGGTCGAAGTCGAGATACATCTCGACGAGGCTCTCCGTATCGGCGTCGTCGGCGGGAATGACGTCGATGGGACGGTCCTTGCGGTCGGTGATCGTCCGTGGCGGCTGTGGGAACTCTTCGGCGGGTTCGTCTGGGTACGTTCGAGTCATCGGATGAGAGTCACTGGCGTCTGTGCGTTCAGCAGGACGAACTCGACGATGGGGCCGAGCTGTATCTTCCCGAGCGGCGAGCGGCCGCCACCGCCGAGGACGATCCTATCGAACTCCTCGCTCTCGGCGATGTTCACCAGCTCGCTGCCCGGCGAGGTGCCTTCGACGTGGCGGATCGGCGGCTCGAGCCCGCTTTCGTCGATATACTCCTGTATCCGCTGCTGGACCGTTTCGAGGTCGGCGTCGATGTCGCCGTTTTCGAAGACAGCGACGGTCAGCTCGTCGCCTGTTTCCGATACGCGTTCGAGTGTCTCGGTCAGTGCCTGGTAGGACAGTTCGCTGCCCCCGACACCGAGCAGTATTTTCATAGTCGGGCCATGCATGGGAGCGGTAAAAAAGCC
Source organism: Haloarcula sp. KBTZ06 (assembly GCF_048595605.1). Lineage (NCBI taxonomy): Archaea > Methanobacteriati > Methanobacteriota > Halobacteria > Halobacteriales > Haloarculaceae > Haloarcula > Haloarcula sp. KBTZ06. Next base: position 2,522,155 of record NZ_CP184337.1, read on the forward strand.
ACCCGGCTGAACTGTCGGGGAAAGACCATGACAGCGGGGCGGCGGCGATACCCTTTTTCACCGCGGGCACGCATGCTCGGCTATGACTGAGGGCGCACCGCCGGACGAGACGGATGTCGAGGCGTCAGACGACGGTTCGGCCGGCCACCAGCCGGACGACCCGGCGGCCGCGGATGACGGGGCCGACGACGGCGACACCACGGAAAGCGGCCCCGCCGACTCGGCCACCGAGGAGTCAGCGCCGGCCGGGCCGGCCGGCGAGGCAGCGGTGTCGGAAGCCAGTGACGTCCCGTCCGACGTACAGAAGTACGACCGCTTCAAGAAGATTGAGGGCGGGACCTACGACCGCGCGAACGATTTCCTCCGGGACCGGACGTACATCACCGCCCGCGAGTGGGCCATCGCCCGCCTCTGTGCTGACTTCCGGACCGAAACTGGCGTCGAGATGACGAAAATCGGGGAGAACCTCCCAGAACTCGTCCCGTTCATGACGGACACGTACACGCCACAGGCGGTCAATCAGGCCCGCGCGGCCTTCGAGGACAAGGTCCGGAAGGCCGGGGCGACGTTCCTCTACGGCGCGATGTGTGACTTCTTCACCGCCGAGGACCTCGACGACGTGATGTACGAGGCCACCGAGGTCGCGAAGTTCCTCCTCGAAGTCGAGGGTGTCGACCTCGCCGTCGAGGACGAGATGGAGGCCGAAGACCGGATTTCCTCGGTGATGCGGGAGGTCCGCGAGCAGTCCGCGGCGCTGCGACACGACGAGGTGTGTTGTCCGGAGTGTGGGAATGAATTCCAAGTCGACGAGTAGACACGGCTGAAATGGACGGTATCGACCCCGATACACAGCCATCGATGTCGGTCCACGAAGCGACACAGAAAGTGCTGCGGACCGACCTCGCCATTGGCATCGGCGGGGCGGTGCTTGGCTACGCGGAGGCGGGGACAGCACTGGTCGACGTACTGGCGGTGGTTGTCGGGTTCGGACTCCTGACGGGGATCACGGTGGCTGTCGTCGAACACGACGCGGTCCCGGGCGTCTACCCGGAGGTCGCCGCACTGGCGGCGTTCATCGTGCTGTCCGGGGCTGTCGCCGGCCTCGTGACGCTTTCCGAGGCGTCGGTGACGCTCGTACTCGCGGCCGTTCTCTCGGGCTTCGGTGTCGGTGTCATCGGCAACCGGCTGCTCTACGGGATCGTTTTCGGCGTGCCGGCATACCGGCTGACCCGAGTCCGAGAGACCTCGTAGCTAAGCGGTCTGTGACCCATCCGGAACCAGATTTCACTCGGGGAAGAACGGTTCAGGGTCCTTGTGGGTGACGGTGACAACCTCGTCGTCGGTGAGCGGTCGGATGTGTGAGTACAATCCGTGGTCGGCGGCGACCTGCGAGAGGTCCGCGCGGTCGGTCTTGTCGTAGTACAGCGGCACGAGCACGGCGAGGTCGTCGCCACATTCCAGCGCGACGAGCAGGAACACCATCCCGTCGTCGGTCGCCCGGAACACCTCGCTGCGCTCGACGGTGCGGTCTTCGAGCGCGTCGGCGACCCGCCGGAACTCGTCGCCGGGAACCACGACATCGAAACCGAGCCGCCGGGTCTCCGGCTCGTATTCGCCAGTCTGTTCAGCCATCGTTCGCGGCTCGCCGGTCAGTACCGCCACGTCTCCGGGGTGGAGTTCGATAGCCTCGCGCCCGTCGTCGCGGTACTGTGTCGCCGTGGCCGCCATGTCCTCGATGACCTGCTCCCAGTGACCGACGACACGGTCGAAGGGGTTAGACTCGGGGTCGACAGGGTCGTTCATACGTCGAGTGTGGCGGCGGCCGGGATAAATTGTTGGTGGGCCAGTGGCACAACAGTTTTACTGGTATTTTGAGAAGAAGGCGACAGATGCGCGACCTCTTAACATTATCTGACCTCCGAACCCAGTTCGAGACGGACCGCGGCACCGTCAAAGCCGTCGACGGCATCGACCTCACTGTCAGGGAGGGCGAAACCGTCGGTCTGGTTGGCGAGTCGGGATCAGGGAAATCCGTCACAGCGTTATCGGCAATGGACATCGTCGACGAGCCCGGACACATCGCCGGCGGGGAGATCCGGTTCGGCGCGCTTGAGACAGTCACACGGCTGTCTCGGCAGTATCCGAAGGCAGTACGGACGGCCGACAGCGACAGCGGTTTCATCACCATCGACGCGGCGACGGTCGACCGGAACCGTGTCCCCGACTCGGTTTCGACGACGGCTGACGACAGGACGCTCGCCGAGCAGTTCATTCGGAAAGCTCCGAAAAAGGCCCTTCCGGAGGGCGGCGACGCGCCCGTCACGATCACCGACGGCTACGTCGACCTGACGGCAGCCCCGGAGCGGGTGATGCGGGACATCCGCGGCGGCGATATGGGGATGATCTTCCAGGACCCGATGACATCGCTGAACCCCGCGATAACGGTCGGCGAGCAGGTCGCGGAGAGCCTGCGCCTCCACCGCTACGGGAGCAAGCGGAACGACTCGTGGTTCAACGCCGTCCGGGAGATTACGCCCTCGCTCAGCCGGGGCAGCGAGATGGACGAGGAGATCCGGTCGGACGTTATCTCGCTGCTGGAAGAGGTCGGAATCCCGGAGCCGGCCGACCGCGTCGACGAGTACCCCCACGAGTTCTCCGGCGGGATGCGCCAGCGCGTCCTCATCGCCATCGCGCTGGCGTGCCGCCCGAAGCTGCTCGTCGCCGACGAGCCGACGACGGCGCTCGACGTGACTATCCAGGCACAGATTCTGGACCTCATCGACGACCTCCAGGCGGACCTCGGGATGTCGGTCCTGTTCATCACGCACGACCTCGGCGTCGTTGCAGAGACCTGCGACCGCGTCGCCGTGATGTACGCCGGCGAAATCGTCGAGGAGGGGCCGGTCGAGGAGATATTCCAGAACCCGTCACATCCCTACACGTACACGCTGCTGGAATCGATACCGGGCGAGGGAACGGAGCGGCTGACTCCAATCGAAGGAAACGTTCCCAGCCTCATCGACATGCCCGAAGGGTGCCACTTCGCTGACCGCTGTCCGTGGGCCGAGCCCGAGTGTCGCGAGGGCGAGATTCCGTATCTCCAGCACGGGCCGGACGACGTCACCCACCGCTCGAAATGTATCCTCGAATCGTTCGATACAGACGAATACGGTACTGGCGACGCCGGCGTCGCCGCGACGGAGACGACGCGAACGGACAGACAGCTCATGGAGGTCGACGGGCTGAAAAAACACTTCTCGCGGGCCGACGACCTGCTCGACAAGTACATCGGGCGCGAGCCGGAGTCGGTCAAGGCCGTCGACGGCGTCTCGATGGATATCTACGAGGGCGAGACGCTGGGGCTCGTCGGCGAGTCCGGCTGTGGGAAATCGACGACTGGCCGGACCATCCTCAGACTGCTAGAACCGACAGACGGGACCGTGGTCTTCGCCGGCCAAGACCTCGCGGACCTCGACAAGGATGGCCTGCGGGAAGTCCGTCGGGACCTGCAGATGATCTTCCAGGACCCGATGTCCAGCCTCGACCCGCGGATGACAGTCGGCCAGACGATCATGGAGCCGCTGAAGATCCACGACCTGCCGGAAGACACCGGTGACGGCTCACGCCGGGAACAGCGGGTCGACCGCGTGGCCGACCTCATGGAGGCGGTGGGGCTCGATCCGGACCAGTACGACCGCTACCCGCACGAACTGTCAGGCGGACAGCGCCAGCGGGTCGGCATCGCTCGCGCGCTCGCCGTCGACCCCGATTTCATCGTCTGTGACGAACCCGTTTCGGCGCTGGACGTGAGCGTCCAGGCACAGATAATCAACCTTCTGGAGGACCTCCAGCATGAGTTCGGCCTAACGTATCTGTTTATCGCCCACGACCTGAGCGTGGTTCGCCACATCTGTGACCGGGTCGCGGTGATGTATCTCGGTGAGGTGGTCGAAGTCGCCGACACGCCGGACCTGTTCGCGGACCCGAAACATCCCTACACGCGGGCACTCATGTCGGCGATCCCGGAACCGGACCCGACCGTGGAGGCCGACCGGATACTGCTGAAAGGCGACGTTCCGTCGCCGATCGACCCGCCGTCGGGCTGTCACTTCCGGACACGCTGTCCCGAAGTCATCCCGCCCGACATCGACATCGAACAGGAGATGTACCGCGAGGTAATGGACTACCGGCAACGGGTCGAGGACGAGGCCATCGCCATCGATGCAGTTCGGAAGCAGGCCCGAAAAGCCGACAGTGCCACAGCGGCGACGGACGGTGGCGCAGACCTTACCGAGCCCCCGAGCGGCAGGGGAGAGGTACCGATGGCAGCGTTCAAACAGACGATGGTCGACCGGTTCTTCGAAACGAGCCTGACCGGAGAGAACCGCCGCGTCGTCGAAACGTCGATTGAGCATCTCGCGGACGAGGACTGGGACGCCGCCGCGTCGGCGCTACGGGATCGATTCGAAAGCGTCTGTGAGACACAGCACCCCGAGCTGCAACCGGACTCCCACCCAGCAGCGTGTCACCTCTACGAACAGGAGGACGAAAGCAGTAACTGAATAATATTACTTAGCTGCACATAACTATCAACATATATATAGCAGAATCATTGATCTATCCGGTACAATTATAATATATCTGTTTGAACAAAGTTCCATGTCATCCGGTGATTCTCTGGACAGACGGAGCTTCCTTACCGCGGCCGGCAGTGCCGCGGCAGCCGCAACGCTCGCAGGTTGTTCCGGCGACGGCGGCGATGGTGGCGGAACCGAAGGTGGAGACGGTGGCGACGGCACTGGTAGCGACGGCGGGGACGGCGGAAGCGACCAGACGCTCGTGTACGCCCGCGGTGACCACCCGGAAAACTACGACCCACAGCAGTCGACCAGCGGCGAGGTGGCGAAGGTCACCAATCAGGTGTTTGACACCCTCATCCAGTTCGCGGCCGGGAGCGGCGGCCAACTCGAAGACGCGCTCGCGACCGACTACACTCTCGAGGGAACTACCGCGACGCTGACGCTTCGCGAAGGTGTAACCTTCCACAACGGCGAAGAGTTCACCGCGTCAGATTTCAAGGCAACCTGGCAGCGGTTCACCCAGAGCGACTACGAGTACTACCTCGGCGACGATACCCGGTCGGGGTACGGTCCGTTCACGCTCGGCGACTGGATCGAAAGCGTCGACGCGAGCCAGGACTACGAGCTGACAATCGAGCTTACACAGCAGTTCGCGCCGTTCCTTCGGAACCTCGCGATGTTCGCCTCGGCAGTCCTCTCGAAAGCCCAGATCGAATCGATGGGCGACAATCAGGCCGACCTCGGAAGCGAACCCGCGGGCACCGGGGCCTTCCAGTTCGATACGCTCGACAACCCGAACGAGCGCATCCGACTGCGGGCCAACAACGACTACTGGGGCGACGGCCCGAACGTCGGAACGGTCATCTTCAAGACCATCACCGAAAACAGCACGCGAGTGCAGGACGTCATCAACGGGGCCTCACACATCACAGACAACCTTGACTCCTCCGGATTCCAGCGCGCCGAGGAAAGCGGGACTGCGACGCTGTTGCGGAAGGACGGCATCAACCACGGCTACATGGCGATGAACATGGCCCGGTTCGAGCCGTTCCGGGACCGGCAGGTCCGCCAGGCCATCGCCCACGCCGTCAACACCGAGGCCATCGTCAACCAGATCTACCAGGGCTTTGCAACCCAGGCCTCCCAGCCGCTCCCACCGGACGTGCTCGGGCACAACGACGACCTCGATCCGTATCCGACGGACAAGGAGAAGGCCCAGTCGATGCTCGAAGAGGCGGGCTACGGCGACGGCTTCGAGTTCGAACTCGCGACGTTCTCGAACCCTCGCGGATACAACCCCAGCCCGGTCAACACGGCGAATCAGGTGAAGTCTGACCTGGAGGAAATCGGTCTGACGGTCAACATCAACCAGTTCTCCAACTTCGGGCCGTATCTGGACTACACGTCGGCCGGGAAACACGACGCGTGTTTCCTCGGCTGGTACACCGACAACGCCGACCCGGACAACTTCCTGTACGTCCTGCTGGACCCGCAGGTCGAGATGGACGCCGTCCCCGACGGGCAGGACTGGGTCAGTTTCGACGCCGACGGGTACAACACCCTCAACGTGTCCGGCTGGGCCAACGCCGACTACATGGAACTGGTCCGGGAAGCCCAGAAGACCTACGCGGAGGGCGACCGCGAGACGATGTACGAAGAGGCCAGCCAGATAGCCTACGACGAGTCCCCGTGGGTGTTCATCGACTACGCCGAGACGCTCCGGGCGGTCAACGAGGCTGTCGTCGAAGACACCTACACGATCAGCTCCGTAGGTGGCCCGTATCTTAACACAGTCGAACTGCAGTAGCGCTTCAAGGGAACTTCCGAATGAACTGGACACAGTTTCTTTTCAGGCTGGCTGAGCCGGTGGTACCGCCACGGTTCGTCATCAAGCGACTGCTGTTGCTCATCCCGGTGCTGTTCGGCGTCGCGTCAGTCGTCTTCGCGATCCTCCACCTGGCTCCGGGCGACCCGGCTATCATTATCGCCGGCCAGCGAGCGTCGGCCGAACAGCTCGAACAGATACGTGTTGAACTGGGACTTCGGCGGCCGCTCTGGGAGCAGTACCTGACCTTCCTGTGGGACGCAGCACGGTTCGACTTCGGACAGTCCTACAGCATTAGCCGCGGGAACAGCGTCCGCTCGGTCATCTCCGACCGACTCCCGATCACGCTCGAACTCGCGATTTACGGCCAGGCAGCGGGTATCCTGCTCGGACTGCCGCTGGGCATCATCTCCGCGGTCAAGCAGGATTCGCTGACGGACCACGTCACCCGGATCGGAGCACTGACGGGTATTTCCGTCCCGATATTCTGGTCCGGTCCGCTGCTCATCCTGCTGTTCTCGACGTACCTTGACGTGTTCCCGACCAGCGGGCGTATCGCCTCAACGCTATTTCTGCCCGACACCTGGACGCTGCTCGGCCGTGAGCTGCCCCTTACCGGGATGATAACAGTCGATACAATACTGCTCGGGAACACCGAGGCCTTCCTCTCGGCGGCGCATCACCTGTTCCTGCCGGCGGTGGTCATCGGCGTCTACTCGACGGCACTGATCTCGCGGATGATGCGCTCCTCGATGCTCGAAGTCATCCGGCAGGACTACATCCGGACCGCGCGGGCGAAGGGTCAGGGCGCGAAAATCACGCTGATGAAACACGGCTTCCGGAACGCGCTGATTCCGGTCGTCACCGTCATCGGTATCCAGTTCGGGACGCTGCTGGGCGGGGCAGTCCTGACCGAGACCGTGTTCGGTATCAACGGGATGGGGCTGACTATCGTCACCGCCATCGGCGTCTCGGACTACCCGGTCGTACAGGGAACGGTGCTCACCTTCGCCCTGCTGTTTACGCTCGTGAACCTCTTCGTCGACGTCACATACAGCTATCTCGACCCACGGATTCAACAATGAGTACGGACACCGAGACACGGGGCACGCTGGGACGCCTGCGGGCGTCCCCGTTCCTCGCCGACCTGCTGACGAACCGCCTCGCCGTCGTCGGGCTGACGATCATCCTCGGCATGGCCGCTGTCGCCATCTACGCCCGCGTGACCTACGACCTCGGCGCGCTTGCCAGCTCACAGCTCGGTACCGAGATCGCTGACCGCGCACCGCCCGGCTGGCTCGGTCCCGCGCCCGCGAATCAACAACTGTTCGGGACGGACGCGGCGGCCCGTGACATCTACAAGCGGAGCCTGTACGGCGCGTGGCTGGCCCTGAAGTTCGGGACGATTACCGTCGGTACATCGACTACCGTCGGTGTCGGCCTGGGTATTATTGCGGCGTACTACGGCGACGTGACCGACAACGTCATCATGCGAACGATGGACGTCCTACTGGCGTTCCCGCCGCTGTTGCTCGCACTTGCGCTGGTCGCCATCTTCCCGCGAGACCTTGGGCTCTGGCGGGCCGTGGTGGCGCTCGTGCTGGTGTACACGCCGCGGTTCGCTCGGGTCGTCCGCGGAGCCGCGCTCAAAGTGCTCGAAGACGAGTACGTCGACGCGACAGTTGCGCTCGGCGCGACCGACCCGCGGGTGCTCGTCCGGCACATCCTGCCGAACACGCTCGCGCCGATTACCGTCCAGTCGACGCTGAACTTCGGGCTCGCCATCATCGACCTCGCGGCCCTGTCCTTCCTCGGGTTCGGTGCACAGGCCGGGACGCCGTCGTGGGGCCTGATGCTCTCCCGAGGCGTCGAGAACGGCCTCCTGACTGGTGAGTGGTGGCTCTCCTTCTTCCCGGGGCTGTTCCTCGCTATCACCGTCCTCGGGTTCAATCTGCTCGGTGACGGGATGCGTGACGCGCTCGACCCGCGGATGCGTGACGCGATCGACTGATGGCCCAGAACGGTGACCCACCGCGGCTCCGGCAGTACGTCGCGGCCCGGGCGCGACTGGTGGGGAGCGGTCTGGTCGTCGGCCTCCTGCTTGGCGGCCTCGGAACGGCGGGCTGGACGCTCTACACCGGTGATGCACGGTCGAGTGAAGCGGCGGTGTTCGCCCTCGGCGCGCTCGTGTTCGGCTTCGGCCTGCTGGGCTGGTCGGGGTCGATACTCGCCGGCCGCGGCATCGAAGCCATGCAGGAACACATGGGCACGCGAAGCAATTGGACCGAGCGCGATTCGCGGCGGGCAATGGCCCGGCTCTGTGGCGGTGGCGGCGGAATAATGGTCGGGACCTCAGTCGTCGCGGCGTTACTCTAGCCGCTCGCTGTCCGGGCCGCGGACGTTCTCGCCCTGATGGTCGTAGAACACGTCTTCCTGCGGCGTTGCATCGTCAGCCAACGCGTCGCCGCGCTCGTAGACGACCGTCCCACGGACCATCGTCCATTCGGGGAACACCGCCTCACGGCCCTCGAACGGCGTCCAGTCGCATTTCGAGTGGAGCGCCGCACCGCTGATCTCACTCGTCTCGGTCGTGTCGACGAGCACGAGGTCGGCGTCCTTGCCGGCTTCGATGGCACCCTTCTGTGGGATGTCGAACACGTCGGCCGGGTTGCGTGCAGTGAGGTCCCGAACGCGCTCGTAGGTGAGCCCGCTGTCCGGGTCCCGGGCTTCGGCTAGTAGGAGCGGGAGGACAGTCTCGACGCCGGGAACACCCGACGGCGCGTCCCAGATGCTGGCGTCTTTCTCCTCGCGGGTGTGTGGCGCGTGGTCCGTCGCGATCATATCGACGGTGCCGTCCACGACGCGCTCGTAGAGCTTTTGACGGCGTTTTTCGCGGCGCAGAGGCGGATTCATTCGCCCGAACGTCCCCAGTTCCGAGAGGTCGCGCCGAGAGAGCAGCAAGTGATGGGGCGTCACTTCGGTCGTCATTCCGGCCTCGCTGGCGATGTCGACGCCCTCCGGCGTGGAGGTGTGAGCGATGTGAATGGTCGCGTCGTGCCCTTTCGCGACGGAACAGGCCCGCTCGACGGCCTTTTCTTCAGCTTTCGCGGTCCGGAACGCGCTCCAGGCGTCGGCGTCGTCGCGGGCCCTCGCGTCGTCGTTGAAGTAGTCGGCGTCCTCGGCGTGGACCGTGACCGGCACGTCGGTGTCAGCAGCGGCCTCCAGCGCGTCGGCGAACAGGTCGGCCTCGATACCCATGTCGCCGGTCGAATCCGCGAGGAACACCTCGCCGAGTGCGAACAGGCGACGGCGCAGGAGGACGTTCGGAATCCAGTCAGCCGTGACGCCCCCGTTGATACCCCAGTCGACGACCGAGTCGGCGGCGAACTCGGCTTTCTGGTCGAACGCCTCACCGTCGACGGTCGGCGGGTCGGTGTTTGGCTGGTCGACGACAGTCGTGACGCCGCCGGCCGCCGCCGACCGTGAGCCGCTCTCCCACGTCTCCTTGTGCGGGTAGCCGGGCTGGCGGAAGTGGACGTGTGCGTCAATCATTCCCGGGAAGAGGCGTTTGCCGGTCGCTTCGATGACGTGCTGGTCGGTCGCGTCGAGGTCGCGGCCGACTTCGACGATGGACTCGCCACGCACCCGGACGTCGCGCTGGTGGCCGTCCGGCAGCGTCGCGTTACGGATGAGCATACGCCCAGTCGGCCGGGCGCACCCCTAAGTCTCTCGGATAGCGCTCACCGACACATCGCGGCCGTCAGCCAGCGACCGCTCCAGCGCCACGATAACCTGTTCGGGGTCGTCGGTTCCCCCAGCGTTGGCGACGCTCCCGACGCTCTGGGGGTCGAACGGGACATCGATTGCCTCGTAGATGGGAGCCAGCACCTCGGCGATAGCCTCGTGGTCCCGAACGACGACGATGCCGCCGACGACAGCGACGGACTGGCGGACGCGCTGTGCGAGCCCCGCGATTTTGCCATCGGCCTGCAGCGAGTGGCTCCCCGGACAGAAAGAGGCGTCCGGTTCGCCCGTCCGAGCGGTGACGCCGCAGTCGTCGAGCGCGCGCTTCACAGCGGCTTTGGCCCACTCGTAGCGGTCATCGATAGACCCTCGCGGGTCATCGGTCGGGACGGCAATGGAAAACGAGACAGTCGACCCGGTGTAGGCGACGGCGCGACCCCCCACGGCGCGCTCGATGACGGTGTAGCCCCGGTCGCGAGCGGCCCGGCGCGCTCGGTTGTAGCCGTCGCTGTTCGTGTCACGGCGGCCGAATGCGACCTGTCTGTGCGGTCGCCAGGCTCGCAGGGCTGGCTCGCGGTCCTCGGCGACCGTCTCGGCCATCTCGCGGGTCCGCTCGAAGTCGGTTTCCGGGTCGGCGGTGCGACCCCGTAGCAGACGCATAGCGGACCGTACGGCCCCTCGGGCTTAAAACGGTCCGCCGGTCAAGCAGATACCCCTCAGCGGTGGATAGCGAACAGGCGACACATGGCCGTCGCGGCGGGACGTGTCGCGCTCCCGCTGCCCCCGCCGCGGTCGTCGTCAGCGCACACGAACCGGTGGCCTCGGCATGGGTCTTGAACTCTCGGGCGACAGAGCCATACCGACACACGCCTAATCGCCGCCGATGGTCGTCACGATACCGCGAGGCGTACTCTTTCAGTATTACCGCTTTTCCCTGTACAACTCGCCGTTCGACGCCCACGACAAGGGGTGTGCCATCGACCTCTACCCAGACGGCGAGCGCGCGCCGTCGCCGGTCGCCGGCGAAGTGCTGGACACGAAGACGGTGCAGGCCCCGCCGAAGGCCTACGCCGCCGAACACGACCATCTCATCCTGATCGACACCGGCGACACTGTGGCTCGGCTGCTGCATGTCGACCCCGCCGTCGAACCCGGCGAGACGGTGGCCGTCGGCGACGACCTCGGGGAGCTGGTCCGGGCGGGCTTTTTCGCGCCGTGGGTCCCGAACCACATCCACCTCGGCTTCCGTGATCCCGACGCGAACCCCTACCGGGCGTCGGGGTCGCTGCCGGTCGACGTGGCTGTCGACGTGACGCCGCTTTCCTGGGACGGGACCGGCACCGTCGTCGCCGGCGGCGAAACGTGGGTCCGACTTGACGAACCTGCTCATCCGGCACCTGGTGAATCCTTCGTCGGCATCGCCAACGACGCCGACGGCGGCGATTCCGGAGTCCTCGACGGCGGGCTCCCACACTACTCCGGAGGCGGGCTGCTGGGCCGTGACGGAACCGACGCCGCAGCCCTTGCAGGCCAGCACGTCGGGACAGCGGACGGCCGCACGGTCACATGGGACGACCTGACCGTCCTGGCAAACGGCGAACCGATAACCGGCATCGCGCTGTTCTGTGGCCGCGAACGCTTCGGCGCGAAGCTCGTCGGTGAGACCATCGACCTCGCCGTCGGTGACGAGGTGCAGGTGACTATCGAGCAGGCCACGACCGGTGACGAGGCGTCTCTGTAACTACGATTTGTCGTACCGCTCGGGATGTGCGCGGAAGTCCAGGTCGTACTCGGGACCTTCCTTGACCTCGGCCATGTCGCCGCGAATGGGTCAGCCCCCATCTCAGGCGAAGGCGAGTTCGCCCCGGTCGGTCAGTTCGCCGAACAGCCAGTCGGCGTGTTCCAGCGCGTACTCGCGGTGGTCGTCCTCGATGTAGCCGACGGCGTCCTCGACGAGGATCGGGCGGTAGTCCCGCAGGCCGGCGCTAGAGGCGGTGTGGAGCACGCAGACGTTCGCGAGCGTGCCACAGATAGCCAGGTCCGTGACGCCGTGGGCGTCGAGCCACCCCTCCAGTTCCGTCTGGTAGAAGGCGTCGTAGGTGTGCTTGACCACGGTCAGGTCCTCGTCCTGCGGGTCGAGGTCCTCGACGAGTTCGGTCTCCCAGGAACCTTCGACGACGTGTTCGCCCCACCGGTCGAACTCGTCGTAGTAGTGAGTGTCCTCGAACTGGTCGGGTGGATGGACGTCGCGGGTGAACACGACTTTCGCGCCGGCCTCACGGGCGCGCTCGACGAGTTCGGCGCAGGGCTCGATAGCCGCTTCGCTGTCCGGTGCGTAGAGGCTTCCATCGGGGTGACAGAAGCCGTTCTGCATATCGACGACGACCAGAGCGGTCTGTGCTGGGTCGAGTTCCATGCGGGACCTTGGGAGGGCGCGACTACGAAAGTTACTCCCACGGTGAATTTCGGACGGCGGGAACAAACACGAGCAGTCTTTCTGACCGACGAACGTTCCCGCGATTAGCGTGTGACTTTTCACTGTGGTAACCCAGCGTAAAGGTAGATGCGCCGCCCTTTCGCCCTCGTCGTTCTCTGTGCCGTTGTGCTGTTACTGGCGGGCTGTCAGGCACCCAGTGCGTCGCCCGAGATGGAAACCGATGGCGACGACCTGACGCCGAGCGAGCCCGCGACCGACTACGGGAGCAACGACTCCGCCCCGCCAGCGCCTGCGACGGACCGGCTGGGCTACGAGAACGGCTACTGGTACAACGAATCGCTGTCGATAACAACCGGGGACGGGCTGAACGAGACGGAGCGGGAAGCCGTCGTCGCCCGGACGATGGCCCGCGTCGAGCGGATTCGCGGTCTGGAGTTCGAGGAGACAGTGCCGGTCTCCGTCGTCTCGCGAGCCGAGTATCGAAACAACACGGGCGGCGGCGAAACCGGCGATTCGCTGCGTCGGTTCGACAACGCGAAGTTCGAGGCGCTGTTTTTCATCGGCGAGGACCGCGACTCCATCGCCGTCCAGAACAGCAACCGCGGGGAGAGCGTGCTTGGCTACTACAGCAGCCAGCGCGGTGAAATCGTCATCGTCAGTGATTCCGAGACGCCGACGATAAGCCGGGGGACGCTGGCCCACGAACTCGTCCACGCCCTGCAGGACCAGCACTTCGGCCTCGAAAGTGACGCGCGGACGCGGGATCAGGTGCAGGGTCGAAACGGAATGGTCGAAGGCGACGCCGTCGCCGTCACCCAGACCTACACCGACCGCTGTGGCGAGGAATGGCGCTGTATCGACAGGCCCGCCCAGAGCGGCGGTGGCGGCGGCGACCGCCACTTCGGCATCAACTTCATGCAGTATTTCCCCTACAGCGACGGTCCCGGCTTGATTGGAGCCCTCCGAGAACGCGGCGGCTGGAGTGCTGTCAACGACGCCTACGACGACTATCCCGACGGGGCCGCCGAAGTGACCTACCCCGAGCGCTACCCCGAATGGGAACCCGAGTCCGTCTCGCTGGCGGACCGGTCCAGCGACGACTGGGAGCGGGTCAGACCCTCGACCGACCGGGACCGGCCCGACTACGCCGTCGTCGGTCCCTCTGCCATCGCCGGGTCGATGGCGTACACCATCGCCGATGACTACAACGAGTCGAGCGTCGTCCGGACGCGTGACGTCATCAACTACGAGGACGGATCGCTGGACAGCGACGACCCGTACAACTACGACCTGCCCGCCACCGACGGCTGGCAGGGCGGCCGGATGCACATCTACGACAACGGCGACGAGACGGCCTACGTCTGGAAGACGACCTGGGACAGCGAGGCCGACGCCCGCGAGTTCGCTGACGCTTGGGAAGCGGTCATCGCCCACTGGGGCGGTACCAGAACCGCGGAGGGCCACTGGGTCATCGAGGAAGATAGCCCCTACACCGACGCTGTCGCCGTCAGAGTCGATGGGGAGACGGTCACCGTCGTGAACGCGCCGACAGCCGACGAACTCGACGAGGTCCACGATGCGTAAGGAACTGCTCATTGCGCTGGCGGTCGTCTTGGCGGGCTGTACGGTCCCATCCTTCGGCGGCAGCGACCACCCTGCAACACCGACCGGTGACGATGCCATCGGCTACGAGAGCGGCTACTGGTACGACGACTCGGTGTCGGTGACGACCGACGACGGCCTGAACGAGACGGAGCGAGAGGCTGTCGTCGCCCGGACGATGGCCCGCGTCGAGCAGGTCCGTGACTTGGAATTCAAAGAGCCAGTCCCGGTTTCGGTCATCTCCCGGGCGGAGTACCAGAACCGGTCCGGGGGCAACGAGGGCGGCGGCAGCAGTCGTCCACAGGACCCCTGGAACGACCAGGTGTGGGAAGCGCTCTTGCTCATCGGCGAGGACTCCGGTAGCAGCGACGAAATCGACGACACGCTCTCGACGACGGTCCAGGGATACTACTCACCGAGCGAGGACGAAATCGTCATCGTCAGCCCGACGGAGACGCCACAGATCGACCGGCGCACGCTCTCACACGAACTCGTTCACGCCCTGCAGGACCAGCACTTCGGGCTGAACGGCTCCGCGGAGACGCAGGACACGCAACTGTCACGGCAGGGCGTCACCGAGGGCGAGGCCAACTACGTCCGCATCCTCTACGAGCGCCGCTGTGGTGACGGCTGGGGCTGTATCGCGCTCCCGGACCGGACCAGTGACGACGGCGGAAGCAGCGACGGAGACGACGCCAGCCAGCAGCCGAGCTACAACGAGGGGCTGTTCACCGTCCTCTACCAGCCGTACGTCACCGGGCCGCGGTTCGTCGACCAGGTGCGCGCTGACGGCGGCTGGGACGCCGTCGACGCCCTCCACGACGACTTCCCCGACAGCACCGAGCAGGTGCTCCATCCGGAGAAATATCCCGACGAAGAGCCCGTGAACGTCAGCGTCGCTGACCGCTCGACCGACGAGTGGAGCCGCTTCGACCACGACCCGGTCGGCGACACGGTCGGGGAGACCTCGATCTACGCGATGATGTACCACAACGGCCAGACGGAGGGCGACCGCTACAGCTACGAGAGCGAGATGTCGGCGGGCTGGGGCGGTGATCTCGTCGTTCCCTACCGCAACGGCTCCGGCGGCTACGGCTACGTCTGGGAGATCCGCTGGGATACCGAGGAGGACGCCAGCGAGTTCGCACAGGCGTATCGGGCGGCACTGACCGAGGAACACGACGCCAGCCAGCCCCGGAGTAACGTCTACGTCGTCCCAGCGGACGACCAGTTCAACGACGCCTTCCGCGTCGTCCGGTCCGGCAAGACCGTCCGCATCGTCAACGGCCCGACAGTGAGCGATCTCGACGAGATTCACCAGCCAGCGGAGTCCTGAGGGCCAGTCGCCGACCGGACCGCTTTTTTCGCCACACTGAAAACACCGTGTTATGACCGAGGAGTTCGACGTCGTCTCGCCAGAGGCGATTCGCGAGGGGCGGGCGACCGACGCCTACTTCGACCGGACAATGGAGACGCTGGAACACGCCGGAAAGAACCCGGACGTGGTCGCCGAAGTGACGGCGAACCAGTTCGCGACGGGGCAGTGGAAGCTGCTGGCGGGGCTGAAAGACGCCGCCGAGTTGCTTGAAGGACGGAGCGTCGACGTTGACGCGCTCCCCGAAGGACAACTGTTCGACGGCGGCCCGGTAATGCGAATCGAGGGGCCGTACCGGGAGTTCTGTCGCCTGGAGACGGCGCTCCTTGGCTTTCTCTCGCATCCGACAGGCATCGCGACGCGGGCACTAGAGGCCCGCTACGCCGCACCGGAGTCGACGGTGCTCTCCTTTGGCTCGCGTCACGTCCACCCGTCGATAGCGGCGATGATCGAGCGCTCGGCGCTGCTGGGCGGTCTCGACGGTATCTCGAACGTCGCCGCGGGAGAAATCATCGGCCGGGAGGCCGGCGGGACGATGCCACACGCGCTCATGATCTGCTTCGGACGGGGCAATCAGGAAGAAGCGTGGCAGGCCTTCGACGCCGCGGTCCCCGAGGAGACGCCCCGCATCGCGCTGACGGACACCTACAGCGACGAGACCGACGAAGCGCTCCGCGCAGCGGAGGCCGTCGATGACCTCACAGGCGTTCGACTGGACACGACCGGCTCCCGCCGTGGGGACTTCCGCCACATCGTTCGAGAGGTACGCTGGACGCTGGACGCCCACGGCCACGAGGACGTGGACCTGTTCCTCTCCGGCGGACTTACCCCGACGACGCTCCGGGAGCTACGGGACGTGGCCGACGGCTTCGGCGTCGGGGGCTACGTCGCCAACGCCGATCCGCTGGACTTCGCGCTGGATATCGTGGAACTAGACGGCGAGCCGGCGGCCAAGCGGGGGAAGCTTACCGGCACAAAATCGGTGTACCGTACCGCCGACGGCGGCCACCACATCGGCCTGGCCGACCGCGACGCGCCGGAGGACGCCGAATCGCTACTGGACCCACTGATTCGTGACGGAGACATCGTCAGGGAGTTCGACCTCGACGGGGCCATCGACCGCGCGGCGGCGGACGCCGAACGGGTCGACTACGAAGGCGCGACCGCAGCCGAGTAACGGGCGTTAAGTCGGCGGCCCGCGAACAAAGGGTATGGTCGACCGCATCATGAAGGTCAACGCGTACACGACCTTCGACCTGCTCGACGGTGAGGTAGAGGGCCACGGCTTCGAGGAGGAGGCCCTGGCCGTGCTGAACGTGACCGCGCCGCGGAAGAACCCGGACCACGTCGAACTCCAGTTAGAGATGGACAACACCGACCTCGACGCGGTGAAACCACATGCGGACTCAGTGACGCTGTCGGCGGCCCAGGCACGCGAACTCGCCGCCGAACTGGAGGAGTACGCCGGGAAGGTCAAAGACGCGCAATCGGAGTAGTCTGTTCGTCTCAGCGATAATCATGCACCGCTACGGGTCGGTAATTCTATGGTGTGAAGACACATACCACGAAATATGTCAACCGAGACGCCCGGTAATCCAGCCGCACGGGAGCTGGGTTACTGCCCGTGCTGTGGCTACCAGACACTCCCCGAGGGGCGGCCCGGGTCGTACGAGATGTGTCCGGTGTGTCACTGGCTCGACGACCCAATCCAGTTCGGCGACGCGGAGTTCGTCAGCGATACGAACCATGTGTCGCTGACGGAAGCGCGCGAGAACTTCAGCGAACACGGGGCGTGTTCCCCCGACGAGGCCGGGGACTGCGAGGAGCCGACCGGCCTCGACCGCGACCCGAACTGGCCTTACGAGGAATAGCAGATACGAAACAGGACTCAAGCTGCGAGCGCGATATCTAGGTACAGCATGACGATGACGCCCGCCATCAGTCCGAGCGTCGCGACGCGCTCGTAGCCGCGCTGGTGGGTCTCGGGGATTATCTCGTCAGAAATCACGAACAGCATCGCGCCCGCCGCAAACCCCATCGCGTAGGGCAGGAGCGGTTCGACGGTCACGACGGCGACAGCGCCGAGCACCGCGAGCGGGATTTCCACGACGCCGGAACGAATCCCGGTGAAGACGGCGTAGAGCCGACGGTCCAGGCCAGCGTTGATCGCTGCGACGGAGACGGCCAGCCCCTCGGGGATGTTCTGGATGCCGATGGCGAGCATCAGCGAGAGCGCGCCCCCGATCCGGAGCGGGTCGCCGGCGGCCGCGCCGAAGCCGACGCCGACGGCCAGCCCTTCCGGGATGTTGTGCAGCGTGATCGCGAGGATAAACAGGATGACGCCCGTCAGTTTGGATTCGTCAATCGAGAGGTCCTGGCTGGGGTTGGCGGCGTCCGACCGCCGGCTCCCGGTCAGGAGGTAGTGGGCGTGCGGGACGAGGCCGTCCGCGCGGTCGAGGAACAGCGCCCCCAGTGCGACGCCGACGAGTGTCGGAATCGGGTTCCCGCCCGAGTACTCCTCGATGCCGGGGATGATGAGGCTCGTGAACGCGGCGGCCAGCATCACGCCGGCGGCGAACCCGAGCGCCGTGTCCAGCGCCCGCTCCGAGGGGTCACGCCAGACCAGCACGAGCGACGCGCCGAAGAGGTTCATCGTCGCGATGATGGTCCCACCTACGAGGCCGTTTATGAGCGGGTCGGTGCCGACGAGGTCGACAAACAGTTCGACGAACCCGGTTTGCATTGTCGAGTAGTGGACGTCGCCCCCTCTTGGATGTACCGGCAGTCGGGAGGTGGCGTCTCAGGTTCTGGCGTCGTCTCCGTACAGAATCGGAAAACCCCGGCTCGCCCAGGTTGTCCAGCCGGCTTCAGGTAGCGCCTTCTAGCTGGTAGGGACCATATTCGAGCGAGTAAACGCTGTGTTAGAACGGTTCCGGCGACCCAACGAGCCGCTGCATCTCCATCGCACTGGAGAAGTCCTCGCGGGAGACCACACGGGTCCCCTCGGGGCCGTCGACGAAGGCGGCGGTGGCTCTGGCGGTGTCGAGTTCGACGAGCACGTCGAAAGCGGCAGTTTCCGAGGCAAAGCGCGGCAGGTCGGTCTCCATCAGGTCGGCGACGGTGTCGGCCTCACGTTCGGCCTTCGAGAGTTCCCTGAAATCGCCGACGGTGACGACGCCGACCACGTCGCCGCCGCGCGTGACAGCGAACTCCGTCCGCCGGTCGGCGAACATCCGGTCGACGAGGTCCTCGATACTGGCGCTGGCCTCGATAGTCGCGTCGAGCGGGCTGGCCACGTCGTCGACGGTCAGCCCTTCCAGCAGGGCGGCCAGGGCAACCGTGCGGGATTCGCTCGACGCAGCACCGTAGACGAACAGCGCGAGCAGCAACAACAGCGGGCTGAACGAGAGGACGCCGACGACGGCGAACAGCACGGCGAACCCGGTCCCGATACGAGCGGCGATGCGAGTCGCCGTCGCGTAGGGTCGCTTTCGCGCGAGCAGCGCCCGGAGCACGCGGCCCCCGTCCATCGGGAACGCCGGCAGCATATTGAACACGGCGAGGAAGAGATTGGTGACGGCCAGCCAGCCAACGACGAACAGCGTCACCTGCGCGCTCGCTGGCAGGGCAAACAGCGCGGCGTAGCAGGCGATGCCAGTCAGAATACTCACGGCCGGGCCGGCCAGCGCGATGACGAGTTCCCGGTTCCACTCCTTGGGCATGGATTCGAGGCTGGCAAGGCCGCCGAGAATCCAGAGCGTGATCGACTCTACCCGGAGCCCGTAGCGCATCGCCGCCCAGGCGTGGCCCAGTTCGTGCAGTGCGACGCTGGCGAACAGACCCACCGCCGCGGCGGTGCCGATGAGCCACGGCGTCTGGCCCGCGGTCAGCACCGTGAGGTCGAGCGTCACGCCGGAGAGAGCGCTCACGATGCCGGCGTACACCGATATCTGAGCCCCGCTACCGATAATCCAGGCCAGCACCGGCAGGAAAATCAGCAGCGAGACGTTGACCCGTATCGGAATCCCCCAGACCGTCGTGATGTGGAAGTTTCGCACGGGCAAGCAAACGGACAGTGGCCGGGTATATCTTCTGATGGGGGCGACGCCAGCGAGTAGCGGCCTTATTCAGGGTGTAGCGTGTACGGACACCTAATGACAGTTCGACACGACGGGCTGATCGTCGACTGGCTGGGGTACGCGACGCTCCGGTTCGCCAGCGACGACACGGTGGTGTACGTCGACCCGGGCCGGTACGGCGTGCTCACCGGCGAATGGGAGCCCCACACGGACGGTATCGGCCACCCGCCAAGCAGCGACTACCGCGCGGAAGACGGCGACGTGGTGTGTGTGACCCACGTCCACCACTACGACCCAGACGGCATCGAGCGCGTCGCGAGCGAGAACGCGACCATCGTCGCCTACGAGGGTATCGACGAGCGCGTGGGCGACCGGGACCTCCCGCCGCTGTCCTCACTGCCCTACGACGTGGTCGAAGTCGGCATGAAATCGCAAACGACGGTCAAGGACGTACCGATCTGGTCGACGCCGGCGTACAACGAACCGGACGGCCCGCATACGCTCCCCGATGGAACGCCCTACCACCCGGAGGGCTTCGGCTGTGGCTTCATGATCGCCGTCGAGGGGACCAGAGCGTTCTATCCGGGCGATTCGGACGTACTGCCGGGGCATCGGACCCTTGAGGTATCGCTGCTGTGTCCGCCTATCGGCCCGCGGGCGACCATGGACCGCCACGAGGCCGCCTCGCTGGCCGCGACCATCGACCCGGACCTCGTGATGCCGGTCCACTACAACACCTTTTCCAACCTCGAAGCCGACTCCCGCGAGTTCGCTGCCGACGTAGCCGAAGCCGGCGTCCCGGTCGTGTTAGACGAGCAGTGAGCGGGCGAAAGATCGGCGTTAGCCACCGTCGGCCCACCCGCTCCGCTCCCGGTGGGCCTCGGCGATCTCCTCGATGTCGTCCGTCCCCAGAACGCCGCGTTCGGTGACGACCGTCACTGCCGATGCCGGCGTCAGGTCGAAGGTGGGGTTGGACACAGCGATGTCGGCGTCACCGTCGTACACCTCCTCTGGCTCCCGCTCTTCTCGGCCCCACGCAGCGCGTGGCGCGATCTTGTCCGTGGCACACACGGCGTAGCAGTCCACGGCCGCGGCGGCCGCCGACAGAGCTGCTGGGCAGGTTCCAACTTTGTTGACCACGCGGCCATCCGGAAGAACTCGGTCGGCCCCGACGACGAGCGTGTCGGCATTCCACACATCCAGTTCGTGACCGAACGCTGCGTCAGTAGTCAGCGTCACCGCGGCGCTGTCGGCGAACGTCTCCGCGACGCCAACGCCTTCACCGCCGGGCCGTGACTCGGCGACGAGCACGGCCGCTGGGGCAGCGGCGTCGACCACTGCACGGACTGTCCCGGAGCGAGACAGCGTCGCGAGGCGGTCACCGACGTGCTCGGCGGCGACGGCGGCGGCGACGCGGTCGGCGGTCACCGCGTGATTCAGCGTTTCGGTCGCCGCCCGCTCGACAGCCGCTGGCGATTCATCGGTCACAGCAGCCATCGCTCGGTTGAGACGGTTCGCGACGACGACCATCGAGGAGCGCGCTTCGCGGATTTCAGCGGCGAGGGCAGCGAGCATGTCCCAGCCGTCACCGTCCCGCTCGGCCATCTCCAGGTCGTCAGACCGTCCGGCATCGGCCAGGGCGGCCTCGTCGCGCAGCACCTCCAGTGCCCGGAGCGACAGCCACGCCGAGCCGTGGGTCCGGTCCTCGCGTACTGTCGCCACTCGCGGGCGAACGCGGTCCCAGGAGGTCCACAGCCGCGGGACCGTCTCGCGGACCAGTATGTCGGGCGGGTGGACCCACGCAGTCTCGGTCGTCTCTTCGTTAGTCGCGACTGTGCGGGCCTCGCAGTCGAACAGGAACGGATGAACGACCCATCGAACGCCCCGGTCGTCGTCAGCGACCCGAAACGAGTCGCCCTGCCGGACGAGCGTCACCGCGTCGACCAGCCCGGTCTCCTCGTCGATTTCGGCCCGTGCGGCCGTCTCCGGGTCCCGATCTCGCCCGGCGTCGTCGGCGACGTGTCCCGCGACCCCGCTCCACTGGCCCTGATACGAGCCGACTGCATCGCTCCGGCGCAACAGCAACACCTCGCCATCGCTGCGTAGGAAGCACGTCACGACAGGGCGTGTCTCCATACGGGCGTGAACGGCTGGCCGGGGCAATAAAGTCCGGGCCAGTGAGAGCCACAGTCGAGGCGGGATGCGTTGAGAGAACTACAGCGCGTCGAGCAAGCGGTCGACATCGTCAGCCGTGTTGAACGCATGGACCGACGCCCGAAGCGCCTCGGGGTGGGAGAGTGACCTGATAATGACACCCTCGGCCGCGAGTCGCTCGACGGTCGCCTCGGGGTCGTCGGCAGTGAACGTCACGAGTCCCGACTCGTAGTCGCGGGGGCTCAGCAGCCGGTCGCCGAGGCCGTCCTTGAGCCGGTCGGTCAGCCGTTCGACGCGGGCCTGAATCGTATCGAATCCGACGGCCTCGACCGTCTCGATGGCGTTCGCGAGCGCGACGTACGGGACCGGTGAGGTAGTGCCGACCTCGAACCGGCGCGCGCCCGGGTAGTACTCGTATCCGTCCCCAGTGGGATTCTCGACGCTCCGGTAGCCGATGCGAGTCTGGCGCAGTCGGTCGTAGGCGTCGGGGTCGACGTAGAGGAACCCGCCGCCCCAGATACCAAGCAACCACTTGTGCCCCGCTGCGGCCACGAAATCCGCGCCCCACTCGGTCACGTCGACGGGGTGTTGCCCGACGGACTGGACGGCGTCGACGAGCACCTGTGCGCCGGCGTCGTGGACCACGTCGACGACGTCCCCGACCGGAAGTCTGGTCCCGTGTGTCCAGGTGAGCGAACTCAGCGCCACCAGTCTGGCGTCGGCCACGGCGTCTTTTACGTCAGCCATGTCGAGCCGCCCACCCTCGGTTTCCAGTACGCGGACCTCGATATCGTGGGTGTCGGCCAGCCGGTCCCACGGGAGCGTTCCGGCGGGGTGTTCGAGGTCGGTCCGGACCACTACGTCGCCGGGCTGCCAGTCGATAGCCCCTGCAACCATGTTGACCCCATCGGCGGTACTGCGAGTGAACGCGACGTTGGCGGCCTCGGTTCCGATGTGGCCGGCGACGACTTCGCGGGCCGCCGCGATAGCGTCCCACGCAACCGTGTAAGGGCCGTCGCCGGCAGGTGCATCGAAGGCGTGGCGTTCGAGAAACGCCGTCGCAGCGTCGACTACGGGGCGCGGCGTCGGCCCGCTTGCCCCCGTGTTGAAGTACGTACACCGTTCGAGTGCCGGAATCGACGCTCGGAGCTCGGCTGGGTCCATGTCCGTTCCGATGGCCCCCGACGCCTTCAGCCCTGTGTGAGCCAGTAGGCAGTTTCGCAGTCGGGGTTCCGGAACAGTAGTACGATTCTGGTTCTGCGACTACCCGTAGCTACCGTATATTCTACTTTGTTGTGTTTCACAAACTCTGTCGATTGTTTCGACGTTTTCGAATCGTTGAGTCTATCCCGACAGTCAGGGAAGACGTAGAGTGGTAACTCAGTCTTGCTGGCACTCACAACCGCCCTGCTCGAAGAACTCCGCGACGGCGTACTGGCTGCCACACGACTGGCACAGCACCTGCGCGTCCAGAAACACCTCGAAGTCCTCGATGTCAATGCGGCCCGTATCGCGTAGTTTCTCGATGCGCTGGTCGGTGACCGACAGCGTTCGGGTCAGTAGCCGCTGAATGCTCTCGAGGTCCTTTTCGATCTTCTCGTCGTCGGACAGCCCCTGGTACTCCGCGCCGCGCCACTCCTTCAGATACGACCGGATAGCCTGGTAGGTGATGAAATCGGTTTCGAGACCATCGACGTCGACGCCGTTGCGTTCGAGTCGGTTGACGGTGTCGGTCCTGACACCTGTGCTGATGTCGTCACCGGTGAGGTTCTCGTAGGTCGATTCCACGTCGCTTTCGAGGGCACTCAGGCCCGCATCGACCAACTCGCGTTCGAGGAGGCGCTTGTTGAAAAACTCCGCGAGGTCACGAAGGCTCATGCGCTCTTCACCGTCGCCCGTCCAGCGGGCCTCCATCTCCGCACCGAGTCCATCGAGTTCGTACTCGTCGATGAGCCGAGCGACTTTGCTCGACGGCCGGCCGTCTGTCGTATTCGCCATCTGTTGTTCCCACGTACGGTAACCGGAACTAAAAGACTACGGGGTTAGATTGAGGTGATGCGGTTGAAGTCGTCGTCCAGCGCCTGCGCGTCCTCCGGCAAGAGGGCGACGACGAGATGCTCGGCGTAGTCGGCGAAGTACTCGACGAGTTCGGCGATCCGCGCCGAATCGATGGCCTCCAGCGAGTCGAGCAGCATGAACGGAACGCTCTCGTGGAGGTCGTGTACCAGATAGCCCGCGAGAGCGAAGATGAGCCCGGTCACTTCGCGCTCGCTCTCGCTGAGGTGCTCGATGGTGTCCTCGTAAGCCGCGCCGTTCTCGGTGGTCCGGACGATGTGGAGTTCGAACACCGTTCGGTCGACCTTCTGGCGCCCCTCGCGGACGGTCTGCTCGACGCGTTCGATCCAGATGCGTTCGAGGTTCTCGTACTCCAGAATGCCGAGGATAGCGTCCATGTGCTCGTTGAACTCGTCGACAGCGTTAGCCTCGATCTGGTCGATTTTCGTCCGCTTGTCGGTGAGTTCCTCAACGAGGGCGTCGCGTTCCTCGCGGAGGTCGTCGGCCCGCTTGACCATCTCCTCGATCTCTTCGATTTCGGCTGATACGTCGTCGAGGTCGGATTCCAGGCTGTCGATCTCGAACTCGAGCTGGTTTGCCTCCCGGTGTAGTGAGAGGATCTCGTCAAAGTCCTCGGATTCGAGGTTGTCGACCTCGTCTTCCAGCGACTCGACGTCGTCAGTCAGTTCCTCGCGTCGCTCCTTCAGCGAGGTGATCTGCTCTTCGCGGCGTTCGATCTCCGTTTCGGTCTCCTGTATCTTCCGCTCGACGTTCTCGCGACGGCGCTGCTTCTTTTCCGCCTCGCGCTGGTCGGTCTTGAGATCGTCGAGTTCCGACTTGATGTCGTTGAGGTCCTCGACCTTCCCCCGGCGGAGGTCCTGCAGGCGGTCGACGGTGTCTTCGATCTGCTCGCGGTCGACCGTCGAGCCACACGTCCAGCAGACGACGGATTCCTCGTCCTCGCCTTCGAGGAGTTGCTCCGTCACCGCGCCGTCGGAGCCTTCGGGCGCGTCTTCGAGTGACTGAATGACGTCGTAGTCTTCCTCTTCGAGCCGTTCCTCGTTGTACTGGATGAGGCTCTGAAGGTCGGAGATCTCGCTGTTCAGCCGCTGGCGCTGGTCGCGCAGGCTTGCGATCTCGTCTTCGAGGTGCTGCTGGTCGCCCATCGGCGTCTCCGGCAGTTCGTCCAGTTCGTCTTCGAGGTCGGACCGTTCGCGTTTCAGCGAGGAGATGCTCTCCTCCTGTGCCTCGATGTCCCGCCGGACGGATTCGAGGTCCGACCGCGTCGAGCGGAGTTCGTCGAGTTTCTCTTCGAGGACGTCCTGTTCCTGACGGCTCTCCTCGATGTCCCGGCTGCTGTTGTCGATCTCCTCCTCGCGCTCGGCCAGTTCCTCGCGCTTCTCCTCGATCTGCTCGCGGAGTTCGGTCCGGCGCTGTTCGAGGTCCGGAAGGTCGCGCTGGCGGGATTCAACCGTGGCGAGTTCGTCGTTGATGTCGCCTTTCTCCGCTTCCAGCTGTTCGACTTCCGAACGGATCGCGTCGATATCGACCGGCCGCATGATGATCTCGCGGAGATCGTCGCCACGAGCCACGGACCGGCGCGCCTCGTTGGTTTCGAGGAGGAACGCGAACAGGTCGGCGACCTCGGGGTCGTCGAGGTAGCCGTCGCCGTCAAACTGAACAGCATCCCCCGCCCGCGTGAGCGTCCGTTCGTACACCTCATCCCCATACGTGAGGGCAACGCTCCCCTCGTCGGCGTCGCCTTTCAGCGTGGCCTGCGTACTCCCCATTGCCGCCATAATAGACTGCAGAAACGACGTCCGGTTTGTGGCGTTCTTTCCCGTCAGCACCGTCACACCCGGTGGAATATCGACTGATGTCTCGTCGATCCCACCGATATTGGTGACATCAAAATGGGCGACACTAGATCCTTGCTTTGATTCTGGCATTGGTCTGCTGTAGTCGGAGCGGATATAAAAATAATTTCATTGCCGAAAACCAAATTACACACTTGGCGCCCCGAGTGCGGGCGGACACGCCAGACTCGACGGCGATGAGACACGGCAGACAGCGCACAGACTGACAGTCGATTCCGGAATAACACCTGTACCAATATTATTCCGATACAGAAGGATTGACGGGAGGGAGAGGAGGTTTCTCTCTCTTATACTACTGTTTTATTGTGGATAGCAATCTTAACCGCTTGTGAGTCTCTTCAGATGCCAACCTATAAGTCGGCGTGATCGGAAGCAGGTCGTATGACCCGTTACGAAACGCTGCTCGAGGTCGAACTGGACGAGTGGGACAGTGGGTACGGTGTCTTGCAGATCGTCGATCCGGATGACAGCGACACCGCCGAGTTACGGTTCTGCTACTTCAACGAAAACGGCAAGTTCACGAACCGGCCGCTAACGCTACGACCCGACGAAGAGACACTAGACCGGACGACGCGGATGGTGGAGAACCTCGGCTACGTCGCCCGAACGTTCGACCCGGCAGAGATCCGTGAACTCGTCGACGCGCTCGGCGAAGAACGGGTTATCGAACTCGCACAGCTCGTCGACACGCTCGGTGAAGCGCGGCTAGCGGAGATACTTGGGGAGTGAAGATGGCAGACACCCACCCACTGGTGACGGTCGAAACTATCGTCCTTGTGGGTCTGGGGGGCTTCGCCGGCTCGAACCTCCGGTACTTCGTCGGCCTCTTTGTTCCGGGGTTACAGGGGACACTGCTGGTCAACGTCTGCGGCAGTTTCGCGCTCGGCGTGCTCGTGTACGAAGGGCTGCAGGTCGGTGCGCTGGCCAGCGAGACGAAACTGGCCGCGTCGACCGGCTTCATCTCGTCGTTTACCACCTACAGCACGTTCGCAGTGGAGACGGTGTTAACGCCCGAGTGGGCTGTCGCGAACATCGTCGGCAGCTACGCTCTGGGGTTTGCCGGTGTCCTCGTCGGCCGTGAGGCCGTCCGGCTGTTCGCCGGAGGTGGCCGCTGATGGTCGCTATCGAGCCGGCGCATCTGGTCGGGACCGGCGGCGCTATCGGCGCGCTCTGTCGTCACTACCTGGCGGGGGCTGTCCAGCGAGAGACGTTCCCGCTCGGGACGCTCACGGTGAACGTCATCGGGAGCTTCGTCCTCGGACTGCTGACGTTTGCTGGCGTCACCGGCGATGCAGCGCTGCTGGTCGGTGTCGGCGCGTGTGGCTCGTTCACGACGTTTTCCTCGTTTTCGGTCGGGACGGTGCGGCTATGGGAGGACGGCTACGTGGCGCTGGCCGTACTCAACGCCGTCGCCAACCTCGCCTGTGCGCTGGCCGGGATCGGATTGGCCTGGGGCGTCGTACAGATCGTGTGATTCGTGCCGGACCATCAGATTTCAGAACCCCCTGTACGAGCTTCGTGCTCCCTGTCTGCTTTGAGATCGCTGGCTCGCGGCGTCTCGCCGCCGTGGGGCGTCCGCCGCTCGCGGACCGTTACATGATGAACGGATTCAGTATCGTCGTCGACGACGAGCGCGTCGCCGGTCGTCTCTGGCAGTCGAGCCGTGAAATCGCCGTCGAGATACGTCGGCTGGGCCGCCTGTAGCGCGTCGATGTCTGCCGTACTCGTCAGTCGGTGGGCGACGAGCAGGTCCGTCTGTGAGACGGTCGTCGGTGGCACAGCGCTAGGTCGCTGTGTCGCGAGCACACAACTCACGCCGGGCTGGCGGCCCCGGGTGACGAGCCGACGGAGCGGACGCCGGGCGACGCCGTCGGTGAACGCGTGGGCTTCGTCGACCAGCAGCCAGGGCAGTCGGTCCGTCCGGTCAGTCACCCGGGCATCGTACAGCGCGGTCGCGACAGCGGCGAGGACCGCACCGGCCGGTCGGGAAGCGAATTCCGACATATCGAGCACGGTCAGGCCGTCGCTGCACAGCGTCTCCACCTCGATACCCGAAGGCTCGAAGACGCCCCAGGACGCGGCGAGCGCGAGATGGTTCGTCGCCGCGCGGGCGGTGCTCGCCGCCACATCGGCATCGGCCACCCACGAACGCATCCCGCCAAGCGTCGCACGCTCGCTCGCCGCTCGCCACACGAGCGCGCCCGCGCCCCGTTCGGGGTCGAGGCCGAGCACCGTACACCACTGGCGCGGGTCGAGCGCGTCCGCGCGAACGCTGGGGTCGACCACCGTGGCAGACACGTCCGCGGCGCTAAGTGGCGTGAACGCCCCCATCGGGTCGACGACGACCGGCGCGACCCCCTCGGCAGCCAGCAGGCCCTCGGCGAGGACGCCGAGCGTGTACGTCTTCCCCGACCCGCGTTTGCCGACGACGAGACCGACGTGTGGCCGGTCGACATCGAGGTCGACCGCAGCGCCGCGGCTCCCGTCGCGGGCCCGATAGTGACCCAGCCGCGCCGTCGCCCCCGTCGCCCCCTCACGTCCGATAACGACCATGCCGGCGGTTGCTCCGCTCTGATATTTGAACGTTCGTCCGGGGATTCAAGTACGAACCCGGGGCCACCCCAGCACATGTCAGATTCGTTGTGGCGCGACGAACGTGCCATCGAGGGACTGCCGATCCGCCTGGTCATCGCGCTGGTGGTCGGCGTCGCCTGCCTCTCCGTGATGATGAGCACCATCTCCGGAATCGAGACGCTACAAGTAACCGAGGTCGATGTTGAACCACACCCCGAAGTGGCTAATCCGGGGACACAGGACGTAGTTGTCACTGTCGTCGACTCGAAGGGGTCGCCCGTCTCCGGCGCGACGGTGGTCGCGAAAAGCGGGACTGCAACGCTCTCGTCGGTCAAGACTGGCGAGACAGGGAGTGCAGGGAACGCGACCCTCTCACTGTCGCCGTCGCTCGGACCGAATCAACAGGACGGCACGGTCACGTTCGAGGTGAAACCACCAGCGGGGAGCAACTACGAGGACGCCCGCTCGAACACCGACCTGCTCGTCGTCGAGTCGCCCTAGCCGTCCCAGTCGATCCACTCCTGCTCCCAGCCGGCGCGGGACTGGGCCGCCCGCCGGGCGCGCTCGCGGTCTTCACGATGGGTCCGGTTGCGCTCGACGGTGTCGGCCTGCTCGCCCTCGACGAGCATCGGCTGGAACGCGACGGTGCCGTGTCGTTCGACCGAGCCGTCGGCCTCCACGACAGCGAGGGACTGTTCACCGGTTCCGAGCGGCATCACCAGTCGACCGTCATCGGTCAGTTGCTGGAGGAGCGCCCGCGGCGGGTCGATTGCGGCGGCTTCCAGAAGGATGCGGTCGTACGGCGCGTATTCGGGTAGCCCGGCAGCGCCGTCGCGGCGATCAACGAGGACGGCGTCGTAGCCTGCTTCTGCCAGGTTCTGCCGCGCTTCGATGACGAGCCGCCGCGTGATATCTATCGCGTGAACGTTGGCCGCACCGACGTGTTCTGCAAGCACCGCGGCCGTGTAGCCGACACCGGCACCGACCACGAGCACGTCGTCGTCTTCTTCGGGTGACAGGGTTTCGAGCACTCGACCGGCGGTACTGGGCGAGAGCACGCGCGTGCCGAGGCGCTCGAACGGGCGGTCGGAGTAGGCCTGTTGCTCGCCGACGAAGGCCTCCCGGGGGACGGCACGCATCGCTGCCGACAGCCACGCGCTCCGGACAACACCCTTGCTCTCGTGTTGCAGGCTGTCGACCATGTCGTCCCGCAGTACCGCTGGGTCCATACCAGTATATTCGACCAGAGCTATATCAATGGCGCGACAACGGCGGCGTCTGTCGAAAGACCCTACTGGAGCGGGACGAATCGAACGCCGCCGTGGTCCTCGCTATCGAGCGTGCCGTCGGCCTGTTTCTCCGCGCGGATGAGACGCTGTCGCCCGTCACCGATTGGAGCCAGCAAGAGACCACCGGTGCGGGTCTGGTCGACGAGCGGGGCGGGGAACTCCGGCGCGGCACATGTGAGATACGTCCGATCGTAGGGGGCGTGGTCGGGCCACCCCTCCTTGCCGTCGTCGGCGCGAACGGAAACGTCGCCGTAGCCGGTCGCTTCCAGCGTTTCCCGTGCTTCGTCGGCCAGCGATGCGTGGTACTCCACGCTGTAGACGTTCTCGGGGCCGACCAGTTCGGCGGTCACCGCGGCGTGGTACCCACACCCCGTACCGACCTCTAACACCTGATCCCCCGGGGACAGGTCCAGTAACTCGGACATGATTGCAACCATGTGCGGCGCAGAAACCGTCTGACCTGACCCGATCGGGAGCGGACGGTCGGCGTAGGCGTCGTGTCTCCTGTCGTCCGGAACGAACCGATGGCGGGGGACCGACGCTATCGCCGCGAGAACGGCCTCGTCGGAGACACGCTCGCGAAGGCGGTCGGCCAGCCGCGACCGTTTTCGGCCCCAGTCGGCCATCCTACCACGCCGACCACGCCGTGGTCGACTCGTCCCTGACGTACAGTCGGTTGATGTCTTTCGCGATACCCATGTCGCCGTCGTGGTCCATGTTCTCGTGGTCGTAGCCGTGTGCGTCGTCGCGGACGTGAATCCCCTCGACGGTGAACTCCTCCTCGCCGAACTCCTCGGTCTCGCCGACGACGAACTCGTAGTCGCCGGGGACGTGGAGCTTGAAGCTCTCGGTCTCGTCGTGAGTGCCGTCCTTTGGATGCATCGTGACGTTGACCGAGACGTTCCCGACCGCCCGCGACCAGATGGTCTCGACGTCCTCGGCGGCCGCCTCGTCCTCGCGGCCGTCCGCGGTCTCCAGACTGGTGATCCGCGCCGTCACAACTGCTTCCTCCGTCTCCAGCAGGAACTCCTCGCCGACGGACAGTTCTTCCTCTGCTGGGACGTCGACCTCGGCGGTAAAGGAGTCCCCGTCCTGTGAGACAACGACGCTTCGCTTCAGCGTCTCTTCCTCCGGCAATTGTTCCTTGTGGACGTGGTCGCAGTCCGTACAGCGAACCGTCACATGGCCGCCCGGCTTCAGCACCTCGTGAACCGTTTCTAGGTCCGGCGAACAGGCCGGACACGGGAGGGCGATGCGGTCGCCCGGTGTAGCGTCTGTCATATGCAGTCGTTGACTACGCTCCCGTAAATGGTCGTCGCCACGGCGCTGCTCGTGGTTCTCACTCGCACAGTCACGCCGACCTTCTTGAGCGGCGGGACGAAACAACGGGTATGGCGCGCCGACAGAGCCGTACTGACATCGCAAGCGGTGCCATCATCGCCCTGACAGCCCTGGCCGGCGTGGCGGTCTGGTCGCGCCTCCCCGCAGAGGTCGCGATTCACTTCTCCGCGTCGGGCACGCCCGATAACTACGTCTCGAAGCCGGTCGGTGTCGTTCTCATGCCGGCGCTGATGCTCGCAACACTCATTGTGCTGAAATTGGCGTTCCGTTACGACCCGCCGGACGTGCCGCGGGTGGCAGCCACCATCACCGTCGCAACGATGGCGTTCATGAGTGGGATACACGGGCTCGTGCTCGCGTGGAACCTCGGCTATTCGGTCCCGTTCGACATCGTCCTCGTCGGGTCGCTCGTCTGGACGGTTGTCATGGTCGCGTACGCGTTGAAAGCAGAATACGTAGACTGATAGCGGCGGTTGGCTGTCAGTCAGCGTCCGCTATTCACGGGTCTTTGTGGGAGTCCGTTCTCGCCGCTCACTCGACGCGAGGAAGTTCCACTTCCTCGCCGTCCGCATACACGGTCGGTTCCGTCAAAATCCCGTCCAAATGGATCGGCGCGTGCACGTCGCCGCCCATCGCGTGGTCGTCGCCGATAGCGATGTGGACCGTCCCGCCGGCCTTCTCGTCTAGGAGGACGGAGCCGACGAGTTCGGTCACGGCGACGTTCGTACCGATGCCGAGCTCGGCGAGGTTGTAGGCGTCCCGGCCGACCTCCTCGGCAGCCTCCTCGACCTGTGCGCGGATATCGGGGTCGTCGATATCCGTGACGTAGCCGTCTTCGACCTCAAAGGTGAGACGCTTGCCGTCGAGTTTGCCGTGGGGGCGCATCGTCCCGTCGACGACGAACGTGCCGTCGGCAGTCTCCGGAGCGAGGAACACCTCGCCGGCAGGGAGGTTCGACATCTCGCCAGCCTCGTGGACGATACCGGTGTCCATGTGCCACTCGCGCGCACCGATGCCGAACGTGATATCGGTCCCCTGGGGCGACGTGACTCGGATTTCATCGGCGTCCTCGACCTGCGCCAGCACGTCCTTGCAGTGCTGTTCGATGCGGTGGTAGTCGGCGTCTAATCCCATCAGAAACACGCCCTCGCTGATACCGGGCAAGGTTGCAACGCGAGCGCCGGCCTCATTGGCGTCGGTCCGGGCTTCTGTGTGGCTCAGGCTCTTGGTCGTCGGCGCGAGCACGACATCGGCAGTTTCCATCGCGCCAGCGACCGGCGCAGGCGGTTCCGAACCGTGTTGTTCGCCCGGCGGGTAGCGTACGAAAACGGCGTTATCGGTAATCTCCGCGGCGACGCGATACAGCGCCTCGCCGATTGATTTCCGCTGGTCGTCAGTAACGACGGCGCATGACTCGTCGGACTGGAGGTTCAGGCACTGTTTGACAGCGGTCTCGGCGGGCGCGCGAAGCGACGAGTTGTCCATACAACTGATTGCGTACTCCGACTGAATAACTCTTGATGGACTGTCGGCGCAGGGCGTCGAAACGCGCTACGTCTCAGTGTTTTCAGAGAAATGTGGTCAAAGCTCACAATCGCCAGAGGTACAACTATGTGAGTTAATTTCTCCGTATATTAATCACAAAGAATATACTCTCCCCGGAGATATGGACGTGTATGCTCCACGTGGGCATCAACGGCTTCGGCACCATCGGGAAACGCGTCGCTGACGCGGTGCGTGTCCAGCCAGATATGACAGTTGCGGGCGTCGCAAAGCGCTCGCCGAACTTCGAGGCAACTATCGCAGACGACCGCGGCTACGACCTCTACGCCGCGGACGGCCGCGAACCGTTCGATGAAGCCGATCTCGCGACGGCCGGTACGGTCCATGACCTCATTGAAACGAGCGACGTGGTCGTCGACACCACGCCAAGTGGCGTCGGCGCGGCCAACGCGCCGCTGTACGCCGAGCACGATACGCCAGCCATCTTCCAGGGTGGGGAGGACGCCGATGTGGCAGACGTGAGCTTCAACGCTCGCGCCAACTACGAGAACGCAGTCGGGGCTGACACGGCCCGCGTCGTCTCCTGCAATACGACTGGACTTTCACGCCTTTTCGCGCCGCTCAAGGAATCATACGGCGTCGAGAAATCGCGCGTGACACTGGTCCGGCGCGGTGCCGACCCGGGCCAGACCGGTCGTGGCCCCATCAACGACACACTCCCCGACCCCGTCGAAATCCCCTCCCACCACGGTCCTGACGTCCAGACGATTTTTCCCGACCTCGACATCGACACGATGGGGATGAAGGTCCCGACAACGCAGATGCACACCCACAGCGTCAACGTCACGCTGGAAAGCGAACCAACGACAGAGGAAGTCACGTCGCTACTGACCGACGAATCGCGACTGTTCCTCATCCCGAAGACGCTGGGTATCGACGGTGCAGGGAAACTCAAAGAGTACACCCGTGATGCCGGTCGCCCGCGCGGTGACGTGTGGGAGAACTGTATCTGGGCCGAATCAATCACAGTCCAAGGGCGGGACCTCTACCTGTTTCAGGCGATTCACCAGGAAGCCGATGTCGTGCCGGAGAACATCGACGCCGTTCGCGCGCTCTCGGAGCGGACCGCAAGCGCCGAGAAGAGCATCCGACGGACCGACGAAGCCCTCGGTGTCGGGCGCGGCCTCGTCGAACACGACGGCAGTCCACAGCGCGTCGACAGTCACGCCGACGACTGATTCTCACCCCAGTTCGTGGAACTCGACTTCGCCGGTGTCCGTCGACAGCGTCGCAACCGAGAACGGCTCGGAGGCCGGCGGAATCGAGATGCCGCCGGGGTTGATTCGTTCCGTGCCCCCGCGCTCCTCGTGACCGCGTTCGTGCGTGTGGCCGTGGAAAACGTAGTCGTAGCTCCCACAGTCGACCAGCGCGTCGACGATCTCCCCGCTGGTCCCGTGATACACCGCGAGGGTGTGCCCATCGATGGTCAGCTCGCCCATCTCGCCGAAGTACGTGCCGAATTCCTCGACGGTAGACTGGACTGCCCACTCGCCGTCGTTGTTGCCACGAACGGCGTAAAACGACCAGTCGCCGTCGAACGGCGTCACCGAGAAGGGGGCGACGAAGTCGCCGCAGTGGACGACCGTCTCACAGTCCGCCTCCGAGAACGTCTCCACTGCGGCTTCGACCTGCGCGGCGTTGTCGTGCGTGTCCGAGACGATGCCGATCTGCATACCGACGACGTTCAGCCGGGAGCGACTTGAACGTGTGGCCCACGACACAGGTGGGACCGCCGTCGTCACACAGGCGCGACGTTTTTGTTTAGTCACCGCCTACGACGGCCGATGGCACGGGGACTCATCGGGACAATCGAGCTGATGGTCGCGGTCGTACTCGCCGCGCGGGTCACCCTTCTCGGCGTCGACAACCTCGCCCGCGGCCAGACGGCGATCGGTGCGGTCTTTCTCGGGTTAGCCGCCGCCTTACTGATTATCGAGTGGGTCGCTCCCTCTCCGACAGACATCCCCGGTGCAATCGCCGGGCGGGCGCGGAGTGCGCTCCCCGGCGGGAAGCCACCGAACAGTAGCGACGACGACTAACTCTCGTCGCGCCAGCGGTCCGAGGTGACTCTGTCCACCGCCGCCATGTGGTCGTGTTCCTCGACCGTTTCGGCCCGCGATTCCTCGGCCTTCTGGACGGGCTTTCCTCGAACACGCGCTCGAACGCCACGTCGAGCGCGACGAGACGAGGTACTACCTGGAAGGTGGAATCATCGACGAGGAAGGAAATCGGCGGCTTCAGTCGGCCGCGATGGTCTCGCTGGCGTCGTCGAGCAGTTGCTCGATGGAGCGGTCGCTTGGCTCGTTTTCCAGCAAGACGTCGATAGGGAGCGTCGGCGCGCCGTCGACGAGGTTCTCGAGCAGGACGAGTCGCTCGCGAGCCCGGGACATCCCGACGTAGAACACGCGCCGTTCGTTGTCGGTCAGCGTCGGGACGGGACTGGTATGTTTCGTGAACTCGTCCATTCCGGGTACCTCGATACCCTGCTGGTCGACAGTCGCGGCCATCTGCTCGACGACTTTCTCGGTGAGGTCGGTCGCGACGAACACATGATCGGCCTCGCGACCTTTGGCGGAGTGGATCGTCCCCACGCGGACCCGGTCGGCGTCCATCCCGGTGTAATCGCCGGTGAAGTACGCGTCGACGGTCCGCTCCTGGAAGTTGGTCACCTTCCGGAGCATGTCGCCCGCCGAGGCCGCGTCGGGGAGGAAGGGAACGTGGTCGTGGACGACGTCAGGGTCGATCTCGATATCGGCGATGTCTTCGTCCTCGTGGGACTCGTCGATCTCTTCGAGCGCGTCGAAGAGGTCGTCGCGCTCGCCCGTGCCGAAGGCGGAGTCGACGAGCATATCCGCGAGACGGCGTGCTTCCAGCACCGTGAGCGGTTCGTCGGCTTCGACGGCTTCGAGCCCGTTGACGTACTGGGTGAGCCGATCGGTCCACATCCGCTGGTCGGTGAGACAGGAGAAGGGGATCCCGTTGTCGATGAACTCGTCGATGAACTGGAACATCTGGTAGCGGGCCCGGAACAGCACCATCACCGTCTCATCGGACTGCTCGATGGTCCGCGTGACGTTCCGGGAGAGGTCGAACATCGAAGGGTTCTGGACCGCCTCGACGCGGCCGCCCTCCTTGCGCGGATTGAGGTCTTTCTCCTGACGTTTCTCGATGTGGCGGACCTCGCGGTTGACGACGTTCAGGATGCGCGAGGGGAGCCGGTAGGAGTTGGGCAGCACCTCGTCCTGGGTGACGACCTCTTCGAGCAGGAGGTCCGGGTCCGCGCCCTGCCAGGCGTAGACGACCTGGTCGTCGTCGCCAGCGATGAGCACCCGTTCCATGTGGGGTTTCCACTCGTCGTAGACGTCGTACTGCAGCGTCGTGATATCCTGAAACTCGTCGATGATGAGGTAGTCGACGTTGGGGAGCAGCGAGCGCTGGGCGACCCGTTCGAGCATGTCGGCGAAGCCCGTCAAGTCGTTTTCGCCCTTGTAGGTGCGCCAGCCGCGGATGGCGGCGGGCACGTCCACACGGTCGTCGTCGGTCGGCCACGTCGGCGTGTACTTGTTGCCGGTCTGGGCGTTGTCGTCGATCTCCGGCGGGAGTCGGACTTCCTCGTCGTCCCACTTGAAGGGCACGTCGTACCAGTCGGCCACGTCGCGTCGGGTGCGCTGGAGCCACTGGCTCGTCGCGATGATCTTGTTCCCGAGCGTCGTCGAGCGGGCCGAGCGACGGCGCGAGCCCTCGTACTCGTCCTCGTAGTCGATGCCGAACTCCTCGCAGAAGGCCTCCTTGTCGTCCTCGCCGACGACGTCGCCGCGGGAGAGGTTCAGCAGTTCGTACGCCTTCGCGTGCATCGTACAGACGTTCCCGCGAAGGGCACGAGGGGACAGGCCGAGTCGGTCCGCGAGTCGCTCACGGATCTCGGCGGCCGCCGCACGCGTGTACGAGACAACCAGTACGTCACGGAAATCGACGTCGTCGTCTTCCAGCAGTTCGTCGACGCGGTCGAGCAGCGCCGTCGTCTTCCCGCTACCGGGCCCACCGAACAGGCGGACAACCTCGGTGGTCGAATCAGTCATTGAACATGTAGTGGGACCGCGGCCAAATAAACAACGTGCTTTACGGGGACGACAACTAACAGGCGCACCCGAACGGATTTCTCATCGGTACAGCGACACGTACAGCATCGCGAACCCGATGATGAACGGAATCGTCTCCGCCATCTGGAAGAACACGCGAACGATGGCACCGGTCTCGCCGGCGCTCAGTTGCGTGATGACACTGGATATAGCGACACCCATACTGATGAACGCAAAGCCAACGAACGCGTACTGTAGTCGTTCTGACGGGCGTTTCCGGTAGGCCTGGAAGCTAATCAGGGTGATCCCGAGCGTCAGCCCGAACACCACCATCCGCATCAGGATGAGCACGCCGCGTGCGATAGCCACGCCGGTCGTCATGCAGTCACGCCTCCGCTGGAGAGTGAATTCATTCCGGGTTCAGCTCGTCCCAGAGCTGACTGAACCGGTCCGGGAGGTTCTCCTCCCGATAGATGCGCACTTTGTACTCCTCGTCTTCGAGCGAAATGACCGTCGACTCGAAGTTGGACTCGTACACCTTGTAGTGGTTTCCGTCCTCGGCGACGAGCGTTCGGTCGGTGACGAGGTCGTACTCGTCGAGCAGTTCGATACGTCGATACACCGTCGGCAGCGAGAGGTCGCACTCCTCCGCGAGTTCCTTCGCCGACTGCGGTTCACGACTGATTGCGGCGAGCACACGGCGCGCGTGCTGGTCACCGATTGTATCGAGAATCTCCTCGATGCTCTGTTCCTCAGCCACTACACCAAGATTCGCGTCATATTATATAAGCGTTTTCGAGCACTGTGGTGGTTTCACGTTCAGAAAACACTGCCCCGTTTATATGATGATAGCCCCTGTAGTGCTCACTGCGGATTGCGTTCAGGTGAGACGATGTCCGGAGACAACCTCCGTCGCGTGACGACGGGCAAGATGCAGGGCCAGAACGCCGATGAGCGAGTGACCCCTCTCGGCGAGACAGAGCGCCCGGAATCGCATGACCCACCCAGTCGTGACGCCATCACGGAGTCGTTGGACCCGGTCATTGACGACGTCGTCGACGGCGAGACCGCAGTCGATGACGGCCTGGTCACACAGAGTTTGGAAGAGATCCTACTGGCGATGATCGCAGTCGCCGATGGTGGCACCCACGGGACCGGACTGATGGAGGAACTGGAAGCCCAGTTCGGTGCCGAACTGAGTCCGGGGACAGTGTACCCCCGGCTACACGAGTTAGAAGCGGATGGCACGCTCCAAATGCACGAACTCGTCCAGACGAAACAGTACGGAATCGCGGACGATGCGGCTGCGAAAGAGCAGATCGCAACGTCCGCGTCCCAACATCTCGCGCTCGGGCTGTTCCTCCACGCGTCGCTCGATGCGCTGTAACCACCACAAACCGGTCAGTCTGCCGATACACGACCCCCCAATCGTCGGCTACGAACCGGTCGGCTCGCCGACACACCACCCCCCAACCGTCGGCTGGCCACACAAAGACTCCCCACTTCCTTTCTGCGCAACGTGATACAGTCCCGACTGCCTGAGCTGTTGCTGTCCAGACACGAGACGTAGCGAAGCTCGTCCCGACAGAGAGCGAACTGTCGGTTCTACGGGTCAGTACCACCGCTACCGGATGAAGGCGGAAGGGATGAAAAGGGAGTATCCTTACCGTACCGGTGTCCAGCCACACACCGAGCACTGTGCCGCTGTCGACTCGTGAAGACCGCCGCAATCAGGGCACTGCTTCTTGTTATAGCTCTCTTCCCAACCGCTCTGGTCCACGTCGTGGCCACGCTGGGAGAGGAACTCGTCGAACATATCGTCACTACTCGGTGCGGACGCCATACATGCTATGGTATATCACATCAGTATATAGGTTTAATGGTATTGTGAAACATTGCCATAAGTAACGACGCACCACGCGCGACGAGACGGTCAGTCACAGCGAGCCGTGCCACTCAGGAGCCGTACAACCAGAAGACAACATCAGATGAGCAGTCGTTCAGACGGTGCGCTGGCCCGGTTGTCTCCGATACCACCCGTTAGCTGTCGGTCGCAACCGGGTGGGTGTAATCAACAGTGATGCGGGCGCTTGCGATGAGCGCGTTCGCGATGGCCTCTGACGCCTGTTCCTGCTCTGTCCCACCCTCGATGGAAAGCATTTCGTCGAGAGCGAACACCTGAAACCGGTGTTCGTACGGCTGGCCGGCCGGCGGACACGGCGGTTCGTACCCCGGCTCGTTGGGGGGCTGTGTTCCCTGTCGAGCGCCGCCGAGCGCGTCGAGGGTCGGCTCGCGAGGGAGGCCGGCCGGAATCCGGTCCGTCTCTGGCGGGACGTTCCACAGCGTCCAGAACACCGGCTGGCTAAACACGCCGCCGTCGTACTCGGCTGTGACAGCGAGCGCTGCCGTCGGCTCCGGGACGCGCTCGATGACGAACGGTGGCGAAACGCCATCGCCGTCACAGGTGAACCGGGCCGGAAGCTCGTCCCCGGAACTGAACGCGGGGCTCGACACTTCGAAAGCCGGTGTCGTGTCGTCCGACTGCCCGGTACAGCCCGCGCTCCCGACCAGTGCTGACGCCCCGAGCGTCTGGAGGAGGTGGCGACGGCGCATACCAGAGTGGGAGGGACAGGTCGTAATCTGCCTTGTGATACCCCGCCACGTACCACACCAAATCCGGTGAAGGGACATCACTGGTCCCTATCAGGGCGAACATGTTCCCGCCCGTCGCCAGCGACTGAGAACGTCTTACCCCCTTCTTATTTTGGGATACTGGAGTTCCAACCACATGGAACTCAAACGCAAAACGATCGCGAAGGTGATCGCCGCCGCGTTCGTCTTCAACCTCGTCGTCATGGGGGCTGGCGCGTGGATCGCGTATCAGGAAGCGCCACCCATCCCGGAGCAGGTTGTCGGACCCGACGGCGAGACGCTTGTCACGGGTGAGGACATCCGCGACGGGAAGAAGGCGTTCCAGAAGAACGGGCTGATGAACCACGGGTCGATTCTCGGGAACGGCGCGTACTACGGCGCGGACTACACCGCCGACTCGCTGGAGTTGAAAACCCAGCACATGCGGACGTACTACGCCGAGGAGCGCTACGGGACCGAGTACGACTCGCTGTCGACGGCCGAACAGGCTGCCGTCGATGACGACGTGAAACAGGACCTCAGTGGGGAGTACGAGGGCGGGAACATCGAGTACTCCGCCGCAGAGCTGTACGCCCACGAGCAGGTCCGTCAGGAGTACGTCGAGCGGTACCACGAGGGCAGCCACGAACGGGGCGTCCCTGAGGGGATGATCGACTCCGAAGCCGACGCCCGACAGTTCGCCGACTTCGCCATGTGGACGGCGTGGTTCTCCCACACCGACCGACCTGGCGGCGAACACTCCTACACGAACGACTGGCCCTACGAGCCGGCCGCCGGTAACGACGCGACCGGCGCGGCGATGACCTGGAGCGTCATCGCAATGGTCCTGCTCGTCGCCGCCGCCGGTGGCGGCATCTGGCTGTACCAGTCCGTCAGCCTCCCGGAACCGTCCGCCGGCGACCTCTCGGTTCCCGAGCCGGGCGACGTGAGCATCTTCCCCAGCCAGCGGGCCGCCCTGCGGTTCATCCCGGTCGCCGCCGGGCTGTTCCTCGCGCAGGTGTTACTCGGTGGATTACTCGCCCACTTCTACATCGAACGGGCAGGGTTCTTCGGCATCGAGGAAATCTTCGGTGTCCATATCCTCCAGATTCTGCCGTTTGCGATGGCGAAGACCTGGCACATCGACCTGGGCATTCTCTGGATCGCCGCGACGTGGCTCGGTGCCGGGCTGTTCCTGCCGCCGCTGTTGACCGGCCACGAGCCCAAACGCCAGTCGACGTACATCAACGTGCTGCTCGGAGCCATCGTCGTCGTCACCGTCGGCGGCCTCGGCGGCATCTGGCTCGGGTCGCACGGCTACTTCGGCGACCTCTGGTGGCTGTTCGGCAACGAAGGGCTAGAGTACCTCGAAGTCGGGAAGGTCTGGCAGGTCGGACTGCTCGTCGGCTTCGGCCTGTGGGCCGTCCTCTCGATTCGGGGCCTGAAACCGCTGCTAGACCGAGAGCCGGTGTTCGGCCTCGCCCACATGATTCTGTACGCCGGCGGCTCGATTGCACTGCTGTTTACCGCCGGGTTCTTCTTCACCCCGGAGACCAACATCGCCGTCACGGAGTTCTGGCGCTGGTGGGTCGTCCACATGTGGGTCGAAGGGGCCTTCGAGTTCTTCATCGTCGCCATCATCGGGCTGACGCTGGTGTCGATGAACCTGCTCAGCCGCCGCAGCGCCGAGAAGGCGGTCATGCTCCAGGCGCTGCTGGTGATGAGTACGGGCGTCATCGGCGTCTCCCACCACTACTGGTGGGTCGGCATGCCCGACATGTGGGTCCCCATCGGGAGCGTATTCTCGACGCTTGAGCTGCTCCCGCTGGTGTTTATCCTCTACGAGGCGCTGGGCCAGTACCGGGCGATGTCGGAAACCGGTGGGTTCCCCTACAAGCTCCCGTTCATGTTCATCATCGCCAGCGGGGTCTGGAACTTCGTCGGTGCCGGCGTGCTCGGGTTCTTCATCAACCTCCCGCTCATCAACT
Source organism: Haloarcula sp. KBTZ06 (assembly GCF_048595605.1). NCBI lineage: Archaea > Methanobacteriati > Methanobacteriota > Halobacteria > Halobacteriales > Haloarculaceae > Haloarcula > Haloarcula sp. KBTZ06. Next base: position 2,563,348 of record NZ_CP184337.1, read on the forward strand.
ACTACGAGCACGGCACCTACCTCACGGTCGGCCACGCCCACGCCGCGATGTTCGGGGCGTTCGGCTTCCTCGCGCTGGGGATGGTCACCTACATGCTCCAGCTCGCCATCAAGCCCGGCCGCTGGGACGGCTCCTGGCTCCGGGCGGCGTTCTGGTGCTGGAACGTCGGCCTGGCGCTGATGGTGTTCGTCTCCGTCCTCCCAGTCGGATTCCTCCAACTGGAGGCGGCGTTCACCGGGAGCTACGCCGCGGCCCGGAGCGTGGCGTTCTACAACCAGCCGCTCGTCCAGACGCTGTTCTGGGCGCGGCTCCCCGGTGACACGCTCATCATCCTCGGGACGGCCATCTACGCGGCCGACCTGATCCGCAAGCGGTTCGTCCTCCGGCGGTCCGAGGACGACCCCACGGTCGAGGACATGGCCGTCGCGGAGGGCGTCATGAGCGACGACTGAGTTACCGCCGGGTTTCGGCTGTGGTCATCACGGCCGGAACACGGCTCGCCGACAGCAACGAGAAGAGAGTGACCCGTCGGATCTAGACGGGGAACTGCGTCGCCGTCCCGGCGACGATGACCCACGTCACGAGGACGGCGTTGATCGTCGCGCCGACCCAGACCCGACCCGTCTTCCTGAAGAAGTAGGTGCTGACGAAAGCCACGATGCTGAGCAGGGCGACGAACTGCAGCGCCAGGATTGTCAGCAGCGGGTGGCCAAGCGGCAGGGGCTGGCCAGTCAGCAGTGGGATGTACTGAACCGCCAGCAGCACGACGAACCCACCGACGACGATGAGCCAGTTCGTCGCCATCGCGCGGCGGAGCGACCGGGACTCGCCCTCGGGACGGAGCTGACCGTGCAGGAGCGCACCGAGGACGACGAAGAAGGCAAACAGCGGCAAGAGATACGAGAAGCTGATCCGGAACTGCGCCGGGGACAGGAGTTTGATGGCGAACACCCAGATGCGGAAGTCCGTCTGGAACAGGAACGCCACGACAGCTTCCAGCAGATACAGCACACCGACGGTAACGACACCGGCCAGGACCGAGACGCCGACTGTCCGCGCGCCGTCGCCCGTATCGAGGCCGTAGCTCGCCAGCGACACCGAGGGGTCGTCCGCGTTAGTCGTGTAGTGCCACACCGCGAACAGCACCGCGGTGATGACCGCGTTCCCCAGCGCCCAGACGATCACGCCGTTGTTGATCTGCTGTGGGAACAGCCAACTGAGGCCGATAATCGCCGGTGCAACGTCTTGCAACGGGAAGTACGTCACAATCGGAATCGCGGCGGCGAGCAGCGACGCCCCGTAGCGTTTCGCGCCGGTCATCCCCTTCCCGTCGGGGTACTCCCGTCGGAGCCTGTCGGTCGGTGCCCGGTCGATGAGCAGGCCGCCGACCGGGAACAGCGACAGCACGCCGCCGATGAGGGCAACAAAGGTCCCGAGCGATTTCCAGTACCAGACCTGGTTGCTCGGGTCCATCTCGTCTTCGCCTTCGAGCGTTAGCTGGAGCCACTCGATGGACGCGCCGATGGCTGCGGTCGAGAAGTGGTCGCCGGGGTGAGTGGTTGCCGGGGTGTACAGTTGCCGTGCGGTCCCGTCCTCGACACTGCCGTAGGTACGCCCCTCCTCGACGGCGCTGTCCGTGCCGAACACCGTCTGGAGTTTGTCGCTCTGCTCAACGTCGGACGCACTCGCCGTCCCCCACATCAACGGGGCGAACTCGTCGTACTCGCTGAACACGACGGCGAGGTTCCGTGGGAACGAGTCAGTACCTTCGGGGGCACGGTTCGACCCAGTCGATGACCCCTCGATGACCATCGACTCGTACCCGTCCGGATGGGCCGCGGCCGCCGTGATGACAGTCCAGCCACCCATCGAGTGGCCTTCGAGCCCGATGTTTTCGTTATCGACGTAGTCCAGCGACCGGAGATATTCGAGGCTGTCGGGGCCACCGTAGCCGTTTTTGAACGCTGGCGGGTCCGAGTAGCCGTGGCCGGTCTGGTCGATAGCGAGAACCACGAAACCTCGCCTTGCGTACTCGATAGCGAACGGCGACTGCGTCTCCTTCGAGTTGATGTAGCCGTGGACGGCTAACACCCCCGGCTGTGGGGAAGCGCTGCTCGCCTCCTCAGGGATGTACAGCGTCCCGCTCATCATCGTCCCGTTGGTCCCGGAGAACTTCACGTCGCGAACCTCGACGGAACCGGCGTCTGTTTGTACTGTCCATGCGAGCCCGCTCCCGCTGAATATCAGGAGTAGCGACACTGCAGCGACGAACCACAGTCGTCTATCATCGTTCATGATAATACCACGGACGCAGGTGAGACACTCAGTGAATTAAACTTACTGTAAACTCCAAGCCAACGGTAAAGAATTGGGAACGGCGCTGAAAACGGTATTCTAACCCGTTGAAATGGGTGGCAGGTTCCACCCACGTACTGGGCAGTGCTCCGATTCCCACTTCATTACCAATTATTCGGCGTTATCAATAAACCGGTTTATCGGGCATCTACGGTCACAAATAGCCACTTCAGTTTCAATTACTCGCCCCATGGACGAGGTTACGCGCCGCCGAGTTCGTTGGTCCAGAGGTGTTCGATGTCAGCTTCGAGATCAGCCGTATCGAGCGCTTCGACGCCTGACAGGTGCTCGCGGGCGTCCGTGAGATGCTGCTGGACCGCGGCCACGTCGTCAACCGACTTCGCGGCACAGAGCGACACCCGCGCCCGGTTGATTTCCAGCCGCTCCCCGAGCGCCTGCGTCACCGGGATGTCGTGCTCGTCGCCGAGCTGTGCCATGCGGTCTAGCACGCTCGTCGGGACTTCCAGCTGGGCCGCGAGCTCCCGGGACGGCAGATCGACCGTGATATCGGTCGTCTCACACTCGCTCTCACCCCACGGCGCGATAACGTACTCCTGCCCCTCTGTGGACATATGACACGGAACAGTCCGGACACTCATATTTACTCACAGGCTAACAGGAAGAATGAAGCGGATACCGGTCGGTTCGGTGGCGTTAGTCGTCGGCTTCGGCGGCCGCTGGCCGGGGAATCGTCACGTCCGTGAGCCCCGCCTCGATTTCCTCGCGTCGGCCCTCGAACTTCCCGGGCAGCACCAGCCGGCCACCGAGGTCATCAAGCGGTTCGTCGCTGTCGTACCCGGGGCCGCTCGTGGCGAGTTCGAACAGCACGCCGCCGAACTCCCGGAAGTAGACCGAGCGGAACCAGTGGCGGTCGATCTGTGACGTGGGGCGCAGTCCCGCACCGCGAACGGCCTCGCGCATCGACTGCTGGTCCTCGTCGGTCGGCGTCTGGAAGGCGACGTGGTGGACCGTGCCGTGGCCCTGCCGGCCGCCCTCGATAGTCGGCAACACGTCGACGTACTTCCCGACAGACCCCGTCGCGGCGTAGCGGGTCCGCTCGTCGCCGGGCGTATCGCCCTGTGCCTGCTCGGTGCCGACTTCCTCGAAGCCCATCTTCTGGAGCAGGTCCTCCGTCGGTTCGGGGTCAGCGAGCCAGAGCGTCACGGAGTGGAAGCCGCGGATGGCGGCGTCTTCGGGAACGAACTCCGTCCACGGCTCGGTCGGGTCGTCGTCGGGAATCCCGACTTCGACCAGTTCGACCGGGAGCCCGTCCGGGTCGCGAAACGGGAGGACGGTCTCGCCGAACCGCTCGACACGGTCGTCGTAGTCGACGCCGTACTCGTCGAAGCGGTCCTCCCAGTAGTCGAGGCTTCCCTCGGGAACGCGGAACGCGGTGCGTGAGACCTGTCCAGAGCCGACCTTCCCCTGTGCGTGGTCCTCCCACGGGAAGAACGTCATGCTCGTCCCGGGGTTCCCCGCGGCGTCGGCGAAGAAGAAGTGGTACGTACTGGGGTCGTCCTGGTTGATCGAGCGCTTGACGAGCCTGAGCCCGAGCGTTTCGACCCAAAAGTCCATGTTCTGCTGGGGATCGCTCGCGATGCATGTGACGTGATGGATGCCCGGAGTAGGGGTGGCTTCGGTCATTGGGAGCAATACGTGCCGGAACTACTTGAGTGACTGCTGACGTGAGTGTTACCGGGGTACAGTCGGTAGAAGCTGTTGGCACTGGCGAGTCATGCGACGGACAGCAGTTATATATGACACTGGTGGGACATTCGCGTATGGCAGACGCGGACCGGACAGCGATTCTCGGCGGGACCTTCACACCGATTCACAACGGCCACCGGGCGCTCCTACACAAGGCGTTCCAGACCGCAAGCCACGACGGACGTGGCGATGGCCACGTCATCGTCGGTCTGACGAGTTCCGAACTGGCTACAGAGACGCGTAGCGACCCGGGACACGCGGAGCAGTTGGGTGCGTACGACGACCGCCATGCCGCGCTCGATGCCGAGTTGGGCCAGTTAGGCGAGTCATACACCGCCACTTACGAGATTCTCCAATTAGAGGACACGCAAGGACCAGCCGCGACGCGGGCCGACGTGGATGCGCTCGTCGCCTCGCCGGAGGCGAAGGCACAGCGCCGCGCCTACGAACTCAATCAGCAGCGGCGGGACGCGGGGCTCCACCCGCTGGAGATCCACACGCCGCCGTTTGTCGTCGCCGAAGACGGCACGCGGATCAGCAGCACCCGGATTCGGAACGGCGAAATCGACGTACACGGCCGCCTGCTCGACGCGTCAGAGTGAGGGTGGTGTGAAAAGCGCCAGTTTCTCTGCGCGTCAGACCGTCACTCCATGGTATCCGGACCGTCCGCGTCCAGCCGTTCGGCGGCCCCCGCGACGGTCAGTGGCACGTCGTCCGTCCGGCCCTCGAACAGTCTGACGACTTGTGGCGGGCGCAGGTCACAGTCCCGCAACAGGTCAGTATCAGTCAGGATACGGCGGGTGGGCCCCCTCGCGGCAATCGTGCCGGTATCGTCGAGCAACAGGACCCGGCCCGCGACGTGCGGGACGAGTTCGGTGTCCGGCGTCGAGACGACGAGCGTGACGCCCTCGGCCGCGAGTTCGTCCAGCAGGTCGAGAATCGTCTCCCGGTTCGCGGCGTCGACGTTGCTCACCGGTTCATCGAGCAACAGTACGTCCGGTTCGACGGTGAGCGCGCTGGCGAGAGCAGCCCGGCGCTGTTCACCGCCGCTGAGCCGGAACGGCGGCTTCGACAGGAGGCCGTCGAGGTCGAGCCGGGCCGCGACTCGCTCGACGCGGCGGTCAACCTCCGCGCGCTCGCAGTCGAGTTGCGCCGGCCCGTAGGCGAGGTCTTCGCGAACGGTCGGGTTGAACAGGTAGTCCGCAGGGTTCTGCGTGAGGACGCTCAGACGGCTGCGGACGGTGTCGGCGTCGGTCGTCTCCCCGAAGTACCGGACCCGCCCGCCATCGGGGTCGACCAGCCCGCCCAGCAGTTCCAGCAGCGTCGACTTGCCAGCCCCGTTCGGGCCGAGCAGCGCTACGCGGTCGCCGCGCTCGATGGACACATCGACGCCGTCGACGGCCAGCGTTTCATCGGGGTATGCGTACCGGAGGTCAGTCGCCTCGATAGCAGTCACGCGACCACCACCACGACGGCGAGCGCGACGACCAGTCCGAAGGCGAGGTCGGCCCGCCCGAGCGGTTCCCGGGGCTGTGCCGGCGTCGAGCCAGTCCCGCCACGAGCGCGAGCGGCCCGCTGGACCCGCTCGCCGCGTTCCAGACTGCGGACGAGAAACGAGCCCACGAAGTTCCCCGAGTCGCGCCAGTTCCGGCGGAGGCTCGGCTCGGCGATGGTTCGACTCCGGCGAGCCCGGACCATGCGTTCGAGTTCGGCGAAAAAGAGGAGCAGATAGCGGTACGTGATTCCGAGCAGCGAGACGGCAATCGACGGGACCCGGAGCCGGCGAAACGCCGCCAAGAGGTCGGCGAAGCGGGTGGTCAACAGCAGCACGGACAGGAAGCCGACACACGCGGTTACGCGGACGGCGAACGTAAGCACGTAGTCGACGCCAGCGGCCGAGAGCGGGAGCGAGCCAAGCGAGGGACCACCCATCAGGATGGCCTGTGGCGCGACGACGACGAACGCGAACGCCGGCGGGCCGGTCAGCCGCCCCAAGAAAGTACGGATAGGTATCCGAGAAATGGCCGCAAGCACCGAAGCGAGGAGCGCGAGCGCGCTGACGACTGCCAGTGTCCGCTGTGTCACGGTAAGGGCGACGAGCGTCGCGACGCCGACGAGCTTGACCGTCGGCGTGACGGCCTGGAGAAACCCGTCCCGGTCCGGCAGGTCCTCAGCGAGCAGGAACCACTGGGCGCTGGCCGCGATGGCCGCAACGGTCCGGTCGAGCAGGTCTCTGCCGGACATCAGCTACTGCCGCTGGTCGGTATCCGCCCCGAGCAGGCGACCGATGCCAGCACCGAGGAGGAGCGTCAGTGCCGTTCCGACGACGGCCGACACGAACGTTCCGGTTGCACCACCGAGACCGGGGACGCCGTAGTCCGGGAACAGCGCGGTACCGACGGCGGTGGCGTGTTCCGTCGCATCGGTCGCCTCGGCGGCGTTTTCGAGCGGTTCGGCGTAGCCGACCTGACCGGCCGCCCATCCGAACACCGGCGCGAGCAATGTCAGGACCAGCAGCGCGGCGAGGGCACGAGGTAGCCAGTCGGGAAGATCCCGGGCCATCACGCACTCACCTCCGGGGCGGCGTTCGGTCGCAGGTCGGGGCGAGCGCGGGCCAGATAGCGGTAGACCAAGGCGGTGATGGCCCCTTCAATCAGGCCCAACGCGAGGTGCCCGACGCCCATTATCGACAGCGTCGTCAGCAACTGGTACTGGAACGCAGAGGAAAGGCCCAGCTGAAGGGCGGCGGTCAGCGCGCCGGCCGTAATTCCTAGCCACCCCGCGACGAAGGCCGCGCGGAACTCGCCGTATGGAACGAGCAGGCGATAGATGGCGTAGCCGACGTACACCTCGACGACAGCCATGTTGAACACGTTCGCGCCAAGCACCACGAGCCCGCCGTCACCGAAGACGAGCGCCTGAATCGTGACGACAGTCGCGACACAGAGCGCGCCCAGGTGCGGACCGAGGAGAATCGCCGCGAACGCGCCCCCGACGAAGTGGGCGCTGGTGCCCCCGGGAATTGGCCAGTCAAGCATCTGTGCGGCGAAGATACTCGCTGCGACGACACCGAGCAGCGGCGCGCGCGCATCGGAAATCTCACCGTTGACACGCTTGGCAGCGACGCTCAGAACGACGACCGCAAGCGCACCGAACAGCAACGCAAGCGGTAGATCGATATACCCGTCGGGAATGTGCATGCTACCCGGGTCTGGCCCCGGCGCGGTAATAATACTTTTTCATCGGGCAGTATTACTTCCGACGAGTGAGTATTACCGAAGCCCGGATATCCATATGCGAGCCCCTCTCTATCGACACACATGAGTGAGGACCTCGACCGGATCAGCCTGACACTCCCCTCGTCGATGGTCGACCGACTCGACGGTATCGTCGACGACTGGGAGTACGCGAGCCGGTCGGAAGCCATTCGTGACTCGCTACGTGACTTCTTTGCGACCTACGAGTGGGAGTCCGGTGACGAAAAACACCACCACGGAACCATCGTCATCGTCCACGACCACCACGTCTCGGGCATCGCAGACGAGCTTCAGACGGTCCAACACGAGATGGCCGACATCATCACGTCCGTCCAGCATATTCACCTCTCCCACGACACCTGCATGGAGACGCTGGTCGTCGAGGGCGCGGGCGGCAATATCACGGAGCTAGCCAACCGTCTCCGGGCGATTGGCGGTGTCCAGCAGGTCAAGGTCGTCGTCGTGGACGAGTGAGTTGTGGGCGTGTGAGTCGCCTTCCCCTCGAAAATATGAGACTCCGACCGCATTGCAGACCGTTTTGCCAGTGGTGGACATGGGCCCTGCCGGTTTCGCCGTTCCGTCATGCGGTTACTAAAAGTAAGTCGATGAGTCATTGTTACACCTCCGGAAGGTAATCACGGCGCTGTTCGGACTTCTCACGCTCGCCACGGCGGTCGTAATGTTTGTCGAGAATCTGATCGCTCGCGTTCAGTCGGTCCGACACCACACGGCGCGGGACATCCTCACGCCGATACGCGGTGACTCTGCCACTCCGAACGTCATGTGGTGACCGAGCGGATGGACACGTCGAAGCCTTCCGATTCGACGTAGCTTCGCACTCCTCCGGATCGCGGTCATGCGGGCATTCCGCTCCCCGCCAGCATGGCCGGGTCACTCTATACATCGTCGTCCGGAACGTCGACGTGGAAGCACGACCCTGCGAAGTCGTAACGAGCGGCCGACGCCCGTGTTCATCGAAGACCGGTTCACGCGGCCCATCAATGTAGTCCTGCAAAACGTTGGCAACGTGGTCACTGATAGCGTTCCATCGCTGTCCCTTCTCCCCGTTCTTTAGCGGCGTATCGGTCTGTGGGCGATGAACAAACTTGATGCCTGGATTGTCCTGTTCGAGCTCGCAGTCATCAACATCCAGTCCACGAATCGCGCCCATGCGGGCACCGGTATGCCACAACAGCAGGGCGATGACGTGGACCCTTGATGCGTACTTGTACATCTGGAGATAGTCGAGAATTACATCAGCGCGCTCGGGGTCGAGCGTAGATGCACTCACCTCGCCAGCGTTGCTGATCGTCGGCAGTGGGACCTTCGTCCGAAGATCCTCGGGAACTGCATCCACCTCAGCAGCGAATCGGAGGAACGAACGGACCGTGGCCAGCTGCCCTCGGAGGGTTATGGGCTCGATCTCGTCGCGTCCCTTCCCGTTTCCTTCACGCCGCCAGACGCGATAGGCGTACAGGTCCCGGCCCGAAAGGTCGTTCAAGTTCTCAATACCCTCTTCGCGGCAGAACTGCTCGAAGGCTTCTAACCGGTACTCCTGTGACTGGATCGTTGATTCAGTCAGTTCGTCCTGTCGGGCCTTGAGGTACATATCGACGGCTCGGCCCGGTTCCAGTGGTTGGAGATCGTTACTCACGCCATCTCACCTCCGCGCACTGACCGCCCATCGTCAAAGCTGCGGGCCGCACAGCCTGAACAGATCGGCTTGAGGGTCCGTGCATCAATCCCGTCAGCGTCAGCTCGACAGGTGGCGCAACTGCCGTCGTCAGAACTATTCGATTGCGATGCTTCGGTGTTCGTGCGGGGCTGTAGCCCCGTAATGGTGGATTCGCTCATGCTCACACAGAGCGCGAAGCCACCTTTTCGGGCGGTGTACCAGACCGCCCGTTCGTCACGAACCAAGGAGAGTCATCTTCAACCGAATCAGGTGCTTCGCACATCCACAAACAGGCCGGCTATGCATAAATGCATTGGTGGCCTTTATTCGAATTGTTAGTGAGAAATAAGATAGTCTATACTCTTGTGGGAATTGAATGCGTCAGTCAGGATCTTGGATGACTATCTGGGATGACCGAATACTGGAGATAATCCGCGAAGAGGAATCAGGAACCTCAACGGAACTCGCAAAGCGAGATGAGATCCATATTGCCCAGTCAACGGTTTCTCGTCGACTACAGAAACTTAGCGAACATGATCTCCTCCGCGCTCTCGGAAATGGGGTTTACGTCCTCACTGATGAAGGAGAAGCATATCTCGAAGAAAAATACGACGCTGAAAGAGAACGCTACATCAACGGTGGCGGATCTTCCGACGGAGAAAATGGTGCTGATGCGGCTGACGGTCCCGGAATCAACAGCTGACGACGTTGCCCTAAATCATGTCACGCAAGCCCGCCAAATGGATGGTCCCGCTCGATGAACGAATTCTCGAAATACTGAAAGCCGAAGGTTGGTCATCACCTCGATACATTGCCGAGAAGGTATCGCTCCGTGCCTCTGTGGGCCGTGTGCGTGAACGCTGCCGGATGCTTACGTACGCACAGATGATCGAACCGCTGACCCGCCAGTTCCAGAACTACGATATCACAGGGTATGGGCTCCGGTATCTGGAAGGTCGGTTAGATGCCAGTAATCAGCCGTGGCCGTCAGCGAAGAAAGTACTGAGAGGTTAGTAGACGAGGTATCGGAAAGGGAGTTGAGCGCCCGGAAAAAGGATTATGAGTTCAAATACATAAATCAGCATCCAGAGTCCAATTGTCCATCCGCTTTTCCTGAACTCCTCATAAGACGGGTCACCATAGGCCACATACAAAAAACAGGAATGGTCGTGAATCAATACAGCGGAAATTCCCAAAAAAAGACCAGAAAAGCCAAATCCAATATATCCTACGGTCATTGGCAGAGCATAGAAAATGAGTGCAATAACGACGATCTGAATGACTAACTTTGCACTGTCTTTACGAAGGGCAGATCTCAAATCATTTGCTGATGGCATTTCCTGCGGCATAGAAGAACGCTCTCGCCATTGTTCTCGGCTTGATTTTTTCTTTTCTGCGATAGATAATTTCAGAAAAAGGACACTCATAATCCCCCACAGTGCTCGAAAAGTTTCCATATCCTCGAACCGCTGTTTGAACTTTGCATGCCACCAAGCGCAGTAGTCTCTAAACACCAATTCTTGTAAGAGTACCAATATAGTCAACCCAAAGAGTGTAATGATTGAGAATATCCATCGCGGAGCAATATTGGTGAAACTTCTAGCTGACCACGATATATATACGATGAAGCAGATAACAGCACTTGTTGATGATATTTCAACAATTGGCCGAGTTCGATTCAGAATCTGAGCCGTTGGGGCAAATGGACTTGCGAGAGCAATACGCCGAACGAGCGTTATAAAGAGAAGTACGAAGGCAGTAAACTCCCCAATAATCGAATACTGAGGGATAGGATACGTGAGAACGAGTGTTGCTAAAAAAGCAGCAAATGCTATCTCAAAGTCAACACTTGACGTAGGTTGTTTTTCGAAAAAACGATCTGCGAGCGGTTTAGGTTCCTTTCTCATTTATTCTGTATTAATTTCTGAGAGGTGAATAAATAGCTAAGGTTTAGATGGAGATATACTGGTATGTAAAGTGTGACCGCTCTCTAAGTTCTACACTAATTTGACTGTAATATGTTGAGTTAATATTGAATGTCCTATTGCTTGCATACAAGGCCCTTAGACGGTTGCTGAAAAGGGCAAACTATGAATTCAGAAATGAAATTGTCACTCAACATATCCTTCTCGTTCTAATAGTTCTCTACCTTCGTCAAGAATCGTAACCATATCCGTCTCCTGGATGAACTCAACATAGCCAATATGGTGCATCCTAAGACATCTCTGTTGTACTTTGTCAGAATCGTAACTCAGTATTGACTGTATTTTTTCGAGAGAGACTTCTCCACCCTGGGACGCGATCACATCCAGAATACTCAATTGGAGTAATTGGGTATCGATATCTAACTTGTTAAACCCATTAAAATCGTCGTTAGCAGGTTGCTCTTCATACTTTTCTACTTCAGCATATGCTTCCTCAATTTCTGACTCAAGAATTTCCAGCACATTTTCAGCAGTAGCTTTGATATTTGCCTCAGTATCAGAACTGACCTCTCCCCACAGGTTATGGGCTAGTTCGTTTCGGCGAGAAGCCATTGATTGCAGGTAGCCGTGCTCCTCTTCAGTAATTACGCCAAAGAGATGTGCTAAGCGGATACGGTCTGTGTGTCCCATCCCTTCAATAATATCCATCTCGCTACTTGAGAGAGAACCTTCCTTCTGGTTTTGAAATTCCAATTGAGACTGTAACTCAAGATAACTCTCAAAGAAGGCACTCTGTCTGATTATTAGTGGTTTGAATTGACCCGCCTCCTGTAGTTTCTTTTGTTCTTCTACCTCCTCCTCTACGAGTGAGAACAGAGCCATTCTCACTAACTGCTCTTCAGCAAGTCTGATATAAGGTGCAGCACGTCCGAAATCATCTAGCCACTGTTCGGGTGGGTTTGAAACTAGAATCGAGGGACCCTCTTCTAATTCCCCTGCTTCACTCGGCTCAACCTCTTCTGCGTGTTCTGACATCCTCTCGGCCATTTCGTCAATATCCGTCCTATAGAAATTTTTAATTGAATTGAAAGATGTGAAATCTTTCTTGATGCGATTCCGCCACTGTTCCATGGGAAAGTTCAAATTAAAACCAGAATCCTGATACGTCACTTCAATCTCATATATTTGTCTCTCCTCACTCTCTGACATATACTGTGATTAGATGTTCGAATTATAATATTGTCGCTACTATTACCAAGTCGAAGGCGGGTCTTCGGGACGAACGGCTGCCACGGTGGAAAAGATTAGTCGTTGACAGCGACAGTCTCTTCATACCCGATTTCGTATGTCTTGGGGATGCTCAAGACTTCGGCAATTTCTTGTTTCTGCTGAACAGTCAAATCTTTTCGTGCCAGTACCTTCTGGATTCGCTCGTGCATTCTCCACGAAAACTCAGCAGATCGCATGAGTGCCTTCGTCTTGTTACAGTCCCAGAACTCAGCAGCCTGCTCAATGGTGTCCGTGCGATGCGCGTGCTTACCGTCTTCACGGATTCTCATACAGCCCGCTCGTGAACACGAGGTCAAAAGACAGGTATTCTCGACTAACTCGAAGCCCGATTACTGATAAAGACCGCTGCGGCCCATGCCCATCGCGGCACGATCACACCGACAGTCCAACCCGATTGGTTACGAGTATGCACACGGCCAGTTCCCGCTCGTGTGCATATCGCGTCGAGCACGATCTTCGAGCTGCAACCCCGTGAGGTAGCGCTCGGAAATGCTATTTTTCGGTGTCCGAGCTGTTAGTTTGTTTTCGAATTTGTCGGAGCACCCTGTCAGCTAACTCGTGTATTTCTCTCGCGTCTGTAGACCTATAGGTGAAGTGTAATCCGTATTCATGGAGGTTAGGTGTAGCAACCAACTTGTCGTCGACATTTCTTAGAAATGATTCCCCACCCCAATGACCCATATCGATGTTCGGAGAGTCTTCTTCTGTATAGATCTCGGAAGCGGGTCGAAAGTCTTCGACTGAGAATCTACCTGTGGAAGTGAAAAATTCTCGGCCATCTGCGATTTGCATCGGATCCTTTTGATAGACTTTGAACACAATAGCGGTATGTCGTCGAAACATCCATAGGAAATTTTTGAGAGTCTGAATAAGCCGATTCCTTATTCTGCCTTTTCCAACCTCATCTTCCTGTTCTTCTATCTTATTTAGAATATGAGCAGCGGGATATGAGAGTATACGAGGACGCCATTTCACCTCGTAAAATGTTGGTACTATTTTATATTCAGAGGTCTCAAATGGTTCTAAGCTATTTAGAGAGGAATGTATAGCCGATTTAATACTAAAACGGTATGACAGAACCGCAAGAACGGTAGCCAATCCGGCGATAAACCCTTGGCTGATGGCCGCCCCAACGTTTTGATCTCCAAAAGGGATTGGAACAAATATGCGAACAATTGCTATTATTCCAATGATTCCACTAACCCATCCGATATCACCGCCAATACGCTTCTGAATGAAAATAGAAGTAATCATAATCATTACAATTGCGATAACGATCTGTATATCCGTACCCAAAGAAGGAAATGAAACCATACTTTCCTGTCTACATTTAGTTGCATAAAACTCTACCTCTCCACGAGCTATCTACATTTTCTACCTCACTTTTACCGAACCGGCAAAGACCGGCGGGCGTGGCCGCACTCGCGGCCAGACCACCTATGTTCGGAAAGATAGACATTGAAGACGCCCTGGCCGGTGTGATTTTCACCGCCAGCGCGTTCGTCACTAACGGTATCGCCTCGATCAGCCTGCTCGGCTACGACCTCGCCGCGTCTGTGTTCACCGTCCAGGGCACGAGCATCAACCTCGCGTTTCTGCTGTCGCTCGCCGCCCTGGCGATGGCGTATGCGACTAACCGCGTGAACGAGAGTCGTAACAAGAACTACCAGCTCGACACCGACCTCGTGGATATCGCCAAGGGCTCGGCCACTGTCGAAACGTACCTCGCGCTCGGGACGCTGGTCATCGTCCTGTTCACCGGGCTGAACATCCTCGGTGCGCAGGATATCGTGGTCGGCTCGGCTGCCATCGGCCTTGTCGTCGTTGGCGTCGAGGCTGCCGGCTACTACGTCATCAGCTACCTGGGGTGAATCCGATGGACCGCATACTTAGCTATGGGCTTATGGGCGTCATTGGCGTCTCTGGGTCCACAATCGCCGCGGCTGTCATCGGCTCTCCGCTCCCTGTCGTCAGTCCCGCCGTCGTCGCTGGCGGCGTGATCGCCGCGCACCACGCACAGCAGAAGGACACCGCTGCCGGCGCTGACGACCAAGAGGTTCGCACCAGCGTCGAGCAGGTCGAAACCGACGGAGGGCGTCAACAGTGACCTGGACCCGCTCCATCCTACTCGCCACTCTCATCGTCTGTTCCGCCGTCATCGGTACCGCTGGTCCTGGCCTCGCTCAGTCGACGGCTACGGAGACGGCAACGGACTCCGGACCAGTGACGAAAACCTTCGAGACAGGCCCGCACAAGGTCGATATTGACTTGTTCAATGTGTCGTCTGAAACGACTATCACGGTGATTACCGACGAGTCGCCCGCTGGCGACAACACGGCGATTCTGAAAAAGACCGTTAGTGGGTCTCAGAACAGTGCTCACTTCCGAAACGCCGGTGCGTATGAGTCCTTCACGGTGAAGGTAGAGGGCGCTGACGGTCCTGTGTCCATGTCGAAAGGTGGCGTCACAGATGCATGGACACCGGGCGACTCCGGCAAGTTCCTTGGAGATACGGGCGGAGACCCCGGGTTCACTTACGACCTGAGTGAGCAAATCGGGGAATCGCTGATGCCCCGGGTAGTCCAGCTGGACAGGACCGGGCTGCCGGGGACCGCAACCGTGGATACGTCGGGCACGGACGCCGCACAGACGAAATTGGACATCTACCAATCGGCGCAAAACCAGAAAGCCACTGCGGACGGCTACAAGAACACGCTCAACAACTATCTACAGGATAAATCCACTCAGGCCCGCATTATCGGCAAGAACGCCTATATCAAGTCCCTGAACAAAGGGAGTAGCAAGTCCGCGGCGAAAACCGCGGCAAAACAGGCCGTAGCGGACTACTACGCCAAGAAGCAGGTCAACCTGATGAACGAGTATGCGGTACTGGCACAGAACTACGACTACCTCCACAGTGTCGCTAACAACGAAAGCGGCATCTCATCGACTCTGGACAGCAATCAGGACACGTTCGTGGGGACGTACCACACCCATCCGTACGGCGACGGCGGTCAGATTGAGTATCAGGGCCTCAATTCAGTGAGCTACACCCTCACAAACGGCAGTAGCCACACGTATCAGGCCCCGAAAGTGTTCGTCGACGCTGGCTACGATAGTGGCGACAACATTAACCCGACACTGACAGTTCACACAGCACCGAACAATGTTGAATCGTCCGCTGGTTCTGGCCGATCCAGCGTCCACCTCGAATCGCTGATGATTCGTGCTCCGAACGACAATTACCAGAACCTCAAAGTCGTCCAGTGGCAGGAGTTCAACACCCTGAACTCCGAGATTCAGAGTCAGAACACCCAGGTCCAGAACGAGATGGACACGCTGGCAGAAAACACCTACAGCGCCTATCAGAGTGGGGAAATCAACAATAGCGACCTTGTCGACCCCTACGTGCTGGCTAACCAGCAGTCAGCAGGCGACGACTTCCAGGGCTGGACCGCCGCACAGTTGACCCTGATGGGATAGAACTCCCCGGAGAACTTCGATCAGATCGGGAGCTTCAACATCACCACCGAATCCGGTACGCAGTACGAAGGCGTGCTGTTCTCCCAAGAGAACCCGGCCAGCGGTCAGTTTGAGGCAAACAACACGTATAACCCGGACCAGATTGGGGGCACGCAGTACGTCGTCACCAGTGACCGCATCGTGGAACTAGAGAGTAACTTCACGGTGGACGATATCACCACTACGGACGGCCAGAACGTCCAGAACGTTACCATCGAGAAAACCACCTACAAGACCTCGAACGTCACCGAACTCAAACAGCAGTACGAGGATCTGGCATACAAACGCGCACAGATCGAAGCCCGCGAAAAGGCTCTGAAACAGTCTGCTGGCGGTGGCTTGCTCGGTGGCGGCAGCGTTCCGCCTGTCGTGGCCCTGGCCGTCATCGGCACGCTACTGGCTATCGTCGTTCTCCAGAACTAACCCACCCATGCGCTCCATTTTCTTCGTCGCGCTGCTCGTGGTCAGCCTCGGCTGCGTCAGTGCTCCGACCGCCGCACAGTCCGCGGGCAACCTCCCCGCCGAAACACCCGGCCCACAGCCCACAGCAAACGCCACCGAAACCACCCGTATCGACGGACAGACCGAGATTGTCGGATCAGAATACCTACCGAATGAGGGCATCGCTCGCATCACGCTCCGGTCGAGTGCGGTCCAGACCGTGACGATCTCCGACGCCGGCCGCTTCCAGGAAGGCGGGAAGATTCCCGTCCGCACAGTCGCCCTGCGCTCGGACGACACCGCCACTATCGAGATTCCCGTCACCGAGAAAGACGGCTACGTTGGTGTCGCAATTTCCACCGAGAACACGCCATTGTACGCCGAAATCGTTCAGCAGCCCTCGGGTGGCGGACTCGACATCCTCCGCGCGCTCTCGTCGTTGCAGGCGTGGCTCGCCGGGGCAACTGTCGCGTTCATCTGGATGATCGTCGCCGGCTACAACGTTATTCGCGGCGAGAATGGCCGTCCGGAGGTAGCATGAAGCCCGCACCGACTTTCCAGAACAACCGTGACCGGCTTGTCTACCTGCTTGCCGAGTACAAGCTACTGATAGGCGGGATGCTCGCCGGTGCGGCCGTGCTGTTCGCCTACTACCAGCCACAATTGCCGACCCTGCCGACGTGGATTCCCGCCGTCGCCGTCGGCTGGCTCGTGCTGGCGATTCCCTGCTATCTCGTCGGTGCAAAGATCGCCCGTTGGCTCCGTCGCCGCAACTGGGTCGAAGTTCATCACGTCAACGCCGTCGAGGACACCACCGAGAAGTACTACGTCCCGCCCGAACTCTGGCGCGAGAAGGAAATCGACGGCCCCGATCCGTACCCCGTCAACGGTGGCAGTGCGTGGGCCGTCCGCGAGTACGAGTATCTCGAAGACATCGGCCAGCTCCGCGTCGAGGGCGTCTGGCTGGAAGGCTGTCAGGATACCCAGCTGATGACCAGCAAGAAACAGATGCAGGACATCCACGGCTGGCTCATCGACCGCGCCGAAGAACTCGCCGCTATCCGTGGCCGGTGGAGTCGCGGCAGCGTCGAGCTGCAAAAGAAACTCGTCACCGCTGACGCCGAAGCCAACGAGCGCGGCCAGATGATTCAGAAAACAGCGGCCAAGGAGACCTTCGGTGACCTCATCGAAGACGGCGAGAATCCCGAAGACGCACCCACCATCCACGACCTCACCGATGCACCCGATCCCACGGCGGACGCCGCTGTGGGCTATGGGCAGGACGAACCGACCAACGAGCAACCGCAGGACCCACGACTAAACGATGACTGACGACGGTAACGACCTCTACACACCCGCACAGTTCCGCGAGTATCAGGATGGTTACGGCCAACGTGATCCCAACGAGGTACACCAACACGCCGGAATCGTCCGTGATGAGAAACTATCGCGCTATCTCTCGATACTCGAAACGCATTACGATCCACGCCACTGCGACCGGCCCGGAAAGATGCCGGGACAGGCCAAGGACCTCTCGCACGTTCGGGAGATCGTCCGCATCGAAGGCACTGAAACAGCACGGCGGGCCATGGCGAATGGCGATATGCAGTCGTTGAAGCACTTCACCGGAGACGCCGGCCAGCGGGCCGATATCTCGGGTATCAAAGCCATCGACCAGCTCCGGGCACAGATGACCGGCCCCGCACCGATGTTCTACGAATGGGCCGAACCCGGTACAGGAAAGTCAAACTTCGCCTGTCTGCTCGGACAGCTCTGGAAGGAACAGCAGCCCTCGGACGCCCTGGTTGCATCGAACATCCGCACACTCGAAGAGACCGACGAGTGGACCGACTCGGACGGAGATCGTCGTGATGGCTGGCTCGCCAACTACGGTGAGCTGAACGAGTGGCTGAAACAGGACGGTGATCCCATGCACAACGAGCAGGTCCCGAAACTGTTCATCTTCGACGAGGCCAGCAGCAACGCGGGCGGAAGCGGGAAAGACGGCTACGACACGAAAACCAAGCTCGGGCCGCTCACGTACAAGATCCGGAAGTACGGCGGTTCGCTCATCATCATCGGCCACGACGGCCGCGACGTGCATCCGCTGGTTCGGGAACTCGGTGTTTGTGTCCACAAGGAGGGGCTGAAAGAAGCGACCTTCTACGAAGACGTACGAAACCGGAAGGGCGTCAACCCGATCTTCTCAGTGTCGGGTATCCCCGAAACGGACTGGCGCTACGACGACAAGGAACCGACTACCTGGTCTTGGTCAAGCGGAGAGGATGACGGTGACGAGGTAGACCCGGAAGACCTCTCTCGGAAGCTTGCGATCTACACTGTCATCACGGCCAAGGAATCGGAACCGGACAGACCAAACCACGAGATTGCCGATTTCGTGCCGTACAGCGCCGAATGGGTCCGACAGCGCTGGAACGAGTATCAGGACGACGGAAAGTACCGCAACGTAGTTGGTGAGGTGACGGAGCTAACCGCATGACAGCGACAGGATTCGCGCAACCCAACAACAACCAACCCCCCGGCGTACCCCTGTTGTTGGCCCATGGCGTGCGCTCGCGGTGCGAGCACGCGCGAGCCATGGGCAACGGCCGCGAACAGCCCGGAGGAGTATCTATATATGACGCACGCGGGGTGCGCGAATGAGTCGAAGCCACAAAGCCAATCACTATGGGACGCTCGTCGAGCGGAAAGCCGCCGAGCGGTACGATCTCGAATTAGATCGATGCAGCTGGCACGATGCGAAGCGAAAGGATGGAACGCCGGTTGAAATTAAGGCCGCAATGCACCGGCACGCTGACGGCCGGCCTGGGACGTTCAAGCTCTACGACCAGTATCACGAGAAGCTACGGGCGGCAAACGGGTGGTACGTCTTCGGCGTGTATCGGGTTCGTGGGCGGGGCATAGAAGTGTTGGAGTGGGAGACTAGGCACTCGTCGCGATTGCCTCGGTTAGACTGGCATGGAGGAGGAGACCACCGGAATAGCAAACAGACAAAATTACACATTTCAGAGATGACTGAAAATTAACATTAAACACTATGGCTCAAGAAACCCGATTCCTCTGACTTCCTTATGTAAGGTATTCATAGCATTTAGTGCACGATCAACGTCGTTATCTATATTTGATATATGATCGCTATCTAATAATTGCTGACTCTCGATGTCGTGGACCAATTCATTGCGGATTGAGATTACTCGACGTATTTTATCGATTGTTTCTTTCTCAACTTTACCAGTCCTAAGTAGAAGCTCTTCTCTTTGTTTCTGTGTCATTTTCTTTATTAATCCCTCAGTTTTGTTCGTGCCGGCATATTCTTCATTTATAAGCTCTTCCTCAAACAACTCGGAGGTCAATTTTTCGATGACGCCTGTTGACAAAACATAAAATAATAAGATTTCGTCAAGTAGACGGATTCTAATCCGAACTCTAATCACTTCATCCTTAGCGTCTTCAAATATTCTATCGAATTCTTCGGGGTCTATTTCTTCATCAACCCTTTTATTTAAATTCTCATATTGTTCATCGCGATCCACATCATCCCTCACTGATTTGAGTATTTCATCATACTCCTCGTGGATATCTAATCTCAAACGCGCTAACTGAAATCGCGCAATACCTATGGCATCGATAGGAGATTGCGGATCTGTTGTTGATCGAACTGCTCTTTCTTCTAAAATCTGGGTCTCTATATTAGTGAAAGATCCAGAATCTGCCTCTCCGATCAGGCCTTTCAGCTTTTCATCAAGTTCATCTACAATCTCCTCTGGATAATCAGAATTCACATACGGAACTAAGACTCAGTAGCTATGTCACTTTGGGTAATAGTGGTTGATGCCTGTGCGGTGTATTTTGGAGAAGTGGCCTTAGCCACACGACTAAGGGGAACCCGGAAGCCTGCGCACCGGGTTCCCCCTGGTCGCGCGGCTGGGTGATGTGACCAGCGGGAACGAACCCAGCCGCGCGACACGCGATTTTCGGGGAAAGAGCACAGTATTGCCGCAAAATCAGTGTGTTGGATAGTGATGCCTCTATTCAGGTGGCACGCTACCCGCCGTGCCACTCGTCAGCTGGCGGACAGCCGGCCGCCCGCCACGCCTCGAAGTCGAAGCCTTCCCGCCCCTTCTCAGCCGCCCGCGCTTCACGCAGGTAGTCGCCCGAGCGGTACGCTGTCTCGAAGGCTTTCGAGAGGTCACGGAACCGCTCACGGCCGGTCTGCACTGTCTCAACGACGACGTGGACACCGTAGGTGTTCTCCTCGACGCACTCGGTGTACGCTGTCTGGATTTCGCGCATGATGGTCTGTGCTTCCTCGAAGTCGGCAGGTGTGTAGCCAACTTTCAATAGTTTCCGGCAGTCGTCAGCGTCGGTTTCCGTGATTGCATACTCCCGGCGGATTCGCGCCCACCGTGACCGGGAACGTTCTTCGGCCGCGTCGGCCAACTCCATCGTGGCGCTCCCGATCTCCTGCTCGAATCGCTCGCCTGCTGCGCGGACCCGCTTCAGTAGCTCCTGCTGGATCTTCTTCGAGGACAGTTCCATCTCGCCGTAGGTGTGCTCGATCAGCCCCTCCATCCGCTGGATGACAGTCCGAATCGTCCGGTACGTGTAGCCGGTTTTCTCGGCTGCTTTCTGTGGTGAGACCTTCCCACCGTCGGTGAGTAGCAGTTCCGTCACTTCGCGGTCGGCAGTGGTCATGTCTCCCCAGAGCTGCATCACGCGGTGTTCCTGGTCGTCTTCGATCTTCGGCAGTGGACACTGGACAAACTTCCGGGCTTCCGTCGTATCCCGGATGTTCCAGAACGGATCGAAATCGACGAACACACTGCTCTCGGCACTCGTCGCCAGCCCACACCAATCCAGACAGTTCAAGATCGTCTCTTCGAGTTCACGCCGGGCGTCATCGAGGTCGTCCCACCGAACGGTCTGCTCGGTTCGGCTGGTCTGGTAGGACACCTCGAATTTCGGATGGTACGGGGCCTGGTCCGGTTCGTAGTTGTCCGGGTGGTTCGGATAGTAGTGTTTGAGTTCCTTCCCCAGCCCATGCCCACGGACCAGCTGGTCGGCTTTCTCGTCTTCGACCGTGGCCGTGACGTAGTAGCCGGGCAGTTTCGTGTTGTCTTCGACGTGCTTGCGATACCCCGACCGGTCGCCCTGAATGAGTGTGTGACAGCGCGCTATCGGTCCATCCGGCGCGTACAGCGGCCCGCTGTCTTCGCGGTGTAACCGGACGTAGTAGGCCAGATCGTTGATGTGACTGTCAGGGTGTGGCTGGTCGAAGTACCGCGCGGCAATCCCGTAGGCATCCATCACGCGCTTCACGAGCGACAGATACCGCTCGTGGGGGATGTTGGACGCCTGTACCTGCACGTCGATGTAGGGCTCGCCGTACTGGGGCACAGAGACAGGTTCCCCGTCGGCTGTGAGATTCGGCCACCGTGGGCGGACAGTGATCGTCCCGCCCTTCACGCGCTTGTCCCGATCTGCCCGCTTCCCCTCGTAGGTGGGCGAATCCTTCGCAACGAAGTAGAACTGGAACTCGCGGACGTTCTGGATCTGGAACTCCGGATTGTCCCAGGCGTCCAGACCGCTCTCGGAGTAGTCGAAACAGGTGGCCCATGTCTCGCCCGCGAGTTCGATATCCCGTGTGGGTTTGCCTTCGGTCTCCCAGCGGTCTCCCCACTCTTTGATGAGTGAGTCCATCGCGTAGTAGGGTTTCAGCCCGTAGTCCGAGACGCCGGGGTCGGGATGCACACCAATCGTAAAGCGCACGTCGCCCTCATGAGGGGCGCACTTGAGGTGCCGCGACATCCCTACCTCCCGTCCTCGATCTCCGTGACGGCCTGCTCGACTTCGGCCTGACTCTGTGCGAGAGGTTGGTGGTTTGTCCAGTCGAACTGAAGGGGTTCACCCGCTGATACATCGTACAGCCGGGATGCTCGGACGAACCACGTCATGCCGAAGTCACCTCCACTTTCTCGCGGGCTCGACGGAGCAAGTTGCCGACAGTTCCGGGCGAGCGGCCAGTCTGGCGGGCGTACTCGCGCGGCCCATACTGGCCCATGCCCACAGCCTCGTACACTTCTCGTTCGGCGTCAGTCAGCGGCGACAGGTCCGGTTCGTAGTCGAAAAGAGAAGACTGGGGGCTCACCGCCAGTCACCTCCGAAACACTCCGGGTTCCCACAGAGTTTGTAGTGCGGCCGATACGCGGCAATGGGAACCTCCGTGAAGTCCGCGTCACTTCGGTAATCGGCTTCGGGACAGGCGGGTGTTGGCTCAGCAGCGTCCGGATCGAGGCGGTGTAGCGTGTCCGCGTACTGCGAACGGTTCCGCACGCCCTTCTCGGGCAGCGTAGTGGGCGCTGACGCTTTACTCATCGCCCGCACCTCCGGATCGCAAAATCGCCAGACGGCGGCTACCCCCAACAAGATGCTTGTTGAACTCAGAATTTAGCGGGGGTGTCTTCGTACCCCGATTCCGCTGTTCTCCGCCCGCTCGCACACCTATCGCTGCCGGTTCGTAACGGATACGCTTCGGGCAGAAACTGGATGGGCCCTGCCGGGGAGTATCCAGAATGTGCTGGGGCGTCAGCCAGCCGAATGTATATATTTCAGAGCCTAAAACGAGGTTTTGGGAAGACCCTCCTCGCTTATAAAGAAGGGAAAGTACTGGAGAGCTTCACATCAGAATAGTCGTATTAGCTCTATAGTCGTGGTACCAGTATATCAGCAACCGATAAGCAGTCCGGGATTACTGTTCCTGTAGCCACTACTATTAGATCATGAACGCTGTAATTGCTATCACACCGAAACAGACGGACAACACCGCACCAATGACAGATATGCGGACATACGAATGTTTCCGGTTAGCGATAGTTGAGAGGGAATGGTCGCTGCGTAGCAATTCTTTACTTCGGTTCTCAGCGTCAAGCTCCATTATTTCCTCGACATATTTTTCTTTATTTTTGTCAGCATTTTCTGCAAAGTACAATAGATCCCCATCTCCCTCTCTTGGGAAGACAACAACGGCAGCTGCAAGAATACTGCCAAATGCCGCGATGGTCGTAAGGGCTGTCAAGCGGTGAAAGGTGGGACCACCGTCTTTCCAGATCGGAGCGACGACGTTCGCGAATAGACCTAAGAATGCAAATTGACCCGTCAGCAGCATTGATGCTTTTTGATCAGCACTCCGGATGCTTGACTTAGTCTGAGCAAGTGCTTCAACGATGAACTGGTTGCGGTCCGTCATCAGGTGTCTATCCCCGAATCCCGTGTGAGCTCATGAATGGAAATCGTTGTTCGTCCGTCAATATCGTCAAGATAAGCTTGCTCTTTTTCTATTCCTTTAATATTCCAGGAACTTGGGAGTGTTCCCTCAAACGCACCGACACGGTCACGAGCGGTGCCGTCAAGAGCTAAAGTATGTGCGTCTTCTGTCGCATACCCTTTAGACTCAGGATACCCGCCGATGCGGACTGCTCGAACGTGTGCCATCTGTGAGCTAATTTGCTCCTCTGTTGGGTCTACTGTCACGTCACCAGTCGGCACGCTTGCGAGAGTCGCACGTTGGTAGGCGCTACAGTCGTCTGAAGCCTCCAGGATAGCATCAAGAACATCTACTGCCGTTGAGAGATCCTTAGTAAACACGAAGGTCTGATCGTCCTGCGTCTCCTGGAAGTGACCATCCTCAGGATCTGTTATAACGGTCTCAATTGCGTTGGTAACCGCAGCCCGGACGGCACTCTTCCGTCCTTTGCGAGCCAATTCTGTTGACCCCTTGGTGTCGTGCCAAACGACCCAGCGTAGTTCATCTCCCGTAGTCGAATCGTCGCTGGACTGCTCAGGGTAGAACCACTCCATCATTTTGTCCCACTCGGATTGGGTAAATCGCTCGCTGTACGCCGCATCAAGATTCCTATAAATACTTTTCATTTGAGGGAAGAGGTCAGCTAAGAGTGTAATCCCGTGCCGCCGGTCGTCTGCTAAGACTTCGGGCGAGAGATCACGTTTGGGAATGGCTGGGACTGAAGTCACTCCGAGGTCGAACGTGGGTAGGTCATCAAGATGTTGCCCGTCACTCCGGGCGGACTTCGCATATGAATTCCAACGCGCCTGTTGCGTATAAAACTCATCAAGTTCTGGACCGGGATGGCGCTCCTTCGCAATGATGGCCAGAGAAAGATCAACAAGCGCACCGAACAGTGCCGCGAACCGCTCGCTTGCTTCTCCCAATTCAAGCGTACGTTCGGCTAGTCCAGACGGTTGATACCCACCAGTTTGCTCAACATCAGTGATGTTGTCAAGATATGACTCAATCGAAGATTGGTATATATTTGTCATTAGCCCATCATCCTCAAACCAATCTTCAATCTCGGCGACATACTGGTTTAGATTATCCCACAATCGATGTTTATGTTCGATACCTGCGGCCGCACTCTTCGCGGCAAGGATTTGAGATCGTCCATCTTCAAGTTCGTCAACAATTGGATTTTCGGCGGTTAATGCGACAAGTTGCTCGTTCGATTCAAACCGTTCAATCATGTCTGAGAGGTCATCTAAGGCTTCTGCGACGGTGAATGCAGGATCCCGAAAGAACAGCTTCAAAAGTTCACGCATCGCACAGTGGGCCGCATAGTCGCTCCGGCAGGTAGTGATCGCAATTAGATGGTCCTCACCTATCTCTTCGTAGATTGTCGCCGCCACAATTGCAAGATTACTGAACTCGCCAATACTCGAACTGTCAACAAGTTTCTTAGCGCTATCAATCTGGTGAGACTGTTTCCATTCTTGACTGTTTCGGAGCCCACCTGTGTCAGCGTAAGCGGCGATTCCTTTTCTGACACACCACTCGCTGAACAAATTCTCGGTACCAGATCCGACCTCCTCGACCAACTGGATTCGGCCGTGTCGATACATTGAAGGGCCGACATCAATTTCCTTGTTTTTGCCTGGGAGTATCGGCGGATCTGAGAGGCGCGAGTGAAGTTTGTTTGCAGTCTGACTCTTCCATAAATCGGCTTTGTGAAGTTTGTCTGAAAGGAGCATTCCTGTCTTCTCAAAGCCAATTCGGGGGAAATGACTGTCCCACTCCGATTCAACATGGGAGAAGAGGTTATCGGTAACAGCATCAATTAAGTATGCGTACAGTCGTTGGTTGAGGACTCCTTCTCCATGTCGGTACGCTCGTTCAAATCGATCTGACCGTTCGTTGAATATTGGTATCTGAACACCAGCATCAACTAGAAAATCAAATGCAAGTGAAAGCGCGACTTGACCCCCATCACTAGTCACGTCCACACCGTTGTTTTCGAGGATCTGGCGCAACTGATAATAGTTAAAACCGACGCCACGAACTCGCTCAGCCGCGAGTTCAATGCTCTCGAAAATTGTTGCAAGGTTATCAGAGAGAGGCTCTGCAGGATCAACGTTTGCTTGGATGAACGAATCTATCTCGTTGTAAAGGTCTTGCTGGTCATCGTCAAATTGTACAGGGTGATTTGGATCAGCATAGCCAATCTGCGTTGGGCCATCATCTGACAACTGCACAGAAACATCCGCGACACCAGCGACAAGTTCTGGGTAATGGTCATGGAGATACGATTGAATTCGGTTAGCGAAGTCTGGACCGAATAAGTAGTTGAGATCAACAAACCGAAGATGGTTGTCCGGACCATGCTCAAGCAGATTCAATTCGTCTGAGAAATACGTTTCCCGATAGGCTAGCCCGTTCAAGTAACTTACCAAATACCAAATTAGTCGATAATACGCAAGCTCTGGATCGTCATCGGTAATGTAGTTGCGCGCATCATCCACAAGAACATTTAGACACTCAAACGGATTCTCAAAGACGGCGATATTGGTGGTATCCTGTTTACGGACTGAAAATATGGAGATAGGAGTGAAGACGAATTCCCCGGTTTGGTGGTCAAGATAAGTACGAAGTTTTTCAATTTTAGTATCTGCAAATCCGTTAATTAGAACCTGATCAGTGACATACGGACGGTTCTGGCCACCGGGAACAATTGAGTATCGACTGAAATCGCTTTGGCGCTGTGCGACAGTAGTGAGATTGTAGGCATCGTCAAGTGCATCTAAGTTTGGAAGGGACTCAACGCCCGGTGATGTACAAAAGATTGCGTGGTCAACATCGTAGGGTTTGTTCAGATATCGGAAAGACTGAGCAAGATTTGATGTAAATTGAAATCGCTTGGCTTTATTTAATTCAAGCTGATAATTAACATCCTCATGATGAGCCGCATCGGCGTCTGTTACGAGCGTTACGGGATCAACAGATGCGCCATATTCTGATTCAAGTTTCGTCGTGAGGGTTTGGACTGTCTCACCGGTCTTCATCACATCATCAAGCAAGACGATATCTTGTCCCTGTAACTGCGTCTGTGGTATGAATGCGAGGGATTTTTCGGAAAGGACATGCACATCGTCGTCGAAACCAAGCCCAACATTTTCCATCAACTCCACAAGCTGTGGACCGCTTCGAGTGAGAGCGACTATAAAATCCGGATCCTGTTCACGAACATATGCCGCCATCGATTGAAGAGCATCTTTGTACCAGTTGACAAATTCAATCGACGGGTCTGAGCGTGTTGTCCGTGTCTGAGAACTATGTGTGTACATCAATACAGAGTGAAATATTGAATCATAGGTTTGTGAAGAGTAATAATATTTTTGCCACTATTGGTTTCTATTATAGGGGGACTGCTTATTTATCCGAGAGAGGGCAGGCTATCATAGCCAGTTCGATGACAAACTAACAGGGGAGGAATTTGAGCGATTACGGCGGATTCGATTCGGTGTTAACAAGCGAAGGATCATCTTGTTTTAAAACGGTGCGCCAGCATTTCAATACGGCCCTCGTGACGACTTCCACCTGATCAGCCTCGATACACGACGGAACCTTGGTGTTCGCGTCCGGCGGTTCGTGGAAATACTTTTGTGGCACGTTCGGTTCGGGGTGGCGGTCAAAACGAAAGTCGACGCCATCTGTCTCGGTATAGTGGAAATTATAGCAGTCCCGCTCGGTCCAGACGATATCAAATCGACCGGACGGACTGGAACCAAAGCCCTCACCGACGGTAATATTCAGTTCGGGCTGTGGGTCAAGTCAACCGCTGAGATCATGATGGGTCACCAGCGGTTCGTTCTTGAGAAAGATGTCGCGAATCCGCTGGAATGCCCCGTAATCGATCGGCCCCGTGTTCCCGGTGAGATACGACATCGCTCAGACGATTACTTTTTCGGCGTCGTAGAAGCTGATTGCTGCCTTCGCTAGATAGAGGTTTTTTGGGCGCTCTGCCACGTCGTGTGGTCCTCCCAGCCCTCCTGATCGTCTGGGTCGAGTTGCTGGGCGAGCTCTGCGGGCGACTCGACACCGTGCTTCGCTCTGATTTCTCTGACTGTTTGTTTTAGATCTTGTAGTGCCTCGACGAGTTCGTCTTCGGAGTATTCGTCGTACAGTTTCAGAACCTCCTGATAGATGTACATCTGGTCGTTGCGCTTGTATAGCGCCCCCTGTCCACCGTCTATCTTCTCGACGAGTCCGATCTCGGTGAGCTCGGTGAGTTCGTCACGGACCACCGGCTGGCTCGCTCTCGCTTTCTCGGCAATCTCGGACGCTGGAGTCGGCTCGATCATTCGCGTGATGACGGCCCTGGGCTCGGCCTACGCCGCCGGCCTCGCCGTCGGTTACTGGGACACCGTCGACGAACTGCAGGACAACTGGCAGATCGACCGCGAGTTCAGCCCCGAGATGGCCAGCTTTAAAGCGGACAAGCTGTACAGTCGTTGGGACGACGCTGTCGAACGTTCGCTTGATTGGGCATAGAGAGTATAATTAAATAGATTAGATTTAAATACAATATTGATTACTCAATTTAAGTTCATTAGTAATCAAGTGAAATACAAATAATATTTATAAATACCAATATGACACAGCGGATGGTTGATTGCGATGTTCAGCGGAAGTTTCACTCAATCTGTCCAATGTTACTTAGTTTCTGAGGATTTGCGAAAGTCAGAATACTGCGCCGTTACCTCCTCTACTCGTTGTTCTTTTCGTTCTTGATCCATTTCCGATCGAGTCGAGTCTGTGACTTTCTTGAACCGCATCCGTATCTCTGTAACTTTTTCAAACAACTCTTGGCTCAATATTTGATATTCTTTCACCGTCGATTCAACCTCCCCGACAGAGTATTCGCCAATATAAATTCTATTTCGGAGGATCTTCCCTACGGCATCGGCTGTCCAGTCGTTACCTTTCTTGGTCAACCTTTGTTGGTCGTTGAGGCTCTCTGCAACCGAGGGCATCGATCGTTGCTCAACATATTCTGAGAAGATGAGACGCACTAACCCTGCTTCTTTCGGGTGTACGGACAACCGTCCATTCTCGGTTTTCACATACCCTAATGGGGCTGTCTTGTTGGGCCATTTGTGTTCAAGTGCACGTGCTGCATGTCCCATCTGCGTACGTTGTTTAATCATATCACGCTCGAACTCAGCGGCATTTGCGATATTACGGAAATTAAATCTGCCCGCTGGAGTTGTTGTGTCGATCTGCTCGGTTGCGCTATAGAGCGCGACATCCCACTCACGAAACTGTTTTTCCAGATTGACTGCGTGCATAATACTCCGAGAGAATCGATCCAGCTTCCAGAAGACCAAGATATCAAAGAGCCCAGCCTCCGCTTTCGACAACATCTCCTGAAACATTGGCCGGTCAGTATCTTTCCCGCTTACAGCCTCATCCTTATAAACAAAAGCAACTGACCAACCCATCATCTGACAACGCTCTGCACACTGCCTGACCTGCTCGTCTATTGAATAGCCAAACTTCTGGCTCGTCGAGGAGGTTCGAGCATATATTGCTGCTCGCTCCTCTGATGTCCCGTCTCCTGAATTCTTTCTACCCGATGTGGATATTCGAAGATCGGTTTTCATACATGTCTCAAGCTCCCGAATCCGATTTCGATTGATGCATTTGCCGACACTCTTTCACTCGTAGACGGATGGTCTCTTTCGTTACACCACATACCCGGGCAACATCACGCTGAGTGATCTGTCCATCAGCTGCGACGTACAATGCAGCCCCCGCAACTGCGGCGGGATGCTTTCCACCGATTTTGTCTCCTGAGAGCTCATCAAGTATATTTTGAGCAATCTTTATAGTTGAGTCGCTAATCACGAGTGGCGTAGTCAGTTTACTCAGATAGGCTTCTGGCGGACAGTACGTGTGTAGATACAAATCGTTCTTCACTCTGCTGAGAGCGTGCTTGATATCCCTTACCTCAGTGTCGGTAATATCGGCGATTCTCCCAATGGGGAAGGGAGCCTGAAATTCCCGAGAAGCGATTATGATTGCAGCTACAACGACGGTTTCTGTCGGCCGTCCATCTGTAGTTTTTTCAATTGCAGCTTGTCCATAGATTTCAGCTGCGCGTATACGAACTTCATCGGATATTCCAAGTTCATCAGATAGCTCTTCTAAGGCCTCTAAAGCCGTAGCAACCTGCTGTTCGGTGCTATTTTTGACGGTGTAATGTTCCGACCAACTTGGTTGCTCCTTTTGACTCGTTGCTTGATTCTCAACTTCCTGAGGTTCGGACTCAAATTCGCCGACAGCGCCACAGGATTTACACACAGAACCCAGATTGAGTGGACCACTTTCCAAGTTGGCCGCTCCACAGTTGAGACAAACCTCTGCTTCAGAATCTGATGGACTCTTCGAAGCAGCAGTGTCATCCTCAGACATATATGAACCAAAGACAAGAGGGGATTTACTCAATCGGTGATTGTCAAACAGAATACTCTACTCGTCGTTTTGTATGGCATCTATAGCTGCTGAGTCTATGGATAAAAGCAGGACTGCAATGAGAAAATTATCACCACGAGAGACGGTCTGCCGCTTTGAGTCATAGATTACGATATTGGCGTCAGCCAATGTTGGTAAATGCGTCTGTGTGAGTGCATTGTACACGTTCCGATACGGTTCACCGGTTGCACGGTCAAAAGGAATACCGTGTTCTTTACTGGTTATAGTCCGCGCCAGCTCTCGGGTCGAAACGTCATTGGTATCACTCTCTTCCAAGGTCTGAATCGCCAGCCGACGACGCGGAGCACGAAGCGCATGATACAGGACTGATATTGGTGTATCGTTATTTCGATTTGGCATGAGTGATTTGAACCCAGTTTGGCGAGTCAAGCACAGGTGAAGTACCCATTATCTGTTTGACACTCATAGAGAATATCAGACAGGAAACCACAAAAAACTGTGCCTAAAAATCATCAGAGTCGATCTACAGACATATTTTGTCGGGCTGTTAGGTCCATTGGAACACCATCATGCGATAATGCGGCCCCGCATTGAGTGGATGACACAAGCAGATGAGAGAGTCATGGAGTTCCTACTGGAGAAAGATATTATCGCTTCCCCGTCAGTCATTGCAGCAAATATCGATTACACTGGAGAATACATTTCTCGTCGGTGTCGGAAATTAGCGAATGCTGGTCTCTTACAACGAGTAGATGCAACGAATTACAGGCTTACAGATCTTGGTGAGCGGTTTCTTGAGGGAGAAATTGATGCGGATGAAATCAGTACGGAGAATTGTAATTAATATATTGACGTCGTGTGAAGGATATTTGTATATCTTCAAGCGTGTGTTCCCAAGATTACCACGCTATATTTATCCAACTCTTGTCAAGACTTGTGTGCAAGATACAGCACGCAAGTCTCGCACGCCCGTAACTTGACCGCCAGTGAAGATGGTAGATACAAGGACCAGCCATACACCCAAGCCCCTTCACCCTACCCCCGCTTCCGGCTGACCAGTTGGAGACCGGCAGCCACGACCGGAGCCAGAGCTTTTCGGAGTCATTTTTGATCTTTACGTTTCTATCGGGAGCTACAAAGGAGTATACTCCAGGTAGCGGATTCTACGATATAAGGCTCTATAAGAATCGGTGGAGTATCTATTAACGATGGATCAGGCACAGAAGGAAGAACTGATTGAGTACTTGGTCGAGAACTGTGGGGCGATCCCGAGCCAAGATGAAAACGGCGACTTAGATTACCGACGGGATACAGAGGACAGATTACAATACGAGTATGCGCTTCGCAAAGTGATAGAGGAATATTTTGATATCCATCAGCTTGGCGTCACTGCGGGCGATCTGCATCAGGATTTGATGGCCGTAGCTCTGGAGCTGGCCACTCCCAAAGAATCTGGAGATGAATTCTATCCAGTCGATGAGACAGTTGATGACGACGGCTTGGTTGAGGTGTTTGAAAGTAAGATCAATCGGATCAAGGCCGACATCGGGAGGAGCGACGAAATCACGTTCACTGTCTGGTTTCCTTGGCAGATCTCTTGGCAGAACGATCCCGGATCCTTCGAGGTCTATGATCTTTCCATCGAACGGGCACCTGACTCCGAATGGTCGGAGAAACTCGATGAATTACAGGCGGATCCAGATGCCTTTGATGCCGGGCAAATCAAGCGGAAAACAGAGGAGACAGATTTTGATTACTGGAAAACAACCATCTCTGCGAAGAGCCCATCGTATGCTTTTTCATACTTCTCATCGGCATTCAAGCTTCTCTCCGCGAAAATCAATCATAGCCGGAACTATCTCAGCGGGGATACATTCGATCGCCGAGAGGGGACGTTGCCGGGACATACCGGGATAGATGCGCGATGGACCGTTATCCAAAAACCATTCGCTGTTCTTTGGGAAGATGACAGAACGGAAGCCACAGTTGGCACAGACCGTGGGTTTCAGGGGTGCAATCTGTACTATGACATCGATTTAGAACCGGTCGAGGTAGATTACAGCACGATTGAGGACCGGTATGAGAGCCACCGCTCGTTTGATTGGACCTCAGATTCGCAGCCCCGCCTTCATAACGCTCTCCTCGGATACCAAGATGGCCTAATCGCCAGCGATCATATACACTCATTTTTCAGCTTTTGGCGGGTGTTAGAGGAGTTGACTCTTGCTGAAAGGCAAAACAAAGAATCGGTTGTAGAAAAGGCGCTATTCGGACTCCGGGTTGTCACAGATGACAAGGTTGATCCTGTGATTATCCAGATTGCCGACGATATCTGGGAGACGCGGAATAACTGGGTGCACGACCCTGGGTGGAAAAAGATAGCTGAAGCTCACGAAGTCGTTGCGAAGTTGCTTGCTGATGCGATGATTGAACTCCATAACACCACGTTTAGCGAGATTGATGAAACGATGATGCGGCGCGTACTCAAGTGGGGAATAGAGAGCGAAGACAAACGCTCCGAAGTTGAAGAGGCACTTGAACTAATCTCTGAACTCTAACGAGAGGTGCTCAGTGTGAGGTTAGTCGTTGTCCGCTTGTTCTTGCCACTGGTCGAAGATGTCATCAGCTAAGCCGCCTCGATCGTACTGAAAGCGTTTACCCGCCTGGATGCTTTCGGCAATCTCCTTGACATCATCAGCATAATCCGGATCCCATCCCTTTTCAGTGACTAACCAAGCTCTGACTGTCTCAGGGTCGAAGCTGATTCGGTTGCTGTGAAGCGTTTTGAAGATCTCGATACAGGACGAACGGTCCGACGAGTGCGTGATCCCGTTTGAGGTATTGACCAACGCATCAAGCGTGTCGACAGCTTCCTTGGCGACCGGGTCATCGATTTCCGGCTGGTCACCGCTTGCATCTGATTGGAGTGCGGACGCACCCCAGGTATCGATCCAGAATTGGACAGTGTCCTTCGACCAAGGTATGACGAGCACATCGGTCACGCCACGCATACTGTCGATTTTGTTCAGCAAGTCCTCACCGGGGTAGAGTGCGAGCACGGGACCCCGTTGCCAACCGGACGGATCGATCCGTTTCGTCATCAATTGCAGTTCAGCCTCCCCCACCTGAACCGGCTGCTTTTGACTCAACGAATTTGCAGCCGACTCCCCAACCACGTCGGAGAACACGCCTTCCAGCTGGCTTTTCGTATTCAAAGCCAAGATAGCATTCTGCTTCCCTTTATTTTGCTCACCAAGCTGGAGCACCCATGCCAACCCCAACTCTATAGCTTCCTCATCCGGCCCTTCTGTATCAATAAACACAGTAGATCGGTCCTCCTGACTCATAGTTCCGAACATGTCTTGACACTATGAAAAACATGCGTGATAGCTAGATGAGGTTTGCCGATTTTCTCCAATATGATACGCTGTGGATTCTTTCTAAACGAGGCGATTAATTTATAATAAAACATAGAACAGTAAGCCGCCCTCTTTGACGTGACAGATGGTTCAGACAATAGCCATTGAATTAAACCCACCATGTCTGATGGACCTATACTCTGTATCGGTCACTTGATTATCAACGTGTGATTGATTAGGTCATGTCAGGAGGCCGGTGAGAATGAAGGCTCATGCACATTGCCTTGTCTTCATCGGTCAACGAAAATCCAGATTAAGCGAGGCTATGGGCGAGCCTTGTTCGCACAATGACAGAGAATCTCGACCCCCTCGATCCACCGAAAGCGAAAGAAATGTATTTGGATGAACGTCGTCGCGAAGTTGCGAGCGCGACACTTCAGTCTCATGAATACCGACTGAAACAGTTCGTTCAATGGTGTAACAAGGACGGTATCGATAACATGAACGAAATCTCTGGAAGAGACATCCATCGGTTCCGCGTCAAGAGACGGAATGAGGATGACTTGGCAACCGCGACAATGAAGTCTCAACTTGCGACGCTGAGACTATTTCTAAGATTCTGTGAAAGTATTGACGCGGTTGAACCTGGTCTTGACGAAAAGATCATTCTACCAACAACGACAGCGAAAGATGCACGTGATGAATTCTTGCCAGATGAACGAGCAAGGAAAGTGCTCAGCCATCTCAAACAATTCCAATACGCAACACTGGAACACGCCTTACTTGCAGTGCTCTGGCACACTGGACTCCGTGTCGGGGCTGCCGTCGGACTCGATATTGGGGACTACGATCCAGACGAACAGTACCTCAAGCTTGTGCATCGTCCCGACGAGGGCACTTCACTGAAGAACCAAACAGATAGTGAGCGCCTAGTGGCACTTAGCGACGGCCTTTGTGATCTGCTGGATGATTGGCTCTCAGTCAAACACACTGGAAAGATAGATGAATTTGATCGGAGACCGCTGTTTGCTACCAGTCGTGGCCGTCTCAGTCGTAACCGAGCTCGATCAATCGCCTACCAGTTCACCCGACCGTGCGTGTATGAAGACAGGTGTCCACACAATAAAGAAATAGAAACGTGTGAGTCGCGACCAACTGAGTATGCATACGGCTGTCCATCAGCACTGAGCCCACATCCGATTCGACGAGGGTCAATCACATATCATTTGCAGTCCGATACCCCAGAACGGGTAGTCAGTGATCGGATGGATGTCGGAATGAACGTACTTGACCGGCATTATGACCAGCGCACAGAGCAGGAAAAAGTTGAGCAGCGAAGACGGTATCTGCCAGATGAATAAAAAGGAGACTAATTGTATCAATCCGCGTCCCAAGCGTTTCTCACAGATTCGGCTCTATCTTCCTTTCGCTGCCGCTTGGTCCGCGGGTCGTAGTGCTTCCTGATGATCTTCGTCGATACATCAAAACGCTCACTGGCCAAATCAGGTCGGAGCCCCCCGCTAAGATGATGAACGATTGCACCGCGTCGAATAGCGTGTGGATAGTAAGAATGAGGACAAACGTCCGAGTCGGGACAGCACGATCCATCACATGCCTGGTCTTCAGTCTCAACCGAAAGCCATCGGCAACTGGTAGCTCTGTACACCCAGCGCCGGAGAGTCGACCGTGATGCACGCCCATACTGTGTTGCAAACAGTGGTTCACGCCCGTGCTTATCGGTAACGTCGGGACGGATCGTCTCAATATAGAGTTGGAGCGCCTCAACGACATGGTTACTCAACTCTACGTTCCGTTCACCATCACCAGACGTGCCATCTGTTCTGTCCCCATTTTTTAATCGTGTTCCCATTTCTGGCCTGTGTCGAAATCTGAGTTCTCTGCTTTCTGGGTCAAAGTCCTTCAGATCGGCAGAGTGAATTCCTCCTATGCGAGGACCGGCGTTCCAGAGCAATTCGGGAAGAGCATGAATTTTAGTTCCTTGTTTCTTTGTTCGAAGATGCTGTAGTAGCTGATTAGCTCGCACAGCTGGGATAGCCTCGTCGCGAGCGGACGGCGACAGGCCAATTTCTTCCTTATCAAGTATTCGATAGACTGATTCGTCACAGAGATTCCGGTTATTTAGCCACTGTAACCACGACCGGACGTTCTTCGTGTAAGTGTGGATAGTAGCATCCGCGTCGTAGTTCCCCTGTAGTTGGTCTATATATGAGTCAACGAGTTCCGTAGAGATTTCAGACGGTCGGGCAACTTCTTTATCCTTGGCAAACTCAATAAAGTGGAGAATGGTTCGCTTGTACTGAGAGCGCGTAGATGGACTCCTATCCTGACGACGAGTCAAGAATCGGTCATACAGGTCCGTCAGGTTGGGTTGGTCCGTGCTATCCAGAGCAGGACTGTTTTGTTCGATGTTGGTACTATCCGCCGTCAATATCTGATGGATAGTCTCCGGGTTTTTGATGTCCGACAGCGCTTCAGCCAAGGTCTCTGTCATGATATCACTCAGAATCCTTTGATATGGCGTACCGCCAGATGTCGCTTGGACGGACTGGTGATGTAGTCAATGTATCCGATTCTGTAGAACTCTGAACGGCAGAGCTGATTTTTTGACTTTCTTGTTTTATTCCTCGACGTAGTGTTGAGTGAGAAGCTCGACCATGGTGTGTGGTGAATAGGGGTTCCGTATTCTCTTGATCAGCCGCAGTTCGATTCAATCGGATGTACTCTTTCAGTGTGTGATAGGTTCGCTTGGGAAGATCGACTTCACGGCTTTCCACAAGGTTTGTTGAACCGACGAGGTAAGTCTCTGATATCCCGATTTGAACCGTGCCTCTGTCCAAGTCTATATTTTCGAGATCTAATTTCTGGACTAAGCTAGGTCGGCCTTTTACTCCAAGAATAGTTTCAACATATGCATGCACCCGAGACCCGTAGGCGCTTTGTTTAAGATAAACTAGTAACTTAGAGATGGACTCTTCCGACGAACACAGTTGGTCTTCATTTCGTGATGATTGCTCTTGTAGAGGCTCAAAGATTCCGGATACATCCACGCTTGTTTCTTCACTGAGCTCCTCAGAAATTCGCATTGCGACAATTTCGGGTTCATCATATCGGATATACGATACGAGGTTTACCAGTGAACACAGGTACCCGTACACCGTTTCATCTGTGTAGTCCGGAGCTCCCGTAAGCCTGCCAGCAAAGCGAGCGATAAGACTCTCTAATTCAGTGTGGGGTGGTACTGAATCGACCCAGTCAACGAATGACCTGACTGCTTGCTTGTGCGACCAATACGTAGTCTCAGGTACAGTATCTTCTAAGGCTGTAAGGTATGTACTGGCAGCCGTTTGAAGGCCCTCGTATCGACTTACAGGCTGTGTAGCGGGTATATTCATTGAGATTAGTCGAGAGATTGTTGATTATTACTGTAGGATATGGCCTACTGGAGTTGGTTATGTATTCTGAGATTCGTCTGATGACTCTGAATCTGAGTCTGACTGCTCCTCTCCTTGATCTGACCTACTCTTCATATCTCGGAACTCATCGAGGTACGGCCACTTCCGCTGTGTAGCACATTCTGAATCAGTGCACTGGTAGTTGTGTGCTGACCAGTCACCATCTAACTCTCTCTGACCGTTGCACCGCATTGGCTCACCACAGGTCGGGCAGAGTATTTTTAGAACTGGCGAGGTGCTAGTTGCGGCGAACAGTCCGAACCGGAATGCCGCCGTATCAGGGTCAAGTGTGTCTGGGCTTTCCTCACTATCTGAATACGTGCGACCAATTTCTTCGACGATTTCCTGCGCAGACTGGTATTTTTCTTCTCCAAGGAGTTGTAGATTCGAGTCGCGAACTACTCGGTCTTCGTCGTCTATCTTGTCACTATAAATAGTAATTGACGGCTCTCCAACGTAGATACGATTCTGGATCGCTTGCTTGACACCGTAATATGTGAGGTTATTTTCAATTTTGTTTCCATATTTGCGGTTGAGGTACCGAGCTGTCTCAGCGTAAGAATGGGTTTTGAGGAATCGGTCAAACATCGCGTCCACTACGTCTACTTCCTCACTACACACCTCTAACCACCCGTCATCAGCGAGATTGTATCCGATAGGGACTTTATCATACCATGAGTCCCAGTCTTTATCATCTACAAAGTTGGAGATTTTCGACCGTAGTGAACTGCGACTTCGGTATTGTGTAGACATGTGAGCGACCAGCGAGTGCATCGTCGCCTGTATGAGATCTTCCAACTGAGAGATGTCAAGGGGCCCAGTGGGGGTAAGGATAGTTACATCATGATCCGACTTCAGGTTAGCAATGAAAGCGAGTGTTTCTGGTGCTGATCGGCCAATTCGGCTAATATCGTCCACTATGAGATGTGAGATTTCACCCATTTCGGCCAGAGCTGCGACCTCCTGAATACCAGGGCGATTGAAGTCTGTGCCGGTTTCTCCTTCGTCAACAATTGGGTCGCGAATCAGCACGACATCATGATCCTGTGCTACCTGCTCAAGATCAGCAATTTGGCCTTCAAGACTTTTTGACTCGGCGTCATCGTCTGCACTCCTCCGAGCATAGATGACTCCGTTCTCACCGTCAGATCCATCTTGATCATCTCCAGGGTCCTCGGACTCAGGTCCGCTATTTTTAGCTTTTCCGGGATGGAATGCACTGAGTTTATTCTGGATGTGTGGTTTTCCAGATTGATCAATATGATCTGACGTGCTGCTTTCACTCAGCGAAAGGTCAAGGTATGATTCGATCCGCGCACACGTGGCATGTGTGACGTATGATTTGAGAACCTCCCTCATCGAGT
The DNA here is from genome assembly GCF_048595605.1 of Haloarcula sp. KBTZ06. Lineage (NCBI taxonomy): Archaea > Methanobacteriati > Methanobacteriota > Halobacteria > Halobacteriales > Haloarculaceae > Haloarcula > Haloarcula sp. KBTZ06. The sequence goes on from NZ_CP184337.1 coordinate 2,601,520, forward strand.
CACACTGGTTTCGGCCTTCTTCGTTCACTAAGTTCAGTAGATCACCGATCTCAATATCTCCAGCAACGTTTTTTAACCACTGTACAGAAGTGATATACTCAGGTATGATATGACCAGCCTTGGCTGACCATATCATATTTGCCCCTTTACTACTGGGCAGAGCTAATAAAGGGGGGGAATTCGCTGTCAAGAAATTTGACTGAACTGTCCACGGGCTAGTCTTGCACACTTCGTTCGTTTGAGCTGGTTTCGCTATCATCCGCGTACTAAATCATAGGTGGTCGTGATGTACGGATGCTCGGCAGGAACCCCCCTTTTCTGGTTGATTATTTAAATCAACCTAAGAAAAGCATATTTCCACCTGAGTTTATAAACCATTTCATGGACACAGATCCTTGGTGGATTGATCCAGAGCGGAACCAACCCCGGCGATACGTTTTAAACAGCCAAGATAGGCTCTACTGTGCACATGGAGAGTGTGGATCGTACAACGAGGCTAAGTTGATAGAACGTATCAGAGACAACCGCATCAAAGAGTTTCCTGAGCGAATCCAAGACTTGGTTGATGATATAATGCTAGTTCACTATTCTGATCAAGAATTTCTGGATTCCGAGGAATGGGATCAGCTATGGAGAGAACTAATTGATGTAGATCAAAGGTCTATTAAAATTTCTAAGCAAAATATCCTGTCCCCGATTGATTCTTCAAACGAAGCTCAGTTCGGCTTTGAATTAGGTCGCGTCTTGGGACTGTTAACTAGTACTGATTCGCCCGTAGAGCCGCTAATATGGGGTATTCTCCAAGGAATATTGGCAAGCGGAGCCAAAGACGTAGAGGGGCAAATAGACGTAATTGAATACATAATAGCACAGTTTGAAAACCGAATGGAAGACCGTCGTCGAGAGGCGGAAAACATAATTAAAAATTCAAATTTGATAAATAAATCAAGTGAAAATATCGAAGAGAGACTGAATACGTGTCTTCATGCCAACGACATCAAAGCTACTGCTGGAGAACTTGGGATTGTAGATTTGTTTGTTGGTAGAATAATTCAGTATCAAGATTATGATTTAGAAGAAGATGTTGAGTCTTATATTAAGCAACGAAACTTGCCCGCTGTAGATAGTCTAAGACAACGATTAGAACAAGATTCAAAAATCGTTGAAAATAGGATCAAGCAGGGAGTAGAGGTTTACAAAGTACTCCAGTATATGCACAATGAGTCACGGGTTGACCAGTCTATAGAGACTGAAGATGATCAGCCACCACCTACTCCACCAGAATATATTATAAAGTCAGTACATAAAGACCAATTTCCGTTTAGTTCAAAAAAGCGCCATATGTTGGTGGCTGTTCTGAACCGACTTTCAAGTAAGGCTGATTGTGAGCTATATACGAATAAACCAGTTGTTGAACAAGCAGGTAATGAATGGAGGCTGACGATATATGGTGACTTACTAACTCACACTGTCTTCGAACAAAAGGACAGCACATGGGTATATACTTACTCTACCGATCAGCATAATCTGCGAACGCGGCAAAAAGAATTGATAAATGAGTTTGTTTCGTCAATATAAGATGGCGCCGGTTCCACGGAGTCGGTGAAACTATCCAGTTATCATCAGATACTGGAACCAATCGACAGCTCCAGGCGGATCCTCATCATGATATTATAAATGAAAATATCGACGTCTTTCAAGAGCGTGCAGCCCACGGTGCAGTTAGTAAGTATGAGCGGTTTTAGGCGAATATGTGCTTCCCCCTGCCGTATTATGAATAGATAATGCAGTTTGTCCGAAATGAATCTCCTCAGGTAACCAAGGTCACTGAAATTCGCCTTTGTTCGCCCGCTGCATAAGATCCATAGCGGCAGCAAATTTCTCTTCGTCGTTATCGGGACTACTTACACTTTCAAGAGTATCTGTCGGAATGTACATCTCATACCCATCATCCCATTTGATGTCATCAATACCGACACCCGGTGAGTTGCCTGAAAGTCCGTACGTTACACGGAGTTGTCGGTCCTCATTGGTGAATTCGCGGATCCAGATACCCCCGCCAGAGTGTTTTGCCTCACCACCAGTCCATCCCACTGGCAGTTTATCGTGCTCGGTTTCCATAAATAAGTCATCTAGGCTGTTGAGGGTCTCATGGTCAACCATTATTACACAGTTGAATCCTCTTCGACAAATCAATTTCCCATGCCGAAGCACAATTATGGATATTACCTGAATAACGCCCTTGTGTAGCACACCGTTGATAGTGCGCTGTCCTTCGATTTCGGTCTCTATCGAAGAATATTTGAACAAGTAGAGAAGGTTCGAACGGGTTTGTAGGCGGCCGTCGGAAGACTACGTATCAACAGTCTCCTACAGAAGCGACTCTGTGCTCTTGTGAGGGCTTTATCGCACTGACTGGTATTTTCTCGCGGGTTAAGTATTCCAGTTAAGATATTTCACTGCGGGCCGCATTCGGTGGTCATCTGGCAGTTCTATGCGTTTCCCATCAAGGGAAGCGAACTCTGTGTATCCATCCCGTGATGACGAATCGGTAACCGAAATGCGGTAGTCATCAGTGATAGTGAACCATCCATTGTCGAATGCCCAGTGATGTAGTTTACAGAGGGCGATGCCATTCCTGAGATCATCGGGTCCATCTTCCGACTTGGGCCGTATATGAGACGCCTCCACTTCTGGGCGCCCATCGGGTGTCTCCCGCCGGGTCCCACATACTGCACAGCGTTCATCATATGCATCTCGAATGGCCTCTCGGAACGCTCGTTCACGGGCGATCTGTTCCACAGTATTGTAATCTACTGGTATTGACTCCGGTGGTTCGCTGTCAAGCGCTGTTTTGAGCTCCTTCCGTGCGGCCGTAATCTGTGCGTTGTCCGGTTCAGTAATAGTATCATCCGCGTATGCTGCCGCCCGTGAGCCCCATTCAGGGAGAATAAGCCGGTCCCCCTCTTCACGGAGAGCCTTGGCAATCTCCTCGAACTCGCTCCGAGAGAGTGTCTCGTTTGTTTCAATCCGCGGGAACCGGCTTGATGTGAGTCGATGGAGTTCATCCCAGGCAACCCGAACCTGGTATGGATACTTGCCTCGCCAAGCGTCCTCCACAAGATTCTGTTCACTGGCTGTAATGGCGGTCATTGGCCCATAGATCTCGTTTTCGCTGTAATCATAAAGCAAAATTGTGTCACCACGGCGAACCTGTCGCTGGTCTTCATCCCCGACAAGTTGGCGGCGCAGACACTCCGGACGAGTGCCAGCGTTACAGAGATATCGCCAGTAATTCATCTCCGAGAATGCTCCCATTGCCCAAGATTGATTCCGTTACTGGTGCCCACATAGTAACCTGTAGGTGTTTCTTTCCCCCAGATATTTATATTACAAAGATAGTGGTATCTACGTTAGAAGAGTATGCCGGCAGGTGACTCACCACAGGGCAGGGATGTGCTGGAGGTCGACGACAGCACAGCTCCAATACTTGTAACTGACGAGATGGGCAGGTTGCATTATGGCAATAAACGAGTTGCATTAACTCGGCTGGATCGTTCTTATGTCGCTGCGGCAGGAATGGCGCACAAACAGGACCGCGATTTAGCGCTTATTTATCCCTCTCCTCCGACATATCTCCAGCTTACGGTCCTTCTTGCAGTTGGCTACCAGAGTTATGATGCACCGCCGACCCTCTTCGTTAGTAATCGTTCCGGCGCCGGAATTCGCGAGCAGTATTTTGATGTCGGTATCGGTGACTCGCTTCCGAATGCGCCGGTCAACTCGGTTGCCGATTTCACTGCCCCTCTAGTGAAAACGGGTGATGGCCAGAATATATCATATATCACTCACCACAAACCGCGGGACTGGCAGGGCGATCATCGAGGAGTCTCCATTGTTCATACAACGCTCGGAAAAAAGATAGCCAGCAACTTTCCTTCCAGTGAAAGTCTCCCCCTCTCGGGGATTGTGCTCGATCTGACTACAAAGCTTCTGAAAGATTACAGCGTCATAGAACAATACCAGAAACACGCAGCGGAGCGTGGCATCCCCCTGTTATATATTTTTGACACTCCTTGCCACAGACATCTCGACCGACTCGAGGAACAGAATGCTGAAGCCCCTGTGGATGAACAGACCCTTTTCTGGGGATTCAGCCATTCAATGATTTCAGAGGCTGGGCCAAGCTTGCTCGGAATTCAGGCAGGGAATTCCTCATTTGATCCCGACCAAGTAACGCAAAAAACCTGTAACCAGTCTTCACCCTTTGAGATCTCTATTCCGGTACTTCAAAATATCATGAACGGTGTCGACCGTGAGATTACTGAACTGACCTACAGTGATCTTCAGCCTGTTGCCACTGAAGCATACAGAAAAATTCAGAAAGTGGCCAGCTATGTGCGCCACCAGCACAATTCGTTCCCCCGTTCGGTGAGTCAGGTAATGCGAGACCTGCATTTCACATATTCCTATCTGAGCACGCTCCCGACTTCGGTGGAATTCCATGATGATATCATGGCTTTTGAAAGCGGATGGGGCTCCGGTTCAGCACTGGACCAGATGATTGATAACCTCAGGGACAACTACCAGGCACTCGAGAGCGATGTCACCGGTGCCGGTAACATGCTGGAAGATGCCTGCGATGCATTATCCCAGATGCGAAGCCAGCTGTTGGACCGAAATCCAAAAGTGGATGAGATAGTAGATGAACTGAGAGGCGCCGTCGAAAGTCAGGAATCACTTGTTGTCCTGACTGCAACTACCCGGCAGACATCATTACTCCGGTCCTTCGTCTCCGAACAGGCAGGAATTCGCGGGAGCGAACTCGATGAGGCAGGCATCGAATTCCACTCACTGTACAATACCCACACAATTCCGATGGGCGACCGTCTGCTTTTTCCGGGCGTCCCCTCGAAAAGTCATCATCCGGCAGTAATGTCAGGTGCTGCTCCAGAGCAGACGTATCTTGCCTATGACTGGGAGACTGATCGGCTAAAATACTGGCTTGATTACTTGCAGCGACTGGCAGATCATCGATGCGGACCTGCCAGTCTGTATCATACAGCAGGTCAGCTTGATGTGAAACAGAGCAATCTTGGCGACTTTGTGGACCCCCCGGAACAGAACCACGAACCGATTCCGTTTGACCCAAATCAGGAAGAAACATCGACCACAGGGAATGCGGATGGTGGTGACGAGCAGAACGATGATAGGGGGGTTCCAACGACACGCAAACAGGGTGTCGGGGGAAACAAAGCCAAGAGTATTGGCGTCAGCGACTCGAAAATAAAGGATGATGCGGGAGTGGATCCAGAATCCTTCTCACCGGACCCTGACGGGCTCTGGGGTGCTGTAGAGTCCTTCGATGATGGTTCCGAACAGGAGACTGTTAACGAAGGTCGAGAGAACATAACCTCTTCGGAAGACGGGACCGTTCAGGCGGTCAAGGTTTCGCTGACTGGCGGGTCATATATCTATGAACGACCCAGTGGGCTGCTGTGGGTCTTCAATGAGCAGCGTTCTGGAAAGCAACGCCGGCATCGGAAGGCAGCTTCTGCGCTCGAGGAAGACGACATGATTCTTATTACAGAACGCGAGAGTAGGCGGGACATTTTCGAACATATTGTGGAGAAAATCCGATCTGAGGTTCCTGAATTCAAACAGTACAGCAAGATGCTCGAGTACTGGCGAACGAATCTCGAGCGGATCGTTTCTGAAGAGAATCTATCCCACGCTGACATCGCCAAGGCGCTGCAGGCATATGCCGACGAAAATAACGTTCCGGAAGCCAGCCGGACCTATCATGCGGTTCGTGCCTGGATCACTAAAGAAGCGATTGGTCCTGATGATTACAGAGTGATCCAGGCTCTTGGAGAGATTTATGACGTCGAGATTTACAAGGAGATGGCCCAAGAAATTGAGGCATCACTTGAGGAGATTCGAACACTCCATCGGAGCGTTGGGCGTAATCTAGACAAGATCCTGTTCAGTGCGGGTTCAGCGGATGACAGCGACACGTGGCTCTTTGAAGAGTTCAATATCCGCGTTGGTGACGTACAGGATGCTATCGAGTATCGGCGAGTTGAGGATGTCTCTGACGAGACGTTCGAGGTGAATAATCGTGAGCTTGGTCGACTCTTTGATGTTTAACTACTTCGAAGGTGTCGTATTATTTAAATAACTCTTATCTGCAGATATGATAACTTCGTACGCATATGACTGGTGACCCCGGCCCGGACGGTATCCCGGAATTTTCACACTTTAGCCCTGAAGGAAACTCAATCGGCGACGAAGCATACCGCGATCAGGCCCGGCTCTCACGGTACTTCGGCGGCCGAGTGCTTGATCACGTAACAGGTACCGGTACCCGCGAGGACCAAGACGCGCTAGTTCTGGTTGACCAACCCTCTGACTCTTACTTTTCCGGGACATTGACACCGGCAGAAGATGCCGAATACAGTGACCTTTCTGATGAACTTGAAAGCAAACTCTCCCCTTCAGCCATTCAGGCCGAATTTTTACTCGATTCCGATACTACAGACGAACTCGAAGTTGTAATTTCCGGGAACATATACTATCGTACATTCCCAACGTTCGACCAACAGACCGGTGATGCTCAGAGTACCGCAACAACTGACGAATCAGATAGCGAGGAACCGGGTGATGATGTCGGCGAAGCAGATATCGAATACGACTTTTTTCAGCGTGTCTATCATCGGCACGAATTCCAGACGGATCCAATCTCTATCCCGGTCCCCCCTCTCGAGGAGCAACAGCGCCAGTCGCCTCCGGTAGAAACAGCAGACCTAGTAATCGAAGAATTTCGTACAGCGATCCGTGAGAAACTCGAAGCTATCGATAAGAGCGATGAAAAGCACCTCTGGAGATCTAACAGGCTGATCAATCGCAGTATACCTCTGGACTCAGTGCCCGGGGCTCCAGCAAATACGGAGATTGACGTGAAGGAGTATACCGGAGATCTGTACTTCCCATCAGCTATCCTTGAACACGACACCGAGGATGAAAACCAGGCTGCCTATGAGGCTCTTCTCGATCGCATGACGGCAGGTCCGGATTCTGAACGCCTCTTCCCTGACTGGGATTTGTCCGTCGATATTGAATTCAGTCGGACAGAGAATGGCAAGATCAAGTCGATTCTAACCGTCGAAAATGCCTCTACCGGAGAACCTCGTGATGAAGAAGGGAAACTGCACTATACGACCGATGCTGATACGACCCTGTTCGATCTGACGGCGGATATTTCATTGCCAAAGGGTGAGTTCGTCGATTTCACGTTTGAGCGGCTTGAGGATGACTTTCGGTATGATCGGTCTTTGCCGGGCAGGGGCACCAACTGTGTCCTTTCGTATCCTGACCCAGATGACCGCTCTCATCTCCGCACTGAGTATCTCCCTGCGTATCGCCAGCAACGATATGTGCCACGATCAGGCGAAGATATGGACCGCGACCTGGATCTCGCGTTTGAAACTCTTCAGGATCTTGAGGGAGGAGGGATGGAAGCGCTCGTACAGCTTCGAGATGAGATGTGGGATTATCTGGAGTCACAGGATCGTGGGTATGACCAAGCACTGACAGATCATTACCAGCCTGACCCCGATTTCACGGAGGACGATCGACGAGATTTCGATGAGGATCGGGAAGCGTTCCGGCGGGAAATACTGCGCGTAGAGCGAGCAATTAGCTGTCTCCGAGCGGATCTCGAGGATGATGCCATGGACGGACAGGTCGTTCGTTCGTTCGAACTGATGAACCAGACCTTCGCCAAGGCCCAAGATTTCCCGGGATGGCGCCCGTTCCAGCTGGTGTTCATCCTTCGAGTCCTTCCGGATCTTGTCAGTCGAGAGTATGACAGGTGGAGCGAGGTAACCTGGCGCGAGGGAGAGGAAGCAGAGAACTACAGTGGTGACGAGATGGAGGCGCTTGACCTCGTCGATATTGTCTGGTTCCCGACTGGTGGTGGGAAAACGGAAGCCTATCTCGGGCTTGGCCTGTTTGGTGCGTTCTTTGATCGGTTCCGTGGAAAAAACTATGGTGTATCTGCCTGGACGAGATTTCCGCTCCGACTACTCTCACTACAGCAGACACAGCGGCTGGCGAAACTTCTGATGTTTGCAGAGGTGGAGCGGACTACCGAGCCAGAACTCTGTGGTGAGGAGAAGATGTCGTTCAGTCTGGGATATCTCGTTGGCTCTGCAAACACTCCAAACAAACTATCTAGCCATGTGAAAAACCCTCAGAGCGATGATGAGTATATTCGGTTGTATAATCGGTACCGTGACAGTGAAGATAAACGCAAGCAGGCGAAGGTAATCTCTTCATGCCCGTTCTGCGATGCCACAGTCTCCGTTGAGGTCACCGATGATTTCAGACTTGCACATTGCTGTACTAACGAACGAGAGAATTGCGAGTGGCAACAGCGGACACTCGACACTGATGGTGAATTTCAGGTCTTCGCCCGTGACGAACTCCCAATCCATGTTGTCGACAACGAACTCTATCGGTACGCGCCGACCTTCGTGGTCGGAACCATCGACAAAATTGCGGCGGTAAACTACGAGCGAAAGTCTGCACACCTTTACGGCGGCAAGATGACACACTGGTGCCCAGACCATGGGTTCGCCAGTTTCGGGGAATGTACTGAGAAATACGCCTGTCACAGTGATAATGCGGGCACAAATGACCCAGATGAGCATCTGATACCCCTCTCAGAGACACCGTTTGGAACTCCCACGGATATTTCTCCGACGATGCAGATTCAGGACGAGTTGCACCTGCTCAAGGAGTCTCTGGGGACCTTCGACGGCCACTATGAAACGTTCGTTGACGCCTATCAGCAAAAGCAGGGCCTGCAACGAACAAAGGTTGTGGCAGCGACAGCCACCATCGAAGAATACGAAAAACAGACCAAACAACTATACCTCCGGAAAGCGGAGCGATTCCCGACAGAAGGTCCTTTCCTTGGCGAGAACTTCTACGCCAAGACCGAGGATACCACCCGTCGCCAGTTCTGTGGTGTCCTCCCGCACGGGAAGACCCATATCAACGCCGTCATTGATCTCCTGTATCATTACACGCGCGAAATTGAATCCCTCCGTGAGGAGATTAACGAGGAAACGTCTCCACACTGGCTCATCGACGAACTGGGACTCGAAGACGTCTCTTCGAACGATGACTTCTTGGAACTTCTCAAGCTCTACGAGACCAGTCTCGCGTACACGATCAGCAAAAAAGAGAAGAACCCACTGGTCCGGTCGATTGATGGACAGATGGCTGACTATCTTCGTGGTGATGGGCTCCGGACTCCGCTATCCGATGAACTAACCGGAGATACCCTGTTCGATGATGTCGAGGATATTCTGGACAATCTCGAGGACCCTCCGGATGACTTCCGTGATCGGTTGAATATGATTACAGCCACCAACATGATCAGTCACGGGGTTGACGTCGACCGCTTCAATTACATGGTCTTCTTCGGGATGCCCCGTCAGACTGCCGAATATATTCAGTCGAGTTCCCGGGCAGGCCGGAAGCATCCAGGGCTTGTCTTGCTTTGTTTCAATCCGAGTCGCGAGCGTGACCAGAGCCACTATCACATGTTCAACAAGTATCACGAGTTCCTAGATCGTCTCGTCGAGCCCGTACCCGTTAACCGCTGGAGCCAGAACAGCATCCAGAAAACGATTGCTGGGATGTTCTTTGGCTGGCTCTACAACGAGTGGATGTACCAGACCGGGGAGTACTTCTGGTTCTCGGATAACGTTCGGCCGTTTGCTCGAGCCATCAAGAATAACGAGGTTCAGGAAGATGAGACATTCCGTACCACCGAGATCTCCGGAAAAGACGATGTGCTGGATCTGCTGGAACTCTCCTACGGACGCGACCTCGGTGGCGAGCTTCCAGACACGTTCCAGGAAAACCTAGAGAAAGAACTGGATCGATTGCTGGCCACGCTTGAGGGTGCTCGGACGGAATTCGCTGGAGAAGCGCTTGCAAATGGTCCAATGCGGAGTCTCCGCGACATCGACGCTGAGATTAAACTAATTCCAGATGACTGGCATAACAATGCCCTGTTTGACACACTGGAGGGCCGATAGCGATGGCAGAAAATGATGACAACTACATGGGGCGGGGGAAAGCCCAGGTACTGTTCAATCACCTGCCACAGAGCACATTTGATTACGACCGGGGCTTTGGGATACACCGTGTCAAACAGATCCGTGGTGAAGCAGCTGATGAACTCGATCGCCAATACATTGCTGAACAGGTAATTCGACGGGTTAGACAGTGGAATCAGGAAGAGAATTCGCTCGGCACGACTGGATTCCCAGAGTTCGCAGACTCCTATACGCTACTGAAGCCAACGAAAGTGAAGACCGAGTTCTTCCCGCTGCTACTCACCTGCAACGAGTGTGGACGCGCACATTTCTACCAGTCTCCCAATCAGCTCGCATATAAGAACAGAGAGATGGAGTGCGATGAGTCGGACTGCGATGGGTTTCTCTCCCAAGAGCAATTTGTGGGCTTCCATGAATGTGGCTCGATAGAGTCTCTTGCTCCGTCACGTCAGTCTCAACCACAGTACAAACCCGGGTCCTGCTCCTGTGGAGAGACCCGGTGGCGGTTAGACACCAAAGGAAGTCAACGACTACAGAACTTCCGCTGGGTCTGTATGAACTGTGGCAACCGGGAGGAACTCAGTCAAAAATGCGGGAGCAACTGCGATCTCGAAAATACGTTTCTCTCACTCAACGTCCACCGGGGCAGTAACGTCTACCAGCCGCACTATTTCAACCTCGTAAGTGTCAGTAGCACCGGTTCCAATCGCCTAGGGTCTGTTAACGAGGCTATTGCAGTCCTCGCAAAGTATCTGGGTCTCAGCGACGAATCAGTTAGCCGAATTGATATTGAGCAATCGAAGAGGGATTCGGAGCGTGAAGAACTTGAGGAGATGCGTGATAATCTTCAGGCCAAGGGCCTCGACAGTGCCGTAGCAGATATTGAGGAGGAACTCGCAAATCTTGACAGTGATGGGGTAAGCATACGGGAGAGTGTTGAAAATTTCGTGCCGGAACTGACGGCGGGCCTCAGATCAGAGTCTCCCGACGAATACGCGTACGCGACTGATGCAGTTCAAGAGATCTACGAACATCTCAACATCAGTAACGAACTTCGAACCCGACCGGCTGCAGACATCATCATGGACCGGGGAGAAGTCGATCTCCGGAAACGCGAGTCGCTGGAGGATCAGGTTGCCGAAGTTGAACGCAAACTTGACCAGTTCGGTATCGATGATGCTGGACTAATTGAAGACTTTCCAATTACAAGTGTCGTCTTCGGATTCAGTCGAGGTGGTCGCGATCCAAGCGAAGCACGACTTATCTCGTTTGGTGCTGATGACGCTGAATTGGTTGACGGAAACATCGACTCATCGACAACTCCTGTTTTCGTTGATACTGTTCGTACCGAAGCTGTCCGATTCAAACTTCGACCTCGTGTTGTGATGGCGTGGTTGCTGGAAAACAGCCGCCAAGCAACCAACCTAGGGACGACACTTCACGAACAGATTCTTTCGAGCAGCATTCCAAGATCTCGAGCGGTTCCTATCCGGGAACAGTGGACAGATGAATATGTTGATGAGTGGTCGAAATCCAGTGAGGAATCTATTAAGACGGAACCACTCGACGATTGGTCAACTGAAGAGATCCATGGCTGGCTGGCTGAAAACATGACTCCGATACCCGAGTACGATACGATTTCGCTCGATGATCCTGCCGATATTATCAGTTACTATATTTATCACCTCGTTCATTCGTTCTCTCATATTGTACTGAAATTCGCAACCTCGCTAATCGGAATGGAACGTACCAGTATCTCTGAATATTTATTACCCCGTTCACTCACATTCATTGTCTACTCGAACCAGCGGACGGATTTCAACCTCGGTGGGATGCATGCCCTAGTGGAGTCGGGACTGGATGATCTCATCGAGAACATTGATCAAGAGGGGAACAACTGTGTGTATGATCCCGTCTGTAGCCGCGATGGATCCACTTGTTTCAACTGTATGTTTGTCTCGGAAGTGTCCTGCAGTCACCTGAACAGAAATCTGGGCAGAGATTTTTTGTTTGGATCTAAATCAATGGCCGACAGAGAATTAATCGGCTACTGGGAGCTAGCAAAAGAACTAGCTCACGAGGGTGAGATGGAATAAATGGAGAACTAAAAGCGTGAAGTGCAAGACCATATGCTCTTCTCCAGTCTGGGACAATTGGAGCAACGATCGAATCCCAGCACAGACTTCAGGAGCTGAGCGGTGTCAGGGTGCCACTGATCCGCCATCAGACTTTGATTGCTGATTTCTCAGCCACGGTTAGCTCAGTCATCAGATATGGCTGGCTTTGGAAGGTTATCCGCGGACTGCATCGATGATCTGTGGTCTGTCTCAAGTATCGGACTGAGAAGGTCCCCAAGCTGGCGACCTACCATTGGTGGAACCGCGTTGCCGATCTGTCGGAACCAACTTGTGAACGGCCCTAGGAAAATCCAGTCATCCGGGAATGACTGTAATCGAGCTGCCTCGCGAGGTGTAATCCCACGGTTTCGTCGTTTGTCAGCCCTTGTTTCATCGTTCAATGCATACTTATAGTAGTCAGGGAGCACGAAACTATTGGCGTCCTTGGCCAAGTGCGCTACCACTGTCGGTGCTGGCTCATCCCATTCTAGCATCCGATACTTATCTTTGAATCGAGGGTTGTCTTCCGTCCCAACATCATACTCAATCAAGTCGGCATACGCCTGCTCTTTTTTGTACTTCACATCCCACCCGGTGTCGCCTGGATCCATCGCTTGATCAAAGAGCAGTTGATCCTTTTCCATCGGGTGTTCACGAGCTCGATGGTTAAACGCAATATGTGTGTCGCCAAGGAGGTCATTCTCGCGAACATACTCACCAGGTCGGCCTGGCTGTTTGCCAGCAACCGCGCGGCCTCCTTCTCCTCTAAGGAGCTTTGGAAGTCCGGCGAGAGCCTGTCTAATCGTCCGATCCTCCATCTCGTTCTTCCCAAGCTCCTCGAAGAGCGACCCAATATGCGTGTCGTCCCCGATGACATCCTCTCGGATACCAATCAGAATGACCCGATTACGTGACTGGGGAAGCCCCAGCGTAGAGAGATCTACAAGTTGGTACTGGAGTTTGTACCCGAACTCAGAAGTCGCTGCAATATCGTCGAACCTCTCAAGAACCCTCTCGATGACGCGTACATCTGTATCCCCGACTTCTGTCATGATTCCTTCGACGTTTTCCATTACCAGAGCTCGGGGTTGCAGATCCTGTATTATCTGTAGATATTCTTCATACAGGGAGGTTCGGTCATCCTCAAGGACACTATACTCATCGTCAGAAGCAAGTCGAGAGCGGTAGCCGGCAACAGAAAGCGATTGACAGGGGGGGCCCCCAACGACGAGATCTGGCTCTTCAACGGTCTCTCTAATTTGATCTGCAGCGTCAATCTCGCGGATATCCTCACAGACAACGTTCTGATGCGGTATTTCGGGGTGGTTCAGACGATATGTCGCAGTTGCATGCTCATTGCAGTCAATTGCCCATTGGATATCAAAGTCACTGTGAGCAAGTCCACACGAGAGCCCACCTGCCCCCGCGAACAAATCAATTGCAGTCAAACCTGTATTGTCTTTTTGCTGGACGCGAAGTCGATGTGAGAGGAGGAATTGTTTGAGATCACAGTCGTCCCCACACTTGTCAACGGCTCCTGTCCATGCATGTCCGGCTAGCGCACGGTGAAGAACAGGTAGGAGTCGGTCAGTAATTTCACTCTCAAGTAATTTGTGTCTGTAACAGTTGCTTTCAGCTTCTGTGGGTGTGAGTAAGCCAAATGCGCAGAGAAGTGAATCAATCAGAGGGTCAGCTGGCCAGACAGGTTTATCGAAAGCAGTGAGGAGGAGCCACCATGCTTCAGCCTCACCGATACCAGAGAGTCCCTCCAATGCTTCGTGATATAGTGTATACTGTAATTTACTAAAATCGCGGAGTGTTACACCATCTGTGTATTTCAGCTCCGCCACATCTTCGAGGAGGGCCAGCAATATATCTGCCTCGTTGTGGTCGTTGCGGGTCGTCAAGGAATGGTCAGCGACAAAATCCCGAATTGTTTGTTCGTTAAGGGAGGCTATCCTTTCCCAAGTCCCGAATTCTCTCCGAAGGTCAACAATCAGTTCTCGTTCATCCTTCGCAAAATAGAGGTGGCAAGTCGGAGTAGTAGCTTCAGTAACGGCTACGGCAGCCACAGCGTCCAGTGGGTCATCACTTCCTGCGAGTGGATCCCCACAATCGCACACGGCCCCAGGACAGGTCCGTCCAGATGGATCGTGAATCGTAGTGTATCGGCAAGGGAATGTTTCATCACTTCGGCGGCGCCGAGCGACGGTTTCTGGCGTTGCTTCTGGACAGCAGACGGGCAGGTCGCGACTGCGATGGATCTGCTCTGCAGTTAGAGTATCTGCGACGAAGTCGATATGATCGAGCAGGAACTCTCGGTGCAAGATTTGTTCTTTATCTGGCGCATCTCGAACAACATCTGGAATAGAAAGAGAATCAAGTGATACACCCCGGGTCGGCATGATGCATGCATTTGATACCGGAGTATAAATAGCTCCTGGTATCGGCACAGTTCACCTCACGGATTCTTCACTCAAAAGGAATTAATAAACGAATGTCGAAGCTATGGAGTGCGATCAGAGATTTTCTTCTCGGATAGCCGTCGCCACGGCTTCCGCCAATAGAGGTGGCACAGCATTCCCGACCAGTTTGAAATTGCTCGTGAGTGCCGCAGTGAATTCAAACGAATCCCTGAAGGACTGCAGGCGCGCAGCTTCTCTAACGGTCAAAGATCGTGCCTCTCGAGGATGAATAAACATGTGCCCGTCCTTCTGGAGATGCGCTACAATTGTCGATGCCGGTTTCCGCGGATGCTGTTTTTTGTATTTATCAGTGAAAATGTCTTCGCGGTACGGCTGAAGCCCAATATCTACCTTCCCAATATTCCAGCCCACGCCCTCGCCGAGAATTTTGTAGAGGGTCAAGTCTGTTAGATTGTGACCCCGTGACCTGTGATTCGTCAGCTCTGCCTCCTCCCAGTCTGTGTCCGATTCTAGATCCCGAGCCCAGTCTTGGTACTCGGTCAAAGACGGCACAGTGTATTCTTTGGCTTGGGTGGGTGGTGTGCCTCCATCGGGTGAAACTGGTGGCAAGTCGAGAATTGCATCAGCTACAGTTACCCAAGGTTTCCGGTCTTCAGGCTGTAAATTATTACCTTTCTCTGACTCATCAAGCGTTACACCGAACTCGGTGACCGTAGACTGCGGTGAGTCCAGCTCTATATCTGGATTACTCTGTAGTTTCATTTCGGACTCCGAATCATTCCGTGGTGCCCGATGACTCTTCCAGTCTTCTAGCTGGAACTCGGTTGTGGGTTCACGTTCACCGATAAAAAAGAGGCGTTCACGATGCTGCGGTACGCCGAAGTCTGCAGCATCAACTACCTCGACATGGACTGTATAGTCGAGCGCTTCCATCTGGTCCCGAATGATGTCTACGATCGGTTCACCATTGACTCCCGTGGTGGACCGCATGCCCGGAACATTCTCCATCAGAAACGCAGATGGTTCGAGATAGTCGATAAAACGGAGAAAGTCCTCATAGAGGTGGTGGCGGTCATCTGATTCAGGCGTCTTTGTATCTAGTGACTGAATTTTCGACCGGCCGATCGTCGAAAACGTTGGACATGGTGGGCCACCGGCGACTAGATCAAGCTCACCGGGTTCGAGCCCATCTAACTCAGTCTCTGGATCAAGCTCGGAGAGATCACCAGTGACAACGCCATACTCAGGTTTCCCAAAATTATGCTCGTAGGTCGCGGTCGCATCTGGATTATGATCGGCAGCCCAGAGAATATCGAACCCAGCCTCATGGAGTCCCGCTGAGATGCCCCCAGCACCACAAAAGAGGTCAATTGCGGTCAGACGATCGCTCATTGTTACGTCGTGGTTCATCTCTCCTAATGATGGTTTCGAGTCGCCTACCCAGATTATGACTGGAGGTCGGTGCTATACTGAGTCTGGCCGTATACACAACAAGACTGGAATGGACATACATTACACTCAGGTGAGGATGGGAGACAGACCAGCGCTCCAAGGTCCAAAATTGCTAAATTGAAGGCTCGGGCAAGGCCTCCATTCATCGGTGTAATCCCTTCGAGTAACTGCTGGACCTGATCGTCTTTGTGTGGCTGTGACGGCATCGAATAATCAAATACACGCTCAGCCACACGAGCAAAGTTTCGATCAACGAGCGACATAGGAATACCAAACGCGAACATCATCGTTGCTCGGGCGCAGTACGGACCGACTCGCCACGGTTTCTTGAGTGCGTCCAGATCCTTGGGTACCGCCCCGGAATGATCTTCAACAAGTACCAACGCCACATCCTGAAGCGTTCGGGTCCGCTGGTTCCCAAATCCGAGCGACTTCACTACGTCATAGATTTCGTTCTCAGTCGCATCAGCTAGCTGCATGGGATTTGGATACCTATCGAGGAAAGTCTCGTATACACCAGTCACTGCCTCCGCATGCGTTCGCTGCAAGAGGATTTCAGCAATATACACATGCCATGGATCAGTGGTCTGTCGCCATGGAAATTGACGACCATTCTCTGAAAGCCATGAAAGCAGATCGTTGATTGTCGACACGAACGCCTCGACCTGTTGCCGGGCCGTCTTTTCAGATTGACCCTGGGCGACAAGTGCTTCAACAGCAGGTTCAACACTCACTGCATCCCGGACCTCTTCGGTAGTAACTGCGGTCCGCCCATATGGTAGCGTAATATCGTCCATAAGGGAATCGGGAATCCGTGTGTCACACTAAGTGCCGCAGTCGCGTAAGCGCACCGGTGAACAGGGTTTAGACACCATGGCCGGCTGGCGTGAACCAGCGAGTAGAGAGTCAGTCTGTGAGCCGATCGATTTCGTTTTCTGTAAATAACATTGGCATTAGAACCTGGCCGACGCCGTCAAGCGAATTCTCAATAAGACCAGTGATCCCAACCTCTTTTTCGATGAGTTCATCTTCTCGTTTATCTTTCAGTTCTCTGTACTGGCTGATCGTCATGAATACGATTGCGTTTTTATAATGGTCCTCAACGTATTGTTTGTATGTTTCTTTGATGTTTTTGTTGACAATGAATGACCGTAGCGGTGCAGAGTCCATATTGATAGTCACCATCAGCCCGCTGATTGTGCCATCAGTGCTTTCATCGAGTCGCATAATGACGGATTCATCAAATTGACGAGCAACGTCTGAGTCGACTTCGGCAGCATCAATTTCGAGGTCTTCTGGATCGAAGTCCGGTGCATCAGGATCGAAATTCCAGTGCCTCTCATACACAAGCTTGATATCCGGAATGGCAAGCCCACCCTCGGATTCCTCCGTTCCAGCATCTCTATCGCTACCCTCACTTCCGGTATTGTCATCCCCACCATTGGTTGCGGAGGGCGTCGAACTGTCGTCTTCTTCGACTTCGTCAACGAATTTAATTTCGACGTGCCCATACAGCGGTGCAGTATCGACAGTATCGATATCGCTCGGATCAATCCCGTCTGGCATCAATGCACGATAGCATGCAAGCACTGTATTCTCGCTACCAACAATCGACTCTTTTTCACCAGCAATCCGCGAGTAATCCAAGTTAGAAACGATTTCTGCATTAAGCATGGGGCGTTTAAGCCGGAACGTCATCATTCGGGAATCCCCCGCTGTTGCAGCTTCCGGTGGATCCACAGTCAAACTCAACACGCCACCATGGAGTTCTGTTATAGGAACCAAATCCGAATGGGAGGCTACGAGCTCACCAGACAAGATGTCCCGCGTGAGATAGTCATTTTGGGCGTCAGTTGCGAACCTGACTTTTCGACGCCTGTTCACAGGTACCTCGACCTGCATCGTCCCCGAATCTGATTCGTCCCAAAATACGTGTTCGCTATCAGGATTATACTCTTCGATCCCGACCAAGAACGTCGGAAGCTTCCAAGGCTCAAGATCGTCTACATCGGGTTCATCATTATCACCATCACCGGAACCTGCGGTGACCGTTTCCCCCTCACTATTTCCACTGCTACTGCTCTCGGGGCTCAGTCGTGGCCCAGAGATTTTACGCCCTGAACTAACATAGGATGCAAAGTCCGGGTTATCGTTCACAAACTCCTCGAAGGATTCCGGATCAAATTCTGAATCGTCTGTACCCCGCTTTGCCCGTCGGCGATCCTCCTCATCTGTCAGCATATCGCTATTCTTGAGAGCATCTTTGAGACCCTCTTTCAGACATCGTGTCTCTTCTTTCCCGGCCTGTAATCGATCACGAGTCGGTTTGAACAGATCAGACATATCAGGGTTTGCGAAATCATCAAATCGCACGATGACCACGGTATCCTGAGCAACTTTTGAATAGCCACACTGATTTTTCAAAAAACCAAGCCCCTGATCACCGTGCGTCTGGCCGTTTACAGTGAACATTAGCGCATGATCCGCGTGAATACCGGTTCGACCGGTCATATCCGTGTGACCACTCTTTTTCTGAAGGAACCGATTAGTCGATCGGGTAGTTATTTCCTCCTGATCAAGTTGATCTTCGTGTTTGAACAGGAAAACCTCAATCTGGCGTTCACCAAGGATTTCGGACCCAACCTCACTGAAATCGTACTTGAGCGTCTCTGTATCTTTTAATAGATTCTGGTTCTGTGGTTCTTTTAATGACGGCAAGAATCCGCGGGTCGTGTTTCGCGTGACGCTAGTGCTGTAATCACGGGTCTCAGTCATTGTGACCGAAAGTGGGGACTCGACCACGTATCGTTCAAACTTGTACAGAAATGGTTCTTGCCCGGAGATGTCTGCACGGGACACGTCCATCTGATAGTCATACACTTTGACGAACGATCCAAATTCTTGGCCATAATCGCCCGGTTCAGCGTCTGGGACTGTCTCCACGAGCGACTGCCCGAACTTGCCCTCGAATCCTGGGATCTCTCCATTAACAACGCAGTATTCGTACTGGTTCGCCTCTCGGTTCTGTCGGACGAGACTCCAAGACCACTCGCCTGGGTTCTCATGAGATGCCGACGCAACGAACTTGTAACAGCCGTTATCTCGATCACCACAGAACTGGAGTACACCAGTACTTCCCATACCATACTGGCCTTGGGTGAAACTGTAGTCCTGCTTGATTACCCCCGGTGTATGAAGTCCGAGAAAAGTCTCCTCAAATCGACTCGGAGGCTGTCCACAACCATGATCCCGGATTGTGAGACTCAGTTGGTTCCCATTCGTTGGTGTCGTCCCATCAGCAAGAATTTCGATATCACCATCATCGGGTGCGAACGCACTGGCTGCCTCAGCCATTGTGGCATATTCGTCAGGCTCAGCCCCATCAGGGGCATTTTCTTCAAACCCGCGAATCAGTACTGCATCATCAGCATTAGCTTTTAGTTCCACAAAACACGGCATCGGACTACTGGCCTGCGTTTGGACAGTCCCGTAATTATTCGGTTCTTGTCCTAATGGTCGCCATGCAATATCAAATCGGTCTTCAAGTTTCTCAATCAGTTCAGTGACCTTCTGTGGCGTTTCAGCCATCAACAAATGAGTTCCATACTCTCTAGAAATTTCACCATCAAAATCGGCTGGCATTATGATATCATCTGTCTATATGCTGGTCTGATAAACATGCCGGCATCGGCTCCCCCAATTCTCATAGATGATATGTACAGTTATTAATTCCGCTTGTGAATCCAACTCCGAGAGTCTGCCTGTTTTAATATTGATCAAGAAATGTGATCCTAGTCAAATCCGTTTTGAGTCTGCCGAATCCTGATGTATCGATTCCAGTATTCCGATAGTCAGTCTAGTTTGTAGCGGCGCCAATGGACCGTACAGTACTATTATGATTAGACAAATCAAGCAGATCAGTAGAGATCACATAGTTATCTGAATCGACAAAATAGTTCCCTATCCATCAGGTCGGAGATCAGGAAAACGGAGAGACTGCGGCGACCAAACAGCGATAACATGAGCATAGTCAGCAGTCAATGTAACTCGATCCGTATTAGTGATAGACTCAAATAGCCTTGTGTGCGAAGGCTTATTTGGCTCACAATACAATAATGACGCTAATGAAGGTTATTGTCGACATTCCGGATGAGCTCGTTGATCCGATCCGGGAAGCTGTACAAAAAGGAGATTACGACTCAACACGGGAGTTCGTCCAATTTGCGCTTGAGAATCAGACAGAGATTGAACTCAACGAAAAATCAGCCGGCCAATCGCTGCCAGCCTTAGAGGACGTTATCGAAAACCGACAGAGTCCCCATACCGCCGAAAAAGAGAGTGAATATACGGAATCAATGGGTGATTTTGGTATTCTCCGTGGACAGTATAGCGAAATTCCGACCGTGGATTCGCCTGATGAAAATAAAATTAGCTCCGGAGTACTCTGGGGGCAATACAATCGCTTACTCCCAATCAAGTTCGTAATCCGGGGTCTTGCAAATCGAGTATATACTGCTAAAGAACCGATCCCACTCGCTGAATTTGCTGATTCGGTCGCAGATGATGCTCGAACTTTTGGTCAGGAACTACAGAGACTTGATGAGGAACTTGGGTTTTCGCGTGGTAACAAACGCTCTTCTGCGTTCCCGACTGGGTCAGATGCTGATAAGAGTCTCCGACGTTTTAAGAATCATTTTATCGGTGAAGTTTCTGGGGATGGATCTCTCCGAGGAGCACCGTTCGAGCTAGCTCTCATCAACGTAGCTGAAGAGGATGATCGGCAAAGGATTGCACCAACGGTAGCGGGTCGAGAGTTCGCTCAGCTCTCCAACCCGATTCTTGATAGTGATCGAACGGCTGAACTTCCGTTTTCCCCGGAAGAGCGCGAGTTCTATTTCAATCATCTTCAAGAGTTTAGACCAAATGAACTGGAGGCGATGCAATATATAGCAACTGAAATTGAGTCTGGCACCGACAGGCCCAACCCCCTTACAGAGGCTGTAGGAGAACTCAACAGTGATTGGTCGGATAATCAAGCGAGTACGATTCGAACTGGACTCATTAGCCGAATGAATGAGCTGGGGTTACTCGAGCGTGGACGTGTGGGACAACGCGGGGTTAAATATTCACTCACTACCGAGGGAGAGACGCTCCTTACCTAATGCAATGGGACCTGATCAATCCTACATTATCACAGAACGGTTTCGATAATGAAGATAACGTCGATAACGACAATATTTATATGATACTGTCACTAGTGCTAGGTCGTGCAAACCTCAACTGGTGCCATCACACGGTTGAATTTTCTCGTAGGACGGGGATTCTGGGGTGACCGGGAGTGACTCCTCCCGATCAATACGACGTGTTTGAGAAGGGGGCCCGCCAGACACGAGTTAATTGGAAAAACCAACTCAAACAAATCGAAGACAGTTACCGTGAGCACCGGGGCGTCGTCCATGGGGTCCAAAAAGACGGAATCCAGAACGCTTGGGACGCAAGGAACACCGACAGGGAAGACGAGTGGAAGATTCAATTCAAACTAGTTCGAGGAGAGGACCAGACCTTCTTCGTCATAGAAGATTCAGGCACAATCGGCCTGACGGGCCCAGTACGTGACGGAGCAGATTACGAGTCTGAACTTGAAGAACACGACCGGTGGGCACGGTTTGAATCGCTCGCATTCACCAAAGACGACTCGAGTGATGCTCTCGGGTCGCGCGGACAAGGGAAGTTCATCTTTGTTGCCGCCTCCAAAGATAATGTTATCGTCTACGACTCTCTCCGAGAAGATGGTTCGTACCGGACCGGCTATCGCCGTGTAAAACGGACTGAGTCGCCGGTGAATAGCTGGGATAACGCTGAAGGCCGGGAGAAATTCGCTGAGTTGACTGATCACGAACTCGAAGAGCTTGATCATGTAGGCACGCGAGTTGTGATAGTTGAACCCTCCAATGAATTGACCAGTGCCGTTGAGTCCGGCGAGTTCGAAGACTATGTCGCAGAGACGTGGTGGGAGCTTCTCAAATTCCACGATGCGACGATCACCATCTCTGATGATGACTCGACAACGACCGTGTCGCCCCCAGTCGAATTCGATCTTCCTACCGAAGCAGATGGCTCTCGAGACGTCTGGTTAGTCGAGGACGAACAAATCGAAGACAAATATGGTGTGGCCAAGATGCATCTCGTTCATGATCCTGACCAGAACATCCCCCGAGTCTATCGAGGGATTGCACTTCAACGAGGGGGAATGAAAGTCGAATCCATCGAGCCCCGACGTCGTGTCCCCCCAGATATTGCAGACCATCTGTACGGGTTCATCACGTTCGATGCAGCGACCGAAGAAGAACTCAAGCGTGCAGAAAATCCAGAACACTACGGGTTCTCTGGACGATACCAGGTCACCAAAATAATCAACAGTTATGTCAAAGATCAGATTGAGCTGTTCGCTAGAGAAGAACTCGACTGGACATGGTCAGAAGAGGTTGAGTCGGAGCGCCAACAGCAAGCGGCTGAACAGCGCGCACTAAACAGCGTCAACGAGGCGTTCAGTGATTTCGATTTCCACACGGGCGACACCGCTGGCACAGATAGTACAAGCACTTCAACCTCACCCGGGCGGAAGAAAGATGTACGACTCTCGATGCCTGAGCCCAATTTCCCACGGAGTGACCACCGGGTAGAATACGGTGACGAAATCAAGAGGATTCGCGTTAATGCGTTAAATTCTCTGGATTATGAAATTGAGGCACAACTGCGGATTGATCTCGAATTCCGGAATCAAAGTCTCTCAGAATTCACGCAACAGATCACAGTTCCAGCATCAGCAGGGAGTGATCCTGGAACTTACGAATCCGACCCCTACAGGCAGCCCATCGAGGAGGGTGACTTCCCCATCCCGGGCAAGTACTCGCTGACAGCACAGCTCGCAGCGCTCGAGGATAGCCCAAATTTCTCACGTGGTGAAATCATCGATACGGTCTCGCTGACAGTCTATCTGGAGGTGGAACCACCCGCTGGCGATGGTCCGTTCGCTGATTGCACGCCCGCTAAACTGGATGATGACACTGTCTACGGGGAGGTAGTTCGGACCGAAAAGGGACAGCGCCAAGCACGAGTCTACCAGTATAATATCAATCATCCCGAGTACAAGGCAGTCAAGACGGATACAGATGCCAGTGCGGACTATTTGTTCCGGTTGATGAGCCAAGCATTATTGTTGGATGAGCTAGAGCGTGGGAATCAAGATATTTTCCAGAATGCCGATCTGGACTCCCCAGAGGGTGCGCTGCAGGCAATGGTTGACGAGATGGGCGACCTCTCAGCAGCGTACTACACGACATAACTGGTGCTCAATATGGCAGTCATAGTTCGAGAACGACACGAAACCGGCGATGGGATCGAATATCGAGAAACATATCGGACCGATAAACATCTGACAGACGAGGCACGCGCACAGGCTGAAGAGCTGGATGCGCTTCTCGAGTCCCGAATGAAAGCGATCGAGCAAGAAATGGAAAGCGAGGGACTGCTGAAGCTGGTGAATAGTTCCGGAGTGATCCAGCTGTGGTATGAGGTCGGTCAGCGGCTGGATTTCGTATTTGATCCATCTGTGGTTTCGCCCGAGGATCGCGAGGACGTTCTACGTGCGTTATATGATCATACAGCGAAGCTCTGGCCTGGCGAAGAAATTCCTCGACGTGCCAATCGCGCCACGGAAAACCATTTTTGGTACTGTTATCAGCTTGCGCAGTACGAGTGGGAGTTAGTCGAACAGGCAGGGAATTGGACGATTTGGGTTGAGTTCTTCGACACGGAACTGATGCAAAAAGACGAACGGATTATTCGGTGGTTAGCCGAGGTGCAAGAGCAGTTCGATCCAAGTGCTCGACAGAACTGGGTGCGTGAAATCAATCGCGAACTACGAAATGTCTTCGAGAGTATTGATACCAGAATCTTGAGCGATGAGGAGCTCCGAGAAGAGCTAAATGAGGTGCTGGAGGATGTCCACGGGGTGTCGGTGTAGCTCCCAATACCACAAGAAGTAATTCTAATAATATCCATGTCAGAACAATCAATGACGATAACATATCTTGCACCACCTCGCGAAGCCTCTCCAGACCGACTTCTGGAAGTTTGCGAAACGCTTGGCGAGGAGCAATTAACAAAACATGAGGTCGTTGAAGCTGCCAATGGTGGCACGGATGCGATCTACGATACAATCCGGTACGGTGAGCAGCTTGGCTTTCTGATGACCTCGTCTGAAGGTGTCGCCACGACATTTCTTGGTCGGGCAGCTACCGAAGCGCACGAAGAGGGGCAGAAGGCCGAATCCTTTCGGAGAGGATTGGCGTACTATACTCTGTACGTGGATCTACTTGCGACGTGTATGGACATCGATAGTCCACCAGAACGTATTGCTCGATCTACGGTAGCAGAGACTTTAGAGGCAGAGTTCGGGCTAGACGTAAGCAAAAAGACAATGAAAGAGCGTGTCCACACGTTCATGAGAACACTGGAGTGGTGCGACCTAGGTGATTTTGAACCTGGGCGGAAATCCCGCGAAACCGGATTTCGACTTAAACCGGGGATTGGCCGGGACCTTCGCGAGATCATTTCGGTGTCCGCGCTTGATCTCGTCCAAGAGTCCGAGAAGTCAATTGTTGCTGGACCTGCATCAGGCCAAGGGACAAAGTCTGAGTGGGACCTATCATCGGATGCCGGTGTGCAGACACGTCTTTCAGATCAAGATGTCGCTGATGACGACGATGATGAAATGGAGCGGTTATTTTAGACTGACGCTCGTTGCGTCATAGTTGAAGTCGTGGGTCCTTGGGCTGGAGTCGAGTTTTGAAACATTCTAACTAGCCTAAAATATCTTCAGGCTCGCTAAATTTCTACCATTAGTTCTCAGACTTTCCCCGGCAAGAAATAAATCTAGGCGAACGATGTCGCGATAATTACACAATCGGTTTGAAATTTATTGTCATGTCAAACCAATCAATTACCTTTAGTCACTCTCTTGGGCTATTGTGGATTGCAAGACGGCGACGACCCTCAACCAAGCGCTGGTTGGGTCACGCGCGCGACAGCTCACCAATCATTCCTCGAAGTCAGAAAATAAGCGATACAGACCCGCTCTATGCTGGTTCCGTTGGCTCAGAACCATGCAGACTCTGGATGGGCCCTGCCGGATTTGAACCAGCGCTCAATCGGTTATGAGCCGATCGCTTTAACCAGACTAAGCTAAGGGCCCTTCAGAATGGTGTTGATGAGTCCGCATCTTTAGCCTGTCGGGTTGGAGTGGTGGGGTTCGGAGAGACAGGTGGGTCGATACAGAGAGTTTCGTGCATCGGCTGCATATCTCACCGTCCAGCGGCCCTGAAAGCCGACAGTGACGGAGTCGCAGCGCTCGTCGATTTGTGAGTGAAAGAACGACGCCACCGCCAGGGCTCGAACCTGGGACAACCTGGGTAACAACCAGGTGCTCTACCAACTGAGCTACGGCGGCGCGAACGCATCCAATCATTGCCAGAGTTGGTAATTAGGGCTTTCGTTTCCAGTCGGCATCGACACGCTTTCACGCACTTGTGCGCAAGCGGCGGTATGAGCGATGAGTTCGACGCCGTCGTCGAGGAGATGCGAGCACGGGCCTCGCCAACCGACGACGAGCGAGCGCAGTTACAGCGGGTCGCCGACGCGGTGATGGCCGACGCCGAGGCGGCCGTCGCCGACCTGCCGGTCGCTGCGGAGGTAGTGCAAGTCGGATCGACGGCCCGCGGAACGTGGACCGCCGGCGACCGAGACGTGGACGTGTTCGTCTGTTTTCCACCGTCACTCGACCGCGAAGCGCTGGAGGAATACGGGCTGACGGTCGGGCACGAAGTCCTCCCCGATGGGCGCGAGGAGTACGCCGAACACCCCTACGTCGTCGGCGAGCGCGAGGGGTACGCCGTGGATCTGGTGCCCTGCTACGCGGTCGAGGACGCCACCGAGATCCAGTCCGCGGTCGACCGGACGCCGTTTCACACCAGATATCTGCAGGAGCGACTGGACGACGACGGCGCGGGCGAGGTGCGGGTGGCAAAGCAGTTCCTGAAGGGCATCGGTGTCTACGGGAGCGACCTCCGAACACGCGGGTTCTCGGGCTATCTGACGGAGCTGCTGGTACTCGAGTACGGCGGCTTCCGGGCGTTCGTCGAGGCAGTCGCGGACTGGTACCCGCCGGTTCGGCTGGACCCCGAGGACCACGGGAGCGAGACGTTCGACGACCCGCTGGTCGTCATCGACCCGACGGACCCGGAGCGCAACGTCGCGGCGGTGCTGTCCGCCACGAACGTCGCCAGGCTCCAGCACTACGCCCGGGACCTGCTCGCCGAACCACGGGCCTCGCTGTTCACCGAGGACGACCCTGAGCCGTTCGCAGCACCAGACATCGAAGCCGCTGTGTCACAGCGGGAAACGACGCCGATGGCGCTCCGCTTCGTCGCCCCGGACGTGGTCGACGACCAGCTCTGGCCCCAGCTCCGGAAATCCCTCGATGGGCTCTGCAGCGAACTCGACCGACTGGGGTTCGAGGTCCTGCGGTCGGCCGCGTTCGTCGAGGACGGCAGCGGAGACGACGGGGGCCGAGCCGTCGACAGTGCGAGAGCTACCGCCGGCGGCGACAGCGGATCACCAGCACAGCGGGACGCCGTCCTGCTGCTCGAATTTGCCGTCGCCGAGCGGCCGGCCGTCGAGCGCCACGAAGGGCCGCCGGTCCACGTCCGCGAGCACGCGAGCGGGTTCTTCGAGAAGTACGACGACGACCCCGAGGTGGCCGGCCCCTTCATCGACGGCGACCGCTACGTCGTCGAGCGGCCACGCGCGATCACCACAGCTACCGGGTTCCTGTCGAGCGATGCTGTCTTCGACGTGGGGCTGGGGCCACGGATCGAGTCGGCACTGGAGGACGGCTACGAGGTACTGGTCGGCACAGAGATTACAGCGCTTGCCGACGGTTTCGGCGTCGATCTGGCGGACTACTTCGAGCCGAAGCCCTGATCGGCGAGGTCATCGAGAACGTCGCGAGCGTCGTCGCTGACGTCGTCGTCCGGTTCCATCGGCTGGTAGCCGTCAAAGACTTCGTGAACGGTCGTAACCGAGTCTGAGAGGGTATCAAGTCCGTACCCGCCCTCGAGGATGATTCCAAGCGCCGCGTCACAGGCGTCTGTGAGCGAGCGCATGCGGTCCGTCATTGCGCCGTACCCTTCCGTCGAGACGCGCATCCGTGAAATCGGGTCGTGTTCGTGCGCGTCGAAGCCGGCGCTGATGAGCAACAGGTCGGGGTCGTAGTCCTCGATGGCCGGCGCGATGCACTCGTCGATCGCGGCGAGGTAGTCGGCGGTGTCAGCGCCGGGCTTGTACTTGACGTTGAGGTTCGTGCCGTCGGCGTTCCCCGTGCCGGTCTCCTCAATGTCGCCAGTGCCGGGGTAGAGGCCGTCCTCGTGTATCGAGGCGTAGAACACGTCGGAACGGTCGTAGAAGATGTCCTGTGTACCGTTCCCGTGGTGGACGTCCCAGTCGAAGATGGCGACGCGCTCGGCATCGGCTTCGAGGGCCGCCTGTGCCGCGACGGCCGCGTTGTTGATGAAACAGAAGCCCATGGCGTCGTCGCCCACAGCGTGATGGCCGGGCGGTCGGCCCAGAGAGAACGGTGTGTCGCGGCCGGCGTTGCCGTCAAGCGCGGCTTCCGCCGCCCAGACAGCGAGGCCTGCCGACGCGAGCGCGGCGTCCCACGTCTCCTCGACCGCGACGGTGTCGGCGTCCCAGTTCCCGCCGCCGTCGTCACAGAACTCGCGGAACTCCTCGATGTAGTCGGTGTCGTGGACCTCGCGCACGAGGTCGATGTCGGCGTCGTCGGCGGTGACGTACTCGACACCGTGGTTCTCCTTGAGCGCGCGCCGTATCGCTCGAAGTCTGTCGGGACTCTCCGGATGTCGCGGCCCGGTGTCGTGGTCCAGACAGACCTCGCGGTAGCCGAAGTTCATTCAGTAGTACTGTTCGAGTTCGAAGTACGTTTCGACGTCAGCTGCCTTGATCGTCCGACGGTCAGCGTGACGAGCCAACGTGGCGGCCGCGGCGGCCGTGTCGTCGGCGTACGTTTCGAGGAGCGACGCGAGGGCGACGCGGGCGTCCATTGCGACGCGGTAGTCGTCGTCGATGTCGAGCCGTGCGATGCGGTCGACCGGCGCGACGGGGAGTTCGAGGCCGTCCTTCTCCGGGACCTGCTCGATGCCGAAATCGGCCGGCATCAGCGTCTTTCGGCCGTCCGTGGTGGCCTCGGTAGCTGCTGTGACGGCAAGCGAAGCGCCGTGGTCCTGTATTCGACGAGCCAGTTCCTCCGCAGCGTCGGCACTCACCCGGAGCCCGTCCGCGTTCCGCCGAATGACCGCATCCACCGGTGCGAACGGTAGCTCGACACTCATACCCAAACCCGGGAGTGTTGCGGTCTTAAGAGTTTCCGTAGCGTCGCTCGGCGACTCAGAACACGTCCTCAGCGTGAAGCCGGTCGTCGTGGAGTTCGCCACGGACCGTTATCTCCTGCCCTAACTGCACGCGCTCGCCGGTTTCGACGCTCATCGTCTGCTCGCCGTCGTCCAGCACCACGGGGTCGCCGGTCTGGACGACGGTGCCGGTGAACTCCACCTGCTGGCCGGCGCTCTGTGCGCCACCGTCCGGCGACGTGTCGCCGGTACCAGCACTGACTGCGGCCGCCCCGTCGCCGCTGTTGTCGGTATCAGCGTCGTCCGCACCGTCACCGAAGGAGGACAGGCCGGCGTGTTCGGCGTCGGTCGTCTCGGCGCTGGCTCCCCCACCTGCGCCACCAGTCGCCAGATCCGCGCCGTCGTCGAGCACGACGACCGTAGAGTTCCAGCTCGCCGAGGCCTCCTTGTCGTCCTGCCAGCCGTCCTGGATTTCGACATCCGCCGCGAGCACTTCGTCGCCCGGCGCGATGTCCTTGTCCGCCTTGTCGCCCCACAGCGCCACGCGGATGTCGCCCGTCGCGTCCTGGATGCGGACATTTCGGACCTGTCCCTCGCTGCCGTCGTCGCGGTCGAACGTCCGCTTGGGGTCGGCCGAGCGCACGACGCCAGCAATATCGGCTGTCTCTTCGAGTTCGACCTCCGCGATTGGGTCAGCGTCGGGCTCAAAGGCCACGTCGTCATCCACTTCGTCGACGGCCCCTTGGTCGCCGACGTGGAGTTCCAGCGAGCCGTCCCGCTCCCGGACGTAGCCATCGATTATCTCCACGGCCGCCCCCGCATCGAGTTCCTCGGCGCGGTCGGCTCGGTCGTCCCACAGCGTCACCCGGATACGCCCCGTCTCATCGCCGAGCGTGAGGTTCGAGACACGGCCCTCGCTGCCGTCATCCCGGTCGAACGTCCGGATGGTGTCGGTATCAAGCACGAGCCCGCGCAGCGTCACGTCGGACTGGCCCATCGTCAGCGCGTCGATGGACGAGCCAGCGCCCGGCTCCACGTCGATTGTGGCGTCGTCGTCCGGCTCCGCCTTGTCGACGGACACCTCCAGCCCGTTGTAGCCGTCCTTCGGCCGACCCTTCACCCGGAGTACGTCGCCGACCTCCAGTTGCCCCTCGTCGATGTCGACGGCCTGGCCGTCCCAGAAGGCGAGCCTGAGGCTGCCGCTCTCGTCGGCCGCCTCGACGTTGATGACCCGGCCGTCCTCGTCCTCGTCGTCGCGTTCGAAGGTCTTCAGGTCGCCGATGGCCATCACCTTGGCGAGGAACTTCACCTCGTCCATCCCGGGTTCGATATCGGCGATGGCGTTGACCTCGTTCTCGTTGAGCTCGTGGGCCAACAGCATCGCGGCCGTCTCCTCGTCGGCGAGCCCGCCCATCTGCTCGACCTTCTCCTCGACGGCCTCGCGGAACTCCTCCTCGGGGACGTCCGTCTCTAGGTCCTCGTAAATGTCCTCTATCGCACCCATCTATCTATGGGACGCTGGGCTGGGGCGCGCTTAAGCGTTGTCGTTGGGCGAGCGAACGGCCGTTGTCGGTCGATTTCGGTGGTCTCCCGTCCATTACTCGATGGTGGTCATGCGATGGGGTATAAACCCTCGTCCGCTGGCCCGGCAGCGGGCACTGTTATGCCACCACGTTGAGAGAGTCGTGGGCAGCCGTTAGCGTGTCGCTGTTGTTACGGGGCTCTGGCCGTCGCCGGTGTCGTGAGACACAGACACCGTGCCGGGGAGCCCGTTCTCAAACGTCGCCGTCGCCCGGTAGTCGATCTCCATAATGGCTTGCGTACACACATCGCCAGCGTCCGGTTTATCCTTCGTCCCAACACTGATGCGCAGTTCATCGGCACTCGAATCGTACGTGACGTCTGTTAGGTCGGCCGTTTTGCACCCATCAGATCCCCAGATAGTGCCTTCGACGACGACTTGATCGCCGTCGAAAGCCACCGTTGCCGAACTTGTCTGTGACCCGGACTGTCGCTGGGTGACGCTGAATGTTGTCTCGTTCACACTCGGGGTTTCACTCGCGCCCTCTGTGGATGTTTCCCCGCTACCGGGCGCCCCACCAAAGCAGCCAGCGAGCGCTATCGAGCAACCGAGACCACCGTATCGTAGGAGTTGTCGCCGCTTCATATTCGCCCGAATGTAGGCCAGTTGAAAGATACTCCCGGTCGCTCAAATCAGCGTTGTAGCGAAGTGTGCCTACCCGTCGCGTGACGGCACGCGAACCGTCACCCTTTTTAGGTGCACCACCCTCTCTGGAAATGAGTCCGGATAGGGTAGTGGACTATCCTCTTGGCTTGCGGAGCCAGGGACCGGAGTTCAAATCTCCGTCCGGACGTTCATTCCATTCACGACCGGACGTGCTCCACGCTCGCGTGGAACCCCGTCCGGACGTTTCTACCGACGCAAACCGCCGAGCGACGGTAATAGGGTCTCGCTGTCGAAACTTTGCACAGATGGCGATGTGGTTTTCCGACCGCGAATACAACCCACCGTGTGCGCGACCATCTCCGTGCCGGCATCGCAGTGTACAACGAAGGTCGCTACCACGCCGCACACGACGCGTGGGAGGCGTACTGGCTGGACCTCGACGAAGGTGACGACGAGCGGTTTCTGCACGGTCTCATCCAGTTTACCGCAGTCGTCCACCACGCTAGCGAGGAGAACTGGTCGGGCGCGCAGGGACTGGCCGAGAGCGCGGTGGAGTACCTCGACGGCCTGCCCGACCCGTACCGCGGGGTGGCACTAGACAGGGTCCGGTCGTTCCTCGCGGCGACGGCGGCGGACCCACACCACGCAGCGGCGGACCCGCCAGTGGTGACCCACGACGGCGAAGCGATTGGCTACGACACGCTTGATTTCGACGCTACCGCCATCGCTGCCGAAGTGCTGGCGGAGGCTGGCCGGTACGACGAGGAAGCCATCAACGACGCTGTTGACCGCGCGCGAGATGAACTCGACGGCGACGGCGGCTCGCAGTTCGTCGGAATGGTGTTCTCGTTCGTGCGCGAGCGCGACCAGCGCCCCATCGTCTACCAGCGGCTCCGGGACCACGTCGAACTGGAACAGCAGAAAGACGACGACGTGCGGGGGCTGTTCGAGTAGCTCTGGCCGTTTGGCTGACTGGTTACCCATTTAATCAACACAACGTATTTTCCGGAAATCCGCACCGACTATGCCCGTGGCGGCCCAACCGACAGACGACCGAATGAGCGACTCGATTGAACGTCCGAGTCCCACAGACGCGGAGAGAGAGGCTGCCCCGGAGAGTGCTGTTCTCGACCGAATCAGGGGCTGTGTCGAGGACGTGAGTCTGGCGTTCGACCGGTGGGACGACGCTCACGTACGGGGGCCGGGGCTGTACGTCGTCATCGAGCGCGACCCGACGACGGCGTTTTCCGACCCGATGGGGTCGAACCGGTGGCCGGTCGAGGACTGCCCGAGCGTGTTCGACCAGTCCGGGGCGCTGTTCGAGGCGGCCCAGTCGGTTGCGGTTGCGTGTGACGGCGCAGTTGTCGTCCACAGTGACGGCACAGTCAGACCATCGATGGTTCGGCTCACGCAGTTGACTGAAGCGGAGGCGGAAACTGTCGACCAGCTCCCGTATGCTGACTGGATGGGGACACGACACATGAGTGCGCTGGAGACCTCCACTCGGGACGCCGTGTTTGCAGTGGTGACGCTGAGCGAGGAGAACGGGCGGGTCACTGTCTTTCGAGACGGGACCTACGAGGACCGGCAGCGCGGCGTGCTCGGCGAGAAGTGGTAGCGGTCCGTGGTGTGCCCGCCACGGCTCCGGTTCGGCGACCTGAGCTTCGATACGGGCGTTTTTGCTGGGTTCGTGTCCCAACCCACGCACTTATGTCAACACTCCGAATAGATTGAGACATGAAGTCCCGCCTTATCCGTGCGTGGAGTCGTGCCAAGAACGCTGCCGCTTTCGCTGCCGTCGGTGCTGGAATCGGTGGGCTGTTCAGTAAAAGTGCGGCGAGTAGTGGTGCCGCGCTCGGTGCACTCGTCGGAGCCACGATCGGCGAGAAGCGAGCGAGCGTCGGCCCCATCTCGGAGAAGATAACAGACGAAGCGAGTGGGATCGTTTCTTCGGACGAATAGAACCGGACTGGTGTCCGACAGAGCGACTGGACGATTCGAACCAGCCTGTTGCTCGGAGACGCTACCGTATTGGCGCAGACGGCAAAAGCTCACTGACGCCGGTAACGGCGCTACGGCTCCGGTTCGGCGACGCGTTCTTCGCCGTCGAAGTGCGCGGAGTTGTCCTGTGGGTCGTAGCCGAGTGCCTCTTTCGCGCGCTCGATGGAGTAGTACTTGCGGTCGTTATCGGAGATCCCGTAGACGATTTCGTACTCGTAGTCGGCCTGGAGCGCGCAGTCGTGGATGTGAGCACAGTCTCGGTAGGAGAGCCACATCGCCTGCCCGCGCTCGTAGTCTATCGGCGGGTGGCCCCGCGTGAGGTTGCCGATACGGATGTTGCAGACGGAGAGCCCGTACTGGTCGTGGTAGTAGCGGCCCAGCACCTCGCCGGTGGCTTTCGAGACGCCGTAGAGGTTGCCGGGGCGGGGGAGCTCGGTCCCGTCAAGGCGGTACTGGTCGTCCGGGCGGTACATCTCGGGCGTGCGCTCGTCCGTTTCGAAGGAGCCGACGGCGTGGTTCGAGGACGCGAAGACGAACTTCTCGACGCCCTCGTCGACGGCGGCCTCGTACATCTTCTGGGTGCCGTCGATGTTGTTTTCGAGGACGGAATCCCAGGGGGCTTCGGGCCGGGGGTCGCCGGCCAGGTGGATGACGGCGCTGACGCCGTCCATCGCCGCGGCCACGTCGCCCTCGCTGGACACGTCCCCGACGAGGTACTCGTGGTCGGGCTCCTCGGCGGGTGGGCTGTGGAACATGAGTTTCCACTCGTAGGCGTCCTCGAGGCCTTCGAGGATGGCCGCCCCGACAGCGCCGCCAGCGCCGGTGAGCAGAACCGGGTCGTCCATTCGTATGAGACGATACGTCGCACGCAATAGGTAGCTTGCGGTTCGCTTTTGTGTCGCCCAGCCGGACCGAGCGTATGGAACCCACAGCTCCGCAGGAGGCGTGTTTCGAAGCGGGCGTCAAGTTCGGGTCGTTGTATCACCAGTTTGCCGGCACCCCGATCAGCCCGGCCAGCGCCGACTCGCTCGCGGCGGCGATGGAGGAAGCCATCGAGAACCAGCCGTTCTGTGAGGCGGTCACCGTCAGCGTCCGAACAGAGGCGCTGGAAGACGCTATCGCCGAGGGCGGGGCGGACTACACCGAACTTACTGGGCGGTTCATCGACGTCGAGATGCGCATCGAATACGAGGGCGTCACGGTCGAGACAAGCATGGCGATGGAGGACGGCTACCCGCTGATGCAGGTCGACGCAGTGCAGGAGTGAATGGCCGGACGGGAGCCTGAATCACTGTCACAGGCCCGAAAATTTTACCAGAGCGGGCTGTGAGGCTTCCGATATGGCCCTCCACGCAGTCGACGATATCGACGACGCAATCGACGCGACGAAGTCGTTCCTGTTCCCGTTCGAGAAGGGAACGTGGCTCCGAATGGCGTTCGTCGTGTTCTTCATCGGTGGCGGTGGTGTCGGACTGAACAACGTCCAGTCGTTCAGCAACTTCGGCGATTTCGGCGGGAACGGCGGACCCGGCGGTCCCAGCGGCCCGGGAAGCGAGTTTCAGCTGGCCGCGCCGCTTGAAACTGTGATGTCCGTGCCCGGGAACCTCGCCTTGCAAGTCTCCGAGCCCGGCGTCCCGTCCGGCGCACCGGACGAACTACTCGCCGGGGCTGGGCTCCTTGTGCTCGCCGTCATCGGCCTGTTCATCCTGCTGGCATTCGCGTACGGCATCCTGAGTAACTTCATGGAGTTCGTGTTGACCCAGGCGCTCATCGACCGCGAGATACACGTCCGCCGGTACTTCAGCGAGCACGTCGGGAACGGAATACGGCTGTTCCTGTTTCGGCTTGTCCTCGGGGTTATCTGGCTCGGCATCGCGCTCGTGATCGGCGCGGCCGTGTTCTTCCTGGCGCTCGGTGGCGAAGCCGCAAACGTCGGTATGTCGAGCGCCCTCGCGCTATCGGGACTGTTCATCGCCGTATTCGCGGTACTCGCGATAAGCTACGGTATCGTCTTCGGTTTCACCACGGTGTTTGTCGTCCCGCTGATGACGGCGGACGATGACGGCGTCCTCTCCGGTTGGTCGCGGCTCTGGGGGTCGATGAAACGCCACCCCAAGCAGTACCTCGCCTACCTGTTTTTCTCCATCGTCCTCCAGATCGGTGTCGGTATCGTCAGCGCGATTCTCGGCATCATCGCATTTATCGTCGTTCTGATCCCGTTCGGGCTCATTGCGTTTGCGCTGTATCTCGCGCTCCAGAATTCCGTCGGCGTGGTCCTGGCCGGGGTTGTCGGGCTGCTGGGGCTGCTGGTCCTGCTCGTTATCGGTGCGCTCATACAGGTCCCGCTAACGACGTTCCTGCGGTACTACGCGATGCTCGTGCTGGGTGACATCGACGCAGACATGGACCCGATTCCCGAGGTGCGCTCGGACATCCGGGCCGAGTAGCCACAACGGCTTTTCGGTTTCAGGAATTGCCGACCGGTCACGTCCTGCGTTTTCACTTTCACTTTCAGGCGGGCTTTTAATCCCTCACCGCCCCAACGTCTCCGTATGAGTCAGTCAAGTCTGGACGACGACGAACTGTTCGGAGAGGCGGCCAATGAAATGCGCACGGACGTCGAGGAGTCGCTCGCGGAGGCTCGCGACGCGCTCCCCGAGGCCGATTCGGTCTGGGACGTGGAGGCCGACAACACGCTCGGCGTTCTGAACTCGCTCAAAACGGCACTCGACGTGGGCGACGCCGAGGACCACCTCCGCGACGCGAAGAAGTGGTACACGATGGGCGAACGCGCGGACGCCTTCGAGGACGCCGACGACCTCGCCGAGGAAATCGAAACCATCGCCGACCTCATCGACGACGTCGACGACGCCCGCGAGCAGATCGGTGACCTCACCGCGACGATCCCACAGCTCCGAAGCACGCTCGAAGAGTTCGAGGGTGAAGACGGGGCGGACGCGGAGGCGGACGGCGACGCCGATGCGGAAGCCGAAGCCTGAGCGCAAGCTAGCCACGTTCCGGCGAATGCTCACCGCGTTCTCCGCCGGTCACCAGCGCATCGCTCGCGTCGTCCAGCGACTTTTGTCCCGCAAGTCCCGGTTTCGGTGAAATTGACTGCAGAAACAGGTCCGGCCGGTGCCTGGCAACCGGTGTGACATTCTATCCAAAGCCGTATTTACGGCCGGTCGAGCGCTTAAGTGTTCGTGGAGCAACAGTTCCGGCCACGCGATATGGACGACAGACTCACACGCCGAACGTTCGTCTGTGGCGTCTCGACTGCTGTAGCGACCGGTCTCGCGGGCTGTAGCGAGGACCAGTCGGGCGGCGGCGCGGTGACACCTACCCGGACAGACGGAACCGATAGCATGGCAACGGAGCCAGCGAACGGCGGGGACACCGACACCACAGAAGCGGAGACCGGGGCGTATCGGAACGGCGTCGGACAGAACGCCAGCGTCTCCGTTGCGGTCCCAAACGATACTGCGGCCCTTACCAGTCCGTCCGTACAGTGGCGGGCAACCGCCGACGGCGTTACCATCGAAGAAGCCGGGGAAGTGACCAGCGGGGCCGGGCACTACCACATCATCGTTGACGCCGACCCTGTAACGCCGGGCGAGACAATTCCGACGGACGACGCCCACATCCACTACGGGACCGGGCAGAAAGACGGCGTGCTGGAACTAGACCCCGGCGAGCACACGCTCCACCTCCAACTGGGGGACGGCGCACACACGGCGATGGCACTGACCGACAGCGTCGACGTGACCGTCAGCGACGAGGCCAGCCTCAGTGTCGAGACGAGCGTCGACGGGAGCGTCGTTGACTGGGAGGCCAGTGTCGAGAACTACACCATCGGACCCACCAGCGACGGTATCACGTCGAATACGGGCCATCTGCACGCGATCGTCAACACCGATCCGGTGCCGACCGGCGAGGTCATCCCAAACGATGCGCGACACGTCCACTACGGCGATGGCTCGACGAGCGGGAGCCTCGACCTCGCCGAGCAACTGGGCGATGCATACGAGGCCGGCGAGCACACAGTTCACTTCCAGATCGCGTCCGCAACACACCGTGCGACGACGCTCACCGCGTCGGAGACAGTGACGACGGAGTAGCTCGCAATCTCAGACAGGTCTTCGGCCTCAGACGATAGAGTCCGGGCGCGTCGAGAAGTAGTTGAACACCGCGCCGAGACCGATGCCGTAGACGACGTGAGCGATGAGCGTCAGCACCGCGTACAGCACCAGCGTGAGTCCGGACTGGTCGGTGTAGAAGGCGAGCACGAACCCGGTCCACATCGCGCCGCCGAAGAACGCGCCGCTGACGGGATCGGACTGGCCCGGGAGGTACGCTTTCAGCGAAGCGAACAGCAGCGGCCACGGGAACAT
Organism: Haloarcula sp. KBTZ06; assembly: GCF_048595605.1. Taxonomy (NCBI): domain Archaea; kingdom Methanobacteriati; phylum Methanobacteriota; class Halobacteria; order Halobacteriales; family Haloarculaceae; genus Haloarcula; species Haloarcula sp. KBTZ06. The sequence goes on from NZ_CP184337.1 coordinate 2,638,716, forward strand.
CCCGCCGCCGAGGAAGATGAAGAAGCCGAACAGTACCTCCGGGACGTAGCCGGTCAGGCCCACGAGCTCGGTGAGGATTGCGAAGTCGTCGAGACTGAACGCGCCCAGTGACTGGGCGATGAGGAAGACGACGGACATCATCGCGGTCCCGACCAGCCCGCCGGCAGCACCGACGACACCGTCGGCGAGAATCCCGGCGAGGCTATCGAACTCCTCGACCTCTGTGAGGCCGTCGTCGTTGATAGGCGGGTCCTCGACGCCGGGTGACGTGTCTTCCATGGTGTGTTGTAACATGGCAGTAGATAAAAAAGTTCCCGCACACGTTAGGCCAGCGAAGGACATATGTCAGAAATCTGTCCGCAATACCTATTACAAGGTGGGAAGAATCATGAAGAAATGGCGGCATCCTTGATAACATACGCCATGGTTGTGTTCCCCTTGCACGGTGGCGACGTCAGGGCACCCAGTGCGGTGTTCGACCAGATCTTCGAGGTGTTCCTGCTGCTGGGAACAGCCGTCGGGGTGGTCGTCGTGGCGTACACGATGTACCACGCGCTCAAGTACCGCGACGACGGGGGCGGAACGGACCCGTACGCCGACAAGGTCGAACGGCCCGAAATGGGGGAGATGCCGACCGGCGGCGCGGGCGGCCGGAAGGTGTTCTACTCGTTCAGCATCAGCGCCATCATCGTCGTCTCGCTCATCGCCTGGACGTACTCGCAACTGCTGTACATCGAACAGGGTCCCGATCTGGCTCAAGAGGAGGCGCTGGAGATCGACGTAGAGGGATACCGGTTCGGCTGGGACTTCGTGTATCCGAACGGGCACACGACCAACACGCTCTACGTGCCACAGGACCGGGTGGTCAGGTTACAGGTGACCTCGACGGACGTGTTCCACAACTTCGGGATACCGGAGTTGCGAGTCAAGACCGACGCCGTCCCGGGCCAGTACACGTCGGCCTGGTTCACGGCCAACGAGACGGGGACCTACGCCGCCAAGTGCTACGAGCTGTGTGGCAGCGGCCACTCGCTGATGACGACGGATGTGGTTGTGATGCCACAGGACGAGTACGAGGAGTGGTACGCGGAGACGAACGGGACGGCGGCGAGCGGCAACGAGACGGACCAGCGAATCGCGACTGAGGCGACCGCCCTCGGAGGTGCGCCCGCATGAGCCACGAACACGGATTGCCGCCCAAGTCGTCGGTCAGCCGGTGGTTCCTCACGACCAACCACAAGGACATCGGCGTGCTGTATCTCATCACCGCGCTGTTTTTCCTGATTTTCGGCGGCGTCCTCGCCCTGCTGTTCCGCCTCGAACTGATTTCCTCAGGCGCTGACTTGCTGGGGTCAATGGGGTACAATCAGGCAGTGTCGACCCACGGCCTCCTGATGGTGTTCTGGTTCATTTCGCCGTTTGCCTTCGGCTTTGCGAACTACCTCGTCCCGCTACAGATCGGCGCGGACGACCTCGCCTTCCCGCGGCTGAACGCGCTGTCGTACTGGCTGTACCTGTTCTCTGGCATCCTGATGGGCGTCTCCTTCTTCCAGGGGACCACCTTCGCGGGCGGGTGGACGATGTACGCCCCGCTGAACACGCCGGCGTACATCCCCGGCGAGGGACTGGGGGCGACCTCGGTCGTGCTGGCACTCATCATGTTCACCGCCGCGGTGACGCTGGGGTCGGTGAACTTCCTGACGACGATGTACCGGATGCGCGCCGAGGGACTCCGGATGCGGGACATCCCCATCTTCTCGCTATCGATCAACCTCACCGTCTGGATGATGCTGTTCGCCTTCGCGGCGCTGCTTGCGGCGCTGATGATACTCGCCTCCGACCATATCCTCGGGACAACCTACTTCCAGTACTCCATCGACGGGACGACGATGGCGACCGATGCGGACAACCCGGGTGCGTCGCTGCTGTGGGCGCACCTGTTCTGGTTCTTCGGCCATCCGGAGGTGTACATCGTCTTCTTCCCGGCGCTGGGCGTGATGGCCGAGTGCTTCCAGACCTTTACCGGGCGGCGGCTGGTCGGCCGCAAGTGGTTCATCATCTCGATGGTGCTGGTGGCGCTCCAGAGCTTCGTCGTCTGGATGCATCACATGTTCCTGACCGGCATCAACCTCCCAATCAAGACCATCTTCATGGCGACGACCATCGGCATCTCGCTACCCTTCGACCTGATGGTGTTCTCGCTCATCTACACGATGGCGAAAGGTCGGGTCCGGTTCACGACGCCGTTCCTGTTCTCGCTGGGCGCGCTCATCCTGTTCATCATCGGCGGCATCACCGGCGTCTTCCTCGGCGCAATCGTGCTGGACTACCAGTTCCGCGGGACGTACTGGGTCGTCGCGCATTTCCACTACGTGATGGTCGCGGGCGCGACGGCGCTGTTCGGCGGCCTCTACTACTGGTATCCCAAGATAACGGGGAAGATGTACAACGAGACGCTGGGGAAGATACAGTTCGGCGTCTACTTCCTCGGGTTCAATCTGCTGTACTTCCCGATGTTCATCGCCTGGGAGACGCCGCGGCGGGTGTTCGTCTACCCCGATGGCCTGCAGATCTGGCACACGATGGCCACTGTCGGCGGGTTCATTCTCGGCGCGAGCTTCCTCCTCATGTTCTACAACCTCTTTGTGAGCCTCTGGCGCGGGGAGGATGTCGGGCCGAACCCCTGGGAGTACGCCACCTCCGCCGAGTGGGCCGCCGCCTCGCCGCCGCCGCTCGAAAACTTCCCCGGTGTACCGAGCTACGCCACCGGGAAACTGGAGTTCCTCGACGAGGAGACGGTCGCCGAGCGGACCGAAAGCATGCCCGGAGCCGCGGCCCACGGCCACGCGGCGACCGACGGCGGGACCGCGACGGACGGCGGCGCGGTGACAGCGAGGGCCGCGGCGACGGCCACTTCGGTGGAGCCGGCCCACGAGGTCGGCGGCGAGGAACACGCCAGCCACGCCAGCTTCTGGCCGTTCCTCGTCAGCCTCGGCGGGTTCATCGCCTTTCTCGGGCTCTCGGGCGTGCGGACGGGGAGCGTGTTCTACCTGACCATGGCGGCCGTCGGTGGGGTGGCGACGCTCGGGTCGCTTGTCGGCATGACCCGCGAGCCGTTCCACGCGCCGGAGATGGCCATCGCCGAACGGTGGCCCTTCGAGCGCGTCGAGAAGATGAAACTCGGGATGTGGACGTTCCTCGCCAGCGACATCGTCCTGTTCGGGGCCTTCATCGGCTCCTACGCCTTCGTCCGGGTCGCGTACGGCTGGACGGCCTGGCACCACGACCTCATCCCGGCCGAACATGTGACGATGCCCGGCCTCATCAACACGTACCTGTTGCTCACGTCGAGTTTCCTCGTCGTGCTCGCGATGGTCGCCGCAGAGCGCGAGAGCAAGCGTGGGACCGTCGCCGCGCTCGTCGGGACGTTCGCGCTCGGAGTCGGCTTCCTCGTCAACAAGGGACTGGAGTGGCAGCACCTGTTCCACATCAGCACAGAGGCGTTCCCGAACGGCTGGAACCTCTCGACGAACATCGCGTCGTCGACGTTCTACCTGACGACGGGGCTACACGGGGCCCACGTCATCATCGGGCTCATCATCTGTGCGTACATGACCGTCCGGGCCTGGAACGGGGCCTACCAGGGCGACGACAGGGCCATCGAGTACTTCGGCCTGTACTGGCACTTCGTCGACATCGTCTGGCTGTTCCTGTTCCCCCTCTTCTACATCCTCTAGAACAATGGACTGGAAAGGCTACACCGTCATATACGTCGTGTTGTTCGTGTTCGCGACCGCGCAGGCCGTCGTCGAGTTCGCCGGCCTCGTCGACAGCGCCTACTGGGCCGCCTTCGCGCTCATCATGGTGCTGTCGGTGATCAAGGCCGTCGGCGTCGCCGCGTACTACCAGCACCTGCGCTGGGAACCACGGGCCGTCACGTACCTCGTCCTCGGCGGGACTGTCGCCGCGCTCGCGCTGACCGGCGCAGCGGCGTACTCGATACTGTGACCGGCCAAGCAACCTGAAAGTCAGGCCACCAACTGGAAGCCAATGGCGATGAGGAAGAGCACGCCGGCGACGGTCGCGGACTCGGCGACGGCCAGCGAACGGGGATGCCCTCGTCGCGTCGCCGACAGGTAGACGCCAAACAGCAGGTAGCCACAGAGACCCGCCCCGCCGACGACAGCGACCGCCAGCCCGGCTATCGACTGGGTCTCGACGGGGCCGGAGATGGACGCGACGACACCGATGAGGAGCCCGACGACCAGCACCGCGAACGCGGCGACCCAGACCATCGGCTCGTCAGCGTACGTCTCGAACCGACTCTCAAGGTCGCCCGCCTGGGACCGGCCGCTCGTCGACGCCCCCGGACTGTACTGATACCAGCCGCGCCCGCGGACCATCCATGCGACCACCGCCATCACCAACACGCCCATTAGTGCCGTGCTAGCGAGGTACGTGGTTGACATGTGATAGCATTACAACACAATGCGTAATAATCGTTTGTGCCCGGCCGACGAGAAACCGGTGTTCTCGTCGCTGTTGTCGTCGGCAACCGCTGCTAACGGACAGATGTTGCTATTTGGCCAGCGGACGGTGTCTATCCTTTCACAGAAAGTCTATGCGTGTCTAAGAACAACTTGAATCTGTGCAATTCGCCCCGTTCGCCGGTGAACAGCCGTTTATGGGTGCTGCTTTCGCGCTTTCGGTCGCCATCATCCTTGGAAATCTGATCGCACTGGGCTACTGGGCCCGTGCGGAGGCCAGCGCACGTAACGGCTCAACTCTCTGGACGTTCCTGTTTCTGTATACGGGTTTTGGCCTGGTCTACTATGTCTGGGTCCGCTACGTCCGAAACGACTGGGAGCCGCGCACGGAGCCAGCCGACCGGCGTGAACGGGTGGTCACTGCCTACTCGCTGGCCGTCCTTCTGGCGTTCGTGGTCGGCGCGTTCGTCACACCGCCAGACCCGATGATGCAAGTTCTGGCTCTCCCGCCGCTGTTTGTGGTCTCGTTCGTCGTTTCGTATCTGTTTGTCACGCGAGGGTCGGTCGGCGATAGCGGCGGAACTGCTGCCTAAGCTGTGAGAGTGTGCTGTAGCCCATCGTATGGCCCAGCTGGCACTGTCAAGCTAAAGTGACAGGATAGAGGTTGAGTCTGGGAGGATACACCCTTCAGCGACCGGCTGTTTCAGCCCATTTTAGGTCTGGAGAAGCGGCTGTTAACAGAGCCAAACGGCTCAGACATGGCGTCCTCACCGCTTCAGTCGTCGGCAACTGCTGATAACTGACGGTTCGAACATTGCGTTCTCACCGTTTCAGTCATCAGCATCCGTCCGCGCCCGTCGCTGAATCGCTCTCTCGACGAACTCCTCGGGGAGCTCGTCGATTTCGCCGGCCTGGACCGCCCAGAGGTTAGCATAGAGGCCGTCAGCTGCGAGCAGGTCGTCGTGGGTCCCCCGTTCGACGATACGGCCGTCCTCGACGACGAGAATCGTGTCGGCGTCTTTCACCGTCGAGAGGCGGTGGGCGATGGCGAACGTGGTCCGGTCGGCGGTCAGGTCGTCCAGCGACCGCTGGATGAGCATCTCCGTCTCCGTGTCCACGTCGCTGGTCGCCTCGTCGAGAATAAGGATATCCGGGTCCTTCAGAATCGCCCGGGCGATGGCGATGCGCTGGCGCTGGCCACCTGAGAGCTTGACGCCGCGTTCGCCGACCATCGTGTCGTAGCCGTCGGGGAGGTTGCGGACGAACTGGTCGGCCTCGGCGGCTTTCGCGGCGGCGACGATTTCCTCGTCGGTGGCGTCGAACGTCCCGTAGGCGATGTTTTCGCGGACGGTGCCGTAGAACAGGAACGTCTCCTGACTGACGTAGCCGATGGCGCGACGGATGCTCTGAATCTGGACGTCCTGAACGTTCTGGTCGTCGATGCGGACCGTGCCGGAATCCACGTCGTACATCCGGAGCAGGAGCTTCAGGACGGTGGATTTCCCCGCACCGGTCGGGCCGACGAGGGCGACCGTCTCGCCGCCGTCGGCCTCGAATGAGATGTCCGAAAGCACCGGCTCGTCGTCGCCATCGTAGCTAAAGGCCACGTCCTCGTACGCGACGCGACCGTCGGTCACGGCAAGCGGCGGCGCGTCCTCGGCCTCTTCGAGGCGACCGGGCGTGTCCATCAGCCCGAATACGCGCTCCGCGGAGGCGTAGGCCCGCTGGTACATGTTGATGATCTGCCCGAACTGGGCCATCGGCCAGACGAACCGCTGGGTGTAGATGATGAACGCGACGAACTGCCCGCGGGAGAGGCTCGCCGTCAGCGGTCCGGGTGGCTGGCCGGTGACCATCAGCCCGCCGACGATGAAGGTGACGACGAAGCCGATGCCAGAGACCAGCCGGAGGCCAGGGAAGAACGTGATTCGCGTCTCGATGGCGTCCCAGTTGGCGTCCAGATAGTCTTCGGAGGTGTCCTCGACCCGGTCGGCCTCGTAGGGCTCGGTGTTGGCGGTCTTGATTATCTGGATGCCGCTGAGGTTGTTTTCCAGTCTGGAGTTGAGCTTGCCGACCGTCGACCGCACCTCGGCGTACTTGGGCTGGATGACGTCGATGAATCGCTTCGTGAACACGGCGATAATCGGGACCGGCAACAGCGCGACCAGCGCCAGCTGCCAGTTCATGTAGAACAGGTACGTGGCGATGCCGACGACCATGATTATCATCCGGGAGGCGGAGTTGAGGCCGTCGTTGAGGAACTTCTCCAGCCGGTTCACGTCGTTCGACAACACCGACATCATCTCGCCGGTCTGCTTGTCGGCAAAGAAGTCCATGTTCAGCCGCTGCATCGTCTCGTAAGTGTCCGTCCGGACGGCGTGCTGGACGTGCTGGGCGAACTTGTTCCAGCCCCAGTTCCGACTCCAGTGGAAGACGGCCCCGATACCGAACGACGCGGCGATGATGCCGGCCGTGAGCCATAGCTGTGGGCCTTGCCCGCTGGGAATCCATGCATCGGGAACCAGAAAGAGCCCGTATTCGGCCTCCTGCAGAAAGATAGCGTCGATAGCCAGCGCCAAAAGAATCGGCGGCAGCAGGTCCAGCATCCGAGCCACGATAGAACTGCAGAGGCCGACGACGAACGCTCCCCACTGTCCTCGGCCGTAGCCGGTGAACAGTCGAAGCATCGGCTGGTCGACGCGTTCCCTGGCGTCTTCGAACACGTCGTCGTCCGAACCCGCGTCGAAATCCATTGTCGAATCCAAGGGTTGAGCCCGCAAAAGGCCGTCGGGCTACATGGCTTCGGGCGGCAGTTCGACCCGGTCGCCGACCTCGACGCCGGTTCGGTTGGCCCACCCGCGGTTCACTTCGAGGACGTACTTACCCCGCCCTTCGTAGCCCGTCAGGCCGCTCTCGCTGGTCCCCCCCGGCGGGAGCGGCGCGTGGTGGATGGCAGTGATGGTCCCGTTTGCGTCGATGAAGATTATGTCAATCGGGAACGACATGTTCCGCATGACGTAGGTGTGCTGGCCTTCCTCGTCGTGGACGAACAGCATTCCCTCATCGGGGCCGAGCGACTCGGTCTTGCTCAATCCGACGTACCGCTGGTCGAACGTCTGTGCGATGCGAACCTCGACCGTGCCCAGCGGTTCCCCAGCCTCTTGTTCACGGGCCGCGATGGTCGTCTCCGGCATCGAAGTATCCGTCGAAGGCTGTGTCGCGGTCGGTGTCACCGCGTCCGAGGCTTCCCGAACCGTCACTGTGCCCTCCTCGTACTCGCCGGTCCCGAGTACCTCGATCCAGAGGCCAGTCTGGAGAACGACGGCAGCCGCGACGAGGAGGCCGACGAGTCCGAGGACAATCACAGCGGGGCGCTGCATACCCCGTGTGAGGGGCAGGCCGTGGGTAATACTGTCGGTGCCCACTGTCGACCGAGAGAGAAAGCGTTATTCCTGCCGATGGAAAACGGTGGGATACGGGTCCGTGGTCTAGTTGGTTATGACGTGGCCTTTACAAGGCCGAGGCCGGTGGTTCGAATCCGCCCGGACCCATCCTGCGACGAACGGACGTGAGGGGCGGATGGTCCCTGTGGATTCGATTCCTGCCAGTCGCGCGCAACGCAGTGAGCACGTCTGGCTTCGGTTCGAATCCGCCCGGACCCACTGAACTTCTCGCGGCGCTCACCTCCGAGCGCCGCATGTGTGATTCGGCCGGGCGGTTCGAATCAGGGAACGAAGCAGCGCGGAGTGACCGTGGTTCGAATCCGCCGGGAGAGCACTGCTCTCCCGAGCCCTCGTTCGCTTCGCTCACGAGGACGCCCGGACCCATCCTGCGACGAACGGACGTGAGGAGCGGATGGTCCCTGTGGATTCGATTCCTGCGAGTCGCGCACGATATCATGACCCAGGTACCAGAGCGTCTATCTCGATTGATAGTCGCCCGTAATCCATATATCCGGAGTGGTGGTAGTGCGTGGCATGATAGATGGCTCGACGTGTCCGGCCTGCAGCGGGCACGTCTCGACGACTAACGGCACCGAATACGAATGCGACGACTGTGGCGAGACGTTCGACAGCGCGGACCTGTTCCTCCCGTAATCGGCGGTCGAACCGCCCGGCCGACCCCACAGAACCTGCGCCCGCTTTCGAAATGCTTTTTTCTACCCTCGTCATCGCTTGGAGTGCACGCCGCCTTAGCTCAGACTGGGAGAGCACTCGACTGAAGATCGAGCTGTCCCCGGTTCAAATCCGGGAGGCGGCACTTCTGTGGTTCTGACCGGTGAGCGGAGCGAACCGTCAGAATCCAGTGTGCGAACCGAGCGGATTTGAACGAGACGAGTCACAGCCCGCGCAGCGAAGCGAGCAGGAATGTCTCGGCGTAGTTCACAATTCGGGAGGCGGCATCCCGATTCTACGCGGTTTCCATTCGCGTAACTTTTATACTCGACTGAAGATCGAGCTGTCCCCGTCCCTGCGAGCGGGGAGCCGAGAGTTGCGTTACGACAGGCTGCCTGTAATCAAACACCGAGAGTACTAGATAGCGACTGAAGCGAGGGGTTACCCGTTGCCGACCTTCTCCGTGACGCGGAACCCTTCGGGTGGGTCGAGGATGCCGGCGACAGTACCCATCGAGTGGACGACAGTGATAAGCGGGGCAAGTGGGGCAGCCAGCAGCCACTCGGTTTTGTCCGGGCCGTAGTACTGAACGCCGCGAAGATACCAGAAGAACGTCAGCAGCCCAAGCGTAACCGAGGCAAGCGTAAACAGGCCACTAGAGCCAACGCCGACGCCGAGAACCGACAGCGGGACGACGATGAGCGTGACAATCGGTGAGAGCGCCCATGCGTAGTTCCGGACACGAGTGACTAGCTGGTAGCCCACAGGCAGATCTGTCGATGCTTCGAGGTTGCCGGCGGCCCAGCGGCGGCGTTGCTGAGTGATTTCGGTCAGCGACGGCGGAGCTTCGTTGCGGCAGGTGGCCGTCGCGAGCTCGAACGAGAAGTCCTCGAGTCGCTGGGCGGCCGCCCAGACGAACGCGGTGTCCTCGACGATAGTTTCGCGGTTCCAGGTCACGTCGTCCTCGACGGACTGCCTCACGGCGATGCCGCCGCCCCACGCGAACAGCGGGATCGAGAGGCGGGCGAAGGCGCGCTGTTCGACCTGGACGCCCATCCGATAGACGTCAGCGAGATAGGACAGTACCGACCCGGTGCGGCGGGGCTCCTCGCGGAGTTGGACGATATCCGCGTCCGGTAGCCCCTCGAAGGACTCGACGTGGCTGTCTTCGTCGAGATACAGCACGAACTCCCGGTCGTGGTCGAGCGTGCGACGGGCCCACTCGATGGCGCGACCCTTGCGGACGGCCGCACAGTCGAACCCGTCGGGGACGGCGTGGACGGTTGCGCCGTCGACGTCGATGTCCGTCTCGGCGATGACGCGGATGTCGTCGAAGGTCACGGGCAGTGAGTCCACGGTCGCCTGCACGACATCTGCGGCATCGACGGTGAGGATGCGGACCTGGATGTCGTCGCCACCGTGGACGGGCTCCGGCGGTTCATAGCCAGCACCGATGACGTAGGTGAGCACGAGCCAGATGAGCGCGGACGTGGCGAACAGGACCGTCGTTCCCCAAAGGAGGAGTTCGAACACGCTGTGCCAGTCGACGAGGCCGAGTGTCAGCGATGGCGTGAGGACGGCCACGGCCGTGAGGAGCAGGACCGCCCCGACTCCGGAGAGCGTGATGCGTTCGACTTTCATTGTGGTTCCATCCAGTGCCCCACGCCACTTCATGCAGGAACACCGTCAGCCCGTCTTACCGTCGTTTTTGGCCGAATTAAGCTGATTTACACGGGATTGAGGTCGGTTTGAATTGCGGCCGACCGCCGGAACAGGTAATTCCGTGGCGACAAGTAGCATGGGTATGACAGAGGAGCCAGCACACGAGCAGATGGAGCGCCATGCGACCCTGACAGACGAACTCGCGGCCCTCAGTGTGGAGCGGGACGCCGTCGCGGCGGCAGTGCAGGACCGGCTTGCCGACGCGGTTTCGGAGGCGATAGCAGAAGCGGGCGCGAACGTCGGGAATCTCGGGCAGTCCAAAGACGGTAAGCGGTTCCGGTTCGAGGCGCGACTCGACCGGGCGGCGCTGGTGGCGACGGTGACGGAAGCGCTGCCGGACGGATTCGTCGTCTCCCACGTCAACGAGGACGGGACGCTGAGCGTGGACTGGACCGGCGACAGCACCACGCCGTCGAAGCGTGAACATGGGGCCATCCTGAAGGCAATTATCGCAGAGGAAACAGAGACGGACAGCGACGGCTTCATTGAGTCTGTACCCAGCCGAGACCGCGTTCTGGCGCGGGCAGTGGAACTGGGCGTCGACGAGGGTGACGCGGCAGACCGCCTCAGTCGGCTGGCGACGCTGGATGTTGTCGATATCACCGACGAGGGGGTCTACCCCGACGAGAACTTCTCGCGGTACTAGCGCTTGGAACCGCCCGACAGCGGGCGTCGGTACGCAGGTAGACCGAGTGGCGCAACCGACGTTTATTACTTAGCCCGGCCAGAAATGTCACACAGAATGGCAGTACTATCGACAGAAGACGAGGGGAAGTTCCTCATGGACGCACAGGGAGAGCAGATCGGCATCGTGACCGAGGTCGACCCGAAGGGACAGGTCGCGTACGTCGAACCGGATCCGGACCTCACCGAGGCCTGGGTGCAGGGGCTCGGGTTCGGTGACGCCGACGAGGACGATATCGAGGTCGCCGCCGACGCCATCGGAACGATCACTGACAGCGAACTGCGCGTGACTGTCGACCTGTAGTCACGCTCCGGATTCGGGACGCTCGCCCACCACGAGCGTCCACCACTTGACGAACTGCGTCCGTTCGTAGAGGTTGAGCAGCCGCGCCGACGCGTCCGACTCGGAGATGCTCGCGAGCATCAACGGCGATCCGAGCGTCCGTTTCTCGGCGACTTCGAACGATTCGGATACGAGGTCGGTGACGGCGGTCTCCGAGAGGTGGCCGTAGATGTCGGTGTCTTCCTCCAGCAGCCCCAGCCGGAACGCGACACCCTTGGTGAGTCGCCGGTACAGCCCCGGCGTCCCTTCGAGCAGAGCGATACGGCCCGCAGGGCGGAGGACGCGGGCGGATTCGCGAATGATTTCCGGACGGTCCGCGGGCGGGACGTGGTGGAGGAACCGGCGGCCGATGAGAGCGTCGAAGGAATCGTCTGCGAACGGGAGCGCTCGGGCGTCACCAGCCAGCGCTGGCTTGCGGACGGTTTCAACGTTCGACGGCCAGCCTTCCAGTCCGACATCGGCGCGGGGATGCATATGCTGGCCGAACGCGAGTTCGAGCGTCCGGCCGGGCGGGAGCTGTTCGGCTAGTAGCTCGTCGTGTCGCTCGTAGATTCGGTGCAACAGCGGGTGTTTCCGGACGTTCCGCGGCCGCTCGACGATTGCGCCGTCCTGAACGTCCCAGGTCGCGTCGGACATATTACGGCCTCACAGCACGGAGACCCCGGCGGTCGCACGAAACTATAGAGGCGATAATAGAGCGGCAGCTGACTAATACCGGAATAGTAGGTTGCTAAGGACGTTCTCACTGGGACAGTCGTGTAACGTCGGCAGACAACAGCCGAAAAGCGAGTCTATTCGATTTCGATCCGGTTCGAGTCGTCGGCGTCGTCCGCGCGCGGCAGCGTTATTTCGAGAACGCCGTTGTGGTAGGTGGCGGTGATGTCGTCGTCCACGACCGGTTCGGGAACAGTGACCCGTTCGGCGACCCGTCGGCTGTGGCGGCGAGCGCCGTCGCTGGTCTCTTCAGCGACCGTGCTCTCGCCCTGGATGCTGAGGACGCCGTCCTCGAAGCGGACGACGAGGTCGTCGCGCTCGAAGCCCGGGAGGTCGACCATCACGGCGTATCCGTCGTCGGTCTCGTCGACGTGGAGGTTCGTGTCGATACCGGGCCGGCGGTGGCCGCTCCGGCGTACGTCCGTGGACGGTCGGTCGGTACGGCGTTCCGGACTGTCGTCCATCCGGTGTCTCGAATCGTCACCCATCCGGCGGCCCAAACTGTCGTCCGTCCGGCGACTCTGGCTGTCGTCCATCATCGACCGTCGCGTCTGTGCGAAGAGTCGGAGCATCGTCTCGAACGGATCGTTGCTGTGTGTCATAATCACCTTATATAGGCTAGTACTGATATTAACAGTTGCGTAACATGTGCTATCACAGGGAGACAGAAGCGCGTGCCCCGGGCAGACGCTCGACTGGGTCAAAAGTGCGCCATGGGCTACCGTAGCGGAACTGTTTTGGCAGGCGTACAGCTAGAACAGCCAGAGCAAACCGCCGAGTACCCGGTCCGTCGGTGGCCGGGCGACTGGAAACGAGACACACCATGGCAACCGATTCCGGCACCCGGATAGATCCTTCGGCTGACGAGGTATCGAACTACGACTACCAGAACGACACCGTCGCCCGGTCGGGCCTCGTCGACGACCTGCGAGCGCGCATTGACGGCGAGGTGCGGTTCGACGAGTACTCGCGACAGTTGTACGCGACCGACGCCAGCCTCTACGAGGTGCTGCCTATCGGCGTCGTCTATCCGCGGTCGACCGATGACGTGGCCGCGGTCATGTCCTACTGCGCCCAGCGGGAGATTCCGGTCCTGCCCCGCGGCGGCGGGACGAGCCTTGCCGGCCAGACCGTCAACGAAGCCGTCGTGCTGGATTTCTCACGGTATATGAACGACCTCGTCGAGGCCCGGCCCGACGACCGGCGAGCGCGAGCCCAGCCGGGCATCAAGCTCGGCGACCTGAACGGGGAGCTGGCCGACCACGGGCTGAAGTTCGCGCCGGACCCCGCGTGGGGCGACAAGAGCGTGCTCGGCGGCGCTATCGGTAACAACTCCACCGGCGCACACTCCCTGCAGTACGGCAAGACCGACGCCTACATCGAAGAGTGCGAGGTCGTCCTCGCAGACGGCACCGTCACCACGTTCGGCGAGGTCACCCGCGAGGAACTGCGCGACCGAGCGGACCCCGACGGTGACCTCGAAGCCCGGATTTACGCCGAAATCGAGCGGATACTCGCCGAGGAAGGCAAAGAAATTACGAGCCACTACCCGGACCTGAAGCGCAACGTCTCGGGGTACAACCTCGACTGGGTCCTCGGAGATGCACAGGACGGGACTGTCAACGTCGCGTCGCTGCTGGCGGGCAGCGAGGGGACGCTTGCCATCGTCACCGAGGCCGAGGTGTCCCTGGAGCCGATTCCCGAGACCAAGTCGATGGCCCTGCTCGCCTACGAGGGGCTCATCGAGGCCATGGAAGACGTTTCGGACATCCTCGAACACGACCCGGCGGCCGTCGAGGTGCTCGACGACGTGCTCATCGACCTGGCCCGGGACACCGCCGAGTTCGAGGACGTGGTCGGCATGTTGCCCGAGGGGACTCGCACGGTCCTCATCGTGGAGTTCTACGCCGACGACGCGGAGAGCGGCCGGCGGAAGGTCGCCGACCTCCTGGCAGACCGAACGAACGGCGTCGGTTCGATCGCTGCCCCAACAGATGGCCGGACCGTCGTCGACACGCCGGTGCGGGCGTTCGACGCCATGGAGGCCCACGACGAGGCGAAACGGGAAAAATTCTGGAAGATGCGCAAGTCCGGCCTCCCGATACTGCTCTCGCGGACGACCGACGAGAAACACGGCTCGTTCATCGAGGACACCGCCATCCCGCCGGCGAATCTCCCGGAGTACGTCGCCGACTTCCAGGAGATTCTCGAAGAACACGACACCTTCGCCTCCTTCTACGCCCACGCCGGCCCCGGTGTGCTCCACATCCGCCCGCTCATCAACACAAAGACAGTCGAGGGCGTCGAGACCATGGAGTCCATCGCCGACGCAGTGACCGACCTCGTGGTGAAATACGGGGGCAGCGTCTCGGGCGAACACGGCGACGGCCGCGCCCGCACGCAGTGGAACGAGAAGCTCTACGGCGCGGACCTCTGGGAGACGTTCCAGGAACTCAAATCCGCGTTCGATCCCGACTGGCTGCTCAACCCCGGCCAGGTCGTCGGCGTCGACGCCGCCGCTGTCGAGTCCGGCGAGAAACCCGAGCGGGCACGCACGGTCGACATGACCGAGAACCTCCGATTCGACCCGGCCTATGAGTTCGACGCCGGGTTCGACCCCGCGCTGGAGTGGGACAACGACAACGGGATGCAGGGGATGGTCGAACTCTGTCACGGCTGTGGCGGCTGTCGCGGCCCGCAGGAGACCACCGGCGGCGTGATGTGCCCGACCTATCGCGCATCCGAGGAGGAGATGACGACGACCCGGGGCCGCGCGAACATGCTCCGGCAGGCCATGAGCGGCGACCTGCCGGACGATCCCACCGACGAGGAGTTCATGCACGAGGTGCTGGACCTCTGTATCGGCTGCAAAGGGTGTGCGAAGGACTGCCCGAGCGAGGTCGACATGGCGAAGCTCAAAGCCGAGGTGACCCACGCCTACCACCAGGAACACGGCTCCAGCATCCGAGACAGAATCTTCGCCAACGTTGACGCACTGGCAGGTCTGGGCAGCGCCTTTGCGCCGCTGTCAAACCTCGCGACGAAAGTTCCGGGTGCTCGAACCGTGCTGGAGAAGGCGGTCGGCATCGCACCCGACCGGACGCTGCCGACCTTCCGGCGTACGACGCTACAGGACTGGTTCGACGAGCGCGGTCCGCAAGTCCCGGCGGATGAAGCCGAGCGGCAAGCCCTGCTGTTCCCCGACACGTACACGAACTACAGCCACCCCGAGGTCGGGAAAGCCGCCGTCCGCGTGCTCGAAGCCGCGGGCGTCCACGTCGAGTTGGCCGACCAGACCGACAGCGGGCGACCGGCCCACTCGAAGGGCTTTCTGGACCAGTCTCGGGCGACTGCGCGGGACAACGTCGACGCGCTCGTGCCCGCCATCGAGGAGGGCTGGGACGTGGTGCTGGTCGAACCCTCTGATGCCGTGATGTTCCAGTCGGACTATCTGGACTTGCTCTCTGGCGAGGACGCGGAGACGCTCGCGGCGAACGCCTACGGCGTCTGTGAGTATCTCGACACCTTCCGGCTGGACCAGGGGGCCGACTGGGACGCCCCTGGTGAGACGCTGACCTACCACGGCCACTGCCACCAGAAGGCGACGAAGAAGGACCACCACGCCGTCGGCGTCCTCCGGCGGGCCGGCTATGACGTCGACCCGCTGGACTCGGGCTGCTGTGGCATGGCCGGCTCCTTCGGCTACGAGGCCGAGCACTTCTCGATGAGCAAGGCCATCGGCTCGATCCTGTTCGACCAGATTGGAGAGAGTCGCGGCAACACCGTGGTCGCGCCCGGCGCGTCCTGTCGCACGCAACTGGACGACTGGGACGAAAGCGACGGCGAACCGCCGCATCCGGTGGAGAAGCTCGACGCTGCCTTAGCCTGAGTCAATCTCGTCTGGCTGGCGAACCGCCTGTGCGATACCGACTGTCTGGCCGACCAGCGCAAGCCCGATGCCGGCAAGCAACGCGGTTTCCGCCGGCGGGAACAGCGCACTGGCGTAGACCGCCCCACCGAGAACGCTCAATACTGCTCCGGCCATGTACGCCCGCTGGCCTGCTGGAACGCGCTTGCCAGTGTGGTAGAGACCCACGCCCGGAACGACCATCCATCCCAGTATCGTCGTCGTCAGGAACGGGATCCGAAGCGGAGCGTAGAGCAAGCCGACGATGCCGCCGACGGTCAGGAGGAGGCCGACGAGGAGAATGTCGCGCCAGACCCGGAGGACGCCCGTCTCCATCTCGTCCCACGAAAGGACGGCGAACGCAGCGATGAGGACGGCAGCGACGACGTGAAACACCAGCACCGTCCGGTCAGTGACCACATCGAGATGAGCCAGCCCCACGAGCAGCCACGCGAGCGGGATGAGTACGGTCGGGCCCTGTGCGCGCAAGCGAGGGAACATACGCCTCACTGTGCCTCCCACAATCAAGAAACGTCGGTCGTGCGGACTGGTGTCATGCCCGCGGGAGTTCGACGACGAAGTGCGCGCCGTCTAGGGCGGTGTCGGGGAAGGGCGCGTCGGTTTTGCTGGCGGTGTCGGCGAGGGAGATATCGCCGCCGAAGCTCGTAACGAGTGTCTCGACGAGATGGAGCCCACCGCCGTGCGTGTCGCCCGCCCGCGGGTCGAAAACGCTGTCACGCCGGTCGTCGGGAATCCCCGGTCCGTCGTCGACGACGTGGGTCTCGACATCGTCGTCGGTCTCCCGGATCGCGACAAACACCGATGGCTGATGATATCTGTCTCCCGTCAACTCTGTCGTCTCCGCCCGCTGTGCCTCGCTCGGCAGCGCTGCTCCGTCCGTCGCGGTCCCCTCGGCGGAGAGTTCTGCTGCCGGCGTCCCGTGTTCGATAGCGTTCTCGATGAGGTTCCGGAGAACCGGGCGAGCGGCCTCGTTGGTGTATGCCATTGCGCTGTCCGGGGCTTGAACTTCGATGGTGATGGGATGTGTTTGCTCGATTCGCTGTATCACCGCCTCGGCAATCCCGACGATGTCGGTCGGTTCGAATGCCGGGTCGGAACTGAGGGTCTCAACGACCGCCCCGGCGTTGTCGACCAAGCTATCGAGTTCGGTTACCTGCTCGTGGATCGCGTCCGCTGCCGTTTGAACCGTGTCCGAGTCGGCGTTCCGTCGAATGATCGTCGCGCGGCCATCAATAACGACGAGTCCGTTCGCGATATCGTGTCGAAACAGGTCGTTGACGAACGACAGCGTGTTCGCGGTTCGGGTCGCCCGACTGGCATCCTGACGGGCCCGAACCGCAAGCGTGCCCGCGATGAGTCCCGTGACAGCGCCCGTCTCCATCGCCAACAGGGTGACGAACACCGGTTCGGCGATTGTTCGACCCTCCATCATGCGGATAAAGACGCTCAAACCGATGATAGCCCCGACCGCAGCGCTGCCGACAACGCTCCAGACGAAAACTGTCCATATCTGCTCCCCCGGTGTCGACGACGAGACGAGGCGATAGCTGCCATACACTAGCACCAGCGGCAGTAGCCCGTCGAGGGCCAACGCGAGCGCAGGGCCGCCGACCTGTCCGATACGCTGTGTCTCGATACCGAGGTGCCAGACGATGGCCGCACCTGTGAACGCGAGTCCGAAGCCAGCAAGCAGCCACGGCGCAAGGCGGGCCCGGGCACCACGGTACATAATTATGACTTGTGCTCGAACGGCTAATTCCATTTGGTTAGTGATCCGGTAAGACCGAACGCGACGCCGTGGCGTCTATAGCCAGCCGGGAGAGCCGGCGGCGCATGTGCCATGACAGTATTACACACCCCCTAATCGCCAGACAGCGGTCGGATCTTTCTGTTTCCCACCAGAGCATCGTACCGACACTGTTATCCGTGGTGCTGGCATCTCTTTGGTTGCAATGGCGAAAGGAACGGTTGATTTCTTCAACGACACTGGCGGTTACGGTTTCATCGACACTGAGGACGCGGACGAGGACGTCTTCTTCCACATGGAAGACATCGGCGGCCCGGACCTCGAGGAAGGACAGGAGCTCGAATTTGACATCGAGCAGGCGGACAAGGGTCCGCGCGCCAACAACGTCACGAGGCTCTAACAATGGCGGAAGGCACTGTCGACTTCTTCAACGACACTGGTGGTTACGGCTTCATCGAAACCGACGATGCGGACGAAGACGTCTTCTTCCACATGGAAGACGTCGGCGGCCCTGACCTCGAAGAGGGGCAGGAAGTCGAGTTCGACATCGAGCAGGCGGACAAGGGTCCGCGTGCGACCAACCTCACGCGACTGTAAGACGGCTTCTGTCTACAGTCTAGCACTATAATCACTTGTCAGCGGTCGCGGTGTAGCGTACACGGCAGTGTCGCTGGCATGCACATAACCCACGACGAGCGACGGCGCTCGCCGGAACACGTCACGACGTGATCAGTGGCGACGCCGCCCGATAGACGATCTCCATCGGCAGCCCCGCCGCATCTCGCGGCGGCTCGGGCGGCAGCGTGTACAACTCCCTGTCGCCCGGTTGCGCCGTATAGGAGAGAGTGACGGCGTCCAGCACATCGTGAACGGCTACCGCCGCGCCGCCGGTCGCTTCGGCGGCTTTCTGGACCGTCGGGGCGGCGTCGCGGTCGTAATGTGCGAGAATCCGCATCCGCTCGGCATATCCCCCGGCGGTGCGCTTCGAGTAGCTAAGCGGCTCGCCGCCGAAGGCCCGAAAACAGACCTCTGGGTGGGATTCCCGAATGGCTGCGGCAGCCTCGGGCAGTTCCTGCAAGAGTTCATCGATCCGGGCGAGGCTGTCGCTACGTGCGAACGCCTGCTCAGAGAGTTCCTGTCCGGTCTTGCGCCTGTGGACGCGGTTGGCCGTCGAGTAGCGCTGTTTCCGGGTCGCTTCTCGTACCGGCGGCGTGCGAACTGCCGCGCTCCGCTCGCCGAGCACCGACCGGGCGAGTTCGTCACACCGGCGGTCCGGATCACCGGATTCCACGAGCCCAATCGGCACTCCGACCAGAATCAGCCGAGCGCGCTCCTCGTACGCTGACCAGCATTCGCCGATACTGTCGAACACCGACGCGTGGTCGAACCCGTCGCCGGTGAGCGCCACAGCGACCCAGGACTCGTCGCTCCGGTCGACACCGACGTACAGCGGTTCAGCCATTATCGATACTCGTTCGGATAGGCGCAAAAGTGTATCCCGAGGTGTTCGTTGTCCAACCGGTCCAGCGTCCGAGCTATCGGCCGCGGCGCAGACTGTTCCGGCGGCTGTTCGTTACGACTGCCCGAACTTCGTGAGTTCCTTGAGCGGTACTAGCCGGTGTTCCATCGCTGGCTTCGTGTAGCCGGCCGACTCCTCGGAGACACCGCTTGTGAACACCAGCAGCTTCTGTTGGAGGACGTGCGGTACGCCGTCGTTGTCCCGGATGATGTCGACCGAGCGCCACGCTTCGTCTTCCATGCGTCAGAGTCACACACTGCTGCTACCTGTCTCTTTCCCCGTCAGGAGTCCGGCCCGACGAATATCGTCCGGAGCCGCGCACCGCAGTCCGGACAGCACAGCGTCTGCCAGCGGTCGTTGTCGAGGTCACCGAACGTCTCCCGGCGGACCGCCTCATCGACGGTGACCGACCGGCCGCAGGTGTCACACTCCTCAGCCATGCGTCAAGGTTGGCTGGCCACGGACAAAACCCGCTCGCCCACAGGCATTTAGCCGGTGCAAGCGTGGGGCCGGATATGGACGGCGTCGTACTCGCTGCCGGCGAAGGGACGCGGATGCGACCGCTCACTGCGGACAAGCCGAAGGGACTGGTCGAGGTGGCCGGAAAGCCGCTGCTGACACACTGTTTCGACACGCTGCTGTCAGTCGGCGTCGACCGCCTGGTCGTCGTCATCGGCTACCGCGGCGATGACATCGTAGCTCGCTACGGTGAGCGGTATCGGGACACCCCGATAGCGTACGTCCGGCAGGACGAACAGTTAGGACTGGCCCACGCGCTCGAACAGGCCCGCTCGGCCGTCGACGGGACCTTCGTCGTGCTGAACGGCGACAACGTTTGCCGGGCAAATCTCGACGGGGCCATCGAGCGCCACCGCGAGACCGACGCCAGCGCGACGCTGCTCGTCGAGGACGTGTCGCGGGCCGAAGCCAAGACGACCGGTGTCGTCACGACGGACGACGAGAACCGGGTGACCGGTCTCGTCGAGAAGCCGTCGGACCCGCCGTCGACGCTGGTCACGCGGGGCTTTTTCGTGTTCGAGCCGGCCGTCGGCCACGCCTGCGCGCTGACGCGACCTTCCGAGCGGGGCGAGTACGAACTCCCCGACGCAATCGACCTGTTACTGAGCGCCGGCCACCGCGTCGAGGCGGTCGAACTCGACGGGTGGTGTCACAACGTCAACGAACCGAGCGACATCGACGCGGTCGAGGAACGGCTCGGCTGACGGCATCGACCGCTGCCAAGCGAAACAGCGCACGGACGCGGCGACGGAACATCGAAGGAGCGTCACCCCAATACAGGGGTATGACAGCCGTTCGGCCGCTGGCGCTCGTCGCACTTGCCGCGGTCGTCGCACTGGCGGGCTGCGGTGCGTTTTTCGGTGGTGGCGACTCGGCAGGGTCGGAAGCGACGATAACGCCCGCCGACGTGCCGACGGACGAGACGCGAGCAGTCGAGACGACAGGCGAGGGGAGCTACTGGGGCAACGTCTCCGTCGACACCAACAGATCGGCGGTGACACAGCCGCGGGTCCTCGAACTGCGACCGAACTGCGAGCGGCCGCCGGGGCTCGTCGTCCACATCCAGGTGCTTGCACTGCAGAACAACGACCCGGCGACGAACGAGGGCATCAACACGACCTGGCAGTTCGCGTCCCCGTCGAACCGTGACCTGACGGGGCCGTACTCGAACTTCGTCCGAACCATTCGAAGTGGGTTCGAACCGCTGTTGAACGCGACCGGCGTGCGGTACGGACCGCTCGACCGCGACGGCGACACCGCGTCACAACCGGTGACGGTCGTCAATGGGAACGGGACGACGTCGAGCTACCGGTGGACGGTCAGAAAACAAGACGAAGCACCCTACGAGGGCTGCTGGATGACGGCCGGCGTCGCGCCAGCTTAGCCCTCCATCCCGCTGAAGGAGAGGCCGCCCTCGATGTAGCGCTGGGCGAACAGGTACGCCAGCATGATCGGCGAGGCGAAGGTGAGCGCGAACGCGGAGAAGCGCGCCCATGGGATGGAGTACTCGTCGACCATCGCGTACAGGCCGACCGGCAGCGTGTAGTTCTCCGTCCCCAGCAGCGTCTGGGCGACGACGAACTCCGTCCACCCGGTGAGGAAGACGAAGATGAACACCGTCGCCAGCCCGGCGGTCGACATCGGGATGATGACCTCAGTGACGACCCGCCACGGCGGCGCGCCGTCGACGACGGCCGCCTCCTCGTAGGAGACCGGGATGCCGTCCATGTAGGTCTTCAGCAGCCAGGTGTTGAACGGCACGGCGGTCGCCGCGTAGTACACCGCAAGCGCCAGTTTGCTGTCGTTGATGCCGAACTGGACGTACAGTGCGTACATCCCGATGAGCAGGGCAACGCCGAGACCGCCCCCGACCTGTGTCATCAGGACGTAGAGGAACAGGATCTTCCGGCGGAAGAGGAACTCCCGCCGCGAGAGGGCATAGGCCGCCGGAATGATGAGCGACATCGCGATCAGCACGGTGGGAATCGCCACCATGAGGCTGTTCCAGAGGAAGTGCTTGAACTCCGAGGGGCGGTCGACGCCGTAGTCGGAGGCGTCGAGAATCTCGATCCCCGGCGTCTGGAACACGAAAGCGAGGTCGGTGAACGGAATGGCGGCGGATATCGAGTACGACGGCACGATGAGGTCACCGATGACCCAGATGAACGGTTTGACCGTCGGATTAGTGGGAAACAGCGAGAAGCTCTCGGACGTGTACAGCGAGCTTCCGGAGCCGGAGAGGGCCGCCATCAGAATCCAGTAGATCGGGAAGAGCAGTGCCAGCACGACCAGCGTCGCGCCGATGGTCGAGAGAATGACCTTCAGGACTTCGGACGCGGGCAGTTCGCCCCGACGGACGGCCTGCACAGTGTAGGACCACTTGCGGACCGTCCGGCCGGGCATCGTCGCGAACGTCTTGATATCGTTGCCGAGCTTTCTGGCGATTGCACCGAGGAGCATTAGTCGTTCACCCCGTCGGCGAGTTTGCCTTTCTTGACGTTGAGCCACATGAACGCGCCGATGAAGGCGAGCGCGATGATGCTGATGGCCGCACCGCGACCGTACTGCTGGAACGACAGCGCCTCACGATAGCCGTAGACGACGATGAGTTCGTTCGCCCGTGCCGGGCCGCCCTGGTTGAACACGAACGGGATGAGGAACTGCTGGAACGAGGCCGCGGAGGTCAGAATAGACGCGAACAGCACGGGCCGTTTGATCGACGGCAGCGTGATATGAGCGAAGCGTGCGAGGAATCCCGCGCCGTCGACGACGGCCGCCTCGTGGAGTTCCTCGGGTACGTCCTGTAGCGCGCTGACGGTGATGATGACCATGAACGGGTACGCCAGCCACGCCTCCGTGACGTTGTACGCGACGAAGGCGGTCCAGCGGCCCGACAGCCACGCGACCGAACTCGCGCCGAACGCGGTCAGTAGCTGGTTCATCAGCCCGAACTCGGCGGAGCTGAAGATGCCACGCCACACGGTGATAGTGAAGATCGGCGGCAGGCCCATCGGGAAGATGATGAGCGAGCGCAGGACGCGCTTGCCGCGGACGAGTTCACTGGTCACGATAAGCGCGATGGCCAGGCTCGCCCCGATTTTGAGCGTGACGCTCGTAGCGACGAACAGCCAGGTGACGCCGAAGGAGTTCCAGAACTGGCCGTCGGTCAGCACGTCGGCGTAGTTCTCCAGGCCGACGAACAGCGCGTCGCCGAACGTGAGCACGGCGACGACGCCCTCGCCGGCGAACAGGTTCGCCGGATCTGCGTTCGTAAACGAGATTCCCAGCAGGTACAGCACCGGGAACAGCATGAACGCCGAGAAGACGAACAGCCCCGGGAGCACTAGCAGTAACGACGCGTCGTCCCGCGTCAGAAACGGGACCGACTCGATGCGGTCCGCCGCCCGTGAAACCGTACTCATGGGCGTTTCTCACTCCCAGTTGCTTCGGATTTCTTCGGCGGCGGTCGTCAGTGCGTCTTCGGCGCTCGCGTCGCCGTTGAACGCCTCGATGAGCGCGTTCTCCAGTGGCGACCACACCTTGTTCATGCGCGGGTCGGTCGGCATCGGGACCCCCTGGCTGACGGTCTGGGAGTACGTCTGGACGTGGTCGGGGAGTTCGTCGCTGCCGACGAGGCTGTCGAGCACCGGAATCGCGCCCTGCTCCTTAGCGAGTCGCGTGGCGTGGTCTTCGTTGGTGGCGAACCACTCGACGAAGTTCCGGGCGGCCGTGGCGTCGGCTCCGCCCTCGCTCATCGCGTCCGCGAAGTACCACATCGAGATGCCGGTGTACGGCGTCACCTCGCCGCCGTCGATGGCAGGGAACGTCGCCACCTCATAGTTCACGTCGCTCTGGTTCAGCGTCGCCAGATACCATGGCCCGTTGACGGCGAATGCGGCGTTCCCCTCCGAGAACGTCGCGGCCTGCGGTTCGTAGTTCGGGTCGTCGGGCATGTACGGACGGAGGGTGTCGAGGGCGAACTGGAGCCCCTCGATAGCTTCGTCGGCATCCAGCCCGAGCGCCGGGTCCTGCTCCGGGTCGAAGTAGTAGCCACCGAAGGCCTGTATCCACCCGCTCGTGAAGTACGGGTCAAACGGCGCGGCGAGGCCGTACTGGCTGCTGCTCGGGTCGTAGTACTCCTCCATCGCCGACACCATGTCGTCGATGGTCTCGGGCGCTTCGTCGACGATGTCCGCGTTGTAGATGAGCGTCACCGTCTCCGCCGAGTGCGGGAGGCCGACGACGGCGTCGTCGAACTGGACGGCCGAGGCGGCGGCGTCCGTGAACTGGTCGAGGCTCACGGAGAGTTCCTCGGACTGGTCGACGACGAACTCCCGCTGGTAGTAGTCGCCCACCCAGTCGTGTGCCCACTCGAAGATTTCCGGCCCCTGCCCGGCCGGAATCGCGCTCGTGGTCTTCTTTTCCATATTGGAGATGTCCGACCCGTCGACGCCGAACTCCGTCTCGCTCGCGAACGTCTCCATCGCGTCCTCGCGTGCGGGTATCTCCGAGTCCTGAAGCTGGTACCACGCCGTCGCGGTCCCGCCGGACTGTTGACTCCCGCCGCCTGACCCATCGCCCGAACCATCACCGGAAGCCGTTTCCCCCTCTGAGCCGCCACTGCCCTGCTCTTGCACACTACAGCCAGCCAAGGCCGTAGCCGCCCCGACACCGCCGATCCGTTTGAGCACCGTCCGTCGTTCCATTGTCATGGATAGATATGGGATGAAATAGTCCTTCATAACTTAAATCATTCGGAAATAGAAGGAGACAATAATGATAGATTTCGAGAAACGGCGCGAATTCGCCTCGCCGTGTGTCGGTTTCAACAGATCGGATAGAGGAGAATAAACGAAGTAATATCTTTTCTAAATTTCAACCAGAAGCGTAACACTCACAGTACCGACCCTGTACCGTAGGCGTATGCACCATCCAGGCCCGCCACGGTTCGCCACCGTCGGCGAATCGGTCGAACTGGCCCCGCGTCAGCCCGACCCCGGCATGGCTGCCGAGTGGCGGTTAGTCGAGCGGCCAGCGGCGAGTACGGCAGCGCTCGGCGACGGCCCGGTCTGTCACCTCGAACCCGACGTGCCGGGCGTCTACCGAGCGGAGGTAACCGCACCGGACGGCACACACGAGCAAGTCGTCCGGGCGTTCCCGAGCATCACCGAGACGGCCCGGTTCAGCGTCACGGCGGAGGACTTCGACTGCGACGGTGGTACCGACGACCTCACCGTCGCCGACCGCGCCATCGTCATCGGGAAGTTCAACGATTTCACGATGGGGACACACTGGGCCGAGCGCGACGGCGACGAATGGGTCATCGAAACCGACCTCCCACCGGGGACCCACCACGCGATCTTCAGTTTCGATGGCTCCTTCGAGTCGACCGCGACAGACGAGGTCACCGTCGAGGGACCGGGTCGCCCCCGGGTCGAACTCACCGGTGAGACGGTGAACGGAGACTTCGTCGTCTCGGCGGACGCCCGCGCGGCCCCGTCGGGGAGCGAACCGGAAGTCGAGTTCTATCTCGACGGCCGCGACGCGCTGGAAGAGTCGGCCGTGACCATCGACGGCGACGAACTCCGGGTGCCACACGAAGCCCTGCCGGAGATGGCCCGCGTTCACGCGGTTGCCGTCGCCGAGCGCCACAGCGTCGCGGACACGCTAGTCGTGGAACGCGACAGTGGAACCGGAAACGCGACCGCAGGCGGCACAGTGCCCGTCACACGGCCGGCCGACCCGCCGGCCTGGGCCGGCGACGCCACCATCTACGAGATATTCGTCCGGTCGTTTGCCGGCGAGACCGTCGACACGACCTTCGAAGCCATCGAGCGGCGGGTCCCCTACATCGAGTCGCTGGGCGTCGATGTGGTGTGGCTCACCCCTATTCAGGCGAGTCCGACCCGGCACGGTTACCATATCACGGACTTCTTCGACACCGCCACAGACCTGGGAACGCGCGACGAATTCGAATCGCTGGTCGACCGGCTCCACGACGCCGGGATTCGGGTCGTCTTCGACCTGGTAATAAACCACAGCTCGCGGGACCATCCGGCCTTCCAGCTCCACCGGGCCGGCGTCCCCGAGTACGCCGACTACTACGAGCGGATTCCGGTGTCACAGGACGTCTCCGATATCGACTGGGCGGGCGAGGACGCGCCGGGCTACTACTTCAACTGGACGCGAATCCCGAACCTCAACTACGACTCGCTCGCGGTGCGGCGCTGGATGCTCGACGTGGTAGACGAGTGGCGCGACGTGGTCGACGGGTTCCGCTGTGACGTTGCCTGGGGCGTGCCACACGGGTTCTGGAAGGAAGTCCGGGAGCGGGTGAAAGCCGACGACCCCGAGTTCCTGCTGCTCGACGAGACGGTCCCACGCGACGCCGCCTTCGCCGAAAACGAGTTCGACGTTCACTACGACACGGACCTGTTCGACACGCTCCGCGACATCGGGACCGGCGAGGAACCAGCGTCGGCGCTGTTCGAGGCGCTCGACGCGACGGCCGAGCACGGCTACCCCGACCGTACCGCCCACATGCGGTACGTCGACAACCACGACGAGGACCGCTATCTCGACGAGTGCGGAGCCGCGTCACTGCGGGCGGCCGTCGGGGCCACGTTCACGCTCCCCGGAACGCCGATGGTTTACGCCGGCCAGGAACGGGGCGTCGAACAACAGCGCGGGACGATGCGCTGGCACGACGGCGACAACGCACTGACCGACTTCCACCGGCGACTGGTGGCGCTGCGAGCGGACCACGGGGCACTGCGCGCGTCCGGGGTACGTCCGGTTCCTCACACCGTCGAATCGGGCGATGCGAACAGCGTCGTCGCGTACGAGCGCACCGACGGCGATGAAACGCTCGTGGTCGTGCTACACTTCGGCGACGGGACGGCGAACGTCTCGCTCGACACCCCGGTCGGGGACACCGACCTTCTCAGCGGCGACCCGGTCGATAGCAGCGGGACGGTCGAGGTCGGAGATATCGTTGTGGTACCGGCGACGAGAGAGCGCTGACAGCGCTCGGTTCCACAACCGAACCGACTCTGCTAGAACTTCTATGAAAAATCCCATCAAACTTATTAGCGATGGGTGTGAGACTCTGTGTAATGGCGAGTCTCGAACTAGACGGTCTCCGGAAGGAGTTCGACGGTGGCTCCATCGTGGCGGTCGACGATGTCGACCTGTCCATCGACGACGGGGAGTTCGTAACGGTGGTCGGCCCGTCGGGGTGTGGGAAATCGACGACGCTACGGATGATTGCCGGGCTTGAGCGGCCGACGAGCGGTCGTATCCGCATCGGCGACGAGGACGTGACGGACGTTCACGCCCGCAAGCGCGACGTGGCGATGGTGTTCCAGAACTACGCGCTGTACCCACACAAGTCCATCCGGCAGAACATGGCCTTCGGCCTCCGGATGAGCACGGACCTCTCGAAGGAAGAACGGCAGGAGCGAGTCACTGAGACGGCGGAGATGATGGGCATCGGGGACCTGCTCGATGACACGCCGGACCAGCTCTCCGGCGGGCAGAAACAGCGGGTCGCGCTCGGGCGCGCCATCGTCCGGGAGCCGGACGTGTTCCTCTTCGACGAGCCACTCAGCAACCTCGATGCGAAGCTCCGGACGACGATGCGGACGGAGATCCAGCGCCTGCAGGAGGAACTCGGCATCACGGCCGTCTACGTCACCCACGACCAGGAAGAAGCAATGACGATGGGCGACCGCATCGTCATCCTCAACGACGGGAAGCTCCAGCAGGCCGGCCGGCCGAAGACGGTGTACGAGAACCCGACCAACCAGTTCGTCGGCGGCTTCGTCGGTTCGCCCTCGATGAATTTCCTCGACGTGACCGCGGAGCCACTCGGCAGCGGCATCCGGCTTACCGGCGCTCACGACGACTTCTCCTACGACCTCACGGGCGGCCGTGCCAGTGCCTTCGGCGACATCGAAGGCGGTTCGTACGTGCTGGGTATCCGACCGGAACACGTCTCCGTCAGCGACGGCGGCGACCAGAACGCTGTTCCGGCGACGGTCGACGTGCTCGAACCCATCGGTAGCGACAACTACCTCTACCTCGATCTGGGCGAATCGAAAACCGGGTTCGAGGGCGACGGCGCACCGGATTTCATCGCCAGGGTAAGTACTGACGTGGAGCCGGCCATCGGCGACCGCGTGCAGGTGTCGTTCGACGAATCCGCCGTCCACCTGTTCGACCCGGAGACCGGCGAGACGGTTACGGCCGGCGAGGACGCGCCCGTCGCAGCACCGCAGTAGGACGATAGTCAGTGATCCGCGTCCGGGCGTAGTCACTGTTTTCGATCAGTTATAGAGTCCCTACGGCCATCTACTACGTTTGCGAGTGCGCGAGCAGCACGGTCCGTACAAAAACCACTCGCGGGCACTCAGCGGCTCGGCAGTTCACTCGCGGGCGCTCAGCGGCTCGGCAGTTCACTCGCGGGCGCTCAGCGGCTCGGCAGTGAGCGCCTCGGCGTCAGCGAGGTGGGCGACGGTTGCCAGCCGGAGCGCGTGGGGCCAGCCGAGCGGCGTACCACAGTCCGGCGTCCCGTCGTCGAACAGTTGCTCGGGGAGGTAGCCGCTGGACTGGACGAGCGAGCCACCGGGAAGGATCTCGTCCAGCAGGTCCCGGGACCGGGCGTAGGCCGCCGTCGCTCGGCTGTCGTCGGCGTCACGCAGGAGCGCACCCAGCTGGGCGGCACTGTTTGCGCCCCACGCCGTCGAGACGGTCCAGACTTTCTCGCGGTCCTGCGAGCCGCGCCGCCAGTCGTCGCCCTCGAAGCGGATGAGACCACGGATGTCGCCGGTGTCCCGTTCCAGCCCGTCGAGTGTCGTCTCGACGTGGGTGTAGAGCCGGTCACGGGTCGCCGCCGGCAGGTCGATGGCCTCGGCGGCGACGCGACAGGCGGCGGGGAGGGCCAGCGTCGCGGAGTCCAGTCGGTCGTCGATGGTCCCGTCGTGTTCGCGAAGGGCGTAGCGGTCACCGGTCCACAGCGCATCCAGGGCTGACAGCACTGTTTCGGCCTGTGAACGGGCGTGATCCCGGAGCGCGGCGGAGACGGGTGCGCGGGCGACGGCCGCGTAGGCGTGCAAGAAGGTCGCAGCGGTGTGCGTGAACCGCCCCTGCATGTTCTCCCAGGCGTTCTGGCAGGCGATGGGGAGGCCGTCGTCGGCCAGCGTGTCGTCGATGCTCTCGACGGCACGTCCGAGCGTGGCTTCGATGCACTCCGGGTCGGCCGGCTCGCCGGTCCGGAGATACGTCGCGAGGAAGGTGGTGACGCTTGCGGTCTGGTCGGCCTGGTAGTCGGCGTCAGAACCGCTTTCGAGCCGGGCGTTCGCCCAGCCTGGCGCGAGCGTCTCGTCGCCGGGCCAGACACGGTGGGGCCAGCTCCCGTCCGGTTGCTGCGTGCGACAGTAGAACGCGGCGGAACGCTGGTGCCACGGCGATAATCCGAGGTCGAACGTCCCGTCAGCTTCGAGCAGGAACGCCGAAATTTCGGCGTCGTCGCGGAACCACGTATAGCCGTACCCGCCGGAGGTGACGTAGTACGGGTCGAAGTCCGGCGCGGCGATTCTGGCCCCGTTCGCAGCCGAAAGCAGCGAGAGGACCCGGAGGTCGGCGACGACACTCTCCCGGTTCGGCGTCTCTGCGGGCACGCTCCAGCGGCGCTGTGCCTGCCCTGCTTCGAGCAGTGTCTCCGAAGTGTAGTGGTCGCTCACCAGACGGTCGATGGTCGACAGCGCCGTATCGCGGTCGGTGTCGTCCGCGTCCGTCAGCAGCGTCGTCAGCGTGACGCCACCGTCGACGAACGGCGCGGACAGCAGGACGCCGCCAGTTAGCGTCGTGTCCTCGTACCGTCGCTCCCCGGTCGCCCGTGGGAACGAGACTGGGTCGTCGTCGACAAGTTCGGGGAACCGCTCGGGAATCTGGCCCTGAACGGCGTCGAGTTCGGTAGAGACGCCGACGAAGTCGTGTTCGGAGCGATGGTAGGCCTCGACGGTGTTGCCGTGCATCAGCAGGCTCTGTTGGCCGTCCCGTCCGTCGGGTGCGAAATCGACAAACGCCCGAAGCGATACGTCGGCGGGGGCGTCGCCGCGAAGTTCGAACCGGGTGACGTGGGCCTGCTCGATAGTGCAGTCCGTCTGGACGACGGCCCAGTCGCCGCAGTCGTGGATAGTCTCGACGACGCCAGCGTCACCACGATACCGCTGGTCGGCGTCGGCGTCGAACCACGTCGTCGAACCCGTGTCGATACCGAACCGCGAGCGGTCGATCCCCGTGAGCCCACACAGCGGATAGGAGTAGTCCCGCAGTGAGCCATCGCTGTCGACGTGCACCAACCGGCTGTCGAGTCCGGAGAAAGTGCCCGTCGTAGAGCGGAACTCGCCCGGGAACTGGTGGCGGCGGTCCCGGGTCCGCTTGAAGTCGTTAAGTGCCGTCCGGAGCGTCATTGGTGAGAGACACCACTGCGGGGGATATAAAATATGGTGTAATAGTTTTTCATTCTTGTGAGCTCGGTGTGGGCCAGTCGACGATACGGCCCATTGGGGCGGCTTCGGAGGCGTTGGCGGGCCACATAGCACCGAAACACAGTTATCCGCCGCCGTTACCAGATGTGAACAGATGGACGATTCGACTCTCAGGGACAGGCTGGGGCAACTGGGCCTGTCGGAGAAGGAAGTCGACACGTACCTGTCGATTCTCGGCAGCGGCGAGGCCACGGCCAGTGAAATCGCCGACGACACCGGGGTCTCCAAACGGTACGTCTACAGCATCAGCGAATCGCTCGAAGACCGTGGGTTCATCGAGGTCAACGACCACGTCGTGCCCACGACGATACGCGCCCGGCCGCCCGAGGAAGTCATCGACGCCCTGACCGACCGACTCGAAGAGATGAGCGGTGCGCTCGATTCCAGATACTCGGCGAGTGCGCGGGAACCACAGCAGTTCGACGTCATCAAGTCCCGGGTGACAGTCATCAAGCGACTCACGGAGTACATCAGAAACGCGGAACGGGAGATCATGCTGTCGGTTCCCCAGCAGTACCTCCCGGAGATCTCGGAGGAACTGGTCGCGGCTGTCGACCGCGGCGTCCTCGTGATGCTGGTCGTCAGCAGCGCCGACGGCCTGGAACCGGACGACGTGCGCGGGCTGGCCTCCGTGGTCCGGTCCTGGAACCAGCCGATGCCGATTATGCTCACCGTCGACGCCCAGTTCGGCCTCGTCTCCCCGGCGGAGATGGTGACACGCACCAACTCCGACCAGCGCGCTATCGCCTTCGTCCAGCAACAGCTCGTCCCCGTGCTGTCAGGGTCGTTCCTCGGGAACTACTGGCTGATGGCCACCGAGGAGACCGTCACCGACCCGGCCCCGCTCCCAGCCACCTACCACGACTTCCGCCACGCCGTCCTCCAGGCGACGCTCCACCTGCGCGCCGGCCACGACATCCACGTCTCCGCCGAAGTACGGGCAGTACAGGCGGACGACGACACAACGACCATCGAAGGGACCGTCGTCGAGACGAAACAGGGCGTCGCCGAGCCACAGACCAACTCCTACCCCATCGAACACACGCTAGTCGTCGACGTCGGCGACCGGACTGTCTCGCTGGGCGGCTCCGGGTCGTTCATCGAAGATTACGAAACCGACGCGGTCACGCTCTCGCTGGCCGAGTGAGGAGAGCCGGTCCGACAGCGGGGCCGAAACGCCCGCTCAGTTACGCTGGCTCGGGTCCGGCCACCGGTAGATGACGTATGTTTCCGATTCCGGTTCGTCCGCTGGGTTCCAGACGAGTCGAAGCGTCGCGTCGCTCAGGTCCAGATGCTCCCCGCTCGTGATGCCGGCGAACTGTCCCTGATGTATCGTAATTTCTGTCCCCGACGTAATCCGCG
The DNA here is from genome assembly GCF_048595605.1 of Haloarcula sp. KBTZ06. Lineage (NCBI taxonomy): Archaea > Methanobacteriati > Methanobacteriota > Halobacteria > Halobacteriales > Haloarculaceae > Haloarcula > Haloarcula sp. KBTZ06. The sequence continues at coordinate 2,670,409 of NZ_CP184337.1, forward strand.
TCGAGGCCTGTGCCTGTATCGGATCGGTGTCAAGCGTCACGTCGCTGCCGTCGGAACTCCTGGCATCGGAGACGACGACAGTGAGGTTGTCCCGGTAGACGGTTTCACCGCTGCTGAAGCTGAGGTTCAGATACTCCCCGTTGCCGGTGGTCCGCTCGCTGTAGTCGGCCACGATAGCGACCTGCGGTGCCTGCGTGGGTCGCTGCTCGCTGAAGCCGAGCGCGAACACACCGATGGTGGCAGCGAGAATTGCAGCAATTCCGACGAGGATAACGACACCGATGACTGGGCTCACGGCCCGACGTCGCCCGTCTACCCGACTCATTGAACACAGGTGAGAACTGGGTATATAAAAGGAACAGCGTCGACTCAGCGTTCGATATTCGGTCGCGAAACTGCCCGGTTACGCCGTCGGGAACAGCGTCTCGGGCAGGTCACCGGGGAGTTCGTCGCGGTCGTGGTCGGCCTCGAAGTCGGGGTCGGGTCCCATCGGGACAATTCGCTTCGGGCTCACGTCGGGGTGAGTGGTGTAGTAGTGCTCCGTGATGTGGTCCATGTTCACCGTCTCGGCGACGCCGGGGAGCTGGTAGAGGTCCCGGAGGTACGGCCAGAGGTTGTCGTACTCGCGGATGAGCTTGTGGTTGCACATGAAGTGGGTGTGGTACACTTCGTCGAAGCGCACGAGCGTCGTGAACAGACAGATGTCCGCCTCGGTCAGGCGGTCGCCGGCGAGGAAGCGCTGGTCTTCGAGGACGCTGTCCCAGTGGTCCAGCGCGTCGAACAGTTCCTCGACGGCCTCGTCGTAGGCCGACTGGCTGTTCGCGAAGCCACAGCGGTAGACGCCGTTGTTGATGGGCTCGTAGATGTCGTCGATGATCCGGTCGACCTCGTCCTGATAGCCTTCGGGGTAGAGGTCGACGTCGTTGTCGGCCACGTCGTCGAACTCAGTGTCGAGCATCCGAAGGATCTCCTCGGACTCGTTGTTGACGATGGTCTCTTCCTGTTTGTCCCACAGCACCGGCACCGTCACGCGGCAGGTCGCGTCGTTGTCGGCCGCGACGTAGACCTCGCGGAGGTAGTCCGATCCGTTGACCGTATCCGGCGTGCAGCCGTCCTTGTCGGGCGTGAACTGCCAGCCGTCCTCGCCGCGGAACGGGTCGACGTAGTCGACGGTGATGGCGTCTTCGAGTCCTAGCAGTTTCCGAGCGACCAGAATCCGGTGGGCCCACGGACAGGCGCGGCAGGCGTACAGGTGATACCGGCCGGCCTCGGGCTGGAACCGCGCGTCGGGGTCGTCCTCGATCCGGTCTCGGAAGGTGGTGTCCTGCCGGTCGAAAGCCCCGTCCTCGTCTGTCGTTTCGTACGCGTCAGTCCGCCACTCGCCGTCGACGAGCATATTCATGATAACCAATCGTACGCGCGCGAGTGGTAAAAGAGCGCGGTGACAGCGGTGTTACCGGACCAACACCGATGTTCCCGATGGTACCGAGAGCAGGGACTCCAGCAACGGTCAGTCCGGGGCCGCTGGCGGTCGCGCGCCAGTGTATGGGACACCACGGCACGCCGCCGGGCGGGTTCGAAGCCCTTATTGGGCCGCTCGGCGACGTATTCTCCAAGAGTACCTATGTCGGACAAACCCGCCTCAATGTACCGGGACATCGACAAGCCCGCGTACACCCGACGCGAATACATCACAGGCATTCCCGGGTCGAAGATCGCACAGCACAAGATGGGCCGCAAGCAGAAGGACGCCGACGACTACCCCGTCCAGATCAGCCTCATCGTCGAGGAGACCGTCCAGCTCCGTCACGGTTCGCTGGAGGCCTCCCGCCTGTCGGCCAACCGCCACATGATCAAGGAGCTCGGCGAAGAGGGTGACTACAAGATGACCCTCCGGAAGTTCCCCCACCAGGTCCTGCGCGAGAACAAGCAGGCGACCGGTGCTGGGGCCGACCGTGTCTCTGACGGGATGCGCGCCGCCTTCGGGAAGATCGTCGGCACCGCCGCCCGCGTCCAAGCCGGCGAACAGCTGTTCACCGCTTACGTCAACGTCGAGGACGCAGAGCACGTCAAGGAAGCGTTCCGCCGCGCATACAACAAGATCACGCCCTCTTGCCGCATCAAGGTCGAACGCGGCGAAGAGAAGCTGATCGCGTAAATCGGTCAACAACGTCTTTTGACCGTTCGCAGAACACGGCGAAGACCTGCTGGTCGCGTAAGTCAAACAGTGTTCGCTCGCCGTTCGCAGGGCGAGACGTCCGCAACTCGTCGCCCTTTGCCTCGTTCTCCGTGCCGCTCCGTAGAATACTGAGTCGTATCTCAATCGCGAACCCATACACTCGGAGCGTGCTTCTTGCTCTATGGTACCAGCACCCATAATGTTCTTGCACCCGTTCCACGTACCACCAGTATGGTACTCAGAGTCATACTCCTGGCCCTTGGCGTCATCGAACTGCTCCGCCCCCGGAAGGTCGTTGACTTCTGGATGGGGCTGGCGGCGACGAACGGTGACGAGATAGACCTGCGCCCGTGGGTGTACAGCGCCGCCCGAGTCGAGGGCGCGCTCCTCGTGCTGTGGGTACTCCGACGAAGTCGTAGCGGCGGGTGACTCAGCAGAACGGCCCGCCACACCACACGGGTGACCGGCGCTGCTAGCGGGTGCCCGCTACGTATCGCCGGACAGTCGGACCGTCAACACCGGCGCGTCCGCCGTCCGAACAACTTTCTCGGTGACGCTCCCCAGCAGAAACCGATCCAGACCGCTCCGCCCGTGGGTTCCCATAACGATCATATCGACACCCGCCGTCTCGGCGTAGTCGATAATCTCCTCATAGGGGTCGCCCATTCGGTGCTCGGCAACAACGGCCGCGCCGTGGGCGGCGATATCGTCGATAGTCTCGTCGATGACCTGCTCGGTCTGTTCCTGCAGCGATTCGATGGTCGTTGCTTCTGCCGCGGCGCTCCCGAGATACGTCGAATCGACGACAGAGAGCACGTGAATCGTCGCGTCGTGCGTCGCTGCCAGTTCGAGCGCGTGTGCGAGCGCCTCGTCTGCGCCGTCACTCCCATCTGTCGGAAAGAGGATATCATCGTACACGCGTGGCCTATTCTCCCCAACATACTTAATATTTGTCTGACAATTTTGAAGATAGTTGCGTATTCATCCACTCTACCCGCTATTCTGTGGATTGTGGCGGTCGGAACGAGGCGCGCGACAGGGCCTCGACTGTGTGGCTGCGAGCGTGTTTTATCTCTCCACGACAACTGCAAGCTATGTACAGGCTGGCCGTCGCCACGAACGCCGAGACCTTCGAGCGGATGCAGGGGCCGTTGGCGGCCCGTGACATCGAGATGGGCCACGTCGAGACGGCCGAGCGGACACTGGCGCTCGACGAGAGTCCCTTCGACGAGTACGACGTGGGCTTCGTCTACCCCTCCCGAATCATGGAGGGAGCGGTCGCCGACGCCATGCTGGACGTGCCATGGGTCAACGACCGCGAGGCTATCCTCCGCTCGCGGAACAAGGCCGACGTGCTGGCGCGTCTCGGCCGTGCGGACGTCCCCGTTCCCGAGACCGTCGTCGTGTCGAACCCGGCGAGCGAGGCCGAACTGACGGCGGCCTTTGAGCGATTCGACCCACCCGTGGTCGTGAAGCCGAACTCGACGACCCGCGGCGTCGGCGTGGCCAAGGCTCACGATCTGGATTCGTTTCTCGGCATCGTCGACTACCTCGATCTGGTCCACGACTACCGCGCGGTCGGCGATCAGTCGTTTCTCGTTCAGGAGTACGTCGCCGACGCCGCCGACTACCGTGTGATGGTCGTCGACGGCGAGTACGTCGGCGCGGTGGAGCGCCGCCTCCCCGACGCGAGCCGCGCGCAGGGCCGGTGGAAACACAACGTCCACCGCGGGGCCGAAGCCGAAGGGCAGGAACTGCCAGCGGCGCTACGGGAACTGGCCGAAGACGCGGCCGACGAACTGGAGATTCCGTACCTCGGCGTCGACCTGCTGGTGACCGAGGACCGCGCAGTCGTCAACGAGACGAACGCCCGCCCGACAATCGACTCGGCGACGAAGTACGAGGACGGCTTCTGGGACGACCTGGCGGCGTTGATACGGCAAACGGCTGAGCAGTAGCGAAGCAAGCGCACTGGAGTGGCGCGCGGAAAATCAGAACCGTGTGCCGGGCGTGCTACAGTTCGATGTCCGCGGAGTCCTCTTCGGGGTCGAAGGTGACTTCGAGGATGCCGTTGTTGTACGTCGCGGCGGCTGAGTGTTCGTCGACGCGGGTCGGCAGGGTCAGTCGTTCGTGGTACTCGCGCTCCGGACTTTCGGCGTTGATCGTGAGGACAGTGCCGTCGCACTTGAGGTCGATTGCGTCCTTGTCGACGCCCGGAACGTCGGCGACGACCCGGATCTCCTCGTCGGTTTCGTGAACGTCGACGTGGAGGTCGGCCCCACCGCCACCGGTGTCCCGGTCGATGTGGACGTCGCCTTCGGCCCCCATCATCTCGTCCATCATCCGCTCTATTTCCCGGAAGAACTCGTCGAACGGGTCGTCACTGTCATCGCGTCTCATTCCTACCAATCAGTACGTCCGTCCGTTTCAAAAGCCTTCGGACGAATATAGTACCTGTTACCAGACGCCGTCGAGGGGTACTCTCACACGAACGGGCACCTTCACTATTAATCATTCGCGCTCGAACGCGCATAAACAAACACAAATTTACAACAAATCCGAAAACACTTTACACTGACCGACTGCCTCTCTAGACACCAATGAGTGAGCCAGTCCGCGTCGGCCTCAACGGCTTCGGCCGTATCGGCCGCAACGTATTCCGCGCATCGTTACACAACGACAACGTCGAAGTCGTCGGTATCAACGATGTGATGGACGACTCGGAAATCGACTACTTCGCCCAGTACGACACCGTCATGGGTGAACTCGAAGGGGCCAGCGTCGACGACGGCGTCCTCACGGTCGAGGGGACCGACTTCGAAGCAGGCATCTTCCACGAAACAGATCCCACACAGCTCCCGTGGGACGACCTCGATGTCGACGTGGCCTTCGAGGCGACCGGCATCTTCCGCACCAAGGAGGACGCGAGCCAGCACCTCGACGCCGGGGCCGACAAGGTCCTCATCTCCGCGCCGCCGAAGGGCGACGAGCCGGTCAAACAGCTCGTCTACGGCGTCAACCACGACGAGTACGACGGCGAGGATGTCGTCTCGAACGCCTCCTGTACGACCAACTCCATCACGCCGGTCGCGAAGGTCCTCGACGAGGAGTTCGGCATCAACGCCGGCCAGCTGACGACGGTCCACGCCTACACCGGCTCGCAGAACCTGATGGACGGCCCGAACGGCAAGCCCCGCCGTCGCCGCGCGGCTGCCGAGAACATCATCCCGACCTCGACCGGTGCCGCGCAGGCGACCACCGAGGTCCTGCCCGAGCTTGAAGGCAAACTCGACGGGATGGCTATCCGCGTCCCGGTGCCGAACGGCTCCATCACCGAGTTCGTTGTCGACCTCGACGACGACGTGACGGAGAGCGATGTCAACGCCGCCTTCGAGGAGGCCGCTGCCGGCGAACTCGAAGGCGTGCTGGGCGTCACGAGCGACGACGTCGTCTCCTCGGACATCCTCGGGGACCCGTACTCCACGCAGGTCGACCTGCAGTCGACGAACGTCGTCTCCGGGATGACGAAGATCCTCACCTGGTACGACAACGAGTACGGCTTCTCGAACCGGATGCTCGACGTGGCCGAGTACATCACGGAGTAGTCGTCGCCCGGCCGTTTTATTCAGGAACTGGTCAAAATAGAAGGAAAGTTTATAACGATTGTTCGCCAAATATCTTGGTACACACAGAGTGTGAATCAGTTTCACACAACTGGTCGGCTCTGTGTGTCGGCGCAGTCAGCCGTGTCCACAGTCGGCAGCCCGTGACCCACAGTTGGGTACAGCGGACGAGGGACCCCCACTCACTCCCACCCCATCCCTTCTCTCCCTTTCCGAGTCAGTAGCCGAGGCAGAAGGCGTAGTGACGGTATGGCTCGGCCGGGCGAACCGGCTGCTATCGGACTCGGAAACCGTTAAGCGGTCGGCAGGTTTCCTCCCGAGTGATGACCTTCCAGACGCTCGACGACCTCGACGACGGACAGCGCGTCCTCGTTCGACTCGATCTCAACTCACCGGTGGAGGACGGCACAGTACAGGACAACCGACGGTTCGACCGCCACGCGGAGACGATCAGCGAACTCGTCGACCGCGGGTTCGAGGTCGCGGTGCTGGCCCACCAGGGCCGTCCGGGCCGTGACGACTTTGTTTCGCTCGAACAACACGCCGACATCCTCGCGGATCACATCGACCACGACGTGGACTTCGTCGACGAGACCTATGGCCCACAGGCCATTCACGACATCGCGGCCCTCGACGGCGGCGACGTACTCGTTCTAGAGAACACCCGGATGTGTGACGACGAACTGCCCGAGGAGGACCCCGAAATCAAGTCACAGACGGAGTTCGTCCAGACGCTCAAAGACGAATTCGACGCCTACATCAACGACGCGTACTCGGCGGCCCACCGCTCGCACGCCTCACTGGTGGGCTTCCCGCTGGTCATGGACGCCTACGCCGGCCGTGTCATGGAAACCGAGTACGAGGCCAACACCGCTATCGCCGAAAAGGAGTTTGACGGGCAGGTGACGATGGTCGTCGGCGGGACGAAGGCCACGGACGTCATCGACGTCATGACCCACCTCGACGAGAAGGTCGACGACTTCCTGCTGGGCGGCATCGCCGGAGAACTGTTCCTCCGAGCCGCTGGCTACCCGGTCGGCTACGACATCGATGACGCGAACCTCTACGACGAGCAGTGGGAGCAAAACAGCGAGAAGATCGAGTCCATGCTCGAAGACCACCGCGACCAGATCACGCTCGCGGTCGACCTGGCCTACGAGGACGAGAACGGCGACCGCGCCGAGCAGGCCGTCGACGACATCGAGGAAAAGAGCGTCTCCTACCTCGACGTCGGGAGCGAGACCGTCATGGAGTACTCGCCGATCATCCGGGACTCCGAGGCCGTTTTCGTGAAGGGCGCACTGGGGATGTTCGAGGACGAGCGGTTCTCGGTCGGCACCGCCGGCGTGCTCGAAGCCATCGCCGACACCGACTGCTTCTCCGTCGTCGGCGGCGGCGACACCTCACGAGCTATCGAGATGTACGGGATGGAAGAAGACGAGTTCGGCCACGTCTCTATCGCGGGCGGGGCCTACATCCGGGCGCTGACCGGCGCGGAACTGGTCGGCGTCGAAGCGCTACAGCGTTAACTGCGGCCTTTCGTCTCCGCGTGTCGCAGGTCCCAGTCTTCGATTAGTTCGTCGGGCACCTCGACGATTCGCCCGGTTTCGGTCGGTTCCGTCCGTGCGTGACGGCCAGTCCAGTCGTGGTCAGCGTCGGGCGTAGCTGCCATACACCGCGCTACCAGCGGCGAGGATAAATTCCTTCCGCCAATACATTGTAAGTAATTACTCGGTTCCGAGTCTATATTACGTCTCCGGGAAGCCAAGTGCTTTCCGCCAGCCGTGCTGTATCTGGGGTATGTTCACCGGAATCGTCGAGACGACCGGCGAGGTGCAGGCGGTTATTGACGACGAGGGCGGGCGTCGGATGCGGATCGGCGCGCCGTTCGAGGGACTCGACCACGGCCAGTCGATCAGCGTCAGCGGCGTCTGTCTCACCGTCGAGAAGGCGGCCGACGGTGAGTGGTTCGAGGTGTTTCTCGCCCAGGAGACACTCGCCCGGACGTTCTTCGATGACCTCGACGGCGGTGACCGGGTGAACCTTGAGCGGGCGATGCCGGCCGACGGCCGGTTCGACGGCCACATCGTGCAGGGCCACGTCGACACGACGGCCGAGATCGTCGGTATCGAACAGGAGGGCGAGGACTGGACGTTCACGTTCTCCCTGCCCGAGGCCCATCAGGACTATCTGGTTCAGAAAGGGTCGATAACGGTCGACGGCATCAGCCTGACCGTCGCCGACCGTCGCTCCGAGGAGTTCGACGTGGCGATCATTCCGACGACGTACGCCGAGACGACGCTGTCGGAGAAGTCGGTCGGCGATCCAGTCCACTTAGAGGTCGACGTGGTCGCGAAATACGTCGAGCAGTTGGTCTAAGGGTCGAACTCGGTCTGTTCCGGGCGAAGCGCAGTCTCGTCCGGGTCCTCGTGAGCGCGCCTGTAGGCCCGCCGGTAGGCGTGAACCTTCTTCAGCAACAGCAGGCCGAAAAACGAGTCGTACACGATGACGAAGCCGAAGAACGCGACGAGGAAGTTGACGTTGTAGATGCCCGCCAGGATAGCTGTCACCGGGCCGGCCAGCGTGTTGTAGACGGCGTGGATGAGCGAAGCGATGAGCAGTCCCTTCAGCACGATTGGGCCGGCGTCGTCGGGGTTGAACTTCGCCAGACCGAGGTAGTAGCCGGCGAAGGCCGAGTAGATGACGTGGCCCGGCCCCGCGAGCGCTCTGATCGCGGTGATGTCGCTGCTCGCGGCGAGTAACTCGACCGTCCCGGTAGCCATCTCGGCGTTCTGTGTGATGTACAGCGCGTTTTCGATAGTCGCAAAGCCGAGACCGGCGACAGCGCCGTACACCGCACCGTCGACGACGGCGTCGAAGCGGTTGTCACGGAAGGCGTACAGGCGTACCGCCAGCAGTTTCACGGTCTCCTCGACGGGACCGACGATGAGGAAGAAGACGAACACCTGACCGAGGAACGGCACGAGCCCGAACCCGGAGCCGATTGCCTGAACCGGCTCGCCGAGGAACCCGTTGAGAATACCGGCAAAGCCGGCAAACAACACTCCGAGCAAGAACGTTCCCACGAGCAGCGTCAGTGGTTCCTCCGTAGTCACATCAGCGTAGTAGATGTAGGCCGCGAGTCCGAGCGCCGGCACGGCAGAGAGGATGGCCATCCCGGCAAACAGCGGCTGGTCGCTGAGCGCGCCGAGGCTCCCGAACGCGACCTGCAGGAGGAGGATCAGAATGGCTGCAAGGATGACCAGATACCGCAGCGTCCGTATTCCGATGTGGTAGAGCCAGTGGGCGAACCGGTCCAGCCTCGACCGGGGCTCCCAAGTCGATATCTCATAGAGGTCTGCCGACCCGTCCGCGTTTACCTCGACCGGGTCCTGCCGTCGCTTTCCCATGTGCCACGTCTACAGGCCGCCTCACCTAACCGTTTGGTTCGACTATATCCGAACGGACACTGAGCGGCGTCGTAGACGACAACGGAGGAGTCAAAGACGGCCCTGCTACCGGATCTTTGCAGGAGACGAGAGGCTTTTCGCACAGGCACACTAACGGGGACGTATGACGCTACGCGCGGGTGTACTCGCGGTTCAGGGCGATGTCTCTGAACACGGAGACGCGATCAGGCGGGCGGCAGCGGCCCACGACCAGACGGCGGAGGTCGTCGAGATACGCGAGTCCGGGGTCGTCCCCGACTGCGATGTACTGTTGCTACCGGGCGGGGAATCGACCACGATATCGCGGCTCATCCACCGGGAGGGCATCGCCGACGAAATCGAGGCCCACGTCGACGCCGGCAAGCCGGTGCTGGCGACGTGTGCCGGGCTCATCGTCAGCGCGAGCGACGCACAGGACGACCGCGTCGACACGCTAAACGTCATCGACGTCTCCGTCGAGCGCAACGCGTTCGGGCGACAGAAGGACAGCTTCGAAGCCCCACTGGCGGTCGAGGGTCTTGACGACCCGTTCCCGGCGGTGTTCATCCGCGCACCGGTCATCGACTACGTCGGCACGGACGTCGAAGTGCTGGCGACGTGGGACGACCACCCAGTCGCGGTCCGTGAGGGACCGGTCGTCGGCACGTCGTTCCACCCCGAACTGACCGAAGACCCGCGCATCCACGACCTGGCCTTTTTCGACTCGGTGGAGTCGTAGCGACGGCCTGAAGGCCCCGCTGACCGAACGGCGGCTATGAGCGGCGACACCGGCGACATCATCGACGAACTGTTCGCTGTCATCGAGGACCGCAAGGCGAACCTCCCCGAGGACTCCTACACAGCGTCACTGTTCACCCACGAGAAGGGCGAAAATGCCGTGCTAGAGAAGTTGGGCGAGGAGACGACGGAGCTGATTCTGGCGGCCAAAGACGACGATACCGAAGAGCTCGCCCACGAATCGGCCGATATCGTCTATCACCTGCTCGTTCTGCTGTCGATGAAAGACATGGACGTCGACGATTTGCGTGCAGAACTGGCCAAGCGGCGGTAAGGCGACCCGTCACCAGGTGAGGGGCGCGATAGATTGACACTGACACAGTTCATATCAGGAGGCATGGGCCATGTGGCGTCGGGCATTACAGTCCTCTGTGTCGATGACGAACCGTCGTACGCAGACCTGATCGCGACACATCTCGAACGCAACGACGAGGCGATCGACGCCACCGGAGTCACGAGCGCTACGGACGGACTATCGTATCTGGATGCGCACGACGTGGACTGCATCGTCAGCGACTACGATATGCCCGGCATCGACGGGCTGGAGTTTCTGGAGGCGGTCCGTGCCAGAGACCCGGATATGCCGTTCCTGTTATTTACCAGTCAGGGGAGCGAGTCGCTCGCAAGCGAGGCAGTCACGGCCGGCGTCACCGATTACATTCAAAAAGTGCAGGGGTCCCAGCAGTACGCCGTGCTCGCGCAGCGGATCCGAAACACAGTCGAGCGAGTCAGAGCGAAAGCAACGGCCGATACCGCACAGGAACGGACGAAACGGATTCTCGACGCAACGAGCGATGCGGCCCTCATCAGCGTCGCCGACACCGTCGTGTACGCGAACCCGGCGGCGATGGAGTTTTTCGGCGCAGCAGACAGCGGCGACCTCTGTGGCCGGCCACTGACCGACCTCGTCGAACCGACAACGGACGGCGGGACCGAGACCGTTGAACGCGTCGTCGAGAACGGCCAGACGGCCGGCCAAGTCAGCCGGACGATACGGACCCTCGCTGGCAACAGCGTGCAGGCCAGCGTCACGGCGTGTGACGTGACCTGGGACGGCGAAGACGGCACAGTGTCGGTCATCAGCGACCGGGGCGATACGGACGAGCGCGAACAGCGGCTCGAAGCGCTGCACGAGGCCACCCGACAGTTGATGGCCGCCGAAGTCCACAACGAAGTTGCCGGGATCGGCGTCAACGCGGCCGCGGAGATTATCGGGCTTGACGCGAATGCTGTCCACCTCCTCAACGACGACGGGGAGTTAGAACCCGTCGCCGCGACCGCATCGGCTCGAGAGTTGGTCGGTGATATCCCGACGTTCGGGCCGGGCGACAGCATCGCCTGGCGGGTGTACGAGCGTGGCGAAGCGACCGCAGTCCCCGACGTGCGGCTGGAAGAGGACGTGCAGAACCCCGAGACACCGATACGCAGCGAACTGTATCTGCCGCTGGGGGAACACGGCATTCTCATCGCCGCATCGACGACCGTCGATGCATTCGACGAGGCAGACATCGTCGCTGGGCGGGTCCTCGCGGCGAACATGGAGGCGGCTCTCGCCGCCGTCGAGCGCGACAGACAGCTCCGTGACCGTGAGCAGGAACTATCGACGCAAAACGACCGTCTGGAACAGTTCGCGACAGTCGTCAGCCACGACCTTCGCAACCCTCTCAACGTCGCTATCGGCCGGCTGGGCGCGCTGAAAGAGGAGTGTGACGACGACAGCAATATGGCCGCGATAGAACAGGCTCTCGAGCGGATGCAGGCGCTGATTGACGACCTCCTGTTACTGGCCCGGACCGGCGACGACATTACAGAGATGGAAACGGTGGCACTGGCGACAGCAGTCGAGGACTGCTGGGAGGTCGTCGATACCGGCGACGCGACGTTGGTGGTCGACACCGACCGCAAGATACAGGCGGACATGACGCGGCTCAAACAGTTGCTGGAGAACCTGATCCGAAACGCCGTAGAGCACAGCGCTACGGACAGTCGGATTCAGTCCGGTGGTACCGATAAACACGACATACCAGGCGTGACAGTAACGATTAGCGAGATTCCGGGCGGGTTCGCAGTCTCGGATGACGGCACAGGCATCCCCGAAGCCGACCGGGAGGCGGTGTTCGAAAGCGGCTACTCGACGACAACTGACGGCACCGGGTTCGGGCTCTCGATTATCTCACAGATCGCCGCTGCGCATGGCTGGACAGTCACCCTCACTGAAAGCGATGCCGGCGGCGCCCGCTTCGAGTTTACCGGCGTCGACGTGGTATCGGAGTAATAGGGCGCTCAGTTGTCGTCTGCGTCGCGAGCTTCGCTCATGTGCTCCCAGATTTCGGTGCAGCCACAGCCATCCGCAACGTCCGCGAGATGCGCCCGCTCCGGATCGTCCGCTTTCGACTTGCTCATCGTCTCTGTCATGTAGTTACTGATAGTTACCGTAGTTGATAAGGGTTGTCTGCGGCGCGGTGGCAGCCCGCTCGGCCGTCGATTCAGTTGCTGGCCGTCGTCAGACGGTCCCGCCTCACTCGTCGACGGGCGCGAACCGATGCCGGACGACCTCGCTGTCGTCGTCCCACTCGAAACTGCCGTGGACTTTCTTCATTCGTTCCTTGTACGCGTCGAGGTCCTCCGACCCCTCGCGCTGTGCGTCCTCGTCGGTCATGTCGCCCAGTGTCCGGTGTGTTACGTCTGTCACCTCGAACTCGGTGCCGTCGATCTCGAAGGTGTCGCCTTCGTCGGCGTACTGGTGGCCGCGGTGCATCTGGGTGACCCGTCCCTCGGCGGCCATCTGCTGGACGTGGTCGTTGGGCAGAATCTCGCCGGCGTCAATCTGTGCCATACCGGAACTGCGGTCGGGACGCTCAAAAGCGTGACTCGCAACAGTTTGGGGCGCGATTGAACGCGCTTTTACGCTCCGGCCGTCAACGTGACCTATGAGCCATCCCTTCGAGGGTCTGCCGACGACGCCTACCGCCGAGGAGCTCGTGGACAAAGCCTTCTCGCGGGCGTCGCGCGCCGGCGGGGCCAAGGACGGGAACGAAGCCCAGCAGTCGATGCTGATGACGGCGTCGAACATCGCCTCCGACAACATGGAGAACGTGGTGACGGCGTGGCCGACGATCGACGATCTGGACCCCTTCTATATCGAACTCGCCGACGCGGTCATCGGCGAAGCCTACCCCGCAGACAACGACCCCGGTATCGACGCGCTGAAACAGCACCTCGCAGAAGTTTCGTGGGCCGCCGACAAGGTCGTCGAGATCCGCCAGGAGTACGAGAGCCGCGTCGCACGCGGCGACATCGACACCGCCCGGAAGCTCCGCAAGCAGGCCTTTGCCCGTATCGCCGACGTGGTCGAGGAGGTCGAAGACAACCTCGCCGCCATCTCGACGGCGCACAACGCCCTCAAAGACATCCCCGACATCCGCCCGGACGAGCCGGCCATCGTCGTCGCCGGCTACCCCAACGTCGGCAAGTCGTCCTTTGTCAACCGCGTCACGCGGGCCGACAACGAGATCGCCTCGTATCCGTTCACGACGACGCAGATCCGGGTCGGGCACTTCGAGGACCAGCGCATCCGCTACCAGCTCGTCGACACGCCCGGCCTGCTCGACCGACCGCCGGAGGACAGAAACGAGATCGAATCACAGGCCGTGAGCGCGCTCGAACACCTCGCCGACGCCGTCCTCGTGTTCGTCGACCCAAGTGGCGAGTGTGGCTACCCGCTCGCGGACCAGCTGGAACTTCGAAACGCCATCGAAGCGCGCTTCGACGTGCCCGTTCTGACCATCGCAAACAAGAGCGACCTCTCGACGGATGTGGAGGCCGACCACTACATGAGCGTCACCGAAGACGACAACGTCGACGGCGTGTTGCAGGCCGCTATCGACGCGGTGGGGTACGAGATCGAACTGCCGTTTGACGAATAGCGAGACGCCGACCAACGGGAGGCGTCTCGAACACTCCGAGCGGGGAACGCAGTGACCCGCGAGGACTGCTGTCGCCATCGCGAGGATTGCGGTCACCAACGGGAGGCGTCTCGATGAACCCGAGCGGGGAGCGAAGCGACCCGCGAGGATTGCGGTCACCAACGGGAGGCGTCTCGATGAACCCGAGCGGGGAGCGAAGCGACCCGCGAGGATTGCGGTCACCAACGGGAGGCGTCTCGATGAACCCGAGCGGGGAGCGAAGCGACCCGCGAGGATTGCGGTCACCAACGGGAGGCGTCTCGATGAACCCGAGCGGGGAACGCAGTGACCCGCGAAGAACGCGGTTACCAACGGGCAGTGTCTTTGAAAACGCCGAACAAGGAACCGCAGTAGCGAGTCAGAACGGCTTATTCTAGTTCGTACGAGACACTGACAGAGGCGTCGACGGTGACATCGCCGGGCTGGATGCTTGTCCGTCCGCCGGCGTCACTGGCGGCCATCGCTTCCGCGTACACGACGGGGCGGCCGTGGTCGCTGGTCTGGACCGTGACGGCGTCACCGACGGACCGATCCTCCGCAGCGGCGACGACTTCGGCGTCCGTTCGGGCGTTGTCCATCGCGGTCGTCAGGGCTTCTTCGCGTGCGGCCTGTCGCGTCTCCTCGCTCAGGGAGTAGCGCACGCCCTCGACGCGGTCAGCGCCGGCGTCGACTGCGGCATCGATGAGTGTCCCGGCAGTCGAAACGTTGCTCGTCTCGGCTTCGACGGTGTGGATCGCTACGTAGCCGACCTGTTCGCGGCCCTCTCGACTCTCCTCGTACTCGGGGCGGATCTGGAACCGCGAGGAGGTCACGTTCGCGCCCTCGTCTTCCAGCGCCGACGTAATGGCGTCAGCATCACCGCTGAGATTGTTGCGCGCCGCTTCGGCGGTCTCACCGCGGCCCACGGCGGCGACGGTGACGGTTGCACGGTCGGGCGCGCGTTCGACGGTCGCGTCAGCGTTGACGCTCACGGTCGAATTCGTCGACTGCGCGACGGCTCCGGTGTCCGCGAGTGCGAACCCGACGCCACCGGCGACGAGCAGTGCCAGGACGCCAGCGATTGCGAGTGGTCGTGATACCATATCGTCCCCGACACGCCCAACGGTATTTATGTCACCGAACGGTCAAAGTCGGTTTTGAGCGTCAGCCGTTCCGCTCGACAGTGACGTAGCGAACTTCCGTCGCAACGTCTCGGCCGGCCGCGTCATCAGCCAGAGCATCCAGTTGGTCGACAAGCAGTGGCTGCTCCGCGTCCGGCGGCAGACCGACAGTGACGATGACGCGGCGCGGCTGTTGGAAGATCGCAGTGTTGGTGTACTCGATTTCGACCGTCAGCACGCGAGCCGGCGAGTCGACGCTGCCCTGGATGGCGTCGCGGATGTCCGACTCCGTCGTCGCCTGCTGGTAGGAGTCGAAGGTGACGCCGCCCAGGAACGCCGACAGGACGAGTATCGACAGGACGAGGACGCCGATCCGTTTGACAGTCGCCGACCGTGCGTTGCTCTCCTGAAACCAGTGTTCCGGGCGGTAGCCCTGATACCAGAGCCCGACGAGCACTGCGAGGTTGATCGAGAGGACGTTCACAAGCAGCAACACGGCGGACCCGAGGCTGACGAGCGGTTGGCCCCACGCGATACCGATGCCGACCGTGGCCGCCGGCGGGATGAGCGCGACGGCGATCATGACGCCGACCAGTGCCGTCGAGACGCCGCTGGTGAGGCTGACGACGCCGGCCGCGCCAGCGCCGAGCGCGACGATCAGCGAGAGGAAGTCGGGGGCGACCCGCTCGCGTATCTGGCCGACTGTGGTCACATCGGCGAGCGGCGGGATGACGTTGGCGTACCGGACCAGCAGGGCAAAGACAGTCGCGCTTGCCACGGCGAGTCCGAGCCCGACGGCCTGGAGTTTGACGCCCTGAATGAACATCTCGTGGTCGTCGACGACGGTGCCGACGTTGGCGGTCATCGCCGGGCCGATGAGCGGCGCGATGACCATCGAGCCGACGACGACGGCCGGGGAATCGAGCAGGAGCCCGGCGGTCGCGATAATCGCGCTGATGATGGTCATGAGCGCGTAGTTCGACATCGAGGGAGCGAGGTCGTTTGCCTTCGAGGTGAGTTCCTCTCGCGCGATGCGGTCTTCGTCTTCCTCCTCAGCGTACTTCTCCTCTAGTTCGTCGAACTGGCTGGAGATGACGGTGTTCGCGTCCACGACGACCGTATAGCCGTCGTCGTTGATACCGACGTTCCGCAGCTCTTCGAGGACTGGTTCGAGTGCGTTGGTCGGGACTGGAAAGGTGACGACAGCGGTGAACTCCCGCCCGCTCGTCTCGTCGGTGAGCACGTAGTCGATGCCCTCCTCGGCCAACACGCCCAAGACGGCGTCTCGCTTTCCGGTCGGAATCAGTATCTGTACCAGCCGCACGGCTCCGGGTGGGACCCGCGAGGGTAAAAAAGCGGCTAGTTAGCGGGTACCGGGTGCAAAACTGGAGCGAGACGCGGCCGTGAATCGCGAAACAGTCGGTCCTCGGGAAACGAACGCGCTTTTCCCCGCCGGCGGAGTACACGGGGTATGTTCGAATCACGACCGGACCGGGACGCCGAGGTGGTGCTCGTCGGTCGGTCAAACGTCGGGAAATCGACGTTGATGCGCGAGATAACGGGCCACACGTTCGACACGGGCCAGCGACCCGGTGTCACGCGTTCGCCCAACCACTTCGACTGGGCCAGCGCCGATTTCGTCATCAGTGACCTCCCCGGCTTCGGGTACATGAAGGGCGTCCCCGAAGACGTCCGCGAGGAAATCAAGACCGACGTGGTCCGGTACGTCGAGCGGAACGCCGAGCATATTCTCGTCGGTATCCTCGTCGTGGACGGCAAGTCGGTCATCGACATCATCGACCGCCACTCCGGCCCCGACGAGATCCCGCACGACGTGGAGATGTTTCACTTCCTCCGAGAAGTGGGCGTCGAACCCGTCGTCGCCGTCAACAAGATGGACAAGGTCGACGACAAGGACGACCGCTTGAACGAACTCTGTGACCGACTCGGACTGCACCCGCCATGGCAACAGTGGCAGGAGACTATCGCGCCGATCAGCGCGAAGCGCGGCTCCGTCGAGCCGCTGAACGAGGCCGTCCGGCACCACCTTCACGAGGCCCAGCGAGACGATCTGTTCCAGTTCTTTTGAGCGGCTAAACCAGTCCAAGCTTACCCGGGAACCACCAGTAACAGCGGAACCCTAGTGTTTTTCCATCATGCCCGTCCCAGAAGGTGTGAGCCACTTTCCGCCGCTAGCTGTAGTCGCCATTGCGAAGTACTGCACATCTGATCGCACTGCTGTCGTGCGAGGAGTGTGTAAACCGGTTCGACTGGTACTATCGACATCGATAGTTGAGTTCGACAATAATCAGCAGTCGCTGCCGTCACTCTGTCTCTGCAGTCTGGAATCCACAAACCAGGCGTTGCTACACCTGATTCTTGAGCTGGACATCGCTCGCGTAGAAGAGGTACCAGGCAACCGCGCCGAGCGAGATGACGAGGCCGAGTATCCGTGACAGCGGCTGCATGAACAGTATCAGTGCAAAGCTCGCGATCCCCCCAACTATCGGCACAACCGGGTAGCCCGGACACATGAACGCCGGGTCGTACCACGCCGGGTCCCGGCGGCGGATTGCGACGAGTGCGACACAGATGAGTCCGTACATGATGAGGTGGAGGAACGAGGCTACCTCTGCGAGGACTTCCGTGCGGCCCGTGGCGACCAGCACGACAGTCACGCCGCCGACGAACGACAGCGCGAAGTGAGGCGTTCCGTATTCGCGGTTGATACGGGCAGCCGCGTTCGGAACGAGTCCGTCCGAACTCAGCCCGTACAGCGCACGGGAGGCGCTCAGAATCGATGCGTTCGCCGACGAAACCGTCGCGAGTAACCCACCGATGAGGATGACGACGACACCGCCGAACCCGAGATACGTGCGAGCGATCTCGACGATCGCCGTCTCGCCCATCGGCCCGATGACGCTCGGCTCGAAGGTACTGCCGGCGATCAGTAGCGTCACGATGTAGAGCACCCCCACCAGCAGGACCGACCCGACCATCGAAAGTGGGAGGTTCCGGTCCGGTTCGGTGATGTCCTCGGCGATAGTTGCGATCTGTGCGAACCCGAGATACGACGTGAACACCAGCGCGGCGGTGGTCAGTATGGGTCCGAACCCCGCGGGAGCGAACTCCGCCGGTATCCGTGACGACCCTCGAACGCCAAGGACATCGAGCCCACTGATCGAGAGGAAGACGACCAAGATAGCCAGCAGAAAGCCGACGACAGCGTTCTGGAGCGACTCGGTGTTCTCCGTTCCGAAGATGCTCAGTACGGTCAGCAGGACGCCAACGAGCATCCCAAACACCAGAACGACGTCGAATGGGCCCAGGGAAACGTTTGTTGTGCTGAAAACGTCTGCCTCGACGAGAATGGCGGCCGCGTATTCGCCGAGCCCGACCAGATAAAACGCCGACGCGAACATCAGGCCGAGCGTGAGCCCGATTCCGACAATCGCTCCCGGCAGTGTTCCAAGCCCCCGAGAGATGAAGTAGTAGCCCCCGCCGCTCTCGGGCATCGCAGTCGCGAGCTCCGAGGTCGGGAGCGCCACTAGCAGGGCGATTACTGCCCCGATAGCGAACGAAACGGCCGCTGCTGGCCCGGCCCGCCCCGCGGCCAGACCGGGAAAAACGAATATCCCAGCCCCGATCATGGTCCCCGTACCGATCGTTACTGCACCCGCGAGACCGATCGTCCGGTCGAGTTCGCCTTCAGCCTCGGTGTCCCCACTCTCAGGCACTAGTAGCACGTATGCGTGACGGCCGATAAAGATGGGTGCGACACGGGCTCGTTCGCTGGCACACCACACAGACCGTGGCTGTCGGAGGCATACCAATAAATCCCCGTAGGCTGTAGTATCACACACGGCCCACCGGATGTCAGAGACAGTTTCCAAGCCGACCATCCTCGTGCCCGTCGATGCCAGCGAGCCGGGCGAGCCATCGCAAGCGCTCGTTGAACTGCTGAGTCCGCATCGACTGGTCGTGCTCGGCTACTACCCCGTTCCGGACCAGACGGTGACGGACCAGGCACGGGCGCAGTTCGGCGACGAAGCGATGGCGGCGATAGAGACTATTGCAGATCAGTTTAACCAACGAGGTGGCCAAGCCGAACCCGTTGTCGTGTTCACCCACGACCGGTCGACGACTATCGACTCGGTCGCTGCCGACTACGCGGTCGATGCCGTGCTCACTGCCGGTCGCGTCGGCGACACGCTCGACCGCATCCTCGTTCCGTTGCGCGGTGACGACAATCTCGAACAGATCCTCGGGTTCGTCGGCATCCTCCTGCACAAGAGCGACGCAGCAGTGACGATGTTCAACGTCGCAACGTCGGACGATGCCGCCTCCCGCGGCGAGTTGCTCGTCCGAGGCGCCTGCGACCGGCTGGCGGACGAGTGGGACATCGCGCCGACTCGTGTCAGTTGGCGCCAGAAGCGTGCCAGTTCGGCAACCGACGCGATCACCGAGGCTGGAGCGGATCACGATCTGGTCATCGTGGGTGAGTCGAACCCCTCCATAACCGAACGCATTCTCGGTGACGTCACGTCCCAGGTGATCGAGCAATCGTCCGATCCACTACTGATTGTCCGCGACAGGTAGCTGCCCACTACGTGACTCTTTATTCACTAACGGTCGCTGTCTCAGAGAGGAACCCCGTCTGGGTTATGCCGGTAGAAACACAGCTTTGACGCCTTTCGGGATAGTTCGCCAGAACGAAATAACGCTATGGACTCGCCGGGTAGTAGTCTGAAATTTACACGACAACGGGGGGTTGTGTTTGGTAACGTTCATGTTAGATTCGCTCCAGTTGCTTCTTTCGAACCGCCATTTTCTCCTGATTCGTCCGCACGTCGTAGTGCTCGTACAGCACTTCGAGCGATACGTCGCATCGCTCGCTGACGATCTCCGGAGATACGTCGCTGTTCAGGTGGTACGTGATACTGCCACGCCGGAGTCCGTGGGGTGACCGAGAGGAAGGGCACTTGCTGTGGGCCGCACGCGAACCCAGTGCCTCGCAGGTCGACGGGTCCGACGGGTCAGCGTCGTGGGGACACCCATTGAGAACGCACGGCTGGGTGAGCTTGTTCACCCACTTGTAGATGGTATCACCCGCGGGCCGTCCGTGCTGCGAGGTAATGAGTGGCTTGCGGCCGTAGTCGTCAGTCCGCTCGTAGCGGTCGGGGTTGTCGAGATAATCGTCGACGACCTGGTAATCACTCGGTCCCAAGTAGACCCACCGCTCGCCGTCCTCACCGTTCTTGAGTTTCGTTCCCTCATCGATTCTGTGCTCCAGCACCAGCGCGTAGTCGTCGGGACGAAGATCGTCAACGTCCAGTGACCGAAGGGCCGACCGGCGCATTGCCGTCTTCCATAGGATCAGGAAGACAACGTGGTCCCGGCTTGCGTAACGGTAGTCGTGAAGAAAGTCGAGTATCCGGTGTGCCCGGTCTGCGCTCAGGTGAACCTCACGGCTTTCGGCTCCGTCGGGCAGCTCGGGGGCATGGACCTTCTCGGCCAGCCCATCGTCGACGCCCTCGATGTCGGCCCAGTATCGGAGCGCTTCGCGAATCGTCGAGAGTTGTTTCTGGAGGGTCAGCGCCGCGATGTCTCCCCGTCGCCATGCCACGAAATCAGCCAAGTCGCGGCCGGTAAGGTTGTTCAGGTTCTCGATATCACGTTCCTCACACCATTCGTTGAAGAACCGGAGTCGCGTCTTCGCGTTTCGCATCGTACTCTCGCGGACGGAGGGTTCGCGGTGTCGGAGGAACCGCTCGATACCTTCCTCCGGCGAGAGATCCATCAGATCCTCGCTCATGCTTGCCCCCGTTTTCGCTTCCGGTAACAGCCCAGACAGCGGGATTCACCGGGATAGCAGAAGTTCTCACAGCCGTCCGTTTCGCATTTATCCACGTCTTCGATGACGCGGTCGCTCACGCACACGCACCTCCAGACGGGACGTACCGGTTTCCGCAGGCTGGTCGACTGACTATACCGCTGCTCGTTGGGCTACTTTCAATAGCCCGCTCGTTCTCGTCTTTCATGGCTTCGCAAATCTCTCACTGGGATTGGAAGCCACCCCGGCGTGTACCAGCACGCCGGACCTTCTGCGAGGCCCGTGAACGGGGAGGCTTCATTCCACTATTAGCAAGATAGTACTTATAGATACCGTTTGTAGCTACGTCTAATAGCCACCGAAGATATCACATTACTTGATACCAATGGTACTTTTGGATGACTGCCTCCCAGAACCCGGTAGTGAAGCTGAAACGTCCGGTAGACTTCGAGATTTTGGAGGCTCTTAGCGACGGCCAGCGTGATGTCGGTGTGAACGTCGCGCAGCGTCTCGACAGAAACCGGAGCTACATCAACACCCGACTCCCACAGCTCAAGGATTACGAACTCCTTGACCGCGTGGGACCGTCCGAACGCTCTGGTCTGTATGAGATCACACCAAAAGGTGTAGCTGCTCTGCGTCTCCAAGACCAGTACGAACAAGACGAGTTCGTGGATCTTGTTGATGAACGCGCTAAGGGCATAGATATCAAACCGCCCCAGATCATCGAAGACGCCGACTGACATTCTCTTAGACCCTCGCGAGTCGTGCCGTCACGTCACCGGCCCACTCCGGCAATTCGAGATCGGCTAACTTGCCGTCGCGCCAGCTCGTCACGATCTCCGTGTCACCATCTCGGGTTAGGTCAACGCGCCATTTCCGGCCGTCTTCAGCGGTGATGTCGAATCTTGCGGAACCTCCAGGAAGTGTCTTGATATGCTCTACTGAGACTTTTTCGCCAGTATAGACTTCCATGCTGTCCTGCATACAGGAGATGGTGAGGGATGGATTCGGCTTAAAAAGGTACTAGATTTCCGGGAGATTGTGGTGTCGGCGGTTCATCGTTTTACTAACTAAGTCAATTGGTCATTGACTTATAGAGTAGACACTGTTGCTGTCGTGTTTATTGCGTCTGATAGAAATCAGCAATCAGAATAGAAGGCTGCTCAGGAAACCACTGCCCTTACCGCTTCGTTGCCCGGTTTTAGACGAGTCAGTATACTGGCACTGTTCGTCCGTATCTCTGGTTTCCTTTGTTTTTGTTACCATCGTATACATCCATTTGTACCCAGGACATAAAAATCCCCGTCGTTAGAGTTCTTCCATCCATCCCCTAATAACACCGAGAGTCACGATTATCACTGTCAGTACTGCAGTAATGAGAATGAGGAACTCTATCCATCCAAGAGCAAGGAGGGACGAAGTTCCAAAAGCCACTCCTAGTATAAAGAACAGTTGGCAAGCTATCAACAAATAGCCATTGAATTCGACAATAGTTTGGTTGTCATCAATCCAGCCCTCAAACTGAACTAGCAGATCTTGTTCCCAAGGTGCACTCATATTGTTTTGTCTCAGTCGTGCAAGATAACTAGACTTTGGACCAATGACTTCATTCGATTCATTGTATACAATAACCCCAAATATCAGCGAAAGGAGGAATGAAATCAGGCTAACAGTGGCTATGGATTTGTTAATGTTTGATACTTTTATCACCCGAGTTCCAGTTGCCCCGACTCCGAGAAGGATTGCTGTGATCCGAACTGTACGGAGTGCCTTGTCATCTATGTCGTCAATATCAGATTTTTGAGCCTCAAGAACACTACGTCCCTCTTCATAGGTAATTCTCTCCCTATTATTTCGCCACTCAATATCATCATTGT
Source organism: Haloarcula sp. KBTZ06 (assembly GCF_048595605.1). Classification (NCBI taxonomy): domain Archaea; kingdom Methanobacteriati; phylum Methanobacteriota; class Halobacteria; order Halobacteriales; family Haloarculaceae; genus Haloarcula; species Haloarcula sp. KBTZ06. Next base: position 2,693,215 of record NZ_CP184337.1, read on the forward strand.
CCGACATCCTTCTTATGACTATCACAGTATCTGTATTTATTATTCTAATGGATACTTACTGTATTTTATCAACCCAACTGTATCCATCTCAAGCACTGTATGTAATGTATTGAATGTTTAATTGCATTTTTCTGGAGGTTTCAATAACCTCGTCAAAACAGTGGACTCAATTCTTCTATCACATACCTTGTATGTCCGGTGTCGATTTTCTCCTTCCACCTCAATCAGCTCGTAGCTCTCCAGTTTTGAGAGCTTCATACGACGAGCGCGCTCCGATATCGGAGTTTGTTCGTGTCCGTGATACGCTTCATTTGCCACGTCTTCATACTGATTGTGCAGTTCCCCAGCCTCCAGCCCATCGCCCATACGGATCAGTTCGTACAGCAGTTGATGATGAAACGGCAGCGAATCTAGGTTCAGCTCGCGGATGTGTCGCTTCGCCCGCTCAAACGATTCACTCACATCCTCGCCGGTGATTCGGTCATGTTGCAACTCTTCGGCCCGAAGTGCAGCCTGTCGGAGTGCCTGTATCCCGTTCCGTGCAACGCCAGCCACCTCATCAGCTATTGTCTCTAATTGCCCGCGAGTAACCGACTCAGACGGAAGCCCAAGGTTCGCCCGTGCTTCGAGGATGTCCGCCAACTCGTCGACACTGTAGCGGTCCAGTCCGAACTCCGCAAATGACAATCGACGCCGGAGTCTTCCACCAAGTCGGGATAACCACTCATCTGGGTCATGGCAGATGACGACGACAGACAACTTGTCGACATCGATTAGCCTGTCCAGTGCATCCGTCGACGGGAGACCGTCAGCCTCGTCAAGGACAACAATCACCGGACTGGTGACGCGCTCTTGGAGCTGGATACAGAGATCCTCACGAGGGACGTTCACCGACGGGTCACTGCCGGGGAGATCGTGAAGAACCGAGCGGACAACGCCGGCGGACGTTTTCCCGAGACAGCGAACATGGGCCGTCTGAACGGCGGCGTGTCCAGTGAGCTTCTTTAAGCAGTGACGGGTCAGCGCTGTCTTTCCTACGCCAGGTGGGCCGTGAATCAGTACGTCGTGGGCTTGATCGCCACCAAGTGCCGGCTCCCATGCGCGGGATAGGTGGTCAACGGCGGCTTCTCGATGGAGGAGGCGACGCGGGAGGTGTTCATCATCGAAGACAGCAGGGTCGGCGATCATCTTGGGTGAGGGTGAGAACAGACAGGGATATAAACTGGTGCGACACTTCCGAGAGAAAATCAAACGACCCACCAGACCCGCATGGCGAAGTCCCGCTGTGAGGGTAGGCGGTTACGTTGATTTGACTGCTGGCTGTAATATAGAATGACACGAAAAGTAGGATTCAAAATCGTGAGACAACGAATAGTTTCAAGTTCTTATTTCTCGTTGTCCTGTCTGTGAAACGTCGAACTGTTTATGTAATCGGGTTTGGGATTGCCATGTCCCTGGGTGCTGGGCTGGCAGTGGGTGGATTGGTTATCGCAGATGTATTTCCTACTACATCTGGTAGCCCACAACCATCTACAGATACACCCGTATCACAGAGCACAGTCCAGACCGCTACACCAACATCTGATTCGGATGACTCTATCGAGATTAAATCGCCTGAGCCGGTTTCAACTCCAGGCCCCGAGATCGCATTCTATTCTGAGCGGTCACAGAGTGGTGATGGATACTATGTTGAAGCCGGAGTAAATACGTGGGGCGCAGCGGAGTCAATTATAATCAAGTATCGGGGTGAAGAGGTGGAGCGAATTGCCAGCGGTGAAACGGAAGTCATTGCTTCTGGGACTTCATCAAATACCCTTGACCCTCTTCCAGAGGGTGCTGAACTCGTCGCGTATGCCCGTGATGGGGGAAGCCAGACCGAGATCTTCCGGTGGGAAGTTGAATTAGGTGGCGGGTCAAACGTATAGTCCGGTAGACTGGGCATTCGAATTAGGGATATCGTGAGCCAGATCGTAGCCGAATCTCTGGTTCCCACGCACGAAAGAAGTGTCAACGGCGGCTTCTTGATGGAGAGGCAGCGCGGGGATGTTCATAATCAAAGACAGCAAGGCCGACGATCATGCTGGGTGGGGATGAGAACAGGCGAGTATATTAACCGGTACGACACTTCCGGAAGAGAACTGGGGGGTTGAAAAACCCGCTGAGTAGGATACTTATCCGGGACGAAAATTGTAGATTAGTTGTGATTTAGAAAGGGTAACAAGCTGGATAGCTTTTAATATTTTTCTGGCTCATTGTTTTAGCTGTGCCAACTGATAGCCATCAGGATCGCGGTAAACGGTTTGACGAAATAGCAATGACAGTCCGAAATAGAGATGCTGGACAATGTATGAGGTGTAATCTATCTGAAAGTGAAGTGAGATTGAGTGTACATCACTTAGTTCCAGATACAAGAGTGCCAGAGGACTTTGATGCTCATCTTCCAGTGAATCTAATCTCACTGTGTCAGAAATGTCATGGTAAAATGGAGTCAATGGGTATTTCAACTCAGCTTCGAGAAATAGGCGTTAACGACCGTGAAGAACTGATATTGTCTGACACAGAGCGAAAAGCACTGAATAGACGACTCTCGAATATTGAACCAGAAATCCTGAATGTGAAACCGGTGGGTAAGGAAGAGTCCAGAGAATTTATTAATGCAGACTTCGGCGGGTTGGTAACAGATCAACCGGAACTTTCCGATTTTAGTCAGGAGTGAGTCATCCATTCCAAGTTCTGTGAATTATTTAACGCCACCTGCTCTCAACACTCGTCCGATACCGCAACCCAAGAACTGTGGTGTTGAACCGCTGGACCGTCTTTGGGTCCAACTCCTCACGCGCATTCTGAATATTTTCCTCACTCTCGACTAAATGCGTCAACGCTGCGTCTAACACGTCGGACATCGGTGGGTCGTCATGCTGATCGCTCGCGACAATCGCACTCGCCTTATCCAGTAGTCGCTGCCGTTCGTCAGTAATCTTGAGACTGGTGCGTCGGGTCATTGTTTAAACGAGTGTATGTACCGGGGGTTGGTTCGCGTCGTTCTGGAGTGAGCGACAGGGTGATTCTTCATAAACTGGGGCTGGGCCGTCGGCATGATCGGGGCAACCTCCCAGCTCAACCTGCTCGATTCTATGCACCGTAGCCCACGGCCCACAGCCCACAGGTGCATACATCGAGGATTGGCGTTACATCTGAGTCTAACCCCGTGGGGTCGGGCTCGCATCATGGGCTGACCAACTCTAATCGGTAGTCGCCTTCGTCGTCCTGGTCAAGACTCTCGACCTTCGCCCAGTGGTTGCCCACCAGCTCACCATCCTCGTCGACAACACCGCGCTCGCGAAGATCGTCTATCGGTATCGAGATGGTCACACAGCCGCCTGCCGGAGAGAGTTTTCGCATCTCCATGCCACCGGCGGTGCAGTCCCGATACTAAAATTTACTGAGTCCCGGGAATACCGCGATTCGGTGCTTTCTAGCCAGCAGACTGCACGGCCGGAATACGGTCGTACTCACGGCCGGTGCAACCCATGTTCGGAAAGATAGACATCGAAGACGCCCTGGCCGGTGTGATTTTCACCGCCAGCGCGTTCGTCACCAACGGTATCGCATCGATCAGTCTGCTCGGCTACGACCTCGCCGCGTCTGTGTTCACCGTCCAGGGCACGAGCGTCGACCTCGCGTTTCTGCTGTCGCTCGCCGCCCTGGCGATGGCTTATGCCACCAACCGAGTGAACGAGAGTCGTAACAAGAACTACCAGCTCGACACCGATATCGTGGACATCGCCAAGGGGTCGGCCACTGTCGAAACCTACCTCGCGCTCGGGACGCTCGTCATCGTCTTGTTCACCGGGCTGAACATCCTCGGAGCGCAGGATATCGTGGCTGGCTCGGCCGCTATCGGTCTTGTCGTCGTCGCCGTCGAGGCCGCCGGCTACTACGTCATCAGCTACCTGGGGTGACTCCGATGGACCGTATACTCAGCTATGGGCTTATGGGCGTCATCGGCGTCTCTGGGTCCACAATTGCCGCGGCTGTCATCGGCTCCCCGCTCCCCGTCGTCAGTCCCGCCGTCGTCGCTGGCGGCGTGATCGCCGCGCACCACGCACAGCAGAAGGACACCACCGCCAGCGCTGACAACCAGGAGGTTCGTACCAGCGTCGAGCAGGTCGAGACCGACGGGGGCCGCGAGCAGTGACCCGCACCCGCTCAGTCCTACTCGCCGCGCTCATCGTCTGTTCCGCCGTCGTCGGGGCCGTCGGTCCCGCGCTGGCACAGACAGCCACCGACAGCGGGCCAGTCACCTACGAGTACACCGGCTCCCCAACCACGCTGATTGTTGATACCAGCGCCCTCGACGGCGGCACGGAGTTCACCGTCGAGTATACCACGCAGGGCGGCCCGTCCACCGGGACGACCGTCTTAGCCCGCGAGACGTACAACACTGCGAACCTGAAAGAAGACCAATTGTTGTTCTTCAACGATGGCGCGTATGAATCGGTGAACGTCACGGTGTCGGGCTACTCGGGCGGCAAACCGACGTTCGACTCTAAGAGCGGGCTTCTCGGCGGTATTAACCTCGTGCGGACGGTCGTCGGGACGACCGGCGGCGACTCTGATTTGACCTGCGACACGTCCGATAGACTCGGTAGCATGACCTCGGGTGTCACGTATCTGGACTGCACGGCACAGCCGGGCAGAACAGGCGTCAACACGACCGGTACGGATGCACAGCAAACGCATATCGATGCGTACCAGTCCGCTCAGAACAGCAAACAGCAGGCAGACAACTACCACAATACGCTGGACAACTACCTATCAGATACAAAGACTCAGGCTCGCATCATCGGCAAGAACGCCTATATCAAGGCACTCAACAACGGGAGTAGCAAGGCAGCGGCCAAAACCGAAGCTAAGTCTGCCGTGGCAGACTACTACGCCACGAAACAGAAAAATTTGGCGTCTGAGTGGACTCAGCAGGCCACAAACGCAGAATATCTTGCGGACGTTATGGAAAGTGAGAGCGGTCTAACTGCACCGCCACGTCCTGACTCAAGCACTGCCCCCGATCTCGGAGTGAAGGGCGTCGGCGGAGGCGGTCGAGAAGCCTATATTATCTATGACCCGTCTGGTTCTCAGACAGAGACAATATCGCTCGTAAATGGCGAAACCACCGAGTATAGGACCATATACGTGGAACACCGGGAGTTCTACGATGGTGTCACTCCTGCCACTACTCACGTTGGTCCGGCCACTGGGCGGGTTAACCACACAAAAGCCGCAGATGGGTCAAAGTATGGGCAAGGACTCAGAATTACGGCTCCGAACAGTAATTACAACAACCTCGAAATCATTAATTTCGAGGAGTACAGCACTAAATGGGCGGAAATAGAATCACAGAATACGCAGGTCCAGAACGAGATGGACACGCTGGCGGAAAACACCTATAGCGCCTATCAGAGTGGTGAAATCAATAATAGCGACCTCGTGGACCCCTACGTGTTGTCGTCCCAACAGTCGGCGGGCGACGACTTCCAGGGCTGGACCGCGGCCCAGCTAACTCTGCTCGGGACGAACAGCCCCGACAACTTCGATCAGATCGGGAGCTTCAACGTCACCACCGGGGACGGCACGCAGTACGAGGGCGTGCTGTTCTCGCAGGAGAACCCTGCCAGCGGGCAGTTCGAGAACGGAACGACCTACGATACAGCGAACATCGGCGGCACGCAGTACGTCGTCACCAGCGACCAAATCGTAGAGCTAGACGGGACGTTCACCATCGACGGAATCACCACCACAAGCGGTGAGACTACCGAGAACGTCACTATCCAGAAAACCACCTACGAAACGACCAACGTCACCGAGCTGAAACAGCAGTACGAGGACCTGGCGTACCGGCGCGCACAGATCGAAGCCCGTGAAAAGGCCCTGAAACAGTCTGCTGGCGGTGGCTTGCTCGGTGGTGGTAGTGTCAGCCCCATCGCGGCGTTAGCCGTCATCGGCACACTGCTCGCTGTTGTCGTTCTCCAGAACTAACCACCCATGCGTTCCATTTTCTTCGTCGCGCTGCTCGTGGTCAGCCTCGGCTGCGTCAGCGCCCCGACCGCCGCACAGTCCGCGGGCAATCTCCCCGCCGAAACATCCGGCCCACAGCCCACAGCTAACGCTACCGAAACCACACGTATCGACGGACAGACCGAGATTGTCCGCTCAGAGTACCTGCCGGACGAAGGAATCGCCCGCATCACCCTCCGGTCGAGCGCGGTCCAGACCGTGACGATCTCCGATGCCGGCCGCTTCCAGGAAGGCGGGAAGATTCCCGTCCGCACGGTTGCCATGCGCTCGGACGACACCGCTACTGTCGGAATACCTGTCACCGAAAAAGACGGCTACGTTGGTGTCGCCATTTCCACGGAGAACACACCACTGTACGCCGAAATCATCCAGCAGCCCTCGGGTGACGGACTCGACATCCTCCGCGCGCTCTCGTCGTTGCAGGCATGGCTCGCCGGGGCAACTGTCGCGTTCATCTGGATGATTATCGCCGGCTACAACGTGATTCGTAGCGAGAACGGTCGTCCGGAGGTAGCATGAAGCCTGCACCGACCTTCCAGAACAACCGCGACCGGCTTGTCTACCTGCTTGCTGAATACAAGTTGCTCATCGGCGGGATGCTCGCCGGTGCTGCCGTGCTGTTTGCCTACTACCAGCCACAGCTGCCAACCCTGCCGACGTGGATTCCCGCCATCGCCGTCGGCTGGCTTGTACTGGCGATCCCCTGCTATCTCGTCGGTGCGAAGATCGCCCGCTGGCTCCGTCGCCGCAACTGGGTCGAAGTCCATCACGTCAACGCCGTCGAGGACACCACCGAGAAGTACTACGTCCCGCCGGAACTCTGGCGCGAGAAAGAAATCGACGGCCCAGACCCATACCCTGTCAATGGCGGATCTGCGTGGGCCGTCCGCGAATACGAGTATCTCGAAGACATCGGCCAGCTCCGCGTCGAGGGCGTCTGGCTGGAGGGCTGTCAGGATACCCAGCTGATGACCAGCAAGAAGCAGATGCAGGACATTCACGGCTGGCTCATCGACCGCGCCGAAGAACTCGCCGCTATCCGCGGTCGCTGGAGTCGCGGCAGCGTCGAGCTCCAAAAGAAGCTCGTCACTGCCGACGCCGAGGCCAACGAACGCGGTCAGATGATCCAGAAGACAGCGGCCAAGGAGACCTTCGGCAATCTCATCGAAGACGGCGAAGACCCCGAAGACGCGCCGACCATCCACGATCTCACCGACGCCCCCGATCCCACAGCAGATGCCGCTGTGGGCTATGGGCAGGACGAACCGGCCAACGAGCAACCGCAGGACCCACGACTAAACGATGACTGACGATAGCGACCTCTACACGCCCGCGCAGTTCCGTGAGTATCAGGACGGCTACGGCCAACGTGATCCCGACGAGGTACACCAACACGCCGGAATCGTTCGCGATGAGAACCTATCACGCTACCTCTCGATTCTCGAAACCCACTATGACCCGCGACACTGTGACCGACCAGAGAAGATGCCAGGTCAGGCCAAGGACCTCTCGCACGTTCGTGAGATCGTCCGCATCGAGGGAACCGAGACGGCACGGCGGGCCATGGCGAATGGCGATATGCAGTCACTCAAGCACTTCACCGGTGACGCCGGCCAACGGGCCGATATCTCCGGAATCAAGGCTATCGACCAACTCCGGGCGCAGATGACTGGCCCCGCGCCGATGTTCTACGAATGGGCCGAACCCGGCACAGGGAAGTCCAATTTCGCCTGCTTGCTGGGGCAACTCTGGAAGGAGCAACAGCCCTCAGATGCACTCGTCGCTTCGAACATTCGAACGCTCGAAGAAACTGACGAGTGGACCGACTCGGACGGAGATCATCGTGACGGCTGGCTCGCAAACTACGGTGAGCTGAACGAGTGGCTGAAACAGGACGGCGACCCGATGCACAACGAGCAGGTTCCGAAACTGTTCATCTTCGACGAAGCCAGCAGTAACGCGGGCGGAAGCGGGAAAGACGGCTACGACACCAAGACCAAACTCGGGCCGCTCACGTACAAGATACGCAAGTACGGCGGTTCGCTCATCATCATCGGCCACGACGGCCGCGACGTGCATCCGCTGGTTCGAGAACTCGGTGTGTGCGTCCACAAGGAGGGACTGAAAGAAGCAACCTTCTACGAAGACGTACGGAACCGGAAGGGCGTCAACCCGATCTTCTCCGTCTCTGGTATTCCCGAGACGGACTGGCGGTACGACGACAAGGAACCGACAACGTGGTCGTGGTCGAGCGGGGAAGATGATGGCGACGAAGTAGACCCGGAAGACCTCTCTCGAAAGCTTGCGATCTACACTGTCATCACGGCCAAGGAATCTGAACCAGACAGACCAAACTACGAAATTGCCGATTTCGTGCCGTACAGCGCCGAATGGGTCCGACAGCGCTGGAACGAGTATCAGGACGACGGCAAGCACCGAAATGTGGTTGGTGAGGTTACGGAGCTAACCGCATGACAGCGACCGAATTCGAGCAACCCAACAACAACCAACCCCCCGACGTAGCCCTATTGTTGGCCCATGGCGGGCGCTCGCGGTGCGAGCACGCGCGAGCCATGGGCAACGGCCGCGAGCAACCCGGAGGAGTATCTATATATGACGCACGCGAGGTGCGCAAATGAGTCGAAGCCACAAAGCCAATCACTATGGGACGCTCGTCGAGCGCAAAGCCGCCGAGCGATACAATCTCGATTTAGATAGGTGCAGTTGGCATGACGCGAAGCGACCCGACGGAACGCCGGTTGAAATTAAGTCGGCGATGCATCGCCACGCAGACGGGCAACCGGGAACGTTCAAACTCTACGATCAGTACCACGAGAAGTTACGGGCTGCAAACGGGTGGTATGTATTTGTGTCTTATCGGGTCTGTGGACTGGGTGTTAAAGTACTAAAATCGGAGATGCGGCACTCTTCACGGTTGCCGAAATTGAATTGGCATGGAGGCGGCAAGCATCGTGATGCTCAGCAAGCCAAGATTGCTATCGATGAAATATTGAAATAGAACTAGAAACTAAAGATCAAATCTTAATTCGTATAATCGCTGATCAATTATTTCATATAGGCTCTTTCCATCTAAAATGGTATATAAATCTTCAGAATCAAGCACAACAATATATGGATCCTCTGGTCCGGGTAAATCAATATATCTCTGAGCATGTTTACCAGAGTCTGCCCCTGAAATCCCGTTCCATGCAATCAAGATTCCTAAGTCAACCTGCCGCTTTCTGAGTTTCTTTTCAAAATGCCCAATCTCTTTTGAGGAGACAGAATCACCTACGTTCTTACATTCAACTAAGATAAATCGAGAGTGGTATTCAAAGAGGTTCGTTGTATTATGTCCCATATATTCAAGAATGAGATCAATCTCACCACTCTGTGTGTTTAATTCTGTGTCACGAATTGAAATTGGCTCAAGTCCTTGAAAAATAAACTCAGCAGCCTTTTGAAGAGTTTTCCCTTTCTCTAAATTCGATTTTGCAGTATATGCATCATATAGAATATCCTTATAATCATCAATATCTAAATTATAAAACTCTGTATCTATCTGTCTTTGATATTCTGGGGTGATTTCAGCATCAGCAAATAGCCACCGTGTGAGTTTAGTTTGATCCGGATGATATCCAGGAGGAAAATGTTCACCAACTCCCGATGGTAACTCTTCAGGCGGAGATAGTTGCTCAGTAATATCTTCAGCCTCTTTTGAAGAAATCTCAGAAAGAACATAGGCTTTCACCCCCTCTGGAACGGAACTAATTGCAAGATATGCATTTGTAAGAAGTACCGTATATTTGGAAGGTGATGTGTGAGAGTAATAATTCATCATCATCATATCCCACTCTTTGAGAGCATATTTATCGTCAGGATGGACTGAATCGGAAGTGCTGAAATCAGCAATTATTGTTAGGTAGGGGGAGGCAGCTTCGGTCTGGGCAACAACGACATTAAACGTGATTGATGCCCACCCCATCTCATTCCTAACCGGTTCTGGAGTTTCAAACCTCAAATCAAGGTGTATGTGTTCTTGTTCATATCCCAGAATTTGTGGGATATCAGCCGCAACAGATGTCAACTTCTCGCTATAGCTTTCTTCATCGCTAATATCCTCCCTTTTTGGCACAAATATGCTTGAGAGACGGTTTTTAAGAATTTTAGATGACTCAACCATATGCTCAATCAAAAAAATGTTAGACACCCTCGTACAAAGGTGCTATGTGAGAATCAGCAGAGCTGTGCGGTGTATTTTGATCATGTGGCCTTAGCCACACCTCTAAACGGAATCACAACCCCCCGGGTTTGATTCCGTTTGGGCGACGGCCGGGCCATTGGCTCGGTCGCACCTTGATCACATCGGCGACCATGCCGGACAGGGGGAGAAATCGGCAAAACAAACGGTGTTTTCGGGGTGCTGGACAGTGATGCCTCTCAACAGGCGGGCCGCTACTCGGTAGCCAGCCAGCGCCAGGCCGTCCCTCGCGAGCCGTCCGCGAGCTGGACCTGGGCCTGCCGGTAGCGTTCTTCGGGCATTCCCGCGTCTTTCCACACCCGGAAGCCTTCGCGAATCGCTTTCCCGTGCTTCTCGATCTCCCCGAACCGCAGGGTCATCTGTGCCTCGCGAGCGTCATTCACGTCAACACCGTGGCGAGCTGCCCACGCGATGAACGCGCTCATCGTATTCTCCAGCCCACGTTCGGCCGCTTCCGCGGCCTTCGCCGCGGTATCGACAGCACGGCGAGTGGCTTCGCGCGCCTCGTCGACGGCGGCGTGAACCATCTCCGCGACGTACTCCGACCGGAGCGACACGTCGGCATAGTCCGATATCACCAAGTCTTCCATCTCTCGAAGCGCTCGACGGACACTCTCGACATGACGGCCGTACTCGTCGGCGATATCCGCCGGAGCAACCTGCCCACCATCTGCTACCAACATCTCCAAGGCTTCCCACTGCACCGGCGAGAGCCCATCTGAAAGGTGGCGCACGACGACACTCTCCTGCTTCTGCTCGACTCGCGTTAGATCCAAGCCTACCGGTTCGGGGCCGGAGTGGTCTACCTCCGGCTCGAAGTACGAATCTTCGACGAATGGGCCGGAATCCGACGGTGCGATGTCGATACCCGAATCGGCCAGTACCGACAGCACAGTCTGGTCTAACTCCCGTTCCAGCGTCTCCAAGTCGCGCCACCGGACAGTCTCGTCATCATCCAGCAGCGATGCCTGTAGGGATGAACCAACCTTCGGGTGGGATAGCGGATGGTCTTCGGGCACAGACAGCGCCTCGCGGGCGTAGTAGTGCTTCACCTCCTTGGGGAGGTGGTGGTCGGGGAACGCCTCTCGAATCCGCTTCGGGCCGAATGTGGCCGTGTGGTAGTATCCTGGCAGGTTCCGCCCGCGCTCATCGTCATCGTTCTGGACAATCTTCCGATAGCCGCGGCGGTCGGATTCTAACAGGTGGCCCATCGCTGCAATCGGCCCATCGCGAGCATGGACCGGCCCACTGGCGTCCCGATGAACCCGGGCGTACTTCTCGGCGTCCTGAACGTTGCTGTAAGGATGTGGCTCCTCGAAGTACCGCCCGGTGACGCCGACCTCGATGGCTGCCCGCTGCAGTAGCTCGGGATATCGGTGGAACTCGATATTCGAGCCCTTCACGCGGACGTTCACACCTTCGCCGAAGCCATCCGGAACGGGAATCTCGATACGGCTGCCGTCGTCACGCTCGCCCTGCATTCCGGGCCAGCGTGGGGCAATATGGGCCACGAAATCCTGCTGGCCGACCGAATCCTCTTCGGGATGACGGGCAACCTTTAGCCGGTACTCGCGCATGGTCTGCAGCTGCCAGTCCGTTCCCTGTGGCGTCCGCTCACCGGGATGAACGATATTGCTGTCCTGGTAGGAAAGGCGAACGACCCACCGCTCGCCGTCCTGCAGGAACTCGCCGCTCTTTGACCCCTCACCAGCCTTGACCTCACTGTCCAGCGCGAAAAACGGGGCAAGGCCGTCGCTATTGAACAGGAGATTGGCGTGGAGTTCGTGAGGGGCCAGCCCTATCGTTCGCATCGCCCCCCGTCAGTCTTGACGGCAGCCACCGCCCGCTCGACCTCGGCTTGACTCTCCGCAAGCGGTTGGAGATTCGTCCAGTCGAACTGAAGGGGTTCACCCGCTTCGATGTCGTACAATTCTGAGGCACGGACGAACCCAGTCACGCCGGAACCACCTCCACTTTCTCACGAGCGCGACGAAGGAGGTTGCCCACAGTACCGGGTGAACGGCCAGTTTTGCGGGCGTACTCCCGTGGCCCATACTGACCCATGCCCACAGCCTCGTATACCTCTCGCTCGGCGTCAGTCAGGGGCGACAGGTCCGGTTCGTAATCGAACAGCGAAGACTGTGGCGTCATGCCTGCTCACCCCCAGCTACTTCTCCAAATTCGTGAAGTGACCGCTGTCGAAGCGTACTGGGTAGTGGGACATTAGGGACACTTGGGCAGTAGTGAAGAAGATATTCGACGAATTCACGGGGGATAGCCGACCGGATTTCGGATTCAGACCAGTCGGCAGGAACATCTTTCGCGGCAGCGAGTTCGTGTCTAACGTATTCGGACCCAAGTGAGATCTCGCATTTTCCACTCTCGCAGGCGTCGGGAACGCTGAACGATGTTTCGAAGTGGCGCTGATTATTGATCGGGAGACCGAAGGCCAGTCCGTTCAATCGGGTAGGTTCGCGAAGATCGTCACAGGTAGCGACGTTCTCGATGATGTAGTGATCGGGATTGATTGCCTCGATAACCTCGCGAACGTTCAGGTCGGCAAACGTGGGATAGCGCTCTTTCGGTGTCTGGTCCCAATCGTATCGGCCCCTATTTGCCCAGGATAACCGCGAGTAGGCCTGACAGCGGGGTGAAAGCCACAACAGATCCGGCGATGGGAAGCGCTCCATGAACGCGACGTGTGAGGCGTCAGCTCGGACGAACTGCCCAGGATACTCGTCACCGTACTCCTCAATGTCGACACCGATGTGTCGCACAGGAAGATCACTGAGGGCGAGTCCAACTCCTCCCGGACCACTGTAGGCGTCAATAACCAACGGAAGATACGTCACTGCCACTCACCCCCGTCAGTCCGTGCTTCCACTCGACCGCCCTGATTCCGCTGTGGCTGGTCTTCTGGGTCAGGGTAGTTGAGTTCTTTCCCAGCTGCAGTTCCCCGAGAGATACGAGGCATACAGTCACAGGCTGGACAGCGGTGGGCGATATCATCGCCATCGCCGAAGGTCCGCCGGAAGTCACGCGAAACGTGTGCCCCGCAGTGCTGGCAGTTCGACTTCTCGATAGTTGCGTTCTCGACAAGTCGGTTACTCAAGAGAAACCACCCCCGCTCGGGAAGCGGCCAAATCCTTCGCAAAATCGCAAGACTGCACCCCAGATGATTCGTAACCGTTCGTGGTTCGATTTGATTTCGAGTTTATACGCAGAAGGATCTGCGAGTAAGATTCAGATAGAAGGGCGCAGCCAACGCTTTTCGGGATAGTTCGCCAGAACGAAATAACGCTATGGACTCGCCGGGATTTGAACCCGGGGCCTCTTCCTTGCGAAGGAAGCGATCTGCCACTGATCTACGAGCCCGCGTGGTCTGCCACTCGAACGCGGAGTTATAAAAACCCTGCGCGTGAGAGCGGCCTTCGATAGCGATTCACACTGTCCCGGCCAGCGGTTCGGTCGGGCTACACAACGACGCTGTCGCGAAGCGACAGGTCCCGAGGCTCAGTCCTCGAGGACGATCTCGATGGAGACGTCGTTGGGAACCTGGATGCGCATCAGCTGGCGCAGTGCCCGTTCGTCGGCGTCGATATCGATGAGCCGCTTGTGGACGCGCATCTCCCAGTGTTCCCACGTCGCGGTCCCCTCACCGTCGGGGGACTTGCGGGTGGGAACCTCCAGCGTCTTGGTGGGGAGCGGAACCGGACCGGAGAGTTCGACGCCGGTCTTGTTCGCGATCTCCCGCACGTCGGCGCAGATGTCGTCGAGGTCCTCGGGGCTTGTGCCCGCGAGCCGAACGCGTGCCTGCTGGGACATACGTTATCGCTCGTTGACGCTGAGGACTTTGCCGGCGGCGATGGTCTGACCCATGTCGCGGATAGCGAACGAACCGAGCTCCGGAATCTCGGAGGACGGCTCGATGCTGAGCGGCTTCTGTGGGCGGACCGTCACGACGGCGGCGTCCCCGTTCTGGATGAAGTCGGGGTTCTCCTCGGCGACCTCACCGGAGGACGGGTCGATCTTCTTGTCGATGGACTCGACAGTACAGGCGACCTGTGCCGTGTGGGCGTGGAAGACCGGCGTGTACCCTTCCGTGATGACGGACGGGTGCTGCATCACGACGATCTGGGCCTGGAAGGTCTCGGCGACCGACGGCGGGTCGTCGGCCGGACCGCAGACGTCACCGCGTCGGATGTCGTCCTTGCCGACGCCGCGGACGTTGAAGCCGACGTTGTCACCGGGCTCGGCCTTCGGGACTTCCTCGTGGTGCATCTCGACGGTCTTCACTTCACCGGAGACGTCAGACGGCTGGAAGCTGACGTTGTCGCCCGTGTTCAGGATACCCGTCTCGACACGGCCGACCGGGACCGTACCGATACCGGAGATGGTGTAGACGTCCTGAATCGGCAGTCGGAGCGGCGCGTCCGTCGGCGGCTCCGGAGCCGGCAGGTTGTTGAGTGCTTCCAGCAGGATTTCGCCGTCGTACCAGTCCGTGTTCTCGGACTCCTCGGCGACATTGTCGCCTTCGAACGCCGAGAGCGGGATGAACTTGGCGTTGTCAGGGTCGAAGCGGACCTGTGTGAGGAGGTCCTTGACCTCTTCGACGACCTGCTTGTACTCGGACTCGCCGTAGTCGACGAGGTCCATCTTGTTGACACCGACGACGAGCTCGCCGATGCCCAGGGTGCGGGCCAGGAACACGTGCTCCTGAGTCTGCGGCTGAACGCCGTCGTCCGCGGCGACGACCAGGACGGCGTTGTCGGCCTGGGACGCGCCGGTAATCATGTTCTTCACGAAGTCGCGGTGACCAGGACAGTCCACGATGGTGAAATCGTAGGCGTCGGTGCTGAACTCCTGGTGGGCGATGTCGATGGTGACACCGCGCTCACGCTCTTCGGCGAGGTTGTCCATGACGTAGGCGAACTCGAAGCCGCCCTTGCCCTTCTCCTCGGCTTCTTCTTTGTGCTGTTCGATGACGTGCTCCGGTACCGATCCTGTCTCGTACAGGAGTCGGCCGACGAGCGTGCTCTTCCCGTGGTCGACGTGGCCGATAATGGCCAGGTTCTGGTGTTGTTCGTCGCTCATTGTTATCTCTCACGCGCAGAGGCGCTGTATCGGGTTTATTAGCTGGTGGTTCATAAAACGATTTCGAAAGCGTGTAAGCGTCAGCCCGTCGCTTTCTTGCGATTCGGCACGACATGGCATGGTAGTGTGGCACCCAATAGCTTGGTCAGGGAGAACGACCGATACCGGCAGTCACGGCCGGGTTTGTGTCCTTCGGAGTGACAAACGGGACTGCCAACTGAGGGAAGCACAGTGAATAAGAGAACGATACAGGCGCGTCGGAAATCCCGCTATCTCGTTACAGTCGGCCGATATCGGCAAGCACCGCGCTCGCGGTTTCCGGGCCGCCGGCACCGCGCCCGGAGATGTTGAGCTGGCCGGCGTGCTCGGTCTCTAGCTGCGCGATGTTCCGGGTCCCGGAGACGGCAAGCGGCGCGTTGTCCGGAACGAGCCGCGGGCCGACGCGGATGGAGCCCTCGACGACCTCGGCGATGAGCCGAACGGTCCGCCCGTCAGCCCGTGCGAGTTCGAGCGCACTGCCGGAGATATCCTGAATGCCCTCGACTTCGGCGTCATCGAGCGTGTATTCTGTCTCGTCATCGGCCAGGACGTTCGCGACGATGACGCCTTTCAGCGCCGCGTCGGTGCCGTCGACATCGAAGGTCGGGTCAGCCTCGGCAACGCCGAGGTCCTGCGCCTCCGCGAGGACGTGCTCGTAATCGAGACCCTCGGTCGCCATCCGGGAGAGGATGAAGTTCGCCGTCCCGTTGAGCACCCCGCGGACGGCGGTAATGTGGCTCGGGTCGAAGTCGTCGATGGTCGAGAGGACCGGCATCGCGCCGCCGACGGTTGCCTCGAACAGCACGCTCCCCTCGCTTTCGCGTTCCAGCGCGCGAACGTCGGCGTACCGCTCTGCGACCGGGCCTTTGTTCGCCAGCACGGCGTGGCGGTCCCGTTCGAGTGCGGCCTGAACGTGGCTGAACCCCGGTTCGGCGTCGCCGAGCGTCGTCGGCGTCGCCTCGACGAGTACGTCGTACTCGGCCGAAAGCGCGTCTTCGGGTGCGGCACTGCCGACAACGCCGTCGGTTCGCTTCCGGTCGAGCACCTCGGCAGTGTCGATGCCGGCGCTGTCGATGACGGCACTACTGGAGTCAGCGAACGCGGTGACCGAATGGCCGTGGTCGCTCGCTAATTCGACGACGCTGGAGCCGACTGCACCGGCTCCGATGACGGCGAGCCTCATGCCTCACCTCCCGCAGCGAGCGGTTCGATGACGTGGAGCCCCTTCTCGTCGGCGACAGCACGAATCGAAGTCATCGTCTCGTCGACTGCCCCTTCCTCGGTCGCCAGTCGGATGCGCGCGCTGGAGGCGTCGTCGGTCCCCTCCGGTGCCGACAGCGAGAGGTCGGTCACGGTCGCGTCCGTGGACTCGTGAATCCGCGAGAGCGTGTCAGAGAGGTCTGTGTTGACGAGATGGCCGGTGAGGATGATCGTCAACGCCTCGCTGTACTGCTCGGCCCCGGCCTGGATGACGTTGATGCCCGCGTCCCGGAGTGCGTCGACGATTCCGTCGAACCGCTCGGGGGTCGCCTCCAGGTCGACCTCCACGGGGATGTGGCCCCGCGGGGTCACGTTCCCCCGCTCGTGGAAGATAGAGAGGAGGTTCCCGCCGTTCGTGGCGATGGGCTCGAGCGCCCGCAGCAGTTCGCCCGGTTCGTCGACCAGCTCCAGCCGAACTGTGTAGGACCGTACCTCGTCGGTCGAGTCGCTCATCGCCCGCTCACCTCCTGGGTATCTCGGCTCATTGTGGATGACTCAGCAGGGGCACGTATAAGAAACCGTTCGTTTGGTCTCAGGGCAGAAAGCGGTCGTACAGGTCGTCGATCCACTCGTTGTACGCCTCGCCGCGAGGCGACCCCCAGGGATTGCGTGAAAAGTAGTACATCGCCGCGAACATCCCCGCAAGCGTCAGCGCCAGCCCCGTCGGCAGGACGAGATTCCAGATGAACGTCGACGTGCCGGCGATGACAGCAGCGACGAGAAGGTCCACAATCTGGTGAAGGCGGTCACTCATACCCTGCCGTTCGGTTCCGGGTGACCTAAGCGTGGGGCTCCGCCGTCGTGACAGTCGCGGGCAGGGAACGCTACGTTTTTTTCCTACCGGTGAAGCGTGTCGTATGTGCACGCCCTCCAGTCAGCCCCGATAGCGATAGGTACGGCGGCGTTCCTCGTCGGTGTCCTCGCCGTCGTCGGAGCGGGCATCGGCGCGCTCGGAAGCGCGGTCGTACGACGACTCTCGAACCCCGTCGCCAGATACCGGCAGTTGTTCCTCGCTATCATACTCCCGTTTACGCTGCTGTCGTACGTCGTCTTTCTGTTGCTCGGACTCGGCCACTTGATTGCCGGCGGGCAGCCCGGAGTCGTCGGAGCAGTGGTGGCGACGTTCGCCGAGCTGCTCGCCGCCGGCACCGTCGGACTGGCCGCCTACGCGCCGACTGTCCCGGGTATCCGCAGCGTTCGTGACATCGAACTCTCGACCGGTCGGGCGGTGGTCCGGATGGGACGGTACGTCCTCGGAATCACTGCGTTGGTGACTGTCGTCGTGGTACCGCTCGAAACCGGGTTGTCGCCCCCCGGACTGCTGGCTCTCGTTACCGTTTTCGCTGTCACCGTACAGGCTGTCTCCCCGTGGTTCATCCCGCTAATCCGGTCGGTCGATAGACCGGACGAACCGACAGCGGAGACGCTGGAGCGACTCAAAGAGCGTGCGGGACTGACTGTCCGAGACGTCCGGGTGTTCGACACCGAACAGGAGAGAACCGCGAACGTGACCGTGCGCGGCTTTCCCGGGTATCGCCGCCTGTTCCTGACGAGCACGTTCCTCGACGTGTTCGACGACGAGACGGCGACGGCCCTGCTCGCAGTCCAGGCCGGCCGCCAGAACGCCCGAGTCCTTGCCCGGGTCGTCGGCGGCCTGCTTGTCGCAGTAGTTCCGCTGTTCGTGGCACTGGCCGACGTCGGCCCGCTGTGGCCGCTTGCCGGCGCAAGTCTCGGACTCATCGTCGCCAGCCTGTGGGTCACCCGCCGCGGGGTTCGGGCCGCCGACGATTACGCGGCCGAACGCGTCGGCCCGGGTGCCGTCGCGGACGCCCTCGAACGGTACGCCGACGTCCACGACATGGAACCGTCGAGACGACGGCTCGCGAACCCGTTCTCGAAATCGCCACCGCTGGGGAACCGAATCGACCGGTTGCGGGGACAAGCGGGAGAGTGAGAGCTGTTCGGTGGCGGAACAAAGAGGGGTCAAAGCGCGGGAAGGCATACCGTGCGCCGACGGCGCGCGGTTTCACTCCGAGCGCGCTCGCAGAGCGCGACTCGGAGGTCGTTTTTAGCGTAGATTTTTACGAGGAGTGGTTCCCGCAGCGCCGCCGTCGGCGGCGCGAGGAAACCCGACGAAGTAAAAAGGTACTTAGAAGTAGTCGATAGCCGGGTTGAGTTCCTGCTTCATGCCCTTGCGCTCGCGGATCTCGCTGATCTTGTCCGGCTGGAGATTGTCGGCAAGGACCTGGAAGCCGGCGTTCTCGGTGTTCCAGGAGGCACGGCCCTCAGTGGCCGAGCGGATGTCGGAGGAGAAGCCGATCATCTCGTCGACCGGCGCGACGCCTTCGACGACCATCAGGTCGCCTTCCTGGTACATGTCGTCGACGCGGCCACGGCGGCCCTGGATCTCGCCGCTCGCAGCGCCCATGTGGTCGTTGGGCACGTCGATGCGGACCTGCTGAATCGGCTCCAGCAGCTTGATACTAGCGTCGATGAGCGAGTTGTGGACAGCCTCGCGGACGGCCGGGATGACCTGGGCCGGGCCGCGGTGGATGGCGTCCTCGTGGAGGCGAGCGTCGTGGAGACGGATGAGCGACCCCTGGACCGGCTCGGACGCGAGCGGACCGTCGTCGAGGGCTTCTTCGAGACCTTCGATGACGAGTTCCATCGTCTCGTTGAGGTGCTGGATACCCTTCGTCTCGTCGAGCAGGATGTTCGTCCCGTGGATGTGCTCGATGTTCTGGGAGTCGTCCTTGTCCATGCCGGCCTCCTGCAGCGCTTCACGGCGCTCCAGTTCTGGCATGTCCATCGACGCCTCGCCCATCTTGATGGTCTCGACGATGTCCTCGCCGAGCGGCTCGATGCTGATGTAGAAGCGGTTGTGGTTGTTCGGCGACCGACCTTCGACTTCGCGGCTGTCTGCCTGCGGGGCCTCGCGGTAGACAACAATCGGCTCACCGGTGTTGATCGGGATGCCCTGGTTGCGCTCGATACGCTGGCCGATGACTTCCAGGTGGAGTTCACCCTGCCCGGAGATGAGGTGCTCGCCGGTGTCCTCGTTAATCTCGACCTGAATGGTCGGGTCTTCCTTGGCGACCTGCTGGAGCGTCTCGATGAGCTTCGGCAGGTCGTCCATGTTCTGTGCCTCGACGGACTTCGTGATGACCGGCTCCGAGATGTGCTCGATGGACTCGAACGGCGTCATCTCCTCGCTGGAGACGGTGGAGCCAGCGATGGCGTCCTTGAGGCCCGTGACGGCGGCGATGTTCCCGGCGGGAACGTGCTCGACTTCCTCGCGCTCGCCACCCATGTAGATACCGACGCTCTGGATGCGGTTCTTGCCCGCAGTTCCAGAGACGTACAGCTCCTGGCCCTTCTCCAGCGTGCCGGAGAAGACACGACCGGCGGCGATTTCGCCAGCGTGGGGGTCGACACCGATGTCGGTGACCATCAGGACGACTTCGCCGTCCTCGTTGACCATCGCCATGTCCTCGGCGAGCTGGGATTCGGCGTCGCCACGCCAGATACGCGGCACGCGCATCGGCTGGGCGTCGACAGGGTTCGGAAAGTGCTCACACACCATGTCGAGCACCACGTCGGACAGCGGCGTGCGCTCGTGGAGTTCCTGGCGGTTGTCGTTGCGCTCGAGCTCCATGATTTCGCCGAAGTCCATGCCGGTCCGCTGCATCGACGGCATCGAGACGCCCCACTTGTACAGCGCGGAGCCGAAGCCGACGGTCCCTTCCTCGACGGAAACCGTCCAGTCCTCGATGTCGTCCATCTCCTCGGTCATACCGCGGATGAGGTCGTTGACGTCCTGAATGACCGCGAGCAGGCGCTCCTGCATCTCCTCGGGTCCTTCCTGAAGCTCGGAGATGAGGCGGTCGACCTTGTTGATGAACAGCGTCGGCTTGACGCCCTCGCGGAGCGCCTGCCGGAGCACCGTCTCGGTCTGGGGCATCGCGCCCTCGACGGCGTCGACGACCACCAGCGCGCCGTCGACGGCACGCATCGCACGGGTCACGTCGCCACCGAAGTCGACGTGGCCGGGGGTGTCGATGAGGTTGATGAGGTGGTTCTGGTCCTCGTATTCGTGGGTCATCGAAACGTTAGCCGCGTCGATGGTGATCCCACGTTCCTGTTCGTCTTCCTCGGTGTCCATCGCCAGCTGTTCGCCGGCGGTGTCGTCGGAAATCATGCCGGCACCGGCCAGCAGATTGTCTGTCAGCGTCGTCTTTCCGTGATCGACGTGAGCAGCGATGGCGATGTTCCGGATGTGCTCCGGATCGTCCATCAGTGTCTCACATTCTTGGACGATTTTCTTACGTCGGCCCATTATACAGCTTTCTATCAACAGCAGGGTCAAAAGGATAGTGTTTCACTACGGCCGTGACCGCTCGAAATCCGGCCGTTCGCGTGTCATGGTCTGGCATTCCGAACGGTCGGTGCACTGCTGGCTGTGTCTTCGTGCAGATAGTCGCTACCTGTGGGGCAACCCCTCACGGGAGAACAACCGACAGTATAGTCACGGGAGTATACCCAGCGATTATAATTATTTGCAGTCGGATGAGTAATGATTGCAAAGGTATTAGCGCCAGCCAGCAGACGGAAGCGTATGACTCGGCGTCCACACCTCGACACGATTGCAGTCGATACCGAGACGGCGTCAGCAGCAGGGGATGTCACGCTCCCGATACACCTCTCGTCGACCTACGAACTGGCCGGGCTCGACACGGACCTCTCTCTGGAGGACGTCGACCCCGGTGAAGGCGAGTTCCTCTACTCGCGGCTGTCGAACCCGACACGACACGGCCTCGAACAGGAGTTAGCCGCGCTAGAGGACGGAGAGCGAGCCTATGCCTTCAGTTCGGGGACAGCGGCCGTTGCAACAGCGGTGCTCTCACTGGTCGAACCGGGCGACCACGTCGTTGCGTTCGACGACCTGTACGCGGGCACGCGACGGATGTTCGAAACGCTGTTCCGGGACCAGCTTGGCGTCGACGTGGAGTTCGTCGACGCGACTGACGCCGACGCTGTCGCGGCCGCGATGACGCCGGCAACGGAGTTAGTCTGGGTCGAGACCCCGACAAATCCGTTGATAAAACTCTGTGACATCGACGCGATTGCGGCCGTCGCTGCCGACTACGGCGCGACGGTCGGGGTCGACAACACCTTCGCGAGTCCGTACTTCCAGCAGCCGCTGGCCCTCGGCGCGGACCTCGTGGTCCACAGCACGACGAAGTACCTCAACGGCCACAGCGATGCCGTCGGCGGCGCACTGATTACTAACGACCCCGAGGTGGCCGAGCGGGTGGAGTTCCGCCAGCAAATCGCGCTCGGGAACATGCTCGCCCCGTTCGACAGCTATCTCATCTCGCGGGGCATCAAGACGCTGGGTGTCCGGATGACTCGCCACGAGAACAACGCCATGGCCCTCGCGCAGTACCTCGACGACCACGAGCGCGTCGAAACGGTCCACTACCCAGGGTTAGAGAGCCACCCACAGCACGACCTGGCTCGCGAGCAGATGCAGGGCTTTGGCGGCGTGCTCTCGTTCGAACTGGCCGGAGACATGGCCGACGCCAAGCGCTTCCTCGAAGCGTTAGAGACGGTGACGCTGGCAGTCAGCCTCGGCGGCGTCGAGAGCCTGGCGGAGCTCCCGGCGGCGATGACACACGAACCCCTCTCACCGGCTGCGCGGGACGAACTCGGCATCTCTGACACGCTTATCCGCCTTTCGGTGGGTATCGAAGCCGTCGAGGACCTCCGGGCCGACCTGGAGCGCGGTTTCGCGGCGATTGAGTCCTGAGCACCCGCTCTGTGCGAACGCTGCCCCCACCCGTGGATTAATAGCTCTGCGACCCATGAGAAGGTGACACATGGACGTGCACGTGCAGGGTGGGCCGGCCGAACCGTTTCTCGGGGCGCGGGACCTCTTCTCGACGGAACACGACCTGAACCGACCAGTGACTGTCCGGATCCGGGAGGACCCCGACGAGCGCACCCGCGTCAGCCACAGCGACGACGCCCACCGGCTGACAATCTCCCGCCAGGCCGCGACGAGCGCGATGGCCCGCGAACTGGCGTTACACGAATACGCGCACATGCACCATCACGAACGGGAGCATCCGTCACACACCCAGTCGACGCGGGAGGCCATCTACCTCGCGCTGGCGGGGCGCTCGGTGGAACAGCGAAAGCTCACGCACTGTTACCAGATCGCCAACCACATGAAAGACGTCTACGCCGACGACATCTGGATGCCGGTGGTGCCCGGCGACAAGCTGGTGCCGTTTCTGGAAGCCAGCCTCGCGGCTGCCGTCGCGGACCGGCCCGGCGACCCGCCGACCTGGGACCGCTCGACGTCACCGACCCGAGTACGCCACCCCAGCGAACCGGCCGCACGACTGACGCCGGCTGCAGACCCGGATATCACGGCCGTCAATGCGGCGTTCGCCCTTGCGCTGTGTGAGCGCCACGACCTGGTCGAACCGGACCACCGGCTGTACGACCTCGCCCACGCCGCGGCCCAGGACGCCGAATCGGTCGACCTCACGGAGTTCAAGCGCCACTTCGGCTCGCTGTCGCCCGAGCCGAACGAGTCCGAGTTCCGGAAGGCGCTCGTCGACGTGACTCGCGCGTACGCCGGCGGCGGCGGCCGAGCGGCAGACTGAAACCGAATGTCCCGGGAAGACCGGCTCACTGACGGCCGGGTGTTGTCACACGCAGGCGATAGCCTCGTCGCCACCGACTGCCGGCTTCGCTTGCGCGCGAACACAAATTAACTGGCAGAACTGTTTTTGCGTGGACTTGTGAACTAGTTGACTATGACCGAGGCGCTTCGCGGCCGGCATCTCGACGGGGAAACCGATGTCGTCGGCGAACGGATTCAGGTGTTACACATCGACGACGACCCTGATTTCGTGGCTGTCGCAGCGGATTCCCTGGAGGCTGCGGACGACCGGATCTCCGTCGAAACCGCGACCAGCGCACGAGACGGGCTCGACCAGCTCGCCGAAAACGGATTCGACGCCGTCGTCTCCGACTACGATATGCCGAAGATGAACGGCATCGATCTGCTCGATGCGATTCGGGAGACGAACCCGGACCTACCGTTCATTCTGTTCACCGGCAAGGGCAGCGAAGAGGTGGCCAGCGAAGCTATCTCGATGGGCGTCACCGACTATCTACAGAAGTCGTTCGGAGTCGAGGTGTACGAGCTACTGGCCAACCGCATCGAAAACGCGGTCTCCGAGTACCGCGCGAAGCGACAGGCCGCCGAGTCAGAGCGCCGTGTCCGGGAGCTCACTGAGGCAACCAACGATATCCTCTGGGAGTTCACAGCCGACCTGAGCGAAGTCCTCGTGATCAACTCCGCCTACGAGGATATCTGGGGGCGGTCAGTGGCCAAGCTCCGTGACAACCCCTACGATTTCCTGGACGGTATCCATCCCGAGGACCGCGAGCTGATGAAAGACGCGATGCGGCGTCTCATGCACGGCGAGTCGGCCGACGTCGAATGCCGTGTCAACGCAACGGAGGAGTATCAGCGCTGGGTCTGGATACAGGGCGAGCCAATCACGAACGACGACGGCGAGGTCGTTCGCGTGGCCGGGTTCGCCCGTGACATCACCGAGCGGCGGAACCGCGAGCGCGAACTCGAAGCCACCAAGAACCAGCTCACAGAGCACAACCAGACGCTCCGGAAGCTCTACGAGATCAGCGCCGACCCCGACGCCTCGTTTGAAGAGAAGATACAGGCGGTTTTGGACCTTGGTCGGGAGCGCCTTGGGACCGCTGGCGCGTTCCTGTCCGCGAACGATACTGACCGCGACGAGTTCACCGTCCGCTATGCGAGCGGGAGCGACGAACGGCTCAAGCCAGGAACCGTCACACCGCTGTCGGAGGCGTACTGCCGGAAGATGATCGACACAGGGAGCGTCATGGCAATCGCCGAAGCGTCCGATGAGGGGTGGGCCTCGGACCCGGCATACGACCGCTGGGAATACGAGACGTACATCAGCGCCGAGGTCCGTGTCCGTGACGCACATTCAGGGAGCCTCTGTTTCGTCGACCGGGAGGCCCGCAAGACCCCCTTCACCGAGGACGAGAAGACGTTCGTCCATCTCGCGACGCAGTGGGTGAGCTACGAACTCGAACGCCAGCAGCGCGAACAACGCCTCGAACGGTACAAGGAGTACACCGACGACATGCTGGACGCCATCGACGACGTGTTCTACGTCCTCGACAGCGACGGCCGCTTCCGGCGCTGGAACGAGAGTCTGCTGAACGTAACCGGCTACTCGGCCGCCGAAGTCGCCGGGACCTACGGAGCCGAGTTCTTCCCGGCGGAGTATCGGGACCTCGTTGGGGCCGCTATCGAATCAGTGTTCGAGGGCGACACGACCCGGGTGGAAGTGCCGTTTATTACGAAATCGGGGGATCAGATCCCCCACGAGTTCACGGCGACCCGCGTCGAAGACCCCGACGGGAACCCGATGCTGGCCGGCATCGGCCGGGACATCACCGAACGGAAGGCACGCGAGCAGGAGCTTACGCGAACGAAGGAACTCCTCGACCAGGCCCAGCGGATCGCGAGCGTCGGTGGCTGGGAGATAGACGTGACGAGCGAGCCGCCGGAGATGACGGTGACAAGCGAGTTCTACCGGATACACGGGCTGACTCCGGACGACGAACTGACCGTCGAGTCTATCGTCGACCTGTACCACCCCGACGACAGGGAGACCGTCATGACCGAGTTCGAGCGGGCGATAGAAACAGCAGAGGGATACGACATGGAGGTGCGTATCGGCGACGACGACCACGACCGATGGGTCCGCGCACTGTGTGAACCAGTCACCGAGAACGGCGATGTTGTCAAACTCCGGGGCTCTGTCCAGGATATCACGGACCGAAAGCTCCGGGAGCGCGAACTGGAAGGGACTCGCGAGCGGATGGAAATCGCGCTAGAGACCACTAATACGGTCGTCTGGGACCGCGAGTTCGAGTCCGGCGGCCTGTCGTACTACCCCGGGTCCGAGACGCTGTACGGCACCGACATCGAGTCGCTGGACGAGTTTTTACCGCTGGTCCATCCCGAGGACCAGTCGGAAGTCGCGGCCCGAATCGAATCAGCGACCGAGACCGGCACGTACGAAGCCGAGTTCCGAATCGTCCGTGACGGCGAGGTCCGCTGGATGGAGGCAAAGGGCCGCGTCGAATCCGACAGCGACGGGACGCCAGTCCGGGCAATCGGTATCGACCGTGACATCACCGAGCGCAAGCGCCGCGAGCAGGAACTGGAGGACACGAACGAACGTCTCGAAGAGTTCACGAGCATCGTCAGCCACGACCTCAGGAACCCACTATCCGTCGCCGAGGGACGCATCGAACTGGCCCAACAGGAGTACGACAGCGAACACCTCGACAGCGCCAGCGACGCGCTCGCGCGGATGCGGACGCTCATCGACGACCTGCTCGCGGCCGCTCGCGACGAGCAGTCAGCGGTTGACGCCGGCGTAGTGGCGCTCACGGACACGGCCGAACAGTGCTGGCACAACGTCGAAACCAACGACGCCGAACTCACTGTCGAGACAGACGCCGTCGTTCGTGCCGACAGGAGCCGATTGGAACAACTGCTCGAGAACCTGTTCAGTAACAGTGTGGAGCATGGCTCCACAAGCAGTCGGCCGGGGGCCGACGACAGCGTGGAACACGGCGGCGACGACGTGACGGTCACCGTTGGAGAACTTGACGACGGCTTCTACGTCGAAGACGACGGCGATGGCATCGACGAATCGGAGCGGTCACGCGTGTTCGAGACCGGCTACTCGACGTCAGACGCCGGAACGGGGTTCGGGCTCTGGATCGTCGCGGAGATCGCCGACGCCCACGGCTGGACGGTAACTATCGACGAGGGGAACGAGGGCGGCGCACGGTTCGAGATTACCGGTGTCGATATCGTGGAGTGACAGAATAGCGAAACCACCATCCACCGTTGCACTCGGGCGCACACAGGCGACCGGCTAAACCGGAACGAGCGGCGACACCGACAGCGCGATGCCGACGGCGAGCACCGGGTAGTCACGACGCTCGAAGGCAAGCGGCGGCAGCGTCGGGTTCCACGCGAAACAGCGGGCCCGCAGGGCGACGGAGAGCCGGTCCGAGCGGTCGAGGGTCCGTTCCAGCGACCGAACGGCGAGCAGCCGAACGCGGTCCCGTAGCGGGCGGGCCTCACCGCCGCGAGCGTGGATCGCATCGCGCACCTCCCGAACGTCCGCGAGTACCAGCGGGAACAGTCGGACGACGAGCGCCATCCCGATACCGAGAATCTGGCCGGGCTTGCCGGGGATCAGGCGCTGGACCGCCGCCCGGGTATCCCGGACTGGCGTCGAGGTGAGGTAGGCGGCGCTGACGAGCAACACCGGGAGGATGCGCCCGACGTGCAGGGCCGAACGGAGCGCCGGGTCGACCCGAAACCACGGCGGGCCGAGCGCCACACCGGCGACGACCGGTGCCAGCGCCAGCACGGCGAGGACGACCCGGTAGGAGCGCAGGACGGCCAGCGGCGAGAGCCGTGCCGCCGCGAGCGTCCCCAGTGCGAACGCGGTCGTCCCGACGAGCCACGGGAGCGTGGGGTGTGCGACCGCGGCGATGGCGAGCCCGAACTGGACCAGGAGCTTCGACCGCGGGTCCAGCCGATGCGCGAACGTCGAGCCGGGCCGGTAGCTCAACATCGTGGGTCGCGGATACCGAGGTCCGTGAGGGTATCGAGCGCTTCGGATGGCGACGCATCGAGCACGACCTGCCCATCCTGCAGCGCGACGAGGCGGTCGGCCCGCTCGTGGAGGTCCCGGAGGTCGTGCGTGACGACGATGATGCCCGTTCCATCGGCGGCCAGCGCGTCGAGGTGGTCGAGCACCGACTCCCTGGCCGGCCAGTCGAGGCCGACGAGCGGTTCGTCGAGCACGAGGTAGTCCGGTTCCATGGCGAGCGCCCCGGCGATGGCGACGCGGGCCTGCTCGCCGCCCGAGAGAGCGTCGATGCGGCTATCCGCTGCATCGCCGAGGTCGACGGCGTCAAGCGCCGTTTCGACCCGGCGGTCGATCTCGTCCCTGTCGAGGCCGAGGTTCTCCGGGCCGAAGGCCACGTCAGCCGCCACGGTCGCGGCGACGAACTGGTCGCGGGGGTGCTGGAACACCATCCCGATGCGTGTCCGGGCGACGACCGGGTCGTCCGTCACGTCGGTCCCGTCGACGGTGATCGTTCCGGCGTCGGGCGTCAGCAGGGCGTTGAAATGCCGGACGAGCGTCGTCTTGCCGCTCCCGTTCGGTCCGACGAGCAGGCAGTACTGACCGTCGGGTATCGACAGCGTGAGCCCGTCGAGGACGTCGACGTCGCCGTACCGATAGCGCAGGTCGCTGACCGCTATCATCGACCGTCGAGATATCCGCCCTGCACAACGGCGACTGCGATACCGAGCTTCAGGAGGTCAAGTGGTATGTACGGAGCCATCAGAGCGGTGGCACGAGTGAGCGGAAGGCCGGCAACGAACGACATCCACGGGATGCCGATAGCGTACACGACGGCGATCGCCGCGGTGAGCGCGACGACCTGCACCGGGACAGAGAGATCAGCGACCGGTTTGGGCGCTATGCTTCGGTGTGCGATAGCGCCGGCGACGACCGCGCCGACGAGGAACCCGACGAGGAAACCGCCGGACTGGCCGGCGATGACATACCCGATACCCGCGTTCGCGTTCGAGAACACCGGCGCACCGGCGATACCGACCAGCAGGTACAACAGGAGCGCGACGCCGCCCCACAGCGGTCCCAGTAGCAGTCCGGCGAAGAACATCCCGAACGGCTGCAATGAGAATACCACCGGCAGTCCCGGAAGCGGGATAGATATCTGTGCGAGCGCCGCGGTCAGCGCCGCGAGCAGCACCGCCTTCGTGAACAAGCCCACAGTCTCGTCGTCGACGAGGTCGACGGATTGCTCTGTTGCCATGGGTCTCCCTCTCTCGTCAACCGAAATATAGCCAGTGGTTCACAGAACGGGTGCCCGCCCGCGCTGGTCACTCGGCCGGCGTGATGCGGGCGAGCACGTCGTCGCGCTCCCGCGGGAAGCCGTCGCCGGCCCGTCCGTCGCGGTTCGACGTAACGAGGTAGAGGCCGCCGTCCGGCCCCTGCTCGACGTGTCGAATCCGGCCGACTTCGTCGGCCAGCAGGGAGTGGGTCGTCGCGGTGTAGGCGTCGTCGGTCCAGTCAGCGTCGTACACCTCGGCGTCGTCACCCGGTGGCAGGTCCCCACCGGCCGGCGTCAGCGTCGTTGTGAGGAGTTTCTGGCCCTTCAGGCCGCCAGTGAGCAGTCTGTTCCGCAGCGACGGCACGGCGTCGCCGGTGTAGAACAGCGACCCGGAGGGAGCCCAGCCGCCGGCGTTGCCCGTGTTTACGAGCGGGCGGCGGACCTCGGGGCCGACGTCGGCGTACTCCTCGTGCTTGCGGGTGTCAGGCCAGCCGTAGTACCCACCAGCCACGAGGCGGTTGAGTTCGTCCCGGCCGGTCGGGCCATGTTCCGAGGCGACGACGGTCCCGTCGGGGAGCCAGGCCAGCCCCTGTGGGTTCCGGTGGCCGTAGGTGAACACCCGCGGGTCACCACCGAGGTCCGGGTTCCCCGGAGCGGGGTCGCCCGCGGGCGTCACGCGAAGGACCTTCCCGCCGAGCGAATCGGTGTCGGCGGCCAGTTCGCCGGACCCGGCGTCCCCGGTCGTAATCCAGAGGTAGTCCTCGGGGCCGAACGTGAGCCGACCGCCGTTGTGTATCTTGCTTCCGGGAATGTCGTCGACGAGGACGGACTCCGTGGCGGCCGGGTCCTCGGCCGAGACATCCATGGCGACGACCCGGTTGACCCGCTCGTCGTCGGTTGTCGTCGTGTAGTAGACGTACACTACCGGCGGCTCGGGGTAAGTCGGGTGCGCGGCGACGCCGAGCGTGCCGCCCTCACCGCCCGTTACCCACCAGCCATCGTCGCTCGATTCCGCGTCGATGACTGCCGCCGGTTCGGTGACTGTTCGGACGCTGCCGTCCACAAACGAGAGGACGCGGCCGACCCGCTCGGTGAGAAACAGCGTTCCGTCCGCGGCAAACGAGAGGTCCCACGGGATCTCCAGATCCTCGATGAGTGGTTCGGTGGCGAGCGGTGTGTCTGTTGGCGACGCGGTCGGAGCCGCCCAGTCGGTGTCGGGTGACTGGCTGCGCTCGTGGCTGAGGGATACGTCGTAGCGGTCCAGCGCCCGAGCCGGGTCTGCCGTCGTTGTGGTTGTCGGTGCCGGGCCTGAGGACTCGGCCTGTGTTCCGGGCTCACCGCGACAGCCGGCCAGCGCGGTCGCTCCGGCGGCGGCGAGTGCGGCGAGATACTGGCGGCGAGACCCGCCGTCCCGGCACGGTTTTCGCATAGATTTCACTGCAGAACAAAGAAGAATAAAGATGTCGGAGACAGCCGTGTTAGCGAGCGGCGGCCGCGACGCGTTCTTTCTCTTCTTTCTGGTTGACCGCGTAGGCCTGGACGTCGTCGTTAGCAGCGCCGATGAGCTGCTGTGCGAGCGCCTCGGCGGCGCTGGTGGTGGTCTTGAACGAGCCACCGTACACGCCCTCTGCGATGAACTTCAGGGCCTGGTCGACGCGGCGCTGTGGCGCGACGTCGACGGCCTTCGGGACCGAGATACCACCGTATTTCAGGCGGACGGTCTCCTCTCGCGGGGCGCTGTTCTCGACAGCACTGACGAGCACCTGAATCGGGTTCTCGTCGGTGCGCTCGTGAACGATTTCGAACGCCTCAGTGACGATGGAGGTCGCGAGCTGCTTCTTGCCCGTGTTCTCGTCGGTCTGCATCAGGCGGTTGATGAGCCGCTCGACGATGCTGATCTCGCTTTTCTTGAACTGCTTGTCCGCGTGTCGCCCCATCGTGTGGGCGATCGGCGTGACAGTGATGTAGCGCTCGGTCGAGGGGTCGGAGTACTCGATGTCCGTGATCTCCCACTCGCCGAACAGCTTCGCACGGGCCGTCTCCGGCTCGCTTTCCGCAGCCTCGTCAGCGTCAGCCTCGGGTGTGTCTTCGGCACTCATGGTTATCGGACCGGTTTCTCCGCGTTCCCGCGAACAAGTTCGATGAGAGAGACGCCGTTGACCTTCTCGACCTTGTAGTTGACACCGGAGAGGTCGCCCATCGCGCGGCCCTTCGCCCCGCCGATACCCGCAATCGTGACCTCGTCGTGCTCGTCGATGAAAGAGATAGCGCCGTCACCGGGACAGAACGCGGTGACCTGCTTACCGTTCTTGATGAGCTGGACGCGGACACACTTCCGGATAGCGGAGTTGGGCTGCTTGGCCTCGATGCCGACTTTCTCCAGTACGATACCTCGTCCCTGGGGCGCACCCTCGAGCGGGTCGGACTTCTTGCCCAGGCCGCGTTCGCGACGCGCGTAGTCAGTGTCGGACCACCGGTGTTTCTGGCGGTCCTTCTTGAGCTTGCGCGCGGCGTACTTGCCGTTCGCCATAGTAGGCACTGGTACCTTTCGGAGGTACTTAAGACTCCTCTTTCGGACTCAGCCGGTAGCGCTTCCGTGTGTGGCGTTCTGTGCCATAGACGGGGAAATCAGGTGCAGAACTGGGTTAGATAACGCGAAGAGAGGCCACGACAGCGGGAAAGAAACGGGTAACAAGGTGTTTCGGTCGGCGTATGACGCGCAAAACAGTTCCCGGCGGTCCTTCGGGAACCCACTTTCGATGATTTCAGCTTTCACAGAGTTTTCTGACACTATTTCGGGAGACCCCACTAGCATCGGTCTGCGGAATTCGTCACAGCCGACAGTGTACGTATCAGGAGTCACAGACACCGGTCCCAGTCCGCCAGGCCGGGAGATAGCCCGGCCACATGGAATCAGGTGTGATAACTGGGCAGATGGTTTCTAGTACCGGCGCTTGAGTTATTCAGACAGACCTGCGGGTAGTATCTATGAAACTCGAACAACGTCTCCCAGACATCGTCCGGCGAACGTACCTCCGGAAGTTGACGCTCATCATTCTCTGTATTGCCCTGCTCGTTGCGGGTGTCAGCGTCACTGCGGAGCGGACGGTCGCAAACGAACTGACTGAACAGCGCGAGAACGAACTGCAGACGGGCACCATCCAGACGGCCACGACAACAGCGGACTGGGTCCGTAGCCAGCGAAACGCCGCACGAACTCTCTCAACGCTGTCCGACGTTCAGGAGGGGAGTCCAACGATGATCCGTGGTGCGTTACAGCGGCAAGCGTTCTACCAGCCGGAGTCCGTGTATGCCATCCACTACGTCAACGAGGAGACCCTGGAAATCGAGGAGTCGTCGCTGAGCGACCGACGCGACACGTCGCTCCGGACTGACGACTTCGAGTGGGAAGGTGGAGGCCTCTCGGTCACCGGGTCGAACTCGGTCGATATGTCGACAGTGTACACTTATAACGGGGGCAAGTACATCGCCTTCGCGAGCCCGGTCGCCCGGAGCGACAAGCTGGTCGTCGTGGTCCACAACGTGACCGCGCGGACGGCCCAGTTCCGCAACTCCATCGACGGCGGTGAAACGCGGATTATCCGACAGGACGGCACGGTCCAGTTCGCCGAGGACGCCTCGACTATCGGGACACAGTACAACGTCTCCGCCAACCTGACCGCACTCACAGCGGGAGAGAGCGACGTGGCCCGGAGCGGGCCGTACCTGCTCGCCGCGGAGTCCGTCGATGACACGCCGTGGATCGTCGTCAAGCAGGCCCCGAAATCGACCGCCTTCGCGTTACGTGACAGTATTCAGGGGAGCTTCGTCGCCATCATCGGCGTTTCACTGGCCGGGTTCGCCCTCATCGGCGTCCTCGTCGGTCGCGGCATCATGCAGTCGCTCAGACGGCTCTCGACACAGGCGGAAGCCCTTGCGGTGGGGAACTTCGACACCGACATCGAACAGTCTGACCGCCTCGACGAGATCGGCGACGTCCAGAACGCCTTCTACGAGATGAAGACCTATCTCGACACCGTCGCCGCACAGGCCGACGCACTCTCCAGACAGGCGTTCGACGACCCGGTGCTCGACGAGGACATCCCCGGCCAGCTCGGAGCGTCGCTATCGAGCATGCACGGCAACCTCGAATCGTTCATCAGCGATCTCGAACAGGCCCAGCAAGAGGCCGAAGAGTCCAAAGAGGAGGCTGAGGAGTTGGCCGGAACGCTCGAACGGCAGGCCGAGGAGTTCTCGGCCGTGATGCGGAAAGCGGCCGACGGCGACCTCACCCAGCGACTCGACACCGACACGGACAACGACGCGATGGCCGACATCGCCGCCGCGTTCAACGATATGCTCGCCCAACTCGGCCAGACGGTCATGCGTATCCGGGAGTTTGCCGACGACGTTGACGGCTCCGCCGACCAGATCACCGCGAGCGCCACGGAGGTCCGTGACGCCAGCGAGGAGGTCAGCGAATCCGTACAGGAGATCGCCGACGGCGCGGAGACGCAGTACGAGAACATCGAGGAGACGGTCGACGAGATGTCCGGCCTCTCCGCGACGGTCGAAGAGGTCGCGGCACAGGCCGACGAAGTCGCGACCACGTCGAACGAAGCCGCCGAAATCGGTGAAACCGGCAGCGAGCGCGCATCGGAGGCCATCGAGGTGATGAACGACATCGAGACGCGAGCCGACGAAACAATCGACCGCGTCGAGTCACTCGACGAGGAGATGGAGCAGATCGGCGACATCGTCGACCTCATCGACGACATCGCCGAGCAGACCAACATGCTCGCCCTGAACGCCTCCATCGAGGCCGCACGAGCCGGCGAAGCTGGCGAAGGGTTCGCCGTCGTCGCCGACGAGATCAAAGGCCTCGCACAGGAAACGACCGAAGCCACCGAGGAGGTCTCGACGGTTATCGAAGATGTGCAGGACACCACCGGTGACGCCGTGACCGACATCAGGCAGATGGGCGACTCCGTCACGGACGGTATCGACACTGTCGACGACGCGATCAAATCCCTCGAACAGATCGTCGACCGCGTCGAAGAGGTCAACGACGGTATCCAGTCCATCAGCGACGCCACCGACGAGCAGGCCGCGACGACGGAGGAAGCAGTGGCGATGACCGACGAGGTCGGGACAATCAGCGAGGAAACCGCTTCCCGCGCCGAGAACGTCGCCGCCGCCGCGGAGGAACAGACCGCGACGATCAACGAAGTCACCGGCGGCATCGAGTCCCTCTCGGATCAGGCCGGCGACCTCAGCGAACTCCTGCAGACGTTCGATGTCGACAGCGGCACCACGCACAGCGATACCGACGTGTACGAACACGGCGCGGACGACCCGGCCACTGGCGACGACTGAGTGTCGCCTCCTGTTTCATCTGCCACTTACAGTTTCGGTTCGGCGCTCGACGTGACCAATTGGTAGAGGCCATAGCTACCGAAAAGAACTCCGGCACAAACGCCGAAGGCGGAGCCGATATCCTGTCGCTGGCTGAACCGGACGAGATAAAAGACCGCGATTAGTCCGCCACCGACGAGCGGGTACGCCGGTGACGCGAGCAGTCCCTCGACGAGACTCGTGGCCCCCACCAACACGAACAGCGCGAGCATAAACGCGCCTTCGAGTCCGGACGGGGGGTTCCCCAGAACGTGTGCGTGATACAGGTAAATGCCGACGATAGTCAGCGGAGCCAGCAGGTCGCCGCCGTCTGGACGCCGGAGTGCAGGCATAGCAGTCGGTTCACGACCAATCAAAAAAGCGGTTTCTGTCCGTCTCCACATCGACTGCCCGAGCAGGCGGGTCCGTGGACCCGCTCGAATCGCCTCGCTCAGGTCAGTTCGATGCCGTCGATTTCGAAGTGTCGCTTCGCCAGTTGCCGGGCGGCGTCGATGTTTCGGCCTTCGCGGCCGATAGCAGCCCCGCGGTCTTCCTGTGCCACTTCGACGTACGCGACGGTGTCGTCGTTCTCCGAGACGGTGACGTTGTACACCGCGGCCGGCGCGAGCGCGTTGGCCACGAAGTCCTCGGCCGTCTCGGCGGCTTCGACGAGTTTGACCTCGCGGCCGAGGCGCTCCTCGACGCGCTCGACCGTCTGACCGCCCGGGCCGATAGCGTCGGCCATCTCCCCGCGCTTGACCAGATACACCACCTGGTCGTGGTCCTCGTCGACGACGCAATCCCGGACGGTGACGGCTGCCTCGTCCTCGAAGAGGGCGACCAGTCGACGCGCTTCGTCCGAGAGTTCGACCCGCATCAGTCCTGGGTCGTGCCCATCCGGAGGTTGACGTCGCCGGTGCCGAGCTTGATCGGCTTCCCGACGATGACGTTCTCCGTGACGCCGTCGAGTTCGTCGACCTCGCCGTGGATGGCGGCGTCGAGCAAGTGATTGACCGTCACCTCGAACGCTGCACGGGCAAGCACAGAGTCTTTCGACCCCGAGATGCCGTGGCGGCCGATGGACTCGATGGTCCCCTCGTTGGTCATGATGTCGGCCACGAGCATCAGGTGCCGGACGTTCACGTCGTCGAGCCCCTGCTCTTCGAGCGTGTTCATCGTCTCGTTGATGAGCGTCTCGCGGGCCGCTTCGACGCCGAGTTCCCGGTAGATCTCGTGGATGTTGTTACACGTCGTCCGGGAGGCGTCGACGCCCTCGATGTCGAGCACTTCGCCGAAGTCCGACCCCTCGGTGTAGAGGACGAACTCCTCGCCGTTGTCAGTCTCCTCCTTGCGGATGACGACGCGGGTGATCTCCTCGATCCCCTTGAAGACGATCTCCCGCAACTCCTCGACCAGTTGTAGGAGGTCGCGGTAGCTGGGTTCCTCCGGGCCGAACTCGATGACCGTGCCGGCCTGCCGGGTCGAGACGCCGAGATTCGATTCGATGGTCTCGGCGATCTCCTCGGCGATGGCGTCCGTGTCGTTGACCGTCGGCCACCGCTCCAGCAGCGTGTCCTCGTTGAGGTCGATCTCAACGAGCATGTCCGCGACGTTCGTCGAGATGTCACCCAGCGCGAGGATGCGCGTCGCCTCGATCTTCCAGACGACCTCGTGTGCGCGCTCGCGGTCATCCGCGTACTCCTCGTCGAGGTGAACCGTCATCATCGGCGTGTCCGGCGTCTTCCGGGCGTCCACCAGCTCGATGAGCCGTGGCAGGCCCTGGGTCACGTCGATCTCGGCGACCCCCGCGTAGTGGAACGTGTTCATCGTCATCTGCGTTCCCGGTTCGCCGATGGACTGGGCCGAGACGGTCCCGACCGGGTCCAGCGGGTCGACACGCGTGTCGAGGTAGCGGGACTCGACGGCCTTGGCGATGCGGTCGGCGTCGTCGACGCCGACGCCCCGTTCATCGATGGTGCTGTACACTTCGTCTTTCAGCCGTCGCGGCAGCTCAGTGTCCTCGACGACGGCTTCGATGTCTGCTGATACGTCGTGTGCTGTCATTGTTAGTCGTCACCCTCGGCCATCCACCAGTCGTCCGCATGCTCCGAGAGGTTGGTCCGCTCGGTCCGCGTGCCGAGGAAGCTCTCTTTCTGTTTCTCGCTCTCGAACTCCTCGTCGAGGACGCTGTCGGCGATCTGCTCGACGTCGACGATGTCGCCCTCCTGGTTCGAGGACACGTCGACCGGCGACGTGCCGTCCTCGCCGAACTCGAACTGGACGATGGTGTCCGAGGTGTCCCGGACGGTCCCGTCGTACTGCGTTTCGAGTTCTGACAGGGCGTTGATGAGCCGGCGCTGCAGGTACCCGGACTTCGATGTCCGGACAGCCGTATCGACCAGTCCCTCGCGGCCACCCATCGCGTGGAAGAAGAACTCCTTCGGGCCGAGCCCGGAGCGGTAGGACGCCTCCACGAAGCCGTGGGCGTCCGCCGAGAGGTCGTTCTCCTCAAAGTGGCTAAGCGTGCGGTTCTCGTAGCCGCGGTTGATCCGCTCGCCACGGACTGCCTGCTGGCCGACACAGCCGGCCATCTGGGTCAGGTTCAGCATCGACCCACGCGCGCCGGACTCGGCCATGATGACGGCCGGGTTGTCCTCGCCGAAGTGGTCCTCGGCGATGTCACCGGCGGAGTCACGCGCCTTGCCCAGCGTCTGCATGATCTTCATCTCCAGCGTCTCGTCGACGGTCCGACCGGGCAGCGATTCGAGTTCGCCGCGGTCGTAGGTCTCGATGAGTTCCTCGACGCGGTCGTAGGCGCTGTCGATGGCGTCGTTGATCTGCTCTTCGGCCTCCCGCGGGATGGACTCGTCGTCGATGCTGATGGAGAACCCGAAGTGCATGATCGACCGCATCGCCAGCGCCGAGACCTCGTTGACGAGAATCCGGGCGCGGGTCCGCGAGTAGTCCTTGGCGATGGTGTCGACGATTTCGCCCCCGAAGGCCCCGACGGCGTCCTCGTCGATGGTGCCGCCAGTCATCTGGCCGTCCTCGACGACGACAGTGTCGCCAGCAGAGGACGTGAACTCCAGGTTCAGGTCGTCCGGCAGCAGTTCGGAGAACAGGGAGCGGCCGGTCCAGTACTCCTCGCCGTCCTCGTCGACGCCGTCCGCTTCAGGCAGTTCGTCGATACGCGTCGCCCGGAGCAGGTCAAGCGCCTGCGTCTCGTTGAACTTCGGATTGGTGTGGGTCAGCAGGTAGGTCCCGCTGATGTGGTCCTGAATCGCGCCGATGATGTTCTCGCCGAAGCGCGGGGAGAGCATCTGTTCCTGCACGCGCATGAGGACGCGGGCTTCGGCCCGGGCCTCCTCGTTTTGCAGGGCGTGCATGTTCATCTCGTCCCCGTCGAAGTCAGCGTTGTACGGCGGACAGACCGTCGTGTTCAGCCGGAACGTCTTGTACGGCATCACGACGACCTCGTGGGCCATGATAGACATCCGGTGCAGCGACGGCTGGCGGTTGAAGATGATGATGTCGCCGTCGACCAGGTGGCGGGACACTTCCCACTCCGCTTCGACCTTCTCCGCGAGTTCCTCGCAGTTTTTCTCGGTCACCTTCAGCCGGCGGCCGTCCGGCCGCTTGACGTAGTTCGCGCCGGGGTGGGCTTCAGGCCCGTTGGAGACG
Organism: Haloarcula sp. KBTZ06; assembly: GCF_048595605.1. Taxonomy (NCBI): domain Archaea; kingdom Methanobacteriati; phylum Methanobacteriota; class Halobacteria; order Halobacteriales; family Haloarculaceae; genus Haloarcula; species Haloarcula sp. KBTZ06. The sequence goes on from NZ_CP184337.1 coordinate 2,731,046, forward strand.
TAGCGCCGCGCTTTCTCCAGGTTTCGCTCGGTGACGTTCATCGTCTGGGTCATCTCCTTGGCGACCCGGTCCGGCACGCCGACCTCGTTCAGCGAGAGCGTCGGGTCCGGCGAGATGACGGTCCGGGCGGAGAAGTTCACGCGCTTCCCGGACAGCGAGCCGCGGAAGCGACCCTCCTTGCCTTTCAGGCGCTGGGAGAGGGTCTTCAGCGGCCGGCCGGAGCGGTGTCGCGCCGGCGGCGTGCCCGAAATCTCGTTGTCCATGAAGGTGGTGACGTGGTACTGCAGCAGTTCCCAGAGGTCCTCGATAATCAGCTGTGGCGCACCCGCCTCGCGGTTCTCCATGAACCGCTGGTTGATGCGGATGATGTCCACAAGCTTGTGGGTGAGGTCGTCCTCGGAGCGCTGGCCGTTGTCCAGCGTAATCGAGGGCCGCGCCGTCACCGGCGGCACCGGCAGGACCGTCAGAATCATCCACTCCGGGCGGGAGCGGGCCGGTTTCATCCCCAGCACTTCGATGTCCTCGTCCGGGATGTCCTCGAACCAGTCCCGGATGTCGCTGGGCATCAGCTTGTTCATGTCCTCCTCGGTCAGGTCAACCGACAACGCCTTTTCGAGGGCGCGGCGGTCCTCCTGGCGCGGTCGGAACTCGCCGCTGAGAATCTCCTGCACACGGCTGCTGTCGATGCCGGTTTCTTCGGAGAGGTCGATCGGCGAGATCGGGTCCTCGGACTCCTCCATCGCGGCGGCGATCCGCTCGGGGTAGTCCGAGGCCAGCACGTCCTGCACCTCGTAGTACGTGGTCGGCTTCTCGTGTTTGATGTCGTACTGCTTCTCGCCACAGAACGGACAACGGTCCTTCTTGCGGGCCTGCCGGATGGCGGCCTTGGTCACGTCGTTGAGGTCGCGACCGAGGTCCTGGGTCCGTGTCAGTCGGTCAGCGAACTCGTCGCGCTCGTGCTCGTCGAGACAGAGCCGGGAGCACTCCCGGCAGGTCCCGCGCAGGAGTCGGCGGATGAGCTTCGCGAACCCGACGTGGATGACGGGCGCAGCGAGTTCGATGTGGCCGAAGTGGCCGTTACAGGAGCCGCTGTGTTTCCCGCAGGTCTTGCACTCCAGTCCGGGGTCGATGACCCCGAGCCGCGGGTCCATCAGCCCCATGTCGATGGGGAAGCCGTCGTCGTCGTACGTGTCGGCCGTAATCACTTTTGTGGCCGACATCTCGCGGTACTCCTCTGGGTCCATCAGCCCGAAGCTGAGCTGCCCGATTTCCTGGGGTGTCTGTTGTGAGCTCATACTGCGTCCTCCAGTTCGATCCGCGGGGCGATTCCGAGCGCCTTCATCTCGTCGAGCAGGAGCTTGAACGCGTAGGACATCTCGACCTCGTGGATGTCCGTCTCCTCCTCGCAGTTCGGACAGTAGATGCGCCGTTGTTCGACGTTCTCGACGGCGGTCATCCCGCACTGCCCGCAGACGTTGATCCACTCGCGGTCGGACTCGTCGAGCAGGCGCTCCTTGAGCGCCATTGCCGCGCCGTGCCCGATGAGCACGTCCCGCTCCATCTCACCCACGCGCAGGCCACCTTCGCGGGCGCGTCCCTCGGTGGGCTGGCGGGTGAGCACCTGCACCGGCCCGCGCGAGCGGGCGTGCAGTTTGTTCGAGACCATGTGGTACAGCTTCTGGTAGAAAATGTCGCCGACGAAGATCTCCGCATCGATCTTCTCGCCGGTAACGCCGGAGTACATCGTCTCCTTGCCGCTGGAGTCGAAGCCGTGGTCTTCGAGCGAGCCGCGCAGTTCCTCCTCGTCCTCGCCGGTGAAGGCGGTACCGTCGACGCGGCGGCCTTCGAGCGCGCCGACTTTGCCGCCGATCATCTCGAGGATGTGGCCGACGGTCATCCGCGACGGCAGTGCGTGCGGATTGATGATGAGGTCCGGGACGACACCTTCCTCGGTGAAGGGCATGTCCTCCTGCGGGGCGATGTGGCCGACGACACCCTTCTGGCCGTGCCGTGACGCGAACTTGTCCCCGAGTTCGGGGATGCGTTCGTCACGCACCGAGACCTTCGAGAGCTTCGAGCCGTCCTCGCCTTCCATCAGCGTCACCGTGTCCACGACACCGGATTCGCCCGAGCGCATCGTCACGCTCGTCTCCCGGCGCTTCTGGGGCGAGAGGCCGCCCATGTCGTCCGGCTCTTCGAGGAATCGGGGCGGGCTGGTCTTGCCGAGCAGGACGGCGTTCTCGCCGACCTTCGTCTCGGGGTTGACGAGTCCGTCGTCGTCGAGGTGCGTGTACGCTTCCTCGCCGCGAGCGCCGCGGACCTCGTCGTCGGGAATCTCGAAGCGGTCCTCCTGACCGCCGGGATAGCGCCGTTCCTCACCCTCGTACGTGCGGAAGAAGTGCGAGCGGGCGAGCGCGCGGTCGACCGACCCCTGGTTCATCACGAGTGCGTCCTCGATGTTGAAGCCTTCATAACTCATGACGGCGACGACGAAGTTCTGCGCCGCGGGGCGGTCGTCGTAGCCAATCTGCTCGGTGGTCTGGGTCTTGACCATCGAGAGCTGCGGGTAGTGCAGCAAGTGCTGGCGCGTGTCCGGGCGAATGCGGTAGTTCGCCGACGGCAGGCCCAGCGACTGTTTAATCATCCCCGACCCCATCGTAATCCGGGGCGAGGCGTTGTGTTCGGGGTAGGGAATCATCCCGGCACCGATACCGAACATCAGCTGCGGGTCGACTTCCAGGTGCGTGTGCTTCTCCGTGAGTTCGTCCTCGTCGACGCCGACGAGGATGTCCTCTTCCTCCTCAGCGTCGATGAACTCGACGAGGCCACGCTCGACGAGTTCCTCGAATTCGAGCTCGCCCTCTTTGACCTGCTCGACCTCCTCGTCGGTCATCAGCGGTTCGCCGTCCTCGACGACCAGCAGCGGGCGTCGGGCACGGCCAGCGTCGGCGTTGATGATGACTTCCCCGGTCCGGTTCTTGACCGAGACGTTGACCATCTGGGAGACGTCCCCCCGTCGTCGCGCCTGTCGTACCTGTTCTGCGAGCTGTTCCGGGTCGGGATGTGTCCCAACCAGACTACCGTTTACGTATACCTTGGCTTCGCGTCCCTGACTCATATTAATCGTCCGCGGGCTGCTGTTCGATCGACTCGATACCGGGGATGCCCTGGACCCCCATCTCTGCGAGTTCCTGTTTGAGACCCTGTGGGTCCGATACGTCCTGTGACAGCTCCATCGCCTGGGCGAAGTTCTTCACCAGCCCACAGTTGGGGCCTTCAGGCGTCTCCGAGGGACAGATACGACCCCACTGGGTCGCGTGCAGGTCCCGTGCCTCGAAGTGGGGCTGGGAGCGACTGAGCGGCGAGCGCAGTCGCCGGAGGTGTGACAGCACCCCCATGAAGTCGGTCCGGTCGACCAGCTGGCTCACGCCGGAGCGGCCGCCGACCCAGTTCCCCGTCGCGATCGGGTGCTCCAGCCGCTCGGTCAGCACGTCCGAGCGAACGACTGTCGAAACGGAGAGCTGGCGGTTCCGCATGTTGGCCCGTTCGAGCTGGTACTTCACGTCCCGGGCGAGCTTGTTCAGCGCCGTCCGGAACAGGTCGGTCATCAGGTCGCCGCTGACCTTCAGCCGCTTGTTGGCGTAGTGGTCCTTGTCGTCGGATTCGCGACGGCCCAGTGCCAGTTCGAAACACGCCTCGGCCATCCGGCAGAGGTAGAAGGCCTTGTTGATACGGACTTCCTCTTCCTCGACGCCTTCCTCGTGCAGGTGCGGGAGGAGATAGCGGTCGATGACGTAGTTGGCCCGCTTGAGCTGGTAGTTCTTGCCCTGCCCGGAGGCGACACGCTTGCCCAGCGTCTCGATGGCTTCCTCGGTCGTCTGGACCTCGGCCTCCTCCAAGTTCTCCAGCATGAACTTCACGATTTCCGGGTCCTCGCTGACGCGGTGGACGATCTCCTCGTCCGACTCCAGCCCCAGCGCGCGGACCAGCGTGACGAAGTCGATACTGCCCGAAACGGACGGGAACGAGACTTCCAGCAGCCCGTCCCGGGTCCGTTCACACAGCACCAGCGCGCGGTAGCCACGGCGCTGGGAGAACGTCTTGGCGACCTGCACCTCGTCGCCGTACTTGGTGTCGTACTCGGCCAGAATCTTGTTCGGGGCGAGGTCCTCACTGGTCATCAGCACCCGCTCGGAGCCGTTGACACAGAAGTAGCCACCGGGGTCTGCAGGGTCCTCGCCGATGTCGATGAGTTCCTCGTCGGTGAAGCCCGCGATGTTACACTTGTTCGACCCGACCATGATGGGCATTCGCCCGATCTTGGTCTCCGTCCGGTCGACGACTTCCTCCGGCTCCTCCTCACCGCCGCGGACGATGGCCATCTCCATGAACACCGGCGCGGAGTAGGTGATGTTGCGGAGGCGGGCTTCCTGCGGGTACAGCAGTTCCTCGCTGCCGTCGGCCTCGCGAACCCGTGGAGTGACAACACGGACGTCGCCCAGTTCGACCCACACCGGTTCCTGCCCTTCCTTGTCACCGATGTCAGTCTCGATGGTCTCTTTCTCGTCGACGACCTGCTGCATCCCCCGGTCGAGGAAGGCGTTAAACGAGCGGAAGTGGTGTTCGGCGAGCCGTTCCTTGGCGAAATATTCACGCGATATAGCGCGGCGATCTTGTGTGTCCATTATTCTACCACCAGTCGATACACGACGGCTTCGTCCGTCGTTCGAGAGTCGCGGACGATCCGAACCACGTCACCGACTTCGGCATCATCGGGCAGCGCCTTGTCGGTGCGCTTGATCTTCGGAAGGTCCGTCTTCTTGATTTCATACTCCGTGAGTACTGCTTCGAGGTCGTCCTCGTCGACGACACTGTGGTCTGGGACGAGGTCGTGTTGACTTACATCTACCATGTGTGTGCGTGTGCGTTTGGCCTGCTGCTGGAGAAGGTGGCTGTCACGAGATACTACAGGGCCGTACTGTCGGGGTGCATATAACACTTACCAAGTCGCTCTGCCGTGGCTATCGGACCCGCCCACCCTCGCGGACTGCGGGCGTGGTTGCTCCTACCAATCACATGAAGCAGACCGGACATAGAACTTTGGGTCCCGTCATGTGCACTCATCACGGGGCGGATTTCTTTGGAAAGTCTTAATACCGACACCAAGGTACGAAGAAATGCAACGAAGGCCCGGATGGTGTAGTGGCCCATCATACGACCCTGTCACGGTCGTGACGCGGGTTCAAATCCCGCTCCGGGCGTTCCTATTGCGACCCAACTGACGAGCACCGTGCAGTGTGTGCTCGTAGGCTGCCCGGATGGTGTAGTGGCCCATCATACGACCCTGTCACGGTCGTGACGCGGGTTCAAATCCCGCTCCGGGCGTTTCTCTGAATTTGACTCGGTGAGCGACGCGTTTCATCGCGTCGTGATCGCTCACTCCGTTCCGGGCCCCGTTTCAGTGGCTGTCCAGCAAGCAGTAAACACCGCTTACTGGTCGATAAAACGGCATATACTGATATTACACGCCCGGCACAATAGCAGACGTCCGGGGAAGTGCCCCCCTTGGCCTGTCATAGTGTCCGTCCACCGGGGTCGGACGTGCTATCACTTCACGCGGGATGGCATATGTTTTGTGTTGGTTGTAATACTGTCGGCTGTAACTATTTCAAGATATTCGCCACCTCAGGGTGGCGAAATTCTTCACAGACGTACAGCCGACAGTATAAGCCGTGCGGATTAGCGGCTGCCAGCGACAAACTGTTTACGAGGCCCCGCAAAAGAGGGGCCATGGAGGACGTGGATGGCGAGGAAATGCCCGGCGCGATCGTCGAGGCGTTCCTCGAACGCGAGGAGGGCGTCCGGGCGCTGCTTGAGGAACTGGAGAAGCTCACTATCGAGGGCCGTCACGAGGAGGTCCGCGACCGCGTTCGCAATCTGGCCGACAGCGACGAGTCAGTGTTTTACACCGTAGCGTTTAGCCTCACCAACTCCCGGCAGTTCTTTGGCGACGTGGAGGCACAACTGGACGTGACCGCCGCGGACCGGCTTCGGGACCTCGCCGACACGTTTCCCGCGCTGGCCGAGCCGTTCAACATCGTCCGAACGGAGCGGGCAGACGACCGCCTCAATCCGGTGACGGACACGAGCTACGCCGTGAGCTACCACCGCGGGGTCGAGTCGCCGATGGTGACATACAGCCCGCTGTCGGGCGAACAGGAGCTGTACGAGTCCCGCGGAACGCCAAGCGAGGTGTTGCGGGTGGCGTCTGACCTCACGAGCGCGACGACCGACGCGCTGGACGTGGCGATGGATAACGACTACTCGGTCAACACGGAGGAGCTGAGCGCGCTCATCGACCGCCGTGAAGAACTGGAGACGGAGCTGAGCAAGCTCCGGGACCAGCTCGACGAGCTTCGCCGGACGCCGGTCTCGGACGAGTAGCGACTGATGGTTCACATAGGTAGAGAGCGGTACAGAGGGACAACCCGCGTCGCAGTGCCGCAACTGAGGCGTTTATGTGTCACGACCCTAAATGCACAGATACGATTTGCTATGGGAATGGACCGACTGGAAGATCAGGTCGAGAAGGAGGGGCGGGACCTGTCGATCCTCGAAGCCGTCATCGAGAACGGGCCGATCGGTATCGTTCGGCTCGCCGAGGAGACAGGGGTCCCGAAACACAAGGTGCGGTACTCGCTGCGGATGCTGGAAGACGACGAACTCATCGAGCCGACGCCGCAGGGAGCGATTCCGGTGGACAACATCGACGAGCGGGTCGCAACAATCAATGGCGGCATTGATCGACTGGTCGAGCAGTTGGACGGACTGCGGGACGTGTTTTCGTCCACAGAGTAGCGCCGCCACAGCGATCGGTCGGCACCCGTTTCCGTGGCAGAAACCCTTTTTGAACGCCGACGCGATGGATTTGTATGGATGTCGCTCTCATCAGCGATTCGCACATTCCCTCCCGGGAACACGAAATCCCGCCGTCGTTCCGGGAGCGCATCGAAGTCGCGGACCACGTCATCCACGCCGGTGACTTCGACAGCAAGGGGGCGCTCGCTGACATCCGCCACATGGCGACGGGGCTGACCGCCGTCTCGGGCAACATCGACCCACAGATCGGATTGCCGGAGCGGGCGACAGTCGAACTCGGCGGCGTCACGTTCGTCGTGACACACGGCACCGGGTCGCCGCGGGGCTGGGCGGACCGTGTCGCCGCTGCGGTCCGCGACGAGGCCGACAGCAGTGCCGTCGGCGTCGCCGGCCACACCCACGAACTGACGGACACTGTCTACGAGGGTGTGCGGCTCCTGAACCCTGGCAGCGTCACGGGCGCATCGCCGGCCAGCCGACCGACGATGCTGACGGCGACGGTCGAGGACGGCACGCTCGACGTGCACCAATACGAGCTGTAAGGCCTCGGCTGTCGCGGTTCGCTCCCGCGTACCGGCAGCTGTTGCCACTGTTGGCCGGCTTTGCAGCGAACGCGGGTCTTTTTCCCGCAGGGACCGCAGGAACGGTATGGAAGTCTTCGCGGTCGAAGGGTTGCCCGAGGTCCGCCCCGGGGACGACGTGGCGGGGCTGCTCGTCGAGCAGGCCGACCTCCGGGACGACGACGTGATCTGTGTCGCCAGCACTATCGTTTCCAAGGCCAACGGACGCGGCCGGTCGCTATCGTCGTACGAGCCGAGCGCGCGTGCCGAGCGCATCGCGGCGACCATCGAGGACATCGCCGGTGAGGAGAAAGACCCGCGAATGGCACAGGCGATTCTCGATGAGTGTACTGAGGTGCTGGTCGAAGCCCCCTTCATCCTCGGCGTGACGGAGTTCGGGCATATCACCGTCAACGCGGGCATCGACCGCTCGAACGTGCCCGGCGCGGACCTCCTCTTGCTCCCCGAGAATCCGACGGCCGAGGCCGAAGCCATCCGTGCTGGCATCCGCGAACAAGCGGGCGTCGAACCCAGCGTTATCGTCACCGACACGTCGGGGCGGCCGTTCCGACTCGGCCAGCGCGGCGTCGCACTGGGCTGGGCCGGGCTCCCTGCCTCTCGGGACTGGCGGGGTGAACACGACCGCGACGGCCGCGAACTCGAAGCCACCGTCCAGGCCGTTGTCGACGAACTCGCCGCCGCGGCCAACCTCGTCACCGGCGAAGGCGACGGCGGAACACCCGCCGCAGTCGTCCGCGATTTCGACTTCGGCGACCACGCGGGCAGCGAGCAACTGTTCCGCGACCCGGAGAAGGACGTAGTCAGACAAGCACTCAGAGACTGGTCTCATGTACGCGATTGAACTCACCCCGGAACACCCGGTCGCACAGCTCGCCTCGCTTGCCGAACAGGCCGAATCGAACGCGCTCGACGCCGTGTACGTCAGCCATCACTACAACAACCGCGACCAGTTCATGTCGCTGACCGCGATGGCCGAACGGACCGAGGAGATACTGCTCGGTCCCGGCATCGCCAACCCATACGAGACGCACCCGGTGACGCTGGCCTCGCGAGTCGCAACGCTCGACGAACTCAGCGATGGCCGGGCCGTCTTCGGCATCGGACCGGGAGACAAGTCGACGCTCAGCAACCTCGGCTTCGACCACAACGACGCCCTGCGTCGCGTGCTTGAGACGTTCACGACCGCCCGGAAACTCTGGGACGGCGAGCGGGTCGACCACGACGGGACGTTTGAGGCCGTCGACGCCGGGCTGAACTACGAGGTCGGCGAGATTCCGGTGTACGTCGGTGCACAGGGACCACACATGACCCGGATGGCGGCGAAACACGCCGACGGCGCGCTGTACAACGGCGCGCACCCGAAAGACCTCGCGTGGGCACGCGAGCAAGTAGAAGAGATGGCCGACGAACGGCCCGAGGAGTACGGCGAGTTCGACCTCGCGGCCTACGCCAGCGTCTCGGTCGCCGAGGACGAGGCCGAGGCGCGGGAAGCCGCCCGGCCACCGGTCGCGTTCGTCGCCGCGGGGTCGCCGCCGCCGGTGCTCGACCGCCACGGCATCGACCACGACGCCGCCGAGGAGATTGGGCAGGCGATTTCGGCCGGCGAGTTCCCGACCGCGTTCGAGGGTGTGACGGAGGCGATGCTGGACGCGTTCTGTATCGCCGGAACGCCGGAGACGGTGGCCGAGCGCACGGCAGAATTAGAAGAATATGCCGACAGTATCGTGTTCGCGTCGCCGCTCGGGCCGGACGTCGAGACGGCTATCGATTTGCTTGGGGCGGTCCTCGACCGCCGGAGCCACTGAACAGCGACAGCACGGCCCCCAGCGACAGGTACCCGAAGAAGACGACCGAGACGGTCGTGATGACGGCACCGACGGCGAGCATGAGTGCCGCCAGCGGGTCGTTCAGTGCCACGTCGATGAACCAGCCGGGCATGTCGATGATGCTCTGGAGCAGTTCCGACAGCAGTCCTTGCATTACCTGAACGTTAGCGTGGCCCTACTTTGTGTTTGCGTTCCCGGCCACAACGTGGTTGCTCGTGGGTCGCTGTCGTCCGGGGCCACGGGCGAACGACCCTACGCAACGGGCTCGAGTTCCGCTGAGAAGTGTCTGAGTTCTTCCATCGGTGGCTCCCAGACGATTTTCAGGCCAGTGTACTCGTCGCGACAGTCGCGAACGCGAGCAGCGGTCTCCGCGATGTGTTCGAGGTGTTCTCGCCAGTACGTCCGGCGAGGAAGGGCAAGCCGAACGAGTTCTGGGCGGTCGGTGCCGGGGAAGGCAAACGAACCGAGTTCGACTGTCCGGACGCCGCCTTCGCGGTAGAGTTCGCAGACGAGCCGCTGCCCGGGGAACTGGTCGGCGGGGATGTCCGGGAGCAGGGCGGCCGCATCGATGTAGACGGCGTGGCCGCCGGTCGGCGTGACGATCGGGATATCGCGCTCACGCAGGAGGTCGCCGAGGGTCGCGACCTGTTCGATCCGCTCGGCGACGTACGGCGGTTGGACCGCTTCCCGCAGACCGGTAGCCATCGCTTCAAGATCACGACCTGCGAGGCCACCGTAGGTCGGGAACCCTTCATACAGGATCGCGCGCTGTTTGCACCGTTCAAACAGGGCAGCGTCGCGGACTGCGGTGAACCCGCCGATATTTGCGAGTGCGTCCTTTTTCCCACTCATCGTGATTGCGTCCGCGGGACGCAACTGCTCGCGAGCGATCTCACTGAGTGGCGTGTCGGCGTATTCGGGGTCCCGTTGCTTGATGAACTGTGCGTTTTCGGCGAACCGGCAGGCGTCAATGACGAACGGTACGTCGATTTCCGTGGCGAAGGCGGCCGTCTCGCGGATGTTCGCCATCGACACCGGCTGGCCGGCGGCGGAGTTGTTCGTGATCGTCAGGACGACAGCCGAGACGGCGTCCTGCCCGTACTCCTCGACAGCGTCCCACCCCCGATCTGTGTCGAAGTTTCCGGCAAACGTCCCGACGCTATCAGTAGTCAGGTCTGTCTCTGCCGGGCAGTCAACCGCGATAGCGCCCTGGTTCGTTACGTGTGCGCGGGTGGTGTCGAAATGCGTGTTGTTGAGCACGACGTCACCCTCGTCCAGTAGCGCCCCGAACAGGACGTTCTCCGCGCCGCGGCCCTGATGTGTCGGCACCACGCGGTCGAATCCCATCACGTCAGCGACCGCCTCACGGAAGCGTTCGAACGAGCGCGAACCGGCGTAGGCCTCGTCCCCGCGGACCACGTCCGCCCACTGGTCGTCGCTCATCGCGCCAGTCCCCGAATCAGTCAACAGGTCGATAAAGACATCATCCGCAGCGAGGTTGAAGACGTTGTGTCCGGCTTCGCTGAGCGCGGTCTCACGTCGCTCACGGGGCGGAAGCTGTATCGACGTTACCGATTTAGCCTTGTACGAGCGCATGCTGTGTCGCAGTACGCCGATTGACTTATTCCCCATCTGATATTTTGTGTACAGAGGTGGGCTGAGATGTCCATCACCAGACGGGTACGGCTATCGGTGGACACGTCTTTCTGGCAGGCTAAAATAGCGGGCATTTTGAGGCCAGAACTGCTGGAGGGACGTATGAGCGTTCGCGAGGAATTCGACGCGTGGGCGGCCGAAGGCAAAGACAGAGGGATGGAAGACCGGCACTGGCACACCGCCAAGCACGTCCTCGCCCGGATGCCGGTCGAACCGGGCGACACGGTACTCGACCTCGGTACTGGCTCGGGCTACGCGCTCCGTGCGCTCCGTGACACCAACGACGCCGGTCCCTGCTACGGGCTCGACGGGTCACCGGAGATGCTCCGGAACGCCCGCGAGTACACGGACGACAACGGTATCGGGTTCCTGCGTGGCGACTTCGACGCGTTGCCGTTTGCGACCGACAGCATCGACCATGTGTTCTCGATGGAGGCGTTCTACTACGCCAGTGATCCGCCACACACCCTCGAAGAAATCGCGCGAGTGCTGCGACCGGGCGGGACCGCCCACATCGCGGTGAACTACTACGAGGAGAACGTCCACTCCCACGAGTGGCAGGAGTTCATCGACATCGAGATGACCCGCTGGAGCGGCCCGGAGTACCGCGAGGCCTTCCGCGAGGCCGGCCTAGCCGTTGCGTCGCAGGACACGATCCCCGACCGCGAGGTGGAGATTCCGCCGGCAGATGCGTTCCCCACGGACGAGTTCGAGACCCGCGAGGCGATGGTCGAGCGCTACCGCGAACTGGGGACGTTGCTGACCGTCGGCGTCGCCACCGAATAACGAGGTAGGCATCAGAGCACGGCGTCGGTACGACCGACAGGGTATTTTGTGACCGCAACCAAAACCAGGGTGTATGGCCGAAGACGCCTCGCTGGAGGACTTTCTCGACGATAGCAGCGAGAGCGAGGACGAGGGGGACGACGGTATTTCTGCGGGAGACGATACTGTAGGGATGGAGAGCGAAGCCCCCGATTCCGGAGCCTCGACTGACGCGGTCGACCCGGCCGTGACGACGTACGCGTGGTCGCCCGAGGGAGCGGCGTGTGACGAGTGTGGCGAGGTCGTCGAGCGCCGGTGGACACAGGACGGGCTCCTCGTCTGTGGGGCCTGCAAGTGCTGGTGAGCCCCGCTACCGGCCACAGAGCGGATGTGTGTGGACCTCACGCATCCACAGAGTTACATGCCATCACGCCGTAGACGCGGCTACAACTGAACGGCCCGGAGGATGTGGCACCCACACAAGACACTTACTGGTCGACAGGGCAGACTATCCCACCAGTCCCCGTGCCAAGCCGTCGTCCCACGAGACCGCGACTATGACAGACACTGACACCTCACGCAGTCAACAGTCGGACAGTCCCCTCCGTGACGCGACACGCGTCGCCAATCAGGTGATCGAGAACGTCGAGCAGGTCATCGTCGGGCAACACGACGCAATCGAGCACATCGTGACGGCGGTGCTCGGCCGCGGACACATTCTACTTGAGGACGTCCCCGGCGTCGGCAAGACGATGCTGGCCCGCTCCGTCGCGGCCTCCTTCGACGGTGAGTTCAAGCGCGTCCAGTTCACACCGGACCTCCTGCCGACCGACGTGACCGGTGTCAACATCTACAACCAGAAGACCCAGGAGTTCGAGTTCCGGCCCGGCCCCATCTTCGCCAACGTCGTCCTCGGCGACGAGATCAACCGTGCACCGCCGAAGACGCAGTCGGCGCTGTTAGAGGCGATGGAGGAACAGCAGGTGTCCGTCGACGGGACCACACATCCCGTGCCACAGCCGTTTACCGTCATCGCCACGCAGAACACGGTCGAGCAGAACCGGGCCTACGACCTTCCGATGGCCGAACTCGACCGGTTCATGACGAAGCTCCACCTCGGGTACCCGGACGAGGCGGCGGAGACGGAGATGCTGGGTGACGTGGTGGGGCAACATCCCATCGAGGAACTCACGTCGGTCGCCACCCTCGAAGCGCTGTCCGCCGCTCGGGAGACGGTGGCCGACGTGACCGTCGAAGAGCCCATTCGCTCGTACGCGACCCGGCTGGCGCGGTACACGCGGGAGAACGCACAACTGGGCGTCAGCCCGCGAGGGAGCATCTCGCTGCTGCGGGCGGCACAGGCCCGGGCCGTCCTCGACGGCCGCAGCTACGTCATCCCCGACGACATCCAGACGGAAGCGCCGGTTGTCCTCCCACATCGCATCCGCACCGAGAGCAGCGAGCAGAACGCCCGGGAACTCGTCGCGGAGGCGCTCGATACCGTCTACGTCGAATGAGACCGACACGCCGCGGTTTCGCCGTCCTCGCCGTCGCTGTCGTCGCCCTCCTCGTCAGTGCCAGATTCGGCCAGCCCGGGCTCACCGCTGTCGCCGGCCCGCTGTTCGTCGGCGTGTTCGCCGCCGCCGTCCAGGTCCGCTGGAGTGGCGCGCCGACTGTCGAGCGGAGCCGCCTCCGCCGTGGCTTTCCCGGCGAGACGAAGCTGGTCGAGTTCCGCGTCGACGGCAGCGGCATCGCGACAGTCACCGACCGGCTCTCCGAGGGGTTAGAGGGGGAGACGACGGTCACCAGGTCCCTGCCGGCGACGGTGACCTACCGGGTCACCTATACGGCCCGGGGCGAGCAACGGGCCGGCCCCGTCGAGGCGATGGTGACGGACGCGCTGGGACTCATCAGAGAGCGCTACACCATCGAGAGCAGGACAGCCGTACTGGTGTATCCGCCCGTTTACCGGCTGGGCGGGACGGACGCGTTCGCGCGAACGTTCACGCCGGAGAACGAGGACCGGCAGTCGTTCGACCGGCTTCGGGAGTACGTCAGCGGCGACTCGCTGCGGGACGTCCACTGGAAGTCAAGCGCCAAACGCGAGGACCTGCTTGTCAAGGAGTTCACTGACAGCCGAAGCGACCGGACCCTGCTCGTCGCTGCTGAAGCCCGCGAGGGGCACGCCGACGAGATGGCCGCGGCGGCGGCAACCATCGCGATGGCCGCGCTGGAGAGCGGTCTCGCGGTCGAACTCGCCGTCCCGAACGGGACAGTCGAACAGGGGTACGGCGACACCCACCGGACGCGACTGCTCGAACTGCTGGCCCGGACCGACGCGGGCCGGACCGACCGGGCGGACGACGCCGACGTGGTCGTCACGGCCAACGGCGACGGCGTCACTGTGTCGGTCAACGGCCGCCGGCAGTCCTTCGCCGACGTGACCGCCAGCCGAGACAACCCCATCGCGGGCGAGGTGAACGGATGAGCGCCGCCGTCGTCGAACGAGTCCGCCGCCGAGTCCCGTGGAGCGGGTCGCGGATACTGGCGCTGCTTGCGGCGGCGCTGGCCATCGGTGCGCCGCTGCGGACGATGTACTATCTCAGCGACGTAGTCGGCGACCCGACGCTGTTTCTGGCGCTCACCGCGCTCTCGCTCGTCGGCGCGACGCTGCTGGCCCGCGTGCTCAGACCGCCCCTCGCGGTCGGTGTCGGCGCGGTGCTGTTCGCCGGCGGGCTCGGCGCGTACATCCTGAACCTCTCGACGGACCCGGCGGTGACGGAGCTGCTGGCCGACACCGCCGCTCTGCTGACCGGACGGTCACTGCTCCAGATTGCCAAGGTCAGGCTGTGGGTGCTGTCGTTCGCGCCGGCACCGGTGTTTCTGACCTGGTACTTCGCCTTGCGGCGCTGGTACGTGACGGCGACGGTGGCGGCCGGCACGGCGCTGGCGTTCTTCGCCCTGACGACCGACGCCGGCGTGGTGACGACGCTGCTGGGCGTGGTCGGCATCGCGGCGACCATCGGCTTCGGGACGCTCGATACGCTGTCGGCGGACGAGCCGGCGGACCTGACGAAGCGACCCGATGCGATGTCCGGCAGCAGCGAGACGGGACAGACGGACGACGACAGCGAGGGCATCGACGCCGGGCGGCGAGCCGTCCTCGAACAACTGGCGGCGATAATCGTCGTCCCGGCGGCGCTCTCGCAGGTCCCGATCACCCGGGATAGTTTGCTGTCGTACGATGATGGGTCGGACGGCCAGACCGTCGAAGGGAGCCTCTTCGACGCCGGGGAGTCCCTCTCGGTGCTCGGGAGCATCTCGTTGACGCCGGAGATACGGTATACGGTCGAAAGCGAGGAGCCGCGCTACTGGCGAGTCGCCTCCTATGACCGCTACACCGGCAACGGGTGGGTGCGGACGGGCAACCCCCGCCCGTACGACGACCAGCGCCTCGACTCGCCTGAGGGAGAGACCCGGACACTTCGACAGGAGTTCCGGGTGGAGTCGACCATCGGGACCGTCCCGGCCGCCTGGAAGCCCGTTCGCTACTCAGGGGAGCCGTCGGTACTGGTCTCCAGCGAGGGCGGGTTCCAGCCTGACGGTACGCTGTCGACGGGCGACAGCTACGAGGTCAGGAGCGAACTGCTCGTTGCGACGCCCGACGGGCTGCGCGGGGCCGGCACTGACTACGACGACGCGACCGCGGAGCTGTACACTCAACTCCCCGACAGCACGCCGGATCGGGTCGCCGAACGGACGTCCATCCTCACCGCGAACGCCGAAAACCCCTACGAGACGGCACTGGTCGTCGAGCGGTGGCTCCAGGAGAGCAAGGGCTACTCGCTGGAGGTCGACCGACCCGACTTCAACGTCGCCGACGCCTTCCTCTTCGAGATGGACGAGGGGTACTGTGTCTACTTCGCGACGACGATGGTGACGATGCTCCGGACACAAGGCATTCCAGCGCGCATGACCGTCGGCTACACGTCCGGCCAGCGCATCGACGAGAACCAGTGGGTTGTGCGCGGGCTCAACTCCCACGCCTGGGTCGAGGTGTACTTCCCCGACCAGGGCTGGGTGCAGTTCGACCCGACGCCGTCCGGGCCGCGCGAGGCGGTCAGGCAGCAGCGTATCGAGGAGGCGAGTTCGGACGAATCGTCACCCACTGTCGGCGACGACAACCCGGTCGAACAGTACACGCCATCCGACACGTCGACACCCGCCCCGCTGACCGAGACCGACGAAACCGAGGCCGAGCCGACTGAGACACCAACGGCCACAGAAACCGACACGCCAACCGGCACTGCAAGGGAGCCGGGCACGGGCGACGATGCGGGGCCGAGCCTGCCGGACCTCCCGTCACGCGAGGAGATGACGCTCGGCGTCGTTGCACTGCTCGGTATCGCGGCGGGCGCGCGTCGGTCCGGCCTCAGCGGGCGAGCCTACCGGGCAGTGTGGCTGCGCTACCAGCGCCGCGTGGACCCCGAGACCGACATCGAGCGAGCGTTCCAGCGGGCCATGTACGTCCTTGCGACGGAACACCGGGACCGCGAGAGCGGTGAGACAGTCCGGGCGTATCTCGACGCGATAGAGGCCGACGACCGGGTCCGTCGGCTGGCGGCGCTACGGGAACGACTCCGGTACGGCGGCGAGGTCGACGAAGCGGTTGCCGACGAGGCCGTCGAAATCGCTGATAGAATCGTCTCCGCCCGGTAGTCCCCGACAGTGTTTAATAGGTCGTGTTCGTAGGCGCGATTGTAATGTCGGAAGTCTGCTCGACGTGCGGGCTGCCTGAGGAGCTCTGCGTCTGTGAGGACGTCGCTAAGGAGTCCCAGGAGATTAACATCCGCATCGACGAGCGCCGTTACGGGAAGGAGGTAACGATTATCGAGGGATTCGACCCGAAAGACGTCGACATGGACTCGCTGTCCTCAGACCTCAAATCGAAGTTCGCCTGCGGTGGCACTGTCGAGGACGGGCAGATAGAGCTCCAGGGCAATCACACGGGCCGCGTCGAGGATTTCCTCCGCGACAAAGGTTTCAACGTCGCCTGAACTCCTGACTGCCAACGGTTCTCGTGAGAGCGCCGTGGCAAGCCACTGCTGTGACCTGCTCGCCAGCTTTTCAGTCTGGTCTGCTCGCGAGTGTTCGCTGCGGCCGGCCACGAGTGGTTCAGGTCTGGCTGTTTTTTTACCGTCGTGGGCGCTTCTGGTAGCGACCGGTCGAGACAGATTTTGTTTCATGATACCAGCACCCATAATCGGCGGTCAACTATTTCAACCACGGGGAGGTAACTGTTTGCAATGTTCGTTGTACCCCGACGGGTGGTGGCCGTCGGACTCGTGGTCCTTCTCCTCGGTGGGGGATTCGCGTCGCTCCCGGTGGCGGCGAGCGCTGACCACGGGGCGGTGACCGGGGCCAGCGTCGACACAGCAGTCGGCGGAGCCAGCGAGAACAGTACGTATCAGGCTGATAGGACGTCAGAGCAAGACAGTGGTGGGACAGGCGAGACAACGGCCACTGCCGAGGCAAGCGGTTCGCTAGCCCGGGTCGGAAGTGCCGAGACACACCGTCGACGGCCGCGGCGACAGGGTGGGAACACTGCCGGAGGGGCCGTCGCGATGGCGGCCAGCATTGAGACAGGGACAGCCACGTCGGGTGCGACACAGACCGACGACGGCGACGTGATTCAGCAGACACAGACCTACGCGCGCATACCGGAGGAGCCGGGCGAAGTCGCGGTGACCCTGACCTACGAGGTTCCGGACCGGGTCGTCGACCTCGAAACACACGTCCCAGCGGAAGCGACGGTGACTGACACCGACGGGTTCGAGCGCGTCAACGAGTCCGTCTACGAGTGGGAAGAAACGACGGATACGGCGACGGTCAGCTACCGCATCAACCCGAACCGGACCATCGAGAAGAGCGGTCCGGAGGGGGCCGAGGGCCGCTATCTCAGCGTCGATACGGGCGACTGGGCGCTGCTCACGCGGTCACGGACGCCGACGCGCTGGCGCTACACTGGCCAGGACCCCGTCAGGTACAACCGGACACTCCGGACGGCAGGCCCGGGTGCGGCGGGCGAGGAGATCGTGTACCTCGGCGAGGTAGCGACCTTCGAGGAGACGGCGCACAACCAGACGTTCACGCTGGCTATACCGGAGCGGGCGACGATGACGGCCTCGCCGATTTCGGTCCTCGACTCGATGGCGAACGCGTCGAACGCCCTCCGGGTCGGTGACCGTGACGAGCAGGTGTTCGTCGTCGCCGCGCCGTCCGAGGCCGTCGAGTGGGGCGTCGAGGGGTATCAGATCGGTGACGCAGATATGTGGGTCCAGTCCCGCCAATCGCTGGATACCGCCAACAACGTCTGGCTCCACGAGTACGTCCACAGCCGGCAGGCCTACGAGACGACGCGGGAGACGCGGTGGACGGTCGAGGGCTGGGCGACGTACTACGCCGCTGTCCTGACGCTGGAACAGGACCGGATCGGGTTCGACGAGTTCCGGGCACAGCTCGCAGCGGGCGGACGCCCCGTCTACAGCGACGTGGCGCTGACGGACCGGTCGAGTTGGACGAACGACGCGAACTACAGGAAGGGCGCGCTGGTAGCCGGGCGGGCAGACGTCCATATCCGCTCGGCTACTGACCGCAACAAGACACTCCAGACTGTGTTCCAGTCGCTAAACGGCTACCGCGACCCGGTCACGCAATCGCAGTTCCTCAGCGAGGTCGAGGCCACTGGCGGGGCAAGCGTTCGGAACACGACCGCGACGGAGACCGAAACGACAACAACGGTGGCGATGTGGAACGAGACGACGCACCGGCGGTTGTTCGGTGCGATCCCCGCCCGTATCGGCTACAGCCTCCCACCGGTCGACCGCGCGGACGCCTACCGTGCAGACAGTCTCTACCGGTCGGACGCACCCGTCGGCGGGAGCGAACCGATCCGGCTGGCGACCAACGAGACGCTCGCGGTCGACGCGGTCGTCGAGAACGCCGGCGGTGATGCGGGAGCGTACAACGTGACGCTCGCGGTCAACGAGACCGTCGTCGCCGCGAAACAGGGCCAGATCGAACCGGGGGAGCGGACCGAGGTCGAAGTGACACACACGTTTGCCGACCCCGGCCGATACGTGATCAGTGTCGACGGCGACACCGTCACTGTCGTGGTGACGGAACCGGCAGCGGCCAGCGTCACTGACGTCACCGCGAGTCCGCAAGAAGTCAGGCAGGGGGACAGTGTGGACGTGACCGCCACTGTCGCCAACGACAACGAGATTCCGGGGACAATCGCGGTCGAGTTCCGCCGCAACGGCACCGTGTTCGCGGAGCAACGGCTGTATCTCCCGCCACAGGCGACGACGACAGTCGTGCGGACGGTCACCCTCGGCGAACTCGGAACAGTCTCGCTGTCGGCGGGTGACGGACGGACCGCGACGGCGGTCGAGGTGGTCGTCTCGACCGAAACAGCCGAACCAACGTCGACGCCGACGGAGCGGCTCACAGACACACAGACGACAGCCGGCGAGGGCAACGGCAACGGCTTCACCGCGCTCGTGGCCGGTCTCGCGGTGTTGCTTGCGGCCCTGATCGCCCGTCAGCGCGGTTCCTGACACGAGGCCGAAGGGAACAGTTATTGCGGTCGGCTAGCCGTTGTCAACCGTGAACGTCGGAATCGCGTACGCCGTTCTGTCGGCGCTGGTGTTCGGGGTGTACCTGTTCGTGATGAAGCGGTGGTTCACCGAGTATCCGTCGCCGGTGTTCCTGTTGCTTACGTACAGCCTGGTCCCCATCGTCTACCTCCCCATCGTCTTCGTCAGCAACGAGCCCTTCCTCCCGGCGGGCAACCGCGTCAACGTCCTCTCGTCGGTTCTCGCCGTGACGGCGGTGACGGCGGTTGGACTGCTCACCCTCTTTCGAGCGATCCGCGTCGGCGAAGTCTCCTACGTGTCGCCGATCAGCAAAATCGTTCCCGTGTTCGTGTTACCGCTGGAAGTCGGACTGCTGGGCCAGCATCTCTCGGCGCTGCAGGTCGGCGGTGTCGGCGTCGCGACCGCCGCCGTCTACGTCGCGAACTGGCAAGGCACAGCGTTGCTGGCCCCGCTCAAGCGGGCCCGGAAGTCCCGGCCCGCACAGCTAGCCTTACTGTCGGCTGCGGCGTTCGCGCTCGTCGATGTAAGCAAGCGGGTGCTGATGCAGGAACTGGCCGTCGAACCGACGACCTACATCCCGGTGATGGCCGTCGGCATCGCCGTCTTGATGACGCCGCTCGCGTTCCGGTATCAGGTCCCGCCGGGATGGCGGGGGGACCTCCCGAAGTTCGTCGTCGCGGCGATGTTCGTCGCCTACGCGAACCACATCGTGTTGCTGTCCTTCCAGTTGCTCCCGGCGAGTATCGTCTCACCCATCGTCAACGGGCAAGCCATCGTCGCCGTTATTCTGGGCGCGATTGTTCTCGACGAAGCGCAGTTCCGAGCACGCCTGGCCGCTGCGGGGCTGGCTATCGTCGGTATCGCGATGATATCGGTCGGGTAGAAAGGTTAGGCCGACTTTCGCTCCGAGGAGCAGCCGACCTGTACCGCATAGCTGGATTGAAGCCACGCGGTCGGGTTCTCGGTGTCGTAGACGACGACATCGCCGCCGCCAGTTGTGAAGCTGCCGTACTGCTCGTCGGAGTCGGTAGTATCGCGCGACGCTGGTTCCATTGTGGTACAAGGGCACATCCGACACAGTAACACATAAATGTTTCTCAAATGTAGTATGGAGTAATATTAGCATACTAGGATTTGGCCGCGTAGTTTCGTCCGACTGAGAGACCAGCACCGATATGTGGCCGCCGGTGAAGTCATCAGGTATGACACGAGCGGACGCCCCAGTGACACCGCCAGTCGTGCTGACCGTCGCCGGCAGCGACTCCGGTGGCGGGGCCGGTATCCAGGCCGACGTCAAGACCATCGAGGCCTGTGGCGGCTTCGGGACCAGCGCGATCACCAGCATCACGGCACAGAACACCACGGGCGTACAGGGCCAGCATCTGCTCCCGATTGAACAGATCGAGGCCCAGATCGAGGCGGTCACGGGAGATTTCGACGTGGCCGCGGTCAAGACGGGGATGCTCGCGACGAGCGACGTCATCGACCTGGTCGTGGAACACGCTGCCGACCTGCCGAACCTCGTCGTCGACCCGGTGATGGTGGCGGCGTCGGGCGACCGGCTACTGGCCGCCGAAGCCGAAGACGCCTACGAGACCCTCATCGCCGAAGCGACGCTTGTCACACCGAACGCTGACGAGGCCGCCGTCCTGACCGGCCGCGACGTCGACGACCCCGAGGCCGCGGAACGAGCGGGCCGCGATATCATCGAGATGGGGGCCGACAGCGCGCTCGTGAAGGGCGGCCACGTCCCGGGCGACGCCGTGGTCGACACCCTCGTGACCGAGGACGGGGTAACGACGTTCCGCCACGACCGCATCGACACCGAGGCCACCCACGGTTCGGGCTGTACGCTGTCCTCTGCCATCGCGACACAGTTGGCCCACGGCGACGACCTGCCGACGGCAGTCGGAGACAGTATCGACCTGCTTGCGAGCGCAGTCCGGTACAACCTCGACGTTGGTGAAGGCCCGGGTGCGGTCCACCACCTCGTCCAGACGCGCAACGACGCCGCACGCCATCCGACGAACGAGGCCGTCGAGCGGGTTGTGTCGGCGCTCGTCGAGGCGGACGTGTCACCGCTGGTCCCCGAGCGGGGGATGACCGTCGCCGGCGCGACGCCCTACGCGGAGACGCCGGACGCGGTCGCCGCCGTCGAGGGCCGCATCGCCCGCACGATGGACGGCGTCCGGCCGAACCGCGGCGTCCGCTTTGGCGCATCGACGACGGTGGCTCGTGCCCTGCTGGCCGCCCGGGAGCACGACCCAGCGGTCCGGTTCGCCGTCGACTGCCGACTGACCGATGCCATCGAGGACGCGCTGGCGTCGCTGGACGGCTCAGTCGCTACGTACGACCCCGACGAGCAACCGGACGAGGTTTCCGACGACGCCGCGGCACAGTGGGGCATCGACCGGGCGTTCGGGACCAGCGACGGAACGCCGGTCGCCGTCGTCGGCCGCGAGGGCGTGGGTACCGACGGCCGCGTGATGCTGCTCGCAGCGGACGTCGACGACCTCGTCTCCCGGGTGGAGACCATCGGGGACGGCGCGTAGCGGGCCGGTCGGTCGTGCGCTGTGTCGACACAGACGGTGACCGCGTTTAACCGCGAGCAACGCATACCCGGACGTATGAGTGAGACACAGTCGAGCGAGCGGATCACGGTCTTCTCGGACTACGTCTGCCCGTTCTGTTATCTCGGACGCGAATCGCTCAGGCAGTATCAGTCGACGCGCGAGGAGAAACTGGAGGTCGACTGGCACCCCTTCGACCTCCGGAGCGGGAAGCGCAACCCCGACGGCTCCATCGATCACTCCGTCGACGACGGCAAGGACGAGGACTACTACGAACAGGCCAAGCAGGGCGTCCGTCGGCTCCAGGATAAGTACGGCGTCGAGATGGATCTGGATATCGCCACCGACATCGATTCGCTGCCCGCCCAGATCGCCTCCTACTACGTCAAGGAGCACTACGACTACGAGACGTGGCTGACCTTCGACGTGGCCGTTTTCGAGGCGCTGTGGCAGGACGGGCAGGATATCGGCGACGAGGACCTGCTGGTCGACCTAGCCGAGGACGCGGGCGTCGACGGCGACGAGATCCGGTCGGCGCTCGCGGACGACGGCCTCCGGTCTGCGGTCCGCGAGAAGTTCACGGCGGCCAAGCGCCAGGGCATCACCGGCGTCCCGACGTTCGCGTACGACGGCCACGCCGCCCGCGGCGCGGTCCCGCCCGAGCAGCTAGAACGGCTGGTCGAAGGCACCTGAGCGGCGCAGCCGGTCGCTGTACTCGAATAGCAGGAAGCGAACTTACGCGACGCGGTTCCGCAGTGGTTCGCCGTGTGTGACCCGTTCGATGTTTTCTTCAACGAGTGCTGCGATGTCCTCGTGATACCGACTCGTGGACGCGGCGACGTGTGGCGTCACGATGGCTGACTCGTGGTTCCAGAGCGGATGGTCGCCTGGGAGCGGTTCCGCCCAGTGGGCGTCGAGGGCTGCCCCGGCAATCGTCCCGTCGTCGAGCGCGTTCAGCAACGCGTCCTCGACGACGACAGGCCCACGGGCGACGTTGACGAGGTAGCTGTCGGCCCGCATCTGCGCGAGCAAAGCGGCGTCGACCATGCCTTCGGTTTCTACGGTGAGCGGACAACACAGCACGACGAAGCGTGCGTCGGCGACGGCGGCGTCCAGTTCGTCGGGTGTGTACACGCGCTCGACGTTCTCGGCGGGGTCACCGGAGCGGCGAACGCCGACGACCTCCATCCCCAGTGCGTCGGCCCGGTCAGCGATTCCCTGGCCGATGGTGCCCAGACCGACCACGCATACCTGCTCGCCAGTCAGCGTGAACGGCGCGTCGTACGGTTCCTGCGTCCAGTCGTTGTCGCCCTGTCGGTCCCGGTAGACGTGGAGACGGCGAGCAAACGCCGTCAGATAGCCGACGGCGGTTTCCGGGACGGTGTCGCCGTGGATACCAGTGCTGTTCGTCAGTACCGTCCCGGCCGCCTCGTAGGCGTCCACGTCGAACTCGTCGTAGCCCGCACGGATGCCGTGGACCCAGGCGGCGTCCAGAAACGCCTCCCGCGGAGAGAACGTGACGACGCAGTCACTGGTATCGAAGGTTGCGTCGTCGCCGACAACTTCGACAGGGACGCCGAGCCCCTGTAGCGCGGCGACCATCGCCTCCAGCGGACAGGCCTTCGCAACTGACTCGTGAACAGTGATTCTAGCGATATCCATGTCCGTCCCTGCGGCGGGGACAGTATAGTCCTTTTCCGGAACGCGGCGAAATGTCGAACCGATCAGTCCCAGCGGCTTTCGAGCGCGTCGACACGCATCTCGATGTAGCGGCGGGACCACCGCTTCGAGAACCGTCGCAAGGCTCCAAAGAGTCCGTCTGTGTCCGCGGCGTCGGCAGAAACGTCTTCATCGTAACTCGACCGGCCGCCCGACTCCATCGGTCCCTCTGGAAAACTCATAACGATATGTGTTACCACGGGCTGTGAAATAAATATTAGGGATATTAGGCCACCGGAGACCTCGTGTGTTTTTGCCGTCTTCGCGTATTTATGCCATCATTTTTGAAACAAGTACAGACAACAAGGGATTTAAGCGATAATTAACAATGCTGGCTTCACGCGTCAATGACCACGTCGTCACCGTCCAGTCGACTCCAGAAGGGGTTTCTCAAGTACCAGCACGTCTTCGTGTTTCTGGCACCACTGCTGTTCGTCGTCGGTGTGTACACCGCCGCACCGACGCCCGCCGACGCGGGCACCGGC
This sequence comes from Haloarcula sp. KBTZ06, assembly GCF_048595605.1. Lineage (NCBI taxonomy): Archaea > Methanobacteriati > Methanobacteriota > Halobacteria > Halobacteriales > Haloarculaceae > Haloarcula > Haloarcula sp. KBTZ06. Next base: position 2,755,185 of record NZ_CP184337.1, read on the forward strand.
TACTGGTTCGAGTACTGGTGGCTCTGTATCGCCTTCGTCACTGGTGCAACCATCGTCAACACGGTCGGTATCAGCGGGTCGGCCCTGTTCGTTCCGTTTCTCATCTTCATCTTCCCGCTACTAGCCGGAGAGACGCTGACACCGGAGACACTGGTGAAGGTCGGGCTCATCAGCGAATCGTTCGGCCTCTCCAGTTCCGCACTCGCGTTTATCCAGTACGGGCTCGTCGACCGACGGCTCGCGCTGAGCCTCGTCCTCGGGAGCGTGCCCTTTGTCATCGCCGGCGCGCTACTGTCGTTTGTCATCCCGGAGCCGCTGTTTCACGCGTTGCTCGGCATCGCTCTGCTGGCGGCGTCGTACTTGCTTTTCAAGGCTGACCTCGGCCACGAGGAGCCGGGCGCGGCAGGCGACAGTGACCCGGAGGTATCGGCTGATGGGGGCGACGCGACACTCCCCGACGACGACAACAAGCTCGGCCCGGCCGGCGTCGAAACGGCCGACGACGGAGCAGTGACGCGCGTCGACCGCGACGGCAACGACTACGGCTACACGCGCGGCGGCTATCTCGAACGCTTCGCGAACTACAGCATCGGCGGCGTCTTCCAGGGACTGGCCGGCTTCGGCGTCGGCGAACTGGGCATCATCTCGATGCTCCGGACAGAGGTCCCTGTCCGGGTCGCCATCGGCACGAACCACATCGTCGTCGCGACGACGGCCGTGCTGGCGTCGCTGGTTCACGTCTTCGGCGGCGGCCTCGTTCCGGGCGCGCACTCGATCGACCTCGCGTCGACGCCGTGGAACATGGTCGTCTGGACCGTGCCCGCGACCGTCACCGGCGGCCAGATCGCACCGTACGTCTCGACCGCACTGGATACCGGGACCATCAAGAAGTTCGTCGGCGGGCTGTTCGCAGTCATCGCCGTAGCGCTGTTCCTGATGGCGACGGGTGGTGTCTAAGACGATGTACGACACGATCCTCCTCCCGACCGACGGCAGCGACGGTATCGGTGCGGCCGCGAGGCATGCCGGAACGATTGCAGGTCGGTTCGACGCGACAGTCCACGTCCTCTCGGTCGTCGACACCCGCAACCGGTTCGAGAGCCCGTCGAGCGGTCTCTCGACCGACGCATGGATCGAGGCGGAGCGGGAGCGCGCAGGGACGGCCATCGATGCGACCGTCGCCGAGCTACCCGACGACGTTTCGGTCGAGACCACACAGCGAGAGGGCGTCCCGAAGACGGAAATCGTCGACGCCGTCACGGAGATTCCGGCGGACCTCGTCGTGATGGGGACCCACGGCCGGACCGGACTGGACCACTATCTCATCGGCAGCGTTGCAGAGACGGTCGTCCGCGAATCGCCGGTGCCGGTGCTGACCGTCCAGCTGTCGGACGAGTGAGCACGGTACAGGGGCCAGTGTGACGCATCAGCCATCGACCAGGGCTGTCCGGGACGGATCAGTAGCTCGGTGGTACGCTGACAGCACGAGCGCGTGGAACGCGACGAGAACGCCGACACCGACGACGATGACTGCGACCTGCAGCGGCGTCGAGAGCAGCCCTAAGGAGACGATGAGCGTCGTCGCGCAGGCCGGTGCGTGGACCGTATCTGTTGCAATCATCCCCCAGCTCGTCACGACGAGCGAGAGGGTCGCGCTCGCGACGAGGCGGAGCCCGGCCATCGAGAACGCGGTCGGGTCCGCGACGAGTGAAACGCCGCCAGCGAGCAGGCTGTACGCGAACAGCCCCGCAACGCCGCCGATGAGATGGCTCGCGACGACGCTGCCCAGCCCCGTCCGGTCGCCGTTCCGCTGGAAGGACAGGATGAACGCCGAGGGGCCCAGACTCGGGAAAATGAACGGCTGGCCGCTCGCCCACGCGAGCGTCCCGAGAACAACGAACAGCACACCAGCGTACAGGCTTGTCCCGACCCGATGCCGTCGCATTGCTCCCGGTAGGAAACTGGACGGATAAGACAGTCACGGTCCGACAGAGCGCGCTGTAGTCCCGAGTGGGGACAACAGCGGCCAGCGGCTCCAGTCAGAGAGCGGCCATCGACGTATCGTCCTCGCTCGGGGCCGACGGCGGCCTCCCGTCACGCTCACGGAGTTGCTCGAACGCGACCGCGATAATCGCCGTGCCGTACAGCGACGCCAGTGGTTGGATGACGATGGTCGGAAGCTGCGAAGTCGGCCCCGAAAGCGCCAGCGCGCCGACGAATCCGATGACACCGCCGACGAGCGCCGCGGCGGTACCGACAATTAACAGCAGTCCGAACAGCGCCAGCCGGTTGCCCTCGGTGAGCCGATAGCTCTCTTTGAGCGCCGCGACGAAGTTCCGGTCTTCGACGATGACGTACGGCATCATGAAGATGAACGCGACGTAGGCGAAGATGCCAGGGATGAGGAGCAGGACCGACCCGATGAACACCAGTAGACTGTAGACGATTCCGCCGACGAACACGTTCACCATCGCCAGCGGTACGTTCCGAGTGAGCGCTCCCGTGGGGAAACTGTCACGCGCTCCGGCAGCGAACGTCCGGAAAGACACGATGGTGAGATACAGTGAGACCACAGAGCCAATGGCGATACCGGCACCAGCGACATTGAGCGAGATGTCGAGGGTCAGCGGCAGGGCTGCGGCGATCTCGCCGTATCCCATCCTGGTGTAGGTCGTCGCCACGATCGTGTTGAACAGTGCTTGAAAGCTAGCCATCAGGGCGAAAAACGCTACGAGTAGTATCGCGCCGGTACGACTGAACAGCCGATACCCCGCCTCTTCGAGGACGGAGCCGATTTGGAGGGCCATCAAGGGAGCGCTTCGACAAGCGGGGACATAAGTGTTGTCTCAGTGTGAGAAGGCCACTCGGTTCACGCGTCCGATTCCGACCCGCTTTCGACGAACTCGATTAGCTCCTCGGCCGGGACGAACCCGTCGGCACGGCGGTCGATAAGCTCCCCGTCAGCAAACAGCAGGAACGTCGGGACGCTCCGCACGTCGAACGCGTCGACGGCATCGAGGTCGCGTTTGGGATTGAATACGACGACTGTCGCGTCGGTGGCTTTCGCGGCGATGTCGAGTATCGGCTCCATCGACTTGCAGATTGTACAGCCGCTTGTCCGGACCATCGCCAGTACGCGGTCGGCCGTCGCCAGCACGTCGTCGAGTTCGTCCCGCGTTTCGACCGTCCGAACGCCGTGTTGCGTTGTCGTGTCCATACGGACAGTACGTGCCACAGCGCGAAGAACCCCGCGACGGGCCACGTCTGTTCAGCCCTGGCTGCTACATGGGGCTGTCACTCCTCGATCTCCCGCACGACCGATGCGGGGTTCCCCTGGACGACGACGCCGGCAGGGACGTCGTCCGTGACAACCGCGCCGGACCCGACGACGGCGTCGTCGCCGATGGTGACGCCCGGATTGATGACCGCCTGGCCGCCGATCCAGACGTTGTGGCCGATAGACACTGGCTTTCCGTACTCGACGCCGCTGCGTCGTTCGTCCGGGTCCAGCGGATGTGTCGCGGTGTAGATGTGGACGCCCGGCCCGAGCAGGCAGTCGTCGCCGATGTCGACCCGGCACACGTCCAGCACGACGCAGTCGAAGTTCGCGTAAAAGCCCTCGCCGACGTGGATGTTGTCGCCGTAGTCACACCGGAAGGGCGGTTCGACGTGACAGTCCGCACCGACGGAGCCGAACAGGTCCTCGATGAGTGCCTGTCTGGTGTCGGTGTCCGATGGATCGGTCCGGTTGTACTCCCGGGTGAGTTCGTTCGCGCGCTCGCGAGCCGCGACGAGTTCTGGGTCGCTCGCGTCGTAGTGCTCGCCCGCGAGCATCTTCTCCCGTTCAGATACCATGCCGACCTACCTCCGAAGTCTCTCTCGCGGCGTAGCGAGGGATGGTCATAGTGGGCCGTCGGAGCGCCCTGATAAGAGGTGTTGGGGTCAACGATCCCGAACAATAACCCCCTCCGCAAGCCAGTTGAACAATCCACGCTGGGTGGGGCTTTCTGGCTGTTCGAAGTCTCACTCACGTACCGAAACAGTGCCCATACTGCTAGCCCGGAACGGATTTATAGTCGACCGTCGCCTACCATGGTTCGTGAACCGCACGGCAGCGCTCGACGCAGTCGTCTTCGGTGTCGACATCCAGAGCGGCGACGTGCGCGGAGACGCGCCGTCGTACGCGCTGGTGGTCTTCGACGGGGAATCAGTCGAGCGAGACGTGGTCTCGCGGCGGAAGCTCCGCCGGCGTATCGACGACGAGGAGCCGGCTATCGTCGCGACGGACAACATGTACGAACTCGCCGAGGACAAAAACGCCCTCATCCACTTTCTGGGGTCGCTCCCCGACGAGACGAAACTGGTGCAGGTGACCGGCGACGAGCGGCCGGAACCGCTCTCACGGGTCGCCAAGCGCCACGGCGTCCCCTACGGCAAGGACCCGATGGAGGAGGCCGAGGCCGCGGCCCGGCTGGCCGCCGCCAACGTCGGTCAGGAAGTGTCGGCGTTTACCGATACGACGGAGGTGAAGGTCTCGCGGGGCCGCTCGACCGGGAAAGGTGGGTGGTCAGAAGACCGCTACACGCGACGCATCCACGGCGCGGTCCGGAAGCGCGCCCGTGAAATCGAGTCCGAACTCGACGCGGCCGGTCTGGAGTACGAGCGGGACGTGACCGAGAAGTACGGCGGCTTCTCGAACGCCGTCTTTCTGGTGTCGGCACGACCGCAGGACATCCCTGTATCGAGAGCGCGTTCGGGCGACACACGCGTCGAAATCGAGCGCCAGCGGCGGGACGGCATCGAGTTCAAGCCGCTGGCGAAACGGCGCGACCACGTCGTCGTCGGCGTCGACCCCGGGACAACGACGGCTGTCGCCATCGTCTCCCTCGACGGCACTGTACTGGATGTATACTCCTCGCGAACCGACGGCACCGCCGCGACGACGGAGTGGATTATCGAGCGCGGGCGGCCCGTCGTCGTCGCCGCCGACGTGACGCCGATGCCCGAGACCGTCGAGAAACTCCGGCGCTCGTTCAGCGCTGCCGGCTGGGAGCCCGATACGGACCTGCCCGTCGACGAGAAGAAACACCGGACACGCGAGGAAGCCTACGACAACGACCACGAGCGCGACGCGATGGCCGCCGCCCTCTACGCCTTCGATCACCACGCCGACCAGTTCGAGCGCGTCGCGAGCAAGGTGCCGCCACAGCACGACGTGGGGCCGGTCATCGACCGCGTCGTCGCCGGCGAAGAGAGCGTCGAGACGGTGCTGCGTGACCTCGAAGACGACGACGGCGAGGCCGAAGAGGACACGGCTCACGAGCCCCGGGAGCTCACCGACGACGAGAAGGAGATCAAGCGGCTGAACGCCCGCATCGAACGGCTCGAATCACACGTCGACGACCTCAAGGAGACGATCAAGCGCAAGGACGACCAGCTCGCCGAGAAGGACAAACAGCTGGAGAAGGCCCGCAGCGAGGGCCGGCGCGAAGTCAGGAAGGACCGCGAGGTGACGCGGCTCCAGCGGCGCAACGAGGCCCTCGAACGGAAAGTCGAGGAAGAGGAGGAGAAACGCGAGGCGCTTTCCGACAAGCTCGACCGGCTGAAGGCGCTGTGGAAGCTCGACCACTCGAACTTCGCCGACGTGTCGGAGAAACAGGAGGGGCTCACCCCGGTCAAGGTGGTCAAGCAGTTCACCAAGGACGCCATCGCCGACGCCGACGAGCGGTTCGGCCTCGTCGAGGACGACATCGTCATGTTCCGGGACGCCTCGGGCGCGGGTCGCTCGACGGCGCAGCAGTTGGCCGACATCGACCCGAAAATCGTCCTCCGGAACGGCAATCTCTCCGATATCGCCGATCAAGTGCTGTTCGACAACGACATCCCCGTCGCGCCGGCGGAAATGGTCACCGTGCAGGAAGTGGACGAACTGGCCGTCGCCCGCGAGGGCGAAATCGAGGCCGCAATTGAGGACTGGGAGGAACGCGCTGCCGACCGCCGGAAGGAACAGAACGCGGAGATGGTCGACCAGATCATCAGCGAACACCGGGCCGACCGGCCGACAAGCGAGAACTAGGCGCTGTCCGGGCTGTCGGCGGACAGTAGCTGTATGGAACCCCGTTCAGTGTCACTTGCCGAACCGCGGGCCGTCTGTACTGCGTGGTTATATTCATTGGGTGCCTCTCTCTCGCATGGATGACCAGTGTCGTGTTCTGGCGGCCGCACTCGAAACGCTCGACGATGTCTTCTACGTCTACGACGCGGACGGCCGGCTTGCCTACTGGAACGCCCGACTGAACGAACTGTTCGGCCTGACGGACAGCGAACTGTCGGGCATGGACCCAACCGAGTTTTTCGTCGCGGACGACCGGGCAGCCGTTGAAGCAGCCATCGCGGAGGTGTTCGAGTCGGGTCAGACGACCGTCGAAGCGCGGGCCGAGACGACGGAGGGAGTCGTGACGTTCGAACTCAGCGGCCGGCTTCTCACGGCGGACGACGGCACAGTCCAGGGATTCAGCGGTGTCGGCCGCGATATCACTGCCCGTCGCGAACGGGAGTGGCATCTCCAGCGACAGAACGAGCGGCTCACGGAGTTCGCTGACCTGCTAGCACACGACCTCCGGACGCCGCTTGCCGTCACCAGCGGCCACCTCGAACTCGCTGCCGAGGAGCTGTCGCCCGAACGTATCGACGCCGCCAGAGACGGGTTGGGGCGGTTAGAAGCCATCATCGACGATATGCGAACCGCGACCAGGGAGGGAGCGCTGGCGGCCGACAAGCAGACCATCAATATCGCCGACGTGGCGACGACAGCGTGGAACCACGTCGAAACCGGCAGTGCAGTGCTGGAACCGCCGCCGTCGATACTGGTCGAGGCCGACGCAAAGCGATTGCTCCGACTGTTCGAGAACGTCTTCGCCAACGCCGTCACACACGGTCCTGAACGCGACGAACGGGGCTCTGACGAGGAACGCGACGGTGACGCGACCGGCATAACAGTTCGTGTCGTGCCGACGCCCGACGGCTTCGCGGTCGAGGACGACGGCCGGGGAATCGCTCCCGACGAACGGGAGCGGGTGTTCGAACCGGGCGCGTCACGGGCGGCTGATGGGACCGGCTTCGGTCTCTATATCGTCAGGGCAATCGCCGAAGCCCACGGCTGGACAGTACGTGCCACAGCAGGAGAACACGGCGGTGCACGGTTCGAGTTCGATATTGATGCGGACACCGCCTGTTAGTCGTCTCCGCCTCAGGGCATGCCGTCGCCGCCCATACCGCCACCGCCCATGCCGCCGCCACCCATCCCGCCCATCCCGCCGCCGAGTCCGAACGCGCCGAGCAGGCTCGTGACGAGGCCGTAGACGACCAGCCCGAGGCCGCCGACGACCAGGGCGATGCCGACGGCGACGATGGGTGCCTTCCACGCGACTAGACCGATGCCGGCGAGCAACACGACGATGCCGCCGATACCAACCGCACCGAGTTTGTCGAGCATACCCGTGTAGGCCAAGCGGGCGGACAAAAGCCCGTCGGTCAGTGCTCGAACTCGGTGTCGACGTTCTGTGCCGCCGCGACCATCTCGGCGATGGTGTCCTGGCGGCGCAGCAGCCGCATCGTATCGCCCTCGACGTCGAACGTCCCGTCCATCGCCGCGGCGGAGATATCGAGGTCGCCCTGCAGCATCGTGACCCACTGACTGTAGGGACCACGGAACGCGAAGTCGTACTCGGGGTCCGCGACCGTCCCAGCGGCGGTACAGACACCGTCCTTGATTACAACGACGAACTGTATCGGTTCGCCGGTATAGGCGTCGTCAGCACGGATTTCGAAACAGAATACGGCGGTGAAGCCGTCGGCGCTGTCGGCGAACTCGGACCGGTCGTTTATCCGGTCGCGCCACGCGGCGGCCCAGTCGTCGGCCTCGGTCGGCAGCGTCACAGTCATTGGCAGGCGGTATGCAAGGGGGGCTTTTCTGTGTTGCCTTGTCCGTTCGAATGCGACGCCAGCAGGGTCGTCGTCGCGGCTCCGCGGCGAGCGCGAATAAAACAGCGATGTGAGACCTCAGCGGCGCGATTCGCCGCCGAGATACAGCCGGGACACCTCGGGGTCGTCGAGCAGCGAGTCCGCCTCGCCCTCGAACTTGACAGTCCCCTGGTCGAGGACGAACCCGCGGTCGGAGATGCCCAGTCCCTCGCGGGCGTTCTGCTCGACCATCAGGATCGACGTGCCCAGTTCGTTGACCGTCTCCACGTCGTCGAACACCTCCTTGGCGGTGTTGGGTGCCAGACCGGCGCTTGGCTCGTCGATGAGCAACACGTCGGGCTCCATCACGAGCGCGCGGGCGAAGGCCAGCACCTGCCGCTGGCCGCCCGAGAGCGTCTTCGCGTTCGCGGTACGCTTGTCGTCGAGGATGGGGAACCGGTCGTACAGTTCGGCCACGACCTCGTCGAGGCCGCCGTCGCGGGCGACCCCGCCCATCCGGAGGTTCTCGTCGATGGTCAGCGAGCCGAACACGTTCTCCGTCTGTGGGACGTAGCCGACGCCGATTCGGACGATATCCTCCGGAGCCATCCCGCCGATTTCGCGGTCGCCAAGACGTACCGAGCCGGTCCATGGCTCCAGCATGCCGAACACCGTCTTGAGGACGGTGGACTTACCGGCCCCATTCGGGCCGACGAGGCAAGCGATCTCCCCCTCGCCGAGCGTCAGTGAGAGGTCATCGAGTACCTGCACTTCACCGTAGCCGCTGTCGACGCCGTCGACGGTGAGGATAGGGTCGGTCATTCCGACGGCCCTCCGAGGTAGGCGTCGATGACGCGCTCGTCGCTCCGGACCGCCTCGGGCGGCCCCTCGACGAGGACACTCCCCTGATTGAGGACGATAATCGGGTCGGCGAGCCGCATAATGAAGTTCATATCGTGTTCGATGATGAGGAAGGTGATGCCCTCCTCGTTGAGTTCCTCGATGAACCCCGCCAGTTTGTCGGCCAGCACAGGGTTGACCCCGGCGACCGGCTCATCGAGCAACAGCAGGTCGGGTTCGGCCATCATCCCGCGGGCCAGTTCGACCAGTTTCATCTGTCCGCCCGAGAGGTCCGTTGCTGGCTGGGTCGCCAGATCGCCAATTTCGAACCGTTCGAGCATCTGCTGGGCCTGTTCCAGCGAGCGCCGTTCCTCCTGTTCGACGGTGTCAGGTGAGGTGAACAGCGGGATGATCGACTCCCCGGTCTGGTTGTGCGGCCCCACGAGCAGCGCCTCCCGGACGGTCATCCCCTCCGGTTTGCGCGGCGTCTGGAACGTCCGGATCATCCCCTGATCGGCGATCTGGTGGGGCTTCTGGCCGGTCACGTCGACGCCGTTGACTGCGACGGAGCCGGCGTCGGGTTCGTAGAAGCCCGAGACGAGATTGAACAGCGTGGACTTGCCGGCGCCGTTCGGGCCGATGAGGCCCGTTATCGTGCCGCGTTCGACCTCGATTGACGCGTCGTCCGTCGCCACGAGGCCCCCGAAGCGTTTCTCTAGACCTTCCGCACGCAGTACCGGGTCGTCCTTCCCGAGAACCGGGCCGTCGGAGACGAGCGACTGCTCACTCATCGCGACCACCGCCCAGCGAGTCTGGCCAGATAAGCTCGCGCTCCGGCGGGAGAATCCCCTCCGGGCGGAGCCTGACGATAAAGATGATGAGCAGGCCGACCAGCATGAGTCGGAGCGGTGCCGCGCCGATGGGCAGCGCGCCGGTGTCGGTCAGGAAGCGCGTTCCCTGCTGGATGGCAACGATAGTGAATCCGCCCAGCATCGCACCGCGGTCGCTGCCGGTGCCGCCGAGGATGACAGCGACCCAGACGTAGAACGTCGTGATCGGCTGGAGGTCCGAGGGACTGACGAACAGGACGAGGTGGGAGTAGAACACGCCCGCGAGCGCCATGATGAGGCTCCCGATGACGAAGGCCTGCATCTTGAACGCGAACGTGTTCTTGCCCAGCGTCTCCGCGAGGTCCTCGTCGGTCCGGATGGTTCGCAGGACGCGGCCCCACGGCGACTGGTGGATGCGCCGGAGGAACAGGTAGACGGCCGCGACAATCACCGTGACGAGGACGACGTTCAGCGCGCTGGTGACCACCGACTGACTCATGTTGAACACCGGCGTCCCGCCTACGTAGAAGATGTAGGGGTACGTCAGGTCACCGAGCACGGGCCAGTCGGAGAAGAACAGCGGGATGCCGGTCAGCCCGGCGCTGCCCGCCGTCCACTGGGATTCGTTGAGGATGAAGATACGGACGACCTCTGCGAGCCCTAGCGACGCGATTGCGAGGTAGTCGTCGCGGAGTTTCAGCGTCGGATAGCCGATGATTACCGCGAGCACCGCGGCGAGACCGAGACCGCCGAACAGCGCGACGATGGGGCTGACACCACCGGATATCGGCGAGCCGGATGCCGTCAGCAGGGCGGTCCCGTACGCGCCGAGGCCGAAGAAGGCCGCGACGCTGAAGTTGATCATGCCGCCGTACCCCCACTGGACGTTCAGCCCCATCGAGAGGAGCATGTACATCGCCGACAGCCCGACGAGATACAGCAGGTACGCTGGGGCGAGGAAGCCGGTGATGACCGCGAGGAGCAAGAGCGCGGCGAGCGCGCCCAGCACCCCCGCGACGCCTTTCTCCCGGGGCGAGTACCCACCGACATCGAGCGCGCTCATGTCATATCCCCCGCGATGCCGCGGGGCCTGACAAGCAGGACCGCGACCATGATGACGAATGCGACGGCCGGCGCGTAGGCGTTGCTGATGGGGAGCCCGATGTCGCCGAGCAACGGCGTCAGTTCGTGGAGCATCCCGATGAGCAGCCCACCGAGCATCGCCCCGTACACCGAGCCGATGCCGCCGAGAATGACCGCAGCGAACACGACCAGCAGGATGTTGAAGCCGATGCGCGGGTCGAGTTGGCTGTACAGCGCGAGGAAAACGCCGCCAGCGGCGGCCAGGGCGCTGCCGACGACCCACATGACGAGGATGACGCGGTCGGTTCGGATGCCGCTCACGCGTGCGAGGTCGGGGTTGTCGGCCGTCGCGCGCATCTTCCGGCCCAGCGTCGTCCGCTGGAGCAGCAGGTGCAGACCGGCGACCAGCACCGCCGCGCTGACGATGATTGCGACGTCCCGCTGTGTCACCGCGACGTCGAGCGTGTCCAATAGCACCGGAATCGGCCCGCTGCGACGGATATCGTACTGCAGGAAGTCCGTCCCGAAGGACGCCTGTAGCACCGCGCGGTAGACGAACGCCACGCCGATACTCGTGATGAGGAGCCCGATCGAGTCCGTATCGAGGGGCTTGTACACGAGAATGTGAGTCAGGACGGCGACGACGGCCGCTAGCGCCATTCCGACTGCCAGAGCGATGAAGAACCCGATTGGGAGACCGAGAACGGTGCCGCCAAGGCCGCCGAACACACCGAACGCGACGAACGCCCCGTAGGCACCAAGCGTCATCGTATCGCCGTGTGCGAAGTTCGCGAAGTCGGCGATGCTGTAGACCAGCGAGAGTCCGATGCTCCCGAGGATGATGATACTACTGAAAACGAGCCCGTTTGCCAGGTACTGTAATATCTGCGCCATTGGTGAAAATGGAAAAGGGTCGTGGCCGCCTTAGCCCTCGATGAAGCCGCTGGATTCGTACGCGTGGTCCACGACTTCGAACACCTGCAGCAACCCGACGGGATCACCGTTCTCGTCGAGGTCGATCGGGCCGCTCACGCCGGTGTAGTCCACGTCCGATGGCGAGCCACCGTTGGCCAGAATCTCGTGTGCATCCTCATAGGTGGTCGCCTCCTCGCCTTCGGGACGAGTCACGTCACGGACGACCTCCATGAGCGCCGAGCCGGTGAACTCGTCGGCGGCTTCGATAGCGAGTGCGCTGACGACCACCGCGTCGTAGGCGTACGCCGACCACGACGTTGGTTCCTCGCCGAAGCGCTCCTCGAACTCCGAGACGAACGCCTGGTAGTTCTCGGCGTCCTGTGGGACGCTCGGCACCACGGCCTTCATTCCGTCGAGGCTGCCCTCGGGAGCTGATTCGAGGACTTTCGGGCCTTTGACGCTGTCCCCACCGTACCAGGCGGCCTGATCGGTGACGCCCAGGTCGAACGCCTCCTGGGACATCGTTGCGAACTCCGGCTGGTAGGTGATGAACACCCACGCGTCGGCGTCGGTGTTAGCCATCGAGGAGATGGTGCTACTGTAGGAGGACTGGCCCTGGTCGTGGGGTTCGTTGTAGACGATTTCTCCGTCGTAGGCCTCGATAAAGGCCTCGCCGACGGACTGCCCGTAATCGTTGTTGATCCAGGCCAGGGCAGCGGACTCGTTACCGTCTTCATCGAGGAGCGTTGAGATCGCCTCCGCCTGTGCCTTGCCGGCCGGCGGCATCCGGAGCAGGTCCGGGAAGTTCGTCAAGTTCGGGCTGGTGCTGTTCTGGCTGATCTGGACGACATCAGTGTTCTGGACAACGCTCTCGTGGATGGCCGTGCTGACGCCGCTCCCGACAGTACCGATGAGCAGCGGAACTTCTTCCTGATTGACCAGTGTCTGGGCCGCGCTGACCCCGCCCTGGCTCGTACTCTGGTCGTCCTGCTGTGAAATTTCCAGTTCACCGCCACCGACGCCGACCGAGTTGACGTCGTCAAGCGCGATTTCCTTGCCGCGCTGATTCCGCTGTCCGAACGCCGATAGTGAGCCGGAGAGGCTGTCGACCATCCCGATGGTGTAGGTTTCGGAGCCTGAGTCCGTCGAGGTGTCCGTCGATTCACCGTCGCCGCCGTCACCACCGTCGCCACCGTCACCTTCGTCGGGAGCACCACCGGAACAGCCGGCGAGGCCGACGAGTCCGGCACTGGCAGCGGCTTTGATTACGCTTCGCCTGTCGATCGAAGACTTGTCATGGTCGTTCATGGTATACTGATATCCTTTTTCGTAAGTCCCTGTATAACCCTGTCACCGTCCATGGTAGGCACCATGTTCTGGACGGCGTACGGAAAGCCGTCAATTAATACTTCTGGAACGCCTTTCCCGCATAGAGTATCGCTACGGCTATGGAACGAACGGAGTTTATCACGGTAGACACGCATACGGGCGGAGAGCCGACGCGCATCGTACTCGACGGCATCGAGGCCGACACACTCGCCGGAGAGACCGTCCGGGAGAGACGCGACCGGTTCGCAGCCACAGCAGACGGCGTCCGAAAACTCCTCATGCAGGAGCCCCGCGGACACGCGGATATGTTCGGGGCGGTCCCGGTGCCCACCGACCGGGCCGACCTCGGGGTCTTCTTCATGGACACTGACGGCTATCTGGACATGTGTGGCCACGGCCTCATCGGGGTCGTGACCGCACTCGTCGAACGGGGCGAACTCCCCGAAACGCGGGAACTGACCGTCGAAACCCCGGCCGGGCTGGTCGACGTGACGGTCGAAATAGCTGACGGCGTCGTCCACCGCGTCGCGTTCGAGAACGTCGACAGTTACGTCTGTGAGACGATTACCGTCGAACAGGACGGCATCCCGGTCGAGGCTCGTATCGTCTATTCCGGGAACTACTTCGCCGTCGTCGACGCTGAGAGCCTGGGCGTCACGCTCGACGGCGAGGATGCCACGCAGTGTATCGAGCCCGCACTGGCACTCCGCCGAGCAGTCAACGACGTCGCACCCGACGACCCAGTCACCGGTTCGTCAGTGACCGTCTCGGCAGTCGAACTCACCGCCGGCGGCGACAGCGACCGGAGCTGTGTGGTGTTCGCCGACGGATCTATCGACCGCTCTCCCTGTGGGACGGGGACGTGTGCGCGGTTGACGCTTCACCACGTCGACGGTGACCTCGCTGTTGGCGAGCGTGTCGAAGTGACCGGCCCGGTGGGGTCGGCGTTCGAGGGGTATATCAGCGAGACAAACGTCGACGACGGTGTCACCGTGACCAGCCCGGTCGTTTCGGGTACAGCGCATATCACGGGCGATCACACGTTTTACCGGGACGACGACGATACGCTCGGCAGTTTCACACTCACTTAATTTCAGGCCATGGAGGAGGACTTTTTTGGTAGGGGGTGCGTTTAGGCTCATATAGTGGCGTAGTTTCGATAATGATTCCGCCGATAGCGAACAACTTCGTCGCCGGGGAGACAGCCCCGGGGGCGCTCGACCACGTCGCTTCGCTCAACGACGACGGCGTCAAGGGCATCCTAAATCTGTTAGGCGAACACTACGACGAGCGCCAGCCCGCCAACGAGGACGCAGACCAGTACATCGAGTTAGTCAAAGAAATCGACAGGAGCGGCCTCGACTGCGCTATCTCGGTCAAGCCCTCGCAGATCGGCCTCGACGTTGGGGACGACGTGTTCGTCGAGAACCTCGAACGGATCGTTGCGGCGGGCGACGACCACGGCGTCTTCGTCTGGGTCGACATGGAGGATTACACGACGACCGATGTGACCCTCGACGCGTACGAACGACTCGTCACGGACCACGAGGGCGGCGTCGGCGTCTGTACACAGGCAAACCTCAAGCGGACGCCCGAGGACCTCGAACGGCTCGCTCCTCTTCCCGGGAAGGTCCGGCTGGTCAAGGGAGCCTACTCCGAGCCCAAAGAGGTCTCTTACAAGAAAAAAGAGCGCGTCAACGAAGCCTACCGCGACTGTCTCGAACTGATGTTCGAGGAGTTCGATGGCGGTATCGGCGTCGGTAGCCACGATCCGGCGATGATAGACTACGCGAAGGACCTCCACGACGAGTACGGCACTGACTACGAAGTGCAGATGCTAATGGGCGTCCGCGACGACGCCCAGCGCGACCTCGCCGCGGAGGGCGTCCCGATGTGGCAGTACATCCCCTACGGCGACAAGTGGTTCTCCTACTTCTACCGGCGCGTCCGTGAACGCAAAGAGAACGCGCTGTTCGCTGTTCGGGCCGTTCTGAGCTAACTTACTGGTCCGGGTCGAGTAGTTTCGCTTCTGCTTTCCGGAGGTGTTCGAGCAGCGTCGTCTTCGAAACGCCGAGTTTCGACGCGAGTTCGCGCGTCGAGATGCCCCGCGGCCACGCGTAGTAGTCCTCCTGTCTGGCGAGTTCGAACGCCTCGCGCTGGCTGTCCGAGAGTCTGTCCATCCGCCGGAGTTGCTGCGGATTGCCGCCGCCGGCGGACGTGATTCGAGTCACTTCGATATCGGCCGACTGTTCCTCGCGGATCTCGTCGAGGAGCGACTCGGCCTCGTCGCGGGAGTCCGGGAAAAACACCGGCCAGTGCTCGCGGCCGTGGCGGACGCGAACCGGGTCGTTGTGGATGAACCCCCGCGAGAGAAGGCTGTCGCTAATGGTGTTGTCCGGGTCGTACTCGACGAACAGCTCGCGGGTCGTGTTCCCCGGCGACGAGGACGTGCCAGTCGCGCCGTGGCGCTCGCGTAACTCCAGCACGGAGTCGGTCAGCGACGAATCACGGGTCGCGTCGATGAGATCCTCGACGTCGTTAATACTGTCTGCGTACGCCGTGAACAGGCCCTTCACGCTGCCGTTCTGGGTGTTGTACACGCCGTGAGCCAACAGGCCAGCCGCGGTCTGATCGGTGACTTCGAGGGTCCAGCAGTCAGGATGCCAGATGCTCAGGGTGAGCTGGAGTCCCCCGTGTTCTGATTGTGCTTCACTCATACTGGGCGCCCTCCGTATGAAGGGGTGCTAAAGACAGTCACGATATGGACGCAGATAAAGGTGCGGTTCATAAGGGGAACACCGACCATGGGAGATAATGCCGGATTGTAGATGATATATCAGGCTACGACCAGCCCCCTGACCATGGACGGTGGAACATATTGGTGGGGGACGCGTACAGTACCTACCATGAGTACAGACGACTCACGGCGACACTACATCGACGGTGAATGGACGACAGGCACCGGCGAGGAAACGTTCACAAGTCAGAACCCGGCTACCGGCGAGGCGCTCGCCTCGTTCCACCGCGGAACCGAGGCCGACGTCGACCGCGCGCTGGCCGCGGCAGAAGACGCCTACGACGAGTGGCGCTCGCTCTCGCACATCGACCGCGCAGAGTACCTCTGGGACATCTACCACGAGCTGCGTGACCGCCACGAGGAACTCGGCGAAATCGTCACCATGGAGTGTGGCAAGGAGATCAGCGAGGGGCTGGCCGACGTGACCGAGTCCTGGCACATGGTCGAGTGGGCCGCCGGCAACGCCCGCCACCCCCACGGCGACGTGGTACCGTCCGAGATCGCCAGCAAGGACGCCTATATGCGGCGCAAGCCGAAGGGGGTCGTCGGCTGTATCACCCCGTGGAACTTCCCGGTCGCAATCCCGTTCTGGCACCTCGCAGTGACGCTGGTCGAGGGCAACACCGTCGTCTGGAAGCCCGCCGAGCAGACCCCGTGGTGTGCCCACATCATCGCCGAGATGTTCGAGGACTCGGGCATCCCGGACGGCGTGTTCAACCTCGTGCAGGGCTACGGCGACGCCGGCAACGCCATCGTCGAGGACGACCGCGTCGAGACGGTCCTCTTTACGGGCAGCGCCGAAGTCGGCCACAAGATCGCCTCCAAGGTCGGCGGCGAACCCGGCAAGATCGCCGCCTGCGAGATGGGCGGAAAGAACGCCGTCATCGTCACGGAGGAAGCCGATCTCGATATCGCCGTCCACTCGGCCGTGATGTCCAGCTTCAAGACGACCGGCCAGCGCTGTGTCTCCTCGGAGCGGCTCATCGTCCACGAGGACCTCTATGACGAATTCAAGGAGCGGTTCGTCGACATCGCCGAAGACATCGCCGTCGGCGACCCGCTGGAGGAAGACACCTTCATGGGGCCGCTCATCGAGCGAGACCAGGTCGAGAAGTTCAAGCGCTACAACGACCTCGCTCGCGAGGAGGGCGCGAACGTGCTCGTCGACCGCGCCGACCTCGATGCCGAAGAGATTCCCGAGGGTCACGAGGAGGGCCACTGGGTCGGCCCGTTCGTCTACGAGATCGACTACGACGAGGACCTGCGCTGTATCAACGAGGAAGTGTTCGGCCCCCACGTCGCGCTGCTTGAGTACTCGGGTGACTTCGACCGCGCACTGGAGATGCACAACAGCGTCGACTACGGCCTCGCCGGTGCCATCATCTCCGAGGACTACCGCCAGATCAACCAGTTCCGCGACGAAGCCGAAATCGGCCTCGCCTACGGCAACCTCCCGTGTATCGGCGCGGAGGTCCACCTGCCATTCGGCGGCGTCAAGAAGTCCGGCAACGGCCTCCCGAGCGGCCGCGAGGTCATCGAGGCCGTCACCGAGCGCACCGCCTGGACGCTGAACAACTCCAAGGACATCGAGATGGCACAGGGGCTGTCGGCGGACATCATCACCGATGAGTAAGTCCGTCCAGCCGCCGGAGGTCGGCTCCGTCTGTCCGCGCTGTCGCGGCGAGACGACGACGGCGACCGGCATCGAGAGTTGCACCGACTGCTCGTGGGTCGGCTGTCTCGGCGCTGACTGACGCGACGACATCGCTTTTCCGTACGGCCCCAGCGTCTGTCCCACACCGTCACGGGGGCCACGGACCGGGTTCTCGGTCCAACTTTTCCAAACCTTAAACCTCTCCCCGTCGAAGTACCGTCTATGAGCGACAACGACAGCAGAAAGAACCTGCGGATGCCGGAAGAGGACGAGGTGTTCGCCGTCGTCATGGACATGCTTGGCGCGAACCGCGTCAAGGTACGCTGTATGGACGGCGTCGAGCGCACAGCCCGGATTCCGGGCAAGATGCAAAAGCGGATCTGGATACGCGAAGACGACGTGGTCCTCGTCGAACCCTGGGACTGGCAAGACGAGAAAGCCGACATCACATGGCGCTATGAGAAACAGGACGCCGACCAGCTTCGCGAGGAGGGGCACATCCAGGAGTAGCCTGACATGTATCTGGCTGCGGGCTCGACGGAGGCAAAAGCGTGACCGAGGGGCAGTTCGGCCTGCTCGATACGGACGACGTCGACTCACCGGGTGACGAATGGGAAGAGGTCGACGTCTCCGACACGGAAGCCGACCGCATCGCCCGCAAGCGGGACCGCGAGTTCAGCGAGTTCCGCGAGCGCATCAAGGACGCCGACCAGTTCAAGGTCGAGGCCAGCGTCTTCGACGACGCCACCTACGGCGCGCTGTACAAGCTCGTGCAGGACGGCCACATCGACGCCTTCGGCGGGCCGATTTCGACCGGCAAGGAAGCCAACGTCTACACGGCGCTGTCGGGCGAGACAGAGGTCGCCGTCAAGGTCTACCGCATCAACGCCTCCGATTTCAAGGACATGCGGAGCTATCTCGACGGCGACCCCCGGTTCGAGGGCATCGGCTCGGACAAGAAGAAGGTCGTTACCGCGTGGGTCCGCAAGGAGTCCTCGAACCTCAAGCGCGCCCGCCGGGCCGGCGTCCGGACGCCGGAGCCCATCGCCGTCGAGCGGAACGTCCTCGTGATGGAGTACCTCGGGACCGAAGAGGGCCGCAGCAAACGTCTCAGCGAGGTCCACATCGAGAACCCCGAGACGGCCTACGAGGTTGTCAAGGAGTACACCCGCCGGCTGTACGACGCCGGCCTCGTCCACGGCGACCTCTCGGAGTACAACATCGTCTTCCACGAGGGCCAACTGTACATCATCGATCTCGGGCAGGCGGTGACCATCCACCACCCCAACGCCGACGATTTCCTCGAACGGGACTGCCGCAACGTCGCGAACTTCTTCGCCAGACAGGGCGTCGACGCCACGCCCGAGGACCTGCTCGCGTACGTCCGGGAGTACGCGACACCGAAGGACAAGGACGACACCGCCCCGGGGAGCGACGACGACGCCGTCCCGCAGGGGACGCCAGCCGACCGTCGTGACGACGAGTAACCACCAGCGTTCTGTTCGCGTGATGTGTTTTGGGGTGGAATCTTGTCGCAGCGGCGATATGTGAATTGTAGCCATTATCACCCATGGCACTGAGTTCCGGCAGACAAACCGCAGCACACCGCCGTTGTTACCCGCTTCCTCACAACCCGGTTTGACTGTGAAAACCACAGTGCGTAAAATGTTAGAGGTCGTATATATACACATGGATGACCTGTCACAGTGCTACCCATGCTGTGTGAGCCGGCGCTGGCCTGTCCCGAGTAGGTGCGGCTGATGGACACCACCCCATCAGACAGCAGTTCGGATCAGCAGACCGCGAACAGCGACGCCTCGGTGTCTGAGCGCCTCATCGAGGGACTGTCCTCGCATGCGGTGTTCATGCTCGATGCCGGAGGCACCATCACGACCTGGCCCGACCCGGCAGCGACGCTGTACGGCTACGACCGGGACGCGACGGTCGGCCGCCACTTGGACATGCTGTTTGCCGATCCCGAGGAGATGGAGACGACCGTCGAGTCACTGCTGGTGGAGGCGACAGACAGCCCCGTCGAGACACAGCACTGGCACCGGCAGGCTGACGGCTCGGTGTTCTGGGCCACCCTCTCGCTCTCGCCGCTCGGGGACGGGGACCCCGAGGGGTTCGTCGCAGTCAGCCAGGACACGACCGAGAAACACCAGTACGACAAGATGCTCGAACGCCAGAACGACCGGCTCAAGGAGTTCACGGATATCCTCGCCCACGACCTGCGGAGCCCACTCAGTGTCATCTCCTCACGAGTGCATCTGGCCCGCGAAACCGGTGACGAGGAACACCTCGACGCGCTCGAGGAGACGAGCGACAGGATGGCCCGCCTCGTCGACGATCTGCTCTCGGTCGCCAAGCAGGGCAACGTCGTCACCGACCCGGAAACGACGAACGTCAAGGGCGTCGTCGACACCGCCTGGGAAGGGGGCGGCGGAACCACCGAACGAGCCACGCTCCACTACGACCACGTCGGCTCGGTGAGCGCCGACGCCGACCGCCTCATCGAACTGTTCGAGAACCTCTTTCAGAACAGCATCCGACACGGCGACGGAGCCGTTATCGTCCGCGTCGGCCCGCTGGACCACGGCTTCTACGTCGAGGACGACGGCCCCGGCATCCCGGCAGACATCAAAGACGACGTGTTCGACCACGGCTTCACGACTGCCGAAGACGGCAGCGGCTACGGCCTCTCGATTGTCCGGACCATCGCGGGCGCACACGGTTGGGATATCCTCGTCACCGACAGCAACACGGGCGGCGCGCGGTTCGAAATTACCGGCGTCGAGTTCCTGGACTGAAATGGCTTCTGCCGGCGGACGGGCGCCCGGCATCTTACAGTCACGCGACTGCCGAAGTTTTAAACAGGCAGACCCTCCTACAGAGAGGTATACTTATGCAACACGTGAAGATTCCGCAGGACCGTATC
The DNA here is from genome assembly GCF_048595605.1 of Haloarcula sp. KBTZ06. Classification (NCBI taxonomy): domain Archaea; kingdom Methanobacteriati; phylum Methanobacteriota; class Halobacteria; order Halobacteriales; family Haloarculaceae; genus Haloarcula; species Haloarcula sp. KBTZ06. Next base: position 2,775,533 of record NZ_CP184337.1, read on the forward strand.
GGTGTGTTGATCGGCGAGGGAGGTGAGACCATGCGCGAGATCGAGGAGCGCGCAGAGGTCCGGCTGGATATCGATTCCGAGGACGGCACGGTGAAAGTCGAGTCCGTCGGCGACCCCGTGACGGCGCTGAAAGGCCCCGACATCGTGAAGGCCATCGGCCGCGGGTTCGCGCCCGACGACGCGCTGGCGCTGCTCGAAGACGACATGATGATGTTCGAACTCATCGATATCGAGGCCGCCTCCCGCAACAAGAACGACTTCCGCCGCCAGAAGGGCCGTCTCATCGGTGAGGGCGGCCGGACGCGGGAACTCATGCAGGAACTCTCCGGCGCGGCCGTGGTCATTTACGGCTCGACGCTGGGCATCATCGGCGGCCCGGAGCAGGTCGACGCCGTCCGGGAGGCCGCCGAGATGATTCTGGACGGTGCACCGCATGGCTCCGTCTACTCGTTCCTCGAACGCAAGCACAACGAGATGAAACACAAAGGCCTCGAATACCACCAGTTCACCGGATAAGTCCGGCACCGGAGCTGTTTGTCTGGCGGTTGCGAGCCACGGCACCAGTATGAATGCACGCCGTCACTGCTGAATCCCGTCAGCCGCGCACCACACCGTTTTCCCGGGACACGCTCTACGAGACGGTATGCCGACTATCGCCGATACCCATATCGTCAACCGTGAGCGCGTCCAGCCGACCCACGCTAACAACTACAACAGTGCCCACGGGGGCATCGTGATGAAGTGGATGGACGAAATCGGGGCGATGTCGGCCATGCGGGCCGCCAGAGAGTCCTGCGTGACCGCGCAGATGTCTCGCGTCGACTTCGAGCGCCCGATACCCATCGGTGACACCGCACTCATCGAGTCATACGCCTACGCGACGGGCCGAACCAGCGTCCGGGTTCGCATCGAAGTCGCCCGCGAGGACCCCCACACGGGCGAAACGGAGGAGACGACGAGCGCCTACGCCACCTTCGTCGCCGTCGACGACGGCACGCCCACGCCTGTGCCCGAACTGACGGCCGAAAGCGAGGCATGCAAGCGACTACGGGAAACGGCGCTCGCAGAAGAACCGCAGCGGTAGCCGACAGGAACTGCCACTAGAGGGCGGTGTTAGCGGGATGGCTTCCGTGCGCCAGGCTCAATGTGACGGGCTCCGCGGCGTGTCGAAGTAATTGAGCATATCCAGCACCGCGCCCAGTATGAAGCTGATAACGGCGATGACCAGAACGAGCCCCGTAAGCAGTGTCGAAATCGGGGGGGTCAGCATGAACTGGAACGCGGCGATGAAGACGCAGGTGACCATCCCAACGACCAGCAGGAACGAGCCTGCGCTGGGGTCCTCACCGGTGAGAAACTCGAGCCCGGCGAGGAAGCCGGATGTCTGTGGCGAGTCCTCGGTGACATCTTCAGTCATTGCTCGGCCTCGGGCTGTGCCGTTTCCGCGGCCCGTTGAATGATCTGCACGAGGTGTGACACCCAGAGCCCGCCGGTGAATCCGAACAGCGCGGAGACGACGACGGCCTTCGTGAGGGTGCCAAGCGGGGCGGCCGCCGCTAACAGGCAGAGTCCTCCGAAGAGGAGCATCAGTCCGTACTGGATTCGGGTGTCAAGGTCAAGGCGTGTGATGGTCTGGGCGAGGGTTGAGCGCATGTGTCGATGGTGGTGGCTGGTCGGACGGCTGGTTGTAACTCGATACGACGGCGGAAGCCGGCGTCAGTTCCTGTTCAGTCAGCGCCCTCTCGGAGAAGCCGTTTGATTTCGCCGAGTCTGAGATACGCGGCGAGTCCGAGGATGGTCGCAGGCCAGAGACCGATGAACTGACCCCGCTGTTTGTCGCCGCGGACGTAGTAGAAGTACAGCGCCAGGGCAACGGACGCGACGGACGCCAGCGCGGCGGGCCCCATGGCGCGGCCGTTCTCGGCTTGCGATACCGCCTCTGCCGTCTCGTCGTGTGTGGTACTCACATGCAATGTTGGGCCTACAGCGGTATATCCCTTTGCAAGCAGTCAGCAGAACTGAAGGTTTCGGGATTCCACGCTTCGGTACAATTTCGGGCTTGCAACTGCCACTATTGCCTCACCTGATCACGGAGTCCGTCGCTCTGGACAGTTAATTCGTTGTAGAAAGCCTCTGCCGGAATGTGAACCGGAGCAGGACGGTCGCCCTCACGCTGGTCGGCGCTGCGACTGGCAGGGATTCAAATTCCGGATCCGGCGTTTCACGCGCTCCGGACCCATCGCTGGCGCTCTGGGTCAGTCGCTTGGAAAAAGCCTAGGCCGGAATTTGAATCCGGGGTCTCGTCCTTACCAAGGACGCGCTTTACCGCTAAGCTACCCAGGCACGCATCAATGTGTATCCGGCAATTGTCTAAAGTCGTTTCGATTCAGGGCCGGTGTGTCGATTAGTATCAGTGGTCGGCGGCGGCCTCGGTCCCGTCGCCGGATGGCTGTTCGGCCCCCGCGCGGGCCCGGAGCGCGTCGGCAACCTCCTCACCGAGCAATTTGGCGTTCGACGGGAGGCCGTCGACGGCCAGTTCAGTCGCGTACTCGCGGAGCGTCGGTGTGGGTCGGATGCCGGCGGCGGTGACGCCGGCGACCACGGCGAGTTCCAGAATGTCAGTTTCGAGCGCGGCGTCGAGACTGTCGTCGTTGGTCGTCTGACGGACTGTCTGGTCGTGGCCGAACGAACGGACGACGGAGACGGCGGCGTCGGCGGCCTCGGTCCTGGCGAGCAGGTAGAAGCCACGCGAGACGAGGATGTCCGCGATGAGGATATCCAGGTCGGCCGCGTCGCGGTCGCCGTTGACCCAAGGGTCGTCGTGGGCCAGTTGGCGAGTGAGCGAAAGTCCCTCGTAGATGAGTTGAACGCCGGCGGCTCGGTCGGCGACGCCGTCGGCCAGGTCGACCGGTGGGTCGCTGGTTGCGCCCGCGCTGACGAGCGCCAGGACGCCGGGCGCAAGCGACGCGTCGTCCAGGCGAGCGGCGATCCGCTCGTGAAGCCGGTCAGGCTCGACATCGTCGACTGCCGCCAACGCCGCTCGGCGAACTGCCGCCACTTCCTCCATTATGAGGGTCTAGCGACGGGAAGGGCAAAGACCTTTGGAAACCGCAGAGTCACAGCAGGCATGGTACAGACCACGAGCGGCGATGGTATCCGGACCCTGACGCTCGACCGGCCCGACCAGCGCAACGCGCTCACCAGCACGGCGCTACGTGACCTCGAAACAGCAGTCGAGTCAGCGACCGAGCCAGTGCTGTATCTCCACGGCGCTGGCGAGGCGTTCTGCGCCGGCGCGGACCTCGACGAGGTCAAGGCCCTCGATTCGGAGAGCGCCGAGGCGTTCGCGGCGCTGGGTCAGCGGGTCGCTCGGACGCTCGAATCCTACGACGGGGCCGTCGTCGCCGGTATCGACGGCGCGGCGCGGGGCGGCGGCGTCGAACTGGCGCTGGCCTGCGATATCCGGGTGGCGACGCCCGGCGCGACCTTCGCGGAAACGGGGGTCAAACTCGGCCTGTTCGGGGCCTGGGGCGGGACAGCGCGGCTCCCCGACATCGTCGGGACCGGCGATGCGCTCGACATCGCGCTCTCTGGCCGAACGCTTGACGCCGAGACGGCGCTGCAGATGGGGCTGGTCTCACGGGTGACTGCGGAGCCTCGGGCTGTCGCTGAAGAGATAGCAGCCGTCGACGCGGACGCGCTTCGAGTGCTGAAAGCACGGATGCGAGACGATGCAGACAGGGAAACACAGGAGCGCCGCGAGCAGCAGGCCTTCGCCGACCTCAACGCGAAGACTGAGTAGGAAAGGGTACAAGACGACGCCTCGCATACGGACCGCCAATGGTCGACTGTGAGTACTGCGGGGAATCGTTCGACGGCGACGACGCCTACCTTGACCATCTCGCCGACGCCCACGACGGCGAACTGGGCGCGATTGATCGACGGCGCGTCGAAGAGCATACCGGTGGCGAAGAGGGGAACGCCCTCCCGGTCGGGCCGATTGTTATCGGCGTCGTCGTCGTGCTCGCTATCGGACTCACAGTGTACGCGACCCAGCTGAGTGGTGGCGACGGCGGCAGCGACGCGGACCTCGTCGGGACGGCGGGCGCACAGCCGCTGTCGGCAGTCGAGGCCTCCGGGGTCGAAGCGTCGTCACTGGACGACACCGGCGACAGCGACCGACTGGCCGGCGTCAAGCAGTTCCCGGACAGAGGGACCACCCACGTCGAAGAAGGCAGTGCTATCGACTACCAGCGGGTCCCGCCACTCTCCGGGACGCACTACGCTTCGACAGTCGATGCAGGCTTCTACGAGGCGACGCCGCTGCTCGGTTCGCTCGTCCACACGCTCGAACACGGCGCGGTCATCGTCTACTACGACCCCGATTCAATTTCCCCAGAAGCCAGAGAGAGCCTTCGGGAGTTCTCCAGCACCCACACCGGCACCTGGCGGAGCGTCATCGCTGTTCCGAACCCCAACGACGACCCGCGGGCGACCTACGTCGTGACGGCGTGGCGGCACGAGCTAACGCTGGACAGCTACGACGCCGACACCGTCCACGCGTTCCTCTCGGAGTATCTGGGCCGCGGACCGGAGAACCCGGTCCGTTAACGACTAAGTCGAAGGAACAGGCCTCAGTACAGCGGGTCCGCACCCGGCGGCATCGCCCGCTTGTGGGCGCTCGATTCGTACATCTCGCGGACAGTCTCGACGACATCGAGCGGGACACCGAGCCGGTCGGCTGTCGCAGCCGCCGGGACACCGCCGTCGATATGCAGGGCGAGGATAGAGTCGAGCGTGTCGTAGTCCATCCCCATCTCGTCGGCGTCGGTCTGGCCGGCCCACATCTCGGCGCTGGCGGTCTTTTCCGCGAGGTCGTCGGGGACGCCGACGTGTTTCGCCAGCTGTCGGACCTGCTGTTTGTACAGCGCCGCGATGGGATGGCAGTCGACCGCGCCGTCGCCGTACTTCGTGTAGTAGCCGACCAGTGCTTCGCTCCGGTTCCCGGTGCCTAGGACCAGCGCCTGCTCGTGGTTGCCGACGAGATAGTTCAGCACCGCCCGACAGCGAACCCGGAGATTGCCGACGGCGAGCTGGTCGCCCTCGGCGTCGGGATAGGCGTCGAGGAATGCGTCGACCAGCGGGTTGATTTCGATAACGTCGTACTCGATGCCGAGCAGGTCGTTGGCCACGCGCTCGGCGTCACTCATGTTGTCCGCGCGGTTGACCTCGCTGGGCATCACGAGGCCGTGGACAGCGTCGCGGCCAAGCGCCTCGACAGCCAGGTGTGAGACGAGTGTGCTGTCGATGCCGCCAGAGAGCCCCAGCACCACGGTGTCGACACCGGCAGCGTCGACCTGGTCCTCGATGAACGACGTGATATGGTCGCGGTGGGCGTCCAGTTCAGCCTCGGAGAACGTCAGGTCGATCGGGTCGTTGGCCCGTACGACGGAGTCCGCTGTTGCCATATCTACTAGTTGGCCGGGCGGAACTAATACCCATCCATCGGCGCGATATTTTCGGACGACCGTCCAGTCGAAACGCTACGTTCAAGTGCGGTCGCTGTTGACAGTTCGATACGGGGTTCGCAGGTCCGACCGACCTGCAGTCTACCGAAGTGCGCCGGTGGTGAGCAAATCCGACGGATTTGCGAGCCTCGGCGCGCGAGTGACCGTAGTGAACGATGCGCGCCGGTGTAATGCGGTTCCAAGGGAACCGCAATGCTCGGCGCGAGTGCAACGAGCGCCGGTGGTCCAGTGGTAGGACATTGCCTTCCCAAGGCAATAGCCCGGGTTCAATTCCCGGCCGGCGCATTTTGCTGCGAGCAAGTCGCGAGCAGCAAATGCAGTCCACGGGAATTGAATCACGCGAGGCGAACGGAGTGAGTCTCGCAATCGGGTTCAATTCCCGGCCGGCGCATTTTGATGCGAACAATTCGCGAGCAGTAAATGCAGTCCACAGGGAATTGAATCACGCGAGGCGAACGGAGTGAGTCTCGCAATCGGGTTCAATTCCCGGCCGGCGCACTCCCTGCGGTCGTTTGCCGCCCGATGTTCGCGAACGCGTCGCGTTCGCTCACTCCCGGCCGGCGGGTTTTGCTGCGAGCAATCCATGAACTCCAACCACAGCCGGAGATCGAGCCACGCAAAAAGCGTGCAGTTCGAACTCCGCAGGTAGTAGCGACACGATTCTAGGTACGTAGAATGAACGGTTATATGAGGATAATATGTAGTATGTTAACGTATGCCTCGACCAGCCACTCGGCCCCACAATCCCCTACTGGAATGTAAGAAATGCCACGAGCCGGTAATCAAAACAGCCGACGAGGAGTTCGAGTGCGTGGAATGCGGTTGGCGGCCAACTGCGGACAGTCTGCTCTCGTAAGCCAGATCGGGGGCGACCGGTGCTATTGGGCCAGTCACTGTTGTATTTCGGCCGAGAGAAGAGGCACCGACCGCGCCGTTACTCACTATTGGTACCAGCGGATAGCGTGAGCCCGCGGACCGCGGGATACTTGTCGGGGCCGGGCATACCCAGTGCCAACAGATGGACGCGCCGCTGTGGACGGAGACACACGCCCCGGAGTTGTCGGATATCCGCCAGCCGAAGGCCCGCGAACACCTGCAAGGAGCCATCGAGGAGCCGATGAACCTCCTAGTCCACGGGCCGAAAGGGAGCGGGAAGACGGCCGCTGTCCGAGCCTTTGCCCGGGAGGTCCACGAGAACCCCGACGCGGACTTCACGGAACTCAACATGGCGGACGTGTTCGACATGACGAAAAAGGAGGTCTCGAACGACCCGCGGTTCGCGTCGTTCATCGACAGCAAGCGCCGCCGCGAATCCTCGAAGGCCGACCTCATCAACCACGTCCTCAAGGAGTCCGCCAGCTACTCGCCGGTGTCGGGCAGCTACAAAACCATCCTGCTCGACAACGCTGAGGGGATGCGCGAGGACTTCCAGCAGGCGCTCCGTCGGGTGATGGAGCAGTACTACGAGGCGACGCAGTTCGTCATCGCGACGCGCCAGCCCTCGGCCGTTATCCCGCCGATCCGCTCGCGGTGTTTCCCGGTCGTGATGCGCGAACCGACTCACGAGGAGACGGCGTCCGTGCTGGAGGACATCGTCACCGCGGAGGACGTCGACCACGACGACGACGGCATCGAGTACGTCGCCGGCTACGCTGAGGGGGACCTCCGAACAGCAGTGCTGGCCGCCCAGACGACCGCCGAAGCCGAGGGCGAGGTGACGATGGACGCCGCCTTCGAGACGCTGAACGCCGTCGAAGCCGACGACCAGGTCGAGCAGATGATCGACGCGGCCGAAGACGGGCGCTTTACCGACGCGCGGTCGACGCTCGACGACCTGCTCGTCGACGAGGGGTATGGCGCGTCCGACATCCTCGACGACATACTGGCGGTGGCCCGGTCACGCTACTCCGGCGACCGACTGGCCGAAATTCACACCATGGCCGGGGAGACGGATATGGCGCTCGTCGACGCGGCCAACGAGCGAATCCATCTCTCACACCTCCTCGCACAGCTGGGCGAGCGGTAGGGAACAGCTGCCGGCCGATAATGCTCTGGGGCGCTGTACGGGACACAGCCGGCCGCTACTGTACGTTCCCGCGCCTCTTGCCGAACCGCGATACGGCGCGGTGACATGGAATCGCGGACGCTCAGCCGCCGAGGCGGCGTCAACCGCTTCGAAATCCTTTTACGCGCTTCGGCGGGTAGATACGGACAACGAACCATGGATATCGACATCATCGAAGAAGACGAGAATCCCATGTTGCACCGCACGGACGTCCGGTTCGAGGTCGTCCACGACGAAGCCACCCCCTCCCGTCTCTCTGTCCGCGACTCTCTTGCGGCCACGCTGAACAAGGATGCCGAAGAAGTCGTCATCCACAAGCTCGACACCAAGTTCGGCATGCGGAAGACGGTCGGCTACGCGAAGGTCTACGACAACCCCGAGTACGCTCGCGACGTCGAGCAGGACCACATGCTCGAACGCAACAAGATCGTCGCCGACGGCGAAGAGGAAGCGGAGGAAGCATAGATGCCACACAACGAGTACTACAGCGACGACGGCGAACTCGACCGCGAGACCTGTCCCCGGTGCGGTGACACCGTCCTCGCCGAGCACGAGGACCGCCAGCACTGCGGCAAGTGCGGCTACACCGAGTGGAAGTAAGGCCGCCCGATGCGTATTCTGGGTATCGAAGGTACCGCCTGGGCAGCCAGTGCTTCGGTGTTCGAGACGCCGGACCCAGCGCAGGTAACTGACGACGACCACGTTTTCATCGAGACGGACGCATACGCGCCAGACAGCGGCGGCATCCACCCGCGCGAGGCCGCCGAGCACATGGGCGAAGCCATCCCGACCGTCGTCGAGACGGTCATCGGACATGCACACGAGCGGGCGGCCGCTGGCGGTACGAACGGGGACGGAGACGACAGCGCGCCGATTGACGCCGTCGCCTTCGCTCGTGGCCCGGGACTCGGCCCCTGTCTTCGCATCGTCGCCACAGCCGCTCGGGCGGTCGCCCAACGGTTCGACGTGCCGCTGGTGGGCGTGAACCACATGGTCGCTCACCTCGAAGTGGGTCGCCATCGCTCGGGCTTCGATTCGCCGGTGTGTCTGAACGCCTCCGGCGCGAACGCCCACATCCTGGGCTACCGGAACGGCCGCTACCGCGTGCTGGGCGAGACGATGGACACCGGCGTCGGCAACGCTATCGACAAGTTCACGCGACACATCGGCTGGTCGCACCCGGGCGGGCCGAAGGTCGAACGGCACGCCCGCGACGGCGAGTACCACGAACTGCCCTACGTCGTCAAGGGGATGGACTTCTCCTTCTCGGGCATCATGAGCGCCGCCAAGCAGGCCGTCGACGACGGCGTTCCGGTCGACGATGTCTGCCGCGGGATGGAGGAGACCATCTTCGCGATGCTGACGGAAGTCTCCGAGCGGGCGCTGTCGCTGACCGGCGCTGACGAGCTGGTGCTTGGCGGCGGCGTCGGCCAGAACGACCGTCTCCAGCGGATGCTCGGCGAGATGTGCGAGCAACGCGGCGCAACGTTTTACGCCCCCGAAAATCGCTTCCTGCGGGACAACGCGGGGATGATAGCCATACTCGGCGCGAAGATGTACGCGGCCGGCGACACCATCGCTATCGAAGACTCACAGATTGACTCGAACTTCCGGCCCGACGAGGTGGCCGTCACCTGGCGCGGGACCGAAGAGTCGGTGGACAGCTATCGGGCGGCGGACGACGAAGTCCAGGGCGCGGAGGCGACCGTCCGCTTCGACGGTGATCGCGTCATCAAGGAGCGCGTGCCCCGCAGCTACCGCCATCCGACGCTCGACGAGCGCCTGCGAATCGAACGCACCAGACAGGAGGCCCGACTCACCAGCGAAGCCCGGCGCAACGGCGTCCCGACGCCGCTTGTCCGTGACGTGGACCCGCAGGAATCTCGTATCGTTTTCCAGCGCGTGGGCGATGCTGACCTGCGCGAGGGGCTGTCCGAGTCACGCGTTACAGACGTGGGCCGATGGCTCGCTCGCATCCACGACGCCGGCTTCGTCCACGGAGACCCGACGACGCGAAACGTCCGGGTCGGTGGTCGTGACGAACAGGCGGACCAGACGTTCCTGATCGACTTCGGCCTCGGCTACTACACGCAGGAGGCCGAGGACCACGCGATGGACCTCCACGTCCTCGCCCAGTCGCTCGCCGGGACCGCGGACGATCCCGAGACGCTGCTGTCGGCTGCCGAGGACGCCTACCGGACCGAGAGCGACCACGCCGACACGGTGTTCGCCAGCCTCGACGACATCGAGGGTCGGGGCCGGTATCAGTAGGATAGGAACCAAGGGCGGTGCTGAGTTGCGGTCGGCGGAGCAAGCATACCGCGGCCTTCGGCCGCGGTTTCACGCGAATCACTCCGCGATTCGCGCCTTTTTCGCCCACGTTCACAAGAGCGAAGCTCTTGTGCAGCCCATCAGAAGTCTCCGACTTCTGAGGACGTTTTTGGACGGGGGTTGAGCGCTCGCCGGGAGCGAGCGCGATGCCCCCGTCGAAAAAGGTGGTGGACAAATGGTTTAACCTCGGCCCGAATAGGAATCGGTATGGCAGAAAAACCCCAGTCGGGAACGTTGTTCGGCGTGCCGTACAACTTCGAACGACCGAGCCTCAAGCGGTTGGTGTCGGCCTATTGGAAGCCGGGCGATGACATGCTGGTGGAGAAGCCGTTCGGCATCGGCTACACGCTGAACCTGGCGAACTGGCGCTCGTGGGTCGTGCTGGCGGTCGCCGGCGTGATGCTGTATCTCGAACGCGGCGGCAGCAGCGAGGAGTTCGAATCCGAGAGCGAGGACGAACCTGTCGAAGTCGTCGTCGACTGAGACGGATTGGTTGGGCGGTTGCGGAGTTTCGACGGCTCTTTTATCGCCGGTCGCTGTGTGCCGGTATGCTCAATTTTGTCACGACCAACCCCGGGAAGGTCCGGGAGGCGACCGAGAATCTCGACGACGAGGTCGAACAGTTCGACTTCGATTACCCGGAAGTCCAGGCAGACGACCTGAAAACGGTCGCGGCCGAGGGGGCGCGGGCGGCCTACCGAGCGGCTGACGGACCGGTCATCGTCGACGACGCAGGACTGTTCATCGACGCCTTCGACGGGTTCCCCGGGCCGTACTCCTCCTACGTCGAGGACACCGTCGGCGTAGAGCGCGTCTGGCGCATGACCGAGCCGGAGGACGACCGCGGCGCGGCGTTCAAGACGGTCATCGCCTACTGCGACGGCGAAGGGTTCGAGGCGACGCCTGATCCGGGCGGGATCGACCGCGAGGACCGGCGCGGACAGGACCTAGCGGCCGACGACCGCGGCGCGGCGACGACGGACGAACAGGTCCACGACGGGAGCGCGGGGAGGAGCAGCGAGACAGTCCCGGTAAAGCTGTTCGAGGGGCGCGTGAACGGTGAAATCGTCGCGCCGCGCGGCGAGGGCGGGTTCGGCTTCGACCCGATCTTCGAGCACGACGGAACGACGTTCGCGGAGATGAGCACCGAGCAGAAGAACGCGATCTCCCACCGCGGGCGGGCGTTGTCGAAGTTCGCGGAGTGGTACGGTGAGCGGTAGCGAACCGTCCGTCGAGGGATGGGGCCCATCCCTCGGAAGTTCCAGCGACGAGGGACCGACGGCGCTGGAACCCGAAGCGACACCGGTCGCGGAGTGGTACGGTGAGCGGTAGCGACGTGCCGGTCGTCGGGACCGGCGGCACCGCCCTGATAACCGGTGCGTCGGCGGGCATCGGCAAATCGCTGGCACAGGAGTTCGCCGCACGCGGGCACGACGTGGTGCTGGTCGCCCGGAGCGAGCGGAAACTGGAGCGGCTGGCCGCGGCCCTCGAAACGAGGGGCGTCACGGCGACACCGATTGTAATGGACCTCGACCACGCGGCGGCCGCCGAAGCCCTGTACGAGGAGGTGCTGGACCGCGAGCTGGACATCGGTGTCCTCGTCAACAACGTCGGCGTGGGGACCTACGGCCCGTTCGCGGAAAGCGATCTCGACGCCGAGCGGACGCAGTTGCGGCTGAACGTCATGCTCCCGGTCGAACTGACGCGGCTATTCCTCGACGAGTTCGACGACGGCGGCGCGGTTATCAACGTGGGTTCAGTCGCCGGGTTCCAGCCGGGACCGAATCTCGCTGGCTACTACGCGAGCAAAGCGTACATCAACAGCTTCAGCGAGGCGTTGGCCGAGGAACTCCGTGAGACTCCGGTCGATGTGACGGTCGTCTGTCCCGGCCCGGTCGACACAGAGTTTCAGGAACGAGCCGGGATGGCGGACTCGATGGTTGGGTCTGTCGCCTCGAATACGCCCGAAGCAGTCGCGACGGCGGCCTACGAAGGAGCCGCCGCTGGCGAGACTGTCGTCATTCCGCGGCGGTCGATGCGGCTTATCGACCGGCTGGTCAGGGTGACGCCGCGCTGTGTCGTCCGGCGCGTTGCAGCGCTGGTCAATCGAGGCCGGTAGAGAATCAAGTACGAGAACGCTATCGGCCCTGGGCTTGTGTCGCTTATTACCGGGCCTACGTCCACTGATTTCTTTTCAATATCCGAGAATTAGACTGGAACATTATTAAACACTGTAAGAAAAGGGTGCGTATGCTCACAGACCCCGTCGGACAGTACAAAGCGGTGATACGCGAATCACTGGACCTCTTCGGCGTCTCCGGCTCCGTCGAGCGGAAGGTGCTCGCGGCCGTCGGTCTACAGTTTGCCGCCTCGGTCGCGCTGGCAGTCGTCTCTCTCGTCGCCAGCGGGACCGTCCGGTTCGTCGTCACCGGTGTATTGCTCGCTGGCGCTATCGTCGCGTTCGCCAACACGGTGTTCATCACCCGCGAGGACTTCGTCGAGCCAATCACAGCCATGGCCGCGGGTGCGGACCACATCGCGTCCGGCGAGCTCGACGTAGAACTGCCCGAGAGCGAGCGGGACGACGAGGTCGCCGAACTGCTCTCGTCGTTTCGGTCGATGCAATCCTACCTTCTGACGGTGTCCCGACAGGCCGACGCGCTCTCCCGACAGGAGTTCGACGCCGACGTCCTCGACGAGGATGTCCCCGGAGCTTTCGGAGAGTCGTTGGAGAAGATGGCCGCCAGTATGGACGACTACACCACCGAACTCAAGACGATGACCAGCGACCTCGAACGGCGCTCCCAGGCGTTGAACGACCTCGTCGTCGCCTTCGGTGACGCCGCCGAACGGGCGAAAGACGGGGACCTGACGGCCACTATCGACGAGGACTTCGAGGCCGACGACGAGCAGTTCGACGCCGTTGTCCAGAACTACAACGACCTCGTGACGACGCTGGGGGAGACGGTTGCCACCGTCGCCGCGTTCGCAGAGGACGTCGACGAGACGAGCGATCACGTCACCCGGAGCGTCGAAGAGATCGACGATGCGAGCGACGAGATTTCCCGGTCGGTTCAGGAGATCTCGGCGGGAGCCAGTCAGCAGGCGTCGCGCCACGACGACGTCGCCTCGGAGATGAACAGGCTGTCTGCCACCGTCGAAGAGATCGCCGCGACCGCCGAAAGCGCCGCCGGGACCGCCGAGCAGGCGACACAGCGAGGCCGAGAGGGGCGCGCGGACGCCGAGCAAGCTATCGATGAACTCGACGAAATGGAGGCCCGTATCGACGACATCGCCGTTGCGGTCGAGAGTCTGGTCGACCAGATCAGCGAGATTGACGACATCGTCGAGGTCATCACGGACATCGCCGAGCAGACCAATATGCTCGCGCTGAACGCCTCCATCGAGGCGGCCCGCGCGGACGGAAGCGGTGACGGGTTCGCCGTCGTCGCCGACGAGGTGAAGACGCTCGCCGAAGAGACCCGTGACGCTGCAACGGACGTATCGGACCGCATCGAGGCGGTCCAGCACGAGGCCAGCGAAACCGTCAGCGACGTGGAAGCGACGAACCAGCAGGTGACCGACAGCGCCGCAACCATCGAGTCGGCGCTCCGGGACTTCGAGGACATCGTCGACGTGCTCGGCGAGGTCAACGATTCGATTCAGGAGATATCGGGAGCTACCTCCGAACAGGCAGAGACCACGCAGGAGGTCGTCGATATGGTCGACGAAGTCGCGACAGTGAGCGAGCAGACCAACGAGGAGTCCGAGGCTGTCGCCGCCGCGACCGAGGAACAGACCGCGACGATTACCGAAGTGACCACCGAGGTACAGGAGATGGCAGCCCAGACCGACGAGTTGCGTGAGGTGCTTGCAGAATTCGACGTTGCCGAGGACGCAGCCGGGCCGTCGGGAGCAGGCGCCACAACCACCGTAACGACGGCTGACGACTAAGCAGCGAGATTACCGGCTACGCGCGTGGGTCACGGTCCGGACCGGGATACTCGCCGTCCTCGACGACTGGGTATAGTGACTCCGGGTCGAACAGGCGCGCGAAGGCGTCCGGTGGTCTGACACTCAGGGACAGATGACGGTTGAGCGACGCGCTGGTCCGGGCGCTCCGCAGGTCGTCATCGTAGGAGAGGAGGTGCTGTGCGCCGCCCCGATAGGCCGATGCCAGCGCGGGCTGGTCGCCGACCGGGTGCTCGACGATGTCACAGTCGGGTTCGATCCGCGCCCGCCAATCGGCCGCCAGGTCGTCGTCAGCGAGGTCGGCGATGACGGCAGTAGCATCGGCTAGCAGGTGGTCACTCGCGACGAGCGTGACCCACGAGTGCCGGCGGATGTGGTCGATAGCGGCACGGGCATCGCTGTCTGGTCCACACAGCAGATCGGCGGCGAGGACGTCGGCGTCGGCGACGACACGCGCCGGCGACGGCTCACGCATCGTCGTCCTCCGCCCGGTGCTCGTCGAGGGCCACACGGACAGCGTCGACCGTGGTCTGGTGGTCCGCCGCACGTTCGAACAACGTCGCCCAGGTCATAGCAGGAAGCAGTAGCTGAACGGGCAAAAAGCCGTGCCGTCTGTCGTCCGTCGGCCGCCTGTCTGACGGGCATTTATGTCTACCGGTAGCATTCCACCCGGTACGGGCGCGCTTCCACGGCTCCAGTGGACGTCGGTGCCACTGCGTGCCATCCTATCCTCCCCAGGCGCGCCCGGACACCGCGATCCTCCCTTTCATATTCTACTCCCCCCGGCTTTCGCCGCAGACAGCGAGCGCTATCGACCTGAAAAGAGACGACAAAGCGGGATATGGTCCCGGAATCTCAGGCTGACGCGTCGCCCCGGAGCGTCGCCCGAATATCGTCCAGTCCACCGGGGTCGGCCATGATCGCGACACTGTCGCCGGGTTCGATTTCCGTCTGTGGGAGCGGAATCGTCATCGGTTCGTGGTCCGTCCCGTGTGCGTAGATGTGAGCATCGCCGGGAAGGTCCACCTCGACGACCCGCTTTCCGACGAACGGCGAGTCGTCGGGAATGCGGATACTTGCGACCGAAAGCTGTTCGGTCAGGTCGGCGAGGACATTGAAGTCACCGCCCAGTAGTGCCGTCTTCGCACCAGCCGCGCCCAGTCGCTCGGGGTAGATTATCTCATCCACGTCAGCGGCGTACTTCTCGTAGATTTCCTCGCGGTAGTCGGCATCAATCCGCAGGACCGTCCGACAGCCGAACTCTTTGCCGATCATGCAGGCGGTGAAGTTCGTGTTCAGGTCGCCCGTGAGACCGCCGATAGCGTCCGCACTTTCGATACCGGCATCGACGAGGACGCTTTCCTCGTTGCCGTCACCCTGGATCGTCTCGAACCCGGTTTCCGTGGCCCGTTCGACCTTCACAGGGTCGTTGTCGACGATAACGACTTCGTGCCCCTCGCTCTGTAGAATCCGTGCGGTCCGGATGCCGACGCGGCCATAGCCAACGATAACGAACTTCATGGACTACGGTACGACGGCCACCATTAAAAATGTGAACGGGTGACAGGGTGGCGCGGGTTAGCCTTCTGTCGTCGCGCTTTCTTCGGTCGCGTTGTCCGTTTCGCCAGTCTCGTCCGCTGGCGGCTCCTCGGTTTCGTCCGCTGGTGGTTCGTCAGTCTCGTCCGCTGGCGGCTCCTCTGTTTCGTCCGCTGGTGGTTCGTCAGTCTCGTTCACTGGCGGCTCCTCAGTCTCGTCCGCTGGCGGCTCCTCGGTTTCGTCCGCTGGTGGCTCCTCAGTCTCGTTCGCTGGCGGCTCTTCGGTCTCGTTTTCGGTCGGCTCTTCGGTTTCGTCCGCTGGTGGTTCGTCAGTCTCGTTCACTGGCGGCTCCTCAGTCTCGTTCACTGGCGGCTCTTCGGTCTCGTTCACTGGCGGCTCTTCGGTCTCGTTCACTGGCGGCTCCTCGGTTTCGTTTGCGAGTGGCTCCTCGGTCTCGTTTGCGGGTGGCTCCTCAGTTTCGTTCGCCGGCGGTTCTTCGGTCTCGTTTTCGGTCGGCTCCTCGGTCTCGTCCGCTGGCGGCTCCTCGGTCTCGTTTTCGGTCGGCTCTTCAGGCGCGTCGATAGCAGACTCGATGGTGATCTCGGCGAACGCACCGTCGTCGCGCGTGAAGACGCTGTGGGTGTACGTATCCGGCTCGATATCAGTTGTGTCGACGGTGAACGTCACGTCCGTAGATTCGTTCGCGTCGAGGGTCACGGACTCGGAGGCCAGCGGCTGGCCACCCAGTCGGAACTCGACGGCCTGTGTCGTGTTGAAGTCGTTCGGGTTGGCGACGGACGCGTCGACAGTGATGTTGTCACCGGCGGTAGCGTTCGTCGGTGCGTCGAGGCTCTCCAGGGTGAACGATTCAGAGACGGTAACTGGAGCGACCTGCCCGTCGTCGCTGGTGAAGACACCGTGGCGGTAGTCACCGGGCGCGACGCCGGTCGTGTCCGCTGAGAACTGGACTGTGGTGGTCTCGTTGGGCTCAAGCGTGACGAGCGTCCGGTCGACGACAGCCCCGTCGAACCGGAACGCCACGGATTCAGTCACTGTAGTGTTCTCGTTGTTCGTGACCGTCGCGGCCACGTCAGCAGTCGAGTTCGGTGCGACGCTCTCCGGGGCGGTCAGGGAATCGACTGCGACGCCTGTGTTCCCGGCTTGTTCTGACGGCGATGCCTGTTGCGCTGTCACGCCCGGTACAGCCCCGACCTGTGCGGTGAGGCCGCCGACGACGAGTAGCGCAGCGAAAACGGCGAGTGTGCGTGTGCGTATCATGATGCGGTTCTGCGGTGATCGGAAGGCAATGCGAACGATGCAACGGGTGAGGGAAACATAAACTGGCGAGACAGTTCAATAGGACATAATAACCTGCTAAGCCGTCATCTGTTACTGCCGGCTCGGGAAAGTGAGACTGAGCGACACTTACTCAGTGTTAAATTGTTTTGCTGGTGGTTAAGTTCTCGACGGAGAAGCGCGCGAGACAGTGTGTGACACCGGAAAGCAGCCGCCATTACCGGTCAGTAGAAACAGCCATGTCACATCCCAACACACAAACGAGCGGCGCAGTGACAAGACGAAGAGTGCTACCGCTCCTGTGACGACACCCTTTCGACACCGGTTTACCCGTCGACAGTAGAGGATTCGATGACTATGCGCGTGACGTTTCTCGGGACGAGTGGGGCCGTGCCGACGACCCAGCGCAACACGAGCAGCATCTTCGTCAACCGCGACGGCGACTACCTCCTCTTCGACTGCGGCGAGGGCACACAGCGGCAGATGATGCGCTACGGCACCGGCTTCGCTATCGACCACCTGTTCGTCACGCATCTCCACGGCGACCATGTCCTCGGGATTCCGGGGCTACTCCAGACGTGGGACTTCAACGAACGCGAGCGGTCGATTGCCGTCCACACGCCGGCGGGCACGCGCGGGAACATCAAACAGCTCATCCAGGCCAACGGGACGACACCCTCGTTTCCCGTCCGCATCAACGAGGTGTCGGCCGGAGACGTAGTCCTCGACCGGTCGGAGTACGAGATTCGGGCAATCGAGACAGCCCACCGCTGTGCTAGCGTCGGCTACGTCCTCGATGAGGACGACCGGAAGGGGAAGTTCGACCGGGAGAAAGCCGAAGCGGAGTTCGGTATCCCGCCAGGGCCGAAGTACTCCAAGCTCCACCGCGGCGAGGCCGTCGAACACGATGGTGAAACTATCCAGCCGGAGGCCGTCGTCGGTCCAGCCCGTCCCGGCCGGCGGTTCGTCTACACCGGCGACACGCTCCCCACCGAGAGCGTCATCGAGGCAAGCGAGGGCGCGGACCTGCTCGTCCACGACGCTACCTTCGCGGAGGACCGGAAGGAACGGGCGAAGGCGACGGCCCACTCCACTGCCCGGGAAGCCGCCGACGTGGCGCGGCAGGCCGGCGCGTCGACGCTGGCACTGACCCATATTTCGACCCGCTACGCCGCGAGCGCCGACGAGCTAGTCGACGAAGCCCGCGACGCGTTCGACGGCGAGGTCGTGCTCGCCGAAGACGGGATGGAGCGCCGTGTCGAGTTCCCGGACGCAGACGAGTACTGATGAGATAGTGCAGCATTTATTCGTTGAAGCAATAACGGAGCCATGACACACCGATTAGTCCACGTCGGTCTGGGCGGCCAGGGGTCCACCTGGGCGACAGACGCGATTCCGCCGAACGTTCACGACGACCGAATCGAGGTCGTCGCCGCGGTCGACACCGACCCGGAACGGCACGAGTTGGCCGAACGGGAACTCGGGCTGTCGCCAGAGGAGTGCTACACCGACCTCGAAACCGCGCTCTCGGAGCGGCCGGCCGACATCTGTTCTATCGTGACACCGCCGTCGACCCACGAGGCCGTCGTGGAGACGGCGCTCGCCCACGACCTGCATATCATCTCGGAGAAGCCGATTGCCGACACACTGGAGGCGTCGGTCCGGGTGGCCGAGAAGGTGGAGAAGGCCGGCAAGAAGATGGGGATCACGATGAGCCACCGGTTCGACCGGGACAAGACGACGTTCCGCCGGGCCGTTGAGGAGGCCGGCGACATCGATTATCTGACGGCTCGGTACACGGGCAACGTCCGCGAGCGAGGTTTCTACGCCGACTACGTCTACGAAATGGAGAACATGCTCCTGCTCGACGGCGCAATCCACCACCTCGACATCCTCGCGTCGCTGGCCGATTCGCCCTGCGAGCGGGTGTACGCCGAGACGTGGACGCCCGAGGAGGCCGACTACGACGGTGACTGCAGCGGCCTCGTGACGCTGCATTTCGCCGATGGCACCCGCGCCCAGTACGAGGGCAGTTACGCCAACGCAACGACACTGAACGGCTGGGGCCACGAGCAGTTCCGCGCCGAGTGCTCGGACCAGACGGTCCTCCTCGACCGCCGCGATGTCGAGCGGTTCCACGCCGACGCGTACGACACCGGGAACTTCGAGAGCATCGGCAAGGGCGACGGCGAGACGGTGCCGCTGGCAGAGCGGCCCCACTGGAAAAACGCCTGGCTCATCGAGCAGTTCTGCGACTGGATCGACGGCGACGACCCGATGCCGACGAATGTCGACAGCGTCCTCCAGTCGATGGCCATCGTCTTCGCCGCCATCGAGAGCAGTGAAACCGGCGAGGCCGTCGACGTGCAGGCGCTGCTCGACGACGCCCGCGCGAACGCCTGATTCCGCGTTTTACGCCGATTCGCCGCGGAAGACCTCGCCGCAGGGCTCGTATTCCATCTCCTCACAGACAGCGGCGGCCACGTCCGCGCCCCACTCGCGTTCGACGAGGTGGACGGCGAGGTCCAGCCCGGACGTGACGCCGCCACAGGTCAGAACGTCATCGTCGTCGACGACCCGGGCGTCGACAACCGTCGCGTCGGTCGCCCGCAGGTCCTCGATTGCGCCGCCATGTGTCACCGCTGGCCGGCCATCGAGCAGGCCGGCCCGAGAGAGCACCATCCCGCCGGTACAGACGCCGGCAACAGTCGCACCGCGGTCGTGTGCCGCCGCGACGGCGTCGGGCAGGTCGCCGCGTTCGGTCTCCGTCCAGACGCCGGCCTCGCTTCGGTCGTTCCACCCGCCGCCAGCGACGACGAGCAGGTCCGGGGTCACGTCGGCGAGCAATCCGTCCGGTTCGACTCGAAGCCCGTGGCTCGCAGTGACCGTGTCCGAGTCGCGCACCGAGCGAAGCGTCACGTCCCACGACGCGCCAGAGCGCGCCGCGTTCTCGAACACCTCGTAGGGCCCGATGGCGTCCAGTTCGTCGAACCCGTCGAAGCAGGCGATTGCAACAGTGTCCATGCCCTCGATACGGCTGACGGCGAGAAATAGCCCGGTGGCTTCAAGCGACTCGGTACCATCCGACAGGCATCCGGAGTGTTCTTTGGGAGCGACGCCGAGCGAACAGGTATGTCCCATCCGTTTCACATCGTCGACGTGTTCGCCCGGGAGCGATACGCCGGGAACCAACTCGCCGTCGTGACCGATGCCGGCGACCTCCACGAGGACGAAATGCAGGCCATCGCCGCCGAGATGAACTACTCCGAAACGACGTTTGTTACCGGCGAACCGACCGACGGCGCGTGGCCGGTCCGCATCTTCACTCCCGCGGCCGAGGTGCCCTTCGCCGGCCACCCGACCCTCGGGACCGCACAGGTCATCCGGGACCACCTGGCTGACGGGACTCCAGAAACGGTGACGCTGGACTTGCCTGTTGGCGAGGTCCCGGTCGAAGTGCGAGAGCGCGACGGCCGCGAGATCCTGTGGATGACACAGCAGGCCCCCGAGTTCGGCGAGCAGTTGACCCACGAGGACCTCGCCGCCGTTCTCGGCCTGCCGGCTGACCGACTGGACCACGACTGGCCGGTCGAAATCGTCTCCACGGGGCTGGCGACGATTGTCGTCCCGGTGGCCGACCGCGACGCGCTGGAAGCCATCGACCTGGACCGCGACGCCTACGACGCCGTGACCGGCGACCGCGACGCAAAGAACGTTCTGGCGGTCTGCCGAGAGCCGCGGAGCGACGACAACGACCTCGCTGTCCGCGTGTTCGCACCGTTCTACAACGTACTGGAGGACCCCGCGACTGGCTCCTCGAACGGCTGTCTGGCCGCGTATCTCGCCCGACACGAGATGCTCGGCAGCCCTGCCGTCGAGGCCCGTGTCGAGCAGGGCTACGAGATGGGGCGACCGTCGCTGTTGCATCTCTCAACTGACGGCAGCGGCGAGGACATCAGCGTCCGAGTCGGCGGCAGCGTCGTCGCCGTCGCTCGTGGCGACCTGCTCTAAGTGGCCGTGACAGTCGGGTTTCCGGCACACTCATTTCGCCCCGTCCACAACGCCGCGGCATGGACCTCGCACACACCGCTATCTGCGTCTCAGACCTCGACCGCACGATGGATTTCTACGAGGCGCTGGGCTTCGAGGAGACGAATCGGTTCACGCTAGACGGCGTGGAGAACGTCTATCTCGGCCGAGACGGCGACGGCGACCTGCAACTGCGCTACGATCCCGACCGCACCACCCCGGTCGCGCCGAACCGCGCCGACGTGGACCACATCGCGTTCACCGTCGACGATGTCGAGGGGACCTTCGAGACGGCCATCGACGCCGGCGCTGCGCCGGTGCTGGAACCGACTGAAGTCGACGCTGCAGAGGCCTTCGCCGCCTTCGTCGAGGACCCCGAAGGGTACACACTGGAGTTCTACCGCTGGCTCTGAGCGGCGACGTCCGCAGCGAACGAGCAGTGCTCACCCAAGCAGGGAGCGAACCCGACCGCGCCATAGCGCTGCCGTCCGGGTGGCGACGAGTCGAGCCGGTTCGGACACCGCAGCGAGGAAGCCGCCGAAGCCGACGAGGCACGTCACAGCGGCCGCGCTGGCAACGATTACCGGGGAGAGGCCAGCGCGCGTGAGGACGGCGACCGCACCGGTCGTGAGTGCGAACGAGACTCCGAGGCCGACAGCGAGGTACGCCGCAACCCTGGAATCCAGCGGAATCCGGCCGAAGACAGCCCGAGAATAGTAGATGACGTACCCGAAGACGACCAGATTCATGACGCCGTACCCGGCGGCCCCGGCGACCGCCCCGAACTCCGCCCCGAAGATCGTGGGCACTGGAACGCTGAACGCCAGTCCGTAGAGCTTCGTGCGGAAGCTCACGCTCGGTTTCCCGATACCCTCCATGGCGTGTGACGTGAGCGTCCAGAAGCCACGGAGGATGTTCACGCCGCCGACGAGCAGGACAGTCGTCGAGAAGACACCCTCCGAGCCGGCGAAAGCGATCCGCGCAACCACGTCGTGTGCGGCCAACAGGTAGCCGAAAACGACGAAGGTGACGCCCGTCCCGCCGGTGACCGCCCCGTCGAGGTACGCGAGTTGCGTGTCACCGGCGGAGGAGTCCCCGCTGACCTTCGTGAGCAGCGGGGAGGAGAGCCGCCAGGAGATCGTCGCCCCGAAGTCGGCGAACCGGTCGGCGGCCTCGTAGATCCCGACAGCCGCCGGCGTCGCGACGATGCCCAGCACGTACACCGGCATATTGTACGACAGACGGTCCAGCACCTGGTCCGGGACGCTCCACCTGGCAAAGTTCCAGGCGCGCTCGACGGCGTGTCGGTCCGGCAGCGTCGGGACGACGCCCAGCGCGACGGTCACAGGAACGAGCACCGCCAGCCGAACCCCGGCCACGACGAGCAGCAGGTCGCCGGCGGTCGTCAGTGTCGGGGCCAGCGCCAGCAGGATGATGAGCTGGATAGCGCTCTGGACGCCGTTAAGCCACGTCTGCACGCTCGGGTAGCCGATGGCACCGACCAGACTCGTCGCGACCATCGACAGTGCAACCGCAAGGGCGTACAGACCGACAGGCGCGAGCAGTCCCGGAGACACCACGGTATTGCGGACGATGACGCCGGCCAGCGCGGCCACAGCCACACCGGCGACGAGGAGATAGCCGAGGGCGAATAGCACTGCCAGGCCGAAATACGGGCCGACAGCTTCGCCCCGTTCGCTGCCGACTTTCTGCAGCGTCTGGCTGATGCCCCGGATCGGACGAAGGACGAGCGAGACCGAGATACTGACGAAGAAATACGTCCCGGTCGCTCCAGGCGATGTGACGAACGCGTAGACGATACCGCTGAGAACGAACAGCGTCGTCGAGAACAGCGCCCCGCTGGTCGTCCGAATAGAGGAGTCCAGCAGGTCTATCTCGTCGCCGTCACGCTGTTCGACCATCGACCGAGTATCAGGGCTGTGGGCGGGAAAACGGTGCGGTGGTTGCACTGGCAGGCGGAACAGCAATGTGACAGGCGCTGTCGCTCCTCACCCGCAGTCAGTCACAGAAATCCCCGCTCACGGCTCACTTTGTTCGCCGTTCGCGGTTCTGGAGGTTCTCACTTCGTTCGAACCTCACTACGCCAGGACTGGGATTTGAACCGATGGCGAGACGTTCCGGGGTGCTCGCTTCGCTGTGCTCCCGGGGCTGCGACTCGCGTGCTCAAATTCCAGTCAGTGTACGTTTCGTGACTGCTGGCTCGCTCGTCGCTGTCGCTCCTCACTCGCAGTCAGTCACAGAAAACGCCAGGACTGGGATTTGAACCCAGAATCCCGAAAGGGAACACGCTTTCCAGGCGTGCGCCTTACCGTTCGGCCATCCTGGCACGTATTTCGAGAGTGCGAGGGCGGGCGATTAAGGGCTTTCGTTTCCGAACAGCCGGGGCTGCATGCGGTAAGAGGCCAGCGTCGCCCCGATACCGACGGCTACGGCGACGCCGGCTTTGGCTGATATCGACACCGGCGTCCCGGCCAGCAGTTCGTAACCCTGAACGAGAACCAGAAACGCGAGGCCCCCGACGACGCCCCACAGGAGGCTGGCCTTCGTTCGCGGGTCCATCAGCGCCCTCCGTTCCGTGCTGTTGTATCGGCAGGTACTGTCCGTGCGAGCCGTCGCATACACGAAGCGGTGGCCGCCGCGGCTAAAACCCCGCCGAAATCAGTCGAGAACAGTTCTCTCGGCGCGCTCTGGCTCGGGGGGCGAGACCCAGTCAGACGAGCACGTCGACCTCGTACCCCTCGTCGGTGAGCGCGTCGATGAGTTCGTCAACGTGGTCGTGGCCGCGGGTCTCCAGATCCAGTTCGACCTCGGCCGAACTCATCGCCACGTCGCGACTGGTCCGGTCGTGCTCGATGCCATAGATGTTGACCTGCTCGCGCGAGAGGACCTCGACGAGTTCCTCTAGCGCTCCGGGGCGGTCCTGAAGGACAGTCCGGATCTTGAGATAGCGGCCGGTCTCGACGAGGCCGCGCATGATGACGTTAGTCAACATGTTCAGGTCGATGTTCCCGCCACACAGCGCGGGGACAATCGTCTCGTCGTCCTCGAAATCGAACTTCTCCTCCATGACGGCGGCCAGCGCGACGGCACCCGCGCCCTCGGCGAGTGTTTTTGAGCGCTCTAACAGCGTCGTCAGGGCGACAGCGATTTCGGAGTCCGACACCGTCACGACCTCGTCGACGCGTTCGCTGATGACCTCGAACGTCTTTTCGCCGGTGGTACGAGTGGCAATGCCGTCGGCAATGGTCTCGACGCTGTCACGTTCGATACGGTGCCCCTTCTCCAGGGATTCGGCCACGCTGGACGCTCCCTCGGCCTGGACGCCGATGACGCGGATGCTTTCGTCCTTACCTTTGAGCGCCGTGGCGATGCCGCTGATGAGCCCGCCGCCGCCGATTGGAACGACGACCGTGTCCACACCGGGGAGGTCCTCGTAGATTTCCAGTCCGATGGTCCCCTGCCCCGCCATCACTTTCTCGTCGTCGAAAGCGTGGACGTAGGTCCGGCCCTCCTCGCGCTCGAGTTCGTGGGCGTGTTCGGCGGCCGCGTCGTAGTCCCGGCCGTGGAGGACCACGTTGCCGCCGTAGCTCCGGGTCGCCTTCACCTTCGAGACTGGTGCTCGTTCCGGCATCACGATTTTCGAGTCGACGCCGATTCGCGTGGCGGCCAGTGCAACTCCCTGAGCGTGGTTGCCGGCGCTCGCCGTGACGACACCGGCTTCCCGTTCAGCGTCCGAGAGCGACGCGATGCGGTTGGTCGCACCCCGTATCTTGAACGACCCCGTGCGCTGGAACAGTTCGAGCTTGAGATGGATATCCGCGCCTGTCATCGCCGAAAACGTGTGCGAGTAATCGAGCGGTGTGTGCCTGGCCGTTTCAGAGACGGTGTCCTGTGCCGCGAGGACGTCCTCAAATGAGAGCATGGGAGTGGCTATTCACCGGACCATGTTATACTGTCGGCCGACCATGCGGCATCGACGGCCGCCATAGCCACGACTGCTCGGGTAGTGTCCTGAAACGGAAAGGGGGAGCGTGTGACTGCACGCGGGAGAAGGAACGCGATTAACTTAAATCCCGTCGTAGCGCGGTGAAAGTGAAAGTGCGGGACAACGGCCGGGTGAGAAACTCTCCCTGGCGCTCGTTTCCTGAGAGGGCCGTCGACTAGCCGGACAGAACTGTTTTACACTCGGTATCCCAGAACGTAGTAGATGGATACCTGGCAGCGACGAACAGCGCTGTACGTTCTCGGCCTCGTTGGCATCATCCTAGCCTATGCGCTGGCCTACGACTACGGGATGTCGGCCTTCGAGAACGAGCCGCGCACGTTCCTGAAATCGCTGCAAATCGTCGTAGAGACGTTTACTACGACTGGCTACGGCTCGGATGGGGACTGGCAGAGCACGGAGATGTTACTACTCATCATCGTGATGGACATCACCGGCGTCGTGCTCATCTTCCTCGCATTACCGGTGTTGCTGTTTCCGCTGTTCGAGGAGGCAATGGAGACGAAAGCCCCGAATACGGTCGAAAACGGACTCAGCGACCACGTCGTCATCTGTCAGTTCTCTCCCCGTGGTGAGACACTCGTCACCGAACTCGACACCTGGGACGTCGACTACGTCATCGTCGAGCCGGACCGGAACCGGGCCAACGACCTCTACGAAGACGGGTACTACGTCATCCACGCCGACCCGCAGTCCGTCGACGGGCTCGAGCGAGCCCATCTGTCGTCCGCCCGCGCGGTCGTGGCCGACGCGTCCGACCAGGTGAACACCAGTATCATCCTCACCGCCCGTGAAGTCGACGAGTCCGTCCAGACCGTCAGTGTCGTCAAGGAGCCCGACCGGGCGAAGTACCACGACCTCGCCGGCGCCGACGCCGTCCTGTCGCCGCGTGGACTGCTCGGTGAGAGCCTCGCGAGCAAGGTCACGACCGGCGTCTCGACGACGCTCGGGGACTCAATAGAAATCGGTGAGGACTTCGACATCGCCGAACTGCCGATCCACCGTGGGAGCGACCTCGTCGGAACGACGCTGGCCGACAGCGGCATCCGCGAGGAGACCGGCGTCAACGTCATCGGCGCGTGGTTCCGTGGCCAGTTCGTGAGTCCGCCCGACCCCGACGCCGAACTCGACGGCAGTACTGTCCTGCTGGTCTCGGGGACCGAACGTCAGCTGGAACAGCTCAAGGAGATGACGCTTTCTAGCGTACACGGCTTCCGCCGCGGGGAGACTGTCATCATCGGTGCCGGCGAGGTCGGCCAGACGATCACGGCGGCGCTCACGAACGCCGGGGTGCCGCACACAGTGCTCGATCAGACCGACGAGCCCGGCGTCGATGTCGTCGGCGACGCCACGGAGCCAGACGACCTGCGACACGCTGGCGTCGGCGCAGCCAGAACGGTTATTCTCGCCCTATCGGAGGACACCGACACCGAGTTCGCGACGCTGGTCATCCGTGACCTCAACCCGGACGTCGAAATCATCGCCCGCGCCGAGGAAAGCGAGAACGTCCAGAAGATGTACCGGGCGGGCGCTGACTACGTCCTCGCGCTGTCGACGGTCAGCGGCCGGATGCTCGCCTCCACGATCCTCGAAGACGAAGACGTCATCTCGATGGACCAGCAAGTCGAGGTCATCCGCGTCGCTGCCGACGGCCTCGGTGGTACGACGCTGGGCGAGGCCGATGTCCGCTCGCGGACGGGCTGTACGGTCGTCGCCATCGAACGCGACGGCGCAGTCATCACCGACCTCGGTCCTGACGTGACTATCGAACCGACTGACAAGCTCGTCATCGCCGGCACCGACGACGGCGTGACGCGGTTCAAGTCGGTGTTTGGCTAACCTCCTTTTTCCGCCTCGGGTACGCTTCACGCACCGCGCGGCGCAAAAACGTGGTCTTGCTGAGCGGAGTCGTTCGAGGGGCGCTTGCGCCCCTCGTGATGACGAGAGAGCGAAGCTCTCTCGAACCACGAAGCAAGGCTCGAAAGACGAGCGCAGCGAGTCTTTCGGTGGCGAAAAAGGCCGAACGCTCGCTATGCTCGCGTTCGGTGAACCGCTCACTTCGTTCGCGGACAGTCGCTACGCGTCCGTTACCGCAGAGTTCGATATTGGAGAGACTCGACAGGAGATGCATCTTGTGCCGATTCCGAGAACCGGCGGCGTCGCCGCCGGACGCTGGCCGCCCTGCCCTTCCCCGGTTCGCGCGATGAAACGCGCTCACGGCCACGCGGTAGTGACAGGCTACGGACGACTGACAGCGGGAGCGCCTTACCGTTCGTCCAGCGGCACGAACTCCGTCTCGTCGGGGTTCTTGCCGACGTACCGGGCACGGGGGCGAATCAGGCGGTTGTCCTCGATGTACTCGAAGACGTGGGCGACCCAGCCGCCGACGCGGGACATCGCGAAGATTGGGGTGTAGATGTCGATGGGGATGCCCATCTGGTAGTACGTCGATGCCGAGTAGAAGTCGACGTTGGGGGCCAGCCCCTTCTCTTCCATGAGGTAGTCCTCGATGGTGGTCGACATCTCGTACCACTTGAGCGTCCCGGCGGCCTCGCCGAGTTCCTTCGAGCGCTCGCCGAGAATCTTCGCGCGCGGGTCCTTGACGTTGTAGACGCGGTGGCCGAAGCCGGAGACGCGGCGGCCTTCGTCGAGGGCGTTCTTGACCCAGTCGAGCGGGTCGGATTCGGCGTCGTCGACCTCCTTTAGCATCTCCATAACGTCCTGATTGGCGCCGCCGTGGAGCGGTCCCTTCAGCGTCCCGATAGCAGAGGTGACCGCGCTGTGAACGTCCGACAGCGTCGACGCCGTCGTGATGGCCGAGAACGTCGATGCGTTGAGGCCGTGGTCGGCGTGGAGCACGAGCGCCTGGTCGAACACGTCGGCGAGCACGTCGTCGGGCTCCTCGCCGTTGAGCATGTACAGGAAGTTCGCGGCGTGGTCGAGGTCGTCGCGAGGTGCGACGGGTTCCTTGCCGTCGCGGATGCGAGTGAACGCCGCGATGATGGTCGGAATTTTGGCCGTAATCCGCCGCCCAGTTTCGAGATTGACCGTCTCGTCGGTCGGTTCGGCGTCCTCGGGTGCGGGGTCGAACGCCGAGAGCATCGACACCGCGGTCCGGAGCGCTGCCATCGGGTTCTCGTCCGCTTCGGCGAGCTGTCGCACGGTCGAGATGACATCGTCGTCCACGCCGCGTGCGTCCACCATCGCCTGCTTGAACTCGGAGAGCTCGTCCCGGTTCGGCAGATGACCGTGCCAGAGCAGGTACAGCACCTCTTCGTAGCTGGCACCCTTCGCGAGGTCCTCGATGGTGTACCCCCGATACACGAGTTTGCCAGCGTCGCCGTCGATAACGCTGAGTTCGGACTCGGCGACGATGACACCCTCGAGTCCCTTCTTGAGGTCGTCGGACATACGCAATCTCTTCCCTACCTTCCGGGAAAAACATTTTCTTTCCGAGCGTGTGTGGCACAATGTCAGGAACAGTTATTGGACGACTGTCCATCTGATTACCGGTCTATTTGGGTCGATACCCCAACGTAGCACCCACACTGGTATGCAAACGGCCAGTCACAGCCAATAGCGGGGCGCGCTATCTCCTCACACAGTGAGGAACGTTTTTGCTCGGGGGCATCGAACCGGCGGCCATGGACCCGACAGGGACGGTCGAGTACGAACCGGTCAGCGTCAAGCAGGTGCTGGCCGAGATGAAAGACACCGCCGAGTTGCTCATCGACCTCTCGTACTCGGCTGTCCTGCTGGGTAGCGACGACGTGGCCGCAGAGGTGTTAGAGTTAGAGGAGAAGATGGACGTACTGCAGTTGCGTGCACGCATGAGCCTCCTGATGGCCTGCCGGTCGACGGCGGACGCGGAGTCGCTGGCCCCCGTCCTGGGGATGGTCGGGGCCGCCGAGAAGATCAGCGACGCGGCCGGCGACATCGCCAAAATAGTGCTAGAGGATATCGGCCTGCCAGACACGATGCGGGCGGCCCTGCCCGAAGCCGTCGAGACGCTCGTGCGGGCGACAATCGGTTCGGACTCCCGACTGACCGGCGATACACTGGGCGGCCTGAACCTCGAAACCGAGACCGGCGTCCGCGCGCTGGCGATCCGCCGGCAGGGGAACTGGCTGCTCAACCCCGACCGGGAGACGCGCCTCGAAGCGGACGACGTGGTGCTGTTCCGTGGCCCCGAGGACGGTATCGCCGAGGTGTATCAGGACGCGACCGGCGACGTGTACGAACCGCCGGAACCACCCGAGGGTGGCGTCCGGGACCTCGAACGCGCCGTCGACTCTATCGTCCTGATGAAAGACATGGGCGAGCTGGCGGTTGACCTAGCCTACGGCGCGGTACTGTTCGACAGCACAGAGGTCGCCGAAGAGGTCGTCGAACTCGAAGCCGAGGTCGACGCGCTGCAGTCCCGCTTCGAGGCCTGGACGCTCCGGGCCGCCGCTGACATCGACGACCCCGTGTCGCTGCGGGGCCTCGTCCACCTGGCCCGGTCGACAGAGGTTATCTCCGACGCCGCACTGGAGATGAGCGAGGGTGTCCTGCGAGGGCTGTCGACGCATCCGGTCGTCGCCGAGGCTGTCCAGGAGTCCGACGAGGTCATCGTTCGGACGACAGTGTACCCCGACAGCGATCTCGCGGGGACGACCATCGGCGACGCGGCGGTCAAGACGGCGACGGGTATGCGGATCATCGCGATACGTCGCGGGGCCGGGGAGAGTGAACGGACCGGGCGCGAGGGCGGCGACTGGGTCGTTTCGCCAGGGCCGGAAACGCAGATTCAGACGGGCGACGTGCTCATCGCGAAGGGGACTCGAACCGGCGGCGGTCGGCTTACAGAACTGGCCGAGGGAAAATAGCGTTTTGCTACTGTCTTGCGAGTCGCACAGCCGACAGGGCCGTGAACAGCGCCGTCAGCAGACCGCCCAGCGACGTCGCGAGAACGAACCCCAGCGCCACGTAGAACCCCATCGGGCGCTGGGTCCCCGGCAGGACGAACAGGGCGAACAGCCCCGCCGTGAACAGGCCGGCGAGTACGAAGCCGATTTTCGCGTTCCGTGGCACGTTCAGCGCCGCGACCATCGCCGCTTTCCCGCTCTGTGGCTCGGACTGGGACACACCTGTCGATAGGGGCGGCGGCCCCAAGATGCCGTCGGTCCGGCGCAACTGCTGGCGAAATCCGAACCAGTAAAGGCTCCCAAGGCAAACGTGGGAACAATGGTTACTTTCGGTACGGCGACCGCCGCCCCCGGTGAGAAAGACACGGGGCGGCTGGAGGTCGGTGAGACCCGCGACGGGTCGACGTTCGGGCTACCGGTCGCCGTCGTCAACGGTGTCGACGACGGACGGACACTCTACATACAGGCGGCCAGCGACGGCGACGAACTGAACGGCGTCGGCGTCATCCAGCGGACGCTCCCACAGCTTGACCCGACGGAGCTGTCCGGGACGATTCTGGTCTGTGGCGTCGTCAACTACCACGCGTTCCAGGTCGCCGAGCACCGCAACCCGATCGACGACACGAAGATGAATCGGGCGTATCCGGGCGACAAAACGGGGACGTCGAGCGAGCGCATCGCCGCGGCGACGTTCAACGCCGCCATCAGCGCCGACTACGTGCTCGACCTGCATCAGGGGTCGACCTCGCGGATGATCGACGAGGTACGGGTCCGGTGTGGCACCCGCCACCGCCTCCACGAGGAGTGTCTCGAACTCGCGAAAGTGTTCGGCTGTGGCTACATCCTCGACCAGAAAGGCCCCGACGGGCAGTTGGCTCGCGCCGCCCCCGACGAGGGCGTGCCGACAATCGACCCCGAACTCGGCGGCTGTGTCGGCTGGGACGAACAGTCCATCCAGCGGGGCGTCGACGGTGTCTTCAACGTCCTGCACTACTACGGCTTCCTCGATGGCCACCATGACACGCGCCCCCAGACCCGCGCCTCCGGATTCGAACAGTACGGCTCCCCCGTCGGCGGCCTCATCGACCTCAAGCCCGACCTCGGCGACCGCGTCGCCCGCGGCGAGACGCTGTTCGAGGTGACCGACGTGTTCGGCGAGCCGAAGGCCGAAATCACCGCCGACTCCAGCGGCGTGTTCTGGCGTGCCCGTCGACTCCCGCAGGTCGCGACCGGCGAGTACGTCTGCTCGGTCGGGACGAACGTCGACACCTACTAACAACCACTTTTTACTTCGGAGGGTGTCCTCGGCCGCGGTGCGGCCTGTGGGCACCCCCCTCGCAAAAACGTGGGGAAAACGCGGGACCTCGCTACGCTCGGTCCCGTGAAACGCGGCGCTTCGCGCCGCGTATGCTCGCTTGCTGACCTGCCTTTCCCCGGGGCGGCCGACGGCGCGGCCGCCCGGCCATCGCTCCGTGCGCTCCGCCAGCCCAGCCGCAGGCACCGACTACCGCGCCACAGACGCCGCCAGCTTTTGGACGGTTCGCCACGGAGCAAGCCCATGCGCACCTGTAGCGTCTGCGACCGGGAGTACCCCCGTGAGGAACCCTGGCGGTGTTCCTGCGGGGCTCCGCTTGATTACGCCAGCCAGCCCCTGCCCGACAGCCGACCGGCGCAGTTCTCGCGGGCCAGCGGCGTCTGGGACTTCGCTGACTTCCTCCCGATGGGTGAGCGGGTCAGTTTAGGCGAAGGCTGGACGCCGCTGGTCGACGCGCCCGAGTGGGACGCCACGTTCAAACTGGAGTATCTCCACCCGACGGGGAGTTTCAAGGACCGCGGCGCGGCGACGGTCATCGCCGAAGCGCTCGGAGTCGGAGCCGACCGCGTGCTCGAAGACTCCTCGGGCAACGCCGGGCTGGCAGTCGCGTCCTACGCGGCACGGGCGGGCCTGGACGCGGAGATATACGTCCCGGCGAGCGCAAAGGAAGCGAAGGTTCGCCGCATCGAACGGACCGGAGCCGACGTGGTCCCGGTCGAGGGGAGTAGAGAGTCCGTAACCGCGGCCTGTATCGACGCCGTCGAGAGTGGGGCGGGCTGGTACGCCAGTCACGCCTGGAACCCCGCGTTCTTCGCCGGGACGGCGACGGCCGCCTACGAAATCGCCGCCCAGAGAAACTGGAGCGTGCCGGACGCCGTCGTCACACCGCTCGGTCACGGGACGCTGTTTCTCGGCCTCTACCGCGGGTTCCGGGCACTGGAGCAAGCTGGATGGACGGACGCTATCCCGCGTATACTGGGGACGCAAGCGGTCGGGTACAGTCCCATCGCCGACGAGGAGGGCAGTACACCGGACGACGCTGCTGCCAACGACCTCGCTGACGGGATCCACATCCGCGACCCGCCGCGTGCCCAGCAAGTACGACACGCCATCGACGAAACCGGCGGTGCCGCCGTCGCCGTCTCCGCGGCGGCAACCGAGCGAGAGCGCGACCGACTCAGTGGGGCAGGGTTTCACGTCGAGCCGACGTGTGCGACGGCGACGGCTGCGCTCCTTCAGTTCAGAGAGCGGGGAGAACTCCAGGACGGTGACGACGTGGTTGTTGCGTTGACCGGACGGAACGACTAACCTACCGCATCAGCAGTGTCGAGACCGGAAAGTCGGCATCGACGGAGAGCCACTGGTCCTCTACGTCTGTCGTGTCGACATCCGGCGCGTAGCAGATGAGTCGCTCACTGCCGTCGGGACGGGAGCGTACCACGGCAGGTAGCGTTCCCTCGTCAACGTCAGCCGCTGCCGTCACCGCACTCGTCGACCGGGTATCGGAGTCCATGTCTCGATTCACGACAGGTATCATTATTGTTACCTGTCGGTTATCGGGCGTAAGGGCTACTGAACGTCGTCAAGCGGAACGAGAAGGTCCGACGAAACGGCCAGCCAGTTCCCTTCCAGTTCGGAGGGCGTGCTGCCGGGCGGATACAGGATCGAGCGCTGGCCGCCGCCCGCAGCCGGCTCGTGTTCGACAGTCAATAGCTTCTCGGCGGCCTCGCCGTCCGTCGTATTTCGCCGCTGGGTGTCTGCCCCTTCGGTGCTCATGGCCGCACATAACGGTATATCAATATTGTTATCCGTAGTCTAAATCGAGGTATATCCCCGTATTACCGGAATATTCGTGGTGCTTACTCGACGGTAGCCGGTTCGAACCAGATAGAAGACAGGACCAGGGCCACGATTGATTGTCGGGTGGGATGTTTACGCGACGATGTCACACCGCATTCGAATTGTTGTCGCTCATTTCCGCATAAGTCGTCCCCGAGGTCGAGAGAGACCGGTACACCGCGACGCTAATCCGTCTCAGCGGGACGGGTGAGTGGGTGCGTCGAACCCGCCACGGACCAGCGGCTTGGCGATGTGGCGGCGCGCGACCGGCGGCACTTCGTACCAGCCGCGTTCCAGTCCCCGCTCTATTGACTGCTCGGTCTTGCCGTCGGCGCTGGTACCGCAGTCCCGACACCGATAGCCCTGGTTCCGGCCGGCAGATTTCATCGACCGCCCACAGTCCGGGCAGTCCGGCGTCACGGGTTCCGTCCGAACGAGTTCCCGAGCCGCGAACTTCTCCAGTTTGAGCGTGCCGTCGGTCACTTCGCCACAGGCGGTGATTCGGTCGCCCACCCTGAGCGAGCGGACCCGATCGCGAAAGCCCTTTGTCGGCTCGAAGGCCGCACAGTCGAGGGTCGTATCGTCGCCCTCGAGCGTAACGAACACATGCCCGCCCTCCCGCGTTTCGGGGGCGTCGACCACGTCGCCGGTGACGCGGTAGGCGCTGTCAGCCGTGACCGCGTCGACAGCGGCGTCCTGTAGATGGACGTCCGTCCCCTGGTTCGTCACGAACGTCGCTCGCCGGGCGATGGGTTCGCTGTCGATCGCGTCGGCGACAGCGCGACAGGCGTCGGGGTCGTCGCCGCGGATTCCGTAGAGAATCGGACACGGCGTCCGGGGAACGCAGACCGGATAGCCCGATGCACGGTCGACAGTGTCCCACACGTCGGGGTAGTACTCGGCCGCCACGGCGCGGACGCTCTCGCCGTCGACCGCCCGCTCAGTGCCCCACCGGTCTTGCTCCCGGTAGGCGATGTGTTCGTAGGTCCAATCCGACAGCGCGGCCCAGGCCCCGACCGCCGCGAGCGCGCCGACGAGGCCGCGGCCGTTGCCCCGCTGGCAACGGGCGAACCCGACCACGTCAGCTAGCGTCATCGCGGCCATCGGGTCCTGTATCGACTGGATTGTCTCGCAGGCGAACGTTGCGACCTGCGGTGGGACGTCTTCGGGGTCGCAGTCCGCGACGATAGCGCCGGGGTTGGTCCGCGGGTCGTCGGTCTCGGCCATGTCGAGCACGTCCTCGGCCAGTTCAAGCGCCGTGTCGGCGTCGAGGTCCGTATGCACTGCCAGCGCCGCGTTCCCGCGGGTCTTGTGCTCGACGGCGGGGTTCAGTCGAACGAGGAGCAGTCGCTCGACGGTCCCCCCGGCGTCGCGTATCGCCTCCGCGAGGGTGGCGGCGGCGTAGGTCGTACACATCCCCCGCTCGCGCGAGTCCGTATCATCGAGGCCGACGACAGTCACAAGCGCCTGTAGCCCCGAAACGGTCAAACCCCTTTCGTCACGCTGTCGATAGGAGCCTGAGAGGTCAACGAACGGCGCAATGCATATAATGGGTGAACGGTCTAGACTCAGTAGAGGTACAGAGTACTATGTCACGGTCGGCGCTGGTGGAAAACGTCATGGCGATGCTCGAAGACGCTGGCTTCCTCGTCAGCGACCGCTGTGCGATTCGTCCGAAGAGTTTCGACATCGCTGCCCGTCGCGGTGAGGACGTGTTGCTCCTGAAGATACTGGGCAACATCGACGCCTTCGACGCACAGACAGGGGGCGAGATGCGGCGACTGGGCACGTACCTGAATGCTACACCGATCGTGGTCGGACTCCGGACCCGTGACGAGGAACTGAAACCCGGCGTCGTCTACTTCCGCCACGGCGTCCCCGTGCTGTCGCCCGACACCGCGATGGACCTGTTCGTCGAGGAGGTCCCACCGCTCATCTACGCCGCTCCGGGCGGACTCTACGTCAACATCGACTCGGAGATTCTCGCCGACGTGCGCGAGGACCGCGACTGGTCGCTGGGCCGCTTGGCGAAGGAACTGGGCGTCTCCCGGCGGACGGTCTCAAAATACGAGGACGGAATGGACGCCTCCGTCGAGGTAGCCGCCGAACTCGAAGACCTGTTCGACGCGCCGCTGACCTCGCCGGTGAGCGTCCTCGACGGCGCCGAGGAAGTCCGTGACGACGAGCCGACACCGGACGACCCCGCCGTCGCACCGGAAGACGAGCCGATTGTGACGGTATTCACCCGTATCGGCTTCGAAGTCCACCCGACGGACCGCGCGCCCTTCAAGAGCGTCAACGAGAGCGACGACGAGCACGGGCAGGTCCTTGCCGGTCACTCGGCGTTCACCGAGACGGCCGAGAAGCGAGCCCGCATCATGTCCTCGGTCGGCGAGGTAACCCGGACTCGGTCGGTGTACGTCGTCGACGAACTCCGGCGGGAGTCCGTCGAGGGGACCGCGCTCATCGAAAAAGAGGAGATGGAGAACATCGAGGACGCCATCGACCTGCGCGACCTCATTATGGAGCGCGGCGAGGACCGCGAGGAAGTCGCCTGAGCGGGCGCTCTCAGTCTTCGCTGTCACGTAAAAACGAGAACCACCGCAAGCGCCGAGTCTACTGCCCGTACGTCTCTTCGAGGTACTCGACGATGTCGTCGGATTCAGGCATTCCGTCGACGCCGTTGTCCTCGTCGACGAGGACCGGAACGCCCGTCTGGCCCGAAACCTCCTTCACTTCGGTCCGCTCGCCGTGGGACCGCGGGACCATGTGGGACTCGTAGTTGAGGCCCAGCTCGTCGAGTTTCTTGATTACCTTCGCACAGTACGGACACCCCTCGAGTTCGTAGAGTTCGAGATTAGCCATTTGCACTCGTGGGTAGGCGAGCCAGCGTCAAGAACACATCGGTGGTGTGTCCCGACCGCGCACCGTCGACAGCGATGCCGCTCGCGCTACACGTCGATATCGTCGGGCGCGTCGGCCAGCAGGTCCGACGCCGTCACGAGCGAGGACAGTTCGAGGTCGTGGTCGGCGAGGTTCTCGCTGGCCCCCTCCTCACGGTCGACGACGACGAGCACGCGATTGACGACAGCGCCGGCCTCGCGGAGCGCCTCGGCGGCGTCGACCGCGCTCTGGCCGGTCGTCGCGATGTCCTCAATGATGATGACCTCCTCGCCGTCGGTCAGGTCCCCTTCGATTCGGTTGCCCGTGCCGTACTCCTTGGCCTGCTTGCGAGCGATGACGTAGGGGATGCCCGTCTCGACACTGGTGACTGCGACCAGCGGGACCGCGCCGAGGGCGACGCCGGCGAGCGTGGCGTCGGTGTCCCACTCGGCGATGCGCTCGGCGAAGGCCGCGGCGATACGGTCCAGACAGTCGGGGTTGGTCTCGAAGACGTACTTGTCAACGTAGTAGTTCGACGTGCCGCCGTGGGAGAGTTCGAACTCCCCGAACTTGACGGCGTCAGCGTCCCGCAGTGCCGCGATGAGGTCGTCGTTTGCCATACGGTCACTGCACGGTCACGGGGCTAATGACTGTTGAATTCGGACAGCGACATTCCTAAGCCCCTCCGCATCAGACACTCGCTCGAATGCAAGTGTTCGGGTCGAGTGGCGTCCGAGGTGTCGCGGGCGATGAGCTGACACCGCGGTACGTCCTTCGGGTTGCACAGGCCGCCGGGGACGTCTGGCGTGACGACCACGACCGCGTCGCGATCGCCCGGGATACGCGGACGACCGGGCGGACGTTTATCAACGCCGCGACAAGCGGGCTGACGGCCGTCGAGTTCGACGTCGACCGCCTCGGCGTCGTGCCGACACCGGGGTTGCAGGCCTACTGCGAGCGTG
Organism: Haloarcula sp. KBTZ06; assembly: GCF_048595605.1. NCBI lineage: Archaea > Methanobacteriati > Methanobacteriota > Halobacteria > Halobacteriales > Haloarculaceae > Haloarcula > Haloarcula sp. KBTZ06. The sequence continues at coordinate 2,812,220 of NZ_CP184337.1, forward strand.
AGTCGGTCCCGGGCGTGATGATTACCGCGAGTCACAATCCGGCCGCGTACAACGGCGTGAAGCTCATCGGCGCGGACGGCGTCGAACTGACGCGGGACACGCTCGACCACGTCGAGCAGTCCCTCCGGGACGACACCCCGACCTACGCGGACTGGGAGACAGTCGGGTCCGACACCGCCATCGACAGTGCTCGCCGCCGCTACCGCGAGCAGGTGCTGTCTGCCGTCGACCGCGACCGCATCGCCGACGCCGACCTCACTGTCGTCGTCGACCCCGGCCACGGCGCTGGCTCGCTGACGAGCCCAGACCTGTTCCGCGAACTCGGCTGTGAGGTCCACACCGTCAACACCCAGCCCGACGGCCACTTCCCCGGCCGCGACCCCGAACCCGTCGCCGAGAACCTCGGAGACCTCCGGGCGTTCGTCCGCGCGACCGACGCCGACCTCGGATTCGCCCACGACGGCGACGCCGACCGCGGGATGTTCGTCGACGAGACCGGGACCCATATCGAAGGTGACGCCGCACTGGCCGCGCTCGCGGCGGCGAAAATCGAGTCGGGCGACGGCGTCGTCTCGGCGGTCAACGCCTCCCAGCGGCTGGTCGACGTCGTCGAGGACGCCGGCGCGACCCTCTCGCTCACCCCCATCGGCTCGACGTACATCGTCAGCCGCATCCGCAAACTGCAGGACGAGGGGACCCACGTCGCGATTGCCGGCGAAGGCAACGGCGGCATCCTCTTCCCCGACTACCGCATCGCCAGAGACGGGGCGTTCACCGCCGCGAAGTTCCTCGAACTCGTCGCCGAGCGGCCCGCGAGCGAGGTGGCCGCGGACTACGACGACTACTACAACGTCCGGCGAAACCTCGAATACGAGACCGAAGACGAGCGCGAAGCGATGCTCGAAGGCATCGAGGCCCACGCGAACGACGCGACGGCCGACCTCGACACGACGGACGGCTATCGCCTCGACTACGGCGACGGTTGGGTGCTCGCCCGACCGTCCGGCACGGAGCCCGTCGTCCGGGTCTACGCCGAAGCGCGCACGCTCGACCGCGCCGAAGAGCTGGCCGAAACGATGGTGAGGCGAGCAACCCAGCAGGCTGACACTTACAGCGGCGAATAAGTCTCCAGCGCGTCGTCGATAGCTGCCCTGGCCTCGCGGGCGGTCGATAGTTCCTGCTCGACAGCACCGCTTGCCAGCCGTTCACGCTCGGATTCTGTGAGGTCTGCCCGAGCGACAGCGCTCTCGCGAAGCCGCTCGTAGTCATCCCGCTCCGCGAGTCCACGTACCTCCCGTAGCGCCGCGACGACTGACTCGTCGGCGAACCGGGCGACGACCGAGCGGTACTCTCGGCAATACCACGGCAGGGCGTCGGCCGACGGCGGCGGCCAGTCGATCCGCACCGGCTCGGCGTCGAGTCGCCGGAGGTACGTCTGCCGGGTGGCGACGGCGCTCCGTAGCGCCGCGGCGTCGTCGACGTAGTGGTCCAGCTTCGAGGCGGAGTAGTCGGCGTACTCCAGCAGTTTCGGAATCGGCTCGGTCCCGGCGTCGTGCTCGCGAACGTACGTCAGCAGTTCCGCGGGTGGGGACCGGAACTCGACCAGCGGGTACGCGTCCGACCGATCGATAACTGCCAGCGCGTCCTTAGCCGGCGTATTGCGGCGAAACTCGGTGAACGCCTCTGAGACGGCGTCGTTGTAGCGCTCGATGGGGTCACGGAGATGCTCGACCGGGGCATCGAGATCGGCGTCGCCGAGACGCTGGAGGCGTTCCAGGTCGTCGATGCGGTCGCTCAGTTCGTCGCGTCGACGGTTCGCCTCGGTCCGGGCTTTCTTGTACTGCTCGCGTGCGTCGTCGAGTTCGTCGAGTCGCCCGACGAGGTCGCCGATGGGCGACAGCATCTCGCGGGCCTGCTCGAAATCGCCCTCGGTGAGTCGCCGCTGCTGGAGGAAATCGTCGATTTCTTCGAAGGTATCGCGCTCGGGCAGATCCTCGGGGAGATCGTCGGTCAGCGTCCCGACCCGGCCCTGAAACTCCATGAACGCCTCGAAGTCGCCGCCGCCGGTCGCCCGGCCGTCGTAGCTGTCTAGCAGGTTCCACAGCTCGCTGTAGATGTCACGGCAGTCACGCAACGCGTCGGCACCGACCTCCTCGACACGCGTCTGCGCTCGGTCGTGCGCCTCGGCGGCCTGTTCGAGGTTCTCGACGGCGTCGGGGGTTCCTGCACTGCTTTCGATCTCAGTATCGGATCGCGCCATCAGTAGACGTCGTCCGGGTCAAACACTTGCTCACCGACCGTCTCGCCGTCGACAGTCCGGTGGAAACAGGACTCGTAGCCGGTGTGGCACGCCCCGCCGGTCTGGTCGACGACGTACAGCAGCGCGTCCCCGTCGCAGTCGACCCGCACCTCTTCGACGGCCTGCGTGTGGCCACTCGTCCCGCCCTTGTGCCAGAGTTCGTCGCGGCTCCGCGAGTAGTAGTGGGCCTCCCCCGTCTCTCGGGTCTTCCGCAGCGCTTCCTCGGTGACGTAGGCGAGCATGAGTACCTCGCCGGTGTCGGCGTCCTGTGCGACAGCGGGGATGTACTCCTGCTCGTCGAACGCGAGGTCGACCTCGGTCATACTCGGGCGGAGGCGTGTCCGAAAAATAGGTCTTCTGCTACCGGGGGTCACGCGAGCCCAACAGCCTGCAACAGCGAGAACAGCACGTCGCCGTAGGTGAGCGAGACGACAAGCCCGGCGAACATCGGGACGAGGAACGGAATCCCGGGCGAAATCCACACCTCGTCCTGTTCGGCGAGCACGTCCAGTCCGTCACGGAGCTGGGCCGGCGACGTGCCGTAGGCGGAGTGGTCGATGTCGTCTAAGAACTGCTCTGCACCCCACGGATCGTCGATGTGGTCGGGACGGTCGGTCTCATCGGCCCCGGCGTCACGGTTTGCCGGCTCGTCCACGTCGTCGGCCACCGGGTCGCCGCCGTCGGTCGCCAGGGAACCGTCGCCGGGGTCGTTCGGGACCGCCGGGATGGAGGTCGGCAGCCGATGCTGCTCGGGATCGGCACGGATGTCAGCAAGCGAGCAGCCGCGCCACTGGAGGTACATCCGGAGGGCGTCGAGGTCGAGGCCGCCGCGGTCGAAGCCGTCGGGGGATTCGAGCAGGCGGCCGTACTCCTCGGTGACGTTGGCGGCGGCGACGGGCCGCCCGATGAACATCGCCAGCGAAAAACGACCACGGGCGAGGTTCCCGGCAGCGACGGCAAGCGGGTAGACGATGCCAGCAAGCACGGTGTTCGAGAGAATCGTCAGCGAGAACACGCCGATAGCGCTCTGCTGGAGCGGGAGCGCGACGCTTGGCATTGGCAGGTAGTACACCGGATAGACGGGAAAGAGGACGGCGACGAGCATGAACGCCTTCGCGTCGGCCCCGCCGAACCCGCCGATGAGCCAGAAACCGTACGACAGCGGAACGACGAAGCCGAGACTGATCGCGACTCTGATGAAGAACAGCCGCTGGCCGACCGCTGTCGGGCCGGCCCAGACGGTGTAGGCGTCCCACAGCAGGAGCACGACCGCCAGCACGGCAAGCGGGGTCCAGGTCCGGTTGGGCACCCGGCGGGTTTTCACGTCGCGGTAGGCCGCCCACCCGAACACCGGGACGGCGACCAGCCGAAGCAGGTCCGGTATCGACCCAAGCACGGCTGTACGCAATACAGGGGTACCCCTAATGGTTCCGATACGACGGCTGTCGAAGGCAGTCGCTGCTGGAAGAAGAAAGTGTAGTGCGCTGCAGGAGCCGCGTTAGATGACGCGGTTCTGCAGGTAGTCGAGGTGCTTGGCGTTGTAGACGATCTTGACCTCGTCGGCGTCCGGGCTGCCGATACAGGTCAGGCGAACGTTTTTGTCTTCGACTTCCTCGTCGCTGAGGATCTGCTGCATGTCCATGTCGATGTCGCCTTCGAGAACGATGGCGGCACAGTTCGCACAGGCACCGGCGCGACACGAGAAGGGCCAGTCGTAGCCCTGCGCCTCGGCGGCTTCCAGGATGTACTCGCCTTCGTTCACCTCGAGGGACCCGTAGTCCTCACCGTCGAGGTCCATATCTGACGCCTCTGCGAAGACGTCGTCGTCGTACATGTCCCAGCCGTTATCGTCCACTACTTCGTAGTTAAGGTACTCTACCGTGGGCATCACCTGATTGGTTCGAACCCCGCCCTGTTAGACTTTGCCCTTCGGTTTTAGGCCGTGCAAAATAATGAGGGACAACGCGGGGATTCGTCGGAAACCGACGACAGCTGTTCGGGACCGATCACCGCTCAGGCAATCGGCAAAAACTTGAATACCAGATACGCCGCGAGCGTCGCGATCGAGGGGACGATGTTCTGAAGGAAAATCACTCTGGCGGTGGTCCCGGGTTCGAACAGGTCCGACGCCGACGGGATGTCCTCCCGCGATTCCTCGCCGATGGGTTCGGTCTCGGCCGGCTTCGGCGTCCCCTTTTTCCCGCCGACAGTCGGCGCATCCGCGGCTTCCGCGTCGGTGGTCAGCGCACCGACAGACGCGACGGGCGTCTCGCCCTGCACAGTGTCGGAGAGGCTCGTCGTTCGCGTTGCACGGCCCCAGCCGAGCCCGACGATGCTCATCGTGGCGATGATGACGAAACTCGCCGGAATACCCAGCGCGGAGAGGAAGGTGACGATGGTGGAGGCAACTGCCGCAACCACGATGGCGGCGACCAGCGGGAGGTCGGTCAGGTCGTTGCCGACCGTGTCCATCGTTCGACGGGCGATGGTAAAGGCACCGAGGCCGATAGCGCCACCGCCGAGCAGGATAGCCGGGTACATATCTAGCGAGCCGTTCCCCACGAGGGGGGCGACGGCGTTGGCAACGTTCGACGCGCCCGCCGAGAAGGCCATGTAACAGCCGATACCGATGACGACGACGGTCCCGACGAACTCACGCGGTGTCGTGTTCTCCCCAAGTGACGGCCGTGGAATCGAACCGGACCGGTCGAAATCCAGTAGCGACCCCTCGCTCTGGGAGACAGCGAACCACTCGACGAGGCGCGGGTAGAAGTACCGGCCGATGACCCCGCTGACCCAGAAGGCGATGATCGGGGAGACGAGCCACCACGAGACGATTTCGAGCATCAGGGCGGCGTTTAGCGTCCCGCGAGCGAGGCCGAGACCGGCGATAGCGCCGACAGCCGTCATCGAGGTCGACGCCGGGACGCCGACCACGTTCGAGAGAAACAGCGCGACGCCGATGAAAAACAGCACGACAATGCTGATGAGCGGGGAGAAGGCGGTCTCGACGAGGTCACTCCCGAGGCTTTCGACGACTTCCGGGCCGACGATGAGTCCCCCAGCCAGCGCGAAGATGGTCATCAGGGCCGCCGCGGACAGTTTCGAAAGCGTATCTGACCCGACTGCAGGCCCGAACGCGACACCCGTCGAAGAGCCCCCGATATTGAACCCGACGAAGATAGCCACCAGAACACCGAGGGCAAAGAGAACTTCGACCATACAGGTGCCAGTCCCTCACTGGGTTAAAACGTACCGAACGGGTAATGTGCCAAGCGACGGCGACCGCCGCTACGACGACCGCTCGTCCGAGCCACCGTCGTCGGTGTCAGACTTGCCACCCTCGTCAGCGAGGTGCTCGTCGTCGGCCGGCATCGTCTCCTCGACCTCCGCCGCGGTCTCCTCGACTTCGTTCGCCGTTTCCTTGGCCGCTTCGACCTCGTCGGTGACCGATTCGGCGGTCTGCTTCGCATCGCTGGTCTTGTCTTTGACCTCCGTGGTCTTGTCTTTCACTTCGGTCGTCCTGTCTTTCGCTTCCGTCGCCTTGTCCTTGACTTGGGTCGTCTTGTCTTTCACTTCGGTCGTCTTGTCCTTGACTTGGGTCGTCTTGTCCTTGACCTCGGTCACCTTCTCGGCGGCGTCCTCGTCGCCGGTCTCGGTCGCAGTCTGTTCGACTTCGTCGGCCGTCCGCTCGACTTCGTCCGCGGTCTGCTCGACCTCGTCGACGGTCTCCTCCACTTCGTCCGCTGTCTGCTCGACCTCGCCGGCCGTCTGCTCGACTTCGTCCGCGGTCTGTTCGACATCTTCGGCGGCCTCGTCGACAGTCTCGGCCGCGTTTTCGACCTCGTCGGCGGTCGTCTCCAGTTCCTCGGCTGTCGTTTCCAGTTGCTCGGCGGCCTCTTCGAGTTCAGCGGCCTTCGTGGCGACGTCCTCGTTCGTCCGTTCGAGGACGTTCGCGAGGACGAGGAACTGTAGCAAGCCGACGACGACGAACGCCGAGATGGCGACACTGGCGGCGGTCGCAAGCACCGACACCGTGCCGGCACCGAGCGGGAGAACACCGAACGCGGCCAGCCCCCAGGCCAGCGCCAGGCCGACGGCGACGACCATCACGGCCTGTTCGAAGAGCTGGTACTCGCGCTCGTACGGCCCGAACATGATCGCTTCGAGCCGACGGGCGAGCGGTGTGAGGACGAGTGTAGCAGTAACCATGTCGGACCTTTCCCATCACGCCGTAAAAGGATGGGGGTGAATTTGTGCAGACAGCCGTCCGTACACGGTGGACCGACACGCTTTCGACGGCCGCCGCCGGACCACCGGCCATGTACCCCGAATTCGAGGTCGTCCCCGCGGTCGACATGCAGGACGGACAGGTGGTCCAGCTGGTCGGCGGCGAACGCGGCACCGAAAAAACCTACGGCGATCCGGTCGAGGCCGCACAGCGGTGGGTCGACGCCGGCGCGCGGACGCTCCATCTCGTCGACCTCGACGGCGCGTTCGAGGGCGAGCGACGGAACGCGGCGGCCATCGACGCCGTCCTCGACGCGGTGGGAGCCGACGTGGACGTGCAACTCGGCGGCGGCATCCGAACCGCCGAGGACGCCGTCTCGCTGCTCGACCGCGGGCTTGACCGCGTCATCCTCGGCACGGCGGCCGTCGAAACGCCGGAGATCGTCCGCGAAATCAGCGACGAACACCCCGGTAGTGTGCTCGTGAGCCTCGACGCGAAGGACGGCGAGGTGGTCGTCTCCGGATGGACCGAAGGCACTGGTCTGGACCCCGCCGACGCCGCCGAGCGGTACGCCGACCTCGGGGCCGGCGGCATCCTCTTCACCGACGTGGATGTCGAGGGGCAGCTCGAGGGGGTTCGGACCGACCCGGTTCGCCGACTGGTCGACAGCGTCGACATCCCCGTCGTCGCCAGCGGCGGCGTGGCAACCATCGACGACGTGCTCGCGCTTCGGTCGGCCGGGGCCGCCGCCGTCGTCGTCGGGAGCGCGCTCTACGAGGGGCAGTTCACGCTCGACGCGGCGATTGACGCGCTCGCCGAGGATTAATCGAGCGGGACGAACGGCAGCGTCGCCCGCGAGTCGGCACTGTAGGCCAGCGCGTCGGCCTGACTGACGCTCTCCGGTGTCGTCAGGTCCATAATTCGCGGTGCGTTCTCGACTGCACCGGGCTTGGCACCGCCGAAGACGTAGCCCCCGGCTTCTTCGGCGACTGGCCGGAGCGACCCGCGGTCCTCCGACTGCACCATCGCGACGACTTCGAGGTCCGCCGCGTCCGCGCCGCCGACGGCCTCGCGGTCGAGGCTGAGCGTGACTGTCCCCGCGTCCACGTCGACGGTCTCGCCGAGGGAGACCGCGTCCCCGTCGGCGTCGGTCAGCGTCGCACCGCTGGCGTCGACCGCGCTCTTTGAGAAGCCGCTGATTTCGATGCGGTACTGCCACGGGGCCTCGAAGTCGACGGTCGCGCCGAGGTCGTCGAGGCTGGTCGTCGACCCGCTGTCAGCGCTCGGGTCGCGCAGCCAGAGGACGAACCACTGCGGCGAGAAGCCGCGGCTACTGCCGAAAGCGTTGTAGAGAGTCGCCACCTTGAAGGTGAAGCGATGGAGGCTCGGTGTCTGTTCGACCGTCAGCGACTCCAGGTCGAACGCGCCGTCCTCGAAGTCACCGCTGGTCGGATACGTGTACGCACCTGGGCCGGTGTCGTCGCCGGACGGGTCGGCGAGTTCGGCCACCGTCGCCGGCGGCTTGACCGTCACCGTTCCGCTGGCGAGCGTCGTGCCGTCCGGGAGCGCGACTGACACGTCGTAGTCGCCGGCCGTGTCGATGCTGTAGCCGAACTCGTAGGTGGCGTCGCTTGTGTTGGGCGGGAAGCGGACGTTCGCTGTCCTGACAGTCTCGCCGTCGACGCGGAGCGTCACCGTGGTCCCGCCGATGAACGCCCCGTCGTTGCGCCCGGTGGCCCGAATGAACGGCTCCTGGATGAACACCTCGTCGCCGATGGTGACGTCGAAGTCCTGTGCTGGCCGCTCGTACGCCGGCAGATCGTTGATTTCCTGCCCCGTCGCGCGTTGGAAGCGGACGGCCGTCCCGCCGCTGCCGACCATCGACGCGAGCAGAGTCGTCCCCGGTGTGACGATGGCCTCGTCGACGCGAACGTCGGTCAGGTTCTCGTCGTAAGCCGCGTCGATGCCATCGGAATAGATTTCGGCGACGTACTTCGGGCCGTTGGGGCCGTTACCGTTGCCCGTGCCGTTCTTCTTGCCGTTGCCGCTGGCTTCGTTCGTCCCGTTCTTCTCGCCGTTGTCGTTCCCCGGCCCCTGTCCGTTGCTGTCCGAAGCAGGCGAGAGGAACTCCAGGGACACGTCGATGGCGCGGCCGCCCTCGTCGGTCATCGAGCCGAGATACCACTCGTCGTCTTTCTGCCGTGCAGTGACCATGTAATCGCCGATTTCGGCGTCGAGGACGCGTGTGTCGTCCCAGCCTGCGGCCGGAACGTCCTCGATGAACTGGAACTCCTCGACGGTTTCGCCGCGGATGGGCGGCGTCTCGGGTTCGGGCATCGATTCGCCGGGTTCGGTAACGGCGACAGCGTCAAGGTTGAAGCCGCCAGTGTCCTCGCTGGTCAGCGAAAGGGCAATTTCGTCCTCGTCGCCGGACAGCGAGACGGTCGTCGAGACACTCTCCCAGACGTCCCAGTACTCGGTGGGCGGGAACGTGAGGTGGCCGGCCTCGCTGCCGTCGACCAGCACCGTCGCGGTGCGGTCGGTGTCCGCGCCGACGGCGTTCTCCTCGGCGTCGCTGGCGTACCGGAAGTGAACGTCGTACTCGCCCTCGCCCGCGTCCTCGACGGTCCAGGAGACGGTCGCACCGGGCGCGGCGCTGTTGGGGTCGATGGCGACGTACTGCTCGCCCTGGGCGTTGGCCCAGCGGGCGGCCGTCGAGAAGCCCTCGATGTCGCCCCACTCGGCCTGGGCGACCTCGCCGACGGCGGCCGTCGACGGCTGGTCGGCCAGATAGGAACTGGGTAGGTCGGCGGCCATCTGGAGGCCGCTGAAGTATGTCGGGTACATCGCCAGTTGCTTGGCGCGCGTGGTCTCGATGCCGCCCGACCCCGAGTCCATGTCGAAGATGCCCGGCGTGTACTCGACCGGCCCGCCCAGCATCCGCGTAAAGGGGAACGTGACGTGGTGTTCGGGGCTCACGTCGCCGAAGGAATCGTACTCCTGACCTTTGACCCCCTCGCGGGTCATCAGGTTCGGGTAGGTCCGCCGGCGGCCGGTCGGGTGAATCGGCTCGTGTATATCGAGCATCTGTCGATTGGCCGCCGCCGTCTCGGCGACCAGCGTGTGGTGGTTGACCAGTATCTGGTTGTGGTGGCTGTAACGCTCGCCCGCAAGGTCACCGCTGTCGGAGACGTAGCCGTTCTTGATGGTCCGGATTCCGAGGTCATCGTACAACGAAAATGCCTCGTCGAGCTGTGATTCGTAGTTCCGGAAGTCCCCGGCCGTCTCGTTGTGCATCGTCATCTGGGTCGGCGGGTCGAGGCTCGCGCCGTAGTCGGTCACTTCCGCCAGATCGAAGTCCGGATACGGTGTGGAGAAATCGAAACTGCTGCCATCGCCCGGATAGCTCGACCAGCCCTCGTTCCAGCCCTCGACGAGGACGCCGGGGATGTCGTGCTCGCTGGCGAAGTCCATGTACTGCGTGGCGCGGCCGGTCTGTGCGCCGTGGTTGCCGGAGGTCTCCCCGGTGTACTCCCAGTCGGCGCGGCCGGTTATCATCAGCCACCAGACGCCGATGAACTTCTGGGGCTCTATCCAGTCGATGCCCTGCGTGAACACCTCCTCGTCGTAGTCTTCGTTGAGGTTCACCACCAGATTCGACTCGACGAGGTCGCCGGCGCTGGTCCCCACCTGAACTGTTCGCCATGGGGTGACGTGCGGGGCCGACGCCGACACCTTGGTCCCGTCGGGTAGCGGTGCGAGCGTCGACTCGAAGGTCGTGTCGCCGGCGTCCGATGGCGTGAGCGCGAGCGAGGCGTAGTCCGTGAGGTCGGCCTCGTGGACGGCGAGGTGACGGCCGTCGTCGGTTCGCATCGTCATCGGCGTGTGGACGCCGTCGAAGCCAGTGCCGTCGAGTTCGCCGGCCACCTCGCTCAGCGGCGTCTCCTCGTACTCCACCTCGAAGTTGTTGTAGTCGTTGGGAATCCACCACGAGGTGTAGTCCCCGGCGAAATTGTACTCGGTCCGCTCGGATGTGACGACGAACTGGTCGCCGAAGGGCTCCCCGAAGATGAATCGGAAGCCGACGCCGTCGTCGAACACCCGGAAGACGAGCGTCCCGAACCGCTCCGCCCCGGTCGACTCCGCGACCCCCAGCCGGAGTTCCGTGTACCGCTCGGTGATTTCGTCGTAACGGTCCCATACTGGTGTCCAGGACGTATCGACCTCGGTTCGCTCGCTCCCGGTGACGGCCAGACCCGAACGGAACGGGTCCTGATTCCGGAACTCGAAGCCCAGTTCGGACTCCCCAATGAGCGTCGTCCCGTCGTGTGCGACCTCGTATGTTGCCACACCGTCGCTGACATCGACAGTGAGTGTTACTGCCCCGTCGGGTGACGAGACAGTCTGTGTGGCCGAGTCGTCGCCCGCTGTCACCTGTGCGGCAGCGTCGTCGGAGACGGAGACCGAGAACGCCGACGCGGCCAGCAGCGAACCGACCCCACCGAGGAACTGTCTTCGGCTCGGGTTAGATTTGGGCTGTGATTCTTCTTCAAACATCGAGTCGTTCCTCCCGCGGATAAGTAATAAAAGTTCACCTAGATTGCATACCAGTTGGTCAATGAATCAGTGAACACCATCGGAATATCGCGTTGGAGTCGAAATAGGGAGGTGACTGTGGAGAGGTAGCTGAACGCCTATCCGGCTTGCACACATAGTGTAGACATGGACCGCAACGAGGTGCGCCACGCGTGGGACAGTGTCTCCGAGACCTACGCCGAGCGGCGCGACCCGACCGGGTCGGACGCAGCCCTGCTCGAACGGCTCCCCGGAGCGCCGACAGTTCTCGACGTAGGCTGTGGTGACGGCGCGCGGACGCTTGCGAACCTCCCGCCGAACAGCGTCGGGCTCGATTTCTCCCGTGCGGGACTGGATCTCGCAGCAGAGACAGTACCGGACAGCCGTCTCGTTCAGGGGGATATGACGGCGCTCCCGGTTGCGACCGACGGCGTTGACGCAGTCACGGCCTACCACGCCGTCTTCCACGTCCCGCAGGACCAGCACCCGACGGTCTACCGTGAGTTCGCTCGCGTGCTCCGACCGGGCGGTACCGTGTTGATGACACTGCCGAGCGGCCAGTTCGAAACCGTCCGGCGCGGCTGGATGGGCGGGTCGATGTTCTTCTCGGCACCGGGTCGGCGGGCGACGCTCGACCAGTTGGCCGACGCTGGTTTCACCGAGACGGAGACGGTCACCGCGACGGACCCCCTCGGGAGCGATAGCGAGTTCGTCTTCGCCACGCTTGACGGCGATTAGCGACCGCCTACTCCCCTAGGTCGTCGGCCGTGCTGACGTGCATGCCGACGAACTGCCACTCGCGCGCCTCGCCGGTAGCTTCGAGGGTCCCGCTCCAGCGCGTGTCGTACTCGTGGCGGACCGTGCCCTCGGTGTCGGTCCAGCACAGGTCGACGGCGTCGCTGAACCACGCGTAGCCCTCGCGTTCTGTCACCCGGAGCGCATGGCTCTCGACAGTCCAGTCGGCCGTCGTCTCGGTCTGTTCCCGTAGTCCTGTTCCGATAGCGCCGGTTCCGACCAGTTGTTCAGAGATGCCGAACTTGACCACCGAGCGGTCTGCGTCATCGGCGAAAAAGGGGCCGAGCGGCTCGCCGGCCCGGAGCGCGGCGTAGTAGGCCGCGATAGTCTCTGCTGCGTTCATACTCGGCCCTACGGCCTGTGGCCCCTTCACTGGCCACGCCCGGCGGCCGCGAACACGCTCTCCCGACCCGCAATCCTTACGCCCGGGACGGCCACACGGACGTGTATGACAGAGGCGACGGGAATCGTCGGGGAGTTCCTCACGCTCAAGGAGGGGACCGACGCGGACCTGCTGGCGATGCAGTGTGGCGACTTCTACGAGTTTTTCGACGAGGACGCCGAAATCGTCGCCGACGAACTCGACCTGAAGGTGAGCCAGAAGTCCTCGCATGGCTCGTCGTACCCGATGGCGGGGGTTCCAGTCGACGACCTGACGCCGTACGTCTCCGCGCTGGTCGAGCGGGGCTATCGGGTCGCCATCGCCGACCAGCACGAGACCGAGAACGGCCACGCTCGCGAAATAACGCGGGTCGTTACGCCCGGAACGCATCTAGAGACCGGCGACGAGTCGGCGCAGTACCTCGCCGCGGTGGTTCGGGAGGCCAGCCGGGACGGCGGTGACACCTACGGTATCGCGGCGACGGACGTGACCACGGGCCAGTTCCAGGTCACGCAACTGGACGACGCCGACGCGGGCGAGGCGCTGACGGAACTGTACACGTTCGGGCCGGCCGAGATTCTCCCCGGCCCGGAGCTCCGGAACGACGACGGATTTCTTGACCGCCTGCGCGAGCGGACGGACGCGGCGCTGACGCTCCACGATTCAGCATCGTTCGAGCCGGGGCGGGCGAGCCACACTGTCCGCGAGCAGTTCGGGAGCGAGACGGTCGACAGCGTCGGCATCGGTGACCAGAACGTAGCAGTCCGGGCCGCCGGCGCAGTGCTGTCCTACGTCGAGGACACCGGCGTCGGCACGCTGGCGGCGGTCACGCGCCTGCAAGCGTACGGCGAGCGCGACCACGTCGACCTCGACGCGACGACCCAGCGGAACCTCGAACTCACAGAGACCATGCAGGGCGACAGTTCGGGGTCGCTGTTCGACACTATCGACCACACGGTCACGGCCGCCGGCGGGCGGCTGCTCCAGCAGTGGCTCCAGCGGCCCCGGCGAAACCGGACCGAACTCCAGCGCCGGCAGTCCTGCGTGGCGGCGCTGTCGGAGGCGGCGATGGCCCGCGAGCGGATTCGAGAGACGCTGTCGGACGCCTACGACCTCGAACGGCTGGCGGCGCGGGCCACGTCGGGGAGCGCCGACGCGCGGGACCTGCGAGCAGTTCAGGAAACGCTGGCGCTGCTCGGACGGGTCGCCGACGCCGTGACCGAGACCGAGCGGCTGGCCGAGTCGCCGCTTGCCGACGCGCTCGACGGGGCCGACCGCGAGGCGGCCGACGCGCTGGCCGCGGACCTCGACAGCGCACTGGTCGCTGACCCGCCGGGAACGATCCGGCAGGGCGGACTGTTCAAACGGGGGTACGACGACGACCTCGACGAGATCATCGACGAGCACGAGGCCGCTCTGGAGTGGCTGGAGACGCTGCCGGACCGCGAGAAGGAGCGGACCGGCATCACCCACCTCTCTGTCGACCGGAACAAGACCGACGGCTACTACATCCAGGTCGGCAAGAGCGAGACCGATGCCGTCCCCGAGGAGTACCAGCACATCAAGACGCTGAAAAACTCGAAGCGGTACACGACACCCGAACTCGACGAGAAAGAGCGGGACGTGCTGCGCTTGGAGGAGCGCCGCCACGACATGGAGTACGAGCACTTCCAGCGGCTCCGGGCGCGCGTGGCTGAGCACGCGACGCTACTGCAGGACGTGGGCCGGACGCTGGCGGAACTGGACGCATTCGCGTCACTGGCGGTCCATGCCGTCGAGAACGACTGGACCCGGCCGGCGGTCGTCGACGGCAACGAACTATCCATCGAGGCCGGCCGTCATCCGGTCGTCGAACAGACCACCGAGTTCGTCCCGAACGATCTCTACATGGACGACGACCGACAGTTCCTCATCGTCACCGGGCCGAACATGAGCGGGAAGTCGACGTATATGCGCCAGGCGGCGCTCATCACGCTGCTTGCCCAGGTGGGCAGTTTCGTGCCAGCGCGGTCGGCGACAGTCGGTCTGGTGGACGGCATCTTCACCCGCGTCGGCGCGCTGGACGAACTCGCGCAGGGCCGCTCGACGTTCATGGTCGAGATGCAGGAGCTATCCAATATTCTCCACTCGGCCACCGACGAGTCGCTGGTGATTCTGGACGAGGTGGGTCGCGGAACCGCTACCTTCGACGGCATCTCTATCGCCTGGGCGGCGACGGAGTACATCGTCAATTCCATTCAGTCCAAGACGCTGTTTGCCACCCACTACCACGAACTGACGGCGCTGGGCGAGGAGCTACCGGCCGTCGAGAACGTCCACGTCGCGGTCGACGGCGAGCCGCGGTCCGCGGAGGGCGACGGCGACGTGACGTTCCTCCGAACGGTCCGGGACGGGCCGACCGACCGCTCCTACGGCGTCCACGTCGCCGACCTCGCCGGCGTCCCCGAGCCGGTCGTCGGTCGCTCACAGGAGGTGCTCGACCGCCTGCGCGACGACAAGGCCATCGAGATTCGGGGGAGCGAGCGGGACGACGGCGGGACGACACAGGCCGTCTTCGACCTGGATTCGGGGCAGTTCAGGGACGGCGCGGCCGGGTCGGCGGGCACGTCAGCCGATTCGGGGACTGAGCCGGTTGCGGCCGACGGCGATCCCGAACACGCGCCCGGCGAGTCCGCAGCCGAGGGTCCTGCAGGCGACGCGGCTGCAGCGTCGCTCGACCCGGAAACCGAGGCCGTCCTGTCGGAACTGACGGAACTGGACGTCAACGAGACGCCGCCGGTCGAGCTGATGGCGAAAGTACAGGAGTGGCAGGCTGAACTGGACGACGAGTAGCAGACGCCACCCGATTTTCAACGGAGATACTCACGCCCGAAAGGGTATAGGGGAGTTGTCACTGCTAGAAGGCAATGACCGACCGGATCCGCGTTCTCCACGTCGACGACGACCCGGCTGTCGTCGAAGCGGCCACGAGCGCTCTGGAACAGGAGCACTGTGGCATCACGGTCGAGACAGCGACGAGCGTTGCCGACGGCATCGAACGGCTCGACAGCGACGCGTTCGACTGTGTCGTCGCCGGCTACGACCTGCCGGAGCAGACCGGCGTCGAGTTCCTCGACGCGGTCCGCAAGCGAGCGCCGGACCTGCCGTTCGTCCTGTTCACCAGCGAGGGGAGCGAAGCAGCCGCCAGCGACGCGATTTCCGCCGGTGTCACCGAATATATCCGGGTCGACGGCGGCGCCGAGCCGTACGCACGGCTCGCACACACCGTCGTCGACGCCGTCGAACGGACAGCCGACAACATCGAACACGCACAGAGCACGCGACGCGAGCGCGCTATCGAGGAGCTACACTCCACCGCCAGGGCGTTCATGCGAGCCACGACTGAGGATGCGGTTGCCCAAGTCACAGTGGACACCGCCAGAACCATCCTCAATATGCCGGCCAACGGCGTCCACTTCGCCGACGGCGACAGCCTGTATCCGGTCGCCTGGACCGAACAGGTCGAGGAACTCATCGGCACGCCCCCGGTGTTCGAGGCCGGAGAAGCGCTCGCGTGGCAGGCTTTCGAAACCGGCGAGGCCCGGGTCCACGACGATATCACGTCGAGCCCGGACCGGTACAACCCGGAGACGGATATCCGCAGCGAGCTCATCCTTCCGCTCGGGGACCACGGCGTCCTCCTCATCGGGTCGAGCGAGGTCAGTGCGTTCGACGACACGGACGTCACACTCGCACGGACGCTCTCGGTCCACGCGACGGCGGCGCTTAACCGTCTCGACCGTGATCGCCAGCTCCGCGAGGAACGCGAGTTCATCGACCAGGCGCTGGATACGCTCGACGACCTGTTCTACGTCATCGGCACGGACGGCAGCCTTCGGCGGTGGAACGAGCGCATCCCCGAAGTCACGGGATACAGCGACGACGAAATCGGCGATATGGCTGTCGCTGACTTCTTCCCCGATGACGAGCACGGGGCAGTCGAAGCAGCGATAGACGAGACGCGAACCACCGGCCGAGTAACTCTCGAAGCCGAGATTCTGACTGCCGATGGAGAGCGGATTCCGTACGAGTTTGCCGGCACCCGGTTGACAGACGCTGATGGAGCGGTCGCCGGGACCGTGGGTATCGGGCGGGACATCTCCCAGCGCAGGGCGTACGAACGGCAACTGGAGCGAAAGAACGAGCGCCTCGACGAGTTCACCAGTATCGTCAGCCACGACCTCCGAAACCCATTGACAGTCGCGGAGGGGAATCTGGAACTGGCCAAAACAGAATGTGACAGTGACTATCTTGACGAGGTCTCGCGTTCCCACGAGCGAATGCGAGCGCTGATAGACGACCTCCTCACCTTCGCACGCGCCGGCGAAACGGCGACCGACCTCGAATCCGTCACGCTCGCAAACATCGCCGAGGAGTGCTGGCAGACCGTCGAGGGGGACCGGGCGACGCTCGTCGTCGAGGCCGACCGTCAGATCCGGGCTGATACGGCGAAACTCCGCCGGCTGGTGTCGAACCTCCTCCGGAACAGCGTGGAACACGGATCCACGCGCGCTCAGGCACCGTCCGACCGCACCGCGGAACACGACGAGGAGAACCTAACTGTGCGAGTCGGGACAGTCGAAGACACGGATCGGCACGGTTTCTACGTCGCCGACGACGGGCCGGGCATTCCATCGGAGGACCGCGAACAGGTGTTCGAGGGGGGCTACTCGACCGGCGAGAACGGGACCGGGTTCGGGCTCAAAATCGTCCAGCGGATCGCCGAGGTTCACGGGTGGACGGTCACAGCCACCGAGAGCGAGGCCGGCGGCGCGCGGTTCGAGGTGACGGGGCTCGAACCTGCCTGAGCAGGCAGGCCAGTCGCCGAGTGCGGGCCAGCGACATCTGCGGCAGGCCCACTGCGGGACGTGACTGACCTTTTGGTTCTGAAGCCCTCAGTGTCGGTAATGTCATCCCAGCGCCCGCCCCGGCGGGGCTCACGGACCGCCGAGCAGTCGGCTGCGCCGCGGGACGGAGCGACGCCCGCACTCGCCGTCGAGGGGTTGTCAAAGCAGTTCGGTAGCGGTGCGGACGCGGTGACGGCCGTCAACGACGTGTCGTTTCGCATCGAGCAAGGCACCGTTGTCGGCCTGCTGGGACCCAACGGGGCGGGCAAGACAACGACGATAAAATCGATTCTCGGGCTGGTGTTGCCTGATTCCGGAAGTGTTCGGATACAGGGTATCGACATGAGCGAGAACCCGCGGGCAGCCTACCGCCACGTCGACGGGATGCTCGAAGGGGCGCGAAACGACTACTGGCGGCTGACCGTCCGGGAGAACCTGCGCTATTTCTCGACCATCAAGGGCGTCAAGCCGGATGCCGTCGCCGACCGTCACGAGCGGCTGCTGGCGAAACTCGACCTCCTGGAGAAGGCCGACGAGCCGGTTCGGGACCTCTCCCGCGGGATGAAACAGAAGGTGTCGCTGGCGAGTGTGCTGGCCAGCGAGTCCGATCTGGTGTTTCTCGACGAACCGACGCTGGGACTCGACGTCGAAAGCTCGCTGACGCTGCGTCGGGAACTGCGCCGCATCGTCGACGAGCGCGACCTCACGGCTGTCGTCAGCAGCCACGACATGGATGTCATCGAGGACGTCTGCGACCGGGTCATCATCATGAACGAGGGAGAGATCATCGCAGACGACAGCGTGGCGGCCGTCCTCGACCAGTTCACCGCGAACGCGTTCGCCGTCACCAGTCCGGACATCACCGACGACCTGCTTGCGACCGTCCGGGAGCGCTTCGAGGTGGTCGACGTGACGAGCGTCGAACGGGGCCGGCGCGTCGAGGTAGCGACCGATAGCGACGGGTTCTACCGCCTGCTTGCGCTGTGTCGCGACCACGATGTGACGCTTGCCACCGTCGGCACGGTCGAACCGGGTCTGGAGGACGTGTTCGTCGAAATCACGGGGAAGAAACGATGAGAGTGGCGGAGACGAGACGATGACCGCGAGCGCCGACACGCGCACAGAGGACAGTGATGGGACCAGTGCCCAGGCTGTCAGAGCCGCCATGCAGGCGGGCTATCTCGACCTCGCGCGGGCGGTGCTGTACCGCGAGTACCTCATCTTCGTCCGCTATCCGGCCAACGCCGTCGGCGGTATCGTCATCTCGGTGTTTTTCTTCGGCCTGCTGTTCTACGGCGGCCGGATGCTCGCGGGACAGGCAATAACCGACTCCATCGAGGGCATCATCGTCGGCTACTTCCTGTGGTCGCTTTCCGTCGGCGCGTACCAGTCCATCTCGAACGACATCGGGAGCGAGGCCCAGTGGGGCACGCTCGAACGGCACGTCATGACGCCGTTTGGCTTCGCGCCGGTCGCGTTCTGCAAGGGTGTCGCGAAAGTCGTCCGGACGTTCATCACCTCGACAGTGGTGCTGGCGGTGATGCTTGCGATTACCGGGACGACGCTCCAGTTGAACGTCCTGACTGTGGTCGTCGTCGCGTCGCTGACTATCGCCTCGGTGCTTGGTCTGGGATTCGCTGCCGGCGGCGTCGCGGTGCTGTACAAGCGCATCGGGAACTGGCTCAATCTGCTCCAGTTCGGGTTCATTATCCTCATCTCCGCGCCCGTGTTCGAGCTCGGCTGGACGCGGGTGCTGCCGCTGGCCCACGGGAGCGCGCTCCTCCAGCGGGCGATGGTCGACGGGACCCGACTCTGGCAGTTCTCGGCCATCGACTTGGGGCTCCTCGTCGGCGTCCCGGTCGGCTACGTCCTGCTGGGGTACGTCGTGTTCCAGTACACGACCCGTCGGGCCAGACGACTCGGCGTACTCGGCGACTACTGACTTCGGTAGACAGGAGGTTTTACTTGAGGTGCCGGTTATGTGATAGGTAACACTCTCGCTCGGGCTACGCACACAGCGTCGGGCGGTCCTCTGCCCTGCACCCCACAAATGGTCACTCGATATCTCTCATCGGAACGGCTGGTGCCCACCATTGCGACAGTGGTCGTCGTTGGTGTGCTGGCTGTTGCGACGTGGTCGCTCGTGTTCGCGAGTGACGGCGCCGCCGACCAACCCCAGATCGACAGGGACGTACAGCAACGCTACGAGTCGATAGACGGTGTCAGCGCGACCCAGACGACGATAGTCTCACAGAACGGGACAGTTACGAGCAGAACAACCTACGACGCGACGCTCCAACCGGGGACCCAGAAGAAACGGCTCGTACTCGTCAACAGTACGTCACAGGCGAATGACGTGCGTCTCTCGGACGGGTCGACGCTGTGGCTGTACAACGACAGTCGTGGAAGGGCAACACGAATACCCCTCTCCGAGACTGAGTCCGACAGAGGTGAGCGGCTACAGCGCCTCTTCACAAAACTCGACGAGTCGACAGCGGACCCCCGGTCAGTTGAACCACTCCCCGTTGTCCCTCGAGGCGAGCGATGGCCGGTCAACTCAACCGAGGGGATGACCGTCAGCTACCGGGGCACAGAGCCGGTTGACGGCCGCGAAGCGTACGTCGTCCATGTGACGCCGAGAAACGGGACAAAAGCATACGAGCAAACCGTCTGGGTCGACACACAGCGGTTTTTCCCGGCCAAGCAGCGGACTGCCTGGACGGCAGACGAGAAGCACACAGTCGTGACGACGAGGTATGCGAACGTCACGTACGACACCGGAGTTCCCCATGACGAGTTTGCCCCCGACTTCCCGGACGACACAGCAGTCAGCGTTCCGGAACCATCAGATAGGAGGTTTTACCTGCGCTGCCAGTTATGTGCTACATAATATTGTCGTTCAGACAGACCGAACGCAGTCGGGCAGTTCCCCACACCCGGTAACCTGATATATGGCCACTCGACACCTCACATCGGAACGACTGGTCCTCACCGTCGCGACGGTCGTCGTCGTTGGTGTACTGGCTGTTGCGATCTGGTCGCTTGCGTTCGCGAGTACCGGAACCGCTGATCAGCCCCAGATCGACGCGGACGTACAACAACGCTACCAGTCGATAGACGGTGTGAACGCGACACAGACGACGACGATCACCCGGAACGGGACAGTTGCGAGCCGGACGACCTACGACGCCGCGCTCCGGCCGGGGACCCAGAAGAAACGGCTGGTGGTCGTCAACAGCACCGTCGAGCGATACGACCGCCGAGTGTCGAACGGGTCGATGCTGTGGCTGTACGACCAGCGCCGCGCGAAGGCGACACGCATCTCTCTCAGCAAAACCGATTCAGACCAGGGTGAGCGGCTGCAGCGTCTGTTTGCGAATCTCAACATGGAGACGACAACCGACACGACGACCGACTCACCGTCGGTTGAGCCGTTGCCCGTCGTTCCCCGCAGCGAGCAGCGGCCGACCGTCTCTGCTGGCTCGATGAGCGTCAGTTATCGCGGTACTGAATCAATCGACGGGCGTGAAGCCTACGTCATTCATGTGGCACCGAAAGACGACACAGCGGCCTACGAGCAGACGGTCTGGGTGGACACAGAGCAGTTCTTCCCGGTGAAAAAGCGCACTGCGTGGACAGCCGACGGTGAGCGAACAGTCGTGACGACGACGCACACGAACGTCACCTACGACACCGGTGTGTCCGAGGACGTGTTTACCCCCAACTTCCCCGACAACACGACTGTCACTGTCCCAGAGACGCCCGAAAGACAGACCTACGAGTCGGTCGGTGCGCTCGAAGCCGACACCGAGATCCAGGTTCCGGAGCCCGACATCCCGCCGGGGTACGAACTGACCTACGCGACGCAGACGCGGGGGCGGATCCACAGCGTCGGCCTCCGCTACATGAACCGGACCAGTCTCATCACTGTCGGCAAATACGACCGGCCCGCTAACAGGGACAGCGCCAGCGGAGCGGTGACAATCGACGGGCAACCGGCACAGGTCAGCTACGGACTGACAACCTCAGTTTCGTGGAGCTGTGAGCGCTACCGATACACCGTTCGCGGTGAGGGCGTGTCCGCGGACCGACTCGTCACGGTCGGCCAGTCAATCGGCTGTCCCGGCGGCGAGTGAGCACCCTCGCTGGCATATCAAGCCGCCGTTTTCTGGGCCAGAAGTTCGACTGCACGTTATATTATGGAACCGCTCCTCAATTCGAGTGCAGCGGCCCTGACAACACCGTGCCACCAGCGCCCTCCGGCAATAGCCGCTGTCTGTCCACCATACTGCCCTATGGTTCCCCAGGGCCGCCACCCTGGGGGGAATGTGGGCCAGGCCGCCCGCGAACTGGTCCCCCTACCTCGCCCCACCTTCGCCCAAGGGCGGTGCCCTGACCCCACCGGTCTCCGCTGACACTGCGCCCTTCTCCGACGCGGCTGACTTCTGACTCGGAAACTGACGGGACCTTTTATTCGGGGACGGGACGTTGGTCCAGTACGTGAGTGAGGACCCGGCCGTGGGCGACATCCTCGACCTGCTCAGTGACGAGTACGCCCGGGACATCCTCGCAGCAACGAGTGTCAAACCCATGTCCGCGAAACAGCTCGCCGACCAGTGTGAGATGTCACAACCGACCGTGTACAGACGGGTCGAGTGGCTTCAGGAGTACGGCCTCATAGAGGAACAGACCCAGATAGAGACGGGCGGCAACGACTACAGCGTGTTCGCTGCCACGCTCTCGGAGTTCTCGCTGGCGCTTGCTGACGGTGACTTCGAAACCGAGATCGAGCGGACCGAACCGCCGGCGTTCCCGGGACAGGATGAACAGGACACCGCGGACCGATTCACAAAAATGTGGGAGAATCTCTGATATGGTCGCCATCGAGACGCTGATGGACTGGCTCATCACCGCCCTGGCGTTCGGCTCGACAGTACTGGGTGGATACGTCGGCTACCAGGCCTACCGGGGGTATCGCCGGCACAACAGCCGCGCGATGCAGTACCTCTCAGTCGGGCTGTTCTGCCTCACGGCGGTGGCCTTCGTCGTCGCGTTCACCGGGTCGGTCCTCCTTCGCCAGGGCCTGCTCGACAGCCAGTTCCAGCAACCGCTGACACTCGTCACTCGCGCCTTCCAGTTCGTCGGCGTCCTCTTTATCGCGTACTCGCTCCACTCCCGGGAGTGAGAGTCGGAATGTGTGTGGCGAATCACGGCCGTCCCGAACCGCTGAAGGGTCTCAGGGGGAAAGGATACGTATGGCGCAAACTGCGGGGGGACGGCCGACGGTCCGCATCGACGGGGCTGACCCGGTATTGCTCCCCTGGGACGTTGCACCCGAAACGCTCCCCTTCGATGTCGTCCGCGGCCCAGTCGCGTTCGAGTGTGCCTCCGGCGACCGGATCGAACGGGAGTACACCGGCATCGCTGTGTTCGACCTGTTAGAGGCGGCGGCGATGCCCGGCGACACGACCCACGTCCAGTTCGAATCGGCGAACGGCGACCTGGCGTGTATTCCACTTGCGGACCTCAACGACGCGGTGCTCGCGCTGGGCGACGGTCCCGGAACCGAGCCGGGGCGACCGCGGTTCGTCTCGCCCCGCGTGCTCGGCCCACGAACCGTCAAGAACGTCTGCCGGCTGCGGCCGCGGGCGCTCGCCGCCGGCGCTGACCGTGAGGCCTACGAGCGGCTGCCGCTGGACGAGTGACGCCGGACGACTGACTACTCCAGCAGGCCGATGTCCTTCGCCAGGCGGTCGGCGAGTTCTTCCAGCACATCGGGGTCGACCTCGGCGACCGGCTCACCGTCGTGGAGCTGCTCGTTGTGGCGCGCGACGGCGTCCTCGACGTCCTCGAAGGCGACCGATGTCCGCGTCCCGCACTCCTCGCATACGACCGGAATCTCGGGCTGGTCAGCTGTCATTAGCGGCAGTTTAGCTCGCTCCCCGATAAACGGACCGGAGCGTCAGCCGGGCGCACCTGGCAGTCACTCCAGGACGCTCTTGGGCCGCTTGAGGTAGAACGCCTGCTCGGTGACGCGCTCGTAGACGGCATACAGCGTCTCGACGGCGGCCAGGTCGGGGTCGAACTGCAGGTGCGGCGCGGTGTGGTACGCCTTGCAACTGGTCAGGAAGAAGTACAGCGTCCGGTGGTGGGCCGGCGTCGCGTCGACGACACCCATCGACTGCCCGCCCAGATCGTCCGAAAAGTCGTTGAGCAGACCGGCAATATCGTCGTTCAGTTGCTCGTCGGGCCGAGTGAGCGGCGCACCGAGCGTCTGCTGGAGGAACTCGCTCGTCGCCCGCAGGAACGGGTTCGAGTCCATCCCCGTCGGGTCCACCCCACTGAACGCGTCGTACAGGTCGAGCAGCGCCGTCAGTTCGTCGTCGGTCAGCGCGATGGGTTTGACGGGGTCGCCCTGCGGGAGCGAGTAGTCCGGGAAGGAGTACGACTGCGGGTCCGGCACCTGCCCGAACACGGTATCGAGACTCATGGTAGCAGTTCGGTCGGCCGACGCCTAACTGTTGGGTGGGACGCATGTCCGAATCGGGAACGAACCACAGCAACAGATGGGGCGTCGGCTCACTCGCCCTGCTCGTCCAGTTGCTCAACGAGGCTAATACCGTAGATAGTCCGCAACACCGTGCTAGCGTCGCCGGCCTCGTACACCAGGTCGTCCCTCGAACTGACGTGGTCGAGCACGTCGGGCGAGGAATGCGCGGGCGCGGCGGCGATGCCGGCGTCGTTCTCGTCGACCCAGCGCATCACTCGCAGGTCGCTCTTGCTGTCGCCCATCACGAGCGCGAACGGGTCGTCGATGCCGAGCACGTCGAAGGCCTCCTCGACGCCGGCGGACTTGTCCAGTTCGAGGCTCACGAGTTCGGCCGCGTCGCCCTCGTAGTAGCCCAGGTCGACGCGTTCGAGGATGTCGCGGAACGCCTCGGGCGCGTCGTCGATGTCGGCGTCGGTCGACAGGTCGCTCGCCGCCAGCACGTCCAGAATCTCCGGGTCGCGGCTGAAGTAGGCCCGCGCGTAGCCTGCGGGGTCGTCGACTTCGGCGTCGACCTGTGTGGCGATAGCGTCGCCAACGAGGCCACAGAGGTACCGCAGCGACTCGTCGATGATTTCGACGGCGTTGTCGCTGCCGACCTCGGCGTTGGGTTTCAGCGTGACGTTGAACTCGTTGCCCTGGAGGTGACAGCGCTTGCCGACGGCGTCGGGGGCCTCCGAGAGGACTCGCCGCCGGACGGTCTCGAACACGTCCACGACCGCTCCGTCGAGGCGTTCGTAGAGCAGTCGCTTGGTGTCCTCGCCGTGTTTGGGCGTGAACACGCCGTTACCGGACTCGTAGACGATGCTCATCTGGCCGGAGGAGACGAGATCGTTGCCAAGCCCCTGTATCATGAACCCCTTGACGTTCTCCAGCGTCTGGCCGGTACAGACGACGATAGGGACGCCCGCTTCGTGGAACTGCGTCAGGAGATACAGCGTGTCACGGGGGATTTCGTTGTCGGTGTCACCGGCCGACCGGAGCGTCTCGTCGACGTCCAGCACGAGCACGTTCACCGACCGGTCGTACTTCGAGTAGAGGTCGAGCGCGGTAAAGGCCTCGTCGCGGGTCAGCCGGGCCGCGATTTCCGCATAGGTCTCGCCGGTCCCGGGAAACTCGTCAGTGATGTCGGATTTGAGAGCGTCAAGGCGGTCACTGGCGGTTTCCCACTGTTCCAGGGCGACAGTCGAGCTGAGCGGAGGAAACAGGTCGACGAACTCCTGATAGCCACGCAGCGTCGTCGTGTCTACGCTCTTATACAGACGGTAGAGTTGGTCGTATTGTTCCATGTCGATATCCACAGGATAGTGGCGACTAACGGCGAGCGTACTTTAGCTATCGGGTTTGCGATACTCACACACGACAAAAAATGGCTGGTTTGCCAACACCGCATCGAAGGTGTGCCGCTGCTACGCCTCGTCGCCGCCGTCGGTCAGCACCTCGGTTTCGGTCGCCTCCTCGTTGAGGAAGGATGGGAGTTCCTCCTCGTCCTCGTCAGTTGCCTCGTCGTCCGCCGTCGCTTCGGTCCAGGAGCGTTCTCTGTGGTGGCACATAGGTCGTCACCATGGGAGGTTCAGGACTGTTTTGTGTTAACTATTTTCATGACAATGCTGATAGGCACGGCGAAGGCAGACAGTATCAAGTCGCTTCGCCCGTTAGCCGGTGGCAATCACATGCGGAGGCACGTATGACCGATATCCAGCGACTCGACGACCGGACCGTCGAACGCATCGCGGCCGGCGAGGTGGTCGAGCGACCGGCCTCCGTCGTCAAGGAACTGGTCGAGAACGCCATCGACGCCGACGCGAGCCGGGTCGACGTGGTTGTGGAAGCTGGCGGAACCGACGGGATTCGCGTCACGGACGACGGCATCGGGATGGACCGAGAAGCCGTCGAAACGGCCGTCGAGGAGCACACCACGTCGAAAATCCGCGACATTGCAGATCTGGAGGGTGGCGTGGGAACACTCGGGTTCCGCGGCGAGGCGCTGCACGCGATCGGGGCGGTCTCACGGCTGACGATCCGGACCAGACCCCGCGGCGGCGACGTGGGAACCGAACTGGTGCTCGAAGGCGGTGACGTCACGTCAGTCAGCCCCGCCGGCTGTCCGGAGGGGACAACGATGGCGGTAGAAGACCTCTTCTATAACGTCCCAGCCCGCCGGAAGTACCTCAAACAAGAGTCGACGGAGTTCGCACACGTCAACACCGTCGTCGCCAGCTACGCGCTGGCTAACCCGGACGTGGCCGTCTCGCTGACCCACGGCGACCGCGAAACGTTTTCGACGACCGGCCAAGGCGACCTGCGCGAGACGGTGATGTCCGTCTACGGCCGGGAAGTCGCCGAGTCGATGATCTCGGTCGGAGCAGGTTCGGAAGCGAACGCGGATGGCGACGAGAGTGATAGTTTCCCTGACGGGCCGCTCGACGGCGTCCACGGCCTCGTCTCGCACCCCGAGACGAACCGCGCCGGCCGCGAGTACCTCTCGACGTACGTCAACGGCCGCTATGTCCGGGCCGGTACCGTTCGCGACGCCGTCGTCGACGCCTACGGGACCCAGATCGCGCCGGACCGCTACCCCTTCGCCGTCCTCTTTCTGGACGTGCCCGCGGGCGACGTGGACGTGAACGTCCATCCCCGCAAAATGGAGGTCCGCTTCGCCGACGACGAGGGTGTTCGCGAGCAGGTCCGGACTGCCGTCGAGGACGCGTTGTTGCGGGAAGGGCTACTGCGCTCGACAGCACCGCGTGGCCGGTCGGCACCCGAGCAGACCGAGATAACGCCGGCGTCAGACGGGGCGAACGACAGCGAGCACGAGCGGTCGAGTCCGGACGGCCGGGACACCGGAGACGAAGCAGCAACGCCGGGACGGACGGATACCACCGCAACGGGCAGCGCTGATGCAACAGCACAGGAGCCGGATACCGAGCCCACAGACCGACCGGACAGCACGCAGACCGAGACAGCGGGTAGCCAGTCCTCCGGCACAGCCCAATCCATTCAATCAGCCGACACGAAACGGCCCTCCGCGACCGGCCCAACGGACGATGCGTCGGGCGAATCCGGGGTGCGCGATCCAGAGGGTAGTGTTTCGAGTGGAAATAGCAATGGTGAGCGCCGTGACGCGTCCGCGGCGGGACGGACAGCCACGGAGAGCGAGGGGCGGAAGTTCACCGGCGGCCAAGAGCAGGCACGCCTCGGCGACGCCCCGGAAGTGACCCACGAGTCGCTGCCCTCGATGCGGATTCTCGGACAGTTAGCCGACACCTACGTCGTCGCGGAGACGGACGACGGCCTCGTGCTGGTCGACCAGCACGCGGCCGATGAGCGGGTCAACTACGAGCGGCTCAAGGCCAAGTTCGAAGGCGAAACGACGACGCAGGCACTTGCTAACCCTGTCGAACTGGAACTAACCGCGCGCGAGGCCGAGGTGTTCGACCGGCGTAGCGACGCGCTGGCGAGTCTGGGGTTCCACACGGCGCGCACGGGTGAGCGAAGCATCGAGGTCCGGACCCTTCCGGGCGTCATCGCCGATGCGGCCGGCCCGGACATCGTCAGGGACGTACTGGGCGCGTTCGTCGCCGGCGACGACGAAGCGGCAGCGACGGTCGAAGCGGCGGCGGACGAACTGCTCGGCGACCTGGCGTGTTACCCCTCGGTGACCGGGAACACGTCGCTGACCGAGGGCTCCGTCCGGGAGCTACTCGCCGCACTGGACGACTGTGAGAACCCCTACGCGTGTCCCCACGGACGGCCGACGGTCATCCACATCGACCGGCAGGAACTCGAAGACCGGTTCGAGCGGGATTACCCCGGACACGGCGGTCGGCGGCGGTAACGAGAGATTCCGGCCCGTCCCCAGACACAGCAATCGATACAGCCGATTGAACTAAACCTCCGTCTCCCGATGCACGCGGTATGTCACTCGTAACGTTCGGTGAGACCGCTCTGAGATTTGCACCCCCTGACGGACAGCGATTCGAGACGGCCCGTGAGGCGTCGATTCGCGTCGATGGGACCGCGAGCGGCGTTGCAGCGACGGCCGGCCGACTTGGGGCTGACGCACGGTGGCTCTCGAAGGTCCCGGACACACCGCTCGGACGGCGCGTCGTCGCGGAACTCCACGAGTTCGGGCTGGAGACAGAGGTTGTCTGGGCCGACCCGAGTACCGGCCGGCAAGGGCTCACGTTCCACGAGGACGCCGACCCGCCCCGTGCCGAGCGGCTGCTACAGGACCGCGGCAACACCGCGATGGCGACGCTGACGCCCGGTGAACTTCCGATGGGCGAGATACAGAACGCGGACGTGGTGTTCACCTCTGGCGCAACCCTCTCACTTTCTGACACAGCCGCCGACACGACGGGGGCGTTACTCAGAGCGGCCGCAGGAATGCGAGCATTCGATCTCGATTTCCATCCGGGGCTATGGGACGCCGAGGACGCCCGCGACGCGCTTGCAGACCTGCTACCGGCCGTCGATACTCTCTTTGCCGCCGAAGAGCAGGTTTCCGCGGTGTTTGACACGACTGGGAGTCCGCGCGAAGTCGCTCACACGCTCGCGACGGAGTACGACCTCACCCGCGTGATTCTCACACGGAGCGAGTACGGCGCGGTGGCCTACCACGACGGCGTCATTCACGAGCAAGATGCCATCGAGACGACCGCGGTCGACGAATCGGGACAACACGAGGCCTTCATCGGCGCGACGCTCCAGCAACTGGCCGCCGGCGCTGACACGGACGAAGCGCTGCTCCACGGTGTCGCAGCAGCAGCCCTCTCCCGGACACTGTCTGGACCGTTGACACCGCTCGAACCGTCCGAAGTTGAGCGCCTCGTCGATTCACAGCAGTCCAGACGGCCGTAGGGAGTCCCTACCGGCAGTACTGATTTACGTCCACTCTTTTATTGATCAGGTATGCTCGACCATCGAACAGTGTTAACAATTGTGATGCTGGCGCTGCTGGTAGGGTCCGGAGCGGTGGCGGGAACAGCCGCTGCACAGTCGCAGGTGACGCTCACCATCACCGTGGTCGATCAGGACGGCGACCCGCTCAGTGGTATCGATATCTCGGCGACGTGGGACGACGGCGCAGGCGGGCCGTCCAATGAGACGACGCGGGCAAGCGGGCAGGCACTCATCGATGTCCCCGAGGGGGCGAACGTCTCCCTCCGGATAGACGACGACGAGTACGTCCGAAACGTCCCGTACGTCGTCGAGGACGCCGAGGCGGAGTCCATCGAGGTGGCGGTCTCGGAGTCAGCGACGGCCACAGTCAACGCGGTGAAGGCGGACGGCCAGCCGGCTGAGAACGCTCGCATCCGGCTGTATCGAGACGGGAACTACGTGGTCGACATGAATGCAGGTAGCGACGGGACCATCACGACACAGCCCGTCGAAGAAGGCGAGTACAGCGTCATCGTCACCAAGCCGGGGTTCTACCGTAACCTGACGACCGTGCCCGTCTCCGGCGAGACAACGACGACGGTCCGGATTCGTGAAGGGTCGGTCCTGCTGCAGGCCGAAGTCGTCGACGATCACTTCGACGACCCGAGACCGATCCGAGGTGCGAACCTTCAGGTCGAATCGGACAACGGGTTCGACGGGACGGTGCCGACGCTCTCCGACGGAACGGCGTCGGTCAGCGTCCCGGTCAACGACCGCTACGACGTCACAGTGACCAAAGAGGGCTACGAGACGGTCGAGAGACGCGTCAGCGTGGCTGAAGACGAAAAGTCGATCGACGTGGATATCCGGCGCACTCCGGAGATCACGCTCTCCCCCGATAACAGACAGGTCGTCGTCAACGCAACCGTCGGTCTCACGGTCACCGACGAATACGACGAGCCGGTTCCGAACGCGACCGTGTCTCGGAACGGTACCGAGGTCGGACAGACCGACGCGGACGGCGAAATAACCGCGACGGTCCCGACGGCCGGCAACGTCACGTTCACCGCGACAGCTGCCGACCTCACCACGACGACGAACGTTACCGCGTTCAGACCGGACGGGGAGACGACGAACGGGGCAGCCAGAGCACCGGAACAGACGCAGACGGAGACCGAAACGACGGACGGCAGCGGTCCGGGCTTCACTGTCGCTCTGACGATAGCCGCACTGCTCGCGGTGACCGCCCTCGCACACCGACGCCGCTAACGGGACGTTTTTCCCCGCGAGGGCCGCATACCCGTACAATGACTGTTCTCGAGTCCGTTCACGAGGCCCACGAAGCGACGTTCAGGGAGGTCGGTGGTCGGCGCGTTGTCGACAACTACGGGCGACCGGAGCGGACCCACCGCGCGGTTCGGAACGTCGTCGGGGCGATGGAGTACGGCTACGGCGTGATCGTCGTCACCGGCGAGGACCGCGTCGACTACGTCGACAACGCCGTCTCGAACCGCGTGCCAGACGATGACGGCGCGGGCTGTTACGCGCTCTTGCTCGACCCCGACGGCCGCGTCGACACGGACATGTACGTGTACAACGCCGGCGAGCGCCTGCTCGTGTTCACACCGCCCCAGAAAGCCGAGGACCTTGCCGCGGAGTGGGCGGACAAGACGTTCATTCAGGACGTCGAGTTCGAGGAGGCAACCGACGACTTCGCCGTCTTCGGCGTCCATGGGCCGAAAGCGACAGAGAAGATCGCCAGCGTCCTCCACCAGACCGGAACCCCGCCAGCACCGCTGACCTTCGAGCGCGGCGAACTCGGCGACGCCGGCGTTTCCGTCATCCGGACGGACAACCTCGCCGGTGAGGAGAGCTACGACGTGGTCTGTAGCGCTGACGACGCCGAGGCTGTCTTCGACACGCTGGTCAACCGGGGGCTCAACGCCGTCCCCTTCGGCTACCGGACCTGGGAGACGCTGACGTTAGAGGCCGGGACGCCGCTGTTCGACAGCGAAATCGAGGGGGCGCTTCCAAACAATCTGGGCCTGCGGAACGCTCTCGACTTCGAGAAGGGGTGTTACGTCGGTCAGGAGGTCGTCTCCCGCATCGAGAACCGGGGCCACCCCACTCAACGATTAGTCGGCCTCGCCGTCGAGGCGTGCCCGGACCCCGGCGCTGCGGTGTTCGCTGGCGACGAGCACGTCGGCGACGTGACCCGGGCCGGCCGGAGCCCGATGCGGGAAGCCCCGATTGCGCTGGCGAATCTCAGTTGGGAACGGCCCGAAGACGCGCTGACCATCCGCATCGACGGTGAACCGGTCAGCGCACAGCAGGTCGACCTGCCCTTTATCGACGGCTCGGCGCAGTCGGCGCGGTTGCCGACCTACGAGTAGCGGGGGTCACGCCAGTTCGATAGCCGCCCGCCCGCTGGTCGCGCTCCGGATTCGGTCCCGCAGGTCGCTCCCCTCAGCCGTAGGCACCCGAACCTCGAAGACGACTTCGGCCTCGTAGTCAGCTGCAAACTCGACGCCTGCTGATTCAAGCAGGCTCCGAACGCTGCCGGAGTCGTCGTAGGCGACGGTTACGGTGAACTGCTCGTGGGGCACCTCCTCGACCACGCCTGCGTCGTCAACGCCCTCTTTCACCGCTCTGGAGTAGGCACTGGCGAGGCCGCCGACGCCGAGGTTCGTCCCGCCGTAGTAGCGCGTGACGACGGCGACGGCGTTCTCGATATCGCGTTGCTGGAGAACGTTCAGCGCGGGGTCGCCGGCGCTGCCGCTCGGTTCGCCGTCGTCGCTCGAATACTCCCGAAAGGGATCGGATCGCACGCGGTAGGCGGGGACGTTGTGGGTCGCGTCAGCGTACTCCTCGCTGACGGCGTCGACGAACGCCTCGGCGGCTTCGACGGTCGCCGCCGGCGCGACGTGGCCGATGAACTCCGAGCCGCGCACTTCGAAGCGCGCCTCGCCGCGGCCCGGAACGGTCAGGTAGCTGTCCGTCACGGCCCGGCGTAGGCCCGGCGGCGGAATAGCGTTTGTCGTTCGCGCTCCCAGCAGTGAGTCAGTCCGTCCTGCCGTCCGGTTGCCGCGACCCCCAGACCCGCTTGTCAAGCAGTTCGACTCTCATTCCGTCCCGAACCCGGAGCTGACAGGAGAGCCGGGGATAGCTAAACCGGTCGGCGAGGTCGTCGTGCCAGTGGTCGGGGTCGGGCGGCTCAGCGAGACGGACGCCGCAGGTGGCACAGATGCCGCGGCCGCCGCAGTTGACCCGTTTCGCGTAGCGACCGTGTGGCGAGAGGTCGGCATCGAGAAGCACGTCCCGGAGGACGGCCCCGCGTTCGGCGGTGAGTTCGTGGGTTTCCCCTCCGGGCGTCTCGACGGTGAGCGTCGCCGGCATCAGGCCAGTTCGATGGTCCGGACGAACGCCAGGCGACGGATTTCGTTGATGAGGTCGCCGGGCAGTTCCTCGTCAGTGATGACGTACAGTTTCGGTTCGTCGGTGAACTCGGGGTCTTCGCTCAGGACCTGGCGGATAGAGATGCCGTGGTCGGCGATAGCCGACGTGACCGTCGAGACGATGCCGGACTCGTCGGCGGCGCGGACGGTGACAGTCACTGCGTGCAGATCGAGCACCGGGGCGAGATCGAGCAGGCTCGGCACGGAGGAGATGTTGCGGAAGATGCGCCGCAGGTCGTCGTCGTCGAGAATCGCGTCCGTCGTCGCGTTGACCACGCGGCGGTCAACGTCGGCCTCGCGGGCGATACCCGTGTTCGGGATTTCGATACCGCCCGAGACGACGCGGCCGTCCTCGTTGACGGAGAACCCCCGTTCCAGCAGCAGGCGGATGACGTCCTGCTGGCCGGGAGAGTCCTCGAATTTCTGCATAATCTCGTCGAACATACGGAAGGATGGGTATGGGGACACTAATCGGTGCCGACAGCGGCCGAAACGGCGGGTCGCAATCGGCTACAGTTCGCCCTTCGTGCTCGCCACGTCGGAGCGGCGCTCGTCGATGCGGGTCGCGTCGTCGAGTGCTCGTGCCAGCCCCTTGAACAGCGCCTCGATCTCGTGGTGAGCGTTCTCGCCCTCGACGCCGCAGTGCAGCGTCAGCCCGGCGTTCATCGACAGTGAGCGACCAAAGTGCTGGGCCATGTGGCTGGTCATCCCACCGACCGAGTCCTGCGAGAACTCGCCGTCGAACGCGAAGTACGGCCGGCCGGAGATGTCGACGACGACGCTCGCGACGGCCTCGTCCAGCGGGACCTTGCGGTCGGCGAACCGGCGGATGCCGCGCTTGTCGTCCAGCGCCTCGGTGAACGCCTCGCCGAGCGTGATGGCGACGTCCTCGACGGTGTGGTGGTCGTCGATGTCTAGATCGCCGTCGCACTGCACGGTCAGGTCGAACAGCCCGTGGGTGGAAAAGGAGTCGAGCATGTGGTCGAAGAAGCCGATGCCGGTGTCGATGGTGCTGTCGCCGTCGCCGTCGACGTCGAGCGTGACCTCGATGTCCGTCTCGGCCGTGGTCCGCGTGACGGCCGCCGTCCGGTCGGTCATACGTATCACCTATCAGGCCGCGTATTTGTGGATTGCGTCCGGCCATCCGGTCCAATAGTTACTCTGTCTGCTCGTCCAGTAGCGCCAGCAATCGGTCGGTCACCGCCGGCGCGTGTTCGACGAAACAGCAGTGGCGACCCTCGACGGCCTCGCCGGTCCCGCGGGGCAGGTCGGCCGCCAGCGACTGCGCGGCGTCCGGCGACACGACGGGGTCGTCCAGCCCGTAGTACACCTCAGCGGGCTGGGTGATCTCGTACAGCGGCGGCGAGTCGAAAGCCGTCATTGCGTTGGCCTGCGCGTCGCGGGCCGCGCCAGTAGCGTCCTCGTCAGCGCGCCAGCCTGCGATCCGCTCCATGAGGTCCGGGTCGTGTTCGCGGAATGCCGGCGAAAACGCTCCTGCAAGCGACGATGGGGCGTCCAGCGCGAGCGCGTCCAGTTCCGCCCGATCCACCGCATCGCCAGATCCCACCGTACAGTACAGCGTCAGCGAACGGGCGCGGCTGTACTGGTGAGCGTATTCGAGCGCGACCATGCCGCCGAGGCCGGCCCCGACGAGGTGGGCGCTCCCGACGCCGTGGTCGGCCAGCACGGCTTCGAGGTCAGCCGCCAGCGTGTCCACGTCGTACGGTCCCGCCGGCGCGTCCGACCGGCCGGTTCCGCGGAGGTCCCACACCACCGTCTCGTAGGGACCGGCGACGGCGTCGTAGTGCCAGCCCCAGAGCCACGCCCCGTACCCCACGTCGTTGATGAACACGACGGTGGGGCCGTCGCCGTCGGCTTCGTAGTAGAGGGACACGTCGCGGTTGCGTGCGGTCGGCATTGGCTGTCGGTTCCTTCGCCGGTGGTGTGTCTCTTTCGGTGAGTAGGTCTTTAGCGCTGGCTGTCGAAGGGCCGCCAGTCCCGTGTCAGGAGCAGCATCACTTATCGGCGCTGTCGTGTTGGTCGTGAGTCTGGGTGTCGCCGCGCAACTGGTCGCCGACTGGCTCCAGATCCCGAGCGTCGCGTTCCTGCTGGTCGCCGGCGTCTTCGTCGGCCCGCAGGCCCTCGACCTCGTCGACCCCGCGATATTCGGACAGGCCGGGCTGCAGGCTATCGTCGGCCTCAGCGTCGGTATCATCGTCTTCGAGGGGGCGTTCCACCTTACCGTCGAGCGAGTCCGTGAAGCGTCCAGGGAGGCGCTTGGACTGGTGACAATCGGCGCGTTCGTCTCGCTCGTCGGAACCGCCGTCGCCGTCAAGGTCGTGTTCGGGACGACGTGGCCAGTCGCCGTCCTCGTCGGGAGCCTGCTGATCGCCACCGGGCCGACGGTCATCACGCCGATCATGCAAGTGGTCCCGGTCAGGGACCGGGTCGCCGCAGCGCTGGAGACCGAGGGCATCATCAACGACGTGACCGCAGCCATCCTCGCGGTGGCGACGTTCGAGTTCGTCATCGCGAGCCAGTCCTCGCCGGTAGTCGTCGTCGAGGCGTTCGTCGCCCGGCTGGTCGTGGGACACATCGTCGGTATCGCCGTCGGCGGCGGTATCGCACTCCTGCTCCAGCGGTGGCACCTTTCGGCGGACAACGCCATGCAAAACGCCCGGGCGGTGGTCCTGACCGCAGCGCTGCTGGCGTACGCGCTGGGAAGCATATGGCTCTCGGAGGCCGGCATCGCGGCCGCCGCCGTTGCCGGTATCGTACTGGGGAACGCCGACCTCCCCCACGAAGAGGAGATCGCCGATTTCAAGGGCGGTATCACGCTGTTTGTCCTCTCGTTCGTCTTCATCGTGTTGGCCGCCCAGCTATCGCTCGGTGACCTGCGTGCGCTCGGGATCGGCGGACTCGTCGTCGTCATCGTCGTCGTCACGCTCGTCCGCCCGCTCGGCGTGTTCCTCTCGACGCTGGGTGGCCGACTGACAGTTCGAGAGCGGATGTTCGTCGGCGCGATGGGGCCGCGCGGTATCGTCCCAGCCAGCGTCGCCACGCTGTTCGCCATCGAACTGCGTCCCGAGAACCCGGATGCTGCGACGGTCCTCGTCGGGACTGTCTTTCTCGTCATCTTCGCGACCGTCATGTTTCAAGGCGGGCTGGCCCGTCACTTCGCGCAAGCGCTCGACATCCTTCCCATGCAAACACTCATCGTCGGTGGCGGTCGCGTCGGCCGGGAACTGGCAGTACGATACGAATCACGCGGCGAGGAGGTCGTCCTCATCGACAGCGACGAGGACACGGTCGAGCGGACGCGGGCCGACGGCCATCGCGTCGTCCACGGGGACGCGACGAACGCGCACGTCCTCGAAGAAGCAGGGGCGAACCGGGCGTCCGTTGTCGTCGCTGCGACCGCAGACGACGACGTGAATTTGCTCGTGGCACAGCTGGCGACGACCCGGTTCGACGTCGACACCGTGGTCGCCAGAGCGAACCAGCCGGACAACGTCGAGGCCTTCGAGGACCTTGACGTCGAGACGATATCCGCCGGCTTCGCCGTCGCCGACGCAATCGACGACGCGGTCGAGCGACCAGCGCTGGCCCACTGGCTGTCGGACTCCGGCCGAACAGGGGACGTACTGGAAGTCGAACTCAGCAACGACTCACTGGTCGACCGGACCATAGAGGAAACCGCGGAGAAGCTTCCGGACGGCTGTCTGGTCGCAATGGTGAGTCGCAACGGCACAGACAGAGTCCCCGACAGCGATTTCCGCCTTGCAAGCGGCGATCACCTGACGCTCGTCTGTGAAACCAACGAGGCGATGCGGGACGCCAGGCGGCTGTGTCAGGGCAAATAGCGGGCGGCACGCGCCGCTCAGCGCAGTTCGTCGAGAGAGACGGCCGCTGACCGATCCGCAGTGACCCACTCGGTCACGGACTGCTGGAGGTCCGAGGGGAAAATCGTCAGCTCCGAGGGGTTCTCGGGGTCGTCGTACAGGCAGTCCAGTTCGAACTCCGGCGCTTCGTCGAGGTCAGTGTCCGACGGGGGCGTCGTGGTCGTACTCATGGGTCAGGTAGCACGGGTGGCACTGCAGTTTTCACACAGTTCGTCGGGAGCACGGCCGCTGGCAGCGGGCACACTGGTCCCACAGCGCCGACACGTCCGTTGTGACCGAACGTACTCGGTGTGAGTCCGAATGTGTGCGATGTCACGTTCTCCGCTCATATCTGCTATAGATGGGCAGTTACTAAAAATACTTTTGGAAACTCACCCAGATATACATAATACAAGTAAATGTAATTGTATCCATTGGATGTATTCGAATCGTTCGAGCAGAATATTCCTCCACAATCGGACAACTGTCCGAAGCAACGGAGTGGAAAGCAGCACTAACGGCGAGAAAACCAGAGACGGTTCAGGCGTTTGCGACAGTTCGCAGGATCTCCGGCGCGTCGTCAAGCGCGTCGTCAAGCGCGTCCGCATCGGGACCGCCGCCCTGTGCAAAGTCCGGCGGGCCGCCACCGCCGCCGCCGACGCGACCGGCGAGTTCGCCGACGACTTCACCGGCGTCGACATCGACGCCGTCGGGCACTGAGACGACGAACTGCGCGCCGTCGAGTCCCGAGCCAAGCACCGCGATGTTGCCTTGCTCGACGATAGCGTTCGCCTGCGCGCGGAGTTCGTCCATGTCGGCGTCGATGCGCCCGACAACGGCGGTCGCATCGCCGACCTCGACTTCTTCATTGTCGCCACCGCCGCTCGCGCGGGCCTCAGCGAGTTGCTCTTTGAGCTGTTCGATTTCTTTGCCACGGGCCTTCCACTCGTCGAAGAACCGCTCGGCAGTCTCCGGGACGGCATCGGGCGCAACGTCAAGGATATCCGCGGCTTCGGTGAGCGCGTCTTCGGTGCGCTGGGTGGCCTCGATGGCCGCGTTGCCCGCGGCGAAGGTCAGGCGGATGACGCCGTCCTGAATTCGCTCGGTGTTCAGGAGCTTGACAGCCCCGATGTCACCGGTTCGGGCGACGTGGGTGCCACCGCAGGCCTGCACGTCGTCGCCGACGGTGATGAGCCGGATCTGCTCGCCGGCCGGGATGCCGCCCTGGTAGAGGTCGAAGCCGTGGCGCTCCTCGGCCTCGTTGCGGTCGGGCCACTCCTGAGAGACGGCGATGTTGTCCTGTATGATGTCGTTGGCGAGGCGTTCGATCTCCTTGACCTCCTCGCGGCTCACCGACTCGTAGTGGCGGATGTCGATGCGGGCGGAGTCAGTGCCCTTCTGGGCACCGGCCTGTCTGACGTGCTCGCCGAGTACCTGCCGGGCGCTGTGGATGACGATGTGGGTCGCGGTGTGGTGTTGCATCAGGCGCTGGCGGCGGCTCGCATTGACCTGTCCGCGGACGAACTCGCCCTTGCCGGGGTCGTCGTCGCAGGTGTGGACGATGACGTCGCCGTACTGCTGGACGTCGGTCACCTCGGCGGAGACGTCGTCGGTCGACAGCGTCCCCTCGTCCGGCGGCTGGCCGCCGCCTTCGGGGTAGAACATGGTCTGGTCGAGCACCACGTCGTAGTTGTCGTCGTCGCGGTCGAACACCTCAAGGACGACGGCCTCGAACTCGGTCCGCTGCTGGTCCTCGTAGTAGAGCCGGTCGGTCTCAGGCAGTTCTTCGAGCCGGTCCTCGTAGGGCGTCCGTGACTCCTCGGTGGCGGTGTCGTCGCCGCCGTGTCGCTGGGCGACGACCGCGTAGAAGTCGTCGGGCACGTCGACCGCGACGCCTTTCTCGGCGGCGATTTCCTCGACCATGTCCGGCTGAATCCCGTGGGAGTCGTACAGTTCGACCAGTTCCTCGGTCGGGATCGGCTCGCCCTTTTCGGCGTACTCGTCGGCCAGCTGGCGGACGCGCCGGCCACCGCGGTCCAGCGTCTCGCGGTACTTCTCGACCTCGGTGCGGACGATGTCGCGGATGGTGTCGCGGTTCTCGTAGCCCAGCCGCTCGGCCTGCATGTCGACGAGTTCGTCCAGCGGCGCGTCGACGCCGACGCCGTCGACCAGTCGCTTCGTCCGGCGCAGCACCATCCGTGCCAGATAGCCCGTGCCGACGTTCGAGGGGACGATGCCGTCGCCGAGCATGTACGCGAGCGTTCGGCAGTGGTCGGCGATGGCGTAGATGTCCTCGAGCGGTGCCATCAGGTCCCGCATCTCCGCGACCTCGACGCCGACCTCGGCGGCGATGGTGTCGCGTTCGGCCTCGATGTCTTCGGCCTCGTCGATGTCCATCCGGCCCGCGAGCTTCGCGGCCTCGTGGACGATGCGCTCCTCCTCGTCGGTGAGTTCGATGCCGGCGTTGTCCTTGAGGAAGGCGATCATGTCGGGATAGACGGCCTCGTACACCGTCGGTGTCCCCTGGCTCATCCAGGTCCAGCGTTCGAGCCCGTAGCCGGTGTCGACGATGTAGGTGTCCATCGGCGAGTACCGGTTGCCGTCTTTCATCTCGTACTCGCCCTCTGGGTCCTGCTCCATGGACATGAAGACGAGCGTGGCGAGTTCGGCCCCGCGGTAGATGACCTCGATGGCCGGGCCGGCGTTGCCGCCGCCGACCCACGGGTCCTCGATGTAGACGATCTCGTCGAGGTTCGCCCCCATCTCCTCGAACAGTTCGTCGCAGTACCGGACCGTCTCGTCTTTCCAGTACACCTCGCCCTCGTAGGCGTACTGCTCGGGGTCTTCGATGTCCTCGCGCGCGTTGAACGCGTGGTGGGCCATCATCTCGAAGGCCATCGTGTGCCGGCCCGTCTTCCCGACGTTGTCGATGTCCTGCATCCGGATGCAGGGCTGGCTGATGCACAGCGGGTTCGCCGGCGGCGGCGTCGTCCCCGAGGTGACCAGCGGCTGGAAGTCGTAAATCGACGCCTGGGTCAACAACACGTCGTCGCGCCAGCGGTTGGCCGCCACCGGGTACGGGTCGATGCGCTCGTGGTCACGGTCCTCGAAGAAAGAGAGGAACGCCTCGCGCATCTCCGTCAGCGAGTGGGACTCGTCGAAGCCGGGGTTGTCGATGAAGTCGTACTCCGCACACGGCGGTTCGCCGCAGGTCTCGCGCTCGACACGGGACCAGAACATGTCGCCACAGGAGGCACACTCCTGGCGGTGGAAGCCTTCCTCTTCGAAGTAGTCGAGTTGGTAGGCCTCGTCGAGGTCGCTCATTGGTGTTCAGTTGGCCCACGTTCGCCTAAAACTGTTCCGAAGGGGCCGGCGGTATCCCTGGCCGTCAGAGCGTGACAGAGGATTCCCCGGAGAGCGTCTTCGGTGCGACGACTTCCTCGGTCGTCATCCCGCCGGCTGGCGAGGTAATGCGGAGCGTCGCAGTCTCTCCTTCGGGCAGTTCCTCACCGAATGGCTCAGCGCCAACGGAATTATCGGTCCCCAGGTCGAGCGTGATTCTGAACCGGTCTTCAACGTCGTTCAGCACCGGCTGGGAGCCGTCGTTGTCCTGCACGGTAGAGATAGCGAACCGCCCATCGGGGTTGCCGTCTGCGCCGCCAGCCGCGAGCTGGTAGTACGACCCGCTCGGACCGATCCACTGGACGGTCGTCTTGTCAAGGTCGACGTTGCCTGCCCCCGGTGCCCGCCTGACGACGATGTCAACCACGCCGATCTCGCTGTTGTCGGTGAAGTGGTCCCCGGTCATGCCCACAACCTGGATGCGGTTGGTCGTCGAATCGCTGGACTGTTGCCCCGTCGCCTGGGCGGAACTCTGCAGGAACCCCGCAGTATTGATAAGCACGCCCGCCGCGATTGCCGCGACCAGCACCATCGCGATAAACACGATGAGCGTCCCGATCCCGACCTGACCGCGGTCCTCACCCGTCCCCTCCGTAGATGGTCGTAAACGTTGCATTTCAGTTGTTGATACTCTTACTTTCCTTTCATCATAAAGCTCACCCGCCAGTTATCAGGTGTGAAAAACCGGATCGTAGCGGTAGTACGGCCTTACTCGTCCTGGGCGAGCGAGGCCAGCATCGCTTCGAGTTGCACGCGCTCGTTCGCACCGCGGGTGATCCGGTAGTCGGTTTCGCCGATGCGTTCGAGCACTCGGACTGCCGCTTCGTCGTCGATATCGAACTCCCAGATGGAGCGGTGGAGTTGGTCGATGATGTCACCGCCAGCGATGCCTTCCTCGGTCAGCAGTCTATCGAGGGTCGCCCGCGAGGCGGTGAAGTCGCCGTCCAGCGCCGACTGGACCATCGTCCGGATCTCTTCCGGGCGGGCCGTCGAGGTGATCGCGTACACCGCCGACTCGTCGACCGTGTCGCCGCTGACCGACGCGGCCTGCAGGCCGTTGATGGCTTTCCGCATATCCCCGTCGGCGGCGTAGACGAGCGCGTCCAGTCCGTCCTCGGTCAGTTCGATGTCCTCTTCGGCGGCGATGTTTCGGATTTCCTCGGCGACGGCGTCGTCGGCCAGCGGCGAGAACCGGAAGACCGCACAGCGGGACTGGATGGGGTCGATGATCTGGCTGGAGTAGTTACACGAGAGAATGAATCGGACGTTGTTCGAGAACTGCTCCATCGTCCGGCGCAGCGCCGACTGGGCGTCGCTGGTCAGCGCGTCGGCCTCGTCGAGGAAGATAATGCGGTACTCGACGCCGCCGAAGCTCGTTCGGGCGAAGTTCTTGATTCGGTCCCGGACCACGTCGATACCGCGCTCGTCGGAGGCGTTCAGTTCGAGGAAGTGCTCGCGCCAGTCCTCGCCGTACAGTTCACGGGCGATAGCCGTCGCACACGTCGTCTTCCCCGTCCCCGCGGGGCCGGAAAACAGCATGTGGCTCAGGTCGTTGCGCGAGACGTAGCTTTTGAGTCGCCCGACGATGTTCTCGTGGCCCATCACGTCGTCGAGCGTCTGCGGGCGGTACTTCTCGATCCAGACCTCCTCGCGTCCCGCCCGCGACTCGGACTCGGCCTCACTCATGGACGATGGGAAGCGTGGGCCGGTCTTAAACCCCGCGAGAGTCGACAGTCTCAGGTACGTCGGCGGAGTAGTCGGTGTATGTACGTCACCGTCGAGATCGCCGGCGAGGACACCCACGAACTGGAGGTGGACGCGGATGCGACCTACGCCGACCTGCTTTCGCCGGTCGACCTGAGCCCCCACGAGGTGTCGGTCCTCGTCGATGGCGAGCACGTTCCGACGGATCAGCCCGTCGAGCACGACCACGTTCGGGTCGTCAGGCTCATCAAAGGCGGCTGAACCGCCAAGCAGCGGCCTCTAACAGATATGCACGTCCGCACAGCGACCGCCGACGAAGTGCCGGCGGTGATGAACGTCCTCGACGGAGCGGTCCTCTCGATAGCCGTGGAAACCGTTCGGGCGGGTGCTGAAGACGACGGTACGCTCGTCGCAGTGTCCGACGATGACCCGGCGGCTGAGCGCGTTCTCGGCGCACTCGTACTCGACGACACTCACATCGAGGCCGTCGCTGTCCGTCGGCGTCGTCGCGGGCAGGGTATCGGGACGGCGCTCGTCGAGGCCGCGCTCGACCGGCGAAATTGTGTCACCGCCGAGTTCGACGCTGACGTTCGGCCGTTCTACGAGGCGCTGGGATTCGACGTGACGCCGCTCGCCGACGAAGCCGACCGCTTTCGCGGGACTTGCCGCCGTCGCCGGTGAGCCGATTTACACACCGACCGCACTGCAGTCGTGCGATCGGGTGTGCACCGACGTTCACTGGCGACGCTAGTTCTGTCGGCCGGTCAGCTCTTCGATGGACAGTTCGTACAGCGTCACGGTCATCTCGTCGGTCGGCTCGTCGAACACCCGGATGGGCGCGTAGCGCTCGTTGATTTCGACGGCCTCGTAGGCCGGGTCGCCGTCGGGGACGGCCGTTATCGGCCCCCGGGCGACGATGCTCCACCCGGTCCACGCCTCGGCGTCCGGCGTCGACTCCGTCTCGGTGACGACGTACGACGCCGTCTCGGTGGCGTCCAGGTACCCCGTCTTCTCGCTGTTGCTCGTCTCGCCGAGGCGGAAGTACAGCGACCCGTCCTCGTAGTGGTGAAACACCGGGAAGGCGTACGCGTCGTCCCCGTCAGCCAGCGCGAGCACCCCCTCGACAGTCGATTCGAGGCGGTCCCGGACGGCTTCGTCGGGGATCCCCTCGGTGTAGGCGAATTCGATGTCGGTGTCCATGCGCCGACGACGCGCGCCCCGGGCTTAAACGAGGGGTTCGACCAGGTCCCGACCCGCCTCTAACAGGTCCTCGACGCGCTCCGCACTCGACGCCTCGGCGTAGACGCGGAGTTTCGGCTCCGTTCCGGACGGGCGGACCAGCACCCACGTCCCGTCTTCGAGCCGGATTTTGAACCCGTCGACGGTGTTGATGCCGTCGACAGCGACTCCCGCCAGCGTCTCGGGCAGCGCGACTTCGAGGTCTTCGAGGACTGGTTCCTTGCGGTCGTCCGGGCAGTCGACGCTGATTCGGTTCTGGTGGATTTTGCCGTGTTCGTCCAACAGACGGTCGACGCGGGCGTCCAGCGGTTCCTCGCGTTCGGCGGCGGCGGCGACCAGCGCCACCAACACACCGTCCTTGTTCCGCAGATGGTCCGGCAGGCCGAAACCGCCGGACTCCTCGCCGCCGAACAGCGCGTCGTGCTCGGCCATCGCCTCGGCGACCCACTTGAAGCCGACGGCGACCTCGTGGACGTTCTGGCCGTGGGCCTCGGCGACGCGGTCGACGATGCTAGAGGTCGAGACCGTCCGAACCACGTCGCCCGAGCCAGTTTCGAGCAGAAAGTCGTACATCGCGGCGAAAAACAGGTTCGGGTCCAGATAGCCCCGCTCGGGTGTGACGACGCCGATGCGGTCGGCGTCGCCGTCGTTGATGATTCCCAGCGTGGCGTCGCCGTCGCTGACTTCCGCCACCAGTCCCTCGGCGTTCTCCGCCGACGGTTCGGGCGACCCGCCGCCAAAGTCGGGGTCCCGTACGCAGTTGAGCCGGGTCACGTCGGCTCCGGCCGCTTCGAGCAGGGCGTCGGTGACGCCGCGGCCGCTGCCGTACAGCGCGTCGTAG
Organism: Haloarcula sp. KBTZ06; assembly: GCF_048595605.1. NCBI lineage: Archaea > Methanobacteriati > Methanobacteriota > Halobacteria > Halobacteriales > Haloarculaceae > Haloarcula > Haloarcula sp. KBTZ06. Next base: position 2,855,341 of record NZ_CP184337.1, read on the forward strand.
GCGACCGACAGGCCATCGAGATCGGTGTCGACGTACTCCAGCGCGTGGTCGTGGAACGGACTGATGAGGTCTTCCTCCGCTCGCTCGCCCCACTCGTCCTCGGGGAGCGGGTCGAGGACGGCGAGGTTCTCCTCGAAGGCGGCCGTCCAGTCGGGCAGCGCTGGTGACCCGTCGCCGGGAATGAACTTCACGCCGTTGTACTCCGGCGGGTTGTGGCTGGCCGTGATCTGGAGCGCCCCCACGAGGTCGCGGTCTTTCACCGTCCAGGCGAGGATCGGCGTCGGCGTGTCCCGGTCCGGCAAGAGGACGTCGAAGCCGTTCGCGCGCAGGACATGGGCGAGTTCGTCAGCGAACCCGGGCGAGGTCTCGCGGGCGTCGTACCCGATAGCGACGGTCCCGGTCGCCCCGCGTTCCTGCAGGGTGGTGGCGACGGCCTGTCCCACCATCCGGACCCGCGGCTTCGTGAACACGTCCAGCGTCGCCCGCCAGCCGTCCGTCCCGAAGGCGATCGCACCTGCGTCGACATCCGCGTCGTTGTCCATATCTCGCGGTTCTCAGCCCCTCGACAAAAAATCACGCCCCATCGCAAAACTGTCACTTCACGGCTACCGACGGGAAGAGGTGAGCCTCGGCATCTGAGGCGGTAGCGCTGCTAATTCTTCAGTTGTATCGATAGCGGTTCAGATATCGAAGTCCGCTTCGGCGTCGCTGGATTCGACGAGCCGTTCCTTCTTTGCTCTGGTGTACTGCTTGATCTCGTACTCACGGCTCATCGCTTCGGACTGTGAGTCGAACGACTCGACGTGGATCAGTTCGACCGGGGTTCGGCCGCGCGTGTACTTCGCGCCGTCGCCGGCGTCGTGTTCGCGGACGCGGCGCTCCACATCGGTCGTATAGCCGGTGTAAAAGGTGTTGTCGCTACAACGGAGGACGTACACGTGGTAAGGGCTCCGCGCGGTAGTCATCGCACGATGCTGGTGGCCCAGCGGGCCTCACACTTGTTGGGCGCGCTCTCTCGATACCTCGGCAATGCCAGCGTTCGCCGAGCAGTTCGGACACGCCCGGATGTGTCCGCGTTCGTCCGCGAACACTCGGGCGAACTGGTCTGAGACGTGCGCGCCGCAATGATCACATTCAGGCATCGTGTTCGTCGGCGACACCACCGCCGACGTATACGCGTACGCGCGTTGTTCCCATAGATCTTTACCCAAATACTTGGGTATGTCTGCAGTTGGCGTAGATATCTACGTCCGTGCATCGTCGAGCTGTCTGGCGATTAGGCCGGCCTGTGTCCCGGCGGTGAAGCCGGCGTCGATGTTCACAACGGAGAGGGCGGTACAGGACTGGAGCAGCCCCGAGAGGGCCGCCTCACCCTCGCCACCGTGGCCGTAGCCGGTCGAGACGGGCAGGCCGATGACCGGGACATCCACGAGACCGGCGACGACCGTCGGGAGCGCGCCCTCGCGGCCCGCCGCGACGATGAGGACGTCCTGGTCCCGGAAGCCATCGACCGCATCTATCGTCCGGGCGAGGCTGGCGACGCCGACATCGTCGATACGGGTCACGGTCGCACCCATCTCCTCGGCGATGAGTGCGGCCTCACCGGCCGGAACGGCGTCGGAGGTCCCCGCGGTGACAATACCGACTGACGCGTCCAGCGACGGCCGTTCGAACGCGGGCGTCGTCGCCACCAGCCAGTTCGAGCGGTCGTCCCACCGGACCGTCGCGTCCGGAGCGGTCTCGTCCAACTGTTCCCGAACGGCCGTCGCAGTGGACGTATCCAGCCGCGTCACGATAGCCCGGTCCGTCGTTTCGATAGCTGTCGCCGCCAAATCCGCCACTTCCGCTGCGGTCTTCCCGTCCGCGAGGACGGCCTCAGGAACGCCGGCACGGTCCTCCCGGGCGGCGTCGAACCGACCGGCCCCGCTGGTCGCGTAGCCCGCAAGCGCCGCCTCGGCCTCTACCGGGGAGAGGTCACCCGCCGCAACCGAATCGAGTATGTCGCGCATAGGACCCATTCAGTGATACGGCCACTCCTATCCGTCGGTCCGAGACGAACGAATCGCCCGTTTCAGGGCCGACCTGTGCGAGCGCGCGTGAGCGACGCTCGGCCGGAGTAACGCGACAATAGCCGTCCGGCGCAGCCGAAATGGCGTATTCTGATGGATCTATTCGGACACAAATGCGGATTTATAAGGGGTTATGTGTCGTATAATGCCTCAAACTGCCGGTAATAGGGTCGAGAGCGAACTAATTGGAGAAAGTATATAAGTAACCCCCGTCGATACCTCGTCTGTATGGCAGACCTAATCGTCAAAGCCGCCGTTAAGGAAGAGCTCAACGACATGAACGTAGCGTCCGACTTCTACGACGCACTCGACGAGGAAGTCGAAGAGCTGCTCCAGGACGCAGCCCGCCGAGCCGACGAGAACGACCGGAAGACGGTCCAGCCGCGCGACCTGTAAGGTCGTTTCAAGCAGTGTATTTTTTCGACGCAAGCCGACCAGCGACAGCTACTTCGATAGCGCTCGGACGGTGACGCCGTCAGTAGTGCCGACGTGGATTTCGTCGGCCACATCGACGAACAGCCCGTGCTCGACGACGCCGGGGAGTGCGGCGAGGTCGCTGGCGAGCGCGGCGGGGTCGTCGATAGGGCCGAAATCACAGTCGAGCACGAGGTTCCCGTTGTCGGTGACGACGGGGCCGTCCTTGCGCTCTGCACGGCGAAGTGTCGGGTCGCCACCTAGATCATCGACTGCTTCGGCGACTGTCGAGCGGGCCATCGGAAGTACCTCGACCGGCACCGGCACCGAGAGCGACTCGGCCTCTTTGGTCGGGTCGGCGACGACGAGGAAGCGGTCAGCGCTCGCGTCGACGATCTTCTCCCGGGCGTGGGCTGCTCCGCCACCTTTGATGAGGTTGCCGCCGGCCACCTCGTCGGCCCCGTCGATAGCGAGGTCGACCGACACGTCGTCGAGGTCCGCCAGCGGGATGCCACAGTCCCGGGCCAGCTGACGGGACTGAAATGACGTCGGGACGCCGACGACATCGAGTCCTGCGTCGACCGCTCGCCCGATAGCGCGGATAGCGTGGGCCGCTGTCGACCCCGTGCCAAGGCCGACGGCCATGCCGTCCTCGACTGCCTCGGCCGCCGATTCCCCCGCTGCCTGTTTCGCCGCGTCGGAGCCGCCCTGTTTCATGTGCGGTGGGTCGACAGACGCGGACAAAACGTTTGTTCTCCCGGGCGCAAGCGTCAGTATGGCCGACTGCACGTACTGCGGCTGTTCCGTCGAGGCCCACGACCCCGTCTACATCAGCGAGACACCCGACGGGAAGCCGACAACGCAGTTCTGCAACTACGGCTGCCTCTCGGCTCACATCGACGAAGCGGGGCTGACGACCGGGACGGCCTGCGAGTGGTCGCCGACACAGTAGCGGAGCGGCCTCGGCACTGCCGGCCCGCAGTACCTGTCTGATGCCGGATGGATTTTAGGGGCGGCCCGACCCAGAAGGCAGTAATGACACAGTTCGGAACGAGCGGGATTCGGGGTCCCGTCGGCGAGACGGTCACGGCCGAGGTGGCGCTCTCGGTAGGGCGAGCGCTTGGCATCGACTGCGAGCGAGTGGTCGTGGGCCGGGACCCGCGAGCGAGCGGCGAGTACTTGCAAGCGGCGCTGGTGGCAGGACTCCGTGAGAGCGGCGTCGACGTCGTCGACCTCGGCGGCGCGGCGACGCCGACTATCGGACGGGCGGTGGCGTGGCAGGACGCCGACGCCGGCGTCGCAGTGACGGCGAGCCACAACCCGCCCCAGGACAACGGTATCAAGCTCTGGCAGCCCAGCGGGCAAGCCTTCGACGCGGACCTGCGGGAGACGATTGAACAGCGACTGGACGAGGATGCGTTCCAGCCAGCGGCGTGGGACGAGAGCGGCGACAGCGAGTCCTGGGACGCCGGCCAGCGCCACGTCGAGGCGCTGGTCGCGGAAGTCGGCGACCGGGACCTCGACAGCCACGTCGTCGTCGACCTCGGCAACGGCGCGGGCCGGGTCAGCATCGACGCACTCACCGAACTGGGCTGTTCCGTCGAGACGCTCAACGGCCAGCCCGACGGCGCGTTCCCCGGTCGCCCCTCGGAACCGAAAGCCGAGAACTGCGAGTCCCTGGCGACGCTGGTGGCCGAATCCGACGCCGACCTCGGGATCGCACACGACGGCGATGCCGACCGGATGCGAGCCGTCGCGGCCGACGGGACCTTCCTCTCCGGCGACGTGTTGCTGGCCGTGTTCGCCCGTACTGCGGCGTCACCGGGCGATCGGGTCGCCGTCCCGGTCGATACGAGCCTCGCCGTCGAGGACCACCTCAGCGATATCGACGTGGCCGTCGAATACACCCCGGTCGGGGACGTGTATGTCGCCGAGGCCGCGAGCGAGGACGGGGTCGCTTTCGGCGGCGAGCCGAGCGGCGCGTGGATCTGGCCCGAGCGAACGCTGTGTCCGGACGGGCCGCTGGCGGCCTGTACCGCCGCGGCACTGGACAGTGAGCGCCCGCTGGGTGACCGCGCCGACGACGTGCCGGAGTACCCCATCCGCCGGGACAGCGTCGAAACCGACCAGAAGGAAACCGTGATGGACCGGGTTCGGGAGACAGTGACCGCCGCCTACGACGACGTGACGACGCTCGACGGGGTCCGGGTCGACCTCGGCGACGCGTGGTTCCTCCTGCGGGCCAGCGGGACCCAGCCGCTCGTTCGGATCACCGCCGAAGCCCGTGACGCGGACCGTGCTGACGCGGTGTTCGAGGAAGCACGGACACGCCTGACAGATGCATTAGCATAGCCGCTGAAACGCCTGTGCAGTAAAGCAGCGGTTGGTAGCGAGTGCAGCCGGCGAGGAAAACGTCCCCGCAACCGTCAGGTCACAGGGCGGCAGTTCCTGATCGGTTCTATCCGCGACGTGTGGACCGGGCCTCACGGACGTCTGCCCCGTCGCGAATCTTGTCCTCGCACTGCGGACAGACCCTGGGCTTTTCGACCCCGTTCGGCGTGAACACACGCGCGTAGTCAGCCGTTACAAAATTACCGCAGTTCTGGCATTCCGGCATACAACCCTGTATGTGGGTCATACCCTCTTAATTGTTGTTGGTCTGGTAAGAGTTGGCATACGGGGTGTTGGCGTCGCTGCCGGGTGAAAACACCGTTTCATTCGAGAGGGAGGGACGCCATCGGGGTGTTCGATGGGCGAAGTAGTGTCGGCCGGCTGCCACAATTTCATCGGAGGAGCGGCGGATTCAGGAGCGCGTGTCCGGTTACTCCTCGAAGGAACTGGTAATGGTTCCGTCCTCGGACAGTTCGATGACACCGTCGAAGAGTTCCCGGAACGCCGCGACTGTCTCCTCGTCGTGGACCTCGTCGGCGAGGTGGAACATCCCGACAGCGTCGTACTCCGCAAGCAGGTCGAGGATGTCTTCGACGGCCGAGAGCGCGCCGTCCTCGTCGGCGTAGTAGATGAGTTCCGTCAGGGAGTCGAACGTTACGCGGAGTTTCCCGTCGTGTTCCTGCAAGAACGTCTCGGTCTCCGAGACGATGCCGGACAGGTCGTCCGGGGCAGAAACGTACCGAACCCCCTCGGAGCGGCGACGGGTATAGCCGCGTTCGACCGACAGCGTGTCGAGGATGGTCGCCTTCGACTCGTCAACCTCGTAGTACTCCAGTTTCTGCTTGACCTCTCGGGCGGTGGTCCGGGTCGAGATGACGAGCATCGAATCCGTGTCGGTTGCGAGGAAATCCGTGTCGAGTCGGTCCGTCTCGCCGGTACTCGGATGCAGGAGCAGTACCCCCGTGCCACCCGGAACGGTTTCCGGTGCGTTGTCGATAGCCAGCGTATACTCCATATGCACATCAAGGAGAGTGGCACCCAATTAAGTGTGCGGGTCGCGGTCAGAACACGCTGTCCGCCGTCGCAGCCCCGACGACGCTGAAAATCGCACCGACGATGATCGCCTTCAGGGTCGTCAGAGTGACGGCCATCGGCGTCGGGTCCGCCAGAATCCCGCCGTCGACGAGAAACGTGTCCGGGGCGGTCAAAGCTGTCGCGAGGATGGCGACCGAACCGAACGCTACAATCATCAGCGAGACGAACCGGACTGGAATACCGGCCACCTCCGCCTCGGTGTCGATGTCTCGGCCGGCGTCGGCCTTGTACAGCGCCCCGTAGCCGATAGCGAACACGATACCGACGACGACTACCGCGTGATACCAGGACATATTCTCGGCCAGCACCCACACCTCCTCAGTCACGACGAACGGCCCCGCGAGCAGGAACCCCCCGACGAGCTGCTGGGCAGTGTCCGCAACGCGGTATCGTCGTCGAACCATACGGGGTTGCCGTGCCGTCAGTACGAAAGCCTCCCGGTCCAGTACCGTCCGACAGGAGCCACGCCCGGTCACCGCGGGGCGGTTCACGGCCGTCACTCTCGTTTCAACTGGACCAAAATTACGCTGCCGTCTGTCGGTTTCCATGTGAAGGAAGGGGGTACAGCAGCTGGGTACAGACGGAAAATCGCGACATCATCGGCTGATTCGGGCCACAGATAAAAACGTTTCGTCCCTCAACCGATAGGTCGAGCGGGCCGCGACCGCTTACGTCGTCCGGAAAGCCCGGTCACCGGCGTCGCCGAGTCCCGGAACGATGAACCCGTCCTCGTCGAGTTCGTCGTCGATAGCGACGCTGATGATGTCTGCGTCCGACTGGGACTCCGAGACGCGGACGATACCCTCCGGCGCGGAAACCGCAGCCAGAACGAGCAGGTTCTCCGGTTCGGTCTTCTCTGAGGTGATGTAGTCGAGCACCGTCGTCATCGTCGACCCGGTCGCAAGCATCGGGTCCGCGATGATGACGGTGTCATCCTCGGTGATTTCGGGCAGTTTGACGTAGTCGACCGAGATGGGGAACTCGCCGTCGTCGTTCATCCCGGCTTCCTCGTCGCGGCTGGCAGAAATGACGCCCTGCCTGGCGCGGGGGAACGCCTTGAGCAGTCCCTCGACGAACGGCGTCGCCGCACGAAGGACGTTGACGATGACCACGTCGTCGAGTCCCTTGACGCGTTCGCCCATCATCGTAGTCAGCGGCGTCTGGACCTCCGTGTACTCGGTCTCCATCCGACCGTCGATGATCTCGTAGCCACAGATGCGGCCGAGACGGACCAGTCCCTTCCGGAACGCGACCTGTTCGGTCTCGACATTTCGTATCCGTGTCAGTTCATCTCGCGCCAGCGCGTGCGTGACGACGGAGGCGTCGCCGCGCTGTTCGATTGGCATATCGTGCCCGTTGACCCCCGATGGGTTAAACGGTTCTCACTCACGCCGGCTCAGCCGTGCCGGACCGTACCGCAGGGTCACCGCCGCGCTGGCGGTTCTTCGCCATGAGGAAGAGGAACAGGGCGAGGCCGACGCCGCGGAGTACAACGTCGAGCAGGACCGTCATCTCGCCGCCGGCGATGCCGACGAGTCCGAGGAGGTCGTACACCCCGGACACAGCGAGCGCAGGAGCCATCAACAGGAGCGAACTGAACGCGAACGCTGCCCGCTCGCCACGGGAGACCGGCGCGTACGCGAACCCGATGACTGTCGCGGCCAGTGCGACGACGCCGAGGAAGACGCCGATCACGGGGATGAGAATCTCGGGGATCGCGTAGCCGACATCGAGGAGGTCCGCGGTCCCGACGACCCGGTATTTGTCCCCGATGTCGAGGGTGGCAGCGTCAGGGTTGCGCCGCAACAGGATGATGCCCGGCGTGACGATGAACGCGAACGGGACGATGGCCTTGTTGAGCGACAGCGAGAACGCCTCGATACCGGTCTCGAAGGCATCGGACTTCGCGACGCCCGAGGCAGCGTAGGCGGCCACCGCGACCGGCGGCGTGATGTCGGCGATGACGCCGAAGTAGAGGATAAACAGATGCGCCGCGAGCAGCGGAACGCCGAACTCGGTCAGCGCCGGCGCGAGCAGAGAGACGAGGATGATGTAGGTCACCGTCGTCGGCATTCCCATCCCGAGGATAATCGACGAGAACGCGGTGACGAGCAACAGCAAGACGAGCGACCCGCCGGCGACAGCCGTGATGAGCGAGACGAGGTTCGGACCGAGGCCGGAGACGCTGATGACACCCGGGATGATGCCGGCAGCGGCGACGGCGATAACGACTGGAACGGCGGTTCTGGCCCCGCTCTCCATAGATTTCCCGAGGAAAACACCGAGCTTGTACAGTCCGTTCGAAGCCAACTCTGGACGGCCGATAGCATCGGACGTCGTTTCGGCGGCATCGTCGACGGCATTGTCGAACGACAGCAGCGGCGAGTCGAGTCTGGGCCGGGTAATCAGCGTCAGGACGCCGGCGAGGATGATCAACGTGCCGACATTGCCGAGCGCCGCGGAAAACGCGGCACCAAGCGGTTGTGGGCCGGGCAGTGCAAGCGCCCCTTCCGCTGCCAGGTCTGCCGCGACGAGGCCATCGATGCGGTTGAACAGCGGCGGGAATGCCGTAGTGGCCTGTACGAACCGATTGAACAGGTATCCGAAAATGCCTTGTCCAGTGAAGTACTGCGTGAGCGTCGTCAGCCCGAAGAGGGACGCAAGTGTAATGCCGAGTCGGGCCCGCGTCTCGTCGCTGTAGGCCGCCACAAGTGCGATGAGGGCTCCGATTGCGATGAGCGTAAACCACGCCGAGCGGGCGACAGACAGCCGCTCGATGATGAGGTAGTACAGCAAAAGAACGAGCGGGACGAGGTAGAACCAGCCGCTCCGGAGGTGGCTACGGATGTTCACCAGTTCCGAAGAGTCGAGGCCGCCGATATCCTCCTTGACCGCCTCGAAGTGGACCATCACCCAGACGCCGAAGAAGAAGACGATGGCGGGAATCGTCGCGACGACGATGACGTCGGCGAACGGCGTCGCCGTGTACTGGACGATGAGGAACGCGGCGGCCCCCATCACCGGAGGGAGGATCTGGCCGCCCGAGGAGGCAGAGGCCTCCACGCCCCCGGAGAACTCCGGCGAGTAGCCCGACCGCTTCATCAGCGGAATCGTGAACGCGCCGGTCGTCACCGTGTTCGCAATGGAAGACCCGGAGATGGTTCCCATAAATCCGCTGGCGAGAATGGACGCCTTCGCCGGGCCGCCCTTTCGCGTCCCCGTTGCGCCGTACGCGAGGTCGATGAACCACTTCCCCGCGCCGGACATTTCGAGGAACGCGCCAAACAGGATGAAGATGTAGATGAACTGCACGGAGACGGTGACCGGAATCCCGAACACCCCGTTTTCGGTGTTGTACCAGAGGTTCTGGATGATAGAGGCCCAGGACAGTTCCGGGATGGAGAGCACGCCGACGTAGGCTGCGTTCTGTGGAATGAGTACGCCAAAGCGGGCGTAAACGACAAAGGCCGCGACGATGACCATCAGCCAGAGGCTGATGGCCCGGCGGGTCGCTTCGAGGACGAGCAGGACGCCAAGCACACCCAGCACGAACGCGTAGGAGGTATCGGCAAGTGGCCCGAGCAGGCCTGCTATCGGTTCCAGAAAGGTGAACACTTCCTGAATCGGTCGGCCGCGTTCAAGTCCCAGCGCACGCATGCGCTGGATCTCGTCGAAGTCGGTGATGAAGTACGCGGCCGACAGCACCGACAGCGCGATGAAAACGAAATCAGAGGGCGTCACACGGTCCATCTCGGCGTCCAGAAACGCCCAGGCGAGCGCGTCGCCGATAGCGTGAACGACGCGAGACACCGGATGCTCCGCGCCGAATTTCTCGTCGACCAGCGTCCCGAGCGCGATACAGCGCCGGGAGAGCGGGCCGTCGCCGGTGCTGCCGGGATACAGCAGGAAGGTCAGGATGAGGCCGAAGGAGACGTGGACGGCGTTTATCTGGAGCAGTTGCAGCGACGCGAACACGACATCACCGACACCCGGAAGCGAAATCGAGAGGACGAACCCTTTCGCCGCGAGCCACATCTGAAACACCGAAAACGAGATGCCGATGAGCGCGACGAGGACGAGCGCCCAGCCCCTGAGGGAGCGTTTTCGCTCAATCTCCTGCAGTACTTCGTCGACTTCCTCGTCCGATACGGCCTCCCCGCCGTCGTCAGGTCGTGTGTCGTCAGTCATGTGTTGAGCTGGTCTTTCGCAGCACCGAACGCCGAACGCTGAGTCACGTAGAGATGGACCGAGCGGCCGTTGGTGCGGGCTACCAAATCGTAGGTTTCGGCTCCGACGTGAAGTTTATGCCCTGCAACATCACCGGGAGAGACTGTCACACGCGTGTAGTTGCCCGGTGGGTCGAAGACGTACACCCCGTCTTCGCGGGTGACGTTGGCCCCGCTCGGGAGCCCCCAGCCGAACGATTCGAACTCCATGCGGGTCATTTCGAGATGGTCGCCACGGACCGTGTACTCGTCGTAGACACGCGTTTTTTCGACGCTATGCATGTATTCCAGCGCGACAGTCGTTCCGTCCTCGACTGGGACCGTAAGATACTGTTCGCCGGTCTCGGCGTCCGCAACGACCAGTGCACGGCCGCCGGGTAGCGCCGCTACAGTCCCGATGAGGAGGAGGGAAACGAGCACCGCGGTGGCGACGTATCGTCGTCTCATTCCGGTTGCTGGGTAGTAGAAGACGGGTAGTGAACGATACGGATGGCGTCAGTCGGCGTTACGCGTCGAAGTAGGTCGCCGCACCGGGGTGGAGTTCGATGGACATCCCGTCCTGTGCGGAGTCCTTGCTGATGAAGTCCGTCTTGATCGAGAGGTCGTCGACGTTGTCGAAGATAGCCGCGGTGACGGATTCAACCGTCGATTCGGGCTGTTCGGCGTTCGTCGCAATCATCGCCTGCACAGCGATTGTTTCGACGTCCTCGTCGACACCGGTGTAGGTGCCGCCGGGGATGGTGTCGTCGGCGAACCAAGACGCGTCCTCTTTCGCTGCGTCGCGGTTGTCGCCGGAGATGGGGACGATGACGAGGTCGTTCGTGTTCGCGAGGTCCTCGATAGCGCCGACCGGCCAGCCGCCGACGACGAACGCGGCGTCGATGTCGCCGTTCCGGAGCTGGTCAGCGGCCTGGGAGAACGAGGCGTTCTGCTCGGTGAAGTCTGAGATGCCGACCGACTCCAGAATCTGGAGCGCGTTGACCTGGGTCCCGCTCCCGAGGTCGCCGGTGTTGATCGTCGCGCCTTCGAGGTCGGAGAGCTGCGTGATGCCCGTGTCCGCGAGGGTGACGACCGTGATCGTTTCGGGGTACAGGGTCGCAACGCCGCGGAGGTTCTCGATGGCGTTGTCCTGGAACGCATCGATGCCGGTGCCGTTCTTCGCGAACGAGGCGATGTCGTTCTGGATGAGCGCGAAGTCGGCGTCGCCGTTGGCGAGGCTGCCGACGTTCTCGACGCTTGCACCGGTCGACTGGACGTTCAGCGTGAAGTCCGTGTTGTCCTCGACGACCGTCTTGAACTCGTTCGAGAGCGGGAAGTAGGTCCCACCGGTCCCACCGGCGTGCCACGAGAGGCGGGTCTCCGTGTCGCCACCGTCGCCGCCACAACCGGCGAGAGCCGCGACACCTGCAACGCCTGCTGTCTTGAGGAACCGCCTGCGCGTGGAGTTGTTAGTCATACGTATGTCTACGTTGCACGGGGCCTTCAAGAAGGTTAGCTAGTACACAGTCGTTATTTGACTATATTGTGCGATACCGTATGGCACCGTATTCTCGGGGACGACGACCGGGCGGGGTAACACGACCGGGCGAGATGTCCTTTGTTCGGAGAAATTCGGATTCTTTGACGTGTGTCAGTAGCTGACGTTCCGGACCCCGTTACGCGGACGTCTCGATACCGAGTTCGTCGAGGAGCGTCCGGGCGGCCGCAGCCGACGACGGCGGGCCACGAGCCGTGATGAGGTCGCCGTCGACCGTGACGCTGGTGTCGGCGTCGAGTTCGGCGTCCCAGTCAGCGCCGACAGCCTTCACTTCGTCTTCGACCCAGTACGGGAGCTTCCGGCCGTCGGGGAGTAGGTCGTTCTCGTCGACGATGCCTTCCTCCCAGGCGTTCGGGAAGCCGGTGACCGAGCGGCCGTCGGCGAGGAACTCGCCGTCAGCGTTTCTGGTGAACGCCAGAATCCCGACCGTGTGACAGACGACGAGCGCCTTGCCGTCGTCGCCGGCGACGCTCTCGCGCAGCAGTTCGCGGGCGTGGACGTCCTGCGTGATATCCCACTCCGCGCCGTGGCCGCCGGGGAACACGACGGTGTCGTAGTCCTCGGCGTCAGCCTGGGCCAGCGGAATCGGGTTGTTCAGGCGCTCATCGGTCTCGTGGACCTCCCGAACGTGCTCTGAGAGGTCCTCGCCGACTTCTTCCGGGTCGACGGAGCGCTCGTCAAGCACCGGCGGCTCGCCGGTCGGTGTCGCCACCGTGATATCCAGACCGGCTTCCGAGAGTGTTGTCAGCGGCTCGATACATTCTTCGCCCCAGTACCCGTGTTCGCTTACGACGAATAGTGCGGATGACATCAAACTACCATTCGCGTGCAATCCTTATAAGCAGCCGTTCGGTGTTGAGCGAAGCGGGCCGAGCGGGCGGGTCGCTATGCAGTGGCAGCACGCCGTCTGCGTGCCGATGTCGAGGGCTGGGGAGGAGTAGGGCGGGTAAGTATCATGTCTACCGCCATGGCGGAAACGTTTAACCCTACTGAGCAGCAATCCGCTGTGTACAGATGGACAGCCCACTGCAGCAGGTCCCGCGGCTGTCATAGACCGATCTATTATACCATGGCAGACATCGAAGAGAGCGTTTCAGGATTCAAGACGAAAGGCGGCTGGGTCGACATCGTCGAGCACGGCGAGCGCATCACGCAGGCGCTGAAAGACATCGCTTCGGACGAGAATGTCGACGACGACGCCCTCAGTGAGTTCGACGAGTGGCGACCGAAAAGCCACGAGCGACTGGACGAGGACGTCAACGAGAAAACCGCCGACCAGGCGAGCGTCGACGAAGGCAAAGGAGAGCAAGCGGGGAAAGGCCCCGATGAGGACCTCCAGACCGCCGGGGAAAAGCTCAGCGAGTCCTACGAAAACCTCGACGAACCGGACGAGGCGATGGAGCGATGGAGCGAGTCCGTCGACTACGTGGCCCGCGCGGCCGACTCCGCCAGCCGGAAGGCCCTGCGGAAGGTCGAGGACACCGTCTACCGCAACGTGATGACACAGATCGCGCCCTACTACTTCGACAACGACCTCATCAGCGCGAACCTCCGCCGCGTCGGCGACGGCGACCGCCCCGAGTACGTCTTCGAGGTCAACGTCAACGACGACGACCTGAAGATGCGCGTCTCCAACAAGCTCGCCGACTTCGAGCAGGCCGTCGACCGCTGGCACGTCGACACCGAGAAGGTCACCGAAGCTGTGGAGGCTGCCGAAGGTGTGGATGCGACAGAGCCGGGCGAGGAGACCGATGCGAAGACGAACTGAGCTCGCCGCCGGGCGAGCGGCACCGGTTTTGGGTCCGAGAGGCGAAAACGAACGAAGCGCAAGCGTGGCCACACAGACGGTCAGATAGCGTCGTCGGGGTCGTGTTTCTCGGCCATCCGCGTCGCTTCGGCCGCGTACTGCGCCCGAAGGTCCTCGTCCTCGACGGAGCCGAGGTTGTCCGGGTCGGCGTCGACGGCGGCCGTCGTCTCCCGCACATCTGAAAACGAGGTCAAAGCGCGCTCCTTGCGGAAGTACTGTTCGCCGTCGGGCGTCGCGTACGTGAGGATGATGAGGTTCTGTTCGTCGTCGGAGTAGGTTCGTTCGACCAGCCAGACGCGAACAGTCTCTTCAGTGGCGGACATACGGGACCGAACCACGCGCTGGCACCTGAACGTTTGCCCGTGACGACCGCGTCGGTGTCGGCAGTCGGCCTCGCGAAGGCGCGCGAACGGTAGGCTCATTGCAGGCCGGGGCAAACGCCGTGACAGATGGTCGCGACGAGTACGATTGCGACGCTTGTTGTCGCGTCAGCCGCGAGTCTGTTCATGGCCTGGGCTATCGGTGCCGGGTCGTCCGGGTCCACTCCGTTCGCGCCGGCCGTCGGAGCGAACGCGATTTCGGTGATGCGGGCCGGGTTTTTCGTCGGCATCCTCGGGCTGGCCGGCGCGGTCCTGCAGGGGGCCAACGTCACGGAGGCTGTCGGGAGCGAACTCGTTCTGTTCCCGAGCGGCGGCGGCCTCTCGGCTATCGCCGCCATCGTCGCCCTCATCACCGCGGCGGTGCTGGTCGCCATCGGGATTTTCACTGGGTACCCCATCGCGACGGCGTTCACCGTCACCGGTGCGGTGGTCGGCGTCGGACTGGCGATGGGCGGCCAGCCGGCGACGGCCAAGTACCTCGAAATCGTCTCGCTGTGGGTCCTGACGCCCTTCGTCGGCGGCGGCATCGCCTTCGGGACGGCGTGGTCGCTCCGACACGAGGCCACGACCGAGGAACGGCTCGTACCGCTGCTGGGCGGGCTGGTCGGTGTGATTCTGGCGAACATCGAGTTCGTGCTCCTCGCGCCGGGCAGCGGGCAGGCGTCGGTCGCCCGCGCCGTCGCACGAGCGGCTGGGACGCCAATATTTCCGTCGATGGTCGTCGTATCGCTCCTTGCCGGGGTGCTTGCCGGGGGACTGCTGTATCTGGACATCAGAGCGGACGCAGCCGCCGGGCAGCGGCACTTCTTGCTGGTGATGGGTGGGCTGGTGGCCTTCTCCGCCGGCGGGAGCCAGGTCGGCCTGGCGCTGGGGCCGCTGGTCCCCCTGCTCGGCGAGGGGCCGACGGCGGCCATTCCCATCACCGGGGTCCTGCTGTTCGGCGGACTCGGCCTCCTCATCGGGTCCTGGACGGGCGCGCCGCGGATGATCAAAGCGCTGGCACAGGACTACTCCTCGCTCGGCCCGCGACGCTCCATCGGTGCGTTGATTCCGAGTTTCATCATCGCGCAGGCGGCCGTCTTCTTCGGCATTCCAGTGTCGTTCAACGAGATCATCGTCTCCGCCATCGTCGGCTCCGGCGCGGCCGCCGGCGGCGGCGAAGTCAGTCGTGAGAAGATGGGCAAGACAGTGCTGGCCTGGATCGGGTCGCTCGCGCTGGCGTTCGGGCTGAGCTACGGCCTCTTCTGGATTATCGACGCACTCCTCTGACTCGCTTAGCGACCCCAGACGTAGCGACTCACGGCCTCGTTGACGCGGGTCGAGAGCCGGCCCATCCAGGCCTCAGGCGAGACGCGCTCGATATCCCGCTGGTCGACTTCGATGCGGTCGTCGCCGAAGGGGTCGTGGGGCTGTTCGTCCGCAGTTTCGTCGACGGCGTCGACGACGACGGTCATCGAGCAGCGGCCGCAGGCCTCGGTGTCTTTCGCCATGATTGTTAGTGATTAATTCGGAGGCCAGCGTCAAAAACCTGCCGCGGCGGTCGTGTACGGCCCGTGAACGACCGTCGGCTGACCGACGCGCTTAAGACGCCGACACGGCATCGGCATGGTATGAGCTACCGCGGCATAGGGCCGGTGCGAACTAAACGCCCACGCGGCTCGACACGATGAGCGAGGAAACAGAGCCCGGGCCGGTCGAGGAACCCCCGGACTACGGTGCGGACGACTGGGAGGACCCCGTCACTGGGGCGGTCCCGAAATCGGAGCTGCCCGACGAAATCATCGAGGAAGTCCCACACTGGACAGACGACCCGTACTTCGACCGGGTGAGCGACCGCCTGATGTACAACTACACGCTGGAACGGGACCACCGGCTCCGTGGCGAGCGCTGGGACCTCTACGGCGAGATGCGGATCCTCAATCAGAAGCAGTTCTTCCACCCGGCGCTGTCCTACGGCGACCACGAGTCAGAGGAGTACCTCTATGCTCGCCGCGTCACCCGGCCGACGGTTGGCGAACTGAAGCGGCTGGTCGAACTCGGCCACGACCTGGCCGACAAACGGGTCACGCCGAACGAGGAACACTACCGAACGGACTTCACGTTCGTCCTAGTCGCCGACGAACTGCCCGAGGAGGTCCGGTCGTTCGTCGAGGGCCAGCGCGAGCGCACGCTGTTGAAGTACGGCTACTACGGCCATTACGAGGTCAATCTGGGCGTTATCGTGCCGGACGAGCAGGAAGCCGTCGCCGGCGAGGCCGCCGACGTGGTCGAGGCGTTCGTCCTCTGGGAAGACGTGAACCAGCCCGAGGAAGGGATGCTCTCGCGGCTCGCCAAGCGGTTCTGGAGATGACGCTCGGGTAGCAGTCGCTGTCAGCGCCGAAAAAACGAAGAAGTGATCGGTTGCGTCAGTCGTCGCTCGGTTCGACGGCACCGCCGCCGTAGCTCTCGCGGACGGTGCTGATGTTGTCGTACCCCTTCTTGACCAGCGCCAGAGCGAGGCCGATGAGGGTCAGTGCCAGAAGCGTCTGGATAATCGTTGCGAACAGTTGCACAC
The DNA here is from genome assembly GCF_048595605.1 of Haloarcula sp. KBTZ06. Lineage (NCBI taxonomy): Archaea > Methanobacteriati > Methanobacteriota > Halobacteria > Halobacteriales > Haloarculaceae > Haloarcula > Haloarcula sp. KBTZ06. The sequence goes on from NZ_CP184337.1 coordinate 2,871,814, forward strand.
CGCTCGCACCGCCCACGATAATCGTCTGGTAGATGTTCTGGTAGAACGCGAGCCAGCCGAGGCCGAGCACAGTTATCGCCACCATGACGGCCATCGGTACGCCCGTGGAGTACAGCTGTTTGCTCTTGTCCCAGTTAGCCAGCCAGACCGTCGCGGTCAGCAGTGCGAGCGCGGCCAGCAGCTGGTTCGCACCGCCGAACAGCGCCCACAGGACGACCCACTGGCCGGAGATGACCATCACGTACGCGAGGACACATTGGATGATCGGGTTCGTGTACCGACCGCGGCCGAGTTCGCCCAGCGTCGAACGGATGCCGCCGCCCACGTCGAGGCCAGTCGACGTCTGGCCGGCCGGCAGGCCGACGATCTCTTCCATCATGTAGCGGCCGAGCCGGACAGCCGTGTCAGTAGACGTAAGCAGGAAGCTCACGAGGACGAGCGCCATGAACGGCGCGCCGAAGGACTGTGGGAGGCCGAGGCTCGTCAGGATGATGCCACCACCGGTCGCGAAGTTCGGCAGCGCTGCGCCGATACCGCCCGCGGGGTCGGGGAAGCCGGCGACCGCGAGCGTCGACAGCGCGACGGCCGCGAGCAGCCCCTCACCGAGCATCCCGCCGTAGCCGATCAGGCGGGCGTCGGTCTCCTTATCGAGTTGCTTCGCCGTCGTCCCGGAGGAAACCAGCGAGTGGAAGCCGCTGATGGTTCCACAGGCGATGGTAATGAAAAGCAGCGGGAACAGCGGGTACAGGCCCGCACCCTCGACGCCCCAGAAGCCGTTGAACGCACCCAGCGAGCTGTCGATGACCAGCGGCTGGCTCGACGAGCCGAGGATGGTCCCGACGATAATGGCGAGCAGCGCGCCGCCGACGCCGGTGTACAGCAGGAACGAGGAGAGGTAGTCACGCGGCTGGAGCAACACCCACACCGGGAGCGCGCTGGCGACGGCGGCGTAGGCCATGATGACCGGTATCCACGCCGCAGTGTTGCCGCCCAGTGCGCTCGCGCCAGGCACCCAGGAACCGCTCCCGCCGAGCAATACGATGACGGATATCTCCGCGGTCCGTTCGGCCGTCGGCTCGAACAGGGCAATCGGGAACTGAATCCCGGCGAAGACGCCGGCGAAAACGCCTGCGACGAACAGGACTGTGCCGGGGATGAACGGCCCGTTGAGCTGGTAGAGGTACACGCCGAACGCCAGCGCGAGGGCGATGTAGACCAGCGACGCCGTTACCACCTCGGGATAGGCGTTGAACACGATCCCGACCACCAGCGCGAACACTGCGACGACGAGGATAATCGTCAGGAACGCGAACCACAGCAGCATGTTCTTCCCGCCCTCGCCGACGTACTCACCGACGATGTAGCCGATGGACTTCCCTTCGTGTCGGAGCGACCCCGACAGCGAGACGAAGTCGTGGACGCTGCCCATCAGCGGGTTGCCGATGGCGATCCACAGCAGTGCGGGAACCCATCCCCAGATGGCCCCCGCAGTAATCGGTCCGACAATCGGTGCCCCACCCGCGATACTGGAGTAGTGGTGACCCAGCAACACCGGTTTCTTCGACGGGACGTATTCCTGCCCGTCTTCGTACTTGTGTGCCGGTGTCTCGTTGTCGTTGTCGAGTTCGAGGAACCGCGCGAGGTACTTCGAATACCCCAGGTACCCCACGCTGAACGTCACCAGTACTGCCAGGACGATCCAGATTACCTGTGTCATGTATGTGCATGAATGGTAACCAACATCAAGCTATTAATAGTTATTATATATTTCTTATATATCTCAAATCCGTCAGAATACGCTCGGTCACACGGCTTCGACTATCAACGAAAATCTAATATCTGATTACTTATCGGTTATGCGCGGCCCACACATGAGCGGCGGGTCGCCGGCTCAGACGAACGTCGGTGCCTCGGCGTCCGTCTCGACGTCGAATTCGGCGGCGACATCGTCGAGCAGGTCGCCTTTCACCTCCGCCGTGCGGGTCGTGATTTCCGCGACCAGCGGCGGGTCGAGCGTCTCTCGGACCTCCTGAAGCCGCTCGTTCTCAGTGGCGACGCGGTCCCTGAGATAGCGGGCCCCGCGGCCGTCCTCGTCGGGGTCCGGTTCGGGCGTGAGCTTGTTCGCGACGAGGCCACGAACCGAGAGGTCGCGCTCTCGCATCTCCGAAATCGCGCGCCGCGTCTCGTTGACCGAGAGCTGGTCCGGATTGAGAACGAGGAAGAAGGCGGCGTCGGACTGTAACGCGCCGCCGGCGAACTCGAAGAACTCCTTGCGGTCTTGCAGGCGGGCCAGCACCGGGTCGCCATCCATCACGCGCCGAGGCTCGTTGTTGCCGATTGCGGCCTTCTCGAAGAGGTCGATGCTCTTCTCGCGTTTGTGCATCAGCCGGTCGATCCACCCCTCGAGGAACTCCGGCAGGCCGAGCAGGCGGAGCGTGCTGCCGGTCGGCGACGTGTCGAAGACGACCCGGTCGTACGGGTCGGCGTTGCGCATCACGTCGACGAAGCGGTCGAACAGCGCCGACTCGTAGGCCCCCGGCGTCTGGTGGGCCATCTCTAGCTGCTGGTTAATTTCGTTGACCATCGCCGCCGACACCTGCTCGGAGAGGTCGTTACGGATGCCGTTGAGGTGGCGCTGGGTCTCGGTTTCGGGGTCGATCTCCATCGCGTCGAGGCCGTCGATGCCCTCGACGGACTCCGGGTCGTCGCTGAACGACTGGTCGAACACGTCAGTGACTGAGTGGGCGGGGTCCGTCGAGACGACGAGCGTGTCGAGGCCCGCTCGCGCGGATTTGACGCCGTAGGCACAGGAGACCGTGGTCTTGCCGACCCCGCCCTTGCCGCCGAAGAAGACGAACGGCTCCATCAGAAGTGGTACTGCTGGCCCTTGCGTTCGATGTACGACCCCCGGTCCCACAGCCGCCGTTCCCAGGCCTCGAAGGTGTCTTCGAGGTACGGCAGCAGTTCGGCGGTGTAGTACGACACCGGCGACGGGATGCCGAAGGCGTCGGGGAAACAAGCCAGCATGAACGCGTCCTCGATGTCCTCGGCCTCCTTCTCGATTTTCTCGTAGGCCGGATGCGTTATCATGCCGTGGTACAGCCCGCGGGCCCACTCCCGCAGTGTCCGGCGAAAGCGCTCGATTCGGTCGGCCAGTTCCATCGTGGGTCGTGTGTGCGAGAGGCACGGAGTAAAAGCTGTCGCAGTTACCCGTCGATAGTGCCCACGCGCTCTGGCGGGACAGTGGTCGTGTTTGACCGCCGGAAACGAGGCGCGATTTGAAGGGAGGCGACGCACAACGGGAGGTATGCGCGACACCATTCCCGTCACGATTCTCTCCGGAAGCCTCGGGGCCGGGAAGACGACGCTACTGAACCACCTGCTGACCGAGGCCGGCGACCGAGACATCGCCGTCCTCGTCAACGACATGGGAACCGTCAACGTCGACGCCGAACTCATCGCGGAGGGGTCGGAACTGGACGTGGATGACGGCGTCGCGGAGCTATCCAACGGCTGTATCTGCTGTGAACTGCAGGACGACCTCGAAACGGCGGTCGTCCGGCTGGCGAACGACCGCGACTTCGACGCGCTGGTCGTCGAGTCTTCTGGCATCTCCGAGCCGGCACCGGTAGCGCGGCTGTTCACTACCGAGTCGCGCGTGGCCGCGCTGTATCGCGTCGACACGCTCGTAACCGTACTGGATACCCGACTGTTTCTCGACTCATTCGCCGGCGAGACGCCGGAGCGCCGGGGGGCCGTGGAAGCAAACGCCGATGGGGACAGCACCGACGCAGCGGCCGCCGACGCTGACCGCCCGCTCTCGGACCTGATGGTCGAACAGGTCGAACTGTCGAATCTCGTTGTGTTGAACAAGGCGGACCTCTGTACCGACGCAGAACTGGACGAAGCCGAAGAGTTGGTACGGGCGCTCCAGCCCGACGCCGAGACCATCCGAACGACCTTCTCACAGGTCGCCCCCGACCGGCTGTTCGACCGCGGGCTGTTCGACCAGACCGAGATCAACGACCTGCCGGGCTGGAAGCGAGCCCTGGCCGACGCTGGGCATAGCCATGGCGAAGACGGCCACGACCACGGTGTCGAGGGTGATGCAGACGACACCGGCCATGGACACGACGGCCACCACCATCCCGAGGAGGTGTACGGCGTCACTTCCTTCACCTACCGCCGCCGTCGGCCGTTCCACCCCGACCGGCTCGCCGACGTGCTGCGGGACCTCCCGTCGGGTGTCGTCCGCTCGAAGGGCACCGTTTGGCTGGCGGGCACCGAGCGCCGCGTCGTCATCGGCCAGGCCGGCCCCTCGATACGGGCCGAAGCACAGGGACCCTGGATCGCGAGCCTGCCCGAAGTCGAGCGGGATATGTACCGCTCGAACCGGCCGGAACTCGACTGGCACGACGAACACGGCGACCGCCGGACTGAACTGGTGTTCATTGGAACAGACTACGACGAAGACGCCCTTCGGACGGCGCTCGACGACGCGCTCGTCACGGACGAGGAATGGACGGACAGCGAGTCGCTCACGGGGCCGTTCCCGGCAGAACAGGGGGATGAGACGGTTATCCGGAGCCCTTAGCAGGCGCAGTCACGACCGGCCGCACGCTCGAACCGCATCTCCTCGCCGCAGTCCGGACAGACCGGTTCGCCCTCCAGTTCGACGTCCCTGATGCGAACGCCGCAGTCGTCACACCAGTACGCCCCCTTGGACCCGTCGTCCGGTCGGGACTTCGTGTCCGACTGTGACGTGAGTGCGTCCTTGACGCTGTCGAGGATGCTCATGATCGTATATTGAAATTACGGCTACTAAACGTACCGTGGTTGTGTGCAGTCATCTCACGACCAGCGCCGAACGGGCCGGATGCGCCGTCGCCGGCTCACGCACCGGGTACGTCGGCCGCCAGGTCTTCGATAGCCCGCTCTAGCTCGTTGCCGCGCTTCCAGACGGCGATGCGGTCGGCAAAGGGGAGCGGCAGGTTCAGCGAAACGGTCGAGCGCATCGTGAGTCGAGACCCGTTCTCTTCCGGCGTGACAGTAATCTGCGTCTCCAGATGGTCGAAGGGGCCGACCTCGCCCTCGGCGGTGTACCGGAGCCCGTCGTCCCGCGATTCGAAGCGCAGCGGGACCGACATCCCGGGGCCGGCGGCAGTAACCAGGGTTCCCGTATCAGTCTCTTCGACGGCCGTCACCGTGAACGTCCCCTCCGCCGCGACGACCGCCTCCGGCGAGAGCGTGCGGTGGACAGCCGGCGGCCGCGCCATCACGAACCGAGAGCGTTCGACCTCGCGCATACCAGTCCACATGCGTACCGGGGTAGTAAATCACAGGGCCAGCGGAGCCGAGACGGCAACCAGCAAGACAGCGAAGCCGATACCGATGTAGATGAGCCGCTGAAATCGGAGTTCCGGGGCTATCTGTACCGAGGGCGGCGGCGCAGTCCAGACAAGCCGGTGATACGCGACGGCGGCGACAGCGACGGTCCCGGCTGTGGCAACGGTCAGGCCGGCCCACACTGGCAGCCCGTACGCGAGGCCATACAGCGGGCCGACGGAGAACAGCAGCATCACCGCCGTCATGGTGCAGACGAGAAACGGGACCGGGTCGACCGGGTCCCCATGACGGTTTTGAACGTTCATACGCCCGTCTTGGGCGCCGAGCGTGTTTAGTTGCGCGACTCGGCCGCCGCCGGCTAGAGCGTGTCGAACTCGCCGGGCACTGCCAAAGAGCTAAGGGGCGTCCCGTCCGTGTTCGTGGGCATGAGCGACGCGAACGGGTTCGAGGAGGGGGCGAGCGGGTCGCAGGGTGACCCGCGGGTACTCATCGCGATGAACGTCGTGCTCTCGACGGTGTTTGCGGCCACTATTGTCTGGGGGCTGAGCGTCATCGGCGCGGCGGAACTCACGGCTATCAACGTCGCGACCGGCGCGATACTGCTGTTCGCACTGACCTATGCCATTACGCTCCAGTAGCGGGCCAACGGAACGATCTCGACGCTCGGCTTACTCGGGGTCGTACGGGTGGACGTCGTCCACCGCGGGCGCGCCGACGACGAGCGTCCGTACTGATTCGGTCGCCGACTCGGGGTTGTGCGCCCGCTGGGGGCTGTCCGGTTCGACGACGAACGCCTCGTCTTCGCCGACCTCGTAGGTCTGCTCCGGCGTCTCGACGGCGAGCGTCCCCGAGAGGACGTAGAACAGTTCCTCCTGATTATCGTGGTAGTGGTACGCGAGCGGGATATCCTCGCCGGGAGCGACCTCGTAGACGTTCACGGCCGCGTTTTCGAGACCGGCCGCGTCACTGATGGAGCGCTGGACACTGGGTCGGTCCGGTGTCGGCTCGATATCGTCGACTGCGAGGTGGTGATAACCCATGTCATCCCTGTCAACAGCGACCGACGTAAAACGACTGCTCCCGCAAGTGCTCAGTCCGTGACCTCTTCGGCGTCGACCGACTCGGTTTCGTCGGTTTCGAGGCGGACAACGCGAGCTTTCATGATGCGCGTGTTTTCGACCTGTTCGACGCGGATCTCGACGCCGTCGTAGGTGATGGTCTCACCCTCTTCGACCAGTCGGCCAGCCCGGTTGAAGATGAAGCCGGCGATGGTCTCGAACTCCTCGCCTTCGGGCAGTTCAAGGTCCAGTGCCTCGTTGACCTCCTCGATGTTGACCTCGCCTTTGACCGTGACCGTGTCGTCGTCGACGTACTCGATCGGCTCTTCCTCTTCGCCTTCGAGTATCTCGCCGACAATCTCCTCGGTCAGGTCCTCCATCGTCACCAGCCCCTCGGTGGTCCCGAACTCGTCGATGACGATGACCATGTGGAGGCGCTCGGCCCGCATCTCGGTCAACAGGTCGTCGACGTTCTTCGATTCGGGGACGTGCAGGGTCGGCTCGATGAGGTCTTCGAGGTCCATATCGCGGGCCAGCGCCTCGCCGTAGTTGAGGTCCCGAACGAGGTCGCGGATGTGGATGACGCCGATAACGTTGTCCAGACTTCCCTCGTAGACCGGGATGCGGGCGTGGCCGCTCTGGATACAGGTCTCCAGCGCTTCCTCGACGGAGGCGTCCTTGGCGACGGCCGTCATGTCCAGCCGCGGCGTCATCACTTCCTTGGCAATGGTGTCGTTGAACCGCAGCGTGCGCTGGAGCATCTCCCGTTCGTCCTCGTCGAGGACACCTTCGCGCTCTCCCGTCTCGATGATGTCCTGTATCTCCTCGCGGGTGACGTAGGAGGTCTCGATGGCGGAGCGGCCCCCGGTGATTTTGTTGACGACGCGCGTGAGGTAGTCGAACAGCAGGATAAGCGGGAGCAGCACCTTCTCGGCAGCCTTGAGCGGTTTGGAGATGCGCAGCGCCCACGATTCGGTGTTCTCCACCGCGTAGCTCTTTGGCGCGCTCTCGCCGAACAGCAAAACGACGGCGGTAACGCCAAACGTCGCGATGGCGACAGCCAGCCCCTGACTATCGACGTACATCGCAAGGAGTCCAGTAGCGATGGAAGACATCGCGATATTGACGAGGTTGTTGCCGACGAGAATCGTTACCAGCAGGCGGTGGGGGTCTGATTTGAGTTGTTTGAGCGTCTTCGCACCCGGGACAGCGTCCTCGACGAGCGCTTCCGTCCGGTGTGCAGGCAGCGAGAACATCGCAATTTCTGAGGACGAGAAGAACGCCGAGAGGACGACCAGTGCGACGAGCGTGACAATACCAGCGACGAGCACCGCGTCTTTTGGTATTGGGACGCCGACGATTTCGACGCCCTGCAACATCGCTGTAGACAGCTCAAACGGCGCAGGTGGATCCAGGGCCATCAACGGTCGAAGTTGTAATGGGTGCGGATTAAGGCTTGTCATGAAGGGGTTGTCAGCGAAGCCCTTACCCGGCTTTCACGCGTATCACTCCACAGAGTATGAGCGAGTCCGATATCACGCTGTACCGGTTGCAGGCGTGTCCGTTCTGTGAGCGCGTCGTCCGGAAGCTGGACGCCTACGACCTCGACTACCAGTCGCGGTTCGTCGAGCCGATGCACGCCGACCGTGACGTGGTCAAGCGACTGTCCGGCAAGCGGACCGTCCCGGCCATCGTCGACGAGAACACCGGCGTCACGATGTCCGAGAGCGCGAACATCGTCGCGTATCTGGAGCGGACCTACGGCGAGGGCGAGGAGACGGCAGGGGGTGCGGCCTGATGGAACTCGATTTCGACGTCGTCGACCTCGACCCGGTCGACCACCCCGAGGAAGGCGACACCGCGCCGGATTTCACGCGCCCGCTCGTCAACGACGAGTTCTGGGAGGACGAGTCGCTCGCGTCGCTGTGTGCCGACAGCGACCGGGTCGTCCTCGTGTTCCACGCGATGGACGGCGCGTTCCCGGCGACGTACATCTGGAACGAGATCCGCGACCGCGCGTGGCACGAGCAGGCCACCGTCGTCGGCGTCTCCATCTCGACGCCGTACGAGCACAAGCAGTTGCTCGAAGAGCGGGATATCGAGGGGGACTACCGGCTGTTCTCGGACCCGGCCAACGGCGTCGCAGAGCAGTACGACATCGACATGGACCTCGACGGGATGGCCGGAATCGAGGAACCGCGCCCGTCGGTGTTCGTCCTCGATAGCGACCGGACCATCGAATACGCCTGGGTGGCCCAGGAGTGGCCCGACTTCCCCGACTACGACGACGTCGAAGCCCAGCTCTAACGATGGCGACAGTCGACGACGCCGCGGCAGCGGTCCGCGACGGAGAGCTGGTCGTCTATCCCACGGAGACGGTGTACGGCCTCGGCGCGGACGCGCTCAATGCTAATGCCGTCGAGCGTGTGTTCGAGGCGAAAGGTCGCGAGCGCGACAAGCCGGTGTCGATGGCCGTCCCCGATGTCGAGTCCGCCCGCGAGTACACGCACCCAAGCGACCGCGAACTGGCGTTCATGCGCGAGTTCCTCCCCGGCCCGGTCACCGTCGTCGTCGAGCGCCGCGACGCAGTGCCGGACGTGCTGGTCGCCGGCCGGGACCGCGTCGGGGTTCGGGTCCCCGACCACGACCTCGCGCTCGAACTGCTCGCCGAGACCGGGCCGCTAACCGCCACCAGCGCCAACATCTCCGGCAACCCAAGCGCCCGCTCCGTCGACGACCTCGACGCCATCCGGGAGCGCGCCGCCGTCGTGCTCGACGCCGGCGAAACCGACGGCGGGACCGGCTCGACGGTGGTGAACGTCGACACCGGAACGATACACCGCCGCGGCGCACACGCTGACGCCGTCGAGTCGTGGCTCGAAGCCCAAGGCTGACACTCACCGCTGTCCGGGCGATTATCTGCCCTATCGTAGCATCGACCGTAGCGACCGCGTCTTCACCCCGCAGTCGTCGCTGAACTCACAGGGCTCGCACTTCGCGTCGTTGTGTACCCGTCCGGGCGGGCCGTCGATGCTGTCGGCAGTCCGAACCGCCCGACGGTAGACGCCGGCCCGCCGTGCGTTCACCTCGATGCGCCGGATGACGCCGTATGCCGGATACTCGGCGTAGGCGATGTCGATGTCACGCTCGCGCTCCCAAGAGAGCGCCTTCGCGGCGGCGACCAACCGCACGGTCTGGGGCTCCCAGACACCGTCCTCGGGCGGCCGACCGGCGAAGACGAGCGACGGGACCGGACCGTCCCGCCCGGCGACGACCTTGTGTGCGATACCGCGGGCGTCCTTCCCTTCGAGATACGCGTCGGTCGCCGCCGGGGCGACCAGCGCGTCCCAGTCGGCCAGGCGCTCTCGAAGCCCTCTGAGCCGGTCGCGGTACTCGTCCGGACCCACTTCGATGGGGGCTGCCAGCAGGGCGGCGTCGTCGGTCAGCAGCCGCTCGTAATCACGGGCGAGCCGGCGAACCGACTCAATCTCGTCGGGGATTTCGCTCGCCCCGTCGCGGCGACGGTAGTAGAGCTTCCGCGGGCAGTAGGCGGCCGTTTCTAGCTCTCGGAACGTGTGGGTCGGCATGGCTCTGCGTGGTCGTGTTCCACTACAAGAATGTTCGGCGGGACGGAACGGTCGTGTTTCGGACAGCCAGAAAACCCTGCCATCTCAGCCGACAGCTAGTGTAAAAGAATGCCCAGAGTTACATCGACACGTCAGCGCCGGAATCCAGCGAGTCGATGTCCTCAGTGGCTTCGTCGAGACCGTCTTCGCGGAGGCCGGCAGCGTGCTGTGTCGACAGCCCGGCGTCGGTGAGCACGTCCTCGAACTCGCTCTGGAACCGGTGGGAGACCCGGCGCGCGGCGTCCTGTGCGGCGACGACGCGACGGTAGTGGGCGGCCCAGGACTCGTCGATGTCGAACTCGGCCGCGAGTTCGGTGACAGCGGGGTCGGCGTCGGCGACGCGGCGGCGGAACTCGGCCAGGTCGAACGGTGCCTCTGTGTCCTCGTCGCGGAGGAGATGCAGGTCCAGCCGCGCCTCCACCACGTCAGGCTCGTCCGCGCCGATTTCGGCCGCGATGGCCGCATCGTCGCTCCCCTCGTAGAACAGTCGGACCACTGTTATCAGGGATTCGTCGGCGAGGTCGGTTCGGAACTCGTACCGCTCGCGCATCCGCGCGATGACATCACCGAGTCGGTCCGCGACACCGGCCTCGTCAGTATCGGCCAGGGACCCTCTCGACGCCTCCTGAGACTCCGTCACAGCCTCCTCGTCGGAGACATCCATAAAGATGTCACGGAGTTCTTCGGTCTTCTCGTCCATCGAACATGAAACTACTTCTCGGGAGTCATATATCTGTCGGATGGGCAACGTAACGCGAGGAAACTTTCAACAGGTCCCTAATTCCCGCAAGACTGCGACGGGGCGTGGCAAGATTTAAGCGGACACAAATCGCGTGTTACCGTATGTCATCTATACTCCAGACGACCACGCGCCCGACGTTCTGGCGTATCGGCGACGTGGGGAAAGCGCTGTTCTACTATCTGGCAGCGCTCGCCATCATCGTCTTTCTGTACGGTGTGTACGACCGCGTCACCCGCTATGCCCAGGGCAGCGATGACCCCTTCGACCGCCTGGACGAGTTGCCCCAGCGAACGGTCGCGGCGGCGCAGTTGGCGCTGTCGAACCGGAAGCAGTTGGACCGCGACACCGTCGCCGGCGTGATGCACGCGTTCATCGTCTGGGGCTTTCTGACGCTGCTCATCGGGACGACGATTCTGGGTATCGACATGGACCTCTATCGGCCGCTGACCGGTGAATCCTTCTTCGTCGGCCAGTTCTACCTCTCCTATTCGTTCGTCATGGACGCGATGGGGCTGCTGTTCGTCGTCGGCGTTGGTGTCGCGCTGTGGCGGCGCTACGGCCGCAAGCTCGACCGCCTCCACGACCGCCACACCTCCCGCGAGGACGACCTGTTTCTGGGCGCGCTGTTCGTGCTGGGCGTCGGCGGCTACCTCACCGAGGGCATCCGTATTCTCGGCACCTCGACGGTGCGTGACGTCTCCTTCGAGACGGTGAGCTTCGTCGGCTGGTCGGTCAAGGAAGTGCTCGTCATGGCCGGGATGACACCGGAAATGGCAGCGGGTGCGTACCCGTTCGTCTGGTGGAGCCACTCGCTGGTCGCGCTGTGGTTCGTCGCCTGGATTCCGTACGCGAAGCCGTTCCACATGCTCTCGTCGTTTGCCAACCTCGTCGCCCGCGACGAGAAAGCCGGCGTGCGACTACCCGGCGTCCCGGCCGACGCTGACCCCGACGACATCGGTCCCAGCGACATCGACGACTTCTCCTGGAAGCAACTGCTCGACCACGACGCCTGTACCAAGTGCGGCCGGTGCTCGTCGGTCTGTCCGGCAAAAGCGTCCGGGCGGCCGCTGGACCCGCGGAACGTCATCCTCGACCTGAAACGCTACCGCGAGGAGCGCGACGCCGGCGGCGAGGACGTGCCTATCATCGCCGACGGCGGCACCTCGGTCATCGACGCCCACACGATGGAGTCCTGCATGTCCTGTATGGCCTGCATGGACGCCTGCCCGGTCGACATCGAACACGTCACGCAGTTCACTGAGATGAACCGCCGGCTCACCGAGGCCGGCGAGATGGATGAACACGTCCAGGACGCGATGATGAACGTGTTCCAGCACGGCAACACCTTCGGCGACCCCGAGCGCGCCCGGCCGGACTGGACCGAGGACCTCGACTTCGAGGTGCCGGACGCCCGCGACGAACCGGTGGAGTACCTCTGGTACGTCGGCGACTACCCGAGCTACGACGAGCGCAACCAGAAGATTGCGCAGGCGCTCGCCACCGTCTTCGAGGCCGCCGACGTGGACTACGGCATCCTCTACGAGGCCGAACAGACCGACGGCAACGACGTGCGCCGCGTCGGCGAGGAAGGGCTCTACGAGATGCTCGTCGAGGACAACGCCGAGGCAATACTGGACTGTGAGTTCCAGTCCATCGTCACGACGGACCCCCACGCCTACAACACGTTCATGAACGAGTACCCCGAGTTCGAGGCCTGTGAGTGGGGCGAAGACGACGTGTTCCACTACACGCAGGTCGTCGCCGACCTCGCAGATGCGGGCGCGCTCGGCCTCTCCGGGACCGAACTGGACTACACTGTCACCTACCACGACCCCTGTCACCTCGGGCGGTACAACGGCGAGTTCGAAGCGCCGCGGGACCTCATCCACGCGACCGGAGCCGACCTCCACGAGATGCCCCGCAACAGGGACGACTCCTTCTGCTGTGGCGGTGGCGGTGGCGGTCTCTGGATGGACCTCGAAGAGGAGAGCAAACCCAGCGAGGAACGCCTGCGCGAGGCCCTCGAAGACACCGAGGCGGGCGCGGCCGTCGAGAAGTTCGTCGTTGCCTGCCCGATGTGCATGACGATGTACGAGGACGGGCGCAAAACCGGCGGCTACGAGGAGGACCTTGAAATCGTCGGGGTCACGGAGCTACTCGCTGAAGCGGTCGGGGAAGCGGGAGTCTGATCGCTCAGATGTGAATTTTCAAGTAGCTGAAACGAAAAGGCTCACCATGGCCCTCCTCCAGATACCGGGACTACCCGGCGCAACGGAACTTATCCTCATGGTACTCGTACTGGCGGTGTACATCGGACTACCAGCCGCTGGCATGGTACTCGTCTACAACTTTCTCGACGGTAAACGCGGCTACGAGAAGCGGGTTTCCGAACTCGAACGCCGGGTCGAGACACTGGAATCCGAACTATCCGAGGAGTAACGTCTGAACCGTCGTCACAGCCGCTCACACACCTGTTTTCCGCTGACGACTTCGGGAATTATCACTTCATCCGCGCCCACGCGGCGGGCCACGGTCTCGTCCTGTCGGTCGCCGGCCCGAACGATGAGCTGGACAGTGGGCGCAAGCTGGCTCGCCAGCACCGCAATCTGAATATTTGCGTTCGTGTCATCAATCGCCCCGACGACCGTGTCGGCTCGCTTGATGCCCGCGTCCGTCAGCGCGTCCTCGCGGCTCGCGTCGGCCTCCAGCGCGAGATGGCCATCGTCGAGCCCCGTTCGTACTGTTCTGTCTGTTTCTCGATGACGACCACCTGTGCGTCCGTGCCGCCTATCTGCTCCGCGACAGTCTGTCCGAACGTCCCGTAGCCACAGACGACGATGTGGTCGTCCAGTTCCTGAAGTCGTTGCGAAATCTGCATACGTGTAAGTTCCTGCTGAATCTGGCCGCCGAAGGCTGCCGACAGCACTGTTTCACCTATCCACAGTCCAGCGACGACGAGACCGGTCAGCACCACGATGGCGTAGCCTTTGACCAGCGTCGCGGGCCCCTCGTGGGTCTGGAAGTGGAGTTCGATGCTCGTGGGGTCAAGCAGCCAGAACAGGGCGTTGACGACGCCGACGCCACCGAACGTGACGAATCCGAACACACCGGCGGCGACGAGTCCAACGAACGCGAGAACCGGTCTGGAAAGCCGACGGAGCAGCGAGCGGTCCGGCCCTGTGCTATCGCTGTGTTCCATTGCTGTAGCTACCTGCCAAGAGTTGCCGTTACGACACACCGCGACGAGCCCGATAGCGCGACGACGCGGTGTGCTGCCAGCAGCGTCAGTCTGTCAGCGTTCCAGCGGATGTTGTGGACGCTTCGTCGACCGGGTCAGCGCTGTCGCGATCCGTACTCGGCACGCGACTTCGGTTCGGGTACACCCGTTTGACGCAATCGGCACAATTGGTGACAAGTACCATGATTTTGAATTGCCGGACCCAGTATATGTATGTTACCGAAATATGGCTAGACTAGATATAATGTCATTATACACCATTCATATTCATTCGGTCCGCAGCGGGCTCACGACATCGGAACGCGTGTCCACCTGCGTCCAGCCAAACGCTTAACGCCGCCAGACACTCACAGCGAGATGATGGAGGTCGCACTGCTCACCGTCGGTGACGAACTGCTCGCTGGCGACACGGAGAACACGAACGCGTCGTGGCTGGGCCGCCAGCTCACGGCCGCCGGCGCAAGCGTCACCCGAGTCCTGACTGTGCCCGACGACGAGGCGGTCATCGCCGACGCCGTGGCGCGGTATCACGACGCCTTCGACGCGGTCATCGTCACCGGCGGCATCGGCGGGACACCGGACGACGTGACGAAAGCCGGCGTGGCACAGGCGTTCGGCCGGGACCTCGTCGTACCCGAGGACGTCCGCGCCCACCTCGAAGCGAAGGCCGAGCAGTTCGCCGCGGACAACCCCGAAATGGTGGACCGCTACGACATGGACTTAGACCTCGACGCGTGGGCGTCGATTCCGGCGGGGAGCCAGGCGCTGCTGACCGACGAGAGCTTCGCGGCCGGCTGTGTCATCGACCGCGTGTACGTGTTCCCGGGTATCCCCGAAGAACTGCAAGCGATGTACGAGACCGTCGCCGACGAGTTCGACGGCGACCGGACGACGAAGACGATGCACACACCTGCGCCCGAAGGCGCGCTCGTCAGTCACATCACCGAGGCCCGCGAGCAGTTCGACGTGGCTGTCGGGAGCTACCCGCGCAAGGACGACACGCCGGGGCGGGTGAAGGTCACCGGCGACGACCCAGCGGCTGTCGCCGAGGCGGCGGCCTGGCTCCGCGAGCGCATCGAAACAGAATAGCAGGCTACATGCCGCCGCCACAGCCTGCGGCTCCGCCTGCGCCCGCAGCAGTACCGGCACACGCGGCCGCCGCTCCCGCACTCGCGCCGGCACAGTGGGCGGCGATTGCCGCCTGGCTGCCGCTGTACGCGCCAGTTCCCATCGACTGGGCGTCGAACTGCGTCCAGTCCACCGGCGGAAGTTCGTCGTCGCCGTTATCGCCCTCGGCCACCGCGGCCCGGAGCGAGTCGATGTCGAAGGACGCGTCGGTCAGGTAGCGCTCGACGAGCGGCGGGTGGACCGCGATGCGGCGGTAGATGACCGTCTCTTCGTCCTCGTCGGCGTAGGCGAACTGGAGGTCGTAGTGGCGGACGTGGGAGTCCGCGAATAAAGGCTGTACCGCTTCCAGGGCACGGCCGGCGAACGCCCAGACGGTGTCGAGGGCTGGTTCGCCGGCGTCCTCGAACAGGAACGTGACGACGGGGACGAGGATGTCGTCGCCGTCGTCGTGGACGTTGACCTTGTTCACCTCGGCGAGGTCCGGGTCCTCGGCGAGTTCGTCCGGCAGCGGGTCGAACGCCTCGTCAATGGTGTCGTTGGCGGCGTCGCGCTCGTCGCGGTAGTCCGGCGTCAGGTCCGCGAAGCCGAGGCCGTCGAGGAAGTTGTGCACCTGGTCGGTCAGTGAATCGTCGTCTGTGGAGGGCATCAGCGGTGGCTGGGACCGCCCGCGTTATAAATCTCGTGTCGATGTCGAAAGTGGTGTTTAGTTAATGGGTAGAAACCTCGAACAGCCAGAAAGCCCCCGCGTTCTCAGCTTTGGTTCGCGGTTTCACCGCTCACCAAGACGAGGGACCGCAGGTCCCTCGGACCATGCGAACGGCGCGAAGCGCCGTGAGCAGAGACCGTGGTTCGAAAGACGCGAAGCGTCTTTCGTCATCTGCTCACGGGCACGAAGTGCCCGTTCGCAGGTTCGTGGGACTCATAGAGTCCCACGCTCATCACGAGAGAACGAAGCTCTCTCGAACGACAGCAAGGCCCTCGACCGGAGCCAGGGCGAGAGCGAAGCTCTTGCGGGCAATCGGACGCTCCGCGTCCGATGACAGCCGGGGCTTTCTGGCTCTCAGCAATCGTTGTTGCTAAACTAAACACTGCCATGTCGGCTCGCGTCCAGTTGCGACCCCAAGCGGTGGGTTCTTGCCACAGACGGCCGGAGAAGTCGGTATGAATCTGACACAGCGCCCCCGCCGTCTGCGAACCGACGGCGTGCGACCGCTGGTACGGGAGACGGACCTCTCCGCCTCGGACCTCATCGCGCCGGTGTTCGTGGACGCCACCACGGACGAGCGCGTCCCCATCGAGACGATGCCGGGTCACGAACGGGTCCCGGTCGGCGAGGCGGTCGAGCGCGTCGAGGAGGTCCTCGAAACCGGCGTCGAAGCGGTGATGCTGTTCGGCGTCCCCGAGTCGAAAGACGAGCGCGGGAGCCGCGCCTGGGCCGAAGACGGCGTCGTGCAGGAAGCCACGCGCCGCATCACGAGCGAGACGGACGCCTACGTCATCACGGACGTCTGTCTCTGTGAGTACACCGACCACGGCCACTGCGGTGTCCTCGAAGATGACGCTGCCGAGAACCCGCGGCTGACGGTGCGCAACGACGAGACGCTCGATTTGCTGGGGAAAATCGCCGCGAGCCACGCCGCGGCCGGGGCCGACATGGTCGCCCCGTCGGGCATGATCGACGGGATGGTCGGGGCGATTCGGGAGGCGCTGGACGCCCAGGGCGACACCGACGTGCCCGTCATGAGCTACGCCGCGAAGTACGAGTCGGCCTTCTACGGCCCGTTCCGGGACGCCGCGGACGGCGCGCCGGCCTTCGGCGACCGGCGGCACTACCAGATGGACCCCGCGAACGCACGCGAGGCCAGCCGCGAGGTCGATCTCGACGTCGAGCAGGGCGCAGACGTGCTGATGGTCAAGCCCGCCCTGCCGTATCTGGACATCGTCAAGGAGATCCGGGAGTCTTACGACCACCCCGTCGCCGCCTACAACGTCTCCGGCGAGTACGCGATGCTCCACGCCGCCGCCGAGAAGGGCTGGCTCGACCTCGAAGCGGTCGCCTACGAGTCGTTGCTGTCCATCAAACGCGCCGGCGCGGACCTCATTCTGACCTACTTCGCCGAGGACCTCGCTGACGAACTCTATAGTAACAATTGAAACGATTTACACACTGATCGCACTGCAGTCGTGCGATCAGGTGTGCATTGATTTTCAATGGCTACTATAGGCGGGACCAGTCCCCGTGTGTACCCGTTCGAACCGCGCCCATGGGTTCCAGCGAACGGCAGGTCCCTAACCTATTCATGTGACAGGGGCGGAGTGGCCGTATGCAGCGACAGTCCCTCCTCGTGGCGGTTGTCGCCGCGATTGCGCTGCTGTCGTTCAGCGTCGGCGCCGCGAGCCTCGACGCCGCCACCGGGTCCGACCAGGCGGAGATGACCCGTGACGACAGCGAGATCGACAACCCCGACGGACAGGGCCTCAGCGACCCGCCCGGTAGCATCGACCCACCCGAAAGCGACGGCGGTGCCCGCGCGCTGCTGCCGAGCGTCCCCGCCCCGGCAGTCGGTGCGCTCGCCGTCGGCCTCGCAGTGGGTCTGGTCGTCCTCTGGCGGCTGGCCGGTCAGAGCCGGACCATCGACGAGACGGGCGGCGAAACGCCAGCCGTCGCAACAGCGGAGTCCGCGAAGGCCCCCTCGCATAGCGCGGCTGCAATCGACGTACCCCTGACCAACGACGTGTACCGCGCGTGGGCCGCCCTCGAAGATGCGGTGACCGTGGACGACGATGCATCGTCCCCGCAGGACATCGAGGCGAACGCGACGGCGGCCGGGGCCGACCCCGACGCCGTCGCCTCGCTCCGGTCGGTGTTCGAGCGGGTTCGCTACGGCCGGGAGCGGCCGGACGCTGACCTGGAGTCCCAAGCCCGTGCGGCGCTGGAACGGGCCGTCGACAACGCGGACGATATCGCGGCGAGCCCCGACGAGATGCCTTCTGCGGACAAAGACGCCGACGGGTCCGCCGGGGAGGGCAAGGCGTGACACTGCGCCGGCTCCCGTTGGCACTTGGCCTCGTCGCGACAGCCATCGGCCTCGGCCTCGCCGCGCTCGGCGCGCCGCTGTTGCCCTCGGGCGCTGTCTCGGACCTCCCGATACTCGCGGTGGCCGTCTTCGCTGGCGGTGTCGCGCTCCTCGCGCTCCTGGTTCGCTCCCTCGACAGCGAACGCGGGATGGCGCTGCCGGACACAGACAGCCAGTACGTCACGGTCCCCGGCGACGATATCGACGAGGCGCTTGCTGCTGGAGCCGGACAGGAAGCGATCCGGCGGCGCGTCGAGGGGGTCGCTGTCACCGTCCTCCAGCGCGACGGGCTCTCTCCCGACGAGGCAGCGGACGCGCTCCGGTCCGGCGCGTGGACGGACAGGGAGCCGGCTCGGAAACTGTTCGACGGGACACCGATATCGCTCCGGGCGCGGCTGTCCGGGTGGCTCTCGGGTATCCGTCCGTTCCAGCGGCGCGTCGCCCACGCGACGGCGGAACTCCGACGGCGCGACGAGGAGCGATGAGCGAGGTCCACCGCACCGGCCGCTGGTTCGGGCTGGCCGGGGCCGCACTGGTCGCCGTCGGCGTCGGACTGGTGGGGCAAGTCCCCGCGCTCGTGTTGCTGGGCGGGCTCGGCGTCACGCTGAGCGCGTACGACCGGGTCGCTGTCCCGCCAGCGGCGGACGTGTCGATACAGCGGTCCATCACACCGACAGAACCCGCACTCGGCGAGCGGGTCACCGTGGCGCTCACCGTCCGCAACGACGGATCACGGACGATTCCGGACCTCCGGCTCGCCGACGGCGTGCCGGATTCTGTCCGCGTCGTTGACGGGTCGGCGTCGCTGGGGACGGCGCTGCGGCCCGGCGCATCGACGACGATTACCTACGAGATTACTGGCGGGACCGACCGCTGCGTGTTCGACCCGGCGACGGTCGTCGTCAGGGACGTGGTCGGCGTCGTCGCCCGACGAACGTCCGTCACGACCGAACCCGACACCGTCACCTGGGAACAGCCGACCAGTTCGGCGCTGTTGCCGCTGGTCCCCGCAGTGGCCCGCCGACCCGGGACGGTGCCCGTCGACGAGGGCGGCGAAGGGGTCTCCTTCTACGCGGTCAGGGAGCACCGGTCGAACGACCCGCTCTCCCGCGTCGACTGGAATCAGTACGCCCGCACCGGCGACCTGCGGACCGTCGAGTTCCGCCGCGAGCAATCCGCGACGGTCGTGGTGGTCGTCGACGCCAGAGCAGCCGCCGCGCTCGCGCCGCGTCCGGACGCCGAGACAGCCATCGAGCGGTCGACGATGGCTGCCGTCGCCCTCGTCGAGGGGCTCCCCGAGGACGGCCACGAGGTCGGCGTCGCGGCGTACTCGCCACACGGAGCGTGGCTCGCACCGGGCACGAGCGCCGCGCACCAGCAACAGGCCCGGGACCTGCTCAGGACCGACCGCGCGTTCGCCGCGACATCGGTCACCCGAACACCGGACACAACGAAACTCATCGCACAACTGCCGACAGCGGCGAACGTCGTCTTCCTCGGGCCGCTGTGTGACGACGACAGCGAGGCGCTGGTCCGTCGACTCGCCGCCAGCGGCCACCCGGTGACGGTCCTGAGTCCCGACCCGACCGCGACGGACACGGCGGGCCACCGGCTGGCACGGCTCGAACGCCGTGAGCGGCTCCGTCGGTTGCGAGCCGCCGGCATCGCCGTCCACGACTGGCCCGCAACTGAGCCGCTGGAACAGGTAACCGAACGGGCCTGGCGGGGTGGCCAATGATACCGCGAACCGGAGCCGTCTGTGGCGGTGCGGCGCTGACGGCGGGCGTCGTGACGCTTTTCGTCGCCGGCATTAGCGCGGTCTCGACCGCTGCCGCCCTCGTCGGCGTTGTGCTGCTCGCCGGCGGGCAACTGATTCAGTCCGGCCGGCTCATCGACGTCGCCAGCGCGTCACTGTTCCTGGCGCTGCTGGTGGCCGCCCTTCAGGGGGCAACGACGACCACGGTGCTGGTCGCCGGCGGCGCGACGGTGCTGGCCTGGACGTTCGCACACGCGGCCATCGACCTCTACGCGGACCTCGGAACAGCGCCCGGAACGCCCGTGGAACTCACCCATGTCGCGGGAACGACAGGGCTTGTCGGGGCGAGCGTCGTGGTGACGACCCTGCTCTTTCAGCTAAACGTCCCGCCGCTGTCACCGCTGGCGCTGGCGAGTGTCGTGCTGGGCGCAATCGCGCTGACCGCGGCGCTCAGGCGCTAGCGTCACAGCGGACGGGACAGCACTCACTTCCGCGTCGGTGTAACCTCGGATTCCGCGGTGTCAGCCAGTGTGAGAACGTCATCGGCATCGGAGAGCGGAAGCCTGAGCGAGACGGTCGTCCACCCGTCGGTTCGGTCGTACTCGATGCCGCCGCCGGCCGCCTCGGCGACCCACCGAGCGAGCCAGATACCGAGGCCGCTCCCGTGCTGGAGATTGGTGATATCCGCGTCCTCGAACACGACGGCCCGTTCGACGGCGGGGATACCGGGGCCGTCGTCGAGAACGCGGACGAACGCGTCTCCACCGGTCCGCTCGGCCGTAATTCGAACGGCTGTGCCCTCTGGTGTGTGGCTCACCGCGTTCTCGACGAGGTTGTCGAGCGCGTCGTAGACGGCCGTCCCGCCGGTGACAGGGAGTGTCTCGGGGAGTGCTGTTTCGACCGGTGTATCGGGGCGATAACTGTCGGCGACAGACTGAGCCAGCGCCGCTGCGTCGACCGACTGGCCGGATTCCCCGTCGAGCGCGGTCTCGACGCTTCGGGCCTTTTCGCTGACGGCGGCGAGGCGGTCGGCCGCATCGAGGGCGCGAGACGCGGCCAACGAGACGGACGAGTCAGCTGCGTGGGCCCGGACGTATTCAGCCGTCCCGAGCACGACAGAGAGTTCGTTGCGGAGATTGTGCCGCAGGACGCGGTGGAGAACGCGGAGTCGCCGCTTTTGCCGCCGGCTGTCGGTCACATCCGTGTACATCGCGAACCCGCAGCGACGGCCGTCGGTCGTGTCGTACGGGACCCCGCGATAGATGAACTCGCGGCAGCCGTCGGCCGTCTCCCGAGAGACGACGGCGTAGTTGACCTCCCCGGCGGCCGTCCGCTGGTCGTAGTTAACCGCCTCCTCGACGCGGTCGCCGGGAACGATGTAGTCGTTGAGCGGTTCGCCGACAATCTCGTCGCGGTCGTATCCGAACGTCTCGACGAACGCGGGGTTGACCGTTCGCACAATCGGGACGAAATTGACGATTTCGAAGCCGACGACCGCATCCTGAATGAGGTCGAACAAGTACTGGAACGGGTCGGCCGTCTCGGCCGTCCGACAGAGCGATCCGACGACAGACCCGTCGGTTGCCGTCGTGAGCTCAATCGTAACCGGACCGGAGAGGTCGCTTTGCGGGAGCCTGACCTGACAGGTTTCGGTCAGCCGGTCTGGCGCACTGTTGACGGCCTGTCTCGCTGTGGTCAGTGGCTCACGGTCCTCGGCTGCGACCACCGCCTCGACAGGTGTTCCAACAAGTTCGGCAGGCGTCCGCCCAAGCAATGCGGCGAATTCGTCCGTCGCGAACGTGAACCGACCAGTGTCGTCGATGCAGAACATCAGTTGTCTCTGATTCGGAGGAAGGGTGGGCTCGACAGCTGTGAGACCGGTTGTTTCTCACCCACAGTACCACGCGGCGAGGCCGTGAGCGTCAGGTACTCGCGGCCGTCAGTCCGTGCCAGCGTGAGTTCCTGGTCGGCAGCGCCCGAGTAGAACGCCCCGAGCGTGGCCGGGACCGCGTCGTCGTTGATGACGTTGACTACTGTGTCGTGAGGGTCGAAGACGCCGTCGTCGTTCTCGTACCGGGCTTCCCTGGCCGCCTGTTCGCCCATCATCCGTATCTCGCCCTGAATGTTTCCGACGATGACCAGCGGGGCGTCCCGTCTGGTGGCCGTCGTCTCGTTGGCGGCAGCCAGCGAGGTCCGTTCGAGGTCGAACACGTTGTACCGGGCGTCCCAGTTCCCGAACGCATCGAGGATGAACAGGGCGTCGTCGTCGAGTGCGTCCGTGAGCGAGCGGTCGGTCGCCGCGAACGCAGCGGCCAGCGTCGACCGGTCAAGCGACGGGGGCGGCGTCAGCGAGACCGCCCGGCCGGCGGCGACGGCCGTCGCGCACAACTGAGCGATAGCGCCGTCGACCTGCGTCCCGTCAGAGTACCGGAAGACAGCCTGGCCCCCCATGACGAGCCCGCCGCCACAGAGGTCGTCGATACCGTCGATACCGGTCGAGACTGTCGGTGCGTCCGCCAGACGGTCCTGCCGGTCAGCCTCTGCAGCGGCGAGTACGTCGTCAATCTCGTCCAGCATCGCGGTCTGCTCGGAGCGGGCGGCGCGTATCTCCGAGAGGTCGTCTTCGATGGCGGCGGCGCGGTCCGAGACCGTCTCACACCGCTCGGCGACCGCTTCGCTCGTCGTCGCCTGCTCGTCGGTCGCCGCCGAGACAGACGCGATGCCGTCGGCCGTCTCCGCGACGGTATCGGCCACGTCGTCGAGCCGCGCCATCGCCGTGGTGACCTGCTCGGCCCCAGTGTCGATTCCGTCGATGGCCTCGTTGAGCTGTGCAACGGTGTCGTCTGTGGCTTCGCGAACCGCAGCCAGCGTCGTTTCGATTTCCGCAGCCTGCTGCTGGGACTCCTCGGCGAGCCCCTTGATTTCGTCTGCAACGACGGCGAACCCGTCTGTGTCGGTGGTGTCGCTCGCCCGCGCCGCCTCTATCGAGGCGTTCAGCGCGAGCATATTCGTCTGGTCGGCGATACGGTCGATGCCGGCCAGTGCATCGGCGATACGGTCGACTTGTTCCTGCAGGGCGGCCACCTCTGTGGCGACTGCCTGGCCCAGTTCGCGGACCTCGTCCATCGACTCGATGGCGTCGGATGCGGCCTCCCGCCCGTCGTTTGCCGCATCCGTCGCCCGCTGGCTCTGCTCGCTGACCTCGGTCGCGGTCGCAGCGATCTCCTCGATTGTGGCGGAAAGCGACGAGACGTCGTCGGCGATCTGCTGTGCGTCGGTCGCCTGTGCCGTTGCGCGGTCGTCAATCGCCGCGAGTTGCTCGCCGACGGTCGCCGACGCCGCCTGAACGACATCAAGTGCGCCCTGTGCGTTTGCGACCGCTCGCTCCTCTGTCACGGCCGTCGACTGGTCCGGAACGGAGGGATAGTGGTCTGAAGCCATAATCAGCTACTGTCCCTCCGATTCATAGTCGAGTTGTACAGTTTATCGGTACTTTGTGCCACGTCTCCCCACTGATTCCCGGGCATTTATACTGAATCCGAATCTGTGTTCGCGAGATATAACCCTGTTGTCGCTGGCAACACCCGCCAGACGGGAGCGCGCGCAAGGGAAAACGGCCTATTTGGCCCCCTCTTGCCGGAACTGGGGGCAACAAACGTCCAAAATTCCAGTGTGCATATACGGACTTTCTTGACGGAGAACAACCTTATATCCATAATATCATACCCTAATCTGGACGGTCGTCTACCATATCCCCTCTAATTTCCGTGTTCATAAAGGCAAACCTTATGTAGTGTTGTTACCAGAGCCTTTCTCGTGAAAGAGTTGAAGAAGTTGAGCCAAA
Organism: Haloarcula sp. KBTZ06; assembly: GCF_048595605.1. Taxonomy (NCBI): domain Archaea; kingdom Methanobacteriati; phylum Methanobacteriota; class Halobacteria; order Halobacteriales; family Haloarculaceae; genus Haloarcula; species Haloarcula sp. KBTZ06. The sequence continues at coordinate 2,895,629 of NZ_CP184337.1, forward strand.
GTGGGGCAAAGTTGGACATGCAGACGGCTGTCGATACGAAAACGAAACAGGTGAGCTAGAAATGAGCTACACTGCACTACAGGTAGATCCGAGCGTACTCGCAGAGGGGGTTAACCTGCTGTGGGTACTGGTGGTATCGTTCCTGATTTTCTTCATGCACGCGGGCTTCGCCATGCTGGAGGCGGGCCAGGTGCGCTCGAAGAACGTCGCGAACCAGCTAACGAAGAACCTCCTGACCTGGTCGGTCGGCGTGACGGTGTTCTTCCTGATCGGCTCGGGGATCAGTGCCCTGGTCGGCGGGAGCGGCTTCTCGCCCGCCTTCGGCGCAGGGGCCGCAAACGACTACGTCGGCTGGCTGTTCGGTGCCGTCTTCGCGATGACGGCGGCGACCATCGTCTCCGGCGCGGTCGCTGGACGGGCCAAGCTCCGTGCGTACATCACGTACACGTTCCTGCTGGCGGCGGTCATCTACCCAGTCGTCACCGGGATCACGTGGGCCGGCGCGTACATCAGCTTCGGCGGCGAGGCGTTCCACGACTTCGCCGGCGGGATGATCGTCCACGGCATGGGCGGCATCGCGGGCCTCACGGCGGCGTACGTCCTCGGCCCACGCATGGGCCGGTACAACGAGGACGGCTCCGCGAACGTCATTCCGGGCCACTCCCTGACGTTCGCCGTTCTGGGAACGCTCATCCTCGCGTTCGGCTGGTACGGCTTCAACGTCGGGACGGCGGCGACCGTCTTCGTCGTTGAGGACGGATCGCTCGCCCTCGGCGCGTTCGCGACGGTCGGCCGCGTCGCGATGACGACGACCATCGCGATGGCCTGCGGTGCGATGGGTGCCGGACTGGTCGCGTGGCTGAAGACCGGGAAGGTCGACACCCTGTACGTGGCAAACGGGCTGCTCGCCGGGCTGGTCGGCATCACGGCGATCCCCGACACCACGACGTGGTGGGGCGCAATCGTCGTCGGCGGCCTCGCGGGCGGACAGCTGCCGGTCGTGTTCAGCTTCATCGAGAACCGGATGAAAATCGACGACGTCTGTGCCGTCTTCCCGGTCCACGGGAGCGCCGGCGTGCTCGGCACGCTGCTGTTCCCGTTCGTCGCCACGTCCGGCACGGTCGGGTCGGTCGTTAACGCCTTTATCGCACAGCTGATCGGCGTCGCCGCCATCGCGGGCTGGACGATTGTCGCAACCGGGGTCGTCTGGTACGCCCTCAAGGCGGCCGGCCAGGCGCGGGTCACGCCCGAACACGAGCAGGAAGGGCTGGACGTCAGCGAACACGGCGTCGAGACCTACCCCGAGTTCGGTGGTGGCGAGAGCGTCGTCGCCGATGGTGGTAAAGTGAGCCCGAGCATGCGTACTGACGGAGGTTCCCAAGATGACTGACGAAACCGACGACTCTGAAATCAAGATGGTAGTCGCAATGGTTCGACCGGACAAACTCGGCGACGTGAAGAAGGCGCTCGCCGAGGTCGGCGCGCCCTCGCTGACAGTGACGAACGTCTCCGGTCGCGGCTCACAGCCCGCAAAGAAGGGGCAGTGGCGCGGCGAGGAGTACGTCGTCGACCTGCACCAGAAGGTCAAAGTCGAGACGGTGGTCGCGGACATCCCCGCGGAGGATGTCGTCGACGCCATCGCCGACGGTGCCCACACCGGCGAGAAAGGTGACGGCAAGATATTCGTCCTCCCCGTGGACAACGCCTACCAGGTCCGAACCGGTAAAGAAGGCCCAGAGGCAGTCTGAGCGGACGAAATGGTCGATGATACCGACAGACAGGTAGTGAACGCACTGCTTCAGGACGGCCGGGCGAGCGCCCGTGACGTCGCCGCCGCGACCGGTATCGCGGCGACCACGGTGTCTCGCCGGATGGACGACCTGGAGGCGACCGGTGTGATCGACGAATACACCGTCGACATCGATTACGGGGCGCTGGGCTACGACGTGACCGCCGTGTTCCAGCTCTCCGTCGAGGGCGACGGGCTCGGACGGGTGGTGGACCGGTTACGGGATCGACGCGAGATGATCGCGGTCTACGAAGTGACCGGCGACCACGACATCGTGGCCGTCGGGAAGTTCACCGACACGCAGTCGATGAACGAGCGGATAAAGACGCTGCTGACCGACGAGGACATCCGGTCTGCCTCGACATCAGTCGTGCTGAACACGGTGTGTGAGCACGAGCAGTTCCCGGTCGACGGAACTGACGCCTGAGGACGACGCCTGTTTTCCGACTGGCAACCACAGCAGTGAGTAGCGTCCCGTATCGGTTTGGAGACCTATTGAGCGATGAAGGAAGGTTTAATTACAGCAGTAGTAATATATTTTTCATCATGGATTGGGATGCTCGGGGGTCAACGGTGACGCGACGGGAGCTACTCGGAGCCGTCGGAGCGAGTTCGCTCGCCGGACTTGCTGGCTGTGGCGGGGGCAGTCGCGCCACGACGCCGACAAGCAGTGCCACAGCGTACGCGAACCAGCCGGTCGACGACGACCAGGTGACGCTTGGCCTCACAGTCCCGCAGTCGGGGTCGTTCTCGCCGCTTGGGACCGGCCAGCAGCGCGGGTTCGAACTGGCCATCGACCACCTCAACGAGGGCGGCGGCTGGGTCGACACCGACGCGTGGCAGGCGCTGTCCGGGGACGGCATTCTCGGCCGGACGGTCGAGAGCGTCATAGCTGACACGGAGTCCAGTTCGAAAGCGGCCCGTGACGTGGCAGAGACGCTGGTCGAGCAGGACGGTGCCGTGATGGTCGCCGGCGGCGGGTCGACGAACACAGCCCGGGAGTTGCTCAAGTACTGTCCGACCCGCGGCGTGGTCCACATGCTCGGGTTCGCGCCGGGGACGAACGTTACGGGGATCGGCTGCTCGCGGTACGGGTTTCAGGAGATGCACAACGGTCGGATGGCCGCCAACGCGCTGGCTCCGGTGTTGACCGAGCGGTTCGACGGGCGAACGGAGTTCTACCAGTTGCACGCCAGCTCGGATTTCGGTTTCACGCAGTCCGAGCAGTTCAAGCGCCGGTTCCAGTCGGAGAACTGGAGCGAGATGGGCGCGACGAAGACGCGGGTCGGAACGGAGAACTTCAGGCCGCAGTTGCAGGAGGCCGTGGACACTGACGTCGACGCCATCGTGTTGTCCTACCGCGGGCGCGACGCAGTCACCGCGCTGAACCAGGCGACGGATATAGTCCCGGAAGAGATGGACATCGTCATGCCGATCGTGAGTCGGCAACTGGCCCGCGATGTCGGCGCCGACATGGCCGGTATCGTCGGCACTATTTCGTGGGATTACAGCATCGAGACACCGCTCTCGACGGCGTTCACGGAGGCGTTCGATGCGGCGTACGCCGACGATCAGGTCCGGGTCCCGTCAGACCAGGCTCGACTGGCCTACGCGCAGACGCTCCAGTACGCCGCGGCCGTCGAGCGGGCCGGGACGTTCGAACCGCCGGCCGTCATCCGTGAACTCGAAGGCACCACGTACCAAGCCGGACGCGGCGAGGCGACGTTACGGGCATGCGATCACCAGTCGGTGGGACCTGTTCCCGTCGTCGAAGGATCCAGTCAGGGCCCCGAGGTACTCGACGTCATTCAGCTTTCGACTGACGTCGCGTACGGCTGCGAGGAGTATCCCGCAAGCGAGTGTACTGACCTGGGACCGTACGAACCCGAGACGGCCGACAGTTGAGGGGCGGTGGCGTTAAGCCGCTCGCGCCGCTCCAGAAGATATGGGCTTGAAAGTGGACGTGCGGAAGCTGGACCTTTTCAATCAGATGGCAAAGGAGGGGTCTGGGACAGTCGCGGAGAACCTCGGGCAGCTGACCGGGCTCGACGCGACAGTTCGGACCTCACAGATCAATTTTCTCGACATTGCGGACGTCAAAACACACATCGGCGACGACAAGGGCGTCGGCATCTACGTCGAACTGAACGAACCGCCCTACGGCTACGTCCTGTTTCTGCTCGAACCAGACGACAGCAAGCAGATGGCCAGCGCGATGATGGGTGGAATGGGTGAGCCAAGCGAGGGCGAGGGGTTCTCCGACATGGAACGGTCGGCGATGCAGGAGATCGGCAACATCATGACCTCCGCGTTCATCGACGGGTGGGCCAACGTGCTGGAGACGACCATCGACATGGGGACACCGAACTTCGTGTTCGGGCCGGCCGACGGCATCGTCGACGAGATGGGCGGCTGGCCGGACTCCGACCTGGTGTTCGTCGTCGACTCGCGTATCACCGTCGACGACGGCGACCTCGGGATGACCGTGTACACGTTCCCCGAACTGGAGGACCTCGTCGCGCTCATCCAGGATATCGACCTCGATACCGACGTCGCAGTAGACACCGAAGCCAGCGACATTCTCGACTGACATCGGTCCCCTATCTCTTCTCCCCCTTTTCCTCGCGCGGCCGAGGTGGATGTAATCGCCGAGAAGACAGTCTGAAGGCCGTCACTACCAGATACCAGCACCTTCTATGCTAATTGTTCACTCATTCCTATTGAAAAAAGTATTATATATATTTACCATCAAAACAGCTGGTATGGGATCGGAAAGAGGGGGAGCAGTTGACAGGCGGTCCGTACTACAGATCGCCGGTGGGGTCGGTACCGCAGGGCTCGCCGGGCTGGCGGGATGTCAGGGCGGGGGTTCGACAATCGAAAGCACACCGGAGCATCCACCGCTCGGGAACTATCCGGTCGACGGCGATGCGGTCACACTCGGCTTCAACGTCCCACAGTCGGGGACCTACGCCGCCGAAGGGCGCGACGAACTCCGGGGGTATGAGCTCGCGGTCACGCATCTCAACGAGGGCGGTGGCTGGGTCGGACAACGCTCCTTTGACGTGCTCAGCGGCGACGGCGTGCTCGGGAAGACCGTCGAGTACGTCACCGCGGACACGGAGACGAAACCGGATGTCGCAACGGCCAACGCCGAGGAGATGATCGAGCAAGACGACGTCATCATGTTCTCCGGCGGCTCGTCCAGTTCCGTCGCCATCGCCCAGCAGGACGTCGCACAGGCCCAGAAGGTCCCGTACATGTGCTGTCTGACCCACTCGAACGACACGACGGGACGGGACTGTGTCCGCTACAGCTTCCGGGAGATGTTCAACGCGTACATGACCGCACAGGCGCTGCTTCCGGTACTCAAGGAACGGTTCGGCCGGGAGGCTCAGTACGTCCAGATCTACGCGGACTACAACTGGGGCAAGACCATGGAGTCGTCCATCCGTGACTTCTTCACGTCGAGCGGCTGGGTCGAACTCACAAGTATTCCGACGCGTCTCGGGACGACGGACTACGAGGAGCCGCTCAAGCAGGCCCGGGACGCCGGCGCGGAGGTCGTCTTCCTCGACCACTACGGACTCGACGCCGCGAACTCGCTGACAAAAGCCCAGGAGATTCTCCCGGACGAGGTGGGGATTGTGGTGCCGCTGTACAACCGCATCGTGGCACAGAACGCCTCGAAGGCGCTCGACGGCGTCGTCGGGACGGTCGCGTGGGACACCAGCGTCTCGTCCGACCTCTCGAACGAGTTCAAGAACGCCTTCACCGCCGAGTACGGGAACGCACAGCGTCCCTCCGGCGTGGCCCATCTGGCCTACGCGCAGACGCTCCAGTACGCCGCGGCCGTCGAGCGGGCCGGCACCTTCTACCCGCCGGCGGTTATCCGGGAACTGGAAGACCACGAGTACTCGGTCGGGCTTGGCAGCCAGACGATGCGGCGCTGTGACCATCAGGCCCAGCGTGGCGTGCCGGTGGTCGAAGGGCTCTCCGAGTCCGAGCAGTCCCTTGGCCGGTTCTACGACCTGCTCAGCGTCACGAAGGCGGTCGGATACGACTGTGACGGCGGCCCGGCCGCCGAGTGCGAGCTCGGAGACTACGGGGACTAGAGCCAGAGCGCAGCGACTACTGCGCAACGGAAAAATACGGCAAACGGAGAACCGAGCGGGGACGTGGACACGAGCAGTCCCCAGCTGTCAGAGGCAGACGGACGCGCTGTGATGGGCACGTCACGTCGGCGTATCCGGCTGTTCGGAGCCGGGACCGCGTTACTCCAGTAGCTCCGGTGCCGCGTCGTATGCCACCCCCTTGACCGCGGATTCCGGCGGGTCGTCACCGTCGTGGTCGGTCGGGCAGTCTGTCTCAGCCATGGTCAGTCGTCCGCCGAAATCGGCTGGCCCTCGGCGTCGGTCGGGGCCGGGCTTTCGCCGTCGTCGAATGGATACCACGACTGCTTGCCGTCGGCTAGACACGGGTCGGTGTACCCCTGGACCTCGTGGGGTTCGGCCAGTTCGACGATGGTCTCGTGACCGGTGGCGTCGACCCACTCGCGGAAGGTCTGACCCTCCGAGCGAAGCGCGGCGTAGGCTTCGACAATGTTGGCGATCATGCCCGGCACCTCGTCAGCAGGGACGCGCTGGCGGACCCACTCGATGAACGTCGGCTCCTCGCCGATGCCGCCGCCGACGCCCACGTCGACGGCTTCGACCATCTGGCCGTCCTTGCGGGCGCGCATCCCCTGTAAGCCGATGTCGGCCGTCATCGCCTGGCCGCAGTCGGCCGTACAGCCCGAGAAGTGCATCTTGATGCGGTCCACGTCGTCGGGCACGTCGACGTTGTCACCGAGCCAGCGGAGCAAGCGGGCCATCCGCGCCTTCGTCTCCGTGAGCGCGAGCGAGCAGAACTCCGTCCCGGTACAGGCCATCGCGCCCTGAACGAACGGGTTCGGCTCGGGCGAGTGTTTCTCCAGCAACGGCTCGTTGAGGAGGTTCGAGAGATTCCCGTCGGGTACGTCCATGATGAGCGGGTTCTGCCGGCGGGTCAGTCGCACCTCGCCGGAGCCGTAGGCGTCGGCGAGATCCGCGAGTTCGATGGCGTCCTCGGCGGAGAGTCGGCCGACCGGCACCGAGAGGCCGACGTAGTTCTTGTCGTCTTTCTGGTCGTAGACGCCGACGTGGTCGTGGGCACCGTACTCCGTGTGCTTGCCGGCGTTGTACGTGTACTCCCCGCGGAAGTCGGTCCCGGCGGTTTCGAACTCGAAATCAAGCCGTTCGTCGAGTTCCTCCCGGATGGCGTCAGTACCGTGTTCATCGACGAAAAAGCGCGCGCGGTTCTTCGAGCGGTTCTGGCGGTTGCCCGCTTCGTGGTAGTACTCGACGAAGGCCCGCACGGTCTCGACGGCGTGTTCGGGCCGAATGAACAGGTCGAGCGGACGGGCTTCGCGCGGTTCGCGGCCGCCGAGGCCGCCGCCGACGCGGACGTTGAACCCCTCGACTTCCTCGCCAGCAATGATTTTGTGCGCCGGCTCCAGCCCGATGTCGTTGATGCTGTCCTGGGCACACCCCTGCTTGCACCCCGTCACCGAGATATTGAACTTCCGGGGCATGTTGGCCAGGTCGTTATCGTCGCGGATGGTCTCCTGAATCTCGTCCAGAATCGGGCGGGACTCGACGTACTCCTCGGCCTTGCCGGCGACCGGGCAGCCGGAGATGTTCCGCATCGTATCCCCGCCCGCCGAGCGCGAGGAGACGCCGACGGCTTCGAGTTTCTCCCAGATCTCCGGGATGTCTTCGAGCTTGAGCCAGTGCAACTGGATGGACTGTCGCGTCGTGAGGTCGATCCAGCCGTTCCCGAACTCGGGGTTCTCGGCCGGTCCCTTCGCGTAGTCCCGAGCGACCTCGCCGATGGCCCGAAGCTGGTCGGGCTCCAGGACGCCGCCGCAGTTGGTCAGCCGCATCATGAAATACGACTCCTGGCCGCCGCGGTGGTGGAACACCCCCCAGAACTTGAACCGCGAGAACCACTTCTCCCGTTCGTCCTCGGGAATCGACTCCCAGCCTTTCTCGGCGAACTCCTCTAACTTCTCCCGTACCTCGTCGCCGTACAGCTCCGCCTTGTACTCCTCCTTTTTATGTGCCATCTTCGCGCGCCCCCGTTCTTAATGGATGTAGTTTTTTATCACTCATATCTATCTGAATGACCGCTAATTCACGTCTAAGTACTGAGGTCGATTCCTTATAACGCTATTCGTTAAAGAAATAAAGAATAATAGAGCGTTAGAAAATGGCCGTCCAGAATTATACCGTCTGAGAGGTGTTTAAAGAGGTTATACACTGCCCCGTCGACAGAGATGAAACCGCAGGACGGCAATCGGTTGTCCGGTCGAGTTCGGGACTGTGCGTCGGGGACGCTCCGCGGGCGTGATTCGCCCGACCGGAGCGCGACCCCGTAGAACTGAGGTGTCAGTCGCGCGCGAGCCGAACCGACGAGGGACGCGACACACCGGCCTGTTCAGTGCGTCACGCGTGCGGAAAAGAGAAAGAACGGCTCGTTCGAGAGCGATGAGCGTCAGTCGTCGCCGGAGGCGACGGTGGTGCCTTCCTGCGTGCTTCCGACGAACCCAGCCGTGTTAGCGACTTTCGCGATTTCCGGCTGGAACACCCATGCAGACAGCAACACAATCGGAATCATGGTAACGGCGGCCACGGAGTACCCCAGGTGGAGGTTCGCCAGCCACGGCGCGGAGTAAAACAGCGGGTAGACGATGCCGCCGACGGTGCCGACGCCGCCGACGACGCCCGCGACCGAACCCGAGTCGTTCGGGAACATCGCGGGCACCTGCGCGAAGATAGCGCCCTCGGCCCAGGCACAGCCCGTGCCCACGAGGAAGCCGATGACGACGGCGTTCAGCAGGACCCCGGAGAGGCCGGCCAGCGTCATGGCGAACATCATCACCACGATGAAACAGAGCCCGAGGAACGTCCACTGTTCGCGGTACTGGCCCTTGAAGAACGGCAGGAGGTCCTTCTCCTTGCGGGCCAGCAGGTCGCTGCCGTAGCCGCCAAAGGGCCGGAGCAGGCCGGCGGCAATTGAGAACGTCGCCGCGAAGGTGCTCGCGATGACGAGGTTGTCCTGGTTGAACGCTTCGCGGTAGTAGGTGGCGAGCCACCCGTTCATCGACAGTTCGAGGCCGAAGGACATGATGTACGCGGCGGCGAGGACGACGGTGCCGTAGCGCGTGGCCGTGTGTAGCCAGCCCTTGAAGTTGGTGTCCTCCTTGGTCGCCTGGCGTTTCGCCTCGCTTTTCGCGGCCTCGCCCAGCGTGTAGTAGGCGATTGCGAGGAGGATGGAGACGATGCCGGTGTAGAAGAAGGCGGCCCGCCAGTTCGTCGAGAACAGCGGCCCGTTCCAGCCGGACCCGAACACACGGGGCAGGATGAGCGCCCCGCCGGCGGCACCGGCGTTCCCGACGCCGGCGTAGATGCCCTCCGCCAGGCCGAGGTTCTCCTCTTCGAACCACTCGGCGACGTGCTGGATGCCGATGACGAACGTGATGCCGGCCGTCGCCACGATGAGTCGCAACACGAAGAACACGGAGTAGTCCTGTGCGAAGGCGCTCCCTATCGAGAACACGCCGACATAGGCCAGTACGATGGCGAAGATGGCCGGCGCACCGAACTTATCCGAGAGCCAGCCGGTGAGCATCCGGCCGAACGGTGCCATCCAGATGGCCGAACTGGCGAGAATACCGATTTCCGCGGTCGAGAGCCCGAACTCCTCTGCCATCGGGCCGGTGAACGGCGCAAAGGAGAACCAGATGAGAAACGAGAAATTGAACCCGATAGTTGCCAGCAACAGCGTCCGGTACTTCGTCATCTTGATCAGTCCCATGCCGACACCTCGGTTACGGACGCGGTATTGTTCACGGTCGATAACGAGACTTTGTTCACCAATCCGCCTTTATTTTGGATGTGTGCCCACATCAGTACATGAAGTCCGAAAGTCCCACCATTTAATAACAGTAACCGTTTACAGAACGGCTATTCTACCCAGCCTGAGTGGATAGACCGCAAATATATCATCGGATATCCCCTGTTTAAGGACATTGAACGCCCAGCGGACGGGGGAATAATTGGACATATTTAGATTACTTCGGACGGCGATGGAGAAGCGCGTGTCGACGAACCGTCGGGGCCGCGCCCGATATCGGCTCAGTCGGCCGTGGCGGGCGGGAGTTCAGCCTCGGCGGCGACGAGGCGGGCGGCACACTGCTTGAAGTTCGGTTCGTCGGACTGGGGGTCGCGGTCCGAAAGCGTCAGCCGGTTCGTTGCCGGGTGGTGAATGGGGAGCCACACCATCCCCTCGGGGACGCCCTCGTCGCGGTCGATGGCGACCGTCGCGGAGCCACGGCGGGTCTCGACGGTCAGCCGGTCGTCGGTAACGAGGCCGCTGTGTTCCTCGACGGTCTCGGGGTGGATGCGGGCCACCAGCGGACCGGCCTCACCCCCGCGGGACCGGACGCCGGTGTTATACCCGTCGGCCTCGCGGGCCGTGGTCAGCGTCAGCGGGTAGTCGTCGTCGGTCGGCTCCGGGAGCGACTCCTGGCGGCCCGTCGAGAACTGTGCGCGGCCGGAGGCGGTGGGGAACGACCACGACTCGTCGTCGTAGTAGCGGTAGCCGCCCGAACTCACCCCGTCGGGCGCGGGCCACCTGACGGCGTGGCTGTCGTCGAGGCGTTCGTAGGTGATGCCCGAGCAGTCGGCGACTGTCCCCTCGGTGAGGGCGGTGAACTCGTCGAAGACGTCCGAGGGGTCCGGCGACGTGCTCTCGAACAGGCCGGGGAACAGCCGCGAGCCGATGGTGGCGATGATGTCCAGATCCGGCCTGACGCCGCTTGGCAGGTCAGTCGCCGACCGGACCCGGGAGATGGTCCGCTCCATGTTCGTCGTCGTCCCGTCGCTCTCGCCCCACGTCGCGGCGGGCAGGACCACGTCGGCGATTTCCGTCGTTTCGGTGTGGAAGGCGTCCTGCACGACGACGAAGGCGTCTTCGAGCGTCTCGCGCACAGAGTCGGCCTCGGGCATCCCGGCAACGGGATTGGTGGCGACGGCCCAGACGGCGTCTGGCTCGCCTTCGAGCATCCCGACAGGGCCGGGGCCGGTGTCGTCGGGGAGGCGGTCGACCGGTACGCCCCAGTGGTCGGCAACGAGGCGGCGGTGGTCCGGATCCTCGAAGGCCCGCTGGCCGGGCCAGGACCCCTTCGAGGAGCAGATGCGGGTCCCCATCGAGTTGGCCTGGCCGGTCAGCGAGAACGGGCCACCACCGGGCCGGAGGTTCCCCGTCGCCAGCGTCAGGTCGATGAGCGCCCGGGCGGTCTCGGTCCCTTGGACGTGCTGATTGATGCCCATGCCCCAGTAGACCAGCGCTTGCTGGTCCATCGCGTCGGCCAGCAGGTCCACCTGGGCCATCTCGACACCGGCCTCGGCTGCCGCGTCGGCGGCGTCGGGCAGGGTCGCGAGCAGGTCGTCGAATCCCTCGGTTGCTGCGTCGACGAACTCGCGGTCGACCCGCCCCGTTTCGACGATGCGGGCGAGGACGGCCCGGGCCAGCGCGAGGTCTTTCCCCGGGTCAGGTGCGACGTGGTGCTCGGAGTTCTCTGCGGTCTCGGAGCGGACGGGGTCGACGACGATGATTTCGACGCCGTCCTCGTCGGCGGACTGCTGAATCCAGCGGAACATCACGGGGTGGGCGACCGCCGGGTTCGCTCCCCAGACGACGTGGCGGTCGGCGTCGCTGATGTCGGCGTACGTACACGGCGGCGCATCGCTGCCGAAGGCCTGGTAGTAGGCGGTGACGGCGCTGGCCATACACAGCGTCGTGTTGGCGTCGTAGTTGCGCGTCCCGAAGCCGCCGCGGGCGACTTTCCCCAGCGCGTAGGCGGCCTCGTTGGTCTGCTGGCCGCTTCCGAGGACGGCGACCGAATCGGGGTCCCGCTGGTGGACGGCCTGAAGCCCCTCGACCGCGCGGGCCAGCGCCACGTCCCACTGGGTCTGACGGAGTTCGCCGTCGCTGCGGACCATCGGTCGGGTGAGCCACTCGCCGTCGGGGGCCTTGCTCTCCCGGAGGCCACGCGCACAGGCGAGTCCCTGACTGACCGGATGGGCGGCGTCGCCACGAACAGCGTCGATACCGTACCCTTCGTCAGCGCCCTGGTGCATGTGGCCACAGCCAACGGCACACCGCATACACGTCGTCGGTACCCAGTCGCTCACAGCCGCCCACGCGCCGTCAAGACGCCCATTTGTCCAATTTGGCATGATATCGAAGTACGTTCGGATGCCATTATCGTAATTACATAGATGAATACGCACCGTATAACAGTGACTCTTTACGAAATATTTATTTTACCGGTGAACGCATGACATCCGTCCACTAGGTCGGTGGGACCGCGAGCTAACAACAGTTTCTTTCTGACAGCGGTCAAACGGCAGCGTATGAACCACGAGCAGTCGCGAGCGCTGTACGACCGCGCCCTGTCGGTGCTGTCGGGCGGCGTCAACTCCTCCGTGCGAGCCACGCAGCCCTACCCGTTCTTCGTCGAGAAAGGGGACGGCGGGCACGTCATCGACGCCGACGGGAACCGATACATCGATTTCGTCATGGGCTACGGTCCGCTGCTGCTGGGCCACAGCCTGCCCGAGCAGGTCCAATCAGCCATCCAGCGACACGCCGCTGAGGGGCCGATGTACGGCGCGCCGACCGAAGTCGAGGTCGAACTGGCCGAGTTCGTCACCCGGCACGTCCCCAGTGTCGAGATGCTGCGGTTCGTCAACAGCGGGACCGAGGCGACGGTCTCGGCGGTCCGACTGGCTCGTGGCTACACGGGGCGGGACAAAATCGTCGTGATGCAGAGTGGCTACCACGGGGCACAGGAGTCCACGCTGGTCAAGGGCGAGGGCGACCACACGGCCCCGTCCAGCCCCGGCATCCCCGAGAGCTTCGCTGAGCACACCCTGACCGTGCCGTTCAACGACGAGGAAGCCGCCCACGAGGTGTTCGAGGAACACGGCGACGACATCGCCGCGGTGCTCACCGAACCCATCCTCGGGAACTACGGCATCGTCCACCCGGTCGAGGGCTACCACGACACGCTCCGGGAACTGTGTGACGACCACGGCTCCCTGCTTATTTTCGACGAGGTCATCACCGGCTTCCGCGTCGGCGGCCTCCAGTGTGCCCAGGGCGCGTTCGACATCGACCCCGACATCACCACGTTCGGGAAGATTGTCGGCGGCGGCTTCCCGGTCGGGGCAATCGGTGGCAAAAGCGAGATCATCGAGCAGTTCACCCCTGCCGGCGATGTGTTCCAGTCCGGAACGTTCTCTGGCCACCCCGTGACGATGGCGGCCGGTCTGGAGACGTTACGGTATGCGGCTGAACACGACGTATACGACCACGTCAACGAGCTCGGCGACCGGCTCCGAGCGGGACTGCAGGACATCCTCGAAGACCAGGCCCCCGAGTACACCGTCGTCGGCCGGGACTCGATGTTCAAGGTCATCTTCACCCGCGACGGGCCTGATTCCTTCGACGGACATTGCGAGGCTGGCTGCCGGCAGCGGGAGTCCTGTCCACGCTTCGACTACTGTCCGAAGACCGGCCACGACGTGACACAGGCCGAGACCGAGCGGTGGGAGCGCCTGTTCTGGCCTGCGATGAAAGACCAGGGCGTGTTCCTCACGGCGAACCAGTTCGAGTCACAGTTCATCTGTGATGCCCACACAGGTGAAGACATAGAGAATGCGCTCGAAGCATACAAAGAGGCGATATGAGGTGAGCGACGACGACATCGCACTGTCCGAGAAGCGAATGTACGGGGCGAAACGTCCGGAGACCCACGCGTACGTCGCGTCGGGACTGGGCGTCACCCGCGTCGAGACGGCCGGCGGCCAGATCGGGCGGTTCAGCCTGAGCGAACGGTGCAATGCCCGTGATGTGGCCGGCGCAAGCGGCGAAGTCGCGGTCGCCACCGACGAGGACGTGCTCGTGTTGACCGACGACGGCTTCGTTCCGACTGGGTTCGGGCCAGCCACCGCCGTCGGCTACGACGGCGACGGACTGCTCGCAGCCGGCGACGGCCGCGTCGCTCGGTACAGCGGGGAGTGGCGAGATATCGGCGAGGTCGCGGACGTCCGTGCCATCGACGGCGACCGCCTCGCCGCGGCCGAGGGCGTGTACGCCCTCCCGTCGCTCGACCGACTCGGCCTGGTGGACGTGGTCGACGTGGCCGGTGACTACGCCGCGACCGAGAGCGGGCTGTACCGCTACGAAGGCGGGAGCACCGACAGCGACGGCGAGTGGACCGAGGTCCGGTCGGGCCGACACTTGGCAGTTGCAAGCGACGGTGAGCAGGTCCATGCCGCCGCGGCGGACGGCCTGTACGAACTGACAGCCGGCGCGTGGGAGCCCTGCACGTTGCCAGCGACCGAGCGCGTCGTCGACGTGACCTACGGCGACGACACCTACGCGATCACCGAGAACGGGACCTTCCTCGTCGCAACCGCGGCCGAGGCGACCGCCGACGGACAGGGCGGCTGGCGACAGCGCTCGCTGGGCGTCCCCGACGTCGTTGGCGTCGCTGTGGCCTGATTCGATCAGTAGTATCTAAGCGGGACTTCGCGGTTCTATCCGGCCTTCATGGCAATAGATCAGTATCGACCGGCGTCCATGCACTCTTACTGCGGTATTTGCTGTCTGTCGGCCTCTTTCAAAATAATGCCGTAGCCACGGAGCGCTCCGGACTCGTCAAAGCTCGCAGAGAGCGTCATGTCTGTCCAGCAGCGCGTGCCGTCCTGACGGATCTGTAACCCTTCGTGGGAGACGGTCCCGTCTGTTTTCGCGGTATCGAGGAGTTGCTCGGGAAGGCCGTTCGCCAGATCAGACTCCTCGAAGAACGTCGAAACGTGCGCTCCGATGATTTCCTCCGCGTTATAGCCAGTGAATTGTTGAGCACCGTCGTTCCAGCGAGTGACGTAGCCCTCATGGTCGAGGGTGAAAAAGGCGTGGTCGTCCATGGCATCGATAAGAACGTCGAACTGAGTGCTCTGTCCCACCAACTGCGTCCGTTCGGGGGTGATGTCCCGCGCCGTACACACGAGTACCCCGTCGTCAGCGTGAGCCAGGCGATGGTTCGTAACGAGCCTGTCGCCGTCTTTCATCAGTCGAACTGTTTCACCCGACCAGTACTCGTTTTCTTTGACCGCTGGGATGATGTCGTTCTCTAGCCGGTCCGCTTCATCGTCGTGGTACAGAATTGTCCAGGGCTCGCCGGCCAGTTCATCCTGCTCGTATCCAAATAGGTCCGCAAAGGCAGGGTTCACATACGAAAACGTCCCGTCCGGGTCGATGAGGCTGATCCCTTCGCTGGCAGTCTTCATCGCCCTGTAGCTACGGTCGATTGTACGGACGGCACGGTAGCGTTCGACAAGGTTCGTGATTCGATTGGCCAGGATCGCGTACTGGTCAGTCCCATGCTCTTTCTGGATGTACTCCGTCACGCCGGCCGTGATAGCTTCGCTCGCGATCTCTTCGCTCCCTTTGCCAGTAAAAAGGATGAACGGCAGGTCAGGAGACTGTTCGCGGACTGCAGCCAGGAACTCCAGCCCGTCCATTACTGGCATATCATAGTCCGAGACGATACAATCGATGTTCTCCGCCCGAAGAATCGCAAGACCGTCAGTACCGTTCGTTGCCGTTTGAACTTCGAGCCGTTCGTTTTCCCGTTCGAGGAACTGGGCGGTCAAATCCGCAAAATCAGGTTCGTCATCTAAATGTAATACCTTCATGATTTTGGAGGGACTGCGCTGTTCGTACTTTGGAATCGAGCAGAGATAAATACCTCATCTAGTTGTAAATAATATTACGAAAATATATCATTGTATCGGAAAATAGGCATGGTCACACAAGTTACGTGAGTGTTGTCGCTATGGGTGTCAATTACAATGCACAGTTGTCTGAAGGGAGAGTCAGCCACGATGTCGGGGAATCGAAAAGAGGTTTAGCCCGGACAGCCACCCACCGCACATGATTATCCCCGGGGCGGACACGCAGGCGTTCGCGGCGACCCTCGCCGAGGCGACGGGCGAGCGGCTTGGACGGGTCGAGTACGAACGGTTCCCCGATGGTGAGCACGTCGTCCGGGTCCCCGAAGCAGTCGCTGGCGAGCGTGCCGTCGTCGTCGCATCCACTGTCGACAGCGACGCGCACCTCCAGTTGCTCCAGTTGCAGGACGCGGCCCGCGAAAGCGGCGCGAGCGAGGTCATCACCGTCATCCCGTACATGGGCTACGCCCGTCAGGACGAGGCGTTCAAGCCTGGCGAACCGGTCTCCTCGCGGGCGATGGCCCGCGCCATTTCGACGGGAACCGACCGTGTACTGACCGTAAATCCCCACGAACCGGCCGTCTGTGATTTCTTCGACGTGCCAGCCACCAACGTCGACGCGGCGAGTGTTCTCGCCGACCCGCTGCCTGCGGACCTGACGAACCCCCTCTTTCTCTCGCCCGACGAAGGCGCAATCGCCCTCGCGACGACGGTCCGAGACGCGTACGGCGAGGGTGAGACGGACTTCTTCGAGAAGGATCGGGACTACGACACCGGCGACATCGAGATCAGCCCCAGCGACGCGCCGGTCGAGGGCCGTGATGTGGTGCTGGTCGATGATATCATCGCCACGGGGTCGACGATGAGCGAGTCCGTTGGCGTCCTCGACGACCGCGACGCCGAACGGGTGTTCGTCACCTGTATCCACCCGATGCTCGCCAGCAACGCCCTGACGAAGCTCAACAGCGCCGGCGTCGAAGCCGTCTACGGCACGGACACGCTTGAACGCGCCGTCAGCGAGGTCAGCGCCGCACCGGTCGTCGCCGAAGAGCTGTAGACACCGGTGCTGAAACACGAGGGGCAAAAAAAACCCCGCTCGTTGTAACGCGACTGCGTGCCGCTTAATCCGACGCCTCAGCCGCGGCGACCGGTGCTATCGCGATTTCCATCTCAATCCCTTCGACGTCCCACGTTTTTCGATGGCCGTCCTCGACGCCGCCGAGTTCGTCAGCCCGAACCTCCTCTTTGATGAGCGCCTCGTGCTCGCGGACCAGCGAATCCACGCGCTCGTCGTCGATTGCCAGGTCCACGACGATGCGCTCCTCGATATCGAGTTCGAGGTCCTTTCGCATCTCTTGCACGCGGCGGATGACCTCGCGGGCGTACCCCTCGCTCTCGATGCCTTCGGTGAGCGCCGTGTCGACGTAGACGACGCCGCCGCCATCGAGCGCAGCGAACTCCGTCCCGGTGACGCCCTCGGGGGTCTCGCGGCGGAACTCGACCATCTCCTCGGTGAGGTCGACGTCCTCGCCGAGTGCTTCGCTCACTGTGCCTTCGAGGGTATCGAGTGACTGCTCGCCGACGCGGGCCTCGTTGAGCGCGTTCATGACGCGGCCGGCGTCGTCGCCGAAGGCCGGGCCGAGTTCGCTCATGTCGGCCTCGGCGGAGTACTGGAGTTCGCCCCACTCCTCGTCAGCGCCGACGACCTCGACGGCGCGGGCGTTGAGCCGGTCGGCGATGATGGCCTCCTGTGCGCGGACCGCGTCGGCCACGTCGTCGCTGTCGACGTCGACGACGACGCGGGTGACGGGCCAGCGGAGCTTGCGTTCGGCCTGCTGGCGGGCATTCGAGCCCGCTTCCTCGACCTCGCGGACGACCTCGATTTCGCGTTCGAGCGCAGGGTCGTGCAGGTCGGCGTCGACCTCGGGCCAGTCACACATGTGGACCGTCGGGTTGCCGGCGTCGCCGGTGAGTGCGCCGTACACCTGCTCGGCGACGAACGGCGTGAACGGGGCAAACAGCGCGGCCACGGATTCGAGCACGCGGTAGAGCGTGGCGTAGGCGGCCTGCTTCGAGGCGCTGTCCTCTTCTTCCCACATCCGCTCGCGGACGACCTGAATGTAGAACCGGGAAACGTCTTCGACGACGAATTCGAGCAGTTCGTCGACCGCCTTGTCGTTCTCGAAGTCGTCCATCGAGTCGGTCATCGCCTCGGTCACGGTCTGAAGCCTGGAGAGGACCCACTCGTCGACGAGTTCGAGGTCTTCGCGGACATCCTCGACTGTGGTCTCCTCCGGATTGAAATCATCCGCACGCATGTACGGCAGCGGGAAGCGCGCGACGTTCCAGAGGATGTTGAGCCGCCGTTGCATCTCGGCGGTCTCCTCCCAGGAGAAGTTCATGTCCTCGCCCTGGGCAGTCACCGACAGCAGGAACAGCCGCATCGGGTCGCGGCCGTGCTTCTCGATGACCTCGTGGGGATCGATGAGGACGCCCTTGGACTTGGACATGCCGCGGCCGTCGGGCATGTTGGCGTAGCCGTGCATCAGCACCTGCTTGTACGGAATCTCACCGGTGGCGGCGGTGCTCATGCCCAGTTGCGACCAGAACCAGCCGCGGGTCTGGTCGTGGGCCTCCATGATGAGGTCGGCGGGCCACAGCTCCTCGAAGTCCTCAGTCTGTTCGGGGTAGTCGACGGTCCCCCACGTCGCCACGGAGGAGTCGAGCCAGACGTCGAACACGTCGCCGACGCGGGTGTAGGTCGTGCCGTCCTCGGTGATGGTGAGGTCGTCGACCGTGCCCTTGTGGAGGTCGACGTTTTCGGGGTCGATGTCCTGGTCGACCCGCTCGGCAAGTTCCTCGCGGTCGCCGACGACGATGGCGTCGTCCATGTCACCGGACCAGTCTTCAGGGAGCCAGATGGGGATCGGGATGCCCCAGTAGCGCTGCCGCGAGACGTTCCAGTCCGGCGCGTCCTCAACGAAGTCCCGGAAGCGGTTGTCTCGCGCCCACTGCGGGTACCACTCGCTGTCCTCGATATTCGCAAGCAGTTCGTCCTTGATGTCGGTCACCGTGATGAACCACTGGTCGGTAACGATACGGACGATGTCGGTGTCACAGCGCCAGCACTGCCCTTCGCGGACGGTGTGGCCAGATTCACTGGAGAGCAGGACGCCGTTCTCGTCGAGGTCGTCGATGACCTCGTCGTTGGCGTCGCGGACGAACGTCCCTGCGTACTTGCCCGCGTCGTCGGTGTAAACGCCGTCGCTCCCGACCGGACAGAAGATTTCGAGGTCGAGTTCCTGTCCGCGCTCGAAGTCCTCCTCACCGTGGCCGGGCGCGGAGTGGACGAGACCCGTGCGGTCGGCCTCGACGTAGTCGGCGGTATACACCTGCCCAGAGCCCTCGCCTTGGGCGTGGTCCGGCACTTCCTCGGCCAGCGGGTGCTCGTACGCCCAGCCGACCATCTCCTCGCCGGACAGTTCCTCGACGACCTCGTAGTCGTCGTACCGGCCGGCCTTCAGCACGTCCTCGACGCAGGCCTCGGCGACGTAGAGCCGTTCGGTATCACCGTCTTTCTCAGCGTCGACGCCCACGTAGTCGAGGTCACCGTCGACGGCGACGAAGGTGTTGGCGACGATTGTCCAGGGCGTCGTCGTCCAGATGACCAGACTGCCCTCGCGGCTCGCGGTTTCACCGCTCGCTCGTTCCGAGGTCTCGCTCCGCTCGCCCTCGCGGTCCGCCAGCGGGAACTTGACGTAAATCGACGGCTTGCCAACGTCGTGGTACTCGACCTCGTTGTTGGCGATGCCAGTTTCACAGCGCGGACACTGGTTGATAGAGCGCTGGCCCTGTTCGACGAGGCCGCGCTCGTGAGCCTGCTGGAAGCCCCACCAGGCGGCCTCCATGTACTCTGGATTGACCGTCTTGTAGGGGTCGTCCCAGTCCATCCAGACGCCGAAGTCCTGGAAGTCCGTCTGGAGGCCTTCGAGTTGCTCCTCGGCGAAGTCTTTGCACTCCTCGATGAAGTTCTCCTCACCGAACTGCTCGATGTCTTTCTTGTTCTCGAAGTCGAGGCGCTCCTCGACTTTCGTCTCGATGGGGAGGCCGTGCATGTCATAGCCCGGCCGGTCAGTGACGTTGTAGCCCTGCATCCGCAGGTAGCGGATGTAACAGTCCTTCAGGGTCTTGTTCCACGTCGTCCCCATGTGGGCCGCGCCGGAGGTGTAGGGCGGCCCGTCAACGAAGAAGTAGTCCTCGCCGTCGGCCCGGTGGGCCTTCGTCTGCTCGTAGGCGTCGACGTCGTCCCAGTACTCGAAGACCCCGTCCTCGACGGCGTCGGGGTTGTACTGGTCGTCGACAGCGGCGAAACGTTCCATACCGGCACATTCGCCGCCTCCAATAAAGGACAATCGGTTGTATGTGTGCTGTTCAGGGCTCGCGCTCACGCTGGAGGAGCAAGCTGACCGTCTCGCCGGTCTTGTCTGTGAGCGGAGCGGCGACATGCCACCCCTCGGCTCCGAGTTCGTTCAGTTGTTCGACCGGCGGCGTGACCTCGCCGCCGAGTCCGGCGATCATGACATCACTGTCAACCTCGATAGTGCGGTACTCGTAGGAGGGCATACAGATGCTGGAGCGGCCACCGGCGATAAACGTCTTGTGGTGGCGACCGCCACGGCTTTGCCGCCGACGGCCGTGCCAGCGCATGTGCCAGCGTTCCCGACCGACGAGCAGCAAAACGCCCTCACAGAGGACTGCCGACGCTGCCCGGAACTCGCCGAGAGCCGGACCTGTATCTCGTGGGGCAACGGCCCGCCGTCGGCCGACCTCGTGGTCATCGGCGAAGCACCGGCTGACGGCGACCCGGAAGCCGAGCAGTGGCGGGGCGGCAACCTGACCGGGATGGCCTACACCTCGCGGCGCTCCGGCCGGAAAATCCGGCAGGTGCTCGCCGACGCCGGGTTCGGCCACGACGACTGCTACTACACCAACGCCGTGAAGTGCCATCCGCCGGAGAACCGCGACCC
This sequence comes from Haloarcula sp. KBTZ06, assembly GCF_048595605.1. Lineage (NCBI taxonomy): Archaea > Methanobacteriati > Methanobacteriota > Halobacteria > Halobacteriales > Haloarculaceae > Haloarcula > Haloarcula sp. KBTZ06. Next base: position 2,916,331 of record NZ_CP184337.1, read on the forward strand.
GACCGACGCGGAGTTGGCGAACTGCCGCCCCTACCTCGTCGAGGAAGTCGAAGCAATCGAGCCAGCGGCGGTGCTGACCACCGGCAAGCACGCGACGAAGACCGTGCTGGCGCTGGACGACGACAGCCTCGACGGGTTTCTCGACAGCGTGCTCGACCCGCTGCAGAGCGAGGCGCTGAGCGTTCCCGTGGTCCCGCTGCTCCACCCCTCGTATCAGGAGGTCTGGCTCTCGCGGCTGGGCTACAGTTACGACGAGTACACGGCGGCCATCGCCGACACGGTCACCAGTGTCGATGACACCTAGAACCTTCTTGTGACCGCCGGACACAGGGACGACCATGAGCGAGGACTGCATCTTCTGCCAGATTGTCGCCGGTGACATCCCGAGCCGAACCGTCTACGAGGACGACACCGTGTTCGCGTTCCTCGATGCAAATCCCCTCTCGCCGGGGCACACGCTCGTCATCCCGAAGGCCCACCACGAACGGCTGAACGACACGCCCGCCGACGTGGCCGGCGAGGTGCTGTCGACCCTGCACGAACTCGTCCCCGCCGTCGAGGCGGCCGTCGACGCCCCCGCCAGCACGGTCGCGTTCAACAACGGCGAGGCGGCCGGCCAGGAAGTCCCGCACGTCCACGGCCACATCATCCCGCGGTTCGAAGACGACGGCGGCCGGCCGATCCACGCGCTGGTCAACGACCGTCCTGACCTCTCCGACGACGAACTAGACGACATCGAGGACGACATCGTGGCCGAACAGGCGTAAAATTCCGTATCTTTTTATCGAAAGATAATCCAACAGCGACGCATGGGGGTTCCGACGCTCGCGTTCGTGGGGTGTACCGGTGGGGCTGGAACGACCAGGCTGACAGTCGAGACGGCGGCGACGCTGGCCCGGGGTGGGCGGTCCGTCGCCGTCGTCGACGCGGCCTTCGGCACGCAGGGGCTGGCAACGTACGTCGACGGGCGGCTCGACGCCGACGTGACTGCGGTGGCCGTCGGCGACGTGCCGGTCGACAGCGCGCTGTTCGAGTGGGATATCGACGCCGACGGGCGGGTCGCGCTCTGTCCGGCCCACGCGCCGTTCGAGCGCCTCGCGCGAGCGAAGTCAGCCGAGAGCGCACAGACGCTCGAACGGGCTATCGAAGAGGTGGCCGGCCGGTTCGACCACGTCCTGCTCGACGTGCCGCCGATTGCGTCGAATCAGGCCGTCGCCGCTGCCACGACCGCACAGCGGCGGGCGCTCGTGGTGCCAGCCAGCCGGCGCGGCGGCGACCTCCTTCCGAGACAGCAGGGCCGGCTTCGAGACATCGGTGCGCCGGCCTCTGCCGTCGTCGCGACGCGTGTCCACGGCGATGACAGCGAACCCGTCGAGGACGCCGCACACACGGTTCCGCACATCGGCGCGGGCGCGTCCAGACCACTTGCGACGGACCCCGATTCCGATGTCGCACCGACCGTCGCCGCGATGGCCGAGGACCTGCTCGATGTCGACCTCGGCCTGACCTTCGAGGACGACGGCCTGTTCTCCCGCTAGGGAAATGGGAGGACGATGACCGGGCGGTCAACGCGGGTCAGGAGGTCCCGGGCGGTCGAGCCGATACCATCGCTGTCGTCGGTCCCGCGGTTCGGACCGATGAGGAGTTCGTCCGGGTCGTGTTCGTCAACCGCCGCCAGTATCTCCGTCACGGGCTCACCGTCTTTCGTTTCCGTTACGGGCATAAACGACGCGAGTCGCGAGCGGGCGACATTGACTGCGTCACCCGCGTCACGCGGCGGAGCATCGGGGTCGCGGACGGCGACCACGATGACGTCGTCATCAGCTGCCGGATCGAGGCGCTTCTGGAGGTAGTCAGCGGCGGCCGCAGTGACGTGGACCGAGTTGGTGGCGAGCAGAAACGTCGTCATGGGCTACTCTGTGGCGTCGCTCGGCTTCGTGCTTTCGCTCGTCAGCAGCGCACCACAGCGAAGGACAACTATACAGATAGCAACAGAATCGGGGCGTAGCATACACATAGCGGCTGGCTACTCATATACGGGACTCCTTGCGAAGCCATGCCCCTATCCGAAACCCCGGACCCGGTACGGTTCGTCTGTCCGTTCTGTGAGCGGACGTTCGGCCGGCCCCAGTCAGTGTGTGATAGCTGCGATAGCACAGTCGTCGTCTCCGTGGAAAGTCAATCAGTGTACAACAGCATCCTTCCGATGTGTGGACATTAGGCGGGGAGGGACATGACGCTCCGGCCGCCTGTCACGCGCACCGACGGGCTTACATACAGCCCAACCTGTACCCGAGAGCGTGCGCGTCGAGAACAGTTTCATCGGAACCGACGGCGTCGGGGAGAAGACCGAGCGGTCCATCTGGGAGCAGGGCGTCACCCACTGGGACGAGTTCGAACCGTCCGTCGTCGGCGGCCAGCGCGGCGACCGAATCCAACAGTTCATTGACGAGGGGCGGGACCGCGTGGCCGAAACCGACGTGTCCTACTTCGACCACGCGTTTCCCAGCAGCGAGCGCTGGCGACTGTACGAGACCTTCCGCGAGCGGGCCTGTTTCTTCGACATCGAGACGACCGGACTCGATCAGGACCGCAATCAGGTGACGACGGTGAGCCTCCATCAGGACGGGGAGACGCAGACGCTCATCGCCGGTGACGACCTGACCGCCGAGAACCTCCGGGCCGCCTTCGACGGCGCGGACCTGCTGGTGACGTTCAACGGCAAGCGATTCGACGTGCCCTTCCTCGAAGCGAACTTCGATGTCAATCTCGACCGCCCACATCTGGACCTGATGTACACCTGCAAGAAAATCGGGCTCTCCGGCGGCCTCAAGCAGGTCGAGCAGGACATCGGCATCGAACGGGACCGACCGGACATCTCTGGCCGGGACGCGGTGCGGCTCTGGCGGGAACACGAACAGGGCCGAGACGGTGCACTCGAAACGCTGGTGTCGTACAACCGGGAGGATACAGTGAACCTCAAGACGCTGGCCGAGACAGCCACCGAGCGGCTTGACGAGCAGGTTTTCGTCGGTTGACAAACCGGTCGTGAACCGTCACCATACCCCCATTGTTTCGAGTGGAGTGTGGAAGTGTGACGGAATATCAAATGATCCTGGTGAACCCAGGCGTATCGAGTTATCGACTCCAGAAGGGCGTATGCCCGTGTCCGAGAACGATAGAAGCGACGTGCCAGGCAACAAGTTCGAGGAACAGCGCCGTATCCTGTCCGGTGCCGACGCCGTAGAGCGACGGGAGATACAACAGCGGCAGTAGTACGGCTCCCCAGAACGCGAACGGTCGGACACCGACGAGCGTCACGGTCCAGACTCCGTGGACCGCAAACACGAGCGTGTCGAGGTATCGGCCGGCGTCCGTCGGTCGTAATCTATCGGTGTCGCTCCGTTGGGGCAGCGGGGGGCTATCGCTGCTCGATGACCCCACTGTCACTCACCCTGTCTGGCCTTGGTATCATTGGTCGAAACAACAGTATACCGCACCTAATCGGTGGTTGTTACACATATAGGCGGCCGCTTCGGCGTGTCTATGTATATTCACGTCCACGGTTTCTGTCATGTCTGTTCCAGCAGGAATCACACCGGATTCACCGCGCCCTCACAATCCGGACACGTCGCGAGCATCCGCGGCCAGTCGCCGGCCGTGTCGTACGCGATGACGAGATTCGCTGCGGGAATCCTCACGTCACAGACCGGACACCTCCCCAGCGGTGGGTCGGCCGTTTCTATGTCACTGTCCCACATACACTGCGCTACGCACTCAGTACATATTGTTACCAGGCACCTACGAAGTGTGGGGCCAGTTGTATCAGCAGCGTCCTATCAGAACGGGCGTGGCGAAGCTGTCTCGGAACGACGTGCTGCTCAGTAGTTGGCGGCCTCGGGCGTCTGTGACGAGTCCGTCGGCCGCAGCAGGTGGACGCGCCCGGCAAGGAACCCTAGCAAAAGGCCGGTGAAGTGTGCGATGAGCGCGACGCCAGGGTTTGCGGTCGCGAGGGTGATCGCGGCGGCAACAATGCCGGCCAGCGCCAACTGGACGCGCGGCGCGAGTTCGAAGCCCCCGATGACAGTGTCGGTCAGGCGGTTGGCAGCGAGCAGGTAGCCGAAGAGGGCAAACACCGCGCCGCTGGCCCCGAGCACGGAGACGTGGCTGACCATCCCGGGGACCAGCGGGCCGACGAGACTGGTAATCGAAACCTGTGAGACGCCGGCGAGTGCGCCGGTCGAGACGAAGAAGGCGTGGAACCGGAGCGGCGACGTCCGGCGTTCGAGGACGACGCCGGCGAGAGCCAATCCGACGGCGTTTGCGAGGAGATGTGACAGGCCAGCATGTGCGTACACGCTTGTAACGAGCGTCCAGGGACGACTGAACAACGGGGGCGAGAGGGCGAACAGGCTCCGCGGGGCGGTCACCACGCCGACGGCCTGCTGTGCGAGGAACACAGCACCGATGACCGCCAGCGTGACCACGGTTGGGCTTTGTCGCAACGGCTTCATTGTGCCGATATTGTCGCTCTCAACACAAGAAACGCTCGGACAGCCCTCTGTTTCAGAACGCATAGGTGGCATCGTCGCGTTCGTTCGCGTATGTCCGACCTGAGCGAGACGCTCGCCGCGGCGTTCGCCGACGAGACCGACGACGAGATCGCACAGACAGCCGCCGACAACATCGCCGACTTCGCCGAGGAGTACGACGAGGACCTGACGAGCGACCGCGTCACCGACCTGCTCGCGGACGCGCCATACGACGACTTTGGCCGCCGGTTCAACTGGGTCATCGGCGAACTCGCCGCGGAAAACGAGGACTGCACCGACTCCCGGGCGTTCCGCATCGACGGGTTCGGCGAACTCGCCGCCGACCCCGACATCGGGACCTGAGCGCGCATGCCTGGCGGGACCTACACGCTGGTTCTCGAACGGGACGCCAGCGGGCCGATTGCAGTCGGCGCGCTGGGCGAAATCGAGTTCCCGGCGGGCTGGTACGCCTACACCGGGAGTGCGCTGGGCAGCGGCGGCTTCGGCCGCATTGACCGCCACCGCGCCGTCGCCGCCGGCGACAACGACACCCGGCACTGGCACATCGACTACCTGCTGGGCGACGCGGCGACGACCGTCGACCGGGTCGTCACGACCGAGGCCGACGTCGAGTGCGCCGTCGCCAAACGGGTCGACGGGCCGGCGGCAAAAGGGTTCGACCGCGTCGACGCCTTCGGCTGCTCGGACTGTGACTGCCGCTCGCACCTGATACACCACGAACAGCGGGAGAAGTTGGTCGACGCAGTGACCGGCGCCCACGAGGCCGCCCAGGCGGAAACGGCGGCCGCGACCGAGTAGTCAGGAGATGTGGATCGCGGGCTTGTTTGGTCGCGCCTTGGCCGCGAGGTCGTCGTCGGGTGCGGCCCGCCGGACGACAACGTCACAGCCGAACTCGTCTTCGAACAGCCACGCGGCCTGCTGGAGCGTGTCGAGTTCGCGTTCGCCGTCGATAATCGGTTCCAGTCCCGCGCCGCGGTCGGCCAGCCGGTCGGCGAACTCGGCGGCCGCGTCACCGTGCTGTTTGATGTCGTCGTCGGCCATGATCTCGCCAACGATGGCGTCGCCGGGGTCGGACTCGCGGGCGATCTCGTAGGCGCGGTACTTCCAGTCGGCGGCGACGACGAGTTCGATCTCGTTCGGCGCCTCGATGTCGACGACCTCCGTGATTTCGCGCACGTCGTCGAGGGTCTGCCGGACGACCTGGCGCTCGATGCGGTAGTCGTCCACGTCACGGAGCGGTTCTGGCCACCGGCTCTCGGCGACGAGGCCGTCCTCGTCGAGCAGCTGCCACATCTCCTCGGCGAGGAAGGGGGCGATAGGCGCGACGAGGCCGGCGAGCACCCGCAGGCCGCGACCGTAGGCGAACTGGTAGGGCCGGTCGTAGCCCGCGTAGCGCCCCAGCAGCCGGGCGAACCGCTGTAGCTCGCCGATGACGCGGTGGAACCGGAACCGGTCGTACTCTTCGGTGACGGCCGCGATAGTCCGGTCGATTTCCCGCTCCAGGTACGCGTCGTGGCCGGTGCTTTCGGTCCGTGTCTCGGTTCTGTCAGTGTACTCCGTGACAAGTCGGTACAGCGTCTGCTGGAAGTCGTAGGCCGTCGAGACGTCCTTGACGGTCCACTCGAAGTCCTGGGAGGGGTGGGCCGCCGAGAGGACAAACAGCCGCGTCGTCTCGGCCCCGTACTCGTGGGGCGCGATGTCGTTGCCCTTCGATTTGGACATCTTCTCGCCGCTGTGAAGCACCGTCCCCTGATTGATGAGCCGCTCGACCGGTTCTTCCCGGTCCAGCAGGCCGATGTCCGACAGCGCGCGGGTGAAAAAGCGTATATAGAGGAGGTGCAGCACTGCGTGTTCCTCGCCGCCGACGTACACGTCGACCGGGAGCCACTCGTCGGCGGTTTCCTGGTCGAAGGGGGCATCTTCGAAATGCGGCGACAAGTATCGCAGGAAGTACCACGAGGAGTCGACGAACGTGTCCATCGTGTCCGTCTCTCGCACCGCGTCGGCCCCGCAGTCGGGACACGTCGTCTGCTTCCACTCCTCAGCCGCATCGAGGGGATTGCCGGTCGTCTGGACGTAGTCGGGCAGTTCCACCGGCAGGTCGTCTTCCGGAACCGGGACGTGGCCGCAGTCGTCGCAGTGGACGATGGGAATCGGCGTCCCCCAGTAGCGCTGGCGGGAGATGAGCCAGTCCCGCAGGCGGTAGGTCACCGCTTCCTCGGCGGCCTCGTGCTCGCGCAGGCGCTCGCGGGCGGCGGAGCTGGCGAGCCCGTCGTACTCGCCGCTGTCCGTGAGCATCCCGTCGCCGGTGTAGGGCGCGTGCGGCAGATCCGTCCCGCTGCCGTCGACCGGTTCGACGGCCTGTTCGACGGTCAGATCGTGCTCGTCGGCGAAGGCGTGGTCCTGTTCGTTGTGGGCCGGCACGCCCATGACCGCTCCTGTTCCCACGTCATCCAGCACGTACGCCGCGACGTACACCGGCAGTTCCTCGCCGGTGTAGGGGTGGGTCGCGGTGAGGTCCGTCTCGACGCCGCTCATCCCGGCGTCATCCGTGCTCGCCACTGATTCCACGTAGTCGGCGACGGCGTCGTCCGTCTCGGCCAGCGCTCGCGCGAGGTCGTGGCCCGGCGACAGCGCCAGATACGTCGTGCCGTACACCGTGTCGAGCCGCGTCGTGAACGCATCGACGGTGTCGTAGTCGTCGTGGCCGACGGAGAAGGCGACCCGAGCGCCCTCCTGGCGGCCGATCCAGTTGCGCTGGCTGTCCCGCACGCCGTCGGGCCACCCCTCCAGGTCGTCCAACCCGCGATACAGCTCCTCGGCGTAGTCGGTGATGGCGAAGAACCACTGGTCGAGGTCGCGCTGCTCGACGCCGGTCCCGCAGCGCCAGCAGACGCCGCCGTGGGTGTGGCTGTGGCCAGTGCCGGCAGTCGTTTCGCCTTCATCAGCTTCCGGCGGCGTTTCGACCTGCGCGTCAGCAAGCACTGTCTCACAGTCCGGACACCAGTTCACCGTCGCCGCGCCGTAGTCGACCAGTCCCTCGTCGTAGAACTGGGTGAACAGCCACTGGTTCCACTGGTAGTACTCGGGGTCACAGGTGGTGACTTCCCGGGACCAGTCGTAGCCAAAGCCCATCTCCCGGAGGTCGGCTTTCATCTGGTCGATACACGTCCGAGTCCAGGACTCGGGGTCCGTGTCCCGCTCGTAGGCCGCGTTCTCCGCCGGCAGGCCGAACGCGTCCCACCCCATCGGGTGAAGCACGTCGTCGCCGGCCATCCGCCGGTACCGAGCATACGCGTCCGTGATAGCGTAGTTCCGGATGTGCCCCATATGCAACGAGCCAGAGGTATAAGGGAACATCCCCAGCACGTACGTCGGGTCCTCGGCGTCAGTGGGGCATTCAAACACTCCGTCTCGCTCCCAAGCCTGCTGCCAGTACTCTTGAACCCGGGCGTGGTCATATCGGCGCGACATTTGCTACCTCGTCCTGTGCCTGCCGCGCACATGAGTGTTCGGCTAGGATTGGACTATTCTCTTCCAGTGGCTACCAGAAAGTCCCGAGGCGCTGGGCTCCTGCGACTCGCTGCGCTCTCTGCTCACGGCGCGGAACGCCGTTCGCACGTTCCGAGGGACCGCAGGTCCCTCGCTCCTCACTTCGTTGCGGTGCTTGTGTCGTGGTCCGAGAGAGCAGAGCTCTCTCATCATCCCGAAAATCGAAGATTTTCGGACGATCTCGAACGCCCAGCGCCTCGCCCCTTTCATCCCCACCCATAGCCGGTTGGCCAATCCACGCTGGGCGGGACTGAAAGGGGCCGCACCATCGGCGAACCCCGGCGCAGCAAGCACTGGCGCGAACGCAGTGAGTGAAGGGCGCAGCAAGCCGCGGGAGTCGATAGTGCGGGGGCTTTCTGGCTGTTCGCATTTGATCAACTGCTGCGGGCAGAAACAAGTCCAGAGAAGGTTGTGTCTAGCTCATTCCTCGCCGGACTCGTAGTGCTCGCCAGCGGCTTCTGGCAGGCGGGTTTTGCCCACCAAGGCGAGGACGACGATGACGGCGACGAACGGAATGGCCTGGACCAGTGAATCGGGGACGGCGATGACATCGGCTGTCTGGAGGCGCAACTGGACGGCGTCGAGGCCGGCAAACAGCGTCGTCGACAGCAGCGCGCCGACCGGGTTGTAGTTGCCGAACAGATAGGCGACGATGGCGATGAACCCCTTGCCGTTGACCATCGTCGGGCCGTTGCCGGTGAACTGGCCGATGTTGATGGCCAGCGCGGCCCCGCCCATCCCCGAGAGGACGCCGGAGAGGAGGACGGCTGCGTAGCGGACGCGGGACACGTCGACGCCGGCGGTGTCCAGCGCCTTCGGGTTCTCGCCGGCGGCCCGGACCCAGCGGCCGAAGGTGGTGCGGTTCAGCACGTACCACGACGCCGCCACGGCGAGGAACATGATGTACACCGCGGGCGAGGCGTCGAACAGCGCGCCGAAGAACGGGATGTCGGCCAGCGCCGGGACTGTTATCGTATCGAAGGTGCCGACGTTGCTGGTGTTCGGCCCGCCGTAGAACACCTGCGAGGCGAACGGCGCGAGGCCGAGCGCGATGAGCCAGACGGCCAGGCCGGCGATGATCTGGTCGGCGCGGAACTCGATACAGACGACGGCGAACACGGCAGCGAGCAGCGTCGACGCGACGATGCCGATGAGGAACCCGAGCCACAGCGAGCCGGTGGCGTCGGCCCCGAAGATGGCTGCGAAGGCCGAGATGATGAGCAGGCCTTCGAGCCCGATGTTGATGATGCCGCTCTTCTCGGCGAAGATGCCGCCAAGCGCGGCCAGCACGATCGGGACCGAGAGCCGTAGCGTCGAGGACAGCGTCGATTTCGAGGCCAGTACCCAGAATATCTGACCGGGCGTCGACGCCGGCGCAAGGAGGCCGAATCCGGCGAGGACGGCCAGTAGGAGGAACGCCGCGGCGGCGATGAACAGCCGGCCTGACATCGACGAGAGTCGCTCCATGGCGCTGTCGTTAGTCATCGGCACCACCTCCCGCGGTCGCGGTGGCCTGTCTGTCGCGCTGTCCCCTTGCGAGCCACCGACCGATGATACGGAAGAACTCCGGCATCGCGACGAACAGGATGATGAGCCCGCGCAGGACACCGACCAGCTGTGGCGGCACGTTAGTCGCGAACGCCACCACGTTCGAACCGGACTTGAGGACGCCGAACAGGAGCGCGGCGAAGACGGCCCCGATGGGGTTGTTGCCGGCGAGGATGGAGACGGTGATCCCGTCGAAGCCGTAGCTCGGGATGCCAGTCTGGAACTTCCCGAGCGTCATCATCACGAACACGGCCCCGCCGATACCACCGAGTGCACCGGACAGCGTCAGCGACGTCAGGATGGTCCGGGCGGAGTCGACACCGCCGTACTCCGCGGCCGCGGGCTGGATGCCGGCGGTCCGCAGGTCGTAGCCGAAGGCCGTGTGTTCGAGCAGGTAGTAGACGCCGCCGACGAACAGGAGCGCAATCAGGAGCGCGAGCAGCGAGAAGTCCGTCCGCGGGTCGAACAGGATCGAGGGGAACTGTCCCTCGACGGGCAGTGTTCGGGTCTGTGTCGCCTGGCTCGTCGGGTCGGCGAAGTGGTTCCGGACGAGATACAGCGAGACCCGGACAGCGACGAAGTTGAGCATGATAGTGGTAATTACCTCGTTCGCGTCGGCGTAAGCTTTCAACGCGCCGGGTATCGCACCGTAGAGGCCGCCACCGATTGCGCCGGCGAGCAGCCCGAGCGGGATGAACAGAACGAGGGCGATTGTTCCGGAGACCAGCGAGCCGGCCCACAACACCGTCAGTGCGGCCGCCAGCGCGCCGATGATGAGCTGGCCCTGCGTCCCGATGTTGAAGATGCCCGCACGGAAGGCTAAGGCGACCGAGAGTCCGGTGAACACCAGAATCGTCGTCTCCCGAAGCGTCGCCGCGAACTGCGCGTTCAGCGGCGACCAGCCGCCCGTGAAGGGGTCGCCCAGTGCGCCGAGGAACAGGCGGTTGAACACGTAGAACGGGTCGTAGCACAGCGTCGTGGAACCAAAGGAAAGTACCGGCGACCGACACGTCGCCATCAGTCCCGCAGCGGTGACGATGACCGTCCCGACGACGAGAGAGAGCAACAGCGCCGAGACGGCGATGAGAATCCGCTCGCCGACGGAGGTCTGGCCCAGCCTGATGAGTCGCTGCCGGTACTGTGACCACCGGTCGTCCGAGGCCGGTGCCGGCGGGTCGTCGCCGTTCCGCGACGGGCCGTCGTCGCTCATTGGTGACCCTCCTCGTTCGCCGCAATGGTCGGGACGGCGTCAGGTTGCTGCCCGGCCATCAGCAGTCCGAGCTGTTCCTCGGTCACGCGCTCGGGGTCAACGATGTCGACGATCTCGCCCTCGTAGACGACGGCGAGACGGTCCGAGAGCGACTGGACCTCGTCGAGGTTCGAGGAGATGAGCAACACGGCCCGGCCCGCTTCGCGGAGCGCGTTGATCTGATCGTGGATGAACTCCATCGACCCTACGTCCACGCCGCGGGTGGGGTGGGAGGCGACGACGAGACGCGGGTCCCGGGCGAACTCCCGGCCGACGACGAACTTCTGCTGGTTCCCGCCGGAGAGGGACTTGGCGTGGGCGTTGGCATCCGGCGGCCGAACGTCGTACTCTTCGATTATCTCCTCCGCGTGGTCGCGCGTGTGGTTCCAGTCGATGCGCCCCTTCGAGGTGTAGTCGGCCGCGTGCTGGCTCCCCAGCAGGCCGTTCTCGACGAGGTCGAAGTCCATCACCAGTCCCCGCTCCTGTCGGTCTTCCGGGATGTAGGCCAGCCCGGCCTCGATGCGCTCCCGGCGGCTGTCGGTGGTCCGGTCGACGCCGTCGTAGGTAATCGTCCCCTCGTCAGGCATTTGGAGCCCGGTAATTGCCTCGACCAGTTCCGACTGGCCGTTCCCGTCGACGCCGGCGATACCGAGTACCTCGCCGGCCCGGACCTCAAGCGAAATCCCGTCGACTGCGCGGACACCCCGGTCGTCCTCCACGACGAGGTCCGAAACCGCAAGAATAGACCGGCCCGGCTCGGCGGGCTCCCGGTCGAGATCCAGCAGCACCTCTCGGCCGACCATCATCTCGGCCAGTTCCTCCCGAGTGATGTCGTCGGCCGGCACCGTCCCGACGTTTTTCCCCTCGCGCAGGACGGTGATTTCGTCGGCAGCCTCCATCGCCTCGCCGAGCTTGTGCGTGATGAAGATAATCGTCTTGCCCTGGTCGGTCAGCTCTTCGAGCACGCGAAAGAGGTCCTCGACTTCCTGTGGCGTGAGTACTGCCGTCGGTTCGTCCAGAATCAGGACGTCTGCGCCGCGGTAGAGCGCTTTGAGGATCTCGACGCGCTGCTGGACGCCGACGCCGACGTCTTCGATGCGGGCGTCGGGGTCCACGTCGAACCCGTATCGCTCGGACAGTTCACGGACCTGTTCTCGGGACTGTTCGCTGTCAACTGTGAGTCCAAGCCACTTGCGGGGCTCGTTCCCAAGCGTGATGTTTTCGGTGACGGTCATCGGATCGACCAGCATGAAGTGCTGGTGGATCATACCGACACCCTCGTCGATGGCGTCGCGTGGCGAGTCGAACTGCTGTGTCTCGCCGTGCACGTTGACCGTCCCCTCGGTGGGCTGGTAGAGCCCGTAGAGGACGTTCATCAGGGTGGTTTTTCCCGCACCGTTCTCGCCGAGCAGTGCGTGAACCGTCCCCTTCTCAACCGCCAGATCGACGTCGTCATTCGCGACTACCCCCGGAAACCGCTTTGTAATACCATCGAGGTGGACGGCCTGTTCCATACTCTGAGCCGTTACCTTCCCGTTGTTTTAACTTCACGGTTCCACATGTCTGGCAAAAATATGCGGCAACTGCGTGTGTGGCCGCGGTGACTCGGACGGATTGTTGTATATTATTTTCGGATAATTCCGACCGCGGGGCGGAACAGATCGACAAATCGCTTTAACGATCCGTCTCAGGCGTTGTCGGGGTCAGTGGGCACGCTGATGTCGCCGTCGATGATGCTCTGGCGGACCTCGGACACCTCGTCTTTGACGCCCTGTGGGATCTCCGAGCCGATCTGCTGGCCGTACACCGCTTCGACACCGTTCTGTTCGAGACCGAGCGTGTTCACGGCACCGCCCTCGAAGTTGTCGTTGACGACCGATTCGACCGACGTGTACACCGCGTTGTCGACGCGTTTGACCATACTCGCGAGGATGACGTCGCTGAAGTCCGCTTTCGTGACCGACTGGTCGCGGTCGACGCCGACTGCGAAGCGCCCCGCCTCCTGGGCCGCACGGAACACGCCGGTCCCGGTGTTACCGGCCGCGTGGTAGACGATGTCAGCACCGGATTCGTACATCGAGAGGGCCGCCTCCTGTCCGCCGGAGGGGTCGTTGAAGTCGCCGACGTAGGCCGACTGGACCTCGACGTCCTCCTCCGCGTGCTTGACGCCGGCTTTGTAGCCGGCCTCGAAGCGACCGATGAGGTCACCCTCGACGCCGCCGACGAAACCGACGCTCGCGGAGTCACCCTGCGTGGATCCGGCTCCAGCCGAGAAGTCCTGGCTGGTCAGCTTCGCGGCCATCAGTCCGATGAGGAACGAGCCCTGATGCTCACCGAACACGTACGAGCCGACGTTGTCCGCCTCGACGACGGAGTCGACGATCATGAATTTCTGGTCCGGGTATTGTTCGGCGGTTTCTGTAAGGGCGTCCGCCTGCAGGAAGCCGATACAGCAGACGAGGTCGTAGTCCGGGTTCGAGGACTGCGCGTACTGCTGCTGGAGGCTGCCGAAGTCTTGTACCGCTTCCGGCTGAGACTCGTCGTATTCGATACTCAGCTCGTCTGCCGCTCGGATAGCGCCGGTCTGAGCCTGGTCGTTGAACGACCCGTCACCGAGCCCGCCCGTCGCGTACACCATTCCGACACGAGCGGCCGGGCCGCTGTCGCCGCCGTCCCCGCCGTCGCTGTCGGTGTCCCCGCCGTCGCCTCCGTCACCGTCCCCGCCATCGCCACCGAGGCATCCGGCTAACCCGATTGCAGTTGCGGTACCAACACTACTGATGAACGTGCGTCTCCGCTGTGACATGTCCCACCAGCGGTGTCGATAGGCGTTAAAGACTTCGGTGTCGCACATTAGCCACATCGGCGACAAATCATGGCAAGGCGGGCCGATCGGCTGTCGATACCGACGCCGCGGACATTTTATGTACTGGGTGTGAACGGCTGGCAATGACAATCTGGTCGCGTTCACACAGCAGCAACTGGCAGGCCCTGACGGGGCCCAGCACGCGGTGACTACCGTCGTCTTCGGGGCGCTGGTCGCCCTCGCGACGCTCACCGGGCTGGTGACAGCCTGGACACTCGGTGCGAACAGCAACTCACCGCCCTTCGCCCCGGCTATCGGCGCGAACGCCATTTCGACGATGCGCGCCGCCTTCATGATCGGCATCCTCGCCGCGCTGGGCGCACTGACCCAGGGCGGGAGTATCTCCGAGACAGTCGGAGCCGGCCTCATCGACGGTGTCGCCATCACATCGCTCGCAGCCATTGCCGGCCTGTTGACCGCGACGGGGTTCATGGCGTTCGGGATCTACTCGGGCTACCCCGTTCCAGCGGCGTTCGCGACGACGGGCGCGATGGTCGGCGTCGGGCTCTCGCTGGGCGGTCAGCCGGTCTTCGACACCTACCGCCGCATCATCACGTTCTGGCTGCTCGTCCCGCCAGTGTCGGGGAGCCTGGCCTATCTCACCGCGACCGTGTTGCGCCGGGACGACATCCCCGAGACGGTCGGCGTCCCGTTACTCGCCGGCGTCGTCGGCGGTATCGTTGCCAACGTCCAGTTGAGCATCATCCCGTCGCCGACCGGCACCGACCAGGGCTCGCTGGCCGGCTTCGCCGCGATGGTCGCCGGAACGGACATCGCGGCTGTCGCCGCGACGCTGCTGGTCGCCGCCGGGAGCTTCTACTACATCCGCCGGCAGACCCAGGCCTCCGTCGACAAGGGCATCAAGACCTTTCTCGTCGTTCTCGGCAGCGTCGTCGCCTTCTCCAGTGGCGGCAGTCAGGTCGGCCTCGCGACCGGCCCGCTGGAGAACCTCTACGGCACCGAACTCGGCCTGCCCGGGTTCGTGTTGCTGGCACTCGGTGCGGTGGGCATCCTCGGCGGGGCGTGGATGGGCGCGCCTCGCCTGCTACAGGCGACCTCCCGCGAGTACGCACAGCTGGGCGTCCGGCGCTCAATCGCCGCACTGGTTCCCGGGTTCATCATCGCACAGGCCGCCATCGCGCTGGGCATCCCCATCTCGTTCAACAACATCATCATCTCCGGGGTCATCGGCGGCGGCCTGGCTGGCGGCTCCGCCGGCGTCTCGCGCCGGAAAATTGGCGTGACTGTCGGGTTCTGGCTCATCACACTCGTCACCAGCGTCGTGCTCGGCTACGGCGTGTATCAGGTTCTGGAAGCGGCCCTCGGCAGCCAAGCGTGAAAAGCTCCCGCGTGCTGTCCGGGTCGACGACTACCGGACGACCGTCACCGTCACCGGGGCTTCGCTGACGACCGCCGTCGCAACGGTCCCGAGCAACCGCCTGGCGATCTCGTTTCGCGTCTCGCTGTGACCACCCATCACCACCTGGTCCACGTCGACCTCCTCGACGTAGTCCAGAATCGTTTCGGCTGGATCACCGGTCTCGACGGCTGTCTCGACCTGCCGGCCGACTTCGTTGGCCTGCTGTGACGCCCGGTCGACGAGATTCGCGGCCCGCTCGTCGGCCGCCGCCCGGCGGTCCTCGTCCGGTTCGAGCATCCCGCCTTCGCTCATCCCGGTATCGAGCGGCGCGACGACGTTCAGGACCGTAATCCGACAGTCGAACGTCTCCAGCGCGTACGTCAGCGCCTCGTCAGCCAGCGGTGACCCGTCCAGCGGGACGAGGACGTGCGTCGGTGCCATATGTTCTCTCTGGCAGGAAGCTACAAGTAGCCACGGGCAAGCCGGCGCTTGCCAGATGTGTGTCAAGCCCGTCCCACATGAGTTCGAACCAGTGGAAGACTCGAGTCCACTAATCACGACGCTGTCGCTCACGGGTTGTTCGCGACAAGAATAGTCCATCCTGGATTCGAACCAGAACCAGACGTGCTCGCTTCGCTGTGCGCGACTGGCGGGGTTCGAATCAGTAATTACGATTTCGCGGCTCGCGAGTTTGCTCGCCACAGAAATAGTCCATCCTGGATTCGAACCAGGGTCGAAGCCCCCAGAAGGCTTCAGGATTGGCCTCTACCCCAATGGACTGTGTGCACTCTACAGTATCGGGTGCCCCTTTGTAAGCGTTGCGCGATTCGGTCGGACATGAAGCGTGTCAGCAGCCCACACAACACCGCCAGGAGAACAATAGCGTCATGCCTACGCTAGACGGCAAGACATCGACAGCGCTTTTTCGGGGTGCCGTGCACACTCGCGTATGTACGTCGGACGATTCGTCGTCGTCAGTCCCGAGGTCGGCGCGTACCGCGTCTCCTCGCGCTCGTTCCCCAACCGCCAGGCAGTACAGCGCGACGGCACAGTGACTATCGAGCCGACACCGGACGCGCCGGAGACGGACAACCCATACATCTCCTACAACGGCGTCCGCGTCACCGAGCGCGGCGCAGTCGTCGGGAACGGCTCGCACGTCGACCCAATCGCGGAGAAGCTCGAACTCGGCTATCCGGCGCGGGACGCTATCGCGGAGCCGCTCCTCTCGCTCGACTTCGAGAAGGACGACTACGACACGCCGCGGGTCGCCGGCATCGTCGGCGTCGACGGGGCGGACCCGACGACCAACGCCGACGGGCCGGGGGCGGTCATCGGGACCGTCCGCCGGGACGCGCTGCTGGTCGAGGAAGTCACCGAGCCGACGCTGGTGGCGACCTACGAGGAGGACAGTCCGACGGCGTTCGACCTGGCCGCGACCGAGGCCGGCGAGGTGGCCCGCGAGGTGTACGACCACAAGTACGAGCATGCCGTCTGTTCGGCCGGCGTTTCGGGGTCAGCGGGCGAGTTCGACGTGGCAGTGTACAACGGGGAGTGAGCGGATGGCCGCACAGCAGACACAGATACTGAGCCAGGACCGACACTCAAGACCCCACAGGGGGTAGACACTAGCAATGGAACTCGGCATACTCTCTGATATCCACGGCAATCGGGTGGCGCTAGCGGCGGTGCTTGCGGACATGCCGCCGGTCGACAGGCTGGTCTGTGCGGGCGACGTGGTCGGCTACAACCCCTGGCACGCCGACTGTGTCGACGCGATGCGGGGGCACACCGATGGGCTCCCAGCGGACGTTCCCTGGCCGACCGAAGAAGTCCCGACGGTGATGGGCAACCACGACAGGGCGGTCGCCGCCGAGACGCCGTTCGCGTTCAACGGGATGGCCCAGGCCGGCGTCGAACACGCCACGGAGCAGTTATCCGACGAGCAGATCGAGTGGCTGGCGGCGCTGCCCGACGAGCGCCGCGTGTGTGACGGCCGGGTAAAACTCGTCCACGGCCACCCGGACGACCCGGACCACTACACGTTCCCCGAGGAATTCGGCCCGGACCTGCTGGGCGACGAGGACGTACTCGTGATGGGGCACACACACCATCAGCACCACGAGGTGTACGAGGACGGCATCGTGATGAACCCCGGCAGCGTAGGCCAGCCCCGCGACAAGGACCACCGGGCAGCCTACGCCGTGCTCGACCTCGCGGACCTGACTGTCGAGGAGCACCGCGTGGCCTACGACACGAGCGAGGTCATCGACGCGGTTACCGACGCTGACCTGCCGCGGCAAATCGGCTTCCGGTTGACGCAGGGCCGGTAGCCACAGGGAGTGTACGTCGCCTGTCGCCGGCAGCCTGCAGAAACTGCAGCGGGAGGAGGGAATTTATGTCCGTGACCGCTACCGTGTGGTGTGGAGTCCCCATTCGAGGTCCTCGGAATTCCGCCGGACGCGGACGACGGGGAGATCGTCGATGCGTACCGCGAGCGGGTGAAGGAAGCCCACCCGGACCAGGGCGGCTCGACGGAGGAGTTCCAGGCGGTCAAAGACGCCTACGAGCGACTGCAGAACGGCTACGAGCCCGGGGACCCGCTGCCGGACGAGTCACCGACGGGCGAACCCGGGTCCGAGACCGAGCAAGCCCCGCCGGAACCGGACGACCCGCTGGTGGAGTTTCTCAACTTCGAGGTGCTGGAGGACCACGGCTGGGCGCTCGAAGACGAGGATCTGTTCGAGAAAGCCGCCGACGCGAACTTGCGGTCGTCTGATTTCGGGCGGTTCTACGTCGATCCGAACGACACGTTGCTGGAAGCGGCCGAGAAGAACGGCTTTGCGTGGCCCTTTGCTTGCCGCGGCGGCGCGTGTACGAACTGCGCCGTCGCGGTCGTCGAAGGCGAGATGCCGTCGCCGGCGAGCCACATTCTCCCGCCGGACCTCACCGAAAAGGGGATTCGGCTCTCGTGTATCGCCGCACCGGTGTCTGACGACGCGAAAATCGTCTACAACCTGAAACACCTGCCCGAAGTCAGCGAACTCCTGCTGCCCGCGAGCCGGTTCGAGCAGGCCTCCTCAACCGATTAAAAAGAACCCAGCGATCAGAATACGTCCTGCACGAGCGAGAGGGCCTGTTCGCGGTCCTCCCACGGGACGAACACGGAGACCGACGTCGCGGACGTAATCACGTCGTAGAGGTGGATGTGCGCGTCGGCCAGCGGTTCGACGACCTGATGGGCGAGCGCCGACTGGCTCGGATCGCCGCCGGTGACACGGATGACGGCGATATCGTCCTCGACGGTGACCGACGAGAGCGTCTCGTCGTCGACGATACGGGCGTGCAGCAGCGCCTCGGCTTCCTCGGCGTCGTCTTCGTCGACGTAGAACGTCAGCGAGTCCATCCCCGAGGAGTTGGCCTCGATATTTATCTCCTCGTCGGCGATAGCGCCTGACAGGTCCGCGAGGATGCCCGGGCTGTTCCGGATAGCGCGGCCGGCAACGGTGACGCAGGCGATTGGCTGTTCCTGCAGGTCGATGAGGTTCTGGAACTCGCCCTCGATGGACGTGCCACCGGAGAGCAGGTCGCCGTGCTGGTAGTGGACGACGCGAACGCCGAGGTCGTCGCTCTTGTATGATAGCGCCGACGGCGCGACCACCTCGGCCCCGCGGAAGGACAGCGAACGGAGCTCGTCGACAGAGATTTTGCCGACGTTCCGAGCGCCTTCGACGACACGCGGGTCCCCGGTCATGACACCCTCGACGTCGGTGACGATGACAACTTCGTCGGCGTCCATGTAGTCGCCCATCATCACGGCGCTCGTGTCGGAGCCGCCGCGGCCGAGCGTCGTCACGTTGCCCTGATAATCTTCGGCGAGGAAGCCGGTGATGACCGGGACGACGTCCTTGAGCTGGCCGGCCAGCGCGTGGGCACGCTTCTGTGTCTCCTCGACGTCGACCTCGCCGTACTCGTCGGTGATGATCGGCCAGTCCTCGCTGCCGGGTTCGAGGAAGACGGCCTCGATACCGCGGGCGGCGAGTGCGCCCTTGAGCATCCGAACGGAGGTCCGTTCGCCCATCGAGACGATTTCGGCGCGGTCCGCGGAGTCGGCGTCGTAGTTGATCTCGTCGAGCAGTTCGTCGGTCGTGTTGCCCATCGCCGAGGCGACGACCGCGACCTCGTGGCCCTGCTGGACGGCCGCAGCAATCGAGTCAGCGGCCCGGTTGATGCGGTCGCCGCTGCCGAGGCTCGTCCCACCGAACTTGGCGACTACGCGCATGCTACCACCGTGTCCATGTGTACGTGAGTCATTGCCCTCGCGTTATCCGTCGCTCGGGATAACTGTGTCCATCTGTTTCCACACCGCACTGTCGGCAGGACCCGACAGAGTCCGTCGCGTGACGACCTATTGCTACGGAAGCGAACGCGACCCGAAGCGTCCGACACACCGTTTATTTGCGTGGGGTTCCCACACATATGCATGGATATCCGCGACGCTATCGAGGACGACGCCGAGCGACTGGCCGCCCTCGCTGACGGGCCGCCGGACGTGATGCAGAACCTCGTTCACGACCGCACCGTCCGCGTGGCCGAGGAGGACGACGACATCGTGGGGTTCGTGAGCTTCGACGCCGAGCGTGGGACCGTCCACGTAACGCAACTGGCCGGGTCGAGCGACGCCTGCGAAGTACTCCTGACCGACCCTATCGAGTTCGCGCGCCGGGAACACATGTCCGTGGAGCTACTGCTGCCGGAAGACGAGTCAGAAGTCCGGGCCGCCGTCGAGGCGGTCGGGTTCACCTCCACCGGAAACGGCCCCCGGTTCGACGGACAGGAGACGACGCGCTACCGGTTAGAGCCGGAGCGAGCGGAGCACTGACCGGCGTCACTGGACCGAGAGCCGCCACCCGAGCGTCGCACACAGCCCGAACCCGAAGGCGTTGAGCGAGCCGTGGAGCGCGACCATCGTCGAAATCGTCAGACCCAGCGAGCGGCCGGTGAACGTCGACACCCCGTAGCCGAGCGCGAGCGCCATCGAAATCGGGAGCGCCACGGCCGCGATGCCAAGCAAGACCCCTTGCGGTCGAGGGCAGGTGAGGGCGACGCGACGCAGGACCACGACGCCGAAGGCCGCGACGGCGACGGTGAAGAGACTCACTGCGACGACCTCCACCAGCGGCGAGAAGGCGATGCCGACCGCGATGAGCGCCGGGCCGACGAGGATGACACCCGCAACGGTGCGGAATCCCCGCGAGCGGTCACCGAGGTGTCGTCCGGTCAGTCCCGCCGCGACCGGGAGGACGAACCCGGCGTAGTGGAAATGGACCGCCGTCAGTCGAATGATGACGCGGTCGAACCAGAACGTCAGGTCGAGATGGGCCAGCAGGAGCGCGACCGCGCCAACTGAGACGTAGGCGAAGCCGGCGTCGATAGCCGTCTCCGGGAGCGTCAGGCCGCTCCGAACCCGGGTCCGTGCGAGCGCGGCGAGTCCGAGGAGGCCGGTGACCGCAAGCCACGGCGTTGCGATCGCGGCGGCCAGCAGTGCTGGTGACGGAACGACCAGCGATACCGCAAACAGGAGTGCGCCGACCGGCTGGAGCCAGATGGCTGTGGTCGTGAACCGGTTCGCAGGCCCCTGAAACGCCCCGGTCGCCGCCGTTCGGAGCGCGAGCGGGACCAGCACGAGCGGCGCGAGTGCGAGCGCCCGTTCGATGGCGGTCAGTTCGCCAGCGACAGTCAGCGCCAGCCAGGCCACCGCCCCGAGCGCCGCACTCAAGTCCGCCACGGCGATGCTCCCGATGGCCGGCTGGGTGACGCTGCCGGGCGCTGGCTGCCGGGACCCGCCGGCGCGGTCGCTCATCGTGGCGGGAGCCGGTCGAGCCCGCGGACGATTCGGAGGTCGTCGGGCGTCCCGTCGCTGGCAGTCTGGTCCTGCGTGAACGTCCCCCGATAGCCGAGCATGTGACCCACGAGGTCGTTCTCGACGGTCGCGGTGACGTGGTAGCGTTCATCATCCTCATCGTAGCGGTCTCGCACCTCGACATCGGCGGCCAGCGGCCCCGGCAAGGGCACATAGCGGTCGCCCAGACGAGCCCACTGGCGGCCGCCAGCGACCACGAGCGCGCCGTCCTCAACCCGCGGGTGGAGTTCGCTGGCGATCCGGCCCTGTGTCCCAAGGAAATCGAGCAGTCGCTCGGCCTCGGCGTCCCAGACGGTCAGCGAGTCGAACAGGCGGGTGGTGTCGCCGAAGTCGAAGGCGCGGCGGGTCGTCATCGCCTCGTGACCGCCGTCCGTCGTGTAGGCCACCGTCGTCACCGAAAACGGCACGTCCTCGCCGGCTTCGGGAAACAGCATATTCTGCGTCGTCATCGCGTACAGCGCGGGCAGCACCAGCGTGCCGCGGGTGATGTCCATCTCGCCGCGGCCGACACAGACGGTCCCGTCGTCGGGGCCGAGACTGTAGCGGTCGCGGACCTTCGGATGGAGGTCGGCCGCGGCCTCGCCCAGCGCCCGTTCGTAGACGCCCGTCACAGCACCACCCGAGCCGGTGGCGTCCCCAGTACAAGCGGCGTCTCGACGGCAGTGGTCCGGTACGGCGCTCCCGTCGCACCACGGGTCCGTTCGTCCATCGGCTCGCTATTTCCGTGGCAGATAGATATTTCTACTGGGTAGGTGGCGGGAAAATATCGAACGGAGCGCCGGTGCAGTCAGTTTTCCGCCGGGGGCACCAGTACAGCCGCGGAGCGGTTTGCGACCGCGCTCGCCGGCGTTACTTCTTCGAGAGGAACTTTCGGTAGAGGTACGCGACGCCGAGGCCGCCGGCGACCAGCGCCGGGACCAGCGGCGCGTCGGCGGCCTTCGACGCCTGTCGGCGAACCGTCTGGGCGACCGACGACGGTTCTTCGATGAGGTCCAGCACGGCTTCGGTGCTGTTTTCGACCGGCTCCGGCTCGTTCCCGGCCTCGGCAGCCGCCTCGGGGTCTTTGAGCAGGTGGCCCGTGGTCAGGCAGACGACCGACTCGTCGCTACCGACCTCGCCCTCGCGCCGGAGTTTCCGGAGGCCGGCGACGGATGCCGCGGAAGCCGGTTCGACGCCGACTCCCTCCCCAGCGATGTCGCGCTGCGCTTCGGTGATCTCCTCGTCGGAGACGGCGACGGCGGTGCCGCCGGTCTCCCGGATGCCCGGCAGCGCCTTCGGCGCGTTGACCGGATTGCCGATGCGGATGGCGGTCGCGCGGGTCTCGACGTCCTCCCAGCGGCGGGTGTCCTCGTACCCGTTCTCGATGGCCTCGACCATCGGGGCGGCCCCCTCGGCCTGGACGCCGGTGAGTTTGGGCACCTGATCTTCGGTGATTGCGCCGGCCTTGACGAGTTCGCGGAAGCACTTGTACAGCGCCGCGGTGTTGCCGGCGTTGCCGACCGGCAGGACGATTCGGTCCGGGTACTCGCCGTTGTCGGCGTAGAACTCCTCCATGATTTCCAGCCCGATGGTCTTCTGGCCCTCCAGACGGAAGGGGTTCAGCGAGTTCAGGAGGTAGGCATCGCCGCGGGCGGCGAGGTCCTGCACGATGTCGAGACACTGATCGAAGTTGCCGTCGACTTCGAGGATGCGCGCGCGGTGGAGGCTCGCCTGTGCGATTTTGCCGGCCGCGACCTTCCCGGCGGGCAGAAGGACGAGCGTCTCCATCCCGCCGCGAGCGCCGTAGGCCGCAAGCGCCGCGGAGGTATTGCCCGTCGAGGCACAGGCCAGTCGGTCGACGCCGACCTCCTGGGCGACCCGGACACCGACGGTCATGCCGCGGTCCTTGAACGAGCCGGTGGGGTTCATCCCCTCGTGTTTCACGCGGAGCGCGTCGACGCCGATGTCGTCTTTCAGGCGCGGCATCTCGTGCAGCGGCGTGTCACCCTCGGGGAGCGTGACACCCTCTTCGAAGGGCAGGGCGGCGTTGTACCGCCAGACCCCCGACCCCTCGAACTTGTCGAAGGTCGGCAGGTCGTCGTAGCGGACCTCGAGCAGACCGTCACAGTCGTCGCAGGTGTAGCGAATCTCGTCGAAGGGAGCGAACGTCTCACCACACTCGATGCAGGCCAGCCAGACGCCGTCATCGGCAACCGGCGGCACGTCGTCGGTGAGTTGCAGGTCAGCCATTGTCGGGACCATGCTCCCAGTGGGCAAAAGTCGGACGGTTGTCGGCTATACTGCCAGCGTTCACGGCGCGGCAGCTATCACTCGCTGGGCCTGGCGTCGAACTCGTCGATACGGTGATGGACCGCGACAGTCCACTCGTCGAGGGTCTCGTGCATCAGTTCGCGGGCCTCCGACAGCGGTGTCGCGGTGTACTGGTACACATGGCCGCCGCCGTCGAGCAACCGCCGTTTCCGCGTCGCGAGCCCCTTCTCGCGAAGCGTCGATAGCGACCGGTTGACGTTCGAGCGGTCCCGACCGAGTTCGTCAGCGAGTTCCTCGACGGTGCTTGCAGGAGTCTCAAGCAATGTCTGGTACGTCCGTACTTCGTGTTCCTGAACGCCGAAAACACAGGCCATCACGTCCGAGAGGTTCGGTTCGTCGTCGACCATCAGCTCGTGGAACTGGTCCGGAGAGGGGTTGACAGACATACCCCTCTGTATTATTCCAACCCGGATAAACTGGGTCGTTACCTCAACCTCACCGCGACGGAATCGTCGCTGTCCGCTTCCATCCGGTTCCGAGCTGTCGGCAGCGGCTCGGGAAACAGACCCCTGTAAACAGTTGTCGAATATGTAGGTATAGTTACTGTTTCAGCTAGCGGGACCAGCTAGCAGGATTCCAATAGTAACTAGTACTGTGTAAAACAGTACCAAACCTATCGAAAAGGGTGCTGTTTCGGGTGGAGATTGTCCTCATACGAACCAGAGCTGCCACAGATCACCTATATCCGCATAAGAATGTCTCGTCGGAGTACATATCAAAAGCATTAATACTCACTGGCTAATGTCACTTTAAAAAGAAGTAAGCGCATTTCTCCTCGTGGTGTCCGAGCTACGACGAGGATGCTAATACTTCCCGATCCCAGAAACCAATGAACTACAGGAGTTTCGACCACCTCAGTGCTGATACGCAGGAGTGGATCGTCGATCTACCAGACGACCTGGATCTGATCGTCGGAATACCCAGAAGTGGGATGCTAGTGTCAAACTTACTTTCGCTGCATCTCAATCTCCCGATGACGGATATCGACGGGTTGCGGGAGGGCAGACTCCTACAGACGGGGGAACGGTACGACGGTGAGTTCGACCTCTCGGAGTTCTCGACGATACTGGTCGTCGACGACACCGTCTACACCGGGAGCGAAATGACCGATGCGCAGTCGACCATTGACGGGTTTGATCTGTCCGCGGACGTGTACTACGGCGCTGTGTACGTGGACGAGGGGTCCGAGCGGTTCGTCGATACCTACGCCCAGACCCTGCCGTTCCCGAGAGTATTCGAGTGGAACATGATGCACCACGACTTCCTCGTGGACTCCTGTGTCGACCTTGACGGCATCCTCTGTCGTGACCCGACGCCCGAAGAGAACGACGACGGGCCGAAATACCGGGAGTTTATCTCGACTGTCGACCCGATCTGTGTTCCCTCGGTGGAAATCGGGCAGATCGTCACCTGCCGACTGGAGAAGTATCGCAGCGAGACCGCCGCCTGGCTCGACGAGCACGGAATCGAGTACGACGAGCTGGTGATGATGCAGTACCCGGACAAGGCTACGCGGGTCGCTGCGGGCAACCACGGCGAGTACAAGGCCGAGGTGTACGGGTCTTCGGACGCCAAGCTGTTCATCGAGAGCTCACACTCCCAGGCCCGAACGATCGCTATGCAGACGAACAAACCCGTCTACAGCAAGGAGCAAAACCGGATGCTCCAGCAAGGGTATCTGACCCGCGTCGCCAGAAACGGCCGGATGTCCATCGAGGCCGTCAAATCCGACCCGCTCAGGTACGTCGATCAGCTCAGGTCAGATCCAGTTGACTTCGTCAAGCGGGCCTCGTCGGTGTTTCTCTAGGCCACGTTTTCCCGTTCGGGACGGGTCTACGCCTGCTCAGACAGCCACACCAACAACCCCTTCTGAGCGTGCAGGCGGTTCTCTGCCTGCGCCCAGACGATGGCGTTGTCCGACTCGATGGCGTCGTCGGTGACCTCCTCGCCGCGGTGGGCGGGCAGGCAGTGCATGAACGGCCGATCTTCGAGCAGGTCCGTCGTGATCTGGAAGCCCTCGAAGTCTTCGAGTTTCTGGCCGCGCTGGTCCTCCTGGCCCATGCTGACCCACACGTCGGAGTACACCACGTCGGCGTCGGCGACGGCGGCCTCGGGGTCGTGGGTCGTCTCGGGCGCGTTGCCGAAGGCGGCGGCGCGGTCGGCCACGTCATCGGAGATGCCGTAGCCCTCCGGGGTGGCGACAGTGAGGTCCAGTCCGACCATCGCCGCGCCGATGACGAAGGACTGGCAAACGTTGTTGCCGTCGCCGACCCACGCGACGGAGACGTCCTCGAAGTCGCCGAACCGCTCGCGGATGGTCAGCAGGTCGGCGAGCGTCTGGCAGGGGTGGGCGTCGTCGGTCAGCCCGTTGATGACCGGGACCTCGGCGTATTCGGCCAACTCCTCGGCGTCCGCGTGGTCGAACACGCGGGCCATGATGAAATCGACGTAGCGCCCGAGCGCGCGGGCGGTGTCCTTGACCGGTTCGCCGTGGCCCAGGTGGATGTCGTCGGGACCGAGGAACACGGCGTGGCCGCCCAGTTGCGTCATCCCCGTCTCGAAGGAGACCCGGGTCCGGGTCGACGGCTTCTCGAATATCATGCCGAGCGTCTGCTGGTCCAGCAGGTCGCTCGGACTCCCCTCGCCGTGATCGGCCTTGATGGCCGCGGCGCGGTCGAGGACGGTCGCCAGTTCGTCGGTCGTGAGGTCGTCGACGTCGAGTATGTCCATGTCAGTCCTCCAGCAGGCGTTCGGTCGCGGTTTCCAGCACCGCGACGGAGCGGTCGTATTCGTCGAGCGGGAGGTGCTCGTTCGGTGCGTGATCGAGGTCGGAGTCGCCAGGCCCGTAGGTCACCATCGGACAGTCCCACGCCTTCGCGTAGACGTTCATGTCGCTGGTGCCGGTCTTGCGAAGCAGCGTGGGCTCGCCGCCCTGCTTCCTGATCGCGGCCCGGAACGCCCGGGCGGCGCTGGTCCGGGGGCTCTGCATCACCGGCTCGACCTTGTCGTCCCAGTTGACCGTGCCGTTCTCCAGGAATCCGTCGGCAATCTCCCGGATCTCGTCGGTGCTGTACTCCGGCGGAACCCGCAGTTGGACGTCCATCGTCGCTTCGACGCTCAGCCCGTCGCTGGACGTGCCGCCCTTGAAGTCGACGGGCTTGCAGGTGACGCGTTCGAAGACGGGGTGCCACTCGTCGGTCTCGAACTCGTCGTCGACCGCCGACCACCAGTCGATGGCGTCCTGAATGGCGTTGTTCTCCGGGCGCGAGGAGTGGCCGGACTCGCTGGTGGCGACGTACGTTCCGGCCAGCAGGCCGCGGTAGCCGAGCGTGATGCCCTCCCAGCCGGAGGGTTCGCCGTTGATGACGGCATCGGGTGCCGTCTCGCGGTCCTCAACCAGATGGCGGGCACCCTTCGAGTCGACTTCCTCGCCGACGACGCCGACGAAGGAGGCTCCGGTGCGGACGGCCGTGACGGCCATCGCACACAGCGGCCCCTTCGCGTCGACGCTGCCGCGGCCCCACAGCACGTCGCCCTCGTCGGTCTCCTCGACACGGACCGGGATGTCACCCGGGACGGTGTCGATGTGGGACGTGAGCAGGACGCCGTCGTCTGCAGGCGCGCGGACGTTGCCGACCTCGTCGATCCACACCTCGCGGTCGTGGGCCTCGAAGAACTCGGCCAGGCGCTCGGCCGCCGCCGCCTCCTCGGGGGTGACGGAGGGCGTGCGGACGATGGCTTCGAGCAGGTCGCGGGCCTCGGTGTCGGCCTCGCGGGTCGCGGTCTCGCTCATCCCAGCACCTCCGTCATCGCCTCGACGACGGCGTCGGCGTGGTCCTCGTCGATGGTCAACGGCGGAAGCAGGCGGACGACCGTGCGGCCGGCCGGCAGCGCGAGCACTTGGTGGTTCAGCGCGAGTTCCTTCAGGGCCGCGTTCGCCCCGCGGCCGACCTCGACGCCGATCATCAGGCCCTCACCGCGGATGTCCCGCACGTCGTCGCCGATGGCAGCCTCCAGTTCCGTCTGGAGGTAATCGCCCATCGCAGCGGCGTTTGCTGGAACATCGTCGTCGATGACGGTCGAAACGGTCGCGCCGGCGGCCGCCGAGATGACCGGCCCGCCGGAGAACGTCGAGGCGTGGGAGCCGTAGTTCTCGGCGATCCAGTCGCGGCACAGCGTCGCGCCGACGGGGAGGCCGTTGCCAAGCCCCTTCGCCGCGGTTATCATGTCCGGCGCGACGGCGGCACGCTGTGAGTTCCACAGCGCACCGGTCCGGCCCATCCCGGTCTGGACCTCGTCGAAGATGAGCGCGGCCCCCGCGTCCTCGGTTATCTCCCGGGCGTCTTCGAGATAGCCGTCCGAGGCCGGGTTGATGCCGCCCTCGCCCTGAACCGGTTCGACGATGAACGCGGCCGTGTCCTCGTCGACGGCCTCGTCCAGCGCCTCGCTGTCGTCGTAGGGGACGAACTCCACGTCGCCGATGAGCGGCTCGTAGGGCTTCTTGTACTTGTTCTTCCACGTCGTCGCCAGCGCGCCCATCGTCCGGCCGTGAAAGCCCTGCATCGTCGCGACGATTTTCGAGTCCCCCGTCGCCGACCGGGCGAACTTCAGCGCGGCCTCGTTGGCCTCGGTCCCGGAGTTACAGAGCCAGGTCTTGTCTATCGGATCCGGCGCGGTGTCGGCGAGCAGGTCGTACAGCGCCGTCCGCTCGGCGTTCGGATACGACGCCTGGACGTACGTGATCTTCTCTAGCTGGTCGCTGACGGCGCTCTGGACCGCCGGATGGCCGTGGCCAAGCGGGACACAGGCGTAGGACGCGCCCATGTCTAGATACTCTGTGCCGCCGTCGTCGTAGACGTAGGCACCGTCGCCACGTTCGATCTGGATGGGTTTCTCGTTGAAGACGAATCCGCTCATTGTTCCTCCGTCGCTGTCTGGTCTGTGTCCTGTTCGAGTGCGCTCGCGTGGACGTGGGTCCCGTCGCCGTCGAGCGCCGACAGAATCGGCTCGTCGGCGTTGGCGTCGGCCACCACGACCTCGGGTGCGCCGCCGTCGAGCGCCTCCTCGGCGGCCATGATTTTACGGCCCATGAACCCCTCAGCAGCGGCTTCGAGGGCGGCCCAGTCGCTTGCCGTCTCGACCGACTTGATGAGCGTCGACGGGTCATCTGGGTCCGCGTAGACGCCCTCCACGTCGGTCAACAGCACCAACTGCGCGTCGAGTTCGCCGGCAATCGCCGCGGCCGAGCGGTCGGCGTCGGTGTTGACGGGAATCACTTCGCCGTGGTCTCGCGGCTCATCGCCGCTCGACTCGTCCGAGGCGCTCCGCGCCTCGCTATCCTCGCCGGCCATCGGCGGCGCAGCGACGGGCGTGTACCCGTCGTTGAGCAGCGACTCCAGCAGGTCGCCGTTGACCTGCTTGATGGTGCCCGAGTGGTCACCACGGCGAATCTTCTTTTTGCCGTCCTCGACGACCCGCACTGCGGACTTGCGCGGTCCGTAGAGCAGTTTGCCGTCGACGCCGTTGAGCCCGACCGCGTCGACACCCTCGCTCTGGAGGCCGGCGACGAGCTGGGTGTTCAGGTGGCCGAAGGCCATCTCGAACACCTCCATCGTGGTCTCGTCGGTGAACCGGCCGACGACGCCCGACGGCGTCTCGACGTATTCGGGCTCGACGCCGAGCCGTTCGAGCGTCTCGTCGACTTTGGTGGAGCCGCCGTGTACGACGACGACGCGCTCACCATCGGCCACTAACGATGCCACGTCCGCAAGCGCCCCCGCGGGGTCGACCGCGCGAGCGCCTCCGACTTTGATAACTACTGTCATAAAAACAACCTCCAGGAGTTACGGTGCGCCGACGGGGTGGAGCCCCTGGAACTCCAGGCCCGCCGTCTCTTCGATGCCGAGGGCGACGTTGGCCGCGTGGACCGCCTGGCCCGCCGACCCTTTCATCATGTTGTCGATGGCCGAGAACACGACCAGTCGCTTGTTGCCGGGGTCGAGTTCGAAGCCGACCTCGGCGCGGTTCGTCCCCGCGACCGACTTGGGCTCAGGGTAGCGGTAGACGCCACCGCCGCCGGCGACGAGTTCGACGAACGGTTCGTCCTCGTACTCGCCGCGGTAGGCCCCCCAGAGGTCGCCCTTCGAAACCGGGCCCTCCGGAAAGACGTGGCAGGTCGCGCTCGCGCCGCGGATCATGTCCACCGCGTGGACGGTGAAAGACACGTCGAGACCGAGGAACTGCTGAATCTCGGCCTCGTGGCGGTGGCCCGTGGGCGCGTACGGGCGGACGACGCCCGAGCGCTCCGGATGCGAGGATGCCTCGCCGCCGCCGGCCCCGCCCTCGCTGGAGCCGACTTTCACGTCGACGACGACCTGCTCGTCGCCGGAAAGGATGTCGGCCTCGAACAGCGGGAGCAGGCCCAAAATCGTCGCCGTGGCGTTACAGCCGCCGGAGGCGATGAGGTCGGCCCCTTCGAGATTGTCGCGGTTGAGTTCCGGCAGGGCGTACTCGCTCTGGTCGAGCAGTTCCGGGCGCGTGTGCCCGTCGTACCACTCGTCGTACTGGGCCTCCGAATCGAGTCGGAAGTCCGCCGAGAGGTCGACGACCGTGCCGGCGGCCTCCTGGAAGGCATCGATCTGCTCCATCGAGACGCCGTGGGGCGTCGCGGCGAACAGCACGTCGA
Source organism: Haloarcula sp. KBTZ06 (assembly GCF_048595605.1). Lineage (NCBI taxonomy): Archaea > Methanobacteriati > Methanobacteriota > Halobacteria > Halobacteriales > Haloarculaceae > Haloarcula > Haloarcula sp. KBTZ06. The sequence goes on from NZ_CP184337.1 coordinate 2,946,377, forward strand.
CCGACTCCAGGTCCGCCGGCGAGGAGAAGCGCAGGTCCGAGTGGCGAAGGTTCGGGTGCGAGTGTCCGATAGTCTTGTTCTCCTTCGAGCGGCTGGTCGCCTGTGCCAGTTCGAACTCGGGGTGACCGTCGAGGATGCGAAGCAGTTCCCCGCCGGTGAATCCGGAGCCGCCGACGACACTCGCGGTGTACGTCATGCTGTCACCTCGGCGTCAGTCTCGGTCGCCGCTTTCTGTTCGAGCCAGTCGACGACCTTCGCGGGCACGTCCACGTCGGTGACCTCGTTCAAGGCCTTGAACTCGACGGTGTGGTTGACCTCGTGGACCGTGTAGTCCTCGAACTTACGCCCGCCTTCGGTATCGCTCTCCGATACCCCGACCTCCATCAGGTCGATACCGAGCAGGCCGCCACCGACCGCGTCGGAGGCCTTCTCGACCAGTTCCAGTGCGCGGTCGTCCAGTTCGAACTCGTCGGTTTCAGCGCCCTTGGCGGCGTTGGTGAGCCAGTGGTCCGAGGAGCGGACCATCGCCGCGATGGGCTCGCCGTCGACGGCCAGCACGCGCATGTCGCGGCCGGGCTTGTCGACGAACTCCTGGACGTAGAAGATCTTGTGCTCGTAGTGGCCAAGTGTCTCCTTGTGTTCGAGGATAGCCTCAGCGGCCGAGCGGGAGTCGATCTTCGCCATCAGGCGACCCCACGAGCCGACAACGGGTTTGAGGACGCAGGGGTAGCCGAACTTCTCGATGGATTCCAGCGCGGCGTCCTTCGTGAACGCCACGTCGGTGTTGGGCGTCGGCACGCCCGCGGCCTCTAACGCGAGGCTGTTGTTGACCTTGTCCGCACAGGTGTCGGCGACCTCGGGACCGTTGACGACCGGCACGCCGTAGGCCTCCGCGAACTTCGTCGCGTACACGCTACGACTGGTCGCCAGACAGCGGTCGACGACGATGTCCAGATCCTCGAAGGCCTCGGGGGCCTCGTGGATATTGAACTGCTGTTTGCGAACGTCTATTTTCTCGATCTCGTGGTCGCGCTCGCGCAGTTCCGACAGGAGTAGCTTCTCGTCCCGGCGGATGCGCGAGTAGAGGAGTCCGACTTTCATACTGAGTCCTCCGTGGGTTCGCGGCTCGCAGCGTCGAGCGCCACGGTCACGTACGGCGCCGAGCGCCGCGCCACCGCGAACACCTCACTCACCCCAGTCCTCTTCGAGCTCGGGTGCGCTGTCGAGCTCGACAGGGTCGGCGCCAACGACTTCCAGTTCGGCACCGCAGGTGGCACAGTCAACGATCTCTCCGACTTCGAGGTTGTCGTGCAGGGACACGTCCGCCCCGCACTCGATGCATTCTGCCATTGTAGTTCATCCTGTGACAGGGATCCACTTAAAGCCTTCGAACATATCAGAATAGTTTAACAAGATATACTGCCTTCTAATCGTATCAAAGCTCCAAATCCGCCACGTTTCCGAATCGTGTATCAGAAGTATGGTATAATTGTCCCGCGAGGGGACGGTGGTCGGTCAGACATATCGGTCCACCTCCGTCTGGCGGCGGTCAGCCGCCTGTGAAACCGCTTGCCAGCGGTCAGTCAGTGCCTCGCTGTCGGCGGCGAGTGCGTCTTCGGCTACCGACACCTGCTCGGCGACGGCGTCGGGGGCCGGGCCACCGCGAGAGTCCCGCATCGCGACACTTTCCGCTGGGTCAAGTGCGTCCTCCAGCGCGTCGCGGTCGACGTAGGCTGACAGAGGCTCGCCCAGCACGTCCTCGGCGACGGCCGACAGTGCCTCGTAGTCGGGCGCGTCTTCCTCGGACCCCAGACCGGCGGCGGCCTCGGCAACGACCTCGTGGGCCGTGCGGAACGGCACACCGGCCATCGCCAGCAAGTCCGCCACGCCAGTCGCCGTCGCAAAGCCATCAGTGGCTGCGGCTTCGAGCGTCTCGGCAGGCCAGTCAGCGGTTGCGACCGCGCCCGCGGCGACTGCCACGCTCTCGGTGACGCTGTCGATGGCGTCCCAAGCGTGGCGACCGGCGCGCTGCAGGTCGCGGTTGTACGCCCGGGGCTGGCCCTTCAGATTGGTCAGCAGGCCGTTCAGCCCGGCGACGGCGTCACCCGTCCGACCGCGGACCAGCTCCAGCGTGTCGGGGTTCTTCTTCTGGGGCATGATCGAGGAGGTCGAGGCGTAGTCGTCGTCGAGGGTGACGTGGCCCTTGCTCGCCATCACGACCACGTCCTCGGACAGCCCCGACAGGTTCGTCGCCAGCGTCGCGACAGCGCTGGTCGTCTCGACGAGGAAATCCCGCGTCGCCGAGGCATCCATCGAATTCTCGGCGACGCCCTCGAACCCGAGCAACTCGGCCGTGCGCTCGCGGTCCACGTCGAAGGGCGTCCCGGCGAACGCGGCCGACCCGAGCGGGTTCTGGTTGACGCGCTCGTAGGCGTCCAGCAGGCGCGCGGTGTCGCGCTGGAGCGCCTGCTCGTAGGACAGCACCCAGTGGGCGACCGTGGTCGGCTGGGCAGGCTGGAGATGCGTGTAGCCCGGCATCACCGTTTCGCGCTCGGCACGAGCCACCTCGATGAGTTGCTCGCGGGCACCGACGACGGTCTCGACGAGGTCCAGAACGTCTTCGCGCAGGCGGTAGCGGATGCAGGCCGCCACCTCGTCGTTGCGCGAGCGAGCGGTGTGCATCTTCCCGCCGTCCGGGCCGACGCGCTCGATGACCGCACTCTCGATGGCTTCGTGGACATCCTCGCCGTCGGGCAGCGCACCGTGGCCCGCGTCTTCCACGTCCGCGAGCGCGGCCAGCACGTCGCCGGCCGTCTCGCGGTCGATGATCTCCTGTTCGGCCAACATCACGACGTGGGCGCGGTCGACGGCCAGGTCGGCCGCGAAGATGCGCTCGTCGTCGGACAGCGAGGAGAGGAACGACCGGGCGGGCCCGCCCGCGAAGCGGTCGCGGCGGACGACCGTCTCGCCGCTTCGGTCGGCGTCGCCCGCTGTGGCCGCGTGGTCCGCGTCCGCCGTCTCGTGGTCCTCGCCGTCGCTCATTCGCTTACTCCTCCGTGTCCTCAGTCGCGGCGTCAGATTGGTCGCCGCTGCCGTCCGTTACGGCAGCGCCCTTCTTCGCGTCGTCGAGGATCTTGTTCGCGAGGCGGGACTGGAAGCCGTGGTACTTCGCAACGCCGGTGGCGTCTTGCTGGGTGATCCCGCCGGAGACGTCCTCCTCGTTGAACGAGGCCGCCGACTCGCTGTAGACGGCGTAGTCGGACTCGCGGGAGACCGGGCGGCAGTGACCGCCTTCGAGTTTGACCGTGACGGTACCGGTGACGCGCTCGTTGGTGTCGTCGATGAACGCTTCGAGCGCCCCCGTCAGCGGCGCGTCGACGAGGCCCTGGTAGGCCTTCTGGGACCACTCCTGGTCGACCTGGGCCTTGAACTGGCGTTCCTCTTGTGTGAGCACCAGCCCTTCAAGCGCCTCGTGGGCCGTCAGCAGGACGGTGGCCGCTGGGTGTTCGTAGTTCTCGCGGACCTTGAGCCCGAGCATGCGGTCTTCCATCATGTCCGTGCGGCCGATGCCGTGGGCACCTGCCTGCGCGTTGAGTTGCTCGATGAGTTCGACGCCGCCGAGTTCGTCGCCGTCGATGGCAACCGGAACGCCGTCCTCAAACTCGACTTCAACCAGTTCGGCGTCCTTGTCGGAGGGATTGTCGGTCCACTTGTAGATGTCGTCGGCTGGGATAGTGCTCGGGTCTTCGAGTTCGGAGCCCTCGATGGAGCGGCTCCAGAGGTTCGTGTCGATGGAGTAGCGGCCGCCGTCGCCGCCCTCGACGGGCAGGCCCTTCTCCGCGGCGTACTCGTTTTCCCACTCGCGGGTCAGCCCGAGTTCACGCACCGGCGCGATGACATCGAGATCGGAGTCGCGCCAGACAGCCTCGAAGCGCAGTTGGTCGTTGCCCTTGCCGGTACAGCCGTGGGCGACGGCCGAACAACCCTCTTCCTCGGCGACTGAGAGAATGGCCTTGGCGATGACCGGGCGCGCGAGGGCGGTTCCGAGCGGGTAGCCCTGATAGTCGGCGTTAGCCTTGACGGCCTCCATACAGAGGTCCGCGAACTCCTCGGTGGCGTCGACGACGTGCTGTTCGACGCCCAGCGCTTCGGCGGTCTCCTCGGCCTCCTCGAACTCGTAGTCGGGCTGGCCGACGTCGACGGTGACGCCGATGACCTCGTCGTAGCCGTACTCTTCTTTCAGCAGCGATACGCAGACTGTCGTGTCGAGCCCGCCCGAGAAGGCGAGCGCGACGGTTCCGTTTCCTTCTGGCATGGATGTGTTCTGAATTGGTTCCGTGGTGTGCCTGTCGGTTTCTCGATCGAACAACAGATCGAGTATCCCATCGAACCGACGACGACGGCGTCTAGCGGCGAAACGAACCTGTCGAATGAAGAGTAAGTAGTAGTGGGCCTAGAAACGGCCCGGTCGTCGTCGTGGGGAGAAACGGAGGGACCCCTCGCTGTCCGCAGCGAGCATCGTGGAGCGAGAGGTCCGCTTCATGTACTTTCTGCTGTGTGACTCGGGTACTAATAGTTTCCGTGTTCACAGTGGCGTGTGTATGGTCCCCAGACACATGGACACAGTAGCCATCGCGTCGCCCGTAGCGGCCAGTAGCGACACGCAGACCGCTGTGTGACGAGGTTAAACAGTATCTTCGACTTCTTTTGTGCTATTGGCCAGCGTCGACAGTGTCGGACCCGACGTCGGTCGGCGGCTCAGTTTCACCGCCATCGGTGGCCGTCTCGTTGGCCGGCGTGGCATCGATATCGTCTGTCCGTTCACCTGCCTGAGTTCGTTCCCGCTCGACCCCGGGACGGTCGTCTGCCTCGGAGCGGTTCACCGCATCGCCGCCACGGTCGCTGGCAGCGTCAGGTCGAGCCTGCTGTCCGACGTTCGGCCCGGCGATACCCTGTGCGATAGCGGCGACGTCCGGACCACTCAGTTCGCTCGCGCGCTGTGAGAGGGTCTTGATTGCCGCCGCGTCGACGCCCTGCCTATCCAGGGCTTCGGCGGGGAGCTGGCTGGCGGTTTCGTTCGTTTCGTTAGCCAGTCGCTGGACGTTCTTCGTTTCGGCGTGGAGCTGTGCAGCCTTCGCCCGGTACTCGCCCTCCCTCATCGAGCCGTTCTCGCGGGCCTCGGCGAGCGCCTGCTTGCGCTGTTGGAGTTCCGCGAGCCGGGCCTCGGAGTCGTTCACCTGGTCGGCGACGACGGACGCCTTCGCGTCGTCAGTGTTCGCCTGCGCGATGCGGACCCCGAACGTCCGGGACTGGACCTCACCGTCAAGTTCGGCTTCCTGCACGCTGACGACGCCCGCCAGCTGTGCGCCGGGGGGCGTCGCGTTCTCGTCGGCCTGTTCGGTCACCGTTTCAGTCTCCTGTGCCATCGTCGCGGCGGGCACCGCGGCGAGCGTGCTCACCACGAGCACGACTGCCAGCAATACCGGAGTGGCTCGTCTCATTATAGCCGTTACTTGACCACCGAACACCCTATAAATAGGAGTCAGTGATGCCGGGTTAGCGCCGATTAAGCCGAATTAAAACCGCCCGACAGCAGTGATATGAGACGGCAGATTCCAGTAAACGGTCGGTTCCTTTATCACTGGGTTTCGCCGCCGCTGTCGGCTCCGTCGCTCCCGTCACCCTCCCCACCAGTCACGTCGGTGTCCGGCAGCGTCACCACGTTCTCGCGGCCGATGCGGAACGTCTCGACTTTGTCTTCGTCGCGCAGGCCCCCGATGACCTGACTCGTCTTGGCGTCGGTCCAGTCAAGTTCGCCGGCCACCTGCTGCTGTTTGAGCCGCCCGCCGTTGGATTCGAGCAGTTGCAGGACCTGCTCCTCGTTGCTCAGGAGTTCGGCCGGTGGTGCGCCAGCGTCGGCGTCCGTCACGGCGGCCGGCTCCGCTTCAGACTCGTCCGAGTCGACCATCGACGCCGGCGGTTCGGCCGGCTTACCGCCGCCGAGCACGCCGTACCGGCGAAGGGCATACGCTGCGGCGGCGATACCGACCAGCGCGAGGAGTCCGCCGACGAGGAGTCCGTTCGATTCGTCCTCCCCGTCAGCGGCGTCCCCCGGACTGACGACCACTCGCGGCTCGTTTTCCCCGAACGTCTGCTGGCCGCGCCAGGTGACAGAGGCGTTCTCCCGTTCGTCGGCCTGTGGCGCGACGGAGTCAGCCTGATAGTCCGCCGGCCAGCGCACGGTCAACGAGGTCTCGCTGTCCAGAAACAGCCCCGAGAGCGCGTCGCCGATTTCGATGCGGTCGCCGGAGACGCCGGCGAAGTTCGTCCACTGGAACCGATAGGTGATGACGCCGTACGTCTGGCCGAACGTCTCCTCGCGCGCGCTCACGGTGACGTTCTCGATGGCCATCTCGCGGCCGGTCGTGTTTTCGGCTGCCCCGGCAGTGTCCTGCATCCGGTTCTCGAAGCGGTCCGTGTACGCCGACGGGTTGGCCTGAATATCCGTCCGCAGGTCCTCGAATGCCTGCGTTGCGTTATCGTCGTCGAGTCGAATTCGGTAGGCGACCGTCCAGTCGGCCGTTCCATCGGAGTCCACGTCCGCCGTCATCACGACCACATCCGCGTCGACGGACTGCTGGCCGAGGCTGCCGAAACCGACTCCGGTCGCTGTCGGTACAAGCAATGCTATCGCGACGAATACGACTACTAGCGTTCCAGCGCTCCGGCCCATCCTACCGCGGCTATCCCCTCACCAGGTATATCGTTTATTGCCGATTGTGTGAACTGATAGTCAGGGGCCTTACATCCCAGGCAAGTTTGGTGGTTGGACTGGATCGCCTGCCCCCATGGCCACAAGGGGTTTGCCCCGCGAGGGAATCCTATCGAGCATGGACAGAGCCAAACTCGACGTGGACACTCTGCTGAAGATTGTCCTTGTCCTCATTGTGGTCTGGCTAGGGCTCGAAGTGCTCGATACAGCGCTCGGGCTGTTGACCGGCCTGCTCGGCATACTACAGCCGTTCCTCGGCGTGATTCTGATCGTCCTCATCGTCCTGTGGCTGCTCGACCGGCTGTAGGACCGCGCTCTTTTTGCCCACAGCGGACGAGCGCCCACTGTGTACAGCATCAACGTCCCGCTCCCGTCGGCAGTCACGTCGCTGGCGGCCGACCTCGCGGCGGACCTGCCGCTCGCACAGCGGCGGGGACGGGGCGATCACACGCTGGTCGCCAAGCGACTGGGCGGCGGCGACCACACGGCCTACGCACGGCTGGAAGCGCAGGGACGTGAGGCGCTTCGCGGCCAGTCGGCGTTCGAGGCGCGGATTTCGGGCGTCGAGCAGTTCGAGACGGCCGTGACCGGTCCATCACCGGTGGTGTATCTCGCCGTCGAGAGCCCGGGGCTTGTCGCCCTGCACGAGCGGCTCTGCGAGCGGGTCGACCCGGTCGACGAAATGGAGGGCGACGCGTACGTCCCGCACGTAACCGTCGCCCGCGGCGGGGACCGCGACGCGGCCGCTCGGCTGGTCGAGCGGGACATCGAGCCGATCCGGTGGACCGTCGACGAACTCTCGTTCTACGACGCCGACCGGAACCATCCGGTCAGTCGGGTGTCGCTGCCGGGATAACGCCGGTCGGTCGTCTGTCCCGACACAATGGCGAACAGGCGGCACGGGTCGGTCCCGGCGCGGTGTGCCGCGCAATCGCTGAGCGCGCCGGGTCGTGGCTACGTCACGGCGGCGGTAATCCCGGCCTCGGATATAAACGGTCGCACCGAAAGCAACGCTTTTGGAGCGGCCTGCCATCGAGTACGTATATGGATTACCGGGAAGTCGACAGTACGTCCGAGTACGTCTGCCGACTGGCACACGGCGCGGACTGGCGGGGCGAAATCGAGGCCTTCGCGGACGAACAGGGCATCGACGCCGGCTTCTTCTACGGGCTCGGGGCGGTCCAAGACGCGGAGCTCATGTTCTACGACCAGGACCGGACCGAGTACGACTCGGTGACCTTCGACGAACCGCTGGAAGTCGCCGCCTGTATGGGCAACATCTCGCAGCTGGACGGGGAGCGGTTCGCCCACACCCACGCCGTTCTCTCACGGCCCGACGGCGAAGCGATTGCCGGCCACCTGAACGCCGGCACCGTCTGGGCGGGCGAACTGTACGTCCGCGGATTCGATACAGAGCTCAAGCGGGAGCACGACGAGCCAACCGACCTGGACCTCTGGAATATCTAAGATGCGAGAGGCCGACGAACAGTACTTCGAAACGCTGGAAACACAGCTCGAAGCCGCCTTCGACGTCGCCGAGCGGGCCAAAGAGCGCGGCGGTGACCCGAAGCCGGAGGTCGAGATTCCAACCGCGCGCGACATGGCAGACCGGGTCGAGAACATCCTCGGCATCGACGGCGTTGCCGAGCGGGTTCGAGAGCTGGAGGGGCAGATGTCCCGCGAGGAGGCCGCGCTGGAACTGGTCGAGGACTTCGTCGAAGGGACTGTCGGCGACTACGACAGCCGCGAGGGGAAAGTCGAAGGCGCGGTCCGGACCGCCGTTGCCCTGCTGACCGAGGGCGTCGTCGCCGCACCGATCGAGGGCATCGACCGCGTCGAACTGCTGGAAAACGACGATGGGACGGAGTTCATCAACGTCTACTACGCCGGCCCGATTCGGTCGGCTGGCGGGACCGCGCAGGCGTTGTCGGTGCTGGTCGCCGACTACGCCCGCGCACTGCTGGGCATCGACCAGTACAAGGCCCGCGACGACGAGATCGGGCGCTACGCCGAGGAGATCGATCTCTACGACAAGGACACCGGGCTGCAGTACTCGCCCAAGGAGAAGGAGACGAAGTTCATCGCCGAGCACATGCCGATCATGCTCGACGGCGAGGCGACCGGCGACGAGGAAGTCTCGGGCTATCGGGACCTCGAACGCGTCGACTCGAACTCGCCGCGCGGCGGGATGTGTCTGGTACTGGCCGAGGGGATTGCCCTGAAAGCGCCGAAGATCCAGCGCTACACCCGGAACCTGGACGAGGTCGACTGGCCGTGGCTGCAGGACCTCATCGACGGGACCATCGGCAAAGACGAAGCCGACCAGGCGGACGGCTCGGACGATGCGGACAGCGACGACGGGAGCGAAGGAGCGAACGAGGACAGCGAAGACGAGAGTGACGAGCAGGCCGGACCGCCCCGCGTCGAGCCAGCCGACAAATACCTCCGGGACCTCATTGCCGGCCGGCCAGTGTTCTCTCACCCGTCGAAAGCGGGCGGATTCCGGCTTCGTTACGGGCGGTCACGTAACCATGGCTTCGCGACCGCCGGCGTCCATCCGGCGACGATGCATCTCGTCGACGACTTCCTCGCGACCGGGACCCAGATCAAGACCGAGCGGCCGGGGAAAGCCGCTGGCGTCGTCCCGGTCGACACCATCGAGGGACCCACCGTCCGCCTGGCCAACGGGGACGTGCGCCGCATCGACGATGCCGAGGAGGCGCTGGAAGTGCGCAACGGCGTCGAGAAGATACTCGACCTGGGCGAGTACCTGGTCAACTACGGGGAGTTCGTCGAGAACAACCACCCGCTCGCGCCGGCCTCTTACACTGTCGAGTGGTGGGAGCAGGACCTCAATGCCGCGGGCGCGGACGTGCAGGCGATGCAGGACTCGCCCCACGTCGACCTCGCCGACCCGAGCGCCGAGGAGGCAATCGAGTGGGCGACCGACTACGACGTGCCGTTGCACCCGAAATACACCTACCTCTGGCACGACGTGAGCGTCGACCAGGTGTGCGCGCTCGCCGACGCCGTCGAGGACGCACAGGTCGCACAGGCCGACGGGGCGTACGCCGACCCAGAGGCGGAGGCTGACGACACAGCGGGCGAGACGTACAGCGACGACGGCGCGCTCGTCCTGCCCCGCACCGATGCCGTCCAGCGGACGCTGGAACACCTCCTCGTCGAGCACACCCAAGACGACGACAGGATTACCGTCACCGACTGGGTGCCGCTGGTGCGGACACTCGGGTTCTCCCGCTCGTTAGAGCGGGACTGGACGCCTGCGGACCTCTCCGAGCGCGCCAAGACCTACGGCGAGAGCGAGTCGCTCGACGCAATCGGGGTAGCCGAGGACGCCGAACGCGAAGACGGCCAGAACGCAATCGAGGCAATCAACGAAATCGCGCCGTTTCAGGTCCGGGAGCGAGCCCCGACCCGCATCGGCAACCGGATGGGTCGCCCCGAGAAATCCGAGCGGCGGGACCTCTCGCCGGCCGTCCACACGCTCAGCCCCATCGGCGAGGCCGGTGGGGCACAGCGGGACGTTGCCAAGGCGACGAAACACGCCGACGGGATGAGCGACACGCCCGGCCACGTCGAGGTGGAGATCGCCCGCCGGCGCTGTCCCGACTGCGGAACCGAGACCCACCAGGCGGGCTGTCCCGACTGTGGCGGCACCACCGAACCGGTGTACGTCTGTCCCGACTGCGAGGCCGAGGTCGAACGCGACGAGTCCGGCCGCGCGGAGTGTACGCGCTGTGAGACGCTCGCCTCGCCGACCCAGTACAAGGTACTCGACCTGCAAGAGGCCTACCGCGATGCCCTGCAGAACGTCGGCGAGCGCGAGACAGCCTTCGAGCAACTGAAAGCGGTCAAGGGGCTCACCTCCGAGGAGAAGGTCCCGGAGCCGATGGAGAAGGGAATCCTCCGGGCAAAACACGATGTCTCGGCGTTCAAGGACGGGACAGTGCGCTACGACATGACGGACCTGCCGGTGACGGCGGTTCGGGCCTCGGAACTGGACGTCTCCGCCGAGCGGCTCCGAGGGCTGGGCTATACGGAGGACATCCACGGCGATCCGCTGACTCACGATGACCAGCTGGTCGAACTGAAGGTCCAGGACATCGTCCTCTCGGACGGCGCGGCCGAGCACATGCTCCAGACCGCTCGCTTCGTCGACGACCTCTTAGAGCAGTACTACGGGCTGGAGCGGTTCTACGAGTTCGACGACCGCGAGGACCTCGTCGGCGAACTCGTCTTCGGGATGGCCCCCCACACCAGCGCGGCGACGGTCGGGCGCGTGGTCGGCTTCACCTCCGCCGCCGTCGGCTACGCGCATCCGTACTTCCACGCCGCCAAACGCCGGAACTGCTTCCACCCGGACACGCGGCTGTGGTACGAAGACGAGAATGACGACTGGGAGTACGGGACCATCGAGGAACTGGTCGAAAACCGACTGGATGACCCCGACGAGGACGACTTCGGGACGCTCGTTCAAGAGTTAGACGGCGACCTCACCGTGTCGTCGCTGGGCGAGAACGGTCCCTGTCGCCAGCCCGTCGACGCCGTCTCGAAACACCCCGCGCCGGACCACCTCGTCGAGATTTCCGTCGGCGACCGAACCCTCAGGGTTACGCCCGACCACACGATGCTCCGTGCCGGCTCCGATGGGATTGAGGAAGTCCCGGCGGGCGACCTGACTGCCGGCGACGAACTCCCTGCCTACGATGGCGGCGAGACGACCACGATGACGGCACGCGGCGAGGCCTCGACGGCAGCAACCGACGGCGCAGCCCCGACAGACACCGTCGAGACTGTCGAGTACGTCGAGAGCAACGTGGACCACGTCTACTGTCTCACGGTCGCCGACACGCACCGCGTTGCCGTCGAAGGAACCTATGTCGGCCAGTGCGACGGCGACGAGGACTGCGTAATGCTCCTGATGGACGGCCTGCTGAACTTCTCGAAGTCCTACCTCCCGAACCAGCGCGGCGGACAGATGGACGCCCCGCTGGTGATGTCCTCTCGCATCGACCCCAGCGAAATCGACGACGAGGCCCACAACATGGACATCATGGAGAGCTATCCCCGGGAGTTCTACGAAGCCACCCGCGAGATGAAAGACCCGACCGAGGTCGAGGACGTGATGAAGATCGCCGAGGAGACGCTGGGGACCGACCGCGAGTACACCGAGTTCCGCCACACCCACGACACGGCGAACATCGCCGCCGGGCCGGACCTCTCGGCGTACAAGACGCTCGGGTCGATGGAGGACAAGATGGACGCCCAGCTCGAGATTTCCCGGAAGCTCCGGGCCGTCGTCGAGAGCGACGTGGCCGAGCGCATCATCGAGTACCACTTCCTGCCGGACCTCATCGGGAACCTCCGGGCGTTCTCCAGGCAGGAGGTCCGCTGTCTGGACTGCGGGGAGTCGTTCCGCCGCGCGCCTCTGACCGGCGACTGCCGAGAGTGTGGCGGCCGCGTCAACCTCACCGTCCACGAGGGCTCGGTCAACAAGTACATCGACACGGCCATCCGCGTCGCCGACGAGTTCGGAGCCCGCGACTACACGAAACAGCGGCTCAAGATCCTGGAACGGAAAATAGAGTCGGTGTTCGAAAACGACCACAACAAGCAGTCAGGTATCGCGGACTTCATGTGAGCGATAGCGTCACCCGGATTCATCAGGGTGACAGACGAGCGCGTGACGGCCGTCCGACGGGTGTTTTTGGCCGTGGCGGTCCTGTCACGGGTATGGCCTCGTCCCGCGATTCAGCGCCGCCGTTCGACTCCGGGGACCGGTCGGGCTCCCCGTCACCATCGTCCCGACAGACGCCCAGTACGATCTATCAGATACAGATCGCGCTGCTGCGCTCGCAGGTGGCGACACTCGAAACCGCGCTCGAACAGGAGCGCGAACACCGCCAGGCCGTCGTCGACCGGTACGAGCGCCTTATCGACGGCAAATAAACTGCGACTGGCTTTCGAAAAATTCCGCTGACGTTACTCGTCGCCGAGTTCGACGTAGGTGGTCTCGATGATGCGACTGTCGCCGTTGAGTCGCTCGATGATGTCCTGTGGCGGCTGTTCGTCGAGGTTGTAGACGGACAGGGCCTCCCCGCCGATAGTCTCGCGGCCGTTGAACATCCCGGCGATGTTGATGTCGGCCTCGCCCAGCACGGTCCCGATGAACCCGATAGTGCCGGGCTCGTCGCGATTGCGGACGACCAGCATGTGCCCGTGGGGGACGGCCTCGATGCGGTGGTCGTCGATGCGGACGATACGGGGCTCCTCGCCGCCGAACTGGGTCCCACAGACGGAGACGGATTCCTCGCCGTCGGAGACGGTGACGGTGATGAGGCTCTGGTAGTCCTCGGAAGAGCGGGTCTTGGACTCGGTCACGTCGATACCCCGGTCCTCGGCGATCTGCGGGGCGTTGACGGCGTTGACCTGGAGATCCGACGGGGCGAACACCCCTTTCAGTGCGCTGGCGGTGACGTACTCCACGTCTTCCTCGGCGATGTCGCCAGCGTAGGTGACCTGCACTTCGGACATGTGACCGCCGAACAACTGCACGGCGATGCGACCGGCAGTATCGGCGAGGTCGAGGTACGGCCCGACCTGCTTGAACGTCGCCTCGTCCAGCGACGGCGCGTTCAGGGCGTTAGCGACGGGCTGGCCGTTGGCCGCGGCGATGATCTGGTCGGCCGTGGAGGTGGCCACGTTCTCCTGTGCCGCTTCCGTCGACGCGCCCAAGTGGGGCGTGACGATGATGTCCTCGACGTCCAGCAGCGGGCTGTCGTCCGGCAGCGGTTCCTCGCCGAACACGTCGAGCGCTGCGCCCTTCAGGACGCCGTCCTCGACGGCTTCGGCCAGGGCCGGCTCGTCGATGATGCCGCCGCGGGCACAGTTGACGACGTAGCCGCCTTCGAGTTCGGCGAGCTCTTCCTCGCCGATCATGTTCTCCGTCTCGGGGGTCAGCGGCGTGTGGATGGTGATGAAATCGGACTTGGCGAGACAGTCGTCGAGCTCGTCGACGAGTTCCGCTCCGAACTGGTCAGCGCGCTCCTGGCTGATGTACGGGTCGAACGTGACGATGTCCATGCCCAGGCTGCCGAGTCGCTTGGCGACCTGCTGGCCGACGCGGCCGAAGCCGACGACGCCGAGCGTCTTGTTGTTGACTTCCGTGCCGAGGAACTCGCCTTTGGCCCACTCGCCGCTTTTCAGGCGGTCGTGGGCCTGTGGAATGGAGCGAGCCGTGGCAAACGCCATCGCGACGGAGTGTTCTGCGGCGGCGCGGACGTTGCCCTCGGGGGCGTTGGCGACGATGACGCCGTGGTCCGTGGCGGCGTCGATGTCGATGTTGTCCACGCCGATGCCGGCCCGGCCGACGATGATGAGGTCGGGCGCGGCCGCAAACACTTCCTCGGTGACTTCGGTGCCCGAGCGGACGATGAGCGCGTTCGCGTCGGCCACCGCGTCGAGGAGCGCGTCGCCCTCGACCTGGTAGGCTGTTTCGACATCGTGGCCTGCCTCACGGAGCCGCGTGAGACCGGCATCAGCGATAGGATCCGTGACGAGTACCTTCATACCGAATCGAACTTACTGGGGCGGCATAACGCTTGTTTTCTCCGTCCGAACGACTGCGTGCGGACACTCGGGACGGAGCGCCCGCGCCGCTGATAGGGTATCCTGCTTGGTGGGACCGTCAGCGAAAATCGAACCGACAGACAGCGGCCTATCGCCAGGCCGGGAGCGAGGCAGCGTCCGCGAGCGGGGTTGTGAGATAGGCGTCGTCTCGGGTCACGTCAGCGACGATAAACTGATCCGTTGGACCCTCTTCGACGGATGCCATGATGTCTCCGTCCGCGACCATCTCAACCGGAGCGACAGTATCCGACTCCATGCATGATAATATGTAACAACCATATAAAAACTTAGCGAAACCCATAGAGGGCAGGAGTATGATCCAGAGCCAACTGTCTGACAATAGTTCGTATCCTGTCAGTACTGGGACGAGATGGTTCGTGACCCAATACGGATAGGGCCTTATATCTCAACCATTAGAGTCTGTCTCCGCAGTTCTATTCATACCCAGATTCAGAATACCAATATGACAGAAGACGTAGTTGTTTCCGGGGCGGTGCAGTCCCTGGGTTTCCGAGATGGCGTCTGCGCGGTCGTCGGCGATAGCCGATGGCCGCCCGGCGTGCTACCCGGATGCCGAAAACGGACGGATGTTAAGGACTTAGTAGATGCGGGAAGGAAGTTCTGGCAGTATGAACGTCGCAGACGCTATGACGCCACGCTCGGAGGTCGTCACGGTCACCATTCCTGGGACCCGTGATGACGCACTGGAGTACCTCCAGGAGCAGGCCTTCTCGTCGGTCCCGGTCATCAAGGAGACCGACGAGGGCGAGGAGTTCAGAGGGATTATTTCACGCGATGCGCTCATCGAGAGCCCCGACGAAGACCAGCTAGCCCTGCTCGTCGAGGAAGTCCCGGCGATCAGCGAGGACACGTCTATCGAAGCTGCCGCGCAGGTGATGGTCGAGGACGGCGAGCGACGCCTTCCTATCGTCGACGGCCAGCTCAAAGGGATCATCACAGTGACCGACGTGATTCGGTCCATCGCCAACGGCGACGTCGACGGCGACAAGATCGTCGGTGATCTCGCCAACCGCGACATCAACTGCGTGTACGAAGGCACGCCGCTGACCGTCGCCGAACGGGAGCTTTCCCACGCGAACGTCCCATACGGCGTCGTGCTCGGCGACGACGGCGACATGTCGGGGATGCTTACCGAGGTCGACATCATCGCGGTCGCCCGCGTCGTCGAGGGCGAGGACGACACCGGCGACTCAATCGCCAATCAGGACGACGACTGGGCCTGGGAGGGCATCAAAGCCGTCGGCGGTCGGTACATGCCCACCCGCAACGTCGAGCTCCCTGCCGAGCCCGTCCGCGAGTTCATGACCGCCGAGGTCGTGACGGTGAACAAGCGCCGCACCGCCGAGGAGGCGGCACAGCTGATGATCGAGCACGACATCGAACAGATCCCGCTGCTGTCGGGTGACGAGCTCACCGGCATCGTCCGGGATATCGACCTGCTGCGAGGCCTATGAGCGAGGGCGAACGCCTCACCGAACTGGCGAAGCGTCGCGGCTTCTACTTCCCCTCGTCGAGTGCCTACGGCGGCGCGGCGGGCTTCTGGACCTACGGGCCACAGGGCGCTGCGCTGAAATCGAACATCGAGGACGCCTGGCGGGACCGCTACGTCGTCAAGGAAGGCCATCAAGAGATCTCAGCACCCGACGTGATGCCCGAGCCCGTCTTCGAGGCCTCGGGACACCTCGACGGCTTCGACGACATGATCGTCGAGTGCGGCGAGTGTGGCGCGACCCACCGCGCCGACCACCTCGTCGAGGACAACACGGACATCGAGGAGGCCGAATCACTCCCCAACGAGGAAGTGATGGACCTCATCGCCGAGCACGGCATCGAGTGTCCCTCCTGTCACGCGTCCCTGGCCGACCAGCCGGTCGACAACTTCAACCTGATGTTCGAGACCAACATCGGTCCGGGGTCGTCGTCGCCGGGCTATCTCCGGCCGGAGACCGCACAGGGCATCTTCGTGGAGTTCCCGCAGCTCTCGGAGTACGCCCGGAATCAGCTCCCCTTCGGCGTCGCACAAATTGGGAAGGCCTACCGGAACGAGATCTCCCCGCGGAAATCCCTCGTCCGCGTCCGGGAGTTCACCCAGGCCGAACTCGAACACTTCATCGACCCCGAGGAAGACGAGCCGCCGCTGGCCGAGGTAGCGGACGTGACGCTCCCGCTGTACTCCGCAGCAGCACAGGAGAGCGAGGACGGCGGCCAGCGCGAACTCACGGTCCGCGAGGCCGTCAACGAGGGCGTCGTCGAGAGCGAGTGGGTCGCCTACTATCTGGGCGTCTCCAGAGAGTGGTACGAGCGCATCGGCGTCGACATGGACCGCTTTCGCTACCGTCAGCACCTCGCCGGCGAGCGCGCCCACTACGCCTCCGACTGCTGGGACGCCGAGAGCGAGGTCGACGGCGACTGGATAGAGATTACGGGCTTCGCCTACCGTGGCGACTACGACCTCTCGAAACACGCCGAACACTCCGGCGAGGACTACACGGTGTTCAAGCAGTACGACGAGCCGATCACCGTCGAACGAGCGACCGTCGACCCCGACATGAGCTACCTCGGGCCGGAGTTCGGCGGCGACGCCGGCGCGGTCGCCGACGCACTCGAAGCGCTGGCCGAGAGGAATCCTGACGCCTTCGATGACGACGAGGTTACCGTCGAGGTTGCTGGCGAGTCCCACACCGTCCCCGTCGAGGAGACGAACTTCAGCGTCGACGAGGTCACCGAGAACGGTGAGCACATCCGCCCGCACGTCGTCGAACCCTCTTTCGGCGTGGGCCGGATCATCTACACCGTTCTCGCACATTCCTACGAAACTGACGAGGTCGACGGCGAGGAGCGGACCTACCTCGATCTCCCGCCGGAACAGGCCCCGACCACGGTCGGCGTCTTCCCGCTGATGGACAAGGACGGAATGGCCGAGCTCGCCACCGATATCGCCGACGACCTCCGGGCCGCCGGCCTCTCGGTCACCTACGACGACTCCGGTGCCATCGGGCGGCGCTACCGCCGGCAGGACGAGGTCGGTACGCCCTACTGCGTCACCGTGGATTACGAAAGTCTGGAAGACGGCGAGGTTACCGTGCGCGAGCGAGACACGACCGAGCAGAAACGGCTGCCCATCGAGGGGCTCGCCGACCGGCTCGAACGGCTCGCAACCGGCGACCTGACCTTCGACGACCTGTAGATGGCCGACGAGGTATCCCGGCGACTCGTCCACGTCACCGGCGCGACGGTCCCGCTCGCGCATCTGCTCCGGCCGGACTTGATTACGTGGCGCGTCGTCCAGGGATTCCTGGCTGTGGCGCTCGTCGTCGTGCTGATTCTCGAAGCCGTACGGCTGACGACCGGCCTGGACTGGGTGGTGTACGACCGGCTCACCCGCGAGTACGAACAGGACAACCCCGCCGGCTACGCGCTGTACATCGTCGGGATAGCCATCGTCGCCTTCGCCGTCGAACTCCCGAGTATGACCGAGACAGTCGCCGTCCCGGCGATGTTGATGCTCGCCATCGGCGACCCCATCAGCGGCCTGCTGGGCTCGGCTGATGCCAGCAACGTCAAACAGGCCTGGGTGCTGCTGGTGATGTTCGGCGTCTGTACGCTGCTTGCGGCCCCGTTCGTTCCGCCTGCCGCCGCCGTGCTTGGCGGTATCGCGGCCACCTTCGCCGACGGCGTCAAGCCCCGTATCGCCGGCTACGTCATCGACGACAACTTCTCGATTCCGGTGCTTGGCGCGCTGGCGATGTGGGTCGGCGTCCAGTACCTGCCCGGAATCGGCCTGTAATCCCTCGCTGTTCACTTTCACCGCGGTATCTGAACCCTTAACCACCGGCGGGACGAACGCGTGGGTAATGGCGACCACCGACGCCGGTGGCGAGCACGTCGAGCGCCCGCTGGTGACGCCGGAGTTCCTGGAGAACCGCCGCTACCAGACTGAACTGGCGGCGACGGCGAGCGGAGACCACACGCTCGTCTGTCTCCCGACCGGGCTGGGCAAGACGACTGTCTCGCTGCTGGTGACCGCCGAACGACTCGATGCCGTCGGCGGGAAAGCACTCATGCTGGCCCCGACGAAGCCGCTGGTCCAGCAACACGCCGAGTTCTACCGCGAAGCGCTCGAAATCGACGACGAGGATGTCGTCGTGTTCACCGGCGAAGTCCGGCCCGACGACCGGGCCGCCCTCTGGGAGGACGCCCGCATCGTCATCGCGACGCCGCAGGTCGTCGAAAACGACCTTGTCGGCAACCGTATCTCCCTTGCCGACGTGACCCACTGCACCTTCGACGAGTGCCACCGGGCGACCGGGGACTACGCTTACAACTACATCGCTGACCGCTACCATGCCGACGCCGAAGACCCGCTTGTGACGGGCATGAGCGCCTCCCCCGGCGACGACGAGGAGGCGATACTCGAAGTGTGTGAGAACCTCGGGCTGTCTGAAGTCGCGGTGATGACCGAGAACGACGCCGACGTGGCAGAGTACACCCACGACACCAGCGTCGACTGGAACCGCATCGAACTGCCCGAGGTCGTCGTCGAGATCCGCGACGCGATCAACGAGGTCATCGAAGACCGGCTGGACCAACTACGGGAACTCGGCGTCACGAACAAATCCTCGGCGGACATCTCCGAGCGCGAAATCCAGCAGATTCAGGGGCAACTGCGGGACCTGATGAACAACGACCAGAGCGAGGGCTACCAGGGGATGAGCTTTCTCGCCGAAATCCGCAAGCTCAGGACCGCCGTCACGTACGTCGAAACGCAGAGCGTCGAGTCCCTGCGGCGGTACTTCGAGCGGCTGAAGGAGGCTGCCCGCTCCTCCGGCGCGTCGAAGGCCGACCAGCGCCTCGTCAGCGAGCCGAAAGTACGGGAGGCGATGCGGAAGGCCAGCGACTACGACGACCTCCATCCGAAGTTCCGCCAAACCCGGATGTTGCTCGCCGAGACGCTGGGCATCGAGAACGGCGAGCGCGTCATCGTCTTCACCGAATCGCGGGACACCGCCGAGACGCTCGTGGACTTCCTCTCGGACCACTTCACGACCCAGAAGTTCGTCGGTCAGAGCGACACCGACGGCAGCGAGGGGATGAGCCAGAGCCAGCAACAGGAGACGCTGGACCGGTTCCGCAACGGCGAGTTCGAAGTGCTCGTCTCGACGTCCGTCGCCGAGGAAGGGCTGGACGTGCCCGAAGTCGACCTGGTGTTGTTCTACGAACCGGTGCCGACCGCGATTCGGGCCATCCAGCGGAAAGGCCGAACCGGCCGACAGGCCGAGGGCCGGGTCGTCGTCCTGCTGGCCGAGGACACCCGCGACGAGGCGTACTTCTGGAAGGCCCGCAACGACCAGAAGCGGATGAAACGCGAGCTGAACGAACTCAAAAGCGTCGCCGGCGAACTGGAGGCCCGCCTCGACCAGACCGGGCTCGACGAGTACGAGGACGGCGAAGGGACCGCTTCGGGTGGAACCAGCGAGGATGAAACCGCAACACGGAGCGGGGATTCCACTCGAAACAAAAGGGGTAGCGGAGCTAACAAGTCAGTCGAGGATGACGATGGCAGTGACGGTCAGGCCGGACTGGACGCCTTCGCAGACGACCCGTCGGAAGCGGCCGAGGTCGACAGCGAAGCGGCCACGGCCAACGAGGAGAATACCGGAACAGGGGACGACGAGGGAACGGTCGCCAGCGCCGGACACGACGACGAGGACGACCCCGTCGAAATCGTCGCCGACCAGCGGGAACTCGACTCGAACATCGCCCGGGACCTCTCGACGCGGGACGGTATCGAGACCCGACTCGAAACGCTGGCCGTCGGCGACTACGTCCTCTCGGACCGCGTGGTCGTCGAGCGCAAGACCGTCGCTGACTTCATGGACACGCTGACCGGCGGCGACCGGTCGATGTTCGAGCAGGTCGGGGACGCCACGCGCAACTACGGTCGGCCCGTCG
The DNA here is from genome assembly GCF_048595605.1 of Haloarcula sp. KBTZ06. Classification (NCBI taxonomy): domain Archaea; kingdom Methanobacteriati; phylum Methanobacteriota; class Halobacteria; order Halobacteriales; family Haloarculaceae; genus Haloarcula; species Haloarcula sp. KBTZ06. The sequence goes on from NZ_CP184337.1 coordinate 2,966,772, forward strand.
TCGTCATCGAGGGCGAAGACCTCTTCGGCGCGCGGAACGTCCATCACAAGGCGATCCAGGGCGCGCTCGCGTCGCTCGCGGTCGATTTCGGCGCGAGCGTGCTGCGGACCAGCGACGAGGACGAGACCGCCGACCTGCTGGAAGTCATCGCCGGGCGGGAGCAGGAGGTGGCCGACCGCGAGGTGAGCGTCCACGGCGAGAAACAGTCGAAGACGCTCCCGGAGCAACAGGAGTACGTCGTCGCTTCAATCGCCGAAGTCGGGCCGGTGACCGCGCGCACGCTGCTGGAAGCCTTCGGTAGCGTCGAGGCGGTGATGACCGCCGACAAAGACGACCTGCTGGAGGTGTCCGGCATCGGCGACGTGACCGCCGACCGGATTCGAGAAGTCATCGCCAGCGACTACGACCCGTAGCTCCGCTCAGAACCGCGTCGCGTCCAGCGCTTCCGCCGCTTCTCTCGCTGCCTGCAGATGCTCGCGAGCCTCGCGTGGGTTCTCGGTCGCCGCGGCGCGCTCGGCGAAGCGGTGAACTGTCTCGGCCAGGAGCGCAGACGCCGCATCGAGATTTGCCGCAACGTCACCGGCCCCACCTTCGGATGGCGCGGGCTGTCGAGCGGAAGCGGGGGGGTCCTGTGAACTGTTCCCGGGCTGCCGCTCGGATTCAGTGGTCCGGTCAGCGGGGTTCGGAGCGCCGGTTCGGGCGTTCTGGGCGGGTGAATCGGGCTGGCTCCGGGGTTGTGTGGTCCTATCGCCCCCCGCTTCGGGTGGAGAATGCGATGCGTTCGTCGACGAGTCCGAGTGGGGTGGTTCCTGAGGTGCGGAGGGAGCAGCGTCCGGTGTGGTCTGCCCGTCCGCCGCTCCGTCTTCGGCTGCAGTCTGGTCCGGCTCGTTGCTATCGTCGCCGAACTGGACGCGGGCCTCGTCGCTGGGGGCGGCCATCTCGATGTTGTCCCCGTCGCCCGCACTGTCCGCCGTCTCTTCGTCGCCGTCGTCCGTCTCCGCCCCGTCGGCCTGCGCGTCGCGAGCGACTGGCTTCTGACAGGTCGGGCAGAACTCCTGGCCGTCGTAGCGGAAGATGGGGTCGCCACACTCGCTGCAGTGGGCGTTCGTCATCGTCGCGCCCTTCAACAGGAGCTCACTCATCTGCTCGGTCGCCGCCCGGTTGTCCTCCTCCTGCTCGAATTTCTCGCGGAGTTTCTCGCGTTCGGCTTCCTTGTCGAAATCACTCATACGAGTCACAACGTCACGGGGCTGAAAACAGTTTACGGGTGCGAGACGTCGGTACTGGCTGAACGCTGTGCGGCGGAATCGGGGTTTCGACACGTTTAACGTTCGCGCCCGAGCCTTTCCGAATGGTATGACAAAGGTAAGCGTAGTCGGCGCAGCCGGCACAGTCGGCGCAGCCGCAGGGTACAACATCGCGCTCCGTGACATCGCTGACGAAGTCGTTTTCGTGGACATCCCGGACAAGGAAGACGACACGGTCGGGCAGGCCGCCGACACGAACCACGGCATCGCCTACGATTCGAACACGCGTGTCCGCCAGGGCGGCTACGAGGACACCGCCGGCTCGGACGTCGTGGTCATCACGGCCGGGATTCCCCGCCAGCCCGGACAGACCCGTATCGACCTCGCCGGCGACAACGCGCCGATCATGGAGGACATCCAGTCCTCGCTGGACGAGCACAACGACGACTACGTCTCGCTGACCACCTCCAATCCCGTCGACCTGCTCAACCGCCACCTCTACGAGGCCGGCGACCGCTCGCGTGAGCAGGTCATCGGCTTCGGCGGCCGCCTGGACTCCGCGCGGTTCCGCTACGTGCTGAGCGAGGAGTTCGACGCCCCGGTCCAGAACGTCGAAGGGACAATCCTCGGGGAACACGGCGATGCACAGGTCCCCGTGTTCTCGAAGGTCCGCGTCGACGGCACCGACCCCGAGTTCAGCGACGACGAGAAAGAGCAACTGCTCGGCGACCTGCAGGAATCGGCGATGGACGTCATCGAGCGCAAGGGCGCGACCGAGTGGGGGCCGGCACGCGGCGTCGCGCACATGGTCGAAGCCATCCTCCACGACACCGGCGAAGTGCTACCGGCGTCGGTCAAGCTCGAAGGCGAGTTCGGGCACGAGGACACCGCCTTCGGTGTCCCGGTCCGTCTCGGGAGCAACGGCGTCGAAGAGATCGTCGAGTGGGATCTCGACGACTACGAGCAGGACCTGATGGCCGACGCTGCCGAGAAGCTCTCGGACCAGTACGACAAAATCTCGTAACCCGGCATCGCTCGCAACCGTCGGATTTCGGGACGGCATCCGTCCCGAGCTGTATTTTTCGCCTCGCCAGCGGTGTGAGAGACGTGGCTGTAACTGTGAGTGGCGCTCCCTGACGAACCGTGATCGTTACGGGAAAACGAGGAGAAAGCCTCGCCGTTCACGGCGGGCATGAATCCGACAAATTGGCGTCATGCTACACCCGTAGCTACGGCTGGATATTCCACTATTAGACATCACCCGAACAATTATATAAGTAATAATACTATGCTTACGTGTGTCGAATCAGGTCGTCACTCGGACACTGAAAGCGAGTGTCACTAATCACTCGCAAGTCTCTGACGACCTTGATTCGCATGGCTTCGCCGCCAGCAAACTCTGGAACATCGGGCGATGGACAATCTCTCGTGTTTGGGACGCTATCGACCATATCCCAAGCGCCGACGAACTCTGCTCGTACCTCAAAAATCACGAACGCTACGCGGACCTACATTCTCAGTCCAGTCAACGAGTTCTCCAAGAACTTGGTGAGGCGTTCGTCTCGTGGTACGAGCAGGACGATCCTGACGCGAATCCGCCCGGTTATCGCAAACACGGCGACGAACACCCGCGTTCAACCGTGACGTGGAAAAATAAGGGCTTCAAACTGGATACCGAGTACAACCGCGTTCGTCTCTCAAAGGGCACGAATATGAAGGAGTCTCGGTACGCCGCAGACTACATCCTCTGTGAATACACGATCCAAGCAGACGACCAGACGCTTTCCGATGTTGAAACCGTCCAGACGGTGCGTTCTGTCTGGACTGGCAACCAGTGGGAACTGCATTTCGTCTGCGAAATGCAGATTGAAACGTCGGAGAGTCCCGGCGAGAAGACGGCTGGTGTTGATCTTGGTATCTGCAACACGGCGGCTGTCTCTATCGGTGACGAGACGCTATTGTATCCGGGCAACGCCCTGAAAGAAGATACTCACTACTTCCGTCATGAAGAATACAACACAGAGGGTGAAAACGGCCCGAGCAATGAGGCACAGCGACTTCGACAAAAGAAGTCCCGGCGGCAAGACCATTTCTTGCACGCACTATCGAAAGATATTGTGGAGCAATGCGCCACTCGCAATGTCGGGACGATAGCAATAGGTCATCCGAAAAAGATTCGTGACGACTCTGATTGGGGACGCCACGGGAACAAGCGGCTGCACGATTGGGCGTTTGAAACGCTGTTGAGCCACATTGAATACAAAGCCGAAGAACGCGGCATCAGTATAGAGCGCGTTCCCGAAGGCGGATTAAAAACCTCGAAAACATGCTGTGAGTGTGGCACAGAAGCGGATTCTAACCGTGTTGAGCGTGGGTTGTATGTGTGTTCAGAGTGTGATTTGGTTGCGAACAGTGATCTGAATGCGGCGGAGAATATGCGAGCGACGGTAACTCCGAGTCCGTCACAGGATAGGAGTAACGGCTGTTTGGCACAGCCATGGGTGCGCCTGTTCGATAAATCAACGGGCAGATTACGCCCACAAGAACAGGTTGTCCCGTAGACCACAATATCCCAACGGCAGTCGGGAATCTTCGCCCTTCAGGGCGGAGAGGATGTCAAGCGGGTTCGTCCTGGTCGTCAAGCAAGTCGCTGTCGCGCCCGTCGTCGTCGATATCAGCACCGAGGAGTGACGCCCACTCTTCGAGGTGTGAATCCGATGTCGAGAGTTCTCGGTGGCTCATGGCGTTATCCGAAGCATCCACGGCATATTATATAATGGTTGTGCCCGCGTTGATACTCAATGGAGTGTGCAGCCGTTCTACGGCGTAATTCGGGCTAACGAATATATGAAAGCGGCAATAAGACCGTTCGGTCACTCGGAACGGATGGTTTCGGGAACCTGAATCGAGTAGTGCCCGTCTTCCTGCAGCGCAATGATGTATTCCTCGCGGTCGTACAGTTCCATCAGGTTCAGTTCGTACTGGCCGGGTTCCAGTACCTTGATCGACTCGAACTGGTCGTTGAGTTCCGCGCGCAGTTCCTCTAGGTCGGGCCGGTCTTCCTGCTCTGGTTCCGCCGGTGGGTCAGGGTCCGCACCGACAGGGCGGAACTGGTGTTCTGATTCGGACGCCGACGGTGCGTCGGACGGGAGTTCGTCCGGTTCGACGATATCGCCGCGGGCACTGGCCTGGGCTGAATCCTCAGCCGCAGACGTGCGGTCGGGTTCGGTCGACGGCGAGCCGGACGTGTGGGATGGGTCACTCGGCTGTGAGTCAGCCGACCGGTCGGCGTCGAGATGGGACTGTTCGGCGGGACGGTCGCCGTCCGGAGCGGAGCCACTGACGAAGTCACGTACCGAGGCGGCGGTCTTGCCGACGGTACGGGCGACAGTGCTGTCAGGTCCCGGTGGTTCCGGTGGCTCCGCGTCCGGCGTCTCGGAGATGTCGGCCCCCTCGGGCTGATACTGGAACTTGTTCCCGCCGCAGTTGGGACAGCCCGAGAGCATCTCCTTCGACCCGTCGTCGAAGCCACGGCCACAGTCCGTACACTGGTGGGGCATTATTTCCGGGAGACGAGGGCGCTGATGAGCGTTTCGTCCTTGTGGAGCGTCTCTATCTGGTTCGCCGGCCCGATGACTGTCAGCTTCTGGGTCGACTGTTTGCCCATCAGCCGGTCGAGGATGCTGGCGTCGGCGGCCTCGGACTTGGGGTAGGTCTCGATTTCGATGCCGTTGAACTCGTCGGGGCTGATCTCCGTCATCGTGACTTCGATCAGGCGGGACTCCTCGTCCGGGGAGAGTCCCTCTTCGAGGATGACGATGTTGCCGTCACGAACCCCGTCGAGTATCATCCGAATCTTCTCCATCGAGGCCAGTCCGGCCATGCGTTCGCCGCTGATGAGGTCGATCTGGACGCCGTCGTCTGGGTCTTTGACTTCTGCCATTATATCACCCGAAGTACTCCGCGATTTTGTCGTAGACTTCGTCCATGTTGTCTCCCTCGAGCGCCGACAGCGGAATCGTCTCGTGCTGGGGGTAGGCGTTTCGGATGCGCTGGACGGAGGACTCCTCCAGATCGATCTTGTTCGCGAGGATCAACACCGGAAGGTCCTGGCTCTCGATGATGCCGATGAGCATGGTGTTGACCTGCGTGAACGGATCGGTCGCGGAGTCAAGCACGTAAATGACACCGTCGACGTCCTCGCGGAGCCAGTGCATCGCTTCGGCGACGCCCTCGGTCGCTTCGCGGGAGCGACGGACGGCGTCGTCTTTCTCCATGTCGTGTTCGAGGAATTCGGTGTAATCGACCTTCGTCGTCACGCCCGGCGTGTCGACGATGTCGATTGTCACTTTCTTCCCGTCGCGTTCGATCTCGACGTTCTCCTTTCGGCGCGCACGGCGAGTCTCGTGTGGAACGTGACTCTCCGGACCGACGGCGTCGCCAGTCCAGTCCCGTGCGATGCGGTTCGCCAGCGTCGTCTTGCCGGCGTTCGGCGGGCCGTAGATACCGATCCGCTTCGGATCCTCTTCGGAGAACAGCGTCGATGCCGCGCGTGAGATGCTATCTTTGAGGTTTGTTAACAATCCCATCCTATCCTCCCGCCGCCCGGAGTCGTCCGGTATGGCGGCTCTGCCCGTAAAAGATAGGCGAATTCACTTAAGCCTACGTCAGACATTAGTCCTTTTTCTGACATGGGGAGGCATAGCACAGATCAGCGTGTGCGCGTTTCCGCGGATGCAATCGGGACGGGAACTGTTCGGGTGGAGTCCGGTCATCCGAAACCCAGCGATTCGGATTAGGGGTGGACCATCCTAGCCCCCCACCCCTTTGTTTCAGGTGGAACGACAGACATCCCTGGGGAGGGGGTGGAGAATTACCGATCAAATCGGGAGCGGACCAGCTGTTCAAATCGGCGCGACTCGCCATACCGCTAGTTAGAACGGCCTAGACACTAGAAAACTGTATACTACCCTCTACTAGGGATTTGTTTTATCTAGTGCGGCTTTGGTTTATGAGGAAGTGTATTAAATCTTTCCTCTTACTAGAGGACATTTTCGTCACCCTCACCCCCTCCCCCCGGGCCTGTTTCCCGTTCCACCGGAAACGAAGGGGTGGGGGGGTTGGCCCGTTACGGTCGCTTTGTCCTACAGGTCCCGTCCTTCCGTGGTACCACCACTCGTGTTCACACAGCGTACCAGCTCCCGGAACCACTCCATGGCTCCCCTTCCCCTCCACTCATACCCCTGCCGTGCCATGCCCGTCTAACCCAGTGAAACTGAAGCTATAGTCCTCTTTACGACAACGGAACCCATGCGGGAGCACTCATAAATATGCCAACATATATGTTTCATGGGTGGTGTACCGAAATATTTAATATCGACTCACGGTACGGTTCATGTGGTTCAACTGGACGCACCGGAGAGCGCTGATGCTCACTAACGACGGTACTGACGCACTCCTCGCTCCCTCTGTTCCGGTGTCTCCAACTCTCTCCACACGAAACGAAGGGGACTCTCTCGACTATGACTGACGAAAGCGACAACTCGGCCCCGGCATCCGACCCGTCGACGACAGAGACGTCGAACGACGCCGACGGGTCCGACGAGCAACTCGATGTCGAAACGGACTCCGGGACATCGACCGGGCCATCCGATCTCGACGACGTTATTCTCGACAATCTCGATGCCGGATCCGACGATCCCTCAGACGAGGCGTCCCGCGGCCTGTTCGACGACCTTCTCGAAGGGGAACCCATTTTCGAGAACAAGGAGGTCCTCCGCCCCTCCTACACGCCGCACAAACTCCCCCACCGCGAGGAGCAGATCAACAACATGGCGACGATTCTCGTCACCGCCTTGCGCGGCGATACGCCGTCGAACATCCTCATCTATGGCAAGACTGGAACGGGGAAAACCGCGTCCGCGAAGTTCGTCAGCGAGGAACTCGAAACGACCTCACAGAAGTACGAGGTTCCCTGTGAAGTGGAGTACATCAACTGCGAGGTGACCGACACCCAGTACCGCGTGCTGGCCCAGCTCGCGAACAAGTTCATCGACAAGAACGCCCAGCTCATCGACGACCGCATCGCCGAACTCGAAGATCTCCGATCGCGTGCACGCGAGAACGCGGCTGCACTCGAAGAGACGGCGTTCGATTCCCTCGACGACATCGAAACCGAAATCGAATCGCTGGAAGCCGACAAGGCGGAGTTCGAGGAAGTCCCGATGACGGGGTGGCCGACGGACCGGGTGTACAGCTCATTTTTCGATGCCGTCGACTACCACGAGCGCGTGGTCGTCATCATGCTCGACGAGATCGACAAGCTCGTCGAGAAAAGCGGCGACGACACGCTGTACAACCTCTCCCGGATGAACTCCGAACTGGAGAACTCCCGCGTCTCGATTATGGGCATCTCGAACGACCTGAAATTCACCGACTTCCTCGATCCACGGGTCAAGTCCAGCCTTGGTGAAGAGGAAATCGTCTTCCCCCCCTACGACGCGAATCAGCTTCGGGACATCCTCCAGGCACGCTCGGACGTGGCGTTCAAAGGCGACGCGCTCACTGAGGACGTCATCCCGCTGTGTGCGGCCTTCGCCGCACAGGAACACGGGGACGCACGCCGGGCGCTCGACCTCCTCCGGACGGCCGGCGAACTCGCCGAGCGTGACCAGACGGACAACGTCCTTGAAGACCACGTCCGGCAGGCTCAGGAGAAGATCGAACTCGACCGCGTCGTCGAGGTCGTCCGGACGCTCCCCACGCAGTCGAAGATTGTCCTCTTTGCCATCATCTTGCTGGAAAAGAACGGCGTCCACAACATCAACACCGGCGAGGTGTTCAACATCTACAAGAACCTCTGTGAGGAGATCGACGCCGACATCCTGACACAGCGCCGCGTCACCGACCTCATCTCGGAGCTGGATATGCTCGGCATCGTCAACGCCGTCGTCGTCTCGAAGGGCCGCTACGGGCGCACGAAAGAGATCTCCCTCTCGGTTCCAACCGAAGAGACGGAGGCGGTGCTCCTGTCGGATTCGAGACTCGGCGATATCGACGACGTCCAGCCGTTCGTCCAGGCCCGGTTCGACAACTGACCTGCGAACTGTATTCGCGCTCGACAGCTCGGCCGTTCCAGGTGAAAAAATCCCCTTCGAGTGATACGGCTACCCGGCCGCGGTGCCGTTCACCGCTGTGGGTCCCGTCTCGTCCGTCACCGTCGACCCCGTCTCGTCCGTTACTACACCAGTCGCTCCGGCCTTGTTCCACTGGAGTCGGACCTGTCCCAGCAACGGGACCCGTATCTCTGCCGTACCGACGACCCACCCGGGTTTGACCGGTTCGCTGATGGGGGGAGAGCCGACCTGATCGTATCGGCCGTTTTTGTCGCCCTTGGTGATGAAGCCGGCGTGGTCGGCCGGACAGGAGCTGAGGTCGTCGCAACTGTCCGCACTGCCGATGTAGTCCTTGTTCGCGCGGTCGTACCAGTTCTCGTCCTCCTCGACCCACAGCATCGCTCGGTGGATGATCGGAGTCTGCCGACTGTTGCCGTCGGGCTCGTATACGATAACGTCGCCCGGACGCTGGAACGTCCGATAGCTGTCGTCGTTCGCTGCGGTGACGACACCCTCGTGATCACCCGGGCCGGAGAACCGCTCCTCTTCCATCACGAACACGAGGTCGCCTTCTTTGATATGGGGATCCATGCTCGGGCTTTCGATAGCGACGAGCGGAGGCCACACGCCGCTGACGGCGAACAGCAACACCCCGACGAGCAGGACTGAGCCGGCGCTACTGACGATATCGGCCACGTACATCATCCCTCCCGGCCTCTCGGTTTCGTCTCCATCCGACGACCGACGGTCTGACCCGGCCATTCGTACCACGAATACTCGGAGGCGGCCAATCAACTTTCTGTTGTTGGACCGAACGCTATCTTCCGATTTGCTCAGGCTGCCGCTGGTGCTGTAGCTCCTCCGACCGGTATCGACACCGACGTGTGCCATAGCTGAGACGGTTGGACTCGGACGTATCCGAGACGAGGGATTCGGAAGGTCCCGGTTCCAATGACCCACTCCGGGCGGACAACGGTGCTTGCCCCGGTGACCTGATCGTATCTAGTGTTGGTTACTTTGTTGTCACCTTTCGTAATAAACCCAGCATGCGGCGCCGGACAGTTCTGTAGTTCGTCGCAACTGTCCGCGCTCCCGACATACGTCTGGTTCGCGCGGTCGTACCAGTTCTCGCCGGCATCGACCCACAGCATCGACCGGTGGATGATCGGCGTTCGCTGCTCGTTACCGTTGGGTTCGAAGACGATGACGTCCCCGGGCTGCTGAAAGGTCCGATAGCCGGTCTCTGTCCCGGCCGCTGCCGTTACAACGCCGTGACGGGCCGCCTGTCCCGAGAAGCGCTCCGCGTCCATGACGAACACCATATCGCCGGTGTCGATGTGTGGCTCCATGCTCCCGCTTTCGATGGCGACCAGTGGCGGCCACACCCCGCTGACAGCAAACAGGAACGCGCCGACGAGCACCACTGCCCCGACGCTCGTACCGATGTCACGGACGTATAGCGCGAGACGAAACGCAGGGCTGGCCTCCACAGACTCCTCTGTCCCGTCTGGAGGCGTGCTACTGGTCGATTCGTCCCGGCCCATCCTATCTCGGATTGCCGACAGCGGGGTATCAATCTTGTGACGGCCGTTGGTTCGCTATCCTTTTGACCGCAGACACTGAGTGTGGAACGTGCCTCTGGAGACGCCGGCACGAATCGTCAGCGAACTCGCGAGCCGCGGCTACAACGCGGAGCGCGAGGCAGTGACTCGGATCGCCGACACATCGGACCCATCGGCGACGCTGGAACGTGCACTCGAAACCCTCCCCGACGACGCGCTGAAGCTGACAACAGACCACGTCGACTCCGTGATTGAAGCGACAGAAGCCACCGGGGGATCGCCGAATACCGAACCAAACCCCGGAAACGAAACTACCGGCACTCCACCCAATTCACACCCCTCCGTTTCGACTGGAACAGGTGCAGCCACGTCGACCGAACCGGGTGGGTCCGTTCCACCTGAAACGGGGGGGTCACGGGACGTGGACACATCCCTCCGGGCAATCGAAGTCGCGAACGACATGACCGGCCAGTCTACCGGGACCGGCGAGTACTCGGACTTCGTCGCGGTGTTTCGGGACCGCTACGAGAAACTGGCGAGCAAGCTGCGCGGCAGAGTGAACCACCGACCGACTGACGCTATCGAGAACATGGGCGGCGGCAGCGACGCTGCGCTGATCGGCATGGTCTCGGACATCCGTTCGACCGCTAGCGGGCACTGGCTCGTCGAACTGGAGGACACGAACGGGACCTTCCCCTGCCTCGTGATGAAAGACCGGCCTATCGCCGATCTGGTCCAGCAGTTGCTTATGGACGAGGTCATCGCCGTCGAGGGGACGCTGGCCGACGACGCCGGCATCCTGTTCGTGGACTCGCTGTACTTCCCGGACGTGCCCCGAACACACAGCCCCTCGACCGCCGACCGGCACGTTCAGGCGGCGCTCATCTCCGACGTCCACGTCGGGAGCCAGGAGTTCATGGAGGACGCCTGGCACCGCTTCACCGACTGGCTCCACACCTCCGAAGCCGAGAACGTCGAGTATCTGCTCATCGCCGGCGACATGGTCGAGGGCGTCGGTATCTATCCAGAGCAGGACGAGGAACTGGACATCATCGACATCTACGACCAGTACCGCGCGTTCTCGGAGTACCTCAAGGAGGTCCCGGGCGACATGGAGATTCGGATGATTCCGGGCAACCACGACGCCGTTCGGCTGGCCGAGCCCCAGCCCGGCTTCGACGAGGAACTCAGAGACATCATGACTGCTCACGACGCTCAGGTCCACTCTAATCCCTCGCTGGTCACCGTCGAGGGCGTCACAGTGTTGATGTACCACGGCGTTTCGCTGGACGAGGTCATCGCCGAACTCCCCGACGAGGAAGCGAGCTACGAGGAGCCACACAAGGCGATGTATCAGCTCCTGAAAAAGCGCCACGTCGCGCCGCAGTACGGGGGCCACACCCGGCTTGCCCCCGAGGACCGCGACTATCTGGTCATGGAGGAGGTCCCGGACGTGTTCCACACCGGCCACGTCCACAAGCTCGGCTGGGGCGAGTATCACAACGTCGTTGCGCTGAACTCCGGGTGCTGGCAGGCCCAGACCGAGTTCCAGAAGAGCGTCAACATCGACCCGGACGCCGGCTTCGCGCCGATTCTAGATCTGGATACGCTTTCGATGACGGTCCGGAAGTTTACCTAACCACCTTTTTCCACGGGGGCCTCGCGCTCGCCGGGGCCGAGCGCTCAACCCCCGTACAAAAACGTGGGCGAAAAAGGCCGGACGCTCACTCCGTTCGCGTCCGGTGAAACCGGTCGCCAGGCGACCGGTATGCTAACCGCCCGGCACGACCGCAGGCCTGCCCTTCCCCGGGTCGCTTCGGGTGCGACAGTTGTCGCACCACTCGCTCCCGGCCGTCCGCCTGTTTGTACGTTGTCTCGACAGCACCGCCCAGATTGTACCCTGTCGACCCATGGCCGAACCTATTCGGCATTAGTGCGAAGAATCACCGGTATCTCGTAGCAGTGGCGGGGCTGACCGGTGTGGCTGTTATTAAGACCCGTCCGGTGGAAGCGGGGTGTATGAGTGACGACCAAGACCACGGATTCGAAACCGACGCGCTGCACGTCGGGCAGGAAGAGCCGGACGCCGAGACCCGCTCGCGCGCGCCACCGCTGTACCAGACAACATCCTACGTCTTCGAGGACGCCGAGGACGCCGCAAAGCAGTTCGCGCTGGAGAAGCCGGGCCACATCTACTCGCGGCTAATGAACCCCACCGTCGGCATGCTACAGGAACGGCTGGCGGCGCTGGAAGGCGGCGTCGGCGCGGTCGCCACCGCCTCCGGTATGGCGTCGCTGAATCTCGCCACCTTCCTGCTCGCAGACGTCGGCGACAACGTCGTCACGGCGTCGTCGCTGTACGGCGGGACCTACACCTACTACACCCACACCGCGCCGCGAAACGGCGTCGAGACCCGCTTCGTCGACACGCTCGACTACGACGCCTACGCCGAGGCTATCGACGAGAACACCGCCTACGTCCACTGTGAGACCATCGGCAACCCGTCGCTGGTCACACCGGACTTCGAGCGCCTCGCCGAAATCGCCCACGACCACGGCGTCCCCTTCTTCGTCGACAACACCTTCGCGACGCCGTACCTCTGTAACCCAATCGAGCACGGGGCCGACCTCGTCTGGAACTCCACGACGAAGTGGATTCACGGCCACGGCACCACCGTCGGCGGGGTTCTCGTCGACGGCGGCTCGTTCCCGTGGGAGGAACACGCCGATAAATACCCCGAAATCGCCGGCGACAACCCCGCGTACCACGGCGTCAACTTCCGGGAGCGGTTCGACGACGCGGCCTTCACCTACGCCGCCATCGCCCGCGGCCTCCGCGACCTGGGCTGCCAGCAGTCACCCTTCGACGCCTGGCAGACGATGCAGGGCCTGGAGACGCTGCCCGCGCGGATGGACCGCCACTGCGACAACGCCATAGGCGTCGCCGAGTTCCTCGCCGACCACCCCGAGGTCTCGTGGGTCACCTACCCCGGCCTCGAAGACCACGAAACGCATGACACCGCCAGCGAGTACCTCGACGGCGGCTACGGCGGCATGATAACGTTCGGCCTCGACGCGGGCTACGACGCCGCCCGAACGACCGTCGAATCGACTGAAATCGCCTCTCTGCTGGCAAACGTCGGCGACGCGAAGACGCTCATTATCCACCCGGCCTCGACCACCCACCAGCAGCTCACTGACGAGGAGAAGGCCGCCGCCGGCGTCACTGATGACATGGTCCGACTCTCCGTCGGCACCGAATCCGTCGAGGATATCAAAGCCGACCTCGACCAGGCTATCGGTCAGGCAACCAACTAACTGAAGATACAGTATTCTGGATCCAATATCTGGACACCCGTACCAAAGTGACGCAAGAATTCACCTGTTCACTAGGTTTATTACGGGAGAGGATAATGTATTCAATGAACCGTCGCCGGTAGCGAGCACGCGTCGGTTCACGCTCAACCATACTCTGTCATTGGTCCGACAACGAACGCTCGCGTCCGTGGGGAGCGTGCCTCTCCCTGCTTCAATCTCTCATCCGATACTGGTCAGCGGCGAGAACGGCTTCAATGCACAATCCGGAGCGCGAGCGCGGAAACTGCGCTACAGGACGTCTTCGGCTTCCAGCAGGTCGTACAGTTCGTCCATCGTCTCGACCGACGTGTCACACGACGGTGCGACGGCCGGTTTCGGGTCGAAGCCGATAGCCAGGTTCGCGACTTCGAGCATCGGCAGGTCGTTAGCTCCGTCCCCGACCGCGACGGTCGTGTCCCGGTCCTCGCCGGTGACAGCGGTCACAACCTCCATCGCATCGTCTTTGGTCCCGGAGATGAGCGGGCCGCGGACCTCACCGGTGAGTTCTCCGTCTGTCATAACCAGCCGATTGGCGACGATAGCGTCGACTTCGACCCCCTCCGTTTCGAGTGCAGCCTCGACGCCGCGCTCGAACCCGCCGGTGAGGATAGCGACGTAGACGCCGGCGTCCCGCAGAGCTTCGATGATCTCTGCCGCGCCGGGGCGCAGGGCGACCTCGTCGAAGGCGTCCTGTGCCTTCTCCTCGGAGAGGCCTTCGAGGAGCGCACACCGCTGGCGGAGACTTTCGGCGTACTCGATTTCGTTGTTCATCGCGCGCTCGGTGATGTCGGCCATGTCCTCGGCCGTCCCGTTCTGGCTTCCCAGCAGGACCGTCATCTCCGAATCGGAGAGCGTCCCGTCGAAGTCGAAAGCGACTAGCATTGCCCGCGAGTTTCGCGTGGAGGGTTTCAAAACATCCGGTTTCGGCTGGTCAGCCGACAACGCCGAGCGGGTATCCGACGATCCGCAGTGGGCTCTCCATCTCGCCGGACCGGTCTCACAGCGCCTCTCTCGGGTCCTGATTTGGGAGCACCAGCAGCCGCCGCGAATACGGGACATACTGACGCGAACCTGAACCAGCCGTCGTGACCGGTTTGTAAAAAGACAACTTCGCTGTGGCTACGCTGACCCGGAGAACGTTGCGGGCGAGACATCGCGGATGAAAACGATGCCATCCATCAGTTCACCGGGGGGTTCCGGAATCGCCATCGCACCTTTTTCGGGTGCCTTCGGGGCCGTCACCTGCATCTTCGATGTATTCGCGACCGAGCGGTCGATCGAGTCCCGCTCCCGTACGTCTTCGAAATCAAGGAAAAACTGTGGGTGTGACGCCTCCGCCAGCGTCGCTTCCAGCGTCTTGCCGACTGGGCCACCGAGGTCGAACGTCTCGAACTCGGTTCTCTCGTGGTTTGCCGGCACTGCGAACGAACCCGACCCGAACAGCAGCCCGAGCGAGTAGTAGTCCGAGCCAAACCGTTCAGTCAGGTGCTGCCCCATTCGCGCTCCGTCCTCCGACGCGTCCCCGACGTTTCTCATCGTGTGGTTGGCGTTCCCCATCACGATGGCGCGCTCCGAACCCGTCCACTCACGGAGCCACGCGACGTTGTCGGCCATCGCCGCGTCACGGATCGTTTTACCCTGTGTGTACTCCTCGGCGGCGAGTTTCTCCACGAACCGTACCCCTCGTTCGAGCGTCCAGACGTGCCGCTGCATAAGCCGGAACTCGGTCTCCGAACGCTGTTCCACGTAGCGACTCTCGTGGGTCCGCAGCCGCTCTTCGAGATCCTCGATCAGTGCCATCTGGGAATCGGTCGCGACCGTGGAGGGATCGGTCGCCTGAAACCGCGTCGTCAACGGTTCGAGCGAGTCCTCGATCTCCGCCAGATACTCCGAATCCACGCTATCGAGGTACGACCGGATGGCCCTCGCGTTGATGTGATAGAACTGGGCATCGTACCCCCGCACAACAGCCTGGTCCGCACTGGGTCGCCCGTCGTTGAACTCCCGTAGCCACTGGAACAGCCGGCGGATCTCGTCGGTCTGCCAGAAGTAGAATTCGAGTGACGACAGCGCCGCGTCGAGGTCACCCTCCCCGCCAGTAACGTACGCGTTCACGGAAGCGAAGTCCCCGAGCGTCCCTTCTATCGCCACCAGACGGTAGCCGTGGTCGCTGACCAGTCGCTGAACGAGTTGTCGAGGAATTGTTTTGAACTCCTTCACCCCGTGTGAACTCTCTCCGATCCCGACGATAGGCGTCTCAGCGAGTCGGGTGGCGATATCGTCGAGGCCACTGGACGGGGCTGTCGGCTCGAACGGAACTGCTTGGCTATCGATAGCCCTGACGAGGTCGTTTGTCTCTGTTGCTCCGTCACCGGTCGTATTCGCGCCTGTTGTGCTCCCATCAGTGGTCTCCATCGCTGATTCCGTTGTTTCAACGGTGCTCCCGGAACAACCCGCTAGCGCACTGGTAGTGACTGCGCCGGCCACCGTGACGAACTCGCGACGTGAGATGTCTGTCGTTGGCTTCATCGCACTTTCTCAGGACGTCCGGTTCAAAACACCGGAGAATAAAGTCACGAGCAGTTTTCCAATCCTTGCAAACGATCCGACGTATCGACAACTTTATGATCAAATTGACATCAAATTTAAATTTATCCTGTGACGAACACAGCGACAAGAGCAGGGATCAGCACCCCTCTCTGAGTCTGAGGCTCTTTATGCAACGGACTCACGGGAAGACGTCACAGATCCGCTCTACGGCTTCGGCGGCGGCCCGTCGTAGGCGTCCATGTCCTGATAGAAGTTCAGCATCGCGAACTTGAGTTTCTCGGGGCCGATGTCGACCATCTCGCGGCGCTCCTCGGGCGGAAAAGTTCCGCGAACGGCGTAGTCGTGCATCTCCATCTCGGCGGCTTCGGTGTAGCGCTTGTCCAGCAGGATGCGCGCGCCGAAGTCGTCCGGCGAGCGGACCACGCGACCGAGGGCCTGTCTGGTCTTGCGGACGGTCGGAATTTCGACGGCGTAGCGCCAGCCGGCATCGTCCTCGCCATCGCCGAAGGTCGTGTCGTAGGCGTCCTGCACGGCGTCCATGCGGTCGTCGAGGTGGGGGTAGGGAACGCCGACGACCACGACCGTCCGGGCGTCGTCGCCGTCGTAGCTCACGCCTTCCCCCAGCGTCCCCCATAGCGAGGTGTAGAGGACGCCGTCGTCGCCGTCGGTGAAGGCCTCCCGGAGGTCACGCGCCTGTGTGCCCGACTCGTCCAGGTACCGCGTCGCACTCACGGCGGTCATGTCGTGGTAGCGCTCGGCCTCGCTGTAGGACGGGCAGAACACGAGCGTATTGCCGGGTGTGAAACGCACGATGTCTTCGAGCGTGCGCGCGATGCGTTGCTGGGTCTGTGGGTCGTCCCGCTCGCTGGAAAACAGCGCGGGACCGTCGACGGCGTAGGTTCGGCGGCGGTCCTCGGGGAACTGCGCACCGTAGGCCATCGTCACCGGGTCTTCGACGCCGACGACGTTCTCGGTCACGTCGAAGGGGCGGAGCGTGGCGCTCATCAGCACCGCCGCGTGTAGGTCCTCGAACAGGTCGCGGGTGACTTCTTCGGGGATGCAGGTGTACAGCTCCGCGCGGCCGTACACCTCGTCGGTCGACTCGTCGCGGCGGACGCTGACGACGGGGTACTGGCCGGTCTCGTCGGATTCGTCGAGCCAGTCGGCGATGAAACCGGCGGCCTGGAGGGTCTGGCACTCCTTTCTGGTGTCCAGATCGCCCTCTTTGAACGCCTTCTGGTAGCGGGCGTCGAGGTCCCGGCCGAGTTCCAGCGCGCGGTCCAGTTCCTCGTGGAAGCCGGGGCCGGTGTACCCCTGGAGGAAGGCAAGCGTCAGGTCGTCTTTCCGGTCGTCGTTGGCGATAGTGATGTCGTCCCAGTGCTCGTCAACGGCCGCGCGACCGCCGAACTCGAAGGAGTCCTCGTAGG
The DNA here is from genome assembly GCF_048595605.1 of Haloarcula sp. KBTZ06. Classification (NCBI taxonomy): domain Archaea; kingdom Methanobacteriati; phylum Methanobacteriota; class Halobacteria; order Halobacteriales; family Haloarculaceae; genus Haloarcula; species Haloarcula sp. KBTZ06. The sequence continues at coordinate 2,984,030 of NZ_CP184337.1, forward strand.
CCTCGACGAGCGCGTCCCGGAACGTCTCGATGACGTTGGCCGCGGCGTCCGTTCGGGCGTCCTCCTCGCTGTCGAGTTCCTCCAGCGCCTGATCGAGCGTGTTCTCGGTGAGCGTCCGCCGGGCGTGGTCGCGGGCGGCCGACTCGACGTTGTGGGCCTCGTCGAAGACGGCGATGATGTCCTCGGGGTCGCGGCCGATCCAGTTGAAGAACTGCTCGCGGATGGTCGGGTCCAGCAGGTGGTGGTAGTTACACACCACGAGGTCGACGCCGTCCATCCCCTCCTTCAGCAGTTCGTAGCCACACAGCCCCTGCTGGTGAGCGTACTCGTACACGTCGTCGGGCGTCCGAACGTCGTCGAACAGCCACGCGTAGAACTCGCTGGTGTCGACGGTCAGGTTCCGGTAGTAGTGGTCGCAGGTCGACCGCTCGGTTTCGATCTCCTCCCGCTCGTCCTGCAGGTCTCGGAGTTCCTCGACAACGGCGTTGCGGGCCTCCATCGCCTCGCTGCTGCCCGCCTGGCCGTCCGAGAGCAGTTCCCCCTCGCGCTGTTCGAGTTCGGCGATGTCGCTCTCGACTTCGACTAAGTCGCGAGTCGTGTCCCGCAGTGCCTGACACTCCTCGTAGTCCACGTCGATGTGACACATCGAGCCTTTCCCCCGGAAGACAACCGCTCGCAGGCGTTCCTGGTCGGTAATCGCTCTGGCGTCCTCGACGAACTGGCGCATCTGTTGATGGACGTTCGTCGTGATGACGACGGTTTTGCCCGTCTCGCGGGCGTGCTCTAGCGCGGGGACCAGCGATGCGAGCGTCTTCCCGGTCCCACAGGCCCCTTCGAACAGCACGTCACGGCCCTCTTCGAGCGCGTCGTATATCGTTCCCATCGCCTCCTGCTGATGGTCGTACGGCTCCTCGAAGGGGAAAAACCGCATGTAGCCGTCGTCCGTCGTTGCCACGTACTCTCGATTGGCCGTTCACCGGCAAAAGGGTTCGGCCCCACAGCTACTTGCCGCGAGCGCCCTTCCTGAAACGTATGTGGCGTGTCACGCTCACTGTCGCCATCGCGCTTCTCGCGGGCTGTTCCGGCCTCTTTTCGGCCGGGTCGACAGCGGACGGCGGCGACCCGGTGACGCCAGCGCCCGTCCCCACTCCCTCGCCGGACGCGACAGTGACAGTCCCGACTAGCAACGGAACCGTCGACGTGGGCCGACTACTGGACCGTCACCAGCAGGCGCTTTCGACCCGGAGCTTCCACCGCCACGTCGAACAGGCGGGGCCACAGAACACGCTCGACGTCTGGGTAGACCGTGAGCGAGAGGTCCAGCGCGTCAGACGTCGGTTCGGTCCGATATCGGACGATGTGATCCTCGCCAACGGGACGGTGTACACCAACGTCCGAGACGATCCTGATACGCCGTACGCCACCACGCCCGCGACACCGAACACCTCGCTGGTCACCTCGACAGCCGGGAGTAATCTGCTCCGACAACTCCTGTCGAATACCGAGTATCGGCAGGTGGATTCCGTCCAGTGGAACGGACGACCGGTCGCTGTTCTGGCCGCGACGGATACGGTCGAGACGCCGATTGGCGAGAACGAGTCCGAAATCGGGCGGTCGCGGCTGTACGTCGACCGACAGGGGGTAATCAGATACGTCGAACACACCGAACGTCGACCGGACCGGCCGGACATCGATACGACAGTGACGGTCACGACCGACACCGAGCGCGTCCCGATTCCGTGGTGGCTCGAAGACAGCGACCCCTACGACTCCGGCTCGATGTAGACTTTCCTGATGTCGCCGTTAGTGTCCTGCATCGCTGATTCGAGGGTCGTTATCTCGTCGTCCATCGACTCAGTATCGAGTGCCGGGTCGAACTGTAGGTCCGCGAAGACGATGACCTCGTTCGGCCCGAAGTAGACCGTCCGGAAGCCGATGATCTCCGTCACGTTCTCGTTCTGCATGATGACGTCACGGAGTCGCTGTTCCTCGTCCGTCGGGAGGCTTTCCCCCAGGAGGAGGCGCTTGTTCTCCCAGGCCAGGGCCAGGGCGAAGCCCATCAGCATAATCCCGATGAGCAGCGCGGAGATCCGGTCGAAAAACGGGTTGCCGGTCTGCTGTTCGAGGAACAGGCCGACCAGCGCGATGACGATGCCTGCCAGCGCGATGGTGTCCTCAGTGAGCGCGGTCAGCGTCGTCACGTCGCTGGTCTTGCGGAACGCCTCGCGGTAGCCCGACCAGTCGTTCCGGTCGATCTGGCGTTTCATTTCGGCGCGGGCCTTTATTAGCGCGTACGTCTCGAACACGAACGCGCCGAGGAGGACGGTGTAGTTGACCCACAGCGGGTCCAGCCACGCCGGCGGCTGGAAGGAGATGAATAGGAACTCGACTGCCTCCCCGGCGTGTCCACCGCCGCCGTGCCCGCCGGCGGTCAGTTGGTTGTAGCCGTGTTTCGCGCTCTCCCAGCCGGCGATGCCGAACAGGAACACGGAGACGAGAAAACTGTAGAAGAACTGCGCCTTGCCGTAGCCAAAGGGGTGGCGACGGTCCCGCTCCCGCTCGCTGAACCGAATCCCGATGAGCAAGAACACCTGGTTTCCGGTGTCTGAGATGCTGTGGTACGTCTCCGACAGCATCGCGGCACTCCCAGTAAGGAGGAAGCCGAAGAACTTCAAAATCGCAATCGCGCCGTTGGCTATCAGTGCGGCGATGACGACTGATTTGCTCCCTGCCATTATTTTTCCGTCACATCCATCACGCAAAATGCTTCTGGATTTATACCTGGCTCCGTTACCGGCGGTATGCTCACTGTCATCTCAGATACGCACGGGACGGACGACCATCGACTGTCAGGTCGGACGCTTGATGCTGTCCGCGAGGCCGACCACGTTCTCCACGCGGGCGATTTCATGACCGAGCGGGTCCTCGATGCTATCGACGCCGAATGCGACGAACTGACCGGCGTCGTCGGGAACAACGATAGACCGGCGGTCCGCGCCCGCCTCCCCGACGTTGCGACCGTCTCCTGGGAGGGGCTGACCATCGTCGTTGTCCACGGCCACGAGCACACCGAAACCGCCCTCGGGATGCTGGCTCGGCAGGAAAACGCCGATATCGTCGTCGTCGGACACTCGCACAAACCCGTACTGACTGATTTCGGCGGCTGGACGCTGGTCAACCCGGGCAGTTACGCGGACCCGCGGCGCTATCAGCCGGCCCACGCGGAACTGGATGTGATGGCCGGTGACGTTCGCGTCCGTCTCCGCTCCCCGGATGGCACGCCGATATCGACGACTATCGTCGAACGGTGAGACAGTTACACGGTAACTTTCCGTCAAAAGCTCGCGTCACAGTGAACCGAATCAGCGGCTACTGGCGCATGTACCACAGCGCCGCCATGCCTGCAATGACGAACGCGCCGCCGGCGAAGAACGCCAGTCCCGGCGGAATCACAGCAGCGGCGGCTTCAGCGCCGCCCTGTGCGGCGGTGTCGAGCGCACCCGCAGTGGCCTCGAAGCCGCCGTCCGTCACGGTAGCGTTCTCGGCGTAGAGACTCGGATTCCGGGGGTCAGTGTCCGCACTCCCGGAGGACACTGTCGGGCCACCGAACAGCGACCCAAGTCCGCTCCCGAACACCTGCTGGACCAGCAGGCTGGCGAAGCCGATGATCGCGAGCCCGCCGATAATGTTCGCTAGCGCCGCCCGCAGCCCCGACGTCTCCTGTTCGTCGCCGGCACAGATAACGAGTGGCTGGTTGGCCGGCGCGAACACGTCCATCTCGCGTCCCTTCTCTGAGTAGGCCGTATCGACGACCTCGACCGCACCGGCGTTTTTGAGTTTTTTCAGGTGATACTGTGCGTTCTGTAGCGACGTATCCACCCGGTCGGCCAGCTCCGACGGCGGTGCTGGCTCCTTGTTTAGCTCTGACAGTAAGTTGCGCGCTGTCTCTGCCGAGAGTGCCGACAGCACGTCGTCCGCATCATCACTGTCGACACCGATTACTCGGGGTTCGGCGTCCGGGGTCGCCGGGTCCCGAGAGGGCAGCAACGACATGACTATCTGTATGTTCTATGGGATTATGAGTCTTTGCCAAAGCACAGTGATCGTTGTAGCTATCGGTCAAACCCGTATTTTACCCTCCGATATCGACCGGTAGACGCCCGAAGGCGGGTCTCCCGAAAGGACTTTCATGTCGGCTCGACAACCGCCGGTATGGCTGACCTGCTCACCTACGCGCTCCTCGCTGCTGTGCTCCTGTTTTTCTTCTTTATGTATCTGATGCTCCGGCGGACCTTCCAGGGATTCAAAGAAGGGTTCCAGCAGAGCAAGAAGAAGTAGCCGGGAGGGTAACGGTTAGGGGCCGTCGGTGGTGCCTATCTGTATGGACCCACGTATTCGCGAACACGCAGAAGTCATCGTCGACCACTCTATCGACCTGAGCGAAGGCGACAACCTCGTTATCGACGCCCACCCGCAGGCTTCGGACCTCGTCACCGCGCTACACGAGTTCGCCGCTGACCGCGGCGCGAACCCGCTCGTTGTGCAGAACCGCCTCGGCGAGCGGTTCCGGCGCGCCTACCTCCGCAACCGGGACGAGTTCGAGACGCCGAGCCACATCGAGGCGCTGTACGAGGAGATGGACGCGTACATCGCTATCAAGGGCAGCGACAACGTCACCGAGACCAGCGATGTCGACCCCGAAACGACAGCCGCCTACCAGCAGTCCCAGCAGCCACTCTTGAACGAGCGGCTCTCGAAGACCTGGTGTCTCACCCAGTACCCCGCGCCCGCGAACGCCCAGCTCGCCCAGACCTCCACAGAGGGGTACGAGAACTTCGTCTGGGACGCCGTCCTCAAAGACTGGGACGCCGTTCGCGAGCACCAGGCACAGATGGTCGAGATACTCGACCCCGCTGAGGAGGTACGCATTGTCTCGGGAGAGACGACCGACGTGACGATGTCTATCGCCGGCAACGAGACGCTCAACGATTACGGCGAGAAGAACCTGCCCGGCGGTGAGGTGTTCACTGCGCCAGTCTCCGACAGCGTCGAGGGCGAGGTGCTGTTCGACAAGCCGCTGTACCATCAGGGCCGGGAAGTGACCGACGTCTTCCTCCGCTTCGAGGACGGCGAAGTCGTCGAGCACAGCGCCGCCAAGAACGAGGACCTCCTGACAGAGGTGTTGTCGACTGATGACGGTGCGAGCCGACTCGGCGAACTGGGTATCGGAATGAACCGGGATATCGACCAGTTCTCCTACAATATGCTGTTCGATGAAAAGATGGGTGACACCGTTCATATGGCGGTAGGGCGAGCCTACGACGAGACGGTTGGCGAGGACAACGAGCAAAACGAATCGGCCGTCCACGTCGACATGATCGTCGACATGAGCGAGGACTCGTTCATCGAAGTCGACGGCGAAGTCGTGCAGCGGAACGGGACGTTCGTCTTCGAAGACGGGTTCGAGGTCTGAGTACTGACCGCGAACGGAGTGAGCGGCTTTTTTCATCGCCGGGAGAGCACGCTCTCCCGAGCCCTCGTTCGCTCCGCTCACGAGGACGACGTTTTTCAAGGAGCGGTCGCCAGCGGCGACCCGACGCCGAAAAAGGTCGGTGCAAGTCGTGCAGCGGAACGGGACGTTCGTCTTCGAAGACGGGTTCGAAGCGTAACGCCGGACCCACACTGTGTGGCTGGCTCGGTTTCTGTCCTCACACACCGGACAGGAAGCTTATGATGCCGGCCGGGGTATGTTCCAAGTATGAGTGAACAGCGGTCCCTCCTCGTTCGGGCGGTGTGGTTTCTGCTCGTCGGCTGGTGGGTCACTGGCATCTGGCTCTCGGTCGCGTGGCTACTGAACGTCACGATCATCGGCATCCCGCTGGGCATCAAGATGATAAACAGGGTACCGCTCGTGCTGACGCTCAAGCGACGCGACCGACTCGTCACAGAGACCGACGGTGGCTCGCAACACTCGCTGCTCGTCCGCGCGGTCTGGTTCGTCTTCGTCGGCTGGTGGGCCAGCGGCGTCTGGACCGGCGTCGCGTACGCGCTATCGGTGACGATCATCGGTCTCCCGCTGGCGATCTGGATGTACAACAAACTGCCGTTCGTCGTCTCTCTGTACCAGTACTGACGGTCAGTCCAGGTACGGCTTCTCGATGTCGGTTTCGACGGGGATGAGGGCGTTTATGCGACTGGTAATTCCGTCGAACAACGTGATAAGCGGGGAGAGCACGCGCTCGACGATCCGGACCGGCGATGCGACGGTCAGGGCCCATTCCTGCGCGTTGCCGAGGCCGAACGCCTTCGGTACGATTTCGCCGAAAATCAGGATGAGGAAGCTCGTCACGACCGTGGTTGCAACGACCGCCGGCCCTGGGGAGAGATAGCTCGCGACGAGGACGGTGATGATGCTCGAAATCGCGATGTTGACGATGTTGTTGCCGACCAGCAGTGTCACCAGCAGGCGGTGTGGGTTGTCGTACAGCTCTTCCAGCACCTGGGCCTGTCGGTCGCCCGTCGCCGCCTGCTGTGCTATCCAGTCCTTCTGTAGCGAGAACACTGCGATCTCCGAGCTCGAAAAGAACGCGCTCAACCCGAGGAGCAAGACCACGGCGAGTCCGCCACCGACTGCCACGATAGGGCCACTCATACCCTGTCTTCAGCGAGACAGGGCAAGAAGGCGTCGACGCGGCCTGACGGCCCGCGAGCCGACGGATGCGGCGAAGGATACTCGACGTTCCAGCCCATTGTGACTGTATGCCACTCGGCCAGATGGAACTGGCGTTGCGCGTCATCGCTGGCCTGTTCGTCATCGTCGCACCGACGCTGCTGTTTCTTGGACTGTGGCGCGGCCTCGAAGCGATGCGTGACGACGAACTCATCCAGCAGGCCCACCAGCGCGCCGAGATGCGGGACCAGTCGGCGACCGGACCAGACTGGTCGGCCGACGTATTGACCGACGCCGAGGCGTCACCGCTGTCGGCGACCAATATGTCGGTCGTGACCTGTAGCACCTGTGGCACGCCGAACATGCAAGACGCCACCTACTGTCAGGAGTGTTTCACGGAACTGGAGTAATCAGTCTAACGTGTCGTTTTCGCCGACCTGAATCGCTATCGTCGGCTCGGACCGCTCGGTACTGCAGCCAATCCCCTGTTCGATGGCGTACGTTTTTGACGCCGTCCGGTTCGGGTCAATCGGTAACTCGGCGGTGACGGTGTAGGACTTCGTCGTCGAAGCGCCGATGGTGTCCTCGTCCCACTGGATATCGGTGTCTACGTACACGCTGTCCTGCGGGTGGTCTGTCGGCCCGACCAGACAGCCCGAAAGCGAGGGGAGGTCTAGCGCTCGCAGGAACGGTGACGGGTTCGATGCGGTAACGGCTCCGATCTCCGCCTCGATGTACGGGTACCTGTCCTGGCTCTCTCCTGCCTCCGGAGCCGGCACGGTGACGGACCCGTTCGTCTGCACGTCGTAGGTCACCCCGCCACTGAGCGCGTCGGCTCCCACGAGCACGCCGCTCACGACGAGGAGGCCGCCGAGGGCGACTGCCGCTGTTTGCCGCGACGGTGTCGGAATCCCCGCTCGGAGCGCGTAGCCGAGTCCGACGAACAGTCCCGCCGACGCGGCGAGCAACAGGAACGTCCCCGTTTCGCCCGGCGAATACCGGACGACGACGTAGCCGACGAACACGACGTAGGTCACGCCACTGAGAGCGAAGGCTACGACGTCAAGCACGTCCCGTTCGAGGGCCACACCCGCAACGAACAGCGCAACAAAGCCCAGCAACAGCAGCGCCGCTTTCACCGTTATCGAGAGATCGAACACGACGTCCCGGACGAAATACAGCAGCGCCGCCGCGGCGAACAGGACACCGAGTGCGTACAGGAGTTTGCCGCTGTCGATAGCCAGGCGCATGGAGGGTCACTGGCATTTCTCTTAGCTGATAGATAAAGCCACGGCTGGACAGCACAGGCCTGTGTGATGCAGAAACCGGACAGAAAAACAGAACCCTGGTCTCAGTCGTCAGCCGTTGCCCGTCCAGCGTCAGCACCGTTGGACAGCGGCGTCCGCTCGACGACCGTCCCGTCGTAGGTCGGGTACTGCTCGACGATTTCGCCCTTCTCGACGTCACCTTCCTCGACCATCTCCTCCAGCAGCCACCAGGCGAGTTCGACGTGCTCGGATTTGACGGTGTAGTACTCTTCGGGGACGCCGAGGGTTTCAAGCCGAGCCTCGGAGGTCCACGCCTTCCCGTAGACGAGCGTCCCGTCGTCGGTCACGTCGTCGAACGGCCGGCGGATGTTGCGGGCCATCCGCTTGAGCCGCGAGCGGTGTTGCGCGGCGTCTTTGAACACGCTCGTACAGAAGTACACCTTCTCGTGGTCGCCCATCTTCTCCAGGATGTCGTGGGAGCCCTCGACAGCGCTCATGTGGTCTTCCTTCAGTTCGAAGCCCTCCTCCTGCATCCGGCGGTAGTTCCCGTCGGACATCTCGAACTCGTTGATGTTACAGAAGTCGGCCGCGCCCTCGTCGAGGAACTCGAGGAATTCCTCCTCGGCGCGGATGCCGGGAATCTCGAAGGCGGGGGTCAGTCCCTCCTCGCGGGCGATGTAGAGGATGTCTTCCCACTCGGTCCCGTGAAGGTCGCCCCACTGCTCCAGCGGCGGGTGGAAGCGGATCTCGTCGAGACCCGCTTCCGAGAGGCGGCGCATGTTCTCGCGGCCGCCGGGGATGCCGGTGTAGAGGTGCGTGTGGTGGTCCTCGCCGAACTCGTCTTTCAGCAGTTCCAGGTAGTGACAGGTCCGGTCGAGCACTTCCTGGGGTTCGCCGCCGGTGATCGATGTGCCGAGCGCGCTCATGCGCTTGGCCTCCTCGATGACGTCCGAGTCGTCCTCGATAGGACGCTCGTTGGCGTACATCTGGGTGACGTTCTTGCGGTTTTCCCCGAGGGGACAGTAGAAGCAGTCTCGCTGGTCGCAGTAGCCGTAGACGAACAGCACCATCTTGCCGCCTTTGGCACACTGTTCGCAGCCCTCGGAAATCATTGTCTCTAGCCACTCCTCCCAGCGGGAAAAAGCGTGCGCATCGGGCCTGGCATGGGATGAGACGACATGGGTTGTCTCCCCGATTGTCCCGGCCGCCCGGCGCTCTTATCCCGCACCCCGACGCAAAGGGTTGTATGACAGACACTGGGACCGGTATCACCGGGTCCCGCCGCCGCCGTGGCCTCGCGGTGGTCTTTTTCGTCGTCTTTCTGGACCTGCTGGGCTTCGGTATCATCATCCCTATTCTGCCGTACTACACGCGCACGTTCCCGGGCGGCACGGAGTTCGTCATCGGACTGCTCGCGGCGTCCTACTCTGCGATGCAGTTCGTCTTCGCACCGCTGCTTGGCTCGCTGTCGGACCGCGTCGGTCGCCGCCCGGTGCTGGTGGTGTCGCTGTGTGGCTCCGTCGTCGCGTGGACGGTGTTTGGGCTGGCCGACGCGCTGTGGCTCCTGTTTCTGTCCCGGATGCTGGCCGGCGCGATGGGCGGGAACCTCTCGACGGCACAGGCCTACGTCGCCGACGTGACGCCGCCGGAGCGGCGGGCCGCGGCCCTGGGGTTCATCGGGGCCGCGTTCGGCCTCGGCTTCATCTTCGGCCCCGGTATCGGCGCGGTGTTGAGCTTCGACGCCACGGTTACCGCCGTCGACGGCCTTTTGCCGGCGGCCGTCCCGATAACCCGGTTTTCGCTCCCGAGCTTCGCCGCCGCGGCCGCGAGCCTGGGTGGCGTGTTCGTCGCACTCCTCTTTCTCCCCGAGTCCAGAAGAGCGTCCACGTCCACGGACACGACGGAACGTACGTCTGCGGTTACGCAACTCCGAACGGCGGTGGCGACGCCGGGTCTCCGTCCCCTGCTCGTGGCCTTCTTTCTCGTCTCTTTCGCCTTCTCCGGCGTGCAGGTGATGTTCGTCCCCTACGTCGCCGACATCTACGGCTACACCGCGGCCCAGAGCGCGCTGCTGTTGACCTACATCGGCGTCGTCGCGGTCATCACGCAGGGGGTCCTCGTTGGCCGGCTCTCGGCCCGCTACACCCCGGTCCGGCTCTCGGTGTTCGGGACCGGGCTGCTCGTCGTCGGCGTCGGCGCGATCCCGATTTCGCGGCCCATCGGGTCGGTACTCCCCGACCTGACCAATCTCGTCCCGTTTCTTACTGCTGACCTGCTTGGCTTGCTTCTCGTGCTGACAGTGCTGCCGCTCGGCAACGGTATCCTCTCGGTGACGCTGACAGCGCTGGTTTCCCAGCAGGCCAGCGCGGCCCTCCAGGGGAGCGCCTTCGGCGTCACGCAGGGCGCTGGCAGTCTCGCCCGGACCGTCGGCCCGCCGGTCATGGGGGGACTGTACTTCGCCGTCGGCTACTGGTCGCCCTTCGTCGTCGGGAGCGTCCTGTTGCTCCCGGTGCTGTGGCTCGTCGCCAGATTGGGCGCGACACCGGAGTCCTACGAGCCCCGGCCGGCGGACCCACGCTAGATGGGGCCTGCTTTGAATGGGCTGGCGTTCGTTTCGTGCGTATGGACGACGAGGAGTCCGACCCCGTCGGCGGGCCGCTACCGGCGGCGAAGTCGTTTGACGACAAGGTGCTCGGAATCAGCGAGACGGCGATTCGGTACGTCGAAGTCGTCGCGGCACTGGTGATCGTCCTCCTCTTTGCTATCGGCGTGTTCGACCTGAGCCTCCAGATATTCCAGAGCGCGCTCCGTGGCGACATCACCGACCCGCTGGTCGTCGTCGGTTTCATCGACACTGCCCTCCTCCTGTTCATCATCGTCGAGGTGTACCAGACCGTCGTCGCGTACACGCAGGAAAGTGAAACCCGACGTATCGTTCGCCTGGTCATCTACACGGGCGTCATCGCGATGGTCCGGAAGGCTATCATCTTCCGCACCGGCGAGTACGCCTCCGAGCAGGCCGCGCTCACCGCCGCAGCGGCGTACACGCTCATCATTCTCGGGCTCGCCGCACTGCTGCTCGTCGAGCGGCGGACCCGCGGGACGCTGCCGGAATCAGGGTGAGGCGGTCCCGAAAGAAGTTAAACACAGACGGCATAGCGCCGGTAGATGCTGCTGGTGCTGTGTATCGACCTCGACGACGACCTCGGCCGCAAGACCGGTATCGAGACGCCAGTCATCGGGCGCGATGCCGTCGTAGACGCAGCGGTGGCGCTGGCCTCGAACGACCCGGAGGACTCCGACGTGAACGTCCTCTTCGAGGGCGTCCACATCTACGACGACATCACCGACGAACCGGTCGAAGTCGCGGCCGTCACCGGTGTCGACGGGAGCGACGTGGCCGCCAACCGGGCGGTCGGCGAGGAGGTCGATACCGTTCTCGCGTCGCTGGCGGCCAGCGAGGACGTGCGGGCGCTCATCGTCACCGACGGCGCACAGGACGAATCGGTGGTCCCTGTCATCCGCTCGCGGGTCCGTATCGACGGCGTCCGCCGCGTCGTCGTCCGCCAGGCACAGAACCTCGAATCGATGTACTACACCATCAAGCAGGTGCTCGACGACCCGGAGACCCGCGGCACAATTTTGGTTCCGCTCGGTATCCTCCTGCTCATCTACCCGCTGACAATCGCCATCGAGGCGCTGGGCTACCCCGGCTCCGCGCTGGGTGTCATCTCCGGCCTGCTTGGGCTCTACATCCTCGCCCGGGGCCTCGGCGCTGAGAAGATACTGGACGAAGCGGTCGAACGGGTGACTTCAGGGCTGTACGCCGGCCGCGTGACGATCATCACCTACGTCGTCGCGGCCGCGCTACTCGCCATCGGCGGCGTCAGCGGCGTTCAGGAACTCGAACGCCAGACCGACCCCGACGCTCTGGAAGTCATCGCGTCGCTGGTTTCGGGAGCGATCCAGTGGTTCGCCGCCGCCGGCATCACCTCCAGCCTCGGCCGCGTGACCGACGAGTACCTCGACGGGAGCTTCCGCTGGCGGTATCTCAACGCCCCCTTCTACGTCCTGTCGATTGCCGCCGTGTTGCACGCCGTCAGCGCCTTCTTCCTCGGGATTCGGGATCTGGAGTACCTTGCGGTGATGCTCACCGGCGGGACCCTGCTTGGTCTGGTCAGCACGCTGGCCTTCGCCGTCGCGGAGGCCCGCTTCGACCACCCCGAACAGCACAATCAAGGCCCCGGCGGTCCCTCGTCCGAGTGATGTACGTCTCCCGTGCCGTCGAGAGCCTGCGTGCGGACCCAATCGAAGGCGAGCCCGTCGAGTTGCTTCTCGAAACGGCTGAGGATGCTGACCCCGACCGTGTCGCCGCGGCCGTGGCGGCCGCCGGCGCGACCGTCGAGCGCCACCTCCAGTTCGACGACCTGCTGGTCTCGACCACGCAGGACGAAATCGACGCCCTCTGTGAGCTGGACGGGCTGACCGCGATTCAGACCGGGAACGTCAACGCCATTACGACGGCTGATGACGTCGAAGAAGACCTCGACCACGGTGACTGACCGGCGATCGCGTTCCGCATTTCTTTTGTCACTACCGGAAGTACACGACAGCGAGGGCACGTAGCTCAGTCCGGATAGAGCGTCGGACTTCTATCTCCGCTGGCGCTGCCATCGGGGGAAGATATCCGACGGTCGTGGGTTCGAATCCCACCGTGCCCGTGAAGCCGCTGAACGATAGTGAAGCGTGCTGAACCGCAGCACGCAGGGGGATTCGAATCACGCCAGACCGAACGAAGTGAGGCCTGGCCTCGGGTGAGAATCCCACCATCCCGCTATCTCCGAATAAACGTAACGTAGACAGCCACGCTACACGCCGAGGAGTCACATTCTCAAAACAACAAACGCGCCATCGGTCGCATTCCAGCGTCCCCCGCGGTTCGCTGCCGACTGACCGCTCTGAAAATGCCTGTCACCGCCCGTATGTCTCACCAGAACCAGTCTTTAGAATGTCGCAGTGAAGGGTGCACTACTGCCAATACCTAGTCGGCTCGCATGACCTGTCAGAGGCACGGAACCCGACTTGGGGGGATGGTATCAGTTTCGCACCCTCCACAACCATGGTTTTCCCGGCGAGACGTATGAAACAGCGACATTTTCACACCCAGCTATTGTTTTGACAACACGGGTGAACCATCGGTACTGCTACTACTGGGGCTGTGCCTGCTCACAGGGCCAGCCCTACAGCGACACCGAGCTGTTCCGGTCTCCGAACGGCTCCGGCGCTGTGTCTGAATGCGTCCGAACCCCGGTGCTACGCTTCTACGATGTCGTCTTCCATGGCAGCGACCTCAGTGAGAATCGCTTCGACGTCGTCGTCGGGGACGCCGTTCTCCCGGAGCGCGGCTTCGAGGTGGGTCGCGACGTTGGCGAACGCTTCTTCGGTGATTCCCATGCCTTCGTGGGCGGTCTGCATGTCATCGCCGTCGTAGTCGACCGGTCCGCCGGCGACGGCACTGATGAACTGCGCCTGGTGGCTGCGGAGCTGGTCCATGTCGGTCGCTTCGAAGTACGGGTCGAGCACCGGGTCGTCGAGCACCCGGTCGTAGAAGTCCGAGACCACCGCGTCGACCGCGTCGCGACCGCCGATCCGCTCGAAAATGGACTGTGATGCCATTGTCAGGTGACAGGTAAGCGGCCGGCATGACAGTTGTGGAAAAACATATTCGGCACAGAACGCCGCGTTGGCGCTCGGACGCGATGCGTGGCCTAGCCCCTCTCAAAGTAGGCCAAGCGCTCATCGAAGCGCTACAGCCGTTTGCGCCGTCGCTGCCGACCGACCAGTACCACCGACAGTATGCCGAGCGTCCCGAGCATGGTCCACTCCCCGTGACGGTCGGTGACGGGCCGTGCGGTACCGACGCCGTGCTTGCCCTCGTCGTCGCCGCTGGTCGCTGTGGCCGGGCTGCTATCGACTGACGGCGCGAAATTCGCCTGCCGGTCGGTCGTATCCTCCGCGCCGCTTCGCCGCAGGTCACGATCAGTGAGCGCGTCGGTCTGGACTGACGGCGCGGTGTCAGTGACAGCCTGTCGAACGAACGCGTCGAGGTCGTCCCCGGCGACAGCCGACACCGTCTCGGCGAACAGCCTGAGTGTAATTCGCTCGTCTCGCCGAGTCAGCCCGTCGAGGACCGCTTCGAACGTTCGGTTCCCGTCGGTCGCCTGCCGGAGGCGGGCGTCGATAGCCGCGACGACACGCGTTCCCTTGTGGTACTGCGCGCCCGGCCCGTCCCAGCTATCGGGCTGTGTCAGGTCCGCGGTTTCGTGGCGCTCGGTCGTAATCCTCTCATGAAACTGGTCTTTTTTGATACCGCTCGCGCTGTAGGTGAGCGCCGCGGTGTGATAGTCCGCGCTCCCCTCACTGAGCCAGTCCATCGCCGGTGTCGTCTCGAACGTCTCCCGGGTGTGGCGGTACTCGTGGACCCAGACGTTGACCGGGGAACGGACGGGTTCGCCGGCGTTGACGATGACATCCGACTCGCCGTTCGACGGGGAGTACCCGCCCGGTGCGAGTTCGTTCGGCGCGACGAACACGCGGATGTGGTCGTGATCCGTTCCGGCGGTCGAGGCACGCTTCGCGTGACTGATGGAGTCCAAGACGGCGGTTCGGTTGGGTCGCAGGTCCGCAGCCGCCGGGACAACGAGGGTGATTCGGTCCCCGTCGACTGTTCTGAGTTCTGTCTCGTGTGGGCCGATGTAGGCGGCCGTACGCCCGGCGACACCGTTCTGGCCAGGCGCGAGTACGAGCGACTCGTTCCATGTGGGTCGCGGCCCGGCGCGCCAGCGCCAGCGGGCACGCAGTGACACTTCCTGTCTGGCCAGCAGCGTCCAGTTGTCGGTGTCGGCGGTCCGCTGGCCGAACGTCGTCGAGAGTCCGACCGGCACAGTGTAGGTCAACTGTGCTGTCCTCGTATCGCCGCTGAGACGCCAGCGGTCGCCATCTGACCGGAGGCCGTCGGCTCGGAGGACTGTCGTCTCCGCCGGCGTCCGCACCGACAGTCCAGTGACGTGCCGTGGTCGCTCAATCGTCGCGGTCACCCGTACCCGACCGGTCTGGGTCGGCTCTCTGTCGATTGCGTACCGGACATCAATCGAACTATCGCTGTCGCTGGTGCCGATTTGTGCCGGTGGACTCGACTCGACACCGAGGGCGACTGGAGACGTGCAAACCAGAAGCAGGCAAACCAGCCCTGCCGACATCTGCGTTCTCATAGCTCTGGGCGCTGCCGAATGCTACGCGACAACCAGCGAGTGGCAGTAAAGTGTGTGCCGGTGAAAATCTCAAACGTAATAACAGGCTGTGCGGCGCGGAGATGGGGTCGCAAGCGTTTTGCCAGCGGCCACGTTATCCCCTGATATGGCCGATTGTCCGCTCGCAGACGACTGTCCCAAATTCACCGAACGAATCCAGGGGATGGGCTGTACCCACTACGGCGACCGTGGCGGCGCCGAGTGGTGCAATCACTACAACCAGCCGATCTCGGAGCTCAAGAGCCAGCCGGTCAAGATGGGCGAGGAAGTCGCCGTCGACGTCGAGGACATCCACGAGAGCGGTGCCGGCGTCGGTCGGACCGAGGACGGCTTCATCATCATGGTGGACGGCGTGCTCCCGCCGGCCCGCTCGCTGGTCAAGGTGACCAACGTCCACTCGAACCACGCCCGCGCCGAGGAGGTCGAGCGACTGGAGATGGACGAAGAGCTCTCCGAATCCGAAACCAGCGAGAGCGACACCGAGACCGACGAGACGGACGACGACCCCGACGACGGCCGGCGTCTCGGGAGCCGGGACAACTTCTGGGGCAGCTAGGCCGCTGTGCAGTCACGGTAACTGGGACAGTTTGCGAGCGGGACTTTTTGGGACAGTCGGTACTTCTCCCGGACATGGACCTCGAACTCGATGGCAACGCAGCGCTGTGTACCGCCGCGACGAGCGGCCTCGGACTCGCGAGCGCCGAAGCCCTCGCCGCTGAGGGTGCCGACGTGGCCGTCTGTGGCCGAACGCCGGAACACGTCGACGAGGCACGGGACCGGCTCGAATCAATCGGCGACGGCGACGTACTGGCCGTCGAGGCCGACATCACCGACCCCGATCAGATCGAAGCGCTCGTCGAGGAGACCGTCGACACCTTCGGCGGCCTCGACCACGTCGTTACCAGCGCCGGCGGCCCGGCCCCCGGACCGTTCATGGAGACGACCGAACGGGACTGGTACGGCGCGTACGACCTGCTGGTGATGAGCGCCGTCTGGACCACCCGGACCGCCTATCCGTATCTCCGGGACTCCGACGACGGTACTATCGTCAACATCACCTCCCGATCCGTCAGGGAGGTCATCGACGACCTGGTGCTCTCGAACGCTGTCCGCCGGGCCGTCATCGGCCTGATGAAGACCCAGGCCCGCGAGTTCGCGCCGGAGGTCCGCGTCAACGCCGTCCTCCCCGGTGCACACGAGACGCCCCGCATCGAGGAACTCGTCGAGGCGGCCGTCGAGCGCGGCGAGTACGATTCCTACGAGACGGGCATCGAATCGTGGTCCGACGCGCCGCTGCAGCGCGTTGGCCAGCCCGAGGAACTCGGAGACGTGGTGGCGTTCCTCTCGTCGGCCCGCTCCTCCTACGTCACCGGGACGGCCCTGCCCGTCGACGGCGGCGCGATGCGGAGCTAACAGCCCTGGCCGCCGATCCGCTCAGAATCGCTCGTCATCGCGTAGCTCCGACACGACCTCCCGAACGCGCTGAGCCTCGTCTTTCGGGACGACGAGTGTTCGGTTGTCGAAGGACGCCACCACGAGGTCTTCGACGCCGACGGCGCTGACGTGCCCGTCGCTCGCCAGCACGTTCCCGTCGGCGTCGATGGTAATCGCGTCGCCCAGCACCGCGTTTCCGTCTTGTTTGTCGAGGATGCGCTCGAAGGCGTCCCACGAGCCCAGGTCGTCCCAGTCCAGCGCCGCCGGGACGACGAAGGCGTTCTCGGCGTCTTCGAGCACAGCGTAGTCGATGCTCACCGGGTCAACAGCGGCAAAGGCGGCGTCATGGTCCCCGTCGTCGAGTCGCTCGACCATGGGTGCAAGCGGCGACGACGCCGCGGCGGACAGGAGGGCCGTCGGCGTCCACGCGAACAGGCCGGCGTTCCAGTAGAACCCCTCCCGGACGTACCGCTCTGCGGTCTCCCGGTCGGGCTTCTCGTGGAACGTTTCGACCGGCGCGAAGCCGTTCTCGGACGGTCCGGGCTTGATGTAGCCGTAGCCGGTCGCCGGCCGGTCCGGTTCGATACCGACGGTGACGAGCCCCTCGGTTTCCACTGCGACTCGCGCGGCCGTTCGTGCGACGGTCTCGAACGGCCCCGAAATCCGGTGGTCGCTTGGCAGACACAGCAGAACACAATCGCCGACCTGCTCGCGGATGCGGTGGGCCGCGTACAGAAGCGCCGGGCCGGTGTCCTTGGGCTCTGGCTCGGTCAGCACTGCCGCACTCGGGGCGCGTTCCCGCACCCCGTCGGCGAACGATTCGCGCGTCAACACGTAGGTCTCGTCCGCGAACCCCACTCGATTGACAGTCTCGGCGAGCAGTGACTCCTCTTCGCCAAACGAGAGAAACTGCTTTGGCCGGTCGCTCCGGCTCGCCGGATACAGCCGTGTGCCGGTTCCCCCGGCCAGGACGAGCGCGACGATTGGACGCTCCATACTCGGAGTTAACCCGGCCAGTGCTAAAGTGTTATACTGGCGAACCTGTTGAAAAACGGTCGGAGCCGCTGCCGGCAGCCGCTTACCACGTCTCTATCGTGCCGTCTCTGATGTCCTCGACACAGCCCTGACAGTCCGGACTCTCTGCGTCGTAGCAGACTGGCCGACGCTGCTCGTCCATCGACACCGCGCGGTACTCGGCGTGGCGGCGACAGACGATTCGAGCCCGGCCCTCCTCGTCCCTGGGCAGGCCGGCCTCCGCCGACCGCTTGCCGTTTTTGTAGGCCTTCTTCGCGTCCGAGAGCTGCTGCTCGGCCGACCGCAAGGTATCTCGGATGAACCGTGCGAGTCGGTCGTCGTCGGCCATACTGACCGTTGTGCCCCGCGACAAATCAATCTTCTCGCGTGGCTCTCGCGCCGCGACTGTGGGACCGCAACACCCTCACTCACTTTCACTTTCACTCCGCTGGGCGAGTGTTTATATCCGAAGGCGACCAAGCGTCGGATGTCTCCCAACGAAAACCAGGCGGAGACAGTGAAAGCCAATGACTGAGTCAGATTTGCGTACCCACGCGACAGAGATACACGAGCAGTTTTCCGACCAGCTAGAGATCGACGTCGACGACGTCGTCAAGCGGCTCGATACGCTGGTGAACGACTATCAGGTCCCAATCAGCGAGGCCCGCCGAAGCGTCGTTAACACGTACCTCGACGAGGCCGGTATGGACCGCGACCAGCTGGGCGGCGGCGACGGCGGCGGCAACGAGCAAGTGAACGTCGCCGATGTCGACGCCCCCGAGGAGTGGGTCGACGTTCGCGCGACGGTCGTCGAACTCTGGGAGCCGCGCGCCGACGCCGTGGCCCAGGTCGGCTTGTTGGGCGACGAGACGGGCACGATCAAGTTCACGAAGTGGTCGAAGTCCGACCTCCCGTCGCTCGAAGAAGGGAAGTCCTACGCCCTGCGCAACGTCGTCACCGACGAGTACCAGGGTCGCTTCTCCGTGAAGCTCAACCGAACGACGACTATCGAGGAACTGGACGAGGCAATTGAGGTCGGCGACGACAGCGTCGAGGCCGAGGGCGCGCTGGTCGACATCCAGTCGGGCTCCGGGCTCATCAAGCGCTGTCCGGAGGACGACTGCACGCGCGTCCTCCAGAACGGCCGCTGTAGCGAACACGGCGAGGTCGAAGGCGAGTTCGACCTCCGAATCAAGGGCGTCCTCGACGACGGCGAGGAGGTCACCGAGGTCATCTTCGACGAGGACGCGACCGAGGAGCTGACCGGCATCGCCCTCGAAGAGGCGAAGGAGATGGCGATGGACGCGCTCGACACCACCGTTGTCGCCGACGAGATGCGACAGAAAATCCTCGGCCGGTATTACCGCGTCCGCGGTCCGACGTTTGGCCGCTACTTGCTCGCCGACGAGCAGGAGCGACTGACCGGGGCCGTGGATGCAGACGAGATTCTCATCAAAGCGAGGTCGATCTAAATGGCGAGTACACCCACCCGCGAGGTCGCACGGCGCGTCTTCGCACGCGAGTTCAACGACGCGAGCTACACGTTCAAGGAATCCGACGACGACCGCGCGCCGGTGTACGTCCTCCTGCCGACCGGCCAGCGCGCCAACCGCGTGTTCCTGGTCGGGACCCTCACCGAAACCGAAGACGTCGGTGAGGACAGCGAGTACTGGCAGGGCCGGGTCGTCGACCCCAACGGCGACACGTTCTTCATGTACGCCGGGCAGTACCAGCCCGACGCGGCGTCGATGCTGCGCGAACTGGAGCCGCCGGCCTACGTCGCTGTCGTCGGCAAGCCACGCACCTACGAGACCGACGAGGGCGAAGTGAACGTCTCGATCCGCCCCGAGTCCATCTCGAAGGTCGACGAAGCGACGCGGGACCGCTGGGTCGTCGAAACGGCCGAGCGAACGCTTGACCGGGTCAAGCGGTACAAGGAAGCCGACATGGAGGACCCGGCCACTGACGAGTATATCTCGATGGCTGACGAGGAGTACGAGCAGTTGTCAATCGAGAACTATCGGCAGTCGGTCGTCGGCGCGCTGGAGAGCCTGCAGGACGAACAGGCCGAAGCCAGCGCGGACTGACCGCGGCACCGTCCTCGATTTTTCGCTGCTGGCAGGTCGACCGGCGCTACGGCTCTAGTAGCTCGATTCGGTTCCCTTCTGGATCGACGACGAACATGATCGTCGTCCCGCTCTCGGTCGTTTGCGGGCCGCTGAGCGTTTCGACATCATCGGGTAGTCGGTCGGCGACCGCATCGAGGTCGTCGACTTCCAGCCCGGGATGGGTCGCTCCCGGTCGATTGAGGTCCGGGTCCGGCATCGCCTCGCCTTCCGGCTCGTAGCTCGCCAGTTCCAGACGCGCGCCGCCGGCGTCGAGGTGCACCAGTTCGGCGCTGGCCCCTTCGATGTCGACGGCGGTGCCGAACGCCTCGTCACCGACCGAGAAGCGCGTCAGCACGTCGAGTCCGAGCACGTCGCGGTAGAACTCGACGGCGCGGTCCAGATCGCTGACGATGATACCGAAGTGGTGAGCGGTCGCGTCGATGTCTGTCGCCATCTCTGCCGATACCGAGGTCGGCCGGCGGTTAAATCACAGCGGTTCGACTGTTGCGACTCACGGCTACCAGGGAATCGGTCCGGTAGCGTCTGACAAACGATTAAATACGTTGCTACTAAAACAGTACGTAACTATGGGCAACAAAAACAAGACTATCTCCTTTCGCGTCAGCGAGGACAAATTCGAAACCCTCCGCGAAATCGCCGAGGAACGCGATATCTCGCTGTCCGCAGTTTTTCGTGACTACGTCGACACGCTTGTTTCCCACGACGGTCAGGTGAAGGTCGCGCCGGAACACGAGTTCGAGGACGACGCAACCGAGACCAGTACCGAGAGCTTCCCGCCGAAAGTCGAAGTTCCGAAGAGCTTCGTCCGCGAGCACGAGCGACTCGAACTCGAAGCCGAACACCTCCGCGAACAACTGGAAGAACACAAGCGCTACGTCACGAAGCTCCGCCAGCAACTCGACGAGATGGATCAAGACGAGGTCATTCATCTCGAAGACCTCGATCAGGGCGAAGAGGAAGACGCCTCCTATCGCATCGGCAGCTTCGACGACCTAGAGTAACCGCTGGCGTTTCTGCTGTACGTCCTCGGCGACGTCGTCGCGCCCATCGACATCGGCCAGGGTTTCCACGGCTTCTAACGTTCTGACGGAGTTATCGAGGAAAGAGAGCACGTCGCCCGGATACGCATACAGCATGTAGTCGTCGCTCATCACGTCGACGATTGCGTCCGGCCCCATTCCCTGTTCGCGCAGTTCCAGCAGGTACGAGATGAACTTCCGCTCGGCACAACCACAGTGGGGGTTGGCCTCACAGTCACAGTCGAGGAAGTCCTCAGCGAAATCCAGGACTCGCTCTCTGGAGGCTTCGTCGAGCTTTGCCAACCCCTCGCCCTGAAAGAGGATGTCCAGCGTCGCACCCTTGAACGCCCCCTTCGGGAAGCTCGTCTCTAGCTGGGAGGCGAGCTGCTGGTGGTTCTTGACGTAGATTTTGTCCGTGATGGCCACGCGTGCCTCTCTGTACGCGTCGGCTGTGTAAAAGCGTCTCGAAGCAGCCGGTGAGCTAGCCGAAATCCACTCCGAACCGACGTGCCACCGCTGTCACGCGCTCTCACGACTCACTGGTTTCCAGATTCGTAACGTATTTCTGTTCCAGCGGAATATCTATGATTGCCTTAACAAGCGTGTCCGGGCTGGGGTAGTGGCATCCTTTAGCCTTGTGGTGGCTAAGAGGCGGGTTCAATTCCCGCGCCCGGACTTAGGCCTTCTACCCGTTTATTCCGATACTTTCAGTATATCGTTGGTTTTCACTTTTATTCCCGTCTCCGTTTATTTATAATATGTCAGGAGATAATACCTTCTGATGACAAGTCACGACTGCCCCTCCTGTGACCGGACGTTTGACTCTCAACGTGGCCTCGGCGTTCACCATAGCAGTGCTCACGGTGAACGCCTGCCAAACAGGGAGTGTGACCGCTGTTCGGATAGATTCTACTCTGAATACGAGAAACGGTACTGCTCTGACGAATGCCGCGACGCCGCAGTCTCCTTTTCAGGGGCCGACAACCCGAACTATTCCAGCGCGAAGGAGGAGACGACCTGTGACAACTGCGGCACGAGTTTCGAGTACTACCCCTCGGAAAAGGAGGGGTGTTATTGCCCGGACTGTGTCGAGAACGCCGAGTGGCGGCACACGCGACAGATTTCCGGGGCCGACAACCCGAACTGGAATGGCGGGACGCTCAGCTTCGATTGTTCTGTCTGTGACAGCCCCGTAGAGCGATATCCGAGCGATGTGACCGGCGAAGTCGTCCTCTGCAGCCGTGACTGCCACGCGGAGTGGCTTTCGGCGGCGTTCACCGGTGACGGGCATCCGAACTGGCGCGGCGGTGGTGTCGGCGAGTACGGACCGGGATGGCGGTCGGTGCGCGAGCAGGCCCTGGCGCGAGACGACCACGCTTGCGTGCTGTGTGGCACTGCTGCCGAGGAACTGGGACGGAACCCGGATGTGCATCACATCGTGCCGGTTCGGTTGTTCGCCGCGATGCCAGCGCTCGCCGTCCGAGACGCACACACGCTGGACAACGTCGTCTCGCTGTGTCCGGGCTGTCACCGTCGAGCCGAGTTCGGTCACGTTTCGCGGGCGGAGTTGCGTTGGCGGGCCGGTATCCCTCGAATAGATACCCCCGTCGCAGGCGGCGCGATGGCGTAACTGGACCGGAATCTACACAATCAGTCCCGCCGCCAGTACGCGTATGTCACCAACTGTCGACGAACTGCGGAACGAGATCCGCGAGGCTGTCGGGCGGTACGAACGCCCGGTCTCGACTGCTTTCACCAAGGAAGCTCTGGCGGCCATCTGCGAAGCTGTCGGGTACGATATCGACACGGACCGACTGCCGTCGAAGCCGCAGATGCGGGCGGGGATTCTCTGGACAATCGGCGAGCGCGAGGACGACGACCCGGCGGACGCGGAACAGCCCTTCCGGAAGGGAGAACTCGAAGCGATTGCCGCGGCGCTGTCCGACGAGTAACGGTGCCCTTCGGCTGGTGCGAGGTTTCCAGTTGACCGTCAGAATGCGGAGCTATTTGCTTCCCGACAGCGAATTAACCAGTATGGCACGCAACCGCTCCCCGACGTTCGAGAACAGGCAAACTGCCGGTCGACGGCTGGGAGAGGCGTTGCGCGAGCGAGATATCGCGGTCGACATCGTCCTCGCGATACCGCGCGGTGGGCTGCCAGTGGGCCGCCCCGTCGCCGACGCGCTCGAGGTCCCGCTGGACATCGCGGTCGCAAAGAAGATCGGCGCACCGAACAATCCCGAGTACGCTATCGGCGCTGTCGCCGCCGACGGGTCGGTCTGGCTCAACACCGATGTCATCGAGCGACGAGAGGTTCCCCGCGACTACGTTGCAAGCACACGAGCGGAAATGGCGGACGCCGCCCGACAGAAAGCCCAGCGCTACCGCGACTCGGAGTCGTCGCCGCTCACAGGCAAGCGGGTGTGTCTCGTCGACGACGGCGTGGCGACGGGCGCGACGGCGCGGGCCTGCATCGAGCAGATTCGACAGGCCGGTCCCGAGCGACTCGTGCTTGCGGTGCCGGTCGCTTCGCCGCGGGCGATTTCGGACCTCGAAGCGCTGGTCGACGAAGTGGTCTGTCTGGAAGTCCCGTCGGCGTTCCGCGCTGTCGGCCAGTACTACGAGCAGTTCGACCAGGTTTCCGACGAGGACGCGATGTCGTATCTCGACGGCGAGTGACCGTTACCGCTCTATCCCTGATTCCGGCCGGACAGTCTCGGTCTCCGTCTCACCGATGGGGGTAAAGTCGCCGCTGGACTTGATAATCGAGAGCGCTGTCATGATGTCTGTCCGGGTGAGTAACCCCTCGAAGGAGTCGTCCTCGTCAGTGACGAGCAGGCGGCCGACGGAGTTCTGCTGGAGCGAGGTCAGCGCGTCCATCACGTCGGTGTCCGAGCTGATCGTGATGATCTCCGTCGTCATCACGTCACCGACGGTGTAGGCCTCGCGCTCGACCTCCTGGACGGCGCGGGCGTCTTCGAGCGTGACGAGGCCGACGACCTCGCCGCCGCGCTCGACCGGATAGCCGGTGTGACGCTCCTTGAACATCGTCTGGATGAGCTCCCGGACGGACATGCCTTCGGGGACCGTCGTTACGTGGTCCGCCGGCGTCATCACGTCCGCGACGGTGACGCCCTCGAACGCGGCCCGCATCGAGGTCTGGCGCGATTCGCCCGCCGCACCGATGTAGATGAAGAATGCGAGGCCGGCGAGGAAGATATTTCCGAGGACGAAGATGCCAAACAGGCCGAGGAAGACGGCGAACACCTTCCCGACTTCGGCGGCGATGGTTGTGGCTCTGGCGTAGGACCGTCGGCGGGCCAGCAGCGCGCGCAGGACGCGGCCGCCGTCCATCGGGAAGCCGGGGAGCATATTGAACGCCGCCAGTGCGATGTTCATCAGCGCCAGATAGCCGAGGATGAACCGTGCCGATTCGACGATGGTCCCCACACCGCTCGGGAGAAGCTGGAACGCGACGAAACAGACAGCGCCGATGGCGATGCTGACGATGGGGCCGGCGATGGCGATGACCAGCTCCTGTTTCCAGTCTTCGGGCATCTCGCTGAGCTGGGCGATGCCGCCGAACAGCCAGAGCGTGATGGAGTCGATAGGGAAGCCATAGCGGATGGCCACGAGGGAGTGGCCGAGTTCGTGGAGGACGACGCCGGTGAACAGGCCGACGGCCGCACCGATGCCGAGCACCCAGACGAGTGCGCCGTCGGTGAGGACGGCCACGTCCAGCCCGGCGTTCAGCGTCCCGTTCAACAGCTCGGTCGTCTGTTCGATCTGTGTCCCGATAATCCAGGCGAACAGCGGTAGCACGAGGAGAAATGTCAGGTCCAACTGGATCGGGATTCCGAACGCGCTTCCGATACGAAACCGGCGCATACCCGTCGTTTGTCGGGGGACGGTCTTAAGCCCCCTTGGCGGGACTGCCACGGTTACCGACGCCGGCACGCCTTTTGCAACGCACCTGCGATGGACCACACATGAGCGACCCACTGATTCGCTGCGCGGACGACATCGAGTACGAACCCGTCGACGCCGCCGACGGGCTGGAAAAGGGTGTTCTCATCGGCGAGGGTAACGGCGGCGGGAACCTCGCACTCCGTCGCTTCACGCTCGCCCCCGGCGGCAGCGTGCCGAAACACACCAACGAAATCGAACACGAGCAGTACGTCCTTTCCGGACGGTACACCGTCGGCATCGAAGGCGAGGAGCACGCAGTCGAGGCTGGTGACAGCCTCCACATCCCCGCCGGCGCTGTCCACTGGTACCGCAACGACGGCGACGAATCGGGCACGTTCCTCTGTGCGGTTCCCGCCGGCGACGACGAAATCAAACTGCAAGGGTGACCCGGAGCAACAGTTCACTTCTCCCCGTACTTGGAACAGTGCGGGCCAGACTGCCCTACCCGTCGCTCGTTGGACAAGCCATGCTGGGTGGGACTGAAAGGGGCGGTCGGCTACGCGAACCCCGACGACGCAAGCACTGTACCGAGCGAAGCGAGGGAAGCGCACAGCGAGGCGCGGGAGCGTAGCCGACCGGGGCTTTCCGGCTGTTTAAATCAACTGTCACAGCACCAGTAACACCCACAGCTAGTCCGAACCGCTCAAGTAGCGCAGTCGCCACTAGATAATTGTGTCACAGCAGGCCGCACAGGTAGAGACGCTGTTCCTCCACGAACACGGCGAGGAGTTCCGCGTCGCCGCCCACCGGGACGGCGAGCGGCTCTTCCACGGCATCCTCGAACTCAAGGAGACCGACGCCGGCCCCCGCCCGCGTCGGCTCCGCGTCAAGGACGGAACCAGCGAGGAGCTTCGCTCGCCCGACCAGTTCGTCGACCTCGCCCGCCGTGCGGCCCGCATTCGTATTTCCGAGCAGACTGCTCCGCGTGCACGCGAGCGAATCCGCGAGATGCTCGACGCGTACCAGATCGAGGCCAAGGTCGTCCGGACCTGTCGGCTGTGTGCCTCCGACGGGCGCTACTCGCCGATTACCAGCGAGACGGCTATCGAGACTGACGACGAGACCATCTGCCCGGAGTGCGCTCGCCAGCAGCTCGACCGAGAACTCGCCTACAAAGGAAACATCGGCGGCGACGCTCGCGACCGGCTCGAAGAGCTCCTGCTCGAGGTACAGGACCTCGACCGCGTGACGAACCTCCTGTCGGGCCAACTGGACCCGGACCTGACGAAGTTCGACGAGATTTCGGCGACCGTCGACGAGGTCGACCCCGTTCGCGTTGATTCGCTGGACCTCCATCCCGGGATGCAGGAGCATCTCGAATCCCGGTTCGACACGCTCCTGCCGGTCCAGAGCCTCGCCGTCGAGCACGGGGCCACGGAGGGCCGCGACCAGCTAGTCGTGAGCGCGACGGCGACGGGGAAGACGCTCATCGGCGAGATGGCCGGCATCGACCGCGTCCTGAACAACAAGGGCACGATGCTGTTTCTCGTCCCGCTGGTCGCGCTTGCAAACCAGAAATACGAGCAGTTTCAGGACCGCTACGGCGACATGGTCGACGTGTCGCTGCGCGTGGGCGCGAGCCGCATCGCCGACGAGGGCGGACGCTTCGACCCCGAAGCCGATGTCATCGTCGGGACCTACGAGGGAATCGACCACGCGCTCCGGACCGGCAAGGACCTCGGGACGGTCGGGACCGTCGTCATCGACGAGGTGCATACGCTCGGCGAGGACGAGCGAGGCCACCGCCTCGACGGCCTGATTTCCAGACTCAAATACTACTGCGAGTCCGGCGGCGCACCCGACAGCGGCGATACGCAGTGGATTTACCTCTCGGCGACGGTCGGCAACCCCGGCCAGCTGGCCGACCAGCTCCGGGCGACGCTCATCGAGTTCGAGGAGCGGCCGGTCCCCATCGAACGCCACGTCACGTTCGCCGACGGCCGCGAGAAGATCGAGACGGAGAAGAAGCTCGTCAAGCGAGCCTTCGACAACAAGTCGAGCAAGGGGTACCGCGGCCAGACCATCATCTTCACGAACTCCCGACGCCGGTGTCACCAGATTTCACGCAAACTGGAGTACAGCTCCGCGCCGTACCACGCCGGGCTGGACAACCGGAAGCGCCAGCGGGTCGAGCGGCAGTTCGCCGACCAGGAGTTGGCGGCGGTCGTGACGACGGCGGCGCTGGCGGCGGGGGTCGACTTCCCGGCCTCGCAGGTCATCTTCGACTCGCTTGCGATGGGTATCGAGTGGCTCACCGTTCAGGAGTTCAGCCAGATGCTCGGCCGGGCTGGTCGCCCGGACTACCACGACAAGGGCACCGTCTACATGCTGGTCGAGCCGGACTGTTCGTACCACAACAGCATGGAGATGACCGAGGACGAGGTGGCGTTCAAGCTCCTGAAAGGCGAGATGGAGCCGGTCATCACCCGCTACGACGAGGGCGCGGCCGTCGAGGAGACGCTGGCGAACGTCACCGTCGCCGGCAAGCAGGCCAAGCGGCTCAACGACCGGATGGTCGGCGAGGTCCCGACCAAGCACGCGCTCGGGAAGCTACTGGAGTACGAATTTATCGACGGGCTCTCACCGACGCCGCTCGGCCGAGCCGTGACCCGGCACTTCCTCGCGCCCGACGAGTCGTTCCAGCTGCTCGACGGCATCCGAAAGGGACAGCACCCCTACGAGATCGTCGCCGACATGGAACTGCGCGACGAGCACTGAGCCGCGTTCGTTCCGCAGACCTGTCGGCCGAGTATCCTTTCGGCGTACATTCTTGTAGCGGCACGTACTTCCGGTGTCCATGGGCCTGTTCGATACGATCCGTCGCGCCGTCGGTGGCGATGACTCGTCGACCGACGGGGACGAGCGGGCGGCCGGGGGCGACCCGCCGTCCGACGATGGGCCGGACCTTCTGGATACAGCGACGCTCGACCCGACGACGTTCCGGGAGTACGCCGAGCACGTCGTCGACGGCGCGGACCCGCTGACCTTCGACCCCGACGCGCTTGCCCGCCTCGATACGGCTATCGAGGAGAGCTACGACGGCAAAACCGTCGGCGACGCCGCGAGTGTGACGACCTACACCGAGAACACGGTTCGGTTCGGAAGCTACCTCGGCGAACTCCTCGTGCGGGCGTACGACGGCAAGTGGGTCCAGTCAGACGGTCGATGGGGCGTCGCTGTCGCCGGCCCGGACGATGAGGTGGGTGTCGCGGTGTTCGACGTGGCCGCTCGCTCGTTCGCCGACAAACCGGTGTTTGCGGCCGTCGTGACGCGTCTGGAATCCGACCTGGAACTGGATAGCATACAGAGTACCGACGACGGAGGTCTGACAGAGCCGGGCGCGGACGAAATCGACGCCGACAGTGTCGTCTCCGAGCCGACACGGATCGTCCGTCGAGTTGACGACGGACAGGCGGACGAACGCGACGGACCGCCCGAACCGACGGCAACAGATGAGCGAAGTGAGGCAACTGCCGGCGACACCGCTGCTACCGATTCGTCCCAGGCCATCGAAACAGAGCCGACCCGAATCGTCCGGCGGGTCGAATCCGAGTCGGAAGGCGAAGACCGGCCGGACGACACCGACCCCACACCAGCCGTCAGTGAGGCCGCTGACGAGCCAGAGAACGAGCCACCGTGGGGCAGTGACGACGCCGACGGTTCGACCGCTGACATCGGCGAGGACGCAGAGCCCGAGACGACCGAGTCAGCGTCAGACGATGCCGGCAGCGAGCCGTCGGCCGCTAAAACCACCGAGGAGGGGTCGACTATCGACTCAAGCGATGCGGAGCCGGCCACCGAACCCGCTGCCGAGCAATCGGCTGTTGATACTGCCGATGAGCAACCAACGGCCGAAACACCGGCAGCGGACTCGACCTTCGACGCCGCTGAAGACGGACCGACTGCTGACACGACTGATGCTGTCGAGACGACGGCCGATGCCGATGATACCGCTGATATGGCCACTGCCGACGAAGCGGCCGCGTACATCGACGAAGCGGAACCGGCAGCCGACAGTGCTACAGCGGACCCCTCGGACGAAGCGCCGGCGGCCGAGACACTTCCCGAAGACTCGGCTATCGACACTCGCGACGAGGACCGAACTGTCGACGCGCCCGCGGGAGCAGCAACCGACACATCTGCTGACGAAGCAGTGACCGATACAGCCGACGACGGAGCGGCCGGGACATCGATAGACGACGAATCAAAGCCCGATATCTCGCCGGATGCGTCGTCAGACGTCGCTACAGACGCGGAGGCGGTTTCCGAAACCACGGGTGACGAGTCGCCTGCAGACACCGCTGACGCCGCGGGGGTCGATGACCCGCCGGCAGCCGTTGCGGAATCCGACGCCGTGGAACAGTCCGATGATCGTCCCGACACATCGGCTTCTGTCGGGGATGTCAAGACGTCTGATGCCACTGAGACTGCACCGTCACAGAGCGCGGCCGCTGACGAGACGGCTGAGACAGCGGCCCCCGACGAGGGTGAGACAGCCGCTCCTACTGATGCCGATTCAACCGCTGGCTCGGCGGCCCGCGCGTGGGAGCCCGGAACAGTCCGCGCAGAACACGCCGACACCGCCGTCGAGTTCGCCGACTTCTGGGGCGAACACGACCTCGATTTCTCGCCGGCCTCGCTTTCGCGACTCGACGATCTGGTCGACGCGGAGTGGGACGACGAGCGATTCGCCGAGACGACGTTCGGGAGCGACGACTCCTTCGACGACCGCGCGTTCACCAGTGTCGTGCGGGAACTCGGCGGCTACTTCGGCGAAGTACTCGTCCGGCAACTCGACGGCAAGTGGACCGACGAGACGGACCACGAAGCGGCCGTCGTCGTCGGCGGACCGGGCGGGCAGTTCGCCATCCCCGTCTTCGAGGTCGCGATAACCTCGCTCAGAAAACAGGCGGTGTTCGGCCGGAGCTACGACGCCCTGCTCGAAGACCTGGGTCGTGACGGGCCGACGCGGTGAGCGACGCGACACCGGCCAGGCGGTTTCTCGCTGTTGCTAGTCAGAGATGGGTATGACTGACGTGCTCCCGCATTCGGGACACTCGTCGTGGTCCGTGTAGAGGAGCGTATCACACTCGATACACCGGTGGGTGGCTTCGTCGTCGGACGCGTTCCCGACCTCCTGTTTCAGCTCCTCGACTTTTCGACCGAGATCGTTGAAAAGGCTCATTGCCACTCCTTCGGCCCGGACAGGGATAAACGTCGGCTGCCTGGTCAGGGTGTGAGCGGACGCCACCGCACGCAAACGACCCATGCTTTTGTCACTGGCGGCGCAGGGGCCAGACGTGTCGCTGCCACCTGTTACGCCGGGGATGTTGTTCGTCTTCGCGGTTATCGTCGCTGCGCTGGTGCTGTTTGCGACGGAGGCGCTGCCAGTCGACGTGACTGCTATCGCCGTCATGGTCGCGCTGATGCTGGCCGAACCGGTGACGGTGCTCGCGACCGACCTCGGGTTGCTTGCCGAGCCGGTGTACGTGTTACACCAGGCCGGTGACGGGATTTCGCCGCTGGACCGCGGGCTCTCTGGCTTCGCCTCGACGGCGACCATAACGGTGCTGGCGATGTTCATCCTCTCCGACGGCGTCCAGCGGACCGGCATCGTCCAGATTCTCGGCGCGAAAATCGCCTCGCTGACCGGGGACAGCGAAACGAGACAGCTCAGTGCGACCGTCGGGCTGGTCGCGCCTATCTCCGGGTTCATCAACAACACCGCCGCCGTCGCCATCCTCCTGCCGATGGTCACCGACATCGCGCACAAGGGCAAGCTCTCGCCGTCGAAACTGCTGCTGCCGCTGTCCTACGCCTCGATGTTCGGCGGGATGCTGACCCTCATCGGCACCTCGACGAACATCCTCGCCTCGCAGCTCTCGGCGGAACTGCTCGGCCGCCCGTTCAGCATGTTCGAGTTCACCCAGCTCGGCATCATCGTGACCATCGTCGGGACGATCTACCTGCTCACCGTCGGTCGCTATCTGGTCCCGTCGCGTATCCCAGCCGAGGAGGACCTCACCGAGGAGTTCGAGATGGGTGAGTACCTCACCGAGGTCGTCGTCCGCGAGGACTCCCCGCTCATCGGTCAGACCGTCGAGGAGGCCCTCAGGGTATCTGAGTTCGACGTGGACATCGTCCAGCTGGTCCGCGAGAAACGAACGTTCCTCGAACCCTTCGGCCAGAAAACGATTCGGGCCGGCGACGTCTTCGCGATTCGGACGGGCCGGGACACGCTCGTCGACCTCCTCGACGTCGAAGGGCTGGACGTGATTCCCGAAGTCGAGGTCGGTGAGGCAGAACTGGAGGCCGCAAACGAGCGAAAGAACCTCGTCGAGGTCGTCGTCGCTCCCGGCTCCTCGCTCATCGGTGAGACGCTCGTCTCCACGAGCTTCCGCCAGCGCTACGACGCAACCGTGCTGGCACTTCGCCACGGCCAGGAGCTGTACCGCCAGCGGATGGACCACGTCAAACTCCGCATCGGCGATACGCTGCTGGTGCAGGCCACCCCCGACAGCATCGACCGCCTCAACCGCAACAACGACTTCATCGTCGCCCAGGAGGTCGAACGGCCGGACTTCCGCCGGTCGAAGATTCCCGTCGCGGTCGGCATCGTCGCCGCCGTCGTCGGCGTCGCCGCGTTGACTCCGATTCACATCGTCATCTCGGCGCTGGGCGGCGCGCTCGCGATGGTCCTCACCGGCTGTCTCCGCCCGTCGGAACTGTACGACGCCGTCCAGTGGGATGTCGTCTTCCTGCTTGCCGGCGTCATCCCGCTGGGTGTCGCCCTGCAGGAGACCGGCGGCGCTGACCTGCTCGCGGAGCTGTTCGTCATGGGTGCCGGCAGCGTCCTCACCGCCGGGGGCGGCCTCGCCGTCGTCCTCGGGCTGATGTATCTCGTCACGGCGCTGTTGACGAACATCATCTCGAACAACGCCTCCGTCGTGCTGATGATTCCGGTCGCTATCGAAACGGCCCAGCAACTGAATGCCAACGCCTTCGCGTTCGTCCTCGCCGTCACCTTCGCCGCCTCGACGGCCTTTATGACGCCGGTCGGGTACCAGACGAACCTCCTCGTCTACGGTCCCGGTGGATACCGCTTCACTGACTACCTCCGCGTCGGAGCGCCGCTACAGGCCGTCTTCGCCGTCGTGACCACGCTCGGCATCGCGTACTTCTGGGGCCTCGCTCCCGCGTGACACAGCGGCCTCGCAACGAAACCCTTTACTCGCTGTCCGGTCGAGATGTTGATGCGGGATCGTGGGGTAGCTTGGTAACCTTCGGGCCTTGGGTGCCCGCGCCCCTAGTTCAAATCTGGGCGATCCCATCCCTACCACACTCGAAGTGGCCCTTTTGCCGCTTCTACTGTCGTTCCTTCAGATACTCGTTCTGATCGTCCCTCGCAGTCATCGCTCTTCGTAGTCGTACTCGCGTTCCGACTGCCGCTGACATGCTACCAGCGAATACCCGAGCCACACTGCGAAAAGAAGCCGTAGCGATGGCACGCCGCGCTAGTCGCCAGTCCCGTCGGGGGTGGAACGCGTAGTGCGCTCCTCGCTGGCACCGTCGGCATCGCCGTGGTCGTCTCCCCCGCCACTGGTGTCGAACTGATCGACAGTCGCGGCCAGCGAGTCGGCGCGGTCGCGGAGTTCGTCCGCGCTCTGGGCGATTTCAGCAACGGACGCGGACTGCTCCTCGGCGGCCGCCGATACCTGCTCGGCGTCCTCTGTCACGTTCTGGCTGATCTCGGAAACTCCATCGACGCGGTGGACGACGCTCTGTGTCGCGTCGGCCTGGTCTTCGGTGGCATCCGCAATCTCCTGAATCCCGTCGTTGGCGTCCTCGATTGCCTCGACGGTATCCTCGATGGCGTCGGCAGCCTCGCGGACAGTCTCGACACCGGTGTCGATGTGGTCGCTGGTCGCGCGGATGTCCGTGACAGTCTCGTCGGTCTCCGTCTGCACGGCCGCGATTTCGGCCTCTATCTCTGCGGCCGCCTGTTTCGTCTCCTCCGCGAGGTTCTTGACCTCGTCGGCGACAACGGCGAAGCCCTCGCCGTCCTTGTCGGCACGGGCGGCCTCGATGTTGGCGTTCAGGGCGAGCATATTCGTCTGCTCGGCGATATCCGAGATGAAGTCGACGATCTCGCCGATGTCGTCCATCCGCTCCTGTAGCGCGAGAATCTGGTCGACCGCGTCTGCCGAGCGGGACTCGATTTCCGCCATGTCGTCGATGGCCGACTCGGCGGCTTCCCGGCCCGCTTCGCCACGGTCGACGGCTTCTCTGGCCGTCTCTGCGACCGTCGTCGACGACGCTGCGACTTCCTCGATGCTCGCCGATAGCTGGTCCATCTCGGCGGCGGCCTCCTCGAGGTCGTCGTGCTGTCTGATAGCGCCGTCGGCGATCTCCTGTATGCGGTCACTGACGGTCTGGCTCGTCGTCTCGATTTCCTCGGCCCCGGTTGCGACCTCGATTGTGGCATTCGCGACCTCGTCGGCGAACGCCGCGACCTCGCTGACGGTGGCTTCGAGGCCGTCGAGCATCGCGTTGAACTCCACTGCGACTTCCCGCATCGCCGTCTCTTCCGCGTCCTCGTCGAGTCGCTCCGTGAGGTCACCGTCGGCGATGTCTTGCATCACCGCGCTGTACTCGGTGGCGCGCTCCTGCAGACGCTGGCTGGCTTCCTCTGCCTCGGCCCGTGCGTCTTCTGCTTCCGTACGCAGCTCTTCGGCTTCCGCCCGCGCCGTCTTCGCTTCCTCGACCGCATCCTCCGCTTCCTGAATGCGGTTCTGCAGCGAGACTCGCATATCGTCAAACGTCCCGTAGAGCCGGCCGATTTCGTCGGCACGGTTCGTCGAGAGGTCGACATCGAAGTCCCCGGCCTCGATGCGTTCGGCACGGTCTCGCAGCTGCTTCAGGGGGTCGACCGTGCGTTTCCCAAG
The DNA here is from genome assembly GCF_048595605.1 of Haloarcula sp. KBTZ06. Classification (NCBI taxonomy): domain Archaea; kingdom Methanobacteriati; phylum Methanobacteriota; class Halobacteria; order Halobacteriales; family Haloarculaceae; genus Haloarcula; species Haloarcula sp. KBTZ06. Next base: position 3,017,788 of record NZ_CP184337.1, read on the forward strand.
CACGAGACCGACAGCCGACAACGAAACGAGCGCCAGCAGTACAAGCAGTCCGACCGTCTGACCGACCGTATCCCGGACACTGAACGCCTGGGCCGTGTCCAGGCTCGTAACAGTGACCCAGTTGGTGGTCGGGACGGGCGCGAACGCGTACACGCGACCATCGGCAACCGCTGTCACCGGTGCTGCAGTGCCGTTCGCGTCGCGGATCGCCGCGAGGCTCTCACTGTGGGTGTCGGCATCGAACTCGCGGTCGATGTTCAACACCGTCTCGTCGTTAGTGTTCAGAATCGTGGTTTCCTTCGTGGAATTGGCATCGCTGAGCCGGTCGACCTGGCTCTGGATGCGCGTGACGACGACGAGGTACGAGCCGTCGCGCTTCGGGACCGAGCTAGCGAACGCCATCACGGGCTCGTCGTTGAGGACCGGTGAGCGGTACGACCGACTACTCGACCACACCTGACTGTTGTTCCCGGGTCCTTCCGGCACTTCGGCGGCCGTCCACGGCGCGTCAAGTTCGGATAGCGACCGCCCCTCCAGCGGGAGTTCCGTGCTGGCGACCACTTCGCCACGAGTATCGTTTACGAGGTGCATACTGACAACATCGTCGGGCAGTAACTGGTCCTGCAACAGGATGTACGCCGCGGCGCGCCGGTCACTCCGGAGCGGTTCGCCCTGTGAGACGGAGCGCGTGTGCGTGCGTTGCTGTTCGACCCACGAGCCGATAGAGCCCCCCTCCAGCTGGCTGGTCTCGGCGAGCTGTCCGGTCGTCTGGCGTTCGACGGCTGTGGATGTCGCCTGGAAGGTGAACGCGCCAGCGCCCGCGATGACGAGCAACACGGCAAGGAACGCAACAGCGAACTTCGCAGCGAACCGCTGCCGGACAAACTCGGGAGCGACCCGATCAAGCGCGCTCGCCAGTCCGTCGAGCGGACCGCCCGCCATCAGGCACCACCCGTGTTGGAGCGCTCAGTGGGTACGTCGATGTCGCCGGCGGCGACCTGCTCCCGCGACGTCGACAGCGCCTCCCTGACATCGTCGGGAATTGCCGGTTCGAGGGAGGTGCCATAGACGACGCCGACGCCGTCACTATCCAGCCCGAGAGAGACCACCTCACCAGCGGGAAGGCTGTCCGTGACCGTCGCCGTCGCAGCGTCGTAGACGGCTACGTTCACCCGCTTGACCATGCTCGCGAGCACGACGTCCGCGTACCGGGGATTACTGCGGGACTGGTCCGAGTCAACACCGATTGCGTACCGGCCACTGGCCTGTGCGGCCTGGAAGATGCCGACACCTGCGCCACCCGCTGCGTGGTAGACGATGTCCGCCCCATCATCGTACATCCCGGCTGCGATGTCGCGGGCGCCCTGCACGTCGTCGAAATTCCCGAGATACTCCGTGAGGACATCGACGTCCGTGTTGGCGTACTCGACGCCGGCTCTGAAGCCGGCCTCGAACTTGTGGATGAGGGGCTGGTCGAGGCCGCCGACGAATCCGACGGTCGTCTCGTCCGGGTTCGTCGAGCCTGCCCCGAGGTCGATATCTCTGGTCGTGAGCAGCCCAGCGAGGTTCCCGGCCTGGAACGACCCCTCGTGTTCGCGGAACACGTAACTCGCCACGTTGTCGGCCTCCACGACAGAGTCGACGATCATGAATTGCTGGTCTGTGTACTCCGGTGCAGTCTCAGACAGCCCCTCGGCCTGCAGGAATCCGATACAACAGATCAGGTCGTATGGCGGGTTCGACGAACTCGCCAGTTCGGCCTGTACCTCCGCGAAGCCGGCGACGCTGTTTGGCTCGTGGTTCGTGTATTCGACCCCGTCATCGAGCCGCGCGCGCTGAATGCCGCGGTTCGCCGCATCGTTGAACGAGCGGTCATCGAGCCCGCCCAGTGCGTACACCATTCCGACAGTCGCCGCCGCATCGCTCACGTCGATGTCGCTTTCGGTCGCTTGCTGGCTGTCGCCGCTGTCCTCGTCTCCGCTCCCTCCGAAATCCCCGAAGCGGCCTGCACAGCCGGCGAGCGTTGCGGTCGCGGCCGCGCTGCCGCTGGCGAGGAGCCGACGCCTTGTGATTTTTTGATCGCGCACGGTTATTCTACTCTGAGTGAATCAGGTATACCAGCAAAAACTACTGGTCCCAATTCTCGGCACTGATATTGGTAGCGCCTTTGTGACGCTACAGTGGTGAAGCTATTATCCGAAATTGCCCGTGAGGCAGTCTCCTGTCCAGTAAATGTCGATTAAACCGACAGTCGTTTGCAGTAGTGATTGTGTCGATTGCAAGTCCTACTAAAGATAATCTCAGTCAGTTTCGTTACCCCCAGTCACCCGATTCGATCAGAGCCTCGTGGGGAATCCTTTGTCTTCACCGGCCCATATCACCAGCACCCGTGCGCCCGCTGGTTCCCTCACTTCAGTTCCACCCCGGTTTGCGAACCTTCTTAGGCCAGTGGGCATAACCACTGTCCACTCAAATGGCGACCGCCGAGAACACCGAACTCATCGACCGCTTCGAGGAGTTCTACCGCAACTACTACCGCAACGAGATCGGTGAGCTCGCCCAGAAATACCCGAACGACCAGAAATCGCTGTATATCGACTGGGACGACCTCTATCGCTTCGACCCGGACCTGGCCGACGACTACCGCACCAAGCCCGAGCAGATTCAGGAGTACGCCGAGGAGGCCCTGCGACTGTACGACCTCCCGGTGGACGTCTCACTCGGGCAGGCCCACGTCCGCGTCCGGAACCTCCCCGAGTCGGAGGATATCCGCGATCTGCGCCACGAACACCACGGCAACCTCGTCGCCGTCCGGGGCATCATCCGGAAAGCGACCGACGTGCGTCCGAAAGTCATCGAGGCGGCCTTCGAGTGCCAGCGCTGTGGCACGCTCACGCGCATCCCCCAGACCGCCGGCGACTTCCAGGAACCCCACGACTGCCAGGGCTGTGAACGACAGGGCCCGTTCCGGCTCAACACCGACCAGTCCCAGTTCATCGACGCACAGAAGCTCCGCGTCCAGGAGTCCCCCGAGGGACTGCGCGGCGGGGAGACGCCCCAGTCCATCGACATCAACATCGAGGACGACATCACGGGCCACGTTACCGCCGGTGACCACGTTCGCGTGACCGGCATCCTCAAGCTCGACCAGCGGGGCAACGACAACGAGAAGTCCCCGATGTTCGACATTTACATGGAAGGCGTCAGCGTCGAAATCGAGGACGAGCAGTTCGAGGACATGGAGATCACCGACGCCGACAAGAAGGAAATCGTCGAACTCTCAAACGAGTCCGACATCTACGACAAGATGGTCGGCGCTATCGCACCCTCCATCTACGGCTACGAGAAGGAGAAGCTCGCGATGATGCTCCAGCTCTTTTCCGGCGTGACCAAAGAGCTTCCTGACGGATCTCGAATACGTGGCGACCTCCATATGTTGCTGATAGGAGACCCGGGGACGGGGAAATGCGTCCACGGTGACACGCGGGTAACTCTCGCAGACGGCCACGAACGGCCGATACGAGAGATCGTCGAATCGAACTTAGATGATCCCAGACCAGTCGACGACGGCGTGTGGGACACTGTTGATTTCGATGTCCCCTCACTCCAATCCGATGGAACAGTAGCCACGCAAAACGCGACCAAGGTTTGGAAGCGCGAGGCACCGGAAACACTGTATCGGATACGAACCGCGACTGGTCGTGAACTCGATGTAACCCCGTCCCATCCACTGTTCGTCCAAGCTGACGGCCGGTTCCAGGCCAGGAAAGCCGAGGAATTAGAGAGTGGCACACACATCGCAGTTCCCCGGAAGCTATCCACAGATGGCCACGACGACCTGGACATCACGTTCCGACAATCACAGGCCCACAACAGAATCGATCTTGACTTTCCACCGCAGTGGACACCCGAACTGGCCCGTCTGATCGGTTATATTGTTGCCGAGGGGTACGTCGAGCAACGTCCGGATAACACGGGGTATGTTTCGATAACCAATAACGACCGCGAAGTTCTCGATGACGCGAAATCTGTTCTGGAGACACTGAACCTCAACGTTACGGAACGGAGTTCACACGAGGGGAAGACCGCCCGCGAACTGTTGTGTTCTGCCGGCGAGTTCGTGAGCTTCCTCGCATCTCTGGACGAAACGTTGCTCCAGTCCTCGGCGGAGAGACGCGTTCCGCAAGATATCATGCGAGCCAGCAACAACGTTGTCACCGGATTTATTCGAGGCTATATCGAGGGAGAGGGACACGTTTCGACATCACAGCGAGAGATTACTGTTGCTTCGATGAGTAAACCGCTGCTGGAAGACGTTCGAACCCTGCTCGTCACACAGGGAATCACGGCACAACTCCAACCCCGGAACAACGGCAGCTACCGGCTTCGAATCTCCGGGCAGTCTTTCCACGACTACGCCGAACAAATCGGATTCATCACAGCGCGAAAGACCGAAGTGTGCCGGCAATTCGAGGGAACCCACGGAAATACGAACCTTGATATTGTCCCCAATCTGGGTCCGGAACTCCGTCGCATCCGGGAAGCACTTGGACTGACGCAATCCGAGTGCGGCCTCCCGCGTTCGACGTATCAACACTACGAGCGGGGACGCCGAAACCCAAGCCGTGACAGTCTCGAATCGGTTCTCGATGCGTTCCAGGCACGGTTGGCTGAGATGAACAATGACACACCTATCAGCGACACTGCGCGTAGCGACGGCGGCGGAACGGGGTCACTCCGTCAAGACCTGAACGGACTCGCTGCATTCGTCGAAGGTGACATCGCGTGGGACCGAATCGAATCGATAGAACCCATCGAACACGATGAAAAGTGGGTCTACGACCTCGAAATCGAGGGGACACACAACTATCTCACTAACGGCGTGGTCTCGCATAACTCACAGATGCTGTCATATATCGAGAATATCGCACCACGCTCTGTCTACACCTCCGGCAAAGGGTCGTCGAGCGCAGGGCTCACTGCGGCCGCCGTGCGCGACGACTTCGGCGACGGCCAGCAGTGGACGCTGGAAGCGGGCGCGCTCGTGCTCGCAGACCAGGGCATCGCCGCTATCGACGAACTCGATAAGATGTCACCGGAAGACCGGTCGGCGATGCACGAGGCGCTGGAACAGCAGCGTATCAGCGTCTCGAAGGCCGGAATCAACGCGACGCTCAAATCCCGCTGTTCGCTACTCGGTGCGGCTAACCCCAAGTACGGCCGCTTCGACCAGTACGAACCCATCGGAGAGCAGATCGACCTCGAACCGGCGCTCATCTCCCGCTTTGACCTCATCTTCACCGTGACGGACAAGCCTGACGAGGAGAAAGACCGGAACCTCGCCGAGCACATCATCCAGACCAACTACGCCGGCGAACTCCACACGCACCGGACGGAAAACCCCACTTCGAATTTCAGCGAGGAGGAGGTCGGGACCGTCACCGAGGAGGTCGCGCCGACAATCGAACCGGACCTCCTCCGGAAGTACGTCGCCTACGCGAAGCGCAACTGCTTCCCGACGATGACCGAGGAGGCAAAGAGCCGTATCGAGGACTTCTACGTCGACCTACGGATGAAGGGACAGGACGAGGACGCGCCGGTGCCCGTCACCGCCCGGAAACTGGAGGCGCTGGTCCGATTGGCCGAGGCCTCTGCACGTATACGCCTCTCTGACACCGTCGACGAAGCCGACGCCGACCGAGCGGTCGACATCGCCCACTACTGCCTGAAGGAGATCGGCGTCGACCCCGAGACCGGCGAGTTCGACGCCGATGTGGTCGAGACCGGCCAGTCAAAGACCCAGCGCGACCGCATCCAGAACATCAAAGGCATCATCTCGGACATCGAAGACGAGTACGACGAGGGCGCACCCGCCGACGTGGTCATCGAACGCGCCGAGGAGGTCGGCATCGACGAGTCGAAGGCCGAACACGAGATCGACAAGCTGAAACAGAAAGGTGAGGTGTACGAGCCCCGGACGGACCACCTCCGGACGACCTGATATGGACCGCATTTCCGCACTCCGCAACATTGAGGAGGCGCTGGCCGAGTTCGAGACAGGGTCGAAGTCACTCAGTGACCTCGAACAGGACGTTCGCGGGACGCTCCGGACCTACGCGACTGAGTTCGAGGGGGACCTGCAGGCCTACCGGGCAAGCGGTGAGGCCGCCGTGGACGGCCTCGTCGTCCTCGCGCCATCCGAGACAGCAGCCCGCGAACGGGTGCAAGACCTCGTCGCGGACGCCGGCGAATTTACCGTTACAGTCGTCGAGTAGGGCGTTCTCTAGCACCGCGGGTACTGTCGATGTCTCCATCTGCTGTCCACAGTGTCGACTCCGGAGTCCGACTGCCGCCGCTATCTTTCTGGCCAGTCGTCATATATATTCAATTTAAAACACATTCAATTCAGTAAAATTTTATAGTAATAATAGTAATGTCTACCCAGTGCTACTCGTCGTCACGTACTCCCGGGCGGCACGCACAGACCTGCGGAACGTCTGTCGTGCCCACGAAGACTGTGTCGTTCGGCAGTTCGGGAGAGCAGCGCTGTTCTCCGGAACCGAGTTCGGGGCCTTCCAGGCGCTCCGGCTCCACGAGAAACACGACCTCGACATACAGATCGAACACGTCGAACCGTTCGAGCCGACAGACGTCCCGAAGCACGTCCGCGAGGCGGCCAAACGGTACGAAGCACGCGAGGAACCGGCGACGCCCTACGAGCGGTTCGCGTCGGGGCGTGACCTCCCGGACCCGGACCAACTCCGAGGCGTCGACCTGTGAAGCTCCGCGTCGCTGGAACCACTTACGCGGGCGCTGTCGTCGACCTCCGAGCGCGAGGCGTCGACGGTCGAATCATCGCCGCGAGTATCCGTGGGCAGCGGTGCTTTCCGGCCCTTTCCTGCCCGGAACCACCGGCCGTGTACGCCTACGCCGGATACGTCCACCCGTCGATGGGACTCCGAACGCGGACCGCGCTCGCGGCCGCCGCTCGGTCACGGGGACACGAGACCCCGCAGGACGACGCTATCGCGGAGTGCCGCGCCCAGCTGGCCGACCTCGAATGTTCGCCGCCGGATCTGCCGGACCCTGTCGAGCCGGTTTCGGAGTCGACCATCGACGGCTTGCAGGAAGCGGTCGCGACCCACCGCGGCCGTCTCACCGCTCGGCAGGCGGTCGGGGCGGACGACGGGGCGGTACAGGCTGACCTCCGGGACGCGGCGACAGAACTGAGCGAACGGGAGACCCGACGGGCTGCCGCCAGAGAGACCCGCGAACTCCGCCGGGAGCGGGCACGCGCCTACCGGGATACGCTGGAGGAGCAGCGACGGCTTGCTGACGAACTGGCGAATCTCCGACGGAGTGCCCGGGCGACCCTCGTCGACCGATGCGCCGATGCGTTCGCTCGGGCCATCGAAGCCGTTCCGGGGCCGGTCCCGGACAGCCCGTTCGACGCCGACCCAGTAACGGCCGCGCTGGCCGTACTCCGGGTCGCCCGGACGCCCGCACCGGTCGTCCTCGGAACGGATCGGTTCAGGTCACCGACGGCTGCGTCGGACTGTCTCGACGCCCCTGTCGTCCGCTGCTGACTTTTAAATCGGAAGGCCGGACCACCACCCCTATGGTTACCTTCGACTGTCGCGCCGAGCGAGTTGACGGCGTGACGCTCGTCACGGCGACCGTCGGCGACGTTACCGAACCGACTCGAATCACTGTTCGGAACTGTCTCGATGGCCCTCTCTGGCCGCCGAGAAAGCAGGGCGTTCCAGAGGCCGGCTGGACCGAGGACGGCTTCGAGGGCATCGTCGGCCCGGGAACGCACGCGCTCGGTTACGCGACGCCGGCCCCACTATCTGACCAGCCGGCGGATCTGGTGCGTGCCGAGCCGACGTCCGATACGACCCCGGCGGACGAGCGACTCGACTCCGCAGATGCCGTCCTCAGGGAACTGGGCGACCCGTCGCCGCCTGTTGATGCTGTGCCTGCAGGCGAGCCATCGCAGGCGGCCGAAGCCGCGAGTCGGCGGTCGAATGAATCCACGGTCGAACAGGAGATGGACCCGCAGCGAGCGACCGTCAAATCGCCAGCCGAGTCGAGGACTCCAAGCGGCCAGCGACCGGACCAGCAGCTCCCCGACGCTGTCTCGCAGTGGCTCGAAACCGTTGCTCGACGCGTCGACCGCGCAGAGCGGCTGGCCGAGGCGGACTCGCTGTCGGCGGCGACAGCTGCGGTTCGCGCGGCGGACGGCCTGTCCGGCGTCCGGACGGTCGCGACACGCGGCGATACTGACGAGCAGATGCTCCGTGCGTTGGCCCGGCGGGCCGAACGGCTCGCCGACCGACGGGCGGCCGCCACAGTGCCGACCGAGACGCTGTCGCGCCTGGCATGATCTTGGCAGTCACCGGCGGCAAGGGCGGCGTCGGCAAGTCCACTATCGCGTACAATCTCGCGGCGGAACTCGGCGCGCTCGAACGGCCTAACAGCAGGGACTCGCGCTCGAACGCGAACGCTGGGAGCGTCGTCGTCGACGGCGACCTCGGGATGGCGGACCTCCCGTCCAGTCACGGCCCCGACCTGCACGACGTGCTCGCCGACCGCGCCGACCCGCACGAGGCTGTCCGTGAGACCGGCCCCGTGACCCTCGTTCCCTGCGGGCGGACGCTGGCCGGCGCTCGAAGCGCCGACTTGCAGGGCCTCACGGACGTATTCGCCGCGCTGGAGCGGACCTATCGCTGGGTCATCGTAGACTCGCCAGCCGGCCTGCACGCCGACGTGGGTCTGCCCCTCGCAGCCGCCGACGCCGCGATACTCGTCACGACGCCGGAGGGCGCGGCGCTCGCTGACGCCTTCCGGGTCCGAGCGCTGGCCCGTGAACTCGACGCCGGACTCTGTCGGGTCGTCCTCAACCGTGCCGGTCCGAACCCCGCGACCGAGGCCGTCACGGACCGGTTCGGTGCACCGACCGTCGCTGTCCCGGAGAGCGAGCCGCTGGCGACGGCGCAGGCGCACGGACAGCCGCTTCGGGAAACAGCGCCGGACACGCCAGCGCGGCGTTCGCTCGAATCGCTCGCTGACGCCGTCTACTCCTGTAGCTCGGTGTAGGTTCCCCGTAGCGTGACCGGCGTCACGTCCGCCGTCTCCGCCGCCTCGGCCTGCGTGAGCGCCACGTCCCGTTCCTGGGCCGCGGTGTAGAGACACGCCGCCGCGACGCCGGCCGGATTGCGGCCGCTGACCAGCCCACGGTCCTGTGCCTCGTCAACGAGCCCCTCCGCGCGCTGGCGGACCGCCGTCGGCAGGTCCAGCGTCGTCGCGAACCGAGGGACGTACTCCCGAGGGTCAATCGGCCCGGTCGGCAGCCCGAGCTCCCTGTTCAGGGCGTCGTAGGCCGCGCGAAGCTCCGCCTGGGTCGCCTTGGCGACGGTACAGAGCTCGTCGACGGTTCGGGCGACCCCTTCAGTCCGGCAGGTGGCATAGATAGCTGCGGCCGCGAATCCTTCCAGCGTTCGCCCCTGAAGCAGGTCCTCGTTCTGTGCGGATTCGAACAGCACGCAGGCCCGGTCCCGGATCGCGTCCGAGAGCGACATCGAACTGATGATACGCCGGATCTCGGTGAAGGCGTACACCTTGTTTCGCTCGCGTTTCGAGCTGATCTGTGCGCGGTTGTGCTCGCGGCGGAGGCGGGCGAACTGACGGCGCTTGCGTCCTTTCAGCCGCGTCGACCGACCGATCTTCGTCGAGAGGCCGCGGTCGTGACGCGACCGTGTCAATGGCGCGCCTGTGCGTGCCCGGTCAGTGTCGTCATCGTCGAACGACCGCCACTCCGGTCCGGGGTCGATGGCGTCCTCGCCGACGACCAGTCCACAGCTGCCACAGACCGACTCGACACCCTGCTGTTTGACCGACCCGTTACACTCCGGACATTGCGTTACCGTCGTGCTCATGTTCCCACCTACGGCTGGGCGAGGGGTTAAAAAACCGATGCAAAGACGGGTTTCCGGGCGGTTTTCGATGCAACTGCCGACCGGTAACCGGTAGGTAGTTATCGGGTTCGACACCCGCGCCTATCGGTATACCGACAGCATTAAATTCCGGCACAAAGAATGAAATTTCAATGACGCTGTCGGATATCGCTGCCGGTGTCGAGGTCACGACCCACCAGCGTGATCGCGGCGTCGCTGCCGTCGACGAGACGGACGCCCCGCTCCCGGAGCGATTGGCCCCGGTGGCCGACGACCTCCCGTGCTCGGCGGCGACAGCGGCGACCGTCGTCGAGGCCTACGCAGCCGGCAAGAGCGTCGGCGATGCGGGCCGCGCCGCCGGTGTTGCGCCTGTGATGGCCGCCAAGACGCTCCATCTCGTCGGTGAGCAAGTGTCACCGGTCGGCCCACAGGGCCGTGAGATAATCGCCGATTGGCTCGCCGGGGACCTCTCTCGCAGCGATGCCATCGCACTCGCTGACGTAACTGAACAGGAGTTTGCCCTGGCGGTGTACATCGAAACGCACGAGCCGTTGCCCGCAGCTCGCGATGCAGTGGAGGGGGCGCTCACAACTGCGGAACGGGACCCGTTAGGGGAGACGATGAGCGACATCGGCGAGCTGCTGTGAGGATGTGTGATCTGCACTCTCGGCGAGGTCGGGGGTGAGCGACGTCGGCGAGTTGCTGTGAGTGCGTGACTACCGTTCTCTCGCTGAGTTGGGACCGATGCTGGCAAGTCGGTGTCGTGTGTGGAACCCCTGCTCTCGCTTCTCCCGTACTGTCTGGGGCACGCTTAACACCCGTGACTGCAAACCCGGAGTTATGTCGGCTTCGGAACTGGCAGACCGGGTGGCCGAGGTGCTTGCAGCGGACAGCGAGTCGTTCAACGAACGGGCCCGCGAGGAAGCCGAAGCGCTCAAATCCGCGGTCCGGAGCGGGACCTTCGACAACTCGGAGGCGATCGTCGGCATGGAGCTGGAGCTGTATGCCGTCGATGAGCAGACCGACGCGCTCCAGCGGGTCCCGCGTCAGTTGCTCGAACTCATCGGGTTCGAAAAGGAACTCGGCCTGCACAACGCCGAGATGCAGACGAGCCCGCAGCCGTTGAACACCCACGGGCTGGCGGCCCAGCGCAACGAACTGAAGGCGTCGCTGATGCCGGCCCAGCAACGGGTACGCAACGAGGGTATCCGCCTCGTCTCTGATGGCATGTGGACCGTTCCGCCCGCCGGCGAGACGGCCCGGGAGTACCTCTGTGATTGCGTCGAACAGAGCGGCGTCCGCATCGGGACGAACATGTCGGACTCCGTCCGCTATCACACGATGGCCAACACCGACTACCCCTCGGCGTTCGAGATCGATGCGCCACACGTCTCGCTACAGGCCGAGACGGTGATGCCGGAGTCGCTCATCACCTCGATTCAACCCCACTACCAGATTCCCCACGCCCCGGACCTGCCGGAGTATTTCACCTACGCGCTCCGCATCGCCGCGCCGCTGCTGGCACTCGGCGTCAACTCGCCGTTTTTCCCGCCGGACCTCTACGACGACGCGCCCGACCCCGAAATCGTCGCCGGGGCGAACATGGAGAACCGCATCGGCGTCTTCGAGTCGGTCCTCAATCCGCCCGACGGCGACTCGACGCCACCGAAAGTCTGCTTCCCGCCGGATTTCGACTCCGTCGAGGAGGCTATCGACGACATCGTCGCTGACGACACTATCGTCCCGGTCGACCTGCAGTCGGGGACCCGCTTCGACGACGACTTCGTTCACTTCCGGCACAAGCACGGCTCGTACTGGCGATGGGTCAGGCCGGTGTTCGAGGGGCCGACGCGGTCGGCGGCCAACGCCCGCATCGAGTTCCGCCCGCTGGCCGCACAGCCGACCGTCGACGACGCAATCGGGTTCGCGGCCGTTTTCGCCGGCCTGATGGAGAGCCTGCCACAGCTCGAACACCCCATCCGGTCGCTGGACTGGGAGACGGCGAAGCGGAACTTCTACGCCGCCGCTCGGAGCGGCCTGCGGGCGAAAATCGAGTGGATAACCGCCGACGGGGCGACGACGACTAACACCGAGGAGATATACGGCGAACTGTTCGAGCACGCACGCGAGGGCCTCGAACAGCGCGGCCTCTCGGCGGAGGAAGCCCACGGGTACATCCGGCCGCTACGCGAGCGCGTCGACCGCCGGCTCACGCCGGCACGCTGGAAACACGACTACGTCCGCCGCCGCGTTGAGGAGAACGTCCCGCTGGCCGAAGCGATCTGGGGGATGCAGGCCACCTACATCCGCCATCAGGAGGAGACGCTGCTGGAGGGCAGTTTCGTCGACTGGTTCGAGTGAGTCATACTGCTGGCTGTACTCCCCTGACGAATATTGCCACCCCGAGCTGGCGACTGTCTTCACGAAGGGACAGTCAACAGTATCAGTCGCCGGTCGCCAGTTCCGACTGTTCTGTTTCTTCGCGTCGGTCCGCAACACCCGTGTACGCGACGACGTTTGAGCCCAGTTCCTCGACGCGCGCTGCGATGTCTTCGTCGGCGATGTGTCCGTCCTCGAAGGCGGCCCACGATTCGGGGATGGCAACGGCTTGCGGAAGCGGCCAGCCCTTCAACTCCAGTACAGAGGCGCGAAGATGCTGTAGCGTCGGCGTGGGGAACCCGCCGCCGGCCACTGCGAGGATACCGACGGTCGCCCCTTCGACGTCGTCAATACTGCAGTAGTCAAGCGCCGTCTTCAGTGGTGAGGCGATGGTGCCGTGATACACGGGAGTTCCGAGGACCAGGGCGTCGGCCTCGCGGACACGGGCGGCGAGTTCCGGACCGTCACCGGAGTCGGCCTCACCCGCGTCGGGGTCGAACAGCGGGAGGTCCCACTCCCGGAGGTCGATGTGCTCGATCGTTGCACCATCCCCCACTGCCGCGTCGAGGGCGCGCTGGACGGCGATTCTGGTTCCGCTGTCGTCGCGGAGGCTTCCGCTGATACCGATAACGTGTGGCGTGTCGTGCATCGTGTGCCTGTTCGTAGCCACCGCTAATTAGTAAGTACTCTGAGAAAAAAGTTTCAGTGCGTATTCTGACAGGAAGTCACGGGTCAGGCCGTAGTGACATCGTGAATCAGTCGCGACAGCTGATATCGATGAACATAGACCGAATTCTATCGGTCACAGCGCTGCCGAGATTCACTGCTGAGGCCGATACGCACCTGTGATTTGACAGCAGTTCACCCGCGCTCCTGGGGGTGCCCTGCCCCACGTCCGTTGCTGCCCGCGACTACTCCTGGTCTTCGTCGCCGCCTTCTGTCTCGTCCATCTCGTCGCCGGTTTCGGAGGCCGCCGTCTCGTCTTCTGTCTCGTCCATCTCCTCGTGTTCGTCGTGTTCGGCGAACTCGACTTCGGCCTCAAGTTCGATTTCGACGCCCTTGCCTTCCAGTTCGGCTTCGAACTCCGCCATGTCTTCGACTTCGGCTTCCAGTTCCGCTGTATCTACCGCTACCTCGACCTCCACTTCGACGGAAACGTCGTCTCGGTCCATACCGACCTTCCGAGGGGCTGACATAACTCAGTTTTGCAACCGGCACGTTGCGACCGACTTCGACATCGCTATGTGTGTCAGCCGCTGACCCATTGCTATGAGCGACCCCGTGGACGTGACCGTTGACACCGACGACGAGTCGGAATCGGTCCGTATCCACGACGACGGTGGCGAGGTCGAAGCCGGCGACGCAACCGTCCGATTCAGTTTTTCCGGCACTGGAGACGATGGGCAGGCGGCTGGGGGCGACGACGAGCAGTCGCCCGACGGCAACGACGACCCGCGCTGCATCGCCGAACTCGACTCGGTGCCGACCGACAGCACGCTCGTGTTCGAGGCGCGCGACGACCGGCGCGGCGTCAACTGCATCCTGCACCGCTCGGGCGACGCCGTCGCCGCCTGGCGCAACTCCTGTCCCCACCAGCCCGAAGTCCCGCTCGACCCGGGCCGGGGCGCGATTGTGCGGGGCGACCGTCTGGTGTGTCACAAGCACGGCGCGCAGTTCGAACGCGACGACGGCGTCTGCACGCACGGCCCCTGCGCCGGCGACGCCCTCGACAGTATCGAGGTCACGGTTCGGGACGGCGACGTGTACCTCACGGACGAGCGCTTCGAGCGGGCCGAACGGCGCTGAAACGCGATTTTAGAACGTTTTGCGGTTGTCTCGATTGTGCCATCAGTCGTCTGCAATGGCCGGTTCGCTGCCGGCCCGGGGGTCGGCCTCGCGCCACGTCCCGCGGAGGAACCAGGCCGCGGCGAGGCCGGCCGCGAGGACGTTCGAGACGGCGAAGGCCAGCCAGATGCCCTGTTCGGCCAGCGAGTACGCGAAGAGGTCGACGACCTGCGGGCCGAGCCACGCCGGGACCGCAACTGGGCGGGATGCGACCCAGGCGACCGGCAGGCGGATGATTCCCAGCATGGTAACCGCCAGCGCCGCTGCGGTGAGCGTCTTACCGGCCCCGCGGAACCCGCCGGAGTAGGCCCGGACGACGCCGATGAAGCCGAAGGTCGGGGCGACCCACTGGAGGAACTCGGCCCCGATGCGGACGACCTCGGGGTCGTCGCTGAACACGCTGACGACGGCCGGTGCGGCGAAGATCGTGACCACACCCAGCACAGAGAGGATGGCAAACGATACTTTTGCGGCGAAGTGGTTGGCCGTCGCCGCGCGGTCAGGCCGCTCGGCACCGAGGTTCTGGCCGGTCATCGTTTCGACGCCGCGGTCCATCGCGATGGCGGGCATGAACACCAGCGAGAACACGCGGATGCCGACGCCGAAGGCCGCGACCACGGTCACGGAGAACGTCCCGACGATGAACAGCATGGCGTTGACTGACACGGCGCGCCCGGTGCCTTCGACGGAGGCCGGGATGCCCAGCCTGAGCAGTTTCCGGAGGTACTCCAGGTCGGGGGCCATATCACTGAGGTGAATCCGCACGCCGCGCCTGCCCGACAGCAGGATACCGATGCCGACGACCAGCGCTACGGCACGCGAGAAGATGGTCGCGACGGCCGCGCCGACGACGCCCATCTCGGGGAACACCCACCAGCCGAAGATGAGGAACGGGTCGATGACGATGTTCAGCACGACAGTCCCGAACATCACGAGCATCGGCGTGATGGTGTCGCCGGCCCCGCGCATCAGTGAGATGAACACGAAGAAGCCGAACATCGCCGTCAGCCCGAGCGAAACGACCTGTAGGTAGCCCGTTGCGCCCGGCAGCACCTCGCTGGATGCGCCCAAAAGCGACAGGAAGTCTTCGACGAAGAAGTAGCCGGTCGCGCCGAGCAGCACGGAGGCCAGCAGCGCGAACGTCACAGTCTGGGAGGCGGCGTACTCGGCCTCGCGGTGCTCCTCAGCCCCGGTATGCTGGGCGACCAGTACGCTGCCCGCCACCGACAGCCCCATGCCGAGCGAGATGAGCAGGAAGATCATCGGGAAGGCAAAGGAGATTGCCGCAAGCGCTGTCGTGGAATACTGGCCGAGCCAGAACGTGTCGGCGAGGTTGTACGCCACCTGGAGCAGGTTCGTGATGACGATGGGGAAGGAGAGAAACAGCAGCGGCTTGCCGATGTCACCGCTTGTCAGTTCTAGTTCCTCTTGCCCCTTGAACAGGTTCCCGAGTCGCGCTCCCAAGCGGCCTAGTTTCTGCCGGAGGCTCACGCTGTGACCTCCTGCTGTCCGTCGAGAAGGTGCGTCTCGACGTACTCGGTGAGCATCCGTCTGGTACACTTGACCGGGCGTCCGGTCGTGACGCGCTCGGTCGCAGCCCCGGTCAGCACGGTGACGATGAACCGGGCGGTCTCATCGGCGTCAAGGTCCGATTTGAACGTCCCGTCAGCGATACCGTCTTCGAGAATCACTTCGAGTTCGTCGACGAGGTAATCGTCGAACTTCGTGAGCCGCTCGCGAAAGCCAGGTTCGTATGGCGCGTGGGCGCGGATTTCGAGAATCGCCGTCCCGAACTCTTCGCTCCCGTCGTCCGGCTTGTCTAGCACGGAATCGATGAGCGAAAGCAGGCGCTCGTGTGGGGTCTCGCCGGCGGGGTCCTCGATCCGGTCGACGAACCCGTCATAGAGGTATTCGAGGAACGCACAGAGGAGGTCGTGTTTGCTGTCGTAGTGGTAGTGGAGGGCAGCCTTGCTCTTGTCCGACTCGTCGGCGATGTCCTGCATCGTCAGATCCGCGTAGCCGTGCGTACACAGCGCACGGTAGGTCGCGTCCATAATATCGTCGGCCGTGTCGCCGTCGTTCATTACGCGTAACTAACTGACTGGTCAGTCAAGAATGCGTCGGTACCGCTTGCGGGTGAGTTCGCATGCCCTGCTATCTCGGGCTCAGACTCGCAGGAGCCGTCGCTCTGGGAGCGGTCGGAACGACGGTAGAAGGACGGTCGCTACTCCTTCAGGTCGAGGTCGAACTGCTCGTGTTCGCTTGCGGCGTTGAGCACGACGGAGGTGTTCGACTCCCTGATATCCGGGTCGGTGAGGAGTTCTTTGATCTGGGCGTTCATGCCGTCGGTGTCGGTGAACTTCCCGACCGCGATGACGTCGTAGTCGCCGGTGACCTCGTACACCGATATCATCTGCTTGTGCTCTTCGAGGTCCTCGGTGACTGCCGGGAGCGACGACCCTTCCACCTTGAGCTGGATGATGGCTGTCACGTCGTAACCGAGCTTGTCGTAGTCGACTTTGGGGGTGTACCCGTTGATGATTCCCTCGTCCTCGAGATCGGAGAGGTGGTTTGAGACGGTCGTTACCGACACGTCGAGGTCTTCTCCGAGGCTTCGGAGGCTGGCGCGGCCATCCCCCAGAAGTGCATTCACTAGCTCACGGTCGAGATTTTCGTACGTCATTACATTGGTGGACGCCCCCCAGGGATTAGAATTTTACGAATGTCCAAATGTAAGCGAAAGCGTCGAAACCTTTGCGCAAATCAGCAGGGTTTTAGTAGTAGCACCGTTCCTATCGGGTGTCCAAAGATGACAAGCGAACTTTCAGAGGCGGCACAGGAGGTACTCGACGAGATCGAAGAGAAGAACGTCGACTTCCTCCGGCTCCAGTTTACCGACATCCTCGGCACCATCAAGAACGTCTCGATCACAGCCGACCAGGCAGAGAAAGCGTTCACAGAGGGGATCTACTTCGACGGCTCCTCGATCAACGGCTTCGTCCGGATTCAGGAGTCCGACATGCGTCTGGACCCGGACCCCTCGACGTTCTCGGTGCTTCCGTGGAGGGAAAACGTCGAAGGCGGTTCCAGTGCTCGCCTCATCTGTGACGTCATCGACACCTCGACCGGCGAGCCGTTCTCCGGCGACCCGCGTGGCGTCCTGAAGCGTGCTATCGAGCGCGCAAACGACATGGGCTATACGGTCAACGCCGCCCCCGAGCCCGAGTTCTTCCTGTTCGAGGAAGACGAAGAGGGCCGTGCGACGACCAAGACCAACGACGCCGGCGGTTACTTCGACCTCGCGCCAAAGGACCTCGCCTCCGACGTGCGCCGTGACATCATCTACGGCCTCGAAGACATGGGCTTCGACATCGAAGCCTCCCACCACGAGGTCGCCCAGGGCCAGCACGAGATCAACTTCACCTACGACGACGCGCTCTCGACGGCCGACAACGTCGCAACCTTCCGCTCTGTCGTCCGCGCCATCGCGGCCGAGCACGACCTGCACGCGACGTTCATGCCGAAACCCATCCCGAAGATCAACGGCTCCGGGATGCACACGCACCTCTCGCTGTTCACCGAGGACGGCGAGAACGCGTTCCACGACGAGGACGACGAGTTCAACCTCTCCGAGACGGCAAAGAGCTTCACCGCCGGTATCCTCAAGCACGCACCGGCTATCACGGCCGTCTCGAACCCGACCGTGAACTCCTACAAGCGTCTGGTCCCGGGCTACGAGGCACCCGTCTACGTCGCCTGGTCCGACCGTAACCGCTCGGCGCTCATCCGCAAGCCGGCCGCCCGCACCCCGGCCGCAAGCCGTATCGAGGCTCGCTTCCCCGACCCGTCGTGTAACCCGTACCTCGCCTTCGCCGCGCTCATCCACGCTGGGCTCGACGGCGTCGAGCAGGACCTCGATTGTGACGACCCTGTCCGCGAGAACATCTACGACTTCGACGAGGAGAAACGCGAGGAGTACGGCATCACCACGCTCCCGTCGAACCTCGGCGAAGCCGTCGAAGCGCTCGAAGACGACGAAGTGATTCAGGACGCTCTCGGCGAGCACGTCTACGAGAACTTCGTCGAGGCCAAAACGCAGGAACACAAGGAGTACCTCGTCGACGTCTCCGACTGGGAACTCGACCGCTACCTCGAGAAGTTCTAACGGCTGCCACTCACACCTTTTTGGCGAGGCGCTCACCGGCCAGCGGCAGCGTCAGCAAGACGCCGGTCCCGAGCGCCGCAAGCAGCGTGACGGCGACCGGCGTCGGGTCTAACCCGAACGTCACCCCGAGCAACGTTCCAACCGAGACAACGCCCAGCAACGCCGTGATACCGACACCGTGCCGGGTCGGTTCCGGGATTGAATCTCCGAGGAGCGCCCAGACCACGGCACCCGCGACAGCGACACCCAGCGCGCCGGCCGAATTGCGGGAAACGCCGGTGACGAACAGCCCTGCTACGGCGATGACGGCCGCGAAGCCGAACACCCGCTCGGGCGTTTTGAGCGCACCGAGGGCGAGCGCGAGGGCCGCACCGGCGATGGCAAAGCCCGCGAGGATGTCGGCGAGGTAGTGGACGCCGAGTACAAGCCGGGAGAGCCCGATGAGGGCGATGATCGTCGCGGCGACGGCGGCGCGCTGCCGACGCGTGCCGACCCGGAGCGCCCACGCGATGCCGCCCCAGACGAGCAGGGAGAGGGTGGCGTGGCCGCTGGGGAAGCCGAACCCCTCTCCGGTCGCCATCGACTCGTAGACGCCCCGCAGCGCCGCCGGGAGCAGTTCGGCGTGGGTGGCCGTACCCGCTCCGGGCGGCCGCGGCAGCGCGAACACGCCCTTCAGTGACACGACGAGCGCGACGGCGACGGCGAGCAGCGCCACGAGCATCGCCGTCCGGTCCCGAGTGAGGCCGCGACCGAGTTTCGGCGTCCACGGGCCGAGCCAGTACAGCAGGCCACAGGCCAGAAACGTGAACCAGAAGTCCCCTAATTGGGTGATGAGGGCGAACAACACGACGACTGCGCCGGGCAGCGCCGACAGCACCTCGGTGACGCCGACAGCCCGTATCACTGTCGCCAGTCGCGCACTCGGTCGACGAGCCGTCCGGGGAGGCCGGTGGCAGTAAGCGTCACACCGACAGCAATCATGATAGCGTAAAGGCCCAGTACCGACAGCCAGATGACCAGCATCGCCAGCACGGCCCAGAGCCCCTTCAGGTAGTAGAACGCGCCGAGGGTCATGATCGTGCCGTACAGCAAGACGATGTAGGGGCCCCACTGTCGGGCGTGGCCGCGGCGCATCCGGCGGCGGACGTACTGCTTGAGGTCCGACCGCACCTCGTCACGGTGGAGTGTCCGGTCCTCGACGTCCTCGCGAAACGACTCGAACTCTTCGCGGAGTTCCTGTAGCTCCTCGTCTGTCAGCGCATCAGTGTCTCGTCCGGTCGGCCCGGTTCCGGCTGGCGGGGGTGTGTCGGTCTCGTCAGCGTCCTCACTCATCGCTTTGCCGGACCGTCGGTGCGATACCTGTTGTAGTTGCCGGTCCGCGAGCGCCGCGTTGACCGCTGCGCCCACGAGTAGCACCTGTCCGGCGAAGTAGAACCACGTCACGAGCAGGAGGACCCCGCCGATGACGCCGTACACCTGGTAGGAGTCGGCCTGCGCCGCGTACACGTTGAACCCTGTTCCGAGCAGCGTCCACCCGGCACCGGCGAACACCGCGCCGGGGACGGCCGCCCGTATCGTCATCTCCTGATCGGGAAACAGGTAGTACAGTGGGAGGAAGGACACCGTTAGTACAGGGATGAGTGCGAGTCCGCCCAGCGCAACCTGGACGCCCAGCACCGTTCCGAGAGCGCCGATGACGCCGAGCCCGCCCAGCGCCACGACGATGCCGCCCAGCGCGGCCAGCCCGTCGACGAGCTCGCCGACAATCGAACCGGGGCCGTCCGTCCCGTAGACGCGGCTGAAGGCCGCGTCAAGCCCGCGGAACACCTTGAGCGCGCTCCAGAGCGTGACGCCGACGCCGAGCACAGTCGCTCCCCCGCGGCCAGCCCCGCTTGTCAGCGCGTCTTCGAGCAGCGTCGATGCCGTCGGCGAGAGCACGTCTCCCGCAGCCGTCACGATTCGCTCGGCAAAGGCCTCCCCGCCCGCCAGCGTGCCGACGACCAGCGTCAGCAACAACAGCGGCAGGAGCGAGACGAACATGTAGTAGGCGATGCCGGCCGCGAGAAAGGAGACCTCCTCCTCTTGGACAGTGCGGACGACATCCCGAGCGACGGAGACAGCGCGTGTGCGATCCACGCGAGCATCTCGGGGTGGAGCCCCAAATATACTGTCGACTGGCTGACGCCAGACCGTCGTTCTGGCCGTCGACACCCGTCAGTCGTCGAGCGCCGCGTCGGGCCGGTAGGACCGGCTCACGACCCGCCACGTCCCCGACCGGAAGCGATAGTAGGTCACTGCCGCGGGAACGGCCGTCTCGACCACGAGCGAGGCGTACAGCGCGAGCTCGCCGAGCGGCGTGACGTAGCCGAGATACGCCAGCGGGAGGGCGAACAGGTACATCCCGGCCAGTTGGGAGTAAAACGGCCAGCGCGTGTCGCCGCTGGCCCGGAGCGGCCCGGTCGAGCCGCCGTCGACACCTCGGAACACGACACTGGCACAGGCGACGGAGACGAACACCGTCACCAGTGGGAGCACTGTGGGGTCCGAGACGAACAGGCGGGCGATGCCCCGCGAGAACGGGAGCAGCGTCGCCGCGACCACGATGTACACGCCGACACTTAGCCTGAGCACCGTCTGCGCCCAGACGGTCGCCTCGGCCTCGTTACCGTCGCCCAGAGCCTGTCCGACGAGGCTGCTCGACGCGAGGCTCAGTCCCCAGTTCGGCGTGTCAAGCAGCGCTCGGACGCGGAGCGCCACGACGTAGGCCGACACGACGCCGGGCCCGAACAGGCCGACGATGAACAGCCGGGGGAACTGCGCCCCAGTCCGCGCGAGGTTGGCCCCAACCAGCGGCGTCCCGGTTTTCGCGAGGTCCCGCCCCAGTCCCCGGTCGAGGAACGGCCGCGACACCGGAATCCGGACCGGAAACGCGCCGATTATCGGCAGGCCGCCGCGAGCCAGCCCGACAGCGAACCCAGCCGTGACGAGCACGTTCGCAATGACCGTGCCCAGCGCCGCACCGACGACGCCGAGGCCGAACCCGAAGATGAAGACGGCGTTCAACGCGATGTTGACGACCGCGCCGCCGGCCCGCAACAGCATCGGCGTCCAGGCGTCGTCGGCTCCCACGAGCGTCCGACTGGCGATGAGGTTCAGTGCGGCGAAGGGGACACCGAGGGCGACGACGCGCAGGTACTCGACCCCGTACCCGACGGCCTCGGACCCCGTCCCGACGAGATCGACGAGCAGACCGGGGATGACCCAGTACGCCGCCATCAACGGAAGTGTCAGCCCCAGAACGACGGCGGCGCTGGTCGTGACGGTGACCGCCAGTTCCCTCTCGGCGTCGGCCCCGTAGCGCTGGGACACCATCCCGATGGTTCCTCCGGCGACGCCGCCGCCCAGTGCGAACACGAGTTCCCAGAACGGTGCGGCGAAGCCGACGCCGGCGATGGCGGTCGGCCCGAGTGCCAGTCCGACCATCGCCACGTCGACCGTCGACTTCGACATCCGGGCCAGTCCGGTGACGATCCGGGGCCAGGACAGGTCCGTCGCTCGGCGGACCCGCTCGCGCTCGACGAGGTCGAACCGCGCGAGCAGGCCGCCGATGAACAGCAGGACGCCACGGACCGGGTTGTACGTGGAGGGCACGTCTTCGCCACTGCTTTGCGGCCGAACCCGAAAGGTGTTAAGAAAGGGGAGCCGCCCTCACAGGGTTTATACAGCGCCGCTGCAACGACCGGATATGGATACGGAAGCGGCCATCCGGCACGGGACGATGCAGGTGACCGTCCTGTTGCTCGTCGCGGCCGCACTGGCTATCGGTTTCGGCGTCGCCGGCGTCGGCGCGTCCCTGCCGATTGTCGTGGGCCTGCTGGTACTGACGGCTGTTCTATTCGCCGCCCGACCGGACGAGGACCGATTCGGTCCCGTCGCCGGTGTCGACATGGACGGCATCGTCAAGTCGCTGTGGCTCGCGCCGCTCGTCACGGCCCTACCGCTGCTCGTCCGCCTGTCGGCCACACCCGGAGAGGTACAGGCCATTGGCGGCATGCTCGGCCTCGCGGGGATGGCGAACTACTTCCTGCGGCCGGTGTATCTGCTGGGCTACGACCTCGTCTCCGCGGTTCGAGAGAGCGTTGGCCGGGCGAACGGTCGGTAGTTCGTGTCCAGACGGAGCTATAGTAACAATTGAAACGATTTACACACTGATCGCACTGCCGTCGTGCGATCAGGTGTGCATTGATTTTCAATGGCTACTATAGATTCCCGACCCGCTACTCCGCCGTCGCCTCGCGGATTTCGACCACGTCGGCGTCCGTCTTGAACGTCGTGCCGCCGTAGTGCGTTCGAGAGGCCTCGTAGCCAGTGTCCCGAAGTTTCTCGATGAACTCGTCCATGGCTTCCGCGCCGCGTCCCCAGCGCTTGCAGAGGCGGTGCTGGTCGTAGTGGGTTGGCGTGTCGATCTCCTCGCTGAGCGTCGCCAGCAGTTCTGTCGCCTCGTTGGCGGTGCCCATCTCCTCGGTCACCTGTTCGGACACGGCGTCGGCGAATGCCGGGTCGCAGGTCCGACCGAGCCAGATGGGGCCGGCCGTCTGGAGGTGCTTGTCACAGACCGGACAGTCCTCGGGCGGGTCGGCGATGAGGCCGTAGTCGTGGTCGCGCCAGAGGCAGTGCTGGCAGTGGTGGACGTAGCCGAGTTCGTCGATGCAGTCGTTGGCGACCTTCGCGCCGTGGTCGAACTCCAGGTAGGTCCGGGCGTAGTGTTTCGTCGCGTGGCTGAGAATCGGCCTGGCGGCGATGTCGTAGCGGGCGGCCGTCCGGACCATCGCCGACAGGAGGACGCGCATCCCCATCTCGGCGTGGAACTCGGTGTTGCGCGGGACCGCGCCGTAGGACCGAACGCCGCTCTCGAAGTGTGCGCCACACAGCGGGGCGGTGTCGGTGGCCGTCACACAGAGGAGGTGTTTGGTGCCCTGTACCGCCGCGTCGGCGAAGGGAATCGGCGTGCCGAAGGGGTCGACGTCGACCACGTCGAACGCCTCCGAGTGCATGAGCACGTTCGCGTCCGACCGACGGACCGAGGCGGCAAGGTCGTTGCGTTCGAGATTCTGCTCGCACAGCGCCGTCGCGTCGTCGTCGATGTCACACAGCGTCGTCTCCCAGTCGTTGGCCGCCGCGCGGACGCCCCGGATGCCGCTCGCGGCGGTGGCGTCCAGGTACGTCGACACGCGGGGGGTTCGCTCTCGGTAGGCCCGCAGCGCCGCCACGGTGATGTCGCGGTTCAGCTCCTGGACGGGGTTGAAGAACACGTCCGCGCCCTTCCCCGCATCAGGCTGTTCCGGCACCGTGACCGTCACCCGGCCCTCACTGACGCGCATACTCCCCGGTCCGTGCGTGCGCCGTTAAGTCGTTCGAAGGCTCTCCGCTCACGCCGCTTCGGCGGCCGTCCGTTCCTGTGGCAGCCGAACGGTCACCGTCGTTCCGTCGCTCGTGTCGAAGTTGAGGTCCCCCTCAAGCGTCGTGGTCGTCCAGCGGACGAGCCAGAGGCCGATGCCGCTGCCGTGGTTCAGGTCCGTTTCGCGGCCCCGCTCCAGCACGCCGAGTTCGTGTTCTGGAACGCCAGGGCCGTTGTCGCTGACGGTCAGCACGACATCGTCGCCATCGACCTTCGCACCGACGGTGACGACGGCGTCCGGAACGTGCTGGAGAGCGTTCTCGACGAGATTGGTAAGCAGGATTTCCAGCAGGGCGGGCTGGGTCGTCAGCCGGAGGTCGTCGAGTATCTCAACCGTGACCGAGCCACCGTATTCCTCGCGGGCAGACTCGACGACTCCGGTGGCGAGGTCGGCAAGTGCGACGGATTCCAGGCCCGCGTCGCCAGCACCCGCTTCGGCGAGCGTTCGAGCCTTCTGGCCGGAGTCGACTAAACGACTGACCGACCGCTCGATGGTCGCCGCGTGGTCGGACTGCTCGCCGTCGAGTTCGTCAGCGAGCAGTTCCGCCCGGGCCTGGATGACGACGCTCTCGTTGCGGACGTTGTGTCTGAGAAAGCGGTTGAGCACTTCGAGGCGGCGCTCGCGGCGGATCTCGTCTGTGATGTCCTGAAAGACGACTGTGTATCCCAGTTGCGTCCCCGCCTCGTCCCGGAGCGCCGTCTGCCGGACCTTGAACTCCCGGTGTCGACCACCGGCCTCGATGGACGCCCGCGAACTCCCGCCGTCTGTCGCGATGTCGTCACCCGCTAGAAAGCTGTTCAGTGGCTCTGTCAGGCCTTCGCGCTTATCCACGCCCAGCATCCGCTCGGCGGCGGGGTTGAGGTTCACGACCCGTCCCTGTTCGTCGACGATGGCGACCGGCGTGGCGATGTCGTGGATGGCCGCCCGCTCGCCGGCCCGCCGGGTCGCCGGGTGGAACTCGAACATGTCGCTCCGGACGAACGCGTACAGGTCAAGGGCGATGTGGGGCAGGAACAGGAGCGTCGTCAGATTCACCGCCGGAACCGGTCCGACGCCGCCGGCCCACAGCAACACCCCGGCGCCGGGCGGTATCGGGCTCAGGCCGACCGCGAGCGCCTCGCGCCGGTACAGCGGGCCGTAGCTGACGACCGTATCGAACACCAGCAGGGTCCCGAAACTGACGAACAGCATCGCGACGATGATCGTGAGCAGCCCCACCGGCAAGACGGCGTAGTCGGCTCCCGCGCTACCGGCGGTCGGCACGACCCGGAATCCCTGCCAGACCACGGTGTGGAGCGGGTTCGTGACGACGAGCGCCGTTCCGGCGAGCGGCAGCACCGCTACGGCCCGGTACCAGCCGCTTTCGAGGACGTTCGTCCGACCGGTGTATCCCAGCGCAAAGGAGAGGAAACAGAAGCCGATCCAGATGATACCCAGCCAGGACACCATCTCCAAGGCAAGGCGCAGTGTCGGGTCGAACACCAGCAGCGCCGCGCCGTAGCTGAAACACCAGCCCGTCTGCGTGACGATGGTCGCGACGAACCACCGCGCGCCCGGCTTGTCCCAGTGCGCCTGGAGCTGGGCCAGCAGATACAGCGACCCGAATCCCGAGGCAAACGAGCCCAGCGCCAGCCACGGGAGGTCGAGGTTCATGCCGGAAGAAACCCGTATTCCGTGTTTATTCTTCCGGGCACAGTACAAGCACTGATAACTCCCTGCTGCGGCTGCGAGCCAGCCGGGACGTGGCTGCTGAAGCCGACGCCGTTTTGTCACCCCTTTCCGTAGCATGGATGTGACCGGAGTCGAGGAGTGGGTGGCCGACCTCGAAGCCGCCGGGGAGCTGACCCCCGACGCAGTGTCGGCTATCGTCGACGTCCACGGCGACCGCGGCCACCAGGCCATCGAGGCTGTCGGCGAGAGCCGCGTCAAGCAGTACCGCGATTTCACCGTCGTCGTGGGCCACGACGACGAGTACATCGTCGAGGACGGCGGCTGTACCTGCGCCGACAGCGAGTACAATCTCGATGCGGACGACCCCGACCAGCTCTGCTGGCACGCCATCGCCGTCCGCGTCGCCGAGGCTATCGACGCCGTCGACGAGCACGATATGTGGTACTCTGAGGTCCGGGAGTTCCTCTAGACCACCTTTTTCCACGGGGGCATCGCGCTCGCCGCTGGCGAGCGCTCAACCCCCGCGCAAAAACGTGGGCGAAAAAGGCCGGACTCGCCGCAGAGCGGCGAGTCCGGGGAAACCGCGCGCCGTCGGCGCGCGGTATGCTATGCGGTACGGCTTCCTCACCGCTCTGCTACTGCTACCGCTCTGCTCCGTTCCTGCTACCGCACTATCCCGTTACCGCTCCACCGGCCGCCCAGCGCCGTACGCAATCCGACCATCCAGCGAGAACCGAAGGACGGACCGGGTACCGAGGTCGAGGGAGCGGAGCGTGTCGGCTCGCTCGTGGTCGCCCGGGTCCACGTCGATGCGGTCGCTCAGTGGTGCGACCCCCAATTTCCCCCGGAACTCGATAGGCGTCCGTTCGAGCCGTCCCTCCCGAACTGCGTAGCTCTCGACCGTTTCGCGGCGCTCCCAGGTTCGCGGCCAGTCGATACTGACCGTCGCCACGCGGTCGCCGTCCTCGACAACCGTCGTCTCGCGGCGTGTCGCGCCGTCGCGGTGGCTGATGTCGGCGACCGTCTTCGGATAGCCCCAGATCTCGTCGCCGAGGGCGCGCGCGGGTTCGGTCGTCACCGGCAGTGACCAGACGTAGCCGCCAACATCGCGAGTCAGCAGTGGAATCAGCGGTGGTCGCCGCCCGTCTGGCGTCGCCGCGACTATCACCGCGAACTCGTCGTAGGGGACCATCGCGTCGTCGCCGATACGGTGGTATTCGACGGCGAGGAACACGACCGCGGCCCGACGGGCCGTCGCCCGAATTGGCGTCAGCCCGTCGGGAAGCAGCGACTCGGCAACGTCGTATCGCGCCGGGAGCACCGCGCCGGCGACCGTCGCCTCGGTGACCAGCGGGAGCGTCACCTCGTGGCCGGTCGAGAGCCGAACTCTGTCGCCGTCACCCAGTCGCGTCACCGCAGCCACCGCCCCAGAAACGAACTCGCTCGACCGAACCCGCGATGAATTGGGTCCTGCAGTCGCGCCGGGAGCCAGTGGGTCCACCGGACGAACGTGGCGAACGCGCCGACGGGGTAGCGTGCCTTCGGTGGGTCGTCGGTCGCCGCGGCCAGCACCGTCGCGGCGACGGTCTCCGGCGTCGTCGCCAACGGCCCACCGGTGAGCACCCAGCCGGTTTCGAGCGCGTCGTACGTCCGGTCGTAGGTCGGCGTCCGATCTTCGTCGTTCAGGCTTCCCAGCGCGCTGTCGGCGAAGCCGGTGTCTACCCACGCCGGTTCGACGAGCGAGACGTGGATATCGTCCTCGCCGGCGATCTCTATCCGGAGCGCGTCGGTCAGCGACTCGACGGCGGCCTTGCCGGCCGAATACGCGCCCAGGCCCGGCGACGCGGTGTGACCCAGCACGCTGGATACCGTGATGATGCGCCCGCCGTGTTCGCGCATCTCGGGGAGCACTGCCTGTGCGAGTCGGTGTGGGCCGTGGACCAGCACGTCGAACTGCTCGCAAACGTCGTCGCTGGCTATGTCTTCGACTGGCCCGGCGACTCCGTAACCGGCGTTGTTCACCAGACAGTCGAGTCGGCCTGTCTCCTCGATGACCTGGTCGACGACGGCTTCGATCTGTGCTTCGTCGGTCACGTCGAGTTCGAGACAGCGACAGCGCTCGCGGATGTCCGCAGGGAACTCCGCTCGAACGTCCGTCGCATACACTGTCCAGCCGTCGTCGACGAACGCCCGCGCCGTCGCCGCTCCGATACCCGACGCTGCACCAGTGAGCAGAACGACAGAATTACTTGTAGACATACGGACACATACCGAGTCCAGAACTCAGTGGTCGAGGCAGTAGTCGACGAAGTTCCGGAGGATGCGCAGCCCCGTCTCGCCCGATTTCTCCGGGTGGAACTGCGTGCCGAAGACGTTGCCGGCGTCGTTGGCGACGATGGAGGCGAAGTCGGCCCCGTAGTCAGTCGTCGCCACCGTCGCGTTCTCGTCGTCGGGGACGGCGTAGTAGGAGTGGACGAAGTAGGCGTGCTCGCCGTCGACGCCCTCGACGAGCGGATGGTCCCGCGTCACGTCGAGTTCGTTCCAGCCCATGTGTGGCACGGTTTGGTCGCGGCTGAACCGGACGTTCTTCCCGGGAATGAGGTCGAGCCCTTCGGCGTCGCCCTGGCCTTCGTGGTCGGCCTCTTCGCTCGTCGTCAGGAGCATCTGCATCCCGAGGCAGATCCCGAACAGGGGCTTGCCGGCCTCGGCCTGTTCGACCAGCGCCTCGCGGAACGGCCCGGCGTTGTCCATTCCTTCGGAGAACGCCCCGACGCCGGGCAGGACGATGCCGTCGGCCGCGTCGAACTCCGCAGGGTCCTCCGAAAGGGAGACCTCTGCGCCGGCGCGTTCGAGCCCGCGCGTGACGCTCCGGAGGTTCCCCAGTCCGTAATCGACGACGACCACGTCCGCGGTCGTCTGTCTGACACTCATACGGGATCGTAGGCGAACAGGGGCTAAGTGACTTCCTGTTCGAACAAACCTTCGGCACGACCACTGTCCGGCGGGAGGTGTCGCTTACAGTCGGACACCCGGACCTGATAAGGATATCAACTATGAAAATAGGCCGGCCCAGTTTTATTGACCTACCGCATACGGCCGTTGATGGTTGATCCTACAGACGTTCTGTACGTCGACGGTAACGTTCTCATCGCTGAGTTTCCCGAAGAGATGGAGATGACAGACGAGACATTCGCGAAAGTCAATGAACGGTTCGAGGAACTCGCCTCACAGCCGGCGGTCGATACGCATATCTCGAACCTCCAGATGGAGGCGTCACTGAACGACGACGTATTCACGCGAGCACAGGAGGCCGCCGAGGCGGGCAAGGAGTTCGGTATCACGGACTGGGTCATCGTCTCCGAGGGAATCAAGAAGATGGCGCTCAAGAGCCGGGTCGGCGAGATTCCTGGTGTCGACATTTCGCTGGTCGACACGAAGGCAGAGGCGATGGACATCGCAGCGAAGTAGCGGTTCCGGGCCGCACTACCCGACTATTTTAAAACTCGCCGAGCCGCGACTGTCCGCTCTGGGCGTCGGTGAACTCCGCGGCAGTCGTTATCGCGGCCTCAAACGTCTCCTTCTGGCTGGGGTCGTACAGCGTCGCCGCCGGGTGGACGGAGACGAGCACGCGGCGTGGCTGGCCGGCGATAGCCACGTCGAACACGTCGCCCGCTTCGCCGGTGACGGCGACGTCACGCTCCAGCAGGTGCTCAGCCGGCACTTTCCCGAGCGTGACGACGACCTCGGGGTCGACGCGGTCGATCTCCGTCTCCAGATAGTCGCGGCAGTTCGCGAGTTCACCCGTTCGCGGGTCGCGGTTGTCCGGCGGGCGACAGCGCACACAGTTGGTGATGCGCACGTCGCCGCGGTCGAGGCCGGCCTCGCGCAACGCCTCGTCGAGCACGTCGCCGCTCCGCCCGACGAACGGCTCGCCCTGTTCGTCCTCGTTCGCGCCGGGGGCCTCCCCGACGAACAGCAGGTCCGCGTCCGCGGGGCCGACGCCGTTGACGATTCGCGAGCGCGAGCGGCAGAGGTCGTCACAGCGCTCACAGCCGACGACGTTGAGGCCGTCCATCTGCTCCATGTCCCGTCGTTTGCGCCGGGGGCTCTCAAACGCAGCGGTCCGCCGGCAGGCACCCGACCGCGGACGCTGGCCGTGACTACCGCTTTACACCCGTCGCTTCGATCTGCACCGCCGCGTCGTTCGGCAGGTGTGCCACGCCGACGACAGTCCGTGACGGTCGCTGTCCGTCGAAAAACGCCGCGTACGCTTGCTTGACCGCTGGTAGCTGGTCCATCTCCGTGAGGTACACCGTCGTCCGCAGCAGGTCACGCGGTTCGAGACCGGATTCGGCAGCCATGGCACGAATTTGGTCGAGCGCGGCGAGCGTCTGTTCCTGAACGTCGCCGCTGCGAGCCGTTTCCGCGTCGGGGAACTGGCCGTCGAAGAACATGAGTTGGCTGTCCTGCTGGCGCGTGCCGTAGACGCTGTGTTCTGTCGGCTGGTCGCCTTCGTACCGGGTCACGCTACTGTTGATGTTCGTTTGCTCGTTCGTTTCTGCGGGCTCTACAGCATTCCTCGCCTGCGTTCTGCTTTCTGCCATTGTATCTCTACAAACACAGTGCCGGACAATCAGACTATGTTTAGCTATTGCTAAATACAACCTACGATAGGATATTGCTACCGCCTATGTCGTTCAAACCTCCATCTCTAACTTAGTAACAGCTAATGAGTCGTTGGGGTATCTGAAGGACGTGAATTCGGGCCGTCCATTGTACCGATGGGCAATACGATACCGCATCCGGTCGGTCGCTCCCGCTGTGTGAGTCACTCCATTTCGACCAGTCCCCGCGCCGCCAGTCGGGCGACACGGAGTGGTTCAGGACGGCCGCCCTCCGGCGTGAACGCGCAGACGACATCCGCGGCGGCGCTGTCGTCGAGGCCGACGCTCCGGACGTACACCGTCTCGTCGTTCACCGACACCGGTCGGCGCTCCGGCTGGGCACGGTAGGTCGCCAGCCGGTCCTGCACGACATCGGAGTCGTCGAAGGCCTCGCGGATGGCCCCTTCGAGTCCCGGCGAGGACTCGAAGGTGACCGAGACGACCGGCAGGTCGGTGTGGTCGTGAATCTGTTCGAGGTCGAGTACGTTGAACCACGCCGGCGCGATGCCCGCCACCAGCAAGTAGCGGACGTCCTCGCGGTCCAGTCTGTCGACCATCGCACACACCGTCTCAGTCGCGTCGCTCCCACCGACTGTGGCAGTACTGAAAACAAAGCCGTCAGCCACCCGACTGGCGCGAACGACAGCACCAGCGAACTGACTGGTCTCAGCCCGATACGACTCCGCCACGCCGAGGGCCCGTGCCCCTGATTTCACGTGTTCTGGTTGTCTTTGATGTCTTCCAGTCTATCGAGTAGTTCGTCGTTCGACGCGGTGAACTCGTACTCGATATCGCCCTCGTGGGCGTTTTCTTCAGCATCGAGGCCGTCCTCGTCCTCGAAGTCTGTGTCGTACTCCTGATTGTCTTGTTCCGATTCGTCGTAGCTCCCGAACCCCATGGTACGTGTACAACTATGACGTTCTTAGTAAAAAATCACTCGGCGACACTATCGTGTTTGATAACCGATATTTTCTCGGCACTGTGAGTCGAAATACCCTATTCCGGTCGGGTTGCCGGCGGACAGTACACTCAAGCGGGCCGCGCCACAGGTTTCGTGTATGGACGTTCACAACGTCACCGCCGAGGCCGAGACGTTCACCTGCAACGCCTATCTCGCGACTGGCGAGCAGACGACGCTGGTCGATGCCGGCGCGATGCGCGGCGTCGTCGATGTCGTCCGCGAGCACGTCGATGCGCTCGACGCCGTCGTGTTGACCCACCAGCACGGCGACCACGTCCAGCAGCTCGACGCCGTCCTCGACGCCTTCGACGCGCCGTTGTACGCCTACAGCTCCCACCCGCGCCGGGACCACGAACTCGCTGACGGCGACACGCTCACGGTCGGTGACGAGGACTGTGAGGTCGTGTACACGCCGGGCCACGCC
The DNA here is from genome assembly GCF_048595605.1 of Haloarcula sp. KBTZ06. Classification (NCBI taxonomy): domain Archaea; kingdom Methanobacteriati; phylum Methanobacteriota; class Halobacteria; order Halobacteriales; family Haloarculaceae; genus Haloarcula; species Haloarcula sp. KBTZ06. The sequence goes on from NZ_CP184337.1 coordinate 3,049,312, forward strand.
GACGACCACGTCTCGCTCGTCTCCGAGTCGTCCCTGTTCTCCGGCGACGTGGTCGTCCACGACGACGGCGCGTTCGAGGGCGGCTCCTTCGGCCGCACCGACCGCCCCGGCCAGTCCCGCGAGCGCCTCATCGAGAGCATCGAGCGCATTCTCGACCGAATGCCGGCAGGCGTCGAACACATGTACTCGGGTCACGGCGGCGTCTTCCACGGTGACGTTCGCGAGGTCGTCGAACGCGCCCTCGACCGGGCGCAACGCCGCGAGCCGAAGTATCCCGACGAGTGACCGCTCGAAACCGGCGCAATGCTCTAGTGATAGGGCCGATATTCGACTCCATGAACCAGCGACTTCTGACGGGGACGGCCCTGGCGCTCTCCGGCGTCGTGCTGGCCGCTATGCAGGCCCTCCATGCGTTCCAGCAAACCCGGATTCCGGTGGCAATTGCAGTCGATGCGCTCCCCTTTGTGGCGATGGGACTGGCGATAGTGTACGCGGGCGTCTGGCTCGTCCGTGACACGACGTTCGAGGGGGCCACGTCCCGGGTGGCCGCGTGGGCCGCCGGCGGGACCGTGGCGTTTGCCGCCATCGCGGCGCTCCTGTTGTTCAGCCAGCGCGTGACCTCCGGGTCACTCGCCCGAGCGTCGTACCTGACGGTGGACCTCGTCACCGTCGGCGCGCTGGCGGGCGTTCTGGTCGGGCTGTACGACGCCCGGAGCCGCAGTCGGCTCCGCGAACTGGCGGCCGAGCGCGACCGTATCGAGGCCTTCGCCGGGAAGGCGGCCGATGTGAACAACTACGGACGCGCCATCGCCAGCGCCCCCAGCGTCGACGGCGTCGCCGCCTTCGTCGTCGAGGCCTTCGGGACGATGACCGGCATGGAGGAGACGGCCGTCATCCGGCTCAAGGACGGCGATGCAGTGGTGCTCGCGAACACGATTCGAACCGTGCCGGTCGACGTTGTCGGCTCGCTCGCACAGGAAGTCCGGACACAGCAACAGGGTGAGATCACTGTTCACGACCGGCCGTTCTCCGTCGACATCCCCGAGTCAGTCACCGACTGCGTGTCGGCGGTGGTTTTGGACGACGAGGGCACGGCGACGGTCGTTCTCTCAGTCACGACGGACGAGACGACTGTCGGGGAAGAAGATCAAAAGCTGCTGGAACTCATCGTCTCACACGCGTCGGTTCGCATGGCGACGCTCGACCGGCAATCAGCGGACAGAGAACCCACTGAGAAGTAGTTGATTGGCGACGAACCGCCACCGGATGCCGGCGGCAACTGACCCGAAAATCAGGCGCTGCGGGTCTCTTTCGCCTTCGGACGCAGGTTGCCGTAGCCGCACTTCCGGCACTGCTGTGCGCGCTGTGGGTTCCGAGCGTTACACCGCATGCAGATCTGCTTGTTGAGGAGTCGGTCGGACGCAGTCTCGAAGCTAGCCATGCGCGCCTCTTTCCGGTGCGCGCGTTTAAGCTTTGAGTTTCGGTACGGGGAGCGGTGACCGTTCGAGCACGGGAATCGGACTCCGGACGTCGCCGGCTTTAGATGCCCGAACGGCGAAGCCAGGGTATGTACAATCAGGTCGCAGACCTGCCAGTTACCGTCGAGAACTGTGCGTTCGAGCGCCGAGAGCGGGCGACCTCCAGCGGGTTCGACCGGGTCACCACTGTTGTCCACCTCTCCGGTGCGGGTGAGACCGGAAGCGGCGAGGACGTGACGTACACGGCCGAGGCCCACGACGCGCTGCAGGACAGCGATACGTTGCAGGGTTCGGACTCCCCGCTGGCCGGCGAGTACACCGTCGACTCGTTTTCCGCGGCGCTGGAAGCGGCCGACCTGTGGCCCGCCCCTCCCGACCAGGAGCGCTTTCGCCACTACCGGCGCTGGGGGTTCGAGAGCGCGGCGCTAGACCTGGCGCTGAAACAGGCCGACACGGATCTCGGGACGGTGCTCGGCCGGCAGTACGACCCGGTGAACTTCGTCGTCTCGACGCGGCTCTCGAACGCGGACGACGACACACCACCGACGGCTGACAGACTGGCGATGCTGTGTGAGCGTTACGGCGACCTTTCGTTCAAACTCGACCCCACGCCGTCTTGGAGCGATGCCCTCGTCGACGCACTGACGGACTACGATGTTCGCGTGTTGGACCTGAAGGGGCTGTACGAGGGGACGGACGTCGACGTAGGGGCTGACCCCGAGTTCTACCGCCGCGTCGTCGCCGGCCTCCCCGACGCGCTGGTTGAGGACCCAGACCTGACCGACGCAACTCGGCCGGTTTTCGACGGCGAAGAAGCGCGCGTCACCTGGGACGTGCCTATCACCGGCGTCGAGAGCATCGAGGCGCTGCCGTTCGACCCGGCGTGGCTCAACATGAAACCGTCCCGTTGCGGGACCGTCGAGTCGGTGCTTGCGACCATCGACTACTGTGAGCAACACGGCATCGACCTGTACGGCGGCGGGCAGTTCGAACTCGGCGTCGGCCGCGACCACATCCAGGCGCTGGCGTCGCTGTGCTATCCTGACGGGCCGAACGACGTCGCGCCCGGCGGCTACAACGACCCCGACCCGGACGCGGAGCTGCCGACGAGTCCGCTTGCGCCACCCGACGCGCCGGTCGGCATCGGAACCGGGTTCTGGTAAACGCCCTTAGAAATGAAGCCGAAGCTACATTGTTGTCTGGAGGCTAACTATTGTCATGCGGTGCCAAGCCTGCGGAGAACGCATCGAAGATGTACTGGAGGCACACGCACGACGGGCCTGTCCACACTGTGATGCGCCGCTCCTCGATAAGCCAGCAACGCCCAAATGACTACTCCTCGGCGAGGTAGTCGTCCTGTACGTCGATGACGTCGCTCGAATCCTCGCAGTTCGCGTACCGCTCTAGCGGTTCCTCGTTCAGTTCAAGGAAGGTGTGGCCCCAGGAGAACGTCGAGAGGATTCGCTCGGCGTGGTCGCGCTCCCCGAGAATGGCGAGCGCACCGGCGAACGCTTCGACGGTATTTAGCTGGAACGCGGTCCCGTAGTTGACCGGATTGCCGGCGACGAGAAACGGGAGCGAGCGGTGCACCCCTTCGAGGTCGAACGCCTCCCGTTCGGCGGTCTCCCAGGAGCAGTCGAGCGCGACCAGTCGGCTGTGTCGAGCGCCGTCGCCGGCGGTCGGCCGGTCCGCTGGAGACAGCGCCTGCTCGGCGAAGGGGTTGAGCACGATGCCGGGCGGCGTCGACCGCGTCGCGCGGTGGAGTTCGGCCTCGTCCATCCGGGCCAGCTTCCGCGCGCTACATTTGTCGGGGTCGTCGTCACCCTCGTACCGGACGTGCAGTTCCACACGAGCGCTACTACGGTGGCGAATAAAAGCGACTCGTTCGGTGACACTGTGCAAACACTGTTATAGCCGGGCTTGGTTGTACAACGTGTGCTTTCAGAGGGGACGACGGCACCACTGTTCGAACTACCGGCGCTCGTCGATGACGACTGCCAGCGAGTCGGACTAGCCGACTATCTCGGCGAGGATGTGGTCATCCTCGCGTTCTATCCGGCGGATTTCAATCCGGCCTGTGACGAGACGTCCTGTGATCTGGACGAACTCGACCTCTTTACGATGCAGAAGGACGTGACTATCCTGGGTCTCAGCCCGGATTCGGTGTACAGCCACCGGGCCTTTGCCGACCGCTACGACCTGAACATCCCGCTGCTGTCCGACACCGACCACGATGTCGCCCGCGAGTATGGGCTCGACTTCGTGGACGACATCGGCCAGCAGCTCATCGAGCGCGCTGTCGTCGTCATCGACCACGACGGCGACGTGCAGTACGCCTGGAGTACCGACGACCTTCAGGAACTCCCCCGTGTCGGGGAGATCAAGGACGCTATCGCTGACACCGGTGGCGACGACACCGCGTTCGCCCGCTACCGCGTCGGCCACGCCCACTACACGGAGGGCCGGCGCGCGTTCACCTCGGCGATGGAGGCCTTCCGCGAGTCGGAGTGGATGGTCGCACAGGGCGACTTCCAGCAGGCACGCGACGAGTTCGCAGACGCCGAAGACCACTTCGACACCGCGGTCCGGTTCGTCGACGACGAATCCCTGAAACCGATCTACGAGGACGCAAAGACAAAGGCGAACTCGCTGTGGCAGGCCAGCGACTGGCTCACCCAGGCCGCCCGCGCCTACTCTAGCGGGAACGGAGCCGAGGGCCAGCAACTCCGGGACGACGCGGAGCGCCCGCTCGAAACTGCCCGTGGCTACGAGGAACCGCCCGACCCCGACGACCCGTGGCCGCCGGACCTGGAGACGCTGGAAAAGGAGGACGACGACGACCGGCCGGCGTTTCTCACACAGGAGGAGACGGCTGTGGACACCTCGCTCGACGTTGACATCGACGCGGAAGTCGAACGGACAGACGGCGAACTGTCGGAGACAGCATCGTCGGCTACCGAGTCGCTGGAGTCGACGCCGTCATCTGAAGCCGCCGATGCGGCCGACGACATACGAGACACAGCCGACGGACCGGCGGCAGAACCAGCCGAGGAGACGACACCAGCGGGGACAGCTGACCAGTCGACGAATCCGCCGCCTTCGACCGACGAACCGACTGCACCCGTAGACCAACCGTCAGCGTCGGAATCTGCGGCAACGTCGGCCGACGACGCGCCGCCGGAGTCAGTGTCGGTACCCGACGGAGAGGGTGATATATCGGACGTCGATGACGCCGATATCGAGGAGATACAGGCCGAACTGGCCGCCAGCGAAGCCGAGACCGAGCCGACGGACCCGCTGGAAGAGACTCCAACCGCGATGGTCGAAGAGCCGCCCGACACGGTCGGCAGCGCGGCCGACGAATCCTCGGCACAGGACGCACCGGACGACGACGCCTCGACACAGGACGCACCGGACGACGACGCCTCGACACAGGACGCACCGGACGGCGAGCAGTCGACTGCCGGCCCGTCGCCGGACGTCGCTGCCTCCGAGACAGAGACCGACGACGCAGTCGAACTGGACCTGGCCGACCCGATGGCCGACGACGGCGACACGGGAGCAGCGGTCGACCCCGAGCCGGACGACGGTTCGGTCCCGGAAACAGACGGTGAGACGGCCGACGGAGAGAGCGATAGAGACACCCCTGAGGAACCCGAATCAGGCCCGTGACGCGACCCGATCTCCGTCAGCGTACACGGGCCTACTACGACGCCATCGACGGCGACGACTACGACCAGTTGGCCTCGCTGCTCGCCCCGTCGTTCGTCCACGACCGCCCCGATCAGACTATCGAAGGCCGGGACCGGTTCGTACAGTTCATGCGTGAAGAGCGGCCCCAGACAGACACCACGCATCCGCTGGACGGCCTCTACTGTCGCCCGGACAGCGTAGCGGAGCCGGCCGACGGCGACGACACGGCGACGGCGGAAGTCGTCGCCCGCGGCCGCCTGCTCGATACCGACGGCGAGTGCATCGTCGGTTTCGTCGACGTGTTCACGTTCGCCGGGGACGATATCGAGCGCATCGAGACGTACACGCGCTGAGGCTTGACTGCTTTCGGATTTGCTGTGTCACTGTCCCGGCAGCGACAGCCGGACGCCGTAAGCCGACCCGTCGGTTTCGGTCCCGACGAACGTGTCCAGGGACCACGGTGTCTCCCGAACCGCGGCGCGGAACTGCGACGGCGTGACCAGCAGCAGGTCGGTCCACGGGCCGGCCAGCCTGTCGTACTCGACGCGGAAGGTGCGGTAGGCGACACCGGGCTGGGCGAGGTGGGCTGCGCCAGTCTCCGGGTCTGCCCGGTCGAGCGTGTCCACGTCGGCGACGAGACGGCCACCGGGCCGTGTCACCGCCGCCAGTTCGCTGAGCGTCGCCCGGAGGTCGGCCAGCGAACTGCCGAGGCCGAGTTGTTTGCCCAGGGCAACGACAGTATCGAACCCATTGCCCGGCGGCCGCCGGAGGTCGCCGACCACTGCATCCGTGACGCCGCGCTCGCTGGCGACCGCGACAGCCCCCGGACTCCGGTCGACCGCCAGCACGCTGTGGCCGCGCTCCTGCAGCGCGAGCGCGTGCCGGCCGACGCCACAGCCGGCGTCGAGGACCCGTCCAGTAACGTCCGAGAGCAGACGCTGTTCGATGGGATGCCACTCGGACGGCGGCTCGAAGTAGCCCGCAAGATGCGCCTCGGTCAAATCGCCGTCGTCGCGGCGATAGCGGGGCCGCTCGGCGAGGTCGTCGCGGTGGAAGTCCAGTACCATCTGCCCGAAAGCGTCGTCCGGCATACTTCGGCGGTGCTGACGAACGAATGTAATAGTGCATTAAAATATGGTGTCGTGTAACGCACCGCATACGGGAAAGCGGGACACCGGCCGAGCGCAACGGACCGCGGCGGCCTACTCTTTCTCGCCGGCTCCGACGGCGCTCTCGCCGATTTTCTCGGAGCCCTCGATAACTTCCTGGCCGCCCATGTACGGGCGGAGGGGTTCGGGAACGGTAATGGTGCCGTCGTCGTTCTGGTAGTACTCCATGATGGCGACGAGGACACGCGGGACTGCCAGACCAGAGCCATTCAGCGTGTGGAGGTAGTCGGCGGATTCGTGCCGTTCGGGACGGTAGCGAAGGCCGGCGCGGCGCGCCTGGAAGTCCTCGAAGTTCGACACCGAGGAGACTTCGAGCCAGCGGCCGCCGCGGTCGGGGCCGTCCGCCATGTCGTCGCCGGGGGCCCACACCTCGATGTCGTACTTCTTGGCCTGTGTAAAGCCCATGTCGCCGGTGCACATGTCAAGCACGCGGTAGGGAAGTTCGAGACGGTCCAGTACCTCGGCGGCCTCGTCCAGTAGGCTCTCCAGTCGGTCGTAGCTGTTCTCCGGCCGGACGAAGTTGACGAGTTCGACCTTGTGGAACTGGTGGACGCGGACGTAGCCTCGCGTTTCTGTCCCGTGTTCGCCGGCCTCGCGGCGGAAGTTCGGCGAGAACGCCTGGTGTTTGACCGGCAGGTCGTCGTCCAGCAGGATCTCGTCGCGGTACATGTTGGTGACCGGCACCTCCGCCGTCGGCAGGAGCCACAGGTCGTCGCTGTCGTAGTCGTCGTCCTGGCGCGCGCCGACGCGGTAGGCGTCCTCGTCGAATTTCGGGAGCTGGCCGGTCCCTTCCATCGAATCGGAGTTGACCGGAATCGGCGGGAGCACGTCGACGTACTCCTGTTCGCGGTGGACGTCCAGCATGAACTGGATGAGGGCGTGTTCCAGACGTGCCCCCTCGCCCTTGACGAACTGGTAGCCGCCGCCGGACACCTTCGCGCCGCGCTCGAAGTCGAGCAGGTCCAGCTCCTCGCCGAGGTCGTAATGCGGGACGACCTCGTCGGGCAGGTCCCGCAGGTCGTCGAACCCCTCGCGGTAGCGCTCGACGTTGTCTGCCTCGTCCTCGCCGGTCGGGACCGATTCGTGAGGGATGTTCGGCAGTTCCAGCAGGGCCTCCTCTAACTGGGACTCCAGTTCGTCGGCGCGCGCTTCGACCTCCTGCAACTCGTCTTTGAGTTCCTGCGAGCGGTCGATGGCTTCCTGTGCTTCTTCCTCCTTGCCGTCCTGTTTCAGCTGGCCAATCTTGCTCGACACCTCGTTGCGTTCTTGCCGGAGGCCGTCGCCTTCGGCTTTCAGTTCCCGCCACTCCTCGTCTATGTCGAGGATTTCGTCGAGGTCGACGCCCGTGACGCCCTTCCGCTCGATAGCGTCACGGACCGTCTCGGGGTGCTCCCGGACGAACTGTCTCGATAACATGGACGACGGTTCTCGGCGGCAGAAATTAGGCGTGTCGGTCCCGCGGTGGGGCTGCCCCCGACTGTCGACTTGTGCGTCTCCTCCGTTACGTTTCGCCGCCGACCTTGACCGCCAGTACCGGCACCGGCGAGGCCCGAACGACCGACTCGGTGACGCTGCCGATGAGTTCCTTGGACGGCCCGGTCCGCCCCTCCGTCGCCATCACGACGACGTCGATGTCGTTGCGCTCGACGTAGTCTACGACTTCCTCGTGGGGGACGCCCTGTTCGACCGCTGTGGTCACGGTGTCGATGCCGGCGTCTTCGGCCTGCGCGCGCAGGTCGTCGACGGCCTGCTGGCCGGCGTCAGCGAGGCGGTCGAAGATGCTGCTGTCCTCGAAATCGGGAATCTGTTCGACTACCTGTTCGGTTTCGAGGACGTGCAGCGCGTGCAGACTCGCATCGTGGCGCTGTGCGAGGTCGATAGCGTGTTCGGCCGCAGTTACGGACCCCTCGGAGCCGTCGGTCGGAACGAGTACGGCGTCGTACATACAGTGGTGTTTCTGATTCCGGGTAAATGGCTTTGCCCTTCCTGACTATCGGTTGTCAAGACGGCCACAGCACAACGGTTTTGCCCCCGCCGGTCACGAGGAAGTGTATGGGAATCGGTGACGTTTACGAGGTGACGGTCGGGGACTGCACAGACGTCCACTACGTCGACACCGGGATGTACGACGTAGCCGAGTACGGCTCCGTTTACATCATCGACGCCGAGCGGCCGGCGCTGGTCGACACCGGCATCGGCGCGCACCACGAGAACATCCTTTCAGCGATGGAGTCAGTCGGTATCGCGCCCGAGGATCTGGAGGTCATCGCGGCGACGCACGTCCATCTGGACCACGCCGGCGGGGCCGGCTACCTCGTCGAGGACTGTCCGAACGCGACGGTGTACGTCCACGAGTCCGGGAAGCGACACCTCGTCGACCCCCAGCGGCTCTGGGAGGGGACCAAACACGCCGTCGGCGACCAGATCGAGTACTACGGCAAGCCGATCCCAGTCGCCGAGGACCGAATCGAGACGCTAACCGACGGCGACGTGATCGACCTGGGCGATCACTCGCTGGACGTCATGCACGCGCCGGGCCATGCCCCACACCAGGTCGTCTTCTACGACCCCGTCGTCGACGGTGTGTTCACCGCCGACGCCGCCGGTATCTACACGCCGGCGACCGACGAGATGCACGTCACGACGCCGCCGGTCAACTTCACGCTGGAGGGGGCCCTCGACGACGTGGCGATGTTACAGGACCTCGACCCGGACATCCTCATGTTCGGCCACTACGGCCCGGCCGAAACCGGCGACAAACTGGAGACCTACGCCGAGATCCTGCCCGAGTGGGTTGCCGAAGTCGAGCGCAAGCGCGAGGAACTCGACGACGACGAGGCGGTCATCGACTACTTCGTCAAACGGGCCGACACCGATACCTGGGGCGAGCGCAAGGGCCGCGCCGAGATGCGGCTGAACGTCCGCGGCGTCCTCGTGGCTCTCGACAACCGCGAAGAATAGCCAGCGTCACATCGGCCGTGGACTGGGCTCCCGATAGAGCCTTCGTGTGCCGTTGAGTGAGTGCGTTTATACGAGGCCGATACGTTAGGCTGGACAGATGGAGGCCAACTGTGGCTGGTAGTTCGGGGATACTGATTCCGCTTGTCGCCGGCATCATCGGACTTGGCGTCCTTGCACAGGTCCTCGCCGCGCGCCTGCGGGTGCCCAGTATCATCTTCTATTTACTGGTCGGTGTCATCATCGGCCAGCCCGGACTGGGCATCATCGGTGACGGCACCTTCGGCGGGGCGCTGTCCGCCATCGTCGGCTTAGCGGTCGCAATCATCGTCTTCGAGGGGGCCTACCACCTCCGGTTCGACCGTCTGCGTGAAGCCCCGGCTGCGACGTTCAGACTCGTTACCGTCGGTGCGGCTATCGCACTGGTGGGTACCGCTATCGCCGTCAAGTTCGCGTTCAACTCCGCGGCCGTCTCCTGGAACCTCGCGTTCCTGATCGGTGCGCTGCTGGTCGCAACCGGGCCGACGGTCATCACGCCGATCCTCAACGTCGTTCCGGTTCGGGACCGCGTCGCGGCCGCGCTGGAGACGGAGGGGATCGTCAACGACGTGACCGCGGCGATCATCGCCGTCGTCATCTTCGAGACGGTCAATCCGGCGGCGTCGAGCGAGGGGCTGTTGCGGGCGTTCGCGCTTCGATTGGGGACGGGGCTACTCGTTGGTCTCCTCGTCGCTGGCGTAGTGTACTACCTCCTCCAGTACGTCGACCTCTCGCCCGGTGACGCGCCGCGGAACTCCCGACTGCTCGTGCTCGCCGGGGCGCTCATCGCCTACGCGGGTGCGAACACGATAGCGACCGAGGCCGGCGTCGCCGCCGCCGCGACGGCGGGGATGGCGCTCGGGAACGTCGACCACCCCTACGAGGAAGACATCGAGGAGTTCAAGGGCGACATCACGCTGCTGGTGCTGTCGTTCGTGTTCATCGCGCTGGCGGCCCAGTTGGAGCTCGCGTCACTCATCGACGTCGGACTGTCTGGCATTATCGTCGTTCTCGCCGTCGCGCTGGTCATCCGGCCGTTGCTGGTGTTCGTCTCGGCCGTCGGTGACCGGTTTACGACCAACGAGAAACTGTTCGTCAGCTTCGTCGGCCCGCGCGGTATTATTCCGGCATCTGTCGCCACGCTGTTTGCCGTTGAACTGAACGCCGCGGCCGAGGAGGTCACCGGGGCACAGGCCGAACTACTGGGGACGCAGGCGGATATCTTGCTGGGCACCGTCTTCCTTGTCATCTTTGCGACCGCCCTGTTTGAGGGCGGACTGGCGCGATTCATCGCGGAAAAACTGGATGTGATACCAATGCGAGTCATCATCGTCGGCGGCGGACAGGTGGGCCGAGCGCTCGCCGCACGCCTCGAAGACCGGGGCGAGAACGTCGTCATCATCGAGCAGGAAGAAGAGAGCGTCGAACGAGCCCGCAACGAGGGGTACGCCGTCGAGATCGGCGATGGCACCGACACCGATATGTTGCGGTCGGCCGGTGCGGACAACGCCAAGACCGTCGTCGCGGCGACCGGCGACGACGACGCGAACCTGCTGGTGTCACAGCTTGCGAGTTCGAAGTTCGGCGTCGACCGGGTCATCGCCCGCGCGAACAACCCGGACAACGTCGAGGCCTTCGAGGACCTCGGCGTTCGGACCATCTCCTCGGCGATGGCGACGGCCTGGGCCATCGACAACCAGATCGAGCGCCCGGCCATCGCCCACTGGATGACCGACATCGGTCGCAGCGGGGATGTCCAGGAAGTCGAAGTCAAGAACCCGGACCTCATCGGCAAGCCGATCAGTGAGGTCGGGCCGATGCTGCCCGACGCCTGTCTGGTCGCGCTCGTCAGCGGTGAGCTCCACGAGAATGCCGAAGTACCCACGGCCGACTACGTCCTCGAAGAGGGCGACATGGTGACGCTGCTGGGCCGTCGGGAGTCCGTCCGCGACGGGATGAAAATGGTCAGTGGCGACTAGTCGTCGGTAAGCCGTGTAACGTCTGACTCGTCGACGCCTTCTGTCCACGGCGACTCGCCGCGGTCGCCGTCCGTCTTGTACGTGCCGCGAGCGCTCGCGATGTGATGGCCATCGGTGTCGTACACTTCTGCGTCGACGACGGAGACGCTCCCGCCGCTCCGGATCACCTCCGCCTCAGTCCGCAAATCGGCGGTTGCGGGCGCGAGGTAATCGATCCGCATGTCGACCGTCGGCGAGACGGTGCCGGATTGCGAGACGACGGCCGCCCCGCCGACGGTATCGACGAGCGAGTACGTGACGCCGCCGTGTGCGATTATCGATTCGGGGTTCGAGGAGTGACCGTCCTCCAACGGGAGTTCGCCTGCCGCATAGCCGTCCTCGACGGCAGTTATTTCCATCCCTAACTGCTTGACAAACGGGATGTCGTTGAACATCGATTGGAGACTCATGGCTACCTCCAGGGAACCGAGTCTGATAAGTCTCCGAGAACGAACAACAACGGGTCAGGTGTGGTCGGTTCTACAGAACACGGCTTCCTGTCAGTCGCCCGCGACCGCTCCGTCCACGCTCTCTTCGTCCTCCGTGGCTTCTTCGGGGAGTAGATGCTCCGGGCGACGCAGGTAGCTCGGTTTCTGTGCGAACGCTTCGATTCGCTCCCACTCCTCAGGTGTGATGTGACCGTCCATACACAGTCCTCATGGTTGACACAACTTTAATCCTCGCAATCTAGATTAAAATTAACACTCACTACCCGGAACTGCCACCATCACAGTGCGTATCCGCTACCGAGAATGACGGCGTCAGTGTACTGTGGTGCGCCGCTACCGGCGTACTGCGCCCGCTCACTCCTCTTCTCAGCCATCCGGTGTCCTAATATGATTTTAGGCAGATATGTGGGTAGTACTATATGTCTGCTGTCGCTACCGGATAGTATGCAACCACAGCGGGCGACGTACGTGAAGAAGGCCTGCGCCTACATCACCAGAAACGGATCGGAACTCCTGGTGTTCGACGGACCGGGCCACGACGGGCTACAGATACCGAAGGGAACCGTCGAACCGGGCGAAAAACCGCGGGTCGCCGTACAACGGGAAGCCGTCGAGGAGAGCGGTCTCGCCTCCTTCGAGCGCCTGCAACACATCGCCACCGACGTCTGGACGCGTCGTGAATCACCCCCGAAGCGGTACGTGCGGTCGTTCTACCACCTTCCCGTCCACGAGTCCCGTGATCACTGGGTGCACACTGTCACCGGCACGGGCGAGGAGCGCGGCGCGGAGTTCGAATTCTCGTGGGTCGATCTCCCGACCGACGCCACCTTCGCGCTCGACCTCGACGACTACATCCACTCACTGACGAGTCCCGCCGAGGCGGCGACAGCCGGCGACGTGGCTGCCGATTAGCGACTGTCTTCTCTCGACTCTCGCTCGCGCGAGCGCCTCGACGTTCGCAAATAACGCACTCGAAAACGACGTACTGCGGTAAAATCCCGAAACTGCGCCGATAGCACCCAGTCAGGGCAGTCGGAACTCGATTGCCGCACCCTGGCCGAAGCCGACACACTCCGTCGCCAGGCCGAGCTCCGCGTCGCGGCGGTTCATCTCGTGGACGAGCGTCACCGGAAGGCGCGCGCCGGAGGCCCCGAGCGGGTGGCCGATGGCGATTGCGCCGCCGTTGACGTTGTAGATGTCGTCGTCGAAGCCGAGTTCGCGCTGGCAGTACAGGCACTGGGAGGCGAAGGCCTCGTTGAGTTCCACCAGGTCGTAGTCGTCCGTCTCACGGTCGGTGCGCTCGGTGAGTTTCCGGACAGCGGGGACCGGGCCGATACCCATCACGGTCGGGTCGACGCCGGCGACTTCGTGGGAACCGATCTCCGCCAGGATGTCGAGCCCGCGGTCTTCTGCGAACTCGCGCGACGTGACCATCAGCCCCGCCGCGCCGTCGGAAACCTGCGAGGCGTTGCCGGGTGTGACTGACCCGTCCGACTTGAACACTGTCGGTAGCTGGGACAGCTTTTCGAGCGTGGTGTCCGGGCGGATACCCTCGTCTGCTTCGAGCTGGCCGTCCTCGGTATCGATTGGGACGATTTCGTCGTCGAAGCGACCGGACTCCGTCGCGTCGGCGGCGCGCTGGTGGCTCCGGAGCGCGTACTCGTCCTGTTCCTGTCGGGCGACCTCCATCTCGCTGGCGACCTTCTCGGCGGTCATTCCCATCTGAAGCTCGCCGATATTGTAGTGCTCGGCCAGTCGCGGATGGACGTTGTGGGTGTTCTCGTCCATCTGCACGCGGGACATCGACTCGACGCCGCCGGCGATGAGCACGTCGCGCTGGCCGGCCGCGATGGCGTCGGCGGCCCGCATCAGCGCTTCGGCGGAAGACGCACACCAGCGGTTGATGGTCGATGCGGGGACGCTCTCGCCGAGGTCCGACAACAGCGCGATGACGCGAGCCATGTTGTTGCCCTGTTCCCCGCGCTGCTGGGCACAGCCCCACAGCAGGTCGTCAACGTCCTCGGCCTCGACGCCGGTCGACGCGAGCAACTGATTGATGAGCGGCACCGAGAGGTCTTCGCTCCGGACGCCGGCGAGTGCGCCGTCCTCCTTTCCCTGTGGCGTTCTGACTGCATCCACGATGACAGGTGTGGGCATGGACAACGGAACGTCTCGGCCTGTGTTAAAACCTGACAAACTCTACACAGTGGGGGAACCGTTGTCTCCGACCGGGCCAACCGCTCCCCGAAACAGTCGGACAGTGGGCTCACTCCTGTTCGAACGCCGGCGGCAGACCGGCGTGTCTGAGCCCCTCCTTCTCGTCGATGTGGAACCGATAGACTGCGATGTCGCCGTCCTCGATAGCGTCCTCGAGCAGTTCCGGCCGCCACGCCGTATCGAGCACGTCTGCGAGTTCGTCCCACTCGGACTCGGGGACGGCCTCGATGCCGCCCTGCAGCAGGACGCTCTCCCAGTGGAACATCGATTCGACCTTGTACACGAGCACGGCCGCGTCCGCTGCCGCCTCGGTCAACTGTTGTTTGCGACTTGCCGACCCACCGATGAAGGTGAAATACAGCGAGCGGTCACCGTCGTACCCGAACGACAGGGGGATCATGTACGGTCCGTTCCCGGTCGGCAGGCCCAGCACGCCGACCCGCTGGTTCGACAGAAACGCCGCGATGTTGCTGTCGTCCATGCGCGTGAGTCCGGCCGCTTCGAGGGTATCTATTGTCATATAGGTGTAACTTCAACTGAAACCTGTTTAATTAATTCGGCTATTCTTCGCTACGGAGAATTGCCCGCCCGGGCGTCTCGGTCGCCGCTACCCTTCCTGTGTTGCACCGGGGGCGTGGCGCTTGATTCGCTCGATGGCAGCGACGGCTTTGTTGCGCTCGGCGTACCCCTCGCCGGAGTCAGCGATGATTTCGCCGTTGCGGTGGCGGAGTCGCCAGCGCCACTCCTCGCCTCTGTCCTCGTACACCTCGAAGGCCGCGCTCCCGATCTCCAGTAGGTCGGCGTCGGCGGCGTAGGACTGGACCCGCTCGACGGCATCCATGGCTTTCGACCGATTTGCGTACCCCTCGCCGGAGTCGGCGACGAGTTCGCCGTTGGCCGCACGCAACCGCCAGCGCCACTCCTCGGCGTTGTCCTGATACACCTCGAAGCCGTCGTCGACCTCGGAGTCGGGCGCGAGTTCGCCGACGCGGCGGGCCGCCCGCCGGGCGTTCGACCGGGAACTGTACCCCTCGCCGCTGTCGGCGAGAATGTTGCCGTTGCGGTGGAGCAAGCGCCAGCGGAACTCCCCGGCGGCGTCGGCGTACACCTCGTACGCCACGGGGTCGATCTTGAGATAGGCCGCACCGGGGACGTACGCGCGGACGCTCTCCAGCGCCCGTCGAACGTTCGACTTCGAGGCGTACCCCTCGCCGCTGTCGGCAAGGATGTTGCCGTTGTCGTGGCGCAAGCGCCAGCGGAACTCCCCGGCCGAATCCTCGAACGATTCGAACGTCGCGTCGCTTTCGGGAGCCGGCACGACCGGCACGTCCTCGGCGGTGTCGTCCTCGGTCGCGTCCTCGAAGAAGACGACGGCTCCGCCGGCGGCGTTGGACTGGACGCTGCGGAGCCCCTGCATCGCCTTCTGGCGCGACGAATAGCCCTGTGCGCTGTCGGCGATGATATTGGAGTTCCGGTGGCGGAGCCGCCAGCGGTACTTGCCCGCCGAGTCCTCGAACAGTTCGAACGTCGCCTTGCTGTCCATCGCAGCCGCGATGGTGCCGTGGGCCGCGGCGAGTTCCGCCTCGGTAGCTTCTGTGACCGTCGCCATCTCCTCGCGGGCGGCCTCGCTGGTCGCCAACTTCTCGGCCAGCGTGTCGCGCTCGCGGCTCGCTCGGTCAGCGGCCTGGGACTGCTGTGTCGCTTCCTGGGACGCCTGGTCGGCGTCCTGTGTGGCTTGCTCGGCCACTTCGGTTGCTTCTTGTGCCGTCCGCACGGCCTCGTCGTACGCTTCCTTCCGCCCGGTCAGCAGCGGGGAGACAACCGCGCCGACCGCCATCAGGCCGAGGCCGACGATGTACAGCGTCACCGCCGGGTTCCCCTCGGGGCCGGTCCAGTTCGATGGATAGAACGTGGTGAACCACACCATCGCGACCAGTCCGATTACGGCACCGAGATAGGTGAGTATCAGCCCACGCCGTGTCAGCGGCAGTCTGATTGTCGGTCCCGCAAACAGCAGTATGAGCCCGATAGCTCCCAGCAGATAGCCGAACTGCCGGGGCGTGCTCCGCGATGCTGTCAGGTAAAACAGAAGGAGGCCGACGATACCGAGCACGATGCCGATGACGAACAGCCAGTAGCCGTAGGCCTCGTCGTCGGTCGTCGGCTCGCCGATGCGGTTCCGATACACGCTGATTAATGTGTTATCAGTTGCCACGTTGGGAGTACACAGAGGGGGTATATTACCTTGGTGTCGGACACCGGGGCTTCGAGTGACTTATACCGGTTGCGTGGTAACATCAGTGGGAATGAGCAATCCGGAACTGGATGTCGTTGAGTTTCTGCTGACGGCCACTATCTACAGCGAGCGGCGGGACCTGGAGCCGGACGACCTGCCGGCCTCGTACCGCTCCGTCTTCTGGAGCGACGGCGAGATCGAACGGCCGCTATCGGTCACCAACACGACCGCGAGCGAGGCCACCGGCGTCGAGCGGCCCTGGGCGGCCATCTCCGGCCTGATGTTCACCGACCGCGACGACTTCTCGGGGAGCATCTCCATGACGGACCGCGACCTCGCCGAGGAGTGGTTCCTCGAACGGGTTGACGCCGCGGCCCTCGAAGACAATCCGGTCCTGGCGAAAGCCTTCGAGGACCAGGTCGAGGGCGCTGACTACGAGCGGGCCCGCGAGCAGAACCGACCGTCGCGCGCCGACCGCGCGTTCATCGACGCCAAACTGGAGGAGGCGTTCGACACCGACGACGAGGACGACGAGGAGATGCTGGACCTCGTGGACGTTCGCGCCCCCGAAGAGGTGGAGATGACCCTGGCCGACCTGGTGTTGACCACCGACCAGGAAGACGAGATACAGAAAATCGTCAAAGCCATCGAGCACCGCGACTACCTCGCCCGCATCGGCCTGCGAGAGATCGGGAAACTGCTGTTCGTCGGTCCGCCGGGGACCGGCAAGACCAGCGTCGCCCGGGCGCTGGCCCACGACCTCGACCTCCCGTTCGTCGAAGTGAAGCTGTCGATGATTACCAGCCAGTACCTCGGCGAGACGGCCAAGAACGTCGAGAAGGTGTTCGAGGTCGCCAAGCGGCTCTCGCCGTGTATCCTCTTCATGGACGAGTTCGACTTCGTCGCCAAGACCCGGTCCTCCGACGAACACGCCGCCATCAAGCGCGCTGTCAACACCCTGCTCAAGAGCATTGACGAGATATCCTTGATTCAGGACGAGGTGCTGCTCATCGGCGCGACGAACCACCCGGACCAGCTCGACGCCGCCGCCTGGCGGCGCTTCGACGAGATCGTGAACTTCCCCAAGCCGGACCACGGGATGCGCGCGGACATCCTCCGTATCGTCACCCAGCAGATGGAGATCGACGACTTCGACCCCGAGACGCTGGCGGAGCTAACCGAGGGACTGACCGGCAGCGACCTCCGGCTCGTGCTCCGTGAGGCCGTCCTCAACGCCCTGACCGAGGAGCGGACCACGCTGACCCAGCAGGACCTTGAAGACGCCATCATCGACTTCGAGGAGCGGGACAACCTCAAGAACATGGACATGATGGACGGCGACGCCGACGCGCTGGTCGCCGGGAGCGGCGGCTTCTCCGGCGACGGTGGCAGCGACCACGACCACGATCACGACCACTGAGCGGCGGATCACCCGTTCGAGCGCCGGCTCTGGCCGTCGTTATGAGCGATTTACTTATCAGTACAGGAACCATTCCCTGTAGCCATGGCTGACGATGACGTGTTCACCGAGACAGACGACCCCGCGGAATCGTGGGTCGACGTTCGCATGACTGACCCCGATGAAGGCGAGTGGGATGTAGACGTAGTTATCGCTGAAAAGCAAGTCGAGTACGTCGACCTACGTATCCGACCGGCACTGCTCGAAGGGTTCCTCGACTGCCTGTTCGACGACCTTTCCGACGAGCGCGCCCAGTCCCTGCTGGCGGCGACGCTGGAGCGACAGGACGTCGACCCGTCGGACCTCGCTGGCGAGTAACGAAAGCGAGGGGCTTAGGCGAGTCGCTCCCTGAAGGGACAGTAATGGAGGTCACGCTGCTTGGAACCGGCGACACGACGGGGACGCCGACCGTCCAGTGCGACTGTGACACCTGTGAACGGGCGCGCGACCCCGACGAGGAACTCCGGGCCCGCGTCCGCGAGCGCGGCATCGACCCAACGGGCGGCGTCGAGCGGTCGCGCTTCTCCGTCGCCGTGGCGAACGACGAAACCGGGGAGTCGCTACTCATCGATCTGAGCCCCGATTTCCGCCACCAGTTCCTCCGCGAAGGGGTCCCGCTGCCGGACGCGGCTATCGTCACGCACGTCCACTTCGACCATCTCGACGGTCTCGGGAACGCCTATCGCCTGTTCGACGAGCTGCCGGTCCACGCCGCCGACGAGACCGACCCGGTGACCGGCGAGAGTGTCGCAGAGGGCGTCCGGTGCCGCTATGACTACCTCGATACGGTGTCTGTCCACGCACAGACGCCGTTCGAGCCGTTCATCGTCGCCGGCTTCGAGGTGACGCTCGTCCCGGTCACGCACCCGCCGCTGCTGTGCTACGGCCTGCGAATCGAGGAACCACAGACCGGCGCGGTGCTGTCGATCTCCGGCGACACCTGCTACGACGTGCCCGACCGCTCGAAATCAGTGCTGACCGGGGCCGACCTCGCGCTCGTCGAGGGCATCGTCCATCCGGAAGCCTGCGAGTACCACCCCAAGGGCGGCACGCACCACGACGAGGATGGCGTCCCGCGGACGTTCGGCACGAAACACATGACCCTGCCCGGCGCGCGGGACTTCGCCGCCGACATCGAGGCCGACGACTACCGCATCGTCCACACCGCACATTACGTCCCCGCGGACAGGGCCTTCGCCGATGACATCGGTCTCGACGGCGAGCGGTTCACGCTCTAATGGCCGTTCGGCTCCGTGAAACAGGGCGTAGCTTATAGGTACTGGCGGATAATGCCGCTATATGGACAGGCGCGGCATCGCGGAGGTCGGTGGGCTGTCGCTGGCCGGCGGTGTCCTCGCAACCGCCGCCCAGCAGGGCCTCGTGGGTGGTATCGACTGGGTGCTGGTGGTGGGACTGGTGGCCTGTATTGGTATCGCGGCCGCGGCAAACTATCAGGCCAGAACGAAACACGCGGCGCAGGTCGCAACTGAGGCCCCCGAAGTGACAGAAGACAACTACGAACAGCACGGCCGTCCGACAGCCGGCGACGGCGGCGTCCCGCCCGATAACGCGCCGTCAAGCGACGACACCCGGTAGCGGTGACAACTTCTCGTGGCTATCCGAACCGATCCAGTCCCGACTGGCGACGCCTGCGCCCGTCGGGGTCTGCCCGCCACGGCGTCCGCTCGGCCCGGAGTGAGTCGCCGTCGACGGCCGGCGGGTCGGCTGCCTCGTACCCACCACAGTCCGGGCCGCAGTCGTCGCTTTCGCGGACAGCGCGCCCTTTCCACTGACAGTACGGAATCCCGTCGCTGTCGGGCGAACAGCGCTCACACGTCGGGTAGTCGAAACTCCGCCACCCCTTGCCGTAGGCTCGCTCGGCCAGTTTTCGACGGGCACGGGCCTTTTCAGCGGAATCGACGATCCGCACGTCCGTCCGGACCGGCCCCTCCTCCAGCAGTTCGACGCCGGCATCGTCGGTCGGCAGTGGTGTCGCCTCCCGACGGACGTCTATGGTTCCGCTGTCGGGGTCGAACCGCCAGACGCCGACTCCCTCGGGAATCCGGTTGAGGTGCGCGCCGGTGACGTAAGAGGCCGTCGCCAGTACGACGCGGTCGGCGAGCGCGAGCGACACGTCGGTCCGCAACTGGGATTCCAGGTCGCCGGGCCGCCCGAGGTCCGGCTTGTTTTCGATGGCGACGATTCCGTCGAACCAGTCGGGGTACCGCGTCGTTTGTCGGACGTACGTCCGGCCGCCGCGGCGCTCGCGCTCGAAGAATCCACGCTCGGCCGCCAGTTCGACGGCCCGTTCGGCGCGGTCGGGGTGGCAGTCGAAGGCGTCTTTCCAGTACCGCGCCCGGCCCGGCCCGACGTTGCTTTCGATGGCCGCTGTCGGCAACCGTTCGGGAGTGATGGCCGCCCGCTCATCGAACTCGGGCCCCGGCTTGACGACGACAGTGTCGAGGACGCGCCGGCCGTGGACCGCGCCACCGAGTTGGCGGCTCACTAGACGGCCCTCGCGTTCGAGGTGGGCACACAGCGCCAGTTCGAAGTCGAACTCCCGCACGACCGGACGGAGGGCTGGGACGGGCAAAAGCCCCGCGCCCGGTTACCGCCTAGCGACGAAGAGACAGGCCAGCGCCGCCAGTCCGAGAAGTGGACTCAGTGAGAGTATCGCCAGAAGGCCGAGATACACAGTCAGCACTCCGAGGAGGGAACGAACGGTCAGCGGCGGATACGTCGGTCTATACAGTTCGGGGTCGGTGTACGGTGCAGGCTGGTACATTACAGTGAAACGATGGTCCAGAAACGCGATAAGAATAATCTGAATGATATTTCTGCGGGAGGCGCGTACCGGCGCTCTCCTGCAGACGATTTCAGTCAGCGGGAAAATAGCTCGCTGGGCACAGCCCCGACCGTATATCCGGCGAATCGGCTCAGTGCCCGCAGGCCTGCCGCTCGAACTCGACTGGCTGGAGGTCCCTGTCCAGATAGGCGGTCAGTTCCGCCTCGGCCAGCGGAATCCGGACCGCGAGCCGCCACGGGTCGGTGCCTTCGACGGTCGTGTACTGGTCGTCGACACACCAGGGGAGCGTCCAGTAGGGGCGACTCGACAGGTCGACGCCGTGGTCGTCGTAGAACGCCGCGACGCGGGAGTCGTCCAGTAGTGTCAGCCCGACGGGCGAACAGAGTTCGTGTCGACACTGTTCACAGACGAACTCGGCGCGGACCGACACGTCGAGACAGCAGTCGCCATCGCGAGATATCTCCGTCTCCATCCGCCCGGCGCAGTCGGGGCAGACGCCGTCAGCGGCCAGACAGTGGAGGTGGCGCACCCGCTCGGCGAAGGCCGTCGCGACTTCCGCCGGCGTCCGGTCGACCAGGCCACCCGGCGGGAACGGGTACTCGCCGTGGGCCTTCCCGCAGTCCTCGCAGTCGATGGCGAACTGCTCGTCGGCGTACTCGGCCAGCAGACCGCCGCCACACCGCGTACAGGCCCCGGTCACCGGGAACGGGTCGATATCGGGCGTCCGCGTGAACGTTCCTGCCCGCACCGCGCGGATGACCTGCGCCCCGGCGTGCCGGAGGTCGTATCCGTCCACTCCCTGGCTGACGAACTGGCCGGTGAGCTCCTGCAGGTGATAGTTGAACTGCCCGCTGTCGGCCAGTTCTACGGCATCGAACAGTTCCGAGAAGCGAACCGGCCGGTCCTCAGCGCGCCACAGCGCCTCTAGGATGTCCAGGCGCGTCTCGCTCGCGATGACCGAGAACGCCGTCGCCGGGTCGATGTCGGCATCAGTTTCGGGGGACTCATCGACTCGCATCGTGCGTGAACTTGTCCCCGTGGGAACAAAAGCGTTCACAGAAACACAGTTACGTAACACTGCTGACGAGAGCGGGCTGTAGCCGCACTCACCTCAGCGGCGGACTCTCACTCACCAAACCGGAGCTATCGCAACGGCGACTGCCGGCGTGACATCCGACTCGTACAGCTTGTCGCTCGCACCAACCGACAGGGGTCGCGTCGCTATATCGAGGGCGATACCGAGCAATATGGTGACGTTGCCGCCGTCAGCAGAGACCAAACCGGCGATTGAACCGGGTTCGGCGGGGGTGCTCCGGGCGCAAACAGTAGGTTTATCAGTTGCACGCGGCGAAACTCCACCAAGATTACTCTCGAAATGACATCGAACAAACAACCGGAGGTGAACATCGGACTCGTCGGGCACGTCGACCACGGAAAGACGACGCTCGTACAGGCGCTGTCCGGCGAATGGACCGACCAGCACTCCGAGGAGATGAAGCGCGGTATCTCTATCCGACTCGGCTACGCCGACGCGACGTTCCGTCGCTGTCCGGAGGCCGAGGAGCCGGAGGCCTTTACCGTCGACGAGCACTGCGACGACCACGACGTCGACACCGACCACCTCCGGACGGTGTCGTTCGTGGACGCACCCGGCCACGAGACGCTGATGGCCACCATGCTGTCCGGCGCGGCCATCATGGACGGGGCCGTTCTCGTCATCTCGGCGACTGAGCCTGTCCCGCAGGCCCAGACCGAGGAGCACCTGAGCGCGCTCGATATCATCGGTATCGACAATATCGTCATCGCCCAGAACAAGGTTGACCTTGTCGACGAGGAGCGGGCGATGCAGAACTACGAGCAGATTCAGGAGTTCGTCGAGGGCACCGTCGCCGAAGGCGCACCGGTTGTCCCCATCAGCGCGGGCCAGGAGGCCAACATCGACCTGCTTATCGAGGCTGTCCAGTCTGAGATTCCGACGCCGGAACGGGACCCGGACGAGGACGCCCGCATGATGGTCGCACGCTCGTTCGACATCAACCGTCCCGGTACAACCTGGGACGACCTGATGGGCGGCGTGCTTGGCGGGTCGCTCGTTGGCGGCCAACTGGACGCCGACGACGAGATCGAACTCCGTCCCGGCCGCGAGGTCGAGGAAGGCGGCCAGACGGAGTGGCAGCCCGTGAAGACGACGGTCCGATCGCTACAGTCCGGCGGCGACTTCGTGGACACGGTCACGCCGGGTGGCCTGCTCGGCGTCGGGACCGGTCTCGACCCCGCCATCACGAAAGGCGACGCCCTCGCCGGCCAGGTCGCCGGGCCGCCCGGGAGCCTCCCGCCGGTCCACGAGACGTTCACGATGGACGTCGACCTGCTGGAACGCATCGTCGGCGACGACGGCGGCGAAGTCGACGAGATTTCGACCGGCGAACCGCTGATGCTGACTATCGGTACCGCCACCACAGTCGGTTCGGTCACAAGCGCGCGCGACGAGGAATGTGAAGTCGCGCTCAAGCGCCCGGTCTGTGCGGCCTCGGGCTCGAAGATCGCCATCAACCGCCGTGTCGGCGCTCGGTGGCGGCTCATCGGTGTCGGCACGCTGCGGTGATGATTGTGCTGGACACGAACGCACTGATGATGCCGGTCGAATGCAACGTACGGCTGTTCGAGGAACTCGATAGGGTGCTGCCGGACGCGACGGACTACGTCGCGCCCGCTGCCGTCCGCGACGAACTGGCGAAACTGGCCGACGGGGCCGGTGCGGAAGCGACGGCCGCCTCTGTCGGGCAGGACCTGCTCGACCGGTGTGCGATTCGGGAGACGACGGCGGACTACGCGGACGACGCCGTCCTCGAACTGGCACAGACAGACGATGCGACACACGCGGTCACGAACGACAAGCCCCTCAAACGACGCCTGCTGGACGCGGGCGTTCCAGTAATTAGTTTAAGGGGCCGGAACAAACTGGGTATCACTCAACCATAACACATGTATAAACGGGTACGCCTACGCGATACGGTCGAAGTCCCGCCACGCTTTCTGGCGGAGGTCAGTCCGGGGCTGGTCAAACGGCTCCTGCAAGAGAAGCTCGAAGGTCGAATGGACGAGGACGTCGGCAGCGTCGTCTCCGTCATCGAGGTCCACGACATCGGCACCGGCGCTGTGTTGCCGAACAAGCCCGGCGTCTACTACGAGGCCGAGTTCGACGCGCTCACGTTCGACCCGCAGATGCAGGAAGTGGTCGACGGCGAGGTCGTCGAGGTCGTCAACTTCGGGGCCTTCATCGGCATCGGGCCGGTCGATGGCCTGCTGCACGTCTCCCAGATATCCGACGAGTATCTGGCCTACGACGAGGAGAACCAGCAACTCGCCTCACGGGAGTCCAACCGGACGCTCACCGTCGGCGACGCTGTCCGGGCGCGCATCGTCACCAAGAGCATCGACGAGCGCAACCCGCGGGACTCCAAGATCGGCCTGACAGCGAAACAGGTCGGCCTGGGCAAGCACGGCTGGCTTCAGGAGGAGCGCGAGCGCCGCGAAGGCACGGCGGAAGCCGGTGATAGCTGATGGCGGACCGACTCGTCTGTCGCGACTGTCACCGCGTCCAGAGCGCGGAGATCGAAAGCCAGTGTGAGGCCTGCGGCGGCACCGCACTGACCGAGGACTGGGCCGGCTACGTCGTCATCGCCCACCCGGAGCGCTCCGACATCGCTGAGGAGATGGAAGTGACCGAGCCGGGCAAGTACGCGCTGAAAGTCCGCTAACGTGTCCGACGTCGTTCTCGAACTCCCGAGTGACTTGCGGCACGAGCTGAAAGAGCCGCTCGGACGGATTTATACCGATACAGCGGCGCTGCTGGCCGACGCCGGTGACCCCATCATCGCCGTTGGCGATATGGTCACGTACCACCTCATCGAGGCCGGACGGGTGCCCGACCTCGCGCTGGTCGACGAACGGACCAAGCGCTCGGCCGTCGACGCGGACGTGTCGGCGGCTATCGACGGGTTTGACCGGAAGCGAGACGTGTCAAACCCGGCCGCGACGCTCACCGCCGAACTGCTTGCTGCGCTCAGGGACGGTATCGACAGCGGCGAGACGACACTTCTCGATGTCGACGGCGAGGAGGACCTCGCCACGCTCCCCGCAGTGCTCGCCGCACCTGCCGGTGCCAGCGTCGTGTACGGCCAGCCGGACGAAGGGATGGTGCTGGCAGACTGTGACGCCGAAGCCCGGGACCGGGTCCGGTCGCTGCTGGAGCGGATGGACGGTGACGCCGAGCGGGCGATTGCGCTCGTGTCGGAGTAACCGGCGAGAAAACGGGACGCGACTGGTCTTATTCCGGCCGTGGAACGCTGAGGTTCTGCATATCTGTTTCACAGCGGTCGCAGGTGACTGTCGAGCGCTCGCTACAGAGGCGCTTTCCGCAGTCCGGGCATTCGAATAACTGTTCGTCGTCGTCGCACGGGGCGGGGTCTGACCACGTCGGCATACTTGGTACTAATTAGCATTTGTCATGGCATAAACCTTGCTCATACCGCAATAAATCACAACGCATGTCCAGAGAAGGTGGACGTATGTTCACTCAAGAACGTGGACGTGTCTGACAAGTGAACGGTGGACTCGCCGCTGGAAGTAGTCGGTGACAGTCCAGCCTGCGCCGGTCCCTGCCTCGCGCCAGTCGCGGTCGGCGACCAGCACGCACCGTCCTGCGACGCGGTCGGCTTCGCCGAGTGCACCGGAAACGAGGGGGGCGAGTTCGCCCTCGATACGGGACTGGCGGCCGTAGGGGGCGTCGAAGACGACGGCGTCGACGGCGTCGTCGGCAACCGGTAGTTTGGACGCATCGGAGCGGAACACCCCCCAGTCGCCCGGGTCGGGATAGGCGTCCCTGTTGGGATGGCCGTTGCCGTCGAGCGCGTAGCTCAGGTTCTCGCGCGTCCCCGAGACCATCTTTTCCTGTGCGTCGCCGCCGACCACGTCGGCCCCGACCAGCCCCGCCTCTAGCAGGAGGCCGCCGGTGCCACACATCGGGTCCAGTATCGTTGCGTCCGGGCCGGCTCCGGCGATATTGACCAGCGCGCGGGCTTCGAGCGGGTCCATGCTGCCGGGCTGGAAGAACGGGCGGTCTGTCGGCTGTCGGCCGCCGAAGTCCCGCACGCTCTCGGCGGTAAGCCAGCCCAGCGCACAGCAGGCCTCGCCGGTCCCGCCCTCCTCGTCGCCGTCGGGGTCTGAGAGATAGGCATAGAGGACGTGGTCGGGGTCGTCGAGGTCGACGGGAAAGCCGCGGTCGGTCAGCACCCCGCCCAGCGTCCGCTCAGCCTGTTGTGTGTCGATGCCAGTGCTCGCTCGCACGTCGACCGCTCGCACGGCGACGCTCCCCTCGCGGTCGATGGTCGCGGCCGACAGCAGCGCGGCGGCGCTTTCGATGTCGGGGTCCGCGGTTCCGATCAGGTCACAGGCCCGGTGGGTGAACGCGAGGTGGCGAACACGGTCGCTGATGCCCCGTGCCGTCGCTAGTCCGGGCGCGAGGGTGTCGACGGCGCTCGCGGCGCTTGCTGCCTCCCGCCGCGCGAACGCGTCGTCCTGCCCGCCGAGTTCGAGGACGTACACGCCCGAGCGGTGTGGCCGAGCGGCTATGAGCGTGCCGGTCGCGCCCGGGAACAAAACGCACAAGCGAGCGGCCGCCGAACCTCGAGTATGCTCCAGTCCGGGTTCTCTAGCCTGACCGGTGGCGGTATCCTCGCCGTCCTCGTTACCGTTCTCGTCACCTGGCTCTTCTACGCCGTCACGCTCCACCTGGCCGCGACGTTTTTCATTGGCGACGTGCCCAGCCAGCTCGCGGCCAAAGCCGCCACCGCACCGGCGGTCGTCTCGCTGATCCTCCAGCGCTGGGGGGTCGAGTCCGGCGTCGTCTCGGCGGATCTGGGCGTGCTGGTCGTCCTCGTGCTCACAATGCTGGCCGACGGTATCGCGATTAGTACCACGTACCGGCTCTCGACCCGCTCGACAGCCCCGCTCGTGGCGCTGCACCTGGCCTTCGCAGCCGTCCTCGGGTTCGCGCTGAACAACATCTTCAGCTTCGTGTAACCCCCGTTGAGTCCTTGTTGGCGGGCTGTCCGATGTTTCACCCGGATAATAAACAACATGCAGAACGTGAAAACCAGAACTAATTAGATATTTTGAATTATAGGATTAGTATGATTAAACGCGAGGTTCGTTCCGCTGAATCGGTAAGCGAAGCGGTCGTCCTGGCTGTGAGTATCGCTGAGGATTGCCATCCACGAGCGCTCCCCTCACTGTACGGCGTTGTCAATCCCGAATCACTGAATGACTTGTTCAGACAGGACAGCAAACGTGAGACGCCCGAAACCGATTCTATCTCGTTTCGGTTCAGCGAGTCTCTCGTCACGGTCGACGCCGATGAGTGTATCAAAGTCGAGTACGCTCCGTGAGCGCGTGAGAAACAGCACGAGCAAAACGGCTATTCGACCAGCCGCTCTATCTCTGTCACCAGTATGTCACTTGCGCCCACGTCTTTGAGCGAGCTAATCGTCTCGAAGACGGCGCGCTCCTCGACGACGGCGTGAACGGCGAGCTGGTCGGAGCCGGCGATGTCCATCACCGTGGGCCCGCCCATGCCCGGAAGCACGTCTTCCACGTCGTCGAGGGCGTCTTCGGGGGCGTTCATCATGAGATAGCGTTTGTCTTCGGCGGCGAGGACGGAGCCGAGCGCGGTGTCGACCTGCTGGACCTTCTCGTCGTCAGCGGTGTCCTCGCGGGCGAACAGACGCACGGAGCTTTCCAGTACCTCGTCGACGACGGCGAGGCGGTTCATCCGGAGCGTGGTCCCGGTCGAGGTGATATCGACGATGCCGTCGGCGATGTCGACGTGGGGGGTCAGTTCCGTCGCGCCGGACACCTCCGTCACGTCCACGTCCACGTCGACCCGTTCGAAGTACCGCCGGGTGATTTTGGGGAACTCCGTGGCGATGCGGCCCCCTTCGAAGTCGTACACGGTCTCGATGTCGCTGTCCTCCGGCGCGGCCAGAACGAGGCGACAGCGGCCGAAATCGAGGTCGCGGAGTTCGACGAGGTCGTCGGTGTCGGACTCCCGGACCTGGTCGAGGCCGGTGATACCCACGTCGGCAGCGCCGTCCGCGACGTACTCGGGGATGTCGGCGGCGCGGGCGTACAGGACGGTCACGTCCGGGTCGACGGTGTCGGCGTGCAGTTGGCGGTCGGCCCCGTCGACCAGGTGGAGGCCGGCCCGTTCGAGCAGTTCCTCGCTTGGTTCGTGCAGGCGGCCCTTGTTGGGGACGGCGATTCGCATACGCCTACTGGCAGGCCGCGGGGCAACTGTCTTTCCCCTCAGACTGACCAGCTGCGGGCGGAGCCGTTACAGGCGGTCCCGGCGTGGGAGGACGACGAAGGTAGCCGCGGCCAGGAGCGTCAGACCGGCGAGACCGTAGAACGCGACCGCAAACAGGTTCTGGTCGGCGAGCAGGCCGACAGCGGTCGAGCCCAGCGAACTAATCCCGAAAAAGCCGGTCCGGAGCAGGCCCCAGCCGGTGCCTTCGGCGGCGTCAGGCAGCGTGTCGACGATGTAGGCGTTTGCCAGTGGGCCGACGCTCATCCGAACCCCGATGAGGCCGGAGACGACGGCCAGCGGCACGACGCCGTGGACGGACGGAATGAGTACGAGGGGAACGGTACTGACGAGCGCGACAGCGGTCAGGACACTGGGCGTTCCGTATCGGTCGGCGAGCCGACCGGTGACTGTCTGTGAGAGTGCGCCACCGACGAACAGCACCGAGAGGAGCGCCCCAGCGGTTCCCTGTGAGAGGCCCCGGACCGTGACCAGATACGTGGTGAGAAACGCTGTCACGGCCTGGAACGCGAACAGCATCAGAGTCTTGCCCGAAACCGACAGCACGAGCCGGCGGTCCCGAAAGCCGGTGAGGACCGTTCGGAGGTCCCGTCGGAGGCTCCGTTCGGACTCGACGGTCGGACGGTCCGAGACCGAGAGCCAGAGCGCGCCGGCGACAAGCATGAACAGCGGGGCGGCGCTGGCAAGCGCCAGCCGCCAGCCGTACCGGGTCGTGACGAACGCGGCGACGGCGGGCAGTGCGGCCGCCCCGAGGGAGCCGGCAGCCATCACGACACCGAAGGCGGTCCCCTCGCGGGCGTCGAACGTCCGCGAGAGGGCGGTCCCGCGGGTGGGGCCGTACAGTCCCGTCCCGAGCCCGAACGCGCCCGTCGCGATGAGGAACAGCGAGAACACCGGCGCGAAAAAGTAGCCCAGCAGCCCGACGCCGGACAGCAACGCCGCGGCCACCAACAGCGTCCGCTCCCCGATCCGGTCGATCAGAACTCCGGCCGGAAACTGTACCGCCGCGTACGTGAGCCAGAGCACCGTGACCGCGAGCCCCGCCTGTGTGTTCGAGATGACGAACTCCTCGCGTATCGTCGGCAGAACCGCAGGCACGACGAAACGCATCCCGAGGACGAGGAACCAGCCGGCAGCGACGGCAAGCAGCATTCGGGCCGGGCTTCCGTGCCGCATCGCGCTGACCCGCTGTCGGATGCGCTCTGCCGTCGCCATGTTCTTGGCCTTCCGAACGCGCCGGAGGGGAAAGACCCCTACGGAACAGGCACCGTCTCGGCGGTCAGCCTGTTCCAGGGATATGGCAACACGCCACACAGCGGCGCTGTGGACCCTGCGAACTAAGACCCGCGGTTGCGAAGCCACCGCCATGAGTGAACTCCTCGTTACCGGCGGGCAGGTCCTCCGGCCGGACCTGACCGTCGAGCGTGCGGACGTACTGGTTTCACAGGACAGCGGCGACATCGTAGCCGTTGACGAACCGGGCACACTGGACGGCGACGACGAACTCGACGCCAGCGACGGGCTGGTCATCCCCGGGCTGGTCAACGCCCACACCCACGTCGCCATGACGCTGCTGCGCGGCCTCGCGGACGACAAGCCCCTCGACGCCTGGCTGCAGGAGGACGTCTGGCCCGTCGAGGCGGAACTGACCGCCGAGGACATCCGCGCCGGGGCGGAACTCGGGCTGGTCGAGATGATCCGGTCGGGGACGACAGCACTATCGGACATGTACTTCGAGGTCGAGGAAATCGCGGACGCAGTCGACCAGGCCGGGATGCGGGCCGTTCTGGGCTTTACTGCAGTCACCGTCGGTAAGGACGACGAGGCCGCACGGTCTGATCTGCAGGAGAGTCTCGACGTGGCTCGGAAACTCGACGGCGCGGCCGACGGCCGTATCCGGACGACGTTCCAGCCCCACTCCCTGACGACCGTCGGTGAGGAATACCTGCGCGAGTACGTCCCGAAGGCCCTCGACGATGACCGCTCGATTCACCTGCATGCCAACGAGACGCGCGACGAGGTGACACCCATCGTCGACGAGCACGACCAGCGCCCGCTCGCCTACGCCGACGACATCGGCCTGCTGGACGGCGACACCTACGTGGCCCACGGCGTCCACGTCGACGACAGCGAGATCGACCTGCTGGCCGAAACTGGTACCGGCGTCGCTCACTGTCCAGCCTCGAATATGAAACTCGCCAGCGGGATGGCCCCCGTGCAGGACCTGCTGGACGCCGGCGTCACCGTCGGCATCGGAACCGACGGCGCGGCCTCAAACAACGACCTCGATATGTTCGACGAGATGCGCGACGCGGCGATGATAGGTAAACTCGCGGCCGACGACGCCAGCGCGGTCGACGCTGGCACTGTCGTCGAAATGGCGACGGAAAACGGCGCAAACCTGCTCGGCTTCGACAGCGGCCGTCTCGAAGCCGGCGCGAACGCGGACCTGGCCGTCATCGACCTCGACGCTCCCCACCTGACGCCGGCCCACGACCTCGTCTCGCACCTGGCCTACGCCGTCCACGGGAGCGACGTTCGCCACACGGTCTGTGACGGCGAAGTGCTCATGCGCGACCGCACGGTCGAGGTGTTCGACGAGCAGGCCGTCCGCGAACGAGCGAGCGACCACGCGTCCGCGCTGGTCGAACGAGCCGGTGACTGAGTGAGCGGAATAAACGCTGAGAACGGGTTTTAAACGGTATAACTATATCTCAGGCGGTGTTGTCGATGCTGCGAACGGCGTGAACGAGTTGAACGGGAGGGGGTGTTTATCGCGCTCTCGGCGAACGTATTGGCTACGATGCGCACCAAACTCTTCGCACTGTACGCCGCTGTCGGACTGGCCCTGCTGGCCGTCGGTCCGGGTCTGGCGGCCGCTGCGGACTCGGCCGGCAACACCGGCGCGGGGAACACCCTCGCGGTCGGTGTCTCACAGGCTGACGACGGCAGCGCGACGGTATCGGTCACACAGAACGAGACGGGCGTCGAGAACGCCTCTGTCGCCGTGGAATCGGCTGACAACACCTCCTACGCTGGGACCGGCAACTACACGACCGACAGCGACGGGACGGTCGGACTGCCCGCGCCCGAGCAGAACGTGACGGTCGACGTGACGGCGACGGCCGACAATCACACCGCGACGACGACGGCGGACCTGTCCGTCGCGCCGACGAACGCCACCAACGTCACCGAATTCGACACCTTCGGACTCGAAGTGTCGGCCTACGTGAGCGACCTGTTGAGCGACGAGAACCGGACCGGCGGCATCGGCCCGGCCGTCGCCAGCTTCGTGACGGCGAACAACCCCGGCAACGCGCCGGACCACGCCGGCCCGCCCGCACACGTCACCGGTGCAAACGAGTCCGACGACAACGAGACCCACCCCAGCGAACGACAGGGTCCGCCGGCCGACATCTTCGGTGACGACGAGAACGAGACCGAAAACGAGACGGACGACCGACGCGGCCCGCCCGAGGACGCCGGACCGCCCGAGGACCGCGGCCCGGACAGCGATGACGACGAGAACGAAACCGAGGACGACCGGCGCGGCCCCCCGGAAGACGCTGGGCCGCCCGAGGATCGTGATGACGACGCGGAGAACGAAACCGAAGACGACGAGAACGAAACCGAAGCACCGGACGACGAGACTGAGGAGTCAGACGACGCTGACGAGGACGACGATGACGGCGGCAACGGCAACAACGGCAACAACGGCGGCAATGGTGGCCCACCGGACGACGCCGGCCCTCCGGACGAGCGCGGTAACTGAGCGGCTTCGGTAGCGTTTTAGGAACTCTCTCCGTCTGTCGTGACATGACGACGCCTATCTCCGAGCGACTTGACGACCTCGACGAGGCTCGCGATTCCGGCCGCCGAAAGATGGACTGGGCCATCCAGCATATGCCCATCTGCGGCGCGCTTCGCGAGCAGTTCGAGGCCGACCAGCCCTTCGACGGCGAGCGAATCGGCATGGCGATGCACGTCGAAGCCAAGACCGCCGTCCTCGCGGAAATCCTCGCAATCGGTGGCGCGGAAGTCGCCATCACCGGCTGTAACCCGCTTTCGACGCACGACGACGTGAGTGCCGCACTCGACGCCGTCGACGGCATCACTTCCTACGCCGAGCGCGGCGTCGACGACGAGGAGTACTACGAGGCTATCGAGGCTGTCATCGGCCACAAGCCGACCATCACCGTCGACGACGGAATGGACCTCGTCGCGGCCATCCACGAGGACTATCCGGAACTCATCGACACTATCATCGGTGGGGCAGAGGAGACGACGACCGGCGTCCACCGACTGCGCGCGATGGACGATGACGGCGAACTCGACTATCCTGTGTTCGCTGTCAACGACACGCCGATGAAGCGCCTGTTCGACAACGTCCACGGCACCGGCGAATCCTCGCTGGCCTCGATTGCGATGACGACGAATCTCTCGTGGGCCGGCAAGACCGTCGTCGTCTCCGGGTACGGTGACTGCGGCAAAGGTGTCGCAAAGAAAGCCAGCGGTCAGAACGCCGACGTGATTGTGACCGAGGTCGAGCCCCGCCGTGCGCTCGAAGCCCACATGGAGGGCTACGACGTGAAGCCGATGGCCGAGGCCGCCGCCGAGGGCGACGTGTTCATCACGACCACCGGCAACCGCGATGTCATCGTTGAGGAGCACTTCGAGGCGATGCAGGACGGCGTCCTGCTCGCCAACGCCGGCCACTTCGACGTAGAGGTCGACCTCGACGCGCTGTCGGACCTCGCCGCCGACACCTACGAGGCCCGCGACGGCGTCCAGACCTACGAGATGGCCGACGGCCGCCGCCTGAACGTGCTGGCCGAGGGCCGGCTGGTCAATCTCGCGACGCCCATCGCACTCGGGCACCCCGTCGAGGTAATGGATCAGAGCTTCGGCGTGCAGGCCGTCTGTGTCCGCGAACTGGTCGAGAACGGCGACGACTACGAGGCCGGTGTCCACGCCGTCCCGGACCGGCTCGACAAGGAAGTCGCGGAGATCAAGCTCGACGCTGAGGGTGTCGACTTCGACTCGCTGACTGACACCCAGGCCGAGTATATGGATTCCTGGCAGCACGGGACGTAGGGCGGCCGACTGAAAGGAGGCCGCCGGAACGCGCAGCGGGGAACGCAGTGACCCGCGAGACGTAGGGCGGTCTGAGCGGAGTGAAGACCGTCTTTCAGTCGAGCGGCGGAGCCGTGAGACATAGCGAGACCGACCAGCGGGAGGCCTCGAATACCCGTGCGGGGAGCGATGTGACCCGCGAGGGCTTCGGGCGCTCCGAACGAAGCGAAGACCGTCTTTCAGTCGAGCGGCGGCACCCCTCCCAGAGCGCCGACCACTGGCGGCTTTTTTCGAGCCGCGCTACGACTCCCATATCCAGTTCCGACACTGGCCGCCGCCACGATGATTACGGTCGGCGCTGACATCCGCATATGCCTGTCCACGAGACCGCCCAGGTCGAGAACGCGACGCTGGGCACCGTCGAGATTCGCGAATACGTGACGATCCACGACGCCGACATCGGCGACGGCGTCCAGATTTACGAAGGGGCCTCGATCAAGAAGGCGACTATCCATGGACCGACCGATATCAACGCGAACGCCTACGTCGAGAACGCGACGCTTGGCGAGTCCGTCCAGGTCGGGCCCAACGCCTCCATCGTCGGCGTAACCCACGACCTCACCGACGCAGGCATGGAGTTTCAGAACGACACGTTCGACGAGATAGTCATCGAGAACGGGGCTTTCGTCGGCGCTGGCGCGGTGATCCTTCCGGGCGTCACGGTCGGCGAAAACGCCGTCGTCGGTGCCGGAACCACCGTCACCGAAGACGTCCCAGCCGAGACCGTGGTCCGGAGCGCCACGGGGACGGTACAGCGCTCCCTCTGAGCGTTGGCACAGCACCCCGGTTTCCACGTCCCAGCGGACCGTCCCGGGAGACGGACAGTAAAACCGCTCGCTCCGCTGGTGTCGCCGATAGACCGTCGACTAGCCCTACTCGGTTACGTCGACGAAGACCGTCGACTGAATCCACGCAGACGGGTTTTCGGGATCGCCGATGTGGGCGACCGTGTCCACGCCGACGTCGTACTCTTCGAATGTCGCTCTGATGCTCTCTTGTGAATCGGTATCGTGCTCGTGCGTCATCGATGTGCTCCGTGTCTCGTCTGGCAGTTCCCTCGTCGGGGATGACTGCACTGGTCCGGTTCCCCGACCGAACCGTGTGCAGTCGCCGACCCGCGTCCTTACCACACTTTGTCGGTAGGGGTTGGCAGGTATCGGCTTGTCTACTAGCTGTATTCACCCGCCGCCGGCCTGGGACTATATGTATAGCCTCGCGATATCGCCGCACTGACTCTCGCAACGGATGTCGGGAATCCGACACCGACCGTCCCGGTGACGGCAATTTTATTCACTCCCATCCGAAAGGTGGTGGCAATGGAACCGCTCCACGCACGCTACCCCTTTCTGGCGCGGTCGCGGGAGGCCGTCGAAGCCGCGGCGGTGGACTTGGGCGAAAT
Source organism: Haloarcula sp. KBTZ06 (assembly GCF_048595605.1). NCBI lineage: Archaea > Methanobacteriati > Methanobacteriota > Halobacteria > Halobacteriales > Haloarculaceae > Haloarcula > Haloarcula sp. KBTZ06. The sequence goes on from NZ_CP184337.1 coordinate 3,083,750, forward strand.
CGTCGCCACTGACGAGACGGTCACGGCGCGCGCGCTGGAGCGGGTCGAATCAGCAATCACGGACGGCACTGTCGGGGAACCACGGCGGACCCGCGTCGAACTGCTGTCGTACCCGGTCGCCCGCGTGCTGGTGTCGCTCGTCGACGTGCACATCTGCACCCGGAAGTACGCACAGGCGGAGGCCGAGGCGGCCTACGACCGGTTCACCGAGGAGTTCGCGACGACGACGGAGCTGAAATCGACCCAGCGGGAGACGCTGGACCGCACGGAACTCCTCGCGGAGTTCGACCTCGCAAGTGCCGTCAGCGACACTAGTGACGGCTACCGCATCGAGGTCGGCGCGTATCTCGACCTGGCGGCCGACCAGCGGGGCGATTCCTGGCGGCTGGTCAATCGGCCACTGGCCGACGGCGAGGTCAGGGTCACCGCCGAGGAACTGAACGTCCTGCTGAAGCAGGCAATACGTCACCGAGTCACCGACGGCTTGCCGTTCGACGTGCCTGACGCTATCGCGGACGAACTGACCGAGGAAGTCGACCGCCTCGAAGAAGTCCTCTCGGAACTGGAACTCACCCGCGAGATCGACACTGTCGTCCCCGAGCTGTTCCCGCCCTGTATGAAGTCCCTGCTCGACCAGGTGCAGAAGGGCGAACATCTCGAACACCACTCCCGGTTTGCCATCGCGACCTTCCTCATCGGCATCGGGATGACGACGGACGAAATCGTCGACCTGTTCCAGGTCAACCCCGGCTTTGGCGAGGAGGCGACCCGGTATCAGGTCGACCACATCCGCGGGGATACCAGCCCGACGGAGTACTCGACGCCGGCGTGTTCGACCATGCAGTCCTACGGCGACTGTGTCAACATGGACGACCTCTGTGAGACGATTTCCCACCCGATGGGCTACTACGAGCAGAAGATAGACGACACCGACGAGGAGGAACTGGTCGACTGGCGCGAGGACGGGGACGACGAAGAGGCCGACGCCTAGAACTGCTGGCGTTCGAGCCAGAGGCCGGCAGCGGTCATAAACACGACGAAGAGGCCGATTGCGCCGATAAGCGCGTAGCCGCCTGTCGCCTCTACGGTTGACCCGTCCAGATACATCTGTGAGGCGGTGATAGTTGCGCCGACGAACAGCACGACGGCGACCGCCGAGATGACGATTTGCAGGAGCGTCTCCCGCTCGATATCCATGCTCTGCGGTTTCACAGGGCCGGCAAAAAGGGTATCGAAGCGCCGGAGCCCGACCGCCGAGCCATTTAGGGCCGTGTAGCACCTACGTTTCAACTGGACGCATTGGAAAATACAGCCGCGTCCGTACCTATGACGTTCATCGAGCCAACAGCCGACCGGCAGCATACCGCACTTGCACCGGACCTCCGTTCCCTCCCGGACCGGGCCGCCCGCGCCTGGACCGAGCGCATGGCCGTGCGCCCGCGAGCGGGCAGTACGTACGCTGTGACGACGGAGAGCGAAAGCACGTACCTCGTCGACGTCGCACAGCACTCCTGTACCTGTCCCGACAACCGCATCCGCGGCGAGCACTGCAAACACCTCCGGCGCGTCGCCATCGAAATCACTGCCAAGCGGATCGCGCCGCCCGGGAAGGAACGGGCGACCTGTGACGCCTGTGGTACCGTCACCTTCGCCGCCGCGGACGCACAGGCGCCGCATCTCTGTGGGCACTGCCGACTGGAGACCGGCGACATCGTGCGGGACCGCGAGACGGGCGACAGACTCGTCGTGACGGCCGTCACCGACACGTCGGCCGACGACTGGACCATCGAGGCAACGGGCGAGACAGTCGCCGACTACGACACCAACGATGGCTACCCATCCGACGACCTCGTGGTGCTGGTGACGTATCTCTCGGACGCTGTCCGCGCGACCGACCCGCGAGAGTACGCCTTTCCCCTGTCGCGGCTCCGCCGCGTCGAGGACGCCGAACTCATCGGCAGTGAGACCCAGTAATCGAACGCCTGCGAACCGCTACTCCAGCATCGCCGCAGCTTCTTCCTTGTCGAGGTCGCCGCGCTCGAAGGCCGACAGCACGTCCAGCACGCTCTGGTCGGGGCCGTCGTCGCCCACCTCGTCCAGCGTGACCTTCTCGGAGTTACCCACGAACTCGTCGAAGTCAGTCCCGTCGGAGAGGGCCTTCTCCTTCTTGACGCGGTAGTTGCCGCCGTCGGTCGTGTGGAGGTCCGCCGGGTGGAAGAAGTACCAGTCCTCGCGGTCGAACCGGACGCCGATACGCGGCTTCGCGCCGAAGTTCCGGGCGAAAAACAGTAGCGCCTCGACCTCCTCGCCGGTGAGATAGATGGGGTCGCCGGCGCTGGATTTCGCCTCGATAGCGTAGAACGTCTCGCCGTCGCCCGAGAGCACGTCCGGCAGTTCCCGCTCGGTCGCGCTGCCGCTGGCCGGCGCGCGCATCACCGCAAAGCCCGCCTCGTCGAGTGCGTTGACCAGTTCGCGCTCGCGGCGGTCGCCCTTCGCGTTCGAGTTTGCCATTATCAGGACGTGGAGCGACGGGGGTAAAACCGTTCAGATACGGCCAGACCGTTCATTCCGTTCAAAGGGCCGTACATCGATTTGACCTATCGCGGGGCATATACGCACCAGTCCCATCCCACGTCATGGAATGATTTCGTTCGCAACAGCAGAGACAGTAATGATAGCGGCGCAGAACGGGGAGCGACGCCAATGAGACGACGACGATTCATCGCCACGGGCGCGGGCGTCGGGGTCGGTCTCCTCGCCGGCTGTTCCGGGTCGAGCGACTCCGGCGGGTCTGACGGGACCAGCGGTGACGGAACCAGTGACGGCGGCTCCACCGACGAGGACGCGATGACGGACGACGGCGGAACCGTTGGGACGTTCCGGCTGCTGATCAGCGACCAGCCCGCGGCTATCGGCGACTTCGACTCGCTCGACGTGTCCTTTTCACGGGCCCGCATCTTCCATGCAGGCGGGGAGGATACAGGGAGTGAGACCGAAGCCACGGAGTCGGCCGGGGCAACCGAGACGAACGAAACTGCCACGACGGAGGCGACAGAGACAAACGAGACTGCAACGGCCGAACCGACCGAGACGGCGGAGATGGACGACGTAGACCAGCCGGAGGACGAAGCCGACGAAGATGAGACGGAAGACGAGGAGGGCGACGACAACAACGGCTTCGTCGTCCGCGACCTCGACGGCGCGACCGTCGACCTCACCGAGGTCGTCGGCGACAAGGCCATCGGCGTCCTCGACGGCGAACTCGAAGCGGGCCGCTACAGCAAGATCGAACTGTACGCCGAATCCGTCGACGGGGTCGTCGACGGGGCGTCGGTCGACGTGAAGATCCCGAGCGAGAAGCTCCAGCTCACCAAGCCGTTCGAAGTCGTCGCCGGCGAATCGGTCGACTTCGTCTTCGACATCAACGTCGTCAAGAAGGGCAACGGCGGCTACAACCTCCTACCGGTCATCTCGGAGAGCGGCGTCGCTGGCAAGGACGTTGAGGTGGAGGAAGTCGGCGAAGGTACAGATGCCGACGACAATGACGATGACGACGAGGAGACCGAAGTCGAGACGACGGAAACCGAGGAAACGGATCGCGACTCGATGACGGAGTCGGACCAGCGCGGCAACGAAACGACGGCCGCCGAGTAACGCTCAGCTACGCTTAGTCTTCGATTCGGGACTCCAGTTCCTGAATGACCTCGTCGGTCGTCCCGCCGTCGCCGCGAACCGCCTGCGTGTAGCGTTTGTATTCTTTGGGAGACACCTGGACAGTCTTGGTCTCGCCTTTGTGCGAAATTTCCAGTTTCACGGTGCCGTGTGGGTTGTTCCGTCGCCGGAAGCTCGCCATCGCCGTGAAGACGAACCAGAACGCCACGCACGTCCCGATGAAGTACGCCATCGTCGTTTCGAACGCCAGCGTCTGTCCGCCCACCGTCCAGTTGTAGGGATATGCTACCTGAAACAGCCCGACGCCGACCAGACAGAGGAATGCGCCGACGGTGACACCGCTCTGTTCCCGGCGGCTCGAGGGGAGCACGGCGACGACACTCAGGAACATTGCGGGGATTCCCAGCCCACCCAGCGTCCCGCCGAGTTTCTCGGCGGCGTGGGGTGCAGTTGCGCCGACGACTGCCGACAGCGGCGTCGTCACCAGAAGTATCGCCACGACCACCGCCAGCGCGCCGACGAACCCCAGGGTCGCACCGGCAACGACGCGGCGGGGATCGCGTCCCTCCCAGCGCCGGTCGTTGTACGCGTCCCCGAGATTCTCCATACCGGCCCGTTGGCACCCGACCCACAAAACGGTACGTCAGACGCGTGTGCGACGCTGTACGGCGGCCAGCGCGCCGTCGCCAGCAGCTGTCAACGTACCGAGATGGTCGCTGTCGACCGATTCAAACGAAGCGTCCGGAAGCCGCTGTGCGAGGGCGTTCCCCGTCGACGGGGCGACGTTGGCGTCGTTTCGTCCCTGAAACACAGTAACCGGCACTGAAATGTCTTCGAGGGCAAACGGCCATGGCTGTGAGAGGAGTCGCTGCTCGCGGATGATCCCGCTTGGACCGCGTGCCATCGACGTGAGCATATCCGCACGGACGACCCGAGCCACCTCGTCGGCTGCCAGGGCGTCTGTTTCCGGTGTCTCCTCGGCAACGAACCCGACAGCGTAGGACGGATCCCGGCGGAGGGCGAACCATCGTTGCAGCCGGAAGAGTCGCCCGAGCGCCCACGGAGCGTGTCGGGACAGCGCCCCCACGAACTGCTGGACGCGCCCCGTCGAACCGATTGACGGTGGGCCGCTGCTGCCCAGGAGCGCGATTCGCTCTATCTCGGGCAGTCGGTGACAGGCCAGCGCGAACGCGCCGCCGCCGGAGAAGCCGACGGCACCAGCCGCGTCGACATCGAGATGGGACAGGAGGTTCGCGGCGTCGTCCGGCCAGTCCTCGAACGTAACAGCTGCGTCTTCGGAGTTCCCGATGCCCGGCCGGTCCGGAGCGATGAGGTTGATGCCGCGTTCGCGAGCCGGCGCGGCGAGCAGCCGTGCGGCGACGTGTGATCCGGGGGTACCGTGACAGAAAAGGACCGGATAGCCGTCGGCGTCACCGTAGGTGGCGTAGGCCAGCCGCCGACCGTCAGAGAGTGAGAGCGACTCCGTCTCGGAGTCCTCGGGCAGCCAGTCGGTGGCCGGGATCGGCGGCGCGGACCCCATCCGTCGTTATTCGCTCTGGATGCGCGGTGCGAGCATGTACGTGACTCGGCCCTGCCCTTCGGCGAAGCTGAAGTGCATCTTGACCGGGAACTCCTCGCCGAGTTCCATCTCGACCTCGGCGTCTTTCGGGATGGCCTTGTTCATGTTCTTCAGGTAATCCAGCGAGAACAGCGAGTGGGCGTCCCCGGGAGTGAGGTCGATGAGGTCGTCGCGGGTGAGTTCGAGGTGGACGTCGTCGGTGTCGCCCTCGGCGTCGACGTAGAACAGTTCCTCTGTCGCGTCGACGCCCAGCGCGATGTGGTCGCTGACCATGTCCGCGGCGGTGACCGACCGGTCGATGTCCTTCCCCTCGATGACGATGTTCGCCGAGAGGTCCAGGTCCGGGAGGTCGGGCTCCTGACGGATGGAGTCGGGGTCGATAAGGGCGAGGGTGTATTCCAGGCCGTCGATAGAGATGTGGAGCTTCCGTGTCTCTTCGTCCAGATCGAGGTGGACGAGCTGGCCGGCGTCGGCCATACCGGCGATGTCTTCGAGGCGGGAGAGGTTGACGCCGATGAGCCCACCATCAGTCTCGTAGGACTCGAACGCCGCCGCGTCGAGTCGCAGGTCGACCATTCCAACGTTTGCCGGGTCGACTGCCCGGATTTCCAGCCCGTCTTCTTCGAGGTGGATCTTGCACTCGTCCACCAGCACGCTCACAGAGTCGAGAGTCGCCTGGAGCGTGTCTGCGCTCACGATGGCGTTGAACATCTTGAACCGGACTATGCCCCCATCCATTAAAAAGTCCCTCATTGAAACCGCGTGCGCGCGAGCGACCGCGGACGGGCCAGCGGTTACGAGCGACACCGGTTATCGAGTAATCGGGCCGAACGCGAAGCGGCAGTGCGGAGCGTTACTCCGGCGAAGCGGTCAGACCTCCGGTTCGAACACGTCGGGGTTTGCCGCCCCTTCACGGTTGATGACAGCCATCATGCCCTTGCGGGCGACCCGGGAGAGCGCGTGGTCGACCAGTTTGATGGGTCCAGGCACCTCGGCGTGGAGGGTCGCGATGGCACAGGACCCCGGCTTGACCGGCGTGGTCTGGACGTACTTGTTCGGCGGCCCAGCGATAGAGCCCTGCTGCCAGACCTCGTCCCAGACGGAGCCGATGGGGTGGAAACTGGAGTCGAGGTTCGGACCGCCGGTCACGAAGTACACCCGGGCTGTCTCACCCACCTGCATGCTGGGCGCGCCGTGAACGTCCGGCGTGATTGCGTACTTCTCGCCGTTCATCAGGACGTACGTCGGCTCTTCGGCCGCCATCGCCTCCATGTCGAAGTCGTGGTGCCCCTTCTCGCCGGTGTCGCCGGTGGTGTACAGTTCGTGCTGGCCGAAGTAGAACTCGTGGTCCACTTCGGGCAGCCCCTCTTTCGGCTCAACGAGTATCATCCCGAACATCCCCGAGGAGATGTGCATATCGAGGTTCGGGACGGCGCAGTGGTAGATGAACGCGCCGGGGTAGGTGGCCTTGAACCGGAACGTCTTGGTCTGGCCCGGCGTGACCATCGACGCCTCAGCACCGCCACCGGGGCCGCGGACCGCGTGGAGGTCGATGTTGTGGGGCATCGAGTTCCCCTCCTCGTTCGTGATGGTGAGTTCGACGGTGTCGCCACGGCGGACTCGGATCATCGGGCCGGGAATCTGGTCGCCGAAGGTCATGTACGTGTAGGTGACGCCCGGCTCAATCTCTGCGACCTGCTCTTTGGTGGTCATCTCGACCGACACGGTCTTTGGCTCCGACCGGTCGATTGGGTCCGGGATTGCGGTCGGGTCCGCGGCAATACGGTCGACGTCAGTCTGTTGTGCGGCGTTCATAGCTGGCTCCTGTGGGGTCGTCTTCGCCTCGGTCGGTTGCTCTTTTGCGCCCGGTGCGCTGGCACAGCCCGCAAGCGCGGCCGTGCCGACGCCCAGGGCTTCTAACACCCGCCTCCGCGTCGCCGTCGGAATGGTTGACATTGGGAGGTCACTTCCTACAGATAGGACTCAGCGCGTGACCTGTATATATGGGGACGGCAAATCTCAGCCGCTGAGACGCGTTCTTGCGCGGTAAGAATGGCTCTGAACGTGTTCGGCTTGATGGTAAAGCACGTAGTCACGTCCTTGGCGCTTGCCCTGATTGTCGGTGCGGCAATCGACTGGCGACTGTCGTGCCGTGGCTCGGCCGGAAACTTCGAGTCGGCATCCATTTCAGCGCTGACCGCCTTCCCACTACTATGACTGCGATTTCGCCGCATTTCGGCGCTCAAAACGTGTCACAGCGCGGTGTGTGGTAACCATGTCGGGCAAAGACGACTACTACAACAGAGCGAAGCAGGAGGGGTACCGCGCGCGGTCGGCCTACAAGCTCCAGCAGCTAGACGACACGGCCGGCTTGCTGGGCGAGGGGCGGACCGTCGTGGACCTCGGCGCTGCCCCCGGCGGGTGGATGCAGGTCGCGGCCGAGCGGATCGGCGAGCGCGGGACGCTGGTCGGCGTCGACCGCCAGACCATCGACGAGCTGGAGGACCCCGAACCGACCGTCGAGTACGTCCGCGGCGACATGACCGAGGACAGCACGAAAGACGAAATCCGCGAAATTGTCGGGGAGAGCGACGGCAGCGGCGGCCCGGTCGATGTGGTCATCTCCGACATGGCCCCGAATATGACCGGCCAGTACGACCTCGACCACGCCCGGTCGGTCCACCTGGTCCGGCAGGCCTTCGAGGTCGCGACGGACCTGCTCGACGCGGGCGGGGACTTCTGTGCGAAGGTGTTCGACGGACAGGACCTCGACGACCTCATCGCCGATATCGAACCGGAGTTCGAGTACGTCCGTGAGGTCCGCCCCGACGCCTCCCGTGACTCCTCCTCGGAGCTGTATCTGGTTGCGAAACACCGCCTGACCGGGCCGGTCCGCGAGGGTGACATCGTCGAAGTCACTATCGACGACATCGGCGAGGAGGGTGACGGTATCGCTAAAGTCGAGAACTTCACTGTGTTCGTCAGCGGCGTCGAAGCGGGTGAGACCGTCGAGGTCCGCATCGACGACGTGAAGCCCCGGTACGCGTTCGCCGAACCGGTCGAGTGAGCCGCTGGCAGTCGTTTTTCAGTCGGCCCGTGCCGGGGTCGGTGCGACGTCGTTCCGCCGAGCGAAGCCGACGACGGCGTAGACAAAGGGCGTGTCGAGGACGGCGATAGCGAGCTTCAGCAAGTACTGGCCGACGATGAGCGCCAGCGCTTCGGCCGGCGGGACGCCCTGAAACAGGATGAAGCCGACGCCGACGAAGATGACCGTATCCAGTAGCTGGCTCGTAGCCGTCGAGCCGATGTTACGGAGCCAGAGTTTCTCGCCGTCGGTTCGGTCCCGAAGCCAGTGGAAGACGAACACGTCCCAGTTCTGGCTCACGACGTAGGCCGACAGGCTGGCGACGACGATGGCCGTGCTGGCCCCGAGCACGTTCCGGAACGCCGCGAGATCCACCGGCTGGGCCGCCTGCGGGAGCCCGGGGGCGAAGATGGTACTCCAGACCAGCGCCAGCAGGACGAAGTTCATCGCGAAGCCGACGTTGACGACGATCGTCGCGGCCCGCCGGCCGTACAGTTCGGCGTAGCAGTCGGAGGCGAAGAACGTCAGCGCGTACGCCAGCGCGGCCCCGGGCAGGACGAGCGTCGACCCGGCGAGCGGGAGCGAGAACGGCAGCGAGAACGCGAGCAGCTTCGAGGCGGTCACCTGTGAAGTGACCAGTGCTGTCACGAACAGCGCGACGAGGCCGACGCGCACCGCCTCCGACCGCTCACTGGTCATCGTCGAGTCGTCCCTGCCGTTCATCGATGTCGTCGAGCATATCGAGAGTCTTCCGAACCGAGGCGCGGATTGCTTCGCTTCGGTTGACGAACTTCCCGTCTTCGCCGACGTGCTTGTCGATGTCGTCCAGCAGTTCGGCCGGGACTTCGACGCTTATCTTGGGCATATCTGAAGAATATATCAAGAGTATCTTATGGGCTGTGGTTTGACGACCGGCGGTGAATAGACGGCGTGCGCTGAGACAGCTCTCCGATAGCTTTTTATTCTGCATTTATTTACAGAAAAATATGAGGAAGTTGAAGCGACGCACAGTACTCGGCAGCGTCCCGCTGATGGTCGGACTAGCGGGCTGCAGTAATGAGAACAGTGCTGAAGAAGACGACACCGCGACCGAACGTAACAGTTCGACGGACACTCGTCCGACGACAGCGGATTCGACTCCTGTCAGTGAAAACACTATCCGCATGGGCGTCGATGATGAAAACCACGTCGCGCCAGACAGCATCACTATTCAGTCCGGAGCGGGCGTCCACTTTCAGGCAGTTTCCGGAAACCACGAAATCTACTGCACTCACGACAGGCCGGACGGGGGCAAAGCCTGGAGCTTCAGTCTAGAGGAAGGGGAGTCTCGGGGGATTGTCATCGAGGTCACGGGCCGTTACGAGTATCACTGTGCGTTCCACGACCGGAACGGCGGCACAATAATCGTCGAATAACGGTCGACGTGTCGCCGCTACGAACAGCTATCAGTCAGCCGGTTCGCTGCGGCGGTTCGTCGTCCGCCGGCCGCCGAGCGTGTACACCCAGAGGATGCCGAGGCCGAGCATGTACGAAAGCGCCGTCGGAATGCCGACGATGAACATCGTGAAGATGCCGCTGGGCGAGAGAATCGCCGAGAGGGCGACGATGCCGATGACGACCTCCCGCCAGCGCTCGTACATCAGGTGGAACGGGATGATGCCGCCCTTGTGGAACAGGAACATCGTCACCGGGATCTCCGCCAGCAGGCCGATGCCGATGGTGAGGAAGAACACGAGCCAGCCGAACTTGCTCACCCGGTAGGCGATGACCATGTTCGAGTTCAGCTGGTCGTAGGCGATCCAGGAGATGGTCATCGGGGCCACGTAGAGGAAGCCGAGCAGGCTCCCGCCGATGAGCGCGGCGAACAGCGTCCCGCCCCAGATGCCCAGGATGTTGCGGTTGCCGATGACGAGGCCGCGCTCGCGCATCGCCGGCCACGCGAAGTACAGCACAACGGGGATGACAGAGACGGCCCCGAGTATCGTCGAGAACTTGACGATGAACACCAGGTGCTCGACGGGGTGGAGCGTGACGATGCTCACGTCGGCGGCCATCTCCGGCGGGAGCCTGCTGACGAACGTCCGCTGTATCGACCCGATGCCGCCCTGATAGAGGAACAGGAACGCGGCGGCGAGCACTGCCCCGAAGATGCCCAGAATCACGAACGCCCGGGAGGCCAGCGCGCTGAGGATGAACTGAATGTCGTAGTAGTAGCCGCCGATTTCGTCTTCCGTAGTCTCGTCCTCGGTGAAGGCATCGACCATGCCGGCGGTCGTCGAGGTGAACACGCCTGCCTCTTCTTCGTCCGCTTCGGCGGTCTCGTCCGCGCCGTCGCCACCGTCACCCTCCGAGTCGTCCTCGTGGGCCATGTCCCACCGGTCGAGGACGGCCTGAGCTTTCTCCTTGTTGTCGTCCGCAAGAGCGCTGTCGGCGTGAGCAAGCGCCTCGTCCTCGGTCATCTCCTCGAACACTTCCGGCGGAGCAACCTCGACGGCCGAGGCGTTGAGTTCGTCGATGTCGATAGCCGTCGGGTCACCGACCTGACCGGGACCGGCCTTCTCCGAGAGGGCGGTCAGGACGTGGTAGTAGAGGACGACGACAGCACCGATGACACCGAACACGGCAGCGAGAAGCAGTGCCGTGCTCTCGACGGGGAGTCCGAACAGCGCCGGCGGCTGGATGTCGCCGGTGAGCCGGTCGGAGGGGAACACCTCGGCGAACCGCTGAACGTACTGAAATGCCGGCGTCGCCAGGACGTAGTACACCACGCCGCCGCCCAGCACTGCACCGCCGAGAATCGTGTTCCAGTGCCCGCGAGCGACGGCGCTGGTACTGACGAGGTCACCGGAACGCCTGACCAGCATCGCGAGCTTCGCCAGCGCGAGGCTGATGCCGTAGAGACCACACAGCGGCGCGGCCCACATAATCTGGGTGAAGGGGTCCGGCGGCGAGAACAGCGCGCCGAAGGCGAAAATCCCCATTACCGCGTAGCGCCACTTGTCCCGGAACGTCTCGTAGGGGATGATCTCGGTGTAGGAGAGCACCGTCATCACGAGGGGCAACTGGGCGGCGAGTCCGAAGGAGACGGCCAGCAGGAAGACGAACTGGAACCACTTGACGATGGAGTACTGTGGCGTGAAGCCGGCCTTGAACGCGTCCCCGGCGAGGAAGTTGAACATCAGCGGGAAGAACAGTTCGTAGGCGTAAGCCACGCCGCCGAAAAACAGACCTAAGCTGATCGTGACGAACAGCGCGCCCTTCCAGGTCGGGATGTGCTCGGCCGGCCACCAGCCGCGCTGGCGGAGTCCGTCGCGGCCGAAGTAGATCAACAGCGGCAACGACATGAGAATCCCGATGACGGCCCCGATTTTCACCTGGAGGAGGATGACGTCGAAGGGCGTGACCGCGACGATGCTCGTGGCCTCCTGCGTGGTGAGGTCCATCTGCGAGTACAGGAGATCGGCGCGTAGCGTGTCCCAGACGCCGTACTGCAGTCCCATGATCGTGCCGATCATCCCGATGACGAAGACGATGAACACCTTCTGGAGGTGCACCTGCGCCGAGCGGAGCATCGCGCCGAGCGTCGCGCGCCCGCTCTGGACCGTCTGGACGGTGTCCTCGTCGATAGCACTCGCCATCTTCTCTGTGCCTAGCCCAGTGGGCGTTATCAATTTATTCATCCCGGTGACGGTCACTGCTCGAAAAGAAAGTTTACAACACCCACCGTCTAAGCCCGGAACAGATGGAGGACGGTGACGAAGACGACGAGCGGCGCGGGTCCGAAGAGCCGCCACTGCCGTCCGACGACGAATCCGACGAGTCGTCGATCCCCACCGACCCCGTGGCCGAGGCCGATGCCGATCGGGAGACGGACGAAGTAACGAGCCCCGGTCCCGCGCCGGCCGGCGGCAATGAGGATACCGTTGGCTCTCACGCCACGCCGACTGAATCCGAATCCAGCGCCGGGCTGTTTGACCGGGACGCATCGGACATTGCCGCCGTTGTCCCGGCAGATGTCCCGACCGACTGGGGCAAGTCGACGCCGTCACCGGCTGGTGGCAGTGCCACACCGACCCACGGCGGCGGGAACGCACCCACCTACGACCCAGATGAGGACATCGTCGACGAGGGCGCGCCCGACGACGAGGAGATGCCCCTCGCCGACCACGTCGAGGAGATGGCGATGCGGCTGTTCGTCGTCGTCGGCGTGATGGCCGTCGTCGCCGTCATCGCCCTGCCGTACTCCGACGAACTCATCAATTTCCTGTGGTACTCCTTCCTCGATGGCCCGGCAAGCCAATGCGGTCAGGTCGCGACGAATGCCGATGGCAGTGTCGTCGAAGGGGCGGACTGTCCGAACGTGTACAACCCACTCGCGCTGATTCTGGCGCGGCTGAAAGTGTCCTCGCTAGTCGGCTTTATCGCCGCCTTGCCGGTGTTCGTCTACCAGACGTACCTGTTCATGCGGCCGGGACTGTACCCCCGCGAGCGTCGCTACTACCTCGCCGCAGTGCCGACGAGCCTCGTCCTCGCAGCCGTCGGCGTCGGCTTCGCGTACTTCGCCGTGCTGCGGGCGATGTTCGACTACTTCATCACCTACTCCGACCGCGCGGCCGACCTGGCCTTCGGCCTGAGCGAGACGTTCAACCTCATCATCCTGATGCTCGGGCTGTTCGCGCTCATCTTCCAGATCCCGCTGTTCGTGATGCTTGCGGTGATGATGGGCGTGACGACGCGCCAGTGGCTCCAGGACCGGCGGCTGTACTTCTGGGGTGGCTTCGCCGCCGTGGCGTTCCTGTTCAGCCCGGACCCGACCGGGATGGCCCCGCTCATGGTCGCCGTGACGATGATCGGCCTGTTCGAGGGGACCCTGCTGCTCCTCCGGTGGACCGGCAGCACGTCGCCGGTGCCGACGGCCGACGACCTCGCCGCTCGCCGTCCCGCCGCGTGGCTGGTCTTCGGTATCGCCGGCTACCTGCTCAGCCCCGCGCCGGTGCCGACGGGCTACTACGAGCGGCTCCCGGCCACCGTCACCGAGACGCTGGCGACCGTCGGCCTCGGCAACGCCACGCCGATGCTCGTCGGCGGCGGGATGATCGTCCTGTTCGAGGCGCTGGCGTACGTGAACAAGAACTACTACGGCTCGGTCAGGCTCTGGCGCGGGTTCCGGGCCGCACGCCTGCCGGTGTGGGCTGTCGCCATCGTCGTCGGCTACCTCGGCAGCCCCGACCCGACGCTGTTCCGCCTCGTGAACCAGTTCAGCCTCCCGCGAAACGCCGCAATCGCTGTCGCCGCCGGCCTCATCCTCCTGTACGAGGGGACTATCGCCGTCGCGCGCTGGCGAAACCGGGGTGAATAAGATGGGAACCCTACTTGTCGCCCGGCACGGCGAGACGACGTGGAACCGCGACGGGCGCATCCAGGGATGGGCGCCGAGTCGGCTGACCGACCAGGGACAGGAGCAGGCCACGGCGCTCGGGGCGTGGCTCGATGAGCGCTACGGCGTCGACCGCGTCTTCGCGTCGGACCTCCGACGCACCCGCGAGACGGCCGCCGCAGCCAACGACGGCTACGGTGGCCTGCCCGACCCTGAGTTCGAGACTGACTGGCGTGAGCGCGGCTTCGGAACCATGCAGGGCCTGTACGCGGAGGAACTGCTCGATGAGTTTCCCGGCCACGACCGGGACGCGAGCGTCATCTCACTCGATGCGGCCCCGGAAGGCGGCGAGGGCATCCCGACCTTCCGCAGACGGGTCGAGTCGGCCTGGGACCGGGCAATCGCGACGACCGACGCCGGTGAAACCACGCTGGTGGTCACCCACGGCGGCGTCATCAAGGTCCTGTTGGCGAAACTCACGGATATAGACCCGGACGCGGCGCTGGCCGAACACTCACAGGCGAACTGCGCCGTCAACGAGATTCGGCTCGATGGGGACAGCCCCGAACTGGTCGGCGAGGAACTGACTGGCTGGCGGACGTTGCTTGACTGAGCCCTCAGTCGACGGACGGGTAGTCAGCGTCGAAAACGTTGCTGACCACGTCTTCTTCGGCTGATTCTTCCGTTTCTGGGCTCACACTTCCTGTCTCGTAGCCGTGGAGATCCAGCGTTACGTGGTCGAAGCCACAGTCCTCGATGTGGTCGCGGGCGGTGCGAACGAAGTCGGGATCAAGTGCGGTTTCGAGTTCTTCCTCGCCGACCTCGATTCGGGCGAGGCCGTCGTGATCGCGCACGCGGAACTGCTCGAAGCCCCACGTCCGCAGGAGTCGCTCGGCCTTCTCGACGCGGGAGAGGCGCTCCTCCGTGACTTCGAGACCGGTCGGAATCCGCGAGGAGAGACACGCCATCGAGGGCTTGTCGGCTACGGAGAGGTCGTACTCGCGGGCGATTTCGCGGACTTCGGACTTCTCGATGTCGTGTTCCAGCAGCGGGGAGTAGGCGTCCAGTTCTTCGACGGCGCGCAGGCCGGGGCGGTGGCCCTCGCCCACGTCGGAGGCGTTCGTCCCGTCACACACCACGTCGATGCCGAGTTCGCGGGCGCGGTCGTACATCGCGCCCAGCCGCATCGACCGGCAGTGGTAACACCGCATGTCGTCGTTCTGGATGAACTCGTCGCTGTCGAGTTCGGAGAACTCCACGATTTCGTGACGGATACCGATTTCCTCGGCGACGCGAGTCGCGTCCGTCAGCTCGGCAGCGGGGAGGGTTTCAGATTTGGCGGTACAGGCGATTGCGTCGTCGCCGAGGGCGTCGTAAGCCAGTGCGGCGACGACACTCGAATCGACACCACCGGAGAAGGCGATCAGCACGCCGTCTCGCGATTCGAGGTCTTCGCGGGCGGCCGCTAGCTTCTCCGAAACAGCAGACATGGGATTCCTTTCTCGGTGGAGCGCAAAAACGCCTTCGCGTTCGGTGTTCAGCTGACGTGGTCGAAGCGGTGTCGGACGCCCACTCCGCCGCCGGAGCCGCTGGCAACGGGTTTTTTCTCGCTGGCGTCGAATGGGCGGGCAGATGGAGCTCGAATCGGTTCCGGGCGTCGGGGCAAAGACAGCCGCGGCGCTCCGGGAACTAGACGATCCGGAGGCGGCACTTCGGGACGGCGACGTGGCGTCGCTCGCACGCGCACCGGGCATCAGCGAGGGCCGGGCCGCCCGCATCGCTCGCGGTGCGATCCGGGCCGAACACGACGACCCCGGTGGGTTCACCGCGACGAAACGCGCCAGCGAAATCCACGAGGACGCGCTGGCCCTGCTGACCGACAGGACGGTGACCGACTACGCCGCGAAGCGACTGGAGACGATCTATCCCAGCGGCGTCCGCAGCCGCATCGAGGAGGTCCGGGCGTTCGCCGAGTCGGCGATGGCCCGCGACCCCGACCCGGCAGTTCTCGACGCCCTGTCGGCCGTCGAACCGCTTTCTGAACCCGGCGACGTGCGGGTCCGGGACCGCTGTCTGGCGACCCGCGACGCCGAGCGCTACGCCGACGCGCAGGCCGCGATTCCGGAGGTCAGTGTCGAGGTCGTCGACGACGCCCGCCAGCTGGCCGAACTCGCCCGCTCGTACTCGACGGTCGTCGCGCTGGACGAGGCCTTCGCCGGCGTCGATATCGAGGGCGACGTACGGGTGGAGCCAAACGCGCTCGAAGAGCCCGAATCGGTCGTCCCAGAACGCGTGCTCACCTTCTTCGCCCGCAACCGCGACCGGATACGGGCCGCCGCCGAGGTCCACCGCGTCGCCGACCTCGACGCGCCGTGTGACCTTGAGACGCTCCTGTCGGCGCTTGCCCAGCTTGATGCGGACGGCAGCGTCAGCGGCGACGAGGAACTCGACCGGCTCGCCACTGCTGTCGACGACCTCGACGCGGCGGTGTCGACGGCCGAGAGCGTCGCCAACGACCACCTCCGCGAGGCCATTGAGGAGCAGGACGTGACCATCGAGGGGACGGACCTGCTGTCGCTGGTCGAACGCGGCGCGGGTGTCGACTCGCTGCTCCAGCGGGAACTGGCCGACGAGTACGCCGCCGCCGTCGGGAAGGCCCGCGACCACCTCGTCGACGCGCTGGCGCTCCGAGACATGGAGGCGACGGCGCGCCGGGCCTTCCCCGACGAGCCCGCCTATCCCGTCGAACACAGCGAGGACGTCGTCGCCCGTCTCCGCGAGGAACTGACCGCCGCGCGCGACCAGCGCGCGACCCGCCGGAAGCGGGAGCTGGCCGACGACCTCGCCGAGATGCGCGAGGCAGCCGAGTCGCTGGTCGACGCGACGCTGGAACTGGACGTGGAGCTGGCCATCGCCCGCTTCGCCGCGGACTTCGACTGCACGATGCCGGACCTGACCGAGTCCGAGGGCGTCGCCATCGAGGGCGGGCGCTCGCCGCTGCTCGACGTGCCCTTCGACGAAGTCGAACCGGTCGACTACGCTGTCGAGGGCGTCACGGTCCTCTCGGGGGTCAACAGCGGTGGCAAGACCTCGACGCTGGACCTCGTGGCACTGGTGACGACGCTGGCCCACATGGGTCTGCCCGTCCCGGCGGCGTCGGCTTGCGTCGGACGGATCTCCGAACTCCACTACCACGCGAAGACCCAGGGCACGCTGGACGCCGGCGCGTTCGAGGCCACGCTGCGAGAGTTCGGCGACCTCGTTGCGGATGTTGATCACCGCAACTCAGACCCAGATGACGGTGCCGCTACCGATGGGCCGGCGGCCGGAACCGACGACCGCCCGGTGATGGTGCTTGTCGACGAACTCGAATCGATAACCGAGCCGGGGGCCAGCGCGAAGATCATGGCCGGCATCCTCGAAGCGCTGGGCGAACGGCAGGCCACGGCGATTTTCGTCTCCCACCTCGCACGCGACATCAGCGAGGCCGCCGAGACCGACATCAGCATCGACGGCATCGAGGCGAAGGGGCTGGAAGACGGCGAACTGCGCGTCGAGCGCTCGCCTGTCAAGGGGAAACTTGCCCGCTCGACGCCGGAACTCATCGTCGAGAAGCTCGCCGACGACGGGACCGACGACGCCGATGGGTTCTACAGCGACCTGCTCGGGAAGTTCGAGTAGCGACGGCCGGCGAAACCGCGGCCCCTCGTGTACCTGTCACTGCTCGTGAAGCTGTGGCAAATGGTTAAGTGGGCCGCGAAGCTCGGTGAAAGTG